>NZ_KQ087598.1:0-3189867 GCF_001030225.1 Enterobacter sp. BIDMC92
GTGGAGTCCGCCGTGTCACTTTCGCTTTGGCAGCAGTGTCTTGCCCGATTGCAGGATGAGTTACCAGCCACAGAATTCAGTATGTGGATCCGCCCGTTGCAGGCGGAACTGAGCGATAACACGCTGGCTTTGTATGCGCCAAACCGTTTTGTGCTCGATTGGGTAAGGGACAAGTACCTTAACAACATCAATGGACTGCTGAACGATTTCTGCGGGTCAGATGCCCCACAGCTGCGCTTTGAAGTAGGCACAAAGCCGGTTACCCAAACCGTTCGTGAAACCGTCAATGTGGCAGCGCCTGCCCAGGCCGCTCCCGCGCCAGCGCCTCGTGTCGCGCCTGCTCGTCAGGGCTGGGATAACGTCCCGGCACCGGCTGAGCCAACCTACCGCTCTAACGTTAACGTGAAACACACGTTCGATAACTTCGTTGAAGGTAAGTCGAACCAGCTGGCGCGCGCGGCGGCTCGCCAGGTTGCTGATAACCCGGGTGGGGCCTATAACCCGCTGTTTCTTTATGGCGGCACGGGTCTGGGTAAAACCCACCTGCTGCATGCGGTGGGTAATGGCATTATGGCGCGCAAGCCAAATGCCAAAGTGGTGTATATGCACTCCGAGCGCTTCGTTCAGGACATGGTTAAAGCCCTGCAAAACAATGCGATCGAAGAGTTTAAACGCTACTATCGTTCCGTTGACGCGCTGCTGATCGATGACATTCAGTTCTTTGCCAATAAAGAACGATCGCAGGAAGAGTTTTTCCACACCTTCAACGCCCTGCTGGAAGGCAATCAGCAGATCATTTTGACCTCGGATCGTTATCCAAAAGAGATCAACGGTGTTGAAGATCGTCTGAAATCCCGCTTCGGCTGGGGCCTGACCGTGGCGATCGAGCCACCGGAGCTGGAAACCCGCGTTGCGATCCTGATGAAGAAAGCCGATGAAAACGACATTCGCCTGCCGGGTGAAGTGGCGTTCTTCATTGCCAAGCGTCTGCGCTCCAACGTGCGCGAGCTGGAAGGGGCACTGAACCGCGTTATCGCCAATGCCAACTTCACCGGTCGTGCAATCACCATCGATTTTGTGCGTGAAGCGCTGCGCGATTTGCTGGCATTGCAGGAAAAACTGGTCACCATCGACAATATTCAAAAGACGGTGGCTGAGTACTACAAGATCAAAGTGGCTGATTTACTGTCTAAACGTCGTTCCCGCTCGGTGGCGCGTCCGCGTCAGATGGCGATGGCGCTGGCAAAGGAGTTAACCAACCACAGTCTGCCGGAAATCGGGGATGCGTTTGGTGGCCGCGACCATACGACCGTGCTGCATGCGTGTCGCAAGATTGAGCAGTTACGCGAAGAAAGCCACGACATAAAAGAAGATTTTTCCAATCTAATCAGAACATTATCATCGTGACGCTATGAAATTTACCGTTGAACGTGAACATTTATTAAAACCGCTGCAACAGGTGAGTGGCCCATTAGGTGGCCGCCCAACGCTGCCTATTCTCGGAAACCTGCTGCTTCAGGTCGCGGACGGTACGCTGTCGCTGACCGGTACAGATCTGGAAATGGAAATGATCGCACGCGTTACGTTGACGCAGCCGCACGACGCAGGCGCGACCACGGTTCCGGCACGTAAATTCTTTGATATCTGCCGTGGGCTGCCGGAAGGCGCTGAAATCGCTGTGCAGCTTGAAGGCGACCGTATGCTGGTGCGCTCTGGCCGCAGTCGTTTCTCGCTCTCCACGCTGCCCGCTGCGGACTTCCCGAACCTGGACGACTGGCAAAGTGAAGTCGAATTCACCCTGCCGCAGGCGACGATGAAGCGTCTGATTGAAGCCACGCAGTTCTCGATGGCGCATCAGGACGTTCGTTACTACTTAAACGGCATGCTGTTCGAAACCGAAGGTGAAGAGCTGCGTACCGTGGCCACTGACGGCCACCGTCTGGCGGTCTGTTCTATGCCGATTGGTGACGCGCTGCCCAACCATTCGGTGATCGTGCCGCGTAAAGGGGTGATTGAGCTGATGCGTATGCTCGACGGCGGCGATACGCCGCTGCGCGTGCAGATCGGCAGCAACAACATTCGCGCGCATGTGGGTGATTTTGTCTTCACATCGAAGCTGGTTGACGGTCGTTTCCCGGATTATCGCCGCGTATTGCCGAAGAACCCGGACAAAACGCTGGAAGCAGGTTGCGACAGCCTCAAGCAGGCGTTTGCCCGCGCGGCCATTCTCTCGAACGAGAAATTCCGCGGCGTGCGCCTGTACGTCAGTGAAAATCAGATCAAAATCACCGCTAACAACCCGGAGCAGGAAGAGGCAGAAGAGATTCTGGACGTCACCTACGCCGGCGCAGAGATGGAAATCGGCTTTAACGTCAGCTACGTGCTGGACGTGCTGAATGCGCTGAAATGCGAGAACGTGCGCATCCTGCTGACCGATTCCGTATCAAGCGTACAGATTGAAGATGCCGCATCACAGTCGGCTGCCTATGTTGTCATGCCAATGAGACTGTAATGTCGCTCACCCGTCTGTTGATCCGCGACTTTCGCAATATCGAAAGCGCGGATCTCGCTTTATCCCCTGGCTTTAACTTCCTGGTTGGCGCCAACGGCAGCGGCAAAACCAGCGTGCTTGAGGCCATCTATACGCTCGGCCACGGTCGGGCGTTTCGCAGTTTGCAGATTGGTCGCGTCATTCGCCACGAACAGGAGTCTTTTGTTCTGCACGGGCGTTTGCAGGGCGAGGAACGGGAGACCGCCATCGGCCTGACCAAAGACAAGCAGGGCGACAGCAAGGTGCGCATCGACGGTACCGACGGCCACAAGGTGGCGGAACTGGCGCTGCTGATGCCGATGCAGCTGATTACGCCGGAGGGGTTTACTTTACTCAACGGCGGCCCCAAATACAGAAGAGCGTTCCTCGACTGGGGATGCTTTCACAACGAAGCCGGTTTCTTTAATGCCTGGAGCAACCTGAAGCGCCTGCTTAAGCAGCGTAACGCCGCATTGCGCCAGGTGACGCGCTACGCCCAGCTGCGCCCGTGGGACATGGAACTCATTCCTCTTGCGGAACAAATCAGCCGCTGGCGTGCCGAATACAGCGCAGGTATTGCCGAAGACATGGCCGACACCTGCAAACAGTTTTTACCCGAATTCTCTCTCACCTTCTCCTTCCAGCGCGGCTGGGAGAAAGAGACGGATTATGCCGAGGTGTTAGAGAGAAACTTCGAGCGCGACCGCATGTTGACCTACACCGCGCACGGCCCGCACAAGGCGGATTTCCGCATTCGTGCCGACGGTGCGCCGGTGGAAGACACGCTGTCGCGCGGGCAGCTCAAGCTCCTGATGTGCGCGCTGCGCCTGGCGCAGGGGGAGTTTCTCACCCGTGAGAGCGGGCGACGCTGCCTGTACCTGATAGATGATTTTGCCTCGGAACTTGACGACGCGCGTCGCGGGCTGCTTGCCAGCCGCTTAAAAGCCACGCAGTCGCAGGTTTTCGTCAGCGCCATTAGCGCTGAACACGTTATGGACATGTCGGACGAAAATTCGAAGATGTTTACCGTGGAAAAGGGTAAAATAACGGATTAACCCAAGTTGAAATGAGCGAGAAACGTTGATGTCGAATTCTTATGACTCCTCCAGTATCAAAGTCCTGAAAGGGCTGGATGCGGTGCGTAAGCGCCCGGGTATGTATATCGGCGACACGGATGACGGCACCGGTCTGCACCACATGGTATTCGAGGTGGTAGATAACGCTATCGACGAAGCGCTCGCGGGTCACTGTAAAGACATTATCGTCACTATCCACGCCGATAACTCCGTTTCCGTACAGGATGACGGCCGTGGCATCCCGACCGGTATTCACCCTGAAGAGGGCGTGTCCGCTGCAGAAGTGATCATGACCGTTCTGCACGCCGGCGGTAAGTTCGACGATAACTCCTATAAAGTCTCCGGCGGCCTGCACGGCGTAGGTGTTTCCGTGGTAAACGCCCTGTCGCAGAAACTGGAACTGGTTATCCAGCGCGAAGGCAAAATTCACCGTCAGATCTATCAGCACGGCGTGCCTGAAGCCCCGCTGGCCGTGACCGGCGAGACCGAAAAAACCGGTACGATGGTGCGTTTCTGGCCAAGCCTTGAAACCTTCACCAACGTGACCGAATTCGAGTACGACATTCTGGCGAAACGCCTGCGTGAACTGTCGTTCCTGAACTCTGGCGTCTCAATTCGCCTGCGCGACAAACGCGACAACAAAGAAGACCACTTCCACTACGAAGGCGGTATTAAGGCGTTCGTTGAGTATCTGAACAAGAACAAAACGCCTATTCACCCGAATATCTTCTACTTCTCCACCGAAAAAGACGGTATTGGCGTGGAAGTGGCACTGCAGTGGAACGACGGTTTCCAGGAAAACATCTACTGCTTCACCAACAACATTCCACAGCGTGACGGCGGTACCCACCTTGCAGGCTTCCGTGCGGCGATGACCCGTACCCTGAACGCCTACATGGACAAAGAAGGTTACAGCAAAAAAGCGAAAGTCAGCGCCACCGGTGACGATGCCCGTGAAGGCCTGATTGCTGTTGTCTCCGTGAAAGTGCCGGATCCGAAGTTCTCCTCTCAGACCAAAGACAAGCTGGTCTCCTCAGAGGTGAAATCGGCGGTTGAACAGCAGATGAACGAACTGCTGAGCGACTACCTGCAGGAGAACCCGAACGACGCGAAAATCGTTGTCGGTAAAATCATTGATGCAGCACGTGCTCGTGAAGCGGCGCGTAAAGCCCGTGAAATGACGCGTCGTAAAGGCGCGCTGGACCTCGCGGGTCTGCCGGGCAAACTGGCTGACTGTCAGGAACGTGACCCGGCGCTGTCCGAACTGTACCTTGTGGAAGGGGACTCCGCGGGCGGTTCTGCGAAGCAGGGCCGTAACCGTAAGAACCAGGCGATTCTGCCGCTGAAGGGTAAAATCCTTAACGTTGAGAAGGCGCGCTTCGACAAGATGCTCTCTTCTCAGGAAGTGGCGACGCTGATCACCGCGCTGGGCTGCGGCATTGGCCGTGACGAATACAACCCGGACAAGCTGCGCTATCACAGCATCATCATCATGACCGATGCGGACGTCGACGGCTCTCACATCCGTACGCTGCTGTTGACCTTCTTCTACCGCCAGATGCCGGAAATCGTTGAGCGTGGCCACGTCTACATTGCTCAGCCGCCGCTGTACAAGGTGAAAAAAGGCAAGCAGGAACAGTACATTAAAGATGACGATGCGATGGATCAGTACCAAATCGCTATCGCGCTTGATGGTGCGACCCTGCACGCGAACTCCAGCGCACCAGCACTGGCGGGTGAACCGCTGGAGCGTCTGGTGTCTGAGTTCAACGCCACGCAGAAAATGATCGGCCGTATGGAGCGTCGTTATCCGAAAGCGCTGCTGAAGGAGTTGGTCTACCAGCCAACCCTGACCGAAGCCGATCTGAGCAGTGAACAGGCCGTTACCCGCTGGGTGAACACCCTGGTGAGCGAGCTGAACGAGAAAGAGCAGCACGGTAGCCAGTGGAAATTTGATGTTCAGCAGAACGCCGCTCAGCAGTTCGAGCCGATTGTTCGCGTGCGTACCCACGGCGTCGACACCGACTACCCGCTGGAGCACGAGTTCGTGACCGGCCCGGAATACCGTCGCATCTGCACGCTCGGCGAGAAGCTGCGCGGGCTGATCGAAGACGATGCGTTCATTGAGCGTGGCGAGCGCCGTCAGCCGGTAGCCAGCTTCGAGCAGGCGCTGGACTGGCTGGTGAAAGAGTCCCGCCGTGGTCTCTCCATTCAGCGTTATAAAGGTCTGGGCGAAATGAACCCGGATCAGCTGTGGGAAACCACCATGGATCCGGAGAGCCGCCGCATGCTGCGTGTCACCGTCAAAGACGCGATTGCGGCTGACCAGCTGTTCACAACGCTGATGGGCGATGCGGTGGAACCACGTCGTGCCTTCATCGAAGAGAACGCGCTGAAAGCGGCAAATATCGATATTTAATCGTTGTCATACTGCTTTACTCAGGCCGCGCGTTTAGCGCGGCTTTTTTATGGGCGCAGGCATTTCCTGCGACAGCACTGACGGTAAACGGCTGGCGAGCGTATCGACGGCAATTCTGACTCTCAGCGGCAGATGCGGCGTCTGTTGCCAGACCGCATGCACGTCGAAGCGCAAATCCGGTGCCTGCTTTAACAGCGGGACGAGTTTTCCCTGATGAATTTCCCGGCTGGCCATCCAGCAGGGCAACCATGCAATGCCGTGTCCGGCCAGCGCCGCGTCGCAGATCGCCTGCAAGTCATCCATATTGAGTGATGAGCGGGGGGTAAAGGTGTGCGAGGCCCCTGCGTTATCCATCAGTTGCCAGGGTAGCACTCTGCCTGCCCGCAGATAGTTAATGGCCGCATGGTGGGGCAAATCAGCCACCGTTTCAGGCTGACCTCTTTTCTGCAGATACTCCGGCGCGGCGCACAGCACCATGCGGTGTTCTCCCAGTCTTCTGGCGACCAGAACGCTGCTGTCCTGCAGCGTGCCGTTGCGTACCGCCATGTCAAACCCTTCCTCGACAAGATCCACCACGCGGTCGCTGAATGACATTTCGAGCTCAAGCCCGGGGTGTTCCTGCGCCAGGTCTATCAGCAGCGGGGCGACGCACTGGCGACCAAACAGCACCGGCATAGCAACACGCAGGCGGCCGCTGACCTGCTGTTTCCCTGTTTCCAGCAGCGATTCTGCGCCGCGGATTTCTTCCAGCGCGCGCAGGCAGCGCTCGTAAAAAAGGGCGCCGTTATCAGTCAGGCTCTGGCTGCGGGTCGTGCGCTGAAACAGGCGTACCCCCAGCCGCTCTTCAAGGCGAGCGATGCTTTTTCCGACCGCTGAGCGTGACAAATGCAGACGGATAGCGGCCTGCGCAAAACTTCCCGCCTCAACGGCGGCCACAAAAACAGGAATATCCTTCAGTGTATCGGTCATAGATTGTATCTATTCAGTCATCAATTAAGAGAAAACTTATCGCCACTGGCGATCTTTCGTCAACGGTAGACTGTAGTCCTGACACTTATTGGATGGCAGGAGAGAAAAATGACAGAGACAATGCAACGCTGGTCGATGAACGCCCTTGGGCGCGAAAGCCTCAAACTTATTCAGGAGCCTGTTCCCGAGCCAGGCCCGGGTGAAGTGCGCGTAAGGGTGAATGCCGTTGCGCTCAACTATCGCGATAAAATGGTGATTGAAGGCACTATGCCGATCCCGCTTTCCTTCCCGTTTACGCCGGCCTCGGACATGGCGGGGGTGGTGGACAGCACGGGGGAAGGCGTCACCCGTTTCCAGCCCGGCGCTCGCGTTATTTCCACCTTTTTCCCTGAGTGGTTCGACGGTAAGCCGCAGGCGGACGCACGCAATCTGCCCTATAAAACGTCCGGCGGCTACTTCCAGGGCATGCTGGCTGAGTATGTGATTGTGAAGGAAGATGCGCTGGTGGCCGCGCCGGAAACCCTGGATGACGCAGAGGCCAGCACCTTACCGTGCGCCGGGCTTACGGCGTGGTTCGCGCTGATCGAGCGTGGAAACTTGCGCGCCGGGCAAACGGTACTGGTACAGGGCACAGGTGGGGTGGCGATTTTCGCACTGCAAATTGCAAAAGCGCACGGCGCAGAGGTGTTTGTCACGTCGGGAAGTGATGAAAAACTGGCGCGGGCTAAAAATCTGGGGGCCAGGCAGGGCATCAACCGCCTGAAAGGCGACTGGGCTGAAACGACGCTGGCACTGACGCAGGATCGCGGTATCGACCATATTATTGAAACCGTGGGCGGGGAGAACCTGAAGCATTCCCTGCGCGCCGTAGCCGTTCATGGACGGATATCGGTCATTGGTGTGCTGGCGGGGGCGGAGATTTCATTGTCTGCTGGCGAGCTGTTGCTGAAATCTCCGGTCATTCAGGGGATTGGCGTGGGACATCGCCGGGCGCTGGAGGATTTTGTCCGGGCTGTTGATGTCACGAGTCTGAAGCCGGTCATTGAGCACCGCTACCGCTTTGATGAACTTGAACAGGCGCTCGACCATCTCGATCGCGGCGCGTTCGGTAAAATCGTTCTCACCCGCGAGTAAGTCATCATTCCCCCGGGATGCGTAAAAGGGGTATTCCTGTTGCGCAATGTAGCTCTATTTTTGTGTGCTTAATCGCGTTAGCATGAGGCAGCACTCATTTATCCCGGGGAACTCATGGCTATTAAACTCATTGCAATCGATATGGACGGCACGCTGCTGCTGCCAGACCACACTATCTCTCCAGCTGTTAAAAACGCGATCGCCGCGGCACGCGCAAAGGGCGTGAATGTGGTCCTGACCACGGGGCGTCCGTACGCGGGCGTACACAGCTACCTGAAAGAGTTGCATATGAATCAGCCTGGCGACTACTGCATTACCTATAACGGCGCGCTGGTACAAAAAGCCGCGGATGGCAGTACGGTTGCGCAAACTGCACTGAGCTATGACGACTACCTGTTCCTGGAAAAATTGTCCCGTGAAGTGGGTTCCCACTTCCATGCGCTCGATCGCAATACGCTCTATACCGCCAACCGTGATATCAGCTACTACACGGTACATGAATCCTATGTTGCGACCATTCCGCTGGTGTTCTGCGAAGCCGAGAAGATGGATCCGGCGACCCAGTTCCTGAAAGTGATGATGATCGACGAACCCGAGATCCTGGATAAAGCGATTGCGCGCATTCCGGCCGAGGTGAAAGAGAAGTACACCGTGCTAAAAAGCGCGCCGTACTTCCTCGAAATCCTCGATAAACGCGTCAATAAAGGCACGGGGGTAAAATCGCTGGCCGACGCGCTGGGCATCAAACCTGACGAGATCATGGCGCTGGGCGACCAGGAAAACGACATCGCGATGATTGAATTCGCAGGCATGGGCGTGGCGATGGATAACGCCATTCCGTCGGTGAAAGAGGTTGCTAACTTTGTTACCAAATCCAACCTCGAAGACGGTGTGGCCTACGCGATTGAGAAATTTGTACTGTCCCGGTAACACATTGCCCGCAATCATCAGCCTCGGTTATCAACCGGGGCTTTTTTTGGCCCTGAGTTTATTGAATTGTTCTTTTTGTGATCTGGATTGTAGTACAACATTAATTGATTGTACTACATTACCAGCACAGCAAAGGCGAAAGGCTTCACGTTTGTACTGCAAAAGTGAGGCGAAATTCAGCGGTCGCGGTAAAGTAGTGATGGACTTACAGAGCACAAGGACTCTCCATGACGCTGAACAAAACCGACCGCATTGTCATCACGCTGGGCACTCAGATTGTGGGTGGCAAATACGTTCCCGGTTCGCCGCTGCCAGCAGAGGCTGAACTGTGCGAGGAGTTTGAAACTTCACGCAACATTATCCGGGAAGTGTTCCGCTCGCTGATGGCGAAGCGGTTGATTGAAATGAAACGCTATCGCGGCGCGTTTGTTGCCCCGCGTAACCAGTGGAACTACCTCGATACCGATGTCCTGCAGTGGGTGCTGGAAAATGACTACGACCCGCGGCTTATCGGTGCGATGAGTGAAGTACGAAACCTGGTCGAACCCGCCATCGCCCGCTGGGCAGCAGAGCGCGCAACGTCAGGCGATCTGGCGCAGATTGAGTCAGCGCTCAACGACATGATCGCCAATAACCAGAACCGGGAAGCGTTCAACGAGGCGGATATTCGCTATCACGAGGCGGTATTGCAGTCGGTGCATAACCCGGTGTTACAGCAGCTTAGCGTGGCGATCAGCTCGCTACAGCGAGCAGTATTTGAACGTACCTGGATGGGCGATGAGGCCAACATGCCGAAAACGCTTCAGGAACATAAAGCGCTGTTTGATGCGATACGGCATCAGGACGGCGATGCGGCAGAGCAGGCAGCACTCACCATGATTGCCAGCTCGACACGAAGGCTGAAGGAAATCACATGACATCACGCTACATCGCAATTGACTGGGGATCGACCAATCTGCGCGCCTGGCTATACCAGGGCGAGCAGTGCCTGGAGAGCAGGCAATCAGAAGCAGGCGTTACGCGTCTGAACGGGAAATCCCCCGAGGCGGTGTTAGCTGAGGTGACACAAAACTGGCGCGATGGCGCGACGCCGGTGGTGATGGCGGGAATGGTCGGCAGTAACGTGGGCTGGAAGGTTGCGCCTTATCTGCCTGTTCCTGTCCATTTCTCCGCTATTGGCGAGCAGTTAACGTCCGTTGGCGACAATATCTGGATTATTCCCGGTTTGAGCGTCTCGCGTGATGATAACCACAACGTGATGCGCGGCGAAGAGACGCAGCTGCTCGGCGCGCGCACGCTTTCTCCTTCTTCTGTCTATGTGATGCCGGGTACGCACTGCAAATGGGTGCAGGCCGACACGGAGCAAATCCACGATTTTCGCACTGTAATGACCGGCGAGTTACACCATTTGCTGCTCAATCATTCTCTGGTGGGCGCTGGCTTACCCGAGCAGAAAACGTCCCCGGAGGCCTTTACCGCCGGTCTTGAGCGCGGCCTCGCTTCGCCTGATGTTCTGCCGTCTCTTTTTGAAATCCGCGCCTCGCACGTGCTGGGAACCCTCCCGCGCGAGCAGGTCAGCGAGTTTCTTTCCGGCCTGCTGATTGGCGCTGAAGTCGCCAGCATGTGTGATTTTGTTGCGCAGGGGCAGGCCATCACGATTGTTGCAGGGTCATCGTTGGCTTCACGCTACGAGCAGGCTTTACGCCGCGCAGGGCACGACGTCTCAACGGTATCCGGTGACACGGCATTTCAGGCAGGAATAAGGAGCATCGCTCATGCAGTGGCAAACTGATCTTCCCCTTATCGCGATTTTGCGCGGTATCACGCCCGATGAGGCATTAGCCCATGTCGGGGCGGTTATCGATGCCGGGTTCGACGCGGTAGAAATCCCGCTCAACTCGCCGGATTGGGAAAAAAGCATCCCGGCAGTGGTGGAAGCGTTTGGTGATAAGGCGCTGATTGGCGCGGGGACCGTGCTAAAACCGGAGCAGGTGGACAGGCTGGCAAAGATGGGCTGCAAGCTTATCGTCACCCCCAACATTCATCCCGAGGTGATTCGTCGCGCAGTGGGTTACGGCATGACCGTCTGCCCGGGATGCGCCACGGCCACAGAAGCCTTTGCCGCTCTCGATGCGGGCGCACAGTCGCTCAAAATTTTCCCGTCGTCGGCCTTTGGCCCGGATTACATCAAAGCGCTGAAAGCGGTCTTACCCGCCAGCGTGCCGGTCTTTGCCGTGGGCGGCGTCACGCCAGAAAACCTGGTGCAGTGGATAAAAGCAGGCTGTGTGGGCGCGGGGCTGGGCAGCGATCTCTATCGCGCCGGGCAGTCCGTGGAACGTACCGCGCAGCAGGCGGCAGCATTTGTGAAAGCGTATCGAGAGGCAGTGCAATGAAAATAACCAAACTTACCACTTACCGTTTACCCCCGCGCTGGATGTTCCTGAAAATCGAAACCGATGAAGGTGTTGTCGGCTGGGGTGAGCCGGTGATCGAAGGCCGTGCGCGCACGGTTGAAGCCGCCGTGCACGAGCTGGGAGAATACCTGATTGGCCAGGATCCTGCGCGCATCAACGACCTGTGGCAGGTAATGTATCGTGCCGGTTTCTACCGTGGTGGCCCGATCCTGATGAGCGCCATCGCCGGTATCGACCAGGCGCTGTGGGATATCAAAGGCAAAGTGCTGAATGCCCCGGTCTGGCAACTGATGGGCGGCCTGGTGCGCGATAAAATCAAAGCCTACAGCTGGGTGGGCGGCGATCGCCCCGCGGAAGTGATCGACGGCATCACGCAGTTGCGCAACATTGGTTTTGACACCTTCAAGCTCAACGGCTGTGAAGAGATGGGTGTGATTGACAACTCGCGAGCGGTCGACCGCGCGGTGAATACCGTGGCGCAAATCCGTGAAGCCTTCGGCAACGAGATTGAATTTGGGCTGGATTTCCACGGACGCGTCAGCGCGCCGATGGCGAAAGTGCTGATTAAAGAGCTGGAGCCGTATCGCCCGCTGTTTATTGAAGAGCCAGTGCTGGCCGAGCAGGCTGAGTACTATCCGAAACTGGCAGAACAGACGCACATTCCCATCGCCGCGGGTGAACGCATGTTCTCGCGCTTCGAGTTTAAACGTGTGCTGGAAGCGGGCGGCATTGCGATCCTGCAGCCGGATCTCTCCCACGCGGGCGGCATCACCGAATGCTACAAAATTGCCGGAATGGCAGAAGCCTACGATGTGGCGCTGGCACCACACTGTCCGCTCGGGCCGATCGCGCTGGCGGCCTGTCTGCACGTAGATTTTGTCTCCCGCAATGCCGTGTTCCAGGAGCAAAGCATGGGCATTCACTATAACAAGGGCGCGGAGCTGCTCGACTTTGTGAAAAACAAAGAAGACTTCAGCATGGAAGGCGGTTTCTTTAAACCGTTAACGAAGCCGGGCCTGGGCGTAGAAATTGACGAAGCCAAAGTTATTGAGCTCAGTAAAAACGCGCCAGACTGGCGTAACCCGCTGTGGCGTCATGAGGACGGCAGCGTAGCGGAGTGGTGATCGCCCTCCCGTAGGCCCGGTAAGCGAAGCGCCACCGGGCAAAAAAACATACATACAAAACTATAACCCTCTGTAAATTACAGGGCATGGTGAGCGGCTTCGCTATGCCCAAAATCTGGAGACAGATTGCGATGGATATTCCAGTTACTGCTGCAAAAATCGGGCGTCGCCGCTACCTGACGCTCATCATGATCTTTATTACCGTGGTCATTTGCTATGTCGACCGCGCCAATCTTGCCGTAGCATCGGCTCATATTCAGGAAGAGTTTGGTATCACCAAAGCGGAAATGGGCTACGTCTTCTCGGCATTTGCCTGGCTTTATACGCTCTGCCAGATCCCCGGCGGCTGGTTCCTGGACCGCGTGGGGTCACGTCTGACTTACTTCATCGCCATTTTAGGCTGGTCCGTGGCGACCCTGTTCCAGGGTTTCGCGACCGGGCTGATGTCGCTGATTGGCCTGCGCGCCATTACCGGTATTTTTGAAGCACCAGCATTCCCGACCAACAACCGCATGGTGACCAGCTGGTTCCCGGAGCATGAGCGTGCTTCTGCCGTGGGCTTCTACACCTCCGGGCAGTTTGTTGGCCTGGCGTTCCTGACGCCGCTGCTCATCTGGATCCAGGAGCTTCTGAGCTGGCACTGGGTGTTTATTGTCACCGGCGGGATCGGCATTATCTGGTCGCTAATTTGGTTTAAGGTCTACCAACCTCCGCGGCTGACCAAAAGCATCACTAAAGCCGAGCTGGACTACATCCGCGATGGCGGCGGTCTGGTGGATGGCGATGCGCCCGTGAAAAAAGAGGCGCGCCAGCCGCTCACCAGAGCGGACTGGAAGCTGGTCTTCCATCGTAAGCTTGTGGGGGTGTATCTGGGCCAGTTTGCGGTCACGTCGACGCTGTGGTTCTTTCTCACCTGGTTCCCGAACTACCTGACGCAGGAGAAAGGGATCACCGCGCTGAAGGCGGGCTTTATGACCACCGTACCGTTCCTTGCGGCCTTCTTCGGGGTACTGCTTTCGGGCTGGCTGGCGGACAAACTGGTGAAAAAAGGCTTCTCGCTGGGGGCTGCGCGTAAAACACCGATTATCTGCGGGCTGCTGATCTCAACGTGCATCATGGGCGCCAACTACACCAACGATCCGGTATGGATTATGACCCTGATGGCCGTGGCGTTCTTCGGAAACGGTTTTGCCTCCATTACCTGGTCGCTGGTGTCGTCGCTGGCACCGATGCGTCTGATCGGCCTGACCGGTGGCGTGTTCAACTTCGTTGGCGGGCTGGGCGGGATCACCGTGCCGCTGGTCATCGGTTACCTGGCGCAGGATTACGGTTTTGGCCCGGCGCTGGTCTACATCTCCGCCGTGGCATTGATCGGTGCGCTCTCCTACATCCTGCTGGTAGGCGATGTTAAACGAGTAGGCTAATTCTTCCGGATGTTTTACCCTGATGCGAAAACCGCGCATCAGGGTATCTTCATGAAACAAATCACCTTCGCTTCCCGTAACCACCAGCTCACCAATATCAATACCTGGACGCCGGACAGCCAGTGGCTGGTCTACGACGTGCGCCCGTCAGGCGCGTCGTTCACCGGTGAAACCATTGAGCGGGTTAACGTCCATTCGGGCGAGGTGGAGGTGATTTATCGCGCCACAAACGGCGCGCACGTTGGCGTGGTGACCGTTCATCCCGCACAAGAGAAATATGTCTTTATCCACGGCCCGAAAAACCCGGACGCAGACTGGCACTATGATTTTCACCATCGCCAGGGGGTGATTGCGCATCACGGCCAGGTGAGCAATCTGGATGCGATGGATATCACCGCGCCTTACACCGCAGGCGCGCTGCGCGGCGGCACCCATGTTCATGTCTTTAGCCCGAACGGGCAGTTCGTCAGCTTTACCTATAACGACCATGTGTTGCATGAGCGCGATCCAAAGCTCGATTTACGCAACGTCGGCGTGGCTGTGCCTTACGGCCCGGTGAAGCCGAAGGGGAACCATCCACGGGCGTATTCGGGCACCTTCTGGAGCGTGCTGGTTAGCCGCACGACGCCCAAGCCGCAGCCAGGCAGCGATGAGATCAACCGCGCCTACGAAGAGGGCTGGGTAGGCAACAGCAGGCTGGCGTTTATCGGTGACACCCTCTCCGCACAGGGCGAAAAAGTGCCTGAACTGTTTATTGTCGATTTGCCAGAAGACGAACAGGGCTGGAAACGTGCGGGCGATGCGCCGCTACAGGGCACGCCGGCAACCCTGCCCGCTCCGCCTGCAGGCGTGAAGCAGCGTCGTCTGACCTTTACCCATCAGAACCGCTATCCGGGGCTGGTGAACGTGCCGCGTCACTGGGTGCGCAGCAATCCGCAAGGAACGCAGATTGCGTTCCTGATGCGCGATGATAACGGTATCGTGCAACTGTGGCTGATCTCCCCCGAGGGCGGCGAGCCGCGCCAGTTAACGCATACAGAAAACGGTATCCAGTCGGCATTTAACTGGCATCCTTCGGGCAACCGCCTGGGATTTGTCATGGAAGATCGTATCGCCTGCTGCGACGCACGGACCGGAGAGGTGACGTTTTTGACGTCCGATCACGGCAATCCACCGTCTGCTGATGCGGTGGTGTTTTCGCCAGACGGGCGCTTTATTGCGTGGATGGAAGAGACAGGCGGTTTCCGTCAGCTTTGGTTAACGGAAACCGCGCAGAACTAGCGTGGAGGCATTTCCGCGGGCGGGATAACGGCGTTTGTCGCCAGATTTTCCTGCTCGCTTTTTTCTACCCGTGAGCGCACAGAGTCGTCCTTACGAAATATATCCCACGGCAGCAGAAGCGTATCTGCCACAGCCGTAAACGGCATATCGAGGATAACCAGGGATTTGGTGCCCCAGTTGGTATCGTCATCGGAGATCATCGCCGCGCTGGCGCGCGTCCCCGGATATGTTCCTTCTTTACCGCCGGTGTGAGACATCACGCTCGAACACCCGCAAAGTAAAACTACCCCGCTGAACGTCGTCAGCTTTATCAGAACATTTTTCATCATCACTCAGTCATCGTTAATGGCACTGCATAGACCTGCAACTCAGGGTTATAGCGAGCCTTATCCAAAATGGATAGCCCGATACCCCCGCACTGTGGCAGCCATCGCAATTTAACCCTTTGTGCTGTTGTCCCAGTCTAAGCGAGATGCACAAAAGTGCAAAAAAAAGTGCAGTTGTCGTGCTTGAAAAGCCCGGTTGCAGACCCATTTTATGAATGTGGCCCGATAACGAACACGCCTGATGGGTGTTCGGGGGCGCAAAGGCCTGTCCATGGTGGAAGGCACTATTTTCTCGCTGATTTCAGGAGTTTTATTTATGCGTAACTTCGATCTTTCTCCGCTATACCGTTCTGCAATTGGTTTTGATCGCCTGTTTAACCATTTAGAAAATAACCAAAGCCAGAGCAACGGCTACCCTCCTTACAATGTTGAGCTGGTTGACGAAAACCACTACCGCATCGCCATTGCCGTCGCCGGTTTTGCAGAAAACGAACTGGAGATCACCGCGCAGGACAACCTGCTGGTGGTGAAAGGTTCCCATACGGCTGAGCAGAAAGAACGTACCTACCTCTACCAGGGCATCGCCGAGCGCAACTTTGAACGCAAGTTCCAGTTAGCCGAGAACATTCACGTGAAAGGCGCGAACCTGGTTAACGGCCTGCTGTTTATCGAACTGGAACGTGTGATTCCGGAAGAGAAAAAACCGCGTCGTATCGAAATTAACTAATTTTGCGGGTCGCACGAGCGGCCCACCCAGACTTGCTTGCCGTAACGGGAGCATATGCGAATCCATCAGGATTTGCAGGAACAACTGCGCACAAAATTAAACTGTGCCGAACTCGCTTCTCAGAAGGAGATTTAGTATGCGTAACTATGATTTATCCCCCTTACTGCGTCAGTGGATTGGTTTTGACAAACTGGCGAATGCCCTGCAAAACACCGCTGAGCAACAGACGTTTCCGCCGTACAACATCGAAAAAAGCGACGATAACCACTATCGCATCACCCTGGCGCTGGCCGGCTTCCGTCAGGAGGATCTGGATATCCAGCTTGAAGGCACGCGCCTGACCGTTAAGGGTACGCCGGAAAAACAAGAGACCGAGACCAAATGGCTGCATCAGGGGCTGGTTAATCAGCCGTTTAGCCTGAGCTTTACTCTGGCAGACCATATGGATGTAACCGGCGCAACGTTTACTAACGGGCTGCTGCATATTGATCTGACCCGTAACGTGCCGGAAGCTATCGCGCCGCAGCGTATCGCCATTAGCGACCGACCGGCGTTGAACAGTTAAGAGTGTGCGGGCTGATGCCCGATCCTCTCCCAAAGGGAGAGGGAGTAAAGATAAAGCCCTGCCCCGGCAGGGCTTTTTTGTGCGCCATCGCCCATACAACCGCCCCCGGCTCTGAGAGAATCCTTAACATAACTAAGGTTATGCTAAGGAAGGGGATCATGAGTGATATCGCGTTAACCGTCAGCGTGTTGGCCCTGGTCGCCGTCGTTGGGCTATGGATTGGCAACGTCAAAATCCGCGGCGTCGGGTTTGGTATTGGCGGGGTGCTGTTTGGCGGTATTTTTGTCGGGCACTTCGCCGACAAGCTCGGGCTGGTCCTCAGCGCCGAAATGCTCCACTTTATTCAGGAATTTGGCCTGATCCTGTTTGTCTATACCATTGGCATTCAGGTGGGGCCGGGCTTTTTCGCTTCCCTTCGGGTCTCCGGACTACGCCTCAACCTGTTTGCTCTCGCGATTGTGGTGATGGGGGGGCTGGTGACCGCGCTTCTGCATAAACTTTTCGCAATCCCGCTTCCCGTGGTGCTGGGTATTTTCTCCGGGGCGGTGACCAACACGCCTGCGCTCGGCGCGGGACAGCAAATCCTGCGTGATTTGGGTATCGAACCTGGCATTGTTGACCAGATGGGGATGAGCTATGCCATGGCCTATCCGTTTGGCATTTGCGGCATTCTGCTCTCCATGTGGCTGGTACGCGTCCTGTTTCGCATTAACGTCGATAAAGAGGCGAAAGACCACGAAACCACGCTCACCAACGGCCATATGCCGATCAAAACCATCAATATTCGGGTCGATAACCCCAATCTGAACAATATGGCGATTCAGGACGTGCCGATCCTGAACAGCGCCAACATTATCTGCTCGCGCCTTAAGCGCGACGATATGCTGATGGTGCCCGCGCCGGGCACCATTATTCAGCAGGGGGATCTGCTGCACCTGGTCGGCCAGCCCGGCGATCTCAACAACGCGCGGCTGGTGATCGGTCAGGAAGTGGACACCTCGCTCTCCACCCGCGGCACCGATATGCGCGTGGAGCGCGTGGTGGTAACAAACGAGCATGTTCTCGGCAAGAAAATCCGCGATCTGCAGGTGAAAGAGCGTTACGACGTCGTGATCTCCCGCCTTAACCGCGCGGGTGTGGAACTGGTCGCCAGCCCGGAGGCCAGCCTGCAGTTTGGGGATATCCTTAACTTGGTCGGGCGGCCGTCGTCCATTGACGCCGTCGCGGATATGGTCGGTAACGCTCAGCAAAAACTGCAGCAGGTGCAGATGCTGCCGGTGTTTATTGGTATCGGGTTGGGTGTACTGCTCGGCTCCATTCCGCTGTATGTGCCGGGCTTCCCGGTGGCGCTCAAGCTGGGCCTGGCGGGCGGACCGCTGATTATGGCGCTGATCCTCGGGCGTATTGGCTGCATCGGTAAGCTCTACTGGTTTATGCCGCCGAGCGCCAACCTGGCGCTGCGCGAGCTGGGCATTGTGCTGTTCCTGGCGGTGGTCGGGCTGAAGTCCGGCGGGGATTTTGTCGATACCCTGGTCAGAGGGGAAGGGATGAGCTGGGTCGGCTACGGCATATTCATCACGGCAATCCCGCTGCTGACGGTAGGCATACTGGCGCGTATGTTCGCTAAAATGAACTACCTGACGCTCTGCGGCATGCTTGCGGGCTCGATGACGGACCCACCCGCACTGGCCTTTGCCAATAACCTGCACGCCACCAGCGGCGCGGCGGCGCTCTCCTACGCCACGGTTTATCCGCTGGTAATGTTCCTGCGCATTATCACCCCGCAGCTACTGGCGGTGCTGTTCTGGGGGATGAGCTAACAGGTCGTCCGGGTGGATGCGCCGCAGATGGTAGTCCACCTGGTAATCGCTGGTGTTTCGGAACATGACGGAATAGTTGAGAAACTCGCCGCTGTCGCTGTAGGAAAGGGACGTGATTCGCAGCAGCGGCGTTTGTTCCGGAAGATTCAGATAACCCGCCAGCTGTTTATCCGCCAGCACCGGCGTCAGGCTCTCGTAATTGCCGCTAATGGTGATCCCGCACTCCTTCTCGATGTAATCAAACTTTGACCCTTCAAGATGCGCCAGAGAGAGGTTACGGAACAGCTTCACCGGCATAAAACTGTCCTCCAGCATGAGCGGTTTTCCGTCCACGTAGCGCACCCGCCGGGAAAAGTAGATCCGCTCATCCACCTGAATCCGCAGCTGGCTGGCGATGGCGGGCGGCGCGGGCATCACTTCGAACTGCAACACCTTGCTCTGCACCTCTTTCCCCTGCTGGCGCAACACCTCCACCAGCCCGGTGAGGTTTGTGGTTTCATGGTGAACGTCTTTACGCGCGACAAACGTTCCGCTGCCGTGCCGCCGCTCCACCAGGCCCCAGCTCACCAGCAGATCCAGCGCTTTGCGGATGGTCATTCGCGCCACGCCGAACTCCTGCGCCAGCGCTTTTTCGCCCGGCAACGGGCTGCCGATGTTGTAGTCCGACGAATTCAGCCGCAGCCGCAACCTGTCGGCGATAGATTTGTAGATCACCAGTAGACCTCTCTGCCCTTATCAGGGCGTGGATGGCGTCCTGACATGTCCATATTTACCGCAAAAAGTAGACCTGATTGGTCAAAATAAAACCATGAATGCGATCACGAATCGCAGCGGCACGCCATGTTCGCGCATCAGTAAGTTCTTATGCTCACCTCACGCCAGCAAAAAACCATAAAGGCCTCTCTCCCCTACAGGTTGTTACGTGAGGATTTAAAAATGCTCAGTCAAATACAACGTTTTGGCGGTGCCATGTTTACCCCGGTGTTGCTGTTTCCGTTCGCCGGGATCGTGGTGGGAATCGCCATTATGCTTCGCAATCCGCTGTTTGTCGGCGAAGCCTTAACGGCCCCTGATAACCTTTTCGCGCAGATCGTTCACATCATTGAAGAGGGCGGCTGGGCGGTCTTTCGCAATATGCCGCTGATTTTTGCCGTTGGCCTGCCGATTGGCCTGGCGAAGCAGGCGCAGGGCCGTGCCTGTCTGGCGGTGCTGATTAGCTTCCTCACCTGGAACTACTTCATCAACGCAATGGGCATGACCTGGGGCCACTTTTTTGGCGTCGATTTCACCGCCGAACCGACGGCAGGCAGCGGGCTGGCGATGATTGCCGGGATTAAAACGCTCGATACCAGCATCATCGGTGCCATCATCATTTCGGGCATCGTTACCGCCATCCACAACCGCTATTTTGACAAGCCGCTGCCGGTGTTTCTGGGGATTTTTCAGGGCAGTTCGTTTGTCGTTATCCTCGCGTTTTTCGTCATGATCCCCTGCGCCTGGCTGACGCTGCTGGGCTGGCCGAAAGTGCAGATGGGCATCGAGTCCCTGCAGGCTTTCCTGCGCTCTGCCGGTGCGCTGGGCGTGTGGGTCTATACCTTCCTGGAACGCATTCTGATCCCAACCGGGCTGCACCACTTCGTCTACGGTCCGTTTATCTTCGGCCCGGCGGCGGTAGAGGGTGGGATTCAGGTCTACTGGGCGCAGCACCTGCAGGCGTTTAGCCAGAGCACGCTGTCGCTGAAAACCCTGTTCCCGGAAGGTGGATTCGCGCTGCACGGCAACTCGAAAGTGTTTGGCTCGGTCGGGATTGCGCTGGCGATCTGGTACACCGCCTCACCGGAAAACCGCGTCAAGGTCGCAGGGCTGCTGATCCCGGCCACGCTCACCGCCGTGCTGGTGGGCATTACTGAACCGCTGGAATTCACCTTCCTGTTTATCTCGCCGCTGCTGTTTGCCGTCCACGCCGTGCTGGCGGCCACCATGGCGACGGTGATGTACGTCTTCGGCGTCGTCGGCAACATGGGCGGCGGCCTGCTGGACCAGTTCCTGCCGCAAAACTGGATCCCGATGTTCCACAACCACGCGTCAACGGTGTTCACCCAGATTGGCATTGGCGTCTGCTTCACCGGGATCTACTTCGTGGTCTTCAAAACGCTGATTGCGCGTCTGAACCTGAAAACGCCGGGCCGGGAAGCGAGCGAAATCAAACTCTACAGCAAGGCGGACTATAAGGCGGCGCGCGGGCACACCACCGTCCCGGCAGCGGCCAGCCAGCAGGTCGGACAGGCAGCCGGGTTCCTGCAGGCGCTCGGCGGTGCGGCCAACATCGAAAGCATCAACAACTGTGCTACCCGCCTGCGTATCGCCCTGGTCGATATGGCGAAAACCCAAAGTGATGACGTCTTTAAAGCCCTCGGCGCCCACGGCGTGGTGCGACGCGGCAACGGCATTCAGGTGATTGTCGGTCTGCACGTTCCTCAGGTGCGCGACCAGCTGGAATCGCTGATGAAAACCCCTTTAACGAATGAACAAACTACCCTGACAGAGGCTATATCATGAAAAAATTCTCAGTTGTCATTGCAGGCGGCGGCAGCACCTTTACGCCTGGTATCGTCCTGATGCTGTTAGCCAACCGTGACCGTTTCCCGCTGCGCGCCCTGAAGTTCTATGACAACGACGGCGCACGTCAGGAGACCATCGCCGAAGCGTGCAAAATCATCCTTAAGGAACAGGCGCCGGAGATTGAATTCAGCTACACCACCGATCCGAAAGCGGCGTTTAGTGATGTGGATTTCGTGATGGCGCATATCCGCGTGGGCAAATACCCGATGCGTGAAAAAGATGAAAAAATCCCGCTGCGCCATGGCGTGCTGGGCCAGGAAACCTGCGGACCGGGTGGCATCGCCTACGGCATGCGCTCAATCGGCGGCGTGCTGGAGCTGGTGGATTATATGGAGCAGTACTCCCCGAACGCGTGGATGCTGAACTACTCCAATCCGGCAGCGATTGTCGCGGAAGCGACCCGTCGCCTGCGTCCGAACGCCAAAATTCTTAATATCTGCGATATGCCGATCGGCATCGAAGGGCGCATGGCGCAGATTGTCGGCCTGAAAGACCGCAAAGAGATGCGCGTGCGTTACTACGGCCTGAACCACTTCGGCTGGTGGACGTCGATTGAAGATCTCAACGGTAACGATCTGATGCCGAAACTGCGCGAATACGTCGCTAAAAACGGCTATGTACCGCCGTCTGACGACGCCCATACCGAAGCGAGCTGGAACGATACCTTCGCCAAAGCCAAAGACGTGCAGGCGCTGGATCCGGATACCATGCCGAACACTTACCTGAAGTATTACCTGTTCCCGGACTACGTGGTGGCGCACTCCAGTCCCGAGCGTACCCGCGCCAATGAGGTGATGGATCACCGAGAGAAGCACGTGTTCAGTTCCTGCCGGGCGATTATCGCAGCCGGGAAATCCTCCGCCGGTGAGCTGGAGATTGACGAACATGCGTCCTATATCGTCGATCTGGCGACCGCGATTGCCTTCAATACCCAGGAGCGGATGCTGCTGATTGTGCCGAACAACGGGGCGATCCATAACTTTGATGCCGACGCGATGGTGGAGATACCGTGCCTGGTGGGCCATAACGGGCCGGAGCCGCTCACGGTGGGTGATATTCCGCACTTCCAGAAAGGGCTGATGAGCCAGCAGGTGGCGGTGGAAAAACTGGTGGTAGATGCCTGGGAGCAGCGTTCGTACCAGAAACTCTGGCAGGCGATCACCCTCTCCAAAACCGTACCGAGCGCCTCTGTGGCGAAAGCGATTCTGGATGACCTGATCGAGGCCAATAAGGGGTTCTGGCCGGAGCTGCACTAATCTTCCCGACCGGCATCGCCCGATGCCGGTCTCCTTGTCCTGGTCGATTTACGCTATGCTGAAGCCTGCCTGTAGCACGACAAGGAACCTTCATGAAAATTTCCCGCCTCGGCGAAGCGCCGGACTACCGCTTCTCTCTGGCCAATGAACGCACGTTTTTAGCGTGGATCCGCACCGCACTGGGTTTTCTGGCTGCAGGTGTCGGCCTCGACCAGCTCGCGCCTGATTTCGCCACGCCGTTGATTCGTGAAGTGCTGGCTCTGCTGCTGTGTCTGTTCGCGGGCGTGCTGGCGATTTACGGCTACCTGCGCTGGCTGCGCAATGAGAAGGCGATGCGTCTGAAGCAGGATCTGCCCTATACGCGCGGGCTACTCATCATCAGCGCAATCCTGCTGGCGGTGGCGGGCGTGGTGATGGTGCTGGTGTTTTATGGCGGATAGCCGCAAAGCGCGACGCGAAGCGGACCCCGGCCTGCAGCCGGAGCGGACGTCGCTGGCGTGGCTGCGTACGCTGCTGGGGTATGGCGCGCTGATTGCCCTGGCGATTAAGCACAACTGGCACCGCACCGGGGCGCCGTTCTGGATCTCCGTCGTCGTACTCGCGCTGGTGGCTGTCATTTTATGGCGCTATACCCGCAGCCGTAACCTGATGGACGTGGCGCAGGACGATTTTGTGCAGCCGAAGGCGGTGCGGGATAAGTTCCTGATCGCCCTGGCTGTACTGTCGCTGTCACTGCTGTTTGCGGTCACCCATATTCAGCAAATTTTGAACCTGTAGGCCGGGTAAGGCGCAGCCGCCACCCGGCATAATTACTTCCCTTTCGCCAGATATTTCGCCATCTCCTCTTCCGGTACCATGCCGCCGCCGGTCGCCCACACCAGGTGAGTAACGTTGGCATCGGAATGCATGCGCAGCGGCCCGGCCATCCCCGCCAGCGCGGACGGTTCCAGCCGAATCCCTTCCTCCTGCGCCAGCCAGCCGAGCATGTCGTACATGCTCTGATCGGAGAGCGTGTAGAATCCGTCGAGCAGGCGTTCCATCGCGCGGCCCACGAAGCCAGAGGCGCGCCCTACCGCCAGCCCGTCGGCGGCCGTCAGGTTATCAATGCCCAGGTCCTGCACGGCAATCTCATCGTGCAGGCCGGTGTAGACGCCCAGCAGCATGCATGGAGAGTGCGTGGGCTCCGCGAAGAAGCAGTGGACGTTGTCACCAAAGGCCAGCTTCAGGCCAAACGCCACGCCGCCAGGGCCGCCGCCGACGCCGCACGGCAGATAGACATACAGCGGGTGTTCGGCATCCACCACGCGGCCCTGTTCGGCAAACTGTGCCTTCAGACGCTCGCCTGCAACGGCGTAGCCCAGGAACAGGGTGCGGGAGTTTTCATCATCGATAAAGAAGCAGTTGGGATCGCTTTCCGCCGCTTTGCGTCCCTGCTCCACCGCCACGCCGTAATCCTGCTCATATTCCACGACGATGACGCCATGGCTGCGCAGTTTGGCTTTTTTCCACTCGCGGGCGTCGGCAGACATATGCACCGTCACCTTAAAGCCAATGCGTGCGCTCATGATGCCGATGGACATCCCCAGGTTGCCGGTGGAGCCCACCGCGATGCTGTACTGGCTAAAGAAGTCCTTAAAGCGCGGCTCCAGCAGAATGCTGTAGTCGTCTTCGACGCTCAGCAATCCGGCTTCCAGCGCCAGTTTTTCCGCGTGGGTCAGCACCTCATAGATGCCGCCGCGCGCTTTAATCGAGCCGGAGATCGGCAGATGGCTGTCTTTTTTCAGCAGCAGCGTGCCGGGAATGGCTTTGCCAGATTCTTTCTCCAGACGTGCCTGCATTGCCGGAATGGCGACCAGTTCGGATTCAATTATCCCCTTCGTGGCGGCTGTCTCCGGGAAGGCTTTCGCCAGATACGGTGCGAAGCGGTTGAGACGCGCATGCGCGTCGTCCACGTCGGCTTTGGTCAGCCCGACATAGGGCAGCCCCTCAGCCAGCGTGGTGGTACGCGGGTTAAGCCAGGTGGTTTCTTTCAGGGCAATCAGATCCTCAACCAGAGGAAACTGTGCGGTTAAAGTGGTGATAGTTGCGTTTTCCATAATACGTCTCTTCGCGCTCAGATAATGAAAGAAAGCAGGAATGTGCCGCCAAGTGCAAGCACCGAGGCGATAAACGTCGCCGTCGTATAGTATTTGAAGGTCTCATGCAGGGTCGCGCCGCAGTATTGCTTCACCAGCCAGAAGAGAGAATCGGTAACGATCGTGCAGCCAATGGCGCCAGAACCGATGGCAATGGTAATGATCTCCGGGCTGACGTTGGGGTAGAGCGGCAGCATCGGCGCGACGATAGCCGTCGCCCCCATCATCGCCACCGTGGCGGAGCCGACGGCGGCATGCAGCACCAGCGCCACCAGCCAGGCGAGCAGGATTGGGTGCATGTGCAGGTTCGAGAGAATATGCGCCAGGGAGTCCGCCAGCCCGCTGGTTTTGAGGATGGCGTTGAACGCACCGCCCGCACCGATAATCAGCAAAATATTGGCGATAGAGCCAAACCCGTGCTCCGTATGGGTCAGCATGGCGCCCATGCCCATATGCTGGCGGATCCCCAGCAGGTAGTAGGCGACAAACACGGCGATAAACATCGCGGTGATCGGGTTGCCGATAAATTCCAGCAGGGTATACAGCGTGCTTTCTTTCGCCATATTCAGCTCAGCGACGGTCTTCACCAGCATCAGGGCAATCGGCAGCAACACCGTGAACAGCGTGGCGCCCAGCGACGGCAGGGTATGTTCTTCCCGCACCTTCAGGTCTGAAAATTCCGCCGGAACCGGTTTATATGGCAGACGGTTGCCGAGCAGCTTCAGGAACAGCGGGCCGCCGACCAGAGACGCCATCAGGCCCACCAGCAAACCATAGACAATCACCGTTCCGACGTCCGCCCCCAGCTTGTTGGTGACAAACAGCGCAGCCGGATGCGGCGGCACCACGCAGTGCACCGCCATCAGCGCGGTACAGAGTGGAATGGCAAGCTTAAGCAGCGAGGTGTTGGTCTTTTTAGCGATGGAAAACGCCAGCGGGATCAGCAGAACCACGCCCACTTCCACGAACAGCGTAATGCCGCAGATCAGGCCTACCAGTACCATAATCACGTCTGCTGACAGCCAGCGGCAGCGCTGCAAGGTCATCCCGATGCGCTCTGCCGCGCCGGAAACCTCCATCATCTTGCCCAGAATGGTGCCAAGACCAATCACCGCCGCCAGGAAGCCCAGCGTACCGCCAATACCGCTCTCAATGGCGTTTACCATATCCAGTGGGCTCATCCCCATCATTGCGCCGACGAAAAAACTCGCCAGCAGCAGCGCGAGGAACGGGTGAAACTTCAGTTTTACGATGGTTAAAACAATCAACACAATGCTGATAAGCAGCGTTGTCACAACCCAGACCGGCGATCCCATATTTCACCTCACCCTTATATCATTTGCGGGTATTGGACGAAAAAACGGCGTGGGCTGACAAACGATATAAATTGCCGTTCAGGTGAGCCAGATTGAACCAACTGAGTGACTGAACTCTAAAAAGTGCAGTAATTTCGCCGTTGGTTCACATAAATTCACCCTCACACGGTATGCTGAGGGCAGAAATAACGTGTGAGAATTGTGATGATCGATGCGAATGACGCCAGAAACCGGCTGTTAAACGGCTGGCAGCTGTCAAAAATGTACACCTTTGAAGTGGCCGCCCGGCATGAGTCCTTCGCCCTGGCGGCGGCGGAACTCTCGCTCAGTCCCAGCGCGGTGAGCCACCGCATCAACCTGCTGGAAGAGGAGCTGGGCATTCAGCTGTTTGTCCGCTCGCACCGTAAAGTGGAGCTGACGCAGGAGGGAAAACGGGTTTACTGGACCCTTAAATCGTCCCTCGACACCCTGAATCAGGAAATTCTGGACATCAAAAATCAGGCGCTATCCGGTACGCTGACGGTCTACTCCCGCCCGTCAATCGCCCAGTGCTGGCTGGTACCCATGCTGGGAGATTTTACCCGCCGCTACCCGTCGATATCCCTCACCATCCTGACCGGCAATGATTACGTGAACATGCAGCGAACCGGTATCGATCTGGCGCTCTATTTCGACGATACGCCATCAAACCACCTGTCTCATCACTTTCTGATGGATGAAGCGATTTTGCCCGTCTGTTCGCCGGCGTATGCCCGCGAGCATGAGCTGCTGAAAAATCCCCATAATCTCAGCCATTGTACGTTACTGCACGACCGTCAGGCCTGGAGCAATGATTCCGGCACGGATGAGTGGCTGAGCTGGGCGCAGCATTTCGCGGTGACGATGCCGCCATCATCGGGTATTGGTTTCGATCGCTCGGACCTGGCCATTATCGCGGCCATGAATGACGTGGGGGTGGCGATGGGGAGAAAGCGGCTGGTGCAAAAGCGGCTTGAGCGGGGTGAGCTGATTGCACCGTTTGGCGAAAAGACCCTCAAATGCCATCAGCATTACTACGTCTCAACGCTACCTGGCCGTCAGTGGCCGAAAATTGATGCCTTTATTGGCTGGCTGAGAGAGCGGGTAAGCTGAAGAATTATTACGCTTTGACGCTACACCAAATGTGAAAAAGCGTGCTAAATACAGGTAATGCTTTCGATTTATCCAGGGTAAACCGTGTTAAAGCCTCTCATTGCTACCGCGTTAATGATCACCTCCGGCTGGGCCATTGCCGCTGAGCCGCCGCTGACGGCTGCCCGTTATGCGCAACAGCTGGGCGTCGGGATGGATGTGGACTGGGCGCGCACCGAGCGCGGTATTCGCGAGTTTGACCCGCTGGTGGTCCGCGATTTTCGGGCTAAAGGCATTACCCACGTGCGCATCCGCGTCGCGGATGAACCGACAGAGGCACGGCTGATCCACCTGCGTAAGCTGGTAGAAGCCTGCGAACAGTATGGCGTGATCCCGATCATCGCCTATCAGGCTGATGAATATAAAAACGACCCGAAAGCTGACAACGAGAAAGAGGCGATCAACTGGTGGATTGCTGTGGCGCACTATTTCGGTCAGAGCTTCCCGCTGCTGGGGTTTGACCTTATTTATGAGCCGGCTGACAAGCTTAATCACAATCTGGCGTCGTTAAACCACGTCTATGAAAAAAGCATCAAAGCGATCCACGACATCGACCCGCAGCGCATGATCTTCATCGCACCGCGCCTGCGCGCCGCGCCGGAGGATTTAACCAGCCTGAAGCTGCCTGCCCATAGCCAGAACTACCTGCTGGCAGAATGGCATATTTTCCCATGGGGACCGATGAAAAATAACGGTAAATACCCGTGGACGTCCGGCACGGCGGCGGAAAAAGCGGCTATTCATAGTCGCATTACGACGGCGCTGCGCTGGCAGCAAAAAACCGGACACGTCAGCTGGGTGGGGGGCTGGGGCGTGGGGGAGTCAAACCGCTTTACACCGACCGCCTCGCAAATGGCCTTCGCCACCTTTATGGCCTGTGAGCTGCAAAAGGCGAAAATTCCGTACGCGATCAACGCGGATTTCCAGTTTTACGACGGAGAAGAGGGCGCCTGGCGGCCTGCGCCAGAGCCGTTGTTACAGGCCATGATCGCCCCTGTCTGTGAAAAGCCCGGCGAGAAGCCGGGCCATCATGCAGTTAAACCGGCTGCTCGTGATGCGGAACACGCGACGCCAGCGGCAGCCAGCAAAGTAAAATCAGCAGCCCCATCAGCGTCATCAGCAGGCCCAAACTAGACTGCCCGGTCTGCGGCATCATCGCCGAGAGCCAGGCCAGCGCGCCGGAACCGATATTCTGCAAACCACCTACCAGCGCGCCCGCCGTACCTGCGAGGAACGGGAACGGCTCCATCGCGCCGCTGGTGGCAAGCGGGAACAGCATGCCCGCACCGAAGAAGAACAGTGCCGCCGGGATCAGCAGCGTCCAGACGGTCATCACACCGAACAGCCCCGGGATCCACATCATCAGGCCTGCCAGCAGGCAGCTGATCACCGACTGCCACATCAGCGTTGAGAAACGCTTGTTCTGACGTCCGGCGAACCATGCCCCGAAGAATGCCGCCGGTATCGGCAGAATAAACAGAATACTGACCACCATACTGCTCAGGCCAAGACCTGCGCCCAGCAGCACGCCGGAGCAGGCTTCAAACACCGCAATGCCCGCCAGACCGCCGATCAGCATCAGCAGGTAACAGGTAAACGACCCGTTGCCGAACAGCGTTTTATAGCTGGCGATGAGCTTCGTGCGCGGTGCGTCCTGAGGGCGGGTTTCCGGCATCCAGCGCGCCATGCTGAAGGTGACAATCACACAGAGCACCAGCAGGAAGGCGTAGCAGGCGCGCCAGGACCACATGGTGTCCAGCAGGCCGCCGATCAGCGGCGCCAGCAGCGGGCTAACCAGAATACCCATATTCAACAGGCTGTTGGCATGGCGGAGCTGGGTGCTCTGATACATGTCACGCGGTAAGGTTCGTGCCATCACCCCACCGACGCCGGTACCAACACCCTGCAGGGCGCTGGCGGCAATCAATATGGTCAGGCTGTGGGTGGTGATGGCAATCACCGTCGCGACCATGAAGATGCACATGCCTGTCAGAATGACCGGGCGGCGGCCGATACGGTCGGAGAGCGGCCCGTAGAATAATTGCGACACGCCATAGGTCAGCAGGTAGGCCGCCATCACGCTTTGTACTGCGCCCTCGCGGACGTTTAGTTCCTTTGCCATGTCGGCAATCGCCGGAATGTAGATGGTTTGCGCCATCTGACCGACGGCCACCAGTAACACCAGCATCAACAATAAGTTAACGTTCCTTTGTTTTTTCATGTCGCTGAATACTTTTGCCAAAAGAGAAAAATGAAGAATAAGTGACTATGCATTCCCATAAATGCGCGAGGAATCTACCACAGTGAGATGACAAATTGAGCATTACTGTGATGAATGGAGAAACAGAAAAAGGCAGGATTTGTAAACAAGATCGGCAACTAATGTTGCCAGTGATTTACGCGAGGCGCAGCAGGATCGCGCCACCCGCAATACCCAGCGCCGCGGCAATGCGCAGACCCGCAACCTTCTCTTTTAACAGCACAAACGCGATCAACGCCCCGAAGAGAATGGAGGTTTCACGCAGCGCGGCGACCACTGCCAGCGGGGCCTGTGTCATTGCCCATAGCGCCAGGCCATATGAGCCCATAGTCCCCACGCCGCCGAGTAACCCCTTTTTCCAGTGCAGACGGAGATAGCTGGACGCTTCACGCCGACGCGCCACCATCGCCCAGCACAGCAGACAGAAGCCGTTCATAAAGAAGGTCCACAGCGTGTAGCCCAGCGCGGAGTCGGATAAACGCACACCGGTGCCATCTACCAGCGTATACCCGGCGATAAAACAGGCGTTCAGCAGCGCCAGCCAGATCCCTTTTCGGGACTGCATGCGTCCGTTCATCGCCATGGCCAGGATCGACAGACAGATCACCCCGATGCCGGACCAGGCAAGCCACGAGAGACTATCGCCGAGCACCAGCACGCTTACCAGCGCCACCAGCAGCGGTGCGGTACCGCGCATCAGCGGATAGGTCTGGCTCATATCCGAGACCTGATAGGTCTTCGCGACCAGAACCGTATACACCACCTGTAAGGCGCAGGAGACGATCAGGAACGACCAGCTGGCGGCGGAGGGCTGAGGAGAGAAAGGCAGTAATACCAGAGCGATTAGCGTGGCGGAGCCGCTGACGCTGATCGCAGAATAGAGCTTGTCCGTTCCGGCTTTGACAATGGCGTTCCAGCTGGCATGCAGCAGTGCGGCGAAGAGTAAAATGCAGAAAACGGTGATGGTCATGGCGTATCGGATGGTGAATTGTCACTCAACTGTAACATTCACAACCCGATGCTGCCAGCCGCTCAGACCGCGCAGAAAAGACGGTGCGTCACCCGAGGTTCGTCAGACACCAGCCTGAAGCCCGCCTGGTGATAGAAGCCATACGCGCTGTCCGGCGCATGGGTATTGAGAAAATCAAACCAGATGCTGGCATCGGCCATCACCACGCTTAAAAGCTGTTTGCCAATGCCCATCCCGCGGCACTTCTCGCTGACGTAGAGATGGCGAATACGCCCGGCGCGTGGCTGCTGGCTGAACGGATCGCGGTTAAGCCCGCACACGCCCACCAGCCTGCCGTTAAGAAACGCCCCCAGCAGCTTTTCACCCGGCGCGTTAAAGCGGTTTTCGCCGCGTCGCCAGTTCTCTTCCAGCCTGCGCAGCATGTTGAAATTCAGTGCGATACTCTCCGCCTTCAGGGCGATGTACCCCGGCTCTTCTGGGGTAACAGGCTCAATTAACAGACGCGACATAGCATTCCCTCGTTATTAAAGAGGGGCGGTTGCCCGCCCCTCTCAGGTGCGACTTGAACCTGAATCACCGAAGGTATTTCAGGACAGCATCAAGCAGTTGCAGTACTGCAACAATGAGTTTGAGGATAAGTATCACCATATCCACTACGCTCATACGCGTCTCCTTTTGGTTAAAAGGAGCACGATGCTGGCGTACCTTTCCGCCGCCTGTTGCCAGCACCTGGATTGACGTAACACAGTGTGCTCACTTCAGGGGTTAAGGCACTGACGGCACCACCCGTTTCAGCCAGGACTTCGTTGCGCCGGTAGAACTGCGGCCCCCTTGCTCACTGCGAACACCTTCAGTATAGATAAATACTGTATGCATGAACAGTATTTTGTGGACAAAATCTGGAAGGCGATCCATACTCAAAAACGTCAAAATCCGTGCCTCAATTGCGCGTTCGTCTTCGATCGCGTATACTTTTTGCGTTGACGTAACACAGTGTGTTCTGCGGCGACCAACCGCAAGACCCTGATAAAAACCTCGCTCCGGCGGGGTTTTTTGTTTTCTGAGCAACCTGGAAAAATGCCTGTTGACTTATTGGCAATGAATGTCATCATTGCCATAATGGCAACGGACGCGGCAGGCATGCAGTATGCATTTAATCTCGATGAAATCTATTTTGGATGCGGTAACCCACTTTCCGCAGCATAAGGAAGAACTCCTCTTTCTGGGTCGCACCATAGAAAAGAGTCATTGCGCAACGCCTGCTGCGCTGAAGAAACTTTTTCCGACGCTTGATAATTTTAAGTATCTGGATAAGCATTATGTTATTGATATTGCAAACAACAATCTCAGAGTAGTGGCTCTCATCTTCTTTGAAAGCCAAAAGTTTTATGTGCGCCATGTTTTTACTCATAAGGAATATGACCGTTTTACGGAGAAACATCGCACTAAGGGGAAGAAATGATGATCGTCGCTGATGCAATGAAAGCTACGCATGCCCTTGTTGAGGCCGTTCCTTTACTGGGTGAACAGCCGAGCGAGAAAGATTATAAGGATGCGCTTGAACTGGTTGAGTATCTGCTCATGAACGAGCCCAATAGCCCCTTGCTGGATATTGTGTGCGCCAGAATCAACCGTTTCGAAGCCAACCGGCCAGAGATCGTCGCATTACGCAAGGAGATGGAGTCCGTTCCTGTCGGAATCGCGGTTTTAAGAACCTTGATGGATCAATATAAACTGACAATATCAGATTTTCAGGACGAAATTGGCAGTAAATCAATGGTTTCACGGGTTTTGAATGGCCAGAGACAACTTACTCTGAACCATATTAAAAAGCTGTCGGCCAGATTTGGGGTATCACCTGCGCTGTTTATTGAGTAAACGAAACGTGATCCCTGACGCATTTTTGCGCAGATGAAAATATTTCCATTGTCACGCTGAAAAACCTGTGTTTGTATAAATCCACTCAATGATTCCAAACACAGGTCCCCAATGACTGCATCCATGAACACCGCGACCCTACTAAAAACTGCGCAACCAGCCGCAGTGGTCGTCGTGCGTGTGGTGGTGGTCGTCGGCAATGCGCCGTAGGGACTGGATCAACACACGAATCCAAAACCCCGCCGGCGCAAACCGGGCGGGGTTTTTCGTTTATGACCCTCCCCGGAACGTCGGCCCAGAAGAAAAGGACTGGAGCATGGCAAGTTCGGGCACAACATCCACCAGGACGCGTTTTACTGGCGCGCAGTTAATCGTTCACTTACTGGAACGGCAGGGCATTACCACGGTTGCGGGCATCCCGGGCGGCACGGTGCTGCCGCTGTACGATGCGTTAAGCCAAAGCACGCAGATCCGCCACGTGCTGGCGCGCCACGAGCAGGGCGCAGGCTTTATCGCTCAGGGGATGGCGCGGACCCAGGGCAAACCGGCAGTCTGTATGGCCTGCAGCGGCCCGGGGGCGACTAACCTGGTGACCGCCATCGCCGACGCGCGTCTCGACTCTATTCCGCTGATCTGCATTACCGGCCAGGTGCCTTCTTCAATGATCGGTACCGATGCGTTCCAGGAAGTGGACACCTACGGCATCTCTATCCCCATCACCAAACATAACTATTTAGTTCGCGACATCACCGAGCTTCCTCAGGTTATCAGCGATGCGTTCCGCATTGCGCAGTCCGGCCGCCCGGGCCCGGTGTGGATAGACATTCCTAAGGATGTCCAGACCGCAGAGATTGAGATCGACGTTCTGCCGGAACCGGGCGAGCGTGCCCCCGCGCCGGAATTCAGCGCGGAGAGCGTGCGCGACGCCGCCGCCATGATCAATGCCGCCAAACGTCCGGTGCTCTATATGGGTGGCGGGGCAATCAACGCCGCGGATGAAATCCGTCAGTTCGCTGAAAAAGCCAATCTGCCCACCACCATGACCCTGATGGCGCTCGGCATGCTGCCAAAAGCGCACCCGCTGTCCCTGGGCATGCTGGGGATGCACGGCGCACGCAGCACCAACTACATCCTGCAGGAGGCGGATTTACTGATTGTTATGGGCGCGCGTTTTGATGACCGGGCGATTGGCAAAACCGAGGAGTTTTGCCCGAATGCCAAAATTATCCACGTGGATATCGACCGCGCTGAGCTCGGCAAAATCAAACAGCCGCACGTGGCGATTCAGGGGGATGTGGCGGAAGTGCTGACGCAGCTGATCCCGCAGACGGACGCAACCGACCGCGCCGACTGGCGTCAGCTGGTGGCCGATTTGCAGCGCGAGTTCCCGGGTGCCATCCCAACAGAAGGCGACCCGCTGAGCCACTACGGGCTGATTAACGCCGTGGCCGCCTGTGTGGACGACAGCGCGATTATTACCACCGACGTTGGCCAGCATCAGATGTGGGCCGCGCAGGCTTACCCGCTGAACCGTCCGCGCCAATGGCTGACCTCCGGTGGCCTGGGGACCATGGGCTTCGGCCTGCCGGCGGCAATCGGGGCGGCGCTGGCGAATCCGGACCGCAAGGTCATCTGCTTCTCCGGTGACGGCAGCCTGATGATGAACATTCAGGAGATGGCCACCGCCGCCGAAAACCAGTTAGACGTGAAAATTATCCTGATGAACAACGAGGCGCTGGGGCTGGTACACCAGCAGCAGAGTCTGTTCTACAAGCAGGGCGTGTTTGCCGCGACCTATCCGGGGATGATTAACTTTATGCAGATTGCCGCCGGTTTTGGCCTGCACACCTGCGATCTGAACGCCGAAGAAGATGCCCACGCAGCGCTGCAGGAGGCGATTTCGCGTCCGGGCCCGGCGCTGATCCACGTGCGTATCGACCCTGAACAAAAAGTGTATCCGATGGTGCCGCCAGGTGCGGCAAATACTGAGATGGTGGGGGAATAAGCCATGCAGAAACAACATGAAAACGTCATTCTGGAACTCACCGTCCGCAACCACCCTGGCGTCATGACCCACGTCTGCGGGCTGTTTGCCCGCCGGGCGTTTAACGTGGAAGGCATTCTTTGTCTGCCCATTCAGGGCAGCGAACACAGCCGCATCTGGCTACTGGTTAATGACGACCAGCGTCTGGAGCAGATGATGGCGCAGATCGACAAGCTGGAAGACGTCACCAAAGTGGCGCGCAACCAGTCCGATCCCACCATGTTTAACAAAATTGCGGTGTTTTTCGAATAGATCGCTTAAGGTAAGCGTCTTTCGCTCTTGTAGGCCGGATAAGCGCAGCGCCATCCGGCTTTTCAGACCGCAGGAATAGACATGACCACCATCGCTCTCATCGACGACCACCTTATCGTCCGCTCCGGATTTGCCCAGCTTTTAAACCTCGAACCGGATTTTCAGGTCGTGGCCGAGTTTGGCTCCGGTCGTGAAGCGCTGGCTGGCCTGCCGGGGCGCGGGGTGCAGGTGTGTATCTGCGATATCTCGATGCCGGATCTCTCGGGTCTTGAACTGTTAAGCCAGCTGCCGAAAGGAATGGCGACGATCATGCTTTCGGTCCACGACAGCCCGGCGCTGGTGGAGCAGGCCCTTAACGCGGGGGCGCGCGGATTCCTCTCTAAACGCTGCAGCCCGGACGAGCTGATTGCCGCCGTGCGCACCGTCTCCACCGGCGGCTGCTATCTGACGCCGGATATCGCCATCAAGCTGGCGGCCGGACGTCAGGATCCGCTTACCCGGCGCGAACGTCAGGTGGCAGAGAAGCTTGCCCAGGGCATGTCGGTGAAAGAGATTGCCGCCGAGCTGGATCTGTCGCCGAAAACCGTCCACGTACATCGCGCCAACCTGATGGAAAAACTCAACGTCAGTAACGACGTTGAGCTGGCCCGCCGCATGTTCGACAGCTGGCAATGAGTCCCGTCTTTTCGCGGCTGATCGCCGTCGTTGCCAGCTTCTTTATCTTCTCCGCCGCCTGGTTCTGCCTGTGGAGCATCAGCCTGCATCTGGTGGAACGTCCGGAGCTGGCGGTACTGCTCTTTCCCTTTGGCCTGCGTCTGGGGCTGATGCTGCAATGCCCGCGCGGCTACTGGCCTGTTCTGCTGGGCGCAGAGTGGCTGATGCTGGTCTGGCTGGCGCAGGAAGTCTCCCTCGCGCATCTGCCTTTATTGATGACCGGAAGCCTGCTCACGCTCCTCCCGGTTGCGCTTATCTCCCGCTATCGCCACCAGCGCGACTGGCGCACCCTGCTGCGCCAGGGGGCGGCGCTGATTGCTGCCGCGCTGCTGCAGTCCCTGCCGTGGGCGGGTGATAAGGAGATGCTTAACGCGCTGCTGCTGACCCTGACCGGCGGCTTGACCCTTGCCCCGACCTGCCTCGTCATCTGGCACTACCTCACCAGCACCGTCTGGCAGCCGCTTGGCCCGGCGCTGGTCTCGCAACCGGTGAACTGGCGTGCCCGGCACCTCATCTGGTATCTGCTGCTGTTTGTGGTGAGCCTATGGCTGCAGCTTGGCCTACCCGCCGAACTTTCACGTTTTACGCCATTTTGTCTGGCGCTGCCGATCATCGCCCTGGCCTGGCACTACGGCTGGCAGGGGGCATTGATCGCGACTCTGATGAACGCCATCGCCCTGATTGCCAGCCAGACCTGGCACGATCATCCCGTGGACCTGCTGCTCTCCCTGCTGGCCCAGAGCCTGACCGGATTGCTACTGGGGGCGGGCATCCAGCGTCTGCGCGAGCTGAACCAGTCCCTGCAGACCGAGCTGGCGCGCAACCGGCGTCTGGCGGAGCGCCTGCTGGAGACGGAAGAGAGCGTGCGGCAGGAGGTTGCCCGCGAGCTGCACGATGATATCGGCCAGACCATCACCGCCATCCGCACCCAGGCGGGCATTGTCCAGCGTCTGGCGGCGGAAAACGCAGGCGTGAAGCAGGGCGGGGCGCATATCGAACAGCTCTCTCTTGGCGTGTACGACTCGGTGCGACGTCTGCTGGGCAGGTTGCGTCCGCGCCAGCTCGACGATCTCTCGCTGGAGCAGGCGGTACGCTCTCTGATGCGTGAGATGGAGCTGGAACGCCGCGGCATTGTCAGCCATCTCGACTGGCGCATTAATGAAGCCACCCTGAGCGAAGGCCAGCGCGTGACGCTGTTCCGCGTCTGTCAGGAAGGGCTGAACAATATTGTCAAACACGCCAACGCCAGCGCGGTGACGCTGCAGGGCTGGCAGCAGGAGGAAAGCCTCAGGCTGGTGATTGAAGACGACGGTTGCGGCCTGCCGCCGGGCTCCGGCCAGCAGGGCTTTGGCCTGGCGGGCATGCGGGAGCGCGTGAAGGCGCTGGGCGGCACGCTGAGCATCTCCTGCACCCACGGGACGCGCGTCAGCGTCAGCCTGCCGCTAAGGAGCCACCATGTTTAAAACCCCGGCTAACGCCGCGCCGATAGGCAACAAAGCGGAAATCGACGCCCGCTACCGCTACTGGCGTCGCCATATCCTGATCACCATCTGGCTCGGCTACGCGCTGTTCTACTTCACCCGCAAAAGCTTCAACGCCGCCGCGCCGGAGATCCTCGCCAGCGGCGTAATGACCCGCACCGATATCGGCCTGCTGGCGACGCTGTTTTACATCACCTACGGCCTGTCGAAGTTCTTCTCCGGCATCGTCAGCGACCGCTCCAACGCCCGCTACTTTATGGGCGTTGGGCTGATTGCGACCGGCGTAGTGAATATCCTGTTTGGCTTCTCCACCTCACTGTGGGCCTTTGCCCTGCTGTGGGCGCTGAACGCCTTTTTCCAGGGCTGGGGCGCGCCGGTCTGCGCCCGTCTGCTCACCGCCTGGTACTCCCGCAACGAGCGTGGCGGCTGGTGGGCCGTCTGGAACACCGCGCATAACGTTGGCGGGGCGCTGATCCCGATAGTTGTCGGCGCGGCGGCGCTACACTACGGCTGGCGCGCGGGGATGATGATTGCCGGTGGCCTGGCGATTGTCGCCGGGCTGTTCCTCTGCTGGCGGCTGCGCGACAGGCCGCAAACCGTCGGCCTGCCCGCGGTGGGCGACTGGCGGCACGACGAGATGGAAATGGCGCAACAGCAGGAGGGGGCGGGGCTGACGCGTAAAGAGATCCTCACCAAATACGTCTTGTTAAACCCTTATATCTGGCTGCTCTCGCTCTGCTACGTGCTGGTCTACGTGGTGCGTGCAGCCATCAACGACTGGGGCAATCTGTACATGTCCGAGACGCTCGGCGTGGACCTGGTCACCGCCAACTCCGCGGTGACGATGTTCGAACTGGGCGGGTTTATCGGCGCGCTGGTGGCGGGCTGGGGCTCGGATAAGCTCTTCAACGGCAACCGCGGCCCAATGAACCTGATTTTCGCGGCCGGGATATTACTTTCCGTCGGCTCGCTGTGGCTGATGCCGTTCGCCAGCTACGTGATGCAGGCGGCGTGCTTCTTCACCACCGGTTTCTTCGTCTTCGGCCCGCAGATGCTGATCGGCATGGCGGCGGCTGAGTGTTCGCACAAAGAGGCGGCGGGTGCGGCGACGGGTTTTGTCGGGCTGTTTGCCTACCTCGGCGCGTCGCTCTCCGGCTGGCCGCTGGCGCGGGTGATCGACGTCTGGCACTGGAGCGGTTTCTTCGCGGTGATCGCTATCGCGGCAGGGATCTCTGCGCTGCTGCTGCTGCCGTTTTTGCACGCGCAGGCTCCGCGCGAGGCGAGTGAAGCGTGATGCGCCTCACCTTTTCGCCCCGAGTGGCGCAAAACTAGGAAATTTTCCCGGTTTTACCTGGACGCTGTCTCAGGCGTCTCTCCGGGCTGATTTTTACAATGCCTGCCATTCGCAGGTAAAAATCAGCTCAGGAGCAAACCATGCTGGCCTTCCTCAATCAGGTGCGCAAGCCGACCCTGGATCTGCCGCTCGACGTGCGGCGCAAGATGTGGTTCAAACCGTTCATGCAGTCCTATCTGGTGGTCTTCATCGGCTACCTGACCATGTACCTGATCCGCAAAAACTTTAACATCGCGCAGAACGACATGATCTCGACCTACGGGCTGAGCATGACGCAGCTGGGGATGATCGGTCTGGGCTTCTCCATCACCTACGGCGTGGGGAAAACCGTTGTTTCCTACTACGCGGACGGCAAAAACACCAAGCAGTTCCTGCCATTTATGCTGATCCTCTCCGCTATCTGTATGCTTGGCTTCAGCGCCAGCATGGGCGCGGGCTCCGTCAGCCTGTTCCTGATGATCGCCTTCTACGCCCTGAGCGGTTTCTTCCAGAGCACCGGCGGGTCGTGCAGCTACTCCACCATCACCAAATGGACCCCGCGCCGCAAGCGTGGCTCGTACCTCGGCATGTGGAACATCTCCCACAACCTCGGCGGGGCAGGTGCGGCTGGCGTGGCGCTGTTCGGCGCAAACTACCTGTTCGACGGCCACGTGATCGGCATGTTTATCTTCCCGTCGATTATCGCCCTGATTGTCGGCTTTATCGGCCTGCGCTTCGGCAGCGACTCCCCGGAATCTTACGGCCTTGGCAAAGCCGAAGAGCTGTTCGGCGAGGAGATCAGCGAAGAGGACAAAGAGACCGAAGAAAACGAGATGACCAAATGGCAGATCTTTGTTGAGTACGTGCTGAAAAACAAAGTGATCTGGCTGCTCTGCTTCTCGAATATCTTCCTGTACGTGGTGCGCATCGGTATCGACCAGTGGTCTACCGTGTATGCCTTCCAGGAGCTGAAGCTTTCTAAAGAGGTGGCGATTCAGGGCTTCACCCTGTTTGAAGTGGGCGCGCTGGTCGGCACGCTGCTCTGGGGCTGGCTCTCGGATCTCGCCAACGGTCGTCGTGCGCTGGTGGCCTGCATCGCGCTGGCGCTGATTATTGCTACCCTGGGCGTTTACCAGCATGCCAGCAACCAGTACGTTTACCTGGCGTCCCTGTTCGCGCTCGGCTTCCTGGTGTTTGGTCCACAGCTGCTGATCGGCGTGGCGGCAGTCGGCTTCGTTCCGAAAAAAGCGATCGGTGCCGCCGACGGGATTAAAGGCACCTTCGCCTACCTGATCGGCGACAGCTTCGCCAAGCTGGGTCTGGGGATGATCGCTGACGGCACGCCAATTTTCGGCCTCACCGGCTGGGCGGGCACCTTTGCCGCGCTGGATGCGGCAGCCATCGGCTGTATCGTCCTGATGGCGATGGTCGCGGTGCTGGAGGAACGTAAAATTCGCCGGGAAAATCGCGCGCAGAAATTAAAAATAGCCTGAGTGTGCAGGTAACTTCTTTGCCCGGTGTGTGATGCCGGGCTTTTTTATATTAACGCCCCGGCGTTAATGCCTTATATCCCCTTCTGCAAGGTCTTTTCCGTTCACTATTATGGCGCCGCCCGCTGTTGACGCCCTGCGTTTCCCGCTATGATGAGCGGCTATTCTAAGGAGAACGCATGGTCTGGATAATGCTGGCAACGCTTGCCGTGGTGTTTGTGGTTGGGTTTCGTGTCCTGACCTCTGACTCCCGCCGCGCCATCAAACGCTTAAGCGAACGTCTGGGGATCACCCCAATGCCTGTCGAGTCGATGATCGACCAGTTCGGTAAAACGCCCGGCAATGAGTTTATCCGCTATCTTGAACGCCCTGACGAAGCGCATCTGCAAAACGCGGCACAGGTGCTGCTCATCTGGCAGGTCTGCATCGTCGACGGCAGCGAAGAGAACCTGCACACCTGGCACCGCATGCTGCGTAAAGCCCGTCTGGCCGCGCCAATCACTGATGCGCAAATCCGCCTGACGCTCGGCTTTATGCGCGAAATGGAGCCCGACCCGCAGGAGCTGAATGCCTTCCAGCTACGCTATAACCAGCTCTTCCTGCCGGAAGAGGGGGTGTTTTACCTGCACTGATCCCCTGTCAAAACGTCAAAAGTTGTCTAAACGTTAAATCCATCACACTTTTGGTGATAAACTGCGCGACTTTTCCGCACGTTTTTATCTTCAGGTGACGCCATGACAGAACATATCCAGCCCTCGACCAGACCGCAGACCAAAGAGGTTACTCGGCCCAACTGGTCGGCGGTTTTTTCCGTGGCGTTCTGCGTCGCCTGTCTTATTACCGTCGAGTTTTTACCGGTCAGCCTGCTGACGCCGATGGCGCAGGATCTGGGCATTTCCGAGGGCGTGGCAGGGCAGTCCGTTACCGTGACCGCGTTTGTGGCGATGTTTGCCAGCCTGTTTATCACGCAGGTCATTGGCGCGATTGATCGCCGCAAAGTGGTCATTCTCTTCAGCGTGCTCCTGACGCTCTCCTGTCTGCTGGTCTCTTTCGCGGAGAGCTTCACCCTGCTGCTGCTCGGTCGCGCCTGTCTGGGTCTGGGGTTGGGCGGTTTCTGGGCAATGTCCGCCTCGCTCACCATGCGTCTGGTGCCGGCGCGCACCGTGCCGAAAGCCCTCTCCGTTATCTTTGGCGCAGTCTCCATCGCGCTGGTGATTGCCGCGCCGCTGGGCAGTTTTCTCGGCGGGATTATCGGCTGGCGTAACGTCTTTAACGCGGCGGCGGTAATGGGGCTGCTCTGCATCATTTGGGTGTGGAAAGCGCTGCCGTCGCTGCCGGGCGAAGCGGCGCACCATAAGCAGAACATGTTCGCGCTGCTGAAGCGCCCTGGTGTGCTGGCGGGGATGACCGCCATCTTTATGGCTTTTGCCGGGCAGTTTGCCTTCTTCACCTATATCCGCCCGGTGTTTATGACCATGGCGGGTTTTGACGTCGATGGCCTGACGCTGGTGCTCCTGAGCTTCGGTATCGCCAGCTTTGTCGGCACCTCGCTGTCGTCCCAGTTCCTGAAACGCTCGCTGAAAGTGGCGCTGGCGGGGGCCCCGCTGGTGCTGGCTCTCAGTGCCGCGGTGCTGATTCTGTGGGGTAGCGATAAATGGGTCGCCTCGGCGATTGCGATTATCTGGGGCTTTGCCTTTGCGCTGGTGCCGGTTGGCTGGTCGACGTGGATCACCCGCTCGCTTGCCGATCAGGCGGAGAAAGCCGGGTCGATTCAGGTGGCGGTGATTCAGCTGGCGAACACCTGCGGCGCGGCGGTGGGCGGCGTTGCGCTCGACCACCTTGGTCTGACGTCACCCCTGGTGATTTCCGGCACGCTGATGCTGCTGACGGCGCTGCTGGTGGCAGGGAAGGTAAAGACACGTTGATTGATAAATAATCACCTTGCCGATATACTTGTACCGTAACTTGTACAGGAGGAAGTATGCAGGTTGTGACGTTTACCGAAGCACGAAGCCGACTCAAAGATGTGTTGGACGACGTGAATGACAACGTGGAGACAACCATCATCAGCCGTCGTAACGGGGGTGATGCGGTAGTGATGTCTCTGCAGCACTACAACTCAATGATGGAAACCATCCATCTGATGAGTTCGCCTGCCAACGCCAGCCGACTGATGGAGTCAATCGAGCAGGCAAACACGGGAAAAACCACGCAGAGGGATCTGATAGATGACCAGGCTACTGATTTGGACCGATAACGGCTGGGACGATTACCTGTGGTGGCAGGAGCAGGACAAGAAGACGCTTCGCAGAATCAATAAACTGATTGAGGATGCAAAGCGCCAGCCCTTCGATGGCTTGGGTAAGCCGGAACCCCTTAAAGGCAACCTTTCCGGATACTGGTCCCGGCGGATCAACGACACTGACCGTCTGGTTTACGGGGTGTCGGATAGCGCTCTCACCATTCTGATGTGTCGCTATCACTATTATTCATAAATCACGCCGGGGCTTTCACCCGTCTTCTCGAATCCATCGAAATCAACACCACCGACGACACAATCAGCAGCGTCCCCAGCCAGTCGGGCAGGGTGAACGCCACGCCCAGCAGCATCACCGACAGTAACGCGCTGCTCAGCGGCTCGGCGCAGCTCAGAATGCTCGCCTTCGGCCCGCCGATCATCTGCGCGCCTTTCAGATACAGGCTGAACGTCAGCGCCGTGCCGATCACCACCAGGTAGAAAAATGCCAGCAGCAGGCTGCTGTCGATCACAAACGTGGTGCCGCGTCCGGCATAAAACGGCGTCAGCATTAACCCTGCAATCAACATACTCCAGCCGACAATCGGCAGCGTGCCGTAGCGGGCAATCAGCGTTGACGGGTAGGTGGTGTAAAACGCGGCGGCAAAGGCCGAGGCAATGCCAAAGAACAAGGCTGCAGGGGAGATGGAGAGCGAAGTGGGATCGCCATGGGTCACCAGCAGGAACGTTCCGACAAGCGAGGTCACGATCGCGGACAGGACAAACACGCCGGGGCGCTTTTTGCGTGCCAGCGCGAACCACGCCACGATAATGGTCGGCGACAGAAACTGCAGCACGGTAGCGGTAGCGGCGTTGGATTTTTCAATCGTCAGCAGGAAGGTGAGCTGTACGGTAAGCGCACCAGCCAGCGAGAAAAACAGCAGACTAAGGGCGTCTTTGCGATGTTTGATGACCGAGAAAATCTTGTCGCCGTGAACGAAGGAGAGGGTCAGCAGGATCACGCCGGTAAACAGCAGGCGAATCATCGTCAGGTAAGGCGAAGAGATCTGGCTTTTCTCCATGATGTACTGCGCGCACACCCCTGAACTGCCCCATAAAACGGCGGCGATCAGGACGTTTAACATCCCTTTACGTGTGGAACCCATGTTCTCCCCTGCTATGTTGTCGTTAATTCGGTCAACAGCATAGCATGATGGGGTGCGGCATGGTGCCCTCACCCCGTCCCTCTCCCACGGGGAGAGGGAGCAAACACTAAAAACGGCAACTATCGTTGCCGTTTTGCGTCTATCTTGCTTAGAACCACGCCTCCCACATTGCGCCGACGTTGAAGTCGTCCAGCGTTTCGTCTTTGGTGTTGTTCACGCGGGCAGTGCGTTCGTTATCCACTTTGCCGCCGGTTACGTAGAAGCGCAGCATCGGACGGAACTCCGGCCCCATGGCGATCGACATGTTCTGCGAGAGGGTCAGCTTCCAGCCCTTGTTATCGCCGCCGTTGTCGTAATCCACATGCTGCCAGCCCGCTTCCAGCCAGGTGGAGTGGACGTCGTTCCACCAGTGCATCGGACGGACAATGGCGTTGTAGTTCTTACGGTTGTCCGTTTTATCACGGCTGTTGTCGTAGTCGTGGAAGGCGAGGATATACTCCACCTGAGTCTGCGGAGTGAATTTGTGCAGCCCTTCGAAGCTGGCGTAAACCGTGGTCAGATCTTCGGTTTTATTAAACACGCTGTTGTCCGCGTTATCGGAGTAACGGGCAATCACCTTATTCACGCCGCTGTCGTTGGTGTGGCTCAGCACCACGCCGCCCTGCCAGGCGTTCAGACGCTCGTCACTTTCAACCGCTTTTGAGTCAAAGCCGTAGTTGGCGTACAGCTCCAGATCCAGCGGACCGACCTTCATGCCGTGGATTTTTGAAGTCGCGGCGTAGTTGCCTTTGTCGCCCGTGCCGGAACCGCCGGTACAGGTGATGCGCGACGGGTTCGCTTCATCTTCCAGCACTTCCGGGCTACAGGATTCCACCGCCGCCACGGCGGCCACGTCGAACTGCACGCCGCCGATGTCGAAGTTCTTCACCCCGGCGCCCTGGCCGTCGTGGTTCATCCAGAAGTAATCGTTGATGCCCTGCTGCGGACGCTGGTGGAAGTCACGACCGGCCCAGAAATAGGCGTTCGGGTTGGAGGCCATAATGTTGGTTACACCGGCGTAGGCTTTTTTCAGGTTAACTTCATCGCCCCAGTGGTCGATCATCACGTTGATGTCCCAGATGGCGCCGTTGTCACCCTTGAAGGCTTTGGAGAGCTGGAATTCGCCGCCGTTGCCTTCGTTACCCAGACGACCAATGGCAGATGCCCCGTTATAGGAGCCGTCTACCGCCACATACTTCTGGTCAGCAGCCTGGAAGTGCGCGCCGTAGCGGGCGTAGCCGGTAAATTTAATGCCGAACGGAATGGCCATATCCGGAGATTGCGCCGCGCTTTGCGGCTCGGTGACCACGTCGGCTTTTTTCGCCACGGCGGCATCCATTTTGGCCTGGCGTTCGGCCAGGGCTTTATCTACCGCTTTTGCCACAATGGCGTCGATTTGCTCCTGCGTAAATTCCTGGGCGAGGACAGAAATTGGGCAAAGCGCGGCGATAACCGCCATGGTTAATGGAAGTTTTTTAATCGTATTCATGGTTATCTCAATATAGTTTAGTTTTATTCAGACAATAACCATCCCGCTCCGATCTGACAGAGTATGTCGCTATCATCAGAACAAGTGGAATTCTATTTTAGGTACAGAGGTATTACATTAATTTATTTCGCCATAGATTATCTCTGATATAAATGGATTATTTCTTCAGACAATTCACGCGCTAATAGCGAATTCATTAAATGATCCTGGGCGTGAACCATAATTAAGGTCATCGGCTGACGGGCTTCACCCGCATCCTGCTCAATAAGTTTGGTCTGCATCTTGTGCGCCTGTCGCGCGTAGCCATCGGCTTCACGCAGCAGGCTTTTGGCTTCGTCAATGTTGCCCTGCCGCGCAGCGTGCAGTGCTTCAAAGCACAGGCTGCGCGACTGACCCGCATTGACGATGATTTCCATAACCGCTTCTTCTAAGGCAATCATCATCTCTCTCTTTAGATATCGAAACTATTATTTAATGAGGTGGCGGCAAACCACTCTCCGCTCTTTTTAAGGGTGCGCTGCTGCGTTTTCAAATCGAGCTGGATAAATCCATAGCGATTTTTATACGCATTGCACCACGACCAGTTATCAATAAAGGTCCACATATGATAACCGAGGCAATTGCACCCTTCGCTAATACCTTTATGCAGCCAGGTTAAATGCCCGGAAATAAAATCAATGCGGTATTGATCGTTTATCTGGCCATTTTCAATAAAGCGCTGCTCATTTTCGACGCCCATACCGTTTTCAGAAATAAAACAGCGTGGATTGCCGTAATTGTCGCGCAGGTTAACCAGAATATCGTAAATACCCGGTTCGTAGATTTCCCAGCCACGGTACGGGTTCATCTTGCGGCCTGGCATCTCGTAGTTTTCAAAGAACCACTCCGGCATAAACGGTGCCTGCGGGTTCACCGCGCTGTCACGACACTTCACGCGACGCGGCTGGTAGTAGTTAATGCCGAGCAGGTCGATTTTCCCTTCCGCAATCAGGAGACTGTCTTCCGGTTTACAGGCAGGCAGTTGATTGTGGGTTTTCAGCAACGCCACCAGGTCGGCCGGATACTCCCCGCGCAGAACCGGGTCGAGGAAGCTGCGGTTAAACATCAGGTCGGCCACGTGCGCCGCTTTGACGTCCGCCGGGTTTTGCGAGCGCGGGTACGACGGCGTCAGGTTCAACACGATACCGATCTCCCCGGCATAATGGCCCGCACGGTAGGCCTGAACGGCCTTCGCATGGGCCAGCACGGTGTGGTACGCCACGGTGGCTGCCCGGCGGAAATCCACCACGTTCGGGTAATGGAAGTCGTACAGATAACCGCCTTCCACCGGGACGATCGGCTCGTTGAAGGTAAACCAGTGCAGCACGCGATCGCCAAACAGGTCGAAGCAAACCTGCGCATAGCGGGCGTAAGCCTCCACCACGTCACGGTTTTCCCAGCCGCCGATCTCCTGCATCGCCATCGGCATGTCGAAGTGGAACAGGGTGATAAACGGCGTAATGCCCTGTTCGATCAGCTCATCAATGACCTGATTATAAAATTCGACTGCCTTCGGATTCACTTCACCGATACCGTCGGGGATCAGGCGCGCCCAGCTTATGGAAGTGCGAAAGCTGTTGTGATTCAGCTGCTTTAACAGCTGAATGTCCGTTTTCCAGTGTTGATAAAACGTGGAGGTCTGCTGCGGCCCCACGCCGTTGTGAAAACGGTTCGGCTCGCGGGCAAACCAGTAATCCCATGTGGTTTCACCCTCTCGTGTCCCTTCGGTCTGGAGAGCGGAGCTTGCGCTGCCCCACCAGAAATTATCGGGAAAGGTATATTTCATGACGCGTCCTCTTTGACTTAATGGCTTGCGGTCTCAGCGGCTCCGACGGTTGCCTGAGCCTTCTGCTCTTCGTTTTTCATCAACGTACGCTCGTAAGCGCGCAGGAACGGCAGGTACATCAGCGCTGACATCACCATACAAACGAGACACATCACCACCGGGCTCAGCGCCCAGTTGGCGGCCCATGAGGCGCCAATGGGCGCGGGCGTGGTCCACGGCGTGAGCGACACTACCTGTGCCAGCCAGCCCAGTCTGGTTGCCGCCCAGGCCAGGCAGGCGTTCACCAGTGGAACGCACACGAACGGAATAAACAGCATCGGGTTCATGATGATCGGCGCGCCGAACAGGATCGGCTCGTTGATGTTAAAGAAGCTTGGCACAACGCCCATTTTGCCGATAGTGCGTAAGTGCGTTACGCGGCTACGCAGCAGCAGGAAGGCCAGCGGCAGCGTAGAACCGACGCCGCCAATCAGCAGGTAGTGATCCCAGAAGCCCTGCAGGTAGACGTGCGGCAGCGCCGCGCCGGCCGCCAGTGCCGCCTGGTTGGCCGACAGGTTCGCCATCCAGAACGGGTTCATGATGCCGGTGACAATCAGCGAGCCGTGAATACCGGCAAACCAGAAGATCTGGCACAGCAGCACGGAGAGCAGAATGGCTGGCAGGGAGTCAGACGCAGAGACCAGCGGCTCCAGCAGGTGCATTATCGCCTGCGGAATAATCATCCCGGTCTGCGCCTCAATAAACAGGTTCAGCGGGTGCAGGGTACCGATCACCACCATCACCGGGATCAGGATCTCAAACGACCGCGCCACGCCGGTCGGGACTTCTTTCGGCAGACGAATGGTGACGTTGTTCTGCTTCAGCCACGCATAGACGCGAGTAGCGTAAATCGCGGTGATCAGAGCGGTAAAAATCCCCTGACCGGAAAGATACTGGGTGGAGATCTTACCGTCGGCATACGGTGCGGCGACCAGCAGGAAGGCCATGAAGGCCAGCAGGCCGGACATCACCGGGTCAAGGTTAAACTGACGTCCCAGGCTTGCCCCAATTCCCACCGAGATGAAAAAGGTCATGACGCCCATGCTGAGGTTAAACGGCAGCATCAACTGCTCGCGGTAGGTCTGGGAGAAATCCAGCCAGCCGCGGGCGAAGCTGTTGGTGGTGTCCGCCGAAAACGGCGGGAAGATGAACACCAGCATAAACGAGCCGATGATCATAAACGGCAGCGCGGCGGTAAAGCCGTCGCGGATGGCAATCACATACTTTTGCTGGCCGAGCTTCGCGGCCAGCGGGGTAATTGACTGCTCAATCACCGCGACCATGGATTGATATAACGAACTCATGAGAACACCTTTTAGTGTGCCGCTTCGATGAGCGACAGAGCATAGTCCAGTACCTTATCGCCACGTTGCATGCCGTAGTCCATCATATCGATGGGCTGGACGGGAATGCCTTTGGTGGCCGCCTTGTCTGAGAGTGTCTGTAACATGTATTTCACTTGCGGTCCGAGAAGGACAACCTGGTATTGCGGAAACTGCGTATCAAATTCGGAAACGCCATACGCATCAATTTTTACCGGCAAACCCCGTTCTTTCGCGACATCGACCATTTTGCTGACCAGCAGGCTGGTGGACATCCCGGCAGAGCAGCAGAGCATAATCTTGAACATCGACAACCATCCTCAAAATGTAAATAGATATTGCGCTGATGATTGGATATCAGATGGAAACCGGTTTCCATTCATAAAAAGCAGAAGTGTGATACTCATCAAGATCCCTTACTTATGAGGCTAATTAACCCGATGCGTGTCACACTATTTGGTTGTTTTGACATCATTTTGAGTGGAAACGGAAAATCGGTTTCCATGGAAAACGGAAACGGATATACTCCCTTCTGGCTATAATGTGAGCCGAAGCGGTCATGGAATTTGCAGGCGCGAGGTAAGCCTGTCAGGGGAAAGAGATGTCGACAATCAATGATGTATCACGTCTTGCCGGGGTATCTAAAGCCACGGTATCGCGAGTGTTGAGTGGGTCGCGTGGCGTAAAGGAAGCCAGCCGTCAGGCGGTTCTGAAGGCAGTGGATGAACTTAACTACCGGCCTAATGTGATTGCGCAGTCGCTGCTGAGCCAGTCGACAGGGTGCATCGGGGTGATTTGTGCCCAGGAAAACATTAACCAGACCACCGGTTATCTCTACGCGCTGGAAAAACAGCTCAGTCAGCACCAGAAACACCTGCTGCTGCGCTTCGCGCATAGCAAAGCGGAAGTGATGCACGCTCTGGAAGAGCTCTCTTGTGGGCTGTGCGATGACATCCTGGTGATTGGCGCGCGTTTCCCGCTGGACGTCGACAGGGACAACGTCATTCTGGTTGACTGTATGGAGTCTGATAATTCCAACAGTATCCAGTTCGATCATGCCTTTGCCGCCGAAACCGCCTGTAACTACCTGACCAGCCAGGGGCGACGGCAGATTGCCCTCATCCACCCGCACGGCAGCGGTTTTGCTGATCAGGTTCTGCTTGGCTACAAGCATGCGCTGGAGAAAAATTTCCTGCCCTTTAATCGCAACCTTGTGTTTATGGACGCCACCTCCTCGTCCGTTGCGCTTCAGGAGCTGCTCAATAATGCCAGCACGCTCAATTTCAACGCATTGCTGGTCGCGGACGAGCAGGAAGCCCAGCGGGTGATCCCGCAGCTGCAGGCGTTTAATAAATCCGTGCCGGAGGACATTATGGTCTTCAGCCTGGCCGGTTCGCTGCACCTGCCGGGTATTCCGGTGATCCCGGCCATTGAATATTCAATGGATGCCATGGCGGCGCGTATCGTGAGCTGGCTGACGGAAAAAACGCAGATGCTGGGGTCGTACGTGCTGCGCGGGGATCTCATCATTCCGGACGTGCGGAAACGTTAAACATGTGATGTAGGCCGGGTAAGCGCAGCGCCACCCGGCAAGCAGCATTCAATAATCTTCCATACAATCCACCTGGCCAATCGCCGCCCAGTAGGCATCCAGGTTGTCGCGCTTGACGGCGGTGATGGCATTCTTGATCAGCAGTTGATTGGCCTCAGACGACAAAATCATCTCCTGCCAGGCTTTATCGCTCTGTTTTTTCTGGGGTGTACAGGCTTTTTTCACATCTTTGAGGACCTGCTGCTTGATTTGAGCCTCCCGCGCCGGATCGTCCTTTTCCTGCGCATGGACAAACGCGGCGAACAGCAGACAAACCAGCAGGCAGACCAGGTGCGCAGCTTTCATCGAAACCCCCTTGAAAAGACGCATGCTTCCCATGAAATATATCGTTACATTCAGTGTAGCGACGCCAGCCGAAAGTATGAATTTTCTCCGTAAAGTATCTGTGCGATAGTCAAACAGCACACAAAAACAGGGAGAACGCCATGCAACTGAGCATTACCAATACGGTTACGCAGCAGGAAAAAGAAGAGTTATTCGTGGGGCTTCGTGCCTACAACGCGCAATTTTTGGATATGGCAACCTTTAGCGGCGATATTGGCGTTTACGTGCGTGACGAAAAAGGTGTCATGCTGGGCGGGTTAATCGGCGTGCGCAAAGGCGACTGGCTGAATATTGATTACCTCTGGGTAAGCGACACCGTCCGGGGAACCGGTGTGGGCAGCCAGCTCATCAAAGCGGCTGAAGAGGAAGCCAGACGCAAAGGCTGCAAGCACGCGCTGGTGGATACGGCCAGCTTCCAGGCGCGTCCGTTTTATGAAAAACAGGGGTATCAGCTGCAGATGTCTTTGCAGGACTATCCTTATCCGGGCATGCAGCGTCATTACCTGGCGAAAGCGCTTTAAGTCATTAGGCATCGAGATTCATCGCCCGGTGGCGCTACGCTTACCGGGCCTACACTTCCCCGTCATATAGGTCGGGTAAGCACAGCGCCACCCGGCGATACCCGTTTATAACGTATCCTTCTTACTGATTCTTTTTAGGTTTTTATTTCACCGCCTCGTTGTCGATATAGTCACTACACCATTTATCAAAAGGAACTGTCTTGTGAAACGTCGATTAGGTGCTCTGGTTCTCGCGGGTCTGCTGCTGGCAGGATGCGATCAAAGTGGCAGCGATGCCAAACACATTAAAGTCGGCGTCATCAATGGCGCTGAACAGGACGTGGCGGAAGTCGCCAAAAAAGTGGCTAAAGAGAAATATGGCCTGGATGTGGAGCTGGTGGGCTTCAGCGGTTCGCTGCTGCCCAACGACGCCACCAACCAGGGGGAACTGGATGCCAACGTTTTCCAGCATCGCCCGTTCCTTGAAGAGGATAACAAGGCGCATAACTATAAGCTGGTCGCCGTGGCGAATACTTTTGTTTTCCCGATGGCGGGCTACTCCCGCAAAATCAAATCCGTGTCTGACCTGAAGGACGGCGCGACCATCGCCATTCCAAACGATCCGACCAACCTGGGACGCGCGCTGTTGCTGTTGCAAAAAGAGAAGCTCATAACCCTGAAGCCAGACACCGGTCTGCTGCCGACGGCGCTGGATATTACCGCGAATCCCAAACACCTGAAGATTATGGAGCTGGAAGGGGCGCAGCTGCCGCGCGTGCTGGATGACCCGAAAGTAGATGTCGCGATTATCAGCACCACCTATATTCAGCAAACCGGGCTGTCGCCGGTGCATGACAGCGTCTTTATTGAAGATAAAAACTCGCCGTACGTGAACATTGTGGTGACGCGCGAAGACAACAAAGACGCGGAGAACGTGAAGGAATTTATCCAGTCTTATCAGTCGCCTGAAGTGGCTAAAGCCGCTGAAACCATCTTTAACGGTGGGGCGGTACCGGGCTGGTAAGGGAACGGACAGAAAACGCGGCGCCTTAAATTGGCCCGATTTCATCGAACATCGCCCTTTAGCCCACAGTGTTCAGCGTGGCCACGGGCTATTCTCTTTTCACACTAACCGGAGAATAGCCCATGAACATCACCCACATTCGCAACGCCACGCAGCTGATTACCTACGCCGGTAAACGCCTTTTAATCGACCCGATGCTGGCCCCGAAGGGCGCATACCCGGGCTTTCCCGGCACGGCACGCGCCGATCTCCGCAACCCGATGGTCGAGCTTCCCGTTGACGTCAACACGCTGCTGGATGCCGATGCGGTGATCGTTACCCATACCCATGACGATCACTGGGATCGCACTGCGGCGGAACTGATCGCCAAAGACAAACCGATCTACGTGCAAAACGACAGTGACGCCGCGCTGCTGCGCAGCCAGGGGTTTAGCAACCTGACGGTGATGACCGATGCGACCCGTTTCGGCGATATTCAGATTGCGAAAACCCACGGCGGCCAGCACGGTACTGACCGCGCTTACGCCGTACCGGAGCTGGCGGCGCGGCTGGGCGAGGCCTGCGGCGTGGTGCTGTGTCATCCTGCTGAGAAGACGCTCTATCTGGCAGGGGATACCGTCTGGCGTGAAGAGGTGGCAGCCGATCTGCAAAAGCACCAGCCGGATGTGGTGGTCCTTAACGCTGGCTATGCTCACGTTATTGGTTTTGGGCCGATTATTATGGGCCAGCAAGACGTGCTCAACGTCCATTTCCTGCTGCCGCAGGCCCACATTGTGGCGAGCCACATGGAGGCCATCAACCACTGCCTGTTGACCCGCAGCGCGCTGCGTGAGTACGTTGAAGCCAACCAGGTGAGTGACGCAGTGAGCATTCCCCAGGACGGTGAAACCGTTATATTCTGAGTGTTTTAAAGGGAAGGGAGAAACTGATGTCGCTCATCAACGTCGCCATTGTCGCGGTAGACGGGTTCAGCCCGTTCCACTACTCCGTTCCCTGCATTCTGTTTGGTGACTCGGTCTCCGGCGAAAAGCGCTTTAACGTGACGATTTGCGCCGAAACGCCCGGTTTCCTCACATCAAAAGACGGATTTACCCTCAATGCTACGCAGGACTACTCCGCCATCGGACAGGCCGATATTGTCGTCGTTCCCTACTGGCAGCATGTCCTTGAACGCCCGCCTCAGACGCTGCTCGACAGCCTGATACAAGCAAGAGATCACGGCGCGGAGATTGTCGGGCTGTGTCTGGGGTCGTTTGTGCTGGCTTATGCGGGGATCCTCGACGGCAAACGTGCGGCCACCCACTGGGAGTTCGAACGCCAGTTTCAGTCGCTCTTCCCGAACGTCCGGCTGGATATCAATGCCCTCTACGTGGATGACGGCAATATCATCACTTCCGCAGGCACTGCCGCCGCGCTGGACTGCTGCCTGTATATCATTCGTCAGCGCTTTGGCAGCGTGGTTGCTAACCAGATCGCCCGCCGGATGATTGTTCCGCCCCACCGCGATGGCGGACAGGCGCAATTCATTGCCCAGCCGGTGCCGAAAGATACCCGGGACGGGCGGATTAACGGCCTGATCGACTATCTTCAGCAGCACATCACCGAACCGCATAGCCTGGATTCGCTGGCGGAAGTGGTCTCCATGAGCCGCCGCACGCTGACCCGTCATTTTGTTAAGGCCACGGGGATGAGCGTCGCCGACTGGCTTACCGCCGAGCGCCTGCGGCGCAGCCAGATCTTGCTTGAAGCGGGAAATATGCCGATTGAAAGCGTGGCCGAGCTGGTGGGGTTTAATTCCGCTGTCACCTGGCGACAACAGTTTAAAGCGCGTTTTGGGGTCAGTCCGGCGGAGTGGCGAAAGACCTTTCGTGTTCACTCGTCTTTATAATTCTGTCTCGATGGAATAAAAAGGCGTGGGCGGCATCTTCTGGCTGACGGTTACGAGCGATCCTAACGAGAGTGCTTTAAACACCGTAATCTATTGTTTTCTCCTTTGGCGCCAGTGTCTTTTTAGCGTGATCCTGTTTTTTGCTGTTTAATGCTGATGTATCCGACGGGCTTCAAGATTTATCATTGTTTCAGCCCATGCACGGATGTTCTGACCAGGGAAAAGTGCAATATCCATTTTAATTTTCTCATCTGATAACCAACGTTTACAGATTATCCTGCCGGCAGAAACTGGCGACAATAAATTGGATAATGTATCTCGAGCTCAGAATTCGCCAAAGGCATACCCGGCGGAAATCATCTTCGTCGTTGATGGCGACCTTGAAAGTGGTGACTGGAGAAAAGGAATGCAAGGAACAAAGCATTACCCCAGCCTCTCCACCTTCGTCTCTCCCTCCACCATCGACAGCTGATACAGCGAAAACGATCGATGTTTCTCAATCAAATGCGCCAGCTCCGGCGAGTGGCTGGTGAGCCAGATCTGCGAGTAGCGGCTGGCCTCGGCGATTAAGCTCGCCAGCGCGGGCAGCATCTGAGGATGCAGGCTGTTTTCCGGCTCGTTCAACGCGATAAACGCCGGTGGGCGCGGGCTTAACAGCGCCACCGCCAGGCACAGGAAGCGGAGCGTACCGTCAGAGAACTCTGCGGGCTCCAGCGGTCTGCTCAGCCCTTCGCGCTGCATCATCATCCGGAACCGCCCGCCGGTGTTGTCGCTGTAAAACACGCAGCCGGGGAAGGCCTGGTCGAGAATGCGCATCAGCAGTAGTTCGTCGCCAATCTCGACAATGGTCTGAAACGCCGCTGCCAGGTTGGCGCCGTCGCTGGCCAGCACCGGGGAGCGGAAACCGACCTGCGGGGCACGCATCGCCGAGCCGGAGGAGACGGAAAACTCATGGTAAAAGCGCCAGTTACGCAGGGACTCGCGCATCTGCGACACTTCCGGGTAAAGATGCGGTTCACCGAGCTGGCCGAACACCGATTCATTCTCATAGAGCGTGCCGCTGTGGGTCACTTTCTCGTGATGCACGTTATTCAGAAACACCGCCTGATTCCTGCGCTTCATCAGCTGGGACGAAGGGCGACGGTGCTGGCCGCTCAGCCAGATGGACTCCTCTTTAATGACCGGGTCGAGCTGGAACTGCGACGGGTAAGGCAACTTCTCCACAAACCCGACCTGCAGCTCGTATTCATAGGTCTCTGTTTCTACCGCCAGGTTCATCCGCCGCAGCTGATCGCTGCGGGTTTTGCCTGCCCAGAACACCTTCAGGATGCCGCCCTCGTTTGCCAGCGCCTGGGAAAACTGCCCCTGCGCGGCGCTGTGCATCAGGTGTATCGCCTTGTAGATATTCGATTTTCCGGTACCGTTCGGCCCGAAGACGATGTTGAGCTGCTCCAGCTCCAGCGACATATCGCGGATGGAGCGGTAGTTTTGGATGTGCAGGGTGTTAATCATTTTTGTTCCCACGCAAAATTTCCCTGAAATGCGTGACCAGTGGACGCTGGTTGGCCTTATGCCACGCCGCCCACAGCTGAGTTGAGTAAGGCATCCACGGTAGTTCGCGCAGTATCACCCCTTCCGGTGCGTTATGACGCAGGCTGTGCTGGATGAGCGCCAGTCCAAGCCCTGCGGCCACAAGCCCCAGTGCCGTTAGCGGTTCACCCGCCTCCAGACGAATGGTCGGGTTAAATCCCGCCTTCACGCAGGCGGCAACAAACTCGTCGCGGGAGTGAGCATCATCGTTGTGAATGACGGCAATCCACTCCTGATCCGCCAGTTGCGCGGGCAAAAGGACCTCTTCCTGAGCCAGAGGGTGATGTTGCGGCAATGCCAGCAGCATTTTGTCATCCAGCACCTGAATATATTCCAGGTCCTGCTCGCTTTCCGCAGGTGGCGTGTCGACCAGTGAAAAGTCGAGGCTGCGCTGACGCAACCCTTCGATCTGCGTGGCGGGTGGCTGGCTGTAAAGGGCTATATGGACGTCCGGGCGGGACTGGCGCAGCGTGCGTAAGGCGGTAGAGAGCACACCGGAGTGCATCGCGTTTTCAATATAGCCGATACACAACCCCCCATCCTCGCCGCGGCCTAAGCGTTTTCCGAGGGACTCCAGACGGTTCGCGTGGGTCAGCAGGGAGCGGGTCTCAGCGAGGAAAGTTTGCCCGTCGGCGGTTAAACGTATGCGCTGCTGGTTGCGTTCAAAAAGCATCAAACCGAGGCGTTCTTCAAGCTGGGCAATCTGGCGGCTCAGCGGAGACTGAGAGATATGCAAACGCTCGGCGGCACGGCCAACGTGCTCCTCTTCTGCCACCACCACGAAATATTTCAACTGTCGTAAATCAATCATATCAGACCTCAAAGGACTCAAGTTAGACGAATTATGTCCTATCAAGTCATAACCTCGCAAGGTATTGTGATCAGCGTCACAGGGCGACAGCGAAATCGCCCGATCTGAACCCAAATACTGAGGACATCTTATGAGTATCAAAAATCTGTTACCTGCAAACATCGGCCTGGGCGGCGCACCGCTGGGCAACATGTTCCGCAACATTCCTGAGGATGAAGCACTGGCCACCGTACACGACGCCTGGAAACTGGGCGTGCGTTACTTCGACACCGCACCGCTTTATGGCTCTGGCCTTTCCGAACTGCGCATGGGTGAGGCGCTGTCTCAGTATCCTCGCGACGAGTATGTGCTGAGCACCAAAGTAGGCCGCATCATGCTCGACGAGATGGAAGATCCCGCGACCCGTGATTTTGGTGAGAAAGGCGGTCTGTTTGAACACGGACTGAAAAACAAAATTCTCAATGACTACTCCGCTGATGCCACGCTGCGCTCTATTGAGGATAGCCTGAAACGACTGAAAACTGACCGTCTGGATATCGTCTGGATCCACGACCCAGCGCAGGATTTCTACGGTGACAGCTGGCTGGAACAGTTCAATGTGGCGCGTACCGGTGCGTTCCGTGCCCTGACTCGCCTGCGGGAAGAGGGCGTCATCAAAGCATGGGGTCTGGGCGTAAACCGCGTCGAGCCGTGCGAGCTGACGCTGGCGCTGGATGAGCCTAAGCCCGATGCCTTCCTTCTGGCGGGCCGTTACTCTCTGCTCGACCATAAACGCGCCTTACAGCGTCTGATGCCAGAGGCGCTGGAGCACAATGTCGATATCGTGGTCGGCGGTCCCTACAGCTCAGGCGTGCTGGCCGGTGGGGAGCACTTCGAATATCAAAAAGCCTCTCCGGCTATTCATGAGCAGGTGGCACGTATTCAGGCTGTTGCCGCGCGGTTCAACGTGGATGTAAAAGCTGCGGCACTGCAGTTTGCGCTGGCGAATCCGGCCGTCACCGCCGTGATCCCTGGCTCCAGCCGCCCTGGCCGTATGGCTGAGGATTTGGCTGCGCTAAAAGCCACCATTCCAGCGGCATTCTGGGAAGAGATGCGCCGTCAGGGTCTGGTTGCAGAGAATGCACCGCTGCCCGTTCGTTAATCACCGCGGGGTCGTCAGGCCCCCAATACTTACATGGGAAATATGATGAAACTGGATCTTACCGACAAAATTGCGGTGGTGAGCGGCTCTACGTCCGGCATCGGGCTCGGCATTGCCGACGGGCTGACACAAGCGGGAGCCACCGTCGTGGTGGTTGGCCGTCAGGAAAACAGCGTGGCCACAGCGATTGCCAGCATTAAAGCAAAAAATCAAGCCGCGTTGCTGCGTGGTGTGGTGGCTGACCTTAGCACCGAACAGGGTGTTGCCGCACTGATCGCCGCCGTGCCTGTCGCCGATGTGCTGGTGAATAACCTTGGCATATTTAACGACAAAGACTTCTTCACCGTGCCGGACGACGAATGGATGCATTTCTACAACGTTAACGTGCTGTCCGGCGTGCGCCTGGCGCGGCACTATGCGACAGCCATGGCAGAGCAGGGATGGGGACGCATTATTTTCGTGTCGTCCGAATCTGGCGTGGCCATTCCTGGTGACATGATCAACTACGGCGTCACCAAAGCCGCTAACCTGGCGGTTTCGCATGGACTGGCAAAACGGCTGGCGGGCACAGGCGTCACCGTGAATGCGATTCTGCCCGGTCCGACATTTACTGATGGCCTGAAAACGATGCTGGCCGAGGCTGCCGAAAAATCAGGCCGTAACGCACGTGAACAGGCCGATGAGTTTGTCCGCAGCGCGCGCCCCAGCTCGATTATTCAGCGCGCCGCGGATGTGGAAGAGGTGGCAAACCTCGCCGTTTATCTGGCATCACCGCTCTCCTCCGCGACCACGGGTGCTGCCCTACGTGTGGATGGCGGTGTTGTCGACACCCTCGCAATGTAATCCTACATCACTGATATTAAGAGAGAATAATCATGGCTACTACCACAGTATCTATTGAAATCCCGGCATCTGCCGAAACGGTGTGGCAACTGATGGGGGGCTTTGATGCCCTGCCTGACTGGCTGCCGTTCATTCCAGAAAGCGTCTCCTCTGAAGGCGGGCGCGTGCGTTCGCTGACCACGTCTGATGGTGGCACCGTGATTGAACGTCTGGAAGCGTTTGATAACCGCCAGCGCAGCTACAGCTACTCGATTATGAAAGCGCCCTTCCCGGTGGTGGATTACCTTTCCACCATTACGGTGCATGAAACGGCCGACAGCAACGTCTCACGCGTAGAGTGGTACGGTGAATTCACGCCGGTAAATGTTTCTGACGCAGAGGCCCAGGCCCTGTTCAGCGGGATTTACCGGGATGGACTGGAAGCGTTGAAAAAGAATTTTGTCGCATAATCCTCAGAGCGCTGTTTTACGGCGCTTTTTTTTTCGATCGTATGGGTTAAGCGCAAAAAAGAGACGACAGTGAGGATGTCGTCTAAACGGGCTACTGCTGCGGGCCTCTACGGGTCAATGGGGCCTTCGCGTCTTTATTTACTTAACGGCCAGACGCAGACCCAAATCATCAGGATAGGGATCAAAGTAGTTTTGCGTCATCAGATACCGGTCAGGATATTCGGCAAGGTAGTGCTTCAGCAGCGTGATCGGCGCGAGGATAGGCAACTGTCCGTTGCGATAGTGCAGGATCACATCGCGCAGTTCGCCGCGCTGGCGGCTGTTCAGCTGGTTACGGAAATAGCCCTGAATGTGCATCAGTACGTTAGTGTGATTCTTCCGCGAGGCGGGCTTTTTCAGGATAGTCATCAGCTTCTCCCGGTACGCCACGAAAAACGCGTCCAGGTCTTCCCACTCGTGCAGCGAGGCGACGAACGGGCCGATTTCACGGTAACCCGCCTGATGGTGCGCCAGCAGCTGAAGCTTGTAGCGGCTGTGAAAATCCAGCAGCGCGCGGCGCGTCAGGCCATTTTTTCGCAGTGTGTTCAGCTCGTGCAGCGCAAAAACACGCTCGACGAAGTTTTCCCGCAGCACCGGGTCGTGCAGGCGTCCATCCTCCTCCACAGGCAGCCACGGCCAGGTTTCAAGGAGGGCAGCGGTGAACAGCCCGACCCCCTCCTTGCGGCCCCGGTTGCCGTTTTCATCATACAGCCGCACGCGTTCCATGCCGCAGCTGGGGGATTTCGCACAGACGATAAAGCCGGAGAGATCGCCGGTTTTCGGTAAAAAATCTGCCGTAAAGTCCGCCATTTTCTGCGTTACGTCTTCATGAGGCGCATGGCTGAAGCGCATCTGCGTTTCACCGTTCATCGTCACGATCAGGCGCAGCGCCGGGCGAGGCGTCGGCAGGCCGATGGCCATTTCCGGGCAGACGGGTCTGAAATTCACCCACTGGGCCAGCTCATCCATGACGAAGCCCATACGCTTATGTCCGCCGTCAAAGCGAACGGCGGATCCGGTCAAACATCCGCTAATACCGAGCACAGGTTTCGTTGTCATGGTGTGGTCCTCCCGTTCATATAACTAAAACTTACACAACATGACTAATTTGTCCAAGTATTCGCGGGACTATTTTTTTTATTCTTTTAAAATCAAGAGGGATTTGCTGCCCTTGCAGGACTGGCTCAGCAGCAACGGGAAAATCGTCAGAGGATAATCACTTCAAGGGAAACCTGCTGCTGCCACTGTTCCACCTGTTTTTTCCGTGCCGCGGTGAGCTTACCGCTGGTGACCAGCAGCCATTTGCGCTCCGGGAAAATTTCCGGTGCCAGCGCGTCAGGAGGCGAGGGCAGAATGTCGATCCGGTGGCCCTGCCCGGTGCGCGTCAGGGCTTCGAGCCAGATCTCGCAGGCGTCGTTCAGGTGCCAGCCGCTGAGCAGAATATTATCCCCTGGCGCTTTCTTATCGCCCTCGAGGCAAAACGAGGTGTAGGCGATGATGATGCCGTCAAGGATCGCGCGCAGGGTCATGGCGGCGGCGACGTTAGCTGAGACCTGGCTGCGCAGCGGGCGCAGCACGTTCGTGACCAGCTCGGGTCTTGGGTACTCGCGTCCGGCGTCGTAGATCATCTGGCGCAGGGACTCGATTTTGCCATCCTGCAGACGTTGCAGCATGTTCTGCTGCAGGGTTTGCCAGTTGTTGGTCCGCCCCGGCGTCGGGCGTTCCAGCAGTGGTTTGACCTGGCCAATCGGGACACCTTTTTTAACCCAGTCGAGGATTTTTAGCGCCTGCTGGACGTCCTCATCGCTGTACTGGCGGTGGCCGCCTTCCGTGCGCTGTGGCTTGAGTAAACCGTAGCGACGCTGCCACGCCCGCAGGGTGGTGGCGGTGATGCCGCTGAGTCTGGCGAATTCGCCGATGGAGTAAGCCATGTCCGTGTCCAGAGTGGAGGAATACTCTCAATATACTACGAATTTTCCCGAACGGGATGAAGCGCCGAAACGGTGCACTACACTTAACATCCAACCGCGCAAATGAAAGGAATTCTCATGAAGCTATGGCCTGTTGTGACCGGTGTTGCCATTGCCCTGACGCTGGTCGCCTGTACATCCCCTACGCCACCGAAAGGCGTGCAGCCGATTTCCGGTTTTGACGCCAGCCGCTATCTCGGTAAATGGTACGAAGTCGCCCGCCTGGAAAACCGCTTTGAACGCGGGCTGGAGCAGGTGACCGCCACCTACGGCAAGCGCAGCGACGGCGGCATTAGCGTGCTTAACCGCGGTTACGACCCGGTGAAGAACAAGTGGAATGAGAGCGAAGGGAAGGCGTACTTTACCGGCGAACCGACCACGGCTGCGCTGAAGGTGTCGTTCTTTGGCCCGTTCTACGGCGGCTATAACGTGATCAAGCTGGACGACAAGTACCAGTACGCCCTGGTGAGCGGTCCAAACCGCGATTACCTGTGGATTTTGTCGCGCACGCCCACGATCCCGGATGCGGTGAAACAGGATTATCTGAACACTGCCCGCAGCCTGGGTTTCCGGGTTGATCAGCTGGTGTGGGTGAAGCAGTAAAGATCGTGCTTTCTTCGTAGGGTATTAATGGCTCGCCTGGATAGACTTCCGTTAAAAGCCCTACGGAGGGAAGAGGACATGAACTGGCAGCCTTTTCGCGGCAATGCACCGGAAAACATGACCATTTTCAGTGCGTCATTTCCCGACGTCAGCGATCGGTGGCCGATGAAAGACGATGCTGTCCGTGAGATTGCCACCCTTGACCGGGCGCTGAAAGCTGAACCTGCGCTGCGTCCCCCTCGGGTTGAATACGAAGAGGGGGGAGAGGCGGTGCTTGTCCCGCAGAACCGCTATTCCGAACAGGCCTTTCGCAACCGACCGGCGCTGACCGCGTGGCGCACCCGGCTGGTGCCCTCCGCGCTGGCGCTGTTTGTGGTGCAAAACCCGCTGGAAGACCGCCTGCCAGACGGAACCAAAATGGACAGCGACAGCCGCCAGTGGTTTATTCACGCTAACGATGCGGTAGGCGTGCGTTCCCGCGCCCGGGTGCTGGCCGCGCTGGTGGATAAATACATTCATAACGAGAGTGAGAACAACTGGGTCAGCCTGGCGAGCGGGGCTGCAATCCCGGTGCTGGAGGCGCTGCGCGAAGCAAAGCTCGACGGCCAGCAGGTGTATCTCACGCTGGTGGACAAAGATCCCGTGGCGCTCAGCTGGGCAGAAACCATGGCGGCCCAGGAGGGCATTGTGGTAGGTGAACAGCTGACCCTGCTTCGGCGCAACCTGGTTCATACGCTGGTGCGTAACGAGGACTTACTGCTGGAGCTGGGCGAGCATCAGGCTGAACTGGTCGATGCGCTGGGGATTTTCGAATACTTCAACGATACCGATGCGGTAATTTTCCTCCAGCGCGCGCTGCGGCTGGTAAAGCCCGGCGGGGCGGTGATTGTATCGAACATGCTGACCAGCAGCCCGCAGATTGACTTTGTGCTGCGCGGTATCGGCTGGGAGGATATTCACCCGCGGTCGTTACAGCAGCTGCAGGATATCCACATTGCGGCGGGCGTCCCGGTTGAAAACGTCACCGTGGTGGTGCCGAAGGATGGGGTGTATGCGGTGATGGAGGTGAGGGTTTAGCGCGATCGGTACATCCGCTGAGTTGGCCAGAAACCGCACGGACAATCCCCTCTCCCTTGAGGGAGAGGGTTAGGGTGAGGGGGTGCAGCACGCACAGAGTGACTTGCATTGGTTTGGTTTTCCAAACATGATCCCCCGATGAAAATAGAAACCGCCGTCCCCTCACACTTCGAACGACTGGTCGCCATCTGGGAATCCTCCGTTCGCGCCACTCACCATTTTTTGCAGGAAAGCGATATTGCGGCGCTGCGTCCGTTATTGCTCAACGCCTATCTGCCAAACCTCACCGTCGTGATGGCCCGCGATGATGCAGGCGCTATTCATGGCTTTATAGGCGTGGATGAAAATCGTATTGAAATGCTGTTTGTTGACGATGCGAGCCGGGGAAAAGGCGTCGGGAAATTACTGCTGAAATATGCCATCGCAGAGTTTGGCGTGAATGAAGTGGATGTGAATGAGCAAAACCCGCAGGGCGTTGAATTTTATCGCCATATGGGGTTTAAGCAGGTCGGACGCTCGGAAATGGACGGGCAGGGGAATCCGTTTCCGTTGTTGCATATGCGGTTGGGTGAATGAATGCTAAATTAACGCAGATATCACGCTTGTTAGATATGAAATGCAACGCGTTTTCCTGTGGGAAGTTCAACGTCGATACGGAGTTTCCCACCCATTGCCTCAATGTAGCGCTTAAGCGTGGCAATTTTTAATTCATTTCCCCGTTGCTCTAGCTGTGTCACTGCGGGCTGGCTCACCCCCATCAGGTCGGCAACATTTTTTTGCGAAAGCCTGAGCTCTTCACGTAAAAGTTGCAGACCCGTTTCGAGGATCATTTCCTCTGCCATCTCTTTAATACGTTGTTGGCTTTCCGGTGAACGTGACGCAATCACTTCATTTAAGGTTTTCACTTGGCTGCCCCCAGGCTTGTCAGATGTAGAGAAAATTCGGCATCTGCAATGCGAATCATTTTTTCATAAAAGGCTTTGTCGTTACTCTTATCATCCGCGCAAAGCACAATGGCTTGACGGACAGGATCAAATGCGAAGAAAGCACGTATCGGCCGACCAGCATATTGAATACGTAATTCTTTCATATGTTTATACCTTGAACCTTTAACCGTATCTGCATAGGGACGAGGAAGATGTGGCCCATAGTTTTGCAGATTTAGCAGATCTGCCAGCACCTTATCCTGTAATCCTTCTTCCTGTGCAAGCAACCATTGCTCGAATACCTTTCCGAACAGAACCGTCCACATGCTTCGTCCATGATAAGCTGTAGCTTATAAAAATAATATAAGCTGTAGTTAATAAATGCAATGGCTGTCATTAATAGCCAGGCTGTTAGTGGCAGGAGTATGACAAAGAAGGGATATCAAACGGATCGCGCAATTAAGAAATTGCGAGGCGCTTTCCAGGAAGTTGATTCTGAATCGCGGTAAGGCCTTTCTCTATCTGCATGAGTTTTTCCTTCGTCCGTTTGTACTCATCCATGCAAGAGAAAAAGAAACCAAATTTGATCGCACCGGAAGCACGATAAAGGACATTCAGTTTGAGGATGAGTTTTAGACTTATGGGGGATTAACCACCAAAAATATTTATTATAATAACAAGGCAATAAATGATAAGTTAGGGATATATATTAAGAGCTTATCATTTCCCATTATAATAAATGTTACAGTTAAGTTTTTAAAAAATGAGAAAGATATTTCTAACCAAATCTGCTTTTAAATTTTCGTGAACTAACTCGACGTTGCTTTTTCCATTACAGTTCACTTCAATTTTTTAAATAAGTCAGACGATAACACTTCATATTTTAATAAATAAGTGATTATGTTCACATAAGATGGCTGAAATGAAAGAATTTATTTACAAGTGAAGTTATTTATTACTGAGGCGGATGACAATTTTGGCGGAAGATCACAGGAGTCGAACCTGCCCGGGAACGCTGGCGTCCCCAACTGGATTTGAAGTCCAGCCACCTCACCGGAGATGACGATCTTCCGCGCCTGCATTGCTACATGGAGGCGGGGCGCATTATAGCTACTTTCAGGCATTTACCACATACCCCGACACACTTTTTTCACCTCTCTTTTGACCTGAATACCCCCATTTCAGTTAATTCTTAAGAAAATCCTCATGTTAGCCCTGGGTGTCCCCAACATTTACCCCGATCACAAAAAACAAGAAACGTAATTTGCTAACCAGAAAACGCAATACTCCCCCCTGAAACAATGGTTTAAAACCTCTGTAACCGGTCTCAGTGCCCGTGTCGCCACACGGCTGGCGCCTGACGGCCAGCAAAGGATTACAGAACCAGGAGGACGAAAGTATGAAAATCAGTGATGGAAACTGGCTTATTCAACCGGGGCTGAACGTGACATATCCGGTGCAGGTGTTCGACGTGGAGCGGCAGGGCAATGATCTGGTGGTCTACGTCGCGCCGCGCGACGTGCGGGAACGCGCCTGGCAGCTTGATACGTTGATGTTCACCGTCCGGCTTTTCGCACCGCAGGAAGGGATTGTCGGGGTGCGCATCGAGCACTTCCAGGGGAGGCAGGATAAAGGCCCACACTACCCGCTCAACGTGCTGAACGAAGTGAAGGTTGAGATTGAAAACAATGCCGAGTTTGCTGAGCTGAAGAGCGGCAACATCAGCGTGCGCGTCACCAAAGGCGAGTTCTGGGCGCTGGATTTCCTGCGCAACGGTCAGCGTATTACCGGCAGTCAGCTGAAAAACAACGGCTACGTGCAGGACACCCATACCGACCGCAATTACGTGTTTGAACGGCTGGATCTGGGCGTGGGGGAAACGGTCTACGGTCTCGGTGAGCGCTTTACCGCCCTGGTGCGCAACGGTCAGCGAGTCGATACCTGGAACTGCGACGGTGGCACCAGCACCGAGCAGTCCTACAAAAATATCCCTTTCTACCTGACCAATCGCGGCTACGGTGTGCTGGTCAACCATCCGGAAAACGTCTCCTTCGAAATTGGCTCGGAGAAAGTCTCCAAAGTACAGTTCAGCGTTGAAGGGGAATATCTGGAGTACTTCGTGATCGATGGCCCGACGCCGAAAGAGGTGCTGAACCGCTATACCCGCTTCACCGGGCGTCCGGCGCTGCCGCCGGCGTGGTCGTTCGGCCTGTGGCTGACCACCTCGTTTACCACCAACTACGACGAAGCCACGGTAAATAGCTTTATCGACGGCATGGCCGAGCGCGACCTGCCCCTGCACGTCTTCCACTTCGACTGCTTCTGGATGAAGGCCTTCCAGTGGTGCGACTTCGAATGGGACCCGGTGACCTTCCCGGACCCGCAAGGGATGATTCGCCGCCTGAAGGAGAAAGGGCTGAAGGTCTGCGTGTGGATCAACCCCTATATCGGCCAGAAGTCACCGGTCTTCCAGGAGCTGAGAGAGAAGGGCTACCTGCTCAAGCGCCCGGATGGCAGCGTGTGGCAATGGGACAAATGGCAGCCAGGACTGGCGATTTATGACTTTACCAACCCGGACGCGTGCCGGTGGTATGCCGACAAGCTGAAAGGCCTGGTGGATATCGGCGTCGACTGCTTCAAGACCGACTTTGGCGAGCGTATCCCGACGGACGTGCAGTGGTTTGACGGATCCGATCCGCAGAGAATGCACAACCACTACGCTTTCATCTATAACGAGTTGGTGTGGAACGTGCTGAAAGAGACGGTGGGCGAGGAAGAGGCGGTACTGTTTGCCCGTTCCGCGTCCGTCGGCGCGCAGCAGTTCCCGGTGCACTGGGGCGGCGACTGCTATGCCAACTACGAATCGATGGCCGAAAGCCTGCGCGGCGGGCTGTCGATCGGTCTCTCCGGTTTCGGATTCTGGAGCCACGATATCGGCGGGTTCGAAAACACCGCTCCGGCGCACGTCTACAAGCGCTGGTGCGCGTTTGGGCTGTTCTCCAGCCACAGCCGCCTGCACGGCAGCAAATCCTATCGCGTGCCGTGGGCGTACGATGACGAGTCCTGCGACGTGGTACGCCACTTCACCGAGGTGAAATGCCAGCTTATGCCGTATCTGTATCGTCAGGCGGCGCTAGCCCGCGAGTTCGGCACGCCGATGCTGCGGGCGATGATGCTGGAGTTCCCGGACGATCCGGCGTGTGATTACCTCGATCGTCAGTACATGCTGGGGGATGCGATGATGGTCGCGCCCGTCTTCTCTGAAGCGGGTGACGTGCAGTTCTACCTGCCGCAAGGACGGTGGACGCATTTGTGGCATAACGATGAAATCGAGGGCAGCCGCTGGCATAAACAGCAGCATGGCTTCATGAGCCTGCCGGTTTACGTGCGCGACAATACCCTGCTGGCGCTGGGCAACAATAAGCAGAAGCCGGACTATGCGTGGAATGAGGGGACAGCTTTCCAGCTGTTTAACCTGGGCGATGGCATCACGGCAGTGAGCGAGGTACCTGCGACGGACGGTTCAGTGGCGTTTACGCTGAAGGCATCACGTCAGGGCGACACCGTGACCTTTACCGGTGCGGGTGAGGCGCGAAACTGGTCGGTCTGCTTGCGCAACGTGCCGGAGGTGAGCGGCGTGAAAGGCGGTTCACCGGCGGGAAGCGAGTGGGGCGTGGTGGTGAAAGCTCAGGGGGATGAGGTGGTGGTTTACTTCTGAGCCGTAAAAATGCCCGGTGGCGCTTCGCTTACCGGGCCTACGGGATCGAGTAGGCCGGGTAAGGCATAGCCGCCACCCGGCTTGTTTATTGCACCGGTGTTGAAACTACACCACCCGTCATTGTCTGCTGCACCTGCTGTTTATCCATATTCACCGCGCTCAGCTTGCCATTCACTGTCGGCTTTAAGGGCGCACTGGCCTGCACGCTGCCGCTGGCGGTGAGCTGAACATTGCCGTCTCCCGCAATCGGCAGCGCCGGCCAGCCCCACTGCTGCAGAATGTTGAGCGGCACGCCGCGCCCGTTCAGGCTCACGGTCGTCTGTCGCTGGGGAAGTTGTGAAACCGTCGCGGTCGCCTCAAGTATCCCTTTCTCGGTAAACGCGCTCAGGTCGGTAATATTCACCGTGGCGGCGTTGGCATTCAGCGCCAGCGACGGACGACGCACGTCCACGCGATTAAAGGTGGCCGCCGCGCCGTTGAGGGTTGCGCTGCCGCCCCAGACGCCCCACTGGCGATCTTTTACCAGCTGCAGGTTTGCGCCATAGCCATCCAGAGAGGTGATTTGCCACGGGAAGGCAGGATCGATGTCGATTACCAGGTTGCGGCTCAGGCCGAATTTTTGCAGCGTGACGCTGTTCAGCCATTCCGGCAGTGGCGCCATCCACAGCGTTTTCCAGTTCTGCGGCAGAGTGTACTCCAGCCCGGCGATGGCGACGTCGTTCAGCACCAGCGCTTTACCGTCGCGCAGCCAGTTACCGGAGGTACGCACCATGCCGCCTTCCCAGCGGGAGGTGAACTGGCGTAGCGCCACGCCCTGCGGGGAGAATTCCGCATTCAGGATCGGGTCGAAGAGATGCAGAGAGCCGTAAATGAACTCGCTGGCGTTCATGGACAGGCGGCCTTCCTGGCTCTGCCAGTCGCCTTTGCTCAGCGTCAGGTTGCGCAGGCTTAAATCCAGGTCCGTTACCGCCCAATCCGGGCCCTGCAGCCGGGCGTCAGTAACGTCCAGACGACCAATCTGCAGAGAAGGGATCGTCGTCAGCGGGGCGAAGAACGCCATCAGCGTTTTATCGCTCTGCAGACGGATCTCGTTCAGACGCAGGGTGTCGATAATCCAGCTGCCGTCGGCGTTGCGCAGGGCGGAGCCGGTGAGTGAGCCGCGTGCCATATCGGCACCAATGGTGCTCAGCACCACCTCTTTGCCGTTAAGCTGGCCCTCGATCAACACGTTGGTGGCCGGCACGCCGTTCAGGGTCAGCGAGCCGGCGCTCATCTGGATCTGCGCGCTTTTACCCAGCACGTTGCCCGCTTCCGGCTGCCACGGGCTGACGCCCCCCGTCACCTTCTGCGCGCTCAGGTCCCATTCGGTATTGGGGCTGTTAAACGCCATATTGTTCAGCTGCAGACGGTCCGCCTGCAAGGGCAACGGCGCGGTTTGCGGGGAGAGATTCAGCGTACCGTCGAACAGGGTGATGGTGTCCATATGCAACGGATCGGTGAGTTGGCGACTGCTCAGGCCAATATCGACTTTTTTGGCAACCAGGGTGGCGGGTTTACCGTCCCGACCGAAGGTAACGTTTTCCAGAATGATGTGGGAAGGCGACGAAAAGCGGTGGTTCATTTTGTCGAAACTGAGTTCGTAGTCGGTATTCACCGTCACCCAGCTGCTGACCTGAGTCGCGCCCCAGCGGGTCTGGAGCAGAATATAGAGCGCCAGCAGCACAATGAGCAGGGCTACCAGAAGATAGACGAGCAGCTTTCCAATAAATTTCATGGTCTTCCATCCCGCAAAACGCACATAGAGGAGTTATGCACGATTTATGCGCAATCCTCAAGGCGGGAATGGTGTAAAGAGATGTCACGGCAGGCATTGACAGCCTGCCGTGAGGACGATCAGTTTTTCTCTGGCGGGAAAACGAGGTTCAGCACGATAGCGGTGATACCGCCCGCAGCAATGCCGGAAGAGAGCAGGTTTTTCACCCAGTCCGGGGCAAACTGCAGGATCAGCGGCTGCTGAGAAACGCCCAGACCGACGGCCAGCGACAGGGCGATAATCATGATCGCGCGACGGTTCAGTGGCTCACGGGAGACGATGCGCACGCCGGAAGCCGCGATAGTCCCGAACATCACCAGCGTCGCGCCACCCAGCACCGGCTCAGGGATGTGCTGCACAAAGCCACTGACTGCCGGGAACAGGCCGAGAACGATCAGCATCAGCGCCACCACGAAGCCGACGTAGCGGCTGGCCACGCCGGTCAGCTGGATCACGCCATTGTTCTGGCCGAAGCAGGAGTTCGGGAAAGTGTTGAACACCGCGGAGACAAACGAGTTCAGGCCGTTCGCCAGCACGCCGCCCTTCAGACGTTTCATATACAGCGGGCCGGAAACCGGCTGTTCGGAGACGTCGGAGGTGGCGGTGATATCGCCGATGGTCTCCAGAGAGGTGATCATAAAGACCAGCATCAGTGGCAGGAGCAGACCCCAGTCGATGCCCAGGCCGTAGTAGAGCGGTGTCGGGACGGTGATCAGCGCGCTGTTGGCTGGCGCGGTGTTCTCCGGCAGCATGCCCAGCGCCCACGCCAGCAGATAGCCCGCCGCCATGGCGATCACCAGCGAGGCGACGCGCAGGTAAGGGTTACGCTGACGGTTAAGCAGAATAATGATGGCCAGTACGACGCCCGCCAGCAGCAGGTTTTTCGGTGCGCCAAAGGTGTGGTCGCTCATTGCGGCATAACCGCCGCCGATGGAGGTGAGGCCCACCTGAATCAGTGACAGGCCGATAATCATTACCACCACGCCGGAAACCAGCGGCGTGATGACGCGACGCGCCAGATGCAGCACGCGGGAGATCACCATCTCCGTGCAGCTTGCCAGCATCAGGGTGCCAAACAGCGCCGCCATCATGGTCGGGACATCCGCACCGCCGGTTTTCAGGGCTGTACCGCCCATGATCAGCGGCGCCACAAAGTTAAAGCTGGTGCCCTGAATCGACAGTAATCCCGACCCCACCGGACCCCACGCTTTAATCTGAATAATCGAGGCCACGCCGGAGGCGAAGAGAGACATGCTGATGATGTGCTGCGTATCCTGCGCCGGTAAGCCGAGCGCCTGACAAATCAGCAGCGCCGGGGTGATCACCGCAACAAACATCGCCAGAAGATGCTGGCAGGCAGCGAAAAGCGTCTGCGGCAGCGGCGGGCGGTCTTCAAGGCGGTAAATCAGTTCGCTATTTTGCTTCTGCGCAATCGGTTGCGCATCAGGCGACTCTATGGTGTTAACGGACATCGGCGGCAATCCCACGGTGGAAAAGCGGGCATTTTATCTGACCACCTGGTAAAAGCAAACGATTGCCAGCAAAAAAGACAAGAAAATCTGCCGCTGTGAGCAGGTTTTCTACATCCGAGAAGGAAAAAAAATTACACTTTTTGCGCCGGGTGCTCATGAAGAGCGCAAACCGGCCCAGGATAACGCCGCGTGTGTATGGAACACGCGCAAAACAGGAGCCTTCTATGATTCATCTCGATACGTTGTCGACCCTTGTTGCCGCAACGCTGGTCTTGCTGCTTGGTCGTAAGCTGGTACATAGCGTTTCCCTTCTGAAAAAATACACCATCCCTGAACCTGTCGCCGGCGGCCTGCTGGTGGCGCTGGCCCTGCTGGTGCTGAAAAAAAGCATGGGCTGGGAAATCGATTTTGATATGTCCCTGAAAGATCCGCTGATGCTGGCCTTTTTTGCCACCATCGGCCTCAATGCCAACCTGGCGAGCCTGCGGGCGGGCGGCAAAGTGCTCGGCGTATTTTTGATTGTGGTGGTCGGGCTGCTGCTGATGCAAAACGCCATCGGTATCGGGATGGCGACGCTGCTGGGGCTGGATCCGCTGATGGGGCTGCTGGCAGGGTCAATTACGCTGTCTGGCGGCCACGGCACCGGGGCGGCATGGAGTAAATTGTTTATCGAGCGCTATGGCTTTGAAAACGCAACGGAAGTGGCGATGGCCTGTGCCACCTTTGGCCTGGTGCTGGGGGGCCTGATTGGCGGTCCGGTGGCACGTTATCTGGTGAAGCACTCCACCACGCCGGACGGCAGACCGGACGATGAGCTGGTCCCGACCGCCTTTGAGAAGCCGGACGTCGGGCGCAGCATTACCTCACTGGTGTTGATTGAAACCATCGCGATGATTGCCATCTGCCTGACCGTGGGCAAAGTGGTTGCGCAAGGGCTGGCGGGCTCCGCGTTTGAGCTGCCGACGTTTGTCTGCGTGCTGTTTATCGGGGTGATCCTCAGCAACGGTCTGGCGCTGATGGGCTTCTACCGCGTGTTTGAACGGGCGGTCTCGGTGCTCGGCAACGTCTGTCTGTCGCTGTTCCTGGCGATGGCGCTGATGAGCCTCAAGCTGTGGGAACTGGCCTCGCTGGCGCTGCCGATGGTGGCGATTCTGGCGGTGCAGGCCCTGTTTATGGCGCTCTATGCCATGTTCGTCACCTGGCGCATGATGGGTAAAAACTACGATGCGGCGGTGCTGGCGGCGGGTCACTGCGGGTTTGGGCTGGGGGCAACTCCAACGGCAATCGCCAACATGCAGGCGATCACCGAGCGATTCGGGCCATCGCACATGGCGTTTCTGGTGGTCCCGATGGTCGGGGCATTCTTTATTGATATCGTCAACGCGCTGGTGATTAAGCTGTACCTGATGCTGCCGATGTTTGCCTGACATCAGGCATTGGAGTAGCGTTCGGTTTCCGGCATCCAGCGTTCAATTAACGCTGCCGCCTGTTCGGGGTAGCGTTCGTGAATATGGCGGGCGAGGCGCTGGACTTCCGGGATCATGGCCTGATCGCGCAGCAGGTCCGCGACTTTGAATTCCGCGTTCCCCGTCTGGCGGGTGCCCAGCAGTTCACCCGGGCCGCGGATTTCCAGGTCTTTTTGCGCAATCACAAAACCATCGTTGCTGTCGCGCAACACCTGCAACCGCATCTGGGCGGTTTTCGAGAGCGGGGCTTTGTAGAGCAGGACGCAGTGGGACGCCACCGCGCCGCGGCCAACGCGCCCGCGGAGCTGGTGGAGCTGGGCAAGGCCCAGACGCTCAGGGTTTTCGATAATCATCAGGCTGGAGTTTGGCACGTCCACGCCCACTTCAATGACCGTAGTTGCAACCAGTAAATGCAGTTCCCCTTGCTTAAATGACTGCATCACCGCCTGTTTTTCAGCAGGCTTCATTCGCCCGTGAACCAGACCCACGTTCAGTTCCGGCAGCGCCAGCTTTAACTCTTCCCACGTGGCTTCCGCAGCCTGCGCTTCCAGCAGTTCAGACTCTTCAATCAGCGTACACACCCAGTAGGCCTGACGTCCTTCATGCGTACAGGCATTGCGCACGCGGTCAATGATATCGCTGCGACGCGTATCAGGAATGGCGACCGTCGTCACCGGCGTACGACCCGGCGGCAGTTCGTCGATGGTGGAGGTATCCAGATCGGCGTAAGCCGTCATCGCCAGGGTGCGCGGAATCGGCGTGGCGGTCATGATCAGCTGATGCGGGTGGAAACCCTGCTGCAGCCCTTTTTCCCACAGGGCCAGACGCTGATGCACGCCAAAGCGGTGCTGTTCATCGATAATCACCAGTGCAAGGCCGTTAAACTGCACCTGCTCCTGGAAGATGGCGTGGGTGCCAACAATCATGTGTACCTGACCGCTGGCAATCGCCTCCTGTTGCGCAAGGCGTGCTTTGCCTTTTTGCTTCCCGGCAAGCCAGCCCACTTCAATGCCCAGCGGCGCAAACCAGGCGCGGAAATTGTTCGCGTGCTGTTCGGCCAGCAGTTCGGTCGGTGCCATCAGCGCCACCTGTTTGCCATGGGCAATCGCGCGCAGGGCGGCCAGAGCGGCAACCAGCGTTTTACCGGATCCCACATCACCCTGCACCAGGCGCATCATCGGTACGTCGAGCGCCATATCGCGTTCAATCTCGGCGGTGACGCGCGCCTGTGCGCCGGTGGGTTTAAACGGCAGCGAGGCCAGCAGCTTATCCTTGAGCTCATCACGCGGGCTTAACGGCTGAGCATGGAAACGCTGCGCGCCGGCGCGAAGCGCCAGCATGCTCAGGTTATGGGCCAGTAATTCCTCAAGGATAAGACGCTGTTGGGCAGGGTGTTTGCCGCTTTCTAAATCGCTGAGCTGTAGCGTTGGCGGCGGACGGTGCAGGGTACGCAGCGCCTCGGGCAGACTCATCATCCCCTGCGCCAGCTCGGGTGGCAGCAGCTCGGTAATGGCGCAGGTATCCAGCAGCTCCAGCGCCTGATCGGTCAGCTTACGCAGCGTCGCCTGCTTGATGCCTTCGGTCGTCGGGTAAACCGGGGTGAGCGTCTCCTGCATCTCCGGCGTGCTGAGATCGCCCTGAACGCGGTACTCCGGGTGGATCATCTCTGCGCCGTATTTCCCGCGTTTGGCTTCGCCATAGGCCAGCACCCTGCGGCCCGTTGCCAGGCTGTTCTTCATTGCCGCGCTGAAGTTGAAAAATCGCATGGTGAGAATGCCGGTGCCGTCGCTTATCTGGCAGGTCATCATCCGGCGTCCGCCGAACGTGATGTTGCAGTTCAGGATTTCGCCTTCAACGGTGGCATAAATGGCGGGTAGCAGATCGCCAATTTTGTACAGCTGGGTGCGGTCTTCATAACGCAGGGGAAGGTGGAGCAGGAGATCCTGCACCGTGTGCAGGCCGATTTTAGCCAGCTTATTGCTTTGCGCCGCGCCCACGCCCGTCAGGCTGTTTAGCGGGATGGCATCCAGCAGGCGGCCTTTCATCGGTTACCCTGCGTACTGCATGGTGGCCCACCACCCGGCATCGGCTTCGATCTCGCCCTGCGCGTTGACGTGGGGGTAAGGCAATTTTTTCTGCTTCGCAACGCGAGCCAGCACCGGATAACCACCTTCAAACAGCAGGCGCTGCTGTTCATCTTCCGGCAGCATACTGTTGCTGCGCTCGTACATCCCGGCGTTCTGACGTTGGCGCTGCGCCTCATACAGTATGAGCGCGGAGGCCACGGAGACATTCAGGGACTGCACCATGCCGATCATCGGAATGATGATGTCCCGATCTGCCAGATCCAGCGCTTCCTGGGTGATCCCGGTTTTCTCCTGGCCCATCAGAATACAGGTCGGGCGGGTGTAGTCGATCTCGCGAAAATCCACGGCTTTAGCGGACAGGTTGGTGGCAAGGATCTGCATACCGCGCCCTTTCAGGTGCGAGACCGCATCGCCAATCGTCTGGTGAGACTTAACGGACACCCAGCTGTTGCTGCCTGCCGCCGCAGAAACCATGGTTCGCATCCGGTGGCCCGGCCAGACGGCGTGCACTTCATGCACGCCGACGGCATCTGCGGTACGGACGATAGCAGAGACGTTATGCGGTTTATGGACCTGCTCCATGCAGACCGTCAGGTCAGGCTGACGCCTGGCGAGCATTTCGCATATCCGCGCGTAACGTTGTGAATTCATGCCACTAGTTTCGGTTACGGGTGACTTTAATCACGTCCGGCATGACGCGGATCTTGCGCATAATATTCGCCAGATGCACGCGGTCGCGGGCGGTCAGACGAATAAAGGCGCTGTACACGCGGCCATCTTTTTCTTCCGTGTTCAGGCTTTGAATATTGGAAGAGGCCGTGTTGATCGCTGCCGTCAGGTTCGCCAGGGCACCCTGGTGGTTGAACATATCCACCTTAATTTCGGTGATAAATTCCTGCGCGGTCTCTTTATCCCACTCGACCGCCATAAACTTCTCGGCTTCTTTTTGATAGCCGCGGATGTTACGACAGGATTCATGGTGGATAACCAGCCCTTTACCGGGGCTGACGTGCGCAATAATCGGGTCGCCAGGGATGGGACGACAACATTTTGCGAAGGTGATAAGCACGCCGTCCGCGCCTTTAATCGGCAGGTGTCCGTGGCTTTGGGTCGTTGCAGGCACGGCTGTCGTGTCGCCTTGCTGCAGGTTCTTCGCCACCACCACGCTCATGGCGTTGCCGAGGCCGATTTCTGCCAGCAGATCGTCAAGGGAGGCGAGCTTCATGCGCTCCAGCTCACGCTGGATGTTCTCCTGCGGGATTTCGGCCAGCTTGCGGCTGCCGCCCAACGCGTGGTTGAGAAGACGACGCCCGAGGCTCACGGAATCATCACGCTTGAGGTTTTTCAGCAGCTGGCGAATTTTGGCGCGCGCTTTGGAGCTCACGACAAAGTTCAGCCAGGCCGCGTTCGGACGTGCACCCGGCGCGGTAATGATTTCCACCGTCTGGCCGCTGGCGAGCGGCTGAGACAGCGGATAAGGTTGTCTGTCGACGCGCGCGCCCACGCAGGCGTGACCGATATCGGTGTGCACGGCATACGCGAAGTCGACCGGCGTCGCGCCCGCAGGCAGTTCGACAATGCGACCTTCTGGGGTGAAAACGTAAATCTCATCCGGGAAGAGGTCGGATTTCACGCTCTCGATAAATTCAAACGAGCTGCCCGCACTCTGCTGCAGCTCCAGCAGACTCTGCATCCAGCGCTGGGCGCGGATTTGTGCGGTCGTGCTGCTCTCGCCACCGTGCTCTTTATAGGCCCAGTGTGCGGCAACACCCATCTCCGCCATCTGGTCCATGTCTTCGGTGCGAATTTGCACTTCAACCGGCACGCCGTGTGGCCCGATCATCGAGGTGTGCAAAGATTGATAGCCGTTCGCTTTTGGAATGGCGATGTAATCTTTCATACGACCCGGACGCGGTTTATACAGGCTGTGCATCTGCCCCAGCACGCGATAGCAGGTGTCGGCGTCGTGGACGATCACGCGGAACGCGTAGATATCCATGATCGAGTGAAAACGCTGCTCTTTGAGCACCATTTTGCAGTAGATGGAGTAAAGATGTTTTTCACGACCGCTGACCCGGCACGGGATCCCCGCTTCCTGTAAACGCCCGTCAATTTCAGAGAGGATCTTCTGAATCATCTCTTTACGGTTACCGCGAGCGGCTTTTACTACCTCTTTAATCACGCGATAGCGGTTCGGGTACAACGCTTCAAAACCCAGCTCTTCCAGCTCGGTTTTAATGTGATGAATACCTAAACGGTGCGCCAGCGGGCTGTAGATTTCGAGGGTTTCACGGGCAATGCGGCGACGTTTGTCCGGGCGAAGTGAGCCCAGCGTGCGCATGTTGTGGGTACGGTCAGCGAGTTTGATGAGAATGACGCGGATATCCTGCACCATCGCCATAATCATCTTGCGGAAGTTTTCGGCTTGCGCCTCTTTCTTGTCGCGGAAATTCAGCTTATCAAGCTTAGAGACCCCTTCCACCAGTTCGGCAACGCTTTTGCCAAACAGCTGCTCCATGTCCTGGTAAGTGGCTGGGGTATCTTCAATCACGTCGTGCAGCAGCGCGGCCATGAGCGTTTCGTAGTCGAGTTTCATCTCGGCCAGAATACAGGCCACCGCTACCGGGTGCGTGATGTAGGGTTCACCGCTTGAACGTGTCTGGCCCTCGTGAGCGTCACGTGCAACGAGATACGCCTGCTGAAGACGCTTAATCTGGTCTTCAGGCAGGTAGGTTTGAATCAGTTGATTCAGGCTTTCAAACAGATACAAGGGCGACCCGCAGGTTTAATTAACGACGACCTTCAGCAATAGCGGTTACGGCCTGCAGTTCTGCGGCTTCCTGCTCTTGCTGCTCCTGGCGCTCACGCACGTCGAGGATCTGGTTGTTAATCAGACCTTCTTCGATTTCGCGAAGTGCAATAACGGTGGTTTTATCGTTTTCTTCCGGTACCAGCGGATCTTTACCGCCTACCTGCATCTGACGAGCGCGACGCGCGGCGACCAGCACCAGGTCAAAACGGTTACCAATTTTCTCTACAGCGTCCTGAACAGTTACGCGTGCCATACTTAAAATGCTCCACAGGTGAAGAAATGACTGGGCATGATACTGAAAGTGGGTTCAGTCTGCCAACAGTTTGGTGATTAATGCGTCATGTCGCTGCTTCTGGCGGCTCATACGCAGACGTTCTGCGCGAAGGATGGTTTTGAGATCGCTCAGTGCAGCATCAAAATCATCATTCACAATAAGGTAATCATATTCCGCGTAATGGCTCATTTCTGCAACAGCCTGTTCCATACGCTTTGCGATCACCTCTTCGCTGTCCTGACCGCGGCCACGCAGGCGGCGATCCAGCTCATCTTTCGATGGCGGTAAAATAAAGATACTGCGCGAGTCAGGCATTTTCTTGCGAATCTGCTGCGCGCCCTGCCAGTCGATATCCAGGAACACATTCACGCCCGTGGCCAGAACCTGCTCAATGGTTTCACGCGAAGTGCCGTAGTAATTACCGAACACTTCAGCATGTTCAAGAAACGCGTCTCTGCCGATCATCGCTCTGAACTCGTCGTGATCTACAAAGAAATAGTGTTCACCGTGCACTTCACCCGGACGCGGTTTACGCGTGGTGTGAGAAACAGAAACCTGTGTGTCGTACAACGGTTGGGTTTTTAACAGTGCCTGAATAAGGCTGGATTTACCCGCGCCACTAGGGGCAGAAACAATATAAAGCGTGCCTTGAGCCATGAGAGTCTTTTGTATGTGTTAGCGAAGAAGTCCTACATACGGGCTTATTATACACGTCACCGCCGTGTGACGTAGCCTTTGTCACACTTTTTCCCCTGGATTATTGAATTTTGCGTGCCGTTTTCAGGTTTTATTTGTGGTTTTCAGCAACAAAAAGAAAGACCGGATAGCGCCTCGCACAGTGAAACAAGGTGGTTAGCGTTGTTTTAGCCATCGCGGTATACCTCCTGCAACGTAAAGGAGGGATAGCGATGTGGCAATTGATAAGCGGGTTAATGCTGTTGTGGTGTGGCTATGGCGCGGCGGTGTGCCCGGTGTGGTCGCAGGCAAAAGCGGAAAAAGAGATCGCGTCGTTAAGCGCACAAATCAAACGCTGGGATGACGCTTACTGGAAGCAGGGCGTGAGCGAGGTTAATGACGACGTTTATGACCAGCTGAACGCCCGCTTAACCCAGTGGCAGCGCTGTTTTGGCAACGATATTTCTGCAAACACCCTTCCTGCGCTGACGGGAAGCGTGACACATCCTGTTGCGCATACGGGGGTTCGTAAAGTTGCCAGCAAAGACGCGCTGGCTCAGTGGATGCACGGCCGAACCTCTCTCTGGATGCAGCCAAAAGTCGACGGCGTGGCGGTGACGCTGGTGTATCGCAACGGAATCCTCGCTCAGGCCATCAGCCGTGGCAATGGACTTAAAGGTGAGGACTGGACGGCACAAGTGCGTTTGATCCCGTCCGTGCCTAAGCACGTATCCGGCGAGCTGGCAAACAGCGTCTTACAGGGGGAGCTTTTCTGGTTGCGTGAGGGCCATGTTCAGCGGCAGATGGGCGGAATGAATGCCCGTGCAAAGGTAGCGGGCGCGATGATGCGACAAAAGGACAAAGCGCCTCTGAACCAGATTGGCATTTTTATCTGGGCCTGGCCGGACGGGCCGCAGATGATGCAGAACGCGCTGACAGCGCTGTCGCAGGCAGGATTTACCCTGACGGCGCGCTACACGGTGCCCGTACAGACGGTTGAAGCTGTTGAAAAACAGCGTCTGGCCTGGCAAAACGCGGCATTACCCTTTGCCACGGACGGCATTGTGGTGCGGTCTTCGGATGTTCCCCCTGGCGATAGCTGGCTACCCGGTGAAGGCAGCTGGGTTGTGGCATGGAAGTATTCCCCTGCCGCCCAGGTAGCGGAAGTGAAAGATATTCGTTTTACCGTTGGGCGAACGGGCAAAATTTCCGTAGTGGCAACGCTGGAAGCGGTGCAACTGGATGATAAGCAGGTGCAGCGGGTGAGTCTGGGATCGGTCGCGCGCTGGCAAAGGCTGGATATTGCTCCCGGCGATCAAATACAGGTGAGCCTTGCCGGGCAGGGGATCCCCAGGTTTGATAAGGTTGTCTGGCGTGGGACGGACCGACAAAAGCCGGAACCGCCCGCCACGCGCTTTCATTCCCTGAGCTGCTTTTATGCTTCGCCTGAATGTATGGAGCAGTTCTTTGCCAGGCTGACATGGCTTAGTTCAAAGCAGGTGTTAAACATTGAAGGGTTAGGCGAGTCAGGCTGGCGCACACTCTGGCAGGCGCATCAATTTGAGCATCTTTTTTCATGGCTGTTATTAACTCAGGCGCAACTGCAGGCTACACCAGGGTTTTCCTCAGCGCGCGGGCTGGCGCTCTGGCATCAGTTTAATCTGGTGCGTGAGCAGCCGTTTATCCGCTGGCTCATGGCGTTGGGTGTTCCGTTGACGCAGGCTTCGCTGAAGGCAATGGGGGACGTAACGTGGCAAAAGTTGAGCGGACGTAACGCAAAGGACTGGCAAACCTTGCCGGGAACAGGCGAGGAGAAGGCGAGAAAAATTGTCGCATTCATTCACGACCCTGGCGTTGCTGGCCTGGCTTCGTGGCTCGGCCAGCAGGGCGTACCAGGATTTTAGAGCGAGCTTGCTTTAGCTTTGCGCCAGGGGGTATGTCTGTCTGGCGAACTGAAGGTATCGCGAAGCTGATCGTAGTCATAGATGTGGCGGCCGCCATCTATCACCGGAATCAGTGTGGGAGCCTGATAGCATGCTTCAAGCACTGAACTGCACTGATCAACACCCGTTGTGATGCCAAGCCACGTTAACATCAACTCATAATTGCTTGCTGTAGGCCACAGTTCATGGACCCATCCCACTGCTCTTTTTTGGGCATTCAGGGCTTGCTGGCTGTACCAGATAAACTGGGGGACCTGGTAAGCCTCTTTGCTTGGGTTGCGTGAGCCATGCATATAGAGGGAATTGAGCTGCGGGTTTTTTTCCAGCCCATGGTCTGAAAAATAGAGCAGAGAGGACGCGCTTCCCTGCAGACGTTTAACCACTTCGCCAATGAAAGCGTCGGTGAACAGAATCGCGTTATTGTAGCAATCTTCATATTTGTTGCCGGTATGCAGAATATTTGCGGATGCGGGATACCGATCGCAGGCCATTTCATGGCTACCGTTAATATGCAGGAAAATTAATTTTTTGCCGGGGGTTTTAAGCGCCTCATCCAGAGCAGGTAAAAGCTCGGTGTCATAACGCGTGTCAATCCACTGGGCTTTCTGGCTGACAGAGGCAATCGCCACAATGTAATTGTTGCTTTTGCCAGTATTACCCTGGGCGCTAATCCATTCGGTGTGATAGCCCGTTTTTTTAGCAACGCTAACGATATTGTCAGCAAGCTTATCGGCGGTGAAGTGGTCCGGATCCGCTTTACTTAATATCATCGGCACGGAAAGAACGGTGGCTGACGCAGGGGCAATAGCATTGCTAAAAATGAGGGCGTCCTTCGCCAGACCGGCTTCCACAGGCGTGGTATCCTGGTTAAATCCGTAGAGCTGCATATTGCTGCGACGCGCGGATTCACCCACGATAACAACGTAGTTTTCGATGCCCGTGTCCTGATACTGCAAGGCAGGATAATTGACGCTGTGCTGACTAATTTTCTGCGCCAGCGCGTTATCACGATGGGCAATAATAAACTCTGCACCCGTGTAAAACGGCGTATTGGTTAAAATTCGGGAGCTTAGCGGATAATAAACTTCAAGGTCGTGGCGTTTTTTTAGCCAGTTTGCCGTTGAGTACCAGCCTAAATAAACGGCAAGCAGAACGAAGCCGATAACTTTCACCCGGTAAGAAGCATGCTCGCTAGCGGATTTGATTGTATACCAGGTGACAATAAAGTAAGCCGCCACGGCGGGTAAACAGTTCAGGAATAAACCCGACATGCTTTTCACTTCGGCGACGTGAGTACCGAGAATGCTCATCGCAAAGACGGTATTAAATTCGCTCTGGTAGACGCTCCATGTACTGTAGGCAATCGCAAAATTCAACGTGAGCAGGGTAGTTAAAACGAATGCGACGATCTTACCGGGAAGCGAGCGATAGACAGCAGCGGCGCAAACCAGTAACAACGCATTACAAATCGCGATGCGCACTGCGAACCGGGCCGGTTGCGTTAAAAATACTGGCCATAATTGAATCAGCACGGAAACGAGCAGCAAAATCAAAAAATGGCTGCTTAGTTTTTTATTAATAATCAGTGCTGACGTTTTGGCAAAAGACATTGTTTAACGCAAATCATTGGGGCAAAGGTGCGATAGTTTATCGCGTTTACCCCGGTAATATGAGATGACAAAAAGTGCTTTTTACTACTTTGTTGTGGTTTTGTTGAGAATTCAATGGGTGTCTTGCGTGTAATGAAAAACAGGCAATCCCAGCTTTAAGCGCAGCGCCAGCAAGCGGGCCGTAAAGCCAAATAATAACGTGGCAATGACCACAACATCATGGTTCGAAACATAATGTTGTAAAGCGATATACAGAACGGCAGAGGCAAAGGATATTCCGGCGTAAAGCTCTTTCTGAAAAACCAGCGGAATACGCTTGCAGAACATATCGCGCAGTACGCCGCCAAATACACCCGTTACGACCGCGGCGATAGTGGCAATGACCGGGCTTTCACCCATATCCAGCGCGATTTGCGCCCCGATAATGGAGAAAACCACCAGACCCAAAGCATCGAGGACTAAAAACAGACGGCGAAGATGGGGCATAACCGGCGCAACGATGGTGGTCAGCACGGCGGCAATCGCGACAATAACAATGTATTCAGGGTTTTTTACCCAGCCAAGCGGATAATGTCCCAGCAGGATATCGCGTACCGATCCGCCTCCCAGGGCTGTGGCGGTAGCAATAATGATCACCCCAAACGTATCCATACGACGGCGACCAGCGGCAAGTGCCCCAGTCATGGCTTCAGCCGTGATCCCAACGAGATAAAGAATATGTAGCAGCATGTCTTCCCCCAGCATGTAGGGCGGCAGAGTAGCGTTTTGTGCAGCAGGTCACTATTTAGTTTTTTTTGTGTGAGCAAGCAAGGCCTACTTATTCTAATCCTAAAGCAGGCTTTTTTGCCGTTTTCTGGGCGTTATTTTGTGTGTTTACAGATTACTTTTTCTCATGAGTCAGGGGCGTTGAGTGAAAATCTGACGAAACATTGGCACAAGCGCTTTATTGCCCGTCTCGCTGAGATGGTTATCGTCGAAATAGTGCGGTTCAAGGTTTTTACTTCCCATACACCGCCCAGCGCTGCACAGATAAGGCGTAGGGTCCAGTACCCTCACGCCGCAGGTTTTTGCTGCCTGAGTTTGCGCATGCAGTATTGCGCTGTTTCGACTTTGATACTCCGCCAGAGGAATGGAGATATCCTGCGCTTTTTTAGACGTCATTAAGCGATGGGAGAGCGTACGAGGCACGTTTACATCCATTTCGGGAACAGGATTGACCAGCACCACCGGATGTTCGCGATTAAGCGTACAGGCCATCTTTACGATGGAGTCCGCATACTGCTGTAAATAGTCTTTATCGTCCAGGGAGCCTGTGTTGAATTTCACCTGCTTTTTCTCAGCATAGTGAGTCAGGCGGTTAACAATGACAACCGGGACGTTGGCCGGGTAGGCTTTTAATTTTTCACTCAGCGAACGGTTAAATTTGCCACAGCGTTTACTTTCAAGCAGCGTGGCATCTGCCAGCGTAGGGCAACCGGAATAGGTTATGCCGACCACAGAACCACGATCTGCGGCGGCTGCAGCGAGGGCAGTGGCCGCGGCTTCGGCGTGGCTGTCGCCAATAATGATGGCTGCCGGTGTTCCGGTACCGTAAAAACTCATGTGCGTTTTTGGGTCGGCGGCATAGTTTTTATTGTTCGCTTCGGCGGCTATACGATCGACCTGCGCATCAGGACGGCTGGCAATCATGTCGTTTTTAACCAGATAACTATATCCCCAGGCTGCCCCGACACTGCTAAACAGAATTATCCAGAATGCGGCAATGCTTCGCTGGCTTAAAAAGCGTTTGGCGGGTTGCTCAATCAATACCCATGAGATCCATCCGAGTAAAAAAGAGAGGGCAATGGCACCGACCACCCAGAGTCCGTTGTGCTGCTGCCCGGCATAAATGAGATACACCGCAACAGGCCAGTGCCACAAATAGACTGAATAAGAACTTAAACCCACCCAGCGAAGATTGCGGTCTGCAAGGCTAATCAGTGAGCTGTCGTTGCTGTAGATGACCAGCATGGTACCGAGGATGGGCAGCAGGGTTAGTCCGCCAGGCCAGGCGTTTTCAGCGCTAATACAAAAAACAGAAGCCGCGATGAGCGTATATCCCAGCAGCGTCGTTATTGTGCGCAATGCACTGGGGAGGATTAAACGGTTTGCCCCATACCAGACGAGGCCGCCGCAGAGCATTTCCCAGGCGCGATAGGGCATCAGATAAAACCGGGTAGCGTCATTCACTGTGGCACTCATGCTGAACCAAAATGCGCCCAGCGTGAGTACCAGCAGGCATAAGCCGGTATTAACCCATTTTCTGAACGGATATAACGCCATAATGATAAAGGGTAATACCAGATAAAACTGCCATTCAACCGAGAGTGACCATGTATGCAGAAACCAGTTTTCATGCGAGTCGGTGGCAAAATAATCCCCGGACTCTTTTTTTAACTTTATATTGGATATAAAAATAACAATATAGCCAATATAATTTCCGAGTTTTCGGTATTCATTTGTCGGAAGCCAGAATAAGGTCGCCAGCGCCATGATAATACACAGCATAAGCAATGCAGGGATGATGCGTTTAGAACGCGCAGCGTAAAATTCTATAAGATTAAACGAACGCTTTTCGAGGCCGGTGGATATAATTTTTGTCATCAGAAAACCAGAGATCACAAAGAAGATATCCACGCCAACAAACCCGCCTGGGAGCAGAGCAGGCGCGAAGTGGTAAAGCACCACGGAAAGAATGGCAACGCCACGCAGCAGGTTGATATCCTGGCGGAATTCGCGGTCAACGGTGAGGCTTTTGCTTTCCTCTAATGTTAAGTTGATGTTTGCCATTCACTTTTCCGATCGCTATTTTATCTTTTAATTAAAACGCCGGAGAGTGTATCAAAACTGATCAGTAATTTCTTATGTTCTGATGCCAAACGAAAAAGGCCACTGCATCCAGCGGCCTTTTAAACAGAGATGAGGAAGGTTACTCGATTGGATCTGAATGTTGAGTAGTGCTGTATATGCTTTGATTTACAAGTGTTTTCTCTAATCGTCTTTTCGATTAGCTACACCCTTAAGTACACCGTAAGCAGATGCTATGTTGTATATGCTGCTTAATTGCTCAACGCAGCGTGGCCACAGATTCCAGATCTCACGTTCATCGAAAAGCACTGTTTTATGTCTAGCAAGTAAGGCAGTCAAGCGTGAACGCCCTAACTGTTGTCTGAGACTGGCTTTCAGCGCTATTACGCTGGGTTCTTTTGGGTCAGCTAAGCAGGTATCGAAACCCGCCTGTGTGAGTAGGAACGGAGATTCGTTAAGCTACTTAACTTCAATAGATTTATACAATACGTAAGGATACGCAAAGCTTTTATTTCTCTCTGAAGAAAAGTGATAGCGTTAGAGCAAAACACAGGAGAGACAGATGAGTTTACCAATGCCGTGGAGTTTGGCTGGACGCCTCTTCAAATGGGGTTGGGAAAAGATCACACGATTATGGTTACTGAAAACCTATCAGAAATCGCATGAGTATAAATTCCGGCGCTATCATTTAGGCGCACACTGGAAACCACTTGGTGAGCATTTAGAGTACTCGGTGCGGCTTGCCCATTCAGCCGATCATGAGTCGGTTAAATCCCGCGTGGCGTTTCGGACAAAAGGGGCACTTGTGGAGAACCTCTCGCTTTATTTTGAGGCGTCAGGGCATGGTATCCGTTACCAGCAGAAAATTGAGCTGGCCAATCTGGACCAGTCTGTGCTGATTGTTAACCTAAACCAGATACCGCGTCAGGAACTCATGGAGGTTTCTGAACGCGGAATTTATTTTTCAATTACTGAAATAAAGTTTATTCAGTGCGTCATTACGCTACCAGGTGGCAAAAAACAACCATCTTTTAACTCGCAACGGTTTTCTCTGATGCATGGCTGGCTCTTAAGAGACACATGGGAAAGACGCTGGGGTGTGGTCTGGAATTGTAATGCAATTGAGGATGCAAAAACTGAAATGAAGTCGTTCTGGCGCTGGCGGCTGGGGGAATACCGCTATTTCTCGCTTAACTATCCGAGTTTTAGGCCCCTTACTTTGAATGGTATGTTTCGCAAAGGCCTGTGCAGACTGCTTATTAACCCCTATTTAATAACGCTGCAGTTCTGGCTGGCAATACACTCCGGGCGATATACTCTGGGCGACGGCAGGCTTATGTTTAGCCGTAAGAGAATTAAAAAAATGAAGTCACGCAAAATGGCAAGGCTCTGATTTTTGCTGTTGTGTTATAGTCTGGATGAACCTGAGTCGATCCTTGTTGAAGAAGATAAACGCTAAGCAACTTCCGCTCTTGGCACCAGAGAACTGACACTCTGGCTTATATCCGCTATGAGCGAGGAATGGACAGTTACACTCATCACCAACGCCAATAGCTTCATTACGAGTATAGAGCTGTATTAATCAATGGGGGAGGTCTACCCGGGATTTTCGACGTATGGATTTGATGCAGGTGTCAAAATTAAAATGAGCAGTGTAGAGAGAGACAAGTACCTTGGGTATAGTTTTGCGGTTGTGGCGATAGGTGTCATAATCACAACTACTTTCATAACCCCTAATCCTACATCTTACCAATATACAGTTTACCGAATAGTTCTGGCTCTAGCTGCTGGAGGTATTGGTTCAGTTCTGCCTGGTCTCTTGGAAGTAAAATTTAAAGGATGGTTAAGAGCATCTGGCGCAGCGGCATTTTTCGCTATAGTGTATTTCAAAAGCCCAGCTTTGCTTGAACAAAATCCCGAATCTGCAAGTAAACCTGTGCCGCCTACCGTGATTGATGCATATGCCGTTAATAGTTCCAATCGCGATAGATACCTCGAATTATTTCGAACAGGACAGTTTGGTCAGCGGGACAAGCTGCGCATCGGTTGTGTTGAGTGGAGTGAATCATCGTGCGTGGCTGCTGGTAATTTTTTGCGATTGTTAAGCGAAGCTGGCTGGGAAATCGATTCTGACGCTGTATTCAGAATGCAACCATCCGTGCCAGTTGAGGGCGTATCGATTGTAAGCCGCGGCGATGATCTGGTCGGTTTGCCGAAAGTACCACCCCACATGGGCCGCTGGAGTCGATCAGACTTTAGCTATGAAATTTTGACAGCGGCATTCAAATTGATGGGAGTTCCGGTTTATTTTTCCAGTGACCCAACATTACAACCAGGTACTACCGGAGTGTACTTTGGACCGAAACCGAAACTGGATGTACCAATCAAGCAAAAAGATGAGAATGCACGACGTGAGCTTCTCCGCTACGTCGGTTTGGGAATGGCTATTCAGCGAGCTTGCTCTCAGCAGTCCGTCGAAGTTTGCGCGGATGAGCTTTTTTCCTGGGAAACCTCTGTATCTTCGTTTCTAAGGCTGCAGCGATTCAACTCCGATGCCGTAAACAGATGGCTTGCCTTGCCGCATGCTAATGCGGCTGCGGTAACTGCAGACATGAAAATAAAGCTAGGTATGTTAATGCCAGTTGTACTGGGCATCGAATAACTTTACCTCATGTGAGGATGAATGAGCGTCTAGCGGGTCGCCTGGTCGTTAGCGCTTTCTTTTTGTGTAAGCCTGCGGAATCGAACTGGTGTTCTACGATGCATGGTTTGGCGAAGAGTCAGTATTGAAGCACTGGTATTGGACAATTAAAACCACGATTTGCTCATGCGTCGAAATTTAGACGCCTATTGGCTGCTGCAATGGCCTCGGGGACTCGGTTCGTCAGGAAGCCCCATCCAGAAGCAGCTTCGGCTATGTCTCTGATTTAGCAGGGACTACCTTTTAAGGCAGTATCAGAGAAAATAGGCATATCAAGACCAACATATTTTCGGCTGAAACGACGGTTTACAGCTGAAAATAAAGAGGTATTATCGGTGATGTAATATTCAGGGAGAACAAAAATGGATGCTGCATTACTTGATATGATGCACTCAGGCAGGAATAAGTACTGGGCGGAAACAATGGTTAATCTAGAGGCCAGAAAGCTTATCAATACAGCTAATACGCTGTCTGCTTTCCACCTGAGTGATAGCCTGACCCGAATGAAGTTTGTCCAAGAAATAAAAGAGTTTATTGAGCTGCAGTTCGCCACGGCCCGGAGCGCAAAATCTGATGAAGAGTGCATGGCCTGTATAAAAAATCTTAGGACAGAGACCGAAAACCTTGAAGAACAGGGGCGAATGCTACGTACGAAAGCTGCGAAGCTTTACGCCAAAGTGGAGTTCGTGCGGGAAAATAACAAAATTGTGGGTTACGTAATTTCTGCTGTGAACGTAGTGCTTTCGGGAGCAGAGATAGCTTTAGGAACAACGCTACTTGCCAGCGCTAATCCATTGGGTTTGTTGGCTGGAGCAATACTTGTTGTGGATGGATTTAATGGCCTAAGCAAAGAATTTAGCCATCAAGTGCTTCATGATTCTACATCTGAAGGGTTTGCTGCTAATGCAGCTATGGCTACGGCTGAATTTATGGGGTTTAGTTCTAAAAGTGGATTAGGCGTATATAAATCAATCTCACTTGTTGCTAATGCTTACAGCATTTTTGGTTTAATAAGGAAGCCTGGATCATGGAGACTGTTTCGCTACATACCAGTCGATTATTACAGAAAAGTCAGTACATTAAGCAGGCCAAAACTAACCATGAAAATAGTTGGATACGGCGTGAAGGCAAAAGTTATTTTTGATCTGATGACAATTACTGATCGCCCTCAATCCTAGACGCATATTGTTTATACCGCCAAGCTTTAAATGCGAGTTTGGCGGGCGCCAAATACCAGATAAAAGGTAATCCTACAATCAACGAAAAAGCCAGAGATAGTGTGTTATTTTTCGTTGATAAAAAAGATGTAAAAATCAGGATTATGAAAGCAACAATAGTTATCCACTTAGCTACATTAAATCGTTTTGCTAAATCTTGAATCACTTCATCAAGAGTTCCCCCGAAATCTTCCACATTGCTTTTAATTTTCTGAAGATCTGTATGGCTGAAGCCGGACTCTAGCAATGTCTTTTCGCTAACTTTCATGGTTCTTTATCCTTAAAACTCACCAGAACATCAAAGGTAAGTTTACCTGAAATCGGGCGATAAATCGCCACATACAACCTCAGTTTTTATATTGACCTTTTTGTATTTAAAACAATAACTTATGTAGTTGCAGTGGTTTTTACACAATTGGACGTTAAACCCCGTTACGTACTTGTGCATTTTATGCAACCCCATATCTTAAAGGTATCGCGATACAATATGAGACTATATAAAACAAAAAAGGCCATGATTTACAATGGCCTTTTTATCCTGACGAGACTTAGTGAGACAACGCGAGATCGCGTGAAACGTTACTCGATATTCTGAATCTGCTCGCGCATTTGCTCAATCAGTACCTTGAGCTCAATTGCTGAATTCGTCACCTCAGCATTGATCGACTTAGATGCCAGAGTGTTCGACTCGCGGTTGAACTCCTGCATCATAAAGTCGAGGCGGCGACCTACGGCTTCTTTCTTCTTCAGAATGTTGTAGGTCTCTTTAACGTGCGCTTCCAGACGATCCAGCTCTTCTGCGACGTCAACGCGCTGCGCCATCAGTACCAGCTCTTGTTCCAGGCGGTTGTTTTCCAGCTGAACTTCCGCTTCTTCCAGTTTGGCAACCAGGCGCTCGCGCTGCCACTGCAGCACTTCTGGCATATGCGTGCGCACTTTTGCCACTTCGGCGCTGACCCCTTCAAGGCGCTGCTCAATCATCGCTTTCAGCGCCTGGCCTTCGGTTTCACGGGCAACGATAAAGTCATCCAGCGTGCTGTCGAGGGCGGCAAGAATTTCAGCGGCAATCGCGTCCAGATCCTGCTCACCGGCGGCCATCACGCCAGGCCAGCGCAGAATATCAACCGGGTTGATTTCGCCTTCATCGCTCTGCATTTTGACCCAGTTCGCTGCATTGACGAGCTGTTTCGCCAGTTTTTCGTTAAGGATCAGTTCGCCCTGCGCGCTGGCATCAGGCTCAAAACGCAGATTACATTCCACTTTGCCGCGCGTCAGACGGGTACGGATACGCTCACGTACCACCGGCTCAAGGCTGCGGAACTGCTCCGGCATACGGAAATACGTTTCCAGGTAACGCTGGTTTACCGAGCGCATTTCCCATGTGGCGCTACCCCAGCTACCCTTGATTTCACGCCGGGCGTAGGCGGTCATACTGCGGATCATAGACATTCCCGTTTTTAAAGGAGAGATGGGGGGATTATAGCTTTCGGGGGCTTCTCAGGATAGGAATAAGCGTCCTTTATCCGTATAATGCGCAGCCACATTCGTTTCAAGCCGGAGAATTCATCATGCGTCCAGCAGGTCGTAGCGCCAATCAGGTGCGTCCCGTCACTCTGACCCGTAACTATACAAAACACGCTGAAGGCTCCGTTCTGGTTGAGTTTGGTGACACTAAAGTGCTGTGCACCGCCTCCATCGAAGAAGGCGTTCCGCGCTTCCTGAAAGGCCAGGGCCAGGGCTGGATCACGGCTGAATACGGCATGCTGCCGCGTGCGACCCATACCCGTAATGCCCGCGAAGCGGCAAAAGGTAAGCAGGGCGGTCGTACCATGGAAATTCAGCGTCTGATTGCGCGGGCGCTGCGCGCCGCTGTTGACCTGAAAACGCTGGGCGAATTCACCATCACGCTGGATTGCGACGTCATTCAGGCTGACGGTGGTACGCGTACCGCCTCCATTACCGGGGCCTGTGTAGCGCTGGCGGATGCTCTGAATAAACTGGTTGCGGCCGGCAAGCTGAAAACGAATCCAATGAAAGGCATGGTTGCGGCGGTCTCCGTGGGTATCGTTAACGGTGAAGCGCTGTGCGATCTGGAATATGTCGAAGACTCTGCCGCCGAGACCGATATGAACGTGGTCATGACCGAAGACGGTCGTATCATTGAGGTGCAGGGCACCGCAGAAGGCGAACCTTTCACCCACGAAGAACTTCTCACCTTGCTGGCTCTGGCCCGAGGGGGAATTGAATCTATTGTAACGACGCAGAAGGCGGCGTTAGAAAATTGATTTTAAAGGCGACTGATGAGTCGCCTTTTTTTTGCCTGTAAGACAGAAAAGACAAAGGAGCGAATCCATGAAACCGTATCAGCGCCAGTTTATTGAGTTTGCGCTTAACAAGCAGGTTCTTAAGTTTGGCGAGTTTACGCTGAAATCCGGGCGCAAGAGCCCCTATTTCTTCAATGCCGGGCTGTTTAATACCGGGCGCGATCTGGCATTGTTAGGCCGTTTCTATGCCGAAGCGCTGGTGGACTCCGGGATTGATTTTGACCTGCTGTTTGGCCCGGCCTATAAAGGCATTCCGATTGCGACCACCACCGCGGTAGCGCTGGCGGAACACCACGATCGCGACGTGCCGTACTGCTTTAACCGCAAAGAGGCCAAAACTCACGGTGAAGGCGGGAATCTGGTCGGCAGCGCGCTGCAGGGCCGCGTGATGCTGGTGGATGATGTGATCACCGCGGGCACGGCGATCCGTGAATCGATGGAGATTATTCAGGCTAACGGGGCGACGCTGGCTGGCGTGCTGATTTGTCTGGATCGTCAGGAGCGGGGTCGCGGCGAGATCTCCGCCATTCAGGAAGTGGAGCGTGATTATCATTGCTCAGTGACGTCAATCATCACCCTGAAAGACCTGATTGCGTACCTGGAAGAGAAGCCTGAGATGGCTGACCATCTGGCGGCGGTACGCGCATACCGGGAAGAGTTCGGAGTATAATTGTCTTGCCCGGTGGCGCCAGCTTTACCGGGCAATACAACCCCAGGCCGGATAAGGCGAAGCCGCCATCCGGCAACGATGTTACTGTAACTGAGCAGCCACTAGCGGCCAGCGGGCGTCAAAATCGTCCGTTGGGCTGTATTTGAACTCGCTGCGCACAAAGCGGGAGAGCATCCCTTCGCAAAACGCCAGGATCTGGCTCGCCAGTAGCGTTTCATCCGTGCTGTAACCTTCACCTTCACGCATTTTCTTCTCGCGCAGTACCTGGCGCAGTTGCGCTTCTATACGTTCGAAAAGCTGATTAATGCGGCCCTGCAGTCTGTCCTGCTCGAACATCAGCGCGTGGCCGGTCAGGATACGGGTTAAACCTGGATTGCGTTCACCAAAGCCCAGGATTAACAGCACAATCAGACGCAGACGCGCGGTGGTGTCTTTTTCGTCTTTCAGGATCAGGTTGATGCGTGTGATCAGGCTGTCTTCGATAAATTCGATCAGGCTGTCGAACATCCGGGTTTTGCTCGGAAAATGACGATACAGCGCCGCTTCAGACACGCCTACGGAGGCGGCCAGTTTGGCGGTGGTGATGCGTTGGCTACCATCGCTGGATTCAAGCATCAGCGCCAGAGATTGAAGTATTTCTTCGCGACGATTCCTTTTCGCGGTTTGTTTTTCTGCCATGTTACAAAATACCCCTGAAAATAAGCACTTGTCAGGCTGGCATCCACACAGCGACCGCAAACTGACGTTTGCGGTTTGTTATGACGTTATGGCGCTGTGAGATGCGTGTCTGTCGGGCGGTTATTTGCGCCCGGAATGGCCGAAGCCGCCTTCGCCACGGTCGGTGGCATCAAAGTCTGCCACCAGGTTAAATTCTGCCTGTACCACCGGTACAAAGACCATTTGCGCAATACGCTCACCCGGTTCAATGGTGAAACTGTCCTGACCACGGTTCCAGACGGAGACCATCAGTTGACCCTGGTAATCGGAGTCAATCAGGCCCACCAGGTTACCCAGCACGACGCCATGCTTATGGCCGAGGCCAGAACGCGGCAGGATCACCGCCGCCAGAGACGGGTCAGCAATGTGAATGGCCAGGCCAGTCGGCACCAGGGTGGTGGCACCCGGCGCCAGTTCTACGGCGTCATCGAGACAGGCGCGCAGGTCAAGTCCGGCAGAGCCGGAGGTGGCATAGGTTGGCAGCGGGAATTGCTCGCCAACACGCGGGTCCAGAATCTTAACGTCGATTTTTTTCATCATAACGGGTAACGATCTCGTCGAGTAATTGTTGGCCCAGGAGTTCCTTGCGCTCAAGCGGTAAGACTTTATCTCCATCCTGCCAGAAAAGGTGCAGTGCGTTGCTGTCGCTGTTAAATCCTTGTGTGGCCAGCGATACGTCGTTCGCGCAAATCAAATCGAGGTTTTTGCGGGTACGTTTTTGCCGGGCATATTCTTCCACATTATTTGTTTCTGCGGCAAACCCAACAACGTAAGGACGGTGGCTTTTTAGTGCGGCGACACCGGCAACGATGTCCGGGTTTTTCACCATTTTTAGTGTTAATTCATCACCTTGCTTTTTAATTTTCGCCTCGGCGATGGTCTCGGCGCGGTAATCTGCGACGGCCGCACAGCCGATAAATATTTGCTGGCTTTGCGCATGCGCCTGCACGGCGGCTTCCATCTCCAGTGCGGTGGTGACGTCAATTCGCGTGACAAACGCAGGCGTAGGCAGCGACACCGGGCCACTCACCAGCGTCACGTTCGCGCCGCGTTTTGCTGCCGCGGCCGCAATCGCAAAGCCCATTTTGCCGGAGCTGTGGTTGGTGATATAGCGCACGGGATCCAGCGGCTCACGCGTTGGGCCTGCGGTAATCATGATGTTGAGATGTTGCAGATCGTTGACAGGCGAAAAATGCGCGGCGGCCATATCGACAATGGTTAGCGGGTCAAGCATACGCCCTGGGCCAACGTCACCACAGGCCTGGCTGCCGCTGTCCGGCCCCCAGATCAGCAGGCCGCGCGAGGCCAGCGTCGCCAGATTATGCTGAGTCGCCGCGTTGCGGTACATCTGCTGGTTCATGGCAGGCACAACGGCAACAGGCGCAGGTGTGGCCAGACAAATGGTGGAGACCAGGTCGTTTGCCATACCGGCGGCCACCCGGGCGATTAAATCCGCGGTGGCGGGGGCAAGGATAACCAGGTCAGCCCATTTCCCGAGCTCAATATGGCCCATCGCGGCTTCAGCGGCCGGATCAAGCAGACTGTCTGACACCGGGTACCCTGAAACCGCCTGCAGGCTCAATGGAGTGATAAAGGCTTTACCGCCTTCGGTTATCGCGACCCGCACATCGGCCCCGCGCTCGCGCAGACGACGCACCAGCTCTGGCGCTTTATAGGCAGCAATACCGCCGCTCACGCCAAGAACGATTTTTTTACCGGCCAGGCTCATCATGATTCTTTCCTGTTGGGTTTCACCAGAGAGCGGGCATTTTATCACAATCCCTAAAACCGGGTGATGTTGTCCTTCGGGCTCTTTGCGAGGCGCTACGCAAGAACGCAACGTGGCCGTCGAGCGGCTGGCTGGCCTGTGGCAGCATGAGGTTAAAAAAGGAGAAAGAGCATGGAAGACGAGGATGAGCAGCTGCTGCCGCGCGAAAAGCTGCTGCGCAATGGCGTCACTCTGTTAAAAGACGATGAATTGCTGGCGCTCTTTTTACGTACCGGCACGCCCGGAAAAAACGTCTTTGCGCTGGCAAAAGAGCTGATCGCGCATTTTGGTTCACTGTATGGGCTGTTGACCGCCGATCTGGCGCAGTTTAAGCACGTCGAGGGGATCGGCGTGGCGAAATATGCCCAGTTACGGGGCATTGCCGAACTTGCTCGCCGTTTTCACAATGTTCGTATCGAGAAGGAAGAGCCGATCCTGACCCCCGTGATGACGCGCGAATTTCTGCAAAGCCAGTTAACGGATGCCGAACGTGAGATCTTTATGGTGATCTTTCTCGACAACAGAAACCGGGTGCTGAAACATAGCTGCCTGTTTGCGGGCACATTAAGCCACGTTGAGGTGCATCCGCGTGAAATTGTGCGGGAAGCGATAAAAGTGAATGCAGCGGGCGTGATCCTCGCGCATAATCACCCCTCTGGCTGTGCACAACCAAGCAGAGCTGACAAAGAGATCACCGAACGCATTATCAAATGCTGTCAATTCATGGACATTCGTGTGCTGGACCATCTGATAATTGGCCGCGGAGAGTACATTTCTTTTGCAGAACATGGCTGGATTTAGGCTATTTCTCGCGATCCATCGGGATCTTTGTCTGTTCGGGACTTGAGCACACCGCCGAGTCAGCGTATACTACGCCACCTTTGAGAATCTCGGGTTTGGCATTTGGGCCTGGCAATCGAGAGTTCACTTAGAACTATGCGATGACCGGGCTGTAAAGCCTGACGAGGCGCCGATACCCCATACGAAGCTCGAGCTAATTTGATTTTTGGAGAATAGACATGTCCCGAGTCTGCCAAGTTACTGGCAAGCGTCCGGTGACCGGTAACAACCGTTCCCACGCACTGAACGCGACTAAACGCCGTTTCCTGCCGAACCTGCACTCTCACCGTTTCTGGGTTGAGAGCGAGAAGCGTTTTGTCACCCTGCGCGTATCTGCTAAAGGTATGCGTGTAATCGATAAGAAAGGCATCGATACAGTTCTGTCTGAACTGCGTGCCCGTGGCGAAAAGTACTAAGTACTTAAAGAGGAAATAAATCATGGCTAAAGGTATTCGCGAGAAAATCAAGCTGGTTTCTTCTGCTGGTACAGGTCACTTCTACACCACCACGAAGAACAAACGTACTAAGCCGGAAAAACTGGAACTGAAAAAATTCGATCCAGTTGTACGCCAGCACGTACTGTACAAAGAAGCTAAAATCAAATAATTTTAGCCTCCTTGTATCGAAAAACCCCGCAACTGCGGGGTTTTTTGCATTCTGCATCTCAACGGAGGAACCATGCCTGAATTACCTGAGGTAGAGACCAGCCGCCGCGGCATTGAGCCCCATCTGGTCGGTGCGACGATTCTTCACGCCGTTGTCCGTAATGGACGTTTGCGCTGGCCGGTGTCCGATGAGATCCATGCCCTGAGCGATAAACCCGTCCTGAGCGTGCAGCGCCGGGCGAAATACCTGCTGCTGGAACTGCCCGACGGCTGGATTATTATCCATCTGGGAATGTCCGGCAGCCTGCGCATTCTTACCGAAGAACTGCCTGCGGAAAAGCACGATCACGTCGACCTGGTGATGAGCAACGGTAAAGTGCTCCGTTACACCGACCCACGGCGCTTTGGCGCGTGGCTGTGGACCAAAGAGCTGGAAGGGCATAACGTGCTCGCCCATCTGGGGCCAGAGCCGCTCTCAGACGCGTTTAACGCCGAATACCTGAAAGCGAAGTGCGCGAAGAAGAAAAGCCCGATTAAGCCCTGGCTGATGGATAACAAACTGGTGGTCGGCGTGGGGAATATCTATGCCAGCGAATCACTGTTTGCCGCCGGGATCCATCCCGATCGGCTGGCCTCTTCCCTCTCCGCTCAGGAGTGTGAACTGCTGGTCAGAGTGATTAAAGCGGTACTGCTGCGCTCGATTGAACAGGGCGGAACAACCCTGAAGGACTTCCTGCAAAGTGATGGCAAGCCAGGCTATTTTGCCCAGGAGCTGCAGGTGTATGGCCGTAAAGGTGAACCGTGCAGAGTCTGCGGCACGCCGGTGATTGCCACGAAGCACGCCCAGCGCGCCACGTTCTACTGCCGTCAGTGTCAGAAATAGCGCTACTTTAGCTTTTCCATCAATGCCTGGTGGACGTTATCCGGCAGGAAATGGGTCACATCGCCGTGATGACGCGCCACCTCTTTTACCAGCGTGGAAGAGATAAACGACCACTCTTTGGAGGGCATCAGGAATACGCTCTCCAGCTCCGGCATCAGATGGCGGTTCATGTGCGCCAGCTGCATCTCATACTCGAAGTCTGCCACCGCGCGCAGACCGCGGATAAGAATGTTTGCCTGCTGAGCGCGGGCGAAGTTCGCCATCAGATCGCTAAACCCGACCACTTCAACATTCGGCAGGTGCGAAATGGCGTCGGTAGCCAGCTGCACGCGCTCGTTCAAATCGAACATCGGTTTTTTGCTGGGGCTGGCGGCAATCGCCAGGATCACCTTGTCGAACATGCACGCCGCACGGGTGATGATATCAAGATGACCGTTAGTGATCGGATCGAAGGTACCCGGATAAATCGCTTTTGTGCTCATGGCTCACGTTTTCTCAGAGTAGCCGCGGCAGAGCGCCCACAGCTCGGTGTATTTGTTGAAAGTATACTGGGCATTCACCACCGCCAGTAACCACCCCTGTTTACCGTCCAGTATGCCGCCACGCAGCAATAGCGTCTTCAGAAACGCCCCCAGCGTGTGGGTGAAGATTCCGGTCAGCGTGGTCTTCTTACCGCGCTGGTGACGCTCCTGCGCCCATGCAGTGGCGTAGTTAAGCTGTTTACGCTGGAAGCTGGCGAAATCCCGACAGGTCAGGTGTAGCAGGTCGCCCGTCAGGGGGATCACCTGCGCGCTACCGCAGTCCAGAGATTCATGGACCAGGTTGTCGTTGTACTGGTAACGTTCGCGCTCGTAGAGGCGCATCACACGGTCTGGATACCAGCCGCTGTGGCGCATAAACCGGCCGAGGAAGTAGTTGCGGCGGGCAATGCTGTATACCGCGCCAGGCTGAGGCGAAGCAAGCACCGCCTGAATGGCATGCTGAAGTTCTGGCGTGACGCGCTCGTCAGTATCGAGCATCAGGACATAATCGCCCGTGGCGTATCCCTGCGCGCGCTGGCGCTGGATGCCATAGCCTTGCCAGTCCGTGTCGATAAAGACCCTGGCGCCCGCTGTCCGGGCAACGTCCACCGTATTATCCGTGCTGCCGGAATCGAGCACGACAATTTCGTCAGCCCAGGCGACGGAGGCCAGGCAGTCCGGAAGCAGGTCGGCGGCGTTTTTGGCGATCATCACGACCGACAGACGCGTTGACATTAGTGGCTCCGCTGAGGCAGATAAGGTTGCAGAAGTTGCAGCAGACGGGTGAGCGCGCCCTGGTTCTGATGCAGCACTTCGACGGCATGGCGACCGTACCACAGGCGGTAATCTTCGTCAGTCAGAAGGGTCGAGACCTCTTTGACCACGGAGTCCGCATCGGTCACGGTAATTAAACCCTCGGCCTGCTGCAATTTCGCGCAGATATCTTTGAAGTTAAACGTGTGCGGCCCCATCAGCACCGGAATGGCATGCGCTGCCGGCTCCAGCGGGTTATGGCCGCCGCGCGCCACCAGACTGCCGCCGACAAAGGCCAGATCGGCAATGCCGTAGAGCAGCATCAGCTCGCCCATCGTATCGCCAATCACCACCTGAGTGCTGCCGGAAGGGATCTCGCCGCTGCTGCGCAGGGTATAGCTGAAACCGCCTTTCTGCACCATTTCTCGGGCATCTTTAAAACGTTCGGGATGGCGTGGAACGAGGATCAGCAGTAAATCGGGGAATTTTTCCAGCAACTGACGATGAGCCTGCAGGATAATGGCCTCTTCGCCATCATGGGTGCTGGTTGCAATCCAGACCTGACGACGCGGCGCCCACTGGCGACGCAGGGTGATTGCACGAGCAGCAAGTTCAGGGGTAACAGAAATATCAAATTTCAGGCTGCCCGTTACCGCGAGCTGGTTGCGTTTGAGCCCCAGAGAGACAAAGCGGGCGGCGTCTTCTTCGTTTTGCGCGGCAATCAGCGTAATTTTACCGAGCAGGCGACGCATAAATTTACCCAGCTTGCCGTAGCCTTTCGCCGAGCGCTCTGACAGGCGCGCGTTGGCAATCACCAGGGGAATTTTACGGGCATGCAGGGCGGAAATCATGTTCGGCCACAGTTCGGTTTCCATCACGATCACCAGTTTCGGGCGAACGGTATTCAGGAAACGATTCATGGCGCAGGGCAGATCGTAAGGGAGATAGACGTGATGAACGTCTTTGCCAAAAGCGGATAACGCGCGCTCCGAGCCGGTCGGCGTCATCGTCGTGACGGTGATCGGCAACGACGGATAGCGGTGACGCAGGGCGCGAACCAGCGGGATCGCCGCCAGCGTTTCACCGACAGAAACGGAATGCAGCAAAATACCGTCCGGTGCGACTTTATTGCGGCAGAAGCCATAGCGCTCAGCCCAGCGTTTACGATACGCAGGCGCTTTACGGCTACGAAGCAACAGTCTCAGCCACACCAGCGGCTGAATGATGTAGAGCAGAGCGGTATACAACAATTCCAAGCGATTATCCGTTTTTTTAGTTTCGGCGGGCAAATTCTAAGCATTTGGGCCGTCTAAAGCTATCTCTTTGGTGTTTTTAGGCATCCATTTGCCTGCGTTACGTTCATTCGCAGATAAAAAAACGGGCAATCGCTTGCCCGTTTATGATGCTTCAGATTAACGCTCCGCTTCGGGAAGCGCATTCAGATGGTAGGTTACGCGCTCCGACAAGCCGCGGATATCACCGCCGGTGATGAAGAAGCTGTCATCTTTTTGGTTAGGGTTGCTGACGTCATAACCCAGCATCTTGTTGATAAGCGTCGCCACCTGGTAATGGTTCAGCGGCATTTGCGGGCTGATGTTCTTCATGGCGTACTCCGGATCGTTACTGAAGTACAGGAACGGTACCTGAGCAATCGGCATTTCCACCACGGAGTGACCGAACAAACCGTTATCGCCCACGCGTTCCCCGTGATCGGAGGTGATAAACACCAGGACCGGCAGTCTGGATTTCGCCATGGCCAAACGAATAGCGGATGCCAGTTCTTTATCGTACAGACGAACGGCGTCGTCATACTCATTTTTCTTCTGCGCCACATCATCACTCAGACGCGGCGTAGAGAACTTCGCGAAGCCCTGCGGGATATTACGCTCGTACGGGATATGTGGAGCACGGCTGTTGAGCACCATCAGGAACGGTTTGTTCCAGTCCAGCGTTGCTTTCTCAACGGATGGCGTCAGAACAACGTCCGCGCCGACATCCGGTGCCGGGCGGATCTGGGTATCTTCCCACAGATCAATATCATGAATACCAATCCAGTTGCTCAGCCCTTCCAGCCCCTGAGCAGAGATAAAGGCGGTCTGATAACCCTGTTTTTTCGCGTTGGCAAAGATATTGGTAGATTTAGATTTATAGGCCCCGTAGTTATCCGGTTCACGCAGGTTGTTCACCAGCATTGGAATGGCCACACGCGTGGACACCGCGTTGGAGACAATCAGTCGGCCTGTACCCTGATACTGCTGCAGCAGCGCTTTCAGCTCTGGCGTGGTATCTCGCTCGTAGCCCAGGGCGCTGACGTGGTGCGGGTTAAGGCTCTCACCAATCGCCAGAATAATGGAGTATTTACCGGCGTGCGTTCCCGCAACAGGGGTGACCTGGTAAGGGTCGTAATGGGTCAGATTCTGGTTTTCACCCGACATCGCTTCCGGGATCAGGCGAATAGCGCTGAAGCTCATCGCAGACAGGCCGTTACGCAGTAGGGAGTGGCGCAGGTCCGGGTTGAATTTGTACATCTGCCCGTCGACCGCTTTGTAGAACTGGCCGACAAACATCACGACGATGGCAAGCAGGCAAGGAAGCGCAATCCATTTGTGCCAAAGCGGCGCCAGACGACGCGCAAAGACCAGCGCAAAGACAATGGCCACAATCATGATGGCGAAGTAGATGCCCAGTGAACCCAGACTGTCTGTGATCCCGCTGGCAATGTCTTTTGTTTCCACGAACGCCAGCCAGACTTCACTTGGGCCATAGAACTGACCGTAGAACTGGTAGTACACCGCTTCAGAAATCTGCACGATAAACGTGACAGCCAGCAGCAGGCGAGTCAGGAAGAAACGCGCACTGGCAGCAGCCAGCAGAGAGATGATCAGATACAGTGAAATATCACCGGATTTCGGCTGATAGACATGATCTTTCAGCAGAATGATGATTTCTGAGAGCGAGAACAGCAGCAGGAATGCCAGCGTCAACCCCAGGGTACGCAACAGATTACTGCGTGGGGTGAACGAAGAGGATGAAGTTGTTTTAAACATGGAAGGACTCTATTCCGATCAGAACTTTTTAGTCAGCGGGCGAATGACTTTACCAAAGCCAAAGCGCAGTGCGCGAACCACCGTAGGGCGATTGTGCAATCCTTTACGCCAGATATCCTCAAACAGGGCGTACCAGCGTGCAGCGACCGCTTCGCGGGAATAGACCTGGAGACGTTTTTCACCCTGCTCGCGCATCTGACGATACAGTTCAGGGGAGTTTTTCAGCCGCATAATGGCATCGAAGGCTTCATCAGGGGTTTTGGCGATCAGGTAGTCCAGCTCACTCTCGCGGATTGCACGGTAAGAGGGCTCGTCGTCGCAAACCATCACTGTTTTGCCCAGCCAGTTGTTAATGAGCTTACTGGCAGGCTTACGCGCCAGTTTGTGGTCGTGTGATTTGCGGAAGCTGATGCACACGTCCACGTCCTGGTAGTTTGTCCAGTTATCGAACGAGATGCGGAGCTCAATACCTTGTTCGGCAAGACGTTGCTTAAAATTCCCTTCGCGGTATTCGTCCGGGAAACTGTCCACACGGCCAAAGAACGCGACGGTTTTGATGGTCTCGTCGGTGCGCTCACGGGGTTTCACGCCCGGCTGTGGCCAGTAGGGAACGAAGATACGGTTGTTATGGTTATCCACTTCCGGGTTCTGGTCGACGACAACATCGGCGCCAATAACGGGAGGACGGTCCGCACGTGCGACCACGGTGAAGCCACGCCACGGCTTCACGCGAGAGCCAAAGTCGTCGTTATGCATCAGGTTAATGGCATCGGGCCTGCATTCAGAGCCAAACGAACACTCGATTGCGTCACCATAATAGTGCTTCAGCGCCAGTGTGGTCTGGAACGTCCAGCCACCGCGGCCGCCACAATAAAATCGCTCCGGAATATCGTCAGGATTGACATGGTTATCCAGAAGGGTCTGGAAATCTGCGTAGTTTTTAGCGATGAAATCCGCGCGGGAGACCGCGTGTAATTTAAGTTTGCTCATAATTTCCGTTAGCCAAGAATTTTTTTAAGACGGAAGTAGCGACGTCCCAGACGCCACCGTTGGCGGAAGCCGCGCGCATTTTGCCAGATCAGGGTCCAGATACCGCGGTCGAAAAGCTCACGGGTGATCTCGCGTTTTTTGGCCATATCGTCAATGTTGTTAATGCTGTGCAGGATCCCCAGACCCTCTTTGGCGATTTGCCAGTGGCAGGCCGGCACGCGTTTCACCTGTTCCGGATAGCGCTTATTGATAGCGTCCAGCATCTCCAGAATCTTCATATAGTGGCGCGAGGAACGCATACGCGTATCGTCCGTGCCTGGGGTATGGGAAACGGAAGCGGAGTGGATCAGGTAATCGTAATAGACCTCATCAATATACTGCACGCGTCTGGCGGTGAGCAGCACTTCCGTCGTCCAGGGAATATCCTGATGACGCAGGCCGTGTTCAAAGCGAAAACCCTGCTCTTTAATAAAGGCGTGTCGATAGATATTCAGCCATGTCACGTGCAGGAACTTGCGGGATTCGAGCGCCATCTGCAGCCAGGTCGGGCCGTCCAACACGCCGGTTGACGCGAGTTTATCTGAAGGGAAGATCTTCTTCGACGGGCGTCCGTCATCATAAATATAGGTGCCGTTGCAGGTCGCGACGTCCAGTTGCCCGGCAAGCGCAATTTCCAGCAAACGCGGATACATCCCCGGGTAGATGACATCATCAATATCCGGAAACGCGACGTAATCGCCCGTTGCCATGGCGAGACCGGTATTACGGGCCGCGGAGACACCGCCATTAGGCTGGTCAATTACCTTAAAAAGACTGAATTCACTGGCGTAGCGGGCGATGATATCTGCAGAACCGTCAGTTGATCCGTCATTAACAATAATAAGTTCCAGACCTGGCAGATTCTGTTTCTTAATGCTTTCAAAAAAAGCGCTCAGGAAATTTTCGCCATTATAGACGGCGACAACGAGGCTTAATTGAGGCGTTCCAGACATGCTTACTCCGTAATGTCATGCGGTGAGATGCGGCCGACGAGCTTTACAGTAACGTACAATGGCTTTTCGACAGCCGGCAGGCAAAAGAGTTCTGATGGATACCTGTGCGCCGGCATTTATGACCCCCGGCGCAAGGTACACGCGATCAGGTGGTTGTTTCTGTCTGTTTAGCGGGGCGTAATGCGCACATACCAACCAGCAACCCGGTTAACAGCATATATTGCTCCAGGTAGTGATCTTTCAGATTGTGGTCGACCATGGTTCGCGAGAAGAAGCCTACCGTAAACAACAGCAGGAACATCCCCACCATCGCGTTACCATGGCGGAACTCACGCCAGCCGATATACCAGCAGCCTGCCAGTAAAATCAGCCAGCCCGCAATGCCCGCAACGCCGTTCTGAATACCAAACTCAATCAGGCCATAGTGGCTGTGCGGGATATTAATGCGATTGTCCTGCGTGTCGCGACGCAGTACGTAGCGGAAGGCCTCCTTGCGTGGCCCCATTCCCGCAGGATGCTCACCCACCAGTTTCCAGCCCTGGTGGAAGAAGCTGGCGCGGCAGCCGTTGGAGTGGTCCATTGGTCGGCCCAGATCGTTCTTCGGTACCGTCCCGTTAGTTTTGTTGTAGCAAAAGCTGGTGAAAGGCGCGTTCCAGCCTGTTACCGCATCATCTTCCAGGCTTTGCCAGCGCGGATCGGTTTTAAAGGAGGCATAGCCCAGAAGCGCGGAAACGATAACGATGCTGAGAAGGATACCACCAGTGAGCACAACCCGACTGCGACGCATACTGTGCAGGCTGAGCAGAATGAAGGTGGAGAACAGGCTGCCGACCAGGCCGATCGTTCCCCAGCGGGTATCAACTAACGCAGTGCAGACAAGGTTACACAGCAGCATAAAGGCAAGGAATGGTGTCTTCAGGCGTAAGAAACGCTGGTGCAGCAGACCGCGCGCAAGCAGTTCGGCAAGCAGGAAACCGGTGATCATATTGACCTGGAAGCTCATGCGCGTGCGGTTATAAACAATCCGCGTTTCGCCCCAATGGATCACGCCGTCTCGCCAGTAAAGCCAGGCGGTATCAAGCAGGTGAATACAGACGACACCCCAGAAAAAAAGGACGACGAGAGTAAAGAAACGGGCAGCCGATAAAGAGGGGAAGCGCTCCTGAATCACCGGTAATAACACCAGCCCCGCACAGAAAAGCAATACCGGACGTAACCACTGACCATCCCAGGTCGATACCATTTCTTTAATATCTGGCGCGACAAAAAAGCCGTTAATCAGGATAAAGAAAGTTAAGGCCCACAGCACAATAAGCACGAACTTAATTTTGTTTAAGTCCAGCGCTTTTCTCGCCACGGAAGAGCTAAAGAAAAGACCGAGCGCCACCACAATATTAGGATAAATCAGACCGTTACGATGAAAAGGTAGCTGATCGTTTGGGATTGGCCAGATAAAACATAAAGCCAGTACAGACAGGACTAAAAGACCTGTCAGGATGTTACGAGTATTTGTCATAATTTTGGTACTGGTAAAGGATCTCGGCGTTAATACCGGTTAGTTAACAATGCCATGCGCAAATTCCACTGATTTCGAATGGAATAAAAGCCTGAGAAAATTACCACAGAAGCCATAACTACAGAAGGACAATGTTTGTAAGCAAGATTAATCCGCCTGTGCATTACCGTAATACCCACGTATATAATCGGCAGTCTGAACAGCGGTTTCAGCTTAACGACAGGAAATGTATGCATATTGTTCACACTGAAGCAGACGGCGGCAAAGGCGGACAGCCTTTGCGCATTATTAACGAATCGCTAGGGATGATTCAGCGTGGCCATCAGGTGACTCTCCTTTGTCCGGAAACTGCGCCGCTGCACGCCCTGGCGCGCAACGCCGGGTTGACGGTGGTCACTATGCCGTTGAAGCGTAAGAACCTTAAAAACCTGAAGTTGCTGCGTCGCTGGCTGAAGGATAACCGTCAGTCAATTGACGTCATTAACAGCCATAACTCTGCCGATACCTGGCTGGTGGCGCTGGCGAATTTGACGCTCTCCAGTCCCGTACCGCTGGTGAGAACCCGTCATGCGTCCGGCGTACCGCGTAACAACTGGACGACCCGCTGGCTGTTCCGCACGGCCTGCGCGCATATCGTGACCACCGGGGAGGCGCTGCGCCATCAGGTGGCAAACATTGGCGTGCCGATGTCCCAGAGCACGTCGGTTCCAAGCGGCGTTGATACGCAGCGTTTCCATCCGGGAGATAAGCACCAGGCCCGGACTCATTGTGGTTTGTCTCAGGATGATTTCTGGCTGGGCGTGGTATCGCATTTGCGCCCGAACAAAGGCCATAGCGTACTGCTGCGCGCCCTGGCGAAAATCGACAATCCGCAGATCAGGCTGGCGATTGTTGGCGAAGGCCCGCACAAAGCGGCGCTGGAGCAGGAAATCACCGCCCTGGGGTTACAGCAGCGCGTAGTCATGGCGGGGCATCAATCCGATCCGGAACGCTGGTTCCCGGCATTTGATATTGCGCTCAGCCCTTCGCACGATATGGAAGGTGTCCCGCAGGGCGTGCTGCAATCGTTAGCCAGCCGCGTTGCGACCATTGCGACGGATGCGGGTGGAACGGGGGATGCGGTGATTAACGGGCAAACGGGATTGCTCATCGCGCAGCGCGACGAAAACGCACTGCACGATGCCATCCTGCAACTCTATGACGACTCGGCCCTTCGCGAGACGCTCGCGCAACAGGGATATGACTACCTGAGCACGCACTTTACCCGGGAATGTATGCTGGACGCGATGGAGAAAGTCTTCTCCGATGCGGTTCAGCGCAGCAAATCACGATAAAGCGCCTGTAGCTCTTTCGCCATTCTGTCCAGGGTGAAGGGCTCGGCAGTTGCACGCGCAGCGGCGGAGTAATCAACACCCTGTTCCCGGCCTTTCAGCCATAGCGAGATGGCCTGCTGGTAGCCTTCACTGTCCAGCGCATCACGCACCCAGCCGTTTTTACCCTCGGTAATCCACTCTGCCGCGCCGCAGCCGTGGCTGGTAAGCAGCGGTAAACCGCAGGCCAGCGCTTCCACGCAGACGTTCGGGAAGGGATCGTAGAGCGTCGGCAGGATAAGCGCATCCGCCGTGCCATACACTTCACGCACGTTGGCCACCGGCCCCAGGAATGTCACGCGTGAGGAAACACCCAATGTCTGCGCCAGTTTTTCAAACTTCCGGGCATGTTTATCGCGTCCGGCAACCAGCAGCCAGACGTCAGGATGCGCCACAATAGCACGCAGCGCGGTAGCGACGCCTTTACGGCTGAAGCCCGACCCAACATACGCCAGCACCGGTGCGTTACGGGGAATACCCAGCGCATCGCGCTGCGAAAGGGCACGGACCTCAGGGCTAAACTGAACGGTGTCGACGCCGTTATAGATCACCGTCAGCTTGTCGTCCGGCAGTCCGAAGCGACGGGCGATATCATCACGCACCATCTTCGAATTACAGATCACCTTGCGCAGCTGCGGATGGGTAAACATCTGCGCCTCAGCCTGCAGGATGTAGCGGTGGTACCGGCTGAGCGACTGAGCCCAGCGCGCCAGCGGCGACAGAATGCGGCCATATTGCTCAAGCCAGGTGGCGTGAACCCCGTCGCCCGCCCGAAAGATGGTCGCTCCCGGTATGCGTTCGTGGCTTTGCACAATATCAAACTGCGCAAAATGCGCGGCAGCTTCGGTGGCAAAACCGGACTCACGGGCGATGCGATTACGAAACGGCGGATTGACCGTCAGCGTTTTCCAGCCTGCGGCATCCTCCCACTGGCGGGCAATCAGCGTGACATCAAGCGACGTATCCTGCGCCAGCACGTTCAGCGCGCGCGAGACGAAACGTTCTGCGCCACCGTTGGGGTTGTAGGTCTGTCGGACAATCGCCAGCTTCATGCAGGGGTTTCCGTTTCCAGGAGCATCGTATCGATGGCGCTCAGCACCTGCTGCGGGGTGATGGCGGTGATGCAGTCTGAGACACCGCTGTCTCCGCAGCCCGCTTTGCCGCACGGCTGGCAGGTGAACCCGGCGACAATCACACGGTAGTTCACCCCCCACGGCGCCCACTTGATGGCACCGGTAGGGCCAAAGATGGCGACGGTTGGCGTACCGACGGCGCTTGCAAGGTGCATCGGCATAGAATCGACACCGAAGTACACCCGCGCGTGCTTCATGAGCGCGCCCAGCTCTTTCAGGTTCAACTGACCGCTTAAATCAAAGACCGGCTGGGTGAGCGCAGCGCGCAGCGCGTCCATATAGGCCTTCTCTTCTTTTGACGGCGCGGCGGAGAGGATAATCGGCAGGCCGCGCGCCGCCAGGTTATCAATGGTCGCTGCCAGCTTGTTGATATCCCAGGCCTTAAACATCCAGCGCGAGGTCGGGTGAACCAGAATGTAGGATTTACTCGTGAGTCCAAAACCGGCCAGCTTTTCAGCAACGGAGGCTTCCGCCGCGTCGCCGGGGACAAACAGCGTGTGTTTGTCTTCGTCGGACTGCGGATGAATGCCGATCCGGCGCAGGGCGTCCAGATTGACCTCCACCATATGGCGGCTGTTGTCCTGGATCGCCGGGTAGAGCGTGGTAAATGATTTCACCCAGCGACGACGTGCAAGACCGCTGCGTTTATCCGGTTTGAAGCCGACGGAGACGCGCGGTTTCAGGCGACGCGCCAGACGCGCGCCGTGCCAGTGTTCGGTCAGGTTAATCAGTACGTCATACTGACGGCCTTTCAGGGTAGCGAGCAGCGTGCGGTAGAGGCGGAATTGTTCAAACCAGCCCTTCTTGCGCCAGTTGCGCCCAATGGTATGGACCTGGTCGATATGCGGATGGCTGGTCAGCATCGCCTGCGTGTCGTCATAGACCAGCGCATCGACTTCCACGTTCGGCCAGTTCTTTTTCAATACGGTGAACACCGGCGAAGTCAGTAGCACGTCACCGTGGTGACGTAATTTAACGATCAGTACGCGCCTGGGTGGACGCTCCGCTGAGAAAAAATCAGACATAAGCTCTCTCTGCTGCCAGCAAAGGCTCTAATTGCGCAAATACCGCAGCGGCGCTGAGGTCGCTCAGCTGCGATGAGTGTTCCGGGCGGCAGATATATTGATTTTTTCCATAGCCGCCGATAAGGCCCGGGTCCGTTGGGCCGTAAAGCGTAATATTAGGTCGATCCAGCGCCGCCGTCAGGTGGCTGAGGCCCGTATCCACAGAGACCACTGCCGTAGCGCCGGCCAGCGTCCGGGCGACGCCATCCAGTTTCATGCGCGGCAGAACGTCCACATAATCAAACCCTGCCGCCAGACGTTTGGCGCGCGCTTCTTCATGTGGGGCGCCCCACGGGAGTTTGATACGTAACCCTGCACTCCCCAGCAGGCCGATCAGTTCGCGCCAGTGCGCTTCAGGCCAGTGTTTGTCGTCGCGGGTCGTCGCATGCAGGAAAATCAAATACGGTGCGCCTTCTTGCTGCGAACTATGAAGGAAGTGCTGCGAAATGGCGTAATCACCCTGGGTTTCCGGTTTGGCATAACCGAGGCTTTTTGCAAACAGCTCGCGGGTTCGTTCGACGGCATGTTGTTGTTTTGCAATGTGGTGACGGCGGTTATAGAACAGGCTCGCCAGCGGTTCGCGGGCGGTCTGCCAGTCCATGCCGTGCTTTATGCCGTGTGCCAGTCGCGTCACCAGCGCGGCGCTTTTGACCAGCCCCTGGGCGTCGATGATGGCATCATAACGCTGCGCCTGTACCGCCTCGCGGAAGGCCTTGCGTTCGGCTTTAATCGGCGCGGAGAACCACGCTTTGCGCCAGCGACGAATCGCCACCGGGATCGCGCGGTCGACCGCTTCGTGCCAGGTGGGGATCTGCGCGAAGCCCTCTTCCACCACCCAGTCAAAACGAATGCCCGGTATGGCCTGCATGGCGTCCGTCAGTGACGGCAGCGTGTGCAGCACATCGCCCATCGACGACGTTTTAACGATCAGTACCCGCATCCGTTATCCTTCTTCGCTCAACAGCAGTTCGTTAAGCTCTTCAAGAACGCGCTGCGGGGTAATGTCGATCAGGCTTTGGTGATAGCCTTCTGCTGCATCGCCTTTGCGCACTTTGTGATAGCCCGTGATCAACCGAATAACGCGCGCTTTATGCGAAAGCGGTGGCGTGAAGTCCGGGCTGCTTGGGCCATACAGCGCAACCAGTGGGCGGTTGAGCGCAGCAGCGACGTGCATCAGCCCGGAGTCGTTGGTGACCACGGCTTTACAGGCGGCAATCAGGATCACTGCCTGCTCAAGCTGCGTTTCTCCCGCCAGGTTACGGCACCACGCCTGTTGCTCGGTACTGAGCGTCGCGAGGATTTCGTTGCCCGCCTCGTGGTCTTTGGCCGAACCGAACAGGACTATCTGGTAGCCTTCGTCAATCAGCTGTTTTGCCAGCTCCGCATAGTGATAGTGTGGCCAGCGTTTTGCCGGGCCGAACTCGGCGCCAGGACAGAAGCCAATCATCGGACGTTCAGACGAAAGACCAAACGCGTTGCAGGTGTGGGATTTTTCACCATCGTTAACCTGAAGCTGTGGCCAGAGCAGCGGCTGCGGCAGATCTTTCGCGCTGCGCATGACGCCTTTGTCATAGGCCAGCGCCACATAGCGCTCCACCATCAGCGGCCAGGCCTCTTTATCCAGCACGCGCGCGTCGTTCAGCAGGCCGTAGCGCATTTCACCGCGCCAGCCGGTGCGGTGCGGGATGCCCGCAAAGAAAGGCACCAGGGCGGATTTAAAGGAGTTTGGCAGGACATACGCGCGGTCATAGCGCTTCTCGCGCAGGCTGTGGCCAAGTTTGCGGCGTTCGCCAATTTCCAGCGCCCCGTGGCCGAGCGGCATCGGAATGGCGTCATTCACTTCCGGCATGCGCGATAACAGCGGACGGCACCACGCGGGTGCCATCACATCGATTATCGCCTGGGGATAGCGCGCCTTGAGCGTGCGATAAAGACTTTGCGACATCATCATGTCGCCCACCCATGACGGGCCGATCACCAGAATTCTCATACTTACGCGTCGCGGTTCAGCCAGGCCATATACTCCGTTACGCCTTCGGCAACGGTTTTGAACGGTTTGTCATAGCCCGCTTTACGCAGGTTAGTGAGATCCGCCTGGGTGAACGCCTGGTAGCGGCCTTTGAGCTTGTCCGGGAACGGAATGTACTCAATGCTGCCTTTTTTGTGGTACGCCAGCGTGGCGTCAGCCACCGCCTGGAAGGACTCCGCACGGCCAGTTCCCAGGTTGAAGATGCCGGACACGCCGTTCTCCCAGAACCACAGGTTTACGGCGGCCACGTCGCCCACATAGACGAAGTCACGCTTAAAGCCGTCGCTGCCTTCGAACAGTTTCGGACTTTCGCCATTATTCAGCTGGGTGTTCAGGTGGAAGGCCACGCTTGCCATGCTGCCTTTGTGACCTTCGCGCGGCCCGTAGACGTTGAAGTAGCGGAAGCCGACAATCTGGGAGTTCGCTTCTGGCAGGACCTGACGCACGTATTCGTCGAACAGGAATTTAGAGTAACCGTAGACGTTCAGCGGCTGCTCATATTCGCGGGACTCGATGAAGTCTGAGGTGCGCCCGCCGTAGGTTGCCGCAGAAGAGGCGTACAGGAACGGAATTTCACGCTCGAGGCAGTAGTGCAGGATCTCTTTGGAGTACTGATAGTTGTTGTCCATCATGTACTTGCCGTCCCACTCTGTGGTGGATGAGCAGGCACCTTCGTGGAAGATGGCTTCGATCTCGCCGAACTCTTCCCCTGCCATAATCTGGATAAGGAAGTCTTCCTTATCCATATAATCAGCGATATTCAGATCCACCAGGTTGACGAACTTGGTGCCGTCTTTCAGGTTGTCAACCACCAGGATGTCGGTGATGCCTTTGTCATTGAGAGCCTTAACAATATTGCTGCCGATAAAGCCCGCGCCGCCGGTAACGATGATCATAACTGTAACCTTTGAAGTGTGAAGCCCGGGGACAATCCCGGACGCTAATGTTTCTATCATATCATTAGTATGGCTGCCCTTCAGCCATTCACCTTCACAGCGCAGGGGTACGCGTGATTTATGCTGCAAAAACGACAAGAGATAATGTGTCATCTCGTCATGAACTATAGGTTTGGGTAATATGTCCCGAAATTTGCCGAGTCTGGAGAATTGCAATGCGTGGTGATTTTTACAAACAGTTAAACAGCGACCTCGACACCGCACGTGCGGAAGGGTTGTTCAAGGAAGAGCGTATTATCACGTCTGCCCAGCAGGCGGACATCACCGTTGCCGATGGCAGCCATGTGATCAACTTTTGTGCGAACAACTACTTAGGTCTTGCGAATCACCCTGAGCTGATTGCCGCGGCGAAAAACGGCATGGATACCCACGGTTTCGGCATGGCTTCCGTACGCTTTATCTGCGGTACCCAGGATAGCCACAAGCAGCTTGAGAAAAAGCTGGCGAACTTCTTAGGTATGGAAGACGCCATTCTGTACTCCTCCTGCTTCGACGCTAACGGCGGTCTGTTTGAGACCCTGCTTGGCGCAGAAGATGCCATTATCTCCGACGCCCTGAACCACGCGTCCATCATTGACGGCGTGCGCCTGTGCAAAGCGAAGCGCTACCGCTATGCCAATAACGACATGGTTGAGCTGGAAGCGCGCCTGAAAGAGGCGCGCGAAGCGGGCGCTCGTCATGTGCTGATCGCCACCGACGGCGTGTTCTCGATGGACGGTGTGATCGCCAACCTGAAGGGCGTGTGTGACCTGGCGGACAAATATGACGCGCTGGTGATGGTCGATGACTCTCACGCGGTCGGTTTTGTCGGCGAAAACGGCCGTGGTTCCCACGAATACTGCGACGTGATGGGCCGCGTGGACATCATCACCGGTACGCTGGGCAAAGCGCTCGGCGGCGCGTCCGGCGGCTATACCGCTGCGCGTAAAGAGGTGGTTGAGTGGCTGCGTCAGCGCTCCCGTCCGTACCTGTTCTCCAACTCCCTGGCGCCGGCTATTGTGTCTGCCTCCATCAAAGTGCTGGAGATGGTGGAATCCGGAGCCGAACTGCGCGATCGCCTGTGGTCCAACGCCCGTCTGTTCCGCGAAAAGATGAGCGCAGCAGGCTTTACGCTTGCCGGTGCTGACCACGCGATCATTCCGGTCATGCTGGGCGATGCGGTCATCGCGCAGAACTTTGCCCGTGAACTGCAAAAAGAAGGGATTTACGTCACCGGGTTCTTCTTCCCGGTGGTGCCAAAAGGTCAGGCGCGTATCCGCACCCAGATGTCTGCGGCGCATACGCCTGAACAAATTGAACGTGCGGTGGAAGCCTTCACCCGCATCGGCAAACAGCTGGGCGTCATTGCCTGAGGACGTAAGATGAAAGCGTTATCCAAACTGAAAGCGGAAGAAGGGATTTGGATGACCGACGTGCCGGAACCGGAAGTCGGTCATAACGATCTGCTGATCAAAATTCGTAAAACGGCTATCTGCGGTACTGACGTTCACATCTATAACTGGGACCAGTGGTCACAGAAAACCATTCCGGTACCGATGGTTGTCGGCCATGAATACGTTGGCGAAGTGGTGGGTATCGGTCAGGAAGTAAAAGGCTTCAAAATTGGTGACCGTGTCTCCGGTGAAGGCCATATCACCTGCGGTCACTGCCGTAACTGCCGCGGCGGACGTACCCACCTGTGCCGTAATACCATCGGCGTGGGCGTGAACCGCCCGGGCTGTTTCGCAGAATACCTGGTGATCCCGGCCTTTAACGCGTTCAAAATTCCGGACAATATTTCTGACGATCTGGCCTCCATCTTCGACCCGTTCGGTAACGCGGTACACACCGCGCTCTCCTTCGATCTGGTTGGTGAGGACGTGCTGGTCTCCGGCGCGGGCCCGATCGGCATTATGGCCGCGGCGGTGGCGAAGCACGTTGGGGCACGTAATGTCGTGATTACCGACGTGAATGAATATCGTCTGTCGCTGGCGCGCAAAATGGGCGTGACCCGCGCGGTGGATGTCTCGAAAGAGAGCCTGACCGACGTGATGGAAGAGCTGGGCATGACCGAAGGCTTTGACGTGGGTCTGGAGATGTCCGGTGCGCCACCGGCGTTCCGCACGATGCTGGATACCATGAACCACGGTGGCCGCATCGCGATGCTGGGTATTCCGCCGTCGGATATGTCTATCGACTGGAACAAAGTCATCTTCAAAGGGCTGTTCATCAAAGGCATCTATGGCCGTGAGATGTTTGAAACCTGGTACAAGATGGCGGCGCTGATCCAGTCTGGTCTGGATCTCTCCCCGATTATCACTCATCGATTCTCCATTGATGAGTTCCAGCAGGGCTTTGACGCAATGCGTTCCGGTCAGTCCGGGAAAGTGATCCTGAGCTGGGATTAACAGAGAAAGCGCCTTCGGGCGCTTTTTTACGCCCTCTTCACGTTTCTGACATCCGCAATCAGAATATTTTGATTTTTTCTTCGCTTTTTTACCCACACACTTATAAAGTTTGTTGATTATCCGTTTACGTTTACAGTGCCTATGTTCAAGCTCACCGTTTGTTTATTGACCTGTAATTCTGCGCGTTTATTGCGCGAGGTTATCCCTCCACTGTTAACGGTGGCAGATGAAATTGTCGTTGTGGACTCCGGCAGCACGGATACCACGCTGGATATTTGTCGCGAATATGGACTTTCTATCCACCATCACACCTATGCCATGCACGGCGCGCAGATGAATTATGCCGTTGATCTGGCGAGCAATGACTGGGTGTTGTGTATGGACAGTGATGAGATCCTGGATGCCGAAACGGTCGATTTTATTCTGGCGCTGAAAGCCGGGGATGAACCTTCCGCCGATCGCGCCTGGCGTATCGCCCGATACTGGCATGTGCTGGGTGAAGAGGTACGCACCATTTACCCCGTCTCCTCTCCCGATTTCCCGGTACGGTTGTTTAATCGTACCCAGGCCCGTTTTAACCACCGTCCGGTGGACGACAAAGTTGAAGGCAAGATTATTGCAGTAAAAATGCCGGGCCGGGTGCGCCACGACACGTTTTATAACCTGCATGAAGTGTTCAACAAGCTGAACAGTTACACCACCCGTCTGGTGAAATACCAGCCTGTCCGCCCCTCAATTGGGCGCGGCATAATCAGTGCGATCGGGGCGTTTTTCAAATGGTATCTGTTTAGCGGTGCCTGGCGTCAGGGCAAAGTCGGCGTGGTGACAGGACTCTATGCCACCGCCTACAGCTTTTTGAAGTATTTCAAATCCTGGTATCAGCATCAGGAGAAAAAAGAGCCCGTTGCGAAAGAGCATACGGACTCTCAGACGGCAAAATAAGCGTCAGGCAATCACGCTTTTTTTCCCCATCCCTGCCACTGCTGCTGGACGTATTTTACCAGCGTACTGTTGCTGATGCTGTCACCAATGACAGAGAAGAAGCGAGTCGCGTAGACCGGTTCAGGCGGCTGCTTCAGCACGCAGCGCTTCACGCCGCGGAACGGATTACGCGGCGCTGTCGGCGCGGGCTGTGCAGAATTCGGCGTAGAGGTATCCACCTGCGGCTCGTTCAGCAGATCGCTCGGGCGCACCAGCGTGATATCGGAAGGTAACGTCGGCAGCATTTGTTGCAGAACGCGAACGGTAGATGGGTGCGGGTGACCGATGGCAATGGCCGAGCCATTGCGGCGGGCCAGCTGCACCGCGCGATTAAACTGCATGCGGATATCGGCTTCGTTCTGGGTATCATCCAGGAACACTTTACGCTTAATGACTTTGACGCCCGTTCCCTGTGCCGCACGCATCGCCTGACTGTTGCCGATGGTCATGCTGTCGAGGAAATAGAGGTTGTAGCGCTCCAGCGCCTGCATCACTTTAAGCATCCCGTACAGGCTCGAGGTCATCGCGCTGCCCATATGGTTGTTCAACCCTACGGCATACGGCACTTTGTTGTATGCGTCGCGGATGATGCGCTCGATCTCATCGCTGCTCATATCCGGGCGCAGGGTGTCTTTTTCCAGCGGCTGCTTGCTGAGCGGTGCCATCGGCAGATGGATGAGGACCTGATGTCCGGCGTTATGGGCTTTAGTCGCCATCTCACGCGCGTGTGGCGCATTCGGAAGGACGGCAACAGAGATGGCTGACGGCATCGCCAGCACCTGATTTTCATAGTGTGGACGATAACCGAAGTCATCAATCACAATGGCGAGTTTACCTGCATATACCGGTGCAGCCAGCGCCAGTGCGCTGACGACGGAGAGAACAATGCGACGAAATTGAAGCAAAACTTATCTTCCCAACCACGGCTGTGGATTGACCGCCTGACCCTGACGACGAATTTCGAAATAGAGTGACGGGCGGCCCTGACCGCCACTGCTGCCCACAAGGGCGATGGGTTGGCCCGCGCGCACCTGCGTGCCGACGCTGACCAGTGCGCTCTGGTTGTAGCCGTAAAGACTCATATCGCCTTTACCGTGTTCGACCACGACCACCAGCCCGTAACCCTGCAGCCAGTCGGCCAGAATCACGCGGCCATCAGCGATGGCTTTCACTTCGCTACCTTCAGACGCACCGATAACTATCCCTTTCCAACGTAGCTCACCCTGCAGCTGTTCGCCATAGCGATGCAGAATTGAACCACGAACGGGCCAGTAAGCCTGACCGCGAGGCGAGCCCAGGCCGCCGGTACGTGACATCAGGGAACGTTCGCTTTCGCTTGGCTTGTAGGTCGTCCCTTTACGGGACGCTTCCTGCTGTTTGTCGCGAACGGCCTGCGCCTCGCGGGCCTCTTTTTCAGCGCGCGCTTTTGCCGCGGCTTCCGCACGGGCGATGCTGTTACGCAGTTTTGATTCGTTGGCGCGCATTTCGCTTAGCTGGCTCTGACCTTCCTGAATGGAAGATTCAAGGCCGGAAAGGGTTTTCTTACGCTCGTTGCGGGCCTGCTCAAGTTTTGCCTGCTGGGCCTGCTGATCGTAGAGCAGCGTTTGCTGCTGGGTCTGCTTCTCTTCCAGCTCGGCTTTTTGCGTGGTGACCTCTTCGCGTGTCTGCTTCAGCTGCGCGATAGTCTCCTGACGCGCCTGGTTCAGGTAGCCGAAATAGGCCTGCAGGCGCTGGCCGCGCTGGCTCTCTTCACCGCTGAGGATCAGTTGCAGACCGGTGTGTTCACCCTGGCGGAATGCGGCATCAAGCTGCGCCGCAAGGTTACGTTCCTGCGCATCGCGCTGGCGCTCCAGTCTGGCAATCGACGCGTTCATTTCGTCAATTTGTTTATTCAACTGGGTGAGGGTGTTTTGTGTTTCACGTAGTTTACGCGTGGCGGCAGAGATGGCCTCTTCCTGCTGCTTAAGTTGGGCGAGCAGGGCAGCGCGCTGCTGTTGTTGCTGGCGTACCGCACGCTCTTTGGCGGCGATATCGGCCTGAATGGATTTCAGCTGGTCACGGTCATCCGCGTGGGCGGATGCGGCGCACAGCAATACGCCAGCGCTGAGTGCGCTGGCGTAAAACAGAGGTCTGACTGATAACCTAAGCGGCTTCACGACCCATGTGATTGAAAAAATCGCCTTTCCCCTCATGGGGAGCGATTATTCCACGATGAACAGCGGCTTACCAGTCATCTCTTCAGGGATCGGCATCCCCATCAGCGACAACATGGTTGGCGCGATGTCAGAAAGCTTGCCGCCTTCCACTGCTTTCAGTGATTTATCACCCACATAAATCAGCGGAACGGGCAGGTTGGTGTGAGCCGTGTGCGCCTGGCCGGTCGCCGGGTCGCGCATCTGTTCAGCGTTACCGTGATCCGCGGTGATCAGAAGCTGGCCGCCAACGGATTCAACCGCTTTCGCGACCTGCTCAACGCAGTGGTCCAGCGCTTCAACTGCTTTTACTGCCGCTTCCATCACCCCGGTATGACCCACCATGTCGCCATTCGGATAGTTACAGATGATGGTGTCGTACTTGCCGCTAACGATTGCCGCAACCAGCTTTTCGGTCAGCTCAGCAGAGCTCATCTCTGGCTGCAGATCGTAGGTGGCGACTTTCGGGGAATTAATCAGAATGCGCTCTTCGCCAGGGAACGGCTCTTCAACACCACCGTTAAAGAAGAAAGTGACGTGCGCATATTTCTCGGTTTCGGAGATACGCAGCTGCGTCTTATCATTCTTCGCCATCCATTCACCGAAGGTATTCGCCAGTGAAGCGGGTGGATATGCGCATGGAGCCTTGATATCAGCGGCATATTCGGTCAACTGGATGAAGTTAATGTTCACCACTTTCTTACGGGCAAACCCGTCGAAGTCGCTGTTGACAAACGCACGGGTAATTTCACGCGCGCGGTCAGCACGGAAGTTCATGAAGATCAGCGCGTCGCCATCTTCCATCGCGGCATCCGCCTGGCCTTCAGCACGAATCACGGATGCTTTCACGAATTCGTCGTTTTCATCACGCGCGTAAGCGGCTTCAAGCGCTTCAACGGCGGTCGCGAACTGGAATTCACCTTTTGCCAGGGTCATCAGGTCATAGGCCTGTTCCACGCGATCCCAGCGGTTGTCACGGTCCATGGCGTAGTAACGACCGATAATGGAGGCCACGCGGCCTTTACCCAGCGCGGCGAATTTGTCTTCGAAGGCTTTCAGGGAGCCTTTTGCGCTGCGTGGTGGCGTATCGCGGCCATCCAGGAAGGCGTGCAGATAGATTTTTTCCGCACCGCGCTCAGCGGCCAATTCAACCATCGCCATGATGTGATCTTCATGACTGTGAACGCCGCCTGCAGAGAGCAGACCCATGATATGTACGGCCTTGCCAGCGGCAACGGCTTTATCGACGGCATCGCACAACGTTGGGTTGGAGTAGAAGGTGCGTTCTTTGATTTCAACGTCCAGACGCGTCAGATCCTGATACACAATACGTCCGGCGCCCAGGTTAACGTGACCCACTTCGGAGTTGCCCATCTGGCGGTCCGGCAGGCCCACTTCCAGGCCAGACGCGTCAATCAGCGTATGTGGACGTTTTGCCCACAGCGCATCCATGACGGGGGTTTTGGCGGTGAAAATAGCGTTATCCTGGCTGTCTTCACGGTAGCCATAGCCATCCAGAATCACCAGTACCATAGGTTTTTTAGAAACCGACATTGCGACAACCTCATGCTCAAGAGTCAAAATTTGCGTAATTTTACTACAGCTGAATCGATCAAATAGCCGCAGAAGATCAAAGAAAGCGTAAGGGCAAGGTGCTTCTCAGACCATTTTGAGGCATTTTTTTAGGTGGCATGCCGCAGAAAATGGATTAGGTTAGGGTCGCTGGCTGTATTTGCCACAACGCACAGGTATACTCCTGTCCTGGTTTTTTTAATCACTAAGTCGGGAGTAGTTACCCTCCATGCAAGAAATTATGCAATTCGTTAGCCGCCATCCGGTTCTGAGCATCGCGTGGATTGGCCTGCTGGCCGCTGTGCTGTTCACCACATTTAAAGGTCTGACGTCTAAGATTAAGGTTATCACCCGTGGTGAAGCGACGCGTCTGATTAACAAAGAAGATGCCGTCGTAGTCGATCTGCGTCAGCGTGACGATTTCCGTAAAGGGCACATTGCAGGTGCGATTAACCTGCTGCCTGCTGAAATCAAAGCGAATAACGTGGGCGAGCTTGAGAAGCATAAAGCCCAGCCGATTATCGTTGTTGACGGTACCGGCATGCAGGCGCAGGAATCCGCCAGCCTGCTGCATAAAGCAGGCTTCGAAAACGTATCTGTGCTGAAAGAAGGCATTTCCGGCTGGAGCGGGGAAAACCTTCCTTTGGTGCGCGGTAAATAAGGAGTTCAGTGATGGCCAATATTGAGATCTACACCAAAGCGACCTGCCCGTTCTGCCATCGTGCGAAAGCGCTGCTGAACAGCAAAGGCGTCACGTTCCAGGAACTGCCTATCGACGGTGACGCGATTAAACGCGAAGAGATGATTCAACGTAGTGGTCGCACAACGGTTCCGCAGATTTTTATTGATGCGCAGCACATTGGCGGCTGTGATGACTTGTATGCGCTCGACGCCCGTGGTGGACTCGATCCCCTGCTGAGCTAAGAGACTTTAGGACAATTAAAAAGGGTTTTTCCATGTCAGAACAAAACAACACCGAAATGACTTTCCAGATCCAGCGTATCTACACCAAGGATGTCTCTTTCGAAGCGCCAAATGCGCCGCACGTTTTCCAGAAAGACTGGCAGCCAGAGGTTAAACTTGATCTGGATACCGCATCAACCCAGCTGGCTGATGACGTGTATGAAGTCGTACTGCGTGTGACCGTGACCGCCTCTCTGGGCGAAGAGACGGCTTTCCTGTGTGAAGTACAGCAGGGGGGGATCTTCTCCATCGGCGGTATCGAAGGTAACCAGATGGCGCATTGCCTGGGTGCATACTGCCCGAACATTCTGTTCCCGTATGCGCGTGAATGCATCACCAGCCTGGTTTCCCGCGGTACATTCCCGCAACTGAACCTTGCGCCAGTTAACTTTGATGCGCTGTTCATGAACTATCTGCAGCAGCAGGCTGGCGAAGGTGCTGAACAACATCAGGATGCCTGATGAGCACTGTTAATGCGTCAATGACTGTGATCGGTGCCGGCTCATACGGCACCGCTCTTGCCATCACGCTGGCAAGAAATGGTCACGAGGTGGTCCTGTGGGGCCACGACCCAAAACATATCGCGACGCTGCAGCGCGACCGCTGCAACGTGGCGTTTCTCCCGGACGTTCCGTTCCCTGACTCCCTGCACCTGGAAAGCGACCTTGCGACCGCGCTGGCGGCCAGCCGCAACATTCTGATTGTGGTCCCGAGCCATGTATTCGGTGAGGTGCTGCGTCAGATTAAGCCGCTGATGCGCCCGGATGCACGCATTGTGTGGGCGACGAAAGGGCTGGAAGCCGAAACCGGACGCCTTCTGCAGGATGTTGCCCGTGAAGCGCTGGGTGATGACATCCCGCTGGCGGTGATTTCGGGCCCGACCTTTGCCAAAGAGCTGGCCGCTGGCCTGCCAACGGCGATTTCGCTGGCATCAACCGATCAGACCTTCTCCGACGATCTGCAACAACTGCTGCACTGCGGCAAGAGCTTCCGCGTCTACAGCAACCCCGATTTTATCGGCGTACAGCTGGGTGGGGCGGTGAAGAACGTGATTGCGATTGGTGCCGGCATGTCCGACGGCATTGGTTTCGGTGCCAACGCACGTACGGCGCTGATCACCCGCGGCTTAACCGAGATGTCCCGCCTTGGCGAAGCGCTGGGTGCCGATCCGGCCACCTTTATGGGGATGGCGGGCTTAGGCGATCTGGTGTTGACCTGTACCGACAATCAGTCCCGTAACCGCCGCTTTGGCATGATGCTCGGACAGGGCAGCGATGTGAAAGCCGCGCAGGAGAAGATTGGTCAGGTGGTTGAAGGCTACCGCAATACCAAAGAAGTTCGCGAATTGGCGCACCGGTTTGGTGTCGAAATGCCAATAACCGAGGAAATTTATCAGGTATTGTATTGCGGAAAAAATGCGCGCGAGGCAGCATTGACCTTATTAGGTCGTGCGCGCAAGGACGAGCGCAGCAGTAACTAGTCGGAACCGTTATCACCTGAATGACCCAGCCAGCGCAGAACTGGCTGGTCATTATACTATCGTCTGGAGTTAGCAATGCCGTGTGAAGAACTGGATATCGTCTGGAATAATATTAAAGCCGAAGCCCGGGCGTTGGCCGACTGTGAGCCGATGCTGGCCAGTTTCTACCATGCAACGTTACTCAAGCACGAAAACCTCGGCAGCGCCCTGAGCTATATGCTTGCCAACAAGCTGGCATCCTCGATCATGCCCGCCATCGCCATTCGTGAAGTGGTGGAAGAAGCTTACGCCGCTGACCCGGAGATGATCGCCTCTGCCGCCTGCGATATCCAGGCCGTGCGCACCCGTGACCCTGCCGTCGACAAATATTCTACGCCGCTGCTGTACCTGAAAGGCTTCCACGCCCTGCAGGCTTACCGCATCGGCCACTGGTTATGGAATGAAGGCCGCCGCGCGCTGGCTATTTTCCTGCAAAACCAGGTTTCCGTAACCTTCCAGGTGGATATTCACCCGGCCGCGAAAATTGGCCGCGGGATCATGCTCGACCATGCCACCGGCATTGTTGTCGGTGAAACGGCGGTCATTGAAGATGACGTCTCGATCCTGCAGTCGGTTACTCTGGGCGGTACCGGTAAAACCAGCGGCGATCGCCATCCGAAAATTCGTGAAGGGGTGATGATTGGCGCGGGCGCCAAGATCCTCGGCAATATTGAAGTGGGGCGCGGCGCGAAAATTGGCGCGGGGTCTGTCGTGCTGCAGCCTGTGCCGCCGCATACCACCGCCGCTGGCGTGCCGGCGCGCATCGTCGGCAAACCCGACAGCGATAAACCGTCCATGGATATGGACCAGCACTTCAACGGCATTCACCATACCTTCGAGTACGGTGACGGCATCTGAGATTTTGCCCGGTGGCGCTGCGCTTACCGGGCCTACCTTAGAATGGCGCCCGGATACCCAAGCTGGCGCCATGCTTCATAGACCACCACCGACACTGCGTTCGACAGGTTCATGCTGCGGCTGTCCGGCATCATCGGAATACGGATTTTCTGCTCAGCGGGCAGGGCATCAAGGATTGTGGCGGGCAGGCCGCGCGTTTCCGGGCCAAACATCAGATAGTCACCCTCCTGATAGCTCACGGCGCTGTGTGCGGGCGTCCCTTTAGTGGTCAGGGCGAACATGCGCTGCGGCTTTTCGCTTTCCAGGAACGCGGCGTAATCAGGGTGGCGTACCACGGCGGTAAATTCATGATAATCCAGCCCTGCGCGGCGCAGGCGTTTGTCGTCCCATGTAAAGCCCATCGGCTCAATGATATGCAGGCGAAAACCGGTGTTGGCACACAGGCGAATAATATTGCCGGTATTTGGCGGAATTTCTGGTTCGAATAAAACGATGTTAAGCATACTGCCCCCTTAATTGCGGGGGCAGAATAGCAGAAAAGAGAGGGACTACGCGACGCCGGGTTCCTGCAGGCGACAGCGCAGCATTTTATAGACGGTGGCCCCTGCGGCGACCAGTGCGGGCAGGCTGAGGATCATTAAAATACTGTCTGCTTGCCACTGCAGCGAAAGCAGTTGCGCGCTGGTCATGGTGCCCGCCACGCCGCCAAAACGGCCGATTCCCTGCATCCAGGCGATGCCCGTCGCGCGACATTCGGTGGGGTAAAAGGTGGCGGCCAGGGTTTGCATGCCCGATTGCGCGCCGTTCATCGCGATCCCCATCAGGAATATCAAGGCGCCGAAAAGGACGATATGGTTATGCTCAAGGCCAAGCAGCAGGATCAGCCCCATGGTCAGGACAAATCCTCCTGCGACCACTTTGTGCGCTTCCCAGCGGTCCATCATCCAGCCTGCGAGCAGAATGCCTGCGGTACCGCCAAAGGTGAACAGTGACGTCAGCCAGGCGGATTCCGTCAGAGCATAACCCATCCCCTGCATCAGCGTCGGCATCCAGCTCAGCAGGACGTAATAAATCACCAGCCCCATAAAATAGGTCACCCACAGCATCAGGGTGCCGGGTAGCCAGGGCATGGAAAACAGCTGCGCCACGCTCCCTTTTTTAGAAGCGACCCGTTCCTCCTGCAGGAAAAAGCCGGTCACGCCGTCCAGCGTGCTGCGGGCGAACCGGCTGGCGATGCGGCGGATCTGCATCACGTCTTTCCCGCGCTGCACCAGAAATTTCACCGACTCTGGCAAAAACAGCGCCAGCAGCAGCGTTAACATCAGCGGGGCAATCGCGCCGGTCAGCAGTACGCTCCGCCAGCCATGATGAGGAATCAGCCAGGAGGAGATCGCTCCGCCGCCCGCCGCGCCCAGAGGGAAACCGCAGTACATGGTGTTAATCGCCATGGCGCGACAGCGCTGAGGGGCAAATTCTGAGATAAGCGTGATAGCGTTAGGCATTGCCGCCCCCAGACCCAGCCCCGTCAGAAACCGCCATAGCGTCAGGGTGTTAAGGGTTTGCGCCCAGGCGGCACCCAGACTTGCAAGACCAAAGAACAGACACGAAAAGACCAGCACGCGCTTACGCCCCATTCTGTCCGACACCGGACCGGCGATCAGCGCGCCCAGTGACAGCCCCAGCAGCGCCGCACTCAGCACCGGCCCCAGATCCTGTTTATGGATACCCCATTCAGCCGACAGCGTAGGCGCAATGTAGCCCATCGCCGCCGTATCAAAACCATCGATCGCCAGAACCAGGAAACCCAGCACGATAAGAAGCCAGTGAAATCCTGAAAAGCGACTGTCATCGATCACCTGCTGAATATCCACCTTACCTGAATACGTCATACGCACCCCTCTGATGTAATGTTGTTTTTGTGTTCTTGTATTTGCTTGTCTATACAATTGCGGACGGCAGGGGGATGTCAAATTTTCTTATCCAATATGTTATCTGGATGTTATTTTTGGCATAAAAAAGCGCCCGAGGGGGGATCGGACGCGTGAGGGAAGGCAACGGGGGGAAGCGTCAGGCGGCGTTACCCTGAGCAAGGGGGGCCAGCGCTGCCGGTAATTTATTTAACTCCTGCACCAGAGAATCTTTACTGATTTCGCCGATCGTTTTCGCACCGGTCAGCGTCATCGCCACCTTCATCTCTTTTTCGATCAGGTTAAGCAGATTTGCCACGCCAGCCTGGCCGCTGGTGGCCAGCGCATACAGATATGCCCGACCCAGCAGCACGCTGTCGGCACCCAGCGCAATCATACGCACCACGTCCAGCCCGTTGCGGATGCCGCTATCGGCCAGGATGGCAATATCGCCTTTCACCGCATCGGCTATTGCCGGCAGGGCGCGCGCGGAAGAGAGCACCCCGTCAAGCTGGCGTCCGCCGTGGTTAGAAACCACAATCCCGTCTGCGCCAAAGCGTACCGCGTCGCGGGCATCTTCCGGGTCGAGGATCCCTTTGATCACCATTGGGCCGTCCCAGAATTCGCGGATCCACTCCAGGTCTTTCCAGGAGATGGACGGATCGAAATTGTTCGCCAGCCAGCCGATGTAATCTTCCAGCCCGGTCGGTTTACCCAGATACGCCGAGATATTTCCCAGATCGTGCGGACGGCCGTTGAGACCAACATCCCAGGCCCATTGCGGATGCGTTACAGCCTGCCAGTAGCGGCGCAGGGCGGCATTCGGGCCGCTCATGCCGGAGTGGGCATCTCGGTAGCGCGCGCCGGGTGTCGGCATATCGACGGTAAAGACCAGCGTGGAGCAGCCCGCCGCTTTGGCGCGCTCCAGCGCGTTTCGCATAAAGCCGCGATCGCGCAGGACGTACAGCTGGAACCACATTGGGCGCTTGATGGTTGGGGCCACCTCTTCGATCGGGCAGACGGACACGGTAGAGAGGGTAAACGGAATGCCTTTGGCATCCGCCGCGGCGGCCGCCTGCACTTCCCCGCGACGGGCGTACATGCCGCACAGGCCTACGGGCGCAAGGGCCACCGGCATGGCGAGCGTCTCGTTAAACAGTTTTGTCTCAAGGCTCAGGTCAGACATATTTTTCAGCACGCGCTGGCGCAGAGCCACCTCCGAAAGATCTTCCACATTGCGACGCAGGGTATATTCGGCATACGCCCCGCCGTCGATGTAGTGGAACAGGAACGGGGGCAAAATGCGCTGCGCCGCGGCGCGGTAGTCACTGGCTGCTGAAATAATCATGCTTTGTTCTCCCTGGAAATATCACTGTCGCCAGGCAGACGGGTAATACGCGCCTGTCGGGCCTGGTCTTCATCGAATCGTTTAATGGTGGTGTGCACGAAGCCCAGATGCGCCATCATCGCTTTGCGCGCGGCCCCGGCATCACCGGCCAGAATGGCGTTGAGCACCGCCTCGTGTTGTTCAGTGAGCTGGGCAAACACCGGCGGGACCAGATACATGCGCTGGCGGCTCTGCTTCACGGAGGATTGCAGCAGGTCGAAGAAACCGCGCATGGTCTGGAGCAGCACCACGTTGTGCGACGCCTCGGCAATCGCCAGGTGAAAACGCACGTCCGCCTGGGAGGCGATATCCGGGTCGCTGCTTTGCGTGGCCTCAAAGCAGGCTTTGAGCTTCTCTTTGTCGGCGTCGGTTGCCCGCATGGCCGCGTGCCAGGCGGTACTGGTTTCGATGGCGTGACGCGCTTCAAGGATGTCGAAGCTGTAGTCCGGGTCGTTCTCCATCAGCGTTTTCAGCGGCTGAACGATGTTTTGCTCGGACCAGTCGTCATGCTGCCAGCGTACAAAGGTACCGCCACCGCGACGGCTCACCAGTACTCCTTCGCTGACCAGCGTGGCCAGTGCTTCACGCAGTGAGTTGCGTGATACACCAAGCTGGGCGGCGAGCTGGCGCTCGGCGGGCAATTTCATGCCCGCTTCCAGCTGTTGTTCTTCAATCAGCGCCCGCACGCGAGAGGCAATCTCGTCGGACAGGCGTCTGGGCATCACTATCATGGGATCATCCAGGTTAAGACATAGGCCTGCAGGGTGGTAATCACCCCGACCATGCAGGTAAATATCAGGCTGTGTTTCACGGTAAAGCGGAACAGATCCGACTCTTTACCGACCAGTCCCACCGCCGCACAGGCAATGGCGATGGACTGCGGAGAGATCATCTTCCCGGTCACGCCGCCGGTGGTATTCGCGGCCACTAACAGCACGTCTGAGACGCCGATTTGCTGGGCGGCCGTCGCCTGCAGGGCGGCGAACAGGGCGTTAGACGAGGTATCTGAACCGGTCAGGAACACCCCCAGCCAGCCGAGGAACGGCGAGAAGAAGGTAAAGGCGTGGCTGGTATGCGCCAGCGCCAGTGCCAGCGTCGATGACAGGCCGGAGTAGTTCGAGATAAACGCGAACGCCAGTACCATGCCGATGGAGTAGATCGGCAGCATCAATTCTTTAATGGTCGCCGCAAAGGTCTGCACCGCAGCGGCAGGCTTCATGCGCAGCCACACAACAGAAAGAATAGCGGCAAACAGGATGGCGGTGCCGGTAGCGGAGAACCAGTCGAATTTATAGACCGCGGCATACGGCGTGGCGGCGTGCACCACTGGCGGCATACGGGCGACCATCTTATCGAGGAACGGCACGGAGATGTTAATCACCATGTCATACAGCGCGCCACCTGGGGCAAACAGGGCCTTAAACGGCGGGATGCTCCAGAGCGTCACCGTGGCAGTCAGGAACAGGAACGGCGACCATGCGCGGATGACCTGGCCTGCGGTATAGCCTGTACGCGCCAGGGTTTGATCGACCTGTGAGGCGCCCATGTCGGCGAAGCGGAAAATACGTACCGGCTGCCAGCGCTTCAGGAACAGCGTCAGACAGACCAGCGAGACCAGCGAAGAGATGATGTCCGGCAGCTCCGGGCCGAGGAAGTTGGAGCTGAGGTACTGTGCAATAGCGAACGAACCGCCGGCGACCATCACCGCAGGCCACGTCTCTTTCACGCCGCGCCAGCCATCCATGATCGCCATGATCCAGAACAGGACGATAATGGTCAGGAACGGCAGCTGGCGGCCCACCATCTGGCCAATCTCAAAGCTGTCCAGCCCGGTCACCTGGCCTGCGACCAGAATCGGGATCCCCATTGCGCCAAACGCCACCGGTGCGGTGTTCACAATCAGACACAGTCCCGCGGCATACAGCGGGTTAAAGCCCAGCCCGACCAGCAGCGCGGCGGTGATCGCCACCGGTGCGCCGAAGCCAGCGGCCCCTTCAAGAAACGCCCCAAAAGAGAAGCCGACAATCAACATCTGCAGGCGCTGGTCCGGCGTGATGGAGAGAATCGACGAGCGGATGATGTCGAACTGCCCGGTTTTCACCGAGATTTTATAGACAAACACCGCGGCGATGATGATCCACGCAATCGGCCACAGGCCGTAGAAGAAACCGTAGACGACGGAGGCCAGGGCGCGATCGACCGGCATTTTATAGAAGAACAGCGCCACCAGCAGCGCGATGGCGACGGTGTACGTCGCGGCAAGGTAGCCCTTCAGCTTGAGCTTAATCAGCGCAAAGAAGAAGAACAGGATCGGCAGCGATGCGATCAGGCTCGACAGCCAGATATTTCCGGCCGGGTCGTAGTTTTGTTGCCAGAGGCTCATGCAGGTCTCCTGAGGACCAGACAGCCTGCGCTGCGGGTGAGTCTCCGCTCATCTCTGCGTCACAGTCTGTGTAAAAGTGGTCCTGCCAATATTGTGTTGTAGGGTTAATGACAATGAATGGTTAACCAGATGTTATGAGCTAGCAATGGTTTTGTGAGCGAAAATGATGGAATTGTGAACCGGGGGAGGATTGATTGCGCTATTGGTTGGACCAATTCACGCGAAGGGGAAAAGAGTAGGCCGGGTAAGCGCAGCGCCACCCGGCATGAAATCAAAATGCCGTCTTACAAAAACCCGTCATCTCTTTCAGGCCCATTTCGCGGCCAAGCTCGGTCATCGGGTGAACCACTACCAGACCACGGACGCTTTTCTTCAGCTTGCCCATGTCGGCCTGCTCTTTTTTGGTGATCGCGCGGCGGTGCGGCATGTTCATCAGCTTCTGCGCTTCTTTGCTCAGCTTCTGGCCTTTAACTTCACGCAAACGCTCGATCTCCGCTTCCAGCTTTGCGGTCTCTTTCTCAAGCTCGGCGTACTTCTCGGCGGAATCGACCAGCGAGAGACCAGCCATCTGGTGGCGGATCAGATCCAGGCGGTCGCTCAGGCGTTTAATTTCGTTCTTTTCGACTTCTTTCATGACAAATAACTCTGAAAACGGGGAATTTACAGGGAAGGATACACCAATGTGAGCAGGCTTACTTCTGAAACGCTTTTTTTAAGCTGATTCGGGAAATCAGCTCAGTCAGGGAGAGGACCATCGTGGAACGGACAACCTGTTGATAACGCAGCTTTTGCATCGCGTACAGCTCAGGGTCGCTGTTGTCAAAATGGGGGGCAGGGGGGAGCGCAGTGACGCAATGCAGCTCGCCAAAGGGGCCAAGGATCTCGTCATCGGTAAAGGTGTACTCATTACCGTCATGATTGAGCTCTTCGCGCAGCGCCATCAACAGCTCCGCATCTTCATACTCTTGTCGGTTCAGCACGCCAAGACCATAAATCAGCTTCAGACGCACGGATAAATCGCCCAGCGGTCCGTCTCCGTCCAGTAACGGTTCTACAGCATATTTTACCGCGTAGTCGTCTTTGCGGAACACCTGAAGCACCAGGATATTCACCGCCTCGGTTAATAGCTCGACGGCGGCAATCAGGAAACTTCGTACGGTTTTGCCAGCATTCAGACGCTCAAGCACACGATTTTCAAAGGCCTGGGTTTGTTCCATTATTGCCTGCATATCTGACAATCTGTAATCAGGGCGCAGGATGACCTGCGCCTCACTGTGCATCATTTGGTTGCGTTGTATGCGTTAACCGCCTCCACAACCACGTCGCTGTTGGCGTCCAGACCGGAAATCTGCGCCAGCGCAGCTTGCGCGCCTTTGTCGTCAATCAACTGAGCCAGCTCAATCGCCTGGGGATCCTGCTCGCTGCGATAGTGCATCGCGGCGGCAATCCCTTTCACCAGGTTGGCGTGCGGCAGGCCGTATTCCAGCGTACCCAGCAGCGGCTTAATCAGGCGATCGCCCGCGCTCAGTTTACGCAGCGGCTGGCGGCCTACGCGCTCAACGTCATCTTTCAGATACGGGTTTTCAAAACGACCGAGGATTTTCTGGATGTATGCTGCATGTTTGTCAGCATCAAAACCGTAGCGTTTGATCAGCACCGCGCCGCTCTCTTCCATTGCCCCTTTCACCACCGCACGGATCTTATCATCAAGGATCGCGTCGCGAATGGTCTGATGACCGGCCAATTTCCCGAGGTAGGCGGTTATAGCATGCCCGGTGTTCAGCGTGAAGAGTTTGCGTTCGACAAATGCCATCAGGTTATCGGTTAATTCCATTCCCGGAATGGTCGGCAGCGTGCCTTTAAACTGGGTTTTATCAACGATCCACTCGCTGAAGGTTTCCACGGTCACTTCCAGCGGATCGTTGGTCGCAGATTCTGACGGCGGGACGATACGGTCAACGGCGGAATCCACAAACCCGACGTGCGCTTCCACCCAGGCTTTGTCTTCCTCTGCTACGGCGTTGAGCACGTGGCCTTTGAGCTGCGTGGTGCCGCGCACCATGTTCTCGCAGGCAATGATGTTCAGCGGGGTGTCGATGCCCTGCGCTTTACGTTTTGCCAGGCCTTTTGCCACCGCAGGGGCGATACGCTCCAGTACCACCGGGCCCACCGCCGTGGTGACCAGGTCAACGCTGGCGATAAGGTCGATAACGTCGTCGCCGATACTGCTTACCGCGTTGACGCCAGTGACCGTTTCCACCTGCTCATTTTCACCCACCACATGTACCTGGTAGCTATGACGGTCATTCAGGGCATCCAGAACGACCTGATTTACATCGGCGAATGTCAGCGTAATGCCCGCGTCTGCCAGCAGTTTGCCGATAAAGCCACGACCGATATTACCTGCGCCAAAATGCAATGCTTTCATAGTGTTAACCTTAATCAATGTTTTTACCCGAGAGGGCTGGGGTGAGGAACGTTTTCCCCTCACCCTAGCCCTCTCCCCGGAGGGGAGAGGGAAGAGAACTTATTTGTTCAGCAGAGCCAGCACTTCTTCCACGCTGGTGGTATTGGCCAGACGCTCAATAACAGACTCATCATCCAGCGCGTTGGTCAGGCTGGTAATCACCTGGATGTGCTCGTTGTTGCGAGCGGCGATACCAATCACCAGACGGGCGATGTCGTCTTCTTCTTCACCGAAGCGCACGCCCTGCGGGTACTGACAGAATACGACGCCGGTTTTCAGAACGCGATCTTTCGCTTCCACCGTACCGTGCGGCACCGCGATGGATTCGCCCAGGTAGGTTGGCGTCAGTTTTTCACGTTCCAGCATCGCGTCTACGTATTCAGGCTGAACGTAGCCGCCTTTTACCAGCTGCTCACCGGCAAAGCGAATCGCTTCTTCTTTGGTTGCCGCAGTGCGACCGAGGAAGATGTTCTCCGCCCCCAGTTTGAACAGGTGGGTATTGCTCTCGTCAAAACTGTCCTGCAGGCTGGTGCGCACTTTCACTTCGTTATCTTCGTGACGCTGCGCGGCAACCAGACGCTCGGTCAGGCTGGTGTACAGGCCGCTGTCGAGGAAGTTGGTCAGCGAAATATGCTGAGCCTGCGGTACCTGGCGCATGGCGCGCTCGGTCAGGTCACGGTGCGTGATCACCAGGTCAACATCCGGTGGCAGGCTGTTAATGGCGCTGTTGGTCACGGAGATGTTGGTCAGACCCGCATCCTGCACTTTCTTACGCAGCACGCCTGCACCCATTGCGCTGGAACCCATACCGGCATCACAGGCCACGATGATTTTACGCACGTGGCTCAGGTCGTTAGAGACATCGCCTGCGGCCAGTGGGGTCGCGCCTTTGGATTCGGCTTTCATGTCGTGCATACGACGGGTTGCTGCTTCGATGTCATCATCTTCTTTCACTTTGCTGGTTTTCAGCAGAATAGAAGAGACCACGAAGGAGACCGCCATGGCGGCAAAGATGGCCGCGATGTTTGCGAAGTAAGCCCCTTTTGGCGTCATTGCCAGCACCGCCAGGATAGAGCCCGGAGAGGCCGGAGACACCAGGCCACCGCCCAGCACGCTCAGGGTGAACACGCCGGTCATACCGCCGAGGATAACGGCCAGGATCAGACGTGGGTTCATCAGTACGTACGGGAAGTAAATTTCGTGGATACCGCCCAGGAAGTGGATGATAGCCGCACCGCCAGCAGACTGCTTCGCGCTGCCGCGACCAAAGATGATGTACGCCAGCAGCACACCCATACCCGGGCCCGGGTTGGCTTCAATCAGGAAGAAGATGGACTTGCCGAGGTCATGCGACTGCTGAATACCCAGCGGCGAGAAGATACCGTGGTTAATGGCGTTGTTGAGGAACAGGATTTTCGCCGGTTCAACAAAGATAGACGCCAGCGGCAGCATCTCGTGCGCCACCATGAAGTTAACGCCAGCCGCCAGAATTTTAGACAGGACTTCAACTGCCGGGCCAATGCCGAGGAACGCCAGAATCGCGAGGATCATCCCGATGATGCCCGCAGAGAAGTTGTTCACCAGCATTTCGAAGCCGGATTTGATCTTACCATCAACCCAGACGTCGAATTTCTTAATCGCCCAGCCGCCCAGAGGGCCGGCAATCATCGCCCCGAGGAACATCGGCATATCCGCGCCGACGATAACCCCCATCGTGGTGATGGCACCCACGACGCCACCACGGTCACCGCCCACCAGACGACCACCGGTGAAACCGATGAGCAGTGGCAGCAGGTAAGTAATCATTGGGCCAACAAGTTTCGCCAGCGTTTCGTTAGGCAACCACCCTGTCGGAATAAACAATGCAGTGATGATACCCCACGCGATAAACGCGCCGATATTTGGCATCACCATGTTGCTGAGGAAACGACCAAAGCTTTGAACTTTGATCTTGAAATCGGATGACATAAAACACCCCTTCTTTTGATTACGCTTAGGCTTGTGGCCCGAGGTTTATTGTTAATGTGCGGCGGCAGAGGTAGCCGGGCCCTGTTCTGATGCTGTGAAATCTGGCACTGAATCGTTCAACTGTCCAGACAGTGAAAATTTATGTGATTTGTGTCACGTAAATGTAGGGGGTGTGGTCAGTAATTGGGTGATCTGAATCACAAAAGAAGTGGACAAAAAAAATACGATGGTGAGAATTAACGCAAAAACTAGCACTTTTCGTGATATGCATCACATTTTGATTTGGCGTGTTTGTTTCTGGATTGTGATTGATTTCACAAAATATTTTTATGCAGATTTCTCCGGCTGCGATCGCCAGCAAACTCTGCTTTGCGATTCGGTGCCATGCTGAAACAGCACGACACGTAAAGCTAAAAAACCACTTTTGATGTGTGGTATGGCGAAAAGTTAAAAGGTGGATTACGCTCATATTGTAAGGTTAAGTCTATTATTATTCAGGATATATTTTGACACGCTTATAAACTTGCATGGAGATATTATAAAAACCCATACTCCCCGGCTCTGAAATAGTGAGCAATAACCCTTTTTTATAAAAAATAATTAGGTTGCGTACTGTTTTATTAATTTAATGAGTTGACGTTGTTTAAGTGAGGAGAATATGTTTCTCAACTATTTTGCGCTGGGCGTATTGATTTTTGTATTTCTGGTTCTTTTTTATGGAATCATCGCCATTCATGACATCCCTTATAATATGGCCAAAAAGCGTAACCATCCGCATGCCGATGCTATTCACACGGCAGGGTGGATTAGTCTGTTTACGCTTCATGCCATCTGGCCGTTCCTGTGGATTTGGGCCACCCTGTACCGCGAAGATCGCGGCTGGGGTATGCAAAACCACATCACCAGGGCTGATGAGGTCCCGGACATGGATGCGCTAGCCAAACGCGTGGCGGAACTCGAACAAAAGCTGGCCGCAGTAGAGCCTACTGCTGATAAGAACACGCTGGAGCGCTAATCATGGATCTGTTGATTATTTTGACCTACGTGGCATTTGCCTGGGCCATTTTTAAAATATTCCGTATTCCGGTAAACCAGTGGACGCTTGCCACCGCCACATTAGGTGGGGTGTTTATTGTTGCCGGACTTATTCTGCTCATGAACTATAACCACCCATATACGTTTACGGCGCAAAAAGCGGTTATTTCCATTCCGATTACGCCGCAGGTGACCGGCGTGGTTAGCGAAGTGACCGATAAAAATAACCAGCTAATTAAAAAAGGCGAAGTGTTATTTAAGCTGGATCCAGGCCGTTATCAGGCGCGGGTCGACAGACTGCAGGCTGACCTGGTGACCGCGACGCACAACATCGATAATCTGAAAGCGCAGCTGGCGGAAGCTGTCGCCAATACCACGCGCGTTTCCGCTGAGCGCGATCGCCTGTACAAAGATTATCAGCGCTACCTGAAAGGCAGCCAGGCGAAGGTGAATCCGTTCTCTGAAAGCGATATCGACAATGCGCGGCAGAACTATCTGGCGCAGGATGCACTGGTAAAAGGCTCCGTTGCTGAACAGGTGCAGATCCAAAGCCAGTTAGACAGCATGGTGAACGGCGAGCAGTCGCAGATTGCCTCCTTACGCGCCCAGCTTGCCGAAGCGAAATACAATCTGGATCAGACCGTGGTGCGTGCGCCGAGCAATGGCTATATCACCCAGGTGCTGATCCGTCCGGGGACCTATGCCGCCGCGCTGCCTCTGCGTCCGGTGATGGTCTTTATTCCTGAACAGAAACGTCAGATCGTGGCCCAGTTCCGCCAGAACTCGCTGCTGCGTCTGAAGCCGGGTGATGAAGCGGAAGTGGTGTTTAACGCCCTGCCGGGCCAGGTGTTCTCCGGTAAGCTCACCAGTATTCTGCCGGTGGTGCCGGGAGGAACCTATCAGGCGCAGGGCGCACTGCAGTCGCTGACGGTGGTGCCGGGCACGGATGGCGTACAGGCGCTGATTGAGCTGGAACCCAACGCCGAAGTCGATGCCCTGCCGGACGGTATCTATGCCCAGGTGGCAGTCTATTCGGACCACTTCGCCCACGTTTCTGTCATGCGTAAAGTGCTGCTGCGTATGACCAGCTGGATGCACTACCTCTACCTCGATCACTAATCCCTCCCGGGCAGGAATGCGACACGCAGACCTGCCCTTTTTTCATCGCTTGATCCATACTGACTTTTTTCCGGCATCAAGGATCAGGCAATGAAACTCATCGGTAGCTACACCAGTCCCTTCGTGCGAAAAATCTCGATTCTCCTGCTGGAGAAGGGGATTGAATTTGAATTCGTCAATGAGCAGCCCTACAACGCCGAAAACGGCGTCGCGCAGTACAATCCGCTGGGGAAAGTCCCCGCGCTGGTGACGGACGAGGGTGAATACTGGTTCGATTCCCCGATTATTGCCGAGTACATCGAACTGCTGGGCGTTGCGCCGGCCATGCTGCCTGCTGACCCAAAAGCGGCGCTGGCGGTGAAGCAAATTGAAGCCCTGGCCGACGGCATTATGGATGCGGCGCTTACCTCCGTGCGTGAACAGGCGAGGCCTGCTGCCCAGCAGTCAGAAAACGAACTGCTGCGCCAGCGGGAAAAAATCAGCCGCAGCCTGGACCGGTGCGAACAGCTTATCCAGGAGGGCAAGATCCACATCGACAGCCTGAACCTGGGGACCATCGCCATCGCCTGCGCCATCGGTTACCTCAACTTCCGCCGCGTCTCCCCTGGCTGGTGCGTCGACCGTCCGTTGCTGGTGAAACTCGCAGAATCGCTTTTTAGCCGCGAGAGCTTTGCCCGTACCGAACCGCCAAAGGCTTGACGCGGGTTATAACACTTCGCCACGGGAGGCGGTACAATCGCTCCACATGTTAACTCCCTCTCCCGTCGGGAGGGGGGAAGATATTCACTCGCCAGGCGCTTTCATGACTACTCATCATTCGCTGTACAGCCAAATCCCCGCGACCGATCGTCTTCTTCGCAACCCCCGCATTCATGCCGCTGTTGAACGTTTCGGCCATACCGCGACGGTTGAGATGTTACGTCTGCTTCAGGACGAAGCCCGAGGTGCGATTCAGGCAGAAAACGCCTTGCCCGTCTGGTGTAGTGCGTGGGAGCAGGAAGTTGAACAGCGGCTGGAGGCGAAGGCGCAAAGCGCGTTGCGCCCGGTGATTAACCTGACGGGAACCGTGCTGCATACCAATCTGGGGCGCGCGCAGCAGGCGGAAGAGGCGGTGGACGCCGTGATGCAGGCCATGCGAGCGCCTGTGACCCTGGAGTACGATCTGGACGGCGCCGGGCGCGGGCATCGCGATCGCGCGCTGGCGGAGTTGCTGTGCCAGCTGACCGGCGCGGAAGATGCCTGCATTGTGAACAACAACGCCGCGGCGGTGCTGCTGATGCTGGCGGCCACCGCCAGCGGCAAAGAGGTGGTGGTGTCCCGCGGTGAGCTGGTGGAGATTGGCGGCGCGTTTCGCATCCCGGACGTGATGCGCCAGGCGGGCTGTACGCTGCATGAAGTGGGTACCACCAACCGCACCCATGCGAAAGATTATCGCGCGGCGGTAAATGAAAATACCGCCCTGCTGATGAAGGTCCACACCAGCAATTACCATATTGAAGGCTTTACCAAAGCTGTTGACGAGGCCGGGCTGGTGGCGATAGGGCACGAGCTGAATATACCGGTGATTGCCGATCTCGGCAGCGGCTCGCTGGTCGACCTGAGCCAGTACGGCCTGCCAAAAGAACCGATGCCGCAGGAGATGATTGCGGCGGGCGTAAGCCTGGTCAGCTTCTCCGGCGACAAACTGCTGGGCGGGCCGCAGGCCGGGATTATCGTGGGTAAACGCGAGCTGATTGCGAAGCTGCAGCAGCACCCGCTCAAGCGCGCCCTGCGTGCCGATAAAATGACCCTTGCCGCGCTGGACGCGACGCTGCGACTCTATCTCCATCCTGAGAAGCTGGCTGACCGCCTGCCGACGCTGCGTCTGTTAACCCGGGATGCCGCCTCGATTCGCGCCCAGGCCGAGTTACTGCTGCCGCGCGTCGCGCCGCACTACCCCGATTTTGACGTTCGCGTTGAGCCTTGCCAGTCGCAGATTGGCAGCGGTTCGTTGCCGGTGGACAGGCTGCCGAGTGAAGCGCTGACGTTCACCCCACGCGACGGGCGCGGCAGCCACCTTGAGGCCCTGTCGTCGCGCTGGCGTAATTTGTCGACGCCGGTGATCGGGCGGATTTACGATGGCCGGATGTGGCTGGATCTGCGCTGCCTTGAAGATGAAGAGCGATTTCTGGAGATGTTGTTGAAATGATTATTGCCACCGCCGGTCACGTTGACCACGGAAAAACCACGTTACTGCAGGCGATCACCGGCGTAAACGCCGACCGCCTGCCGGAAGAGAAAAAGCGCGGCATGACCATCGATCTGGGGTATGCCTACTGGCCCCAGCCTGATGGTCGCGTGCTGGGTTTTATTGATGTGCCGGGGCATGAAAAGTTTCTGTCTAACATGCTGGCGGGTGTGGGCGGCATCGATCATGCCCTGCTGGTGGTGGCCTGTGATGATGGCGTCATGGCGCAAACCCGCGAGCATCTGGCGATCCTGCAGCTGACCGGCAATCCGCAGCTGACCGTAGCGCTGACTAAAGCCGATCGCGTGGATGACGCACGCGTCAGCGAGGTGCGCGAAGCGGTGCAGGCGACCTTACGGGATTATGGCTTTGCCGATGCAGCGCTTTTTGTCACCGTGGCGACCGAAGGGCGAGGTATCGACGAACTTCGCCACCACTTGCAGCACCTTTCATCACGTGACCACGCCAGCCATCACCGTTTCCGTCTGGCGATTGACCGGGCGTTTAGCGTGAAGGGAGCGGGTCTGGTGGTCACCGGGACGGCGCTCAGCGGCGAAGTGAAAGTAGGCGATACCTTATGGCTGACGGGCGTGAATAAACCGATGCGCGTGCGCGGCCTGCATGCTCAAAACCAGCCCACAGAGCAGGCTCACGCCGGGCAGCGGATCGCGCTGAACATTGCCGGGGATGCGGAAAAAGAGCAGCTTAACCGCGGCGACTGGCTGCTGGCCGATGCCCCGCCGGAACCGTCTGAACGCGTCATTGTCTCCCTGCAGACGCATGCGCCGCTGACCCAATGGCAGCCGCTGCATATTCACCACGCGGCCAGCCATATTACCGGGCGCGTGTCGCTGCTGGAAAACGACCTTGCTGAACTGGTGTTCGATTCGCCGCTGTGGCTGGCGGACAACGATCGTCTGGTACTGCGTGATATTTCCGCGCGTGAAACGCTGGCCGGGGCGCGGGTGGTGATGCTTAACCCACCGCGACGCGGCAAGCGTAAACCTGAATATCTGCAATGGCTGGCCGCGCTGGCGCAGGCCAGAGATGATGACGCCGCGCTGCGGGTGCATCTTGAGCGTGGGGCGGTAAGTCTTAAGGATTTCGCATGGGCACGCCAGTTGAGCGGGGAAGGCTTACGAGAGCTGACACAAGAGTCGGGCTTTATACAGGCGGGTAACCGCCTGCTCAATGCCCCGGTTGCCGCACGCTGGCAGCGCAAGATACTGACTACGCTCGCAACTTACCATGAACAGCATCAGGATGAGCCTGGCCCGGGTCGGGAACGTCTGCGGCGCATGGCGCTGCCAATGGAAGACGATGCGCTGGTGCTGCTGCTGATTGAAAACATGCGCGAAAGCGGGGCGATCAAAAGCCACCACGGCTGGCTGCACCTGCCGGATCACAAGGCCGGGTTTAGTGCAGAGCAAGAGGCAATATGGCAGAAAGTGGCCCCGCTTTTTGGCGACGAACCGTGGTGGGTTCGCGATCTGGCTCGTGAAACAAACGCCGACGAGCAGGTGATGCGCCAGGTGTTACGCCATGCCGCGCAGCAGGGGCTGATAGTCGCGATCGTAAAAGATCGTTATTACCGTAACGATCGTATTGTTGCGTTTGCGAACCTGATCCGCGAGCGGGATCAGGCGCGGGGCTCCACCTGCGCAGCCGATTTCCGCGACCAGCTGAACGTGGGCCGCAAGCTGGCGATTCAGATCCTGGAGTATTTCAACCGCATCGGCTTCACCCGCCGTCGCGGTAACGATCATGTCCTGCGGGATTCACTGCTCTTTCCAGAAACACCGTGACCCCTGTCGTAAACACCGTTACCGGCTGGCGATAAAATCACCAGCCGGTACTACCCTTGTTGTACACCCACAGCAAGGAGACGGTCATGACAAACAATCCTCCCTCATCGCGTATCCAGCCCGGCGAGTATGGTTTTCCCCTTAAGCTGAAGCCCCGTTACGACAACTTTATTGGCGGCGACTGGGTCGCTCCCGTCGACGGTGAATACTATTCCAACCTGACCCCTGTTACCGGCCAGCCGCTGTGTGAGATTGCCAGCTCCGGCAAGCGTGATATCGATCTGGCGCTGGATGCGGCGCACAAAGCGAAAGATAAATGGGCCCATACCTCCGTGCAGGACAGGGCAGCCCTGTTGTTCAAAATTGCCGACCGGATGGAGCAAAACCTTGAGCTGCTGGCGACGGCAGAAACCTGGGATAACGGCAAGCCGATCCGGGAAACCATGGCGGCAGACGTGCCGCTGGCGATTGACCACTTCCGCTATTTCGCCTCGTGTATTCGTGCTCAGGAGGGTGGGATCAGCGAGGTAGACAGTGACACCGTGGCGTATCACTTCCACGAACCGCTGGGCGTCGTCGGGCAAATTATTCCGTGGAACTTCCCGCTGCTGATGGCGAGCTGGAAAATGGCGCCGGCGCTGGCGGCCGGAAACTGTATTGTGCTTAAACCGGCCCGTCTGACGCCGCTCTCGGTTCTTCTGCTGATGGAAATCGTTGGCGATCTTCTGCCGCCGGGCGTGATTAACGTGGTGAACGGCGCAGGCGGTGAGATAGGCGAATATCTGGCTACTTCAAAACGTATCGCTAAAGTGGCGTTTACTGGCTCGACGGAAGTGGGTCAGCAGATCATGCAGTACGCCACGCAGAACATCATTCCGGTGACGCTGGAGCTGGGGGGCAAATCCCCGAATATCTTCTTCGCGGACGTGATGGAAGAAGAGGATGCCTTCTTCGATAAAGCCCTGGAAGGATTTGCGCTGTTTGCCTTTAACCAGGGCGAAGTCTGTACCTGCCCAAGCCGCGCGCTGGTGCAGGAGTCCATCTATGAGCGCTTTATGGAGCGGGCCATTCGCCGCGTCGAGTCTATCCGCAGCGGTAATCCGCTCGATAACGTCACCCAGATGGGCGCGCAGGTCTCGCACGGACAGCTGGAGACTATCCTCAACTACATTGATATCGGCAAGAAAGAAGGAGCGGATATTCTGACCGGCGGTCGCCGTAAAGTGCTGGGTGGGGATCTGCAGGAGGGGTACTACCTTGAGCCGACGATCCTGTTCGGCCAGAACAACATGCGCGTTTTCCAGGAGGAAATTTTCGGACCGGTGCTGGCCGTGACCACCTTCAAAACGATGGAGGAGGCGCTGGAGATTGCCAACGACACGCCATATGGCCTGGGGGCAGGCGTCTGGAGCCGCAGCGGTAATCTGGCCTATAAAATGGGCCGGGGCATACAGGCCGGGCGTGTATGGACTAACTGCTACCACGCCTATCCGGCGCACGCGGCGTTTGGGGGTTATAAGCAGTCGGGCATAGGGCGTGAAACCCACAAGATGATGCTGGAGCATTATCAGCAGACGAAATGTCTGCTGGTCAGCTACTCTGATAAACCGCTGGGGCTGTTCTAATCACCCAGTTCAGGCCGTCCATGGGCGGCCTGAGCAATTTGCTGGCGCAGGCAGTTCAGAACGCCGTCCAGAACGTATTGCACACGCCAGGGCTGGTATTCGCGTTTACGGAAGATGGCGGTCAGATCGAGCCACCACTCCTCCTGGTGCGGAAAGCAGGGGACCAGCATGCCTTTGGTTAATTCTTTTTTCAGACTCTCTTTTGGCGCAAACACAATTCCCAGATTATTTCTTGCCAGCTCCAGGGCCGTTTGCGTATTGTCACAAATATAATTACCGGTTACCCGGTAATCATGTACGTGATCGCTGCCGTGGACGCGGAAACGCCAGATGTTTGCATCATCGACCAGCATGGAATCAATGAGAATACAGGAGTGATTAATTAAATCTTCAGGTCCCTTCAAGGGGTGTTTATTTAAATATTCAACGGTTGCGAATGCCGTTACGGAATATTTTGTTAGCACGCTGGCAACCAGACTTTCGTCTTTCGGCTGCGCATAAGTAATTAAAATATCGCAGTCATCCGGAAAGGAAACTCCTTCTGAAAATTCATTCCGGTCCAGATTATAGGTTTTCAGGGAGATGCGGATGTCACCGATGTTCTCTATCTGATGGATCACGTGTCGCGCGAGATAGGTCACGATGCCCGTTGGGGCGTAAATCGTCACTTTGCCACGCTTTTCATGCTTATAATCAGCAATGAAATTAACAAGTTGACTGTTCTTATCCAGCGTGGCATTCACGTACGGGAGTAACGCCTCGCCAAACTGGGTGAGGGCGAGCTGACGGGTGGTGCGCTCGAAAACCTTCAGCCCAACCCGCGTTTCAAAATCAGACAGATATTTACTGACGTTGGCCTGCGCCATACCCAGCAGGGCGGCGGCATCACCAATGCTGTGGGTTGCGGCGATGACGGATATGATTTTTAATTCGCGTGGTTTTAGCTGTAATTTACTCATCCTGCGCACCCATCTATATGATTTTATATATAATATTATATAAACCGCAGCGTTGCATTGGCAAATTTGTAACCATTATTATGCGCCTCGCTTGTTTGGCATATAAATGGATTACATGTAATGACTATTAAATACAATTTACTCATCGCGGCCACGTTATTTGCAACAACTTCTGCAATGGCCGGTGACTTTTCACTTGGCGCGGGGGCTGTATTTAATGAGTCTCCTTACAAAGGATATAATGAAAATACCACCGCGGTTCCGTTAATTAGCTATGAAGGCGACAGATTCTATGTTCGCCAGACCACGGGCGGATGGATCCTGTGGAAAGACGCAAAAAATGAATTCAGCCTGACCGCATCGTGGATGCCGCTGCATTTTGATCCAGAAGATAACGACGACCATCAGATGAAAAAACTTGATGAGCGTAAAGCGTCTGCCTTCCTCGGTGGCGCCTACTACCGCCACGAAAGCTGGGGGTCTCTGAAAGTGGCCGTTGCTGGCGATGCGATGGATGAAAGCGGTGGCGTGGTGGGCGAGGTCTCGTACTTCCGTCCAGTCAGGATGGAACGCCTGACTTTGACGCCCTCTGTCGGTGTTTTCTACAGCGACGAAAGCTACAACGACTACTACTACGGCGTATCCGGCAGCGAGTCTCGTCGCTCAGGTCTGGATGAATACACCGCCGGTGATAGCTGGACGCCATACGTTGGCCTGGCGGCAAAATATCAGTTAACCGAGAAGCTGTTCCTTAACGCCAGCGCGGTCTATACCGTATTACCTGACGACGTGAAGAACAGCCCGATGATCGACCGCGACGATAGCTTCGCGCTGATGACCGGCCTGACCTGGCGTTTCTGATGTGATAAAGCCGGGTGGCGGCTTCGCCTTACCCGGCCTACGATAGGCCCTGCATTTTTTCTGCAATACAGCGTATCCCCCTTTTCTTTTCTCGATGCATCTTCCCGTTCCGGCAACCTACGACTGCACTGTTGTTCCCGATGCGCTAATGTGATGCGATCCGATAGTGATGGTGTGTATTATGTGTATAATCATGGAAGGATTAGGATGTGAAAAGTGCGGATGTCATTACTGTTCTGATCAGGCATGGCTGGAAATGTGTGAGAACGAAAGGAAGCCATCATCAGTTTCGTCACCCCGTGAAGAAAGGGCTGGTGACTGTCCCACATCCTAAAAAGGATATTAAACCGGGCACCCTCGCGCAGATTTGGCGGCAGGCGGGCATTCAACACTGATATCAGGAGTAGTTATGTTTTATCCGGCTTACATTCATTCTGACTCAGACGGAAGCGCCAGCGGTTTTTTCCCTGACGTTCCGGGCTGTTTTTTTGCAGGTGATTCCCTGGATGATGCATTTCAGGATGCACGTGATGCACTCACCGCCCACTTCGAAGCACTGTTTGAAGTGGATGAAGTCCTGCCTCTTCCGGGTAATGTGGAAGCGCATCTGGAAAGTCGTCCAGAGGATTTCATTGGGGGGCAATGGCTTTTGGTGGATATTAATATGAAGCAGTTCGACGGCAGAGCCGAGCGTATCAACATCACGATGCCTCGACGTTTGCTGGTAAAGATCGACTCCTTTGTAAGTGAGCACCCTCAGTTCGGCAATCGAAGCGCATTTCTGGCTGAGGCAGCACGTCGCGTGCTGCCTTAACGTTCTCCCTCTCCCGTGGGAGAGGGTTGGGGTGAGGGCAACAGGCCGCAGATCATCAGCCTTCATCCACCCAAATCCGCATTTCCCCTTCTCCCCGGTTAGCCCAGCTAAACCAGGGAATAAAGGTCAGCGTCTGGGGCTGACGTTGTACCGGCGAGCAGTCGTACTGCCACAGCGCATCCGTGTCCTTCACGTGACACCCCATCCCCTCAGCCTGAATCAGCATCTTATGCGCGAATATCCCTTTTCCCGCAAAGACCCGAAATTCGCTGTCAGCAGGCAGGGAGAGGTTATGTAGGTTCGCTCCGTTATCGGCCTCTTCCAGGCAGTAGACCAGCGGGCCGCGCTGCAGGGCGACCTTACCCGCCTGCTGGCGTACCTGCGGGTTTCCATACACGCGGCGAACCGGCATCGGTAGCGTCAGCGTGACAGCATCCCCCTCTTGCCAGGTACGGGTCAGGTAGAGGTAACCCCGGGAGATTTCACCCGCAACGGTTTCACCGTTCAGCGATACGGCAGGCTCCGCGCACCAGTCCGGGAGCCGCAGGGCCAGGGTATGCCTCACCGGCGCAGGCGAGACGATCTCGATATTTACCTCTTCCTGCCACGGATAATTGCCGCTAATCCGCAGTTGCAGCGTCTCGTCGCCCACCGGTATGGCGACCTCGTTGCCCACGTAGAGGTTAATAAAAAGCGCATCCGGGCGAACGGTATAGATGTAATGCCCCAGCGACGTCAGCACGCGAGCGATATTCGGCGGGCAACAGGCACAGCCGAACCAGCGCTGACGAACGGGTTTCACGTGATCGTAGATATGGTTGAATGCCAGGGTTTGCGGATGGACCTCCAGCGGGTTCACATAGAAGAAGTGTTTACCGTCCAGCGCCATGCCCCCAAGCACTGTGTTGTATAACGCCCGCTCCATCACGTCGGCGTAGTGACTGTCGGCCTCCATCTCCAGCATCCGACGGGCAAACATCATCAGGCCGATGGAGGCGCAACTTTCGGCATAGACCGTATCATTGGGCAAATCATAATCGCTGCTGAAGGCTTCACCGCTGCTTTGCGAGCCTATCCCGCCAGTTATGTACAGCTGGCGCTGCGCCATGTTGTTCCACAGTCTCAGACAGTCCTGCCGCTTGCCCTCGTCATGGCTCAGACGAGCCAGATGCGCCATACCCGCCATCAGGTAGACAAAGCGCACCGCGTGGCCAGTGGCCGTTTGCTGTTCAGCAAGTGGCTGATGCGCCTGGCTATAGGCTTTGTCCTTGACCATCCATGCCGGACCGTAGGTGTTCCAGTATGACGTTCTTCCACGCTTCTCATATTCGATATCGTAGAAGTGAGGCTGCACGCCGCGTTGTTCAATAAAATATTTCACCAGCGTGAGATAGCGTGGCTCTTGCGTAACGTCGTAAAGCCGCATCAGCGCCAGCTCGATTTCCGGGTGACCCGGATAACCGTGGAGCTGGTTGTCACCAGGGCCAAACACGCTGTCGATGTGGTCCGCCAGACGGCATACCACCTCCAGCAGACGGCGTTTACTGGTGCCCTGAAAATACGCCACGCCGGCTTCAATCATATGTCCTGCGCAGTAAAGTTCGTGGCATTCAGCCAGGTTGGTCCAGCGCTCGCTGGGGGCTTTTACCGTAAAATAGGTATTGAGATAGCCATCTTCACACTGCGCTGCCGCGATCAGTTCAATGACCTCGTCGGCGGTTTTTTCCAGTTCAGCATCCGGTTTCTGGCACAGCGACCACGCTACGGCTTCCAGCCATTTCGCCACGTCGCTGTCCTGAAAGACCATGCCGTAGAACTCCCCCTGCTCGAGGCCTGCCGCGATGCGGAAGTTGGTGATGGCGTGGCTGGGTTCGGCGTCCTGCACGCGATCGTTCAGCGCATCCCACTGGTAGGGGATCACCACATCACGCACCAGCCGCTGATACTGGCCAAGAAACGGGTCGTTGATTTTCAGGTTGTGCAGATTGGCTTCCATTACGGACATAGCGTTCTCCTCAGGACGATACATGACGCTGGCGCAGATCGGTGGCAATGCGCGACATCATCGGGTTGTTGAGCCTGCACCAGCGAACAGAGACAGCCAGCAGCAGGTGGAATAGGGCAGGGAGTAACGTCTCCATGGCGGTGATGCCCTGCAGTGAAGCGGGAGTCTGGTTGCCCGTGCCAGGCTGGTAGGCCACGGCGATAAACACCAGACTGATGATCCCGGCGCTGGATGCCCACGCCAGCTTGATGAAAAACAGGTTAAAGGCGAAGTTCATGCCCGACGAGCGCACGCCCGTTTTCCACTCGCCGTAGTCGTCGGCAAAGGCCATCAGCGAGAAGTGCAGCGGCAGGGTAAAACCGAGAATGACGCCGTTGCTCAGAATGACGATAAGCCACAGGGTCTGGTGGGCCGGGCCGCCGGGCAGGAACCACATGCCCACCGCGAGCGCGGCCAGCACCAGGTTGGTGTAGTAGTAGAGTTTGACAGTATCAACGCGGCGAGAGAGAGGGTTGACGATCACCGCGCCCAGAATGGCCGCGAAGGTCACCATGGTGAAAAACAGCGAGGTATAGGCGGTGCTGCCCTGCAGCACGTAGGTGATGAAGTACATGTAACCGCCGCCGCGGATGTTGAACACATTGATCAGCAAAAACGACATCACCAGCATCAGCAGCAGCTGGTCATTTTTACGCAGACCGGACAGGTGTTCGCGCAGGGTGAATTTGCCCATCAGCGCCAGCGGAACGCGCTCACGCACCCAGAAGAAACAGCAGAGAAACATCACCACCGCGATGGCGCACAGTACGCCAACCCCCAGCTGATAGCCCCGTGCGGCATTCCCCTGGCCCAACTCCGCAACCAGCCAAGGCAGACCCACGGAGACCAGAAAACCTGCCACGCCGCACAGCACAAAGCGCCATGACTGGCAGGAGATCACCTCGTTGTGACGAGTCGTCATGGTGTTGATCAGCGCGCAGTAGGGGACGTTGATGGCGGTATAGCCAACGGACAACAGCAGGTATGTGCCGAACGCCCAGGCGATTTTCACGCCCATACTGGCTTCCGGCACGGTGAAGGTCAGCACGCCAATAATTCCGATGGGAAATGCCACCCACAGCTGCCAGGGACGAAAGCGTCCCCAGCGGCTCTGAGTGCGGTCGGCAATGATGCCCATCACCGGGTCGGAAATGGCATCAAAGACGCGCAGGGCGATAAACAGCGTACCGACAAGTGCCGGGGTGAGGCCAAAAACGTCGGTGTAGAAAAAGGTCAGAAAATTCATGATCAGGCAGGTCATCACCGTTCCGCCCGCATCGCCCAGGCCGTAGCCAATTTTCTCGCGAACGGACAAACGGCTATCGGTTGCCCCTTGTGTCACGTCTGATTCTGTAATCGGTGTGGAAGTCATGAGATAACTCCTCGGGAATCGAATTTATTATCGTATTTGTGCAAGGTACGCATTTATTCTGCACCGAACAGACAGGCCAACAAGGGAAGGGAAAAGTATAAAAAGATGACGATTCCGACCTGATGATAAAAATGTGATTTTGATCGGGCCGTTATTCGATTATTTATTAATAATCAAAGCGTAAGTCGAATATTAACGGCAATAAAAGCGGAATGGTGAATATCCATGCTCGAATTATCCATAGCGCTTCCGATTAAAGTCCAGAATGGCGGGCTGTTTATTTCCCGGGGCGTGGGGCGTCACCCTGCCAGGAAGTTAACCTCGTGGGAAATAATATTTGTTGAAAAAGGGACATTAACGATCCAGGAGGAACACCAAATCTTTGAGGTGAAGGCGGGAGAAAGTTTGCTTCTCTGGCCGGGCCGTCGACACGTGGGCGTGGAGGATTTCCCGGCGGACCTGCGCTTTTACTGGCTCCACTTTGAGGTTGAAAAGCAACATATCACCTTGCCAGAAGCCACCCCTCTGGCAATAGAACAACATTGCCGCGTAAGGGATGCGCAATATGTCATTGCGCTATTTCGGCAATTCCTCAGCGAGCAGGAGAAATTACAGCGCAGCGTGGCGCTGGAGATGATTTTATTATTGATTCTACAGCAGGTGTCGATCTCGTCGGGATATGAAGACAACGCCGATGAGGCCGGGGCGGCAATGGCGTGGAAGGCGAAGCAGCTTATTCGCACGCAGTTTCATTTGCCACTTTCCACATCACAGCTGGCAAAAGCGTTGCACTGTAATGCTGATTATCTCGGACGCGTGTTTCGCCGGACTTTCCATTTAACCCTGACGGAAGCAATACATCGCCAGCGCGTCAGGGCGGCAGAAAAATTGTTGCTGGATGGCACCGCCTCGCTCACCGAAGTGGCCACCCGCTGCGGTTTTAATGACGTAGGCTATTTCCGGCAGATATTTTCAAAGCACACCGGGTTAACCCCCGCCGTCTGGAAACGGCGGTACTGTAAAGAGCATATTAATTCCGGATGATCACTGGCCGTAATAGGCATGTGCCCCGTGCTTACGCAGATAATGTTTGTCGAGCAGTTCCTGCTGCATAACCGGAAGCTGGGGGGCAAGCTGGCGCGAGAACAGACCCATGTAGGCGCACTCTTCCAGCACGACGGCATTGTGTACCGCATCGGCGGAATCTTTACCCCAGGCGAACGGGCCGTGAGAGTGCACCAGAACCGCCGGGATCTGCACTGGGCTGAGATCGCGCTCCTCGAAGGTTTTGATGATCACTTCCCCCGTCTGGTATTCGTATTCCCCTGCAATCTCGGCCGGGGTCATCTTCCGCGTGCAGGGGATTGTCCCGTAGAAATAGTCGGCGTGCGTGGTGCCCCATGCCGGTAAATCCTGTCCCGCCTGCGACCAGATGGTGGCGTGGCGAGAGTGGGTATGCACGATGCCGCCGATCTCCGGGAAACGACGGTACAGCGCAAGATGCGTTGGGGTGTCTGACGAGGGTTTTTTGCGGCCTTCGACCACCTCACCGGTGGCGATATTCACCACCACCATATCTTCTGCGGTCATCACGTCATACTCCACGCCGGAGGGCTTGATCACCATCAGGCCGCTTGCGCGATCCACTGCGCTGACGTTGCCCCAGGTGAAGGTCACCAGATGGTGGGCGGGAAGCGCCAGGTTTGCCGCCAGTACCTCGGCTTTGAGTTGTTCTAACATGTCATGCCTCCTTCCTGCATGCGGGCTTCAATCCAGCGGCGCGCCTGGATGATCTCCAGCACCGGCTCTTTTGCTTTTTCAGTCCACATTTCAATCAGAAACGCACCGCGATAGTTCAACTGATTGAGTGTGCTAAATATCCCTACGAAATCGACGCAGCCCTCGCCAAACGGCACATCGCGGAACTGTCCCGGACTTTGCTCGGTGACGGGCTGGGTATCTTTCAGGTGAATTGCAGCGATGCGATCGATACCCAGCGTCAATTCGGCAGCCACATCGTTGCCCCACGCGCTGAGGTTGCCGACATCCGGATAAACGCTGAACCACGGCGAGGCGAGCATCTCATCCCACTTTTTCCATTTGCTGATGGAGTTCATAAACGCCGTGTCCATGATCTCCACCGCCAGCATCACCTGGGCGGCCGCGGCCTGCTCTACAGCCCACGCCAGCCCTTCAGCAAAGCGCTGTTGCGTGCCCTCGTCGTGCGCTTCGTAGTAGACGTCATAACCCGCAAGCTGGATGGTGCGAATGCCGAGATCGCGGGCCAGCCTGATGGCTTTGGTCATGATTTCACGGGCGCGTTCACGCACGGTTTCATCCCGGCTACCAAACGGGAAGCGGCGGTGGGCCGACAGGCACATGGAGGGGACCGCCACCCCGGTTTCCAGCATCGCTTCAACCAGCGATGCGCGCTGTGTGGTGCTCCACTCGAGTCGCGACAGGCGTTCGTCAGTTTCATCAACCGACATCTCAACAAAGTCGAACCCGCAGCTTTTCGCCAGCACAAGGCGCTCCGGCCAGGTGAGGGATTTCGGCAGCGCTTTTTCGTAAATACCTAACGGATGCTGACGCATGGTTACGCTCCCCAGATGTCGCGGATTTGTGAATGGAACGCGTGCGCCACCTGCGATGGATTGGCCGCGCCTGCCAGCGCGCGTCCGGCAATGAAGGCTTTCACGTTGATCTGCTTAAACAGCGGCAGGTCGGCGGGGGTGATGCCGCCGGTGATCGAGATCTGCAAACCGATGTCGGAGAGGGCTTTCATTCTGGCGAGATCCGCCTCGCCCCACTGCTGTCCGCTGGCCTGGGCGTCGCGACCCCGGTGATAAATGGCCTGCTTCACGCCGATGCGCTGCCAGGCGCGCGCGTCGTCCAGCGTCCAGTGGCCAAAGAGTTCCATCTGGATTTCTCCCCCGCAACGCAGTGCTACTTCGTGGCCTCTTTCAACGGTCGCCAGCGGTGCGGCGCAGATAATGGTCATCCAGTTCGCGCCTGCGCCAAACGCCTGTTCCGCCAGCGTTTCTCCGGCATCGGCCACTTTCCAGTCCGCCACGACGATCTTATCCGGGCACTGCGCGCGCAGGGCGCGTACGGCGTTCAGCCCTTCGGTCAGGCACAAAAGGGTGCCCGCTTCGACAATATCAACGTGATCTGCAAGCGTCGCGACATCGCGCTGCGCGGCCTGCAGAGAGGTGTGGTCGAGCGCCAGCTGCAATAATGGTCGGCTCATAGGTCGTACTCCTTAACGCGGGCGTGGTAGCCCTGTAGTGCTGAAATCAGTAGCCGGTAGCGCTGATACTTGCGCTGATAGGCTGCATGGGCGTGCATGTCAGGTTCAATGACCCGAATGTCGTGTCGAAGGGCGCGTTGCGCCGCGTGAAAATCGGGATATACGCCAGTGCCAACCAGGGCTGCCAGCGCCGCGCCGGAACAACCGGTCTCCTCAACCTGCGGCAGTTCAATTGCCAGGCCGCTGACGTCTGCAAGCATTTGCATCCACACGTCCGAATGGGTGGGTCCACCCGTCACGCGCAGGGCGTGAACGTGGGTAAAGCGTTCGAGCATACGGTTGAGGTGGGTCATGTGGCTAAATACCACGCCCTCGTAAACCGCCTGGAGCAGATGCGCGCGGGTGTGTAGCGCCTGCATGCCGTAGAAACCGCTGGTCATCTCCAGCCCGGCGTTGCTGCCATAAAGGAACGGCAGGAAGAACAGATCGCTTTCGGCTTTCGGCTGGCTGGCGACGGCAAGGTTGATCTCATCGAATGACATGTCGCCCCACTGCGTGGTTAGCCACTCAAGGTTGCCGGACGAGGTAGGGCTGGCTTCGTGCACGATGTATTGCTGCGGATGCACGTAGCGTCCATAGACGTACGGGAAGGGTTCGTTGTCGCGAAGCGCACTGGCGATCCCGCTGGTGACGGCCCAGGTGCCCATCACGGCGTTCAGCGTATGTTCGTCATGCAGTCCGGCGCAGATCGCGGTGGAAACCACATCAAACAGTCCACCCACGACAGGCGTGCCCGCCGCGAGACCGGTAAGTGCGGCTGCCTGAGAGGTTATTTCCCCGCAAATTTCTGCTGAACCGACAATCGGCGGCAGTGCGCCGTCAATCTCGCTGATGCCAAGCCAGCGCGTAAGCTGTGGGTCGTACTGACCGGTATTCATGTTATAGAGGTTGGACTCGGAGATGTTGCTCTCTTCGCAGCCTTTTACGCCGGTGAGGCACCAGCGCAGATAGTCGTGCGCCATCATCACGCAGCCGATTTGCTGATACCGCTGCGGTTCGTGCTCTTTGATCCAGCGCAGCAGGGAGACCGGATGCCCGGTCCACAGCGTCTGGCGCGTATGCGGATAGAGTTTTTCGGGAATACTGTCCTGCTGCCAGCGCTGCACAATGTCCAGGGCCCGGCGGTCAGAGGAGAGGATGGCGTTACCCAGCGGCTGGTCCTGTTTATCGAGTAAAAACAGTCCCTTGCCCTGTGCGGAAATACCGACACCCTTGATCTGTTTTCCGTTTACCCCTGAATGTTTGAGCAGCAAGGCAATGGTCGCGTGGCAGTGCTGCCACAGCTGATGCATATCCCGCTCGGCGTAGCCTGCTCGCGGGCTGAGCGTGGCAACGGAGCGGCGTTCGATACTGACTTCTTTGCCCTGGCTGTTGTATAAACCGGCTTTCAGATAAGTACCGCCACAATCGATACCCAGCCAGAAGGGCTCTTTTTCACTCATCTTGATCTCGCTTATTCGCCGGGTGGCGCTGCGCTTACCCGGCCTACGGTTCGGTTTGAGGGCATCAGGCCGCACGTTTATGGGGGGTCACCGTGGGATTGGGCTCTGTCCCCGCATCACATTTCGCCGGCAGCAGCAGGGCCAGCAGTGATGCCAGTGCCAGAGAGACCGCCAGGCAGTACACTCCCGCATCTTTGCTGTAGAGCGTGATCAGCACGCCTACCGCATACGGGCCGCAGAAGCCACCGAGGTTGCCCAGGGCGTTGATCACGCCACGCGCACCGCCCGCCATCTCCGCGCTGAACAGGCGGGCCGGAATGGTCCAGAACACGCCTGCGGCCGACTGCAGGAAGAAACCACAGCCCACCAGAGCGGCATAGGCCAGCCAGGTATTCGCTTTGAGCGCCACCGAGAGGAACATGCAGAGCGCGAAACCAATCAACGGCAGGGAGACAAACAGCTTGCGCTTGCCGGTACGGTCAGAGAGCGTAGAGAACAGGAACATGCCCGCAATAGCGCCGATGTAAGGCAGGATCGCGAGCACTCCCACCTGGCCGATGCTGGTGTGCGTCAGCTCTTTGAGAATGGTGGGCAGCCAGAGGGTGTAACCGTAAATTCCGGTCTGATAGAAGAAGTTCAGGGCGATCAGCTGCCACATGGTTTTGTCTGACAGCACCGCACTGAGCGAGGCGTTTTTCACCTCTTTTCCGGCGATGGCCTGCTGTTCAGCCGCCAGCGTGTGCACCAGATAGTTTTTCTCGGCGTCTGAGATCCAGCGGGCTTCCTGGGGGCGGTCATAAATGGTGAACGCCCACAGCACCAGCACCGCGATGGACATCAGCCCTTCAATGATAAACAGCCAGCGCCAGTCGAGTGCGGTAATAATCCAGCCCGACAGCGGGGCGGTGATGATCCCGGCGATGGGCACAAACATGATCACAATGGCGTTGGCGCGACCGCGCTCGGCATCCGGGAACCAGTTGCTGATCATGGTGAGCACAACGGGCAGCATCCCCCCTTCCGCCACACCGAGTAAGAAACGCAGCACCAGAAGCTGATACTGATTCGTCACAAGCCCGGTCAGAACCGAGATCACCGCCCAGGCGACCAGTGACCAGCCGATAAACTTCTTACCGCTGCCGTGCACGGCAATCTTGCCGCCGGGAACCTGCAGGAACAGATAACCGATAAAAAATATCCCGCCCGCCAGACCTGCCATGGTGGCGGAAATACCCAACTCTTCATCCATACCGCCCGGCATGGCAAAAGCGATATTCACACGGTCCATATAAGAAATAATGCAGGCGATAAGAATAGGGGGAATGATTCTTAGCCAGCGCTGGCGCGGAATGTCCGCATGTAGGGCTTGAGTAGACGTAGTCATATTTAATCTCTCAGTGTAGGTAACCGGAATTACGTTTTTTTATTGTTATTGTGTTGCTTTTTTCATCGCGCTAATGCCGTCGCGTAAAATAGCGATACGATGCCCGACGTCAGCATTAGCATTTATTTCCAGTAATTTAATACCGGAGAATTTCAACGTTGCGGCGTGCGCCGCAGTAAACAGTGCTTTTACGTGTTCAGTGGACATCAGACTGTCGGCGCAGAACGAAGAAAACGGCGCGTGCAGATCCTGCCATTCACCGTACTCCCCGCTGAGGGTGGTACCCGAGAACATCAGCGCGCCCAGCTTTCCGGCCTGAAGGGCGGTCTGCACATGCTCAACCGGAAGCGTTGTGTTGCGTCCCTCAATGGCCGAACGCGCCCAGTTGATGCAGACGCTGATATCGGTCTCGTTGATCGCCTCCAGAACCTGCTTCAGAGGCAGGAAACCCTTGCGCGGGGCGAGACCTGTCATGGCATCACAATGTTCAAGCACCAGGTCGCAGGACCAGTCCCATGCGGTGATTTCGCGAACAGAGCGGGAAAATGCGTCGGTGGCCTGCTCAACAGAAGCATTGCCGATCTGCGGAGCCGCCTGCATCTCCAGAGCGATAATTTTTCCCGGAAAACGGGCATTCACGGCGTCAATTTTCTGATGCAGATGACGGTAGAAATTGACGCAGGCTTTACGCTGCGCTTCGTCAGCAGACGCCAGGCCAAACGCACCGTGGGTGCCCCGGCGGCGCATGGTTTCCATAACGGCGGTGACAACCATTTGCCAGTCGCCCGGCGTATGGCGGAACAGCCATTCATCACCAAACGGATGGAGATTTTCCAGACACGGTTGTTCCAGCCCACGGATATCCGGCGTGTCGGAAAGTGCCCGCCAGAAGGCCCGTTCTTCTTGTTCCCCTTGCTGGTGAAACGAGGGTGCGCAGGGATACGCACCAATAATAAACCCGGTGTTGGTCATTTCGCGTTTCCACTATTTATAAAAAAATTAATTCAATTCGCTGATGGCAACTTTCACCACAATTTTACGAATTGCAGAACTTTTATTTTTAATACAGGCAGGGCGGTGAACGTCCTGCGGGAAAAATATGGCATAGCTGCCCGGTACCATTTCAATAAACGACTCATTTTCACTGTCGTGATAAAAAATAATATCCCGCTGTTCGAGCAATGATTCGCTTATTTTGTTATTACCAGTATCAATAGCGACACCGATTTTCTCTTCACCGGAGGCCAGGAATTGAATATCGAGGTAGCGGCGATGTACTTCCGGGCGATTCTCATGCTGTGCTTTGGTAGTCAGGTCGAGCACCTGAGCAAAGATGCTACGTCCTTCGATTTCAACGACACCCGGCGTCAGGGAGGTGAAATCCGTGGTACGCAGAAAATCCAGTGCTCTTTCAATGGCGCGTGGCAGGCGGCACGGATTGGGCTGCGAGATATGTCCGAATATCATGGTCCACTCCTTACAGTGCCTGGATTTTCGCCCACACGCTGTCGTCGATGGTGATACCGTGGTGACGGTTCTCTTCCAGATGACGCGTAAATTCATGCCCCGGCAGACGGACCGCCACGTTTTCATCTGACCGCTCTGCGGTAGTGATAAAGTCCATGATGCGCTGCAGCTTAGCGTCGCGGGTTGGTCCGTCGATCAGGCGATCGACCTCGATGGCGATAAAGATCTGCGACACGCCGTATTCGTCACTGTTGTCCTGGGTCACTTCCGCCACGGACGCGCCGTTGGAGAGCAGGGTGGCGATCATATCGAGCACGATCGATAAGCCTGAGCCTTTCCAGTATCCCATCGGCAGAATGCGACGGTTTTTCTCAATCACGCCAGGCTCTCTGGTGAGATTACCCTCGTCGTCAAAGCCGCCGTCTACCGGGAGTTCGCGCCCCGCCAGACGGTTGACCTCCAGCATGCCGTAGGAAAACATCGACATCGACATATCGACCATGGTGATCGGGCTTGAAGGAATGGCCACGATCAGCGGGTTGGTGCCGATGCAACACGTTTTTGAGCCCCAGGCGGGCATCACGGCTATGGAGTTGGTCCAGCAAATCCCGATATAGCCCTTCTCGGCGGCTTGCCACCCGTAGCTGCCGCCGCGCATCCAGTGGTTCGCGTTACGCAGCGCCACCAGACCAATTCCGTGATCGGACGCCAGCTCGGTGGCGCGGTCCATCATCTTCTTCGCTGTCAGGTTGCCGATGGATCGCTGCGCATCCCACTGTTCGATGGCCCCTAATGTGGTAACCCGTTTTGGCTGGGCGTCAGGAATGATGTCGCCGGCGTCAAGCTGCTGAATAAAGCGCGGGAAGCGGTTGACGCCATGCGAATAGACGCCGGATTCCGTGGTGCGGGCAAACATCTCCGCGCAGGCGTCTGCGGTGTCCGCGCTGACACCGCGATCGAGCAGAACCCGATTGAACGCTGCTTTCAACTCTTCGAAGGTCACTTTCATCCCTGTTCTCCTGTTTTTGTCGGGGCAAGTGCGAGTGCTTTTTTATCGCTAAATTTCACTATGCGAAATCTGATTTCAAATATAGCGATCAAAATTTGTCAGATCAACGACATTCCTGTTTTTCAAAATCGATTAAAATCAACTGGTTGTATTTTTTCTGTCGAGATCGTGAACTGACCCACACTTTGCGCTACCATCAGGACGCGCTAAACAGGAGCCATGGGAAAAGCATGAAAGAGAGCGAAATGACGCAAGAAAAAGAGAGGCCAGCAGGCAGCCAGAGCTTGTTTCGCGGCCTGATGCTGATTGAGATCCTCAGTAACTATCCGAACGGCTGTCCGCTGGCGCATTTATCGGAACTGGCGGGGCTAAATAAGAGCACCGTGCACCGGTTGCTGCAGGGATTGCAGTCGTGCGGGTACGTCACGCCGGCACCCGCGGCGGGGAGCTATCGCCTGACCACCAAATTTATCGCCGTCGGGCAAAAGGCGCTGTCATCATTGAATATTATCCACGTGGCGGCGCCACACCTTGAAGCGCTGAATATTGCTACCGGCGAGACGGTGAACTTCTCCAGCCGGGAAGACGACCACGCCATTCTGATTTATAAGCTTGAGCCGACAACCGGTATGCTGCGCACGCGTGCTTATATCGGTCAGCATATGCCGCTCTACTGCTCTGCGATGGGCAAGATCTACATGGCGTTTGGTCAACAGGCGTATGTGGCGAGCTACTGGGAAAGCCACCAGGATCAGATCCAGCCGTTGACCCGCAATACCATCACCGAACTGAGCGCGATGTATGACGAGCTGGCAACGATCCGCGAGCACAGCATGGCGATGGACAAAGAAGAGAACGAACTGGGTGTCTCCTGTATTGCCGTGCCGGTATTTGATATTCATGGCCGCGTGCCGTACGCGATCTCTATATCGCTGTCGACGTCGCGCATGAAGCAGGTGGGCGAGAAGAACTTACTCAAGCCGCTGCGCGAAACGGCAGAGGCTATTTCAAAAGAGCTGGGTTTTAACGTGCGCGAGGCGTAGCAGAAGGGCAGGTTTATCCTTGCGGAGCCTGCCAGATGACGTACCGTCTGGTGCGTCATCTGGCGTAAGCTCTTACTGCGTATCTTCGCGCCAGGCGTATTCGATCTCTTCGGCGAGAATTTTCACCCCGGCTTCAATTTTTTCCGGATCGGGCACGTAGTTCATCCGCATGCACTGATGTGTATGTGGCCACGGCTTATCCAGCCCCGGGAAGAAGTAATCACCTGGTACCATCAGTACGCCGCGCTTTTTCAGGCGCTGGTAGAGCAGTTCGGTGGTGATAGGCAGGTCCTTAAACCACAGCCACAGGAAAATCGCCCCTTCAGGTTTGTGGATCAGGCAGCGTTCTTCCGGTAAATAGCGGCGAAGAATCGCAATGGTTTCCTGAACGCGCTGGTAATAGAAAGGTTTGATGACCTCATTCGACAGGCGCAGCAGGTCGTTGCGTTTGATCATTTCGCACATCATCGCCGGACCGATGCCGCCCGGTGAAAGGCTGATAATGCCGTTCATATTGGTAATGGCGGTGATGATTTTCTCATTGGCGATGATGATGCCGCAGCGGCTGCCCGGCAGGCCCAGCTTAGAGAGGCTCATGCACAGGACAATGTTCGGGTTCCACAGCGGACGTGCTTCGCTGAAGATAATACCGGGGAACGGTACGCCGTAGGCGTTATCGATCACCAGCGGGATGCCGTGCTGATTCGCCAGCGCATCCAGCTTCATTAACTCCTCGTCGGTGATCACGTTGCCCGTTGGATTCGTGGGACGTGATACGCAGATCATGCCCGTCTCTTCACCAATATGCAGATGTTCAAAATCGACGTGATATTTGAACTGGCCTTCCGGCAGCAGTTCGATGTTCGGGCGCGCGGAGACGAACAGATCCTCTTCCAGGCCGGAATCGGCGTAGCCGATGTACTCTGGCGCCAGCGGGAACAGCACTTTTTTGGTGGTGCCGTCGGCGCGACGCCCAGCGAAGAGGTTAAACAAGTAGAAAAATGCGCTCTGGCTGCCGTTTGTCAGTGCAATATTCTGTGGTTCGATATCCCAGCCCAGCTCGTCACGCAGCATTTCAGCGAGGAGTGCCAGCAGTTCAGTTTTCCCCTGCGGGCCGTCGTAATTGCAAAGCGCATCGGTTGCTTTGCCGCTTTCCAGCATCTGAGCAAGCAGGGTCTGGAAATAGGTATTCATCTCCGGGATTTGAGCCGGGTTTCCGCCTCCGAGCATGATTGCGCCCGGTGTGCGCAGCCCGTCGTTGAGGTCCTCCATCAGGCGAGTAATGCCTGAATGGCGGGTAAATTTGTCGCCGAAAAGTGAAAACGTCATAGCAGGTGATCTGTCGAGCTTATTTTGAAAGTGGGTAACCATAACGCTAGCACCGTGCTGGTGCAAATCGGCTGGTGTGGTCGGATTTGTTGTTTTATAGGGTGGGAGTGGGTTTATGTAGTGAATAGTTCTGGTGCTTTTCCCCTCACCCCAAAGGGTGAGGGGTGTGGTTTATTGATTACCTGCCCAAACCACCATCACCTTATCGCCCTTATGCTCGCGCACGAAGCCATACCCCTCTTTCAGCGACAGCGTGGTTTGCTTGCCTTCACCTATCGCGGGATGGCGGGCGCGGAACTGACCCAGCGTTTGCCAGTGGGCGACGGTTAACGCCTGTTTGCCCGTCACGTCCTGCCAGTTCATGTCCGAGCGGGTGCCCTGCAGCGGGTCGGAACCCGTCGGGCCGAACGGACGTTCAGATTCATCTCCGTAATAAATTTGAACGCTACCCGGTGCTAACAGGAGCAGTTCGGCCGCGCGCTGGCCACCTTCACGGAACAGGCGCGTGTCATGCGAGGAGAGATAGCTCAGCACATTGAAGCTTTGCAGCTTTTCCGCCATCTGCTGCCACGTGAGGTCCATATCAGCCAGGCAATTTACCGCTTTCGCCGCCTGCTCCTGATAATCGAAGTTGATCATCGCATCGAAGCCGTGGCGATAATAATCGCTCTGCATGACCCCGTGGCCCCAGGATTCCCCTGTCATCCAGAATGGCGCGTTGTCGAGCTTTTTGTCCGGGTTCGCGCCTTTCCAGGCGGCCAGCGCCTGGCTTGCCTGGTCTTTCAGCTGTTGCCAGGCCGCAAGTTCGACGTGTTTGGCGGTATCCACCCGGAAACCGTCAATGCCATAGTCCCTGACCCACTGGCTCAGCCAGTGGGTCAGGTAATCGCGCGGGGTATAGCCCGGAATGGCTTTCGCATGGGTATCGGGTTTGTGTTGATAGAAGTTAGGTAACCCGGAAGGCGCGGTGGATTCTGTTTTCAAATCGGGTAAGAATGCCAGCGACATCGTTAAATCATCGAAGCCGGGGTTGTCGTAATCGCCAATGTCGGTGCGGATCCACTTTTTCCCCCACCATTTTTCCCATGCGGCTTTGTCGCTGAAGTTGATGTAGTCGTTAAAGCTGTGCCAGCTTTGGCCTGCGCCCGGCGTCCAGTTTGTCCAGCGCTCTCCCAGCGTCTTTTTCAGCTCATCGCCCTGCAGGTACAGGGCGCCAAACTGATACTCCTGCATGTCCGCAAGCGTTGCGTAGCCCGTGTGGTTCATCACGATATCGAACAGGATGCGAATGCCGCGTTTATGCGCTTCATCAACAAGATGGCGTAAATCCTCTTCGCTACCCATGTTGGCATCAAGCGTTGTCCAGTCCTGGGTGTAGTAGCCGTGATAGGCGTAATGAGGGAAGTCACCTTTGGTCCCCCCGCCCACCCAGCCATGGATCTGCTCAAGCGGAGAGCTTATCCAGAGGGCATTCACGCCCAGCTGCTGTAAGTAATCGAGCTTGCTGGCCAGTCCCTTAAGATCGCCGCCGTGGAATGTGCCTATCTCCTGCATGCCGTCTTTATGACGGCCATAGCTGTTGTCGTTGCCAGGATCGCCATTCACATAGCGGTCGGTCAGTACAAAATAGACGGTGGCGTTTTGCCAGCTAAACGGCGCGGGTTTGTCGGTTTCTGCGCGCTCAAGCAGCAGCAGGCCATTGCTGTTGGCAGCTGGCTGCAGAGTGATTTTTCCGTTCTGCACTGTCGTGGTCTGTTTACTGTAATAGTCGCGCACGACCGAGCCTTCCGGGAAGGTATGGCTGACGTCCAGCGTCAGCGGTTTACCGTCCCACGTCGGGCACTGGCGGATGACGTTTGCCACCGGTTGTTCTGCAGTGCTCTGGATGGTCAGCAGCAGAGTGGGCGTGCCGGAGCGGGTATCTATCCGCATCTGGTATTCACCGTCGCGGAACAGGCGCCACTGCGGCGGCGTGCCGTCACAGGGTTTAAGTGACAGCATCTCATTGAGTTTTATCGCGTCTGTTGGCTGCCAGCACGTGTTGTCAAAACTCACGGTCAAAGGACGCGTACCCTTCGCAAGCTTTGCTTGGCTTATGAAAACGCCGGTGCCTTCGGCGCTAAAGGCGTTAAACCCCGGTGACGACCAGTCAGCATGTGCCAGTGCGGGTAACATCAGAAAGGCTATTGCGGTGCGTTTCATTCCATTTTCCTGTCGCGGCATTTTTGACCAGTGTGCCACCAGGCGGAGGGTAAAAACTCATCCCCCGGCGCTTTCTGCCCGGAGGATGCGTGAGGATGAGTGATCTCGCGCAAAATTAGGCAGTTATCTGCGAGATCGCACACATTTTTTCAGAATTGATGCTTAAATGAGCAAGTTTCAGATGACATAGTTTCAGAATTGGACTATTTCTATACGTGCTCTTGAAGTCTATTTTTGATATGATTTGAGATTCCGCTCTCAAATTTGTGAAAAAAATAAGGTGTTAGGATGATTACATCCGACCAGGAGACCTAATGATATCGACTCCCATTCGACGATATGGGGCTGCGATACTCATGTTACTCACCACGGCATTTTCGGGTGAGGTGCTTGCGAAGACGCACACGGATACAACGAGTAAGAAAGCCCACGTAATAAAGACGACAAGTAGTAAGGTTAGCAGTAAACAAGAGTATTCTCGCAATAGTGCAAAGAGTAGTTCACTTCCTGATTTGCGAAAATACCCTTCCGGAACACCAAGGAAAAAAGCGTTTCTCCGGACGGTAATGCCTTACATCACGAGTCAAAATGCCGCGATTACTGCGGATCGTAACTGGCTGATTTCGAAACAGTACGATAGCCGCTGGTCGCCGTCAGAGCGTGCGCGTCTGAAAGATATCACGAAGCGCTACAAGCTGAGCTGGAACGGTAACACCCGTCGTGTGCCGTGGAACGCTCTCCTTGAGCGTGTGGATATCATCCCAGGTAGCATGGTTGCGACCATGGCGGCGGCTGAAAGCGGCTGGGGGACCTCTAAGCTTGCGCGTAACAACAATAACCTTTTCGGTATGAAGTGTGTGAAAGGGCGTTGTAACAATGCGCCTGGCAAGGTGAAAGGTTATTCTCAGTTTGAATCAGTGAAAGATTCTGTGAATGCCTACGTGGTGAATCTGAACACGCACCCGGCCTACTCATCGTTCCGTAAATCACGTGCGCAGTTGCGTAAAGCGGACCAGGAAGTGACGGCCAGTACGATGATCCACAAGCTGAAAGGGTATTCGACGAAGGGACAGAGCTATAACAACTATCTGTTCGCGATGTATCAGGATAACCAGCGCTTAATTGCCGCCCATATGTAATCTTAAAAGAACGCCTTCCACTGGAAGGCGTTTTCTTTTCTATATCAGCACCTCGCTGTGGCGATCCCGGTACTCTTTGGGTGTGGTGTCATACTCTTTGCGAAACACCGAATAGAAATACTGCAGGGATGGGTAACCGCACATCTGCGAAATTTCGTTGATCGACAGCGACGTGGAGATGAGCAGGCTGCGGGCCTTCTCCAGCTTCTCAGCATGAATAACCGCATGAATGGTTTCGCCCACCTCTTCTTTGAAGCGCTTCTCCAGATTCGAACGCGAAATGCCCACTGAATCCAGAACCTGATCGACCTTAATCCCTTTACACGCGTGGTTACGAATGTAGTGCATGGCCTGAATAACGGCAGGATCGCTTAAGGAGCGATAGTCGGTTGAGCGCCGTTCAACGACGCGCACAGGGGGTACCAGCAAGCGCTGAAGCGGCAGAGACTCTTTATCCAGCAGACGATGCAGCAGCTTCGCCGCCTGATAGCCCATCTGACGTGTGCCCTGAGCAACGGAAGAGAGCGCCACGCGAGACAGATAGCGAGTAAGTTCTTCGTTATCAATGCCAATCACGCACAGTTTTTCAGGTACCGGGATGTGTAAATGTTCGCAGACCTGCAGCACGTGGCGCGCGCGGGCATCCGTAACGGCAATAATACCGGTTTGCGGCGGTAGCGTTTGCAGCCAGTCCGCCAGGCGGTTTTGCGCGTGCTGCCAGTTCTCCGGTGCGGTTTCCAGCCCCTGATAGACCACGCCGCGGTACTTCTCCTGCGCGACCAGCTGACAAAACGCGTGCTCACGCTCAACGGCCCAGCGCTTGCCGCTGGTGGCGGGCAAACCATAAAACGCGAAACGATGAACGCCTTTCTCTTTTAAATGGAGAAAGGCCGCTTCGACCAGGGCATGGTTATCGGTAGCAATATAATGGACTGGCGGATAGTGTTCCGGAGAATGATAGGAGCCGCCGACGCCCACAATCGGGACGTCGACGTCGGTCAGCAGTTGCTCAATCACGGGGTCGTCATAGTCGGCGATGACGCCATCGCCCAGCCAGTCTTTGATGTTCTCCAGACGGGTGCGGAAATCTTCTTCAATAAAAATATCCCACTCCGATTGCGACGCCTGCAAATATTCGCCAACCCCTTCAACCACCTGACGGTCGTAGGCTTTATTGGCATTGAATAACAACGTAATGCGGTGACGCTTTTCAAACATGGCTCACTTCCCAATTAAGTCACAATACCGTTATCAGGCCCGTCGCTTGGTTGCTGAGTCCATCCAGACTGCCAGCAAAAGAATGGCCCCCTTGACGATATACTGCCAAAACGTCGGGACGTCCATCATACTCATCCCGTTATCCAGCGACGCCATAATAAATGCCCCCATCACCGCGCCCGCCACGCTACCGATACCGCCTGCGAGGCTGGTGCCGCCAATGACGCAGGCGGCAATAGCATCCAGCTCGGCGATGTTGCCGGCAGAGGGAGAACCGGCCCCCAGACGCGAGCTGAGGATCAGCCCGGCGATAGCGACCATCAGGCCATTAATGGCGAAGACGGCCAGTTTGGTACGCTCAACGTTAATCCCTGACAGACGGGCGGCTTCAAGGTTGCCGCCGATGGCGTAAATACGGCGACCGAACGCGGTACGGGTAGCCATAAACATGCCGCCCAGCAGTAAGAGGGCCAGCAGCAATACCGGCGTAGGCACGCCGCGATAGTCGTTCAGGAGCCAGATTGCGCCGAGCACAATGACTGCGGTGAGCGCCTGACGCCCTACCACCGACGTTGACGCCGGAGACGCCAGCCCCAGCGCCTGACGGCGCATACGACCGCGCCACTGCCACGCGACAAACGCCAGCAGCCCAATCACCCCAATCGTAAAGCCTATGCTGTCTGAGAGGTAACTCTGGCCAATCTGCGACATGGCCGCGCTGGTGGGAGAGACGGTGGTACCGTTGGTGATGCCGATTAAGATCCCGCGGAAGGCCAGCATTCCTGCCAGGGTAACAATAAACGACGGCACTTTACGGTAGGCAACCCACCAGCCGTTCCAGGCCCCCAATACCAGACCCAATACCAGCGTGACCGCCACGGTCAGCGGCAGCGGCCAGCCAAGCCAGACGTCAAAAATAGCCGCCACGCCGCCAAGCAGGCCCATCATCGACCCGACCGACAGGTCGATTTCCGCGGAGATGATCACAAACACCATCCCCACGGCCAGAATGCCGGTGATGGCGGTCTGGCGCAGCAGGTTTGAGACGTTACGCGCGCTCAGGTACGAGCCATCGGTCATCCAGGTAAAAAACAGCATGATGACGATAATCGCCGCGATCATCACGAAAACCTGCAGGTTCAGCGCTTTTAGCCCCGCGAACGCGCCGGGCGTCGGAACAGCGACTTTGATATCAGACGGATTGCTTTTCGACATGACGTTCGCTCCTTAAAGCGGCTTCCATCACCTGCTCCTGCGTCAGGTTCTGGTTAATCAGGTTGGCTTTCAGTTTTCCCTCGTGCATGACCAGCACGCGGTCGCTCAGGCCGAGCACTTCGGGTAACTCAGACGAGATGACAATGACGGCAATCCCTTGCTGTACAAGCTGATTAATCAGTTTGTAGATTTCATATTTGGCACCGATATCAATCCCGCGCGTGGGCTCATCGAGGATTAATATGCGCGGGTTGAGAAGCAGGCAGCGGGCCAGAATCGCTTTTTGCTGGTTGCCGCCGCTCAGACGACCAATGGCCAGTTCAGGAGAGGAAGTCTTCACCTTGAGGCGGGCGAGAGACTGCAGAATACATTGCTGCTCTGCGGCATCGTCCAGGCTGCTTAGCGCACCGGAGAACTGATCGAGTGCTGCCAGCGTGATATTTTTTCCGACCGCCATCACCGGCACGATGCCGTCTTTTTTACGGTCTTCCGGGACCATGGCAATACCGCGGGCAATCGCCTGCTGGCAGTTGTCAATTTTCACCGGCTGTCCGTCGATATAAATTTTGCCCTCCCAGCGCCCCGGCCATACGCCAAACAGACACTGTACGGCTTCGGTTCGCCCGGCCCCGACGAGCCCCGCAATCCCAAGAATTTCACCGCTGTGAAGAGAAAACGAGACGTTATTGACGCGCTTAATGTGGCGGTTAACGGGATGCCACGCGGTCAGGTTTTCCACGCGTAACACTTCGTCACCGGTGGTGTGAGGTTCATTAGGGTAGAGTGCCGTCAGCTCGCGGCCCACCATCATGGTGATGATGTCATCTTCACTCATGCCCGCGGCTTCACGCGTGCCGATGTGTTGTCCGTCGCGGATCACGCAAATGGTGTCCGAAATGGCTTTGACCTCGTTGAGCTTGTGCGAAATGTAGATGCAGGCGATGCCGTGGTTTTGCAGGTCGCGGATGATATTGAGCAGAACCGCGGTTTCCTGTTCGGTGAGCGACGCCGTTGGCTCATCGAGTATGAGCAGCCTGACCTGTTTATTCAGTGCTTTCGCAATTTCGACCAGCTGCTGCTGCCCCAGGCCCAGATCCCCCACGCGGGTGTCCGGTGAAATGCTGAGGCTCACCTGCGCCAGCAGCTTTTCACAGCGCAGCGTCATGGTGTCGTAATCCAGCACGCCGTGGCGGGAAATTTCGGCCCCAAGGAAAATATTCTCCAGCACGGTGAGATGCTTCACCAGCGCCAGCTCCTGGTGGATGATGGCGATGCCTTTACGTTCGGTATCGCGAATGTGTGTCGCCTGAATCACTTCACCGGCAAAGACGATTTCGCCTTCGTAACTGCCATGGGGGTAGATCCCGCACAACACTTTCATCAGCGTTGACTTGCCCGAGCCGTTCTCGCCACACAGCGAAACGACCTCGCCGGGGTTCAGCCGAAGACTGACGTTGTCGACGGCTTTCACCGTGCCGAAGCGCTTGGTGATGCTTTTCATTTCAAGTAAATAAGGCATAACTGCTCCACGTAACCCGAGGGAAGAACAGTACAACGTGAAGCGCCCCCGCAGAGCAGGGGCGCGCCGGATTACAGTTCGCTCTTCTTGTGGAAACCGTCTTTAATCACGGTGGCGTCAATGTTCTCTTTATTGACTTCAATAGGGGTGAGCAGACGAGCCGGAACGTCTTTCAGCCCGTTATTCAGCGTCGCGTCGGCTTTAGGTTGCTTACCGTTGCCCAGCTCCACGGCAATTTCCGCCGCCGTATTCGCAAGCTCGGTAATCGGTTTGTAGACCGTCATTGTCTGGGTGCCGGCGATAATACGTTTTACCCCGGCCAGATCGGCATCTTGCCCTGAAATGGCCACTTTCCCGGCCAGGCCCTGGGCGCTCAGCGCCTGAATCGCGCCGCCTGCGGTAGCATCGTTGGAGGCGACGACCGCATCAATTTTGTTGTTGTTGGCCGTCAGCGCGTTCTCCATAATTTTCAGCGCGTTTTCTGGCAGCCAGCCGTCGGCCCATTGATCGCCAACCACTTTAATTTTCCCGCTGTCGATGTACGGCTTAAGAACTTTCATTTGCCCTTCGCGGAACAGTTTGGCGTTGTTATCTACCGGCGAACCGCCCATCAGGAAATAATTGCCCTGAGGCACTTTGTCGATCAGGCTTTGCGCCTGTAATTCGCCCACTTTTTCATTGTCGAAGGAAATATAATAATCAATATCCGCATTATTAATCATACGGTCATAGGCCAGAACTTTTATCCCTTCCTGTTTGGCTTCTTTCACCACGTTACTTAATACCTGGCCGTTATAGGGGATAATGACCAGGACATCGACACCACGGTTAATCATATTCTCAATTTGCGACATTTGCGTTTCTTCGTTGCCGTTCGCCGACTGAACAAACACGCTTGCGCCGAGTGATTCTGCTTTCTTAACAAAAATATCGCGATCTTTTTGCCAGCGCTCCAGACGCAGGTCATCAATCGCCATGCCAATTTTGACCTCCTTAGCATGGCCTGCAAAGCTTGCCAGCAGGAGCGTAGTGCAGAGCGTTAGGGTCAGGTTCTTTATCTTCATAATTATTAGGCCTTTTGTAGGGGTATGTGTTGCTGAGATAAAAGAAACATTCACTACTGAGACGCAGCAAATTTTTAACGCGGAAAGGCAGGCTGGCAATTACAGATTTTTATCTTCCTATTATGATATTTGGTTTATTTCTGAATTTATGACCGCGATCGGATTTTAAAATACGTAACGTCTTAATTACATTTGATTCTGGAATACACGCCGAAAAATAGTTTGCCTGCGCATTATTTTGCGAGCCAGCGCACAGTTGTGCATTCTCTCAATAGCAGTGTGAAATAACGTAATTGAGCAACCCCAAATGTCTATTCACTATTACTCCTGTATCAACGACTCGCCGCATACCCTGATTATGGAGCTCAATATGCAAGCTTATTTCGACCAACTCGATCGTGTTCGTTACGAAGGCCCAAAAACGACCAATCCTTTAGCATTTCGTCACTACAACCCGGATGAGCTGGTGCTGGGTAAGCGCATGGAAGATCATTTGCGCTTTGCTGCCTGTTACTGGCATACCTTCTGCTGGAATGGCGCCGACATGTTCGGCGTGGGCTCCTTTGACCGTCCGTGGCAACAGCCGGGTGAGGCTATCGAGCTGGCGAAACGGAAAGCCGATGTGGCGTTTGAGTTCTTCCACAAGCTGAACGTGCCGTACTACTGCTTCCACGATGTGGACGTGTCGCCAGAGGGCGCGTCGCTGAAAGAGTACCTGAACAACTTCGCGCAGATGGTGGATGTGCTGGCGGCGAAACAGCAGCAAAGTGGCGTGAAGCTGCTGTGGGGCACGGCGAACTGCTTCACGAATCCACGCTACGGCGCGGGGGCGGCAACTAACCCGGATCCGGAAGTGTTTAGCTGGGCGGCCACCCAGGTGGTGACGGCCATGAACGCCACGCATCAGCTGGGCGGTGAGAACTATGTTCTGTGGGGCGGCCGTGAAGGCTACGAAACCCTGCTTAACACGGACCTGCGCCAGGAGCGTGAGCAAATTGGCCGCTTTATGCAGATGGTTGTTGAGCATAAGCATAAAATCGGTTTCCGCGGCACGCTGCTGATTGAGCCGAAACCGCAGGAACCCACCAAGCACCAGTATGACTATGATGTGGCGACGGTGTACGGTTTCCTGAAGCAGTTTGGCCTGGAAAAAGAGATTAAAGTTAACATTGAAGCCAACCACGCCACCCTCGCGGGCCACTCATTCCATCACGAGATCGCGTCTGCGATTGCGCTGGGTATTTTCGGCTCTGTCGACGCTAACCGTGGCGATGCGCAGCTGGGCTGGGATACGGATCAGTTCCCGAACAGCGTGGAAGAGAATGCGCTGGTGATGTATGAAATTATCAAAGCGGGGGGATTCACCACCGGTGGCCTGAACTTTGACGCCAAAGTGCGTCGCCAGAGCACCGATAAATACGATCTGTTCTACGGCCACATTGGCGCGATGGACACCATGGCGCTGGCGCTGAAAGTGGCCGCGCGCATGATCGAAGACGGCGAGCTGGATAAGCGCGTGGCGAAGCGTTATAGCGGCTGGAACAGTGAGCTGGGCCAGCAAATTCTGAAAGGTCAGTTATCGCTTGCGGAAATTGCGAAGTACGCTGAACAACATCAGCTGGCTCCGCAGCACCAGAGCGGACACCAGGAGCTGCTGGAAAATCTGGTCAATCACTACCTGTTCGATAAATAACAGCACGCAGGCCCGGTAAGCGGTAGCGCCACCGGGCATTTCTGTTAAAGGAGTCACCGTTAATGTACATCGGGATCGATCTTGGCACATCGGGTGTGAAAGCCATCCTGTTAAGCGAGCAGGGCGACGTGTTAGCAACGCAGACAGAAAAACTGCAGGTTTCACGTCCGCACCCGCTGTGGTCGGAGCAGGATCCGGAGCAGTGGTGGCAGGCGACGGATCGTGCCATTCAGGCCCTGGGTAAGCAGCACAGTTTGCGTGACGTCAACGCGCTGGGGATCGCCGGACAAATGCATGGCGCTACGCTGCTCGACAACCAGCATCGTGTGCTCCGTCCTGCCATTCTCTGGAACGATGGCCGATGTGCAGAAGAGTGTGCGCTTCTTGAGGCACGTGTTCCTGCCTCTCGTGAGATTACCGGCAACCTGATGATGCCCGGCTTTACAGCACCCAAATTACTGTGGGTACAGCGACACGAGCCGGATATTTTCCGTCAGGTGGCAAAAGTATTGCTGCCAAAAGATTATCTGCGTTTTCGCATGACGAGGGATTTTGCCAGCGACATGTCCGATGCCGCCGGCACGATGTGGCTCGACGTGGCGAAACGTGACTGGAGCGAGGCGATGCTGGATGCCTGCCATTTGACCCGTGAACAGATGCCCGCCTTGTTCGAAGGCAGTGAGGTGACGGGCACATTGCTGCCAGCGGTTGCTGAACGCTGGAATATGCCTGCCGTACCGGTGGTGGCTGGAGGCGGGGACAACGCGGCGGGAGCTGTGGGTGTCGGGATGGTTGAGGCCGGGCAGGCTATGCTCTCGCTGGGAACCTCCGGCGTCTATTTTGCCGTCAGTGATGGGTATCGCAGCAACCCTGAAAGTGCAGTGCACAGCTTCTGCCATGCGCTGCCAGGAAAATGGCATTTGATGTCGGTGATGCTGAGTGCCGCGTCGTGCCTGGACTGGGCGGCGAAGCTGACCGGGATGGCCGATGTGCCTGCGTTGATTGCCGCAGCCCAACAGGCGGATGAAAATGCCGGTACCGTCTGGTTTTTACCGTATCTGTCCGGTGAGCGAACGCCGCACAACAACCCGGAAGCAAAGGGCGTGTTCTTTGGCTTAACCCATCAACATGGCCCGGCAGAACTGGCACGAGCAGTTCTCGAAGGCGTAGGTTATGCCCTGGCTGACGGCATGGACGTGGTGCATGACTGCGGCCTGAAACCGGCGAGCATTACCCTGATCGGCGGCGGGGCGCGAAGCCCGTACTGGCGACAAATGCTGGCGGATATTAGCGGACTGCAGCTGGATTTTCGCACCGGTGGTGACGTCGGGCCAGCGCTCGGTGCCGCGCGACTGGCGCAGATCGCCATGAACCCGGAAATACCGCTTGCGCAACTGTTGCCGCAGCTTACGCTGGAACAGGCGCATCTGCCTGATGCGACACGCCATGCGCGTTACGCAGAAAGGCGCGATGTGTTCCGCAAAATTTATCAGCAGTTGCTGCCGCTGATGTCGTAAACGCGATTGTCTGCCAGCGGCACGAGGATGTCCTTTTTTGGTCTGTCCGCGTGCTCGTTTCCTCGTCAGTATGTATTCATACCCACTGGCGAGGAGCACCATCATGACACGCATTGCACTACTCAACATCGATACCCAACAGTCTTTTCATCACCGTGATTACTGGCAGGAACAAGACATTCCGGCCTTTCAGCAGGCAATGCTGGGGTTGATTGAGGGCTGCCAGGCACGCAATGTTCCCGTCGTTGATATATTTCATGTGGATGAAGATGGCCCTTTCTCACTGCAAAGCGGCTATGTCAAACCGATGGCCTTTTTACGTCATCAGCCGGATGTGGTTTTCCAGAAACACGTCCATAATGCCTTCACGGATACCGGGCTTGACCGCTGGTTGCGTGAGCGTGATATCAACCAGCTAATCGTGTGTGGCATTCGTACTGAACAGTGCTGCGAGACCACCGCACGGGTGGCATCCGATCTGGGTTATGCTGTGACCTTTGTAAGCGAGGCAACGCTGACGTTTCCCATGACGTACAGAGGGATTACCCTTAGTGCAGCGGAAATTCGCCATCGTACCGAAACGGTACTGGCCGGGCGGTTTGCCGGGATTAAAACGGTAGCGGAGACGCTGGAGTCACTGTAATGCGCATCGACGTCTGGTTTGTGATGTTGCCCGGGGTGCTGTCTTTAGATATGACCGGCCCGGCGGAAACCTTTGTGCTGGCGGGCGAGGCGTTTCGCCTGCATTACATTGGCCCGCAACCTGAGGTCCAAACGTCGATTGGTCTCGCAATGAGCGGCATTCAGCCTTTACCGGAAGGGCTCCCGGCGGGGAGCCTGCTGGTTCTGCCCGGCGTGAGCGACTCCCGCACTCAGTTTTCGACACCGCAGGCGTTGCAGATCCAGCACTGGCTGATGCGCCTGCAGCCCGCCATTCAGCGTCGGGATATCACGGTGATGTGCGTCTGTTCGGGGGCATTGCTGGCGGCGAAATCCGGGTTGCTGAATCACCGGCAGTGCACCACACATCATGATGTGATTAGCCGTTTGCGTACCGCGGCTCCCTCGGCGGTGATTAAAGAAAACCGGATATTTGTGCAGGATGAGAATATCTGGACCAGCGCAGGCATCACTTCAGGTATCGATCTGGCGCTGCATATGATTAACCGCCTGTGTGGCCCCGAAAAGGCGCTGGCCGTGGCGCGTGAGATGGTGGTCTGGTTCCGCCGGTCGGGAGACGATCCGCAGCTTTCTCCGTGGCTACGCTACCGCAATCATCTTCACCCGGCTATCCACCGTGCCCAGGATGCGCTGACCGCCGAACCACAAAAAGCCTGGAGCGTCCCGGATATCGCCGCGCTGGCGCACGTCAGTCCCCGCCATTTAACCCGTCTGTTTCAGACGCATTTAGGCATTAGCGTTCGTGATTACCTGGAGCAGCTGCGTCTGGCAGTGGCCGAGCAGTGGTTATTGCAGGGGCGTGGCGTGGAGCAGGCTTCCCTGGCGGCAGGGTTTTCTTCCCCGCGCCAGTTTCATCGCGCCCGACAGCGCACCGTTAACTGACGAAGCGGCGCGTATCTACCTTCTGTAGCAGCATCGACAGCAGTAAGCTGACGACCAGTGTGGCGGAGAAAATCCAGACGATGTCCAGCACCGGCCAGCTTTTCAGTTCCACCCCCCTCGTTCGCAGAGCGTGGATTACCAGGGCATGAAAACCGTAAATCCCCAGCGAGTGGCGCGAGATATAGCCCAGCACGGGAAGCGGGCGCGCGTTCATCGTGTTTTTGACCAGCGTCAGCAGGGAAACGGCACAGATAAAGACCATCGGCCCGCAGTAGAGATACCAGGTATCCGCAAAATTACCGCGCCACTGCAGTTCATGCAGTGTCCCGCGCGCAATCACCGCCACGCCAGCGATAAACAGCGCCGCGCAGAGCCCGTTCATACCGCGTTTTTGCGTATTCATCATCCCGATGGCCCGCCCCAGCATGCCGTAAAGCACATAATAAAAGGTATCGCCGTTGATGTAGAGGTTGACCGGTAGCCACTCAAAACCGTCGATTTTCTGCGAGACTGTATTCGGGTTGGCGACAATGCCAATCACCACCATCAGCGCCAGAAGCATTTTTCCGCTGACGTTTTTCACCTGTATGAGGGGGGAGACCAGATAGATAACGATAATGGCGAAGAAGAACCAAAGATGGTAGAACACCGGTTTTTGCAGTACGTATTTCAGCGCTAACCCGGCGTTAATTGAGGTGAACAGCGTGATATAGAGCAGGGCAATGGCGCTGTAAAACCCGAGGCAAGCCGCGATGCGAATGAAATGCCTCGGCTGCGCGCTACGCTCGCCAAAAAAGAGAAAGCCGGAAATCATAAAGAACAGGGGAACGCTGACGCGTGAAGCAGAATTGAGAATATTGGCGATATCCCAGTTAACGGGGCTGACGCTGTGGGCGTTCGTGATGTACCAGGTCGTCGTGTGGATCATCACCACCATCAGACACGCTATTCCTCGCAGGTTATCAATCCAGTTAATTTTAGACTGCATCAGTTCCTCTTTTCCCTGTAAATAGAGTGTGACTGCCGTTGTGGAAATATCTTTCCCTGGAAAAATCTGAGATTTATTCAGCAGTGTTGTCGGGAGGCCGCGAGATTCGCAGAATGCCAGACCATAATCTATAAAAGCTTTGATACTAAAAATAACAGCCACAGACCAGGGCGGTAATAAAAATGATGATGAAGCGTGTGGCGTCACTCTTTCTGCTGGGCATTCTGGCAGGATGCAGTGCCCCGCAAGAAGCACCGGTGCAAAAAGCACAGCAGGGTAAAATGAGCCCGGAACGTTCACTGAATATGGAAGCGCTCTGTAAAGATCAGGCTGCGCGACGTTATAACTCGGAGGTGCAGAAAATTGATGTCACCGGGTTTGAGCGCTTTCAGGGAAGCTATGAACTGCGGGGCCATACGCCCCGTAAAGAGGGCTTTGTCTGCTCGTTTGATGCGGACGGTCAGTTTTTACACCTCTCCATGCGCTAGCCTGCTCGGATAATCAACAGCCAGACGCCCGCGGCGTTCTGGCTTGAATGCTTATTTCCCAATTTTCCCTAAACAACTCCGTTTCGTACTGTATATCTTGCAGCCAGCGGGTATACTGGTCCCTTCCATTTAAAACCACACGTATCCAGCACGAAATACTATGCAAAAGTTTGATACCAAGACCTTCCAGGGCCTGATCCTGACCTTACAGGATTACTGGGCTCGTCAGGGCTGTACCATTGTTCAACCTTTGGACATGGAAGTCGGCGCCGGCACTTCACACCCGATGACCAGCTTACGCGCGTTGGGGCCAGAGCCAATGGCGACCGCTTATGTGCAGCCTTCCCGCCGTCCGACCGATGGTCGTTACGGTGAGAACCCGAACCGTCTGCAGCATTACTATCAGTTCCAGGTGGTGATTAAGCCATCACCAGACAATATTCAGGAACTGTATCTCGGGTCACTGAAAGAGCTGGGTATGGATCCCACCATTCACGATATCCGTTTCGTGGAAGATAACTGGGAAAACCCAACGCTGGGTGCCTGGGGGCTGGGTTGGGAAGTGTGGCTGAACGGCATGGAAGTGACCCAGTTTACCTACTTCCAGCAGGTTGGCGGTCTGGAATGTAAACCGATCACCGGTGAAATCACCTACGGTCTGGAACGTCTGGCTATGTATATTCAGGGCGTAGACAGCGTTTACGACCTGGTCTGGAGCGACGGCCCGCTGGGTAAAACCACCTACGGCGACGTGTTCCATCAGAACGAAGTGGAGCAATCCACCTATAACTTCGAATACGCGGACGTGGACTTCCTGTTCACCTGCTTCGAGCAGTACGAGAAAGAAGCGCAGCAGCTGCTGGCGCTGGAGACTCCGCTGCCGCTGCCTGCTTATGAGCGTATTCTGAAGGCCGCCCACAGCTTCAACCTGCTGGACGCCCGCAAAGCGATCTCCGTGACTGAACGTCAGCGCTACATTCTGCGTATTCGTACCCTGACCAAAGCCGTTGCAGAAGCTTACTATGCGTCCCGTGAAGCCCTTGGCTTCCCGATGTGCAACCGAAACAAATAAGAGGCGGCCATGTCTGAGAAAACTTTCCTGGTGGAAATCGGCACCGAAGAGCTGCCACCAAAAGCCCTGCGCAGCCTGGCTGAATCTTTTGCTGCGAACGTGACTGCCGAGCTGGATAACGCTGGCCTGGCGCACGGTAAAATTGAATGGTTTGCTGCGCCGCGTCGTCTGGCGCTGAAAGTGGCTAACCTGGCGGCGTCTCAGCCGGATCGTGAAGTGGAAAAACGTGGCCCGGCGATTGCCCAGGCGTTCGATGCCGAAGGCAAGCCAAGCAAAGCAGCAGAAGGCTGGGCGCGTGGTTGCGGTATTACCGTTGACCAGGCCGAGCGTCTGACCACCGACAAAGGCGAGTGGCTGCTGTATCGCGCTCACGTAAAAGGTGAAAGCGCTGAAGCGCTGCTGCCGGACATGATTGCGAGTTCGCTGGCTAAGCTGCCGATTCCTAAGCTGATGCGCTGGGGCGCGTCCGACGTGCACTTCGTGCGTCCGGTTCACACCGTGACCCTGCTGCTGGGCGATACCGTGATTCCGGCCACCATCCTGGGCGTGGCGTCCGATCGCGTGATCCGCGGTCACCGCTTCATGGGCGAGCCTGAGTTCACCATCGACAATGCCGATCAGTATCCGCAAATCCTGCTGGAGCGCGGTAAGGTCATTGCTGACTACGAACAGCGTAAAGCCAAAATCAAAGCCGATGCAGAAGAGGCGGCGCGTAAGATTGGCGGTAAAGCCGATCTGAGCGACAGCCTGCTGGAAGAAGTGACCTCGCTGGTGGAATGGCCGGTTGTGCTGACCGCGAAGTTCGAAGAGAAATTCCTGGCCGTTCCGGCTGAAGCGCTGGTGTACACCATGAAGGGTGACCAGAAGTACTTCCCTGTCTACGCCAACGACGGCAAGCTGCTGCCAAACTTCATCTTTGTCGCGAACATCGAATCGAAAGATCCGAGCCAGATTATCTCCGGTAACGAGAAAGTGGTGCGCCCGCGTCTGGCGGATGCCGAGTTCTTCTTCAACACCGACCGTAAAAAACGTCTGGAAGATCATCTTCCGCGTCTGCAGACCGTACTGTTCCAGCAGCAGCTGGGTACGCTGCGCGACAAGACCGACCGTATTGCGGAGCTGTCCGGCTGGATCGCCCGTGAAATCGGCGCTGATGTCAACCACGCCACCCGTGCGGGCCTGCTGTCCAAGTGCGACCTGATGACCAACATGGTGTTCGAATTTACCGACACCCAGGGTGTGATGGGGATGCACTACGCGCGTCACGATGGCGAAGCGGAAGACGTGGCGGTTGCCCTGAACGAGCAGTATCAGCCGCGCTTTGCGGGTGACGAGCTGCCGTCTAACCCGGTTGCCTGCGCCGTGGCGATTGCCGATAAGATGGACACCCTGGCAGGTATCTTCGGTATCGGCCAGCATCCAAAAGGCGACAAAGACCCGTTTGCGCTGCGTCGTGCGGCGCTGGGCGTGCTGCGTATCATCGTTGAGAAGAACCTGAACCTGGATCTGCAGACCCTGACCGAAGAAGCGGTGCGTCTGTACGGTGATAAGCTGACCAACGCCAACGTGGTGGATGATGTGATCGACTTTATGCTCGGTCGCTTCCGCGCGTGGTATCAGGACGAAGGTTACACCGTTGACACCATTCAGGCGGTACTGGCACGTCGTCCAACCCGTCCGGCAGATTTCGATGCGCGTATGAAGGCGGTTTCCCACTTCCGTACGCTGGAAGCGGCATCTGCCCTGGCTGCGGCCAACAAGCGTGTCTCCAACATTCTGGCGAAATCCGACGAAACGCTGAACGAGCGCGTAAACGCCGCGACGCTGAAAGAGCCGGAAGAGATCGCCCTGGCGATGCAGGTTGTGGTGCTGCGCGACAAGCTCGAGCCGTACTTCGCGGAAGGCCGCTACCAGGAAGCGCTGGTGGAGCTGGCGGAGCTACGTGACGTTATCGACGCCTTCTTCGAGAAAGTGATGGTGAACGTAGAAGACAAAGAGCTGCGTATTAACCGTCTCTCTATGCTCGAAAAACTGCGTGAGCTGTTCCTGCGCGTGGCGGATATTTCGCTGCTGCAGTAATGTGCCCGTTGTTATAAAGGCTAAAAACCCGCTTCGGCGGGTTTTTTTATGGTGCACTGATGAAAATTTAACCTTGAAATGGTCAACACATTACCGCTATTCTTATCCGCGTTAACTTTCTCGCTCTGGAGCGCCCCCCAAAAATGAACAAACACGACTGATGAATTTCGATCCTTGCTAAACGCTACCGCGTCGGCAGGGGATGTTTTGATTTCATTCAGGAGTGCTTATGGCTCATTTTGCGCAGTCCCCCTCTTTTATTTTGCATCAGGTCACCTGTCAGTTTGCGACGGGCGATATCCTTTTTGGTCCGCTGAATCTCACGCTGGAGCCCTCCCTGTGCGCGCTGGTTGGTCGCAACGGTAGCGGGAAAACGCGTCTGCTGCGCATGCTGGCGGGGCGGGATGAACCAGCCAGCGGTCATATTGAACGCTTTGGCTCGTACTTCTATGTGGCGCAGCAGCATGCTATTTCTGCACAGACGACACTGGCGGAACTGCTGGGTTATGAGGCGATTTTCGCGGCACGTGAGCGTATTGATAGCGGCGATTACCAGCCTGAGGATCTGGACATACTCGACGGCCACTGGGATTTAGCCGAGCGTCTGAGCGAGGCATTTATCCATGCGCAACTGCCCGCGTTTGATCCGGATAAGCCCGCCGGTGAACTCAGCGGCGGCGAGCGCATTCGCGCCCTGCTGTGCGGGGCATTTACGGCGGACGCGGACTTTCTTCTGCTGGACGAACCCACTAACCATCTGGATCGACAAAGCCGGGCATGGTTTTACGACCAGCTTAGACGGTTTCAGGGCGGTGTGCTGGTGGCCTCCCATGACCGAGAACTTCTGGAGCAGGTACCGCGTATTCTGGAACTGAGCGCCTCGGGCCTGCGCAGCTACGGCGGGAATTATGCGGACTATACCCATCAGCGGGATACCGAACAGCAGGCTGCCCGTGCGGCGCTGGAGCATGCAGCAACCGAGCGCAAACGTACCCGGGCGCGCATGCAGAAAGAGCATGACGACAGCCAGCGGCGGTCGGCAAAGACGTTACGCACCGTTGATACCCTGAATATCGCCTCGTTTGAGCGGGTCAAATACAAAGGCGCGGCAAAGGAACGAATTGGCAGCTGGAAGAAGCAGCACAGCGAGCAAAACGAGGCGCTGAATGCCGCGGTTAATAAGGCGCGTGAAAGGGTTGAAGAAGATAACCCGGTGATGTTTACCCTGCCGGGAAGTCAGATCCCGGAAGGCAAACAGGTGCTGGTGCTGGAGGATCTGGTATTACCGCATGTGCCCGTTGCACCCATCACCTTGCGCATGGACGGACCGATGCGCGTGGCGTTAAAGGGGCCAAACGGCTGCGGAAAATCAACGCTGTTAAGAACTATCCTCGGTGAGATCGCCCCACGTTCAGGTGCCTGTAAGGTTTCTGTCAGCTGCGCCTATCTCGATCAGCATTTGTCACAGCTCGATCTTTCACAATCGGTCATGACGCATCTCAATTTGAGTCATACGCCTCTGGAAGAGGGGGTATTGCGAACCCGTTTAGCGCAGCTGCAGCTGGGTGCCGACAAAGTCACGCTCCCGCTGGCGGAACTCAGCGGTGGCGAGCGTCTTAAGGCTGCGCTCGCCTGCGTGCTTTGGCGCGCTGAAGCCACGCAGCTTCTGCTGCTGGATGAACCAACCAATCATCTTGATCTGGCTTCGGTACAGGCGATTGAAGCGGCGCTGGCCGGTTTCCCCGGGGCACTGCTGGTGGTATCACACGATGAGGCTTTTTTAAGAGGCTTAACGTTAACGCATGAATGGGTGTGGGAACAGGCGGGATGGCGTTGTGAAAGCCTTTAAAACACAAGCCCCCGCAAAGGCGGGGGCATTCAAACGTCACTACGCTATCTGTTTGCTGAGTGCAGGGTTGGCCTGAATCAGGCGCATCAGCTTTAACTCGGTTGGGGTGGGTTTCTCACGTTTCGACTCCCACTCCTGCACCATAGCCACGCTGACACCCATCGCTCTGGCGAATTCTTCGGTTTTCAGTCCTGTCCCTTTGCGCAATTGCTCATATTCTGTAAAGGGATTGGATTTTTGTTGCAGGGTAATCGTCTGCGGTACATCTTTAAAAATGATCTGTTCCAGACTGCTCAGCAGCTCAAACTCAGGATCTTTATATTCCATTGAGGACTCCTCTTAAATCTCACATCGTGATCAAGAACATCAGAGAGCCAATTAAGAATAGTCCCTAATCCAGACCCAGGATCGTCACGGCTGTGATTAATCGTGCGGTAACGAATGCTGTACCCGATTCAGCGATATGGATATTTATGCTAATTACCTGATTAGTCATATGTCGGCCTCGCCAGGTATTTTTTTGTAAATGGTAAGAAATAAATTGGCAATAGCCGTTTTGCATGAAAAGAGTATCTTGCAAGGCTGACCTGGACTATCCTTGTCAGCGTTGGGCACGCGTGTGCCGGTGTGCGCTTTTTTGGGTGAAAGGAGTAATAAAATGGCGACAGGAAAGTCCTGCTCTCGCTGGTTTGCGCCTATTGCGGCGTTGTTGATGGTTGTTAGCCTGAGTGGGTGTTTTGATAAAGAAGGCGATCAGCGCAAAGCGTTTATCGATTTTCTGCAGAATACAGTGATGCGCAGCGGCGAGCGGTTGCCGACGCTGACTGCGGATCAGAAAAAACAGTTTGGCCCCTTCGTGTCCGATTACGCCATTCTTTATGGTTATTCACAGCAGGTGAGTCAGGCGATGGATTCCGGTATCCGCCCGGTAGTGGATAGCGTGAACGCCATCCGCGTTCCACAGGATTATATGACGCAGCGCGAACCGTTACGTCAGTCCAACGGTGCGCTTGGCGTGCTGAGTCAGCAGTTGCAGAATGCGAAAATGCAGGCTGATGCGTCACGTTCTGCGCTGAAGCAGGGCGACGATCTCAAACCTGTCTTCGACAAAGTGTATGAGAAAGTGGTGACCAAACCGTCTGAAGCGCTGCAACCGCTGATTCCGGCCGCGCAAATTTTCACGCAGCAGCTGGTTCAGGTGGGTGACTTTATCGCCCAGCAGGAGACTCAGGTAAGCTTTGTCGCCAATGGCATTCAGTTCCCGACCTCGCAGCAGGCAAGTCAGTACAATACGCTGATTGGACCGCTGGCCTCCCAGCATCAGGCCTTTAGCCAGGCCTGGAGCGCAGCCGTCGCGGCCACAGAATAAACTGAAAAAACCCCGCTTCCGGCGGGGTTTTTTTATGCATTCCGAAAATAACGCTTGTCATTCCTCCCCCACATCGGTATAACTGTTCGCGTCGGTTTGTTACACAGACCTAAAGCAGTTTAGTAAAGCAGTCCAGATTGTTATCCATAGATACCCTTCGTAGTGACCCTTCCTTCATCGCTTAAAAATCTGTAACGCAATCCATCAAGCCGGAAGGCACAATATATTTGTTAATTAAGGTAATTCTATGTCTGCTAAAATGACTGGTCTGGTAAAATGGTTCAACGCTGATAAAGGTTTCGGCTTCATCACTCCTGACGATGGCTCTAAAGACGTGTTCGTACACTTCTCTGCTATCCAGAACGATGGCTACAAATCTCTGGACGAAGGTCAGAAAGTGTCCTTCACCATCGAAAGCGGCGCTAAAGGCCCAGCAGCTGGTAACGTTGTAAGCCTGTAAGCTTCCAACCCAGTAGCAAAGAATTTAAAAACCCGCCTTCTGGCGGGTTTTTTCGTTTCTACCGTTGTACCTGCGGATTCACGCAGTTCATCTCCACTCTGCCACTGAGGGCAGCGATAAGATTATCTACTGCCGTGGCCGCCATGTTGTAGCGCGTCTCATGGGTGGCGGAGCCGATGTGGGGCAGGGCGACCACGTTGGGTAGCGTCAGCAGTGGGGAATCCACCGGCAGCGGCTCCTGCTCAAACACGTCCAGACCGGCGGCATGGATCTCACCGTTTTGCAGGGCTTCAATCAGCGCCTTCTCATCCACTACCGGGCCGCGACCCGCGTTGATGAAAATGGCTGACTTCTTCATCTTTTCGAACGCCGCTTTGCCAATCAGATGACGGGTTTCGTCTGTCAGCGGCAGGACCAGGCAGACAAAATCCGCTTCCTGCAGCAGCGTATCCAGCTCGCAGTAGCGGGCGTTAAAACGTCCTTCAGCTTCACTGTGGTGGCGACGCGCGTTGTACAGAATCGGCATGTTAAACCCAAAATGCGCGCGCTGCGCCAGTGCCAGTCCGATACGCCCCATGCCCACAATACCCAGCGTTTTGCCGTGCACATCCACGCCGAACCAGTCCGGACCTATGCTTTTTGTCCACTCGCCCGCTTTGACGCGCTCAGCCACTTCCACCACGCGACGGGCCGTCGTGAGCATCAGCGCCATTAGCGTGTCGGCCACGGTTTCCGTCAGGGCATGCGGTGTATGCATCAGCAGGATCCTGCGGGCATTAAGGGCCTCCACGTCGAAGTTATCGTAACCCACGGACACGGTTGAGGTAGCATGAAGCTTCGGCATTTTCTCCAGCAGGGCGACATCCACTTTTTCGCTTGAACCCAGCAGGCCTTCAGCGCGGGCGAACGCCTCAGCGTGCTGTGCCACGGTCTCCGGGCTCAGGTTCTTCACCTGCGTGACGGTGAAGTGCTCTTCAAGGCGCTTCTGCAGATCTTCCGGCAGGGCTTTATACAAAATGACGGACGGCTTCATGCTAATCTCCGTTGTGTTTTAAGGTTTCAGGCGTGGCGAGCGCCGACAGGGTGTTGTTGATTATTAGCAGGCTTAACAATCAGAGTAAGCCATACGGAGGCGAAAAGCGCCACCCCCATAAAGATGTATGACGCAGCCGGGCTGCCGGTGGCACCGTTCAGGTAACCGACGAACCAGGAGCCGCAGAACGAGCCCAGCGCACCCATACTGTTGATCAGCGCCATCGCGCCACCTGCGACGTTACGCGGCAGCATCTCCGGGATGATGGCAAAGAACGGTCCATACGGGGCGTACATGGCTGCACCGGCAATCACCAGCAGCGTATAAGAGACCCAGAAGTGGTTTGCGCCCACGGCCCAGGAGCCAATGAAGGCAAAGGCAGCGATCAGCAGCAGCGGCCAGACAAACAGCTTACGGTTTTGCAGCTTGTCCGATGCCCAGGAGACGATGATCATCGCGATTGTCGCCGCCAGATACGGCACGGATGACAGCCAGCCTACCTCGACCATACCGAGGTTTTCACCGCCGCTGCGGATAATGGACGGCAGCCACAGCACAAAGCCGTACACCCCAATACTCCAGGTAAAATACTGTGCGCACAGCAGGATCACGTTGCGGGAGCGGAAGGCTTCGCCATAGTTACGCACCGCCTTCAGTCCTTGCTGCTCTTTATCCAGCTGTGCCTGCAGCGCCGCTTTCTCATCTTCGGAGAGCCATTTCGCCTGGGCTGGTTTATCTTTCACCAGCACCCACCAGCAGAAGGCCCAGATAATCGCCGGTACCCCTTCGATGATAAACATCTCGCGCCAGCCGAAGGACTGGATGAGGTAGCCGGAGACGACCGACATCCACAGTACCGTGACCGGGTTACCGAGGATCAGGAAGGTATTGGCGCGTGAACGTTCGGATTTGGTAAACCAGTTGCTGATGTAGATCAGCATCGCCGGCATCACCGCCGCTTCAACCACGCCGAGGATAAAGCGAATAGCGGCCAGGGCAGGAATATTGTTCACCATGCCGGTGAGAGACGCGCAGGCGCCCCACAGGATCAGACAGATGAAGATCAGCTTGCGCACGCTGCGGCGTTCCGCATAGATCGCGCCAGGGATCTGGAAGAAGAAGTAGCCGAGGAAGAAAAGGGCGCCCAGCAGGGAGGAGATCCCTTTGGTGATCCCCAGGTCTTCGGTGATCCCTGCCGCGGACGCGAAACTGAAGTTGGCACGATCAAGGTACGCCAGGCTGTACGTGATGAACACGATTGGCATGATGTACCACCAGCGTTTTACTGCATTGGTCGAACTGTTCATAGGCTTGCCTCTGTTGTTGAGGTGGTTACCGCCGTTGTCTGTAGGGTACACGGTGGTTTAATTATCTGGTGCGGCTTGCTGCCCTCACCCTGGCCCTCTCCCACAGGGAGAGGGAATTTAAGCGCCGAGCTGTGCTCGTGTTGGTAATCCTTCGCTATCGCCCTGCACCTGAATGGCCAGCGAGCCAATCTTGTTGCCCCGCGCGACAGCCTGCTGCAGCGTTTTGCCTTCCAGCAGGGCGCTAATGACGCCCACGGCAAAACCATCGCCCGCGCCGACGGTATCGACGACGTTCTCAACCTTCACCGCAGCGACCGCGCCTTGTTCACCCTCGACGGTTTTAAACCATGCGCCATCGGCACCGGTTTTCAGCACCACCGCTTTTACCCCCTTATTAAGGTAGAAGTCGGCAATGCCTTCCGGCGTACTTTCGCCGGTCAGAATCATCCCTTCTTTCAGGCCTGGCAGAACCCAGTCCGCCCGGAACGCCAGACGGTTGAGCTTCTCAACCATTTCTGCCTCGCTTTTCCACAGCACCGGGCGTAGGTTGGGATCGAATGAGATGGTTTTCCCCTGGGCCTTCATGGTGGTCGCGGCATGATCGAGCAGTTCATACGAGCTGGCAGAAAGTGCCGCGGCGACGCCGCTCAGGTGCAGGTGACGTGCGCCTGCAAAATAGTCGGCGTGGTAATCCGCCACGGAGAGATGGCTTGCAGCCGATCCCTTGCGGAAATATTCCACGATGGGATCGGTTCCATTTTCGACTTTAGATTTAAGCTGAAAACCGGTGGGGAAGCGTCCGTCGAGGGTGACGCCTGCGGCATCAATACCCTCTTTTTTCAGCGAATCGAGAACGAAATGACCAAAGCTGTCATCCCCCACGCGGCTGACCCAGCCGACGTTCAGGCCGAGACGCGCCAGCCCGGTCGCGACGTTCAGCTCTGCGCCTGCCACGCGTTTGATAAAGCGCTCCACCGCGCTCAGCTCGCCTGTTTCGGTGGCGACAAACATCGCCATGGCCTCGCCGATAGTGATGACATCCAGCGTCTTGTGCATGGTTTACTCCTCGCGTAGCAGGTTGACGTAATGGCGGGTCACGGCGGTTAAATCCGTCCCTTCCAGCGGGAACTCGATACCGCGCGGGGCATCGGCGGGCAGCTGGCTGAGCAGAGCCAGCCAGCGCGCATCGGCGTGGTCCGGTGCGACAGCGCGGAAGTTATCCTTATGCGGCACGGCGGCTTTCACGTGGATATAACTCACGGCAGGGGCCAGATGGCGGGCTGCTTCTTCGGGCGAATCGCCAACCCACAGCCAGTTACCCATGTCGAAGGTCAGGGTGACGGGGAGCGCCATGTCCCGACAGGCGGCCTGGAAACGCTGCATAGGCGCGAGCTGGCCGCAGTCGGTCTGATCGTTTTCCACGACCAGCGCCATGCCGCTTGTGTTCAGCAGCGCACGCAGGGCGTCGAGAGAGTGCGTGTCGCTGAAATGGCCGAGGGAAACCTTGAGCCACAGCGCGTTCAGGGTATTGGCCTCAGAGAGATAGCGGGGCAGGTCCGGGTTGAGTGTGCCGTCGGGCATAAACAGGGCGGAGGGTGCGGAGTAGCACGCCAGCAGGCCCAGCAGCTCAATGGATTCACCCAGCGCAGGCAGCGCCAGCAGCTCTTCGCTGTTGAACAGTTCCCGGCGGATCTCCACGCCGTCTGCGCCCGCGCCAGCAATAACGGGAAGCATCGCCCGCTGACCGCCCGCCTGTCGCACCTGTTCCGCGCCGTACGCGGCGGTGACCACCATAATTTTCCTGTCCATCGTCGGACTCCATCGCAACATATCAATACTATTACGCTAGATGGAACCGGTTCCAAAGAAAAGGTCAGGATGTTGAATTTATGATCGACATCACAAGGGGAAATTAACGCGCGGTGGAGCCGCGAACAATCAGTTCACCGGAGAACACCTGCTCGCGTACGGCATCGTTGATACCTTCGATACGACGAACCACTTGTTCTACAGCAGCATAGCCAATTTGCCAGGTGGGTTGTTTGAGGGTGGTGATACCGACACCGGCCAGCTCCGCCCACTCCAGTTCATCAAACCCCAGCAGACCAATGTCGCTGCCCCAGTGCAGGCCAATGCGCTTGAGCGAACGGGCGACCTGAAGCGTCAGCGCCCCGTTGGCGGAGATCACGGCTTTGCGCATCCCGCGATGGCGGGTGTGGAACTGGCGCAGGGTGTTGTCGAGCTGGTCGGCTTCGTGAAGCGGCGTTTCGGCATTTTCGGCGATCACACCCGGATAACGCTCCAGCGTGGCGCGAAATGCGCCCAGGCGTTCACGACGGGTGTTAACCATGCCCAGCGGTTCGCTCAGAAACAGAATGGCCTCGAAACCCTGTTCAATCAGATGTTCGGTGGCGGTCGTGGCGGCCTGGGTGTTATCCAGCCCGACCACATCACAGGCAAATTCGGGAATTTTACGGTCGATGAGGACCATGGGCAGGGAGGACTGCTGCAGGCGATTTAATCCTTCTTCCCGCATGCCCACCGCGTTAACCACAATCCCTTCCACCTGATAGCTGCGCAGCAGATCGAGATAGTGCAGCTCCTGGTCGACTTCGTTGTTGGTATTACAGACCAGCGGCGTGAAGCCCTTCTCGCGACAGGCCGCTTCGATACCGCTGAGCACGTTAACGGAATAGGGATTGGTGATATCGGCGATGATAAGACCGATGAGGCGGGTGCGGCCGCGTTTAAGCCCGCGCGCCATCAGGCTGGGGCGGTAGTCGAGATCGGCAATCGCCTGTTCAATTCGCGCCAGCAGGGCATCAGACAACAGGTGTTTCTCGCCGTTGAGATAGCGCGAAATACTGGTTTTACCGGTTCTGGCGGCTTTCGCCACGTCGCTGATGGTGGCCCGGGCTGGTTTGCTCATCACTGATTTCCCTGAATTTAGTGAGAATACCTTAGCGGGAAAATCGGACGAATCAAGTAATTTGCCCGGTGGCGCTGCGCTTACCGGAGGTTGCGGCCTGATGCCCTCACCCCAACCCTCTCCCACGGGAGAGGGCGCAAACACTAAAAACGGCAACGGGGTTGCCGTTTTGCTTTTACCTACTGAATTGGGCTTAACGTAATCTCAACGCGGCGGTTCTGCGCTTTGCCTTCCGCCGTGCTGTTGCTGGCGATAGGGTTAGCTGGGCCCATGCCGCTGGTGCGGATGCGGTTTGCTTCAACACCCTGGGTAATCAGCGAGCTGGCCACGGAATCGGCGCGCTGCTGGGACAGACGCATGTTCAGATCCTTGCTGCCGGTGCTGTCGGTATAGCCAATCACGTTCACGGCGGTTTTGTTGTACTCTTTCAGCACCATCGCCACGCCGGTCAGGGTGTTAGCACCCGCAGGTTTCAGCGTTGCGCTGTTGCTGTCGAAGGTCACGTTGTTTGGCATGTTCAGGATGATGTTATCCCCGCTGCGGGTGACGCTCACGCCGGTTCCCTTCATTTTGTCGCGCAGTTTCGCTTCCTGTACGTCCATGTAATAACCGACGCCGCCGCCCAGCGCCGCGCCCGCTGCTGCGCCAATCAGCGCGCCTTTGCCGCGGTCTTTCTTGGAGGAGGAGAGTGCCCCAACGCCTGCGCCTACCAGCGAGCCGATACCCGCGCCGATACCGGATTTACCCGCTTCGCGTTCGCCGGTGTAAGGGTTGGTTGTGCAGCCAGAAACAGCCAGTGCACCGCTCACCAGAGCGGCAATAACGAGTACGCGTTTTTTCATCTTCTTTCCTTAATCCTTTTTATTCTTTGCCACGGCGAGCGTGGCAGTTGATTATGACGTCCGGATACGGAGAAAATTCCGGGGATAACTCTGAAATTTGTGACAAACCATAAACTGCCTCAATAAGAAGGCCGTAAACCTGCACGCAACCAGGAGCGCACGCTTGAGCACCTCAACGAAAACCATTCTGACCGCCGCCCACTGGGGGCCGATGCTGGTCGAAACCGATGGCGAGAATGTCCTGTCTTCTCGCGGGGCATTGCCAACCCAACATCCCAACTCTTTACAGACCGTCGTTCGCGATCAGGTGCACAGTAAAACGCGCGTGCGCTGGCCGATGGTGCGTAAAGGATTTCTGGCTTCGCCGGACAAGCCACAGGGCATTCGTGGTCAGGACGAATTTGTTCGCGTGAGCTGGGATGACGCGCTGGCGCTGATCCACACCCAGCACAAGCGGATCCGCGACAGCTATGGTCCTGCCTCTATTTTTGCCGGCTCTTACGGCTGGCGTTCAAACGGCGTGCTGCATAAGGCTTCGACGCTGCTGCAGCGTTATATGAGCCTGGCGGGAGGCTACACCGGCCATCTCGGGGATTACTCCACCGGCGCGGCGCAGGCGATTATGCCGTATGTGGTGGGGGGTAATGAGGTTTATCAGCAGCAGACCAGCTGGCCGCTGGTGCTGGAACACACCGATGTGGTGGTGCTCTGGAGCGCTAACCCCCTCAACACGCTGAAAATTGCCTGGAATGCCAGCGACGAGCAGGGCATTGGCTATTTTGACGCGCTGCGTAAAAGCGGCAAGCGCATCATCTGTATTGACCCGATGCGTTCTGAAACCATGGACTTCTTTGGCGACAGCGCCGAGTGGATTGCCCCGCATATGGGCACCGACGTGGCAATGATGTTAGGTATCGCCCATACGCTGGTCGAAAACGGCTGGCACGATGTCGAATTCCTGACGCGTTGTACCACCGGCTTCGATAAATTCGCCGACTATCTGACGGGTAAAACGGATGGCGTGGCCAAAACGGCAGAGTGGGCGGCAGACATTTGCGGCGTTCCTGCGGATAAACTCCGCGAACTGGCGGCGTTGTTCCATCAAAACCTCACGATGCTGATGTCCGGCTGGGGGATGCAGCGCCAGCAGTTTGGCGAGCAAAAACACTGGATGCTGGTGACGCTCGCCGCGATGATCGGGCAGATCGGTACCCCGGGTGGTGGTTTTGGCCTCTCTTATCACTTCGCGAACGGCGGTAACCCCACCCGTAAAGCGGCCGTGCTAGCCTCCATGCAGGGCTCGGTGCAGGGGGGCGTGGATGCCGTGGATAAAATTCCGGTGGCGCGTATTGTTGAAGCCCTGGAAAATCCGGGCGGTTTTTATCAGCACAACGGTCAGGACCGCCATTTCCCGGAGATTAAATTTGTCTGGTGGGCGGGTGGGGCGAATTTCACGCATCATCAGGATACCCATCGTCTGATCCGCGCCTGGCAGAAGCCGGAGCTGGTGGTGATCTCAGAGTGCTTCTGGACCGCCTCGGCCAAACACGCCGATATCGTGCTGCCGGCGACCACCTCGTTTGAGCGTAACGATCTCACCATGACCGGCGACTACAGCAACCAGCATATGGTGCCGATGAAGCGCGTGGTGGCGCCACGTGATGAAGCGCGTGATGATTTTGACGTATTTGCTGAACTGAGCGAGTTGTGGGAAGCGGGTGGTCGGGAGCGTTTCACCGAGGGGAAAACCGATCTCGAATGGCTGGAAACTTTCTATCAGATTGCCGCTCAGCGCGGTGCCGCCCAGGGTGTCACGCTACCGCCCTTTACTGAATTCTGGGAAGCAAACCAGATCGTCGAAATGCCGGAGAGTGAACAGAACGCGCAGTTTGTCCGTTTCGCCGATTTCCGACGCGACCCGGAGAAGCACCCGCTGAAAACCGAGAGCGGAAAGATGGTGATCTACAGCGAGCGCATCGCCAGCTTTGGCTATGCCGACTGCCCGCCGCACCCTATGTGGCTCGAGCCGGACGAGTGGCACGGCAACGCCCAGCCGGGGCAGCTGCAGGTGTTGTCAGCCCATCCTGCGCATCGTCTGCACAGCCAGCTTAATTACACGTCACTGCGTGAGCGGTATGCGGTTGCAGGGCGAGAACCGATTACGCTGAATACCCTCGATGCAAACGCCCGCGGAATTGTTGACGGTGACGTGGTGCGCGTCTGGAACCATCGCGGACAGGTGTTGGCCGGAGCGGTCGTGAGCGACGGGATTAAACCGGGTGTTTTCTGTATTCACCAGGGCGCCTGGCCTGACCTGGAGCCCACCGAAGGGGGGATCTGTAAAAACGGGGCGGTTAACGTGCTGACCAAAGATCTCCCCAGCTCGAAGCTGGGGAATGGTTGTGCAGGAAACACGGCGCTGGCCTGGGTCGAGAAATATCAGGGACCCGAGCTTACCTTAACGGCGTTTGATCCGCCTGCCAGCTCATGATCCAGGTCGGATGTTGAGTGTCATCCTGCCAGGCGCTGTCTTCAATACGAAAGCCCTGCGCGTGGTAGAAATTCACCGCCCGGACATTTTTCTGATACACCTCCAGGCTTAAGTGCGGGAAGCGCTGTTGAACGTGGTTCAGCAGCGCACGCCCGATGCCTTTACCGATATACCCCGGGGCGACAAACAGTGCGCCGACAAACTGCGACTGCATCACGCTGATAAATCCGCAAGGTTCGCCATCCTGTTCCCAGACCCAGGTTTCAGCCGAAGGCAGGTAAACATCCCGCACCATGGCTTCATTTTCTTTCCAGTAACTCGCCTCAATAAACGGATGCGCTACGGTGGTGCTTTCAAGCCATAGGCTCAAAAGCGGTGCGGTATTCTCACTTTGCCATTTGCGGATCATAATGGCCTCCCGGATGACAGAAGCAGCCGGTAACATGGTCGTTGACCAGGCCACAGGCCTGCATAAAGGCGTAGCAGATAGTGGAGCCGACAAACTTGAAGCCACGTTTTTTCAGGGCTTTCGAGAGCGCATCCGAGGCTGGCGTCGAGGCGGGGATTTCAGCCAGCGTGGCGGCCTGCGTGATTTGTGGTTCGTTATTCACGAACGTCCAGACAAACGCTGAAAAGGATTCACCGTTTTGCTCCATCGCCAGGTAAGCGCGTGCGTTACCAATAATGGCCTGGATCTTACCGCGATGGCGGATGATGCCGGCATCCAGCACCAGGCGTTCCACGTCGTCATCGGTCATGGCGGCGACGGCGACAGGATCGAACTGGTGAAAGGCATTGCGGTAGTTTTCGCGTTTCTTTAGTACCGTAATCCATGACAAACCCGCCTGCTGGCCCTCCAGACAGATCATCTCGAAGAGTTTTTTGCCATCCCTTTCCGGCACGCCCCATTCCCCATCGTGATAGTCGATATAAAGCTGATCCTGGCTTACCCAACCGCAACGTTGCATAGGCGATGTCCCTTAATGATGTTGATGCTAAATGAATCGATAGCCTGCGGACATTATGACGGTTCAGCCTCCAAAGCGCATAACCTCTTCGATGACACTGTGAACCGCGTATCATTCTGACATTCGCAAAATGTATTTTTTGGCTTGTATTAATAGGAATTATATTTTCAAGGCTGATTAATCTGTATAAGTTTAGATGTTTAAATTAAATATTGTTTTAATGATTATTAAAGGGAGTGTTTAGTTTAACTGAATACATTCTTTAATGAATATTATTTTATTGAATCTGCAGGTGTATTATATTTTCAGGCTTGTTTTATCCCATTGGCGTATTTTTTAAAAGGAGTTTTAATGAAAAAGATTATTGCGCTTTTTCCGATTCTTGCTGTTATGTCGTCATCCGTTTTTGCCGCAGCGTCCGGTGATGGTACGATCAAATTCACAGGTGAAATAGTTGATTCACCCTGCGTCATTTCTGTTGATTCACAAAATCAGGAAGTTGTGCTCGGCCAGGTGAAAAAGAGCGTATTCACTGAAGTGGGCGATAAATCTTCCTCCAGACCGTTTGAAATCAAACTGGAAGAATGTGATATCTCCAGCAAGACCAAAGTTAACGTGAGTTTTTCAGGCATCGCCGATGAAACAAACGATTCGCTGCTCTCCGTCAACACGGAGGCTGGCTCTGCTTCAGGCGTAGGTATTGGCATCTATGACAACGGCAATAAGCTGGTTGATGTCAATACAGGAAAAGCGACAACAACGCTTCAGGCGGGTCAAACCGTTCTGTACTACACCGCCAGTTATGTCGCCACCAAGGCTGCTATAACTACGGGTTATGGTAATGCAGAAGTTGACTTCAATCTGACATACGAATAATTAACAAAGAGAAAAGGCAATAGTTTCTATTGCCTTTAATGATTCGATGGAGAGAATCATGAGAGGTGGCAGTTTTATATTACTCGGTACATTAACGCTTTCATTTATTACGTCAACCGGTTACGCCGCTGGGGTGGCGTTGAGCAGTACGCGAGTGATATATGACGGGAGTAAAAAAGAAGCGTCGCTCACGGTGAATAATAAAAGTACGACGGATGAATTTCTTATTCAGTCCTGGATTGATGATATCAATGGCAGTAAAAAAACGCCGTTTATCATCACGCCGCCTTTGTTCAAACTGAATCCAACGAAAAATAACGTCCTGCGTATTGTGAAAACCACGGATGCGCTGCCTCAGGATCGCGAGTCTGTTTACTGGATAAACGTAAAATCCATTCCTGCACAAAGCGAGGGCTCAGCGGACAAAAACGTGCTGCAGATTGCGGTACGTACACGTCTTAAGCTTTTTTATCGCCCGGCGAGTCTTCAGGGCAAAAGTATGGATGGCTGGGAAACGCTGCGTTTCTCTCGTGTGGGAAACCATCAACTCAGTGTGACCAATCCTTCCGCTTTCAATCTTACTTTTAATCAGCTTTATGCCGATGGGCACGCTGTTGAAAAGTTGGGAATGGTCCCTGCAAAAGGCTCATTGATTATCCAGCTTCCTGCAGAAGTGGGTCAGGTAAAAGACGTTAAATATAACATTATCAATGACTTTGGGACGGCAGGCGAGATGCTGACGCAGCATCTGAACTGAACATTGTCTTAAGGAACGCCGCAATGCCATGGATGTCACATTTTTTTGCCAGAAACGCTCCCCATTTCTCGTTGTCTGCACTCGCGCTGATGGTGGCGGGGACGTCCCCTGCATGGGCGGGAAAATTTAATCCTCGTTTTCTGGAAGAGGTACCTGGTATTGATCAGCACGTCGATCTCTCACTGTTTGAATCGAAAAGTGCTGAGCAGGTACCTGGCAAATATCGGGTGGCAGTGGTAGTGAATGACCGCAAGATGGAGTCCAGAACGCTGGAGTTTAAAGCGGCGACTCCGGCTCAGCACGATAAACTGGGTGAAACGCTGATGCCTTGCCTGAGTCGGGTGCAGCTTGAAGGCATGGGTGTGCGTATCGACAGTTTCCCGGCGCTTAAGCAGGTTCTACCTGAAGCCTGCGTTGCCTTTGAAGAGATTATTCCCCAGGCGGCAAGCCATTTTGATTTTGCTGAACAAACGCTGGTGATGCGTTTCCCCCAGGCCGCTATGCAGCAAACCGCACGCGGTACGGTACCCGAATCACGCTGGGATGAGGGGGTCAACGCTCTGCTGCTGGACTACAACTTTTCCGGCAGTCATTCCAGTTACAACGACCATAACAGCGATCTGAGTGACAGCAGCGACAACCATTACCTGAATACGCGCAGCGGCATGAACCTGGGGCCATGGCGTTTGCGTAACTACAGTACCTGGACCCGCAACGACGGTGAACAGCACTGGGATAATCTTGGTACATCTCTGAGTCGCGCCATCGTGCCGCTGAAAGCTGAACTTACCCTCGGGGATACCTCAACGGCGGGCGATATCTTTGACAGCGTGCAGATGCGTGGCGTCATGCTGGCCTCGGACGATGACATGTTACCGGACAGCCAGCGGGGGTTTGCCCCCGTAGTACGTGGTATCGCGAAAAGCAACGCTGAGGTGACCATCGAACAGAATGGTTACGTCATTTACCGTGCGTATGTACAGCCTGGCGCATTTGAGATTAACGATCTTTATCCCACCTCGAACAGCGGCGACCTGACGGTGAAGGTGAAAGAGGCCGATGGCAGCGAGCAGACATTTATTCAGCCTTTCTCGTCGGTCGCGATTTTTCAGCGCGAGGGACATCTCAAATACACGCTTTCCGGTGGGGAATACCGCGCCGGGAATTACCGCAGTGACGAGCCAAAATTTGGACAGTTTGATGCCATGTACGGGCTGCCGCTGGGTTTTACTGTCTATGGCGGTGCCATCCTTTCTGAGGATTACACCGCACTGGCAACGGGGCTGGGGAAAAACTTCGGCTACATTGGCGCGATCTCCGTTGATGTGACCCAGGCCAAAAGCACGCTGGCGGATGGCCGCTCCGACGAAGGCCAGTCTTATCGATTCCTCTATTCCAAAAGCTTTAACGGCGGGACGGATTTTCGCCTGATGGGCTACAAGTATTCGACCAGCGGTTTTTATACCTTCCAGGAAGCAACAGATGTGCGCAGCGACGCGGGCAGTGATTCCGCCAACTACCACAAACGCAGCCAGATTCAGGCTAACGTCAGCCAGCAGATGGGCAGCTACGGTTCGGTTTATGTTAACGCCACTCAGCAGGATTACTGGAATGATGAAGGTAAGCAGCGCTCCATTAACGCTGGCTATAACGGACGTATTGGCCGGGTGAATTACAGCGTGGCCTACTCCTGGACCAAAAGCCACGATGGTCATGAGAGCGACCGCTTGTGGTCGTTTAGCCTGTCGGTGCCGCTCGGTCGCGTATGGAGCAACTACCACCTTACCACCGACCAGCATGGCCGTACCCTGCAGCAGGCGGGGTTAAGCGGCTCTGCGCTGGAAGACCATAACCTCAACTACAGCGTCCAGGAAGGGTATGGCAGCAATGGCGTTGGCAACAGCGGCAACGCCAATCTGGATTACCAGGGAGGATTTGGCAATGCCAGCATGGGGTATAACTACAACCGCGACAGTCAGCAGGTTAACTATGGTCTGCGCGGCGGGATTATTGCCCACAGCGAAGGGATTACGCTGTCACAGCCGTTGGGCGAGTCGATTGCGCTGATTTCGGCGCCGGGCGCACGGGGCGCAAGAGTGGTCAATAACGGTGGCGTGACGGTGGACTGGATGGGGAATGCGGTGGTGCCTTACCTCAGTCCGTACCGTGAAACGGAGGTCGCGCTGAGAAGCGACAGCCTGAACAGCCAGGTGGATCTGGACAATGCCTCGGTGAACGTGGTGCCCACGCGGGGCGCCATCGTACGGGCTCGCTTCGATACCCGCGTGGGCTACCGGGTGCTGATGAACGTCACTCAGGTTGATGGCCGGGTCGTGCCTTTTGGCGCTACGGCCACGCTGGTGGATGATAAGAAAGAGAACAGCAGTATTGTGGGTGAAGAGGGGCAGCTTTATATCAGCGGCATGCCGGAGAGCGGGCTGCTACAGCTGCGCTGGGGTAACGATGCCGGCCAGCAGTGTCGCGTGAACTTTACGCTGCCAGAGCAGCAAAACAGCAGCGACGTGGTGATGACCCACGCGGTCTGTCGATAACAGGGAAGGAAAAGACGATGTATCAACGTGTTTTTGCGCTAACCGGGCTGGTGTGTGCGGCGCTGTTTTCCCGCCAGGCGCTGGCGGCAGACGACTGGGGCCCCTGCACCTCCCTGAACGGCACGTACCAGTTGAACGCTTTAATGATCAAGACGGTAACAGATACCTCGAAGAACAGTTCGGGCACAGTGTTACCGGATTTTTATACCTGGGATTTAGGGAGGCAATATCCGGGCATCTGCGACTGCCCGGATAATGAGGAAACGACACCAGTATATTATAAAGCAGCCACTTCACTTCCATTTGGTCATCGTGATGGTACGCAAGAGTTCTATAGTGTGAATAACAATATTCAAATCGCCACTCAGATTTGGATTGAGGGTCGTGTAAAAGAGTATGTTGACGCCCCTTTTTCCGATGTTTCAAATAAGAACAGTACTCGTCAATTGTGTGATGTGAATACTGACACTGAGAACGCAGATATAACGACAGGCAGTAAAGGAAAATTATCGCTCTATATCAACCACCCCTTTGTAGGCCAGTTGGATATCCCTTCCACTAATATTATGAACCTGTATGGCACCAAGAAACCCGGCGTGTATAGCGCAATGCCTCTGGCAGCGGTTTATCTCAGTGGTTCTGTCACCGTGCCCCAGGGCTGTGAACTGGCCAGCGGCAGCACGCTGGAGATCCCCTTTGGTGAATTCCAGGCGCATGACTTTAAGGATCGCAAAGGACAGCTTCCGGCTGGCGCCTCGCCGGTGACGAAAGATCTGCAGTTTAATTGCACTAATATTGCGGACGGCGTGAAAATCTATCTGCGCATTGAGGGAACGCCGAATGCGAATGACAGTTCAGCCATCGATCTTGGTAATCCGGATATTGGCGCAGTGATCAAAAACGCCAGCGGCGTGGTGCTAAAACCGAATAGCACGGATGCGCAGGCGCTGACGGCCTCGCCGCTGACGGATGACATCCACCGTTCGGCCTCCACCACGCTTTCGTTCTCGCCTGTGAGCACGACCGGTAAGCTGCCGGAAACCGGCGATTTTGAAGGTATCGCCACCTTGCGAATTGATGTGGAGTGACGCCGTGAAAATGATAAACGCGATGATCTATGGTGGACTGCTGATCTCCTGCGGCGCATGGGCGATTCCCGTCAATATAGGGTCTGCCGGGGATGTACATTTTACCATCAGCATTCGTCAGGGAACCTGCGAACTGGAGAAGGACAACATTGAGGTGGATATGGGGTCGGTAATACTGCCGCGCCCGGTACAGGCTGGGCGTGAACTTAATCAACAGAAATTTACGATTGCGCTAAAAAACTGCGCTAACGTGGCCCGGACTTACGTCACTATGGATGGCCTGGCGGACAGCACGGACCCCCATCTTTTTGCGCTGGACAGCGGCGGCGCGACGGGGATTGCCCTGAAAATTAAAACCGGCGGGGGCGTTCAGCAGTATCCGCTGAGCACCGATCCCACGCCCCTGGCACACATCATCCCCACTGATGGAAACAACGCGCTGGAGTATATCGCCAGCTATGTCACGGTCAGCCCTGATGCAAAATCGGGAGCGGCTAACGCCATGCTGACCTTCAGCGTTGTTTATGAATAGCGCAGTGGCTGACAGAACGTTAAATAATTCAACCTGGCTGGCTTGACGTGCTGGCGAAAAAGACAATAGTTAATACAGAGCCATAGGCTCTAAAATCTCGTCCTGAAAATGATAATAATCGCCGAATTCGGCTCTCTCTGGGGTCGCATTGATGATGATAAAAAAAATCAGTGGTCGCCATGCCGCTTCTGGCCTGGTGGGAATTTCAGCCTGCCTGTTTTTTTGTAATACAGCATCTGCCTGGCAACAGGAATATATTGTTTCAGACGCACAAAATAATACGGCGGAACGCTATACCTGGGACGCGGATCACCCACCGCGGTATGAGGATATTCTTGCTGAACGTATTCAGTCGTCACAGGATGCGCCTGGCCTGGCCCTGAATACCCTGGACGGAGCGATGAGCGTGGGCTGGAATTTTCCTGTTTCAGCGCGTACCAACACCGGCCCGGTGGTGGCGTGGCGTTATGACGGCACGGCTCCCATGATGATTAACGAGTTTGGTGATAGTGCGACGATGCAAACGTCCAGCGACCCGCTCTGGCATGCCAGCGTCAGCACGCTGGGGTGGCGTGTGAATACCCGCTACGGCGATCTCCGTCCCTGGGCGCAGATTAGCTATAACCAGCAGTTTGGTGAGAATCAGTGGAAATCGCAGTTTGGCATGCCGCAGACACCCTCTCCGGCACAAAACGGCAACTGGATGGATGTGACCGTGGGAACGGATATGCCGTTTAACACGCACGTTGCGGCCTATGCGTCGCTTGCACAAGGGGAACATACCACCAGCGGAGAGGAGTTTTTGTATACTCTGGGTGTTAATGCAAATTTCTAGCGTTGTTACTTTTTTAAACGTTACGATAACATCCTGAACACAATAACCGCTGGGGGTTACAGCGATAGCAGATACTAACATACTATCGCTTTATTCCCGGGCCAGGCCATTCATTCCCGATTCCAGGCATTTCATTCCGTTTCGCCTGCACTTCATGCCGTTTTACCCCAGGCATATTAAGGTTTTGTTTATCGTTGTCCTCAGTGAATTCCCTCAATTTCTCTTGCAGGACAACTGCCATGAACACATCAACTTATAACCGCACGCGCTGGCTCACGCTCTTTGGCACCATCGTCACCCAGTTTGCGCTGGGCTCGGTCTATACCTGGAGCCTGTTTAACAGTGCCCTTTCCGACAAACTCGGCGCACCGGTTAGCCAGGTCGCGTTCTCCTTTGGTCTGCTGAGCCTGGGGCTGGCAATTTCGTCTTCCGTGGCGGGCAAGCTGCAGGAGCGTTTTGGCGTGAAGCGTGTGACCATGGCGTCCGGGCTCCTGCTCGGCCTGGGCTTTTTCCTGACGGCGCATTCCAGCAACCTGATGATGCTGTGGCTGAGCGCCGGGGTGCTAGTGGGGCTGGCCGATGGCGCAGGTTACCTGCTGACGCTGTCGAACTGCGTGAAGTGGTTCCCGGAACGTAAAGGCCTGATCTCCGCATTTGCCATCGGATCTTATGGTCTGGGCAGCCTCGGCTTCAAATTTATCGACGCCCACCTGCTGGCGTCCGTTGGTCTCGAAAAAACCTTTATGATCTGGGGCGCAATCGTTCTGGTGATGATCCTCTTCGGCGCCACGCTGATGAAGGATGCGCCGCAGCAGGAGGTTAAGTCCGTGAACGGCGTGGTGGAGAACGACTTCACCCTCGCGCAGTCCATGCGTAAACCCCAGTACTGGATGCTGGCGGTGATGTTCCTGACGGCCTGCATGAGCGGCCTGTATGTTATCGGTGTCGCAAAAGATATCGCCCAGGGGATGGTGAAACTGGATGCGGCCACGGCGGCCAATGCGGTGACCGTGATCTCCATTGCCAACCTCTCCGGTCGTCTGGTGCTCGGTATTCTCTCTGACAAAATCGCCCGTATCCGCGTGATTACGATTGGGCAGGTGGTTTCGCTGGTCGGTATGGCGGCTCTGCTGTTTGCCCCGCTGAACGAAGCGACCTTCTTTGCGGCGATTGCCTGCGTAGCCTTTAACTTCGGCGGCACCATTACCGTCTTCCCGTCACTGGTGAGCGAGTTCTTTGGCCTGAATAATCTGGCGAAAAACTACGGCGTTATCTATCTGGGCTTCGGGATTGGCAGTATCTGCGGTTCGCTGATTGCTTCCCTGTTCGGTGGGTTCTATGTGACTTTCTGCGTGATTTTCGCTCTGCTGATTATCTCCCTGGCGCTCTCTACCACGATTCGCCAACCGCAGCGTGAAGTTTTCAAAGAAGTTCATGCGTAATGACGACACGAAAGGCCGGTTATCCGGCCTTTGTATTTTCTGAAAACGGGTAATAAAGCGTTTTTGTCTGTTTTGGGATTTGCTTTTTTGTAAATAACTGTACCGATCACACTCTCTTCTGCCACTTTTCTGCTTCCCTGTGGTCTACTTACCACGCCTCCAGACGTTTCATTGAACGATCCCTTGAGCGTATGTTTAATCTGTCTGCTTTTTAACCGAGGCAGGCGGCGGTACTGTCCCTTATTTCCGGGTAGCTTGCATGAAATACATTAAATCGATGGCGCAACAAAAGCTCTGCTTTTTGCTGGCGTTGTACATCGGCCTGTTTATGAATGGCGCGGTTTTTTTCCGTCGGTTTGACGGTTATGCGCAAGATTTTACCGCCTGGAAAGGAATTGCAGCGGTTGTCGAATTGGTCGCCGCGGTACTGGTCACCTTCTTTTTATTCCGTATTCTGACCCTGTTTGGCCGTCGCGTGTGGCGAGTGCTGGCAACGTTTATCGTGCTGTGCTCGGCGGGGGCCAGCTATTACATGACCTTTATGAATGTGGTCATTGGCTACGGCATTATCGCCTCGGTGATGACCACGGATATCGATCTCTCTAAAGAGGTCGTGGGGTTGCACTTTATTCTCTGGGTGGCGGCGGTCAGTGCTTTGCCGTTGCTGCTCATCTGGAGTAACCGCTGCCGGTACACGCTGGTTCACCAGATCCGCACGCCGGGTAAACGCTTCAGAAGCGTTGCGATTGTCCTGCTGGCCGGTCTGATGGTCTGGGGGCCAATTCGTCTGCTGGAGGTGAAGCAGAAGAATGACGAACGTACCTCCGGCGTGGATATGCCAAGCTACGGCGGTGTGGTTGCCAACTCGTATTTACCGTCTAACTGGATCTCTGCGCTGGGGCTGTATGCGTGGGCGCAGGTGGATGAGTCTTCTGATAATAAATCGCTGATGAACCCGGCGAAGAAGTTTACCTATGTCGCGCCAAAAGATATCGACGATACCTACGTCGTCTTTATTATTGGGGAAACCACGCGCTGGGATCATATGGGTATTCTTGGCTATGACCGCGATACAACGCCAAAACTGGCGCAGGAGAAAAACCTGATTGCCTATCGCGGCTACTCCTGTGATACCGCCACCAAGCTCTCCTTGCGCTGCATGTTCGTACGTGAAGGAGGGGCGAGTGATAACCCACAGCGGACGCTGAAAGAGCAAAACGTCTTCTCGGTGCTGCATCAGCTTGGGTTTACGTCTGACCTGTATGCGATGCAGAGCGAGATGTGGTTCTACAGCAACACCATGGCGCAGAACATTTCCTACCGCGAGCAGATTGGCGCGGAGGCCCGTAACCGCGGTAAGCCTGTTGATGACATGCTGCTGATTGATGAGATGAAGTTGTCTCTCAACGGTAACCCGAACGGTAAGCACATGATTATTCTGCATACCAAAGGGTCGCACTTTAACTACACGCAACGCTACCCGCGTAGCTTTGCGAAATGGACGCCGGAATGTGTCGGGGTAGATAAAGACTGCACCAAAGAGCAGCTGATTAACTCTTATGACAACTCCGTGATGTATGTGGATCACTTTATTGATTCGGTTATTGACCAGGTGCGTGATAAGAAAGCGATAGTGTTCTATGCGGCGGACCATGGTGAATCCATCAATGAATTCGAGCACCTGCACGGTACGCCACGTAAGATGGCGCCGCCGGAGCAGTTCCGTGTACCGATGATGGTGTGGATGTCTGACAAGTATCTGGAAGATCCGGAGAAAGCGAAGATGTTTGCTCACCTGAAAAAAGAGGCGGATATGAAGGTGCCACGTCGTCACGTTGAGCTGTACGACACTATTTTAGGCTGCCTGGGTTATACCTCTCCGGACGGCGGTCTGAACGAAAATAACAACTGGTGCAAACTCCCTGACAGCACCGCTAAAGCCGCGCAGTAACTCGCCTGGCGAGAATATCGCCAGTTGAAGGGCTTTTTTAAATTAAGGGATTGACGGGGGCGCACCTCAGCAGTAAGATGCGCTCCGCATTCGGCGAGTAGCGCAGCTTGGTAGCGCAACTGGTTTGGGACCAGTGGGTCGGAGGTTCGAATCCTCTCTCGCCGACCACATTCTGAAAAGGGCTAACCGCAAGGTTAGCCCTTTTTGCATTATGATCTTAGCCCGCCAGAGTGGCCAAAATGCCCCTTAGCCTCGCTTCACCCTGCCTGTTAACGATTTTGTGACATAATCCATTGTATTTTTTTATATATAGATTGATCTTTTTTCGCGTTGCTTATGGATAACCTCAGCATTTTTCGCTGTGCGTTTTAACGTTCGCGGTATTTAGTGCTCAGATAATCACCATTCTGCAAGAAAATTTACCCATTCTGAATAAAAGTTAATCACTAATTGTTGCGCAATATGAAGATAGTTGTGCTGCAAGATGGCGAGTAGCATAAATTTCCCTGCTGAAAACTGGCATGCACAGTTTTTTTAATCTTTGTTTGCGGTTTCTCACACTCAGCGTAAATCCCCGTCACCTGTATTGACGTTTTCACATTCTGTTGACAGATTGTAGGGCATGAGGGGCATTTCAGGGACGATCTGCGCTGCAACTCAAACGCTCTTCTGAAAGGATTCTCCATCCCTTTAACGCCTTCGGGCATCACCGACCGGACCGGGTAAAAAATAAATAAAGGTCTGGCGGCGTAACACAACAAAGCAAAACATCACATTGGAGCAGAATAATGAGTATTTCCTTGAAGAAGTCAGGGATGCTGAAGCTTGGTCTGAGCCTGGTGGCTATGACCGTGGCAGCAAGCGTACAGGCAAAAACCCTGGTTTACTGTTCTGAAGGCTCGCCGGAAGGCTTTAACCCACAGCTCTTTACCTCTGGTACGACATACGACGCCAGTTCTGTACCAATCTATAACCGTCTGGTTGAATTCAAAACCGGTACTACGGAAGTGATCCCGGGGCTGGCGGAGAAGTGGGACGTCAGCGAAGACGGTAAAACCTATACCTTCCACCTGCGCAAGGGCGTGAAGTGGCAGGACAGCAAAGAATTCAAACCAACGCGTGACTTTAACGCCGACGACGTTGTGTTCTCCTTCGACCGTCAGAAAAACGCCCAGAACCCGTACCACAAAGTCTCTGGCGGCAGCTATGAATACTTCGAAGGGATGGGTCTGCCGGACCTGATCGCCGAAGTGAAAAAAGTGGACGATAATACCGTTCAGTTCGTGCTGACGCGTCCGGAAGCGCCATTCCTGGCGGACCTGGCCATGGACTTCGCCTCTATTCTGTCTAAAGAGTACGCGGATAATATGCTGAAAGCCGGTACGCCGGAGAAAGTCGACCTGAACCCAATCGGTACCGGTCCATTCCAGCTGCTGCAGTACCAGAAAGACTCCCGTATTCTCTACAAAGCGTTCGAAGGCTACTGGGGAACCAAGCCGAAGATCGACCGTCTGGTCTTCTCTATCACGCCTGATGCGTCAGTGCGTTATGCAAAACTGCAGAAAAACGAATGCCAGGTGATGCCATACCCGAACCCGGCTGACATTGCTCGTATGAAGCAGGATAAGAACATCAACCTGCTGGAGCAGGCAGGTCTGAACGTAGGCTACCTCTCTTTCAACACCGAGAAGAAACCGTTCGATGACGTGAAAGTGCGTCAGGCGCTGACTTACGCGGTGAACAAAGAAGCGATCATCAAAGCGGTTTACCAGGGCGCTGGCGTTGCTGCCAAAAACCTGATCCCACCGACCATGTGGGGCTATAACGATGACGTTAAAGACTACACCTACGATCCTGAGAAAGCGAAAGCGCTGCTGAAAGAAGCAGGCCAGGATAAAGGCTTTACCGTTGAGCTTTGGGCGATGCCGGTACAGCGTCCGTACAACCCGAACGCACGCCGCATGGCAGAAATGGTTCAGGCTGACTGGGCGAAGATTGGCGTTCAGGCCAAGATTGTGACCTACGAGTGGGGCGAGTATCTGAAGCGCGCCAAAGCGGGTGAGCACCAGGCGGTAATGATGGGCTGGACCGGTGACAATGGGGATCCGGACAACTTCTTCGCTACTCTGTTCAGCTGCGCGGCGGCAAAAGATGGTTCTAACTACTCTCGCTGGTGCTACAAGCCGTTTGAAGACCTGATCCAGCCGGCGCGTGCGACCGACGATCACAACAAACGTATTGAACTGTACAAGCAGGCGCAGGTTGTCATGCACGATCAGGCTCCGGCGCTGATTGTTGCTCACTCCACCGTGTACGAGCCAGTGCGCAAAGAAGTGAAAGGCTACGTGGTTGATCCACTGGGCAAACACCACTTCGAAAACGTTTCTGTTGAATAATTAAAAGCCACGCCAGGCGACGCTGCGCTTGCACTGGCCTACGGTATGTAGGCCGGGTAAGCGTAGCGCCACCCGGCAGCAGTGCTTTATTCCCTCTCTGAAAGGAGAGGGGATAAGATTTGTGAGCAATACAGACGCCACGCCACTGGTCGTGCGTCATCAGAGAGAATCCGGGTTATGTTGCAGTTCATCCTCCGACGTCTGGGACTTGTTATCCCCACGTTTATCGGTATCACCCTTCTCACTTTTGCCTTCGTCCATATGATCCCCGGCGACCCGGTAATGATTATGGCGGGCGAGCGTGGTATTTCCCCTGAGCGCCATGCACAGCTGCTGGCTGAACTCGGCCTCGATAAGCCGATGTGGCAGCAGTACCTCCATTATATTTGGGGCGTCATGCACGGCGACTTAGGGATTTCGCTGAAAAGCCGTCTTCCGGTGTGGGACGAGTTCGTGCCGCGTTTTAAAGCGACACTGGAGCTTGGCGTCTGCGCCATGATTTTTGCCACCGCGGTGGGTATTCCGGTTGGGGTACTGGCTGCCGTTAAACGTGGCTCCATTTTTGACCATACTGCCGTGGGCCTGGCGCTGACCGGCTACTCCATGCCTATCTTCTGGTGGGGCATGATGCTGATCATGCTGGTCTCGGTTCAGCTTAACCTGACGCCGGTCTCCGGGCGCGTCAGCGACATGGTCTTCCTGGATGACTCCAACCCGCTCACTGGCTTTATGCTGATTGATACGGCTATCTGGGGTGAAGAGGGCAATTTCATTGATGCCGTCGCGCATATGATCCTGCCTGCCATGGTGCTGGGCACCATTCCTCTGGCGGTCATCGTGCGTATGACCCGTTCGTCCATGCTGGAAGTGCTGGGTGAGGATTATATCCGCACCGCGCGCGCCAAGGGCCTGACGCGTATGCGCGTCATCATCGTCCATGCGCTGCGTAATGCCATGCTGCCGGTGGTAACCGTTATCGGGCTGCAGGTGGGGACACTGCTGGCGGGGGCGATCCTGACCGAAACCATCTTCTCCTGGCCGGGTCTGGGCCGGTGGCTGATTGATGCGCTGCAACGCCGTGACTATCCGGTTGTGCAGGGCGGTGTACTGCTGGTCGCGACGATGATTATCCTCGTCAACCTGCTGGTCGATTTGCTGTACGGCGTGGTGAACCCGCGTATTCGTCATAAGAAGTAAGGGGCCATCATGTCACACGTTTCTGAAAATAAAGTGGTTGCTGCACCGGTTCCAATGACGCCGCTGCAGGAATTCTGGCACTACTTCAAGCGCAACAAAGGCGCGGTGGTGGGGCTGGTGTATGTCTCTATCATGATCCTCATTGCGGTGTTTGCGAACGTGCTGGCACCGTATAACCCGGCGGACCAGTTCCGCGATGCGCTGCTTGCCCCCCCGGCATGGCAGGATGGCGGTAGCCTGGCGCACCTGTTAGGTACCGATGACGTGGGCCGCGACGTGTTGTCGCGTCTGATGTATGGCGCGCGACTGTCGCTGCTGGTCGGCTGCCTGGTGGTGGTGCTGTCCCTGATTATGGGGATCATCCTCGGCCTGGTTGCGGGTTATTTCGGCGGTATCGTTGATAACATCATCATGCGTATTGTCGACATCATGCTGGCGCTACCTAGTCTGCTGTTGGCCCTGGTGCTGGTGGCGATATTTGGCCCGTCGATCGGTAACGCCGCGCTGGCGCTGACCTTCGTGGCACTCCCTCACTACGTACGTTTAACCCGTGCGGCAGTGCTGGTGGAAGTGAATCGCGACTACGTCACCGCGTCTCGCGTGGCGGGTGCGGGTGCGATGCGTCAGATGTTCGTCAATATCTTCCCTAACTGCCTTGCGCCGCTGATTGTTCAGGCGTCGCTCGGTTTCTCTAACGCCATTCTTGATATGGCCGCTCTTGGCTTCCTGGGCATGGGTGCGCAGCCGCCAACACCGGAGTGGGGCACCATGCTCTCCGACGTGTTGCAGTTCGCACAAAGCGCCTGGTGGGTTGTCACCTTCCCGGGTTTGGCAATCCTGCTGACGGTGCTGGCATTTAACCTGATGGGTGATGGCCTGCGTGATGCACTTGATCCCAAACTGAAGCAGTAAGAGGCACGAGATGGCGTTATTAAATGTAGATAAATTATCGGTGCACTTCGGCGATGAAGGCACCCCGTTTCGCGCCGTGGACCGCATCAGCTACAGCGTTAATCAGGGCGAAGTGGTAGGTATTGTCGGGGAGTCCGGTTCCGGTAAGTCAGTAAGCTCACTGGCGATCATGGGGCTGATTGATTATCCGGGCCGCGTGATGGCGGAAAACCTGCAGTTCAACGGTCAGGATCTGAAGCGCATTTCCGAGAAACAGCGCCGCCAGCTGGTGGGCGCGGAAGTGGCGATGATTTTCCAGGACCCGATGACCAGCCTGAACCCTTGCTACACAGTGGGTTTCCAGATTATGGAAGCGATCAAGGTGCATCAGGGCGGGAATAAGAAAACCCGTCGCCAGCGTGCGATCGATCTGCTGAACCAGGTCGGGATCCCTGACCCGGCATCCCGTCTGGACGTTTACCCGCATCAGCTCTCCGGTGGGATGAGTCAGCGCGTAATGATCGCGATGGCGATTGCCTGTCGACCAAAGCTGCTGATTGCGGATGAGCCGACGACGGCGCTGGATGTGACCATTCAGGCGCAAATCATCGAGCTGCTGCTGGAGCTGCAGCAGAAAGAGAATATGGCACTGGTGCTGATTACGCACGACCTGGCGCTGGTGGCCGAAGCGGCGCATAAGATCATCGTGATGTATGCCGGCCAGGTGGTCGAGACCGGAAATTCGCACGATATTTTCCGCGCGCCGCGTCACCCGTATACCCAGGCGCTTTTACGCGCGCTGCCGGAGTTTGCCCAGGACAAAGCGCGCCTGGCGTCGCTGCCGGGCGTGGTACCGGGTAAATATGACCGTCCGCAGGGCTGTCTGCTTAACCCGCGCTGTCCGTATGCGACAGACAAATGTCGGGCAGAAGAGCCAGAGCTGAACCAGCTTGCTGACGGTCGTCAGTCAAAATGCCACTACCCACTCGATGATGCCGGGAGGCCAACACTATGAGTACGCAACAGGCCACCACGCAACAGCCGCTGTTGCAGGCCATCGATCTGAAAAAATACTACCCGGTGAAGAAGGGACTGTTTGCCCCTGAGCGCCTGGTGAAAGCGCTGGACGGCGTCTCCTTTAACCTCGAACGCGGTAAAACGCTGGCGGTGGTGGGGGAGTCTGGCTGCGGTAAATCCACGCTGGGCCGTCTGCTGACGATGATTGAAGTGCCGACCGGCGGCGAGCTCTATTATCAGGGTCAGGATCTGCTCAAGCATGACCCGCAGGCGCAGAAGCTGCGTCGCCAGAAAATCCAGATTGTGTTTCAGAACCCGTACGGTTCGTTGAACCCGCGTAAAAAAGTAGGGCAGATTCTGGAAGAGCCGCTGTTGATTAACAGCAATCTGAGCAAAGAGCAGCGCCGTGAAAAAGCGCTGGCGATGATGGCGAAGGTCGGGCTCAAAACCGAGCATTATGACCGCTATCCGCATATGTTCTCCGGCGGGCAGCGTCAGCGTATCGCGATCGCGCGGGGGCTGATGCTCGATCCGGACGTGGTGATTGCCGATGAACCGGTTTCAGCGCTCGATGTTTCCGTCCGCGCGCAGGTGCTAAACCTGATGATGGATCTGCAGCAGGAGCTGGGGCTCTCTTACGTCTTCATCTCCCACGACCTGTCGGTAGTGGAGCATATCGCTGATGAAGTGATGGTGATGTATCTGGGACGCTGCGTGGAGAAGGGGACCAAAGACCAGATTTTTAATAATCCTCGTCACCCGTATACCCAGGCGCTGCTGTCTGCGACGCCGCGTCTGAACCCGGACGATCGTCGTGAGCGTATTAAGCTGACGGGTGAACTGCCAAGCCCGCTTAATCCACCTCCGGGATGTGCATTCAACGCCCGCTGCAGCCGTCGCTTTGGCCCTTGCACCCAGCTACAGCCGCAGCTGAAGGAGTATGGTGGTCAGCTGGTTGCCTGCTTCGCGGTCGATCAGGATGAAAATGGCGAGAAGCCACACGCATAAAATAAAAAAAACCGGCGCTTAGCCGGTTTTTTTATGTCTGCGTGATTACTTCCGCAAGCGAATCTGGTCAACGGCGTGCTTCTCGCTCTTGGTGAGGATCAGGCTCGCACGCTCGCGTGTGGGCAGGATGTTCTCTTTGAGGTTCACGTAGTTGATCTCTTTCCACAGCCCCGTGGCCACATTGATCGCTTCTTCTTCAGATAGCTGAGCATAGTGATGGAAATAGGAGTCCGGGTCAGTGAACGCCCCTTCACGGAACTTCAGGAAGCGGTTGATGTACCAGTTTTGCAGAAGGTCTTCCGGCGCATCGACATAAATAGAGAAATCGACGAAATCAGAGACAAAGACATGATGCGGATCGTGAGGATAATCCATGCCACTTTGCAGCACGTTCAGACCTTCCAGAATCAGGATATCCGGCTGGACCACAGTTTTATCCCCACCCGGGATGCGATCGTAGATCAGGTGTGAATAGACTGGCGCCGTCACGTGAGGCACGCCAGATTTCAGATCGGAGACAAATTTCACCAGGCGGTGCATATCATAAGAGAGCGGGAAGCCTTTCTTCTTCATCAGCCCGCGTTCTTTTAATACTTCGTTCGGATGCAGGAAACCGTCGGTGGTGATCAACTCTACGCTGCGGTGCTCGGGCCAGCGGCTCAACAGCGCCTGCAGGACACGTGCGGTGGTGCTTTTACCCACGGCCACGCTGCCGGCAATACTGATGATATAAGGAATGCGTTGACCGTTGGTTCCAAGGAACTGCTCCAGCACCGCCTGACGACGCAGGTTGGAGCTGATATAGAAGTTAAGCAAGCGAGAGAGGGGGAGATAAATTTCTGCCACCTCTTCCAGGGACAGATCTTCGTTTATCCCTTTTAACCGTGCGATTTCACCTTCCGTCAGCGTCATAGGGACGGAATCACGCAGGGCAGCCCACTGACTGCGGTTAAAGTGAAGGTAAGGCGTCATTAACGTTTGCTCTTTTTTGCTCATAAGCATGCTTCAGTGAGCCAGCATCACAACTGCCGGATCGTGGCTCATCACACAGTTAATTTTGGACAATGGGCAGGAGGTTAACACCAGATGACAGGAATAATAAGAAAAAAGATGGAAAGCGCTGCGTAACGCGGAAGCCGTCACGCTACGGTGTATACGGTGCAAATCACACTGATATGTTGAATATTTGACCGTGAATGACTACTTTTACAGCGCTCAATGCGCTGTTCGCATAAAATGTGAGCGAAAGAACGTTTTATGCAAATTTTTAGTTGCATGACCGCGCAGGTATCCATAGAATGCGCGCTACTTGATGCCGACTTAGCTCAGTAGGTAGAGCAACTGACTTGTAATCAGTAGGTCACCAGTTCGATTCCGGTAGTCGGCACCATCAAGTCCGGTGGGGTTCCCGAGCGGCCAAAGGGAGCAGACTGTAAATCTGCCGTCACAGACTTCGAAGGTTCGAATCCTTCCCCCACCACCACTTTCTGGCAGCGTAAATGCCGCCGGAGCTGGTTTAAAAGCTGAATCAGCTCGAACTGAAAAAGAGAGAAATCTCTTTTTTTGTTACAGAAAGAACTGGGTAGCCGAGTTTCAGGATGCGGGCATCGTATAATGGCTATTACCTCAGCCTTCCAAGCTGATGATGCGGGTTCGATTCCCGCTGCCCGCTCCAATACGTGCTGATATGGCTCAGTTGGTAGAGCGCACCCTTGGTAAGGGTGAGGTCCCCAGTTCGACTCTGGGTATCAGCACCACTTCACTTCTCCTTCCCGTTTCTCTCTGTTTCAATTTTACTGTATTCAACAATTCAGGCATTTCGCCTGGTTGATGTGGTGATATCACCGATTTATCCGTGTCTTAGAGGGACAATCGATGTCTAAAGAAAAGTTTGAACGTACAAAACCGCACGTTAACGTCGGTACTATCGGCCACGTTGACCATGGTAAAACAACGCTGACCGCTGCAATCACTACCGTTCTGGCAAAAACCTACGGTGGTTCTGCTCGTGCATTCGACCAGATCGATAACGCACCAGAAGAAAAAGCTCGTGGTATCACCATCAACACCTCTCACGTTGAGTACGACACCCCGACTCGCCACTACGCACACGTAGACTGCCCAGGCCACGCCGACTATGTTAAAAACATGATCACCGGTGCTGCGCAGATGGACGGCGCGATCCTGGTAGTTGCTGCGACTGACGGCCCAATGCCTCAGACTCGTGAGCACATCCTGCTGGGTCGTCAGGTAGGCGTTCCTTACATCATCGTGTTCCTGAACAAGTGCGACATGGTTGATGACGAAGAGCTGCTGGAACTGGTAGAGATGGAAGTTCGTGAACTGCTGTCTCAGTACGATTTCCCAGGCGACGATACCCCAATCGTTCGTGGTTCTGCTCTGAAAGCGCTGGAAGGCGACGCAGAGTGGGAAGCGAAAATCATCGAACTGGCTGGCTTCCTGGATTCTTACATCCCAGAACCAGAGCGTGCGATTGACAAGCCATTCCTGCTGCCAATCGAAGACGTATTCTCCATCTCCGGTCGTGGTACCGTTGTTACCGGTCGTGTAGAGCGCGGTATCATCAAAGTTGGCGAAGAAGTTGAAATCGTTGGTATCAAAGAGACTGCGAAGTCTACCTGTACTGGCGTTGAAATGTTCCGCAAACTGCTGGACGAAGGCCGTGCTGGTGAGAACGTTGGTGTTCTGCTGCGTGGTATCAAACGTGAAGAAATCGAACGTGGTCAGGTTCTGGCGAAGCCAGGCTCAATCAAGCCACACACCAAGTTCGAATCTGAAGTGTACATCCTGTCCAAAGACGAAGGCGGCCGTCATACTCCGTTCTTCAAAGGCTACCGTCCACAGTTCTACTTCCGTACAACTGACGTGACCGGTACCATCGAACTGCCAGAAGGCGTTGAGATGGTAATGCCAGGCGACAACATCAAGATGGTTGTGACTCTGATCCACCCAATCGCGATGGACGACGGTCTGCGTTTCGCAATCCGTGAAGGTGGCCGTACCGTTGGCGCGGGCGTGGTTGCTAAAGTTCTCGGCTAATTGCTGATAACATTTGACGCAATGCGCAATAAAAGGGCATCATTTGATGCCCTTTTTGCACGCTTTCACGTCAGAACCTGGCTCATCAGTGATTATTTTTGTCATAATCATTGCTGAGACAGGCTCTGCAGAGAGCGTATAATTCGAAAAGCGAATTAGCATTTCGATTTGGTTTGCCTCGCAATCGCGGGGTGAAAATGTTTGTAGAATACTTCTGACAGGTTGGTTTATGAGTGCGAATACCGAAGCTCAAGGGAGCGGGCGCGGCCTGGAAGCGATGAAATGGGTAGTGGTAGCCGTTCTGCTGATCGTAGCGATTGTCGGTAACTACCTTTATCGTGACATTATGCTGCCGCTACGCGCGCTTGCAGTGGTAATTCTGATTGCTGCAGCGGGTGGTGTCGCGCTGTTGACGACGAAAGGCAAAGCGACTGTCGCTTTTGCTCGCGAAGCGCGTACCGAAGTCCGCAAGGTAATTTGGCCGACTCGCCAGGAAACATTGCACACCACGCTGATCGTAGCGGCGGTTACCGCTGTAATGTCACTGATCCTGTGGGGACTGGATGGTATTCTGGTTCGCCTGGTATCCTTTATCACTGGCCTGAGGTTCTGAGATGTCTGAAGCCCCTAAAAAGCGCTGGTACGTCGTTCAGGCGTTTTCCGGTTTTGAAGGCCGCGTAGCAACGTCGCTGCGTGAGCATATCAAATTACACAACATGGAAGAGTTATTTGGCGAAGTTATGGTTCCGACCGAAGAAGTGGTTGAGATCCGTGGCGGCCAACGTCGCAAAAGCGAGCGTAAATTCTTCCCGGGTTACGTGCTGGTTCAGATGGTTATGAACGACGCGAGCTGGCACCTTGTGCGCAGCGTACCGCGTGTGATGGGCTTTATCGGCGGCACGTCTGACCGTCCGGCGCCAATCAGCGACAAAGAAGTTGATGCGATTATGAACCGCCTGCAGCAGGTGGGCGATAAGCCGCGTCCGAAAACGCTGTTTGAACCGGGTGAAATGGTGCGTGTTAATGACGGTCCGTTTGCTGACTTTAACGGCGTCGTTGAAGAAGTGGACTACGAGAAGTCCCGCCTGAAAGTGTCTGTTTCTATCTTCGGTCGTGCGACCCCGGTAGAGCTGGACTTCGCTCAGGTCGAAAAAGCCTAAGCAGCGATCAAAAAAGCGACGATTTAATCGTTGCACAGGGCGCGAGATTGGAATACAATTTCGCGCCTTTTGTTTTTATGGGTTAAGGCCCGTAAAACGAATTTTATTCACGGGGAGCCTCACTGAGGCGTTATCACCCAATCAGAGGATTTTAGAATGGCTAAGAAAGTACAAGCCTACGTCAAGCTGCAGGTTGCAGCGGGTATGGCGAACCCAAGTCCACCAGTTGGTCCAGCTCTGGGTCAGCAGGGTGTGAACATCATGGAATTCTGTAAAGCGTTCAACGCCAAAACTGAATCCCTGGAAAAAGGTCTGCCAATCCCAGTTGTTATCACTGTTTACGCTGACCGTTCTTTCACTTTCGTTACCAAAACCCCTCCAGCAGCTGTTCTGCTGAAGAAAGCGGCTGGTATCAAGTCTGGTTCCGGTAAGCCGAACAAAGACAAAGTGGGTAAAATTTCCCGCGCTCAGCTGCAGGAAATCGCGCAGACCAAAGCTGCCGACATGACTGGTGCCGACATTGAAGCGATGACTCGCTCAATCGAAGGTACTGCACGTTCCATGGGCCTGGTAGTGGAGGACTAAGAAATGGCTAAACTGACCAAGCGCATGTCCGTGATCCGTGACAAAGTTGATGCGACCAAACAGTATGACATCAACGAAGCTATCGCTCTGCTGAAAGAACTGGCGACCGCTAAGTTCGTTGAAAGCGTTGACGTTGCTGTTAACCTGGGCATCGATGCTCGTAAATCTGATCAGAACGTTCGTGGCGCGACTGTACTGCCACACGGTACTGGCCGTTCCGTTCGCGTAGCTGTATTTACTCAGGGTGCAAACGCAGAAGCTGCTAAAGCTGCTGGCGCTGAACTGGTAGGTATGGAAGATCTGGCTGACCAGATCAAGAAAGGCGAAATGAACTTCGACGTTGTTATCGCATCTCCAGATGCAATGCGCGTTGTTGGCCAGCTGGGCCAGGTTCTGGGTCCACGCGGCCTGATGCCAAACCCGAAAGTGGGTACTGTAACCCCTAACGTTGCTGAAGCGGTTAAGAACGCTAAAGCAGGTCAGGTTCGTTATCGTAACGACAAAAACGGCATCATCCACACCACCATCGGTAAAGTGGACTTCGACGCTGACAAACTGAAAGAAAACCTGGAAGCTCTGCTGGTTGCGCTGAAAAAAGCAAAACCAACTCAGGCGAAAGGCGTGTACATCAAGAAAGTTAGCATCTCCACCACCATGGGTGCAGGTGTTGCAGTTGACCAGGCTGGCCTGAGCGCTGCTGCAAACTAATGCCTTTACGTGGGCGGTGATTTTGTCTACAATCTTACCCCCACGTTTGCTAACGAAAGTTAGCGGCTAAAAGAATTGTTCGTTGGAGCCTGGCCTAATCCAGGCCTCCGTCGAAGACCGCAGGTGTTTCGCAAGAGACTTAATCCCCTGCGTAGACGGTGACAGAACGCTAAGATTATTTTTGGATATTCTGGCTTGTTTCTGCTCACCGTATTAAGACGCTCTTTCCGTTGGGAAGAGTGAAGTGAGTTCCGGAACATGAGTTCCGGCAAACATCCAGGAGCAAAAGCTAATGGCTTTAAATCTTCAAGACAAACAAGCGATTGTTGCTGAAGTCAGCGAAGTAGCCAAAGGCGCGCTGTCTGCAGTAGTTGCGGATTCCCGTGGCGTAACTGTAGATAAAATGACTGAACTGCGTAAAGCAGGTCGTGAAGCTGGCGTTTACATGCGTGTTGTTCGTAACACCCTGCTGCGTCGTGCTGTTGAAGGTACCTCTTTTGAGTGCCTGAAAGACACGTTTGTTGGTCCGACCCTGATTGCATACTCTATGGAACACCCGGGCGCTGCTGCTCGTCTGTTCAAAGAGTTCGCGAAAGCGAATGCAAAATTTGAGGTCAAAGCCGCTGCCTTTGAAGGTGAGCTGATCCCGGCGTCTCAGATCGACCGCCTGGCAACTCTGCCGACCTACGAAGAAGCAATTGCACGCCTGATGGCAACCATGAAAGAAGCTTCGGCTGGCAAACTGGTTCGTACTCTGGCTGCTGTACGCGATGCGAAAGAAGCTGCTTAATCGCAGTTATCTTTATAAAGCATCTGCTTACGTATAAACTTATTCTGATATTCAGGAACAATTTAAATGTCTATCACTAAAGATCAAATCATTGAAGCAGTATCCGCTATGTCCGTAATGGACGTTGTTGAGCTGATCTCTGCAATGGAAGAAAAATTCGGTGTTTCTGCTGCTGCTGCTGTAGCTGTTGCTGCTGGCCCAGCTGCTGACGCTGCTGAAGAGAAAACTGAATTCGACGTAATTCTGAAAGCTGCTGGCGCGAACAAAGTTGCTGTAATCAAAGCTGTTCGTGGCGCTACCGGTCTGGGTCTGAAAGAAGCTAAAGACCTGGTAGAATCTGCTCCAGCTGCGCTGAAAGAAGGCGTGAGCAAAGACGACGCAGAAGCACTGAAAAAATCTCTGGAAGAAGCTGGCGCTGAAGTTGAAGTTAAATAAGCCAACTTTTCTGGTTGCAGCCTAAGTCATTAGGCTGATGGCTGGTGACTTTTTAGTCACCAGCCTTTTTGCGCTGTAAGGCCTCGGTAGCATTTCACACTGTTTGACTATCGATGTGTCTTTCAATGCTTGTTTCTATCGACGACTTAATATACTGCGACAGGGTGCTCGCTCTGTGTAAATCGCAATGAAATGGTTTAAGCGTGATAGCAACAGGTATTGCGGAAAGTATTCAATTTTCCGGTCCACAAAATGGTGTTGCACAAACTGTCCCTTCGTCGGACAGATGGGTCGACTTGTCAGCGAGCTGAGGAACCCTATGGTTTACTCCTATACCGAGAAAAAACGTATTCGTAAGGATTTTGGTAAACGTCCACAAGTTCTGGACATTCCATATCTCCTTTCTATCCAGCTTGACTCGTTCCAGAAGTTTATCGAGCAAGATCCTGAAGGGCAGTACGGTCTGGAAGCCGCCTTCCGTTCCGTGTTCCCAATTCAGAGCTACAGCGGTAACTCCGAGCTGCAGTACGTCAGCTATCGCCTTGGCGAGCCGGTGTTTGACGTTCAGGAATGTCAGATCCGTGGCGTGACCTATTCCGCACCGCTGCGCGTAAAACTGCGTCTGGTGATCTATGAGCGCGAAGCGCCAGAAGGCACCGTAAAAGACATTAAAGAACAAGAAGTCTACATGGGTGAAATTCCACTCATGACGGACAACGGTACTTTCGTTATCAACGGTACTGAGCGTGTTATCGTTTCCCAGCTGCATCGTAGCCCGGGCGTCTTCTTCGACAGCGATAAAGGTAAAACACACTCTTCCGGTAAAGTACTGTATAACGCGCGCATCATTCCTTACCGTGGTTCATGGCTGGACTTCGAGTTCGATCCAAAAGACAACCTGTTTGTCCGTATCGACCGTCGTCGTAAACTGCCTGCAACCATCATTCTGCGTGCACTGAACTATACCACTGAGCAGATCCTGGACCTGTTCTTTGAGAAAGTGATCTTTGAAATCCGCGACAACAAGCTGCAGATGGAGCTGGTGCCGGAACGTCTGCGTGGTGAGACCGCGTCGTTCGACATCGAAGCTGACGGCAAAGTGTATGTGGAAAAAGGTCGCCGTATCACCGCGCGCCACATCCGCCAGCTGGAAAAAGATGATATCAAACACATCGAAGTTCCGGTTGAATACATTGCAGGAAAAGTAGCCGCGAAAGATTACGTTGATGAATCAACTGGCGAGCTGATCTGCCCGGCGAACATGGAGCTGAGCCTGGATCTGCTGGCTAAGCTGAGTCAGGCTGGTCACAAACGTATCGAAACGCTGTTCACCAACGATCTGGACCACGGTCCATATATCTCTGAGACTATTCGCGTCGACCCAACGACCGACCGTCTGAGCGCGCTGGTTGAAATCTACCGCATGATGCGTCCTGGTGAGCCACCAACTCGCGAAGCGGCTGAAAGCCTGTTCGAGAACCTGTTCTTCTCCGAAGACCGCTACGATCTGTCTGCAGTGGGTCGTATGAAGTTCAACCGTTCTCTGCTGCGTGATGAGATCGAAGGTTCCGGTATCCTGAGCAAAGACGACATCATCGAAGTGATGAAGAAGCTCATCGATATCCGTAACGGTAAAGGCGAAGTGGACGATATCGACCACCTCGGTAACCGCCGTATCCGTTCCGTAGGCGAAATGGCGGAAAACCAGTTCCGCGTTGGCCTGGTACGTGTAGAACGTGCGGTGAAAGAGCGTCTGTCTCTGGGCGATCTGGATACCCTGATGCCTCAGGATATGATCAACGCCAAGCCGATTTCTGCAGCAGTGAAAGAGTTCTTCGGTTCCAGCCAGCTGTCTCAGTTCATGGACCAGAACAACCCGCTGTCTGAGATTACGCACAAGCGTCGTATCTCTGCACTCGGCCCAGGCGGTCTGACCCGTGAACGCGCAGGCTTCGAAGTTCGAGACGTACACCCGACGCACTACGGTCGCGTATGTCCAATCGAAACGCCTGAAGGTCCAAACATCGGTCTGATCAACTCCCTGTCCGTGTACGCACAGACGAACGAATACGGTTTCCTCGAGACGCCGTACCGTAAAGTGACTGACGGTGTTGTGACCGACGAAATTCATTACCTGTCTGCTATCGAAGAAGGCAACTACGTTATCGCTCAGGCGAACTCCAACCTGGATGACGAAGGCCACTTTGTAGAAGATCTGGTTACCTGCCGTAGCAAAGGCGAATCCAGCTTGTTCAGCCGCGACCAGGTTGACTACATGGACGTATCCACCCAGCAGGTGGTATCCGTCGGTGCGTCCCTGATCCCGTTCCTGGAACACGATGACGCCAACCGTGCATTGATGGGTGCGAACATGCAACGTCAGGCCGTTCCAACTCTGCGTGCTGATAAGCCGCTGGTTGGTACCGGTATGGAACGTGCTGTTGCCGTTGACTCCGGTGTTACTGCAGTTGCTAAGCGTGGCGGTACCGTACAGTACGTCGACGCATCCCGTATCGTTATCAAAGTTAACGAAGACGAGATGTATCCGGGCGAAGCGGGTATCGACATCTATAACCTGACCAAATACACCCGTTCTAACCAGAACACCTGTATCAACCAGATGCCATGTGTGTCTCTGGGTGAGCCGGTCGAGCGCGGCGACGTGCTGGCAGACGGCCCATCCACCGACCTCGGTGAACTGGCGCTCGGTCAGAACATGCGCGTAGCGTTCATGCCGTGGAACGGTTACAACTTCGAAGACTCCATCCTCGTTTCCGAGCGTGTGGTTCAGGAAGATCGTTTCACCACCATCCACATTCAGGAACTGGCATGTGTGTCCCGTGACACCAAGCTGGGGCCAGAAGAGATCACCGCTGACATCCCTAACGTGGGTGAAGCTGCGCTCTCCAAACTGGATGAATCCGGTATCGTTTACATCGGTGCGGAAGTGACTGGCGGCGATATTCTGGTTGGTAAGGTTACGCCGAAAGGTGAAACCCAGCTGACGCCAGAAGAGAAACTGCTGCGTGCAATCTTCGGTGAGAAAGCGTCTGACGTTAAAGACTCTTCTCTGCGCGTACCAAACGGTGTTTCCGGTACGGTTATCGACGTTCAGGTCTTCACCCGTGACGGCGTTGAGAAAGATAAACGTGCGCTGGAAATCGAAGAGATGCAGCTCAAACAGGCTAAGAAAGACCTGTCTGAAGAACTGCAGATCCTCGAAGCGGGTCTGTTCAGCCGTATCTATGCGGTACTGGTTGCCGGTGGCGTTGAAGCTGAGAAGCTCGACAAACTGCCACGCGATCGCTGGCTGGAACTGGGCCTGACCGACGAAGAGAAACAGAATCAGCTGGAACAGCTGGCTGAGCAGTATGACGAACTGAAACACGAGTTCGAGAAAAAACTCGAAGCGAAACGCCGCAAAATCACTCAGGGCGACGATCTGGCACCAGGCGTGCTGAAGATTGTTAAGGTGTATCTGGCTGTTAAACGTCAGATCCAGCCTGGTGATAAGATGGCAGGTCGTCACGGTAACAAGGGTGTTATCTCTAAGATCAACCCGATCGAAGATATGCCGCACGATGCTAACGGTACGCCGGTAGATATCGTACTGAACCCGCTGGGCGTACCGTCTCGTATGAACATCGGTCAGATTCTGGAAACCCACCTGGGTATGGCTGCGAAAGGTATTGGCGACAAGATTAACGCCATGCTGAAACAGCAGCAGGAAGTCGCGAAACTGCGCGAATTCATCCAGCGTGCCTACGATCTGGGTACCGATGTGCGTCAGAAAGTCGACCTGAACACCTTCAGCGATGAAGAAGTGCTGCGTCTGGCAGAGAACCTGCGCAAAGGTATGCCAATTGCAACGCCGGTATTCGACGGTGCAAAAGAAGCTGAAATCAAAGAGCTGCTGCAACTGGGTGGTCTGCCAACGTCTGGCCAGATTACGCTGTTTGACGGCCGTACCGGTGAACAGTTCGAGCGTCCGGTAACCGTAGGTTACATGTACATGCTGAAACTGAACCACCTGGTCGACGACAAGATGCACGCTCGTTCTACCGGTTCTTACAGCCTGGTTACTCAGCAGCCGCTGGGTGGTAAGGCACAGTTCGGTGGTCAGCGCTTCGGGGAGATGGAAGTGTGGGCGCTGGAAGCATACGGCGCAGCATACACCCTGCAGGAAATGCTCACCGTTAAGTCTGATGACGTGAACGGTCGTACCAAGATGTATAAGAACATCGTGGACGGCAACCATCAGATGGAGCCGGGCATGCCAGAATCCTTCAACGTACTGTTGAAAGAGATTCGTTCGCTGGGTATCAACATCGAACTGGAAGACGAGTAATTCTCGCTCAAACAGGTCACTGCTGTCGGGTTAACCCCCGACAGCAGAGTGTGCTAACTCCGACGGGAGCAAATCCGTGAAAGACTTATTAAAGTTTCTGAAAGCGCAAACTAAAACCGAAGAGTTTGATGCGATCAAAATTGCTCTGGCTTCGCCAGACATGATCCGTTCATGGTCTTTCGGTGAAGTTAAAAAGCCGGAAACCATCAACTACCGTACGTTCAAACCTGAGCGTGACGGCCTTTTCTGTGCGCGTATTTTCGGGCCAGTAAAAGATTACGAGTGCCTGTGCGGTAAGTACAAGCGCCTGAAACACCGTGGTGTGATCTGTGAGAAGTGCGGCGTTGAAGTGACCCAGACCAAAGTGCGTCGTGAGCGCATGGGCCACATCGAGCTGGCGTCTCCGACCGCCCACATCTGGTTCCTGAAATCTCTGCCGTCCCGTATCGGTCTGCTGCTGGATATGCCGCTTCGCGATATCGAACGTGTTCTGTACTTCGAATCTTATGTGGTTATCGAAGGCGGGATGACAAACCTGGAACGTCACCAGATCCTGACTGAAGAGCAGTATCTGGACGCGCTGGAAGAGTTCGGTGACGAATTCGACGCGAAAATGGGTGCGGAAGCTATCCAGGCCCTGCTGAAGAGCATGGATCTGGAGCAAGAGTGCGAGCAGCTGCGTGAAGAGCTGAACGAAACCAACTCCGAAACCAAGCGTAAAAAGCTGACCAAGCGTATCAAGCTGCTGGAAGCGTTCGTGCAGTCTGGTAACAAACCAGAGTGGATGATCCTGACCGTTCTGCCGGTTCTGCCGCCAGATCTACGTCCGCTGGTTCCGCTGGATGGTGGTCGTTTCGCAACGTCTGACCTGAACGATCTGTATCGTCGCGTCATTAACCGTAACAACCGTCTGAAACGTCTGCTGGATCTGGCTGCGCCGGACATTATCGTACGCAACGAAAAACGTATGCTGCAGGAAGCGGTAGATGCCCTGCTGGATAACGGTCGTCGCGGTCGTGCGATCACCGGTTCTAACAAGCGTCCTCTGAAATCTTTGGCCGACATGATCAAAGGTAAACAGGGTCGTTTCCGTCAGAACCTGCTCGGTAAGCGTGTTGACTACTCCGGTCGTTCTGTAATCACCGTAGGTCCATACCTGCGTCTGCATCAGTGCGGTCTGCCGAAGAAAATGGCACTGGAGCTGTTCAAACCGTTCATCTACGGCAAGCTGGAGTTGCGAGGACTCGCCACCACCATCAAAGCCGCTAAGAAAATGGTTGAGCGTGAAGAAGCTGTCGTTTGGGATATCCTGGACGAAGTGATCCGCGAACACCCGGTACTGCTGAACCGTGCACCAACCCTGCACCGTCTGGGTATTCAGGCATTTGAGCCAGTCCTGATCGAAGGTAAAGCTATCCAGCTGCACCCGCTGGTTTGTGCGGCATATAACGCCGACTTCGATGGTGACCAGATGGCTGTTCACGTACCGCTGACGCTGGAAGCCCAGCTGGAAGCGCGTGCGCTGATGATGTCTACCAACAACATCCTGTCTCCAGCGAACGGTGAACCTATCATCGTTCCTTCTCAGGACGTTGTATTGGGTCTGTACTACATGACCCGTGACTGTGTTAACGCCAAAGGCGAAGGCATGGTGCTGACTGGCCCGAAAGAAGCTGAGCGTATTTATCGCGCTGGCCTGGCCTCTCTGCATGCGCGCGTTAAAGTGCGTATCACCGAATACGAAAAAGATGCAAACGGCGAATTCGTTGCGAAAACCAGCCTGAAAGACACGACCGTTGGCCGTGCCATTCTGTGGATGATCGTACCGAAAGGTCTGCCTTTCTCCATCGTCAACCAGGCGCTGGGCAAGAAGGCAATCTCCAAAATGCTGAACACCTGTTACCGCATTCTGGGCCTGAAGCCGACCGTTATCTTCGCTGACCAGACAATGTACACCGGCTTTGCTTATGCAGCGCGTTCAGGTGCATCTGTTGGTATTGATGACATGGTCATCCCAGAGAAGAAACACGAGATCATCTCTGAAGCGGAAGCCGAAGTTGCTGAGATCCAGGAGCAGTTCCAGTCTGGTCTGGTTACCGCGGGCGAGCGCTATAACAAAGTTATCGATATCTGGGCAGCGGCGAACGATCGTGTATCCAAAGCGATGATGGATAACCTGCAGACCGAAACCGTGATTAACCGTGACGGTGTCGAAGAGCAGCAGGTTTCCTTCAACAGCATCTACATGATGGCCGACTCCGGTGCGCGTGGTTCTGCAGCACAGATTCGTCAGCTGGCAGGTATGCGTGGTCTGATGGCGAAGCCAGATGGCTCCATCATCGAAACGCCAATCACCGCGAACTTCCGTGAAGGTCTGAACGTACTCCAGTACTTCATCTCCACGCACGGTGCGCGTAAAGGTCTGGCGGATACCGCACTGAAGACAGCGAACTCCGGTTATCTGACGCGTCGTCTGGTTGACGTTGCGCAGGATCTGGTTGTGACCGAAGACGATTGTGGCACCCTCGAAGGTATCACCATGACCCCGGTTATCGAGGGTGGTGATGTTAAAGAGCCACTGCGCGATCGCGTACTGGGTCGTGTGACCGCGGAAGACATCCTGAAGCCGGGTACCGCAGACATTCTGGTTCCACGCAACACCCTGCTGCACGAACAGTGGTGTGACCTGCTGGAAGCGAACTCTGTTGACTCCGTGAAAGTGCGTTCCGTTGTATCCTGTGACACCGACTTTGGTGTATGTGCGCACTGCTACGGTCGTGACCTGGCGCGTGGCCACATCATCAACAAAGGTGAAGCCATCGGCGTTATTGCGGCACAGTCCATCGGTGAGCCGGGTACACAGCTGACGATGCGTACGTTCCACATCGGTGGTGCGGCATCTCGTGCGGCTGCTGAATCCAGCATCCAGGTGAAAAACAAAGGTAGCATCAAGCTCAGCAACGCGAAATCGGTTGTGAACTCCAGCGGTAAACTGGTTATCACTTCCCGTAACACCGAGCTGAAGCTGATCGACGAATTCGGTCGTACCAAAGAGAGCTATAAAGTGCCTTACGGTGCGGTTATGGCGAAAGGTGATGGCGAGCAGGTTGCCGGCGGTGAAACCGTTGCAAACTGGGATCCACACACCATGCCGGTTATCACCGAAGTAAGTGGTTTCATCCGCTTCACTGACATGATCGACGGCCAGACCATTACTCGTCAGACCGACGAGCTGACCGGTCTGTCTTCTCTGGTGGTTCTGGATTCTGCTGAACGTACTACCGGCGGTAAAGATCTGCGTCCTGCGCTGAAAATCGTTGATGCTCAGGGTAATGACGTTCTGATCCCTGGTACCGATATGCCTGCGCAGTACTTCCTGCCGGGTAAAGCGATTGTACAGCTGGAAGATGGCGTACAGATCAGCTCTGGTGACACCCTGGCGCGTATTCCTCAGGAATCCGGCGGTACCAAGGACATCACCGGTGGTCTGCCACGCGTTGCGGACCTGTTCGAAGCACGTCGTCCGAAAGAGCCGGCAATCCTGGCTGAAATCAGCGGTATCATCTCCTTCGGTAAAGAGACCAAAGGTAAACGCCGTCTGGTTATCACACCGGTAGACGGTAGCGAGCCATACGAAGAGATGATTCCTAAGTGGCGTCAGCTCAACGTGTTCGAAGGTGAACGTGTAGAACGTGGTGACGTGGTTTCCGACGGTCCAGAAGCGCCGCACGACATCCTGCGTCTGCGTGGTGTGCATGCTGTTACTCGTTACATCGTTAACGAAGTACAGGACGTATACCGCCTGCAGGGCGTTAAGATTAACGATAAACACATCGAAGTTATCGTTCGTCAGATGCTGCGTAAAGCAACCATCGAAAACGCGGGCAGCTCCGAGTTCCTCGAAGGCGAGCAGGTTGAATACTCACGCGTCAAGATCGCTAACCGCGAACTGGAAGCGAACGGCAAAATCGGTGCGACCTTCTCGCGCGATCTGCTGGGTATCACCAAAGCGTCTCTGGCAACCGAGTCCTTCATCTCTGCAGCATCGTTCCAGGAAACCACTCGTGTCCTGACCGAAGCCGCTGTTGCAGGTAAGCGTGATGAACTGCGCGGTCTGAAAGAGAACGTCATCGTGGGTCGTCTGATCCCGGCTGGTACCGGTTATGCGTACCATCAGGATCGTATGCGTCGTCGTGCTGCAGGCGAACTGCCAGCCGCACCGCAGGTTACTGCTGAAGATGCATCCGCGAGCCTGGCAGAACTGCTGAACGCAGGTCTGGGTGGTTCCGACAACGAGTAATCGTTGAGTCGCTAATAAAAAACCCGCTTCGGCGGGTTTTTTTATATCTGTACAATTTCAGTTTACTAACGGGATCCGTCGATACAGCTCAATCATATCGCCCGCCAGATCCTGTATGACCATCGCGTTCATCAGGTGATCCTGGGAGTGGACGGTGATCAGGTTTACCGGCAGTTTTCCGCTGCCTTCATCAAGACCGATAAGCTGCGTCTGGATCGTGTGCGCATGCTTCACATATTCCCGCGACTCTTCCATCGCTTTCTCGGCTTCGGTAAAGTCGCCTTTACGCGCCATCTGCAACGCCGTGAGGGCAGCACTGCGTGCCGCACCCGCATTGACCAGCAGTTCCATGATCGTTGTTTCTAAATCTTCCATGGTTCACTCCAGAAGTTTGAGCGCTTTTTCCAGTACGGCATCACCTTTCATCATGCCGTAATCCATCATGTCGATCACCGCGACCTTTTTACCCAGAGGGTCGGCCTGCGCCTGGAGTTTCGCCTGCTCGTATTTCACCTGGGGCCCCAGCAGAACGATGTCGGCCGTCGCGATGTTGTCTTTAAACTCCGCAACCGGAACGGCTTTAATGGTGACTTCTACTCCTTTTTTCTGCGCGGCGTCTTTCATACGTTGAACCAGCATGCTGGTTGACATTCCCGCTGCACAGCATAAAACGATGTTCTTCATAATCAGCCTCGATCTACATGTGTTTATTGATAATTATCCCGTGCAGAACGCTTCAACAACCGCTTTACCGCGATTGTGTGTCAGGCATCACAAAGAAATCAGCATTTTTCTGAAACCGGTTACAATTTTGCCAGACATCGCGAAAATCAGCCGACGGAGGTGCGAAGAATGCGGTTTTTCCCCTGCCGCTTCGCACTGTAGAGAGCGTTATCCACACTTTCTACAAATTGCTCCAGCGGTTCGAAATGCCACTCCCCAAGACCACCGCTGAACGTGACCCGCAGGTTTTCCTCCCGCCAGACGCGCTTTTCAACCGCGGTACGCCATGCCTCCAGTAAGGAGAAGGCGTCCGCGATCTGCCCGGCCTGGAAGACCACCGCGAATTCCTCTCCACCGTAGCGGTAAACCGGGACGTGGTGCGGCTGCATGATCTGGATCCCTTCACGGGCTACGTTGCGCAGGACAATATCACCGGTCAGGTGGCCCAGGGTGTCGTTAATCGACTTAAAGTTATCGATATCTACCAGCGCCATCGCAAATGGCTGCTGGGCATTCAGCAGTTCCGCGACATCGCTGTCGAATGCGCGGCGGTTTTTACAGCCCGTCAGCGCATCGTGAGTCGCCTGGCGCACATAGGCCATCTCGCGCTCTTTATTCGACTGGATCGTGTGGCTCAGCATGGCTTCAAGACGCGGTGCCTCGCTGACATCGCCGGTTTTGATGGCATTGATAATGTGCATCAGCACGCTACGCGAGGCGTGTCGGAGGTATAAGCCAAAGAGAATGATAATGATGGCCGCCAGCGCGAATCCCCAGCCAACAATCGTCGTTTCGTGGCGGGTAATATCGGTGAGCGTATCACCTGATACCCGGTAGATGACAAACCAGTCCGGGTTAGTAAAGGAGTAGTAGTAATACCAGGCATTGCTTTTCTTGTCGTACAGGTGGCCTTCGCCGCTGGTCATTTTGTCCATCAGCGCTTCGCTTACGTACTTTTTGAAAAGCGCGCCGGTATCAGGGTGAAGCACGACGGCACCGTCACGTTCGACGACGAAGAATTCTCCCTGCACGGGCGCCACCATCTGACGCAGCGTATAGCCCATTGAGGTCAAATCGAGATGAAACGCGATCGTTCCCTTTAGTCTTCCTTCCGGTGAAATCAACGGTTTATAGAGTGTTACTGTCGGATGGCCGGTGAAGTAGTCCATGTAGGGGCGCGTATAGTGGCTGAAGATACTGGCTTCCGCCTGGGCGATAAACCACGGGCGCGTCCGGGGATCGAAGGTTTTACCCTTCTCAGTGGGGAGTACTTCCGGTGCGCGCAGATAATGCCCCTGCGTGTCGGCAAGCGAAATGGAGGAGACGGTCGGCATCAGGTTTTGCAAATGCATCACCATCTGCAGCCCCTGCGTCGGGTTGACGTTCAGCGTCTCGTTTAGCCTGTCGTCGCGCGCGAAGTATATCGCGGCGCGGCCAAGGATATAGTCATTTTCACGCAGGATGGATTCGGTGTAGTTCACCGCCAGGTTGTGCGTGAAATTGCTATTAATCTTGTGATAATCCTCAAGAAAATCTTTTCGCTGCGAAAGCGTCACCGCAATCGCGATCACCGCAAAACTGCAGAGGATCCCCGCGAAGCTGAGCATGATTGGCCGGGTAAAAGAGAGCTTTTTGCTGTGAAGTGCCATGAGTTGTACATCGATCCTGATGGTGAATACTTTTCGTCTGCCGATATCCTCTCAGCATAGTCGCTGTCCTGCGGTTAGCGGTGAATTATACGGAACATGATTACTGACGGGATGATTTATCTTAAGGATCATTAAGAAAATACTTATTAAACGGGCGTGCGCTTTTTGCGCAATTAATCAGAGGCAGGGCGAAACGAGGAAGAAGCTTTTCGCCCTGGCCAGCATCCGTTGCTGACCCTGCGACGATAAAAAACCGGATGAGTGCTGGCAATCATCCGGTTGTGACTCTCCGTAGCGCCTCGACACTTTTTTATCGGGTTGCGGTACGTTGCAACATTATTGTGAGGCTCTTCCCAGCCAGCTGTCCCAGTCTTTCCAGACCGGTTGTAATCCCTGAGCGCTCAGGGCGGCAGCGACCGCTTCCGGACGCCGCCCGTCATGCGGTACAAACTGCTCCAGCTCCGGGCGATCGTCGGCGTAGCCACCAGGTTGCGTTTTGGAAAACGCGCTGACGTTGTTGATCGCGAGTGGGACCACGCGATCGCGAAACGCCGGCGATTCACGCGTTGACAGGGATAACTCCACTTCCGGCGCGAGCAGGCGAAACGCGCAGATGGTCTGCACCAGCTGGCGTTCATCCATAAGCGACGCCGGTTCAATCCCGCCAGCGCAAGGTCGCAGCCGGGGGAAAGAGATGGAATAACGGCTCTGCCAGTAGTGCTGCTGGAGCCACAGGAGATGTTCCGCCACCATGTAGCAATCCACCCGCCAGCTGTCGGAGAGCCCGATCAGCGCACCCAGACCGATTTTGTCGATGCCAGCGCGGCCCAGTCTGTCCGGGGTCTCCAGGCGGAAGATGAAATCCTGTTTCTTCCCCTTAAGATGATGCCGGGCATAGGTCGCCTCATGGTACGTTTCCTGATAGACCATGACCCCGTCCAGACCAAGCGTTTTGAGCTCCGCGTACTCCTCCTGCGAAAGAGGCTGCACTTCCATCTGCAACGACGCGAACTGACGACGAATAGCGGGAAGGTGCTGGCGAAAATAGTCCATTCCCACCTTCCCCTGATGTTCGCCCGTTACCAGCAGCAGATGCTCGAAGCCCATTTCACGGATGGCCGCACACTCACGGGCAATCTCACCCTCATCGAGCGTTTTACGCTTGATGCGGTTGCTCATGGAGAAACCGCAGTAGGTACAGTCATTAGCGCACAGATTCGAAAGATAGAGCGGTACGTAGAAGCTCACCGTGTTGCCAAAGCGCTGACGGGTAAGCCGCTGGGCACGCTGGGCCATCGGTTCGAGGTACGCACTGGCCGCCGGCGAGAGCAGGGCCATCAGATCCTCGCGGGTCAGATGTCGGGCCTGCAATGCCCGCTCCACGTCGGCCGCCGTTTTGCTGTTGATGCGCAGGGCAATGTCGTCCCAGTTAAGCTGCCGCCAGCGCTCGGTAAACGTCCTCATGAGATCGCCTCCAGAAAACCGGTCAGCGGGCTGGTGGCCTGTGCCTGAAAACTGCGTGAACCGGGGCCGGATGCTCTTGCCAGCAAGCCGGCTTCGACAGCCATGCGGAACGCGCGGGCCATCGTGACCGGATCGTCGGCAACCGCGATGGCGGTGTTCACCAGTACCGCATCGGCACCCATCTCCAGCGCCTGCGCGGCGTGGCTGGGTACGCCAATGCCAGCATCTACCACCACCGGCACGGTGGCCTGTTCGATGATGATTTCCAGCATCGCGCGGGTTTCCAGCCCCTGATTGGAGCCGATAGGCGCGCCCAGCGGCATGACGGCGGCGCAGCCGACCTCTTCCAGCCGTTTACACAGCACGGGATCGGCCCCGCAGTAAGGCAGAACAGTAAAGCCTTGCTGCACCAGCTTTTCAGCCGCTTTCAGCGTTTCGATGGGATCGGGCAGCAGCCAGCGCGCGTCCGGGTGAATTTCCAGCTTGAGCCAGCGTGTGCCCAGCGCTTCACGGGCCAGCTGAGCCGCAAAAATCGCCTCCTCGGCGGTTTTCGCACCGGAGGTGTTGGGCAGCAGCGTGACGCCCGCTTCCAGTAAGGGAGCCAGAATGGCGTCGCTGTGGTGGCGCAGATCCACGCGCTTGAGCGCCAGCGTCACCAGCTGGCTGCCGCTTTCCCGAATGGCGTCCACCATCAGCTGCGGCGAGGCGAATTTCCCGGTTCCGGTAAACAGATGCGAATCAAAAACTTTATCAGCAATACGTAACATCTCAGCCCCCTGCGATAACCTGAAACAGCAGGATCTGGTCGCCCTCATTGACCTGCTGATGTTCCCACTGCTCGCGCGGCAGGATCTGTTGATTGAGTGCCAGCGCCGTTCCCGGCCTGAGCTGGCGCAGCTTGTCGAGCAGGACGGCAACGGTGAGGCCGTCATCGCATTTCATCGGCTCATCGTTAAACAGAATGCGCATCGTGGCCTCCGCACACCGGGCAGCGGCTGTCACGGTGCAGCGCCAGATGGCGCCAGCCGCTGGAGCGGGCATCAAACAGCCGCAGGGTATTGCGTTCCGTCTCCATGCCGCTGAGTAACTTGATGGCTTCCAGCGCCTGCATGGTGCCCATTACGCCGACCACCGGACCAAGAATGCCTGCCGTGCGGCAGTTGCGTTCCGGCTCGGCATCATCCGGCCACAGGCAGCGATAGCAGCCCTGTGCCCACGGTGGCGTCAGGACCATCATCTGGCCGCCGAACCCCACCGCACTGGCGGTGACGAGGGGGGTATGCGTGGCCACGCAGGCGGCGTTGATCGCCTGGCGCGTCGCCATATTGTCGGTACAGTCCAGCACCACATCAGCAAGGGCGACTTCACGCTGCAAATTTTCGCCGCTGAGCCGCTCCTGGCGCGCAATAAGCGTAATATCCGGGTTCAATTGATTCAGTCGCTGGCGGGTAATACGCGCTTTGGGCTGGTTGACATCCTCCGTGGTAAAAAGGATTTGGCGCTGCAGGTTACTGAGATGCACGTCGTCGTCATCGGCCAGCACCAGCGTGCCCACGCCGGCGCCTGCCAGATAGAGCGCGGCAGGTGCGCCTAATCCTCCCAGACCAACAATCAGCGCCCGGCTGGCGAGCAGTTTTTGCTGCCCATCGATGGCAATATCCTCCAGCAGGATCTGGCGGCTGTAGCGCATAAAATCACGATCATTCATCACCTGCTCCTGCCAGCTGTAACAGCTGTTCAGTGGCGGTCTGCCAGTTTGCGGCCTGGGTGATGGCGCTGACGACGGCAATACTGCCAACGCCCGTCTCCAGCACCGCCGGCGCCCGTTCAAGGCTAATGCCGCCGATGGCGACGGTAGGATAATCGGCAAGGCGTTTGACGTGACCCGCCAGCTGCGTCAGCCCCTGCGGTGCGGAAGGCATCTGTTTGGTTTGCGTCGGAAAGACGTGACCGAGCGCGATATAGGAGGGGCGAGCCGTCAGCGCCACGTCGATCTCCATGTCGTCGTGCGTTGACACCCCCAGCCGTAATCCGGCGTCCCGGATAGCGCTCAGGTCCGTTGTTTCCAGATCCTCCTGACCCAGATGCACGCCGTAAGCCTGGTGCTTAAGGGCCAGTCGCCAGTAGTCGTTGATAAACAGACGGGCGTGATACTGGCGCCCCAGCGCAATAGCGGCGACCACATCCGCCTCCACCTCGTCATCGTGTTTATCCTTGATGCGCAACTGGATCGTGCGAACGCCTGCCTCCAGCAAGCGCGCTATCCACGCCACGCTGTCCACCACCGGATAGAGCCCTAAACGGTAGGGAACGGGTGGGAAATCGGGCTGGTACATTACGCCTCCTCTTTTTTGAGGTAGATTTCGCCGCCTTTGGCGCGGAAGGTTTCAGACATGTCCGCCATGCCCACTTCAATGGTTTGCGTGGCGGCGTAATCGCGTACTTCCTGGCTGATTTTCATCGAGCAGAATTTCGGCCCGCACATGGAGCAGAAGTGCGCGACTTTGCCCGATTCCTGCGGCAGGGTCTCGTCGTGATAGGCGCGGGCGGTGAACGGGTCCAGCGCCAGGTTGAACTGATCTTCCCAGCGGAATTCAAAGCGCGCCTTCGACATGGCGTTATCACGGATTTGCGCGCCGGGATGGCCTTTCGCCAGGTCCGCGGCGTGGGCGGCGATTTTGTAAGTAATCAGCCCCTGCTTCACGTCCTCTTTGTTAGGCAGGCCGAGGTGCTCTTTCGGCGTCACATAGCAGAGCATGGCGCAACCGAACCAGCCGATCATCGCCGCCCCAATCCCGGAGGTGAAGTGGTCATAGCCTGGCGCAATATCGGTGGTCAACGGCCCCAGGGTATAGAATGGCGCTTCGTGGCAGTGCTCCAGCTCTTCGGTCATGTTGCGGCGGATCATCTGCATCGGCACATGTCCCGGGCCTTCAATCATCACCTGCACGTCATACTCCCAGGCGATTTTGGTCAGCTCGCCCAGGGTATGCAGCTCGGCAAACTGCGCTTCGTCGTTGGCGTCGCGAATGGAGCCCGGACGCAGGCCATCCCCCAGCGACAGGGAGACATCGTACGCGGCGCAGATTTCGCAGATCTCGCGGAAGTGTTCGTAGAGGAAGTTCTCTTTATGGTGCGACAGGCACCATTTGGCCATGATGGAGCCGCCGCGTGAGACAATACCGGTCAGACGTTTCGCCGTCATCGGCACGTAGCGCAGCAGTACGCCCGCGTGAATGGTGAAGTAGTCTACGCCCTGTTCAGCCTGCTCCAGCAGCGTGTCGCGGAAGGCTTCCCAGGTGAGGTCTTCGGCAATGCCGTTGACCTTCTCCAGGGCCTGGTAGACGGGCACCGTTCCGATAGGAACCGGGCTGTTACGCAGGATCCACTCGCGGGTTTCGTGAATATAGCGCCCGGTTGAGAGATCCATGACCGTGTCCGCACCCCAGCGCGTTGACCAGACGAGCTTTTCCACCTCTTCTTCGATGGAAGAGGTGACGGCCGAGTTACCGATATTGGCGTTAACCTTCACCAGGAAATTGCGGCCGATAATCATCGGCTCAGATTCCGGGTGGTTGATGTTGGCGGGGATAATCGCACGGCCTGCGGCCACCTCATCACGCACAAACTCCGGCGTGATGTTCTCCGGCAGGCGAGCGCCAAAGCCTTCGCCCGGATGCTGATGGCGGAGCACTTCGCTGCGGATGCGCTCGCGCCCCATGTTTTCACGGATAGCGATAAACTCCATCTCCGGCGTGATAATACCCTGGCGCGCATAGTGCAACTGGGTCACACGTTTGCCCGCTTTCGCCCGTTTCGGCGTCAGCAGTCCGGCGAAGCGCAGCTCGTCAAGACCGTCGTCGGCCAGACGCGCTTTGGTGTAAGCCGAACTGCGATCAGACAGCGCTTCGCAGTCATTACGTTCATCAATCCATGGCTGGCGCAGTTTCGCCAGACCCTGCTGCACGTTAATGGCAACAGCAGGATCGCCGTACGGGCCGGAGGTGTCATACACCGGCACAGCTTCGTTGTCTTCATACTGCGGGTTATCTTTGCTGCCGCCGATAAGCGTCGGGCTCAGCTGGATTTCACGCATCGGGACGCGGATATCCGCCCGGGAGCCGGAAATGTAGATGCGTTTTGAGTTCGGGAAAGCAGTGCCTTCCAGGGTATCAATAAAGTGTTGGGCCTGTGCGCGCTGTTCGCGGCGGGTCAGTTTTGCAGTAGACATAGCTCATTCCAAAAGTGAAGGACATGGCTTGTCAGACGACGGATGAAGCAAGAGAGGATCGCCCAGGGGGCGATACAACAGCAGTGTGACTCTTGTTCCCTTCGCAGGTATTAACCTGATCAGGTTCCGCGGATCCCGAATTAACGGTCTCAGCCCGGCTTTCGCTCTGGGCACTCCGACAAGAAAAATCCCCCTCGTGAGAGGGGCGAATGGTTGTAAATTACTCGTTAACGATTAAGAACTCAAGCAGGGCGCACGATGTTATCTTCGGGGCTGGCATCCAGGACGAGGCTAATCAGCTTATCTTCCAGCGTGAATCGCTCTTCCAGCGCTTCGCCAAGGTCGGAAAGCGCCTGCTGGAACTCAAGATAGTTATCGTGATCGATGGCGTTCTCAAGCGTGGAATCGTAGTAATCCATGATCTGTTGGGTGTTGGCTTCCAGCAGCGGATAGAGTTTGCTGGCCGCTAAATACGGTGTTGTCCCTTCCATTTCGCGGATAATGCGTTCATAAATATTGAAATGGCCGTCGGACAGATAGTCGACCAGGCTCTGACAAAAATCATCCAGCGCTTTTTCATTCAACCGCATAAACGATTCTTTGCCAGGCTTAATACCGACCAGATTGTAATAAGCCACGAGTAGATGCTTGCGCACATGTAGCCAGCGATCCACCAGTTTGTTACTTCCTCTAACGCGCTCAGTCAGGCTTTCCAGCTGGTTTAACATGGTCGACTCCGCAAAGTGTAGGATTGAATCTGCTCATCCAGAATGTAACCACAATGCTAACAACATGTCAGTGAAGCGAAGGTAGTGCAATAGATATGGATCGTATTATTGAAAAATCAGATCTCGGTTGGTGGATCGTCAGTCACGAACAAAAATTATGGCTTCCTGACGGGGAGATCCCTTATGGCGCAGCAGAGAGGTTCGATCTTGTGGGCCAGCCGGCGCTGAAAATCGGCGAATGGCAGGGAGATGCGGTGTGGTTGATCCAACAACCCCGCCGTCAGGAGATGGGATCGGTTCGACAGGTGTTGGATCTGGATGTGGGCCTGTTCCAGCTGGCGGGGCGTGGTGTACAGCTGGCGGAGTTTTACCGCTCGCATAAATACTGCGGCTACTGCGGTCACACTATGCACCCGAGCAAAACCGAGTGGGCGATGCTCTGCAGCCACTGCCGCGAACGCTACTACCCACAAATTGCGCCGTGCATTATCGTCGCTATCCGCCGGGAGGATTCTATCTTGCTGGCCCAGCATACCCGTCATCGCAACGGCATTCATACCGTGCTGGCTGGTTTCGTTGAGGTGGGTGAAACGCTGGAGCAGGCGGTGGCGCGCGAGGTGATGGAGGAGAGTGGGATTAAAGTGAAGAACCTGCGCTACGTGACCTCCCAGCCCTGGCCCTTCCCGCAGTCGCTGATGACGGCCTTTATGGCCGAATACGACAGCGGCGAGATCGTTATCGATCAGAAAGAGCTGCAGGAAGCGAACTGGTATCGCTATGACGATTTACCGCTGCTTCCCCCACCGGGCACCGTGGCGCGTCGGCTGATAGAAGATACCGTGGCGATGTGTCGGGCCGAGTATGAGTAGTGTTACACTGGGGCTATGACGCTTAAGGAACTGCAAAAATGACCGAACTGAAGAACGATCGTTATCTGCGTGCGCTGCTGCGCCAGCCCGTTGATGTCACCCCGGTATGGATGATGCGCCAGGCGGGACGCTATTTGCCAGAGTACAAAGCCACGCGCGCGCAGGCGGGTGATTTTATGTCGCTGTGCAAAAACGCCGAGCTGGCCTGCGAAGTGACGCTCCAGCCGCTGCGTCGCTTCCCGCTGGATGCCGCCATTCTCTTTTCGGACATTCTGACCATTCCGGACGCGATGGGCCTTGGGCTCTATTTCGAAACCGGTGAGGGCCCGCGTTTTACCTCCCCGATTAAAAGCAAAGCCGATGTCGATAAGCTGCCGATCCCCGATCCGGAAGGAGAACTGGGGTATGTGATGAACGCTGTGCGCACCATTCGCCGCGAGCTGAAAGGCGAAGTGCCGCTGATTGGTTTTTCCGGCAGCCCATGGACGCTGGCGACCTATATGGTTGAAGGCGGCAGCAGCAAAGCTTTCACCCAGATTAAAAAGATGATGTACGCCGAGCCGCTGGCCCTGCATGCGCTTCTCGACAAGCTGGCGAAGAGCGTCACGCTCTACCTCAACGCGCAGATTAAAGCGGGTGCGCAGTCGGTCATGATTTTCGACACCTGGGGTGGCGTGCTGACCGGGCGCGATTATCAGCAGTTCTCGCTGTACTACATGCACAAAATCGTCGACGGCCTGTTGCGTGAAAACGAAGGCCGCCGCGTGCCGGTGACGCTGTTCACCAAAGGTGGCGGTCAGTGGCTGGAAGCCATGGCGGCAACCGGTTGTGACGCGCTGGGTCTCGACTGGACCACCGATATCGCTGATGCCCGCCGCCGCGTGGGTGACAAAGTGGCGCTGCAGGGCAATATGGATCCTTCCATGCTCTATGCGCCGCCTGCCCGCATTGAGGAAGAAGTGTCGACTATACTGTCTGGTTTCGGCCAGGGTGAAGGACACGTCTTTAACCTTGGTCATGGTATTCATCAGGATGTGCCGCCAGAGCACGCTGGCGTATTTGTGGAGGCGGTGCATCGGCTTTCTGCCCAGTATCACCAGTAAGGAGTGGTTATGGATCTCGCGTCGCTACGCGCTCAGCAAATCGAACTGGCTTCATCAGTGATCCGTGAGGATCAGCTGGATAAGGATCCTCCGCAGTACATTGGCGGAGCCGACGTTGGGTTCGAGCAGGGCGGTGAAGTGACGCGAGCGGCAATGGTGGTTCTGAAATACCCTTCGCTTGAGCTGGTGGAATACAAGGTGGCGCGTATCGCCACCACCATGCCCTACATTCCCGGCTTTCTCTCCTTTCGTGAATATCCCGCGCTGCTGGCCGCGTGGGAGCAACTTTCGCAAAAACCCGACCTGCTGTTTGTCGATGGACACGGTATCTCACACCCGCGCCGTTTAGGCGTTGCCAGCCACTTTGGGCTGCTGGTGGATGTGCCGACCATTGGCGTCGCCAAGAAACGTCTCTGCGGCGCGTTTGAACCCCTTTCCGCTGAGCCGGGCGCGCTGGCGCCGCTTATCCATAAAGGGGAGCAGCTGGCATGGGTCTGGCGCAGTAAAGCCCGCTGTAACCCGCTGTTTATCGCCACCGGGCATCGGGTAAGCATGGACAGCGCTCTGGCGTGGGTGCAGCGCTGTATGAAGGGCTACCGTTTACCGGAACCCACGCGCTGGGCAGACGCCGTGGCCTCTTCGCGTCCAGCTTTTGTTCGTTGGCAGGAAATTCAGCGATGATTCAGGTAAACTGCGCCTAATTTTCGATTCGAGAGATCATCATGCTACAAAACCCGATTCACCTGCGCCTGGAAAAGCTGGAAAGCTGGCAGCACGTCACCTTTATGGCTTGCCTGTGCGAGCGCATGTATCCCAACTATGCCGCGTTTTGTAAGGAGACGGGCTTTGGCGATGGGCATATTTATCGTCGCATTCTGGACCTGATCTGGGAAACGCTGACGGTGAAAGACGCGAAGGTGAATTTCGACTCTCAGCTGGAAAAGCTGGAAGAGGCGATTCCGGTTGCGGATGATTTTGACCTGTATGGCGTCTACCCGGCGATTGATGCCTGCGTGGCGTTAAGCGAACTGCTTCACTCCCGTCTGAGCGGCGAAACGCTGGAGCATGCTATCGAAGTCAGTAAAGCGTCTATCACCACCGTGGCGATGCTGGAAATGACCCAGGAAGGTCGTGAAATGACCGACGAAGAGCTGCGTGCAAACCCGGCCGTAGAGCAAGAATGGGACATTCAGTGGGAAATTTTCCGCCTGCTGGCAGAGTGTGAAGAACGCGATATTGAGCTGATAAAAGGGCTGCGCGCAGACTTACGTGAGGCCGGCGAGAGCAATATTGGTATAATTTTTAACCAATGAGATAAGAAAACTTGAGATAACGCCCGTTTTGTCGCTCCTCGACTCTTCCCTTTCGACCCTTGTCTGGTCTACATTTGGGGGGCGAAAAAAAGTGGCTATCGGTGCGTGTATGCAGGAGAGTGCTTTTTTGGCATTTTCGTCGCACTCGATGCTTAGCAAGCGATAAACACATTGAAAGGATAACTTATGAACAAGACTCAACTGATTGATGTAATTGCGGACAAGGCTGATCTGTCTAAAGTGCAGGCTAAAGCTGCTCTGGAATCTACCCTGGCTGCTATTACTGAGTCTCTGAAAGAAGGTGATGCTGTACAACTGGTTGGTTTCGGTACCTTCAAAGTGAACCACCGCGCTGAGCGTACTGGCCGCAACCCGCAGACCGGTAAAGAAATCAAAATCGCCGCAGCTAACGTGCCGGCATTTGTTTCTGGTAAAGCACTGAAAGACGCTGTTAAGTAAGACGCGTGGCAGTGAACAGTTTTAGCGAAGGGGCGGCAACGCCCCTTTTGTCTTTCTGGCGTGGAACGCTCGCGCTGGCAGGCATACTGTTGCTGTCAGCCTGTAGCCACGATACCTCTCTGCCACCGTTTACCGCCAGTGGCTACGCGGATAACCAGGGAGCGGTCAGGATCTGGCGTAAAGATTCCGGCGGTGAAGTTCATCTGCTCTCTGCGTTTAGTCCGTGGCATAACGGCAATACGTCGACGGCGGAATATCGCTGGCAGGGCGATGAGCTGTCGCTCATTGAACTGAACGTCTACAGCAAAACCCCCGAACATGTGAAAGTGCGTTTTGACGACCACGGCGAGCTAAGCTTTATGCAGCGTGAAGTCAGCGGTCAAAAACAGCAGCTTTCCAGCGATCAAGTCGCGCTCTACCGTTACCGTGCCGAACAAATCCGCCAGACCAGCGATGCGCTGCGTCAGGGCCGCGTCGTGCTGCGCCAGGGTCGCTGGCATACTGATGGGACGGTGACAACCTGCGAAGGGCAGACCATCAAGCCTGACCTAGAATCCTGGGCCATCGAACACATCGAACGCCGTCAGCGGCATTCATCAATGGAAGTGAGTGTGGCGTGGCTTGACGCGCCGGAAGGCTCTCAGCTGCTGCTGGTGGCTAACGAAGACTTCTGCACCTGGCAGCCGACAGAGAAGAGTTTCTGAGTTCTGTGGATTAAGCCGGATGGCGCTAACGCTTATCCGGCCTACGAACGATCCCCTCTCCCTTTGGTAGAGGGTTAGGGTGAGGGGGAAATTACTCCCCCTGCTCACGCGCAATCGCGCGATAGCCGATATCCTGGCGGCTAAAGCTACCGTTCCAGTGAATATCCGCCATCAGCGCATAGGCGCGTTTCTGCGCTTCTGCTACGGTATGGCCCAGCGCGGTAGCACACAGCACGCGTCCGCCGTTGGTCAGTACGCGGTCATCGTCAGCCAGCTTCGTTCCGGCGTGGAATACCTTCGCGCCTTCAACCTCTTCCAGCGGCAGGCCGTGGATCTCATCACCGGTGTTGTAGTGGCCTGGGTATCCACCCGCAGCAATGACTACGCCCAGTGACGCACGCTCGTCCCACTCGGAAGTTTTCTCGTCCAGCTTACCTTCGCACGCCGCCAGGCACAGTTCTACCAGGTCGGATTTCATGCGCAGCATGATGGGTTGGGTTTCCGGATCGCCAAAGCGGCAGTTGAATTCGATGACCTTAGGATTACCCTGCTTGTCGATCATCAGGCCCGCATAGAGGAAACCGGTGTACGTATTCCCCTCGGCAGCCATCCCTTTTACGGTTGGCCAGATGATGCGATCCATCGTGCGCTGGTGCACTTCATCAGTGACCACCGGAGCAGGGGAGTAAGCCCCCATTCCGCCGGTATTCGGGCCGGTATCGCCATTGCCCACACGCTTATGATCCTGGCTGGTGGCCATCGGCAGAACGTGCTCGCCGTCGACCATCACGATAAAGCTCGCCTCTTCGCCGTCGAGGAACTCTTCAATCACAATGCGGTGGCCCGCATCGCCAAAGGCATTGCCTGCCAGCATATCCTGAACCGCGGCTTCGGCTTCTTCGAGCGTCATCGCTACGATCACGCCTTTCCCGGCAGCCAGGCCGTCGGCCTTAATGACAATCGGTGCGCCTTTTTCACGCAGGTAAGCCAGAGCGGGCTCAACCTCTGTGAAGTTCTGGTATTCCGCCGTCGGGATATTGTGACGTGCGAGGAAATCTTTGGTGAAAGCTTTGGAGCCCTCCAGCTGGGCAGCACCTTCCGTCGGACCGAAGATTGTCAGGCCTGCCGCGCGGAACGCATCCACCACGCCAATCACCAGCGGCGCTTCCGGGCCGACGATGGTCAGGTCGATTTTCTCGCTTTGGGCGAAACTCAACAGCGCCGGAATGTCGGTCACGCCGATAGCCACGTTCTGCAGCGCGGGTTCCAGGGCGGTACCGGCGTTGCCCGGCGCCACGAAGACCGTTTTCACCAGCGGAGACTGGGCCGCTTTCCATGCCAGAGCGTGCTCGCGTCCGCCGTTACCAATCACTAATACGTTCATTTTCTGCTCCGGGAATTAATGGCGGAAGTGACGCATGTCGGTGAAGATCATCGCAATGCCGTGTTCGTCGGCAGCGGCAATCACTTCGTCGTCACGGATAGAACCACCTGGCTGGATCACGCAGGTGATGCCTACCGCGGCAGCCGCGTCAATACCGTCACGGAACGGGAAGAAGGCATCAGAGGCCATGGCGGAGCCTCTCACTTCCAGACCTTCATCGCCTGCTTTAATGCCCGCGATTTTCGCCGAGTAAACGCGGCTCATCTGGCCTGCGCCTATCCCGATGGTCATGTTCTCTTTGGCGTAAACAATGGCGTTGGATTTGACGAACTTCGCCACTTTCCAGCAGAACAGCGCGTCACGCAGTTCCTGTTCTGTTGGCTGACGCTTGGTCACCACGCGCAGGTCGGCTTCTGTCACCATACCCAGATCGCGGTCCTGAACCAGCAGGCCGCCGTTCACGCGTTTGAAGTCCAGGCCCGGAACGCGTTCCGCCCACTGGCCGCAAACCAGGACACGCACGTTCTGCTTCGCCGCGGTGATCTTCAGCGCTTCTTCAGACGCCGATGGCGCGATGATCACTTCAACAAACTGACGGGAGATAATGGCCTGTGCGGTTTCGGCATCCAGTTCGCGGTTAAACGCGATAATGCCGCCGAAGGCAGAGGTCGGGTCGGTTTTATACGCGCGGTCATAGGCATCCAGAATGGAGGTGCTCACGGCAACGCCGCATGGGTTCGCGTGCTTGACGATAACGCAGGCAGGCTCGCTGAATTCTTTCACGCATTCCAGCGCGGCGTCGGTATCGGCAATGTTGTTATAGGAGAGCGCCTTGCCCTGAACCTGCCGGGCGGTCGCAACAGAGGCTTCTTTTACCTCTTCTTCTATATAGAAGGCAGCCTGCTGGTGGCTGTTCTCACCGTAACGCATATCCTGCTTTTTGATGAAGTTCAGGTTCAGGGTGCGCGGGAAGCGACCGGAAGGATCTTTACTTTCACCGTGGTAAGCCGGTACCAGGCTACCGAAGTAGTTGGCAATCATGCTGTCGTACGCAGCGGTGTGTTCGAAGGCTTTGATGGCGAGGTCGAAACGCGTTTCCAGGGTCAGTGACCCTTCGTTGGCGTCCATCTCATTAATAATGGCTTCGTAATCGCTGCTCTTTACGACGATGGCGACATCTTTATGGTTCTTGGCCGCGGAGCGCACCATGGTCGGGCCGCCGATATCAATATTTTCTACGGCATCTTCCAGAGAGCAGCCTTCACGGGCAACGGTCTGGGCGAACGGATAGAGGTTAACGACAACCATGTCGATTGGCGCGATCTCATGCTGTTCCATAATGGCGTCGTCCTGACCGCGACGGCCAAGAATACCGCCGTGGACTTTTGGGTGCAGGGTTTTGACGCGTCCATCCATCATTTCCGGGAAACCGGTGTAATCGGACACTTCGGTTACCGGCAGACCTTTATCTGCTAACAGGCGAGCGGTACCGCCTGTAGAAAGCAGCTCCACACCGCGTGCAGAAAGTGCCTGAGCGAATTCGACGATACCGGCTTTATCAGAAACACTGAGCAGAGCGCGGCGGACTGGACGACGTTGTTGCATGGTAAATCCCCTGGATTTCACGATTACAGAGAGCGTTAGATGAATTTTCCTGTGAAAAACTCATCTAACACACCTGACGAGGCATCCTTGCGAAGCGCGAGCATTTTAACGAAAACGTTTGCGCAACGCTCGCACATTTTCACTTTTTCGTATCATTGTGGATAAGTCTGTGTGTAAAAAGGTATAAGGCGGGGTTTTGCTGTGGAATGCAGCAGTCAGTCATCTTTCTGTCATTTAGCGGTTGCGGCCTGCGGAGAACTCCCTATAATGCGCCTCCATCGACACGGCGGATGTGAATCACTTCACAAACAGCCCGGTCGGTTGAAGAGAAAAAAATCCTGAAAATAACGGGTTGACTCTGAAAGAGGAAAGCGTAATATACGCCACCTCGCAACGGTGAGCGAAAGCCGCGTTGCAACTGCTCTTTAACAATTTATCAGACAATCTGTGTGGGCACTCAAAGTGACATGGATTCTTAACGTCGCAAGACGAAAAATGAATACCAAGTCTCAACGAGTGAACACGTAATTCATTACGAAGTTTAATTCATTGAGCATCAAACTTTTAAATTGAAGAGTTTGATCATGGCTCAGATTGAACGCTGGCGGCAGGCCTAACACATGCAAGTCGAACGGTAGCACAGAGAGCTTGCTCTCGGGTGACGAGTGGCGGACGGGTGAGTAATGTCTGGGAAACTGCCTGATGGAGGGGGATAACTACTGGAAACGGTAGCTAATACCGCATAACGTCGCAAGACCAAAGAGGGGGACCTTCGGGCCTCTTGCCATCAGATGTGCCCAGATGGGATTAGCTAGTAGGTGGGGTAACGGCTCACCTAGGCGACGATCCCTAGCTGGTCTGAGAGGATGACCAGCCACACTGGAACTGAGACACGGTCCAGACTCCTACGGGAGGCAGCAGTGGGGAATATTGCACAATGGGCGCAAGCCTGATGCAGCCATGCCGCGTGTATGAAGAAGGCCTTCGGGTTGTAAAGTACTTTCAGCGGGGAGGAAGGTGTTGAGGTTAATAACCTCAGCAATTGACGTTACCCGCAGAAGAAGCACCGGCTAACTCCGTGCCAGCAGCCGCGGTAATACGGAGGGTGCAAGCGTTAATCGGAATTACTGGGCGTAAAGCGCACGCAGGCGGTCTGTCAAGTCGGATGTGAAATCCCCGGGCTCAACCTGGGAACTGCATTCGAAACTGGCAGGCTAGAGTCTTGTAGAGGGGGGTAGAATTCCAGGTGTAGCGGTGAAATGCGTAGAGATCTGGAGGAATACCGGTGGCGAAGGCGGCCCCCTGGACAAAGACTGACGCTCAGGTGCGAAAGCGTGGGGAGCAAACAGGATTAGATACCCTGGTAGTCCACGCCGTAAACGATGTCGACTTGGAGGTTGTGCCCTTGAGGCGTGGCTTCCGGAGCTAACGCGTTAAGTCGACCGCCTGGGGAGTACGGCCGCAAGGTTAAAACTCAAATGAATTGACGGGGGCCCGCACAAGCGGTGGAGCATGTGGTTTAATTCGATGCAACGCGAAGAACCTTACCTACTCTTGACATCCAGAGAACTTAGCAGAGATGCTTTGGTGCCTTCGGGAACTCTGAGACAGGTGCTGCATGGCTGTCGTCAGCTCGTGTTGTGAAATGTTGGGTTAAGTCCCGCAACGAGCGCAACCCTTATCCTTTGTTGCCAGCGGTTAGGCCGGGAACTCAAAGGAGACTGCCAGTGATAAACTGGAGGAAGGTGGGGATGACGTCAAGTCATCATGGCCCTTACGAGTAGGGCTACACACGTGCTACAATGGCGCATACAAAGAGAAGCGACCTCGCGAGAGCAAGCGGACCTCATAAAGTGCGTCGTAGTCCGGATTGGAGTCTGCAACTCGACTCCATGAAGTCGGAATCGCTAGTAATCGTAGATCAGAATGCTACGGTGAATACGTTCCCGGGCCTTGTACACACCGCCCGTCACACCATGGGAGTGGGTTGCAAAAGAAGTAGGTAGCTTAACCTTCGGGAGGGCGCTTACCACTTTGTGATTCATGACTGGGGTGAAGTCGTAACAAGGTAACCGTAGGGGAACCTGCGGTTGGATCACCTCCTTACCTTAAAGAACCTGCCTTTGCAGTGCTCACACAGATTGTCTGATGAATGATGAACTTCTGAATGTACTTTTGAGTGCATTAAGAAGTTTTGCTCTTTAAAAATCTGGATCAAGCTGAAAATTGAAACGACACACATGTTATGTGTGTTCGAGTCTCTCAAATTTTCGCAATCATGAAGTGAAACATCTTCGGGTTGTGAGGTTAAGCGACTAAGCGTACACGGTGGATGCCCTGGCAGTCAGAGGCGATGAAGGACGTGCTAATCTGCGAAAAGCGCCGGCGAGGTGATATGAACCTTTGACCCGGCGATGTCCGAATGGGGAAACCCAGTGTGTTCCGACACACTATCGTTAACTGAATACATAGGTTAACGAGGCGAACCGGGGGAACTGAAACATCTAAGTACCCCGAGGAAAAGAAATCAACCGAGATTCCCCCAGTAGCGGCGAGCGAACGGGGAGCAGCCCAGAGTCTGAATCAGCTTGTGTGTTAGTGGAACGGTCTGGAAAGTCCGACGGTACAGGGTGATAGTCCCGTACACGAAAATGCACAGGTTGTGAACTCGAAGAGTAGGGCGGGACACGTGGTATCCTGTCTGAATATGGGGGGACCATCCTCCAAGGCTAAATACTCCTGACTGACCGATAGTGAACCAGTACCGTGAGGGAAAGGCGAAAAGAACCCCGGCGAGGGGAGTGAAAAAGAACCTGAAACCGTGTACGTACAAGCAGTGGGAGCACCTTCGTGGTGTGACTGCGTACCTTTTGTATAATGGGTCAGCGACTTATATTCTGTAGCAAGGTTAACCGTATAGGGGAGCCGAAGGGAAACCGAGTCTTAACTGGGCGTTAAGTTGCAGGGTATAGACCCGAAACCCGGTGATCTAGCCATGGGCAGGTTGAAGGTTGGGTAACACTAACTGGAGGACCGAACCGACTAATGTTGAAAAATTAGCGGATGACTTGTGGCTGGGGGTGAAAGGCCAATCAAACCGGGAGATAGCTGGTTCTCCCCGAAAGCTATTTAGGTAGCGCCTCGTGAATTCATCTTCGGGGGTAGAGCACTGTTTCGGCTAGGGGGCCATCCCGGCTTACCAACCCGATGCAAACTACGAATACCGAAGAATGTTATCACGGGAGACACACGGCGGGTGCTAACGTCCGTCGTGAAGAGGGAAACAACCCAGACCGCCAGCTAAGGTCCCAAAGTCATGGTTAAGTGGGAAACGATGTGGGAAGGCACAGACAGCCAGGATGTTGGCTTAGAAGCAGCCATCATTTAAAGAAAGCGTAATAGCTCACTGGTCGAGTCGGCCTGCGCGGAAGATGTAACGGGGCTAAACCATGCACCGAAGCTGCGGCAGCGACACTATGTGTTGTTGGGTAGGGGAGCGTTCTGTAAGCCGTTGAAGGTGGCCTGTGAGGGTTGCTGGAGGTATCAGAAGTGCGAATGCTGACATAAGTAACGATAAAGCGGGTGAAAAGCCCGCTCGCCGGAAGACCAAGGGTTCCTGTCCAACGTTAATCGGGGCAGGGTGAGTCGACCCCTAAGGCGAGGCCGAAAGGCGTAGTCGATGGAAAACAGGTTAATATTCCTGTACTTGGTGTTACTGCGAAGGGGGGACGGAGAAGGCTATGTTAGCCGGGCGACGGTTGTCCCGGTTTAAGCATGTAGGCGGAACGATTAGGTAAATCCGGTCGTTTTTTAACGCTGAGGTGTGATGACGAGGCACTACGGTGCTGAAGTAACAAATGCCCTGCTTCCAGGAAAAGCCTCTAAGCATCAGGTAACATCAAATCGTACCCCAAACCGACACAGGTGGTCAGGTAGAGAATACCAAGGCGCTTGAGAGAACTCGGGTGAAGGAACTAGGCAAAATGGTGCCGTAACTTCGGGAGAAGGCACGCTGATATGTAGGTGAAGCCCCTGCGGGTGGAGCTGAAATCAGTCGAAGATACCAGCTGGCTGCAACTGTTTATTAAAAACACAGCACTGTGCAAACACGAAAGTGGACGTATACGGTGTGACGCCTGCCCGGTGCCGGAAGGTTAATTGATGGGGTTAGCGGCAACGCGAAGCTCTTGATCGAAGCCCCGGTAAACGGCGGCCGTAACTATAACGGTCCTAAGGTAGCGAAATTCCTTGTCGGGTAAGTTCCGACCTGCACGAATGGCGTAATGATGGCCAGGCTGTCTCCACCCGAGACTCAGTGAAATTGAACTCGCTGTGAAGATGCAGTGTACCCGCGGCAAGACGGAAAGACCCCGTGAACCTTTACTATAGCTTGACACTGAACACTGGTCCTTGATGTGTAGGATAGGTGGGAGGCTTTGAAGTGTGGACGCCAGTCTGCATGGAGCCGTCCTTGAAATACCACCCTTTAATGGCTGGTGTTCTAACGTAGACCCGTTACCCGGGTTGCGGACAGTGTCTGGTGGGTAGTTTGACTGGGGCGGTCTCCTCCCAAAGAGTAACGGAGGAGCACGAAGGTTAGCTAATCCTGGTCGGACATCAGGAGGTTAGTGCAATGGCATAAGCTAGCTTGACTGCGAGAGTGACGGCTCGAGCAGGTGCGAAAGCAGGTCATAGTGATCCGGTGGTTCTGAATGGAAGGGCCATCGCTCAACGGATAAAAGGTACTCCGGGGATAACAGGCTGATACCGCCCAAGAGTTCATATCGACGGCGGTGTTTGGCACCTCGATGTCGGCTCATCACATCCTGGGGCTGAAGTAGGTCCCAAGGGTATGGCTGTTCGCCATTTAAAGTGGTACGCGAGCTGGGTTTAGAACGTCGTGAGACAGTTCGGTCCCTATCTGCCGTGGGCGCTGGAGAATTGAGGGGGGCTGCTCCTAGTACGAGAGGACCGGAGTGGACGCATCACTGGTGTTCGGGTTGTCATGCCAATGGCACTGCCCGGTAGCTAAATGCGGAAGAGATAAGTGCTGAAAGCATCTAAGCACGAAACTTGCCCCGAGATGAGTTCTCCCTGAGCCTTTAAGGCTCCTGAAGGAACGTTGAAGACGACGACGTTGATAGGTCGGGTGTGTAAGCGCAGCGATGCGTTGAGCTAACCGATACTAATGAACCGTGAGGCTTAACCTTACAACGCCGAAGATGTTTTGGCGAAGAGACGACACAAGTTTCAGCTTTGATACAGATTAACAGAATTTGCCTGGCGGCTTTAGCGCGGTGGTCCCACCTGACCCCATGCCGAACTCAGAAGTGAAACGCCGTAGCGCCGATGGTAGTGTGGGGTCTCCCCATGTGAGAGTAGGGAACTGCCAGGCATCAATTTAGAAGAACCCCGTACCGTAAGGTGCGGGGTTTTTTGCTTTTGTTTTTCTCCCTCTCCCTGAAACTTTCTCACCTTCGCCTTGCAGACTCGACATTCCGATCATTTCTGGGTATCGTTAGCTGTCTGGATGTCTAAACGTTTATACGTATACTGTGAGGAAGTAAGGTTATGCCGATTCGGGTGCAGGACGAGCTACCAGCCGTCAATTTCTTACGTGAAGAAAACGTCTTCGTTATGACGGCTTCACGTGCGACAGTTCAGGAAATTCGCCCGCTGAAGGTGCTTATTCTCAATCTGATGCCGAAGAAGATTGAAACTGAAAACCAGTTCCTGCGTTTGCTCTCGAACTCCCCGCTGCAGGTGGATATTCAGCTCCTGCGAATCGATGCCCGAGAGTCGCGTAATACGCCTTCTGAGCACCTGAACACCTTCTACTGCAACTTCGATGACATTCAGGGCGAAAACTTCGACGGACTGATTGTGACCGGTGCCCCGCTGGGTCTGGTTGAATTCAACGATGTTGCCTACTGGCCGCAGATCAAACAGGTGCTGGAGTGGGCAAAAGATCACGTCACGTCGACATTGTTTGTCTGTTGGGCGGTACAAGCCGCTCTGAATATTCTTTATGGCATCCCCAAACAAACCCGCACTGAAAAGCTCTCCGGCGTGTACGAACACCACATTCTCCATCCCCATGCTCTGCTGACGCGCGGGTTTGATGATTCTTTCCTGGCGCCACATTCACGTTATGCCGATTTCCCGGCGCAGTTGATACGTGATTACACCGATCTGGAGATCCTGGCCGAAACAGAGGATGGCGATGCTTACCTGTTTGCCAGCAAAGATAAACGCATTGCCTTTGTAACCGGACATCCGGAGTACGATCCGCATACCCTCGCGTCAGAGTATTTCCGTGATGTCGAAGCGGGCCTTAACCCGGATGTTCCGTACAACTATTTCCCGAAAAACGATCCACAGAACACACCGAGAGCCACCTGGCGCAGCCACGGGAATTTGCTTTTTACCAACTGGCTCAACTATTACGTCTACCAGATCACGCCATACGATCTGCGTCACATGAATCCGACGCTGGAGTAATCGTCTGCACTAAACGATCCTAAAGCGTTTCAGCTATTCACATCAGGCACCTTCGGGTGCCTTTTTTATTTCCGAAATGCCACTCATCAAGCGAGGTAACTTTAATCTCATTAAAATCAATTGGTTGCCTGTTATTTTAAATTAAAATGGAAATTGTTTTTGATTTTAGAAAAAATGGAGATAGTCTTAATTCTGCTGAGCGAAAACTACCCAACGATCTTTCGTTCGCATCGGGGGCGTGATTTTGGATCTTTGATGAGGAGCAGAGTAATGACTCAACAGGCAACGACGGTCGATGAACTGGCCTTTACCCAGCCGTATGGCGAGCAGGAACAGCAAGTATTGACGGCAGAAGCGGTAGAATTTCTGACTGAACTGGTAACCCGCTTTACGCCACAGCGTAATAAGCTGCTGGCGGCACGCATTCATCAGCAGCAGGAAATTGATAACGGCAAGTTGCCTGGTTTTATTTCGGAAACCGCTTCCATTCGCCGTGGTGAATGGAAAATCCGCGGCATTCCTGACGACTTACAGGATCGTCGCGTTGAGATCACCGGCCCGGTGGAGCGTAAAATGGTGATCAACGCCATGAACGCGAACGTTAAAGTCTTTATGGCCGATTTTGAAGACTCACTGGCACCGGACTGGCGTAAGGTCATCGAGGGGCAGATCAACCTGCGCGATGCCGTGAACGGCACCATCAGCTATACCAACGAAGCCGGTAAAATTTATCAACTCAAACCGAACCCGGCGGTGCTGATCTGTCGCGTACGTGGTCTGCATCTGCCGGAAAAACATGTTACCTGGCGCGGGGAAGCCATTCCGGGAAGCCTGTTTGATTTTGCACTCTATTTCTTCCACAACTATAAAGCCCTGCTGGCAAAAGGTAGCGGCCCGTATTTCTATCTGCCTAAAACGCAGGCCTGGCAGGAAGCGGCCTGGTGGAGCGAGGTGTTCAGCTATGCGGAAGATCGTTTCAACCTGCCGCGTGGCACCATCAAGGCCACACTGCTGATTGAAACATTGCCCGCAGTGTTCCAGATGAACGAAATTCTCCATGCCCTGCGCGACCACATTGTCGGCCTGAACTGTGGGCGCTGGGACTATATTTTCAGCTATATCAAAACCCTAAAAAACTATCCCGACCGCGTGCTGCCGGATCGCCAGGTCGTTACTATGGATAAACCTTTCCTCAGCGCCTACTCGCGTCTGCTGATCAAAACCTGCCACAAGCGCGGCGCTTTTGCGATGGGCGGTATGGCGGCCTTTATCCCGAGCAAAGATGCTGAGCGTAACAACCAGGTGCTCAACAAGGTTAAAGCCGATAAAGAGCTTGAAGCACGTAACGGCCATGACGGGACGTGGATCGCGCACCCGGGTCTGGCGGATACGGCCATGGAAGTCTTCAACCGCATACTCGGTGACAACAAAAACCAGCTGTTCGTCACGCGCGAAGAGGATGCCCCAACGGCGGAAGAACAGCTGCTGGCCCCGTGTGCAGGCGAACGTACGGAAGAGGGCATGCGCGCCAATATTCGCGTGGCCGTGCAGTACATCGAAGCGTGGATCTCCGGCAACGGCTGTGTACCGATCTACGGCCTGATGGAAGATGCCGCGACGGCAGAGATCTCACGCACCTCAATCTGGCAGTGGATCCACCATCAAAAAACGCTCAGCAACGGCAAGCCGGTGACCAAATCCCTGTTCCGCCAGATGCTGGCTGAAGAGATGCGGGTGATCCAGGACGAGCTGGGCGAACACCGCTTCAGCAGCGGACGTTTTGACGACGCCGCGCGCCTGATGGAGCAAATCACCACATCAGATGACTTAATCGACTTCCTGACCCTGCCGGGCTACCGCTTCCTGGCGTAACTCACCACATAACAATATGGAGCATCTGCACATGAAAACCCGTACCCAACAAATCGAAGAATTAAAGAAAGAGTGGACACAGCCTCGCTGGGAAGGCATCCGCCGTCCTTATAGCGCGGAAGAGGTGGTGAAATTACGCGGCTCGGTCAATCCGGAATGCACGCTGGCACAGAACGGTGCGGCGAAGATGTGGAAGCTGTTGCACGGCGGTTCCAAAAAGGGCTATATCAACAGCCTCGGTGCGCTGACCGGCGGTCAGGCACTGCAGCAGGCGAAGGCAGGCATTGAAGCTATTTATCTCTCCGGCTGGCAGGTCGCGGCGGATGCCAACCTGGCGTCCAGCATGTATCCGGATCAGTCGCTCTATCCGGCTAACTCGGTGCCGTCGGTCGTGGATCGGATCAACAACACCTTCCGCCGTGCGGATCAGATCCAGTGGGCCGCAGGTATCGAGCCAAACGATCCGCGCTTTATTGACTACTTCCTGCCGATCGTCGCGGACGCAGAAGCCGGTTTTGGTGGCGTGCTGAACGCATTTGAGCTGATGAAATCGATGATTGAGGCCGGTGCAGCGGCCGTTCACTTCGAAGATCAGCTGGCCTCCGTGAAGAAGTGCGGGCACATGGGCGGAAAAGTTCTCGTCCCGACCCAGGAAGCGATTCAGAAGCTGGTAGCGGCGCGTCTGGCCGCTGACGTGCTCGGCGTGCCGACGCTGGTCATTGCTCGTACCGATGCGGACGCAGCTGACCTGATCACCTCGGACTGCGACCCGTACGACAGCGAGTTTATTACCGGCGAGCGCACCAGCGAAGGGTTCTATCGCACTCATGCGGGCATTGAGCAGGCGATCAGCCGTGGCCTGGCGTACGCCCCATACGCGGACCTGGTCTGGTGTGAAACCTCGACGCCGGATCTGGCGCTGGCAAAACGCTTTGCCGATGCCATCCACGCGAAATACCCGGGCAAACTGCTGGCCTATAACTGCTCACCGTCCTTCAACTGGCAGAAGAATCTGGACGATAAAACTATCGCCAGCTTCCAGCAGCAGCTGTCCGATATGGGCTACAAGTACCAGTTCATCACCCTGGCGGGTATCCACAGCATGTGGTTCAACATGTTCGACCTGGCCCATGCCTACGCGCAGGGCGAGGGCATGAAGCACTATGTTGAGAAGGTGCAGCAGCCAGAATTTGCCGCCGGTAAAGAGGGCTATACCTTCGTTTCACATCAGCAGGAGGTGGGAACCGGCTACTTCGATAACGTGACAACCATCATTCAGGGTGGCGCCTCCTCCGTCACCGCTTTAACGGGATCAACGGAAGAAGCACAGTTCTAATCTTTTCCCCCCTTACCCTAACCCTCTCCCCGAAGGGGAGAGGGGACGGTCTGGTGCAGATCTGTTTCTCCCTCGCCCCATTGGGGAGAGGGCCGGGGTGAGGGGTAAGGGGAATATATGTCGCGTGGTCTGGAATTACTGATTGCCCAAACTATTCTGCAGGGCTTTGATGCACAGTATGGACGTTTTCTGGAAGTGACCTCCGGCGCCCAGCAGCGCTTTGAACACGCTGACTGGCATGCGGTGCAGCAGGCGATGAAGCAGCGTATCCATCTTTACGACCACCACGTGGGTCTGGTGGTGGAGCAGTTGCGCTGTATTACCGACGGTAAAAGCCCGGATGCGGAATTTTTGCTGCGCGTGAAGGATCATTACACCCATTTGTTACCGGACTACCCGCGCTTCGAGATTGCGGAGAGCTTTTTTAACTCCGTCTATTGCCGGTTATTTGACCACCGCTCATTATCTCCTGAGCGGTTATTTATCTTCAGCTCCCAGCCCGAGCGACGCTTTCGTACCATTCCGCGTCCGCTGGCTAAAGATTTCTTCCCTGATAGCGGATGGGATAAGCTCCTGCATCGTGTGCTAACTGATTTGCCGCTGCGCTTGCCCTGGGAGAATAAAGCCCGGGATATTGGTTATATCCACGCCCATCTTATTGAAACTTTCGGTACGGAGGTGCTCAGCCACAGCCATCTGCAGGTCGCCAATGAGCTTTTCTACCGCAATAAAGCCGCATGGCTGGTCGGTAAACTGATTACACCCTCGGCCATTCTGCCGTTTCTGCTGCCCATCCATCGCACCGATGACGGAGAACTGTTTGTCGATACCTGCCTGACCACCAGCGCGGAGGCCAGCATTGTGTTTGGCTTCGCCCGCTCCTACTTTATGGTCTATGCCCCGTTACCTGCCGCGCTCGTGGAGTGGTTGCGTGAGATCCTGCCGGGCAAAACCACGGCCGAGCTGTATATGGCGATTGGCTGTCAGAAGCACGCCAAAACGGAAAGCTACCGGGAGTACCTGCGCTATGTCACCACCGCCGATGAGCAGTTTATTGAAGCGCCCGGCATTCGCGGCATGGTGATGCTGGTATTTACCCTTCCGGGCTTCGACCGCGTATTTAAGGTGATCAAAGATAAATTCGCGCCGCAGAAAGAGATGACCGCGGCACACGTTCGTGCCTGCTACCAACTGGTGAAGGAGCACGATCGCGTCGGACGCATGGCGGATACTCAGGAGTTCGAAAACTTTGTGCTGGATAAGCAGCAGATCGATCCGGCGCTCATGACCCTTTTACTGCAGGAAGCCCCGGGTAAAATCACCGATCTTGGCGACAAAATCGTAATAAGCCATCTCTATATTGAACGCCGCATGGTGCCGCTGAATATCTGGCTGGAGCAGTCCGAAGGCCAGGCGCTGCGTGATGCCATTGAAGAGTACGGCAACGCGATTCGCCAGCTTGCCGCGGCCAATATTTTCCCCGGCGATATGCTGTTTAAGAACTTCGGCGTCACGCGTCATGGACGCGTGGTGTTCTACGATTACGACGAAATTTGCTACATGACAGAAGTGAATTTCCGCGATATCCCACCGCCCCGTTATCCGGAAGATGAGCTTTCCGGCGAGCCGTGGTACAGCGTCTCACCGGGCGATGTCTTTCCTGAAGAGTTTCGCCACTGGCTGTGCGCTGACCCGCGCATCGGGCCGTTGTTTGAAGAGATGCATGAGGATCTGTTCCGCGCCAGCTACTGGCGGGGACTGCAAACGCGGATCAAAAATGGGCATGTGGAAGATGTCTACGCTTACCGCCGTAAGCAGCGCTTTTGCATCCGGTTTTCAGAGGGCATCATGTAGGCCGGGTAAAGCGAAGCCGCCACCCGGCAATGCATGCCTAACGGATCCCACCATACGCCAGGGTCACCTCTTTCGCCGCCTTAATCACCAGCGCACCCAGCTCGGTGACCCGATCGTCGGTCATGCGGGAAATCGGCCCGGAGATGGAGATGGCGGCAAACGGTTCGCGGTGTTCGTCAAAGATACAGGCTGCGATACAGCGCAGGCCGAGGGCATGTTCTTCGTCATCAAACGAATAGCCACGCTTGCGGGTCAGGGCCAAATCTTCTTTCAGATGCACCGGCGACACCAGCGTAGCGTGCGTGTAGGCATGCAGTCCCTTGCGGTGCAGCAGCCCTGTCACCTGTTCCTCGCTCAGCTGTGACAGAAACGCTTTCCCCGCGCCCGACGCGTGCATCGGCAGCTTGCCGCCAATGGGGGCTGACATGCGCATCAGCTGCGTGCACTGTACCTGGTCAATAATGATCGCCTGATGATCACTCTGGTCGAGTACCGCCAGGTTTACCGTCTCGCCGGAATCTTCCATCAGCTTGCGCAGAATCGGGTGCACAATCGCCAGCAGGTTGCGGCTCTGCAGGAAGCTGCTGCCGACGATAAACGCATGGGCGCCTACCGCCCAGTGCCCCAGCTCGCCGACCTGACGGACAAAGCCCAGCTGTTGCATGGTGGTCAATAGCCGGTGGGTTGTGGAGTTCGGCAGGCCCGCCTGCTGCGCCAGCTCCGTCAGGGCCACGCTGCTGTGCGACTCGGCTATCCACTCCAGCAGCTTCAGACCGCGCGTGAGCGATTGAACCTGTCCGCTCTGTTGTGCGGCGGCGGTGGTGGCAGCAGGTTTTCTGCCGCGTTTAGCGGGAACGGTCGCGACCATGACGATCTCCTTTTTCTGTATCGTGGAAATCATTTTCGTTTTATTTGGTGAATTTGCAACCGTTATCCTGACTGATCGGAGGAGTGATGGTGAACATGTCTCATGTTACCCCTGAGTGACTTTTCCACCCTGCGAGATTGTGCCAGTATGGGATGCAGCCTTTTGGCCTTGTTGAGCGTTGTCGGGAGCAAGTGTGAGCAGCAAAGTAGAGCAACTGCGTGCGCAGTTAAATGAACGAATTCTGGTGCTGGACGGCGGTATGGGCACCATGATCCAGGGCTATCGCCTGAGCGAAGACGATTTCCGCGGCGAACGCTTCGCTGACTGGCCATGCGACCTGAAAGGAAACAACGACCTGCTGGTGCTCAGCAAGCCGTCCGTGATCAAGGATATCCACAACGCCTACTTTGAGGCGGGCGCGGATATTATTGAAACCAACACCTTTAACTCGACAACCATCGCCATGGCGGATTACCAGATGGAATCCCTGTCGGCGGAAATCAACTATGAAGCCGCGAAGCTGGCGCGCGCCTGTGCCGATGAGTGGACGGCCCGCACGCCGGAGAAACCTCGCTACGTTGCAGGGGTGCTGGGTCCCACTAACCGCACCGCGTCGATTTCACCGGACGTGAACGACCCGGCGTTTCGTAATATCACCTTTGACCAGCTGGTCGTGGCCTATCGTGAATCGACCAGAGCGCTGGTGGAAGGCGGTTCCGACCTGATCCTGATTGAAACGGTATTCGACACCCTCAACGCCAAAGCCGCGATTTACGCGGTGAAAGAGGAGTTCGAGGCGCTGGGCGTTGACCTGCCGATCATGATTTCCGGCACCATCACTGACGCCTCGGGCCGTACGCTGTCCGGCCAGACAACTGAAGCGTTTTACAACTCGCTGCGGCATGCGGAGGCCCTCTCCTTCGGCCTGAACTGTGCGCTGGGGCCGGATGAGCTGCGCCAGTACGTGCAGGAGCTGTCGCGTATTGCGGAATGCTACGTCACCGCCCACCCGAACGCCGGTCTGCCGAACGCGTTTGGTGAGTACGATCTGGATGCCGACACCATGGCGGCACAAATTCGCGAATGGGCCGAGTCCGGCTTTCTGAACATCGTCGGCGGCTGCTGCGGCACCACGCCGGCGCACATCGCTGCGATGAGCAACGCCGTAGCAGGACTGCCGCCGCGCAAGCTGCCGGAGCTTCCCGTTGCCTGTCGTCTTTCCGGCCTTGAGCCGTTGACCATCGGCGAAGACAGCCTGTTTGTGAACGTGGGTGAACGTACTAACGTCACCGGCTCGGCGAAGTTCAAGCGCCTGATTAAAGAAGAGAAGTACAGCGAAGCGCTGGACGTCGCCCGCCAGCAGGTGGAGAGCGGCGCTCAGATTATCGATATCAACATGGATGAGGGGATGCTCGACGCCGAAGCGGCGATGGTGCGTTTCCTCAACCTGATTGCCGGTGAGCCGGATATCGCCCGCGTGCCGATCATGATTGACTCCTCCAAATGGGAGGTCATCGAAAAAGGGCTGAAGTGCATTCAGGGGAAAGGCATCGTCAACTCCATCTCGATGAAAGAGGGTGTGGATATCTTTATCCACCACGCGAAGATGGTGCGTCGCTACGGGGCCGCTGTGGTGGTGATGGCCTTTGACGAAGTGGGCCAGGCCGACACCCGCGAGCGCAAAATCGAGATTTGCCGCCGCGCGTACAAGATTTTAACCGAAGAGGTGGGCTTCCCGCCGGAAGACATCATCTTTGACCCGAATATCTTCGCCGTCGCGACCGGGATTGAAGAGCACAATAACTACGCCCAGGATTTTATTGGCGCGTGTGAAGACATCAAACGCGAGCTGCCGCATGCGCTGATCTCCGGCGGCGTGTCGAACGTCTCGTTCTCGTTCCGCGGTAACGACCCGGTGCGTGAAGCGATTCACGCCGTGTTCCTCTATTACGCCATCCGCAACGGGATGGACATGGGGATCGTCAACGCCGGACAACTGGCAATTTATGACGACCTGCCTGCGGAGCTACGCGACGCGGTAGAAGACGTGATCCTTAACCGCCGCGACGACGCGACCGAGCGGTTGCTGGATTTGGCCGAAAAATACCGTGGCAGCAAGTCGGATGACGCAGCCAACGTTCAGCAGGCCGAGTGGCGCGCCTGGGATGTGAAAAAACGCCTGGAATATTCGCTGGTCAAAGGCATCACCGAGTTTATCGAGCAGGATACCGAAGAGGCGCGTCAGCAGTCAGCCCGTCCGATTGAAGTGATCGAAGGGCCACTGATGGACGGCATGAACGTGGTGGGCGATCTGTTCGGTGAGGGCAAGATGTTCCTGCCCCAGGTGGTGAAGTCTGCCCGCGTAATGAAGCAGGCCGTGGCATACCTGGAGCCGTTTATCGAAGCCAGCAAAGAGCAGGGCTCCAGCAACGGCAAAATGGTCATTGCCACCGTGAAGGGCGACGTGCATGACATCGGCAAGAACATCGTCGGCGTGGTGCTGCAGTGTAATAACTACGAAATTATCGACCTCGGCGTGATGGTCCCGGCGGATAAAATCCTCAGGACCGCGCGCGAAGTGAATGCCGACCTGATTGGCCTCTCCGGGCTGATTACGCCATCGCTGGACGAGATGGTTAACGTGGCGAAAGAGATGGAGCGTCAGGGCTTCACCATTCCGTTGCTGATTGGCGGGGCGACCACCTCGAAAGCGCACACGGCAGTTAAAATCGAACAGAACTACAGCGGCCCGACGGTGTACGTGCAGAACGCCTCGCGCACCGTTGGCGTGGTCTCCGCGCTGCTCTCTGACACCCAGCGCGATGACTTTGTGGCGCGTACCCGTAAAGAGTACGAAACCGTCCGCATCCAGCATTCCCGCAAGAAACCGCGTACGCCACCGGTAACGCTGCAGGCGGCACGCGATAACGATCTGGCCTTTGACTGGTCGAGCTATACGCCGCCGGTGGCCCATCGGCTGGGCGTGCAGGAGGTGACCGCCAGCATCGAAACGCTGCGCAACTACATTGACTGGACACCGTTCTTTATGACCTGGTCGCTGGCGGGTAAATATCCGCGCATCCTCGAGGATGAGGTGGTCGGTGATGAGGCGAAGCGCTTGTTTAAAGACGCCAACGATATGCTCGATAAGCTCAGTGCAGAGAAAACCCTTAATCCGCGGGGCGTGGTCGGACTCTTCCCGGCGAACCGCGTGGGCGATGACATTGAAATTTATCGTGATGAAACCCGCACTCATGTGCTGGCGGTCAGCCGCCATCTGCGTCAGCAAACCGAAAAAGTGGGCTTTGCCAACTACTGCCTGGCCGATTTCGTGGCACCGAAGCTTTCCGGTAAAGCGGATTATATCGGTGCCTTCGCCGTGACCGGTGGTCTGGAAGAAGATGCCCTGGCGGACGCTTTTGAAGCGCAGCACGATGATTACAATAAAATCATGGTGAAAGCGATTGCCGACCGCCTGGCGGAAGCCTTCGCCGAGTACCTGCATGAGCGCGTGCGTAAGGTGCACTGGGGCTACGCGGCCAATGAGAACCTCAGCAACGAGGAGCTGATCCGCGAGAACTACCAGGGCATTCGTCCGGCACCGGGTTATCCGGCCTGTCCGGAGCACACCGAAAAAGGCACCATCTGGACATTACTGGACGTAGAGGCGCATACCGGGATGAAGCTCACCGAGTCGTTCGCCATGTGGCCGGGGGCGTCCGTTTCCGGCTGGTACTTCAGCCATCCTGACAGCAAATATTTCGCCGTGGCGCAGCTGCAGCGGGATCAGATTGAAGATTATGCCCTGCGTAAAGGCATGAGCGTTGCTGAAGTGGAGCGCTGGTTAGCACCGAATTTAGGCTACGACGCGGACTGACGTCACTTTTCCTTACAACAAACAGGGCGCTCATTGGGCGCCCTGTCTCTTTCTTACGTTTAAACCCTTATACTGAACCTAAGGAAAACGAATAACGATAAGGAGGAAAACCTTCCGTGCTGACCTTGTTACATCTGCTCTCTGCAGTCGCACTGCTCGTCTGGGGCACCCATATCGTTCGTACCGGCGTGATGCGTGTCTTTGGTGCCCGTTTACGCACCGTTCTCAGCAACAGCGTTGAGAAGAAGCCGCTCGCCTTCTGCGCGGGCATTGGCGTGACGGCACTGGTGCAGAGCAGTAACGCCACAACACTGCTTGTCACCTCCTTTGTGGCGCAGGATCTGGTGGCGCTGGCTCCGGCGCTGGTCATTGTGCTGGGGGCGGACGTGGGTACCGCGCTGATGGCGCGTATCCTGACGTTCGATCTCTCCTGGCTGTCGCCGCTGCTGATTTTCATTGGCGTCATCTTCTTCCTCGGACGCAAACAGACGCGGGCCGGGCAGCTTGGGCGCGTGGGGATTGGCCTTGGGTTGATCCTGCTGGCGCTGGAGCTGATTGTTCAGGCCGTCACCCCTATTACTGAGGCCAACGGTGTTCAGGTGATCTTCGCCTCCCTGACCGGTGACATCATGCTGGACGCGCTGATTGGCGCGGTGTTTGCCATCGTCAGCTACTCCAGCCTGGCCGCCGTGCTGCTGACGGCAACGCTCACCGCCGCCGGGGCGATCTCCTTCCCGGTCGCGCTGTGCCTGGTGATCGGGGCTAATCTCGGCTCTGGCCTGCTGGCGATGCTCAATAACAGCGCCGCCAACGCTGCCGCCCGCCGCGTGGCCCTGGGTAGCCTGCTGTTTAAGCTGGTGGGCAGCCTGATCATTCTGCCGTTTGTCCATCCACTGGCGAACCTGATGGACAACCTCCCGCTGCCGAAGGCGGAGCTGGTGATTTACTTCCACGTCTTCTACAACCTGGTACGTTGCCTGGCGATGGTCCCCTTTGCCGAGCCGATGGCCCGCTTCTGTGAGCGCCTGATCCAGGATGAACCGGAGCTGGATGCGCGCCTGAAACCGAAGCATCTGGATACCTCCGCGCTGGATACGCCGGCGCTGGCGCTGGCGAATGCCGCCCGCGAGACGCTTCGCATGGGCGACGCCATGGAAACCATGCTCGAAGGCTTGCAAAAAGTGATGCACGGTGAGCCGCGAGAAGAGAAAGAGCTGCGCAGGCTGGCGGACGATATCAACGTGCTCTATACCGCCATCAAGCTCTATCTGGCGCGCATACCGCAGGATGAACTGGCGGAGGAGGAGTCCCGCCGCTGGGCGGAAATCATAGAGATGTCGCTTAACCTTGAGCAGGCTTCGGATATTGTGGAGCGGATGGGCAGTGAAATTGCTGACAAATCTCTGGCCGCCCGCCGTGCATTCTCCGTCGAAGGGCTGAAGGAGCTGGAAGCTCTGCACGAACAACTTCTTAGCAACCTGAAGCTGGCGATGCTGGTCTTCTTTTCCAGCGACGTGCCAAGCGCGCGCCGCCTGCGCCGCAATAAACATCGCTTCCGTATCCTCAACCGCCGCTACTCGCACGCCCACGTGGAACGTCTGCACCAACAGAACGTACAGAGTATTGAGACCAGCTCACTGCACCTGGGGCTGCTGGGGGATATGAAACGCCTTAACTCATTGTTCTGTGCGGTGGCGTACAGCGTGATGGAACAGCCGGATGAAGATGACGAGCGGGATGAGTATTAATCCCCGGCGGGTTTGATTGTGAGCCCAAGACCCAATGCTTTCATGACCGCCAGCGTGGTTTTAAGCGTTGGGTTCCCCTTATCACTAAATGATCGGTACAGTTGTTCTCGTGACAGGCCAGTTTGCTGTGAAATGGTCGACATCCCTTTCGCTCGCGCGATGACGCCCAAAGCTTTAGCAATATACGCTGAGTCACCAGTTTCTAATGCATCAGCCATAAACACGGCTATTTCCTCATCATCCACCAACGCGATGGCTGGATCGTAGGGTGTTAATTTATGCATGCTCATTCACTCCTGCCATTGGGATACATTGCTCAGCATTTTTGCCATAAGTATGTCTCTGGCCTGGCTGCTTTTGTCACCACCACACAACAGCACGATGATGCAATTGCCCTGGTCTTTAAAATAGATTCTGTAGCCCGGACCAAAGTGGATCCTCAGCTCGCATATACCTTCCCCCACGGGTTTTATGTCGCCCGCTAAGCCATTTGCCAACCGAAAGAGGCGGGAAGCGATAATGGTCCTTGCTCGCCGATCTTTTAAGTTTTGCTCCCAGCGTCGGAAGGATTCTGTCTGAACGATCTCCTTCATATTACTCCCTGTGATTTATAAACTACAAATAAATGTATGTGGGGAGTAACGCTAAAAGGAGTTAGCTCAAGGATAAATGGCCTGACGCTAAATCCTGAAAGTGTCTCGCAAACTAAAAAACCCGTCTCAGTTACCGTCGGCTAATCTTTTTTTCCAGCCCAAACCTAAGGTATATTTCGCCTTCACAGGAGAAACTATGCTGCCAACTCAATCAACCCGATTAAACAAATACATTAGCGAGAGCGGGATCTGCTCACGTCGCGAGGCGGACCGTTACATTGAACAGGGTAACGTGTTCCTCAACGGCAAACGCGCCACGATTGGTGACCAGGTGATGCCTGGCGACGTGGTAAAAGTGAATGGTCAGCTCATCGAACCTCGCGATGCTGAAGACCTGGTGTTTATCGCGTTGAATAAACCGGTTGGGATTGTCAGCACCACGGAAGATGGCGAGCGGGATAACATTGTTGATTTCGTGAACCACAGCAGCCGTATCTTCCCGATCGGCCGTCTGGATAAAGACTCTCAGGGGCTGATTTTCCTCACCAACCACGGCGATCTGGTCAACAAAATCCTGCGTGCCGGTAACGATCACGAGAAAGAGTACATTGTGACGGTGAATAAGCCGGTCACGGACGAGTTTATTCGCGGCATGGGCGCCGGTGTGCCGATCCTTGGGACCGTCACGAAAAAGTGTAAGGTGAAGAAAGAGGCGCCGTTCGCGTTCCGCATTACTCTGGTGCAGGGCTTAAACCGCCAGATCCGCCGTATGTGTGAATACTTTGGCTATGAAGTGACGAAGCTTGAGCGTACCCGCATCATGAACGTCAGCCTGTCCGGTATCCCGCTGGGCGAGTGGCGCGATTTAACCGATGATGAACTGATCGAGCTGTTTAAGCTTATCGAGAACTCCTCGTCTGAAGCGAAGCCGAAGGCCAAAGCCAAACCGAAAACTCAGGCGATTAAACGCCCGGTCGTGAAAGCACCGCAGTCGGAAGAGAAAGGGCGAGGCAAGCCCGCAGGTAAACGCTTTACGCAACCGGGACGTAAAAAGAAGGGGCGTTAAGCCCCTTTTTTCCCCGGCTTGCGCGTGCGGAGAGCGTAGGTCGGGTAAGCGTAGCGCCACCCGACTGTTAAAGACGATATTCGCCAATTTCCTGTGGCTTTTCTTCTATCGGTTTTCCTGACCAGTAGCCCGCCAGCAGCGAACCGGAGAGGTTATGCCAGACGGAGAACAGGGCTCCCGGCAATGCCGCCAGCGGTGAAAAGTAAATTTTCCCGAGCGCTGCCGCCAGGCCGGAGTTCTGCATGCCTACCTCGATTGCCAGCGTGCGGCAGGTCGATTCGTCAAAACCAAACAGCTTCCCGCCCCAGTAGCCGCCCAGCAGGCCGATGGTGTTATGCAGCACCACAGCGACGATTACCACAAACCCCACGGAAGCAATGTGCGACGCGGAGCCCGCCACCACGGCGCTGATGATGGCCAGAATACAGACCATCGAAAAGGCAGGCAGATACGGCTCAACCGCTTTCACCACGCGCGGGAAAAGATGGTGAATGACCAGGCCCAGCGCAATCGGGATCACCACAATCTGCAGAATGCTCAGCAGCATGCCCATCACATCCACCTGAATATGCGCGTCCACGTACAGGCGGGTTAACAGCGGTGTGGCAATTACGCCCACCAGCGTTGAGACGGAAGAGATAGTGACGGAAAGCGCCACGTCGCCTTTTGCCAGGTAGATCATCACGTTAGACGCCGTGCCGCTGGCCACGCTACCCACCAGCACCATCCCGGCGGAGAGGTCGGGCGGCATCTTAAAGGCCATTGCCAGTAGCCACGCCGCAAGCGGCATCACCAGGTAGTGCAGGAAAATCCCTGCTGCGACAGGCGCCGGGCGGGACAGCACGCGTTTGAAGTCGTCGATTTTCAGGTGGACACCCATACCGAACATGATCAACATCAGCAGCGTGGTGACCCACGGACCAATGCCCGTGAACGTAGCGGGAGTGTAATACGCGAGTACGGAGAGCAGCAGCGCCCAGAGCGGGAACAGCCGGGTAATGGCGGATAACATAGTGGATTCCTTGCAGTATTGTCGTGTTGTTTAGTTATGAAAAAGCCGGGTCTGTGCCCGGCTTGTAGATAATGTTTATCGTGCTAACGAATTTTATTCAAACAAATTCTGATGAAGTTTCTGCACCACCTGCTCGGCCTGATCGGCAGGCACCAGGAAGCAGAGGTTATAGCTGGACGCGCCGTAGCAAATCATACGGATATTGAACGGGTCGAGCACGCCGAACACTTCTTTGCCTACGCCGCAGGCGCGGGACAGTTTGTTGCCGATGATGGCTACCAGCGCCAGGTCTTCTTCCACTTCCACGCGGCACAGCTCAGACAGCTCAATCAGCAGCGACTGTGTCAGCAGGGTGTCACCGGTGGAGGTAGAGCCGGTGGTGTCCAGCGTCAGCGCAATGCTCACTTCAGAAGTGGTGATCAGATCCACGGAGATATTATGGCGCGCCAGAATACCAAACACTTCCGCCAGGAAACCACGCGAGTGCAGCATATTGTGGCTGTGGAGCGTCACCAGCGTCTGGCGACGGCGCAGGGCCAGCGCGCGGAACAGCGGTGGGTTTTCCGTTTTCTTGCAGACCAGCGTACCGCCCGCTTTCGGATCTTTACTGGAGCCGACGAACACCGGAATATCGCTGCGCACGGCCGGCAGCAGCGTGGCAGGGTGCAGCACTTTCGCGCCGAAGGTGGCCATTTCCGCCGCCTCTTCAAAAGCGATGACATCAATACGTTTGGCCGCAGAAACGACGCGCGGATCGGTGGTGTAAATGCCTGGAACGTCAGTCCAGATATCGACGCGGGTGGCATGCAGGGCTTCGCCCAGCAGCGCGGCGGTATAGTCGCTGCCGCCACGGCCAAGCGTTGTTGTGCGCCCTTTTGCTTCACTGCCGATAAAGCCCTGGGTGATCACAATGCCATCGGCCAGGCGTGGGGCCAGCTGCTGAGTGGTCAGCTCGGCCAGCACTTCTACGTCCGGCTCGGCGCGGCCAAAGCGATCGCTGGTACGCATCACTTTGCGCACGTCAAACCACTGCGCCGGAATATTACGCTCGCGCATGATTTCCACGAACAGCAGGGTGGACATCAGTTCACCGTGGCTGACCAGTTCGTCTGTCAGGGCGGTGGAGGTTGCCAGAGAGGCCGCTTCGGCCAGCGTGGTGATATTTTCCAGCAGACGTTCCACTTCCTCCCGAATGACGTTCGGGTTCTGCAGACGTTCAAGGATGTCGAACTGAATTTTGCGCAGTGCATCCAGCTTAACGAAACGTTCTGTCGCTTCCAGTCCTTCAGACAGAGAAACCAGCAGGTTCGTCACGCCGGCAGAGGCGGAAAGCACCACCAGGCGGGTATTCGGATCGGCCAGCACCACATCGGCGCTGCGGTTCATGGCATCGTAATCGGCCACACTGGTGCCGCCAAATTTGGCGACCACAAAACTCGTCATAACAACCTCGTGTCAGGGAATGAATAAGCGACCATGGCACAAGAATGAAACGAAAACAGGTGCAGGCGCAAAATACGGCCCTATAAATAAAATGTGGGGGAGGTCCTGTCAATGCTGGGATTATGCGGATTTTTTATGGGGGGGTACCCCTGAGAAACAGGACTTATAACAGGGCCAGATTTTATGCTCCGTTTTAGGGCTTTTTGACCGACTTTTCGCCGCCGCAGAAGGGCAATACAGCAGCTATACTTTTCGGGTCTTTTCACCTGTGTTTGATGCAGGCCAGGGCAATGGCATAAAAACCATCACAATTTTTATTTGCAGGCGCTACAATCGACCGCAGTCACAATTCTCAAATCAGAAGAGTATTGCTAATGAAAAACATCAACCCAACGCAGACCGCTGCCTGGCAGGCACTCCAGAAACATTTTGATGAAATGAAAGACGTCACCATCGCGGATCTGTTCGCGAAAGATGCCGATCGTTTCAATAAGTTCTCCGCGACTTTCGATGACCTGATGCTGGTGGATTTCTCCAAAAACCGTATCACCGAAGAGACGCTGGCAAAACTGCAGGATCTGGCGAAAGAGACTGAACTGGCCGACGCCATCAAATCCATGTTCTCCGGTGAGAAGATCAACCGCACCGAAGATCGTGCCGTGCTGCATGTGGCCCTGCGTAACCGTAGCAATACCCCAATCATCGTCGACGGCAAAGACGTTATGCCGGAAGTGAACGCGGTGCTGGAAAAGATGAAAGCCTTCTCTGAAGCGATCATCTCCGGAAGCTGGAAAGGTTACACCGGCAAACCGATTACCGACGTGGTTAACATCGGTATCGGTGGTTCTGACCTCGGTCCGTTCATGGTGACCGAAGCGCTGCGCCCGTACAAAAACCACCTCAACATGCACTTTGTCTCGAACGTTGATGGTACCCACATCGCCGAAGTGCTGAAAAACGTGAACCCGGAAACCACCCTGTTCCTGGTCGCGTCTAAAACCTTTACCACCCAGGAAACCATGACCAACGCCCACAGCGCGCGCGACTGGTTCCTGAAAACCGCGGGCGACAACAAGCACGTGGCGAAACACTTCGCGGCGCTGTCCACCAACGGTAAAGCGGTCAGCGAGTTCGGTATCGATACCGCGAATATGTTTGAGTTCTGGGACTGGGTTGGCGGCCGTTACTCTCTGTGGTCCGCGATCGGTCTGTCCATCATCCTGTCCGTGGGCTTCGACAATTTCGTTGAGCTGCTCTCCGGCGCGCACGCGATGGATAAACACTTCTCCACCACCTCACCTGAGAAAAACCTGCCGGTGCTGCTGGCGCTGATCGGTATCTGGTACAACAACTTCTTCGGTGCCGAAACCGAAGCGATCCTGCCGTATGACCAGTACATGCACCGCTTTGCTGCTTACTTCCAGCAGGGCAACATGGAATCCAACGGTAAATATGTTGACCGTAACGGCAACGCGGTGGATTACCAGACCGGGCCAATCATCTGGGGCGAGCCGGGTACTAACGGCCAGCATGCCTTCTACCAGCTGATTCACCAGGGCACCAAAATGGTACCGTGCGATTTCATCGCCCCGGCTATCACCCATAACCCGCTGTCCGACCATCATCCGAAGCTGCTGTCGAACTTCTTCGCCCAGACCGAAGCGCTGGCGTTTGGTAAATCCCGCGAGGTGGTTGAGCAGGAATACCGCGACCAGGGTAAAGATCCGGCCACGCTGGACCACGTTGTCCCGTTCAAAGTGTTCGAAGGCAACCGTCCAACCAACTCCATCCTGCTGCGCGAAATCACGCCGTTCAGCCTGGGTGCGCTGATTGCCCTGTATGAGCACAAAATCTTTACTCAGGGCGCAATCCTGAACATCTTCACCTTTGACCAGTGGGGCGTTGAGCTGGGCAAACAGCTGGCAAACCGTATCCTGCCAGAGCTGGGTGACGATAACGCGATCACCAGCCACGACAGCTCGACCAATGGCTTGATTAACCGTTATAAAGCATGGCGTGCGTAATTAAATTGTCATGAAAATGTGCCGGCGATATGCCGGCATTTTTTTATCAGATAATTCCTGATGTCTGTTATTTAGCTCAAATTCCTGTACTGAGTTTAATCTGAAAAAAGCCGTTAACCCGTTAATGACTGAGGTTTACTTTAGGAATATACGGATAACGGCATAGTCTCTTTTTAATTCTATCTTATTGATTTATATGTTTTCTATATTTGGTTAATTGCTCTTATCTTTCAATTTTATCCATTAGTCTGAAAACCCCTTTCCTATTTCCCCGGACGGCAAACCCGCGGCGGGAGTTGTGTATACTCGAATCCGCCTGAAATTCTTTTTGGGCAAATCTCCATTCATTCAATGAAGGGAAATTCTTATGAAGAAAGTACTGTATGGCATTTTTGCCATATCTGCGCTTGCGGCGACATCTGTTTATGCAGCTCCGGTTCAGGTCGGGGAAGCGGCAGGTTCGGCTGCGACGTCTGCGTCTGCGGGAAGTTCTACCGCGGCCAGCGCCAGCACCGTAAGTTCAGCCGTGGGTGTCGCGCTGGCGGCAACCGGTGGCGGTGATGGCTCCAATACCGGAACCACGACCACCACGACAACCAGCACCCAGTAATAGCGGGTGTTTTAATCATAACCACACTTCGGTGTGGTTATTCTGGCTTTTCAGTAGCCTTCGGGACCTGTAGGCCGGGTACGAGTAGCGCCACCCGGCAATAATGCGGAGAAGAGTCGTGAAGCGACCTGGGATCATCCTGATTTGCCTGCTGTTGCAGGCGTGCTCGGCCACCACCAAAGGGCTGGGAAACTCACTGTGGGAGAGCATGTTCGGCACACCGGGCGTGCATCTGACCGATGACGAACTGCAAAACATGCCGTATGCAAGCCAGTACATGCAGCTTAACGATGGCCCGCAACTGTTTGTGGTGCTCGCTTTCGATGAAAACGGGCAGCAGAAATGGGTGACGCAGGATCAGGCCACCATCGTGACGCAGCACGGTCGTATCGTAAAAACCCTGTTGGGCGGCGATAACCTGCTTGAGGTGAATAACCTCGCGGCCGACCCGCTGATCAAACCGAACCAGATTACCGACGGCGCAAGCTGGACGCGCACGATGGGCTGGACCGAACATAAGCAGGTGCGTTACGCCACGGCGCGTTCAACCTTCCTCTGGAACGGCACGGACAGCGTCAGCGTGGGTAGCGATGAAACCCGTGTTCGCGTGCTGGATGAAGAGGTCGTCACCGATCAGGCCACCTGGCATAACCGTTTCTGGATCGACGATGACGGGCAGATCCGCCAGTCCCTGCAGTATCTCGGCGCCGGATTCTTCCCGGTCAAAACCACGCTGATCAAGGCCGCGAAATCATGAAAACACTTATTCGCGTTGCGCTGATCGCAAGCTTTACCACACCGCTCGCATGGTCTGCCGGAACGGTGAAGGTCTATACCCCGGAGAGCACGCAGCCTAAAACGTTGACCAATGCCGGTCATCTTATCGATCTCGTCGGCCAGCCACGTCTGGCAAACAGCTGGTGGTCGGGCGCGGTCATCGCTGAACGCCAGAAGACTGCTGAAGCGGAACAACAGCACAAGGCGCTTCTCGCCAGGCTTACGGGGTTAGCGGAGCAGGAAGACGGTGATGACGCGGCAGCGATTAACAGCGTTCGCCAGCAGCTTCAGGCTTTGAAAATAACAGGACGGCTGCAGGTCAATCTCGATCCGGATGACGTGCGGGTGTCGGAGAACGGCAACCCGGCGCTGGAAGGCGATTACACGCTCTGGCTACCGGCACAGCCTGCCACCATTACCGTCTTCGGACTGATCAGCAGCCCGGGTAACAAGCCTTTTACGCCGGGTCGCGATGTGGCGAGCTATCTTGACGAGCAAAGCCTGCTGAGCGGAGCGGACAACAGCTACGCCTGGGTGGTTTACCCGGACGGGCACACGCAAAAAGCCCCGGTTGCTTACTGGAACAAACGCCATATCGAACCTGCGCCTGGCAGCGTGATTTTTGTCGGTTTTGCCGACCATTTCTGGACGAAGGCCTATGACGGGCTTAACGCCGATATCCTTCACTCCCTGATTCAGCGGATACCGGAATAATGAAAAGAACCTATCTCTACAGCATGCTGGCGCTCTGCGTGAGCGCCGCCTGCCACGCAGAAACGTATCCGGCACCCATTGGCCCGTCTCAGTCAGACTTCGGTGGCGTCGGTTTAATGCAGACTCCCACCGCGCGAATGGCGCGTGAAGGTGAATTGAGCCTTAACTACCGCGATAACGACCAGTATCGCTACTACTCGGCGTCTGTGCAGCTATTCCCGTGGCTTGAAACCACGCTGCGCTACACCGACGTGCGCACCAAAAAATACAGCAGCGTTGAGTCCTTCTCTGGCGATCAGACCTACAAAGATAAAGCCTTCGACGTCAAACTGCGTCTGTGGGAAGAGAGCTACTGGATGCCGCAGGTCTCCGTTGGCGCGCGTGATATCGGCGGTACCGGTCTGTTTGATGCGGAATACGTCGTCGCCAGCAAAGCCTGGGGACCGTTCGACTTCTCTCTCGGCCTGGGATGGGGCTATCTGGGCACCAGCGGTAACGTGACCAACCCGTTCTGCTCCTACAGCGATAAATACTGCTACCGCGATAACAGTTATCAGAAAGCGGGATCCATCAATGGCGACCAGATGTTCCACGGCCCGGCATCGCTGTTTGGCGGTGTGGAATATCAGACCCCCTGGCAGCCGCTGCGCCTGAAGCTGGAGTACGAAGGTAATAACTACTCGCAGGATTTCGCCGGGAAGATTGAGCAGAAGAGCAAGTTTAACGTCGGCGCCATTTATCGCGTCACTGACTGGGCTGACGTTAACCTCAGCTACGAGCGTGGCAATACGGTGATGTTTGGCTTCACGCTGCGCACCAACTTTAACGACATGCGCCCGCACTACAACGACAACGCGCGGCCTGCATACCAGCCGGAGCCGCAGGATGCGATCCTGCAGCACTCCGTGGTGGCAAACCAGCTGACGTTGCTGAAATACAACGCAGGCCTCGCCGATCCGAAAATTCAGGTCAAAGGGGATACGCTGTACGTCACCGGTGAGCAGGTGAAATATCGCGACTCGCGGGAAGGGATCGAGCGCGCCAACCGGATCATCATGAACGATCTGCCGGACGGGATCCGTACGATCCGCGTGACGGAGAACCGTCTCAACCTGCCGCAGGTGACAACGGAAACGGACGTCGCCAGCCTCAAGCGCCATCTGGAAGGCGAACCGCTGGGGCATGAAACCGAACTGGTGCAAAAACGCGTTGAGCCGATCGTGCCGGACACTACCGAACAGGGCTGGTATATCGATAAATCGCGCTTTGATTTCCATATCGATCCGGTGCTGAACCAGTCCGTCGGCGGGCCGGAAAACTTCTACATGTATCAGCTCGGGGTCATGGCGACGGCGGATCTGTGGCTCACCGACCACCTGCTGACCACCGGCAGCCTGTTTGGCAACATCGCCAACAACTACGACAAGTTCAACTACACCAACCCGCCAAAGGACTCGACGCTGCCGCGCGTGCGTACCCGCGTGCGTGAATATGTGCAGAACGATGCCTACGTGAACAACCTGCAGGCCAACTACTTCCAGTACTTTGGCAACGGCTTCTACGGCCAGGTCTACGGGGGGTACCTGGAAACCATGTACGGCGGCGCGGGGGCGGAAGTGCTGTATCGTCCGGTGGACAGCAACTGGGCGTTTGGTATTGATGCCAACTACGTCAAGCAGCGTGACTGGCGCAGCGCGCAGGACATGATGAAGTTCACCGACTACAGCGTCAAAACGGGCCATCTGACCGCCTACTGGACGCCGTCGTTTGCGCCTGATGTGCTGGTAAAAGCCAGCGTCGGTCAGTACCTGGCGGGCGATAAGGGCGGCACGCTGGATATCTCTAAACACTTCGACAGCGGCGTGGTCGTGGGCGGTTACGCCACCATCACCAACGTCTCGCCGGACGAATACGGGGAAGGGGACTTCACCAAAGGGGTGTATGTGTCAATTCCGCTGGATCTCTTCTCGTCAGGCCCAACCCGCAGCCGCGCGGCCATTGGCTGGACGCCGCTGACGCGTGACGGCGGTCAGCAGCTGGGTCGTAAGTTCCAGCTGTACGACATGACCAGCGATAAGAACATTAACTTCCGCTGATGCCTGATTGCCGGGCGGCACTGCGTTTGCCCGGCCTACGGTTTCGTAGGCCCGGTAAGCGCCAGCGCCACCGGGCGACCTACAGGCGGCGCAGAAGCCTCGCCGGATTCCCGGCATAAATGCCTTTCTTGGTGATGGATTTGGTTACCACGCTGCCTGCGCCAATCACCGCGCCATCGCAGATGGCGACCGCCAGGATGGTGGCACCGCTGCCTATCGATACATCATTCCCTACGGTAATTCGCCCCCAGCTGTTCCGGTCAGCATTGGGTTTGCCTTCGCGAAACAGGTCGTTGGCAAACATCACACCATGGCCGATAAAACAGCGTTCGCCGACAGTGACGTACTCACAGATGAAGGTGTGCGACTGGATCTTGCTGTCGTCGCCAATTCGCGTATTGCCCTGAATTTCAACAAACGGGCCGACGAATACCCCGTTACCGAGCACGCAGTCATAAAGATTGGCCGGTTCGTACACGGTGACATTTTCGCCACAGGTGACGTTACGAACCCCGGTGGGTTTGCGCTCCATCGTTTACCTCCGTACATAAAACATAATTAAAAAATATAGATCCACGTCACATTTTTGCGTTATACAGGAACCTCGCCCTGGAGAATGAGGTGCTGTATGACATCCCTGACTCGCCCGCGCGTTGAGTTTATCTCAACAATCCTCCAGACCGTGCTGAACCTCGGTCTGCTGAGCCTTGGCCTGATACTGGTCGTCTTTTTGGGTAAAGAGACGGTGCATCTGGCGGATGTGCTGTTCGCCCCCGAGCAAACCAGCAAATATGCGCTGGTGGAAGGACTGGTGGTCTACTTTCTCTACTTTGAATTTATCGCCCTGATTGTGAAATATTTTCAGTCAGGCTTTCACTTCCCGCTACGCTATTTTGTCTACATTGGGATCACCGCGATAGTGCGGCTGATAATCGTCGATCATAAATCCCCCCTCGATGTGCTGATCTACTCGGCGGCGATCCTGCTGCTGGTGATCACCCTTTGGCTGTGTAATTCGAAGCGGCTGAAGCGAGAATAAAAAAATGGCGCTCCGAAGAGCGCCTAACAACAGTCACAAGTTGGGTCAATACAATACGTCTAAAGTTGAGGGTTGCAGTGGCATAACAAAATGAAACTTAACCTTTCACACCGCCCGCCGTCAGGCCGTTGACCAGCCAGCGCTGCGCCAGCAGGAACACCACGGTAATCGGGATGGCAGAGAGTACGGCCGCTGCGGCAAAGTCACCCCACAGGTAGTTTTGCGGGTTGAGGTATTGCTGCATCCCTACGGCCAGGGTGTAGCTGTTGACATCGCGCAGCAACAGCGACGCGACAGGCACTTCGGTGATGGCGGCGATAAACGACAGGATAAACACCACCGCCAGGATTGGCACCGAGAGCGGCAGCAGCACCAGACGGAACGCCTGCCACGGGGTTGCCCCATCCAGCGCGGCTGCTTCTTCCAGCGAACCGTCGATGGTTTCGAAATAGCCTTTAATGGTCCACACATGCAGTGCGATACCGCCCAGATAAGCGAAGATTACGCCGCCGTGGGTGTTGAGACCGATAAACGGCACATACTGGCCCAGGCGGTCAAACAGGGCATACAGCGCCACCAGGGAGAGCACTGCCGGGAACATCTGGAAAATCAGCATCCCTTTCAGCAGCGTCGCTTTGCCCGGGAAACGCATACGGGCGAAGGCGTAAGCGCAGGTGGTGGAAAGCGCCACGATACCAACCGCGGTAATACCTGCGATTTTCACCGAGTTCCACAGCCAAAGCAGGACCGGGAACGGCGGTGGCGTGACGCGGCCATCCGCGTGTTCCACGCTGAAGCCCAACGCGAGCTTCCAGTGCTCCCAGGATATTTCGTCCGGGATCAGGCTCCCGGTGGCGAAGTTACCCGAACGCAGGGAGATGGCGATAACCATCAGCAGCGGGAACATGATCGCCGCGATAAAAATCAGCAGACCTAAGTGCGTCACGAGGAGGCGCAGTTTTTGAGATTTGGGTTGTACCATAGCCATGATCGTTGCCCTCCTTAGTCAAATTTCATACGTGTGGCTTTCAGATTCACAATCGCCAGAGCGCCAACCAGCAGGAAGATCAGGGTGGCAATCGCTGCCGCCAGACCGAAGTCCTGTCCGCCGCCGCCTTCGAAAGCGATACGGTAGGTGTAGCTCACGAGCAGGTCGGTATAGCCGGCCGGCGTGGTGGTGCCAAGACGGTCCGGACCACCGTTGGTCAACAGCTGAATCAGCACGAAGTTGTTAAAGTTAAAGGCGAAGCTGGCGATCATCAGCGGCGTCAACGGCTTAATAAGCAGCGGCAGCGTAATCTTAAAGAAGTTCTGGAACGGGCCTGCGCCATCCATCGCTGAGGCTTCGTACAGGTCGTCCGGGATGGCCTTCAGCAGACCCATGCACAGGATCATCATGTACGGATAGCCCAGCCAGGTATTCACAATGATAATCATCGCGCGGGCGGTGGTCGGGTCGCTGAACCAGGCTGGTTTGATGCCAAACAGCGCGCTCAGCATCATGTTGATTTCACCGAAGCTCTGGTTAAACAGCCCTTTGAAAATCAGAATCGAGATGAACGACGGTACGGCATAGGGCAGGATCAGCAGCACGCGGTAAATCGCTTTCCCTTTCAGGGACTCCCACTGAACCAGGCAGGCCAGCACCATGCCCACGGCCACGGTCAGCAGCACGGTCAGCACCGAGAAGACGACTGTCCAGACAAAGATGGCGAAGAACGGTTTCTGAATACCTTCGTCGGTGAACACGCGGGTAAAGTTGTCCCAGCCGATGGTCACGGTATAGCCCGGGCTGAGTTTGTCATCACCCCATTTGCCGTCGGCGGTAATGGACTGATAGAAACCAATGTCGTTGTTCGGACGATATTTCACGCCGCTCTGGTTGTTGGTCAGTGCGCCGTCATCCGCCAGGGTGTAGAGCGGCTGTGTGCCGGAGAACTGGCGCAGCGAGCTCATCGTCACTTTGCTTTCGTCTGGCAACACGGCAGTGAGCTGGGTCAGCGCCTGACGGTTCTGGGTAATGACGCGCAGGTTGGCGCGTTCACCTTCCGGCAGGGCGGCAGCCTCTTTTAAGGCCAGCTTCTGTTCGCCGCCGAACGTGAAGGCGTCGGAGACATAGTATTTGCCGCTAGCTTCGTCAGTGAGCGCTAACTTCCACTCTTTACCGGCAGGATACAGACCGAAATTAAAGGTCTTGCCGGCCTGATAAGAGCGGTCCAGCAGGACCTGCTGCGCGCGTTCCTGCGCAAGCTGGTTGGTGCTGCTGTAGTTGGTAAACGCAATGGCGATAGTACAAATCAGCGGGAAAAGGACAAACAGCCCCATCCCGGCCACGCCCGGATAGACATAACGCCAGGCATAGGTTTTACGGTTGGCGAAAATATACAGGCCAGCAGAGCTTAAAATCAGCGTCATGATGGCAAACAGATATTCCCCTTGTACGTACATTAAAACAACAAGGTAACCCACCAGCAGACTCAGCAGACCTATCGCTGACCATTTCAGCGCGTCGCTTTGCCACCAGCGTTTCTTTTTAATGACATCCATGGGGTTTTTCCTCTACAACGGTGAAAACTTATCGTCAGGTGGCGCTGCGCTTACCTGACCTACGGATCGTGCCGTAGTCGTAGGGCGGGTAAGCGCAAGCGCCACCCGCCGTTTTTCTGCTTACTTGGTAATACGACCCTGTGCATCTTTCAGCGCGGCATCGACAGTCTGACGACCGCTTGCGGCGTTGATGACGGCAGTACGAGTGGCGTACCAGAACGCGGCCATCTGTGGGATGTTCGGCATGATTTCGCCTTTCTGGGCGTTATCCATGGTGGCGGCGATACGAGGATCTTTCGCCAGCTGATCCTGGAAGGATTTCAGCGCAACAGCACCCAGCGGTTTGTCCTTGTTCACTTCATCCAGACCCTGATCGGTCAGCAGGTAGTTTTCCAGGAACTCTTTCGCCAGCTCTTTGTTCGGGCTGGCCGCGTTGATACCGGCGCTCAGCACGCCAACGAACGGTTTAGACGGTTTGCCTTTGAAGGTTGGCAGCAGCGTCACGCCGTAGTTGATTTTGCTCTTGTCGATGTTGCTCCAGGCCCACGGACCGTTGATGGTCATCGCGGTTTCGCCTTTGTTGAACGCCGCTTCTGCGATGGAGTAGTCGGTATCCGCGTTCATGTGTTTGTTCTTGATGAGGTCAACCAGGAAGGTCAGGCCTGCTTTCGCGCCAGCGCTGTCTACGCCCACGTCTTTCACGTCATATTTGCCGTTTTCAAACTTGAACGCGTAACCGCCGTCGGCTGCAATCAGCGGCCAGGTGAAGTACGGCTCCTGCAGGTTGAACATCAGCGCGCTCTTGCCTTTCGCTTTCAGCTCTTTATCCAGTTTCGGGATCTCTTCCCAGGTTTTCGGCGGGTTAGGTACCAGGTCTTTGTTGTAAATCAGAGACAGGGCTTCTACCGCAACCGGGTAAGCGATCAGTTTGCCGTTATAGCGAACGGCGTCCCAGGTGAACGGGAACAGCTTGTCCTGGAAGGCTTTGTCCGGGGTGACTTCAGCCAGCAGACCAGACTGTGCGTAGCCACCGAAGCGGTCATGTGCCCAGAAGATAATGTCCGGACCGTCACCCGTTGCCGCAACCTGCGGGAATTTCTCTTCCAGTTTGTCCGGGTGCTCTACGGTGACTTTGATACCGGTGTCTTTCTCGAATTTTTTACCCACTTCGGCCAGGCCGTTATAGCCTTTGTCGCCGTTAATCCAGATAACCAGCTTGCCTTCTTCAATTTTGGCGAGCGCCGGTGCGGAAACCATCATTGCTGCGAGGGCGGACAATGCGAAAACGCGTGCGCCAGTCTTGATATTCATATCTGCCATCCTTTTTGGTGATGTCTCGTGGTATGACTTCAGTGGTTCAACGTGACTCAGTCTCCTTATTTGACATCCTCTTTCCATCCTCCCAACCCCTACGCCCCACCCCCCGTTTGTGTGATCTCTGTTGCATAAATTTAAGTTATGAGTGCTGGCGCACATAAAAACACACTGAATTTTGCAGGCCGCTTCACGAATTTCGCCTCACCCCGCCAGCGACGGTCGCAGAGCCTGCTCTCTCATCCTCCCGCCTCCTCCCCCATAAAAAAGCCGGGGGGTGGAGGATTCAGGAAAGTAATGGATACCCCATAGTGAACTTATCTTGAATGTTTCTGTCGGTGACAGGTTGTAACGAAGGGAGAAGGGCATGGCGAGCGTACAGCTGCGTAATGTAACGAAAGCCTGGGGCGATGTTGTGGTGTCGAAAGACATCAATCTGGACATCCACGAAGGTGAATTCGTGGTATTTGTCGGCCCATCAGGCTGCGGTAAATCAACTCTGCTGCGTATGATTGCCGGTCTTGAAACCATCACCAGCGGCGACTTGCTGATCGGTGATACCCGAATGAACGACATCCCACCCGCCGAACGTGGTGTCGGGATGGTGTTCCAGTCCTATGCACTCTATCCCCATCTTTCCGTGGCCGAGAACATGTCCTTCGGTCTGAAGCTGGCCGGCGCGAAGAAAGAGGTCATTAACCAGCGCGTCACCCAGGTGGCGGAAGTGTTACAGCTTGCGCATCTGCTGGAGCGTAAACCGAAAGCGCTTTCCGGCGGTCAGCGTCAGCGTGTGGCGATTGGCCGTACCCTTGTCGCCGAACCGCGCGTGTTCCTGCTCGATGAACCGCTTTCCAACCTGGATGCCGCCCTGCGCGTCCAGATGCGTATCGAAATCTCCCGTCTGCATAAACGTCTTGGCCGCACGATGATTTACGTCACCCACGATCAGGTCGAAGCGATGACCCTGGCGGACAAAATTGTGGTGCTGGATGCCGGTCGCGTGGCGCAGGTGGGCAAACCGCTGGAGCTCTATCACTACCCGGCAGACCGCTTTGTTGCGGGCTTTATTGGCTCGCCAAAGATGAACTTCCTGCCCGTTAAAGTGACCGCGACAGCCATTGAACAGGTACAGGTGGAGCTGCCAAACCGTCAGCAAGTCTGGCTGCCGGTCGACAGCGCCAACGTACAGGTGGGGGCAAACATGTCCCTCGGTATTCGTCCTGAGCATTTACTGCCGAGCCACATCGCCGATGTGACGCTGGAAGGTGAGGTTCAGGTCGTCGAACAGCTTGGTCACGAAACACAGATTCATATCCAGATCCCCGCCATTCGTCAGAACCTGGTCTACCGCCAGAATGACGTGGTGTTGGTAGAAGAGGGTGCCACATTCGCTATCGGCTTGCCGCCAGAGCGTTGCCATCTGTTCCGTGAGGATGGCACTGCATGTCGTCGGTTGCATAAAGAGCCAGGCGTTTAAGCAATCCCAAAAGAAGACACGAAACCGACAGGTGAAGTGTTCAAAGAAAAGCAATGATCTCAGGAGATAGAATGATGATTACTCTGCGCAAACAAGTCCCTCTGGCAATCGCCGTTGCGGCAGGCATCCTGTCTGCCCAGGCAGGCGCCGTGGACTTTAAAGGTTATGCTCGTTCCGGCATTGGCTGGACCGGGAGTGGCGGTGAACAACAATGTTTCCAGGCAACCGGTGCTCAAAGTAAATACCGTCTCGGCAACGAATGTGAGACCTATGCTGAACTGAAACTGGGCCAGGAAGTGTGGAAAGAGGGCGATAAGAGCTTCTACTTTGACACCAACGTCGCGTATTCCGTTTCTCAGCAGAATGACTGGGAAGCCACCAGCCCGGCATTCCGTGAAGCTAACGTGCAGGGTAAAAACCTGATTGAGTGGCTGCCAGGCTCCACCATCTGGGCCGGTAAGCGCTTCTATCAGCGTCATGACGTTCACATGATCGACTTCTACTACTGGGATATTTCTGGTCCTGGTGCGGGTATCGAAAACATCGACCTGGGCTTTGGTAAGCTCTCTCTGGCCGCCACCCGTTCTTCTGAAGCGGGCGGTTCCGGCACCTTCGCCGATCGCGATATTAACGGCGACCGTACCTATGATCGTATCGTGCCGAACGATGTCTTCGACGTGCGTTTAGCCGGTCTGGAAACCAACCCGGGCGGTACGCTGGAGCTGGGTGTTGACTACGGTCACACCAACATTCCAGACGATTACTACCTGCAGCCTGGCGCCTCCAAAGATGGCTGGCTGTTCACTGCTGAACACACCCAGAGCATGATGAAGGGCTTCAACAAGTTCGTACTGCAGTACGGTACGGATTCCATGACCTCTAACGGCAAAGGTATTCCACAGGGCGGTAGCGTTGATAACGATGGCTCCATGTGGCGTGTGCTGGACCACGGTGCAATCACCCTGGCAGACCGTTGGGACCTGATGTACGTCGGTATGTACCAGAACATCGATCGTGACAACAACAACGGTACCGAGTGGTGGACCGTGGGTGTTCGTCCAATGTTCAAATGGACGCCGATCATGAGCACCTTGCTGGAAGTGGGCTACGACAACGTCAAATCTCAGAGAACTGACGAGAAAAACAGCCAGTACAAAATCACCCTGGCACAGCAATGGCAGGCAGGCGACAGCATCTGGTCTCGTCCGGCTATCCGTGTCTTCGCAACCTACGCGAAGTGGGATGAGAAATGGGGTTACGCGAACAACAGTGACACCGGCTACACCTCTGGCGTGGCATACAGTGACACTTCCGCGAAAACCTTCAGCCGTGGCGACGACGATGAGTGGACCTTCGGCGCCCAGATGGAAATCTGGTGGTAATTCGTTAGACCTGACGTAATGACCTAAAAAGAGGGGCGAAAGCCCCTCTATCCTTAGGGTGCTGCGCGCTATTGCCTGGCCACCGCAGTGCTCACGCTATCAGAGGTAATAACAATGAAAATGAAGAAAAGTCTCGTCGCGCTGTGCCTCTCTGCGGGGCTGATGGCCTGTGTTCCGGCGGTCTCCCTGGCAGATGTGAATTTCGTGCCACAAAATACCAGCGCTGCGCCAGCTATCCCGGCGGCGGCGCTCCAGCAACTGACCTGGACACCGGTTGATCAATCCAAGACGCAATCCACCCAACTTTCTACAGGCGGACAACAGCTGAACGTGCCCGGGATCACCGGGCCGGTTGCCGCCTACAGCGTGCCAGCCAATATTGGTGAACTGACCCTGACGTTAACCAGTGAAGTGGACAAACAGACCAGCGTATTTGCCCCGAACGTGCTGATTCTGGACCAAAACCTGACGCCTTCTGCTTTCTTCCCGAGCAGCTACTTTAGCTATCAGGAGCCTGGCGTGATGAGTGCAGACCGCCTGCAAGGCGTGATGCGCCTGACGCCAGCCCTGGGACAGCAAAAAATTTACGTGCTGGTCTTCACCACCGAGAAAGATTTGCAGCAGACCACAAAGCTGGTTGACCCGGCGAAAGCCTATGCGAAAGGCACCGGCAACTCGGTTCCGGATATTCCGGACCCGCTTGCCCGTCATACCACTGATGGCCTGATCAAACTGAAAGTCTCCACCAATAGCGCCTCCAGCGTACTCGTTGGCCCACTGTTTGGCTCCTCAGGCCCAGGGCCGGTGACCGTAGGGAATACCGCTGCACCTGTCTATGCCGCGCCAGCTGCCACGGCAGCCGCACCGGTAGCGACCGCAGCGCCGGCCCCGGCGAAGAAAGCTGAGCCGGTACTGAACGACACCGAAGAGTACTTCAACAACGCCATTAAGCAGGCGGTGAAGCGCGGCGATGTCGATAAAGCGCTGAAACTGCTTGATGAAGCCGAACGTTTAGGTTCAACCACTGCCCGTTCCACCTTTATCAGCAGTGTAAAAGGCAAGGGGTAACCGTTTCCCCACAGTGCTGATTTGTTAGTAGTTTAGTGCGCCTGAGTGGGCGCACTTTTTTTCGTCTCGTCCAGGTTGTTGCGCCCTTGTTGCGATCGTGATCGTTAAATAACGTTTGGCCCCCCTCAATCCGCGTTTCTGCGATACAATGCCAGTACGTTATGTATCGGAGAGTCTGGCATGTCACACCCCGCGCTAACGCAACTGCGTGCGCTGCGCTATTTCGACCACATCCCTGCGCTTGATCCGCAGCAGCTTGACTGGCTGTTGCTGGAAGATTCCATGACGAAACGTTTTGAGCAGCAGGGGAAAACGGTCACGGTGACCCTGATTCAGGAAGGGTTTGTCTCTGGCGATGAGATCGCCAGCGAACAGCCGCTGCTGCCGCAGGAGCCTCGTTACTGGCTGCGTGAAATTTTACTCTGTGCTGACGGTGAACCGTGGCTTGCCGGACGGACGGTGGTACCCGAGTCCACCCTTTCCGGGCCCGAGCTGGCGCTGCAGCGTCTGGGGAAAACGCCGCTGGGGCGTTATCTCTTCACCTCGTCAGAACTTACCCGGGATTTTATTGAAATTGGTCGTGATGCCGAACTGTGGGGGCGTCGTTCCCGCCTTCGCCTGAGTGGTAAACCGTTAATTCTGACGGAGCTTTTTTTACCGGCATCACCGTTGTACTAAGAGGAAGAAAAAATGGAGTGGAGCCTGACGCAGAATAAGCTGTTGGCTTATCACCGCTTAATGCGTACCGATAAACCTATTGGCGCGTTACTGTTGCTGTGGCCGACCTTATGGGCGCTGTGGGTGGCGACGCCAGGCGTGCCGCCGCTGTGGATCCTTGGCGTGTTTGTTGCCGGGGTCTGGCTGATGCGTGCGGCGGGCTGCGTGGTCAATGACTATGCCGACCGTAAATTCGACGGCCATGTCAAACGGACTGCCGGTCGTCCGTTACCCAGTGGGCAGGTGACCGGGAAAGAGGCCCGCGTGCTGTTCGTTGTTCTGGTGCTGCTCTCCTTCCTGCTGGTGTTAACCCTGAACACCATGACCATTCTGCTCTCCGTGGCAGCGCTGGCGCTGGCCTGGGTTTATCCGTTTATGAAGCGCTACACCCATCTGCCGCAGGTTGTGCTGGGCGCGGCGTTTGGCTGGTCGATTCCGATGGCGTTTGCGGCGGTTAGTGAGTCCTTACCGCTCAGTTGCTGGCTGATGTTTCTGGCGAACATTCTCTGGGCCGTGGCTTACGATACCCAATACGCGATGGTTGACCGCGACGACGACCTGAAAATTGGCATCAAATCCACCGCCATTCTGTTTGGCCGTCACGACAAGCTGATCATCGGGATTCTGCAGGTTGCCGTGCTGGCGCTGATGGTGGCGATCGGTCGCCTCAACGGTCTGAACTGGGCGTTTTACTGGTCAGTGCTGGTGGCAGGTCTGCTGTTTGCTTATCAGCAGAAGCTGATCGCGAAGCGTGAACGTGACGCCTGCTTTAAAGCGTTTATGAACAATAACTACGTCGGTCTGGTGCTGTTTTTAGGCCTGGCGATGAGCTATTTCTTATAAAAAAAGTCGGGTGGCGGCTTCGCCTTACCCGACCTGTGATCTGGCAGGACATGTAGGCCCGGTAAGCGTTAGCGCCACCGGGCGTTTTTTTACCGGCGACGCAACAGCCGGAGCGCGTTTGCCGTCACCAGCACCGTTGCCCCGGTATCCGCCAGCACCGCCAGCCATAATCCGGTCATGCCCAGCAGCGTGGTGACCAGGAAAATCCCCTTCAGCCCCAGCGCGATACCGATGTTCTGGCGGATGTTGGCCCGCGTCGCCCGCGCAAGCGCGATCATCTGGGCCAGCCCGGTCAGGCGGTTGTGGGTCAGCGCCGCGTCAGCGGTCTCCAGCGCCACGTCGGTACCGCTGCCCATGGCGATGCCAATGGTGGACGCCTTCATCGCCGGCGCATCGTTAATCCCGTCGCCGACCATCGCCAGCGGGGCGTGTGCGTTCAGCTCCGTCACCGCGCTGACCTTATCCGCAGGCAGCAGGCTGGCTTTAAATTCGAGCCCCAGCTCACCGGCAATGGCCGCCGCCGCGCGAGGGTTGTCCCCGGTTAAAATCACACCCTGCACGCCCAGTTGATGCAGTGCCGCTATGGCCTCTCTGGCATCGTCACGCAGGGTATCGCGCAGCGCCAGAATGCCTTTCACGCCGCCGTCCAGCATGACGGCAACAACCGTCTGTCCGGCTTTCTCTAACGCCTCGACCTCTGGATTAGCAGACTTGCCAGCCGCGACAATCAGTACCTTTTTACCGTCAACGGTGGCCTCAATCCCTGACCCTACCAGCGCTCGCTGCGCGGTCGCCGCCGGGATGGTTAATCCTCGCGACTGTGCTTCACGCACAATTGCCATCGCCAGCGGGTGAGTGGAACCCTGTTCAACGGCGGCGGCCAGGGTCAGCAGTTCATCTTCACTGATTTCCTGCGGATACACGCCGGTGACCTGCGGCTTGCCGACGGTCAGTGTGCCGGTTTTATCGAAGGCGATGTGTTCAACCTGGCTCAGCTGCTCCAGCGCCGCGCCGCCCTTAATCAACGCGCCGCGACGTGCCGCCGCCGCCAGGCCGGACGTAATGGCCGCCGGGGTGGAGATGACCAGCGCGCACGGGCAGCCGATCAGCAGCAGCGTCAGCCCTTTATAAATCCAGCCCTCCCACGGCGCGCCAAAGAACAGCGGGGGAATGACGGTAACCAGCAGGGCAACCAGCATAATGGCGGGGGTGTAGATACGGCTGAAGCGGTCGATGAAGCGTTCGACAGGCGCGCGGCGCTCTTCGGCCTCTTCAATCAGCTTCAGGATACGGTCTATGGCGCTGTCGCCCGGTTCGGAAAGAACCTTAAGCTGTACCAGACGATCGACGCTGGTGGCGCCCGCGGGCACTTTTTCGCCCATTGCGCGTTCCACCGGAATGGACTCCCCGGTGAGAGCACTTTCGTCGAAGCTTGCCGTGGCGGTGAGCAACTCACCGTCCGCAGGCAGACGGCCCCCTGCGGCAACGTCTATCACGTCGCCCGGGCGGAGCGTACTGATGGCGACCGTTTCACGCGTACCGTTTACCACGCGGGTGGCGGTTTCCGGTTTCAGGGCCATTAACGCGCTGACCCCTTTACGCGCCCGGCTGGCAGCCCAGCCCTCAAGGCGTTCACCGATTAAGAACAGCAGCAGCACCATTGCCGCTTCTGCCGTCGCGCCAATAAACAGCGCGCCGATGGCGGCCACGCTCATCAGCGTTTCGATGGCAAACCAGCTGCCGCTTCTCATCAGACGCCATGCCTGACGGGCAATCGGGAACAGCCCGACCAGGGTGGTGGCGATAAATGCCAGATTGCCAAACGGGTGGTTGATCTGTTCCAGCCCCCAGCTCAGGGCCATCATAATGATGAGCGTAACGAGCGGCAGATTTTCGCGCAGGGATGACGTTTTTTCCGCGGGTGCGGTTTCGCTACGCAGGCTGTAACCGGCCTGGCTGACCGCGGCTTCCACCTGTTTGCTGACGTCCTTCTCGGCGCCGATCAGCAGTTTCTCGGTGGCGAACAGCACCTGAACATGATTTACGCCCGGAACCTGTTTCACGGCGTTTTCAACTTTACGGGCGCAGGCGGCGCAGTCCATACCGTTGACGATCCAGCTGTAGCGATTTCCGCTTTCGGACAGCGGCTGCGTTTGCGTTTCACACGCGCCTTCGCAGCAGCAGTCGTCTTTCGACGGCACCGGGCTGAGCTTAAGCGCCGAGAATTGAGGAACTTTTTTAGGTATTTCTGGAGTCGACATGGCAGTCTCCGGCAATGATAATTTTCTCATTAACCGCAGCATACACTCTGGAGTCGACTCCAGAGTCAAGCGTTATTTAGATATACAGGGAACGCACAATCAGGAAGTGCCCGGCAAAGTAACAGGCGGCGGCAATCGCGTTATCTGCCCCGAAACGGCGGCGATAGTGGCTACCCAGCCAGACGATATTGCCGATCAACAGCAGCGCCGCACCGAAGAATGCGGACATCGCCGGGGCCGTTGGGCGGAAGAACCACAGTTCACCTGCCAGCCATACCATCACCAGCGTCATGGCGATAAACGTGCAGATCGGCAACCGCATCTCTTCCAGACGCGACCAGATCACCGCAATCAGCAGGGCGCCAATCACCAGCAGCACCAGCGGCAGCGGCCAGAAGAACGAGAGCGTCATCTGGCTGGCGAAGTAAATGGTGTACAGCAGATGCGACAGGAAGAACGCCCCCACGGCATACAGCAGGCGCTGGCGCGGCAGCAGGGTCAGGGCATCGCCAATCAGGGAGGCGCACAGTCCGGCGAGGACCAGATAGCTTATGGCGTTGAACATCGGTGCTTGCCAGGCAAGCAGCAGGAGCAGCAGCAGCGTGACGGGTTTAAACAGCCAGCGCTGCCAGGTGGGACCACGGTACGACGCATCGACATAAAGCCATGCGGAAAAACAGACAGCGATAAATGACCAAAGCATATTAACTCCCTGTATCTGTTAAGGCTGAATAATCAGTTTCTCATTCAGTGTAGTGACGCGGGCGGGCGTTTGGCAATGGCGGGGAAGGCAGGGTATCCTGAATTCCGCATAATCTTATGGGATGGTTGAATGAGCAAGATGCCGCTGTTTTTCATTATCGTGGTGGCGATTATCGTTATTGCCGCGTCGTTCCGTTTTGTGCAACAGCGCCGCGAAAAGGCGGATAACGACGCTGCGCCACTGATGCAAAAGCGTGTGATTGTGAGCAACAAACGCGAGAAGCCCCTTAACGACCGCCGCTCGCGGCAACAGCAGGTCGCGCCGGCGGGTACCGCTATGCGCTATGAAGCGAGCTTTAAGCCGGAAACGGGCGGTCTGGAGATGACCTTCCGCCTGGAGGCGCCGCAGTACCATCAACTGACGGTGGGGGAGAAAGGGACGCTGAGTTATAAAGGGTCGCGGTTTGAGGGGTTTAAACCGGCGCTGTAATTTTCCCTCACCCCGCCCCTCTCCCGGAGGGAGAGGGTGTAATCGTCCCCTCTCCCTCCGGGAGAGGGTTAGGGTGAGGGTGTTATTTCTTCACCTGCGCCTTAAACTTCTTCATCCACACCAGCAGTTCAAATACGCCGAAAATAAAGACGCGCAGCTGCTGCCAGCCGGTCATCTGTGGGCCATCTTTCGGCAGGCCATTTTTCAGCATCACCATCTGCAGGGCGTGCATGAACGAGGTGAAAATCAGCGCGACGTTAACAAAAATATTCATCGGGCGCGGGAACGGGTGCACCAGGTTGAGAAGCAAAAACGCCCAGACGCCCAGCATCAACAAACGTCCCAGATTAATCAGTACCGGCATCGGATCCTCCTTGTGCCTGACGGTGATACAGACGATAAGCGACCTGACCGGCCACTTTCTCACGGTGCAGTTCCCAGTGGGCGGGAACCGGGGGTAAACCGTTTTCCACTTCGCTTTCCACGTAAATTAATGCGTCATCCGCCAGCCAGCCGTTTTGCTCCAGCAGGGATAACGTCTCTTCCAGCAGACCCTTACGGAACGGCGGGTCGACAAACACTACGTTATGCGGCGTGCCCTTCTGTGCCAGAAAGCTCAGGGTGTTGGTGTTCACCACTTTCGCGTTGCTCGCTTTCAGCGTCGCCAGATTCTGCTGCAAGGTCTGCGCAACACCGCGCTCCATCTCCAGCAGCGTGGCGCTGGCGGCATAGCGCGACAGCGCTTCCAGCCCGAGCGCGCCGCTGCCGGCGAAGCAGTCGAGACAGTGGGCGTCGACCATTGACGGGGCCAGCCAGTTAAACAGCGTTTCGCGCACGCGGTCGGTGGTGGGGCGTAAACCGGGGCTGTCCGGCACCGGTAATTTCCGGCCTCGCCACTGACCACCGATAATACGAATTTGACCGGCCGGGGCGCGGTTGGGTTTCTTCATTTCAGGAAAGCTCTGTTAACAATTGGCCTGCGATTGCGGGCGGTGATGTCAATTAAGTAAAGTGTTAGACTATTTCATCATTTTTTTAGCTTCCATGTATATAGCGCCGCGAGGAGTGTAGTCGCAGATGGCAAAACAAAAAAAACGTGGCTTCTTTTCCTGGCTGGGCTTCGGTGAAAAAGAGCAAGAAACAGAACAGAAAACCGAAGAGCAACATGCCGTTGAAGAGCAATCGCAGCCTGAAACGCCTGTAGAAACCGCCGCGGTTGTCGAGGCGGAAGAAACGGCGCACAGCAAAGAAGAGATCGAATCTTTCGCTGAAGAGGTGGTTGCGGTCACTGAGGAGGTTCAGGAGAGCGAGAAGCCAGAACCGGTCGTGGTTGATGAGATCCCCGACGCGCCACAGGCCGTTATCGAACATGAAGCGTTGCCGCTGCCGGAAGAGGTGAAAGCCGAAGCCGTTTCTGCCGAAGAGTGGCAGGCCGAAGCGGAAACCGTTGAAATTGTTGAAGCGGTGGAAGAAGAGGCCGAAAACGAACCCGAGCTGACCGACGAAGAGCTGGAAGCTCAGGCGCTGGCGGCAGAGGCCGCTGAAGAAGCGGTTATCGTCGTGCCGGTGGAAGAGCCAGAGCAGAGCGAAGAGATTGTCCAGGAGCAGGAAAAACCGACCAAAGAAGGTTTCTTCGCCCGCCTGAAACGCAGCCTGCTGAAGACCAAAGAAAACTTAGGTTCCGGATTTATCAGTCTGTTCCGCGGCAAAAAGATCGACGACGATCTGTTTGAAGAACTGGAAGAACAGTTGCTGATCGCGGACGTGGGGGTAGAAACCACCCGTAAGATCATCACCAATCTGACCGAAGGGGCGAGCCGCAAGCAATTGCGTGACGCCGAGGCGCTGTACGGCCTGCTGAAAGACGAGATGGGTGAAATTCTCGCAAAAGTTGACGAACCGCTTAATATTGAAGGCAAAACGCCATTTGTTATTCTGATGGTTGGCGTGAACGGCGTGGGCAAAACCACCACCATCGGCAAGCTGGCGCGTCAGTTCGAGCAGCAGGGCAAGTCGGTGATGCTGGCGGCGGGCGATACCTTCCGTGCGGCAGCGGTTGAGCAGCTTCAGGTCTGGGGCCAGCGCAATAATATTCCGGTGATTGCTCAGCATACCGGCGCGGACTCCGCATCCGTGATCTTCGACGCCATTCAGGCGGCGAAGGCGCGCAACGTGGACGTGCTGATTGCCGATACTGCAGGCCGTTTGCAGAACAAATCGCACCTGATGGAAGAGTTGAAGAAAATCGTCCGCGTGATGAAGAAGCTGGACGAAGACGCACCGCATGAAATTATGCTGACCATTGATGCCAGCACCGGACAGAACGCCATCAGCCAGGCGAAGCTGTTCCATGAAGCGGTAGGACTGACGGGGATCACGCTGACCAAACTGGACGGCACCGCGAAAGGCGGGGTGATCTTCTCCGTGGCTGACCAGTTCGGCATTCCTATCCGCTACATCGGTGTGGGCGAGCGTATTGAGGATTTACGTCCGTTTAAAGCGGACGACTTTATTGAGGCATTATTTGCCCGAGAGGACTAACAATGATTCGCTTTGAACACGTCAGCAAGGCCTATCTCGGTGGGAGACAAGCGCTGCAGGGGGTGACATTCCACCTGCAGCCGGGCGAGATGGCATTCCTGACCGGCCATTCCGGCGCGGGGAAAAGTACCCTGCTCAAGCTTATCTGTGGGATCGAGCGGCCAAGCGCCGGGAAAATCTTTTTCGGCGGCCATGAGATCAGCCGCCTGAAAAACCGCGAAGTGCCGTTCCTGCGTCGGCAGATCGGCATGATTTTCCAGGACCACCACCTGCTGATGGATCGCACCGTTTTCGATAACGTGGCCATTCCGCTGATTATTGCCGGTGCCAGCTATGACGATATCCGCCGTCGCGTCTCTGCGGCGCTGGATAAGGTCGGGCTGCTGGACAAAGCGAAGAACTTCCCGATCCAGCTCTCCGGCGGTGAACAGCAGCGTGTGGGCATTGCCCGTGCGGTGGTGAATAAGCCTGCGGTACTGCTGGCGGATGAACCGACCGGTAACCTGGACGATGCCCTGTCCGAAGGGATTTTGCGTCTGTTTGAGGAATTTAACCGCGTGGGGGTCACCGTATTGATGGCGACGCACGATATCGGGCTCATTTCCCGTCGTTCGTACCGCATGCTAACCCTGAGCGACGGTCATTTGCACGGAGGCCACGGTGAATAAGCGTGATGCAATGAACCAGATTCGGCAGTTTGGCAACCGGTTAGACCGTTTCCGCAAGCCGCAGAGCGGCGGTGACGGTAACCGTAATGCGCCGAAGCGCCAGAAGGCCGCGCCTAAGCCGGCTTCGCGCAAAACCAACGTGTTCAACGAGCAGGTGCGCTACGCCTTCCACGGCGCGCTGCAGGACCTGAAAAGCAAACCGCTGGCGACGTTCCTGACAGTGATGGTGATTGCCATCTCCCTCACGCTGCCAAGCGTCTGCTATATGGTTTATAAGAACGTTAACCAGGCGGCTTCACAGTATTATCCGTCTCCGCAGATCACGGTCTATCTGGATAAAGCGCTCGACGATAACGCGGCGGCGCAGGTGGTCGGGCAAATTCAGGCCGAGCAGGGCGTGGAGAAGGTTAATTATCTCTCGCGTGAAGACGCGCTGGGCGAGTTCCGCAACTGGTCAGGCTTTGGCGGTGCGCTGGATATGCTTGAAGAGAACCCGCTGCCTGCCGTGGCGGTGGTGATCCCGAAGCTGGATTTCCAGGGTACCGATTCCCTTAACACCCTGCGCGATCGCATTACCCGCATTAAAGGCATTGACGAAGTGCGCATGGATGACAGCTGGTTTGCGCGTCTTTCTGCTCTGACCGGCCTGGTCGGGCGTGTGGCGGCGATGATTGGCGTGCTGATGGTGGCGGCGGTCTTCCTGGTCATCGGCAACAGCGTGCGCCTGAGCATCTTCGCCCGTCGCGATACCATCAACGTGCAGAAACTGATTGGTGCGACGGATGGCTTCATCCTCCGACCGTTCCTTTACGGTGGCGCACTGCTCGGGTTTTCCGGCGCATTTCTTTCACTGATATTGTCAGAAATTTTGGTGATGCGGCTTTCATCTGCCGTGACTGAAGTGGCGCAGGTTTTCGGAACGAAGTTTGATATCAGTGGCTTAGGGTTCGATGAGTGCCTGCTGCTGCTGCTGGTGTGCTCGATGATCGGGTGGGTGGCCGCCTGGCTGGCAACCGTTCAACATTTACGCCACTTTACTCCCGACTAAGAAAAGCGTGATATAATCTTTCCCTGCACCGAGATGTTCGCTCTGCAGGGAAAGCGTCCCTGTTGTCACTTCCCCTGTTATCATCTCCATGTCACATTTTGTGCGTAATTTATTCACCGTTGCACCTGGAACTTGTGGATAAAATCACTGTCTGATAAAAGAGTGAATGCTAATCTCGTTGCTCAAACGCTTTGGCATGGTTGTTGCCTGACGGGGACAACCAGGACCAGAAGAAACATTGAGAGGAATGAATGACCAAAGAAATGCAAACTTTAGCTTTAGCCCCTGTTGGTAACCTGGAATCGTATATCCGGGCTGCGAACACCTGGCCGATGTTAACGGCCGAGGAAGAAAAGGAGCTTGCTGAAAAGCTGCATTACCAGGGCGATCTGGAAGCAGCGAAAAAGCTGATCCTGTCTCACCTGCGCTTTGTTGTTCACATTGCTCGTAATTACGCGGGCTATGGCCTGCCGCAGGCGGACTTGATTCAGGAAGGTAACATCGGTCTGATGAAGGCTGTGCGTCGCTTTAACCCGGAAGTGGGTGTGCGACTGGTCTCCTTCGCTGTGCACTGGATCAAAGCAGAGATTCACGAATACGTGCTGCGCAACTGGCGTATCGTGAAAGTCGCCACAACAAAAGCGCAACGCAAACTGTTCTTTAACCTGCGTAAAACCAAGCAGCGTCTGGGCTGGTTCAATCAGGATGAAGTCGAAATGGTGGCGCGCGAGCTGGGCGTATCCAGTAAAGACGTGCGTGAGATGGAATCCCGTATGGCCGCGCAGGACATGACTTTTGATATGTCCTCTGACGACGATGCTTCCGACAGCCAGCCAATGGCGCCGGTTCTGTATCTGCAGGATAAGACCTCTAACTTTGCTGACGGCATCGAAGAGGATAACTGGGAAGATCAGGCCGCGAACAAGCTGAGCTATGCGATGGAAGGCCTGGACGAGCGTAGCCAGGATATTATCCGCGCCCGCTGGCTGGACGAAGACAACAAGTCCACGCTGCAGGAGCTGGCCGACCGCTACGGCGTCTCCGCTGAACGTGTGCGTCAGCTTGAAAAGAACGCCATGAAAAAACTTCGCGCCGCTATCGAAGCGTAATTTCCGCGAAGTATGACGAGAACCCCTGGATGCCAAGTCCGGGGGTTTTGTTTTTTTAGCGCCCGCTCTGGCGAATTTCCGCCCCCTGGCAAACACTTACTGATGCGCTAAGCAGGCGACTTTCTCAGGGGGACAGGGTGAAAAATAACGAACTCAACGACCGGCGTTTACAGGCGACGCCGCGCGGCATCGGCGTGATGTGTAACTTCTATGCCGATAAAGCGGAGAACGCCACGGTGTGGGACATCGAGGGCAACGAGTACATCGACTTTGCTGCGGGGATCGCGGTGCTGAATACCGGCCATCGCCATCCAAAGGTCATTGCCGCCATCGAAAAACAACTCCACGCCTTTACCCATACGGCTTACCAGATTGTGCCGTATGAAGGCTATGTGTCGCTTGCCGAGCGTATCAACGCACGCGTGCCCATTGACGGCCCGGCGAAAACGGCGTTCTTCTCGACGGGCGCAGAAGCGGTGGAAAACGCCGTAAAAATTGCCCGCGCCTTTACCAGACGTCCTGGCCTTGTCACCTTCGGCGGCGCGTTCCACGGCCGAACCTTTATGACCATGGCGCTGACCGGCAAAGTCGCGCCCTACAAGCTCGGCTTTGGCCCTTTCCCTGGCTCGGTTTATCACGCCCAGTATCCGAATGAACTGCATGGCGTCAGCACCGCGGAGGCGCTAAAGAGCCTGGAGCGCATCTTTAAAGCGGATATCGCCCCGGATCAGGTTGCGGCGATTATTCTCGAACCGGTTCAGGGGGAGGGCGGTTTCAACATCGCCCCGGCTGATTTTATGCAGGCCCTGCGCGCCCTGTGCGATACCCACGGTATTTTGCTGATTGCCGACGAGGTGCAAAGCGGTTTCGCCCGCACCGGCAAGCTGTTCTCGATGGAGCACCACTGCGTGAAGCCGGATCTGATCACCATGGCGAAAAGCCTGGCGGGCGGGATGCCGCTCTCGGCGGTCTCGGGTCGTGCTGAGGTAATGGATGCGCCTGCGCCTGGCGGGCTGGGCGGCACCTACGCGGGGAACCCGCTGGCGATTGCCGCGGCGCATGCCGTGCTGGACGTGATTGATGAAGAAGACCTCTGCACCCGCTCGGCACATCTTGGCCATCACCTGGTGGAGGTGCTGAACAAAGCGAAGGAGCACTGCCCGTATATCGCGGATATTCGCGCGCAGGGCTCGATGGTGGCGGTGGAGTTTAACGACCCGCAAACGGGTCATCCTTCGCCGGAATTTACCCGCCAGGTTCAGGAGCGGGCATTGCAGGAAGGTTTGCTGCTTCTGAGCTGCGGCGTGTACGGCAACGTCATTCGCTTCCTCTATCCGCTGACGATCCCCGAGGTGCAGTTCCGTAAAGCGCTGGACATTATCTTCGCCTCGCTGACACGTTAAAGCCACATGCCCGGCAAAACGCCCTGCCGGGCTTATCATATATTCATTTCAAATTTGCTATTCCAAAATCATAAAAATGGGGTATGTTTTAGCAGAGTATGCTGAAAAAGCGCGAACAGCACACCTATAACTGAAATAAAGCGCTGCACAACAACATCACAACAATCGTAATAACCATAATAATGGGGAATCTCAGGATGAACATGAAGGGTAAAGCGTTACTGGCAGGATGTATCGCGTTGGCATTCAGCACCATGGCACAGGCAGACATCAAAGTGGCTGTGGTTGGCGCGATGTCCGGTCCGGTAGCGCAGTACGGCGACCAGGAGTTTACTGGCGCAGAACAGGCGGTTGCAGACATTAACGCTAAGGGCGGTATCAAGGGCGAAAAACTGCAGATCGTAAAATATGATGATGCCTGTGACCCGAAACAAGCGGTCGCGGTCGCGAACAAAGTGGTAAACGACGGGATCAAATACGTCATCGGTCACCTGTGTTCTTCCTCTACGCAGCCTGCGTCTGACATCTACGAAGACGAAGGTATTCTGATGATCACCCCGGCGGCGACCGCTCCGGAGCTGACCGCACGCGGCTACAAGCTGACCCTGCGTACCACCGGTCTGGATTCTGACCAGGGCCCAACGGCGGCAAAATACATTCTTGAAAAAGTGAAGCCGCAGCGCATCGCCATTGTTCACGATAAACAGCAGTACGGTGAAGGTCTGGCGCGTGCGGTGCAGGATGGTCTGAAGAAAGGCAATGCGAACGTCGTCTTCTTCGACGGGATCACTGCGGGCGAGAAAGACTTCTCCACGCTGGTTGCGCGTCTGAAGAAAGAGAATATCGACTTCGTTTACTACGGTGGCTACCACCCGGAAATGGGCCAGATCCTGCGTCAGGCACGCGCGGCCGGTCTGAAAACCCAGTTTATGGGACCAGAAGGGGTGGCGAACGTTTCCCTGTCTAACATCGCGGGTGAGTCTGCGGAAGGCCTGCTGGTGACCAAGCCGAAGAACTACGACCAGGTCCCTGCGAACAAACCTATCGTTGATGCCATCAAGGCGAAGAAACAGGATCCAAGCGGCGCGTTCGTCTGGACCACCTACGCGGCGCTGCAGTCTCTGCAGGCGGGCCTGAACCAGTCAGCCGATCCAGCTGAAATTGCCACCTGGCTGAAAGCGAACACCGTCGAGACCGTTATGGGGCCTCTCTCCTGGGACGCCAAGGGCGATCTGAAGGGCTTCGAGTTCGGCGTGTTTGACTGGCATGCTAACGGCACGGCGACGGACGCCAAATAAAAGCAAAAAGGCAACGTAAGTTGCCTTTTTTAATGTTTTCTCCCTCTCCCCGTGGGAGAGGGCCGGGGTGAGGGCATCAGGCCGCACATATCAACTCTGGCGCTTCTCCCACCCGCTCTCCTGCGCCGTAAACCCTAACGCCTGCATAAACGCCGCCATCACACCGCGGTCTTCTACCCCCACGTCGGCCATCCACCATGAGGTCACGTTCGGGTTTGTGCGAATCACTTCTTCAATTAAGTACTGTCCTACACCGCGACGACGGGTAACGTCACGTACGCGCAATGAGTCCAGCGCCCCTTCTGTCCCGCTTAGCGTCACGCGAACCGCAGCCAGCAGGCGCTCGTTGAAGCGCGCGGCATAAATGCGGTGGGTCTCATCGACGCGTAGCGACGAAGGGGAATATTCCGGCCAGATCTTGCCCAGGTCGATATGATCCTGGTCGCTAAAGGTCACCAGACGCACGATAGTCAGTTTCATTAGCCACTTGTCCAAATCAAATTGAGTAGGGGCAGTGTACTCAATTTATTCGCTCAGCGGCTTCCTCTTTTTATTCTCATTCGCCAGGTGATTAGTTTTTTGACAACACAATGGGCAGATTGAAAACACATGGATCGAAAAATAAGCAGAATTTTAACCTGAATGGTAGTGATTTATTCGGCGCTTTGTACCGTTATTTTATGCTGCAAACTGCACTTTTAGTTGTTTATCTCTGCCTGATTTCAGAATATTATCTTTGCTTAATCGCCTGAAAAATAGAGATTTTAGTCTGGTTTTTGACAAAAAACTGCGCTAAACCATTAAAGGCACTGGTAAAAATAGCGTTGTTCATTAAAAGTACAGAATGCTTTTTAACCATAATAAAACAAAATATAAACACGACATCACGAATGGGGATTCAGAGATGAAAAGGAACGCGAAGACGATACTCGCGGGGATGGTCGCACTGTCGATCTCGCATGCCGCTATGGCGGAGGACATTAAAGTTGCGGTTGTGGGGGCGATGTCCGGTCCTGTTGCTCAGTGGGGTGACATGGAGTTCAACGGTGCGCGCCAGGCCATCAAAGACATCAACGCCAAAGGCGGCATCAAAGGCGACAAGCTGGTAGGCGTGGAATATGACGACGCCTGCGATCCGAAACAGGCCGTCGCGGTCGCTAACAAAATCGTCAACGATGGCATCCAGTACGTGATCGGCCATCTGTGCTCATCCTCCACCCAGCCGGCGTCTGATATCTACGAAGATGAAGGCATTCTGATGATCACCCCCGGTGCGACCAACCCGGAGCTGACCCAGCGCGGCTATCAGCACATTATGCGTACCGCCGGTCTGGACTCCTCTCAGGGGCCGACTGCCGCCAAATTTATCCTCGAAAACGTCAAGCCACAGCGCATCGCCATTATTCATGACAAACAACAGTATGGCGAAGGCCTGGCGCGTTCCGTTCAGGACGGCCTGAAAAAAGGCGGCGCAAACATCGTCTTCTTCGACGGTATTACCGCCGGTGAGAAAGACTTCTCCGCGCTGATTGCCCGTCTGCAAAAAGAGAATATCGACTTCGTTTACTACGGTGGCTACTACCCGGAAATGGGACAAATGCTGCGTCAGGCGCGTTCGGTAGGGTTGAAAACCCAGTTTATGGGGCCGGAAGGCGTGGGTAACGCCTCCCTGTCTAACATTGCGGGTGATGCCGCCGAAGGCATGCTGGTGACGATGCCAAAACGCTATGACCAGGATCCGGCCAACAAGGCTATCGTTGATGCGCTCAAGGCGCAGAAAAAAGATCCGAGCGGGCCGTACGTCTGGATCACTTACGCCGCCGTACAGTCTCTGGCGACGGCGCTGGATCGTACCGGCAGCAAAGAACCGCTGGATCTGGTGAAAGATTTAAAAGCGCACGGGGCGAACACCGTGATTGGGCCGCTGAACTGGGATGAGAAAGGCGATCTGAAGGGATTTGAGTTTGGTGTCTTTAAGTGGCACGCCGACGGTTCGTCCTCGGTCGCCAAATAATTATCCCACCGCCCGGACCGCCGGGCGGGTATAAAAAGGTTTGCATATGTCCGAGCAGTTTCTCTATTTCCTGCAGCAGATGTTTAACGGCGTCACGCTGGGAAGCACCTACGCGCTGATTGCCATCGGCTATACGATGGTTTACGGCATTATCGGCATGATCAACTTCGCCCACGGCGAGGTGTACATGATCGGTAGCTATGTCTCCTTTATGATCATCGCCGCGCTGATGATGATGGGCATCGACAGCAGCTGGCTGCTGGTCGCCGCCGGGTTTGTCGGCGCGATTGTGATTGCCAGCGCCTACGGCTGGAGCATCGAACGCGTGGCCTACCGGCCGGTGCGCAGCTCCAAGCGCCTGATTGCGCTCATCTCCGCGATTGGGATGTCCATCTTCCTGCAAAACTACGTCAGCCTGACCGAAGGCTCGCGCGACGTGGCGTTGCCAAGCCTGTTTAACGGCCAGTGGGTTGTGGGGGCCAGCGAAAACTTCTCTGCCTCTATCACCACCATGCAGCTGGTTATCTGGGTGGTGACCTTCATTGCGATGCTCGCCCTGACGCTGTTCATCCGTTACTCGCGCATGGGACGCGCCTGCCGCGCCTGCGCGGAAGACCTGAAGATGGCGAGCCTGCTGGGGATCAACACCGACCGCGTCATTGCCCTCACCTTTGTGATCGGTGCCGCGATGGCGGCCGTTGCCGGGGTTCTGCTCGGCCAGTTCTACGGCGTGATTAACCCGTACATCGGCTTTATGGCCGGGATGAAAGCCTTTACCGCGGCGGTGCTGGGCGGTATCGGCAGTATTCCGGGGGCAATGATTGGCGGCCTGATCCTGGGCGTGGCGGAAGCGCTCTCCTCGGCGTATCTGAGCACTGAGTATAAAGATGTGGTGTCGTTTGCCCTGCTGATTCTGGTTCTGCTGGTGATGCCTACCGGTATTCTGGGCCGTCCGGAGGTAGAGAAAGTATGAAACCGATGCATTTTGCAATGGCGCTGCTCTCTGCCGCCATGTTCTTCGTGCTGGCGGGCGTCTTTATGGGCGTTCAGTTAGAGCTGAACGGCACTAAGCTGGTGGTCGACACCGCTGCCGACATTCGCTGGCAGTGGGTATTTATCGGCACGGCGGTCGTCTTCCTGTTCCAGCTGCTGCGTCCGCTGTTTCAGAAGACGCTGAAAGGCGTCTCCGGGCCGAAGTTTGTTCTGCCGGCAATTGACGGTTCGACCGTTAAGCAGAAGCTGTTCCTCGTGGCGCTGCTGGTGGCCGCGGTGGCGTGGCCGTTCGTGGTCTCCCGCGGCACGGTGGATATCGCCACCCTGACCATGATCTACGTGATACTCGGTCTGGGTCTGAACGTGGTGGTGGGGCTTTCCGGCCTGCTGGTGCTGGGCTACGGCGGCTTCTACGCCATCGGTGCCTACACGTTTGCGCTGCTGAACCACTATTACGGCCTCGGCTTCTGGACCTGTCTGCCGCTGGCGGGGCTGGTCTCTGCCGGCGCCGGTTTCCTGCTTGGCTTCCCGGTGCTGCGCCTGCGTGGTGACTACCTGGCGATTGTGACCTTAGGCTTCGGTGAAATCGTCCGTATCCTGCTGCTCAACAACACCGAAGTGACCGGTGGCCCGAACGGGATCAGCCAGATCCCGAAACCGACCTTCTTCGGTCTGGAGTTCAGCCGTACCGCCCGTGAAGGCGGCTGGGACACCTTCAGCAACTTCTTTGGCGTGAAATATGATCCGTCCGACCGCGTTATCTGGCTCTATCTGGTGGCGCTGCTGCTGGTGGTGATTACCCTGTTCGTGATTAACCGCCTGCTGCGTATGCCGCTGGGCCGTGCGTGGGAAGCGCTGCGCGAAGATGAGATCGCCTGCCGTTCTCTGGGCCTGAACCCGACCCGCATCAAGCTGACCGCGTTTACCATCAGCGCCGCGTTTGCCGGTTTTGCCGGGACGCTGTTTGCCGCACGTCAGGGCTTCGTCAGCCCGGAATCGTTCACCTTTGCCGAATCCGCCTTTGTGCTGGCGATTGTGGTGCTCGGTGGGATGGGCTCGCAGTTTGCCGTTATTCTGGCGGCCATTCTGCTGGTGGTCTCGCGTGAGCTGATGCGTGACTTTAACGAATACAGCATGCTGATGCTGGGTGGTTTGATGGTGCTGATGATGATCTGGCGTCCGCAGGGCCTGCTGCCGATGACCCGTCCACAGCTGAAGCTGAAGAACGGGCAAGCGAAAGGAGAGCAGGCATGAAGCCTTTATTATCCGTTAACGGTCTGATGATGCGTTTTGGCGGCCTGCTGGCGGTCAATAACGTAAATCTGGATCTGCACAAGAAAGAGATCGTCTCCCTGATTGGCCCGAACGGCGCGGGGAAAACCACGGTCTTTAACTGCCTGACCGGTTTCTATAAGCCGACGGGCGGCACCATCATGCTGCGCGACCAGCATCTCGAAGGTTTACCGGGTCAGCAGATTGCCCGCATGGGCGTGGTGCGTACCTTCCAGCACGTACGTCTGTTCCGCGAAATGACGGTGATTGAGAACCTGCTGGTAGCACAACATCAGCAGCTGAAAACCGGGCTGTTCTCCGGCCTGCTGAAAACCCCGGCGTTCCGCCGCGCGCAGGATGAAGCGCTCGACCGTGCCGCCACCTGGCTCGACCGAATTGGCCTGCTGCAGCACGCCAACCGTCAGGCGAGCAACCTCGCCTACGGCGACCAGCGCCGCCTTGAAATTGTGCGCTGCATGGTGACCCAGCCGGAAATCCTGATGCTCGACGAACCGGCAGCAGGGCTTAACCCGAAAGAGACCAAAGAGCTGGACGAGCTGATTGCCGAACTGCGCGATCATCACGACACCACCATTCTGCTGATTGAGCATGACATGAAGCTGGTGATGGGCATTTCTGACCGTATCTACGTGGTCAACCAGGGCACGCCGCTGGCAAACGGCACGCCGGAAGAGATCCGCAACAACCCGGACGTGATCCGCGCATACCTTGGTGAGGCATAAGATGGAAAAAGCGATGTTAACGTTCGATAAGGTCAATGCGCACTACGGTAAGATCCAGGCGCTGCACGACGTCAGCCTGCATATCAACCAGGGGGAAATCGTGACCCTGATCGGGGCCAACGGCGCGGGTAAAACCACGCTGCTCGGCACCCTGTGCGGCGACCCGCGCGCCACCAGCGGGCGGATTGTGTTCGATGGCAAAGACATTACCGACTGGCAGACCGCCAGAATCATGCGTGAGGCGGTGGCGATTGTGCCGGAAGGACGTCGCGTGTTCTCGCGTATGACGGTGGAAGAGAACCTGGCGATGGGCGGTTTCTTCGCCCACCGCGATGAATATCAGACCCGCATCAAGTGGGTGTACGAACTCTTCCCGCGTCTGTGGGAGCGCCGCATCCAGCGTGCGGGCACCATGTCCGGCGGTGAACAGCAGATGCTGGCGATCGGCCGCGCGCTGATGAGCCAGCCGCGTCTGCTGCTGCTGGACGAACCGTCGCTCGGTCTGGCACCGATCATCATCCAGCAGATCTTCGATACCATCGAACAGCTGCGTAAAGAGGGGATGACTATCTTCCTCGTCGAGCAGAACGCCAACCAGGCGCTGAAGCTGGCTGACCGTGGCTACGTGCTGGAGAACGGCCGTGTGGTGCTTGAGGATACTGGCGACGCGCTGCTGGCGAACGAAGCGGTGCGGAGTGCGTATTTAGGGGGATAGGTAAAAGCAAAATGGCAACGCACGTTGCCATTTTTAGTGTTTTCTCCCTCTCCCTGTGGGCTGAGGGATCCCCACAAAATAATGTCTGCGCAGACGACCCCCTCTCCCTTGAGGGAGAGGGCTGGGGTGAGGGGGAACATACGGCTGTGGAGGTTATTCCGTTCACTTTATGTTCCTTGCTACTTTGTAACGGCATGGCCTGTGAACGTGCCATGGCGGCTCAATCGCCGCCGCCCTGGCGACCCGGGCTCCCGGCGGTAAATCGCCGCTTCGCGGTTCCCTCAGCTTATTCCTTCAGGCTATCGGGTCGGGCATGAGCCTGCATCCCTGCAGGCCACGCCCTCTCGGCGCATCCCTGCGCCTCGCCCCGGCCTTACGGAAACGCCTCGGCGATTTACAGCCGGACCAGGGCATCGCTGTAATTCATTCATTTTCCTGAAATAACCTTCGTCGCTTTCGGTAAAAAAATTACTGGGGATTCCTCAGCCCTGTGGGAGAGGGGCGGGGTGAGGGCACCAGACCGCACCTAAATATCTCATCCAATCCCCTTCACACAACCATCATCCCCCTGACCTTTTGTTGTCACTTATCTGTAAACAAACAGTTATTTTTCTGTCATTCGAGCATGTCATGTTACCTCGCGAGCATAAAACGCGTGATATCGCGCATCCGGCACAATAAGAGAGATGACAATGACATCGTTACGACACACAGCTTTGGGTCTGGCACTGGGTCTGGCTTTTGCGACGAACGCAATGGCTGTGACGACCATTTCGTTCTGGCATTCCATGGAAGGGGAGTTGGGTAAAGAAGTTGACTCCCTGGCGCAGCGTTTCAACGACACCCATCCGGATTACAAAATTGTGCCGGTGTACAAAGGGAACTACGAGCAGAGCCTGAGCGCAGGCATTGCCGCCTTCCGTACCGGTAACGCCCCTGCGTTGTTACAGGTTTATGAAGTGGGTACCGCGACCATGATGGCCTCGAAAGCCATCAAGCCGGTCTATGAAGTGTTCAAAGAAGCGGGTATCAACTTCGACGAATCCCGGTTCGTACCAACCGTGGCGGGATACTACACGGATTCCAAAAGCGGCCATCTGCTGTCTCAGCCGTTTAACAGCTCTACGCCGGTGCTCTACTACAACAAAGATGCCTTCAAAAAAGCCGGTTTAGACCCGGAGCAGCCGCCAAAAACCTGGCAGGATCTGGCTGAATATACCGCGAAGCTGAAAGCGGCAGGGATGAAGTGCGGCTACGCCAGCGGCTGGCAGGGCTGGATCCAGATTGAAAACTTCAGCGCCTGGCACGGCCTGCCGGTTGCCACCAAAAATAACGGCTTCGACGGCACCGATGCGGTACTGGAATTCAACAAGCCAGAGCAGGTGAAGCACATCGCGCAGCTTGAAGAACTCAACAAGAAGGGCGACTTCAGCTACTTCGGGCGTAAAGATGAATCCACCGAGAAGTTCTACAACGGTGACTGCGCCATTACCACCGCCTCTTCCGGCTCGCTGGCGGATATCCGTCACTACGCCAAATTCAACTACGGCGTGGGCATGATGCCGTACGACGCTGACGTGAAAGGCGCGCCGCAGAACGCCATCATCGGCGGGGCAAGCCTGTGGGTGATGCAGGGTAAAGACAAGGGCACCTACAAAGGGGTGGCCGAGTTCCTCGACTTCCTGGCGAAGCCGGAAAACGCCGCCGAATGGCACCAGAAGACCGGCTATCTGCCGATCACTAAAGCGGCCTATGACCTGACCCGCGAGCAGGGCTTCTACAGCAAGAACCCGGGCGCAGATATCGCGACGCGCCAGATGCTGAACAAGCCGCCGTTGCCGTTCACCAAAGGCCTGCGCCTGGGCAATATGCCGCAGATCCGCACCATCGTGGATGAAGAGCTGGAAAGCGTGTGGACCGGGAAGAAAACGCCACAGCAGGCGCTGGATTCCGCGGTAGAGCGCGGGAATCAGCTGCTGCGCCGCTTTGAGCAGTCGACCAAATCGTAAAAAAATGCCCGGTGACGCGTAGCGATCCGGGCCTACGGATGAATGCGGCCTGATGCCCTCACCCCAACCCTCTCCCACGGGGAGAGGGAGAAAACCGAAACCGTAGGCCGGGTAAGGCGTAGCCGCCACCCGGCATTGTTCAGGAACCCAATCTCAATGTCCTCATCCCGTCCGGTGTTTCGTTCCCGCTGGCTGCCGTACCTGTTGGTCGCGCCGCAGCTGGTCATCACCGTTATCTTCTTTATCTGGCCTGCGGGCGAAGCGCTGTGGTACTCGGTACAAAGCGTCGATCCGTTCGGGCTTTCCAGCCAGTTTGTTGGCCTGGACAACTTTACCGCGCTGTTCCATGACAGCTACTACCTGGATTCCTTCTGGACGACGATGAAGTTCAGCGCGCTGGTCACCGTCAGCGGGCTTGTCGCCTCGTTGTTCTTCGCCGCGCTGGTAGATTATGTCGTGCGCGGCAGCCGTCTGTATCAGACCCTGATGCTGCTGCCGTACGCCGTGGCGCCTGCCGTCGCCGCCGTGCTGTGGATCTTCCTGTTTAACCCCGGTCGCGGGTTGATTACCCATTTCCTGGCAGAGTTTGGCTACGACTGGAACCACGCCCAGAACAGCGGCCAGGCCATGTTCCTGGTGGTGTTTGCCTCGGTTTGGAAGCAGATCAGCTACAACTTCCTGTTCTTCTTTGCCGCGCTGCAGTCTATTCCCCGTTCGCTGGTGGAAGCCGCGGCGATCGACGGCGCAGGGCCGATTCGTCGCTTCTTCCGGCTGTCACTGCCGCTGATCGCCCCGGTGAGTTTTTTCCTGCTGGTGGTGAACCTCGTGTACGCCTTTTTCGACACCTTCCCGGTGATCGACGCCGCCACCGCCGGCGGCCCGGTACAGGCGACCACCACGCTGATTTATAAGATCTATCGCGAAGGGTTCGCCGGGCTGGATCTCTCAGCCTCCGCCGCGCAGTCCGTCGTGCTGATGTTCCTCGTCATCATCCTTACGGTGGTGCAGTTCCGCTATGTTGAAAGTAAGGTGCGCTACCAATGATTGAGAACCGTCGCGGGCTGACGATTTTCAGCCACACCATGCTGATTCTGGGGATCATCGTCATCCTGTTCCCGCTGTACGTGGCGTTTGTCGCCGCCACGCTGGACACCAAAGCGGTGTTCGACACGCCGATGACGCTGATCCCAGGCACGCATTTGCTCGAGAACATGAAAACCATCTGGACCCAGGGCGTGGGGGCCAACAGCGCGCCGTTCTGGCTGATGATGCTCAACAGCTTCATCATGGCGTTTGGCATTACGGTCGGAAAAATCACGGTATCGATGCTCTCGGCCTTCGCCATCGTCTGGTTCCGCTTTCCGCTGCGTAACCTGTTCTTTTGGATGATTTTCATCACCCTAATGCTGCCGGTGGAAGTACGTATCTTCCCGACGGTGGAAGTGATCGCCAACCTCAAGATGCTGGACAGCTATGCGGGCTTAACCCTGCCGCTGATGGCCTCGGCGACGGCCACCTTCCTGTTCCGCCAGTTCTTTATGACCCTGCCGGACGAGCTGATTGAAGCCGCGCGGATCGATGGCGCCTCACCGATGCGCTTCTTCCGCGACATCGTGCTGCCGCTGTCGAAAACCAACCTTGCGGCGCTGTTTGTGATCACCTTTATCTACGGCTGGAACCAGTACCTGTGGCCGCTGCTGATTATTCAGGACGTCAACCTCGGCACTGCCGTGGCGGGCATCAAAGGCATGATTGCCACCGGCGAAGGCACCACCCTCTGGAACCAGGTGATGGCGGCGATGCTGCTCACCCTTATCCCACCCGTAGTCATTGTTTTAGCCATGCAGCGTGCGTTTGTCCGCGGCCTGGTCGATAGCGAGAAATAAAATGGCAGGTTTAAAACTTCAGGCAGTAACCAAAAGCTGGGACGGCAAAACCCAGGTGATCCAGCCGCTCACGCTCGACGTGGTGGACGGGGAATTCATCGTCATGGTCGGCCCGTCCGGCTGCGGCAAATCCACCCTGCTGCGCATGGTGGCGGGGCTGGAGCGCGTGACCTCTGGCGATATCTGGATTGACCGCCAGCGCGTGACCGAGATGGAGCCGAAAGACCGCGGCATCGCGATGGTGTTCCAGAACTATGCGCTGTACCCGCACATGAGCGTGGAAGAGAACATGGCCTGGGGGCTGAAAATCCGCGGCATGGGCCAAGGTCATATTGCGGAGCGCGTGAAAGAGGCGGCGCGTATTCTGGAGCTGGATGGCCTGCTGAAGCGCCGTCCGCGCGAGCTCTCCGGCGGCCAGCGGCAGCGCGTGGCGATGGGGCGCGCTATTGTGCGCGATCCGGCGGTGTTCCTGTTCGATGAACCCCTCTCTAACCTGGACGCCAAGCTGCGTGTGCAGATGCGTCTTGAGCTGCAGCAGCTGCATCGTCGTCTGAAAACCACCTCCCTGTACGTTACCCACGATCAGGTCGAAGCCATGACGCTGGCCCAGCGGGTGATGGTGATGAACAAAGGCATCGCTGAGCAGATTGGCACCCCGGTGGAAGTCTATGAAAAACCGGCGACCCGCTTTGTGGCGAGCTTTATCGGCAGCCCGGCGATGAACCTGCTGGAAGGCCGCATCAGCAACTCGGGCACGCACTTTGAGTTGGAAAGCGGGATGGCATTGCCCATCAACTGGTACTATCGTGGCTACGCCGGGCGTAAGATGACGCTCGGTATCCGCCCGGAGCATATCGGTTTAACCTCACAGGCGGACGGCGGCGTGCCGCTGGTGATGGATACGCTGGAGATGCTGGGCGCGGATAACCTCGCGCACGGGCGCTGGGGCGAGCAAAAAATGGTGGTGCGTCTTGCGCATCAGGAGCGCCCGAAAGCGGGCAGCACGCTGTGGCTGCATCTGCCGGAAAATCACCTGCACTTATTTGACGGTGAAACAGGACAACGAGTATGAGCAACTGGCCTTATCCCCACATCGTCGCCCACCGGGGCGGCGGTAAACTGGCGCCGGAGAACACCCTGGCGGCAATCGATGTTGGTGCGCGCTACGGCCACACGATGATCGAGTTCGACGCTAAGCTGTCAAAAGACGGCGAAATTTTCCTGCTGCACGACGATAACCTTGAGCGCACCAGCAACGGCTGGGGCGTGGCGGGTGAACTGCCGTGGCGCGATCTGCTGAAAGTGGACGCCGGAAGCTGGTACAGCGGCGAATTTAAGGGCGAGCCGCTGCCGCTGCTGGCGGAAGTGGCCGACCGCTGCCGCCAGCACGGCATGATGGCCAATATCGAAATTAAACCGACCACCGGCACCGGGCCGCTGACGGGCAAGGTGATTGCTCTTGCCGCGCGCGAGCTGTGGGAAGGGATGACGCCACCGCTGCTCTCTTCGTTTGAAATCGACGCGCTGGAAGCCGCACAGGCAGCCGTACCGGCGCTGCCGCGCGGGCTATTGCTCGACGAGTGGCGTGAAGACTGGCGCGAGCTGACGACGCGTTTAGGCTGCGTGTCTATTCACCTTAACCACAAGCTGCTGGATGAGGCGCGGGTGAAGATGTTGAAAGCGGAAGGGCTGCATATTCTGGTCTACACCGTCAACAAACCCCAGCGTGCGGCCGAGCTGCTGCGCTGGGGCGTGGACTGCATCTGTACCGATGCGATTGACCTGATCGGTCCGGACTTTAGTTCTGCGGATTAAGCATACTGCCATTCGACTGCGGCGGCAGCATATGCTGCTGCCCGCTGCCTGACGACGTCATGCCACCTAACATCCCGCCGTTTTTATTGGGCAGCGGCTGCTCGCGGACCTGGCCCTGCTGCACGCGCTGGGTGTTGGCGTTCATCTGATTTTGCAGACTCTGCTGCTGCAGCTGGGTCTGGGTTCTTAGCTGCTGGTTCAGCATCCCTTTTTGCTGTTGCTGCTGGCTCATCATCTCGGTCTGCATACGCTGCTGGCTCGGGATAACGTAACCCGGCTGGTTCGGGTTATTCATCGTATTGAGTGGCTGTGCGAGCGCGGCAAATGGGATCAGCGCCGTAAGAATCATCAAGCGTTTCATTGTCATTTCCTCCTCTTGAGGTCTCTCTTAAGTTTACCCTGATTTCACCATGACGATGATTTTTTAGGAGTTGTGAACCAGGCTTAAGCGGGGAATATGGATCCCTTCACCTGGAGAACAATAATGATGAAACCAACGTTTTTGCGCTGGGTCGCCATCGCTGCGCTGATGGCAGGCGGCACATTTAGCGTGGCGGCCAACCCGCCAGCGGCGCCTCCGGTCTCTTACGGCGTGGAGGAAGATGTCTTTCATCCCGTGCGGGCAACGCATGGCATGGTGGCCTCTGTGGATGCGCTGGCAACGAAAGTGGGCGTCGATATTCTTAAGCAGGGCGGTAATGCGGTGGATGCCGCGGTGGCGGTCGGCTACGCGCTGGCGGTGACGCATCCACAGGCCGGGAACCTGGGCGGTGGCGGCTTTATGATGCTGCGCACCAAAGACGGGAAAACCACCGCCATCGACTTTCGCGAGATGGCGCCTGCTCAGGCTTCCCGCGATATGTTCCTCGACGATCAGGGTAACCCCGACAGTAAAAAATCCCTGACGTCGCATCTCGCCTCCGGCACACCGGGCACCGTTGCGGGCTTCTCGCTGGCGCTGGAAAAATACGGCACGATGCCGCTGAATAAAGTGGTCCAGCCTGCGATAAAACTGGCGCGGGAAGGTTTTATCGTGAATGACGCCCTGGCCGACGACCTCAAAACCTACGGCAGCGAAGTCATTCCCCATCACGAGAACAGTAAGGCTATCTTCTGGAAAGACGGCGAGCCGCTGAAGAAGGGCGATAAGCTGGTGCAGAAGAACCTTGCCAAAAGCCTGGAGCTGATTGCGGAGCACGGTCCGGACGCGTTCTATAAAGGGGCGATTGCCGACCAGATTGCGCAAGAGATGCAAAAGAACGGCGGGCTCATCACCAAAGCGGACCTGGCGGAGTACAAAGCGGTAGAGCGCGAGCCGATTAGCGGAACCTATCGCGGCTACGAGGTCTTCTCCATGCCACCGCCGTCTTCCGGGGGCATTCACATCGTGCAGATCCTCAACATTCTCGAAAACTTTGATATGCACAAGTTCGGCTTCGGCAGTGCGGATGCCATGCAGATAATGGCGGAAGCGGAGAAACGCGCCTACGCTGACCGGTCGGAGTACCTCGGCGACCCGGACTTCGTGAAGGTGCCGTGGCAGGCGCTGACCAACAAGGCGTATGCCAAATCCATTGCCGATCAGATTGATATCAATAAAGCTAAGCCATCGAGCGAGATCCGCCCCGGCAAGCTGGCACCGTACGAGAGCAATCAGACCACCCACTTCTCGGTGGTGGATAAAGACGGTAACGCGGTCGCAGTGACCTATACGCTCAATACCACGTTTGGTACCGGGATCGTGGCGGGCAACAGCGGCATTCTGCTCAACAACGAGATGGACGACTTCTCCGCCAAGCCGGGCGTGCCGAACGTCTACGGGCTGGTCGGCGGCGATGCGAACGCGGTAGGGCCGAAGAAACGCCCGCTGTCGTCCATGTCGCCCACTATCGTGGTGAAAGACGGTAAGACCTGGCTGGTGACGGGCAGTCCGGGCGGCAGCCGGATTATCACCACCGTGCTGCAGATGGTGGTGAACAGTATCGACTTTGGGATGAACGTCGCGGAAGCGACCAATGCGCCACGTTTCCATCACCAGTGGCTACCGGATGAACTGCGCGTCGAGAAGGGCTTTAGCCCGGACACCCTTAAACTGCTGGAGCAGCGCGGACAGAAGGTGGCGGTGAAAGAGGCGATGGGCAGTACCCAGAGCATTATGGTGGGTCCAGACGGGGCGCTGTTTGGCGCGTCAGACCCGCGTTCTGTGGATGATTTAACGGCGGGGTATTAACGGTTCCCCTCACCCTAACCCTCTCCCCATTGGGGAGAGGGGAATGTGTCACTTCATTCTCGCCATATAATACGCGTCAACATATTCACCGTTGCGCAGGGCATAGCGCTTGCCGGTGCCTTCAATTTCGAACCCGTGTTTTTTGTACACCGCAATCGCCGGTTCGTTATCAACAAACACCGTCAGCTCAATGCGGTCAACGCGCAGCCAGTTATCGCACATATCAATCATGGTGCGCATCAGCGCGCTGGCAACGCCCCGGTTTTGCCACTGCGCGCCGACACAAATCCCAAAATCAGCCACATGGCTGCGGCGCGGGCGTTGCGCGACGGCGATGCACAGATGGCCGGCGACTTGATCGTCTATGCAGGCGACGAGCTGCTTGATGCCGGGCTGGTCGGATAGCCGTTCTTGCCACATCTGCTCAGAGGGATGAGGAACCTGTAGTGTGTTGTGGTACACCTCCGGCTGGGCGTGGATCTGACGAATGGCGTCATAATCTTTCGGTTCCGCATGGCGTATCACTATCTCACTCATTCCTTGTTCCTCAGTCAGTTAAATGTCCTTTCCAACATCAATGAGTTTAAAATTTGAGTCAACCGCTATTTTTTGCAAAAAGTATTGGACAAGTGCGAATGAGAATGATTATTATTGCTTTGCATTCAGGAAGACCGCTACGGGAACCTGAAAGCACGACATTGCTCACATTGCTTCCAGTATTACTTTAGCCAGCTTTTAGCTGGCTTTTTTTTTGTTATGGTTAGACTCAGTAACCTTCCAAAAGGACTGAGCCATGACACTACATTGCGCATTTATTGGATTTGGTAAAAGCACCACCCGCTATCACCTTCCGTATGTCCTCAACCGTAAAGACAGCTGGCATGTGGCGCATATCTACCGTCGCCGCGCGAAGCCTGAAGAGCAATCCCCGCAGTATTCCCATATTCATTTCACCAGCGATCTGGATGAGGTGCTGGGCGACCCGCAGGTTAACCTGGTCGTCGTCTGTACCCATGCTGACAGCCATTTTGACTATGCGAAACGCGCGCTCGAAGCGGGAAAAAACGTGCTGGTAGAAAAGCCCTTCACCCCGACTATCGCCGAAGCGAAGGCGCTATTCGCGCTGGCGAAAAGCAAAGGCCTGACCGTCACGCCGTATCAGAACCGACGCTTTGACAGTTGCTTCCTGACGGCGAAAAAAGCGATTGAGAGCGGCAAGCTGGGCGAGATCGTGGAAATCGAAAGCCACTTCGACTACTACCGTCCGGTGGCGGAAACCCAGCCCGGCCTGCCGCAGGACGGATCCTTCTACGGTCTTGGCGTCCATACTATGGACCAGATCATCTCCCTGTTTGGTCGCCCTGACCACGTGGCGTACGACATTCGCAGCCTGCGCAACAAAGCCAACCCGGATGACACCCTTGAAGCGCAGCTGTTTTACGGCGACCTCAAAGCCATCGTTAAGACCAGTCATCTGGTGAAAATCGACTATCCGAAATTTATCGTTCACGGCACCAAAGGTTCGTTCATTAAGTACGGCATTGACCAGCAGGAGACCAGCCTGAAGGCCAACATCATGCCGGGTGAACCGGGCTTTGCGGCGGATGATTCGGTTGGCGTGCTGGAGTACGTCAACGCTGAGGGCGTGACGGTCCGAGAAGAGCTTACGCCAGAAACCGGCGACTATGGCTGCGTCTATGACGCACTGTTTTCGACCCTGACTCGCGGCACGCCGAATTACGTCAAGGAATCTGACGTTCTGACCAACCTTGAAATCCTTGAACGGGCCTTTGAACAGGCTTCTCCTGCCACGGTAACCCTCGCGAAATAAGCAAAAATGACTCCTCTGCGCTTGTTCATAATTTTTGAACAGAGGAGTCAATTTTCACCCTCTATGATCCCAGACCGTTTGCGTCCACACTTACTCCATCGAAACGAACTGAGGGTGAAAACAATGATCTACTTACGCAAAGCAAACGAACGTGGTCACGCGAATCATGGCTGGCTGGACTCATGGCATTCATTCTCGTTTGCCGACTACTACGACCCGAATTTCATGGGCTTCTCCGCACTGCGCGTGATTAACGATGATGTCATTGATGCAGGCCAGGGCTTCGGTACCCATCCGCACAAAGACATGGAAATCCTCACCTATGTGCTGGAAGGCGCGGTGGAGCACCAGGACAGCATGGGCAACAAAGAGCAGGTTCCGGCGGGCGAGTTCCAGATTATGAGCGCGGGTACCGGGGTTCGTCACTCCGAGTACAACCCGAGCAAAACGGAAAAACTGCACCTGTATCAAATCTGGATCATTCCAGAAGAGACCGGCATCACGCCGCGCTATGAGCAGCGCCGCTTTGACGCGAAACAGGGCAAACAGCTGGTACTGTCCCCGGATGCGCGCGACGGATCCCTGAAAGTACATCAGGATATGGAGTTGTACCGCTGGGCGCTGGCGAAAGATGAACAGTCTGTACACCAGATTGCCGCTAACCGCCGCGTCTGGATCCAGGTGGTGAAAGGTGAAGTCTCCATCAACGGTACGAAAGCGACAACCGCCGATGGTCTGGCAGTCTGGGATGAGCAGGCGCTCTCCGTGCATGCCGACAGCGAAAGTGAAATTCTGCTGTTTGACCTGCCGCCAGTGTAATAAAACATAAATAAATACCCATCCTTCCCTTTGACAGGGGAAGGATGGGCTTTGTCCGTGATAAACTGAGCAAATCTCTCTCTTCAAGATTTCTCAGGACGATGAAAAAGAAACGCCCCGTACTTCAGGATGTCGCCGATCGCGTCGGTGTGACCAAAATGACGGTCAGCCGTTTTTTACGTAACCCGGAGCAGGTTTCCGTGGCGTTGCGTGGCAAGATTGCCGCTGCCCTTGATGAACTGGGTTATATCCCCAACCGTGCGCCCGATATCCTCTCCAATGCGACCAGCCGTGCGGTGGGCGTCCTCCTGCCTTCTTTAACCAACCAGGTGTTTGCCGAAGTGCTGCGCGGCATTGAAAGCGTCACCGACGCCTTTGGTTACCAGACCATGCTCGCCCACTACGGGTACAAGCCGGAACTGGAAGAGGAGCGTCTTGAATCGATGCTTTCCTGGAACATCGACGGCCTGATTTTAACCGAACGTACTCACACTCCCCGCACGCTGAAGATGATTGAAGTCGCCGGTATTCCGGTGGTGGAGCTCATGGACAGCCAGTCGCCGTGCCTCGATATCGCCGTCGGCTTTGATAACTTCGAAGCGGCGCGGCAGATGACAGCGGCAATCATCGCCCGCGGACATCGTCATATCGCCTATCTGGGTGCGCGTCTTGATGAACGTACTATCATCAAACAGAAGGGATACGAGCAGGCGATGCTCGACGCAAACTTAACCCCGTACAGCGTGATGGTGGAGCAGTCCTCTTCCTACACCTCGGGTATTGAGCTGATGCGTCAGGCACGACGCGAGTATCCGCAACTGGACGGTATTTTCTGTACCAACGATGACCTTGCGGTCGGCGCGGCGTTTGAGTGCCAGCGTCTGGGTCTGAAGATCCCTGACGATATGGCCATCGCCGGTTTCCACGGCCACGACATTGGCCAGGTGATGGAGCCGCGTCTGGCGAGCGTTCTGACGCCGCGTGAACGCATGGGGCGCATTGGTGCAGAACGCCTGCTGGCGCGCATTCGGGGTGAGACGGTTACGCCGAAAATGTTAGATTTAGGTTTCACCTTGTCACCGGGTGGATCTATTTGAATCGACAAATTTGAAGTAGCTCACACTTATTCACTTCGCGCACGTTTGGATATTGCTTCTCTTTTGCCCCGGCAGGACAATGTTACCGATAACTGTTACCCGTAACAATTGACTGAGGGACACCCTTTGAGCACGACTAATCATGATCACCACGTTTACGTCCTGATGGGCGTTTCCGGTAGCGGGAAATCAGCCGTAGCCAGCGAAGTGGCGCATCAACTCCAGGCTGCGTTTCTTGATGGCGACTTCCTTCATCCGCGCAGCAACATCATGAAAATGGCCTCCGGCGAGCCGCTGAACGACGACGACCGCAAACCGTGGTTGCAGGCGCTGAATGACGCCGCGTTCGCCATGCAGCGCACCAACAAAGTTTCCCTGATCGTCTGCTCCGCGCTGAAAAAAACCTATCGCGATCTGCTGCGTGACGGCAATCCGAACCTCTCGTTCATCTACCTGAAAGGTGACTTCGAGGTGATTGAAAGCCGCCTGAAGGCGCGTAAAGGTCACTTCTTCAAAACGCAGATGCTGGTGACGCAGTTCGAAGCGCTGCAGGAGCCGGGTGAAGATGAGAAAGACGTCTTAGTGGTTGATATCGATCAGTCACTGGAGGGTGTTGTTGCCAGCACCATCGAGGTCATTAATAAAAGGCAGTAAGTTTTGAGTACATTAACGCTAGTTTTGACAGCAGTAGGTTCCGTATTGCTGCTGCTGTTTTTAGTGATGAAGGCACGTATGCATGCTTTTGTTGCTTTGATGGTGGTTTCTATTGGTGCAGGTCTCTTTTCCGGTATGCCGCTCGACAAGATCGCCGCGACAATGGAAAAAGGGATGGGTGGCACGCTGGGCTTCCTGGCGATTGTGGTCGCGCTGGGCGCCATGTTTGGCAAGATTTTGCACGAGACGGGCGCGGTCGATCAGATTGCCGTCAAGATGCTGAAATCCTTCGGCCACAGCCGCGCACATTATGCGATAGGTCTGGCGGGACTGATCTGCGCGCTGCCGCTGTTCTTTGAGGTTGCCGTGGTGCTGCTGATTAGCGTGGCGTTCTCTATGGCGCGCCATACCGGCACTAACCTCGTGAAGCTGGTGATTCCGCTGTTTGCGGGCGTGGCGGCAGCGGCAGCGTTTCTGCTACCCGGGCCCGCGCCAATGCTGCTGGCCTCCCAGATGCATGCTGACTTTGGCTGGATGATCCTGATTGGCCTGTGTGCGGCGATCCCGGGGATGATTATTGCTGGCCCGCTGTGGGGCAACTTCATCAGCCGTTACGTTGAACTGCACATCCCGGATGACGTCACCGAGCCGCACCTGGGCGAAGGCAAAATGCCCTCCTTTGGTTTCAGTCTGTCGCTGATCCTGCTGCCGCTGGTTCTCGTGGGCCTGAAAACCATCGCCGCGCGCTTTGTGCCGGTGGGCTCTACCGCGTATGAGTGGTTTGAGTTTATTGGTCATCCGTTCACGGCGATCCTGGTGGCCTGTCTGGTAGCGATTTACGGCCTGGCGATGCGTCAGGGAATGGCGAAAGACCGGGTGATGGAAATCTGCGGTGCTGCGCTGCAGCCAGCGGGTATTATCCTGCTGGTGATCGGTGCCGGCGGCGTGTTCAAACAGGTGCTGGTGGATTCTGGCGTCGGCCCTGCGCTGGGCGAAGCGCTGACCGGGATGGGGCTACCGATTGCAGTCACCTGTTTCGTGCTGGCGGCGGCGGTGCGTATCATCCAGGGTTCCGCAACCGTGGCGTGTTTAACCGCCGTGGGTCTGGTGATGCCGGTGATTGAACAGCTCAACTACTCTGGTGCACAGATGGCTGCGCTCTCTGTCTGTATCGCGGGCGGTTCGATTGTGGTCTCTCACGTTAACGATGCCGGATTCTGGCTGTTCGGTAAATTCACCGGGGCCACCGAAGCACAGACCCTGAAAACCTGGACGCTGATGGAAACCATTCTTGGCACAACGGGTGCGATTGTCGGGATGATTGCGTTTACGCTGTTGAGCTAAACGCGATGCGTTAACAAAGCTCAAAAAAAAGGCCCGGTAGCGTTAGCGCTTACCGGGCCTTTTTATTATCCAGGGCGTCAGGCCGGGCCATAACCCGGCATTGTATTACTCGCCCTGCGTGGCGCTCTCAATCGTCAGGCGCACGTCTGAGGTGATCAGCTCTGCCAGCATCTGGTAAACCTTCAGCGTCTCTTCCGGCTCGGCATCACCCGTATCACTGATATAGCCTTCATCACGCAGCGTCAGAACCAGGGAGCTGAAGACCGCTTTGTCGAAGAATTCAGGCGCGTTAATGCCGTGCAGCACGGACAGGCGTTGTGCCAGCGTCCGGCTCTCTTTCTCCAGCGTACCGCGGTTGATGGACGGGTTCGCACTCAGCAGCCAGAACGTAATGGCGTAGCGCTGCAGCGTTTCGCGCGCACCGGCCGCCAGCAGCTGCAGGGTACGGGAGCGTGACGGATTGATGTGCAGCTCGTCATTTGTCACGGTGATCAACCCCTGACGACGCAGCTCTTCGGTCAGCTTATCCAGCACGCCCGCCAACTCGTCTTTGCTCCAGCGCAGGAACAGCTCCGCTTTCAGCATCGGGTAGAGTGTCTCAACGTGGTGCAACAGCGCCTGGCGCGAGATGCGACGATGCTGGGTAATAATGGCCGCCATGAGCGACGGCAGCATCAGCATGTGGGTGATGTTGTTACGGTAGTACGTCATCAGCACGGCCTGCTCGCGCGGCAGAATGATGATGTCGCCTATGGTGTCTTTTTCGACTTCGAACTTGTTCATCTGCAACGCGTGATCGATAAGCTCACTGGCCGTTGCAGAAGGCACGGTTGAATCAACCGAATACGGCACGTTGCGCATCATATCCAGATAGCAATCCAGCTGCTCTGTCAGCTGTTCACGGGTTAGCGAACGTTGGCGTGAAGCCAGAAGCGCCGTACAGCACAGGTTCATGGCGTTAGCCGCACCGGCGTTGTTAATGCGCACCATCAACTCAGAGGCGATGCCGTTGACCGTTGGCGTCAGCCAGGCCGGACGAACTGCTTCGATAGGGTCAATGGACTCGCGCCACTCCGGAACGTGGTGGTTCAGGTACGTCATCAGCGGCATCGGCTCGCCAAAGTTGACGTAGCCCTGGCCGAGGTTGCGTAACTTGCTCAGGCCACGCAGCATCTGCGGCAGGCTCTCTTTCTCTTTGGTGGCCCCACGCAGCTCTTTGGCGTAAGTTCCGACTTCCATCACGTGCTCATAGCCAATGTAGATTGGCACCAGCGTGATGGGACGGGTTCCTCCCCGCAGCATCGCCTGGATGGTCATCGACAGCGTGCCGGTTTTCGGATCGAGCAGACGCCCGGTACGGGAACGACCGCCCTCCACGAAGTACTCCACGGAATAGCCACGGCTGAACAGCTCGCCCAGATATTCACGGAATACGGTGGAGTAGAGCTTGTTGCCCTTGAAGGTACGACGAATAAAGAAGGCACCCAGGCGGCGGAAAATCGGGCCTGCTGGCCAGAAGTTCAGGTTAATCCCGGCAGCGATGTGCGGCGGCACCAGCCCCTGGTGATAGAGCACATAAGACAGAAGCAGGTAGTCCATGTGGCTGCGGTGGCAGGGAACATAGACAATCTCATGGCCATCATGCGCCAGCTGACGTACACGCTCGGCATTATGAACGTTGATGCCCTGATAGAGGCGGTTCCAGGTAAAGCCGAGAATACGGTCGGAAAGACGAATCATCTCGTAAGAGAAGTTCGCGGCGATCTCTTCCATCAGCGCAATGGCGTTCTGCTGGGCTTTCTCATGCGAAATTTTCTTGCTGCGCGCTTCGTCTTCAACGGCGCGGGCAATCGCTTTAGAGGCCAACAATTTGTTGAACAGATCCTGACGCGCCGGGAGACGTGGCCCGACGGCAGCCAGGCGCTGACGGGCGAAGTGCATACGCGCCACGCGCGCCAGTTTTTGCGCGATGATCTTGTCGGTGCCGTGCTCGTCCGCCATTCGACGCAGCGACACGGAAGGGGAGAAACGGACGAAACTGTCGCGTCCCAGCCAGGAGACCGCAAAGAACTTCTGGATGCCGTTAAGCATGCGCAACGGTGGGTTCTCTTCCCCTTTTTCGCGGCCCGGGCGGCGACCAAACATCACCGACACCGGCACCATCTGTACATCCAGGTCAGGATTGCTGCGGTGCAGGTCGAGATAGTCATGGAACAGCTTGATGGACTCTTCCTTTGGCGTGTAATAGGTAAACACACGCGGCCCACCGTGGATGAACACGTAGCGCGGCAGCAGCGTACCGTCAACTTCCAGCGGTTCAAGCGGGTCAGGTAAGTCATGCGCCAGACACTGGGCGCGAAGCGTCAGTAAGTCTGCCTTCGAGTTATAAGGCAAAACATACATAATGGGACGAGACGTATCGAGCCCCAATTCCAGCGCGGGTTCTGCTGGGATAGACTTGCTTTTTACCAGGATGCTTAATGGTAAATTAAGTAATTTGTAGTAAATTCGTGGCCAGCCGGACATAAACGATGTAAAGCCTCTGGTTAATAATGCAATTGCGGCGCAAGGATAACAGAAAGCGCGCAAAATTTCTGTTGTTACCCGTCATACTTCAGGCTGTAGCGAAACGCGTTACGGCCCCTGTTACTGACGCTCTTTTTTAAAAAAGGTTCTTTTAATGGCCAATAATACCACTGGGTTAACCCGAATCATCAAAGCTGCTGGCTACTCCTGGAAAGGTTTTCGCGCCGCGTGGGTCAACGAAGCTGCCTTCCGCCAGGAGGGCATCGCCGCGATTGTCGCGGTGATTATCGCCTGTTTCCTTGATATTGATGCGATAACGCGCGTTCTTCTGATCGGATCCGTATTGTTGGTGATGATAGTGGAAATTCTGAATAGCGCTATTGAGGCCGTTGTGGATCGTATCGGCTCTGATTTCCACGAACTTTCAGGCCGGGCAAAAGACATGGGCTCTGCTGCCGTGTTGCTGGCGATTATCACTGCCGTTATCACCTGGGTCACGCTGCTTTGGTCACATTTCCGATGAGCCTCGAGGAATAATTAAGTCCCTGGTTTTTTGTGCAGTTTTTGGTTCCAAAATCGCCTTTGACTGTATATACTCACAGCATAACTGTATATACACCCAGGGGGCGGAATGAAAGCGTTAACGACCAGGCAGCAAGAGGTGTTTGATCTCATTCGGGATCATATCGGCCAGACGGGTATGCCACCCACGCGTGCGGAAATCGCGCAGCGTCTGGGCTTCCGTTCTCCGAATGCTGCCGAAGAACACCTGAAAGCGCTGGCGCGTAAGGGTGTCATTGAGATTGTTTCGGGCGCGTCGCGGGGTATCCGCCTGCTGGTGGAAGAAGAGACGGGCATTCCGCTGGTGGGGCGTGTTGCTGCAGGTGAGCCTTTACTGGCCCAGCAGCATATTGAAGGCCATTACCAGGTCGATCCTGGCATGTTCAAACCGAGCGCTGATTTCCTGCTGCGCGTAAGCGGTATGTCGATGAAAGACATCGGCATTCTCGATGGCGATCTGCTTGCGGTTCACAAAACGCAGGATGTGCGAAACGGTCAGGTTGTGGTCGCACGTATTGATGATGAAGTGACCGTCAAGCGTCTGAAAAAACAGGGTAACACCGTACAGTTACTGCCTGAGAACAGCGAGTTCTCCCCGATTGTGGTGGACCTCCGTGAACAGAACTTCTCTATCGAAGGACTGGCGGTTGGGGTGATTCGCAACGGTGAATGGCTTTAATCTTTTCCTGACAGGCTACAGTTCCGCTGTAGCCTGATTCATTTCCCACTTCCGGTATTTTCATGTCACTGCTGACGGCATCCGATAAGGCATTGTGGCGTCTTGCTTTGCCGATGATTTTCTCCAATATCACCGTGCCCTTGCTGGGGTTGGTTGATACCGCCGTTATTGGTCATCTGGATTCGCCTGTTTATCTTGGCGGCGTGGCGATTGGCGCAACGGCAACCAGCTTTCTGTTCATGCTGTTGCTCTTTTTGCGCATGAGTACGACCGGCCTTACCGCGCAGGCCTACGGTGCAAAAGATCCGTTGCGTCTGGCGCGTGCGCTGGTTCAGCCGATGATGCTTGCGCTTGGCGCAGGGGCGTTGATCGTTTTACTGCGCGCTCCCCTGATTGACCTTGCACTCCATATCGTTGGCGGCAGCGAGGCAGTACTGGAACAGGCGCGGCGTTTTCTTGAAATCCGCTGGCTTAGCGCGCCCGCCTCGCTGGCTAATCTGGTTCTGCTGGGGTGGCTCCTGGGCGTCCAGTATGCCCGTGCGCCTGTCATTCTGCTGGTGGTGGGGAACCTGCTCAACATTGTGCTGGATGTCTGGCTGGTAATGGGGCTGCAGATGAACGTGCAGGGGGCCGCCCTGGCGACGGCGATTGCCGAATACGGGACCTTTATTATTGGTCTGTGGATGGTCTGGCGTGTGCTGGTGATGCGCGGGATCTCCCTTGCGCTGCTCAAAACCGCCTGGCGCGGCAATGTTCGCAAACTGCTGGCGCTCAACCGTGACATCATGCTGCGTTCATTGCTGCTTCAACTCTGCTTTGGGGCACTGACGGTCTTTGGCGCACGGCTTGGGCCGGACATTGTTGCGGTTAATGCCGTCCTGATGACGCTGCTGACCTTTACCGCCTATGCGCTGGACGGCTTTGCCTATGCGGTTGAAGCGCATTCGGGGCAGGCGTATGGCGCACGCGAAAGCGGGCATCTGCAGGATGTCTGGCGGGCGGCCTGTCGACAGTCGGGTCTGGTGGCGCTGGCATTCGCGCTGATTTACGCCTGCTTTGGCGAACAGATTATCGCGTTACTCACCTCTCTGCCGGCACTGCGCGAACTGGCGAGCCATTATCTCATCTGGCAGGTCATTTTGCCGGTGGTGGGTGTCTGGTGTTATCTGCTGGACGGCATGTTTATCGGCGCGACGCGCGGAGCCGAAATGCGTAACAGCATGGCTGTCGCGGCGGCCGGGTTTGGCCTGACGCTGCTGACGCTTCCGTGGCTTGGTAACCACGGTTTATGGCTGGCGTTGGCCGTCTTTCTCTCGCTGCGCGGGTTATCGCTGGCGTTTATCTGGCGCCGACACTGGCAAAACAATACCTGGTTCCCCTCACGCCACGATATATCGTGACGGTTAAAGATTCCGAATATGAAACTAACAGCGGAATCCTTAACTACAATAATTATCACGTCCAGCAGAAAAGAACGTAACGGACGTTACGACCCGACGCTTAACGAAGAGGACACGATGATGAATAAAGACGAAATCGGCGGCAACTGGAAGCAGTTCAAAGGTAAAGCGAAAGAACAGTGGGGTAAGCTGACGGATGACGATATGACCGTCATTGAAGGTAAACGCGACCAGCTTGTCGGTAAAATTCAGGAGCGTTACGGCTACGCAAAAGACCAGGCGGAAAACGAAGTCAAAGACTGGGAAACCCGTAACGATTACCGCTGGTAACGCTGAATAACCCACTGAGGCGGCTTAAAAGCCGCCTTTTCTTTTGCTGCTAACGCGGCTTTTTCTTTACCAGAATCGAGTGGTCGTGCTGACATGCGTCCTGATGTCGACAGGCTTCCACTTCTACACACGCTGAGCACAGACCGTGTGCCTCAATTACGTTATGGCGCAGGGCAAAGCCCATTTTAGCGGCCAGCGTATGCATAATGTCTTCCACACCTTCCGCACCTTCTTCTTTCACCACGCCGCAGCGGTCACAAATAAACATCGCCGAGGTGTGGGTAGGCTGATCGAACAGATGACACAGCACATAGCTGTTTGTGGATTCGACTTTATGCACAAACCCTTGTTCCAGCAGGAAATCCAGCGCGCGATAGACCGTCGGTGGCTTTGCCTGCGGCTCGCTTTCGCGGAGCAGGTCGAGCAGATCGTAGGCGCTGATGGCACCCTGTTGCAGACTCATCAAGCGCAACACTTCAAGGCGCTGCGGAGTCAGGCGCACATTGCGTTGCGCGCACAGCTTTTCGGCCTGCGCTAACAGCTCTTTTGTGGACTTATCCATTTAGCACCCCGGATGTTATAGGACGGAAAACCCTCACTTTATCATGTTCTGCTAAAAACACCGAGATCGGCCAGTCTGTGCTATACCTGACCCATCGCAAACCGGGAGATAAACAATGAAAAGACCTGACTGTATTCGGCACTGGCGTGATGTTGAAGGTGCGGATGACTCGACTTACCCCGACAGCGATGAGCTGTTTTCCATCGGTGCGCCGCTGGCCCGCAAGCTCGGGCTCGGGCGCATTGGCATCCATCATGAGCGTTTGCCGCCAGGACGCAGGACATCCTATCCCCACGCGGAAAGCGATGAAGAAGAGTTCATTTACGTGATTGAAGGCTACCCTGAAGCCTGGATTAATGGCTACTTGTGGAAGCTGGAGCCTGGCGACAGCGTGGGCTTTCCTGCCGGAACCGGCATCTGTCATACCTTTATCAATAACACGGACGAAGAGGTTCGGTTACTGGTCGTTGGCGAGGCTAACAAGAAGCACAACCGTATCTACTATCCACTCAACCCCGAGTACGCCGCCACGCGGCAAGATCGCTGGGTAGACCATCCTCCCCAGTTTTTTGGGCCGCATGATGGAAAACCTGGGAAAAAATAATTTCCTCTTCTATAAATATTGAGGGCCGTCACAAATTACAACAGGCCGTAAGGAAGTTTTACTTAGGGAAAGAATTAGCGGGTCTTTTACTACTTATTCACAGCAATAGTTCGTTCCTGTTTGGGTGATAACAGACAGGGGTTATTTCATAACAGACTATAACGGGCATACTGTGAAAAAAAATTTTAAATTTTCGGTGGTTAGCATTGCTGTCTCCTTGTTTATGGCAAATCAGGCGGGAGCAGCCAATACCTGGACAGAATCACGCAGCGACGCAATGGGTGGCACCGGCGTGGCTTCGGGAAGCTATGGCAGTGGGGCGTTAATCAACCCCGCGCTGCTGGCAAAGGCAAAACCGGACGATGATGTGACGGTCATATTGCCTTCGGTTGGCGCGCAGATCACGGATGAAGACAATCTTCAGGACGAGATTGATAATATCAACGACAAAATTAATCACTATAAGGATGTGGTGGATAATCTTACACCGGTTGAAATTATCACCAATCCATTAGGTTCTATTAACCAGTTCCAGGGCGCGGCAAAAGATCTTGCCGATGAGCTGGACTATCTCAAGGGCAAGACCGCACGCGCTACGGCAGGGGCAGGCATTGCCGTGAGTATCCCTAACGATGTCCTTTCTGTGGCGTTTATGGCGAAAGGCTACGCCCATGGTCGGGTGAGTTCGTCGATCGACCAGCAGGATATTGATTACCTCCGCGGTATTCAAAACAGTGATGCGGTCGCGGCCGGCATCGCGCTGGATGCTGCGCTGAACGGCACGGACCAAATCACCAAAAACCTCAACTCAACGGCCTCTGGCCGGGCGGCAATTGTGTCCGACTATGGCGTTGCCATTGCCCGTCAGTTCGATCTTGGCGGCGTTCCGGTTTCCGTGGGCGTGACGCCAAAACTGCAAAAAACCTGGGTCTATAACTACACGACCTCAATCTACGATTACGACAGTAATAAGTGGAACGACAGCCGCTACCGTACAGACGATACGGGCTTCAACGTGGATGCCGGGATTGCGGCCGATTTCGGCGAAAACTGGACCGTCGGCGTGAGCGGACAAAACCTGATGTCGCGTGATATCGACACCAAAGATATCCGTATCCGCAACGGGCGTACGGGAGAAGTGGTGAGCTATAAAGACACCTACCAGATCCGTCCGCTGGTGACCGCCGGGGCCGCCTGGCACAACGATCTGGTGACGCTGACCGCCGATGGTGATCTGACGGAAACCAAGGGCTTCAAGAGCGAAGATACGTCACAGTATGTTGGTGTCGGTGCCGAAGTCACGCCGCTGAGCTGGCTGGCGGTGCGGGCGGGTTATCGCGCAGACGTGAAGGGTAACGACAGCAATGTCTTTACCGGCGGTGTCGGTTTCGCGCCGTTTAGCACCGTGCATGTTGACCTGATGGGTCTGTACGGCGAAGACGAGACCTGGGGGGCAGGGGCTCAGCTGAGCATGACGTTCTAAAGTCCACCGGAGGCGCTGCGCCTCCGGCTTTTCTTTGTGCTATAGTAGCGCCCCTTTTCCACCAGATGCTTAAAACTTCGCCATGTCGTCAGAATTACAGACTGTTTTTCCCGCACACCGTTTTTCCATTGCGCCGATGCTCGACTGGACGGACAGACACTGCCGCTACTTCCTGCGTCAGCTCTCCCGCCATACGCTGCTGTACACCGAGATGGTGACCACGGGCGCAATCATTCACGGCAAGGGCGACTATCTGGCCTATAGCGAGGAAGAGCATCCGGTTGCCCTGCAGCTGGGCGGCAGCGATCCGGCCGCGCTGGCGCAGTGCGCGAAGCTGGCAGAAGCGCGCGGCTACGACGAGATCAACCTCAACGTCGGCTGCCCGTCCGATCGCGTGCAAAACGGCATGTTCGGCGCGTGCCTGATGGGGAACGCTCAGCTGGTGGCAGACTGTATCAAGGCGATGCGCGACGTGGTCTCCATCCCGGTGACGGTCAAAACCCGCATCGGCATTGACGACCAGGACAGCTACGAATTCCTGTGCGATTTTATCAATACGGTTTCCGGGAAAGGCGAATGCGAGATGTTTATCATCCACGCGCGTAAAGCCTGGCTTTCTGGCCTTAGCCCAAAAGAGAACCGTGAAATTCCACCGCTGGACTATCCTCGCGTGTATCAGCTGAAGCGTGATTTCCCGCACCTGACGATGTCGATCAACGGCGGCATTAAGTCGCTGGAAGAGGCGAAAGCGCACCTTGAACATATGGATGGCGTGATGGTCGGGCGCGAGGCGTATCAGAATCCGGGCATTCTGGCGTCGGTCGATCGGGAAATCTTTGGTATCGCAGGCGCAGACACTGACCCGGTTGCCGTCGTGCGTGCCATGTATCCTTACATTGAGCGCGAGCTGAGCAACGGCACATATCTCGGCCACATTACCCGCCATATGCTCGGCCTGTTCCAGGGGATTCCGGGCGCGCGTCAGTGGCGTCGCTACCTGAGCGAGAACGCACATAAAGCCGGCGCCGATATCGATGTGCTGGAGCATGCGCTGCGACTGGTGGCTGATAAGCGATAATTTTCGCTAAAAGTTCGTCAAATTCACCACGCCCTGCGACGTCTCGCGGGGCGTTTTGCTTTAAGAACAAGAGATTAGATTTGGCATGGATTTTGTAATGCCTGTTGCATTACTCAGGAACTCGTGGGAGAGCACCATGCTGGAACTACTTTTTGTGATTGGCTTTTTTGTCATGCTGTTAGCGACAGGTGTGTCGCTGCTCGGCATTCTGGCGGCTATCGTCGTGGCGACGGTGGTGATGGTTATCGGCGGGTTATTTGCCCTGACGATCAAGCTGTTGCCGTGGTTACTGCTGGCCATTGCGGTGGTGTGGGTGATACGGGCGATAAAATCACCAAAACTGCCCACTTATCAGCGCAATAACCGCTTTCGTTACTAAGGTATTGAGGGGTTCGTCACATACTTGTAACTTTTCCGGCAGCAGGGCTTAGAACAGAATAGGATTTACTTATCGAATCTGTCACTATGGCTGCCGCTAAAGAATTCATCGAGCTGTACCCTACATACAGCCGAACTAAAAAAAGAAAGGGCTTCCTTAAGGAAGCCCAATTTCTTTTCAGGGCTCAGGGAATCAGCAAACTCGACCCCTGCGTGGCCCGACTCTCCAGCACCTCATGTGCGCGCTGCGCATCGATTAGCGGATATTTCTGCGCCTCTGCCACATCCACTTTTATCACCCCGCTGGCGATCAGCGAGAACAGCTCGTTACTGGCTTCCTCCAGCTCTTCCCGGTTGGTGATGTAACCCTGCAGGGATGGGCGCGTGACGTACAGCGAGCCTTTCTGATTCAGAATGCCGAGATTTACCCCGGTCACCGCGCCTGACGCATTCCCGAAGCTGACCATCAGCCCACGACGCTGCAGACAATCCAGCGAGGCTTCCCAGGTATCTTTCCCTACAGAGTCATACACGACGCGGACTTTTTTGCCGTTGGTTATCTCTTTCAGCCGTTCGGTAATGCTCTCTTCACGGTAGTTAATGACCTGCCAGGCGCCCGCCTGCAGCGCGCGCTGCGCTTTTTGCGCATTGCCCACGGTACCGATCAGTTTCGCGCCCAGTGCTTTTGCCCACTGGCAGGCGATAAGCCCGACGCCACCCGCCGCGGCATGAAACAGGAACTGCTCGTCGGGTTTTATTTCATAGGTTTTGCGCAGCAGGTAGTAAACGGTCAACCCCTTCAGGAACGAGGCCGCCGCCTGCTCAAAGGTGATGGCGTTGGGCAGCAGGGCGGCTTTATCCGCCGGGACGTTATGGACGGAGCTGTAAGCCCCAAGAGCCGATTGCGCATACACCACGCGATCGCCCTCCTTAAGATGCTTAACCGCGCTGCCCACTTTGCTGACGATACCGGCCGCCTCGGTACCCAGCCCGCTCGGCAGTGACGGAGGCGGGTAGAGGCCGCCGCGAATATAGGTATCGATATAATTTATGCCGATGGCTTTGTTTTCGACCTGCACTTCATTTTCGCCAGGCGCGGCGGGGATGAACTCCACCGCTTTGAGTACGTCAGGGCCACCATGCTTGTGAAATTCAATACGTGTTGCCATGCTTCCTCCAGAATGTGGTAATCTTTCGACCCACTCTTTATCTCGGTAACTCCATTCACTATGGCAGGAAACAAACCCTTCAACAAACAGACTGAACCTCGCGAGCGTGATTACCAGGTCGCAGGGTTAAAGGTCCCGCCGCACTCGATTGAAGCGGAACAGTCGGTGTTGGGCGGTTTAATGCTGGATAACGAACGCTGGGACGACGTCGCTGAGCGCGTGGTGTCTGAAGATTTCTACACCCGTCCGCACCGTCATATCTTTACCGAAATGGCGCGTCTGCAGGAGTCGGGCAGCCCGATTGACCTGATCACGCTCGCGGAATCGCTGGAGCGTCAGGGTCAACTGGACAGCGTCGGCGGGTTCGCCTATCTGGCAGAATTATCGAAAAACACGCCAAGTGCGGCGAACATCAGCGCCTACGCCGACATTGTGCGCGAACGTGCGGTTGTCCGCGAGATGATCTCGGTGGCGAATGAGATCGCCGAAGCCGGTTTTGATCCGCAGGGCCGTACCAGCGAAGATCTGCTCGACCTCGCGGAGTCCCGCGTCTTTAAAATCGCCGAAAGCCGCGCCAATAAAGACGAAGGCCCAAAAAATATCGCCGATGTCCTTGACGCCACCGTCGCCCGTATCGAACAGCTGTTCCAGCAGCCGCATGACGGTGTGACCGGGGTGAACACCGGCTATGACGATCTCAACAAGAAAACCGCCGGCCTGCAGCCGTCAGATTTGATTATCGTCGCCGCGCGTCCGTCGATGGGTAAAACGACCTTTGCGATGAACCTCGTCGAAAACGCGGCGATGTTGCAGGACAAGCCGGTACTCATCTTTAGTCTTGAGATGCCCTCCGAGCAGATCATGATGCGTTCTCTGGCATCGCTGTCGCGCGTGGACCAGACCCGCATCCGTACCGGTCAGCTTGACGATGAGGACTGGGCGCGCATCTCCGGCACCATGGGCATTCTGCTGGAAAAACGTAACATCTATATTGATGACTCCTCCGGCCTGACGCCGACGGAAGTCCGTTCCCGCGCGCGCCGTATCGCCCGCGAGCACGGCGGCATTGGTCTTATCATGATCGACTACCTTCAGTTGATGCGCGTGCCGTCGCTTTCCGACAACCGTACGCTGGAAATCGCCGAGATTTCCCGCTCGCTCAAGGCGTTAGCCAAAGAGCTGCACGTGCCGGTCGTGGCGCTGTCGCAGCTTAACCGCTCCCTGGAACAACGTGCCGACAAACGTCCGGTCAACTCCGACCTGCGTGAATCCGGCTCCATCGAGCAGGATGCGGACTTAATCATGTTCATCTACCGTGATGAGGTTTATCACGAGAACAGCGACCTGAAAGGGATCGCCGAAATTATTATTGGTAAACAACGTAACGGCCCGATCGGGACGGTGCGTCTGACCTTTAACGGCCAGTGGTCGCGTTTCGACAACTATGCCGGTCCTCAATATGATGATGAGTAATTTCTAAGGAATTCAAATGCAAGCGGCAACAGTCGTCATCAACCGCCGCGCTCTGCGACACAACCTGCAACGTCTGCGTGAACTGGCACCCGCCAGCAAGCTCGTTGCAGTCGTGAAAGCGAACGCTTACGGACACGGTCTTCTCGAGACCGCGCGAACGCTCCCCGATGCCGACGCCTTTGGCGTCGCCCGTCTTGAAGAAGCTCTCCGCCTGCGCGCGGGGGGGATCACGCAACCGATTCTGCTGCTGGAAGGTTTTTTCGAAGCCGCAGATTTGCCGACCATTGCTGACCAGCATCTTCACACGGCGGTGCATAACGAAGAGCAGCTCGCCGCACTGGAAACCGCCGAGCTAAGCGAGCCGGTCACCGTGTGGATGAAGCTCGACACGGGTATGCACCGTCTGGGCGTGCGTCCGGAGAACGCGGACGCGTTTTACCAGCGTTTGTGCCGGTGCAAAAACGTGCGTCAACCGGTGAATATTGTCAGCCACTTCGCCCGCGCCGATGAGCCCGAGTGCGGTGAGACCGAGCGGCAGCTGGATATCTTTACCACCTTCTGCGAAGGCAAGCCCGGGATGCGATCCATTGCGGCATCCGGCGGAATTTTACTGTGGCCTCAGTCGCACCTCGACTGGGCTCGCCCGGGCATCATTCTTTACGGCGTGTCGCCGCTGGAGAACAAACCCTGGGGACCGGACCTGGGTTTCCAGCCGGTGATGTCTCTGGTGTCTAATCTGATTGCTGTGCGCGAACACAAAGCGGGTGAGCCGGTAGGTTACGGCGGCACCTGGACCAGCGAGCGTGATACCCGTCTCGGCGTCGTGGCGATGGGCTATGGCGACGGCTATCCGCGCGCCGCGCCGTCCGGTACGCCGGTTCTGGTCAACGGCCGCGAAGTGAAGATTGTGGGTCGGGTGGCGATGGACATGATCTGCGTCGATCTGGGGCCCGACGCCCAGGATAAACCCGGCGACGATGTGGTGATGTGGGGCGAAGGGTTGCCTGTTGAACGCATTGCTGAAATGACAAAAGTGAGTGCTTACGAACTTATCACGCGCCTGACATCAAGGGTGGCGATGAAATACATCGATTGAACCGACAATGAAGTGAGGCCAATAACCTCACTTCAACTTTATTAACATCCACTCGATCTTCTCCCACTTCCGGTTTATTGTTGAATTCCCTGCCTCATCGAATTCCGGAGACATCGCGTGTTTCAGAAAGTTGACGCCTACGCCGGCGACCCCATTCTCTCCTTAATGGAGCGTTTCAAAGAAGATCCTCGCAGCGATAAAGTGAACCTCAGCATTGGCCTGTATTACAACGAGGATGGCATTATTCCTCAGTTGAAAGCCGTCGCTGAAGCCGAAGCGCGTCTGAACGCCTCGCCGCACGGTGCGTCGCTATATTTGCCGATGGAAGGGCTCAACAGCTACCGCAACACCATCGCGCCGCTGCTGTTTGGTGCCGATCACGCCGTGCTGGCGCAAAAACGGGTGGCGACCATCCAGACGCTGGGCGGGTCGGGTGCGCTTAAAGTGGGTGCCGACTTTCTGAAAAAATATTTCCCGGATTCGGGAGTGTGGGTCAGCGACCCAACGTGGGAAAACCACGTAGCGATTTTTGAAGGCGCAGGATTTAAGGTGGCGACCTACCCGTGGTTCGACAGCGAAACCAACGGCGTGCGCGTTGAGGCGCTGCTGGAAAAACTGAATACGCTGCCGGAGCGCAGTATCGTCCTGCTGCATCCGTGCTGTCATAACCCGACCGGTGCAGACCTGACAAATGCTCAATGGGATGCAGTGATTGAGGTGCTGAAAGCGCGCAATCTGATCCCGTTCCTCGATATTGCCTATCAGGGCTTTGGCGCAGGGATGGAAGAGGATGCCTACGCGATCCGCGCCGTTGCCAGCGCCGGGCTGCCTGCACTGGTGAGTAACTCCTTCTCGAAAATCTTCTCCCTGTACGGCGAGCGCGTCGGTGGCCTTTCCGTGGTGTGCGAAGACGCCGAAGCGGCGGGCCGTGTACTGGGGCAACTGAAGGCGACGGTGCGCCGTATCTACTCCAGCCCGCCAAACTTTGGTGCGCAGGTGGTGGCGACCGTTCTCGGTGATGAGCAGCTGAAAGCTAACTGGCTTGCTGAAGTGGAATCCATGCGTAAGCGTATTCTGTCGATGCGTCAGGAACTGGTTAACGTGCTGAAAGAGGCTGTGCCGGGGCATAACTTTGACTATCTGCTGAAACAGCGCGGGATGTTCAGCTACACCGGACTGAGCGCCGCTCAGGTCGATCGCCTGCGTGAAGAGTTTGGCGTCTATCTGATTGCCAGCGGGCGTATGTGCGTGGCAGGTCTCAATGCCAGCAACGTGCATCGTGTAGCGCAGGCATTTGCCGCTGTAATGTGAGTATTTACTTACGTGTATGCCCTGTGTAGGCCGGGTAAGGCGTAGCCGCCACCCGGCTTTTTTGTTTGCACCAGTGTAAAATTTCGCCCGGTGGCGCTGCGCTTACCGGGCCTACACGCCTCTTCTGTGCTTTGTGATCGTCTTCTTTTTATTCGACTTCATAAGTAAAAACTCCTTTCCTTCACCTCCCGCTGGGGTTATGGTCGGAAAGTTTTTGACCATTCGCTCAAAATAAAACGATAACGAACTGAATATTCAGGGGAAAATATGCGCAAGATCACACTGGCGCTCAGCGCCGCCTGCTTATTGTTCTCGCTTAACAGTGCTGTCGTCGCGCGCGCTTCCGCCCCGACGCCGCTTTACACCGGCACCACCGCTGCCATTCTTGCTGAACAGGCACCCATTCACTGGGTTTCCGTGGCCCAGATCGAGAACAGCCTGATGGGGCGTCCGCCAATGGCCGTGGGCTTCGATATTGACGATACCGTTCTGTTCTCCAGCCCGGGATTCTGGCGCGGCAAAAAAATGTATTCTCCCGACAGCGAAGCGTATCTGAAAAACCCCGAATTCTGGGAAAAAATGAACAACGGCTGGGACGAATTCAGCATCCCGAAAGAGGTGGCCCGCGCGCTTATCGCCATGCACGTGAAGCGCGGCGACAGCATTTACTTTGTCACCGGACGTAGTCAGACCAAAACGGAAACCGTCTCTAAAACCCTGCAGGATGATTTCATGATCCCGGCGGCCAACATGAACCCGGTGATCTTTGCGGGTGACAAAGAAGGGCAAAACACCAAAACCCAGTGGCTGGAAATGAAAAATATCAAACTGTTCTACGGTGATTCAGATAACGACATTACCGCTGCGCATGACGTCGGGGCCAGAGGGATCAGAGTGTTACGCGCTTCTAACTCGACCTATCGACCGCTGCCGATGGCCGGAAAGTTTGGCGAAGAGGTGATCGTCAACTCGGAGTATTAAGCCCCAGGCAGCGGCTTTGACTCTTTTTTAGTCAAATCTCGCTGCTGCGGGTTTTACCTTTCGTCTTCTTGCTGCACACTTAGAAAGATTCATCTTTCATTACGGAGCAGCACATGTGGTATCAACAGACCCTGACGTTAAGCGCTAAACCACGCGGATTTCACCTGGTGACGGATGAAGTCATCGGGCAAATCCGCGACCTGTCGCGGGTCAAAACGGGTTTGCTGCATTTGCTGCTTCAGCACACGTCTGCCTCTCTCACGCTTAATGAAAATTGCGATCCCACCGTCCGGTCTGACATGGAGCACCATTTTCTGAAGACCGTTCCGGACAACGCGCCTTATGAGCACGACTATGAGGGCGACGATGACATGCCTTCACATATCAAATCTTCCCTGCTGGGCGTATCGCTGATGTTGCCGGTACACCATGGGCGGCTAATGCTGGGAACATGGCAGGGGATCTGGCTGGGAGAGCATCGTATTCACGGTGGTTCGCGTAAAATTATCGCCACGCTACAAGGGGAATAAAGATGACAATTTCGGAGCTACTTCAGTACTGCATGAGTAAACCAGGCGCGGAGCAGAGCGTTCATAGCGACTGGAAAGCCACCCAGATTAAAGTGGGGGACGTCCTGTTTGCGATGGTGAAAGAGGTTGAGGGGCGTCCAGCGGCGTCGCTGAAAACCAGCCCGGAACTGGCCGATTTGTTACGCCAGCAGCACCATGACGTGCGGCCAAGCAAGCATCTCAATAAAGCTCACTGGAGTACCGTCTATCTTGACGGGTCGCTGCCAGGCTCACAAATATACTATCTGGTTGACGCGTCTTATAAGCAGGCGGTTGATATGTTGCCTGAGGACGTTCAGCGTAAAATATCCATATAGAAGTCGTATGATGAATGGATGTAATTAATAAAATTGGGTGAAAGACGATAGCCGCCACCCTCATATAATTACCTCTACTGTCATAGTGGAGGTAATTATGGACTCGATAATTAATAGGCTCGTAGACATTGCTGATAAAGAAATAGGTACCCGTGAAGGTGTCGTAAATAACACAGGTGCCAGAATAGTGGAATATCAAGGGGCCACCTGGTTGCAACCTGGTGCATGGCCATGGTGTGCTGCATTTACCTGTTGGATTATGCAGGAGTGGTTGAAGGAGGAAGAGGTTCGACAGCGGTTGAATATTGCGACATTTTCTCTGGCGGATAAATGGCGCTGCCGTGATGCGAGCGCATTTGGTTGGGAGAAATGGGCGCAGCAAAAAGGACTCACTGTTCTTTCAAAAGGACATAATGCTCAGAAGGGCGATTTTGTTGTCTATGATTTCTCTCATATTGGAATTGTGAAAAGGGATCAATTGGCTATTAATGATGATATTCTTACCGTAGAAGGTAACACTAACGGACTCGGTGACAGAGACAGCACTTCTGGTGATGGTGTGTGGGAAAAGACAAGACACCCTTCACTCGTCAGGTGTTATATCCGTATCCCTGGCATCCAGGTGGTGTAACATGGACAATTCGCCATCTACTCCTGTAGACGCTGCATCGCAGAGCGAGGCTTCGTTACCCCGGCAAAGGATAGGAGGGCTTGTTCTTTCTGGCGGATTAGGAATTATTATTTTTCTTCTGTTTATTGCGTTAATAGTTCTTTATAAACATGATAGCGACGCTTCTCTAAAAGATATCTTTCCTTTGGTTAAAGATCTTATTATGATTTTCTTGCCAGTAATTTCTGCATGGATTAGTACTATAATTGCATTCTACTTTTCTCGTGATAGCTTGAAAGCTGTCACAGAACACGCACAGGATATTGCGATAGCCTTAGCTGGGGATGATAAATTAAAAACTATTTTTGTTAGTCAGGTTATGTATCCCATGGATGAAAAGTTTGTGGTTATGCAAAGGAACGTTAACTATGCCGACATAAAATTGTATCATGATTTATTAGACGGGAAAATGAAAGATAGAAACATTACGCGTCTACCCATTTTGGATGAAAACGGTGTGATAAAATATATTATCCACCAAAGTATGATCACCGAATTTATTGCTCGTAACAGAACCCTCCAGGATCCCACATTGCAAGATTTAATCAATGATCCGACCTATGGCATTCTTTTCACCCGTTTTGGCGTGGTAGGGGCAAAAGCGACGTTGCTGGAAGCAAAAAAACAGATCGATCAGGACAGAGAATGTCAGGATGTCATTGTGACATTGAACGGAGAAAGAGATGCTGCCGCATTGGGATGGATTACCAATACGATGATAGAAGAGAAAAGTCGGGTTTGATAACCACAGCCTTCCGGCTGTGGTTATGCAACTGATTACAGCAATGGCTTGAGGAAGCGCGCGGTGTGCGAGGCTTCGCACTCTGCAACGGTCTCTGGGGTGCCGGAGACAAGGATTTCACCGCCGCCGCTGCCGCCTTCCGGGCCGAGATCGACAATCCAGTCCGCGGTTTTAATCACGTCCAGGTTGTGTTCAATGACCACAATGGTGTTGCCCTGATCGCGAAGCTGATGCAGAACGTCGAGCAGCTGCTGGATATCGGCAAAGTGCAGACCGGTGGTCGGCTCATCCAGGATATACAGCGTCTGACCGGTACCGCGTTTGGACAACTCACGCGCCAGCTTCACGCGCTGCGCTTCACCCCCTGACAGCGTGGTGGCGGACTGCCCCAGACGAATGTAGGTCAGACCGACGTCCATCAGCGTCTGCAGCTTACGCGCCAGCGCAGGTACGGCATCAAAGAACTCACGCGCCTCTTCGATGGTCATGTCCAGCACTTCGTGGATCGTTTTGCCTTTGTACTTAATCTCCAGTGTTTCGCGGTTATAGCGTTTGCCTTTGCACTGGTCGCACGGCACGTAGATATCCGGCAGGAAATGCATCTCCACCTTGATCACGCCGTCGCCCTGACACGCCTCACAGCGGCCGCCGCGAACGTTAAAGCTGAAACGACCTGGCGTATAGCCGCGCGAACGCGCTTCCGGAACGCCTGCAAACAGCTCACGTACGGGCGTAAAGACGCCGGTATAGGTCGCCGGGTTGGAACGCGGGGTCCGGCCAATCGGGCTCTGATCAATGTCGATAACCTTATCGAAATGCTCCAGCCCCTGGATATCACGGTACGGTGCCGGTTCGGCCAGCGTCGCGCCGTTCAGCGCCGTCTGCGCAATCGGGAACAGCGTATCGTTGATTAGCGTCGATTTACCGGAACCGGATACGCCAGTAATACAGGTAAACAGGCCAACCGGCAGCGTCAGGGTGACGTCTTTCAGGTTGTTGCCGCGCGCGCCGGTGAGCTTAAGCACTTTCTCCGGATTCGCCGCCACGCGCTGCTTCGGCACCTCAATCTTGCGCTTGCCGCTCATGTACTGGCCGGTTAACGATTCTGGCACTGCCATAATGTCTTTCAGGGTGCCTTCCGCGACCACCTGGCCGCCGTGTACGCCCGCGCCCGGGCCGATGTCGATAACATGGTCGGCAGCACGGATCGCATCTTCATCATGCTCAACCACAATCACCGTATTGCCGAGGTTACGCAGATGAATAAGGGTACCGAGCAGACGCTCGTTGTCGCGCTGGTGAAGGCCGATGGACGGCTCATCAAGCACGTACATGACGCCGACCAGGCCTGCGCCAATCTGGCTTGCCAGACGGATACGTTGGGCTTCACCGCCGGAGAGCGTTTCTGCCGAGCGGGAAAGCGTCAGGTAGTTCAGGCCAACGTTGACCAGGAACTTCAGACGATCGCCGATCTCTTTCAGCACTTTTTCGGCGATTTTCGCGCGCTGGCCAGAGAGCTTCAGATTGTTGAAGAAGTCCATTGCGTGACCGATGCTCATGTCTGAGATGGTCGGCAGTGCGGTGTTTTCCACAAACACGTGGCGCGCTTCGCGACGCAGACGGGTGCCGTCACAGGTGGCGCAGGAGCGGTTGCTGATGAACTTCGCCAGCTCTTCGCGTACCGCGCTGGATTCCGTCTCTTTGTAGCGGCGCTCCATATTGTGCAGCACCCCTTCGAAAGGGTGGCGACGTACGGAGGTGTCGCCGCGATCGTTCATATATTTGAACTCGATGTTCTCTTTACCGGAACCGAACAGGATCACTTTGTGCACGTTCGGGCTCAGGCTGGCCCACGGCGCTTCCACGTCGAACTTATAGTGCTCTGCCAGCGATTTAAGCATCTGGAAGTAGTAGAAGTTACGCTTATCCCAGCCGCGGATCGCGCCGCCCGCAAGCGACAGCTCCGGATTCTGGATCACACGATCCGGGTCAAAATACTGCTGCACACCCAGGCCGTCACACGTCGGGCAGGCGCCCGCCGGGTTGTTGAATGAGAACAGGCGCGGTTCCAGCTCGCGCATGCTGTAGCCGCAAATCGGACAGGCAAAGTTGGCGGAGAAGAGCAGCTCTTCCGCCTGCGGGTCGTCCATGTCGGAGACCACGGCGGTACCGCCGGAGAGTTCCAGCGCGGTTTCAAACGATTCCGCCAGACGCGTGGCGAGATCGTCACGCACCTTAAAGCGGTCAATCACCACTTCAATAGTGTGCTTCTTCTGCAGCTCCAGCTTAGGGGGATCGGACAGGTCACACACCTCGCCATCAATACGGGCGCGGATATAGCCCTGGCTTGCCAGGTTTTCCAGCGTTTTGGTGTGCTCGCCCTTACGCTCTTTGATGATCGGCGCCAGCAGCATCAGGCGTTTGCCTTCCGGCTGCGACAGCACGTTATCCACCATCTGGCTCACGGTCTGTGCCGCCAGCGGGACGTCGTGGTCCGGGCAGCGCGGCTCACCCACGCGGGCATACAGCAGACGCAGGTAGTCATGAATTTCGGTAATGGTACCGACCGTTGAGCGCGGGTTATGCGAGGTGGACTTCTGCTCAATAGAGATAGCAGGAGACAAGCCTTCAATGTGGTCGACATCCGGTTTTTCCATCAGCGACAGGAACTGACGCGCGTACGCAGAGAGTGATTCAACGTAACGACGCTGTCCTTCGGCATACAGAGTGTCGAAAGCCAGTGAGGATTTGCCAGACCCCGAAAGCCCGGTCACGACAATGAGTTTGTCGCGAGGGATTATGAGGTTGATATTCTTGAGATTGTGGGTGCGGGCGCCCCGAACTTCGATCTTATCCATTCACCTTTCCCGGTTGGAACACGGATTGCCTGGTTTGTTTGAAGGACAAACGGCTGTCAGAAACGGCTAATTATGACACAATTTGACCTGTTTGAATATACAGTATTGGAATGCATTTTCTGACTGACTGTGTAACAATGTTATGTTCGCACGAGAACTCTGGAATCCATCTCGCAGCTATCAAAATGCAGCATGGAAATGGTACACTCGCGCGTTTACACTATTAAGAAACGTATTCAGGAGACACGAACATGGCCAGCAGAGGCGTAAACAAGGTGATTCTCGTCGGTAATCTGGGCCAGGACCCGGAAGTACGCTACATGCCGAGTGGTGGCGCAGTTGCCAACATTACGCTGGCTACTTCCGAATCCTGGCGTGATAAAGCGACCGGTGAGATGAAAGAGCAGACCGAATGGCACCGCGTTGTGCTGTTTGGCAAACTGGCAGAAGTGGCCGGTGAGTATCTGCGTAAAGGTTCTCAGGTGTATATCGAAGGCCAGCTGCGTACCCGCAAATGGACCGATCAGTCCGGTGCTGAGAAGTACACCACTGAAGTGGTGGTTAACGTCGGTGGCACCATGCAGATGCTGGGTGGCCGTCAGGGCGGTGGCGCACCAGCAGGTGGTGGCCAGCAGCAGGGCGGTTGGGGTCAGCCTCAGCAGCCACAGGGCGGCAACCAGTTCAGCGGCGGCGCACAGTCTCGTCCGCAGCAGCAGTCTGCGCCGGCGCCGTCTAACGAACCGCCAATGGATTTCGACGACGACATTCCGTTCTGATTTCCAGCCTCTAACAAAAGCCCTGCTGTCGCAGGGCTTCTTATATTACCCGGTGGTTGATAATTACATGCATAACGGTGTAAATGTTGTCTGAATAATATCGTCCGCGAGGTGCTATGCCACAACAACTCTTTGATCCTGCTGACGTCCAGAAAACATTCTCAATGCTGACTGTGGACAGCCATAATACGACGTTGCTGAATGAGATTTCCCTTCGAGCATCAGTCGATGATGAGCTGAGTTTTGGCCCATTCCCTCCAGGCTATCATTTTGTCAGGGCTGAAAATCGTATTGCGGGTATTCCTAACGAGCATTTTGAACTGGCCTTAGTTAATGAAATCACCAAAGAGATTGTTTACTACAATCGCGTGATTTATCAGAAAGATGCCTTCTTAAACTACATGCCGGTAACGCAAATCCTGATATGGCGGTCGCCCAAACCGTCGCATCGTGGCGTGTTACGCGATCTGCCTGGCAAAGTGTTTTCCCAATACTTACTGGAAAAATACAACGTCATTATCACAGATCGTCACCAGACGCGTGACGGTATGAGCTTCTGGCAATCTCGGCTGTACGACGCCATCGCCAGCGGTCATCATTTGTATGCCTACGACATGATCACCTGTGAAATGAGGCCAATTAAGAGGGACAGCGATATTGGCAACCAGGTTGACTGGCTTTGGGGAGATGAAGAACACCACCAGAACCGCCTGGCGATTATCAGTAAATTCCCGCTGCCTGTTATGGACTGAAGCCCTGAAAATAAAAAAGCCTCGTAAAAGAGGCTCTTAACATCTTGTTATAAAACGACCATCAGGTAATGACCATCGGCCAGTCTGGTGGCGTGTGGCTCATCGCTTCAACCATCACCACTTTGATATTTTCCCAGACGGCGGCCATATCCAGCAGGGTAATGCCAAGCAGACCTGTTGCAAACCAACAGGCCGCGCCCAGTCCTAACAGCGTACTGATGACAGCAAGGCCCGTGTAGTCAGATTTACGAAATTGAATGTTCAGCGTGCTGGCTAAAAACATCAGTACCGCACTCAACAAAGGCCAGCGCAAGAGAACCATGCTGGTAGTAATGGTTGCCATAAAACCCATCCTCTACAAAACAGACGAACTGAATGAAACAGATTTTTTCGTTACATAAGATGTGTGAACTATATCACGTTTGCTGTTTTATTCGCCAGTCCCGGGCTGATGAAAAAGAGGGATTCCTCGCTGCCTGTAACCGTATTCGGCTGGGAGAAAATATATCTTTGCAGGCTAAGCTCTCATTCCCCGTACTCTTTATAATGAATTCATTGAGATAGCAAAATCGATGCAAAAGAGGGCGCGTTGTATAACGTTTACAGCCATATCCCTATGGCTTATGCTTGAGTGGACAATTAATTTTACTCGCAGCTAACCTTTCAGGTTTTTGAATTTTATTGTTTTTTATTTATTTGTACGTATTTAATTACACACAACGTTGTTTTAATTCGCTGCGCTGAGTTCCAGCTTGTGGCGTTGGTATGACGACATTTCGAATCTGAAGAAAGTTGCGTCCGGTTTATCGCCTGATAAACAGCGAAAAAAATGAAAGAAAACCGACGTGAGATTATTAATGACAGCATGCAGGCGCTGCATGCGCTGGCAAAGCTGATGCCCCAGCTTCATGCCCAATGTTCACTGGCCGACATGCTGGAGACCATCAGCCGCGCCCTGGGCGCAAGCCTTGCCTGGGTCAGCGTAAATGGTGATGACGGCCTGCAGCGTGTGGTCAGCGCCGGGGAGATGACCTGCCATCCCTTCGAGGTCGCCGATTTCCTCGCGGGCACTCTGCTTGAGCGGCATCATCGTTCGTGGCGGGTGGTTTACTGGAAAGAAAATATTGGCCGCGCGTTATTTCCTCCTCAGCATCCCGGTTATGCGCAGCTGCAAAGCGGGGTACTGTGCAAACTTTCGACCCATAACTGGCACTGCAGCGGCTATTTCTTTTTAGGGTTTGATGAACGACTCTATTCTCTGCCGGTTCTGAAAAATATCGTCGTGGTGCTGGTCGAAAAATTAAAAGACTATTTCGCGGAAATTATTGCCCGGGAGAAAACCGCTCAGGAAATGCAGCGCGTCGTGACGCAATATAAGACCCTGTTTGAACGGGCCCCGGTGTTGATGAACTCTTTCGATAAATTTAACCGCTGCGTGCTATGGAATGCCGAATGTGAAAAAGTGTTCGGCTGGACGATGGCGGAGATCGCTGAATATGCCGATCCGCTTGCGCTGTTTTATCCCGACCCTGAAGAGCGGCGGCGGGTCAGGGAGTCGGTCAATGTCTCACCGCTTAAAGATATGTATGAATGGCATCCGCTGCGCAAAGACGGCACCCGGCTGACGGTACTGTGGTCCAACATTCTGTTGCCGGACAACTCTATCCTCAATATTGGGCTGGACATTACCGAGCGGAAAAAAGCTGAGCAGGAGCTGGAGGTAAAAGCCACCACCGACGATCTTACCGGCTGCTTTAACCGTTCGGCGATTTTGCAGCAGCTGGAGCTTGCGCTGGCGGCCAGTACCCGGCAGGAGGTTAACAGCCACTTTTGTGTCCTGATGTTTGACCTGGATTTTTTCAAGCAGATCAACGATGAGTGGGGTCACCCGGTGGGCGATGCGGCGCTCCTTCACTTTTGTAACGCGATCCGTGAGTTAGCGCCCTCAGAGTCAGCGTTAGGGCGCGTGGGAGGAGAAGAGTTTTTGCTTTTGCTGGCGCACTCTGACGGCAATGGCGCTGCGCAGTTGTCCGCCAGGCTGCGCACCTTTCTGCAAACTCACCCGCTGGTTGTGGGTGAGAGAAAGCTGTCGCTGTCGTTTAGTGCTGGCGTTGTCGAAGTCTGTGGGGGACAGCGGGATACTTCGGCCTTACTGAGGCGTGCCGATAAAGCATTATATGAGGCCAAGCATTCGGGGCGAGGAAAAACGGTGGTGGCTGATTATTTATAAATCAATGCACAAAATACGCCCAAACAAATAGCATAAAATGTCATGATGGGGTTGTGTTTTTTTCGTGCTGTCACAAGTTTGGCTTAATCAACGATCGTCTGTTGTGTTATCTTCCCACCGCGCTTACGGGCTGGATAATTATTTTCCTTAATTGAAACGGAACGAATACTTACAGTTTCACTTACGGGAAAATATTATCGTCATAACGAAATTTAAGATTTTTAATACTAAAAGTCAGTTGCTAACTTCGCATGATTCATGCAACGTAATCACCTGTTTAACAAAGCATCCGGCCTTCATTACTACAGGCGTACAACATGCAGGGATATAGGGCGGGAAATGAATCGTAGCGCACGGCGCAAGATGCTCAGGGTGGTAGGGATCATCATGGTAGTTATGCTGCCGGTGATGCTTGCGCTATGGTTTGCCCAGCTAAGAGCCGTATCAGAAACAAGCGCCCAGCTACGCACCTTTGCTGAACTGGCTTTAGACAAAACCGAGCTGGTTATTCAGCAGGTTGATCTGGCCCGGATTGAGGCTACAAAATATCAGGGTGAGCGTTGTACGCCGGAACACCGTCAATATATGTTGAACGTGGTTCGTGGCCGCCTGTTTGTTGCCGATTTAATTTATGCGGAAGGTCAGAATTTTCTTTGTTCGACCGTTTTTACACCGGATCATCCCTACGCCATTCCCGTTGCTAATTACACCCGGAAACCTGACGTCGCTATCTATTATTATCGCGATACCCCATTTTATACTGGCTATAAAATGACATATATGCAGCGCGGAAATTATGTGGTGGTGGTTAATCCACTTTCATACAGCGAAGTCATGTCCGAAGATCATTCCCTTTCATGGGGAGTATACGACACGGTTACCAATGCGTTCTTTTCCGTTAGCCAGAAAGCCAACGTGTCGTTATTAAATTCGATGATTCGGGATAAGGAATCGGTATTTCAAAAAGATAACCGTTTTTATACGGTCGTAAAATCGCCCAAAAGACCGATTGCGGCGATTGTGTCGACATCGAATAAACGCTTTTATGAAACGCTTTATCATCAGGCGACGCTGACGCTGCCGCTGGGCATGATCTGCAGCATGATTATTTTGCTGGTATGGTCCCGTACCCATCGTGAGCTTAATTCGCCAGGGCGCTTGTTGCACCGGGCGCTGAACAAGCGTCAGCTTTGCGTACACTATCAGCCGATTATTGATATTAAGAATAATCAGTGTGTGGGCGCGGAAGCGTTGTTACGCTGGCCGGGTTTTAACGGGCAGGTGATGAGCCCGGCGGAATTTATCCCGCTGGCGGAAAAAGAGGGCATGAGCGAGCGGATCACGGACTATGTCGTTGAGGAGGTGTTCAGCGATCTGGGCCATTTCCTGGCCGGGCATCCGCATCTCTATATTTCAATTAACCTGTCGGCCACGGATTTTCACTCCTCGCGGCTGATTGCTATGATTTCTGACAAGGCCCGCCACTACGCCGTCCGTGCCCAGCAAATCAAAATAGAAGTGACGGAACGCGGTTTTATCGATGTCCCCAAAACCACGCCGGTGATTCAGGCTTTCCGTCAGGCGGGCTATGAAGTCGCGATCGATGATTTCGGTACCGGTTACTCGAACCTGCATAACCTTTATTCGCTGAACGTGGATATTCTGAAAATCGATAAATCGTTTATCGATACCTTAACCACCAACAGCACCAGCCACCTGATCGCCGAACACATCATCGAGATGGCTCAGAGTCTGCGGCTTAAAACCATTGCGGAAGGGGTTGAGACGGCAGAGCAGGTAAGCTGGCTGCTGAAGCGCGGCGTCCAGTACTGTCAGGGATGGCACTTCGCGAAAGCGATGCCGCCCCAGGAATTTATGACCTGGCAGCAGCAACCTTTGCATTGATCGTACTTAGTTCAACTGGTGGCGATAATCGCTCGGCGTGCGGTCAAACTCACGGCGAAATACGCGGGAAAAGGTCTGTTGCGACACGTAGCCAAGATCCATCGCGATATCAAATATCGGCCGCTGCGTTGAGCGTAACGCCTGCGCCGCCAGCAGCAGTCTGCGCTGACGGATGTACTCACCCAGCGTCTGATGCATAACCGTGCGGAACATTCGCTGTAAATACCATTTCGAATAGCCCGACTTTTTAGCGACCACATCAATGTTCAACGGTTGGTCGATATGTTCATCAATCCATTCAATAAGCGTCTGAATAATCTGCTGATGCGACATAAGGTTGCCCCTCTGTAGATACAACTATCTCGGTTAATTCGTCGTTTTCTCTGCGGGGGAGTATAATTCCTCAAGTTAACTTGAGGTAAAGAGGTTTTATGGAAAAGAGATTGCCGCGAATAAAAGCGCTTTTAACCCCCGGTGAAGTGGCTAAGCGAAGCGGTGTTGCCGTGTCGGCGCTCCACTTCTATGAAAGCAAAGGGTTAATTAAAAGCATTCGTAACGCCGGAAACCAGCGGCGCTACACCCGCGACGTGCTCCGCTACGTGGCGATTATCAAAATTGCGCAACGAATCGGTATTCCCCTGGCCACGATTGGCGAAGCCTTTGGCGTACTGCCGGAAGGGCATACGCTGAGCCCGAAAGAGTGGAAAGAGCTGTCATCCCAGTGGCGTGAAGAGCTGGACAGGCGTATCCATACGCTGGTCGCCCTGCGTGATGAACTGGATGGCTGCATTGGCTGCGGGTGTTTGTCGCGTAGCGATTGTCCGCTGCGTAACCCGGGAGACAGGCTGGGCGAGCAGGGGACGGGGGCGCGGTTGCTGGAAGAGGATTGAGATCGGTTTGCCGGGTGTCGGCTGCGCCTTACCCGGCCTGCAAAACCGAGAACCCAGGCCGGGTAAGCGAAGCGCCACCCGGCAAAAAGCATAATAAAGAACTAAAGCGCCACATAAGGGCGCTTTAGTTTTTCCCGGTCTTTGTCTTTCACTCTATCCCGCTGGTTCACGGGAGGGTTTCCCCCGACATCAGCACCCCTCGTGTCGAGCTGGTTGGGGAGGTTCCGGATTGTGCTGACACTTTAATTCTATGCAAGACCCGTTTTTTCGCCAGCCGCCCCCACGCTTTTTTAGCCGAATTTTTTTCGCGGTGTTGTTCGATTTTCTATAGTTAAAAAGTATGAATAACAGGAGAAAACCATGCTCACGGTACACCACCTCAACCAGTCGCGCTCGCACCGCGTGATCTGGGCGCTGGAAGAACTCGCGCTGCCGTATGAGATCGTTCACTACCAGCGGGAAAAGAACATGCTGGCACCGGCCTCCCTGAAAAAGGTGCATCCGCTGGGCAAATCACCGGTTATTGAAGATAACGGACTGATCCTTGCCGAGTCCGGCGCCATTCTGGAATACCTGCAGGAAACGTACGATCCCGAGTCCCGGCTTAAGCCTTTAGATCCGGCCCATAAGGTGCAGTACCGCTTCTGGCTGCATTACGCGGAAGGATCGCTGATGCCGCTGCTGTTAATGAAGCTGGTCTTTAATAGTCTCGGCAAGCCACCCGTGCCGTTTGGTATCAGAACCCTGGGGAAAGCGCTGGGGCAAGGGGTGCAGAAAGCGTATCTCAACCGTCAGCTGGAAACCCATGCGCGCTTTATTGAATCACATCTTGCTGAAAACAGCTGGTTTGCCGGGAAAGCGCTCAGTATGGCCGACATTCAGATGAGCTTTCCGATCTTTGCCCTGCTGGCACGCGGCGGTATTAACAACCTGCCGCATATTCAGGCATGGAAGACAAAGGTGGAGAACAGCCCGGGCTGGCAAAAAACCCTGGAGAAGGGTGGCCCGCTATCTATCCCGGGTGAGGATTGAAATGTAAACACATTGCGCATAAACGATAACGTTTGCGCATCCTCTGTTTATTTCTTCAGCGTCATAAGTGAATTTTAGCGAAAAACGATAAAGTTCAGTTGAAAAGGGCGGGTATTAGGCTGGATAATCGTTTGCCTTAATTTGACCACCCGTTTGTAAGTGCGGAGCTAAACGTTTGCTTTTTTTTGCGACGCCCTTTCGTCGCAAACGCAACACAAGGATTTGACGTTTAGCTGGCAGCGGCGTCTCCACCTTGCTTACAGACTTCCTAAAAAACTCTCAGGGGATGTTTTCTATGTCTACGCCATCTGCGCGTACTGGCGGTTCACTTGACGCCATGTTTAAAATTTCGGCTCGCGGCAGCACCGTGCGCCAGGAAATCGTTGCCGGTTTGACAACGTTTCTGGCGATGGTTTACTCCGTCATCGTGGTGCCGGGCATGCTGGGCAAAGCGGGCTTCCCGCCCGCGGCGGTCTTTGTGGCGACCTGTCTGGTGGCCGGTGTCGGCTCTATCGTGATGGGCCTGTGGGCGAACCTGCCGCTGGCGATTGGTTGCGCCATCTCTCTGACCGCGTTTACCGCGTTCAGCCTGGTGCTGGGCCAGCAGATCAGCGTCCCGGTTGCGCTGGGTGCCGTGTTCCTGATGGGCGTGCTGTTTACCGTTATTTCAGCGACCGGTATCCGTAGCTGGATCTTGCGCAACCTGCCGCAGGGCGTGGCGCACGGTACCGGCATCGGTATCGGCCTGTTCCTGCTGCTGATCGCCGCCAACGGCGTCGGTCTGGTCATCAAGAACCCGCTGGACGGTCTGCCGGTGGCGCTGGGTCATTTCGCCAGCTTCCCGGTGATTATGTCGCTGATCGGCCTGGCGGTGATTATCGGTCTGGAAAAACTGAAAGTCCCGGGCGGCATTCTGCTGACGATTATCGGCGTCTCCATTGTCGGCCTGATTTTCGATCCGAATGTTCACTTCTCCGGCATTTTCGCCATGCCGTCGCTGAGCGATGATAAAGGCAATTCCCTGATTGGCAGCCTGGATATCGTTGGCGCGCTGAACCCGGTGATCCTGCCAAGCGTGCTGGCGCTGGTGATGACCGCCGTGTTTGATGCGACCGGGACCATCCGTGCGGTTGCGGGGCAGGCAAACCTGCTGGATAAAGACGGCCAGATTATTGATGGTGGCAAAGCGCTGACCACCGACTCCCTGAGCAGCGTCTTCTCTGGCCTGGTGGGCGCGGCGCCTGCGGCAGTGTATATCGAGTCCGCAGCGGGCACGGCGGCAGGCGGTAAAACCGGCCTGACAGCGATCACCGTTGGCGTGCTGTTCATGCTGATCCTGTTCCTCTCGCCACTCTCCTATCTGGTTCCGGCCTACGCGACCGCGCCAGCGCTGATGTACGTTGGCCTGCTGATGCTGAGCAACGTGGCGAAAATCGACTTCGCGGATTTCGTCGACGCCATGTCAGGTCTGATTACCGCGGTGTTTATCGTGCTGACCTGTAACATCGTGACCGGCATTATGATCGGCTTCGCGTCGCTGGTGATTGGCCGAGTGGTCTCCGGTGAGTGGCGCAAGCTGAACGTGGGTACCGTGGTTATTGCCGTTGCGCTGGTGGCGTTCTACGCGGGCGGCTGGGCAATCTGAGTTGTCCTTTGATGCGAAAACGGGTGGCTCAGGCCGCCCGTTTTTATTTTCAGGACTCATCCTGTTGCCTTTTACGTTACTCTGGGGAAGATAGAATAAAAGGCACGACGCCTTCCGTAGTAAATAAGCAACACAGCAAACAGGGAACGCATGGAAATCTTCTTCACAATACTCATCATGACCCTTGTGGTCTCGCTATCCGGGGTGGTTACACGCGTACTGCCCTTTCAGGTCCCCCTGCCATTAATGCAAATTGCCATCGGCGCGCTGCTGGCGTGGCCGACGTTTGGCCTGCACGTGGAATTTGACCCCGAACTGTTCCTCGTGCTGTTTATCCCGCCACTGCTGTTTGCCGATGGCTGGAAAACGCCGACGCGTGAGTTCCTTGAGCACGGACGAGAGATCCTGGGCCTGGCGCTGGCGCTGGTGGTGGTCACCGTGGTCGGGATTGGTTTTCTCATCTACTGGGCCGTACCAGGCATCCCATTAATTCCGGCTTTTGCGCTGGCCGCCGTGCTGTCGCCAACCGATGCCGTGGCGCTGTCCGGCATTGTGGGTGAAGGCCGTATTCCGAAGAAAATCATGGGGATTTTACAGGGTGAGGCGCTGATGAATGACGCCTCCGGTCTGGTCGCCCTGAAATTTGCCGTGGCCGTGGCGATGGGGACGATGGTCTTTACCGTCGGCGGCGCGACCCTGGAGTTCTTTAAGGTGGCCATTGGCGGGATCCTGGCAGGCTTCGTGGTGAGCTGGTTGTACGGCCGCTCATTGCGCTTCCTCAGCCGCTGGGGCGGCGATGAGCCGGCGACGCAGATTGTGCTGCTGTTCCTGCTGCCGTTTGCCTCTTATCTGATTGCTGAACATATTGGCGTGTCGGGCATTCTGGCGGCGGTTGCGGCAGGGATGACCATCACCCGCTCCGGCGTGATGCGCCGCGCGCCGCTGGCCATGCGCCTGCGTGCCAACAGCACCTGGGCCATGCTGGAATTTGTCTTTAACGGCATGGTGTTCCTGCTGTTGGGCCTGCAGTTGCCGGGCATTATGGAATCCTCGCTGGTGGCGGCCGAAGCCGACCCGAACGTTGAGGTCTGGATGCTGTTTACCGACATCGTGCTGATTTACCTGGCGCTGATGCTGGTGCGTTTCGGCTGGCTGTGGACGATGAAAAAGTTCAGCGTGCGCTTCCTGAAGAAAAAACCGATGGAGTTCGGCTCGTGGACCACGCGTGAGCTGCTGATTGCCTCTTTTGCCGGCGTGCGCGGGGCGATCACCCTCGCCGGTGTGCTCTCCATTCCGCTGTTGCTGCCCACGGGGGATGTCTTCCCGGCGCGTTACGAGCTGGTGTTCCTGGCGGCGGGCGTGATCCTGTTCTCCCTGTTTGTCGGCGTGATTATGCTGCCGATTTTGCTGCAGCATATTGACGCGGGGGACTCGACTCAGCAGCACAAAGAGGAGCGTATCGCGCGTGCGGCCACCGCTGAAGTGGCGATTGTCGCGATTCAAAAAATGGAAGAGCGTCTGGCTGCGGATGCGGAAGAGAACATCGACAATCAGCTGCTGACGGAAGTCAGTTCCCGGGTGATTGGTAACCTGCGTCGCCGCGCCGATGGGCGTAACGACGTGGAAAGCTCGCTGCAGGAGGAGAACCTGGAGCGCCGGTTCCGCCTGGCGGCGCTGCGCTCAGAGCGTGCCGAGCTGTACCATCTGCGCGCCACGCGCCAGATCAGCAACGAGACGCTGCAAAAGCTGTTACACGATCTGGACCTGCTGGAAGCGCTGTTGATAGAGAATCAGTAGCACGCTTTTGCCCGGTGGCGCTGCGCTTCCCGGGCCTACGTCCGAACCGTAGGCCGGGTAAGGCGAAGCCGCCACCCGGCACTATTCAGACCGCACCCAAAACCCCTCACAACACTGCAACCACGCCTGCGCACTCTGGGACAAATAGACCCCTTCACGCCAGATCATCCCCAGTTGCCAGTGCAGGTCGCTCTCCAGAGGGATCCAGCGCAGCGTGTTTTTATCCAGACGTTCGCATATCGGCTGCGGCAGGATGGCAATGCCTACGCCTGCCTGCACCATCGCCGCCAGGAAATCCCACTGGCCGCTGCGCACTGCAATGCGCGGCTTAACGTTATGGTGTTGAAACAGCGTCATCAGCTGTCGGCTTAAGGCGAAGTCTTCGTTGTAGATCAACAGAGGGTGCTCACCGAGCAATTCAGGCTTCACCGAGTCTCTCTTCAGCCAGTCGCCGGAGCGGGGAACCAGCACGCACAGCGGGTGGCTAAAGAGCGGAAGCGTCGCCAGACCGCTCTCTTCCTCAACGGGGAGGGCGGTCATTGCCACATCGAGCTCACCGTTGGTGACGGCCTGCTGTACGGTTAACCCACCAAACTCCGAAATCTTCAGCTCAACGCCGGGGTAACGCTGGCGAAACAGGCTTATCGGCCCGGCCATCATCATTCCCACCATCGGTGGAATGCCGAGGCGCAGCACCCCTTTCGTCAGGTGATTTATATCATCCAGCTCCGCTTCCAGCTGGCGGAACTCCGCCAGAATCGCCAGCCCGCGTTCGAACACCACGCGTCCGGTGTCGGTCAGCAACAGCTTGCGCCCGTCGCGGATCAGCAGGGTACAGTTCAGTTCATCTTCGAGGTTTTTCAGCATCTTGCTGATGGTGGGCTGGGTAACAAACAACTTCTCCGCTGCGCGGGTAAAACTTTGCTGGCGAACCACTTCGACAAAATAGCGCAGCGTTCTTATGTCCATGATTATTCCTCGAAACTATACCTGTGATGATTTTAATTCATTTCAGTCCACACCGTGCGCTCACTATACTGGCGCCTCGTCTCATTTTTGAGGAAAACCCCCATGGCCGTGGCGTTAAGCCGTGTTACGCCTGCCGTTGTACAACGACTCCAGGTACCGGTTCAGGTACTGCTCTACGCGGGATTGTTCGTTTTCGCTGAATATCTTGTCGGCTGGCTCCATCTGCCGCTGCCTGCCAACCTGGTGGGGATGCTGCTGATGCTGACGCTTATCCTCTGTCGCGTGATCCCCCTTAACTGGGTACGCGCCGGCGCGCGCTGGCTGTTAGCAGAGATGCTGCTGTTTTTTGTCCCTGCCGTGGTGGCGGTGGTGAACTATGCCCAACTGCTGATGGTGGACGGCTGGCGCATCTTCGTGGTCATCGCACTGAGTACGCTGATGGTGCTGGGGGCGACCGCCTGGGTGGTGGATAAAGTCTATCGCTTTGAAATCTGCAGGCACAAACATGACTAACTTTCAGATAAGCGTCCTGTGCCTGATTGCTACGCTGGGGATCTACTTCGCCAACAAGCGGCTGTATCGCCGTTTTCATGCTCTGCCGCTGATGCCGCTGGTCTTCACACCAATCCTGCTGGTGCTGATGTTGGTCTTTGGTCATATCTCCTGGCAGGACTACATTGGTGAATCCCACTGGCTGCTGTGGCTGCTTGGCCCGGCGACCATCGCCTTTGCCGTTCCCGTTTACGACAACCTGGCGATCATCAAACGCCACTGGATGTCGCTCAGCGCAGGCGTGCTCACCGCCACGGTGGTGGCGGTCTGTAGCTCCGTCTGGCTGGCACGGCTGTTTACGCTGCCCGATGAAATTCAGCGCAGCCTGGCCGTGCGTTCGGTGACCACGCCGTTTGCGCTGGCGGCCGCGAAACCGCTTGGTGGGCAGCCGGATCTGGTGGCGCTGTTCGTGGTGGTGACGGGCGTTTTTGGGATGGCGGTCGGCGATATGCTCTTTCTGCGGCTTTCTATTCGGGAAGGGATGGCCAAAGGCGCAGGGTTTGGCGCGGCGTCGCACGGCGCGGGCACGGCACGTTCGTATGAACTGGGTCAGCAGGAGGGCGTAGTGGCAAGCCTGGTGATGATGCTTTCAGGCGTGGTGATGGTGCTGATTGCGCCGCTGGTGGCGTGGGTGATGTTTTAAGCTCCCCGGCCAGAACGACCGGGGAGAATGGCTTAGTGCGCGCGGCCCTGCTCAACGCCGAGACCGGTTTGTGAACGGATAAACTGGGCGCGGAATTTCTCACGCTCCAGGTTACCCTCCGGCGAGTTGTCAGTGGCCGAGAAGAACCAGATACCGATGAACGCCACGGCGATTGAGAACAGCGCCGGGTATTCGTACGGGAAGATGGCGCTGGCGTGACCGAGGATTTGCACCCAGATGGTCGGACCCAGAATCATCAGGATCACTGCCGTCAACAGCCCCAGCCAGCCGCCAATCATCGCCCCACGGGTGGTCAGTTTTGACCAGTACATGGAGAGCAGAATGATTGGGAAGTTACAGCTTGCGGCAATGGAGAAGGCCAGCCCCACCATAAAGGCGATGTTCTGCTTCTCGAACAGAATGCCCAGCAGAATGGCGACCACGCCCAGCACCAGCACGGTGATTTTAGAGACTTTCAGCTCATCTCGTTCGCTTGCCCCTTTACGGAAGACGTTGGCGTAGAGGTCGTGCGACACCGCAGACGCGCCTGCGAGGGTTAAACCTGCCACCACCGCAAGAATGGTGGCGAAAGCCACGGCCGAGATAAAGCCGAGGAACAGGTTGCCCCCCACCGCATCAGCCAAGTGCACCGCTGCCATGTTGTTCCCGCCAATCAGCGCACCCGCCGCGTCTTTAAACGCCGGATTCGCCCCCACCAGCATGATGGCGCCAAAGCCGATGATAAAGGTCAGGATATAGAAGTAACCCATGAAACCGGTGGCGTAGAAGACGCTCTTACGCGCTTCTCGCGCATCGCTCACGGTGAAGAAGCGCATCAGGATGTGAGGCAGGCCAGCGGTACCGAACATCAGGCCCAGACCGAGGGACAGGGCAGAAATCGGGTCTTTCACCAGCCCCCCCGGACTCATGATGGCTTCCCCTTTCGGGTGGACCGCCATCGCTTCGGTAAACAGGTTATTGAAGCTGAACCCGACGTGCTTCATCACCATAAAGGCCATAAAGCTGGCGCCGAACAGCAGCAGAACCGCTTTGATAATCTGCACCCAGGTGGTCGCCAGCATGCCGCCGAACAGGACGTACATCACCATCAGGACGCCAACCAGCACAACCGCGACGTGGTAGTTCAGGCCGAACAGCAGTTCAATCAGTTTACCCGCGCCGACCATCTGCGCAATCAGGTACAGCGCCACCACCACCAGCGAACCGCAGGCGGAGAGGGAGCGAATCGGCCCCTGCTTCAGACGGTATGAGGCCACGTCTGCGAAGGTATAGCGGCCCAGGTTGCGCAAGCGTTCGGCGATCAGGAACAGAATGATCGGCCAGCCGACGAGGAAGCCGAGGGAGTAGATCAGGCCGTCATAGCCGGAGGTGTACACCAGCGCAGAAATCCCGAGGAACGAGGCCGCGGACATAAAGTCTCCCGCAATCGCCAGTCCGTTCTGGAAACCGGTAATGTTGCCGCCTGCGGTGTAGTAGTCGTTACGGGAGCGCACGCGTTTCGACGCCCAGTATGTGATATACAGCGTCAGCACGACGAAAATCAGGAACATCACAATCGCCTGCCAGTTGGTTGGCTGGCGCTGTACCTCGCCGGTAATGGCATCTGCCGCGTGGGCGGCAAAGGGAAGTGTGGCGGCTAGCGCCGTCAGGACGCGCTTCATGATGCTTTTACCTCTTGCAGTACCGCTTTATTAAGACGATCGAATTCACCGTTCGCGCGCCAGACGTAGACGCCGGTCAGCACAAATGAAACCACAATCACGCCAATCCCGATGGGAATACCGCGCGTCACGCTGGTGCCCTCGTGCAGCGGGGTACCCAGCCAGTGCGGCGCAAAGGCGATCAGCAGAATAAAGCCGACGTAGATAATCAGCATGATGATGGAAAGAATGAAGGCAAACCGTTGCCGCTTATCGACGAGCTCCCTGTAGTGCGCACTATTCTCTATCTGCTGACAAATATCGTTATTCATCACAGAGTTCTCCAGAGGTAAGGTGGGTTTGTTTTTAGTTCCCTCTCCCCTGTGGGGAGAGGGTTAGGGTGAGGGGGGGAAGGTGCGGTCTGATGCCCTCACCCCGGCCCTCTCCCGCAGGGAGAGGGAGAAAACATTATGATGGCATTGCGATGGCCTGCTTCTCTTCGAGCAGTTTTTCCACCACGCCAGGATCCGCGAGCGTTGAGGTATCACCGAGATTGCTGGTATCTCCCGCCGCGATTTTGCGCAAAATACGACGCATGATTTTTCCGGAGCGGGTTTTCGGCAGCGAATCGGTCCAGTGCAGCACGTCCGGCGTGGCAAGCGGGCCAATCTCTTTACGGACCCAGTTGCGCACCTCGGTATACAGCTCTGGCGACGGTTCTTCCCCGTGGTTCAGGGTGACGTATGCGTAAATTGCCTGGCCTTTGATGTTGTGCGGAATACCCACCACGGCCGCCTCGGCAATTTTCGGATGTGAGACCAGGGCAGATTCAATCTCCGCGGTGCCAAGACGGTGGCCGGAGACGTTCAGTACGTCGTCCACGCGTCCGGTGATCCAGTAATAGCCATCTTCGTCACGACGCGCGCCGTCGCCGCTGAAGTACATGTTTTTGAAGGTCGAGAAGTAGGTCTGCTCGAAGCGATCGTGGTCGCCGAACAGGGTACGCGCCTGGCCCGGCCAGGAGTCGACGATCACCAGGTTGCCTTCGGTGGCCCCTTCCAGAGGATGACCTTCGTTATCCACCAGCGCAGGCTGCACGCCGAAGAACGGACGGGTGGCGGAACCGGCTTTCAGCTGTGTGGCACCCGGCATCGGGGTGATCATAAAGCCGCCGGTTTCGGTCTGCCACCAGGTGTCCATCACCGGGCATTTCTCGTTACCGATTTTTTTCCAGTACCACTCCCAGGCTTCCGGGTTGATAGGCTCGCCGACGGACCCGAGAATGCGCAATGAAGAACGGTCTGTGCCTTCAATGGCTTTATCCCCTTCCGCCATTAAGGCGCGGATCGCCGTTGGGGCGGTGTAGAGGATGTTGACCTGATGTTTGTCGACGACCTGACACATCCGCGCCGGGGTCGGCCAGTTTGGCACGCCTTCAAACATCAGCGTGGTTGCGCCACAGGCCAAAGGGCCATACAGCAGGTAACTGTGTCCCGTCACCCAGCCCACGTCGGCGGTACACCAGTAGATGTCGCCAGGATGGTAGTCGAAGACGTATTTGAAAGTGGTGGCCGCATAGACCAGATAGCCGCCGGTGGTGTGCAACACCCCTTTCGGTTTGCCGGTTGAACCGGAGGTATAAAGAATGAAGAGCGGATCTTCCGCGTTCATCTCTTCCGGCTGATGCTGGTCACTGGCGTTCTCAATCAGATCGCTCCACCACAGGTCACGCCCCTCGTTCCAGTCGATTTTGCCGCCGGTGCGCTTCAGGACAATAACGTTACTTACCGTTTTAACGTTCGGGTTTTTCAGCGCTTCGTCGACATTTTTCTTCAGCGGGATACTGCGCCCTGCACGCACGCCTTCATCGGCGGTGATCACCAGCTTTGAACTGGAATCGACAATACGGCCGGCAACCGCTTCTGGCGAGAAGCCACCGAAAATAACGGAATGAATCGCGCCGATACGGGCGCAGGCCAGCATGGCCACCGCCGCTTCCGGCACCATCGGCATATAGATCGCGACCACATCGCCTTTTTTAATGCCTCTTTCCAGCAGGACGTTGGCGAAGCGGCACACGTCGCGGTGCAGTTCTTTATAGGTAATGTGTTTGCTCTGCGAGGCATCATCGCCTTCCCAGATAATGGCCGTCTCATTCCCGCGCTCGGCAAGGTGGCGGTCAAGGCAGTTCGCCGCCAGGTTCAGCGTGCCATCTTCATACCATTTAATGGAGACATTGCCGGGTGCAAAGGAGGTGTTCTTCACCTTCTGATAGGGTTTGATCCAGTCCAGGATATGGCCCTGCTCACCCCAGAAAGCGTCCGGGGCGGTGATAGATTGCTGATATTTCTCGTGGTACTGCTCCGGGTTGATCAGGCAACGGTCCGCAATGTTTGCGGGAATGTCATGTTTGTGTATTTGGCTCATGGCTTTTTTTCTCCTTGTAAGATGTTAATAATATGTCGCAAAAACGTTAATTGTAGGGGCTTTACAAGCTTTGTTTATTATTTGGGCTGCAGATCACGCATTGTTTGAACAGGTTGAAAAATGAGCGAATGAAAGTTTGAAGGAAAATAATTTATGCTGACGATTATTCACATTTATGTTTAAAAAAGCGTTTTTATAACAAACGGTTATTTATCAGAATTAGAACAAACCCCCGTCATCGTCGCTTTTATGAGTGAAATGCGTCGTTCTTTAAGGCTTGCGCAACAGGCCGCGCAAATGATACTCATACGCCGCGTTAAAAAATCCCATAAACCAACGCAACACAATGCATACCCTTTCAGTATGTCTCCGTATTCATTCACATTGCGTGACTGAGGAGCTTCATTGAGGAAGTCAGTTTCTATGAAAAACGTTAAAGTCAGCCTGGCCTGGCAGATCTTGCTAGCCCTTGTGCTGGGCATCTTACTGGGCAGTTACCTCCACTATCACAGCGACAGCCGCGAATGGCTGATTGCCAACCTGCTCTCTCCGGCAGGGGATATCTTTATTCATCTGATTAAGATGATTGTGGTACCGATTGTGATCTCGACGCTGGTGGTCGGTATTGCGGGCGTTGGCGATGCAAAACAGTTAGGCCGCATCGGGGCGAAAACCATTATCTATTTCGAAGTGATCACTACGGTCGCGATCGTTCTCGGTATCACCATGGCGAACGTGTTCCAGCCCGGTTCCGGGATCGATATGTCGCAACTGGCAACGGTGGATATTTCGAAATACCAAAGCACAACCGCTGACGTGCAAAGCCATGCGCACGGCCTGATGGGGACGATCCTGTCGCTGGTGCCGACCAATATTGTGGCGTCGATGGCGAAGGGCGAGATGTTGCCTATCATCTTCTTCTCCGTGCTGTTTGGTCTGGGACTCTCCTCGCTGCCGGCGACGCACCGTGAACCGCTGGTAACGGTGTTCCGCTCTATCTCCGAAACCATGTTTAAAGTGACCCACATGGTGATGCGTTACGCGCCGGTCGGGGTGTTTGCGCTTATTGCCGTCACCGTGGCGAACTTCGGTTTTGCCTCCCTGTGGCCGCTGGCGAAGCTGGTGATCCTGGTGCATTTCGCCATCCTGTTCTTTGCGCTGGTGGTGCTGGGGATTGTGGCGCGTCTGTGCGGGCTGAGCATCTGGATCCTGATCCGTATCCTCAAAGATGAGCTGATTCTGGCCTACTCCACGGCAAGCTCAGAGAGCGTGCTGCCGCGCATTATTGAGAAGATGGAGGCCTATGGTGCGCCGGCCTCGATTACCAGCTTCGTGGTGCCTACCGGTTACTCGTTTAACCTGGACGGTTCGACGCTGTACCAGAGTATCGCCGCTATCTTTATTGCGCAGCTGTACGGCATTGACCTGTCGCTGTGGCAGGAGATCGTGCTGGTGCTGACGCTGATGGTTACCTCAAAAGGTATCGCGGGCGTGCCGGGCGTCTCCTTCGTGGTGCTGCTGGCGACGCTGGGCAGCGTCGGCATTCCGCTGGAAGGTCTGGCGTTTATCGCCGGTGTGGACCGTATCCTCGACATGGCGCGTACGGCGCTGAACGTGGTGGGTAATGCGCTGGCGGTGCTGGTGATCGCCAAGTGGGAACACAAATTCGATCGTAAAAAAGCGCTGGCGTATGAACGCGAGGTGCTGGGTCGTTTTGATAAGACGGCCGATCGGTAAGGTAAAAAGCCCGGTGGCGCTGCGCTTACCGGGCCTACGGGGTTTGTAGGCCGGGTAAGGCGAAGCCGCCACCCGGCAGATTATTCCCCGCTCAACGCATCAAACTCTTCGCACCCCGTATCAAACCCTTCAGTACAGCTCAGGTTCAACCAGTACAGTGCTTTCTGTTTATTGGGTGTGATAAAGCCTTTCTCCCCCTGTCTGAACAACATCCCTGCCCAGTACTCGGCGTAGCCCGTACGCGAAAGGGCTGAACTCCGCTTGAACCACGAGGCGGCCTGCACGTCATCCTGTGCCACCTCTACGCCGTTGGCATAAATTAGCCCCAGCAGCAGTTGCGCATCGACCGCCGAGTCGTTGTCGATATCTTCGGTGGCCGTCTGCAGCAGTTTGATGGCCTGGGGATAGTCAGTTTTGCCTGCCTGAGTATTCACCAGAATGCGCGCCAGCATGATCGCGCCGCGTTTGCTGCCAGCAATGTTCGCCTGTTGGGCCAGGGCTTTGGCCTGCGCGTAATTACCCTGCGTAAAGAGGATTTGCGAGAGCAACCCCATGGCGTCGACATCCCCGCCTTTCGCGGCTTTCTCGGCCCACAGCGCAGACTGCTTGCTGTCGCCGGAGCTGAAGTACGTATCGGCAAGATAATACTGGGCACGGGCATCGCCGGCTTCTGCCTGTTTCTGGTACTGGCTGCCTATCTCATCCGCGCGGGCGAAGGACGTTAAAAACACTAACAACAGAAAAATGGGTTTCATGGATGCTTATCATCTGGGTACACGCCGCGCAGTATAATCGCGGGCGCAAAAGAAAAGAATGGGTGCATTAAGACCTCAGCATCCTGCAAGCCGGGCGGAACCGTTGTTCCGCCCGCAGAGGTTAGCCTGCTACACAGGCTAATTTTGCCGCCACCTCCTGATGTTCACTCTTTATTGAAAACTCGCAAAGCCTACCGCGAGTAATAAAGGTAAAGATCACTATCGTCAGGCAAATAATAAAAACGATGCCTAACGCAGTTTTTAATGGCGTCATGCCTTTTACTCCTTGTCAAAAAAAGAATAAGAGGCTACTCTCAACTTGTTGGTAGTTGAGGGAGAGTAGCCTCGGGTAAATGAAAATTTCCCGGGGCTTTCTACTTTCCGTCCCTCACTAATGCTCAAGACAGAAAGTCTTAAGCACCCGTCGTACATCTTATCTCCCTGAATTAAAATGCAAAGATGTAATTCTATTCGGCGTAAATTACATTATTTCTGCGAGCTACTTTCCAGAATGATAATCGATATTTTTAATGAATTAAGCGGAAATAAAAAGGGAGCGAATATTTCACTCCCTTTATTCAACGTTCAATTAACGGCTTCAACCCATTGCGCTTTCGCGTAGTCGGGCTTTCAGCTTGTTATATTCGTCAATCACATACTGTTCAGCCGCGTGTTGATCCGCAATCGGCTCCACGCGAACGGCGCAGTATTTATACTCCGGCGTTTTGGTTATCGGGCTGAGGTTTTCCGTCACCAGCTCGTTACAGGCACCTATCCACCACTGGTAGGTCATGTACACCGCCCCTTTGTTGGGTCGGTCACTGACCTGCGCCCGGGTGATGATCCGCCCTTTGCGCGAGTTCACCCACACCAGCGCGTCGTCCTCGATACCAAGGCGTTCCGCGTCGGCGGTGTTGATTTGCGCATAACCCGGCTCATCCGCCAGCGCCGCCAGCGCGGCGCAGTTGCCGGTCATCGAACGGCAGGAGTAGTGGCCCACTTCACGCACGGTGGAGAGCACCATCGGATACTCATCGGTGAGTTTATCGATCGGTGCGACCCAGTCGCAGGTGAAGAACTGCGCCAGCCCGTTCGGGGTGTCGAATTTCTCTTTAAAGAGATACGACGTCCCCTGGTCGGACGCTGACTCATCGCGGCAAGGCCACTGGATGTACCCCAGCTCACCCATTTTTTCATAGGTCGCGCCGGTGAAATCCGGGCAGAGATGACGCAACTCGTCCCAGATCTCCTGGGTGTTGTTGTAGTGCATCGGGTAACCCATGCGGGTGGCGATCTCGCTGATGATCTGCCAGTCCGTTTTCAGATCCCACTTCGGTTCGACCGCTTTAAAGAAGCGCTGGAATCCGCGGTCTGCCGCCGTGTAGACACCTTCATGCTCGCCCCAGGAGGTTGACGGTAAAATCACATCCGCCGCCGCCGCGGTTTTGGTCATAAAGATATCCTGGACAATCACCAGCTCCAGATCCTCAAACCCTTTGCGTACCGCAGAGAGCTCGGCATCGGTCTGGAGAGGGTCTTCACCCATGATATAGGCCGCACGCACTTCGCCATGCGCCGCCCGGTGCGGCAGCTCGCTGATGCGGTATCCGGTGTGCTCAGGCAAACTTTCCACGCCCCAGGCCTTCGCGAATTTGGCGCGGTTTTCCGGGAATTTCACATACTGATAGCCCGGATAGGTATCCGGCAGCGCCCCCATATCACAGGCGCCCTGGACGTTATTCTGTCCACGTACCGGGTTCACGCCAACATGCGCTTTGCCAAGATTGCCAGTGAGCATGGCGAGGCTGGTCAGGGAACGCACGGTTTCCACACCCTGGTAGAACTGGGTCACGCCCATACCCCACAGAATGGCGGCGGTTTTCGCCCCGGCATACATTCTTGCCGCCTGGCGGATTTCTTGCGCGCTGACGCCGGTTATCGCTTCGACCGATTCTGGCGTATAGCCTTCGACAATTTTCCGATACTCTTCAAAGCCTTCCGTACGGGTCGCAACAAACGCCTGGTCGTACAGATTCTCCTCAATAATGACGTGCCCCATGGCGTTCAACAGCGCGATGTTCGAGCCGTTTTTCAACGCAATGTGCATATCCGCAATGCGCGCGGTTTCAATTTTGCGCGGATCGCAGACGATAATTTTCGCCCCATTCTGCTTCGCGCGGATAACGTGGTTCGCGACGATAGGGTGAGAATCCGCCGGGTTATAGCCGAAAATAAACACCAGATCGGTGTTATCTATCTCATTGATCGCGTTACTCATTGCGCCGTTACCGACCGACTGGTGCAGACCTGCAACCGATGGGCCGTGTCAGACGCGAGCGCAGCAGTCGACGTTATTGGTACCAATAACGGCGCGCGCGAATTTTTGCATCACATAGTTAGTTTCATTCCCCGTTCCGCGTGAGGAGCCGGTGGTCTGAATCGCATCCGGACCATACTTGGCCTTGATGGCGCTCAGGCGGGTGGCAACGTAGTCCAGCGCCTCATTCCACGAGACGGCTTCCAGCTTGCCGCCGCGCTCGCGGCGGATCATGGGGGTTTTCAGGCGCGGGGTGAGGATTTGGGTATCGTTAATAAAATCCCAGCCGTAGTAACCTTTCAGGCAGAGCGTGCCCTGGTTGGTTTTCCCCTGTGCGGCCTCCGCCCGGACGATTTTGCCGTTATCGACCACCAGGTGGATCTTGCAACCTGAGGCACAATAAGGGCAAACCGTGACGACTTTTTTCATCAGTCTGCTCCAGTTAATCGAATCATTCGCACCCCATTATGCAGCTTCTATGCCATGTTTTTAGTGTGGGTATGCCCAGACTTTACGGCCTGCTGGCGACGAAAACGCTGACCAGAAACAGCGAATCGTCAAAATTGACGTGTCGACAGAGCAGCGGATGTGACATGGGTTGAATTTCCGTCACTGAAAAAACCATTTGACTGGAGCCGACGGCAGAATAGTTCAGACTTAACATAATCTCCTGACGGAAGCATACGATGAAACCGGCGATTCTGGTGGTTGATGACGATACGGCAGTCTGTGAACTGCTTCAGGATGTACTCAGCGAACACGTCTTTAGCGTGCTGGTCTGCCATAACGGCCAGGATGCACTGCGCCAGGTGCAGCAGGAGCCGAATATCGCGCTTGTCCTGCTGGACATGATGTTGCCGGATATCAACGGCCTGCAGGTTCTGCTGCAGCTGCAAAAGCAGCGTCCGGCGCTGCCGGTTGTGATGTTAACCGGACTGGGCAGTGAGTCAGATGTGGTGGTGGGGCTGGAGATGGGGGCCGATGATTATATTGGCAAACCGTTTAACCCGCGTGTGGTGGTCGCCCGGGTGAAAGCGGTGCTGCGCCGTACGGGCGTGCTGGCGGCAGAACCCCCCGCGGCGCCCGTCGCGGGGATTACCTTTAATGGCTGGACGCTCGACACCACCCGCTGTGAGCTCAGCGATCCGCAGCGTAATACCGTGCCCTTAACCCAGGGCGAGTACGGCCTGCTGCTGGCCCTTACGCAAAATGCCCGTCGGGTACTGAGCCGCGATCGGCTGCTTGAGCTGACCCACAGCGAAAGTGCTGATGTGTTCGATCGTACGATCGACGTGTTGATCATGCGCCTGCGCCGGAAGATCGAGGTTAACCCGCACCAGCCCGCCCTGATCAAAACCATTCGTGGGTTGGGTTACGTGTTTGCCAGCGATGTGTCCCATAGCGAGAAAGCAGCCTAACGATGCTCTTTGATAAACAGCTGCAGCTCGGCCAGCGTTTTCGCACCGTCAATGGCGTTCGCGGCCAGCAGGCTGGCCCGCGCGCAGGCATGCGCCAGATAAATACTCTCCGTCAGCGGCAGCGATTCATGGCAGCCATATAAAAAGCCCGCGCAAAAGGCATCGCCCGCGCCGACGCTGCCGATGATTTCTTCCTGTTCCAGCATCCAGGAGGGGATCCAGCGTCCTTTTTCACCCGGCGTTTCTCCCCATGCGCCTTCCGGGCAGTGGATGACCACCCGCTGGCGAACGCCCGCTGCCAGCAGCTGCGCGGCGGCTTCGGCGATATGGGCAATATGCGGGGCGTCGTTTTCGTCACGCATTGTCAGGCCGCTAAACTCGCCGGCTTCCAGTTCGTTAATCACCAGATAATCCAGATGGCGCAGGGCAGGGAGCACCAGCGGCTGATAGCGCGGGTCGCCCTTGCGGGAGACCAGGTCAAGCGAGGTTTCATACCCCTGGTCGCGCATTTGCGCCAGCAGCCGCGCGCTGCGGGTGCCAAATTCGTCATCCGGCATATCCAGGCTGTCGAGAAGCAAAAGATAGCCGAGATGGAAAATTTTCATCGATCCGTCAAGACGGTCGAAGGCAGGCAGATCCAGCAGGCGGTTGGCTCCTGGGGAGTGGAAAAAGGTGCGTTGTCCGCTGGGATCGGTCATCACCTGCGACATGGAGGTCGGGGCAAAGGTGGTGCGCTGCACGCGCTGGCGGTTGACGTGATACTGGTCGAGCATCGCCAGAATGTAGTCTCCGTCGCTGTCTTCGCCAATCAGGCCCACCGCCTGCAGCGGCAGACCAACGTGCATTTTTGCCAGCGTCAGCAGGACGTTCAGCGGCGCACCGCCGGTGGAACGTTCGCTGTGGGTGATTTCCGCCAGCCAGCCGCGCTCCGGCCATTGCACGATCTGGTGGACGTGGTCCACCAGCATATTGCCTGCGGCGATGATGCCCTTACGTTCCATTATGCCTGCCCCGCGCTGCCGAAGATGCGCATCTGTTCGGCGACCGTATCGGTAATCGCCTCTTCTATACTCAGCAGCAGCTCGGCAAACTCATCGTACAGCGGCTGACGGTTGGCCATGCGCTGAGCCACGGCGGCGAGCGCGGCCTGCGACATGCCGGTGTAAAAATTGATTTTATGAATACCCAACTCGATGGCGCGACGAAAATCGGCATCGCTAATGCCGGAGCCGCCGTGCAGCACCAGCGGCAGCCCCGTCTGCTGGCGAATGGCGTCCAGGCGCGGGAAATCGAGTTTCGGCTCGCCCCTGTATTTGCCGTGCGCGTTGCCAATAGCGACCGCCAGTGCGTCAATGCCGGTTGAATCGACAAATTCCCGCGCCCGCAGTGGGTCGGTAAAACAGGCTTCATCCGCATGCCCGTAAAGCGCGCCGCCTTCATCGCCACCGACTGCGCCAAGCTCAGCCTCCACCGAGACGCCCACAGCATGGCACATCTTCACCACTTCCCGCGTCTGGCGGATGTTTTCCTCGTAGCTCAGCGTTGAGCCATCGAACATCACGGAGCTGAACCCTAAGCGCAGGGCGCGCACGACGGCGTCAAAATGCAGGCCATGGTCGAGGTTGAGCACCACGGGAATATCATGGCGAGCGGCCTCAAACTTAACCGCTTCGACAAGCGAATCCAGCGACACGTACTTAAAGTGCACTTCGGCGATGTTGATGATAAAAGGCGAGCGTTCCTGCTTTGCGGCGGCGAACAGCCCGCGCAGAAAATGGGAGTCGAGCACGTTAAACGCGCCCAGCGCATAGTGGTGCTGTCTGGCGTGGGCAAGACCGTCGGCAAGCGAAATCAGTGGCATCATTTACCCCTTATATCCGAAACAGGTTGTACTCGTTGCACAGCACCAGCACCGCCGGTTCGTCTTCTTCAATATTGTTATAGCGGGCAACGGGCTGTAAAAAGTGGTTGTCGTGTTCATCGTCATTGACCGATGACACTTCCCCGACCAGCACGTCGCCGAAGCCGCGCTCGCCCCAGAAACTGTGGTAAAGACCGGGTGTCAGGCAGATGCTCTCCCCTGGGGTGAGGCGCAACTGGCTGCCGGGCGCGTGGGTCTGGCGGCAACCGTCGACGGTGACCGTCACGTCGGTGTTTTCCGTCTCTTCATGCGCGCCGGCGTTCCACAATTCCACGATCAGATTGCCGCCGCCCCGGTTGATGATGTCTTCGCGTTTACGCCAGTGAAAGTGCATCGGCGTGACCTGGCCGTCGCGCACGTGCATGATTTTTTCGGCATAGCTTTTTTCATAGGGCATGCCGTTCGGTGAGCCATTGCGCAGGGTAAACAGCGTGAGCCCCTGTGCGGCAAAGTTGTTGCCACCGAACGCCGTCACGTCCCAGCCGAGCTTAAGGTCAAACACTTCCCGCCAGACGGCGCGATCGAGCTGTTGCCATTTCGTGGGCGGAAAGCTGGCAAACGGTGGGAGGTGTACGTCGTGCATGGAGAAGAACTGTCGCGTGTGGCCGAGGATTTCATTGATGTCGGAGCGTTTCATGGGGACTCCTTCGATTATGTGCAAAACGTACCCCTCACCCCAGCCCTCTCCCCTCCGGGGAGAGGGTTAGGGTGAGGGGGGGTTATTTAACCGTCCACCCCTTATACGAGCCGACGTTCTTTTTATCGATCATCGTCACCGGGATCAGCACAGGCGCTTTCGGCGCAGGTTTGCCCTGTAATATGTCATAGCCGATCTCCACCGCTTTTGCCGCCATCACCTGCGGATCTTGCGCCGGGGTCGCGACAAACAGGGAGTTTTCCCGCTTCAGGGCTTCTTCACCGTCCGGGCTGCCATCCACGCCGACGATAAAGAACTCGTTGCGCTGCGCCTGTTTTGCCGCCAGATCGGCACCGATCGCGGTGGGATCGTTAATAGCGAAGACGCCGTCGATCTTCGGATTCGCCGCCAGCAGGGAGGTCATGACTTCCAGGCCGCCTTCGCGACTGCCTTTGGCGTTCTGGTTATCCGAGAGCACCTTGATATCCGGATGCTTTTTGAACTCTGTCTGGCAACCTTCCACGCGGTTTTGCACCGCAGAGACCGGTGGCCCGTTGATGATCACCACGTTGCCTTTGCCGTTCAGGCGGTCAGTAATGTACTTACAGGCCATTTCGCCCGCCTGGGTGTTATCGGAGGTGATCGTCGCATCGGCCCCTTCCGCTGCGACGTCAACCGCAACGACCACGATCCCGGCGTCTTTCGCGCGTTTCACCGCCGGGCCGATCCCTTTGGAATCTGCGGCGTTAAGGATGATCATGTCCACTTTGGCGGCAATAAAGTTGTCGATCTGCGCCACCTGCTGGCCCAGATCGTACCCGCTGGAGACCAGCGTGACTTTGACGTTATCGCCCGCCAGCTTGCGCGCTTCCAGCTCGGCACCTTTGGTGATCTGCACGAAGAACGGGTTAGCCAGGTCGCCCACCGTCACGCCGATGGATTTCAGATCTTTCGCCTGCGCAAACGGCGTTGCGGCAAGCAGCGCGCCAGCACAGAGCGCGGTCACTAACGGTTTCAAACGCATCTTGTCTTCCTCATACGTAGGGTATTGTTGTTATGCACTTTGATGGTGTCGGGTACGGTATTTGTCGATCAGCACCGCAATGATGATCACCGCCCCTTTGATCACCAGTTGCCAGAAGTAGGAGACGCCCATCAGCGTCATGCCGTTGTTGAGCGTGGCGATGATCAATGCACCGACCAGCGTGCCGGTGATCGTGCCGATCCCGCCGACGAAGCTGGTCCCGCCGAGGATCACGGCGGCAATGGCATCCAGCTCGTAGCCCATGCCCAGGTTGCCGTTGGCGCTATAGAGGCGCGACGCACTCATCACGCCGCCTAATCCGGAGAGCAGGCCGCTCATGCCATACACGAACAGCAGCACCAGCCAGACCTTAATGCCCGTTAAGCGCGCCGCCTGCATGTTGCCGCCCACGGCATAGATGTGCACGCCGAGCGTGGTGCGGCGCAGGATAAACCAGCACACCACAATCACCGCCAGGGCGATCACCACCAGCCACGGCACGGGGCCGAGGTAGTTATTACCTATCCACTCAAAGTTGATGTTTGAGTTAATGACGGTCGTGCCGTCGGCCAGCAGATACGCCGCCCCGCGCAGTGCTGTATAGGTGCCAAGCGTGACGATAAACGGCGGTAGCCCGGCAAAGGCCACCAGCGCGCCGTTGAACAGGCCCAGCACCATGCCAAGCATCAGCGCGGCGGGAATAGACAGCCCGGCGAATTCCGGGATCAGCGACACCACCATCGCGGCCACCGCCGTGGTGCCCAGAATCGAGCCCACGGAGAGGTCAATCCCGCCGGTTAAAATAATGAAGGTCATGCCTGCCGCCAGCACGATGTTGATCGACGCCTGACGGGTTATGTTGAGCAGGTTGCTTTCCGTGAAGAAGTTAGGCGCAATAACGCCAAATACCGCGACGATCAGGATGAGAATCGGTAAGATACCGACCGTTTGCATCAGATCGCTCATCAGCATTTTTTTTGTGGAGGCCGATTTCGCCACCTGCTGCGGATGGGTAGGAGTTGTCATAGTGATACCGCCTGATGATGAGTGTCATTCACGCCGGTTGCCAGCGTCATGATGTTTTCCTGAGAGATGTCGTGCCCGTGGAGCTCGCCCGCAATGCTGCCTTCGCGCATCACGTACACCCGGTCGCTCATCCCCACCACTTCCGGCAGCTCGCTGGAGATCATCAAAATGGCCACGCCCTTGCGCGCCATCTGGTTCATGATGCGGTAGATCTCACTTTTTGCACCGACGTCCACGCCGCGCGTCGGTTCGTCCAGAATCAAAATACGCGGGCCAATGGCCACCCAGCGGGAGATGAGCAGTTTTTGCTGATTACCGCCCGACAGCCCACCGGCGCGCACCTGAGAATGGGGCACGCGGATGTTCAGCAGGGTAATGGCATCATCGGAGATGGACTGCGCTTTTTTGCGGTTAAGCATGCCGAAGGTGGCATCGCGCTCCAGCGTCGCCATGGTGATGTTCTCCTGCGCCGCCAGCTCCAGAAACAGCCCCTGCTCCTTGCGGTTCTCGGTAAGAAAACCGATGCCGTTTTCGATGGCTGCGCGTGGGGAGTGGATCACCACCGGCTCGCCGTCGACCTCAATCATGCCCCCCGTGGCTTTACGCACGCCGAAGATCAGCTGCGCCAGCTCGGAGCGTCCGGCACCGACAAGACCCGCCAGGCCGACAATTTCCCCGGAACGCACCTGCAGGCTACAGGGCTGGACTTTTTTACCGTCAGTGAGGTGGTGCACGTTGAGACGCGGGCTGCCGAGCGGGATATCCCGCTCTTTGTTGAACAGATCGCTTAACGGGCGGCCTACCATCATCTTCACCAGCTCGGAGGCGTTCAGCTTGTCGCGCGTCAGGCTGCCGACGTACTGCCCGTCGCGCAGCACGCTGACGCGGTCAGAGAGCTCATACACTTCCGCCATGCGGTGACTGATATAGATGATCGCCATTCCTTCATCGCGCAGACGCAAAATCAGTTCAAACAGGCGATGGGTTTCGCGCGAGGAGAGGGCTGCGGTGGGTTCATCCATCACCAGAATGCGGCTGTTGCGGTGCAGCGCGCGGGCGATTTCCACCTGCTGCTGCTCGGCGATGGTCAGCTTCATCACCCGATCGGTGGCGCTGAACTGGGCGCCCAGACGATCGATGACCGCCTGGGCCTGGGCGGCCATCTCTTTGCGCTGGACCATCCCGCCGCGCGACAGCTCGCTGCCAAGGAAGATATTCTCGGCGACGGTCAGATTCGGCGCGAGCTGCATCTCCTGATAAATCAGGGTAATACCGGCGGCCAGCGCATCTTTCGGCCCTTTAATGTGAAACGGCTGACCGTCGATCAGGATCTCACCGCCGGTGGCAGTATACGCCCCGGCGAGGATTTTCATCAGCGTGCTTTTTCCCGCGCCGTTTTCACCCATCAGCGCATGGATCTCACCGGGAAAGACCGTCAAATCCACACCCTTGAGCGCGTGAAAATTGCCAAACGTTTTGGCAATGCGGCGCATCTCCAGTACCGGGGTTCTGCTCATGGCGGATCTCCTGTGAATGTTGATATCTGCACTTCATCACAGGTGCGTAAATGCAAAATGTCAGAAGCTGTTCATATTTGTCATAGTTATGAATATTTTTACCCTCACCCCAGCCCTCACCCTGGCCCTCTCCCCTTTGGGGAGAGGGCCAGGGTGAGGGGACATCCAACCGCAGAGGAGTCCAAACCCATGCCATCACGCCCCCCGTTCTTCGCCAGTGCCCGCGGTCGTCTGCTGATTTTCAATCTGCTGGTGGTCGCCGTGACGCTGATGGTGAGTGGCGTGGCGGTGCTCGGTTTCCGGCATGCCAGCCAGATTCAGGAGCAGGTGCAGCAGCAAACGCTGGATGACATGACCGGCAGCATGAACCTCGCCCGTGATACCGCCAGCGTGGCGACGGCGGCGGTACGGCTCTCGCAGGTGGTGGGGGCGCTGGAATATAAAGGCGAAGCCGAGCGGCTGAAGCAGACGCAAATGGCGCTTCGCCGCTCGCTGGAGCAGCTGGCGGAGGCCCCTTTAGCGCAGCAAGAGCCGGGGCTGGTGGCGCGTATTATTCAACGAAGCAATGAATTACAGCAGAGCGTGACGGGCATGCTCGAGCGCGGACAGCGACGCCATCTGCAACGTAACGCGCTCCTCAGTTCGCTTTATCAAAGCCAGAGCTATTTACGCCACCTGCAGGACATTAACCGGCGGTTTGGCAGCAACGTACCGGATGCGCAGCAGCTCGCGGAAATGGACAGGCTGATTATCGCCGCCATCGATACCCCCTCGCCGCGCGCCACGATACAGCAGCTGGACGCCGTCACCGCGCCCCTGCCGCGACGCGCAACGCAGCCTGTCGTGAACGTTGTGCTGCCCGATTTCAACGACGAGCTGCGCAGGCTCGCCCCGCTGTCGACGCAGCTGGAAGAGAGCGATCTGGCGATCAACTGGTATATGTTTAACATCAAGGCGCTGGTGGCGATCCTCAACAGCGACATCAATCAGTACGTAGAACAGGTCGCGCAGGCCTCCCGGCTTCGCACGGCCCAGAGCCATCATGAACTGCAATCCATCAGCGTGTTTATTAGCATTTTCGCCGTGCTGGCGTTGATCCTCACCGGGTGCGCCTGCTGGTATATCTACCGCAATCTGGCCTCCAACCTGACGGCGATTTCCCGGGCGATGTCGCGACTGGCTCACGGCGAACAGGATGTCTCCGTCCCCGCCCTGCAGCGGCGCGATGAGCTGGGAGAGCTGGCGCGTGCGTTCAACGTTTTTGCCCGCAACACCGCCTCGCTTGAGCACACCACGCGTCTGCTGAAAGAGAAAACCACCCAGATGGAGATCGACCGCATTGAGCGTCAGGGGCTGGAGGAGGCGCTGCTGCACAGTCAGAAAATGAAAGCCGTCGGACAGCTGACGGGCGGGCTGGCGCATGATTTTAACAACCTGCTGGCGGTGATCATCGGCAGCCTTGAACTCACCGATCCTGACGCAAAAGACGCGCCGCGAATTACCCGGGCGCTGAAGGCTGCCGAGCGTGGCGCCTTGCTGACGCAGCGTCTGCTGGCGTTCTCCCGTAAACAATCCCTGACGCCACATGCGGTTGAGATGCGCCCGCTGCTGGAGAACCTCAAAGAGCTGATGCGCCACTCTTTGCCTGCCACCCTGACGCTGGAGATTGAAGCGCAATCCCCGGCGTGGCCCGCCTGGATAGACGTCAGCCAGCTGGAGAACGCCATCATCAACCTGGTGATGAACGCCCGTGATGCGATGGAAGGGCAAAGCGGGGTGATTAAAATCCGCACCTGGAATCAGCGCGTCACCCGCAGCGACGGACGCAGGCAGGATATGGTGGCGCTGGAGGTCATTGACCGCGGCTGCGGCATGTCGCAGGAGGTGAAATCCCGGGTGTTTGAACCGTTTTTCACCACCAAACAGACCGGGAGCGGAAGCGGGCTAGGCCTGTCGATGGTCTACGGTTTTGTGCGTCAGTCGGGCGGTCGTGTGGAGATCGAGAGCGCTCCGGGGCAGGGGACGACCGTGCGGCTTCACCTTCCGCGCTCGACGCTGCCCGTGGTACCTGAAGATGAAACCCTCTCTGCCACCGCCTCCGTCGATAACGAGCGGCTGGTGCTGGTGCTGGAAGATGAGGCCGATGTGCGCCAGACCCTGTGCGAACAGCTGCATCAGCTGGGCTATCTGACGCTGGAAGCAGACAACGGCGAGCAGGCGCTGAGCATGCTGGCGGCGTCAGAAGATATTGGCATGTTTATCAGCGACCTGATGTTGCCCGGAAGCCTGAGCGGGGCCGAGGTGATTAACCATGTGCGCAGCCACTATCCGCAGCTTCCGGTGCTGCTGATCAGCGGGCAGGATTTACGGCCCACGCATAATCCTCAGCTTCCGGACGTTCAGCTACTGCGTAAACCGTTTACCCAGGCGCAGCTGGCGCAGGCGCTGCGGAAAATATGTTTTTAAACGCCCTGTTTAGGATTTCATCAAGAGCATCGTTAAAGCCGGTGATGTTAATCTGCGCAAAATTGAGCAGATTGGGATATAAAAGGAATTATGCCGGTACTCACAAGGGGGGACTCACAAATGATCGTGATGCCTACAACATACAGCCCGAGCACAGTTGCCAGATCGTTTAAACTCGTTGATGAGTTTGAGCTTTCCGGGCGAGTGCTACACGTCATTTTTGATAGCCAGACGCCTCGTGCAGCTATTATTGAAGCGGATATCGAAACCTTCGATGGTGTGCCCCGGCATCGGGTTGTTGCTGCCCTGGATTTACAACGTAAAACGCATTTGGGTGAAGATATCATTGCCGTCGAGCGCTGTTGGGAAGATGCCAACGTTATTCAGGTAGAAGGTATCTGCGTTGATCCCGCCGAGCGTGACAAGGGACTGGCAACTCGCCTGTATGAAGCCCTGGTATTACAGTGTGGCGTGACGCTTGTCAGCGACTTTGAACAATATGAGGGTGGGAAGATGCTCTGGCAGAAAATTGCCCGCGAGTCTGACCAAATCGCTGTATTTGTTCTCGATACCGAGCAGGGCGCATTTTGGCCGTATGATGGTAGCAAGGTTATCTATGACGGAGGGTGTATCCCCGAAGATCGTATCTGGAGCCATTCGCCGGATCAAAAATGTTATGGCATTGTACTTGTAGCAGAAAATAAACAGCGTGCGAATCAACTGATGGAAGCTCCCGCTCACAACAGAATTTGAGATTCCTCCGCTACCCCCACACCCTGCTGTTCATTACCGTAAGGCCAGTTCACCTGCGAGTCTGGCCTTATGAAACGTTACTCTACCGCTCTGTTATTTGGTCTGCTGTCACTCACCAGCCAACTGGCGCATGCCGATATCGTTGATGATGCTATTGGCAATATTCAACAGGCAATCAACGACGCCTATAACCCCAGCAGCAGCCGCAGCAACGATGATGACGATCGTTATGACGATAACCGTCGCATGGATAGCCGTCAGTATGACGATCGCCGTCGGCAGCTCGAAGACAGACGCCGCCGTTTAGACGAGCGTCAGCGCCAGCTGGATGACGACAGACGCCGTCTGGAAGAGGATGAGCGCAGGTTAGAAGACGATTACGATCGCGGCTAAGTGCGGCCTGTTGCCCTCACCCCAACCCTCTCCCACGGGAGAGGGAGAAAATCTAATCCAGCACCAACACCATCCCGTCATACCCCGCTTCTATGCCCTGCGGCAGCGGGTTATTCATCATCCACACGTCAAACTGATGGCTGATATGCGTCAGGATCACCTGCGGGCAGCCAATCACTTCGTTTAACGCAATCACCGTATTTAAGTCGCAATGGTTTCGCGGCGTCTCGTCGCGCGGTTCGTGGCTGCAGTCGATAATCATGGTCTGCGGCTGATTGTTAAGCAGGAACTTCACCGTTTTTTCCGGCAGCCCGGCGGTGTCGGACAGCCAGGCCACGCGGCTGTGGGCCGATTCCAGCAGATAGCCGAAGGTCAGTTTCGAATGGTTGAGCGGCAGCGGCGTGACCCGCAGGCCCTGAAGTTCAAACATCACAAACGGCTCAACCGTGTGGCTGAAGTCCAGAATCCCCGGGTGTTTAAACAGATCGTCACACCCGGCTTCATCTGGCGGACCGTAAACCGGAATCGTCGCGCCAACGCCCCAGCGAAGCGGGAATAACCCCTGAACGTGATCCATATGGTAATGGGTCAGCAAAAACTGCTGAAAGCTGCCTGCCGGCCAGTCGTCCATGAGATGAGGAATACCGGCATCCAGCAGGGTGACGGCATCGTTAAATTTGACCACCGCGCTGCACGGGCGACGGCGATAGTTGTCCTGCAGGCGTGCCCGGCGGCACGCCGCGCAGTCGCAGCCAAAGACCGGCACGAGTTGCGCGCTTCCGGTTCCTGTTAACGTGATAGTCAGACTCATAACGCACCTCTACAGCACTTTGGTGAATCGAAAATGGCTCTGCGTATACCCTTCACGAACATAAAAACGGTGCGCGTCGGTGCGCTTCACGCTGGTGGAGAGTTCGGTCAACTCTGCGCCAGCCTGCCGTGCCACCTCTTCAGCCCAGGCGAGCAGCTGACTGCCCACCTTCAGCCCGCGCGCCTGCGGCATGACGACCAGCTCCTGGATCTCGCCGATCCAGCGGGCGTGATGGAGGTGAAACTGCATGTGCAGACCGATCATGCCGATGACCTGACCGTCCATCTCGGCAAGCTGGTAGCGCATGTTGTGATCCTGCAGATTGGCAAGATAGCCCGCGTGAAACGCCTGGTGATCAAACTCGGCCTGTTTCAGTTCGCAGATTAACGCGTAGACGATTTGCGCATCGTCGGCGGTGGCGGGGCGAAGCGTACAGTCAGGCATGCTGTCTCTCCTTCTGACGGATAAGCGATAAAAAGGTATCGACTGACTGTAGCAAACTTCCGTCGTTGTTGAGGATATGACAGTCCGATGGGGTATAGCGCGCCGCACGCGCCAGACGCTGCGCGATCTCTTTTTCGCTTTCGCGTCCACGGCTTTGCAGCCGGCTGCGCAGCACCTCCGGTGAAACCTGCAGACAGACCGGCAGCAGGGCCGAGGCGTAGCGTGCGCGGGCCTGAGCCAGGTGGGCACGGGAGCCGTTGACCAGCACGTCGAACCCCGCATGCAGCCACAGGTCGATCTCAATGCCAATCCCGTAGTAGTAGCCGTTGGCGTGCCAGCTCAGCGCCAGCAGATTTTGCCCGGCGCGGGTGAAAAACTCCTGTTCGCTCAGGGCGATATGATTTTCACTTCCGGCGTTGGCCGCGCGGGTAATGTAGCGGTGCGCCACCAGCAGCTGCGGGTGTTCCCGTTGCCGCAGGGCGGACAGCAGGCTGTCCTTACCGGAGCCGGACGGCCCCATTAACCAGATGAGTCTTCCCATCAGAACACCCTTTTTCCCTGACGCCAGACGTGGTCGATATGGATGTGCTCGCCCTTGCGGTGGGCCAGCACCAGATCCGCGCGTTTACCCTCGGCGATCTCGCCGCGATCCTGAAGACCGAGCGCGCTGGCCGGGTTTTTCGTCACCAGGCGAATTGCCTGCGGTAGCGTAAAGCCGTTGCCCTCGTCGTCTGCTACCCGGAATGCCGCATCCAGCAGGCTGGCGGGATAATAGTCGGACGAGAGGATATCCAGCAGGCCAAGAGTGGCGAGCTTGCTTGCCGCGACGTTGCCGGAATGCGAGCCGCCGCGCACGATATTTGGCGCGCCCATCAGGACGTTCATGCCGTGCTTGCGGGAGGCTTCTGCCGCTTCAAACGTGGTGGGAAATTCGGCGATCACGCTACCCAGTTGGTGGGATTCAAGAACGTGATCGTGCGTGGCGTCGTCATGGCTGGCCAGCGCGATGTTGCGCTCCCGGCACATTGCGGCAATGGAGAGACGGTTCGGCTGTGACCAGCGCGCCGCAAGCGCCAGTTGCTCTTCTTCGTAGCGGGCCATCTCCACGTCGTTGAGAGAATATTTGCCCTGATAGTATTCGCGATACTTCTCAATATTGGCGAACTGGCGCTGCCCCGGCGAGTGGTCCATCAGGGAAACCAGCGACACCGGTTCGCGGCCGACCAGCTTTTCAAACAGCGGCAGGGTCGTGTGGTGCGGCAGTTCGCAGCGCAGATGCAGGCGATGCTCGGCGCGGTTGAGGCCGCGTTTTTGCGTCTCTTCCACGGCATTGATCATCTTCTCCAGGTTTTCCAGGCGATCGCCGCCGTCGCGGACGTCGCCAATCGCCACCGCGTCCAGCACGGTGGTGATACCGCTGGCGACCATCAGCGCGTCGTGGCTGCTCATGGCCGAATGCGCGGGCCAGTCCACCTTCGGACGTGGGGTGAAAAATTTGTCCAGATTATCGGTATGCAGCTCAATCAGCCCCGGCAGCAGCCAGCCGCCTTCACCGTCCATCGCCTCGGGTGAGCGGCTCTGGGTTTCGGCAAACGCGCGGATGACGCCATCCTGCACCTCGATCGATCCACCAACGACTTCATTTTCCAGCACCAGCCTGACGTTATTGATAATCATGCGTTTGTCCCCATCGGGTGCAGTCTGTCGGCAACGCGGGTGCGAACGCTTTCGTCGTGGAAGATCCCGACGATCGCCGCCCCGCGGGATTTAGCCTGCTCGATCAGCTCGACGACGGCTGCGCAGTTTTTAGCGTCGAGCGAGGCGGTGGGTTCATCCAGAAGCAATATCGGGTAGTCGACAATAAAGCCGCGGGCAATGTTGACGCGCTGCTGCTCACCGCCGGAAAAGGTTGACGGGGCAAGGTGCCACAGGCGCTCGGGCACATTGAGGCGCGTCAGCAGGCTGGTCGCTTTGGCAGCACAGGTTTCACGCGGTACGCCGAGATCCAGCAGCGGCTGCATGACCACGTCCAGGGCGGAGATCCGCGGGATCACCCGAAGGAACTGGCTCACCCAGCCGATCGTCGAGCGGCGCACCTCCAGCACCTGTCGCGCGGGGGCCAGCACCAGGTCGATCCATTCATCATTGTGGCGAACATGGATATGGCCTTCGTCGGGCAGATAGTTGGCATACAGGGAGCGTAGCAGGGTCGATTTCCCGCTGCCGGAATGGCCGTGCAGCACCACGCATTCGCCGCGATTAACCTCCAGAGAGGCATTTTGCAGCACCGGCAGGCGCACGCTGTTTTGCTGGTGTAGCACAAAGGTCTTACTTACGTTTTGTACGTGGATCATGTTGGCCTCTTAGTTCTGCAACACGGACGACACCAGTAGCTGGGTGTACGGATGGTGGGGATCGTCGAGCACGCGGTCGGTTAACCCACTTTCCACCACCTGGCCCTGCTTCATCACCAGCAGACGGTCCGCCAGCAGGCGCGCCACGCCTAAATCATGGGTGACAATCACCACCCCCAGGTTCAGCTCTACCACCAGACCACGCAGCAGATCGAGCAGGCGCGCCTGCACGGAGACGTCCAGCCCGCCGGTGGGCTCGTCCATAAACACCAGCTTTGGGTGGGTGACCAGGTTGCGGGCGATCTGCAGACGCTGCTGCATGCCGCCGGAGAAGGTGCCGGGCAGGTCATCAATGCGCGAGGCGGGGATTTCAACGTCCTCCAGCCAGCGCTGCGCCGTGGTCCGAATGTTGCCGTAGTGGCGGGCGCCGGTGGCCATCAGCCGTTCGCCGATGTTGCCCCCTGCCGAGACCTGACGGCGCAGGCCGTCCATCGGATGCTGATGCACCACCCCCCACTCGGTGCGCAGCAGGCGGCGGCGTTCGGCCTCGCTCATGCCGTACAGCGACGTGCCTTCATACAAAATGTCGCCGTGTTGCGGTGCCAGGCGCGCGGAGATGGATTTCAGCAGCGTCGTTTTGCCGGAGCCGGATTCACCGACAATCCCCAGCACTTCGCCCGGCCAGAGGTCGAACGACACGTCGCTGAAGCCTTTACCCGGCGCATACAGGTGGGTCAGGTTGTTAACCGAAAGCAGCGGTTTCATTGGCTTTTCGCCTCGCTCTGTTGGCGGCAGTAATCGGTGTCGGAGCAGACAAACATCCGTTTGCCTGTGTCATCGAGCACCACTTCATCCAGATAGCTGTGTTTCGAGCCGCAGATGGCACACGGCTCGTCCCACTCCTGCACCGTGAACGGGTGGTCGTCGAAATCGAGACTCTCCACCCGGGTGTAAGGCGGGACGGCGTAGATGCGTTTTTCACGCCCGGCACCGAACAGCTGCAGGGCAGGCATCATGTCCATCTTCGGGTTGTCGAACTTCGGGATCGGCGACGGGTCCATGACGTAGCGCCCGTTGACCTTCACCGGATAGGCGTAGGTGGTGGCGATATGGCCGAAGCGTGCGATATCTTCGTACAGCTTCACCTGCATCACGCCGTACTCTTCCAGGGCGTGCATGGTGCGGGTTTCCGTTTCGCGCGGCTCGATAAAGCGCAGCGGCTCCGGGATGGGTACCTGGAAAATCAAAATCTGATCTTCCGTGAGCGGGGTTTCCGGAATGCGGTGACGAGTCTGGATCAGCGTTGCGTCTTCGGTTTTTTCGGTGGTCGCGACGCCCGTTACCCGCTGAAAGAAGTTGCGGATCGACACTGCGTTGGTGGTGTCGTCTGCGCCCTGGTCGATCACTTTCAGCACGTCTGCTTCGCCGATCACGCTGGCGGTAAGCTGGATACCGCCGGTGCCCCAGCCGTAAGGCATCGGCATTTCGCGACCGCCGAACGGCACCTGATAGCCCGGAATGGCGACCGCTTTGAGGATGGCGCGGCGGATCATGCGTTTGGTTTGCTCATCCAGATAGGCAAAGTTGTAGCCGCTTAAGTTAGCCATGTTTGCGCTCCCGTTGCAGGCGTTTCAGCAGTTCCAGTTCGGCCTGGAAATCGACGTAGTGCGGCAGTTTGAGGTGCGAGACGAAGCCAGCGGCTTCAACGTTATCGGCATGGGCCAGCACAAACTCTTCGTCCTGCGCCGGGCCTGCAATCTGCTCGCCGTAGTCCGGCGCCTGCAGGGCGCGGTCAACCAGCGCCATTGCCATGGCTTTGCGCTCGCCGAGGCCAAACACCAGCCCGTAGCCGCGGGTAAAATGCGGGTCTTCATTTTCAGGCGCGACAAAACCGTTCACCATTTCACACTCGGTCATCAGCAGTTCGCCGACGTTCACCGCAAAACCCAGCTCTTCCGGCACGATTTCAACGTCGATATAACCGCTGCGAATCTCAGCCGCAAACGGGTGGTTGCGCCCGTAACCGCGCTGGGTGGAGTAAGCCAGCGCCAGCAGATAGCCTTCGTCGCCGCGCATCAGCTGCTGCAGGCGGGACGATCTGGAGCACGGGTAAACCGGCGGCGTGCGGGTGATGTCATCCGGCTGAGCGCCTGAGTCTTCCTCCGCCTTCGCCAGGCCTTGTTTCGCCAGCAGGCTGAAGACGTGCGGAGACGGTTCTTGTTCGGCATCAGAGGTGCTGAGCGGCGGCACGTCGCCGTTCGCCAGCAGGGTAAAATCCAGCAGGCGATGGGTGTAGTCATAGGTAGGGCCCAGCCGCTGACCGCCGGGGATGTCTTTGTACACCGCTGAAATGCGGCGCTCCAGGCGCATCTCCGCCGTGTTGATGGGTTCACTTACCGCCAGCTTCGCGAGCGTAGTGCGGTAAGCACGCAGCAGGAAGATGGCCTCGACGTTGTCGCCGCTGGCCTGCTTTAGCGCCAGCGCCGCCAGCTCGCGGTCAGCGATGCCGCCTTCGGTCATCACCCGGTCAACGGCGAGGTTAAGCTGCTGCTCAATCTGGGCGACGCTCAGCTCGGGAAGCTGTTCATCGCCCCGTCGTCTGTGCGCCTGTAGCGCATGGGCGGCGGCGATGGCCTTTTCGCCCCCTTTGACTGCCACGTACATCAGCACACCTCCACATGGGTGGTCCGAGGGATCGCCAGCAGGCGCTCACCGCAGGTCAGAATCAGATCAATACCCAGCGGGAACGGGTGCGGGCGCTCGGTCAGCTCATGAATAATGCACTCCGGCAACTGCGGCGCGACCATGCGTTCTTCCGCGATCCCCGCGCCGGTCAGGCGCAGCATGCGCCCGCCGCTCAGGCTGGAGACCTGCAAGATCAGGGTGGCGCTGGTCTCCGGGGCTACCGCGCTGCCTTCACTCAGGTCATTGAGCTGTTCATGGCTGATTTGCTCGTCGGCCACGGCAAAGACCGCCTGGCGCGGCTGTTCAACCAGCGGGGCGCTGGTGTGAAAACGCAGGTTCTGGCTGGCGATGTCGTTGGACAGGACGCCTGAGAGCCACACCGGGGTGTCGTTGTCGGCAAGCGTCAGCAGCACGCTGGTGGTCGCCAGGTTTAACGGCAGCCAGCCCTGAGAGAGCTGATGCAGCGAGACGATCACACCCGGCTCGCTCATGGCTTTCAGCAGGCGACGAAAACTGTGTTGGGCATCCTGGACGGCCAGGGTAAAAGCAGGTTGAAGCGTCATGCGTTGTCTCCGCGAACGAGCGTAAAGAAGTCGACCCGGCTGGTATTGACTTCGGCCTGACGTGCGGCAATGCGTGCGGAGCGATCAGCCTCCAGCGGGGCAATAAGGGTTTCCATCAGGGTCTGGAAATGCGGTTGTTCCTGTAAAAGCGCATCGATCACCGCGCAGCGCTCGGCGTGGGCTTTATCGCGCCCCAGCACGTAGCTGTACCCCAGCGTGCCGTTGTTCAGGCGGATTGCGGCGCGGGTGAGGGTGGCATCCCCGGCGAAGAAGCGCTCGCCGGTACCGCCCATCCGCGCCTGGATCTGAACGAGGCCGATCTCCGGGGCGCGGAGGATGTCGTATTCAGGCGCCAGGCTAAGGGCGTGCATGCGGGCAGCCAGCGCGGCGGGCTGACTGTGGGCAAGTACGCGCATCCAGCGCTGTCGGGTGGCAGTGTCGAAGTGCATTCAGTGCTCCATGGTGAATTCGATCATGTCGGCGCGGGTCAGGCTGACGGAGTATTCCGTTGCGTTGATCTCACCGTCGCGATGGTTGAGGGTGCGCACGCAGAGCAGCGGGGCCATATTGGGGATCTCCAGCACCTTGCTCTCTTTCGCCTGCGCCCGACGGGCGCTGATGCGCGTCTGAGTGCGTTTCAGCGTGATGCCTGTCGCTTCCTGCAGAAAGTCATGCAGCGAGCCACTGGTGAAATGTTGCAGCACTGGCCAGAGGGCGAGGTCCGCGAAGTAGTGATCTATCTGGCAGACCGCGACACCGTTAACCCGGCGCAAGGTGCGCAGGTGGATAACGTTATCGCCCTCCTGAATCCCCAGCGCGTCCGCCACGTGGCTGGAGGCCGGACGCAATACCGAGAGCAGTTTTTCACTGGTCGGGTGGCTGCCCTGGTCCAGCAGGTTCTGGCTAAAGCGCGCCTGGGCGTTTAGCGGGTAGTCGAACGGGCGCATCAGCACCAGCACACCGATGCCCTGACGGCGCTGGACCCAGCCGCGCTCAACCAGTTGATCAATGGCGCGGCGCAGGGTGTGGCGGTTCACTTCATAGCGGTCGGCAAGCTGCTGTTCCGCAGGCAGGTAGTCTCCGCAGCGGTAGTGCGTGCGCAGCTCCACTTCGAGCTTTGCCGCAATCTCTTGCCAGCGGGTGGGGTAACTGGTCGGATGTCTGGATAAGTGCATAAAAAACAACGCCTCGCTTCTCAGATAAAGTGCTTACGCAAACGTTGAGAGAGGAAATCCAGCAGGCTGACGGTGACGATGATGAGCACCATCAGGGCGCAGGTTTGCTGGAACTGGAAACCGCGAATCGCTTCCCACAGGGTGACGCCAATCCCGCCTGCGCCGACCATGCCGACGACGGTGGCGGAGCGGACGTTGGACTCAAACCGGTACAGGGAGTAGGAGATCAACAGCGGCATCACCTGCGGCAGGACGCCGTAGAGGATCTCTTCGATTTTGTTGGCACCGGTCGCGCGGATACCTTCCACCGGACCGGGCTCGATGGCTTCGACCGCCTCAGAAAGCAGCTTGGAGAGCACGCCGGTGGTGTGGATGAACAGCGCCATCACGCCCGCGAACGGTCCCAGACCGACGGCGACCACGAAAAGCATCGCGAAGACCATCTCGTTGATGGCGCGACAGGCGTCCATCAGGCGACGCATGGGCTGGTAGACCCACCACGGCACGATGTTCTCGGCGCTCATCAGGCCAAAGGGAATGGAAAGAATGACGGCCAGGGCGGTGCCCCAGACGGCAATTTGCAGGGTGACCGCCATTTCACTGAGGTAGTCCTGCCACTGACTGAAGTCCGGCGGGAAGAAATCGGCGGCGAAGGTCGCCATATTGCCCGCGTCTTTGAAGAGCAGCAGCGGGTCCATTTCCGCGCCCTTCCAGGAGATAACCAGCACCGCCAGCAGGATGGCCCAGCTTATCAGCGAGAACCAGCTGCGCTTCGGCGGCGGGAGGGTGATGGTTTGCATGTTGGCTCCTTAATCTGTTCTCCCTCTCCCTCTGGGAGAGGGCCGGGGTGAGGGCATCAGCGTGCGCATTTCCCCCTCACCCTAACCCTCTCCCTCAAGGGATAGGGAACTTGTGTTACTGCACCGCTTTATTCACGCTGGTCATCGCGCCGAGCGCGGCGGTCAGGCGGTCCAGGTCTTCCAGCTGGGCCTGAATCGCAGCCACTTTGCTGGTCTTCTCCTCGTCCTTCAGCCCCTTGTTATCCTTCACGCCCTGCATCTCTTTAAACAGCGCCAGCTGGCGAATCGGGACCAGCTGCAGGTCGCTGGACGGGCGGAACGGAGCCCAGCCCAGACGCGTCAGAACCGCTTTCTCTTCCGGCGTTTTGCCGTAGGTCATAAAGAAGTCGTACACCTTGTCCTTGGTGCTTTCAGACAGGTTTTTACGCCAGACAATCGGGTCACCGGGGATGAGCGGTGATTTCCAGATAACCTTGATCTCTTTCAGCTTGTCCGGTGCTGAGGTCTTCAGTTTGTCGAGGTTCTCGGTGTTGTTGGTCGCGACATCCACCTGCTTGTTGGCCACGGCCAGGGCGTTGGTTTCATGGCTGGCGTTTACCGTGCGTTTGAAGTCGCTGGCGGAGGCGTTGTTTTTGGCGAAGACGTAGTAGCCAGGGACAAGGTAGCCTGAGGTGGAGTTGGGATCGCCATTGCCAAAGGTCAGCTCTTTGCGTTTGGCAAGCATGTCGTTAAGGTTGTTGATTGGGCTGTCTTTGTTCACGATCAGCACGCTCCAGTAGCCCGGGGAGCCATCTGCCGCGACGGTCTGGGCAAAGACCTGACCGTTGGCGCGATCCACCGCTTCCATGGCGGAGAGGTTGCCGTACCAGGCGATGTCCACTTTGTTAAAGCGCATCCCCTGGATGATGCCCGCGTAGTCCGGGGCGAAGAAGGCGTTCACTTTGATCCCCAGTTTGGTTTCCATATCTTTCAGGAACGGTTCCCACTGAGGTTTCAGGTTCTGCTGTGATTCCGTCGAAATAATGCCGAAGTTCAGCTCTTTTTCCTGCTCCTGTGCATACGCTGGGCTTAACAGGGTGCTGATGCTGAACATGCTGGTAAAGGCCAGCGCGGCAACGGCTTTGTAGCTCATGTACTTTCCTCGGATCGGGTTTAATTAAGCAGCCTGCGCGTTCTCTTCGACGCGGTTCATGCTGCGGTAGAGATGGTCAAAACGGTCGTTATCAAACTGATGGCTCGCGCCATCAAAGAACACGTGTCCCTGACGCAGGGCGACGATGCGTTGGCAGTAGCGCAGGGCGTAATCCACCTGATGCAGCGTGACCACCACGGTGATGCCGTCGTTCTGGTTAATGTCGTACAGGGTCTCCATCACGATGCGGGCGGACTCCGGGTCCAGCGAGGCGATGGGTTCGTCAGCGAGAATGATGTGCGCTTTCTGCATCAGGGCGCGGGCGATGGCGACGCGCTGCTGTTGTCCACCGGACAGGGTGGAGACGCGCTGGTGGGCGAAATGCGCCATGCCGACGCGGGTCAGCGCCTGTAAGGCTTCCTGCTTCTGGGACGGAGAGAACCAGCGCAGACAGGTGCGCCAGAACGGGGTGCTGCCGAGTGCACCAATCAGCACGTTCTCCAGCACCGTCAGGCGGTTTACCAGGTTGAACTGCTGGAAGATGTAGCCGGTCCGGGCGCGGCTCTTGCGGATATCGCTCGCCAGACGACCGGCGCGCTGTACGGTATTACCCAGCAGCTCGACGTGGCTTTCCGGCGTGTTATCGCCGGTAATAAGCCCGCTTAAATGGCGCAGAAGGGTGGATTTACCTGAACCGGATGGCCCCAGCAGCGCCACCATCTCGCCCTGCCGGACGGTGAGATCAACGGCGTGCAGAGCCTTGTTGTGATTGAAGGTCTTGCTCAGTTTCTCGACGCGGATGACGGTTTGCATGTGCTGGGCCTCACGATAAATGTGGCCTCATGCTGGCGCATCAATGTGACATTTGGGTTAAGTGCAGGTTGCGGGAGTTTGAAGAGTTGAAGTGAAAGCGATGACAGTCACTGTAGGCCCGGTCAGCGCAGCGCCACCGGACGCTGTTGCCGGCTGCGCTGCGCTTATCCGGCCTACGACGTTTGGTGTTGCTTCACGACATTAATCATCCACGGCACGCCGTATTTGTCGGTGACTTTACCGAAACCGTGAGCCCAGAAGGTTTCCTGCCAGGGCATATCGACATTGCCGCCTGCGGCAAGGTTGTCGAACCAGCGTTTGCCTTCATTGACGTCCTGGGTGTCGAGAACCAGCGTAAAACCGGCATACTGCGCGTTGCTGCCGGGCGGCATCCCGTCGCTCATCATGATATCGCTGCCCGCAATGCGGACGTTGGAGTGGGCGATAGCCGAATCCGGAAATTGCATACCGGACGGGCAACCTTCTTCGCTGTTATCGCTTTTTGGCATTTCGCCGAAAGTGATCTTGTAGAGGAGCTCCGCGCCGACGGCTTGCTGATAAAAGGCAGTGGCCTCTGCACAGTTGCCGGCGAAAGAGATGTAGGGACTTAACGGCATAATCTTTACCTCACGTAAGAAAAGCCCATTAAGTTTAGTTCTTTTTTAGTAGGCCGGATAAGCGTAGCGCATCCAGCAAAAGCGCCCGGTGGCGCTGCGCTTACCGGTCCTGGAGGTGAAAAATCAGTTCTTTTTCACAAACTCCGATTTCAGTTTCATCGGGCCAAAACCGTCAATTTTACAGTCGATATTATGATCGCCTTCAACCAGACGGATATTCTTCACTTTGGTGCCGATCTTCAGCATGGAGGAGCTGCCTTTAACCTTCAGATCTTTAATGACGGTAACACTGTCGCCGTCCGCCAGCAGATTGCCGTTCGCATCTTTTACAACAAGCGCATCGGCGTCCTGTGCTGGCTCGGCATCATTCCATTCGTGCGCGCATTCCGGGCAGATGTACATGCCATTATCTTCATAGGTGTATTCAGAATTGCATTTCGGGCAGTGTGGGAGTTGCATATCGGTATCCTCAGAAAGTGTAAACGCGCTGGAAAGTGCCAGCAAAATGACGGCAGCGTGCCGAAAAAGGCGGCAAGTATAACGCAAATCCACACGGTTGTCGGTGATATTGTGAATTAAAAAAAATGCCACAAGCGTGTCGGGAGTGACACTTTATGTCAGTCAGTTAAGCGATGCTGACGTCATTAACACGTTGGGAAGAAATGGCGCGAAATATATCGAATATTTTATTGCAGCAAATTGCTACGCACCTCCATTTCGGATAAGGTGAAGCAACACATTGTTATTTATCTCCGGACTTTGCTGCCATACATATCTTATGGCTGTAGAACATTACCTCTCTTTTTAGGTGGGTAAATAATGGTGATATATCCTGAAGTTTCTTAAAAATGGGCTACGCTTTTTTCTTTTGGCTATCAGGCCTGGAGAAGAGTTCTACACGCCATGCAAGGATAGTGAATTATTCCTGATTATCTTCAATCAGTTATATTTCGGCGAACATGTTTTCCACACGTAATCATATAAGCCTGAACAACATAATTAAAACCAGTGGCTTAATAAAAGTAATAAATTTGCGTTAAGGAAAGGCTTTTATCATGCACACACAGACCATTTTTGAATTAAGCCAGGAAGCTGAGCGTTTGTTACAGCTTGCTCTGCAAAATCTTGATACGTTGAAATCAATGCCGACTGCGATGCTGGAAAGCACAACGGCTGCCATCACGGGTGAAAAGAACAACGTTTTACCTTTGCATTTTAGTGCGCGCGGTGTCGATGCGCAGCAGGCGATGCTGAATAATGAATTACGAAAAATAACCCGGCTGGAAATGGTCCTGGCGATTGTCGGCACCATGAAAGCGGGCAAATCGACCACCATTAATGCAATTGTGGGTACCGAAGTATTGCCTAACCGCAATCGTCCCATGACGGCGCTTCCGACGTTGATTCGCCATACGCCGGGTCAGAAGGAGCCGGTGCTGCATTTCTCACACGCCTCGCCTATCGATGAACTGATCCAACTGCTGCAGAAAAAGCTTTGCGATTACGATCGCGCGAAGCTGGCCCAGCGTCTGGAAATTGATAAAGACATGAATACGCTGCTGGAGCGTATTGAAAAAGGGGAAGCCTTTGAGAAGCATCACCTGGGGGCACAGCCGATCTTCCATTGTCTGAAAAGCCTTAACGATCTGGTGAGGCTCTCCCAAGCGTTAGGGGTCGAATTTCCGTTCTCTGAATATGCGGCTATCGAACATATCCCGGTGATTGAAGTGGAGTTCGTGCATCTCGCGGGGCTGGATGCACATCTCGGGCAACTGACGCTGCTCGATACGCCCGGGCCTAATGAGGCCGGACAACCGCATCTGCAAAAAATGCTCAGCGAACAGTTGTCCCGCGCGTCGGCGGTGCTGGCGGTGATGGATTATACCCAGCTTAAATCCATATCAGATGAAGAGGTCCGTCAGGCGATTTCCGCGGCGGGTAAATCCGTGCCGCTGTATGCGCTGGTCAATAAATTCGATCAGAAAGATCGTAACAGCGACGATGAAGAACAGGTCCGGGCGATGATCTCCGGTACCTTAATGAAAGGCAATATTTCGCCCGGCCAAATCTACCCCGTTTCGTCCATGTGGGCGTATCTGGCGAACCGCGCTCGCAACGAGATGAATACGCACGGGCAACTGCCGGATCATCAGGAGCAACCGTGGGTGCAGGATTTTGCCGAAGCGGCGCTGGGACGTCGCTGGCGCACGGCGGACCTGGACGATATTGATCATGTTCGTCATTCTGCCGATTTGCTCTGGGAAGATTCGCTCTTTGAACAACCGATCCGCAAGCTGATTTACGCCGCCTATGCTAATGCCTCGCTATTCGCTCTGCGTTCGGCCTCGCATAAGTTGCTCAACTACGCCCAAAATGCCCGGGAGTATCTCGACTTCCGCTATCAGGGGCTGACGGTAGCCTTTGAGGCGCTGGAACTCAATATCGCACGCCTGGAAGAGGACATGGCGCTTCTGCAGACCCGTCAGCGCGTGGTGAGCGATGAGGTGAAACATGAGGTTGAGCAGGCGCTAAACGCTACCGCGGACTTTATGGTGTCGCAAAAAACGGCGCTGCATCAGGCGATGGGTGATGTATTCAGCGCGCACCATATTCTTGAGTTAGCCGGTATCGACGGGTTGAATCACCGTATTGACGAGCCGCACGAGCTGAAGCAGCTGGTGCTGGACGACGAGGGGCAGGCGCAGATCGCGCTGAGTAAAATCCGCTCTTCCTGCGAGCTTATCATGCTGGATGCGCAGAGGAAGATCGGCCGGGAACTGGCGTTACGCTTCGATCAGCTGGAGTCGACGCTGGCGAGGTCCCTGAATGAAGCGATGCGTCCCATTGAAACGCGTATCAAAGAGCACCTGAGCCATGCGGGTTTTCGGGCGCGGATCAGTTTCCCGGCGTTTCAGGCGAGCCAGCTCAACTTTAATACGCAGGCACTGTTTAACGATGCCATTGCCCAGGATGACAGCCAGGCAGGTCAGCCATCCGGCGGGGGCGGTATGCGTGAAACGGTCTCTCGCTGGCTCAATAATCCGGGCTGGGGCTGGGATGATTATGTGGAAACGCGCACGCGCTATGTTATCGACATTGCACAGCTTCATGAAAAAGTTAAGCAACATATTGAGCAGTTTTGTGAACAAATACGTAAAGCTTTGTCCGCGCAGGTCGATGTCTCTGTTACGGCAGGAATGGCAACGTTCTTTGCAGAATTTTCGTTGTGCCTGACCGGGTTACAGGAAAGCTTGCGTGATAGCCTCGCAGTGCGCCAACAAAATGAGCATTCAACCCGAGCGCTCTGCCAGTTGTTGAAGCAAAGTATCACTACTGCGACGTGGATTCAGGAAGATACCCGACTGTTACGCGATGATATTCAAACTCTATTCGCGGCAGAGCAACCATGACAACACCACTACTGGATGGCCCCGGGCGAACGCTGGAGTGTATTCATCCAAAATTTATGGTCGATCTGGTGCAGGGGGTAGACGCAGCGCGTCATCCCCACCCTGGACCACAACAGCTGCAGTTTCGTGAGCGGTTGACGCAGGAAATTATGACCCGTACCCGGCTACGCCCGTGGGCGATGGCGGGGATGCTCAATGAAAATGCGGCGCTGCGTCTCGGCCTGGCGGAAAAACTGGCCGGCATGCTGGACCCGGGCCATCTCGCCCTGACGCTGATGGCGGAGAAGCTGATGGCGCTGCGCCAGCAGGCTCATCCGCGTGCCCAGCAGGCACCGGGGCTGATGCAGCAGTACGCCGAACTTTCTACTCATTTTACCCAACGGGCAGCTTATAAAGAAAAGGCCCTGACCCAGCGCGGGCTAACGGTGCAGGCGGGTGAGCACAGCGAGCAGATTTTTACCCGCTGGCGGGCCGGGCACTATGATGGCTGGTCGCTGGCTGGTCGCTGTTTTATCGTCCTGAAAGAGCTTTGCTGGGGGCCATTTGGCGACGCCTGCCGCCTCGCTAACGAAGATGTGGCGGCCATGCTCAAGGATAACCTGCGCAGTATGGCGGCAAACTATCTGGCACAGGGGATTAATGCCTCTCCCACGACCCGCCATTTCTATCACCAGTGGCTGACAACACCGGCGTCTCCGGGCTTAATCGATCATAAAGACATGCTGGGCTGGCTGGGGGACTGGTGTCAGGCGGATAAACATCCGGTGAGCTGGTCAGTGACGCAGAACTGGCAGACCGTCGCGCTGGGGATGCCGAGGCTCTGTTCAGCAAAACGGCTGGTGGACGGGATGGTGGACGAGATTTTTGGGTGAATTCTTTACCCCCTCACCCTGACCCTCTCCCCGGAGGGGAGAGGGGATGGCCTGGTGCGGTGTGTTAATGGCGGAGTTCTACCGCTTTTCGTTCGATGTCCTGTTCCGGGACACTTGCGTAGCGTTTCGCATACAGCGCGGTGATGATGGGCACCAGAATCGCAGTGACAATCACGCTGGCGGCAACCAGTGCTGTCGCGGAAGCGGCCACCGGTTCGAAAGCCGGGTTAATCTGGGCAATAATCACCGGATTGGCGACGGCTGCGCCTGCGGCTGAAGAGGCGGCGACGCCCGCCGTACCGTTTCCTCCCCCGATAACGCGGTCAGCAATCACCAGCGGAATACCGGTGATGACGATCACGGCAACACCCAGCACAATACCCAGCAGTCCGGTATCGAGAATGACCTTCAGGTTGATGGTATTCCCCAGCGCGAAGCCGAAGAACGGGATCAGCACCGGCGTGGCTTTGCTGAAGAAATCACGCAGATCGTGGTCCAGATTGCCCAGTGCGAAACCGACCAGGAAAGGCAGGATCGCGCCGACAAAATGGTGGGGTTCAAAAGAGGCCAGGCCTGCAGAGCCCAGTATAAGCATCGTCACCAGCGGGCCGGACTCCAGAGACATCAGGACAAAGGCACCAGACTCTTCTTTCGTCCCGTACTGGTTCATCAGGCTGGCGTACAACCCGCCGTTGGTCATATCCATCGCGGAGACAATCGCCAGCACCGATAAACCGGCAAAGAATCCGTTCTGAATTCCATTCTCCGGAATGAACATCGCGCATATCATTGCCACACTCCAGGCAACCGCTATTTTGGTTATCACCAGCGTACCGGATTTCCGTAATACCGTACCCGTCGCCCGCAAATTAATGGATGCGCCAATACAAAAAAACCAGACGGCAAGAATGGGAACCGTACCCGTAATCATTCCTTTTGTAAAACCACCGAAATAAGCCCCGGTATCAGGAGCCAGGGTATTCAGGATGGCTCCCAGTACCAGCGGAACCAGCATCATACCGCCAGGTATGCGTTCTATCGTGGCTTTAATCTTCATAGACAAACCTCACATCTGATCCCGCATGGCGGGTGATAGGTGTTAAAAATTAGTCATTAAATTCAATCTGTTGCCGTTTGTGTCCGCGATCGTGTTTTTAATGGCCCGGCAACAAAATGAACTGAGTACGCTCGCGTAACCTCAGCCGAAAAGAGATAAAACGTTATGTTCGGATTTATCATGCGATCATTGGAATATCGATTCAATGAAAATAAAACATCGTTTTAGTTATCTTTGTCACATATTCAATGCAAAGCTAAGGGCAGATTCCTGACGATGGAAAATTATGTGAGTTGGGTATGAATTAATGGGGTTCGTTTTTTTGATGAGAAGGGATTAATAACGTGTGTGAGGCTGCTTTTCAGGCGGACTGAGAAAGTGCCTATTTGCGCTCCTTGACAAAAATTAGCGTGGGTTGACCGAGCACAGAAATATGTGTGAAGTTGATCACAAATATAAACGCTGGTAGGGTAAAAAGGTCATTAACTGCCCAGACAGGCGTCAACAGGTTCGGTTGTATCGACGTAAAACGTCAATGTAAGTAAACCTGCTACGCTTGAATAAGGCGATTCGCATGGAGCGGATCCCATGGTTCACAGAACGCAAACTGGACTGTGAAACAGACAGGGCCGAGTCAACGAGGATAGCTATGCTGAGAAGGAAAAAGATTAAACCCATTACGCTTCGCGACGTCACCATTATTGATGACGCAAAACTGCGTAAAGCCATTACCGCAGCCTCGCTCGGTAATGCGATGGAATGGTTCGATTTTGGTGTCTACGGCTTTGTGGCCTACGCGTTAGGTAAAGTATTTTTCCCCGGTGCCGACCCCAGCCTGCAGATGATTGCCGCCCTGGGTACGTTCTCCGTTCCCTTCCTGATCCGTCCGCTGGGCGGTCTGTTTTTCGGTATGCTCGGCGATAAATATGGTCGCCAGAAGATCCTGGCCATTACCATCGTCATTATGTCGATCAGTACATTCTGTATCGGCCTTATCCCGTCTTATGCCTCCATCGGCATCTGGGCACCGATTCTGCTGCTGATTTGTAAGATGGCGCAGGGCTTCTCGGTAGGGGGGGAATATACCGGGGCATCGATCTTTGTTGCTGAATACTCCCCGGACCGTAAGCGCGGGTTTATGGGAAGCTGGCTGGACTTCGGCTCGATTGCCGGGTTTGTTCTGGGCGCGGGCGTGGTGGTACTGATTTCAACCGTGGTGGGGGAAGAGAACTTCCTCGACTGGGGCTGGCGTATTCCATTCTTCCTGGCGCTGCCGCTGGGGATCATTGGCCTCTATCTCCGTCATGCGCTTGAAGAGACGCCTGCGTTCCAGCAGCACGTTGATAAGCTTGAGCAGGGCGATCGCGAAGGGCTGCAGGATGGTCCGAAGGTGTCGTTCAAAGAGATCGCCACTAAGCACTGGCGGAGCCTGCTGGTCTGTATCGGTCTGGTGATCTCCACCAACGTGACCTATTACATGCTGCTGACCTACATGCCGAGCTATCTGTCGCATAACCTGCATTACTCGGAAGATCACGGTGTGCTGATCATTATCGCCATCATGGTGGGTATGCTGTTTGTGCAGCCGATTATGGGCCTGTTGAGTGACCGCTTTGGTCGTCGACCGTTCATTATTCTGGGAAGCGTTGCGCTGTTTGCCCTCGCCATCCCGGCATTTATTCTGATCAACAGTAATGTCCTGGGGCTGATTTTTGCCGGTTTGCTGATGTTGGCGGTGATCCTTAACTGCTTTATCGGGGTGATGGCCTCAACATTGCCTGCGATGTTCCCGACGCACATTCGCTACAGTGCGCTGGCTGCGGCCTTTAATATCTCGGTACTGATTGCCGGTCTGACCCCGACGCTTGCCGCTTCACTGGTGGAGAGCACGCAGAACCTGATGATGCCAGCTTATTACCTGATGGTGATCGCGGTGATTGGTTTGATTACGGGTCTTACCATGAAGGAGACCGCGAATCGACCTCTGAAAGGCGCAACGCCTGCGGCATCGGATATACAGGAAGCGAAAGAGATCCTCCGTGAGCACTACGATAGCGTAGAGCAGAAGATCGAGGATATTGACGCAGAGATTGAAGAACTGCAGAAGAAACGCTCCCGACTGGTGGACCAGCATCCACGCATCAACGAGTAATAAAAAAACCCGCCGCTGGCGGGTTTTTCTTTTATTAGCATCCTGCGGCGATGTAGTCGCCATTGGCGCTTATGGGGATCACCGTCAGGAACAGCACCGTCGCGAACAGGATCAGGGCTATCCCTCCGGCTATTTTGACTGCCGGCACCAGCCATCTTAATGACGTGCTTTCTCCGAACCAGGTCACCGTGCGTTCACGGGCGTAACGTACAGCCAGTGAAAGCCCCATAATCGACAGCGCTGTGCCCAGCGACATGGTCATGACCGCGGCCATTCCCCAGGTGACTATGCCCAGCGCGTTCGAGAACATCAGGATCATGATTGCCCCGCTACACGGACGCGCGCCGATCGCCAGGATCACCCCCAGACGGGTTTTCCAGTCGCCCTGCGTCAGGTCTGCGCCTACACCGTGATGGCCGCAGCCACAGTGTTCATCATGCTGATGAAGAGGCTTAATGGCGGACACCGTCATCCTGCGCGGGCGCAGGCTCTTCAGCGCCTGGTAAATGACGAAGGCCCCAAATGCGCCAATAAGCACAGCGCTTATCTTCTCAACATACCAGCGGCTGGTACTGATATCCCCGGACGCAAGGTTAAACCCGACAGCCAGAATAAAGACAAACAGTATGGCGCTGACGCCTTGCATCAGGCTACCCAGGAAGGGGATGACCCGGGCGGCCAGCTCGCTTTCTTTATTTGTCGTCAGGTAGGTCGTCACGATGAACTTTCCGTGTCCGGGACCAATGGCGTGCAGAACGCCATAAAGGAAAGCCCCCGTTAGTAACCATAATCCGCCGCTGTACTGGTGGTTATTAAGCTGCAGCAGATACATCACCAGATAACGGTGCAGCGTAATTTGCGTGGCAAGACACCACTGGATAAAAGCGTTCCAGTGGCTATGCAGGGTAAATCCGGCAAAGAGGATCGCCAGCAGCATCAACCCCGCTGTAGGGAGACGCCAGTCACGGGCGAGGCGTTGTGTGGTCATGAGGATGAGCCTGCACAGAGGAGAGTATTTGCCGCTAGTATAGTTGATCTTCCTGTTCAATTCGTGGGATCGCATCGGGATCCGTTTATGATTGTGGATAACTTTGTGCATAAAAGGGTATAAGGCGGGGTTTTGCTGGGGAATGCAGCAGTCAGTCATTTTTTTGCAACTTTTCGGTTGCGGTCGCTCGGTAACTCCCTATAATGCGCCTCCATCGACACGGCGGATGTGAATCACTTCACAAACAGCCCGGTCGGTTGAAGAGAAAAAATCCTGCAATAACGGGTTGACTCTGAAAGAGGAAAGCGTAATATACGCCACCTCGCAACGGTGAGCGAAAGCCGCGTTGCAACTGCTCTTTAACAATTTATCAGACAATCTGTGTGGGCACTCAAAGTGACATGGATTCTTAACGTCGAAAGACGAAAAATGAATACCAAGTCTCAACGAGTGAACACGTAATTCATTACGAAGTTTAATTCAATGAGCATCAAACTTTTAAATTGAAGAGTTTGATCATGGCTCAGATTGAACGCTGGCGGCAGGCCTAACACATGCAAGTCGAACGGTAGCACAGAGAGCTTGCTCTCGGGTGACGAGTGGCGGACGGGTGAGTAATGTCTGGGAAACTGCCTGATGGAGGGGGATAACTACTGGAAACGGTAGCTAATACCGCATAACGTCGCAAGACCAAAGAGGGGGACCTTCGGGCCTCTTGCCATCAGATGTGCCCAGATGGGATTAGCTAGTAGGTGGGGTAACGGCTCACCTAGGCGACGATCCCTAGCTGGTCTGAGAGGATGACCAGCCACACTGGAACTGAGACACGGTCCAGACTCCTACGGGAGGCAGCAGTGGGGAATATTGCACAATGGGCGCAAGCCTGATGCAGCCATGCCGCGTGTATGAAGAAGGCCTTCGGGTTGTAAAGTACTTTCAGCGGGGAGGAAGGTGTTGAGGTTAATAACCTCAGCAATTGACGTTACCCGCAGAAGAAGCACCGGCTAACTCCGTGCCAGCAGCCGCGGTAATACGGAGGGTGCAAGCGTTAATCGGAATTACTGGGCGTAAAGCGCACGCAGGCGGTCTGTCAAGTCGGATGTGAAATCCCCGGGCTCAACCTGGGAACTGCATTCGAAACTGGCAGGCTAGAGTCTTGTAGAGGGGGGTAGAATTCCAGGTGTAGCGGTGAAATGCGTAGAGATCTGGAGGAATACCGGTGGCGAAGGCGGCCCCCTGGTCAAAGACTGACGCTCAGGTGCGAAAGCGTGGGGAGCAAACAGGATTAGATACCCTGGTAGTCCACGCCGTAAACGATGTCGACTTGGAGGTTGTGCCCTTGAGGCGTGGCTTCCGGAGCTAACGCGTTAAGTCGACCGCCTGGGGAGTACGGCCGCAAGGTTAAAACTCAAATGAATTGACGGGGGCCCGCACAAGCGGTGGAGCATGTGGTTTAATTCGATGCAACGCGAAGAACCTTACCTACTCTTGACATCCAGAGAACTTAGCAGAGATGCTTTGGTGCCTTCGGGAACTCTGAGACAGGTGCTGCATGGCTGTCGTCAGCTCGTGTTGTGAAATGTTGGGTTAAGTCCCGCAACGAGCGCAACCCTTATCCTTTGTTGCCAGCGGTTAGGCCGGGAACTCAAAGGAGACTGCCAGTGATAAACTGGAGGAAGGTGGGGATGACGTCAAGTCATCATGGCCCTTACGAGTAGGGCTACACACGTGCTACAATGGCGCATACAAAGAGAAGCGACCTCGCGAGAGCAAGCGGACCTCATAAAGTGCGTCGTAGTCCGGATTGGAGTCTGCAACTCGACTCCATGAAGTCGGAATCGCTAGTAATCGTAGATCAGAATGCTACGGTGAATACGTTCCCGGGCCTTGTACACACCGCCCGTCACACCATGGGAGTGGGTTGCAAAAGAAGTAGGTAGCTTAACCTTCGGGAGGGCGCTTACCACTTTGTGATTCATGACTGGGGTGAAGTCGTAACAAGGTAACCGTAGGGGAACCTGCGGTTGGATCACCTCCTTACCTTAAAGAACCTGCCTTTGTAGTGCTCACACAGATTGTCTGATGAAAAGTAAATAGCAAGGCGTCTTGCGATTGAGACTGACACGTCCCCTTCGTCTAGAGGCCCAGGACACCGCCCTTTCACGGCGGTAACAGGGGTTCGAATCCCCTAGGGGACGCCACTTGCTGGTTCGTGAGTGAAAGTCACCTGCCGTCATATCTCAAAACTGACTTACGAGTCACGTTTGAGATATTTGCTCTTTAAAAATCTGGATCAAGCTGAAAATTGAAACGACACACATGTTATGTGTGTTCGAGTCTCTCAAATTTTCGCAATCAGAAGTGAAACATCTTCGGGTTGTGAGGTTAAGCGACTAAGCGTACACGGTGGATGCCCTGGCAGTCAGAGGCGATGAAGGACGTGCTAATCTGCGAAAAGCGCCGGCGAGGTGATATGAACCTTTGACCCGGCGATGTCCGAATGGGGAAACCCAGTGTGTTCCGACACACTATCGTTAACTGAATACATAGGTTAACGAGGCGAACCGGGGGAACTGAAACATCTAAGTACCCCGAGGAAAAGAAATCAACCGAGATTCCCCCAGTAGCGGCGAGCGAACGGGGAGCAGCCCAGAGTCTGAATCAGCTTGTGTGTTAGTGGAACGGTCTGGAAAGTCCGACGGTACAGGGTGATAGTCCCGTACACGAAAATGCACAGGCTGTGAACTCGAAGAGTAGGGCGGGACACGTGGTATCCTGTCTGAATATGGGGGGACCATCCTCCAAGGCTAAATACTCCTGACTGACCGATAGTGAACCAGTACCGTGAGGGAAAGGCGAAAAGAACCCCGGCGAGGGGAGTGAAAAAGAACCTGAAACCGTGTACGTACAAGCAGTGGGAGCACCTTCGGGTGTGACTGCGTACCTTTTGTATAATGGGTCAGCGACTTATATTCTGTAGCAAGGTTAACCGTATAGGGGAGCCGAAGGGAAACCGAGTCTTAACTGGGCGTTAAGTTGCAGGGTATAGACCCGAAACCCGGTGATCTAGCCATGGGCAGGTTGAAGGTTGGGTAACACTAACTGGAGGACCGAACCGACTAATGTTGAAAAATTAGCGGATGACTTGTGGCTGGGGGTGAAAGGCCAATCAAACCGGGAGATAGCTGGTTCTCCCCGAAAGCTATTTAGGTAGCGCCTCGTGAACTCATCTTCGGGGGTAGAGCACTGTTTCGGCTAGGGGGCCATCCCGGCTTACCAACCCGATGCAAACTACGAATACCGAAGAATGTTATCACGGGAGACACACGGCGGGTGCTAACGTCCGTCGTGAAGAGGGAAACAACCCAGACCGCCAGCTAAGGTCCCAAAGTCATGGTTAAGTGGGAAACGATGTGGGAAGGCACAGACAGCCAGGATGTTGGCTTAGAAGCAGCCATCATTTAAAGAAAGCGTAATAGCTCACTGGTCGAGTCGGCCTGCGCGGAAGATGTAACGGGGCTAAACCATGCACCGAAGCTGCGGCAGCGACACTATGTGTTGTTGGGTAGGGGAGCGTTCTGTAAGCCGTTGAAGGTGGCCTGTGAGGGTTGCTGGAGGTATCAGAAGTGCGAATGCTGACATAAGTAACGATAAAGCGGGTGAAAAGCCCGCTCGCCGGAAGACCAAGGGTTCCTGTCCAACGTTAATCGGGGCAGGGTGAGTCGACCCCTAAGGCGAGGCCGAAAGGCGTAGTCGATGGGAAACAGGTTAATATTCCTGTACTTGGTGTTACTGCGAAGGGGGGACGGAGAAGGCTATGTTAGCCGGGCGACGGTTGTCCCGGTTTAAGCATGTAGGCGGAACGATTAGGTAAATCCGGTCGTTTTTTAACGCTGAGGTGTGATGACGAGGCACTACGGTGCTGAAGTAACAAATGCCCTGCTTCCAGGAAAAGCCTCTAAGCATCAGGTAACATCAAATCGTACCCCAAACCGACACAGGTGGTCAGGTAGAGAATACCAAGGCGCTTGAGAGAACTCGGGTGAAGGAACTAGGCAAAATGGTGCCGTAACTTCGGGAGAAGGCACGCTGATATGTAGGTGAAGCCCCTGCGGGTGGAGCTGAAATCAGTCGAAGATACCAGCTGGCTGCAACTGTTTATTAAAAACACAGCACTGTGCAAACACGAAAGTGGACGTATACGGTGTGACGCCTGCCCGGTGCCGGAAGGTTAATTGATGGGGTTAGCGGCAACGCGAAGCTCTTGATCGAAGCCCCGGTAAACGGCGGCCGTAACTATAACGGTCCTAAGGTAGCGAAATTCCTTGTCGGGTAAGTTCCGACCTGCACGAATGGCGTAATGATGGCCAGGCTGTCTCCACCCGAGACTCAGTGAAATTGAACTCGCTGTGAAGATGCAGTGTACCCGCGGCAAGACGGAAAGACCCCGTGAACCTTTACTATAGCTTGACACTGAACACTGGTCCTTGATGTGTAGGATAGGTGGGAGGCTTTGAAGTGTGGACGCCAGTCTGCATGGAGCCGTCCTTGAAATACCACCCTTTAATGGCTGGTGTTCTAACGTAGACCCGTAATCCGGGTTGCGGACAGTGTCTGGTGGGTAGTTTGACTGGGGCGGTCTCCTCCCAAAGAGTAACGGAGGAGCACGAAGGTTAGCTAATCCTGGTCGGACATCAGGAGGTTAGTGCAATGGCATAAGCTAGCTTGACTGCGAGAGTGACGGCTCGAGCAGGTGCGAAAGCAGGTCATAGTGATCCGGTGGTTCTGAATGGAAGGGCCATCGCTCAACGGATAAAAGGTACTCCGGGGATAACAGGCTGATACCGCCCAAGAGTTCATATCGACGGCGGTGTTTGGCACCTCGATGTCGGCTCATCACATCCTGGGGCTGAAGTAGGTCCCAAGGGTATGGCTGTTCGCCATTTAAAGTGGTACGCGAGCTGGGTTTAGAACGTCGTGAGACAGTTCGGTCCCTATCTGCCGTGGGCGCTGGAGAATTGAGGGGGGCTGCTCCTAGTACGAGAGGACCGGAGTGGACGCATCACTGGTGTTCGGGTTGTCATGCCAATGGCACTGCCCGGTAGCTAAATGCGGAAGAGATAAGTGCTGAAAGCATCTAAGCACGAAACTTGCCCCGAGATGAGTTCTCCCTGAGCCTTTAAGGCTCCTGAAGGAACGTTGAAGACGACGACGTTGATAGGTCGGGTGTGTAAGCGCAGCGATGCGTTGAGCTAACCGATACTAATGAACCGTGAGGCTTAACCTTACAACGCCGAAGATGTTTTGGCGAAGAGACGACACAAGATTCAGCTTTGATACAGATTAAACAGAATTTGCCTGGCGGCTTTAGCGCGGTGGTCCCACCTGACCCCATGCCGAACTCAGAAGTGAAACGCCGTAGCGCCGATGGTAGTGTGGGGTCTCCCCATGTGAGAGTAGGGAACTGCCAGGCATCAATCAAGAAGAACCCCGTACCGTAAGGTGCGGGGTTTTTTGCTTTGGGCGTTAGAAAACACGTCGGATGACGGCTTCGCCTTATCCGGCCGACGAAACCTGCCGGCCCGGTAAGCGCAGCGCCACCGGGTATGGATCGCACAGCAAAGAGAAACAAGAATACTAAAGAAGGGATTTATAAACGCAGAAAAGCAAAAACCCAGCCATAGGCTGGGTTCTTTAAATAGTGGTGCCCGGACTCGGAATCGAACCAAGGACACGGGGATTTTCAATCCCCTGCTCTACCGACTGAGCTATCCGGGCAACGGAGCGCATTAAACCGTAATCGCGACCGGGCGTCAACACTATTTCGGGAAAAACGGTTCAACTGCTTAACTTTACGGCAATGTGCTGGCTTCTGCAGCAAAAAGCTAAACTACACTTACGTCAACGCCCCACCCATTCGGCACTGGGCAAAGCGCAGAATATCTTCCGCCAGGCGGTGGGCCGTATCCACATCGGCCTGGCTACGGTTCACCAGCATACGGCTCAGGCAGCCTTCCAGCACCAGCTCCATCTGTTTAGCTACCATTGCCGGGTCATCCACTTCCAGACGGGTCAGCAGCTCGTGAGTGAAGTCATGCGCTGCCCGTTTTTGCTGATCCGCCAACTGATGGATAGGGTGACCAGGATCGGGGAAATAGGTACAGGCGGCGATGAACAGACAACCCGGATAGCGGTTGTTGCTGACGCATTCGGTCAGGGCCGTATAGCGCGCCAGCAACTTTTGTTCCGCGGTCAGCTCTTCATTCAGCATCAGCTGCCTGCGCCAGACATCAACCTGCTGGCTGAGATAGCGCAGGGCATCATAAAGCAGTGCCTCTTTATCCGGCCAGAAGCGCTTAAGTTCATCTACGGGGTAATCGATACGGTCGGCTACCATCTCAAGCGTGGTGCTGGCGATCCCTTGAATCTCAAGTAATTGCAGGGCTTGTCCCAGTACGTCTTCGCGTTGCACGGTTTTCTCCTCCGCTATTCCCAACGGTTTGTCCCGTCTAAAGTGTTGTTTACGGTTGGCGATTGCGCAAATGCGCGCTGAATGCCGTTGCATCCATAAACCCGGTGACACGCTGTTCTGGCTGCTCTTCCCCCTGTTCATTGAAGAACAAAATGGTGGGCAGACCAAGAACGTTAAGGTGTTTCAACAGCGCCTTGTCCTGCGCACTGTTGGCGGTGACGTTTGCCTGGAGCAGCAGCGTCTCATTCAGCCCGCGTTGCACCTGTGGATCGCTAAAGGTGTATTTTTCAAACTCTTTGCAGGCGACACACCAGTCTGCATAGAGATCGAGCATCACCGGTTTACCTTTCGCCTCCGCCAGGGCGCTGTTGAGTTCTTCCACGTTCTTAATCTGGGTGAAGTTTAGATGCGCCTGCGTCTGACCCACGGGTGAACCAAACGCCCAGTCCTGCAGCGGGCGTACGCTCACCAGCGCGGCCGCGAGAAGAAGAATTTGCACCAGGCGCATCCACGCTTTTTTCGCCCCCAGGCTGACGATAAACGCCCAGGCAAAGAAGGTCACACCGAGCATCGCCCACAGGCGCATACCCCAGACGTCACCGATGATGCGTTCGAGAAGGAAAACGGGCAGCGCGAGAATGACAAAGCCAAACGCGGTTTTCACCGTCTCCATCCACGGGCCGCTCTTTGGCAGCAGGCGGTTGCCAAATACTGTCACCAGCACCAGCGGCAGGCCCATGCCCAGCGCATAGAGATAAAGTGTTCCGCCCCCAAGCCACATATTACCGCTCTGGGCGATATAGAGCAGGATGGCGCTCAGCGGGGCGGTGGTACAGGGAGAGCAAATTAATCCGGCGATGGCCCCCATGACAAACACGCCACCTGCCGACCCCCCTTGCTGACGGTTACTCATCAACGTTAGACGGGTTTGCAGCGCCGACGGCAGCTGCAGGGTAAACAGGCCGAACATCGACAATGCCAGCAGGATGAAGACAACCGACAAGCCAATCAGCACGTAAGGGTGCTGAAGGGCGGCCTGGAACTGTAACCCCGCAGCGGCAACCACAAGGCCAAGGGCGGTATAGGTTAACGCCATCCCCTGCACATAAATAAAGGCCAACAGCAGGGCGCGTGCGGTGGAAAGGCGTTGCTTACCCCCCAGCACGATGCCGGAGATAAGCGGATACATCGGCAGTACGCAGGGAGTAAAGGCAATGCCAATGCCAATCAGTAAGGCCCAAAGCGCTGAGAATGGAAGGTCTGACGCGGCTTCGCCTTCTCCCCTCACCCTGGCCCTCTCCCCAGAGGGGAGAGGGGAAAAGGCAGCCGCCGCCTTCACTTCGCTGAGCGGAACGATCTTCGTTTCTGGCGGATAGCAGAATCCGGCATCCGCACAGCCCTGATAGGTCACCGTCAGGGTCGCGCCTTTATCCGCCTGATTCACGGTAACAGGCACGCTTAAGCGCTGGCGGTAGATCTCACTCTTGCCGTAAAACTCGTCCTTGTGCCACTCGCCAGCAGGCAGTTGTAAAGCCCCTACGTTTGCCTGGGCAGGGGTAATGCTTACCTGCTTGCGGTAGAGATAATAGCCCTCTTTCACCTGCCAGGTGAGGGTCAGGTCGTGCTGGTTTTGTTGAAAATCAAAAACAAACGCCTGATCGGCCGGAATGAAGTTCGAACGGCCGGGCGCGTCAAACAACCCGGCAAAGACTGATGTGCTGCACAGCAGCAGGATCAGCGTAAGGAAGCGTTGAGCCATGAGAGATAGTCGTTATCACCGTGGAGCACGGGCAATACCAGCAGCTCCGGAGTTTGGTAAGGATGATGAGATTTGAGGCAGTCGAGCAGTGCCTGCTGATTCGCCTGATTGGTTTTGAGCAACATCTGGACTTCGTACTCCTGCTCCAGTTTGCCCTCCCAGTAGTAAAGGGAAGTGGCACCGGGAAGGAGTGTTACACAGGCGGCCAGTTTTTCGGCCAGCACTTTGGCGGCGAGATCCTGGGCGGAAGCTTCATCAGGGGCGGTACACAGTACGACAACAGCATCAGGCGTGTTCATAAGTCGACCTCCTCATCACGAAAGGCTTCACTATATCACGCAAGACAATAGGTCATTAATGAAACGGGCCGCAGAGCGGCCCAATTTTAACTATTTTTACAACCCGCAACGGTTTACAGCACCACGCCCCCGATGATAAAGCCGAGGATGACGCACAGCGTAATCGCGACCACACCTGGGATCAGGAATGCATGGTTAAACACGTACTTACCGATACGGGTAGAGCCGGTGTCATCCATCTCTACCGCCGCCAGCAGGGTTGGGTAGGTTGGCAGCACGAACAGGGCAGAGACGGCAGCAAACGAGGCGATGGCGGTTAACGGCGTTACGCCCAGCATCAGTGCCGCAGGCATCAGCGCTTTGGTGGTCGCCGCCTGAGAGTAAAGCAGGGTGGCAGCAAAGAACAGCACGACCGCCAGCAGCCACGGATAGTTGTGCAGCAGGTCGCCAGCGACGGTCTGGATATCACTGATGTGCGCTTTCACGAAGGTATCACCCAGCCAGGCTACACCCAGCACGCACACACAGGCGCTCATACCGGATTTGAAGGTGCTGGCGTTCAGCACTTCGCTGGTATCAATTTTACAGGTGATGCTAATCAGCGTGGCGATGGTCAGCATGAATACAACGATCGCTTCGTTACGCGGCAGGACCGGGTTCTGGATCAGACCTACGGTGTCACTGATGGCGGTCGCGTAGAACATGACGGCGACGATACCGATCAGGAACAGCACCACAGAACGTTTTGCGTGCGGCTTCAGCTTGAAGACCTGGCTGCCGCGCAGGCTCACTTCACCCTTGGCAAGGCGTTCCTGATAAACCGGATCGTCTTTCAGTTCAGCGCCAAGGAAGTTACACAGCACAGCGGTGATCATCACCGCAATCAGCGTTACCGGAATACAGATCGCCAGCAGTGTCAGGTAGCTCACGCCCATGGGTTCCAGGATACCGGCAAAGAACACCACCGCCGCGGAAATAGGCGAGGCGGTTATCGCAATCTGGGACGCCACCACCGCAATAGAGAGTGGGCGAGACGGACGAATGCCCTGCTCTTTTGCCACTTCGGTAATCACCGGCAGCGTGGAGAAGGCGGTGTGGCCAGTACCGGCGAGAATGGTCATAAACCAGGTCACCAGCGGGGCAAGGAAGGTAATGTATTTTGGATGACGGCGCAGCATACGCTCCGCCAGACTGACCAGATAGTCCATGCCGCCAGCCACCTGCATGGCGGCGATAGCGGCAATAACGGCCATGATGATTTCGATAACGTCAAACGGGATAGCGCCGGGTTTAATCTGAAAGATAAGGGTAAGAACGAGCACCCCGAGACCGCCGGCAAAACCGATGCCGATACCCCCGAGTCTTGCTCCCAAATAAATCGCCAACAGGACGATGACGAGTTCTGCTCCAAACATAAGGACCTGCCTTGCTTATTAACAAGTTGATATTGAATTGTTGTATTTTGGTAACGCCTAAAAAGAAAAAAGGCACGTCACAAGTGACGTGCCTTTCGGAAGCTTAGCCTGAACGGTTACTGTTCGCTTTCATCGGTATATCGTTTCGCTTTATATGCCGGGTGCATCAGATTCTGGGCCGAGAAGATATCGTCCAGCTCGGCTTCGGTCAACAGCCCGCGCTCCAGCACCACTTCACGCACGCTCTTACCGGTTTCGGCACAAATCTTACCGACGATGTCGCCGTTGTGGTGACCGATGAACGGGTTGAGGTAAGTGACGATCCCGATGGAGTTATAAACATAACCTTCACAGACTTCTTTATTCGCTGTGATGCCGTTAATGCATTTTTCCAGCAGGTTGTAGCAGGCGTTAGTCAGGATGTGGATGGATTCGAACATCGCCTGACCAATCACTGGCTCCATTACGTTCAGCTGCAGCTGACCCGCTTCGGAGGCCATGGTCACGGTCGTATCGTTACCGATGACTTTGAAGCACACCTGGTTCACCACTTCTGGCACTACCGGGTTTACTTTGGCCGGCATGATGGAGGAACCCGCCTGCAGTTCTGGCAGGTTGATTTCGTTCAGGCCAGCGCGCGGGCCGGAAGAGAGCAGGCGCAGGTCATTACAAATTTTGGACAGTTTCACCGCCAGACGTTTCAGGGCACTGTGTACCATGACGTAGGCGCCGCAGTCTGAGGTGGCTTCAATCAGGTCTTCTGCAGGCACCACCGGCAGGTTAGAGACTTCCGCCAGCTTCTGTACCGCCAGCTGCTGATAGCCGTCCGGGGTGTTCAGACGTGTACCGATGGCGGTGGCGCCCAGGTTCACTTCCAGCAGCAGTTCGGAGGTGCGCAGCAGGTTTTTAGTTTCTTCGTTCAGCAGCACGTTAAACGCGTGGAACTCCTGACCGAGGGTCATTGGCACCGCGTCCTGCAGCTGGGTACGACCCATTTTCAGGATATCCTGGAACTCAACCGCTTTGCGCTGGAAGCCATCGCCCAGCTGGTTGATCGCGTCCACCAGTTTCACCACAGAGGCATACACCGCGATACGGAAGCCGGTAGGGTAGGCGTCGTTGGTGGACTGGCATTTGTTCACGTGGTCGTTCGGGTTCAGGTACTGGTATTCACCTTTCTGGTGACCCATCAGCTCCAGGCCAATGTTTGCCAGTACTTCGTTGGTATTCATGTTGACGGAGGTGCCCGCGCCGCCCTGATAGACGTCAACCGGGAACTGGTCCATGCATTTGCCGTTGTTCAGCACTTCATCGCAGGCCGCGATAATCGCATTTGCCGCGCTTTTAGGAATGGTTTGCAGCTCTTTGTTGGCCAGTGCTGCGGCTTTCTTCACCATCACCATGCCACGGACAAACTCAGGGATGTCGCTGATTTTGCTGTTGCTGATGTAGAAGTTTTCAATCGCTCTCAGAGTGTGAACACCGTAGTAGGCATCCGCTGGAACTTCCCTGGTACCCAACAAGTCTTCTTCGATACGAATGTTGTTTAACATGTGAACCTTCTTTTCAAGCTGCCGATGGATTGTACTAAACACACAGTATTTATGTGGTTTTGAATATTTTCTGGCCGACGATTATTCCCTCAATCAGCCAGATGCCCGAGATCATATGCTGATGATAGCGAATTGCCGTAATCTGGATCACTTATTATCGACCCGATTCCATGATAATTATTAATCTGTGAAATGAGTCACCGCTTTAATATTTCCAAAAAAAATATCCGTGCAAACTGATTGAATTTTCGCTAACCGTCACCATCTCATACAAACGCGCGTCGCGAACACATTCAGACAGGGGCTTGATGGCCTCTGCCACACAGGAGATGCCAGTGCGCTGGATACCGTTTATCGCTTTCTTTCTCTATGTTTACATTGAGATTTCCATTTTCATCCAGGTCGCCCATGTGCTGGGCGTCCTGCTGACCCTGATTCTGGTGATTTTCACCTCCGTCATCGGCATGTCGCTGGTGCGTAACCAGGGCTTCAAAAATTTCCTGATAATGCAGCAGAAGATGGCCGCAGGCGAAAGCCCGGCAGCAGAGATGATCAAAAGCGTATCGCTGATTATTGCCGGTCTGCTGCTGATCCTGCCGGGATTCTTCACCGACTTCCTCGGCCTTCTGCTGCTTCTGCCGCCAGTGCAAAAGCACCTGACCATGAAGCTGCTGCCGCATCTGCGCTTTAGCCGTATGCCGGGCGGTGGTTTTAGTACCGGGCCAGGGGATACCTTTGAAGGGGAGTATCAGCGTAAGGATGAACAACACGACCGTTTAGATCACAAAGACGATCGGTGATTTTGTTGCCCGGTGGCGCTTCGCTTACCGGGCCTGTTAAAGCACCAGCCACAGCCCCGCCAGCATGATAATGGCGTACAGACTTTTCCATCCCACCATCGCCAGTAACAGCAGGCAAAGCATACCTCCCACCGCGGCCAGGGCTTTATAGCGACCGCTCATCAGACGACAACCCGCCAGCATGCACAGCAGATAGATCATGATGAAAATACCGTTGGCGTAGACGATGAGCGCGTCCAGATTGATCTTCAGTGCGTAAATGCACAGCGTACTCACCACGCAGCAGCCCAGCACGGCATTCAGAGCATTCAAGGGAAGCTGACGTTTAGACAGACGCGCAAGGCGGCTCCGGGGCTTCTCGCGCGCCTGTGACCACACCAGACGGGCAAAGCTCTGGATGTAAATATTCAGGCTGGCAAAACAGGCCAGATAGCCAATAACGCAGGCGATCCACAGCGCCTTCACGCCAAACAGTTCAACCACGATACCCGGCAGTGATGCCGCGGCGGCGAGATCCGCTCCGAAAGCGTTGAAGTGCAACACCAGCACGGTACAAGCCCAGTAGACCGTGCCTGCCAGCAGCAGGCCTATCATCAGCGCGCGGGGAAAATCACGTTCAGGCTGCTTAAATTCCGACGCCAGATGGGCAAAGGCTTCCAGACCGACAAAACACCAGAACATGACGGAGAGCGCGGCAAAAAGCTGTGAGTGATTGACGTCCGTCACGGCCGGGAAGGGAATCTCTTTTACGGTGATATCGCCAGCCCACCAGATAGCGGCAACGAGCGCGACAATCAGCACCGCAACCAGTGTCTGCAGGTTGGCGCTGGAGCTGGCTCCGCGTGAACCCACCCACCAGACGATAGCCAGCGTACCCAGTTCGGCCAGCAGCAGTTGCTCGTCATGCCAGCCAAACAGCGCCTGGCCAAAGCCGGTCGCAATATGCAACGCCGCAGGCAGCCCAACCGGAATGACGGAGAGAAACAGCCAGCCGGTCACACGCTCCAGTCGCGGGCCAAAGGCCAGCCCGACAAAATGCGCCACGCCGCCCGCGCTGGGGAAATGCCGCCCCAGGATGGCAAACACAATGGCAATCGGGAAAACCAGCACAATCAGAACGGGCCACGCCCACAGACTGTTATTGCCGGCTACCAGTGCCGCCAGCGCGGGTACGGCGAACACGCCTGTTCCTAACAAGGAGGTTGAGAGCAGGCCAACGCCTTGCGCCAGCCCCAGTTCCTGCTTGAGTCCACTCATTGACATCGCCCAGCCAATACTAAAAGAGAGGCGATGGTAACACTTTCGCAAATTTTTTTTTCAACTCCCCCTTGAAGGGGTAAAAAGCTATCCCCATCTCTCAGGGCACTAGTCGGAAAACCGCATGCGGGCCGGCGTCATCCATAACTGATAATGACTTTCTCAAAGGAGAGCTATCAATGAGTATTCGTCCGTTACATGATCGTGTGATCGTCAAACGTAAAGAAGTTGAAACCAAGTCTGCTGGCGGTATCGTTCTGACCGGTTCTGCAGCAGCCAAATCAACGCGTGGCGAAATCATCGCTGTCGGTAAGGGCCGCATCCTGGAAAACGGAACTGTGCAGCCACTGGACGTTAAAGTTGGTGACATCGTAATTTTCAACGATGGCTACGGCGTGAAATCCGAGAAGATCGACAATGAAGAAGTGTTGATCATGTCCGAGAGCGACATTCTGGCAATTGTTGAAGCGTAATTTACGCACGAGAATTTGAGGAAATAAGAACATGGCAGCTAAAGACGTAAAATTCGGTAACGACGCTCGTGTAAAAATGCTCCGCGGCGTAAACGTACTGGCAGATGCAGTTAAAGTGACCCTGGGCCCAAAAGGCCGCAACGTAGTGCTGGATAAATCCTTCGGCGCGCCAACCATCACTAAAGATGGTGTGTCTGTTGCACGTGAAATCGAGCTGGAAGACAAGTTCGAAAACATGGGTGCGCAGATGGTGAAAGAAGTTGCCTCTAAAGCGAACGACGCTGCAGGCGACGGTACCACCACCGCGACCGTACTGGCGCAGGCGATCATCACCGAAGGTCTGAAAGCCGTTGCGGCAGGCATGAACCCAATGGATCTGAAACGTGGTATCGACAAAGCTGTCGCTGCTGCTGTTGAAGAACTGAAAGCGCTGTCCGTACCGTGCTCTGACTCTAAAGCCATTGCTCAGGTAGGTACTATCTCCGCTAACTCCGACGAAACCGTAGGTAAACTGATCGCAGAAGCGATGGACAAAGTCGGTAAAGAAGGCGTTATCACCGTTGAAGACGGTACCGGTCTGGAAGACGAACTGGACGTGGTTGAAGGTATGCAGTTCGACCGCGGTTACCTGTCTCCATACTTCATCAACAAGCCTGAAACTGGCGCTGTTGAGCTGGAAAGCCCGTTCATCCTGCTGGCTGACAAGAAAATCTCCAACATCCGTGAAATGCTGCCAGTGCTGGAAGCCGTTGCAAAAGCAGGCAAACCGCTGGTTATCATCGCTGAAGATGTTGAAGGCGAAGCGCTGGCAACGCTGGTGGTCAACACCATGCGCGGCATCGTGAAAGTGGCTGCGGTTAAAGCACCTGGCTTCGGCGATCGCCGTAAAGCGATGCTGCAGGATATCGCTACCCTGACCGGCGGTACCGTAATCTCTGAAGAGATCGGTATGGAGCTGGAAAAAGCGACCCTGGAAGACCTGGGCCAGGCAAAACGCGTTGTGATCAACAAAGACACCACCACCATCATCGATGGCGTGGGTGAAGAAGCCGCTATTCAGGGCCGTGTGGGTCAGATCCGTAAGCAGATCGAAGAAGCGACTTCCGATTACGACCGTGAAAAACTGCAGGAGCGCGTAGCGAAACTGGCAGGCGGTGTTGCGGTAATCAAAGTAGGTGCTGCGACCGAAGTTGAAATGAAAGAGAAGAAAGCGCGCGTTGACGATGCCCTGCACGCGACCCGTGCTGCGGTAGAAGAAGGCGTTGTTGCGGGTGGTGGTGTTGCGCTGGTGCGCGTTGCCGCGAAACTGGCTGGCCTGACTGCGCAGAACGAAGATCAGAACGTGGGTATCAAAGTTGCGCTGCGCGCAATGGAAGCTCCTCTGCGTCAGATCGTGTCCAACGCCGGTGAAGAGCCATCAGTCGTGGCGAACAAAGTGAAAGCGGGCGAAGGTAACTACGGTTACAACGCAGCCACTGAAGAATACGGCAACATGATCGACTTCGGTATCCTGGACCCAACTAAAGTGACCCGTTCTGCTCTGCAGTACGCGGCATCTGTAGCGGGCCTGATGATCACTACCGAGTGCATGGTGACCGACCTGCCTAAAGGCGACGCACCAGACTTAGGTGCTGCAGGTATGGGCGGCATGGGCGGTATGGGCGGCATGATGTAATCGTGCGCTTTACCGCTTAGAATGTGAAAAACCCCCGGGCAGAAATGCTCGGGGGTTTTTCTTTTGGTCATCTTTTAGGTATAAGATTTACACACGGACAACTACTGTCCAGCTTATTGAAAACGAGGAATAACATGCGCGTAAAAGTCTGTGCAGGGATCGTAGGGGCAGCGTTGCTGCTGGCAGGTTGTAGTTCCAGCAATGAGCTGTCGGCAGCGGGCCAGGGTGTTCGCTTTGTAGAAGATAAGCCGGGCAACGAATGCCAGCTGTTAGGCACGGCAACCGGGGAGCAAAGTAACTGGATGTCAGGCCAGCATGGCGAAGAGGGCGGTTCAATGCGCGGTGCGGCGAATGCCCTGCGTAACCAGGCTGCGGCAATGGGCGGGAACGTGATTTACGGCGTGAGCAGCCCAACGCAGGGAATGCTGTCCAGCTTCGTGCCCACGGCCAGCCAGATGAGCGGCCAGGTCTACAAGTGCCCGAACTGATCGCCTTCTACTCTCTCCCTTAGCACCTGTAGGGCAGGTAAGCGTAGCGCCACCTGCCTTTTTAGCTCTGCCTTAGCTGCAAATCCAGCGGCGTCTTGCTCGGCTCACCGCCAATCTCACGTGCCAGCTTCGGCACCATATAGCCTGACACCAGCGTTAGCAGTTCACGCACGATCTGCCGGGCCTCTTCATCCGTCACCATGAAATGGGCTGCGCCCTGAACGCGATCCAGCACGTGCAGGTAATAGGGCAACACGCCTGCATCAAACAGGGCATTGCTCAGGTCTGCCAGCACGCGGGCGCTATCGTTCACGCCACGCAGCAGAACGCTCTGGTTCAACAGCGTTACCCCCGCCTTACGCAGACGTGACATCGCCGTGCGAAATGCATCGTCAATTTCATTGGCGTGGTTAATATGATTTACCAGCAGCACCTGCAACCGGGACTGCTCCAGTCGCGCCACCAGAGCGTCAGTGACACGTGCCGGAATGACAATCGGTAAACGGCTGTGAATGCGCAGACGCTTAATGTGCGGGATGGCTTCAAGCTGAGTCAGTAGCCAGTCCAGCTCATGATCTTTCGCCATCAGCGGGTCGCCACCGGAAAAAATAATCTCATCCAGCTCCGGATGGGCGGTGATATAGTCCAGCGCGACCTGCCAGTTGCGTTTATTGCCCTGGTTTTCGGCATACGGGAAGTGGCGACGGAAGCAATAACGACAATTTACCGCACAGCCGCCTTTTACCAGCAGCAGGGCGCGGTTGAGGTATTTGTGCAATAAACCTGGCACCACGCTGTTCTGTTCTTCCAGCGGATCGGTACTGTAGCCCGGCGCGGTAATGAACTCATCCTGAGAAGTAAGCGTCTGTTTTAACAAAGGATCGTCTGGGTTGCCTTTCTCCATTCTGGCAACAAACGCGCGGGGAACGCGCAGGGCAAAGAGGCGCTTAGCCTCCCGGCCTGCAAGCAACTCTGGGTGCTGATCGAGGTCTAAAAGACGCAGCAATTCATCAGGACTGGTGATTACATCGGCAAGTTGCGATAACCAATCTTCTCTGGACGGGGTGTTTAGGGTTACAATATGCGCCATTTTGTGGCTTAGCTACCAGTTAACAAATTTAGAGGGCCTTATGGCAACGTACTATAGCAACGATTTTCGTGCTGGTCTTAAAATCATGATGGACGGCGAACCGTACGCGGTTGAAGCCAGCGAATTCGTTAAACCAGGTAAAGGCCAGGCATTCGCACGCGTTAAGCTGCGCCGCCTGCTGACCGGTACCCGTGTTGAGAAAACCTTCAAGTCTACTGACTCCGCAGAAGGCGCTGATGTTGTTGATATGAACCTGACTTACCTGTACAACGACGGTGAGTTCTGGCACTTCATGAACAACGAAACCTTCGAGCAGCTGTCTGCTGACGCGAAAGCCATTGGCGACAATGCCAAATGGCTGCTGGATCAGGCTGAGTGCATCGTTACCCTGTGGAACGGCCAGCCTATCGCAGTGACTCCACCTAACTTTGTTGAGCTGGAAATCGTTGAAACCGATCCAGGCCTGAAAGGTGACACCGCAGGTACCGGCGGTAAACCAGCAACGCTGTCTACCGGCGCTGTGGTTAAGGTTCCTCTGTTCGTACAGACTGGCGAAGTGATCAAAGTGGATACCCGCTCCGGCGAATACGTATCACGCGTGAAGTAATCATAAGGGCGCAGCGCCCGCTGCGCCTGTTTTTTGCAGGCAGGGATGATGAAACGTACCGTTAAAATTCTGCTTCTGTTAGCGCTCTCCGCTGTATTGCTTTCCGGCTGCAACACCACGCGTGGCATGGGACAAGACATCCAGGATCTCGGTCATATCATTTCGCACGCCGCCAGCTAAGTTCGTCTAATTTTCCTAAAAATGCTTCCTTTTCCGTCAAGTGGCGGGATCTTGTCTATTCTTAAGTTGCTATACACAAAACAACTTTGGCTATAAAAGGAAGATATTATGGTTAAGAAGACAATTGCAGCGATCTTTTCAGTCCTGGTACTTTCTTCAGTATTAACAGCCTGTAATACCACGCGCGGCGTCGGTCAGGATATTTCTGAAGGTGGTAGCGCAATCTCTGGTGCGGCAACAAAAGCTCAGCAGTAATGCATAAACGGTACGGGACCACACGGGTTTCGTACCGTCAGCTTTCCGATTCCTGCAGGGATAAAAACGGTGAAAAACGCGTATCCATATGCAACTTCATACGAATATTGCGTTTATAGGTATAGACCGTTTTGCCGTTGATACTCAGGTGAGCGGCAATCTTCTGATTGCTGGCGCCATCCATCCATAACGTCAGTACTTTCTCTTCCTGTCGGGTCAGCAAGGGAGCCGCCATCGTTGGTCTGTCGGCGCTTGCGCGCGAGATTAATGCATCGTTGATGGCCGTAGCTACCTCTTCAAGACTGGCGTTTTTCAGCAACGACGACCATACCGGGAACTGCCCGAGCCAGTCTGTCATGCCGCTGTCCTCGCCCGATTGCAGCAAAATAAACGGTAACCGTTCACTGGCGTTAAGCAAAGAAGAGAGCTGCTGAAAATGGTGAATCTCCTGCCTGAAGCCGTACAGGTCAGCGATAACCAGCGTGGGTTTCCATTGCAGAATATGCTCCCTGGCCAGGAATAAATTATTCAGGCCGGTCACAACATAGTGTCCCGGGAACAAACCGGAATGATTGAGCCATGCTTCAAACCCCGCGCGGGTGAAGTGACAACGGTCAATCAAAAGAATTTTGAACATATTTTATTCGCAGTCGGCTAGTGGTTTGGCTTCCTGCCATCAGAAAGCATATCATCATAGAGAAGTCGGATGAGTGCTAAATGCCGGAACTACGCGCCATACTGCGGCTATTTCTTGCCTTAACGTGTTCAGCAAAAAGGGATTGAAAAAAAATCGCTCGCTAACCACAATAGGGGGCGTAATCTCTGCCTTACGGGACGACCCGTAAGCGTTTCTTTCACCGGGGACGGCCCCAACTTGCATTAAGTTAAGGTGCCTGAAATGTCCTGGATCATTCTTTTCATTGCCGGTCTGCTCGAAGTGGTATGGGCGATTGGCCTCAAATACACCCACGGCTTTACCCGCCTGACGCCCAGCGTCATTACTGTGACCGCGATGATAGTGAGCATTGTATTGTTGTCCTGGGCGATGCGATCGCTGCCTGTGGGGACCGCGTATGCCGTCTGGACGGGCATTGGTGCGGTTGGCGCTGCCATCACGGGGATCCTGCTGCTCGGTGAGTCAGCGAGTCTGGCACGTATTGCCAGCCTCGCGCTGATTGTTGCCGGGATCATTGGGCTGAAACTCAGCACCCATTAATGGGGTTGTTTTACCCAGATGAGTTTTGACACATCAAACCCTTGCCGGGTCGCGACGTCCAGCATCTGCTGTTTCATCGCCGATGAAATCGTTGGCGTGCGGGAGAGTATCCACAGGTAGTTGCGATCTGGCCCGCAGACCAGGGCATGGCGATACTCTCTGTCGAGGGCGATCACGTTATACCCGCCATAGAAGGGTCCAAAGAACGAGACTTTGAGCGCGGCTCTTCGCGGGTCGCCGGTGAAGTACGCTTTCCCAACCGACTGTTGCCACATCTCTCTGTCGGGATTATAGCCACGGTTGATCACCTGAATACCGCCATCATCCAGCGGGCTGTAATGCGCCGTAACCTTCTCTAAGCCCTGCTCAAACCGATGGTCGAGACGCGCGATTTCATACCATGTTCCGAGGAAGCGTTGTGCATCAAAAGGCGTAACGACGGTTACGCCGGGAGGCGGGGTAGGGGAACTGCAGGCAACCACTAAAAACGCGGCTGTCACCGCGGCGATAACAGGCAGAATGCGCATAGGAGTTTCCTTACTGTTTTTTGTTAAGTGTAGATGACAGCAGGAAAAATGCGGCGGATTGTGCGGTGTGTTTCACCGGGTGGCGAAGTCGCCACCCGGCAATGTTTTACTGCAGCGCGTCGAGAATACGGTATGCCGTCTCAACGCGTGCCGGATTCGGATAGCTTTTATTCGCCAGCATCACAATGCCGAGCTGTTTTTCAGGAATAAATGCCACGTAGCTCCCAAACCCACCGGTTGAGCCCGTTTTGTGTACCCAGGAGGCCTTAACCGGCGGTACCGGGGGATTGACTTCTCTGGCAGGCAACGGTGCCAGCGCCACCTTATTGTCGCTGCCCCCGACCACGGTTTTGGCATCGACCGGCCAGTTCAGCATTTCCCAGCCTAACCCCTGATACATGGCACCTACGCACCAGTAGCGGGATTGCGCCAGGGCAATCCCTTGTTTGAGAGAGCTATCCTGAAGGGCATCAGGAGCCATGTTTGCCATCACCCAGCTCGCCATATCTTTCACGTTGGTTTTTATGCCATAGGCTTCAGCGTCCAGCATCCCTGGAGAAACGTGTACCGCTTTACCGTCACGGTATCCCCAGGCGTAATGCGTCTCTTCCGCTTTTGGTACGTTAATCCACGTATGGTCGAGCCTGAGCGGCTTAAAGACCCGCTTCGTCATGGCTTCTTCAAAACTCATGTCGGAAGGTTTAACCGCGAGAGCACCAAAAAGACCGATGCTGGCGTTGGCATAAAGACGCGTGGTGCCCGGCTTCCACTGCGGCTGCCAGTTTTGATAAAAGCGCAGCAGAGAGGCGTTATCAGTGACGTCATCCGGTACCTGTAACGGCAACCCCCCTGCGGTATAGGTTGCCAGATCCAGCATGCGAATGCCCTGCCACTGTTTTCCTGTCAGCTCAGGCCAGTACCTTGTCACTGGATCGCCCAGCGAGATTTCACCGCGGGCAATCGCATCGCCACCCAATACGCCGGTGAAGGTTTTACTTATAGAGCCCAGCTCGAACAAAGTTTGAGGCGTAACAGGTTTATTCGCCGCGACATCCGCTTTGCCGAAGGTAAAGTAGTGCGGCTGGCCCTGATAAATTACCGCCACCGCCATACCCGGAATAGCCTGCGCGTTCATCAGCGGCGTAACGGCACGCTCCACCACTTTAGCCAGCTGTTTTTCTGACATGGGGGCGGCGAAGGCAGAGCAGGCAACAGTGAGCAGCAGGGCACAACTTAGGGATTTTTTCATCATCAGTTATCTTCCATAATCGCAGTTCAGGGGAGTGTCCGGGCCCGTCAGACCACTGTAGTCTGTTGGATTTGACTGTGGCTGACAAACGGTTAAATTTAGCATTAGATGTTAATTTTTCTAACGGACGAGACCATGACACGCAGCTATCTTCCCCTCAATTCGCTTCGGGCGTTCGAAGCTGCCGCCAGGCACCTTAGTTTTACGCATGCCGCTATCGAACTGAATGTCACCCATTCCGCGATCAGCCAGCATGTGAAGGCGCTGGAGCAGCATCTGAACTGCCAGCTGTTTGTCCGCGTTTCGCGCGGGCTGATGTTGACCACAGAAGGCGAGAACCTGCTGCCGGTACTGAATGATTCGTTCGACCGTATCGCCGGTATGCTGGATCGTTTTGCCAGCCATCGGGCGCAGGAGAAGCTGAAAATTGGCGTGGTGGGGACGTTTGCCACCGGAATGTTATTGTCGCAGCTGGACGATTTTCGCCGCTGCTATCCGCATATTGATCTTCAACTTTCGACTCACAACAATCGCGTCGATCCGGCAGCCGAAGGGCTTGATTACACCATCCGTTATGGCGGGGGAGCGTGGCACGGTACGGAAGCGACGTTTCTTTGTTCTGCGCCGCTGGCGCCGCTTTGCACGCCTGACATCGCTGCCGCGTTGCAGACCCCGGCCGATATCCTGAAGTTTACCCTGCTGCGCTCTTACCGGCGCGATGAGTGGAGCGCCTGGATGCAGGCGGCAGGAGAAAACTCTCCTTCACCAACGCACCGCGTGATGGTGTTTGATTCGTCAGTGACCATGCTGGAAGCCGCGCAGGCAGGCACCGGTATTGCTATTGCCCCTGTTAATATGTTTACCCATCTGCTTAACAGCGAGCGCATTGTACAACCTTTTACGACGCAGATTGACCTCGGCAGTTACTGGCTCACGAGGCTGCAGTCACGAGCCGAAACCCCGGCAATGTGTGAGTTTACCCAGTGGCTGGTGGGGAAAATGCAGAAATAACAGGCCCGCCGGACGGCGGGCCAGAGGAGTCAGATCGTGACCACGGCAATCAGCGTCACTACGGTCAGGATGGTCGCCAGACCGTAGAACACCCATTTGCCGCTCGGAACATGGATTTTCAGGTCATGCATCGCATGGTGAATACGGTGCAGTCCACACCACAGCGGCAGGACGATCATCAGGAAGATGAACACGCGACCGATAAAGCTGCTCGCGAACGCCAGGACGCGTTCGTAGCTCAGCGCATCGCCCGGAAACAGCCCCAGTGGCAGCATAATGCCCACCAGCAGGATGATGACGGGAGCGATGATGGCACTCCACATGCCGCCTGCGCCAAACAGACCCCAGAAAACCGGCTCGTCAGAACGTTTTGGATTTGGATTGATCACAGTAGTCTCCTTACCAGAACAGTGCGACAAACAGAATGACCACAGTGACGAGAACGGTCACTGCCCAGAGCCCTTTAATGACGGGTTCTGGCCCCATTTTCTCGTCTTTAATGATGATATTCGCCGCTTTTGGCGCCAGTTCAAACCAGGTTTTGGTATGAAGCAGCGCAGCCGCGAGCACAATCAGGTTCAGCACGACAATGATTGGGTTTTGCAGGAAGCCAACAAAATTCGCCCAGGCTTCCGGGCCATGCTTGAGGGCAAATACCCCATACATCAGCTCCAGGCTGAACCAGACCGCCGGTACTGCCGTGCCTTCACGCAGCATGTAGAAGCGATAAAACGGCAGGTTTTTCCACCAGGTGGACGGCACTGGCCGCACATAGGCTTTGCGTTTAGTCGTCATCATGCACTCCTTAGCGTGGTTTCAGGGTAGCGATAAGAAAGTCTTTCGAGCTTTCCACTTTACCCTGCTGAATGGCGGCGGCCGGGTCGACATGCTTCGGACAGACTTCGGAGCAATAACCCACAAATGTACAGCTCCAGACACCGTTCTGGCTGTTAAGCTGCGCCATACGTTCTTTTTTGCCGTGGTCGCGGCTGTCTTCGTTATAGCGGTGCGCCAGGGTAATGGCGGCCGGGCCGATGAACTCAGGGTTCAGGCCAAACTGTGGACAGGCGGCGTAGCACAGACCGCAGTTGATGCAGCCGGAGAACTGATGGTATTTCGCCATCTGGGCCGGCGTCTGGGTGTTGGGACCCTGATCCGGCGTGCGCGGGTTGCCAATAATGTACGGCTTGATGGCTTCCAGACTTTCGATAAAGTGGGTCATATCGACCACCAGATCGCGCTCAATCGGGAAGTTACCCAGCGCCTCCACCTTGATGCCTTTGGTATAGTCACGCAGGAAGGTCTTACACGCCAGCTTCGGCACTTTGTTGACCATCATGCCGCAGGAGCCGCAGATTGCCATGCGGCAGGACCAGCGGTAGCTCAGGTCCGGCGCCAGGTTATCTTTGATATAGCCGAGCGCATCCAGCAGGGAGGTTTGCTCGTCATAAGGCACTTCGTAGAAAGCGCTATGTGGCGCGGTGTCCACCTCCGGGTTGTAGCGCACCACTTCAACTTTCAGTTTTTGCATCTCAGCCATTCGCCTTCTCCTTCTTCTCGGCGGCTTCTGCTTCTGCACCGTACACGCGTTTTGCCGGTGGCAGCGTGGTGATTTTCACGTCGCTGTAGTCCAGACGTGTGGTGCCATCTGCATCGCGCCAGGCGAGCGTGTGTTTCAGGAAATTGACGTCGTCACGTTCGGTACAGCCTTCATCGAGACGCTGGTGTGCCCCGCGTGACTCTTTACGCGCCAGTGCAGAGTGCGCCATACATTCCGCCACGTTCAGGCCGTGACCCAACTCGATGGTATAGAGCAGGTCGGTGTTGAAGACGCTGGAGGTATCGGTGATGCGAACGCGCTTGAAGCGCTCCTGCAGTTCCGCCAGCTTATCGACGGTTTTTTGCATCAGCTCAGGGGTACGGTAGATACCGCAGCCCTCTTCCATCGACAGACCCATTTCATCACGAATTTTAGACCAGTTCTCGTTACCGTCCTGGTTCACCAGGTCTTTCAGACGTTTTTCAACGTCGGCGACCTGCGCGTCCAGCGCGGCACCGTTGGCTTCGCCTGCGGTAGCCGCTCGCTCCATCGCGCGCTCACCCGCCATGCGGCCAAAGACGACCAGCTCCGCCAGCGAGTTAGATCCAAGGCGGTTGGCGCCGTGCAGACCCACAGAGGAACACTCGCCCACGGCGAACAGACCTTTGATGCGGGTTTCACACTGCTGGTCGGTTTCGATTCCGCCCATGGTGTAGTGCGCCGTTGGGCGGACCGGAATCGGCTCTTTCACCGGGTCGACACCCACGTAAGCTTTCGCCAGCTCACAGATGAACGGCAGACGTTCCAGCAGTTTTTTCTCGCCGAGGTGGCGCAGGTCAAGATGGACCACATCGCCGCGCGGCGTGGAGATGGTGTTGCCTTTACGCCACTCGTGCCAGAAGGCCTGGGAGACTTTGTCACGTGGACCGAGCTCCATGTATTTGTTCTTCGGCTCACCGAGGGGTGTTTCCGGACCCATACCGTAATCCTGCAGATAGCGGTAGCCGTTTTTGTTGACCAGAATACCGCCTTCACCGCGGCAGCCTTCCGTCATCAGAATGCCGGAGCCGGGCAGGCCGGTAGGGTGATACTGCACAAACTCCATATCGCGCAGCGGTACGCCGTGGCTGAGCGCCATGCCCATGCCGTCGCCGGTGACGATGCCGCCGTTGGTGTTATAACGATAAACGCGTCCCGCACCGCCCGTCGCCATTACCACCGCATTGGCGCGGATCTGGACGAGCGTGCCTTCCATCATGTTCATCGCTACCAGGCCGCGCGCATGGCCGTCATCGACCAGAATGTCGAGGACGAAATGTTCGTCAAAGCGCTGAATTTGTGGGAACTGAAGAGAGGTCTGGAACAGGGTGTGCAACATGTGGAAGCCGGTTTTATCGGCGGCGAACCAGGTGCGTTCTATCTTCATACCGCCGAAGCGGCGAACGTTGACGCTGCCGTCCGGACGGCGACTCCACGGGCATCCCCACTGCTCAAGCTGGGTCATCTCCGTTGGACAGTGGTGGACAAAGTAGTCAACGACATCCTGTTCGCAAAGCCAGTCGCCCCCTGCAACCGTGTCGTGGAAATGGTATTCAAAGCTGTCATGATCCTGCGCAACGGCGGCGGACCCTCCTTCTGCGGCCACCGTGTGGCTGCGCATAGGGTAGACTTTAGAAATCAATGCGATTTTAGCGTTGGGATTAGCCTGCGCTGCAGCAATCGCAGCACGTAATCCAGCCCCGCCAGCGCCTATTACGGCAAGATCGGCCTGAAAAGTTTGCACGACATTCCTCCAGATTTTTGTTATTTCGCAACGCGACAAACTAAAGGTAGTTCACCCGTCCAAATGGACGATTGCGAAAGCGTTTCCACTGCTCCTTTATGGGTAAAACAGTATAACCGCGTAGATGTCAGGGAAATTTGACGTGTTCGATTTTTTTGCTGTTCTCTTCGGTGATTTATCATGGAGATTGATGAATTGCGTCACGCAATTGCTCACGTAAATGAAATCCGCTTTTTTACTGCGCAAAATTTGTCTCTGTCCCTGCTAACGAGTAGACTTCGTGCCCTTGTCTGAAATCGGAGAAATACCCATGAGCGAAACGGCCACCTGGCAGCCGAGCGCATCCATCCCTAATCTGCTAAAACGAGCTGCAATTATGACGGAGATCCGCCGTTTCTTTGCCGACCGTGGAGTCCTTGAGGTGGAAACGCCGTGCATGAGTCAGGCAACGGTAACGGATATTCATCTGGTCCCGTTTGAAACCCGTTTTGTTGGTCCTGGCCACTCTCAGGGCATGAATTTGTATCTGATGACCAGCCCGGAGTATCACATGAAGCGCCTGCTGGCGGCGGGATGTGGTCCGGTGTATCAGCTGTGCCGCAGCTTCCGTAATGAAGAGATGGGGCGCCATCACAATCCGGAATTCACCATGCTGGAGTGGTACCGCCCGCATTATGATATGTACCGCCTGATGAACGAGGTGGACGATCTGCTGCAGCAGGTGCTGGACTGCTCAGAGGCGGAAACGCTCTCCTATCAGCAGGCTTTCCAGCGTTATCTGGAAATTGATCCGTTATCGGCGGACAAAACTCAGCTGCGCGAAGTGGCGGCAAAGCTCGATCTGAGCAACGTGGCAGATACCGAAGAAGATCGCGATACGCTGCTGCAGCTGTTGTTCACCTTTGGCGTTGAACCTCAGATTGGCAAAGATCGTCCAACGTTTGTCTATCACTTCCCGGCAAGCCAGGCCTCGCTGGCGCAGATCAGCACCGAAGATCACCGCGTGGCTGAGCGTTTTGAGGTCTATTACAAAGGCATTGAGCTGGCGAATGGTTTCCACGAACTGACTGACGCACGCGAGCAGCAGCAGCGTTTCGAGCAGGATAACCGTAAGCGTGCCGCGCGCGGCCTGCCGCAGCAGCCCATCGATACTCACCTGCTGGAGGCGTTAAAAGCAGGCCTGCCGGATTGCTCCGGCGTGGCGCTGGGGGTGGATCGTTTGGTAATGCTGGCGCTGGGCGCGGAGCAGCTTGGCGATGTGATTGCGTTTACCGTCGATCGCGCCTGACGGCATTTGACCCTCTCCCGTGGGAGAGGGTTACTCCGCTTATCTTACACACTCCCCGCCGGGCGTTTACGCGCCGCAGAGGTTAAGGTTCTTCCCGTTTTCCGCCCGTCCAGGCTTTCCAGGCGCATCTGGAACGGTGGGAACGGCATATCAATACCGTGTTCGCGGAAGCCTGCCAGAATCAGCTGGTGGATCTCATGGCGCAGCGGCATACGGTGCCCCATTTCGGCGGCATAAATACGCAGCTCGAAAATCTGGATCCCCTGCTGAAGATCGACCAGGAACACTTCCGGCGCCGGGTTATCGAGCACCAGGGTGCAGCGTTCAGCAGCGGTGTAAAGAAGCTGGGTCACTTCTTCACTGTTGGCATCCGACGGTGCCGGCACGGTCAGCACCACACGCGTGACGGAATCTGACAGCGACCAGTTGATGAACTGCTCGGTGATAAACGCCTTGTTTGGCACGATGATCTCTTTCCGATCCCAGTCGCTGATCGTCGTGGCGCGGGTGTTGATCTTCGTTACGCTACCGGTCAGGTCACGGATCGTGACCGTATCGCCAATACGAATCGGTTTTTCAAACAGAATGATCAGGCCGGAAACAAAGTTTGCGAAAATCTCCTGCATACCAAAACCAAGTCCAAACGTCAGCGCGGCGACCAGCCATTGCAATTTAGACCACTCAATGCCAATCATCGAGAAACCAACCATCCCGCCAAAGAGCAGAATCAGGTATTTCGTGATGGTGGTAATGGCGTAACCCGTGCCCGGGGTTAAATCCAGATGCTGCAATAGCGCCAGCTCCAGCAGCGCCGGGAAGTTACGTACCAGCTGGGTCGTGATGATCAACACCAGAATGGCAATCAGCACCGCCCCTAAGGTAATGGGCTCCAGGCTCTCTACGCCCTGCACCGTAGAGGTCACGTCCCACAGCGAGATGTTCTCCAGGAAGCCGAACGCGGAGTGGATCTCCGACCACAGGAAGATCACCGACAGGAGGGCAACCAGCATCAGGATGGAGCGCACCAGACGAAGAGACTGGGTACTGATGGCATCCAGATCCAGTTCGACTTCGTCAGCATCCATCGTACCTTCGGTGCTGTTGACATGGTTAGGCTCGTCTTCACCCCGCGCTCGCTGGGCGAGGATCTCTGCCCGGCGGTGCTTGGCGCGGTCAAATGCCAGGCGGCGGCGCTGGATTAACATCCCGCGGCGAATGACATGATAGACCACCAGCAGCAGGAACCAGATGGCGACCGAGGTTTCCAGTCGCGCCAGCAGCGCCTGCGAGGTCGCCAGGTAACCCACTGCCGCTGCCAGCATGGCAATCAGAGGCGCGCAAAGGAGCAGGTTCCACAGCATGCGGTTGAACATATTGTCGCCGCTGCCGGTTTTATCCAGATAAAGCGGTATACCGGCGCGTTTCAGACTGAGCGTGACAATGGCCAGCGCCCCGCAGATCAGCATAAAGCAGAGGCGTCCCAGCGAGCCCGAGAACTCCCGGTCGTTGAGATTATCGAACATGATGAGCGCCATAATCAGCGGCACAATCAGCCCAATGCTCATCAGGTAGTAGCGCATGGCGCGCGCCACGCGGTTACGCGGCCAGCCAAAGTGAGCGATGAACAGACCATTGGGCCGCGCAAATGTGGCGCAAATCATCACCACCCACAGCAGAGGGACGGTGGCGGTCACGCCATCGCCAATCGCGACCGCGAGCGGGTAGGGCCAGGCTTCCCGCAGGCCGTATCCGAGCGTCATCCACAGCACCGGCAGCGGTGAGGCGACGAGTATTGACCAGAACACGGTGCGCAACGTCAGCCAGAAGTGATCCTGGGTCACCTTACCTACCCGGGCGCTGGAGCGTTCCAGGAAGCGAGTAAAGTGCCTGCGCGAGTAAATGCTGAAGCCCACCAGAATTAATGCGCCCAGCAGCGGGAAGATGGTCTCTTTGCTGGTGAGCATCATCACGCTGGCTTTTCCAAGCTGGCTGAAGGTATCCAGCGAGATCAGACGGCGCAGATCCTGGACAACTTCAATGGGCCACGAGAAGGTCATCGGGCGTACGTCAGAGGTCCAGAAGAGATAACGGTGCGTGGCCTCGTTCACCTCTTTCAGCGCATCTTCCAGCTGACTGTTGGAGACTTTCAGCTTGGTCAGTTCCAGAATCAGCGTATCCCCACCCTGCAGCAGGGAGTTCAGCAGCTCGCGCTGGGTCCGCAGCTGGGCTTCCAGAATGCGGTTTTGCTCGCTGGTGAGCGGCTGTCCATCAGCCTGACGGATTAGCGGCTGTTTATTGAGAAGATCTTCAAAATGCAGACGCTGAACGCGCAGCTGAGCCATCTCGGTATCCAGCTGCTGCGGCTTCGGCATCTCCGGCAGGCGCGCGACCTGGGCGCGTAACGCCTCGCCCAGCAGATTTGATGACCCCAGCCACTGAGACTGCTCGCGCAGGGTGTTGAGCGCCTGGCGCACCTGAAGCGTTTGATTGGTGGCCTGGCGCTGTTGGGAAGCCACCAGATCCATACGCTGCGCCTGTTGATTCAGTGCGGCAGAAAGCTCGCGGTTGACCTTAAACTGTTGAACGATGCCGGCAGGAAGATTATCGCTGTTTTCCGCCAGAAGTTCGGTGCTCTCCAGCGCGCGCTCCGCTTCACGCTGGCGCTGGCTGTTAAGCTGATTGCGCAGGGCCTGCAGATACGCATCCAACTGCTCGCTCTGCTTCTGAGCGAGTTCTGAGCGCATCCGCGACAGCTCCTGACGGTTATTGGCGGAGAGTTGCGCCAGCTCCAGCTCATCGACAAGGGCCTTCAGACGAGCTGATTCGGCCTGCAGGCCCAGATTTTGGGCCTGAGCTTGTGGCGTATTGCCGCTTTGGGTACCAATGCGACGCTCAACTTCATTAAGCTGGCGGCGGGCGTCGGTTTGCTGTTGCGGAAGCTGGCTGAGGGAGTCGGCAATTTCACGCGCTCGCTCCTGTTCCTGCTGGGCAAGGCGGCTCTTCTCCAGAAGCTGGCTGCTGACCTGCAGGATCTCCTGGTTCAGGGCATCGGAGGTCATGCCGGCGGGTATATCGCGCGGTTCATCACGCAAGTTCGCGAGCTGCGTGCGCAGCGTCTGCGAGAGTTTGGGGAAGTTGTCGATAACCTGCTGATACTGCTGAGCGCGCTCAAGAGAGCCTTTCCGCTCTTCAAGCGCGTTCAGTGCGGACTGGAGTGACTCAACGGTCTCAGGCTGAGCGGGTTTTGCCGCTTTTGCCTGCTCCAGCTCCTGGGTTATCTGTTTGGCGTCGGGGGCTGTCGCTGCGTACGCCCCCATGCTGAGGCACCAGGCCATCAGTAGAACGATAATCGGGCGCACGTCAGCGATCCTTCTGTTGTTAGCCTTCGTCTTTTTTGTCGTCAACCAGCGGACTGGCGTCATGTTCGGCCTTGATCTCTGCTTCCGGCAGCGGTGCAGGCTCTGCATCCGGCGTCACGAAGGTTTCAGTAGAGATGGCCAGCGGCTGGCCCAGTTTAGTGACCGACAGGCTTTCGAGCTGTTCAGCCAGTTTCACTTTACCCGGCGCAAACAGGTTGATAACGGTTGAGCCCAGCTTAAAGCGGCCCATCTCCTGGCCTTTCAGCAGTGCCACGGAGCCTTCTTCTTCACCGGCAGGCCAGGTCCAGCGCTTGATGACGCCTTCACGTGGCGGCGTAATGGTGCCGGCCCAGACGGTTTCGATGCTGCCGACAATGGTCGCGCCCACCAGAATCTGCGCCATCGGGCCAAATTCAGTATCGAACAGGCAGATGACGCGCTCGTTACGGGCAAACAGGTTCGGGACGTTTTGCGCGGTCAGGTGGTTTACTGAGAACAGGTCGCCCGGAACGTAAATCATTTCACGCAGGATACCGTTACACGGCATATGCACGCGGTGGTAGTCGCGCGGTGACAGATAGGTGGTGGCAAACGTACCGTTACGGAACAGATCCGCCATCAGGTAGTTACCCGCCAGCAGCGCTTCCAGGCTGTAATTATGGCCCTTCGCCTGCAGAATTTTGTCGTCTTCGATATCACCCAGCTGGCTAATCACGCCGTCTGCTGGCATCACCAGGACGTTAGGGTCGGTGTTTACCGGGCGTACATCGTCACGCAGCGGGCGCACGAAAAACTCGTTAAAGGTGCGGTAGCTGGCGGTATCCGGCTTCTGCGCCTCTTTCATATCAACCTTGTAATATTTTACGAAAAGGTCGATGACCAGTTTGGTCAGCCAGCCTGCGCGTTTGCTTGCGCCCCAGCCCGCCAGGCGAGTGAGCCACAGTTTTGGCAGAATGTATTGAAGCGAAAGTTTAAATGCGTTTAACAAGGTAGCCTCCAGGCCATTGTTTTGTCGTTCCTGATCCGGCGTTATACCGCCGGAACCTGAAAAAAGGGGGACGATTTTAGCGATGCTTAGCTTAGTTGTCAGTTATCAGAATCAGAAAAGTTTTTACGCGTTTTTACCTGATCCATGCTCTCAAGAATACGGTGGTAGTTCTCGAAGCGGGTCTGGGCGATTTCACCGTTCTCAACCGCTTCACGGATAGCGCAGCCCGGGTCGTTATCGTGTTTACAGTCGCGGTACTTGCAAGCACCTAAATAATCATGGAATTCGACAAATCCGTTAAAGATTTGTTCCGGCTCAAGGTGCCATAAGCCGAACTCACGTACGCCCGGGGAGTCGATGACATCACCACCGTGCGGGAAGTGATACAGGCGCGACGCGGTGGTGGTATGTTGGCCCAGGCCCGAGACGTCTGACACATCGTTGGTGAGGATCTCTTGCTGGAGGCCAAGCAGGTTGTTCAGCAGGCTTGATTTGCCCACGCCGGACTGGCCCGCAAAGATGCTGATGCGATCGGTAAGCGCCTCTTCCAGCGGTTTCAGGCCATCTTTGGTATAGCTGGAGACCATCAACACGCGGTAGCCAATCTTGCGATAGATATCCATCTGTTCGTTGACGAACGCCATGCCTTCGTCGTCCAGCAGATCGATTTTGTTCAGCACGATGATCGGCTCAACCTGCAGCGTTTCGCAGGCGACGAGGTAACGGTCGATTATATTGAGCGAAAGTTCAGGCAAAATTGCCGATACGATAACGATCTGGTTAATGTTGGCGGCAATTGGTTTCACCCCGTCGTAGAAATCGGGACGGGTTAATACGGACGTGCGCTCATGCACCGCTTCAACGATACCTTTTACCGTCACGCCTTCCGCGGCCTCTTTACCCGGCCGCCAGACCACGCGATCGCCGGTCACCAGAGAACGAATGGTCCGGCGGATGTTGCAGCGGTGGATCTCACCATCGGCGGATTCCACGTCGGCGTGCATACCGAAACGGCTGATGACTACGCCTTCCGTCGGGTCGCCAAACAGGTTGTCGTCGTAATCGACCTTCTCCGAAGTGGTTTTAAGACGGCGCTGGTGATTGGCATTCACACGACGCTGCTGCCCTTTGGAGAGTTTATTTTTACTCAATCGCACTGGCTCCTGGTCGCCCGTAAGGGGCAAAACCTCTATGATACACTCTAATTAATACTAGTTAACCTGCTACTGCCGGTTATGCGAGAAGGGTGGAAAATAACATGAGCGCGGATGAAAACAACCTGATTTGGATCGACCTTGAAATGACCGGGCTGGATCCCGAGCGCGATCGCATCATTGAGATTGCAACCCTGGTGACCGACGCCAACCTCAATATCCTGGCGGAAGGGCCAACCATTGCGGTGCATCAGTCAGACGATCAGCTTGCGTTGATGGATGAGTGGAACGTGCGTACCCATACCGGCAGTGGTCTGGTAGAACGCGTGAAGGCGAGCACCCTGGGTGACCGCGAGGCGGAGCTGGCGACGCTGGCGTTTCTGAAACAGTGGGTACCGGCAGGTAAATCGCCTATCTGCGGTAATAGTATCGGCCAGGATCGCCGTTTCCTGTTTAAGTACATGCCGGAGCTGGAGTCGTACTTCCACTACCGTTATCTGGATGTCAGCACCCTGAAAGAGCTGGCGCGTCGCTGGAAACCTGAAATCCTCGATGGCTTTAAAAAGCAGGGGACGCACCAGGCGATGGACGATATCCGCGAGTCCGTGGCGGAGCTTGCTTACTATCGCGAAAACTTTATTAAGCTGTGATTTTGAGAACCGGCGCCTTGCGTGGCCGGCTTTTTGTCGTTAAATTGTTCAGCTTGCCGATTAAATAAGCATTTGAACTGAATTTCAAAAAAATCGCTTTCAGGGGGGTTGCAGCTAAAAGGATTTCTCGTATAATGCGCCTCCCGTAACGACAGAGAATTACGCGTTACGACAGCAACAAAAGCAGTACAGATTTGCGGGAATAGCTCAGTTGGTAGAGCACGACCTTGCCAAGGTCGGGGTCGCGAGTTCGAGTCTCGTTTCCCGCTCCAAAATTTGAAAAGTGCTTCCACAGCACGGACTGCCCAAGCGGGAATAGCTCAGTTGGTAGAGCACGACCTTGCCAAGGTCGGGGTCGCGAGTTCGAGTCTCGTTTCCCGCTCCAAAATTTGAAAGTGCTTCCACAGCACGGACCACCCAAGCGGGAATAGCTCAGTTGGTAGAGCACGACCTTGCCAAGGTCGGGGTCGCGAGTTCGAGTCTCGTTTCCCGCTCCAAATTCTTCTTCGTCTCCAAAATATCCACAGCGAATAACCTCGTTGAGGACGTTTTCTATTGCATCTGAAATACTCTTGTAAACAGAGTTATCCACAGAAACTGCGCTTTAGCGGAACCGGTCTAAAAGTTAGCAGGGTGAATAGTATCTTTTTAATGCATTGTATTTTAATGATAAATTTTCATTTCAAAATGTTATCGAGATCACTTGATCTCTTCTCAAGCCCAGATGGCGCTTGAGTTTTTATTTTTATTCACAGGCTGTGAATATATCACGCATCACGCGTGAGCCCTTTTTCGATTACCCTCACCAGCCGCTGTTTCTGAGGAAGCTGCACCTCCACCACGCAGGCATTACGCTTCTCAATTTGCTGCGTAATCGCCCAGTCTATGTGTTCATCAAGAAGTGGGTGCTCACCTCTACGGCTTTCCAGCGCCCGGATATTCGCTTCATCCCACGGGGCATTGCCCAGCGCCACGGCAACATTTCGCAGCCAGCGCAGATGGCCGATACGGCGGATGGCCGACCCTTCCGTCACTTTCAGGAACCAGGCTTCGGTCCAGGCAAACAGTTCAATGAGCTGTGGGGCATGGAGCGCCTTACGCGGGCTGAAATCCTCTTCATTCGTGAGCTGCGAATAGCGGTTCCACGGGCAAATGAGCTGGCAGTCGTCACAGCCGTAGATCCGGTTTCCGATAAGCGGTCGAAATTCTTCCGGGATCGCCCCTTCCAGTTCGATGGTGAGGTAGGAGATACAGCGGCGTGCATCAACGGTGTAGGGCTCGACGATGGCACCTGTCGGACAGATGGTCATACAGGCCACGCAGCGCCCACAGCCTTCCTCGACCGGACCGTCTACCGGCAGCGGTAAATCAATCAGCAGTTCTCCCAGGAAGAAGAATGAACCGGCGTCGCGGCTAAGGATAAGTGAGTGCTTACCTGTCCAGCCAAGCCCGGCTTTTTCAGCGATCGGGCGCTCAAGAATGGGCGCAGAATCGACAAAGGGTCTAAAATTCAGCGAAACACAGTGCTGCTGAATAGTCTCCCCGAGTTTTTTTAAGCGGTTACGCAAGAGCTTGTGGTAATCACGCCCCAGGGCGTACCGGCTGACGTAACCCAGTGAGGGATTTTTGAGCGTACGCGCAAAAGCCGCGTTGGCGGGCAGGTAGTTCATGCGCACGCTGATGACCCGTAACGTGCCCGGCAAAAGCTCGTGTGGACGGGCGCGCATCATGCCATGACGCGCCATCCATTCCATTTCGCCGTGGTATTGTTTATCCAGCCAGGCCTGCAGTTTCGGCTCGCTGGCGGAGAGGTCGGTATCGGTAATACCTACCTTCTGGAAGCCGAGCTCAGCACCCCACTGTTTAATTTTTTGCGCTAACTGATTGAGATCGAGGGGCTGTGACATGACGGACCATACGGTGAAGAAAAACCCCGCAAGTATACCACATTCCATCTGGCATGCGGACGCGCTCCGGCATGCCGAAAAAGAGGCGGCTGACAGTCTCGGTATCACCCTTTATGAACTGATGCAGCGGGCAGGCGAGGCGGCGTTTAATGTTGCCCGCAGCGCGTACCCGCAGGCTGCACACTGGCTGATAATGTGCGGGCACGGCAATAACGGCGGTGACGGTTACGTCGTTGCCCGTCTTGCAGTGGCTGCGGGGATCCGCGTGACGTTGCTGGCACTCGAAAGTGATAAACCGTTGCCGGAAGAGGCCAGCGCGGCGCGGGAGGCATGGCTGAACGCAGGCGGAGTGATTCATGCGCCAGATATCGTCTGGCCAGAGGATGTTGATCTGATTGTTGATGGTCTGCTGGGCACCGGCCTGCGTAGCGCGCCTCGCGAGAACATTGCTGCGCTCATTACACACGCCAATCGGCACGCCGCGCCGGTGGTCGCGCTGGATATTCCGTCGGGTCTGCTCGCACAAACAGGAGCGACGCCGGGGGCGGTGATTCAGGCTGCGCACACGGTGACGTTCATCGCCCTGAAACCGGGTTTGCTGACCGGCAAAGCACGGGACGTGGTCGGCGTGTTGCACCACCATGCGCTGGGGCTGGAGAGTTGGCTGGCAGGACAGGAAATGCGCATCGCGCGTTTTGATGCGTCTCACCTTGCTTCGTGGCTTCCGCCCCGACGCCCGACGTCCCATAAAGGCGATCATGGCAAGCTGGTGATAGTGGGGGGCGATCACGGTACGGCGGGCGCTATCCGCATGGCCGGTGAAGCGGCATTACGAAGCGGTGCCGGTTTAGTGCGAGTGCTCACTCGCGTTGAGAATATTGCGCCGATAATCACCGCCCGACCGGAGCTGATGGTCCATGAGCTTACGCTCCAGACCCTTGAAGAAAGCCTGGAATGGGCGGATGTGGTCGTCATTGGACCCGGTCTTGGACAGCAGGCGTGGGGTAAACAGGCTCTGCAAAAGGTCGAGAATTTTCGTAAACCGATGCTGTGGGATGCCGACGCGCTGAACCTTCTGGCAATCAATCCGGATAAGCGTCACAATCGCATTCTGACGCCACACCCCGGCGAAGCCGCGCGCCTGCTTAACTGCAGCGTGGCAGAAATTGAAAGCGATCGCTTACTTTCTGCTCAGCGTCTGGTAAAACGTTACGGAGGTGTTGCCGTTTTGAAAGGGGCAGGAACCGTTGTCGCCAGTGATGAGGCTCAGAGCATTATCGATGCCGGAAACGCGGGCATGGCGAGCGGCGGCATGGGCGATGTGCTTTCCGGTATCATTGGCGCATTGCTTGGACAGAAACTTCCCCTTTATGATGCAGCCTGCGCGGGCTGCGTGGCCCACGGTGCCGCGGCAGATAAACTGGCTGCGCGTTACGGTACACGCGGTATGCTGGCCACCGATCTCTTTTGCACGCTGCGGCGTGTGGTTAACCCGGATGTGATTGACGTAGAAAATGACTAATCGAGCGATTCCTTTACCTGATGAACAAGCCACTTTAGATCTCGGCAAGCGCGTGGCGCAGGCCTGTCAGGGGGCAACTGTCATTTATCTGTATGGTGATTTAGGGGCGGGTAAAACCACCTTCAGCCGGGGTTTCTTGCAGGCGTTAGGGCACAACGGGAATGTGAAAAGCCCAACCTACACGCTGGTAGAGCCGTACACCCTTGAAAATCTCATGGTGTACCACTTCGATTTATACCGCCTTGCGGATCCTGAGGAGCTGGAATTTATGGGGATCCGTGATTATTTTGCCAATGATGCCATCTGCCTGGTGGAGTGGCCGCAACAAGGTGCGGGTGTCCTGCCTGACCCGGATGTCGAAATTCACTTAGATTACCAGGCACAAGGGCGTGAGGCTCGCATCAGTGCGGTCTCCTCATCAGGCAGTTCCTTACTGGCGCGTCTGGCCGGTTAAGCGTAGGGATGACGGGATGATAAATCGCGTTAAAAATTGGTTGCTGGCTACCACGGTACTGCTGTGCGCGCAGGCCGGGGCGGCAAACCTCTCCGATATTCAGGTCTCGAACGGCGAAAGCCAGGCCCGGATCACATTCAGCTTTATGGGCGATCCTGAATATGCATTTTCACAGCCAGACAGCCACAGCGTGGCGCTGGATATCAAACAGACCGGCGTGATCCAGGGATTACCGCTGCAGTTCAGCGGTAACAATCTGGTGAAAAGTATTCGCTCGGGCACGCCAAAAGATAGTCAGTCATTGCGTCTGGTGGTCGATTTGACCGAAAAGGGCAAAACGAAGGCGGTGAAGCAGCAAAACGGTGCGAACTATACGGTGGTGTTTACCATCAATGCAGACGTGCCGCCGCCTCCACCGCCGCCGGTTGTCGCGAAACGCGTGGAAGCGCCGGTGTATACCCCGCGTCCTTCAGAACCGGCGCGTAATCCCTTCAAAACAGACAGCGACCGCATAACCAGCGTCACCAGCAGCAATACCGTTACGCGTCCTGCGGCCAGCGCACGCCGCGTGGTCAGCGGTGACAAAGTGATTATTGCCATTGATGCGGGGCACGGCGGTCAGGATCCTGGCGCGATTGGCCCGGGCGGTACGCAGGAGAAAAACGTCACAATCGCGGTTGCCCGCAAGCTCAGGGCGCTGTTAAACGACGACCCGATGTTTAAAGGCGTGCTCACCCGTGACGGCGACTATTTTATCTCCGTGATGGGCCGATCAGACGTGGCGCGCAAGCAGAATGCCAATTTCCTGGTCTCCATTCACGCCGATGCCGCACCTAACCGTAATGCGACCGGCGCATCGGTATGGGTGCTGTCGAACCGCCGGGCAAACAGTGAAATGGCCAACTGGCTTGAAGAGCATGAGAAACAGTCTGAACTGTTAGGCGGTGCCGGGGATGTGCTGGCTAACAGCCAGTCTGACCCGTATCTCAGCCAGGCGGTACTGGATTTACAGTTCGGTCATTCCCAGCGCGTCGGGTATGATGTCGCCACTAACGTACTGAACCAGCTGCAGGGCATCGGGGCATTGCACAAGCGCCGTCCAGAGCATGCGAGCCTCGGGGTTCTGCGTTCGCCGGATATTCCTTCGATCCTCGTGGAAACCGGCTTTATCAGCAATAACAGTGAAGAACGCTTGCTGGGCAGCGACAGCTATCAGCAACAGCTTGCCGAAGCGATTTATAACGGTCTGCGTAAATACTTCGAGGCTCATCCGCTGCAGTCCGCGCCGCAGGGCGGAGCTGCCCAGACGGCAAGTGCCGCGCTGCCGGGTGAGATGACCGCGACAAACTAAGGAGCATTCATGCCGATTCAGGTTCTACCGCCGCAGCTTGCGAACCAAATCGCCGCCGGTGAGGTGGTGGAGCGCCCTGCGTCGGTGGTGAAGGAGCTGGTGGAAAACAGCCTCGATGCGGGCGCGACCCGCATTGATATTGATATCGAACGCGGTGGCGCAAAGCTGATTCGCATTCGTGACAACGGCTGCGGCATTAAAAAAGACGAGCTGGCGCTGGCGCTGGCCCGTCACGCCACCAGTAAAATAGCCTCTCTGGATGACCTGGAAGCGATTATCAGCCTCGGGTTTCGCGGCGAAGCGCTGGCCAGTATCAGCTCGGTTTCGCGTTTAACGCTGACTTCCCGCACCGCGGACCAGCAGGAAGCATGGCAGGCATACGCCGAAGGGCGCGATATGGACGTGACGGTCAAACCCGCGGCGCATCCTGTCGGTACGACGCTTGAAGTATTAGATCTGTTCTATAACACGCCTGCCCGCCGCAAGTTTATGCGTACCGAAAAAACCGAGTTCGGGCATATCGACGAGATCATTCGTCGTATCGCGCTGGCCCGTTTCGATGTCACCATTAACCTTAGCCATAATGGCAAGGTGATGCGCCAGTATCGCGCGGTGGCAGAGGGGGGGCAGAAAGAGCGCCGTCTGGGGGCAATCTGCGGTACACCGTTTCTGGAACAGGCGCTGGCTATTGAGTGGCAGCATGGCGATCTGGCGCTGCGCGGTTGGGTGGCTGACCCGAACGCCAGCAGCGCAGCGTTCGCGGAGATCCAGTATTGTTACGTGAACGGCCGCATGATGCGCGACCGTCTCATTAATCACGCCATTCGTCAGGCCTGCGAAGACAAGCTCGGGGCCGATCAGCAGCCCGCTTTCGTGCTTTATCTGGAGATTGACCCCCATCAGGTGGATGTGAACGTGCATCCTGCCAAGCATGAAGTGCGGTTCCACCAGTCGCGACTGGTGCATGATTTTATCTATCAGGGCGTGCTCAGCGTGCTGCAGCAGCAGGTTGAATCGACATTGCCGCTGGAACAGGCAGAACCTGCGCGGCGCCCGATCCCGGAAAACCGTGTTGCTGCGGGCCGTAACCATTTTGCGGAGCCTGCCGTTGCACGGGAACCGGAAGCCCCGCGTTTCTCCTCAGCAGGAACTGCACCGCGCCCGACGGGCGCGAACTACCCGCATGCCCAGCCTGGCTATCAAAAGCAGCAGGGGGCGTTGTACCGTAAACTGCTGGAAACGCCGGCTGTGGAGCGTAAAGAACCCATTCCGGCTCCTCAGCCATCTCTGGACGGCCATAGCCAGAGTTTTGGCCGGGTGCTGACGATCATCGCGCCGGATATGGCACTGCTTGAACGTGACGGCAAATTGATGCTTCTGGCATTGCCGGTCGCTGAACGGTGGCTCAAACAGGTCCAGCTTACGCCGGGCGAAAATGCGGCCTGTGCGCAGCCGTTATTGATCCCGGTTCGCCTGAAAATATCCCCCGAAGAAACAAGTGTATTGCAGCGTGCGGAGCCGCAACTGGCGCAGATGGGGATTGAAATCGTGCTCGAACCACAACATGTGACAATTCGTGCAGTGCCTTTACCCTTACGCCAACAAAATTTACAAAACTTGATTCCTGAACTGATAGGCTACCTGGCGCAGCAAACATCGTTTGATGCCGCTAACACCGCGCAGTGGATCGCCCGCCATCTGGCCAGCGAACACGCGCCGTGGAGCATGGCACAGGCCATTAGCGTGCTGGCGGAGGTTGAACGCCTCTGTCCGCATCTGGTGAAAGCGCCGCCGGGTGGGTTATTGCAACCTGTTGATTTACAAACGGCGATGAACGCCCTGAAACATGATTGATGTCAGTAAGGCGAGCCTGCCCAAGGCAATTTTTTTAATGGGCCCAACGGCCTCCGGCAAAACGGCGCTCGCCATCGAGTTGCGTAAAGTTTTGCCTGTAGAGTTGATTAGCGTCGACTCCGCCCTCATCTATCGGGGGATGGATATCGGCACGGCGAAGCCTGACGCAGAAGAGCTGCGTGCGGCACCGCACCGTTTGCTGGATATTCTCGATCCGGCTCAGGCCTACTCCGCAGCGGATTTTCGCCGGGATGCCTTAGCCGAGATGGCCGAGATAACCGCGGCGGGACGTATACCGCTGTTGGTTGGCGGAACCATGCTCTATTTCAAGGCGTTGCTGGAGGGGCTCTCTCCTCTGCCATCAGCGGACCCGGAAATACGAGCAAAGATTGAGCAGCAGGCGGCAGAGCAGGGGTGGGACGTTTTGCATCAGCAACTGGCGGAGATTGACCCGGTAGCGGCAGCGCGAATCCATCCAAATGATCCGCAAAGGCTTTCCCGGGCACTGGAAGTTTTTTTCATTTCGGGTAAAACTTTAACGGAACTGACGCAAACGTCAGGAGACGCTCTGCCGTATCAGGTGCATCAGTTCGCCATCGCCCCGGCGAGCCGTGAACTGCTCCATCAACGAATTGAGCAGCGTTTTCATCAGATGTTAGCTTCAGATTTTGAAGCAGAAGTGCGGGCGCTATTTGCCCGTGGAGATTTGCATACGGACATGCCTTCCGTTCGTTGTGTGGGATACCGCCAGATGTGGTCGTATCTTGAAGGTGAGATTTCATACGATGAAATGGTTTATCGAGGTGTTTGCGCCACGAGACAGTTAGCGAAGCGCCAGATCACCTGGTTGCGCGGTTGGGAGGGGGTTCACTGGCTAGACAGTGAAAAACCACAACAGGCGTTAAACGAAGTGATTGAGGTTGTTGGTGATATCGCTCACTGAATGTGTACAATTGAGTCGTATCGTGCGCAATTTTTCAGAATCGCAAGGTTCTAAGTACAAAACAAGCATATAAGGAAAAGATAGAATGGCTAAGGGGCAATCTTTACAAGATCCGTTCCTGAACGCATTGCGTCGGGAACGTGTTCCAGTTTCTATTTATTTGGTGAATGGTATTAAGCTGCAAGGTCAGATTGAGTCTTTCGATCAGTTCGTGATCCTGTTGAAAAACACGGTCAGCCAGATGGTCTACAAGCACGCTATCTCTACTGTTGTTCCGTCTCGTCCGGTCTCTCATCACAGCAATAACGCGGGCGGCGGCACGGGCAGTAACTACCATCATGGCAGTAACGCGCAGGGCTCTTCAGCGCCAGCGCAGGACAGTGAAGACACCGAATAAGGTTTCGCGCTGTTATCCACACGGGGAGCCAGCGATCCTGCGTTCCCCGCTGATCTTTTTTGAGGATTTTACGCTTGTTTGACCGTTATGATGCCGGTGAGCAGGCGGTGCTGGTACACATCTATTTTACGCAAGACAAAGATATGGAAGACCTCCAGGAGTTTGAATCTCTGGTCTCTTCCGCCGGTGTCGAAGCATTGCAGGTGATTACCGGTAGCCGTAAAGCGCCGCACCCAAAGTATTTTGTTGGTGAAGGTAAAGCAGTAGAAATTGCGGATGCCGTAAAAGCAACCGGCGCGTCAGTCGTGCTGTTTGACCATGCGTTGTCTCCGGCTCAGGAACGTAACCTGGAACGTCTTTGCGAATGCCGTGTTATCGATCGCACAGGGTTGATTTTAGATATTTTTGCTCAGCGTGCACGTACCCACGAAGGTAAGCTGCAGGTTGAGCTGGCGCAGTTGCGCCATCTGGCGACGCGGCTTGTGCGTGGCTGGACCCACCTTGAAAGACAGAAAGGCGGGATTGGTTTGCGCGGTCCGGGTGAGACCCAGCTCGAAACCGACCGTCGTTTACTGCGTGGCCGTATTACCCAGATCCTCTCACGTCTGGAACGCGTTGAGAAACAGCGTGAGCAAGGGCGCCGCGCGCGCTCAAAAGCCGACATCCCGACGGTGTCGCTGGTGGGGTATACCAACGCCGGTAAATCCACCCTGTTTAACCAGATTACCGAGGCCCAGGTGTATGCCGCAGACCAGCTGTTTGCGACCCTGGACCCCACATTGCGTCGTATCGACGTAGCCGACGTCGGCGAGACGGTGCTGGCGGATACCGTTGGGTTTATCCGTCATCTGCCGCATGACCTGGTGGCGGCGTTTAAAGCCACCCTGCAGGAGACGCGACAGGCGACTCTGCTGGTGCACGTGATTGACGCGGCAGACGTCCGCGTGCAGGAGAACATCGACGCGGTAAACGTGGTGCTCGAAGAGATCGACGCCCACGAGATCCCAACCCTGTTGGTGATGAACAAGATCGATATGCTGGAGGATTTCGAGCCGCGTATCGACCGAGATGAAGAGAACAAACCGATTCGGGTCTGGCTTTCTGCCCAGTCCGGTATTGGTGTGCCACTGCTTTTCCAGGCTTTGACAGAACGTCTTTCCGGTGAGGTAGCCCAGCACACGCTGCGATTGCCGCCACAGGAAGGCAGGCTGCGCAGCCGGTTTTATCAGCTTCAGGCGATAGAAAAAGAGTGGATGGAGGATGACGGCAGCGTGGGGATGCAGGTGCGTATGCCGATCGTTGACTGGCGTCGCCTCTGTAAACAAGAACCTGCGCTGGCGGACTATATCGTCTGATCAGAAAGGGGATGCCTGAATAATTCGCCCTTGCATAACAAATATGGAGCATATACATGGCGTGGAATCAGCCCGGTAATAACGGACAGGACCGCGACCCGTGGGGAAGCAGCAATAATCAAGGCGGCAACTCTGGGGGAAATGGCAACAAAGGTGGTCGCGAGCAGGGGCCGCCAGATCTGGATGATATCTTCCGCAAGCTAAGCAAGAAGCTTGGTGGTCTTGGCGGAGGTAAAGGTTCTGGCTCAGGTGGGAATTCCACCCAGGGGCCGCGCCCGCAAATGGGTGGTCGCGTAGTGGGTATTGTTGCCGCTGCCGTGGTAATCATCTGGGCTGCTACCGGGTTCTACACCATTAAAGAAGCGGAACGCGGTGTGGTTACGCGTTTTGGTAAGTTCAGCCATCTGGTTGAGCCGGGTCTGAACTGGAAGCCGACCTTCATTGACGACGTGACCGCGGTCAACGTGGAATCTGTCCGTGAACTGGCGGCGTCTGGTGTGATGCTGACGTCTGATGAGAACGTGGTGCGCGTTGAGATGAACGTCCAGTACCGCGTCACCGATCCTGAACGTTATCTGTTTAGCGTGACCAGCGCCGATGACAGTCTGCGCCAGGCGACCGATAGCGCCCTGCGCGGGGTGATCGGTAAATACACCATGGACCGTATTCTGACTGAAGGTCGTACCGTTATTCGTAGCGATACCCAGCGTGAGCTGGAAGAGACCATTCGTCCGTACAACATGGGTATCACTCTGCTGGACGTCAACTTCCAGGCCGCTCGTCCGCCGGAAGAGGTGAAGGCCGCGTTTGATGACGCTATCGCCGCCCGTGAAAACGAACAGCAGTACATCCGTGAAGCGGAAGCGTACACCAACGAAGTTCAGCCGCGTGCTAACGGTCAGGCGCAGCGTATTCTTGAAGAAGCGCGTGCGTACAAGACCCAGACCATCCTGGAAGCCCAGGGTGAAGTGGCGCGCTTCGCGAAAATCCTGCCGGAATATAAGGCGGCTCCGGAAATTACCCGTGAGCGTCTCTATATCGAGACCATGGAAAAAGTGCTTAGCCACACGCGTAAAGTGCTGGTTAATGACAACAAAGGCGGAAACCTGATGGTGCTGCCACTGGATCAGATGCTTAAGGGCGGTTCAGCGCCGGCAGCGAAGGCTGACACCAGCGGTGCCAACAACCTGCTGCGTCTGCCACCGGCGTCATCCGGTAGCACAAGCGCAACAACCACGTCTTCTTCGAACGATGGTGACATTATGGACCAACGCCGTGCTAACGCGCAGCGTAACGACTACCAGCGTCAGGGGGAATAAGGATGCGTAAGTCAGTTATTGCGATCATCATCATCGTACTGGTCGTGCTTTATACCTCTATCTTCGTCGTGAAAGAGGGTGAACGTGGGATTAAGTTCCAGTTCAGCAGCGTCGTGCGTGACAGTGATAAACGTCCGGTGATCTATGAGCCGGGCCTGCACTTTAAGGTGCCGTTCATTCAGTCTGTGAAAACGCTTGATGCGCGTATTCAGACCATGGATAACCAGGCCGACCGTTTCGTCACGAAAGAGAAGAAAGACCTGATCGTTGATTCCTATATCAAATGGCGCATCAGTGATTTCAGCCGTTACTTCCTGGCGACAGGCGGCGGCGACGTTTCTCAGGCGGAAGTGCTGTTGAAACGTAAGTTCTCTGACCGTCTGCGTTCTGAGATTGGTCGTCTGGATGTGAAGGATATCGTGACCGACTCCCGCGGTCGTCTGACCCTGGAAGTGCGTGATGCGCTGAACTCCGGTACAGCGGGCACGGAAGACGAAGTGGAAACGCCAGCGGCGGACGATGCGATCGCTAAAGCGGCAGAACGTGTTCAGGCTGAAACCAACGGCAAAGTGCCGGTGATCAACCCGAACAGTATGGCCGCGCTGGGTATCGAAGTGGTCGACGTACGTATCAAGCAGATCAACCTGCCTGTGGAAGTGTCCGAGGCGATTTACAACCGTATGCGCGCTGAGCGTGAAGCGGTCGCCCGTCGTCACCGTTCGCAGGGCCAGGAAGAGGCTGAGAAACTGCGTGCGGCAGCGGACTATGAAGTGACCAAGACGCTGGCGGAATCTGAGCGTCAGGGCCGTATTCTGCGCGGTGAAGGTGATGCGGAAGCCGCGAAGCTGTTCGCCGATGCGTTCAGCCAGGATCCAGACTTCTACGCCTTTATCCGTAGCCTGCGTGCTTACGAGAATAGCTTCCAGAGCAACCAGGATGTGATGGTGCTCAGCCCGGACAGCGATTTCTTCCGTTATATGAAGACGCCGACTAACGCAACGCGATAAACTCAGGCTCGTTTGAGTATTCAAACCACCGCTTCCCATGGAGCGGTGGTTTTCTTTTATAAGGAATAAAAATGAATTCAACCATTTGGCTCGCGCTGGCGTTGGTGTTAGTGCTGGAAGGCCTTGGCCCGATGCTTTATCCGCGCGCGTGGCGTCGCATGATCGCGACGATGAGCCAACTTCCCGATAATATTTTGCGTCGTTTTGGCGGCGGTCTTGTGGTTGCTGGCATCGTGATCTACTACATGTTGAGGAAAACGATTGGCTGATCAAAAAGTGGTCGGATTTGGGATATTCTGAGGTCAAAAAGTGCTGTATATCTGAAAAAGCGATGGTAGAATCCATTTTTAAGCAAACGGTGATTTTGAAAAAAATGGGTAACAACGTCGTCGTACTGGGCACCCAATGGGGTGACGAAGGTAAAGGGAAGATTGTTGATCTTCTGACTGAACGGGCTAAATATGTTGTACGCTACCAGGGCGGTCACAACGCAGGCCATACTCTCGTAATCAACGGTGAAAAAACCGTCCTCCATCTTATTCCATCAGGCATTCTTCGCGAAAACGTCACCAGCATCATCGGTAACGGCGTTGTGCTGTCTCCAGCTGCGCTGATGAAAGAGATGAAAGGTCTGGAAGACCGTGGTATCCCTGTTCGCGAGCGCCTGCTGCTCTCCGAAGCCTGCCCGCTGATCCTGGATTATCACGTGGCGCTGGACGTTGCGCGTGAAAAAGCGCGCGGTGCGAAAGCGATTGGTACCACCGGTCGTGGTATCGGCCCGGCGTATGAAGATAAAGTGGCACGTCGCGGTCTGCGCGTAGGCGACCTCTTCGACAAAGCAACCTTCGCTGAAAAACTGAAAGAAGTGATGGAATATCACAACTTCCAGCTGGTGAACTTCTACAAAGCTGACGCTGTTGACTACCAGAAAGTACTGGATGACGTCATGGCGATTGCAGACATTCTGACCGGTATGGTTGTTGATGTGTCCGATCTGCTGGACCAGGCGCGCAAGCGTGGCGATTTCGTCATGTTTGAAGGTGCGCAGGGTACGCTGCTGGACATCGACCACGGTACCTATCCGTACGTTACCTCCTCTAACACCACCGCAGGTGGCGTGGCGACCGGCTCTGGCCTGGGCCCACGTTATGTCGATTACGTACTGGGCATCATCAAAGCGTACTCCACTCGCGTGGGTGCGGGTCCATTCCCGACCGAACTGTTTGATGAAACCGGCGAGTTCCTGTGCAAGCAGGGTAACGAGTTTGGCGCGACCACCGGTCGTCGTCGTCGTACCGGCTGGCTGGATGCGGTTGCGGTGCGCCGTGCCGTGCAGATCAACTCCCTGTCTGGCTTCTGCCTGACCAAACTGGACGTCCTGGACGGCCTGAAAGAAGTGAAAATCTGCGTAGGCTACCGTATGCCAGATGGCCGCGAAGTGACCACCACTCCGCTGGCTGCTGACGACTGGGAAGGCATCGAGCCAATCTACGAAACCATGCCGGGCTGGTCTGAGACCACCTTCGGTGTGAAAGAGCGTAGCGGCCTGCCTCAGGCGGCGCTGAATTACATCAAGCGCATTGAAGAACTGACCGAAGTGCCGATTGACATTATCTCTACCGGCCCGGATCGTACTGAAACGATGATCCTGCGCGACCCGTTCGACGCATAATCTTCGTGACTGCTGGCCTGCGGGGAGACCCGTAGGCCGGATAAGCGTAGCGCCATCCGGCGACCGCTCCTGGATCTCCGCTTTTTCGCCCCGTCTGTCAAATAAATTAGCCCCTAACTATCTGGCTGGTTTATCATCATTAATGAATATCTTTGCGGTTTGTCCGCGATTTCCCTTTTTCCTGAGGTTGATGTGCAGTTAACAAGTTTCACCGATTACGGCTTACGTGCGCTGATTTACATGGCGTCGTTACCCGATGGGAAAATGACCAGCATCTCTGAAGTTACAGAGGTCTACGGCGTATCCCGTAATCATATGGTCAAAATAATCAATCAACTTAGTCGTGCCGGATACGTTGCTGCCGTCCGCGGGAAGAATGGTGGGATCCGTCTCGGTAAACCGGCACAGAGCATTCGTGTTGGCGATGTGGTACGTGAACTGGAACCGCTCTCTCTGGTGAACTGCAGCAGCGAGTTCTGCCACATTACGCCCGCTTGCCGCCTGAAACAGGCGCTTTCTCAGGCCGTGCAAGGTTTTCTCAAGGAACTGGATAACTACACGCTGGCCGATTTGGTTGAAGAGAATCAACCGCTTTATAAATTATTGCTGGTGGAATGAAGAAAATTTCCACCGGAGCTGACAACGGAGGAACCGACATGTCACACGATCCTTTCCAGGAACGCGAAGCCGAAAAATACGCGAATCCTATCCCCAGCCGCGAGTTCATCATTGAACACTTAACAAAACGCGAAAAACCCGCCAACCGTGAAGAACTTGCCGTTGAATTAAACATTGAAGGTGAAGAGCAAACTGAAGCGCTTCGCCGTCGCCTGCGCGCCATGGAACGCGACGGGCAACTGGTCTTTACCCGCCGCCAGTGCTACGCGCTGCCGGAACGCCTCGATCTGCTGAAAGGGACCGTCATTGGTCACCGCGATGGCTTCGGCTTCCTGCGCGTTGAGGGGCGTAAAGACGATCTGTACCTCTCATCTGAACAGATGAAAATGTGCATCCACGGCGATCAGATCCTGGCACAGCCGCTGGGCGCCGACCGTAAAGGTCGCCGCGAAGCGCGTGTCGTACGCGTTCTGGTGCCAAAAACCAGCCAGATTGTTGGCCGCTACTTTACCGACGCGGGTGTGGGCTTCGTGGTGCCGGACGACAGCCGTTTGAGCTTCGACATTCTGATCCCACCTGAAGAGGTGATGGGCGCGCGCATGGGCTTCGTGGTGGTCGTTGAACTCACCCAGCGCCCAACCCGTCGTACCAAAGCTGTGGGTAAAATCGTCGAAGTGCTCGGTGACAACATGGGGACTACCATGGCCGTTGATATGGCGCTGCGTACCCATGAAATCCCATATATCTGGCCGAAAGCGGTTGAAGAGCAGATCGAGAGCCTGCGTGAAGAAGTCCCGGAAGAATCCAAAGTGGGCCGCGTGGATCTCCGCTCCCTGCCGCTGGTCACGATCGATGGTGAAGACGCTCGCGACTTCGATGACGCCGTCTACTGTGAGAAAAAGCGCGGCGGCGGCTGGCGTCTGTGGGTGGCAATTGCCGACGTAAGCTACTATGTTCGTCCGCATACTCCGCTGGATAACGAAGCGCGCAGCCGTGGTACCTCGGTCTACTTCCCGTCTCAGGTTGTGCCGATGCTGCCGGAAGTGCTGTCTAACGGCCTCTGCTCCCTGAACCCGCAGGTTGATCGCCTCTGTATGGTGTGTGAGATGACCATCTCCAACAAAGGGCGCTTAACCGGCTACAAGTTCTACGAAGCGGTAATGAGCTCGCATGCGCGCCTGACCTATACCAAGGTCTGGCATATGCTGCAGGGCGACCAGGATCTGCGCGAACAGTATGCGCCACTGGTCAAACACATCGAAGAGTTGCATAACCTCTACAAAACGCTGGATCAGGCGCGCGAGGAGCGCGGCGGGATCTCCTTTGAGAGCGAAGAGGCGAAGTTTATATTCAACGCCGAACGTCGTATTGAGCGTATTGAACAGACCCAGCGTAACGACGCGCACAAGCTGATCGAAGAGTGTATGATCCTGGCGAACATCTCGGCGGCACGTTTCGTCGAAAAAGCCAAAGAGCCGGCGCTGTTCCGTATTCACGATAAGCCGTCGACGGAAGCCATCACCGCGTTCCGCTCCGTGCTGGCCGAACTGGGTCTGGAGCTGCCGGGTGGTAACAAACCTGAGCCGCGTGATTACGCTGAACTGCTGGAGTCCATTGGCGACCGTCCGGATGCAGAAATGCTGCAGACGATGCTGTTGCGCTCAATGAAGCAGGCGATTTACGATCCGGAAAACCGTGGTCACTTCGGCCTGGCGCTGCAGTCTTACGCCCACTTTACGTCGCCGATCCGTCGTTATCCTGACCTCTCTCTGCACCGTGCGATCAAGTATCTGCTGGCGCAGGAGCAAGGCCATAAAGGAAACACCACTGAAACCGGTGGCTACCACTATTCGATGGAAGAGATGCTGCAGCTGGGTCAGCACTGCTCCATGACCGAGCGTCGGGCCGACGAAGCCACGCGTGACGTAGCGGACTGGCTGAAGTGCGACTTTATGCTGGACCAGGTGGGTAACATCTTCAAAGGTGTGATTGCCAGCGTGACCGGCTTTGGCTTCTTCGTTCGTCTGGATGAGCTGTTTATCGACGGTCTGGTACACGTCTCCAGCCTGGATAACGACTATTACCGCTTTGACCAGGTCGGCCAGCGTCTGATTGGCGAATCGGGCGGTCAGACCTATCGTCTGGGCGACCGTGTGGAAGTGAAGGTCGAGGCCGTGAATATGGACGACCGTAAAATCGACTTCAGCCTGATCTCCAGCGAACGTGCGCCGCGTAACGTCGGTAAAACCGAGCGTGAAAGGGCGAAAAAAGGCGGCAACGGTAAAGCGAGCGGCAAGCGCCGTCAGGCCGGGAAGAAGGTGAACTTCGAGCCGGACAGCGCGTTCCGCGGCGAGAAAAAGCAGAAGCCGAAGGCGGCGAAGAAAGAAGCTCGCTCAGCGAAAAAGCCTTCCGCGAAGACGCAGAAAATAGCGGCTGCCACCAAAGCGAAGCGCGCTGCGAAGAAAAAGCAGGCGGAGTAAAATTCCCCTCACCCTGACCCTCTCCCCGAAGGGGAGAGGGAAAAGAACAGTCATAATGAGAACCATCAATGAGTGAAATGATTTACGGCATCCACGCGGTGCAGGCCCTTCTCGAGCGCGCACCGGAGCGTTTTCAGGAAGTCTTTATTCTGAAAGGGCGTGAGGACAAACGTCTGATGCCGCTGATCCATGCCCTGGAAGCACAGGGTGTGGTGATCCAGCTGGCAAACCGCCAGTTCCTGGATGAGAAAAGCGAAGGCGCGGTTCATCAGGGGATCATCGCCCGCGTGAAGCCGGGTCGTCAGTATCAGGAAAACGATCTGCCGGATCTGATCGCTGAGCTGGAGAATCCATTCTTCCTGATCCTCGATGGCGTAACCGATCCGCACAACCTCGGCGCGTGTCTGCGCAGCGCGGATGCGGCGGGTGTGCACGCGGTGATCGTGCCGAAAGACCGTTCTGCACAGCTGAACGCGACGGCGAAGAAAGTGGCCTGCGGCGCGGCGGAAAACGTTCCGCTTATCCGCGTGACCAACCTGGCACGCACCATGCGTATGCTGCAGGAAGAGAACATCTGGATCGTCGGTACCGCCGGTGAAGCGGATCATACCCTGTACCAGAGTAAAATGACCGGCAGTCTGGCGCTGGTGATGGGGGCGGAAGGCGAAGGTATGCGTCGTCTGACCCGCGAGCACTGTGACGAGCTGATCAGCATCCCGATGGCGGGCAGCGTGTCGTCCCTGAACGTTTCTGTTGCAACGGGCATCTGTCTGTTTGAAGCAGTGCGTCAGCGTAGCTGATTTTCGCCCGGTGGCGCTTCGCTTACCGGGCCTACGGTTTTGTAGGCCGGGTAAGGCGAAGCCGCCACCCGGCAAAACAACCTCACTCCTCTAACGACCGCAAATGGTCATCCTTCCTCAGCGTCATCAGCGCGACAATACTCACTACCGCCGTCGCCATCACGTAATACGCCGGAATATTCAGGTTGCCCGTTTCTTTAATCAGGCCGGTGATAATCAGCCCCGCACAGCCCGAGAAAATCGCATTCGACAGGGAGTAAGCCAGCCCAAGCCCGGTATAGCGCACGCGCGTCGGGAACATCTCAGAGAGCATTGCCGGCCCCGGCCCTGCCAGCATGCCTACCAGACCGCCTGCAATCAGGACCACGACTGTCTTCACCGCCAGGGTGCTGGACTCCGCCTGCAGAATTTTCAGCAGCGGCAGGGCGAGGATCAGCAGCAAAACAGTGGCGATAATCATCACCGTGCGGCGGCCAATTCTGTCGCTCAGGATCCCTGACGGAATAATCGTCAGCGCAAAACCGATATTCGAAATTACCGCGATCAGCAGCGCCTGGTTAAACCCGGTATGCAGGGCTGACTGCAGATAGGTCGGCATAATCACCAGATAGGTGTACCCCGCTGCGGACCACACCATTACCCGGCCAATTCCCAACATGATGGCTTTCAGCGTGGCGAGGGTATCTGCCTGAGCGGCGACCGGCTTTTCCTGTTGCTGCACAAAGCCTGGCGTCTCTTCCATACTGACACGTAGCCACAGCGCCACGATACCCATAGGCAACGCCAGGAAGAATGGAATGCGCCAGCCCCAGTCATGCAGGGCTTCCGGCGTGAGGAGGGCGGAGAGCAGCGCCACAATGCCTGCGCCCGCTAACAAGCCCAGCGCCACGGTGAAGGACTGCCACGCGCCGTACAGGCCGCGTTTGCCGCGCGGGGCGAACTCGGTCATCAGTGAGACCGCACCGCCGTACTCGCCGCCCGCGAACAACCCCTGCAGGATGCGCAGGAGCGTGATAATGAGCGGCGCGGCAATGCCAATGCTGGCATAGACCGGCACCATACCGATGGCGGCGGTAGCGAGCGTCATCAACACCAGCACAATAATCAGCGTCGGCTTTCGGCCAATCCGGTCGCCGATGCGACCAAACACCACTGCCCCCAGCGGACGGAAGAAGAAAGCGATGGCAAACGAGGCGTAGGTGAGGATCAGGCTGGTCAGCCCCGCTTCGCCTTCAAGCTGGAAGAAATTCTTCGCAATGACGGTTGCGAGAAAACCATAGACCGCAAACTCATACCACTCGATAAAATTACCAATGGAGCCTGCAATTAATGCTCGCTTGTGCGCATCCGGTTGCATAACTTTCCTCACTGAAAGGGGTGAGAATAAATTATTCAACAAAGAAGAGGTGGTGAAATAGTTTATTCTTATGTTCTGTGAGCTATTTCACGAATGATATCAGCGGGATCGCTACTGTGTGACCGTACTCCCATGCAGCGTTATCGGGGTCTGTCCATACTTACCTTCATTGCCACTGAAGGAGGGAAACAGCATGCACTGGCAGACCCATACCGTTTTTAATCAACCTTCACCACTCTCTAACAGCAACCTTTTCCTTTCTGATTGTGCCCTGCGTGACGCGGTGACCCGCGAAGGTGCTGAGTGGGATATCGAGCTTCTCGCCAGCATCGGTCAGCAGTTAGGTACTGCGGAATCGCTGGAGCTGGGCAGGCTGGCGAACGTGAATCCGCCGGAGTTATTGCGCTATGACCCCACCGGGGAACGGCTGGATGACGTCCGCTTTCACCCGGCGTGGCACTTGCTGATGCAGGGACTGTGTGCCAACCGCGTACATAACCTCGCATGGGAAGAGGAGGCGCGTAAAGGCTCCTTTGTTGCCAGGGCCGCGCGGTTTGTGCTGCATGCGCAGGTGGAAGCCGGAACGCTGTGCCCCGTCACCATGACGTTTGCCGCCACACCGCTGCTGCAGCAGGCGCTACCTGAACCTTTCCGGCACTGGCTGACGCCATTACTGAGCGATCGCTACGATCCCCATCTCGCTCCGGCGGGACAAAAACGCGGGCTGCTGATCGGCATGGGGATGACGGAAAAACAGGGCGGCTCAGACGTGCTCAGCAACACCACCAAAGCGGAGAAATGTAGCGACGGCAGCTACCGGCTGGTGGGGCATAAATGGTTTTTCTCCGTCCCGCAAAGCGATGCCCATCTGGTGCTGGCGCAGGCAAAAGGCGGGCTATCCTGCTTTTTTGTTCCGCGCTTTTTGCCTGACGGACAGCGCAATGCCGTGCGGCTGGAGCGCCTTAAGGACAAGCTCGGCAACCGCTCGAATGCCAGCAGCGAGGCAGAGTTTCTCGACGCCTCCGGCTGGCTACTGGGGGAAGAGGGCGAAGGGGTTCGGCAGATACTGAAAATGGGCGGGCTGACGCGCTTTGACTGCGCGCTGGGGAGCCACGGACTGATGCGTCGGGCGCTCTCGGTGGCCCTGTATCACGCCCATCAGCGGCAGACGTTCGGCAAAAACCTCATCGACCAGCCGTTAATGCGCGAGGTATTAAGCCGAATGGCGCTGATGCTGGAGGGGCAAACGGCGCTGCTGTTCCGTCTGGCCCGGGCGTGGGATAAACGAGCCGATCCGCAGGAGGCTGCCTGGGCGCGGCTGTTTACCCCGGCGGCGAAATTTAGCGTGTGTAAAGCGGGCATTCCGTTTGTGGCGGAAGCGATGGAGGTGCTGGGGGGCGTCGGATATTGCGAGGAGAGTGAACTTCCCCGTCTGTACCGCGAGATGCCCGTGAACAGCATCTGGGAAGGGTCAGGCAATATCATGTGTCTGGACGTGCTGCGGGTGCTGGCGAAGCAGCCGGGTATTCACGACCTGCTTGCCGATGAGTTTGCGCAGGTAAAAGGGCAGGACAGACACTTCGACCGCAGCTGGCGACAGCTTCAGCAAAAACTGCGTAAGCCGCAGGAGGCACAGGGCAGGGAGATTGCTCAACAGCTCTTTTTACTGGGCGCCGGTAGCCAAATGCTGCGGCACGCGTCGCCCCCGATGGCGCAGGCGTGGTGCCGCATGATGCTGGATACTCGCGGCGGTACGCAGATGAGCGAGCAGGTACAAAGTGACCTGCTGCTGCGCGCCACGGGCAGGGTTGGCTAGTTTTTAAGCTGGAACAGACTCACCAGTTCGGTCAGATGTGAGCCCTTCTCGCGCAGCGTTAGTGCGGTTTGTTCGCTGCGTGAGATGCGATCGGCATTGATATGCGACGCTTCGCCAATATGGGTCATGGCGAGATTCACCTGACCGATCCCCGCGGATTGCTCGCGTGAGGCATGGTTAATCTCGGTGACCAGCTGGCTGATGTTATCGATATGAACGATGATGGCATCCATCGCCAGGCGCGTCTGTTCAGACAGCGCGTGACCCTCGCTCACTTTCCTGAGGGTATCGCCAATCAGCTGTTCAATCTCCTTCACTGCATTCGCACTACGCCCCGCCAGGGCACGAACTTCCTGCGCGACGACCGCAAACCCTTTACCGTGCTCGCCAGCGCGGGCCGCTTCCACTGCCGCATTCAGCGCCAGAATATTGGTCTGAAAAGCGATGGACTCGATCACGCGGGTGATGTCTTCAATGCGTTTTGACGCTTCGCGAATGTCATCCATGGTCGACACGGCGTGGGCGACGGTTTCGCCACCCTGATGGACCGCGAGCGAGGTTTCACCCACCAGCTGCTGCGTTTGCTCCATATTGGCGGCATTTTGCTGTACGGTCGCGGCCAGTTGCTCCATGCTGGCGGAGGTCTCTTCCACGCTGCTCGCCTGCTTGTTGATCTGCTCTGAAATCTCCCCGGTATCGGAGGCCAGCGCGTTGGTGCCCAAATGGATCTCACCTGCGGCTTCGCGAACCTGCAGCACAATTTTTTGCAGGCCGCCGCCGATGCCGTTGATGGCATCGATCAACTGCCCGACCTCGTCCTGGCGCGTCACGGGCAGGCTGGAGCGGAGATCGCCCGCAGCATATTGCCGGGCAAGATGGATCACGTTGCGCAGCGGCCGGGTCAGCATCCGGCGAATAAGCACCACGAACAGGGCTGCAAAGAGAATGGATAAGACCACGCCAGCCAGCAGGAAACGGTCGCGCATGGCGTTGACGCTTGCGAGCAGCACCGATTTATCCACTTCACCCACGATAGTCCAGTTCCAGCCTGGCAGCGGGGTGTACGCCATTTTCAGCGTGCGTCCATCGTCGCTTGTGCGTTCCAGCGTGCCAGGTTTGTCACCCAGCAGCTGTTGCTGTGTCGCGACGTCCCACCTGGGCAATTGCCCCTCTTCCGTGGTGTGGAACAGATATTGCCCGCGGGTTTTGCCGTTGCTGCGATCCAGCACAAAGAAATGACCGCTCTCGCCCAGGCGGCGGTTCAGGATTTTCTCGCGCATGACGTTCCAGGAGTGAGAGATGTCCACCCCGACAAAGACAATCGCAATGACCTGCCCTTCGGCATTTTTTACCGGCTGGTACTGAGTGATGTAGCGCTTGCCAAATAACAGGGCCAGGCCGCGGTAGACTTCACCTTTGTTGACGGCGGCAAAGGCCGGACTGGAGGCATCCAGAACGGTACCCATCGCCCGATCGCCATTCTCTTTGCGCAGGGACGTGGCGACGCGGACAAAGTCATTACCGCTGCGTACAAACAGCGTGGAAATGGCGCCTGTACGGTTCAGGAAATCGTCCGACAGGGCGTTGTTTTCATGCAGCCCGGTTTCTCCCCCTTTCAGCAGTGGAACGCTGAGCCCATTAATCGTCTGGGGTTGAGAAGCATCAATGCTCAGAGGCTGCGGTAAAAAAGTGGTGAACAGCCGGGTATAGCTCTCCACTTCTTCACTCAGGCTGGTGTTAAACATCTGCACCATGTCGACCATACCGGTAGACTGATTATGCAGATCCTCTACCGCAAGGGCTTCAAGCTGCTGGCTGGCTTTTTGGCTGAGCAGAAAAGTGAACAGCAGAAATAGCGTGGCGACACTGACGCCTGTAAGTAGCGATAGCTTCGCCCCCAGGCCTGCACGGCGAAAAACAGTGATCATAAATTGCTCATTATTGAAAAGGTATGGTTCTTCAACGGCAGAGCAGAGATTACGTTTACTAAATTAGTGTAACAAAATGTTATTTTATTGTTGTTAATTGGTTTTATTAGAGATAAAAAATTTGCAAAAACGAAAAGCCACTAAAAATAAGTGGCTTTTATCAGGAGGGGATTATACGTAGAGAATGGCCTGTACCCGCCAGTGGTCAATATGGTTATCTTCCTGCATCTGGATGATGCGATACCAGGAAGCACCCTGCTCATCGGCCTTTAATGCCACGACACGTTCAACGTCCTGCGGGCTCCCCGAGATATTATTCACGGAGATCTGGCCAATTTCATTCAGACCAGTCACACAATCAGCACTGGCGAATTCTGCCGACTGCGCGGTTGTGCTCACCAGGCCTGCTGAGAGCAACAGAGAGGTCAAAGCAAGAGTTCGTTTCATCGTCAGCTCCATTTCACATATCTCCGGTATCCGCCGGGCAATCCTTCGCGAATAAACTCCCTTCCATTGACGCGGTCGTGGAGTTTATTGTGGACAGGAAAATGTCTATGGACGCAAAGCAGTGTAAATGTCGTTCAAAGGAAAACCATTATTTACGGTACAAAATAGCCTGTGAGTACCACTGTCCCGTTATGATGGTTTCGTCGATCATAATGATGACGTAGTAATCTGCTTTGGCGGCGACGGCTTGTGCTTTTATTGCCTCTTCTGCGTCATCCGGAGAACCGCGAACCAGCGCGGAGACGGTGCCCATTCGTTGTAATCCTTCCGTCTGATTACGACGAATCTCCTGTGGATGATCGGCGACCGGTGGAGCGGGTTGCGGCGTACCCTGCAGCGCGCTACAGCCACTGAGCAGAAACACCAGCAATAAAGCAGCAAACCTGCGCATAACCATATCTCGTTTCCTGATAGCCATAGTGTAGTTGTCTGTGAATTGAGTTTGCGGGGGAATGTTCCCGAAGTGTTAGCTGGGACGTATATTTCGAATGAAAATGACGTGAAAGCGTAACCCAGTTCTCAACATTATGAATCATACATTCGCAGAGGGTCGACAATGATTGAAATTGAAATACGCCACCTCGGCGACCATGAGATTTTACACGCCACGCCCGTGGGCAAACGTGATAAACCGCTACCGGTTGTCGTTTTCTATCACGGGTTTACGTCATCAAAACTGGTTTACAGTTATTTTGCAGTGGCGCTGGCGCAGGCGGGGTTTCGGGTAGTGATGCCGGATGCTCCCGACCACGGCGCACGCTTCACGGGCGATGAACAGGCGCGGCTTGGGCGGTTCTGGCACATTCTGCACGGCAGTTTGACCGAGTTTGCCGGGTTGCGTGATGCGCTTTATGCGGCCGGGTTGGTGGCCGACAATCGACTGGCCGTGGCCGGGGCGTCGATGGGGGGGATGGCTGCGCTGGGGATTATGACGCATCATCCTGACGTGACGTCCGTCGCCTGTCTGATGGGCTCGGGCTATTTTACGTCGCTGGCGAAGACCCTTTTCCCCCCTCAGGATGTCGCGGAAGTGACGGCGAAGCTGGCAGAGTGGGAGGTGGCCCGGGCATTGCCACGTCTGGCCGATCGCCCGCTGCTGCTGTGGCACGGTGATGCGGATGATGTGGTACCGCCCGAAGGCACTTTCCGTCTACAGCAGGCGTTAAAGCATGAAGGACTGGACGGTAATCTGACGTGCCTGTGGGAAGCGGGCGTCCGCCACCGCATCACGCCAACGGCGCTGGACGCCACGGTAGCGTTTTTCCGCCAGCACCTTTAAACGCGCAGGATTTTTACGCCCTGATCCTCCAGCTTCTGGAGGATTTCCGGGTTGGCACCTTTGCCGGTGATCACCATGTCGATCTGTTCGGCGCGGCTGAATAACATCCCTGCGCGCTCGCCCACTTTGCTGCTGTCGACCAGCACCACGAGCTTGCCCACGACGTTGAGCATGTTTTGTTCCGCCATGGCGGTCAACATATCGGTTTTATACAGGCCATCCGCGGTCAGGCCTTTGCCGCTGGTAAACATCCAGTGTCCGGCATAGAGACTGTTTTCGCTGTCCTGCGGGCTGAGCGTAATGGACTGACTCTTGTTGTACTGACCGCCCATGATCACCACGCTCTCGTGCTCCTGATCGATCAGATAGTTAGCGAGCGGTAAGTAGTTAGTGATGATTTGCACCGGCTTGCCGCACATTTCGCGACCCAGCAGAAACGCCGTGGAGCCGCAGTTGATGACCACACTCTCGCCGGGATTCACCAGCTGTGACGCGGCTCTGGCAATTCGCACTTTTTCATCATGATTTTGTGCCTGATGGATATTCATCGGGGTCCAGCGAGGGCGCTGCTGGCTGATGGCCTCTGCCCCGTTGCGGACTTTTTTCAGTTTGCCGCTTTCGTCCAGCTTGTTGATATCCCGCCGCGCCGTTGCCGGGGAGATCCCTAAACGTTCGATCACTTTCTCGACGGTGACGAACCCTGTTTGCGCCAGGAGTTCCAGGAGAATTTGATGCCGTTGCGCTTCCGTCATGAGCTATTCCGATAAGAATTGATTTGAAAAGATAATATTTGAAATAGCCTGAAAATACTAAAAGAAATATGGCCTCGCCAGGCATCCTGTCTGGCGAGGCGGCTGCACAATCAGAGGAAGGACTTGAATGGCAGGTCAGGCTCAATGGTGAAGCAATCATCGAAACCACGCGGGTAGTGATATTCGAGATTATCTTTGTCCAGCGGCCAGGTGAATTTGCCGCCGACCTGCCAGATGAACGGCTTGAAGCCATACTTCAGGCGATCTTTCTTCATCTCCCACAATACGCGGATTTCCTGCGGATCGGCCTGGAAATTCGACCAGATATCATGGTGGAACGGGATCACCACTTTGGTGTTCAGTGCTTCCGCCATGCGCAGCATATCGGCGCTGGTCATCTTGTCAGTAATACCGCGCGGGTTCTCGCCGTAGGAGCCCAGCGCCACATCAATCTGATGTTCGTTACCGTGCTTCGCATAGTAATTAGAGTAGTGAGAGTCACCGCTGTGGTAGAGGGAACCGCCAGGGGTTTTAAACAGATAGTTGACTGCACGCTCATCCATACCGTCTGGCAAAACGCCCGCGGCCTTTTGATCGGCTGGCAGGGTAATCAATGCGGTACGGTCAAAGGCATCCAGCGCATGGATTTCAATGTCTTTGATTTTCACCACGTCGCCTGGCTTCATCACGATGCAACGCTCTTTTGGCACTCCCCAGCCGACCCATAAATCCACGCAGGTCTGCGGCCCGATAAACGGCACGTTGTCAGGGCAGTTTTGCATCACAGCTGCCGCCACGTTGACGTCGATATGATCGTTATGATCGTGAGTGGAGAGCACGGCATCGATCTGGCGAATCGCAAAGGGATCAAGCACAAACGGTGTCGTACGCAGGTTCGGCTGTAGTTTTTCGACACCCGCCATGCGCTGCATCTGATGCCCTTTTTTCATCAGCGGGTTGCCGTGGCTCTGTTTGCCCGTGCCGCACCAGAAATCGACACAGATATTCGCGCCACCCTCTGATTTCAGCCAGATGCCGGTGCAACCCAACCACCACATTGCAAAGGTACCAGGAGCCACGTTTTCCTGCTCGATCTCTTCATTCAGCCAGCTACCCCATTCCGGGAAGGTGCTCAGAATCCATGATTCACGGGTGATGGTGTTCACTTTACTCATCGTTTTCACTCCTGCTTTAATCAAAAGTAATCATATTGTGATTTGTTGTGATTAATGCTGGCATCCTTTTACGCACTTTGCAATGGTGAAAATGCGGAACTTTATCTGTTCTACTTCACGGTTTTGCCGCTTTCACCTTGTTAAACGAGTTCGTGATAAAAATTAATCGATTGAATTATATGGGTTAATTTGATTTTTCGATGCGAATGAAAAAGCCATTACTAACTGCATGGAAATAATTTGCGGGATACGTCACAAATAATCAAATGCAATCTTGTGGTGATTATTTGTGATTAATAGAGTGATGACACCAACCTCACAGGGATTGCCCCTTGTGTTCTCATTGCTGGAGAGAGTTATGGAGATCCTCTACAACGTCTTTACCGTTTTCTTTAATCAGGTAATGACTAACGCCCCGCTGCTGCTGGGGATTGTGACGTGCCTGGGTTATATCCTGCTGCGTAAAAGCGTGAGCGTGATTATCAAAGGCACGATTAAGACCATTATCGGCTTCATGCTGTTGCAGGCAGGGTCTGGCATCCTGACCAGCACCTTTAAGCCGGTCGTGGCGAAAATGTCGGAAGTGTATGGTATCAACGGCGCGATCTCTGATACCTATGCCTCAATGATGGCCACCATCGATCGTATGGGGGATGCCTACAGCTGGGTGGGTTACGCGGTTCTGCTCGCGCTGGCGCTGAATATCCTTTACGTTCTGCTGCGCCGCATTACCGGTATTCGCACCATCATGCTGACGGGGCACATCATGTTCCAGCAGGCGGGGCTGATCGCGGTGTCTCTCTATATCTTCGGTTACCCCATGTGGACCACGATTATCTGCACGGCCGTGCTGGTATCGCTCTACTGGGGGATCACCTCCAACATGATGTACAAGCCGACGCAAGACGTCACTGACGGCTGTGGCTTCTCCATCGGCCATCAGCAGCAGTTTGCTTCCTGGATTGCTTACAAAGTTGCTCCATACCTCGGTAAAAAAGAGGACAGCGTTGAAGATCTTAAGCTGCCGGGCTGGCTGAATATTTTCCACGACAACATCGTCTCAACCGCCATTGTGATGACCATTTTCTTCGGGGCCATTCTGCTCTCCTTCGGTATTGACGTGGTGCAGGCGATGGCGGGGAAAACCCACTGGACGGTCTATATCCTGCAGACCGGTTTCTCCTTCGCGGTGGCGATTTTCATCATTACTCAGGGCGTCCGTATGTTCGTTGCTGAGCTCTCCGAAGCCTTCAACGGGATCTCCCAGCGTCTGATTCCCGGCGCGGTGCTGGCCATCGACTGCGCCGCTATCTACAGCTTCGCGCCGAACGCGGTAGTCTGGGGCTTTATGTGGGGCACCATCGGCCAGCTGATTGCGGTGGGCATCCTGGTGGGCTGCGGCTCATCCATTCTGATCATTCCTGGCTTTATCCCGATGTTCTTCTCCAACGCCACCATTGGCGTCTTTGCGAACCACTTTGGCGGCTGGCGCGCAGCGCTCAAGATCTGCCTGGTGATGGGCATGGTGGAAATCTTCGGATGCGTGTGGGCGGTCAAGCTCACCGGTATGAGCGCCTGGATGGGCATGGCGGACTGGTCAATTCTGGCCCCACCGATGATGCAGGGCTTCGCCTCCGTCGGACTGGTCTTTATGGCCATCATTATCCTGATTGCTTTGGCTTATATGTTCTTCGCGGGTCGCGCGCTGCGCGCTGAAGAAGATGCGGAAAAACAAACAGCAGAAGTTTCTGCTCATTAAGGAGTTTCGATTATGACCGTACGTATCCTGGCTGTCTGTGGCAATGGGCAAGGTAGCTCTATGATCATGAAGATGAAAGTGGACCAGTTTTTAACCCAGTCCAACATTGACCACACGGTAAACAGCTGTGCAGTGGGCGAATACAAAAGCGAGCTGAACGGCGCGGATATCATCATCGCCTCTACCCATATCGCCGGTGAAATTACCGTGACGGGCAATAAATATGTGGTGGGCGTCCGCAACATGCTGTCGCCAGCAGATTTCGGCCCCAAGCTGCTGGACGTGATCAAAGAACACTTCCCCCAAGACGTGAAGTAAGGACGCCCAATGAAACTACGTGATTCGCTGGCGGAGAATAACTCGATCCTTTTACAGGCTGAGGCTAGCACCTGGCAGGAAGCGGTCAAGCTGAGCGTGGACTTACTGGTTAAGGCTGACGTGGTCGAGCCGCGTTATTACCAGGCCATTCTTGATGGCGTGGCGCAGCACGGCCCTTACTTTGTCATTGCGCCAGGCCTGGCCATGCCGCATGGCCGTCCGGAAGAGGGCGTGAAGAAAACCGGCTTCGCGCTGGTGACGCTGAAAACGCCGCTGGTGTTTAACCATGAAGATAACGACCCGGTCGACATTCTGATCACCATGGCGGCCGTGGATGCCAACACCCATCAGGAGGTCGGCATCATGCAGATCGTTAATCTGTTTGATGACGAAGCGAATTTTGACCGTTTACGCGCCTGCCGCGCTGCGCAGGACGTTCTGGATTTAATTGATAACGCCACTGCGGCGGCCGTTTAAGAGGAATTGAATATGTCATTACCGATGTTGCAGGTTGCGCTGGATAACCAGACGTTGTCCCACGCTTACGAAACCACCCGTCTGATCGCCGAAGAAGTGGACATCATCGAAGTGGGCACCATTCTGTGCGTAGGCGAGGGCGTTCGCGCCGTTCGCGACCTGAAAGCGCTCTATCCACACAAAATCGTGCTGGCGGATGCCAAAATTGCTGACGCCGGAAAAATTCTCTCCCGCATGTGCTTTGAAGCTAACGCCGACTGGGTCACCGTGATCTGCTGTGCGGATATCAACACCGCGAAAGGTGCGCTGGACGTGGCAAAAGAGTTCAACGGCGATGTGCAGATCGAGCTGACCGGTTTCTGGACCTGGGAGCAGGCACAGGCGTGGCGCGAGGCTGGCATTCAGCAGGTGGTTTATCACCGCAGCCGTGATGCCCAGGCCGCAGGCGTGGCGTGGAGCGATGCGGATATCAATGCGATTAAACGCCTGGCGGATATGGGCTTTAAAGTGACCGTTACCGGTGGTCTGGCGCTGGAAGATCTGCCGCTGTTCAAGGGCATCCCGATTCACGTCTTTATTGCGGGGCGTAGCATTCGTGATGCGGCCTCTCCGGTGGAAGCTGCGCGTCAGTTCAAACGCTCAATCGCTCAGCTTTGGGGCTAAGGAGCGGGTATGTTGTCAAAACAGGTCCCGCTTGGCATCTATGAAAAGGCACTCCCTGCGGGGGAGTGCTGGCTGGAGCGGTTGCAGCTGGCAAAACAGCTGGATTTCGATTTTGTCGAAATGTCAGTGGATGAGACGGACGCGCGTCTCTCTCGCCTCGACTGGAGCCGCGAACAGCGTCTGGCGCTGGTGAGCGCTATCGCGGAAACGGGCGTGCGCGTGCCTTCCATGTGCCTCAGCGCCCACCGTCGTTTTCCGCTTGGCAGCGAAGATGATGCTGTGCGTGCGCAGGGGCTGGCGATCATGCGTAAAGCCATTCGTTTTGCGCAGGATGTTGGCATTCGCGTGATTCAGCTCGCCGGGTATGACGTTTACTACCAGGAAGCCAATGATGAAACGCGCCGTCGTTTTCGTGACGGCCTGAAAGAGAGCGTCGAGATGGCCAGCCGCGCGCAGGTGACGCTGGCGATGGAGATCATGGATTATCCGTTGATGAACTCCATCAGTAAGGCGCTGGGCTACGCGCACTACCTGAACAACCCGTGGTTTCAGCTCTATCCTGATATCGGCAATCTGTCGGCGTGGGATAACGACGTACAAATGGAGCTGCAGGCGGGTATCGGGCATATCGTGGCGGTTCACGTCAAAGATACCCGTCCTGGCGTATTCAAAAATGTTCCGTTCGGCACCGGGGTGGTGGATTTTGAACGGTGCTTCCAGACGCTCAGGCAGACCGGCTACTGCGGACCGTATCTGATTGAGATGTGGAGTGAAACGTCGGACGACCCGGCCGCGGAAGTGGCAAAAGCCCGGGACTGGGTACGCGAGCGCATGGCGCAGGCGGGGTTACTGGAGGCTGAATATGCTTAAGCTCAAACAGCAGGTCTTTGAGGCCAATATGGATCTCCCGCGTTACGGGCTGGTTACGTTCACCTGGGGCAACGTCAGCGCTATCGATCGCGAGAAGGGGCGGGTGGTGATCAAACCGAGTGGCGTAGCGTATGACACCATGACCGTTGACGATATGGTGGTGGTGGATCTCGACGGACAGATTGTGGAGGGAAAATGGCGTCCCTCTTCAGATACGGCCACGCATCTGGCGCTGTACCGACGCTATCCATCACTGGGCGGTGTCGTGCATACCCACTCGACCCATGCCACGGCCTGGGCGCAGGCGGGACTGGCCATTCCGGCGCTGGGTACGACCCATGCGGACTACTTCTTTGGCGACATACCCTGCACCCGAGCGTTAACGCAGGCTGAAGTGGAAGGGGAGTACGAACTCAATACCGGGAAGGTGATTATCGATACGCTGGGTGAAACTGAACCGTTGCATACGCCGGGTATTGTGGTCTATCAGCACGGTCCGTTCGCCTGGGGAAAAGATGCTCACGACGCGGTACATAATGCTGTCGTGATGGAGGAGGTGGCACGCATGGCGTGGATTGCCCGCGGCATCAACCCGCAGCTTCAGGGCATTGATGATTACCTGATGAACAAGCATTTCATGCGAAAGCACGGCCCGAATGCCTATTACGGGCAGAAGTGAATAAGTGCTCTGGAATACCGAAAACAGTTGTAACCGGTGGTATTTCAGAGCCATTCACAAAAAAAAGCCCCCGGGCAGGGGGCAACGTAAACTATGGCTATGTTCTCGTTGTTGGCTTTCCTGGTGCTAGCGTTAAAGCGTTATCGGTAAATATCTGCACTGGCGTGCATATTGCCGTTGCTGCCGGGCTCACGCGTCAGAACGACGTGATAGTAGGTTGCGCCCTGCGCATCGGTTTCTTCATTAAGCGCCTGATCTGCTTCACTTTCAGTGGCGAAATTATGATTAATGTAGATTACGCCCAAGCTTTGCACATCATCCATGTTCCTGGCCTGCCGGCCGTCTATTTTGATGGCTGCCATCGCGTTTGCACTGAGCAAAAGCGCCGCCATAATGGCTAATGCGATTTTTTTCATGATTTGCGCTCCACGACTGCGTGCTGTGAGAGGGGGGATGCTCCTTCTTTAATTCAGGTGATCTCTGATTAAAGTGTAATCACTCATCCGGCGGGGATGCGTGACCATTTCTGATGCAGTTGTTCAAAAAAACACCGCTTCCTGATGCGATTAATTTTAAATCACCCACTTAGACCAGCTTTACGCTTTGTGCGAATTATTTGTGCAATCAGCTTGAGTTTCCGGGGGCGCGCAAGTATTATGACGCGTCAATTTTTCAGCCGACCTTTAACACGTTCCTTGCCTCCCCGGGCCTCGGCTGACCCAGACAGGAGGCTGAATAATCCGTAAGGAGCAATTCGATGCGTCATTACGAAATCGTTTTTATGGTCCATCCTGACCAGAGCGAACAGGTTCCGGGTATGATCGAGCGCTACACTGGTGCAATCACTGCAGCAGCGGGCACGATCCACCGTCTGGAAGACTGGGGCCGCCGTCAGCTGGCTTACCCGATCAACAAACTGCACAAAGCTCACTACGTTCTGATGAACGTTGAAGCGCCGCAGGAAGTGATCGATGAGCTGGAAACTAACTTCCGCTTCAACGATGCCGTTATCCGCAGCATGGTTATGCGTACTAAACACGCAGTTACCGAAGCATCTCCGATGGTTAAAGCGAAAGACGAGCGCCGTGAGCGTCGCGATGATTTCGCAAACGAAACCGCAGATGATTCTGATGCTGGGGATTCTGAAGAGTAATTTCTGATGACCAACCGTCTGGCGTTGTCCGGCATCGTATGCAGGGCTCCCCTTCGAAAGGTCAGTCCATCAGGAATTCCGCATTGCCAGTTCGTGCTTGAGCATCGTTCTGTGCAAGAGGAAGCCGGGTTTCACCGGCAGGCGTGGTGCCAAATGCCCGTTATTGTTAGCGGACACGAAAACCAGGCCATTACTCACAGTTTAACGGTCGGTAGTGCAGTAATCGTTCAGGGGTTCATTTCTTGCCACAAGGCAAAGAACGGTCTGAGCAAAATGGTTCTGCATGCCGAGCAGATTGATTTGATAGATTCTGGAGACTAGCCATATGGCACGTTATTTCCGTCGTCGCAAGTTCTGCCGTTTCACCGCGGAAGGCGTTCAAGAGATCGACTATAAAGATATCGCAACGCTGAAAAACTACATCACCGAAAGCGGTAAGATTGTCCCAAGCCGTATCACCGGTACTCGTGCAAAATATCAGCGTCAGCTGGCTCGCGCTATCAAACGCGCTCGCTACCTGTCCCTGCTGCCGTACACTGATCGTCATCAGTAATCGGGCACGGTCCATTAATACGACTTTAAGAGGATAAGGTAATGCAAGTTATTCTGCTTGATAAAGTAGCAAACCTGGGCAGCCTGGGTGATCAGGTAAACGTTAAAGCGGGCTACGCTCGTAACTTCCTGGTTCCACAGGGTAAAGCTGTTCCAGCTACCAAGAAAAACGTAGAGTTTTTCGAAGCACGTCGCGCTGAACTGGAAGCCAAACTGGCTGACGTTCTGGCGGCTGCTAATGCTCGCGCTGAAGCAATCAACGCACTGGGCACTGTTACCATCGCTTCCAAAGCTGGCGACGAAGGTAAACTGTTCGGTTCCATCGGTACCCGCGATATCGCTGATGCAGTTACTGCAGCAGGCGTTAAAGTGGCTAAGAGCGAAGTTCGTCTGCCGAACGGCGTTCTGCGTACCACTGGTGAGCACGAAGTTGACTTCCAGGTTCACAGCGAAGTGTTCGCTAAACTGGTTGTTAACGTTGTAGCTGAGTAATTTTTTACTCTGCTCACGTTGAAACGCCGGCCTTGCGCCGGCGTTTTGCTTTTTAATGAAACCGGTTTTTAACGCGCCCGGATAAAACTGCCGTCAGGCTGGCGAGTAAACAGCACCTGCTGACCATTGCCGGTATCGATCGTTAATCCTGTCACCACACCGCTGGCATTCTGGCGAATCTGCACCATCTGCCCGTTCTGCAGGTTACTGAGCGGCTTACCCGCGCCTTCCACTTGCGCCATGGCATAGACGTCGGTCGGCGGCAGGTTGTGGTCGCGGAACAGCTGTGCCAGGGTTTTGCCCGGCTCTACGCGATAGGAACGCCACTGCTGTTCAATACCGGTGGGTTGTTGTGCCGGTGGCGCAGACGGGGTGGCGGCCTGCTCCTGCGGCTGTTCATCCTGAATGGGCTCAGGCTCAACCGGCGCGACCTGACCCGGATCGTTCGACGGGGTGACGAGTTGCGTCTGCATGGGTTGTGCGTCAGGCTGCGGTCGCGTTTGCGACTGAATGTCCAGCTGAGCGTTGCGGGTGACGGGCGCGGTATCGACATCATCGCCACCGGAAGGAAGCAGGAAGCCCATGATCATCATCAACGCGCCAATGATGATCCCTCTGCGATGCAGAGGCGGAAGCGGATCCATGATGCGAAAATTGTCCGGCGCCTGCCAGATTTTCGCCAGGGTAGGTTTCAGTTCAAATCGCCCGGGCATGGCACTCCTCCTGCTCCGCGTCTTTTTTATCCTGTGCTCCGAAGTATAGTTTGCTAACTGCCTGAACGACGTAGCAAACCCGACATCCGTGACATCAGTTCGGGATTAATCCTGGTTCTCTCTATTGTTTCTGTTTCGTCGCGGTTTGTCACCTTAACTTCAGACAAAGTTTTACCCATAAGGGCATGGCTGATATGCTGCCCGCTACTTTAAATGTGATGGAAGGAAAACCCATGACCACCCCGACTTTTGACACTATCGAAGCGCAGGCAAGTTACGGTATCGGCTTGCAGGTAGGACAGCAACTGAGCGAATCCGGCCTGGAAGGTCTGTTACCAGAAGCGCTGGTGGCGGGTATCGCTGACGCGCTGGAAGGCAAACAGCCTGCCGTTCCGGTCGATGTCGTACACCGTGCGCTGCGTGAAATCCACGAACGTGCTGACGCCGTGCGTCGTGCGCGCTTTGAAGAGATGGCAGCCGAAGGTGTGAAATATCTCGAAGAGAACCGTGAGCGTGAAGGCGTGAACAGCACCGAGTCCGGTCTGCAGTTCCGCGTGATCAATCAGGGCGACGGCGCAATCCCGGCGCGTACCGACCACGTTCGCGTCCACTACACCGGTAAACTGATCGACGGTACCGTCTTCGACAGCTCCGTCGCGCGCGGCGAACCAGCTGAGTTCCCGGTGAACGGCGTTATCGCGGGCTGGATCGAAGCGCTGACCCTGATGCCAGTCGGTTCCAAATGGGAACTGACTATCCCGCATAACCTGGCTTACGGTGAACGTGGCGCTGGCGCGTCCATTCCGCCATTCAGCACCCTGGTATTTGAAGTCGAGCTGCTGGAAATTCTGTAATCGACTTTTCTTATTTCCTCTCCCCGGTTGGGGAGGGGAAAATAGTGTTAAAACCTATAGTTACGACGTAATCAATATTTTATCTTGCAAACGAAACTGTTGCGTGTATTTTTGTGAGCTGTTTCGCGCTGTATGAGTGATATGACACTCACTTTCAACATATTGTTAACATAATATCTAAATCATAGTGTTCATCCCGCCGATTCTTACCTAATATCGATTAGCCCTTACACGGGGAACGTCATCTTTTGACGTATTTAAAGGCCAGAAGAGCCTTAACAACACAGACAGGCATAAACAGGAAAATATCACATGGTAGATCAGGTCAAAGTCGTCGCCGACGAAGAGGCGTCGTCTGAACAGTCGCTACGGCGCAATCTCACAAACCGTCATATTCAGCTTATTGCCATTGGGGGTGCCATCGGTACCGGGCTGTTTATGGGGTCAGGCAAAACCATCAGTCTCGCCGGACCGTCAATCATATTTGTGTATATGATTATCGGTTTTATGCTGTTCTTCGTGATGCGTGCAATGGGTGAATTGCTGCTCTCGAACCTCGAATACAAATCCTTCAGCGACTTTGCTTCTGACCTGCTCGGGCCGTGGGCAGGCTATTTCACGGGCTGGACCTACTGGTTCTGCTGGGTTGTGACGGGTATGGCGGATGTCGTGGCGATCACGGCTTACGCGCAGTTCTGGTTCCCGGGACTGTCGGACTGGGTGGCCTCGCTGGCAGTCATTGTGCTGCTGCTGAGCCTCAACCTTGCCACCGTTAAAATGTTCGGTGAGATGGAGTTCTGGTTCGCGATGATCAAGATCGTGGCGATTGTCGGACTCATCGTGGTGGGTCTGGTGATGGTGCTGACGCACTTCCAGTCTCCAACCGGTGTTCAGGCATCGTTCACCCATCTGTGGAATGATGGGGGCTGGTTCCCGAAAGGCATCAGTGGCTTCTTTGCGGGCTTCCAGATCGCGGTGTTCGCCTTTGTGGGGATTGAGCTTGTCGGTACGACTGCTGCGGAAACCAAAGATCCGGAAAAATCACTGCCGCGCGCAATTAACTCCATTCCGGTGCGTATCATCATGTTCTACGTCTTCGCGCTGATCATCATTATGTCTGTGACGCCGTGGAGTTCAGTGGTGCCAAGCAAGAGCCCGTTCGTTGAGCTGTTCGTGCTGGTGGGTCTGCCTGCTGCCGCGAGCCTGATTAACTTCGTGGTGCTGACTTCTGCGGCCTCGTCGGCCAACAGCGGCGTGTTCTCTACCAGCCGTATGCTGTTTGGTCTGGCGCAGGAAGGCGTGGCGCCGAGCGCGTTTGCCAAGCTCTCTAAGCGTGCGGTACCGGCGAAAGGGCTGACCTTCTCGTGCATGTGCCTGCTGGGTGGCGTGGTAATGCTCTATGTGAACCCAAGCGTGATTGGCGCGTTTACCATGATCACCACGGTCTCTGCGATCCTGTTCATGTTCGTCTGGACCATCATCCTGTGTTCATACCTGGTGTACCGCAAGCAGCGTCCACACCTGCATGAAAAATCAATTTACAAAATGCCGCTGGGCAAGCTGATGTGCTGGGTGTGCATGGCGTTCTTCGTGTTCGTACTGGTTCTGCTGACGCTGGAAGATGATACCCGTCAGGCACTGATCGTCACGCCGCTGTGGTTTATCGCGCTGGGGCTGGGCTGGATGTTTATCGGTAAGAAACGGATGGCAGGCGTACGGTAAAAGCAAAACGGCAACTTCGGTTGCCGTTTTTAGTTTTTGCACCCTCTCCCCGTGGGTGTACGGTCCGGGGACATGGTAGACAGGTGTTCGGGGACATGGTGAACACTTTTTAACATCCTTTACCCATGGTGATCGACTTTTTCTTCAGGTCGATCACCCCCACTTTCGTGCTGTACCACCACACTTCATAGCAGCCATCCTCCTGCGTCTCCTTCAGTCCGACCCGCTCTCCCCTGAACGCTTTACCCGCGCTCAGACTTACCCCTTTCACGCTCAGCTTTCCGCTGATATCCACTTTCCTGACCATCACGCCCTCGTCGTATTCCGGGGGCGTTGTGTTGCCGCTGTACCGTCGCGATGACGGCTGATACCGCGAGCCCGGTACCGCCATATCCAGCGCCTCATGCGGGCGTTCAAGGTTATAGACCGTCCGCCAGTGGTCGAAGGCGCGCTGCAGTTCACCGCTGTCCGCGAACCACTTCCCCTGCAGCACTTCCGCCTTCAGGCTGCGGTGAAAACGCTCCAGCTTGCCCTGCGTCTGCGGATGATACGGCCGGGAGTGCCCCACCCGGATACCCTGGCGCATCAGCCACAGCTCCAGCGCCGTCCAGGTGCCGGTGGTGTCTCCCCACGGTGAGCCGTTATCCATCGTCATCCTGTCCGGCAGGCCGTAGCGTTCAAACACGCTGACCAGCTGCTGCTGCACGGTCTCACAACGTTCATCGTTACAGTGCACCAGGCACAGGGAAAAACGGGAGTGGTCGTCCAGCAAAGTGAGCGGATGGCAGCGGCCACCGCCAAAGGGAAAGTGACCCTTAAAATCCATCTGCCAGAGCCGGTTGGGCGCGTCATGTTCGAACCGTCCCGTGGCGGGAATGCCCGGTGAAGTGCCCGGCAGCAGGCCGTGACGGGCCATCAGGGTATGAACGGTGCTGAAGGCGGGCATGGTGTGCCCCTGGTCTTCCAGCCAGCGTTTAATCTTGCGGGCTCCCCAGCGTTGATGACGGTCATGGGCCATGCGCAGCAGGGCAGTGATGTCGTCAGATGAGCGGTTCGGGGAATGGTGCGGTATGCGCGGGCGGTCCTGAAGGCCGGAGGCCCCTTCCTCCGTCCAGCGACGAAGCCACTTGTAGCCGGTGGCAGGTGAAATGCCGAAGCGACGGCAGAGGGAACGGATATTCGCCCCGTCCTGCGAGGCGAACAAAACAAACTCGGTACGTAATGACATGGTATCTCTCGCATCCCAGGGCATAAGCGACTCCATAAACGGGTTCTTATGCCTTAGTTGTAAGTGTCTACCATGTCCCCGAACAAGCGTTCACTATGTCCCCGGACCGTACAGTGGGAGAGGGCCGGGGTGAGGGCATCAGGCCGCACCGGGCTTTTTTATTCCCCCGCTAATGCCCGCGGGAACAGAACGTTATTCTCCAGACTGATATGCTCCATCAGGTCATCGATCATCTCGTTAATGCCGTTATACATCGCTTTCCACGTTGTGCACGCTTCCGGTGGCGGGGTGACGTTGTGGGTGGTGTGTTTGATCACTTCCAGCAGTTCACCCGCGTCATCGTGCTCGCTTTCCATCACGCTGATAGGCCCCATCGCCTGGCTTCCCATTCCTTGCTTAATCATCGGGAAGAGGATCTGCTCTTCTTTCATCATGTGGCTGGAGAGCTCTTCGTGAAGCTGGGTCAGGTATTTCGCCAGACCGCGCGGTACGGAAGGTTTGTCGGCATGAACGCGTTCCACTTTGGTCGCCTGCAGGATCAGTTCCGGCAGTTGTTCACGGTGGCGGTCATGGTAACGTTTGATGATATGGTCAATGATTTCCGCAAGCGGGGCGGCTCGCCAGTCCTTGTCGACAGGCTGCTCGGCCAGACGTGCCAGCTCTGCTTCAATCACCTCAACGTCCAGCGCCTTGCGCGAAGCCGCACGTGCCAGGGTTTGCTTACCGCCGCAGCAGTAATCCATATCGTATTTACGGAACAGCGCAGAAGCGCGAGGAATGGAGAGCGCCAGCTCGCCAAGGGGTTGGTCGCGAAAGGCCATAGCAGTTACCTCGTCATCAATAATATAAATTGCATGTTAAATGCATCTTTATGGTGATGCTATAACCCTTAGGAGGGAAGGGTATAAATGCGATGCAGATCACAAAAAAATAGCTCTTTTAACTCCCTGAATGGGCTCGGGAAAATCCTTTAGAAACTTTTTAAAAGTGGAGAAACAGTAAACAACCCGCCGCCCCTGCCGATAGATCCACGTCAGACAAACCTGCATATAACAAAGGCAACGCATGTTTAAACGTATAAAAGTCATTACCCTTCTCATTTCGGTGCTGCTTGTGCTCGGCATCATGCAAGTGATTTCTGCCGGTATCTTTATCAACGCGCTGAATAACGATAAAGACAACTTCACCGTGTCGCAGCTTTCCAGCAAAAATGTGGCGGAGTTTACCGACGCGTGGATCAGCCTGAACCAGGCGCGCGTCACCCTGAACCGCGGGATGCTGCGCCTGCAAAGCAGCATGGCCTCGCAGATTAACGGCGGGCAGTTAAATGAGCTGGTGAACACGGCGAAAAACCTGCTGGCGGAAGCGCAGGTCCATTACGATAAATATTATGCCTTGCCGAATACCCCGGGGCTGGATGAAAACCTGGCGAACAGGCTTGAAGAGCAGTACCGCATATACTCCGCGACGCTGACGCAAATGAACGTTCTGCTGAGCCAGGGCAATCTGGAAGATATGTTTAAGCAGAATGCGGAGCAAAAACAAAACGCGATGCAGACGGTTTATCGTGAATGGCGTGAAGCGCAGGCCGCGCTGACAGATAAAGGCATTCAGGATAATGAAAGTGATTACAAGCGCATCCTGTGGATCCTCTCTGCGGTGATGTTGCTGGTGATTGTGGTGATTATTTCCAGCTGGGTAGCCATGCGCCGCGTACTGCTGCTGCCGCTGGAAGAGGTCATCAACCATATCCGTGCCATTGCGGCAGGGGATTTGACCCAGCCGATTCAGGCAGACGGTAACAATGAAATGGCGATCCTGGCGCGCAACGTGCAGGAGATGCAAACCTCGCTGGCGAACACCGTGGGCGTGGTGCGAGAAGGGGCCGATACCATTTACACTGGTGCCGGTGAAATTTCTGCCGGCAGTAACGATCTCTCTTCCCGTACCGAACAGCAGGCTGCTTCCCTGGAAGAGACGGCAGCCAGCATGGAACAGCTGACGGCAACCGTGAAGCAGAACGCCGATAACGCGCGTCAGGCTTCCCGTCTGGCGCTGGATGCCTCTTCAACGGCGAAGAAGGGCGGAAACGTGGTCGAAGGCGTTGTGCGTACAATGGAAGAGATCGCCACCAGCTCCAGTAAAATCGCGCAAATTACTAACGTGATCGACGGTATTGCCTTCCAGACTAATATCCTGGCGCTTAACGCGGCGGTGGAAGCGGCGCGAGCAGGTGAGCAGGGGCGTGGCTTTGCGGTGGTGGCCGGTGAAGTGCGTACCCTGGCTCAGCGCAGCGCCCAGGCGGCGAAAGAGATCAAAGCGCTGATCGATGATTCCGGCGAGCGCGTAAACGCCGGCTCGCAGCTGGTTAATGAAGCCGGAGCCACGATGGCTGAGATCGTTAATGCGGTCACCCGCGTGACCGACATCATGGGAGAAATTGCCTCGGCTTCTGACGAGCAGAGCCGCGGTATCGACCAGGTGGGCCAGGCGGTAGCCGAGATGGACCGCGTGACCCAGCAGAACGCCTCGCTGGTGGAAGAGTCTGCGGCCGCGGCTGCCGCGCTGGAAGACCAGGCTGCTCGTCTGAACGATGCGGTGGCGGTGTTTAAAATCATCCGCAACCAGGCGGTCAAAACGGCACCGGTAAAAACCTACGTGCCTAAAGCGCAGCCCGTCGCGGCTGCGTCTGAAGCGAACTGGGAAACGTTTTAATATCATGCCGGGTAAGGCGTAGCCGCCACCCGGCAAAAATCACATCTCCGACGCCGGAACAACCCTCGGTTTTTCCGGCTTCGCTTTAACGGCCATCACCACCCCCACTACCAGCAACGCGATCCCGCAGGCCGTTAACAGCGGCGGCACGCTCTGGCGCATCAGGAAGGTATACAGCAGCCCGGCCAGGGTTTCGAAGACAATCAGCGGCCCTAAGATCACCGTCGGCAGCTTCTGGCTGGCAATGTTCCAGCACAGCGCGCCCACCCAGGAGCAGAGCACGGCAATGGCAATCATCAGCCCGACAAAGACCCACGGTCGCGGACCGAAGGGCTGGGTGAAGTCCGGCTGTTGATGGCTTAACCAGATACACGCCCCAACATATCCTACCAGTGAGACCGGCAGCGTCACCAGCGCCTGTGCTGTTGCCCACATCATTGGATGTTTATCCGGGTTCTCCCGCAGCCAGCGCGCATTGCGCAGGGCATACCAGGCCCAGCATGCGACAGAAATAAACGCCAGGCCGATCCCCGAGCCGTAACGCCAGAGGCTGAAGTCCACCCGCCCATGACGCAGTTCGGCAATATTGACGCATACCAGACCCACGGCGGTGCAGATCAGCGCTGGCGCCATTTTTGACCACGCCAGTTTGCCATCACGCTGGCTGTAGAGCAGGTTCGCAAAGACGGGGATGACGACCGGCAGCGTGCCAATAATCATGGTCGACACCGGTGCGCCGGTACGCTGAATGGCGCTGGCGAGGCACACGTAATAGATAAGATTACCCATCATGGTCAGCGCCAGCGCGGTGCCCCAGTCCTGACGGCTAAGCTGACGCAAGCGCGCGCGTCCCAGCCACGCCAGGGGGAGGGCAATCAGCCCCAGCGCCAGATAACGTCCTGTCGACTGCAGCAGTGCCGGGTATTCGGGCACGATCAGCGGACCGACAAAAATCAGCCCCCACATCATCCCGGCCAGCAGGGCATACAACACACCACTAATCATTTTTCCATCCACATTGATTCACGTTGCGATCAGTGTAGGCGGGGCAAAGGGGGGGCGTATTGTATGAGATTGCGCATTAGCGCCGGGCGACCTGCTTCTGATAGCGCACGGGGGTAATACCGTAGCGGCGGGTAAACGCGCGGGTTAAATGCGACTGGTCGGTCAGCCCGGTTGCGGCGGCGACTTCTGCTGCGGGCATGCCGTGCGTGAGGAACGCCTTGGCGCGCCACAGGCGGATGGCCATCAGCATCTGATGCGGCGTCACATGAAAATGGGCTTTGAACTGGCGCTGGAAATGGTACGGGCTCAGCGAGACCACGCTGGCCAGCTCGTCCAGCGTCAGGGCGTGCATATAGTTATCGTGCAGATACTCACGCACCCGTTCGAACCGGTGTGCCCCTTCGTGAATAACCGGCGCGTGGTGGGCTAACGGCTGGAAGGTCTCAATCAGATCCAGCAGCAGCCCTTTTTGCGCCAGCGGGTCGTCCGTGTGCCACAAACCATAAATGAGTCTGCCGATTTGCTGCGAGCGCAGCGGGTCATAACGGGTTACATCGCTAAACCACCAGTGCCGGAGGCCGGTAACCTCTTCCAGCAGGTCGGGGTCGATGTACACCATCCGGTAGCGCCAGCCGTCTTCGGTGGCGGATTCACCTGTATGGATCTCGTCCGGGTTCATGGTCACAACGGATTTTTCAGGGGCGAGATGCTGGGTGCCGCGATAGCGAAAACGCTCGGCACCGGTTTCAATGGTGCCGATTCCGAAGGCTTCGTGAGTGTGAGGCTCAAAGGCATAGCGGGAAATATGCGCGTGATAGAGTTCGATGCCCGGCACCTGTGCCAGATGGCGAAAGCGCGCGTGGTCTCTCTCATCAATGAACTGTTCCGGTACGCCTTGCACGGGGAGCCTCCTCATGGGTCATCTCTCCATTATCAAAGATGACCCGAGGGGATGCCACAAAAAATAACCAGTTCTTAACAATTACAGGATGGCTTTGACGCTCTCTGCCAGCGGCGTGGTCGGGCGGCCGATCAGTTTACTCAGGGTACGGCTGTCGTCGAACAGGCCGCCTTTCGACGCGCCCACATCGGAGTCCGCCAGCATATCCGCCAGCCCTGCCGGCAGACCAACCCCCTTCAGCGCGGCGGCAAAATCCGCCTCACTGAGGTTCTGATAGGTGACCGGCTTCCCGCTCTGTTTGCTGAGCTCAGCCGCCAGTTCGCTCAGCGTCCAGCCGTGGTCGCCCGCCAGTTCGTAGACCTTGCCCACATGACCCTCTTCAGCAATCACTTTGGCCGCCGCCGCGGCATAGTCTGCACGGGTGGCAGAGGCAATCTTGCCGTCACCGGCTGCACCAATAAAGACGCCATGCTCCAGCGCAGGCGGCGCGCTTGCCAGATAGTTTTCGGTATACCAGCCGTTGCGCAGCAGGGCATAAGGAATGCCGGACGCCGCCAGCGCGTTTTCCGTGGCAACGTGCTCAACGTGCAGGCCCAGCGGAGAGGTATCCGCATGCAACAGGCTGGTGTAGGCGATAAATTTCACGCCAGCGGCTTTGGCGGCGTTAATCACGTTCTGGTGCTGTGTCGCGCGCTGGCCGACTTCGCTGGACGAGATCAGCAGCAGCTTATCCACGCCATTCAGCGCAGCGGTGAAGGCGGCTTCGTCGGTGTAGTCAGCCTGACGCACCACAATCCCCTGCTGGCTCAAGGCTTGCGCTTTCGCCGGGTTACGTACGATGGCCACAATCTGGCCGGCCGGGACGGTTTTTAGCAGCTGTTCGATAACAAGATGGCCAAGCTGGCCGGTAGCGCCGGTAATCGCGATCATGATGAATCTCCTTCGTGTTTGTCTGGTGTTGTGGCACACTAGCACCATAGCTAACTTTTAGTAAGTACGTACAAAAAGGTAAGTATGAAAACAACGATCCCGACGCTCAGCGAACAAATGCGCGATGGCAATCTCTTCGCGGAACAGTGTCCTTCCCGGGAGGTGCTCAAACACGTGACCAGCCGCTGGGGGGTACTGATTCTGCTGGCCCTGCGCGAGGGAACGCACCGCTTTAGCGATCTGCGCCGTAAAATGGGCGGCGTAAGCGAAAAGATGCTGTCCCAGTCACTCCAGGCGCTGGAGATGGACGGGTTTGTCGATCGCGTGTCGTATCCGGTTGTGCCGCCGCACGTAGAGTATAGCCTGACGCCGCTTGGCGTAGAGGTGAGCGAGAAAGTCGCCGCGCTGGCGGACTGGATCGAGGTGAATACGCCGAAGGTGATGGCGAATCGGGACGAGCGTGCGGCGTAAAAGGCGGGAATGTGCGGCCTGATGCCCTCACCCTAACCCTCTCCCACAGGGAGAGGGAAGTTTTTCTTTTACTTGCTCAGGTCAAGCTGATAAATGGCGAACCCAATATCATCCGTCGCCACTTTTTTCATCGGATACTGCGCCTTATCCTTAATAAACGCGGCTGCCTTATCCGACGGTGAGGTTTCAACGCGGATGTCCAGCGGCGTCGCGCTGTGGATCGGCGCCAGACGCCAGTTGTTATCCACCGCCGGGTGAATTTCTCCACGCTTTTTCGACTCCGCGCCGATCCAGGCGGCAAGCACCGCGCGGTTTTCGTCCGGCGAGGCAAAGGCGATGTGGCTATCCCCCGTACCGGCAAACTTGCCGCCGTAGGCGCGATAGTTATTGGTCACCACCAGGAAGGTGGCTTTGGGATCAATGGCTTTGCCGTTGAAGGTCAGGTTTTTGATGCGCTCTGCCTGCGGGTTAATTGCCTGACACTCGCCGTCATATTTCGCCGGTTGGGTCACGTCAATCTGGTAGTTCACGCCGTCGATCACGTCGAAGTTGTAGGTGCGGAAACCGTCCCAGTTAATCAGCGACTGCGGCTTGCTGCTTTGCGGGTCAATCTGGTTAAACTGCCCGGCGGAGCACTCCAGCCACTCTTTTACCTCCTGACCGGTCGCTTTTACCACCACCAGGGTGTTCGGGTAGAGATAGAGATCGGCGGCGTTACGGAAGGTCAACTGGCCCTTTTCGACCTCCACATAGCTTGCTGGGTCGTTCTTACGCCCGCCCACTTTGAACGGTGCCGCGGCGGACAGAACCGGCAGTTTCGCCAGATCCGGATCGCCCTGAATAAAGTGCTCGGCATAGGCTTTCTGCGCCATGTTGACCACCTGGACGGTCGGGTCATCCTGCACCAGCGCCAGGAAGCTGTACATATTGTCGGCGGATTTGCCGATCGGTTTGCTGACAAATTCACGGGTGGCGTCGTGATCGTGCTTCAGCACGTCGACCAGCTTTTTATCTTCCGCCGCCAGTGATTTTTTCGCTGCCGCGTCGTAAATCGGGCGCGCTTCAGCTTTTGACTGCGTGACCTTCCAGCTGCCGCCGTCGTTATTCAGCACCAGATCCACCACGCCGAGATGGTCGCCCCACATGCCTGGCATCACCGATGGCACGCCGTTGAGCGTCCCTTTCTCGATGTCCGCTCCTTTGATGCTGGCAAAATCGTTGCCCGGGAAGACCGCGTGAGCGTGGCCGAAGAGGATCGCGTCGACGCCCGGAACTTCACTCAGGTAGTACACGGAGTTTTCTGCCATGGCCTGGTACGGATCGGCCGAGAGGCCGGAATGGGCGACCACGACAACCAAATCCGCCCCTTTCTCGCGCATCTCCGGCACGTATTTACGCGCGGTCTCGGTAATGTCGTTAACGGTGACTTTGCCGCTGAGGTTTGCCTTATCCCACGTCATGATTTGCGGCGGCACAAAACCGATGTAGCCGATTTTTAGCGTCTGCTTGTTACCGTCCTGGTCGACCACCTCTGTCTCTTTAATCAGGTAAGGGGTAAAGAGCGGCTTTTGGGTCTTAACGTCGATGATATTGGCGTTAACGTACGGGAATTTGGCCCCTGCCAGCGCATCACGCAGGTATTTCAGGCCGTAGTTGAATTCGTGGTTGCCGAGGTTGCCGACGGTGTAGTCCAGCGTGTTCATCGCTTTATACACAGGGTGGATCTCGCCTTTTTTCAGTCCCTTCGCCGCCATGTAATCGCCGAGCGGGCTGCCCTGAATGAGATCGCCGTTGTCGACCAGCACGCTGTTTTTCACTTCACCGCGCGCGTCGTTGATCAAACTTGCCGTACGTACCAGACCGAATTTTTCCGTCGGGGTATCTTTGTAGTAATCGAAGTCCATCATGTTGCTGTGCAGGTCGGTCGTTTCCAGAATACGTAGATCAACCGTCGCCGCCTGCACGCTCGCTGCAATCAGCGTCGCCAGGAGCGTTGCGCTAAACTTAATCATCAGAGGAGTCCTTTTTTCGATCCAGGCCACAAAAGAGTATGTATCTATAACGTGTTGCTTACAGAAATGTGAATCCTGACAGAAAAATGTCACCTGAAACCGGAATTGCTTCACAGATAGCGGAATTGTTCACATTACGATATAACTAAAACAAAGAGTTAACCTCACTGCGTTAACAAAGAGGTGGAAAATGCTAGATAAGATTTGTCAGCTCGCACGGGATGCGGGGGAAGCCATCATGCAGGTGTATGACGGTAGTAAACCCATGGAGGTTGTCAGCAAAGCGGATGACTCTCCGGTCACGGCAGCGGATATCGCGGCGCATAAGGTGATCCTGCAGGGTTTACAGGCCTTAACGCCGGACATCCCTGTGCTCTCTGAAGAAGCGCCGCAAAGCTGGGAAGAGCGCCAGCACTGGCAGCGTTACTGGCTGGTAGACCCGCTGGACGGGACGAAAGAGTTCATCAAGCGCAACGGTGAGTTCACCGTCAACATTGCCCTGATTGAGAAAGGCAAAGCGGTGCTGGGCGTGGTCTACGCGCCGGTGTTGAAAGTGATGTACAGCGCCGCAGACGGGAAGGCCTGGAAGGAAGAGTGCGGCGTACGTAAGCAGATCCAGGTGCGCGATGCGCGTCCACCGCTGGTGGTGATTAGCCGCTCGCACAGCGACAGCGAGCTGCAGGAGTATCTGCAACAGCTGGGTGAACACCAGACCACCTCGATTGGCTCATCGCTGAAATTCTGCCTGGTGGCGGAGGGGCATGCGCAGCTGTACCCACGCTTTGGGCCAACCAACATCTGGGATACCGCGGCCGGGCATGCCGTGGCCGCGGCTGCCGGGGCGCATGTTCATGACTGGCAGGGCAAACCGCTGGACTATACCCCACGCGAATCGTTCCTCAACCCCGGCTTCCGCGTCTCTATTTATTGAGTCAGCAGCTTATGCAGCAGGTCGACAACCTGCTGCACCTCTTCCTGGGTCAATGCCCCGTCTTTTACCCACTCTACGCGGCCCTCTTTATCCAGCACGATAATCGCAGAGCTCTCTTCCTCAAGCTGCCATGCCTTACGCGTCACGCCGTTGCTGTCGACGATAAACTGCGACCACGGGTAGAGCTTTTTATTGCTCTCAAGGCTTGAACGCACAAACATCCCGGAGCCTGGAATGGCGTCATCGGTATTCACAATGGTGGTGGTCTGGTAGCGGTCATGAGGGAATTTTGCGGCTTTGATCGCTTCCACGAGGTTGGCATTTTTCTCTTTTGCAGATGTACGACCGGCAATATGTTGTACAACTCTCACTTTGCCCGCGAGCTGCGCGCTATTCCAGGGTTTATAGCTAAACTTATCATTGTCGAGAATCAATTCTCCCCGGTCAGCAATGCCGACTGGCGGTACACGTTGTCCTTTTTCAATGTTGTGAGCGCAAGCCCACAGAGGCAGCAGCAGGCAAGCTGCGGCAAGGATAGTACGTAGGGTCATGGCGTTTCCTTATTGTTTGCAGGTGATCCGACCACTTGGTCATGCGCTTTTAATGATAAGTGCGATCAATGTGGTTTTCCCGCAATCGCGATGCCAGTTTGCGGGTCAACGCACATATCCACGAAAAAACGACGGCTTATACTGCCCTCAGTGGCGGTTTGCAAAGATTATTCTGAATAATTGTAATCAAACGGTAAATAAACTTATGCACACTGGGTAACAACGTAGTTCTGGTCTATAGTCATTGGGCATTAAAATTTGCGCTCAGGACAGTCGGGCCGATTGTGGCACCGCAAGAGCGTATGATTCGCAGGAGATACAAGAATGAAAATTTTCCAACGCTACAACCCGCTTCAGGTGGCGAAGTACGTGAAGATCCTGTTCCGTGGACGGTTGTATATCAAGGATGTTGGCGCTTTTGAGTTTGATAAGGGCAAGATCCTTGTCCCAAAAGTGAAGGACAAACAGCACCTGTCTGTGATGTCCGAAGTCAACCGTCAGGTTATGCGTCTGCAAACTGAGATGGCTTAACCAACGTGCTATGCAGTAGTTAAACAAACGGCTCCCGATGGGAGCCGTTGATGTTTCTGGGGCAGGAACCTTACGCCGACACCTTCTCTTCCGCATCTGGCAACTTCGGTACCAGCACGGTCGGTTTGTTATCGATACGCGTCACCAGCAGCTGGTCGATGCGGTAGTTATCAATATCCACCACCTCAAACTTGTAGCCGGAGAACTTCACCGAGTCGGTACGTTTTGGGATTTTACGCAGCATAAACATCATAAAGCCGCCGATGGTCTCGTAATTTCCGGACTGCGGGAACTCGTCGATATCCAGCACGCGCATCACGTCTTCAATCGGTGTGCCGCCATCAATCAGCCATGAGTTATCGTCACGCTGAACAATCTGCTCTTCCAGCCCCTGGCCAACCAGGTCGCCCATCAGGGTGGTCATGACGTCGTTGAGGGTAATGATACCCACCACCAGAGCGTATTCATTCATGATCACCGCGAAGTCTTCCCCGGCGGTTTTAAAGCTTTCCAGCGCTTCTGAAAGCGTCAGGGTGTCCGGCACAATCAGGGTATTGCGGATCTGCACGCCGCTGTTGAGCGCCAGGCTCTGGTTCGCCAGCACGCGGTTCAGCAGATCTTTCGAGTCGACGTAACCGATGATGTGGTCGATGTCTTCATTACAGACCAGGAACTTAGAGTGCGGATGTTGCGCCACTTTGTTTTTCAGACTCTGCTCATCTTCATGTAAATCGAACCAGATAATGCTTTCACGGCCCGTCATGGAAGAGGGGACGGTACGGGATTCCAGTTCGAATACGTTCTCAATCAGCTCGTGCTCCTGCTTACGCAGCACCCCGGCCAGCGCACCGGCTTCCACGACCGCATAAATGTCGTCAGAGGTGATGTCGTCTTTACGTACCATTGGCAGTTTAAAGATGCGGAAAATCACGTTCGCCAGGCCGTTGAAGAACCACACCAGCGGACGAAACACGTACAGACAGAAGCGCATCGGGTTGATGATACGCAAAGCTACAGCTTCTGGCGCAATCATACCGATGCGTTTCGGGGTCAGGTCAGCGAAGAGGATGAACAGCCCGGTCACCAGCGAGAAGGAGAGAATAAAGCTCAGCTGCTCGGCCAGTTCGGCGGACATGTACTGCACAAAGAGGCTATAAAATGCCGGGGAAAACGCCGCATCGCCCACGATACCGCCCAGGATGGCGACCGCGTTCAGGCCAATTTGCACCACGGTGAAGAACGTACCGGGGTTCTCCTGCATTTTGAGAATGCGGGAGGCGTTGATATTGCCTTCGTCAGCAAGCAGCTTCAGTTTGATTTTACGGGACGCGGCCAGCGAGATCTCCGATATCGAGAAAAATGCACTGACGGCAATAAGACAAAGTATTACTAAAATACTGTTTAACATAGTTTATCCGGCTTCTCGCCAGATCCTCAGAAGGGGAGTTGATACCATTTGTGTGGAAACACATTGAACGTCAGCTCGTAGCGTTGAGCCGATTATTTCAGCGGGTAGTATAGCGTAAAGAGATGTAAATCTGCCAGAGGTCACATTTTGGCGTTAGTGCACCGCTGCGTGTTGGGTTTGGAGTTTGCCAGGAACCTTCTACAGATAAGCCTACGAACACAGGTCAAAACAATCATTTGTTTTCAAGGCGATGCGGTTATAAAATGCACAGTTCGTTTCCAAAAGGAATTGGTTATGAGTTTTAGCTTACCGGGATTTAACCTGTTCTATCTCTCAAGGGATAACCTTGAACCTGAAAAGTTTGAATTGATCACTCGCCCTTCTGTCACATGGGATTACATCCGGCAGGAGTTCGAGTTTGATGACAGATACCGCGATCATTACCATGTTGAAGGGCTAAGGCCCCGCCCGTCATATTCGCGTAGTTATGCGTATCAGAATAATCGTTCCAATGGGTTCAATACTGAAAGACGTATGAGGTATCTTGTCTTCAGAGGTGAAGTCGTGATGTTAAACCGTTCTGCTTCCCCAGGGGAGCTGTTCTATATCGATGAAGAAGGCCAGCTTATCTGTAATAATTACCATGCATTTGAAATGAATGGTGCTGAACAGATCCTGAGAGAGTACAGGAATTCGGTAGGATGCAGGTACTACGGTACAGGAAAGCCACGCCCAACTTCGTTTGCATTATCTTCCTTCGGTGGTACATCGACCCCAGCTTCTGAACCGACATACAAGACGATTAACAGCAAGTCCGCAGGACGTTTACTGGCTGCTGGCGGTGTTTACAATGGTAACGTTGAGGGCTTCAGGAAAACGGCGGAACAGTTAGGTGGAGATGCGGTTAAGGGATATGATCAAGTACTGAATGAACAAACAGCAGGTACAGCTATTGCGGCGGCTTCAATTCTGTTAGCGAAACGACCTAACCCACAACTATATGATGAAATGACAAGCTATCTGGGGAAACTCAGAGGTGAATCCAGATTAGTTAATGGAATTACAATTACCGATATTAATTATACTAAAAGAAATCCAGCAGAAGCAGCATTATTAAGAAAAGAATTCGATAGCACAGTAAGAAAGGAATTTGTTAAAGAAATTGCTGCCACTCCTGATGCGGCTAATATATTTTCACCATCACAGTTACTTAGGATGAATAGTGGGAAGTCTCCAGATGGATGGGATGTTCACCACAAACTTCCATTAGATGATGGTGGTACTAATTCTTTTAATAACTTAGTGTTAATCGAAAAGGAACCATATCATAAGATTTTTACAAACATGCAGAGGTCAGCAGCTAAAAATTTAGTACCAGGGGAAAGTAGAGTAACACCGTGGGCAATACCTACTGGTTCAATTTACCCACTTAAATAAGTTTATGGAATCAAGAAAATGAAAATAGAAAACATTCTTGCAGAACTGAAAAGTGAAATGATTAAGTGGGAGTATCCAGTTCAAGATCCAATTGGGAAATCATTTCTTAACAGTATTTTGAATAGAAAACCTGATTCAACGACAACACCAATGTTAGAAAGTTTAGCAGATGAACTTTGTATTTTATTTTCCAACCAACCCGACTACATAACATTCTTAGAGTATATGGACGGATTTGAATATGACGGTCTTACTCTATTCAGTTTGTCTATCCCTGAACCATTAGTTAAAAATCTATTTGTGATGAATGATTTCTATAGAGACAATGATGATTTTATAGATCCTGATCTTGCAGAAAGATTAGTCATTGGTGAAAATAGCATATCATTATTCACCTATGATACTAAATCCAATTTGTTTGAAATTAGGGACAATGCCTCTACAGAGTCGATATATGGTTCATTTGAAAATTTCAATGACTTTTTAAGTGAAATACTTGAAACAGTTAAGTAGGTATTCTTTCTGCAATTTATGCCCCCCTGTAGTATAAATATCATAGGGGGGCTTTATTATCCGCAGTAATATGCCAGAGTTTTCCTTTTATAGCATAAAGAGATCTAAATCTGCCAGAGGTCACATTTTGAGTAAAACGGGGCCGGGCAGACGGGGAGCGCCTGCCCGGCGAGAAGCACTATTTTGCGGGAGATAACCCGACGTTGCCCACGGCACGGCGTGTCGCATCGCCGCCCCAGACCTGATCATACTCATAGCCGGTGAGCTGTTTGATCACCACGCGCGTCCTGGCGTCGCAGTCGCGGTAATCTCCGCCGAGCTTACGGCGCGCAATCTCTTTGAGGAGCAGCTTATGCGTCTCGCGGGTGAGCTTAAACTTGTAGGTGGTGAAGAAGCTGACCGCCAGCAGGGCTGACGTCGCGAAAATCATCAGACCAATAATCGCCCCCAGTGCGCTTTCAGGCTGCGCGCCGCTGCCTTTCACAAAACCGGCCTCCTGCAGCACCAGGCCAATAATCATGATGGCCATCGCCACGGTGCTTTTGCGGGTCAGGACCATGACGCCGGCAAAAATGCCTTCGCGGCGCTGCTGCGTCACTATCTCGTCGATATCCGGAATGAAGCTGTAGATGTTCCACGGTATGTAATAGAGGCCTGAGCGGGCGGCACCGAGCAGGATAAAGATCGCCGAGAACAGCAGCGTTGGTACCTGGGTTTTGGTCAGATAGATCGCAAACAGGAAAGCCAGCACCAGGAAAATGCAGCTGTAGGAGAGCCGCAGGGCGGCAGACGGCGTGACGTTCAGCCGGTTCAGCAACAGCATAAACCCATAGGTGCCGGGTACCGAGGCGAATGCCGCAATGCTCAGCCAGCCTGATACCGCCGCCGCATCCTGGCTCAGGCAATAAACGACATAATAGGTAAAGACCGACCCGAATACGTCCATCGCCGTAAAGGAAAAGATATAAATAATAATATGCAGGCGAAACGCGCGGATCCGGAAAGAGGAAAAGAGATCCAGCACCAGATATTTCAGGTGATTAAGTATCCCGCTGCTGCGATGATTCTCCACTTTAAACGTGGATTCCTGTTGCACATCCTTCGCTTCCCAGGTGATGTACCAGGTAATAAATACCGCGATGCAGAATACACAGGAGAAGATCAGCCCGGTGAGGGTATAGGTAAACGGATTATCTTTCCCTGTGAACTGCATAATCACGCCGGGAACGGAAACCGCAAGAAAACCACCCAGCTGGGAACAGATCATCCGCACGCCGGAGAGGCGGCTACGCTCCTCATACCGGTTTGTCATCTCTGCCGCCAGGGTTTCCCAGGGCACCAGCACCATCGCCGACAGCAGCTCAATCGAGAGGTATGTGCCCAGGTAATACCAGTAACCCATGTCCGTTAACCACAGCAGAGCATATAAAAACATTAACGGTGAACTGAGTAATAAAAAGAAGCGACGACGACCAAATTTACGCCCGAGCCAGGTGTCGCCGAAATTATCGGTGATATACCCCATAATCGGACTTAATAACGCATCGATAACGCGGGCAATTGCGAATATAGACCCCGCTTCAATCACCGAGAGGCCGCAATAGGTGGTGTAAAAAAATAACAGCCAGGTGCCGATAATGGCGAAAGCGCCGCCGCCAAAAAGATCGGTTATGCCGTAGCCGAGCGCCACGCCATAACCCACTCTACGTTCAGTTGGTTTGACCATAATAATATCCAGTGTAGGGTAACTATAAACCCATATTTGGGTCGTTTTTTATTTACTGCTGGAATACAAATTACGTTCTAGTTGTTGATATCTATCCATTGCCTTAATTGAGATGAGCGGTAAATAGCCTCCACAAGAGTGAGTGATTTTCCGGCTTCACGGATGTCGGTGTAGTCCGCATAGCCCGGGTGGGTAATCGCGTGATAAAAACGGCGGATCGCCTGCTGATGCCCGAGCCCCCAGTAACTTTTGACCGAGCCATCCGGGGAGTCGTCACTCGCGAGGGTAACGCGCTCCCCCGACGTCACGCGCCAGAGCGTGTTGTCGTTCAGCAGCAGCGAGCCCCGCTCACAGTGGATCTCCATCAGGAGCGGGGAATCGGTGGTATTGCAGTTGCTGGCGTAAAACAGGCCGCGCGCGCCGTTGGCAAAGTGCAGGGTGGCCATCGCGCTGTCTTCGCCTTCGGTTACCGCCGCCAGCTCACCGCTATCCACCACGCCCTTCACACGCGTCACCCCGCCGGCGAACCACTGCATCAGGTCGAGGGTATGAATGGCCTGGTTGATCAGCAGGCTGCCACCTTCCGTTGCCAGCCGCCCGCGCCAGGGACTTTCGGTGTAATACGTCCCCGAGCGTGACCACGTCAGCACCGCTTTGATGCTGAGCATTTTCCCCAGTTCGCTATCGTCCAGCGCCTGGCGAATGCGAAGGCTGGTGGGATTGTAGCGGTTCTGATAACACACGCCGAGCAGACCCGATGCCTGTTCAGCGGCGCGGGTGATATCCACCAGTTCACTGCGGTTCATGCCCACCGGTTTTTCGCAGAACACATGCTTCCCGGCGGCGAGCGCCGCCAGGATCATGGGCTTATGCTCGACATGCGGCGTGCAGATATGCACCACGTCGATGGCGTCATCCAGCAGCATTTCCCGGTAATCCTGATAAAAGCGGCACTGATAGCCCATTGCCAGCTTCAGCCCTTTCACGCTTTCGGTATCGACCAGCGCGCGCAGCGCGACCCCGGGGATCTGGCGCAATGCATTGATATGGCAAATATGGATCGCCCCGGCACCGATCACCGCCGTGTTCAGGATCGTCATTGTCGCCTCCCGTTATTCCGTCGCGTTGGCCAGCATCTGTGTCTTCACGCAAAGCTCCGCCGCCTTGAAGGCGTGGGCCTGGGTCATTGCGTTTTCAGTACGATGCAAACAGTCGAGGATCAGTTCGCCAAAGAACGGGAAGCCGACCTGGCCGGCGACCGGATAGCGGAACTCTCCCTCTTTATTGACGAGGTACACCACGTCCTGCTCGCCGCGGGTGAGATCGACATATTTGCGGATCTCGATATACCCGTCGGTGCCGAGCAGCGTCAGGCGGCCATCGCCCCACGTAGAAAGCCCGTCAGGGGTAAACCAGTCGCAGCGGAAATAGCCGCTGGCGCCGTTTTCCCCTTTCAACATGGCATCACCAAAATCTTCGAAGTCGGGATACTGTGGGTGTTTGACGTTGCGGACCTGGCTTGCCACCACGGAGGCGTCGTGGTTGCCGGTGTAAAAAAGGAACTGTTCAATCTGATGGCTGCCGATATCGCACAGAATCCCGCCGAAATAACGACGATCGTAGAACCAGTCCGGGCGCCCGGTGCCTTCCCGGTGCGGGCCTGTCCCCAGCGTTTGTACGACACGGCCAATGGCCCCTTGCTGCACCAGCTGTCCGGCAAAGACCGCGCTCTCCACATGCAGGCGTTCGCTGTAATACACCGCGTATTTGCGGCCCGTTTTTTCCACCATGGCTTTGGCGTCTTCCAGTTGCTCAAGGGTGGTGAGCGGCGCTTTATCCGTGAAGTAGTCCTTGCCGGCGGCCATCGTTTTCAGCCCCAGCGCGCAGCGCTCGGAGGGAATGGCGGCGCCCGCAACCAGGCGCACCTCATCGTCGGCGAGGATCTGCTCCAGTGACGCGGCAACGCGTGCCTGCGGATACTGCTGGATGAATTTATCCACTTTTGCCGGGTCAGGATCGTACACCCACTTCAGCGTGGCCCCGGCTTCAATCAGCCCGTTACTCATGCCGTAGATATGGCCGTGGTCGAGCGCGGCGGCGGCAAAGACAAATTCGCCTTCCTTCACCACCGGCTGTGGCTTACCGACCGGCGCGTAGTTCATTCCGTCATTTTTGTTCATGGTTAGAGTCCTCGATCCAGATCTTTGCCCAGAGGGATGGCGCCGACTTCACTGAAGTTGGCGACGCTTGCGGTTTTTTCATAAAAACGGGGGGCGAGGCTGTTCGTCCCACCGGTGCGGTAAAACGGGTCGTCGCGCTGAATCGGCAGCGAGACCACGCTGCGGGTAATGGCGGATTTATAAATCGCGGTAATCAGCTCCAGGGAGCGTTTGCCCTGCAGACCATCGACTAACGGCGCCGTGCCGTGCCCGATGGCGTCAAGCAGATCGTTAATCTGCCCGGTATGCAGCGTCCAGTCGAGCTTCGGCGTCTCCTGAAACACGGCGTCAAGCTGCGCTTCTCGCTGCTGGTCGTGGGTTTCCTGCGGGAAACCGTTGTCCGCACTGAGGCTGGCAAAGGCCTGCCATGGCGCGGAGATGCGCGCCTTTTCACCCTGGATAATGATTTTCTGATCTTCCCCGTGGTGCACGACGGAGGCGGTCAGCTGGGTGAGCGCGCCGCTGGGGTATTTAAATATCGCGGCGCTGAGGTCCTCCACTTCGGCATTGTCGTGCGCCACGTTGGTCATCATCGCCACTACCTCGGACGGGAAGCCCAGCATCCACTGAATGGCGTCGATGTGGTGAACCGCGTGGTTAAGGGTGCATCCGCCCCCCTCTTTTTCCCAGGTGCCGCGCCACCACAGGTCGTAGTAGCAGTGTCCGCGCCACCAGAACGAATCCACCTGGGCATGACAAATCTTGCCGGCAAGACCGGAATCCAGCGCCGCTTTCAGACGCCAGAAGGCGTCGGTAAAGCGGTTCTGGGCAATGATGGAGAGGATTTTGCCGCTGGCCTTTTGTGCGGCGATCATCGCGTCGCACTCCTCCAGCGAGGCGGCCATCGGTTTTTCGCACAGCACATGGCAACCGGCATTGAGGGCATCAATGCTGATCTCTGCATGGACGTAGGGCGGGGTGCAGACATCAACGATGTCAATCTCCGGCTCTGACGCCAGCATCTGCTGGTGGCTTTCATACACGCGGGCGTCCGTCAGGCCGTAACGCGTTTTTTTCTCGTGGGCTTTTTCCGGGTAGATATCCACCAGCGCGACGATCCGGCAGCGCTGGCCAAACTGCAAATAGCCCTGAATATGGTTATGCGAGATATTCCCTGTTCCCACGATAGCAACATTTAACATCGTTTCTTCTCCGGAGTTACCAGGTGCCGGAAGCATCCAGCGTGACGCTGGCTGTCTCTTTAGCCACTGAGGTGCTGATACGCTGCTGCAGCAGGCGCAGATACTGTTTCTCGTTGAGCGGCAGGTCGACCCAGTCGTCGGTCCAGGTGGAGAGGTGCATGGCGTTGGAGAGCGTCAGCCCGCGGATCCCTTCCAGTCCCGGTGCAATAAGCGGCTCGCCGCGCAGGATGGCGGCACAGAAATTGGCGGTAATGACGTGGTGTTCGCTGCACTCCGGGGCGACGGGAAGGGTGACCTCCCAGCATTCGGGTTCGCCAAAGCCGTTTTGCCAGCGGGCGTTGAAGGCGGTTTCGGATTCTCGCAGTCGCCAGTAGCGCAACTTGCCTTCTTCGACGACTACCTTGCCGCGATCGCCTGTGATTTCCAGCCGGTTGGTCCCCGGCGTTTCCGCGACGGTGGTAATAAACACGCCGGTCGCGCCGTTGGCATACTCGGCATAAGCGGTGACCTCATCTTCCACTTCAATATCGCGATGTTTGCCGAACTGGCAAAACGCGCGCAGACGAACAGGCATGCCGACCAGCCACTGCCAGAGATCGAGCTGATGCGGGTCCTGATTGAGCAGAACGCCGCCGCCTTCGCCTTTCCAGGTGGCGCGCCAGCCGCCGGAGTTGTAGTAGCTCTGCGAGCGATACCAGTTGGTGATGATCCAGTTCGACCGGCGGATCTCACCCAGCTCGCCGCTGTCGATCAGATCCTTCACCTTCTGATAGAGCGGGTTCGGGCGCTGGTTGTACATGATGCCAAACACCACATCGCACTCCTGAGCGCAGGCGTTCATCTCCTGTACCTGGGCGGTATACACGCCCGCCGGTTTTTCACACAAGGTATGGATGCCGTGGCGCATCGCCAGCATCGACAGGCGTGGATGGTCATAATGGGGCGTCGCGACAATCACCGCGTCGATAAGCCCGCTCTGGAGCATCTCCTGCGCGTCGCTGAAGAGAGGGATGGAGCCGACCAGCTGACGAATGGCCGGGTGCTTTTCCGGCGCATTATCGCAAACCGCCGTCAGGCAGGCGTCACTGACCGTACCCGCCAGTAAATAACGCGCGTGGACCGTACCGATATTACCTATTCCAATAATGCCAAAACGTACCTTCTCCATGTCACACCTTAATTTCAGTTGAAATGAGTGATGACCGGAAAATAGGAAAGGGGAGCCACAGCGACAATGTGTTTTTGTGAGAATACTCGCAAGGTGATTAAGTAATCTCCAGGCTTTCAGAAATTTGGTTTTAAAATCAACGTGCTGTTTCTGCAAATATTTGCAAAAACTGATTGAGAGCGAGGTCACACTATGCCGGGCAAGTTAAAAATGGAGGAAATTGCGGCCCTGACGGGCTATTCCGTTAGCACGGTTTCGCGGGTATTAAGCGGCAAGTCTTATACCAGCGATAAAGCCAGGGACGCGATCGTTCGCACCGCGCGAGAATTAGGTGTTCTGGAGTCAATGGCGAGCGGCCGGCTGTTAATTAACGGCATCGCGGTTTTTGCACCGGAAAGAACCTTTCAGGGACGCGGTGATATTTTTTATCTGGAAGTGACCAAAGGCATTGCCGAAGCCTGCTCGCGACACAATGTGTGGGTCAGTTGTTGCGCATTAGAAGAGCAACACGCGGATGTGAAATTATTTATGGAAAAAGCCAGCCATAAAAATATCAATGCGATAATTATCATCGGCACGGATGATGCCACCATATTTAAACTGGCCAGCACGCTCAATAAACCCTGCGTTTTAATCAACTCTGTTGACCGGGAGCGGGTTCTGGATTCCGTGTCACCCGACCATCGGGCGATCGGCTTTACCGCCATGCAATATCTCTTTGAGCAGGGGCACCGCCGCGTGCTTACGCTCACCTGTCTGCGACGGGATACGCTGTATGCGCGTCTGGACGGCATTAAAGAGGCATACCGCCATTTTCACGTTGCCTTTGATCCCCAGCGCGATTTGTTAGTTACGGAGTGGTTTACGGCAGGCGAGGCCGAGCAGGCGCTCGATGCGTGGCTGTTAAGCCATGACCGATCCCAGTGGCCGGAGGTCATTTTCCCCAACAGTACCAGCATGACCGAAGGGGTGGTCAGGGCGTTAACGCGCCACGGGCTGCGTATCCCGGAAGATATTTCGCTCATTACCACCGATTTTGCCTGGAATCTGGCGCACCGTCTGGAAAGGCCGGTCACGGGCGTCACGGTGCCCTGCCGGGAATTGGGGATTGAGGCTGTGCACCTGCTGCAGACGCGGCTGAACCGACCGCAGGCGCCGGTCTTTAACCTGCTGCTGCAGGGCAAAGTGATGGATTACGGTTCGGTCAGCAATGCTACGCGCCACGCGGCTCGCGTGGCGCTGGATCAGTAATCAGGCCAGCTGTGGCGGCAGGCAGACGCCGATGCCCCCGATACCGCAGTAGCCATAGGGGTTTTTATGCAGATACTGCTGGTGATCGTCCTCGGCATAGTAAAACGGTTTTGCCGTCGCGATTTCCGTGGTCACCTCGCGCGTATCGCCCGCTTCACGCATGGCCTGCTGGAAGCGTTCAAGGCTGGCGCGCGCCGCGGCGTCCTGCTCCGGGGTGAGCGGATAAATGGCCGAGCGGTACTGGGTGCCGTGGTCATTGCCCTGACGCATGCCCTGCGCCGGGTCGTGGTTTTCCCAGAAGACCTGCAGGAGCTGCTCGTAGCTAATCACCGCGGGGTCATACACCACGCGCACCGCTTCCGCATGGCCGGTTTCGCCGGAGCAGACTTCGCGGTAGGTTGGGTTTGGCGTGTAACCGCCCGTATAGCCGGCTGCCGTACTGTAAACGCCAGGCAGTTGCCAGAAGAGGCGTTCAACGCCCCAGAAGCAGCCCATGGCAAACAGGGCGATTTCCATACCTTCAGGAACATTGGTCATGGAATGGCCATTGACGGCGTGTAAGGTCGCCACAGGCATAGGGGTGTTGCGTCCCGGTAATGCATCAGCTTGTGAAACCAGATGCTTTTTGTCGAATAAACTCACGATGGGGCCTCCCGGGGTGCGATGTTTCGGTTAAGGTTGTCACGAAGCGTTTAATTGAACACAATAAATGCGCTGAATGAGTCTAGATTTAATCATAAGAAATATTTGGGTGTTATACCCATTTTCAACCCGTGATGTGGGTTTTTGGCCAACAGGCCGTATTTTGCCGCGGAGCGGCACTTCATTTGCTTCCAGGGTGGAAACAGGGATATTCAGGAGAGAACGTGACAAAAATCCGCCAGTTATGTTTGGTCAGTATGTTGCTGACAAGCGGGATTGCCAGCGCGGCGAATGTCCGTTTGCAGGTTGAGGGGTTATCCGGGGCGCTACAAAAAAACGTGCGTGCGCAGTTATCGACCATCCAGAGTGATGAGGTGACGCCGGACCGGCGTTTTCGCGCGCGCGTGGATGATGCCATCCGTGAAGGGCTGAAAGCGCTGGGGTATTACGAGCCCACCATTGATTTTGACCTCCGTCCACCGCCAAAGAAGGGGCGGCAGGTGCTTATTGCCCGCGTTTCGCCGGGTGAGCCCGTATTGATTGGCGGCACCAACGTTATCCTGCGTGGCGGGGCGCGTACCGACCGGGACTATCTGGATCTGCTCAGCACGCGGCCGAAAATCGGCACCGTGCTCAACCACGGTGACTACGACCATTTCAAAAAAGAGCTGACGAGCGTGTCCCTGCGTAAGGGCTACTTTGACAGCCAGTTCAACAAGAGCCAGCTCGGTATTGCGCTGGCGCGACGTCAGGCCTTCTGGGATATCGACTACGACAGCGGGGAACGTTATCGCTTTGGCGATGTGACGTTCGAAGGTTCGCAAATTCGTGAAGAGTACCTGCAAAACCTCGTGCCTTTCAAAAAAGGGGATTACTACCAGTCGAGCGATCTGGGAGAGCTGAACCGACGCCTCTCTGCCACCGGCTGGTTTAACTCCGTGATTGTCGCGCCGGAATTTGATAAGTCTCGCAAAACCAAGGTGTTGCCGCTGCATGGCGTTGTCTCGCCGCGCACCGAGAACACCATTGAAACCGGTGTGGGCTATTCGACGGACGTCGGCCCGCGCGTGAAGGCCACCTGGAAAAAGCCGTGGATGAACTCCTGGGGCCACAGCCTGACCACCAGCGCCAGTATCTCTGCCCCGGAACAGCAGCTCGATTTCAGCTACAAAATGCCGTTGCTGAAAAACCCGCTCGAGCAGTACTACCTGGTTCAGGGGGGCTTTAAGCGAACCGACCTGAACGATACCGAGTCAGATTCCACCACGCTTGCCGTGTCACGTTACTGGGATCTCTCCAGCGGCTGGCAGCGCGCCATTAACCTGCGCTGGAGTCTGGACCACTTTACTCAGGCCAACGTCACCAACACCACCATGCTGCTTTATCCTGGGGTGATGATCAGCCGCACCCGCTCGCGCGGCGGCCTGATGCCCACCTGGGGAGATTCCCAGCGCTACTCTATCGATTACTCCAACACCATGTGGGGTTCCGATGTGGATTTCTCGGTAATTCAGGCGCAGAACGTCTGGATCCGCACGCTGTATGATAAACACCGCTTTGTGATGCGCGGTAACCTCGGCTGGATCGAAACCGGCGACTTCGAGAAAGTCCCGCCGGACCTGCGCTTCTTCGCCGGGGGTGACCGCAGTATCCGCGGCTACAAATACAAGTCTATCGCGCCAAAAGATGATGACGGCAAGCTGATTGGTGCTTCCAAGCTGGCCACCGGCTCGCTGGAGTATCAATACAACGTCAGCGGGAAATGGTGGGGGGCGATGTTCGTCGACGGCGGCGAAGCGGTGAGCGATATTCGCCGCAGCGATTTTAAAACCGGCGCGGGCGTAGGCGTGCGCTGGCAGTCACCCGTCGGGCCCATCAAGCTCGATTTCGCCGTTCCGGTGGGCGACAAAGAAGAACACGGATTACAGTTTTACATCGGTCTGGGGCCTGAATTATGAGTTTATGGAAGAAGATAAGCCTCGGGGTACTGATTTTTATCGTGCTGCTGCTCGGTACGGTGGCATTTCTGGTGGGCACGACGAGCGGGCTGCATCTGCTGTTTAACGCCGCGAACCGCTGGGTGCCCGGGCTGGAAATCGGCCAGGTGACGGGCGGCTGGCGCGACCTGCGTCTGAAAAACATCCGCTATGAACAGCCGGGCGTGGCGGTGAACGCCGGTGAATTTCACCTCGCAGTGAAGCTGGGCTGTCTGCGCGACAGCAAGCTCTGCGTCAACGATCTGTCGCTAAAAGATGTCAACGTGGCGATAGATACGAAAAAAATGCCGAAGTCTGCGCCGGTGGAAGAAGAGGAGAGCGGTCCGCTGAATCTCTCCACGCCGTACCCGATTGCGCTTTATCGGGTGGCGCTGGATAACGTCAATATCAAAATCGACGACACCACCGTGTCGGTGATGGATTTCACCTCCGGCCTGCGCTGGCAGGAGAAAAACCTGACCCTGACGCCCACCTCCCTGCAGGGTTTACTGATCGCGCTGCCGAAAGTGGCAGACGTGGCGCAGGAAGAGATCGTCGAGCCGAAGATCCAGAACCCGCAGCCGGAAGAGAAGCCGCTGGGCGAAACGCTGAAAGATCTTTTCTCTAAGCCAGTCCTGCCGGAGATGACCGACGTTCATCTGCCGCTGAACCTCAACATTGAAGAGTTCAAAGGCGAGCAGCTGCGTCTGACCGGCGATACCGACCTGACGGTCTTTAACATGCTGCTGAAGGTCAGCAGCATTGACGGCAACATGAAACTCGACGCGCTGGATATCGACACCAACCAGGGCTCGGTGAACGCGTCAGGGAATGCCCTGCTGCGCGACAACTGGCCGGTGGATATCACGCTGAACAGCGCGCTCAACATCGATCCGCTGAAAGGCGAAAAGGTGAAGGTCAAAGTGGGCGGGGCGCTGCGCGACAAGCTGGACGTCGGCGTGAATCTCTCCGGCCCGGTGGACATGGTTCTGCGTGCGCAAACCCAGCTGGCGGAAGCCGGGCTGCCGCTGAATCTTGAGGTCGTCAGCAAGCAGCTTTCCTGGCCGTTCACCGGCGAAAAGCAGTTCCAGGCCGATGACCTGAAGCTGAAGCTGAGCGGCAAGATGACCGATTATACGTTGTCGTTCCGTACCGCGGTGAAGGGGCAAGGCGTGCCGCCTGCAAACATTACGCTGGATGCGAAGGGCAACGAACAGCAGGTCAACCTCGATAAGCTGACCGTCGCGGCGCTGGAAGGCAAAACCGAGCTGACCGCGCTGCTCGACTGGCAGCAGGCGATCAGCTGGCGCGGCGAGCTGAAGCTGACGGGCATTAACACCGCCAAAGAGGTGCCGGACTGGCCGTCGAAACTGGATGGTCTGATTAAAACCCGCGGCAGCCTGTACGGTGGAACGTGGCAGATGGACGTGCCGGAGATTAAGCTCACCGGTAACGTGAAGCAGAACAAGGTTAACGTTGAGGGCTCGGTCAAAGGCAACAGCTATCTGCAGTGGATTATCCCGGGTCTGCACGTGGCGCTGGGTCGCAACACGGCGGATATCAAAGGCGAGCTGGGGGTGAAAGATCTCAATCTGGATGCCACCATCGACGCGCCGAATCTGGATAACGCGCTGCCGGGCCTTGGCGGTACGGCGAAAGGGCTAGTGAAAGTGCGCGGCACGGTCGACGCGCCGCAGCTGCTGGCGGATATCACCGCCAGTAACCTGCGCTGGCAGGAACTGAGCGTCGCCCGCGTCCGCGTGGAAGGGGATGTGAAATCCACCGATCAGATCGGCGGTAACCTGAACCTGCGCGTGGAGCGCATTTCTCAGCCGGACGTCAACATTAACCTTGTCACCCTGGACGCCAAAGGGAACGAGAAGCAGCACGACCTCCAGCTGCGGGTGCAGGGCGAGCCGGTCTCCGGTCAGCTTCACCTGACCGGCAGCTTCGACCGCAAGGAAGAGCGCTGGAAAGGGACGCTGGACAACACCCGCTTCAACACCCCGGTAGGGCCGCTGGCGCTGTCGCGCGCCATCGCGCTGGACTACCGCAACGCCGAGCAGAAGATCAGCATTGGGCCACACTGTTGGACCAACCCGAATGCGGAACTGTGCGTACCGCAGACCATCGATGCGGGGGCGGAAGGTCGCGCACAGATCAACCTCAATCGCTTCGATCTGGCGATGCTGAAACCGTTTATGCCGGATACCACCCAGGCGAGCGGCGTCTTCAGCGGGAAAGCCGATGTCGCCTGGGACACCACCAAAGAGGGGCTGCCGCAGGGCAGCGTCACGCTTTCCGGACGTAACGTGAAGGTGACGCAGGAGGTCAACGATGCGCCGCTGCCGGTGGCCTTCGACACGCTGAACCTGAGCGCGGACCTGCATAACAACCGTGCGGAGCTGGGGTGGCTGATTCGTCTTACCAACAACGGTCAGTTTGACGGGAAAGTTGAAATCACCGACCCACAGGGACGGCGCAATCTGGGCGGCAACGTCACTATCCGCAACTTCAACCTGGCGATGGTGAACCCGATTTTCGCCCGCGGGGAAAAAGCAGAAGGCATGCTCAATGCCAACCTGCGTCTGGCCGGCAACGCGCAAAGCCCGCAGCTGTTCGGTCAGATGCGGCTCAGCGGGGTGGATATCGACGGTAACTTTATGCCGTTTGACATGCAGCCCAGCCAGCTCGCGATGAACTTCAACGGCATGAGCTCGACGCTGAGCGGCTCGGTGTTAACCCAGCAGGGGCAAATCAACCTCAGCGGCGACGCGGACTGGAGCCAGCTCGATAACTGGCGGGCCCGTATTGCGGCGAAAGGCAGCAAGGTGCGCATCACCGTACCGCCTATGGTGCGACTGGACGTCTCGCCTGATGTGGTCTTTGAAGCCACGCCAAGCCTCTTCACGCTTGACGGACGCGTCGACGTGCCGTGGGCACGCATCGTGGTCCACGACGTGCCGGAAAGCGCGGTCGGCGTCTCAAGTGATGAAGTGATGCTCGATGACAATCTGAAACCTGTCGAACAGAAGAGCGCGGGCATACCCATCAACAGTAACCTTATCGTGCACGTGGGGAATAACGTGCGGCTGGATGCGTTTGGGCTGAAGGCGCGACTGACGGGGGATCTGAAAGTGGCGCAGGATAAACAAGGGCTTGGCCTGAACGGGCAAATCAATATTCCTGAAGGGCGTTTCCATGCCTATGGCCAGGATCTGATTGTCCGCAAAGGTGAGCTGCTGTTCTCCGGTCCACCGGATCAGCCTCTGCTGAACATTGAAGCGATTCGTAACCCGGAAGCGACGGAAAACGACGTTATCGCGGGCGTGCGCGTTACGGGTTCCGCTGACGAACCGAAGGCGGAGATCTTCTCTGACCCGGCGATGTCGCAGCAGGAAGCTCTCTCATACCTGCTGCGTGGACAAGGTCTGGACAGCGGTCAGAGCGACAGTGCGGCGATGACCTCGATGTTAGTGGGCCTGGGGGTTGCACAAAGTGGGCAGGTTGTGGGTAAAATCGGTGAGACGTTCGGCGTAAGCAATCTGGCGCTGGACACCCAAGGCGTGGGTGACTCCTCGCAGGTGGTGGTCAGCGGCTATGTACTGCCGGGTCTGCAGGTAAAATATGGTGTGGGGATCTTTGACTCACTGGCAACACTCACGCTACGCTATCGCCTGATGCCTAAGCTATATCTGGAAGCAGTGTCCGGCGTAGACCAGGCACTTGATCTGCTCTATCAGTTTGAGTTTTAGCAATGCGAATATTTGTCTACGGCAGTTTAAGAACCAGGCAAGGCAACAGTCACTGGATGACCAATGCCCAGCTACTGGGGAATTACAATATCGAAAACTACCAGTTGTACAGCCTGGGCCACTATCCAGGCGCGGTTCCCGGGGAGGGAACGGTACAGGGTGAGGTTTATCGTATTGATAACGCGACACTTGCCGAACTTGATGCCTTGCGCACCAGGGGCGGTGAATACGCGCGCCAGTTGATCCAGACGCCGTACGGAAGCGCGTGGATGTACGTCTACCAGCGTCCGGTCGAAGGGTTAACGCGGATTGTAAGCGGTAACTGGTTAGACAGAGACCAGTACTGAAAAACGACAACGCCACCGTGAGGTGGCGTTGTTTTTTTTTACTCTTTCAATTCTCTTCTGTATCCCGGCGCCGGGTTAAAAACAGAGGAACGAACAGCATGATGTAGGGGGCAATGAGCCATAACAAACACAAAGCGCGTGAACGGCCATAGTAGTTTATGCACCGTGTATTACTTGAAATGACGGGCAGGAAAAACAGTAAAAACAGCAGAATCGCATAATCGCTTCGATAAGGGATCCATAAGTAAAACAAAAACCAGGCAAGCTGGAATGTCATGATGCAGAGATACTGCCATTTGCTGTCTTTGCCGTAACAGTCAAACGCCTTTATGTAGCCCATTTTTATGCTTTGAAGAAAGAAACTTAGCATGTATAGCGCTCACGATCGCGACGGTCAGGAGTGTTCTTGTTATTCAATGGCAAAAAAAAGCCCCGACCAGCGGGGCTTTATCGGCAGGCCGTAAGAATTACTTCTTCGCCGCGCGTTCGAAAGAGGCGATGATTTCTGCTTTCGCCGCTTCTGCGTTGTCCCAGCCGTCAACTTTAACCCACTTGCCTTTTTCGAGGTCTTTGTAGTGCTCGAAGAAGTGAGTGATCTGCGCTTTCAGCAGCTCTGGCAGGTCGTTCACATCTTTAATGTGATCGTACTCTTTGCTCAGTTTGGTGTGTGGTACCGCAACCAGCTTCGCATCTTCACCGGATTCGTCGGTCATTTTCAGCACGCCCACTGGACGGCAGCGAATGACGGCGCCTGGCTGCAGCGGATATGGCGTTGGGACCAGCACGTCAACCGGGTCACCGTCCAGAGACAGGGTGTGGTTGATGTAACCGTAGTTGCACGGATAGAACATCGCGGTAGACATGAAACGGTCTACGAACAGGGCGCCGCTCTCTTTGTCCACTTCGTATTTGATAGGATCTGCGTTAGCCGGGATTTCGATAACTACGTAGATGTCTTCTGGCAGTTCTTTACCCGCAGGGACGTTGAGTAAGCTCATGTCGGTGTCCTTTAAAATGGATGGTAAACAAGTGGCAGGTATTATAGCCAACTCGCACTGAATGTCTCTGCCTGTTTTCGCCTTCTCTCCCTCTCCTTCCCACTTTTCAGACCGATTCCATGACAGAAAAATCCATAAACTCAGCCGCATTTTTCATGGAGAAATGAAAGCGATTACAAACTTGTGATTAACGTTTTATTCACTTTTCTGAAGTGTGATGTAACGCAATTCGTTACATATTTCATTGGCTATAGTCATTTCGCAGAACATCTTTTAACCAACAATAACTCACCCTACGAGGACGCTCATATGTGGAAGCGCTTACTTCTTGTCACAGCAGTTTCGGCAGCCATGTCGTCTATGGCGATGGCCGCACCCTTAACCGTAGGATTTTCGCAGGTCGGCTCTGAATCGGGCTGGCGTGCAGCAGAAACCAACGTGGCGAAAAGCGAGGCCCAGAAACGCGGCATTACGCTGAAAATCGCCGATGGTCAGCAAAAGCAGGAGAACCAGATTAAAGCCGTGCGTTCATTCATCGCTCAGGGCGTGGATGCCATCTTCATTGCGCCTGTGGTGGCAACCGGCTGGGAACCCGTCCTGAAAGAAGCGAAAGATGCTGAAATTCCGGTCTTCCTGCTCGATCGTTCCATCGATGTAAAAGACAAATCTCTCTATATGACCACCGTGACCGCCAACAACGTGCTTGAAGGGCAATTAATTGGCGACTGGCTGGTGAAGCAGGTGGATGGCAAGCCGTGTAACGTCGTGGAGCTGCAGGGCACGGTCGGCGCGAGCGTGGCTATTGACCGTAAGAAAGGCTTTGCTGAGGCGATTGCCAAAGCGCCAAACATCAAGATTATCCGCTCCCAGTCCGGCGACTTTACCCGCAGTAAAGGGAAAGAGGTCATGGAGAGCTTCATTAAGGCCGAAAACAACGGCAAGAACATCTGCATGGTTTATGCCCATAACGATGACATGGTGATCGGGGCGATTCAGGCCATTAAAGAAGCGGGCCTGAAGCCGGGCAAAGATATCCTCACCGGTTCGATCGACGGCGTGCCGGACATCTATAAAGCGATGATCGACGGCGAAGCTAACGCCAGTGTGGAACTCACGCCAAACATGGCCGGCCCGGCATTCGATGCGCTGGAGAAATTCAAGAAGGACGGCACGATGCCTGAGAAGGTGACGGTCACCAAATCCACGCTCTACCTGCCGGACACGGCGAAAGAAGAGTTAGAGAAGAAGAAAAATATGGGCTACTGATCCAGTGAATTTGCCGGGTGGCGCTACGCTTACCCGGCCTACGATACGCTCTTTTGTAGGCCGGATAAGCGTAGCGCCATCCGGCTTGATGCAGGGGGAAAACCATGACCACTGAACAACACCAGGCAATCCTCCGCACAGAGGGCTTGAGTAAATTTTTTCCCGGCGTAAAAGCGCTGGATAACGTTGATTTCAGCCTGCGGCGCGGTGAAATCATGGCGTTATTGGGTGAGAACGGGGCGGGAAAATCAACGCTGATTAAAGCCCTGACCGGCGTTTATCACGCCGATCGCGGCACCATCTGGCTGGAAGGTCACGCCATTTCACCGAAAAACACCGCTCATGCCCAACAGCTGGGGATCGGGACGGTGTACCAGGAGGTGAACCTGCTGCCGAATATGTCGGTGGCGGATAATCTGTTTATTGGCCGGGAGCCACGACGCTTTGGCCTGCTGCGCCGCAAAGAGATGGAGGCGCGTGCCACGAAGCTGATGGAATTATACGGCTTCTCCCTCGACGTTCGCGAGCCGCTGAACCGCTTTTCCGTGGCGATGCAGCAGATTGTCGCCATCTGTCGCGCCATCGATCTCTCCGCAAAAGTGCTGATCCTTGATGAACCCACCGCCAGCCTTGACACCCAGGAAGTGGAGATGCTCTTTACCCTGATGCGCCAGCTGCGCGATCAGGGGGTCAGCCTGATCTTCGTCACCCACTTCCTCGATCAGGTGTACGAGGTGAGCGATCGCATTACGGTGCTGCGTAACGGCAGCTTTGTCGGCTGCCGTGAAACCCGCGAGCTGCCGCAGATCGAACTGGTCAAAATGATGCTGGGGCGTGAACTTGAAACCAACGCCCTTCAGCGTGCAGGCCGCACGCTGCTGAGCGAAAAACCGGTCGCCGCGTTCAGCGATTATGGCAAAAAAGGGGTGATCTCGCCGTTTAACCTGGAAGTCCGCCCGGGCGAAATTGTCGGCCTGGCGGGCCTGCTGGGCTCCGGACGCACCGAAACCGCCGAAGTGATCTTCGGGATCAAACCTGCGGACAGCGGCACTGCGCTGATCAAGGGTAAACCGCAAACCCTGCGATCGCCGCATCAGGCCTCCTGTCTTGGCGTCGGTTTCTGTCCGGAAGACCGGAAAACGGATGGCATCATTGCCGCGGCCTCGGTGCGCGAAAATATCATTCTCGCCCTGCAGGCGCAGCGCGGCTGGCTGCGGCCAATCCCCCGCAAAGAGCAGAACGCGATTGCGGAGCGCTTTATCCGCCAGCTCGGCATCCGCACCCCGAGCGCGGAACAGCCCATTGAATTTCTCTCCGGCGGCAACCAGCAAAAAGTACTGCTGTCACGCTGGTTGCTGACTAAACCGCAGTTCCTGATCCTCGATGAACCGACCCGCGGCATTGACGTGGGGGCGCACGCCGAAATTATCCGCCTTATCGAAACGCTGTGTGCGGACGGCCTGGCGCTGCTGGTCATTTCGTCTGAACTGGAAGAGCTGGTGGGCTATGCCGATCGCGTCATTATCATGCGCGATCGCAAACAGGTGGCAGAGATCCCGCTGGATAAGCTGTCCGTTCCGGCGATCATGAATGCCATTGCGGCATAAGGAGTGAATCGTGATGTCCCGTTCGCTTTCGCAAACTGGCGCAACAAAGCGCCGCTTCAACTGGCCAACCGGCACGCCACAAATCGCGGCGCTGCTGGTGGTACTGCTGGTTGATAGCCTTGTCGCACCGCATTTCTTCCAGATTATTGTTCAGGATGGTCGCCTGTTTGGCAGCCCGATAGACATCCTGAACCGGGCTGCGCCCGTGGCGCTGCTGGCCATCGGGATGACGCTGGTCATTGCCACCGGCGGGATCGATCTCTCCGTCGGCGCGGTGATGGCCATCGCCGGGGCCACGGCAGCCTCGATGACCGTGGCCGGGCACAGCCTGCCGGTCGTCCTGTTGGCGGCATTAGGCACCGGCGTGCTGGCAGGATTATGGAACGGCATTCTGGTGGCGGTGCTGAAGATTCAGCCCTTTGTCGCCACGCTCATTTTGATGGTCGCCGGGCGCGGTGTGGCACAGCTCATTACTTCCGGACAGATTGTCACCTTCAACTCGCCGAACCTGGCGTGGCTCGGCAGCGGCAAGCTGCTGTTCTTCCCCACGCCGGTGATCATTGCTCTGGTCACGCTGGTGGTGTTCTGGCTCTTCACCCGCAAAACGGCGCTGGGGATGTTCATTGAAGCCGTCGGGATCAATATTCGCGCGGCACGCAACGCCGGGGTCAATACGCGTCTGATGGTGATGCTGACCTACGTGCTTAGCGGTGTGTGCGCCGCCATCGCCGGGGTTATCGTCGCGGCAGATATTCGCGGGGCCGATGCCAACAACGCCGGACTCTGGCTGGAGCTGGATGCGATCCTGGCAGTGGTGATCGGCGGCGGGTCGCTGATGGGCGGGCGCTTTAACCTGCTGCTCTCGGTGATTGGCGCGCTGATCATTCAGGGGATGAACACAGGGATCCTGCTTTCCGGTTTCCAGCCGGAACTCAACCAGGTGGTAAAAGCGGTGGTCGTGCTCTGCGTGTTGATCGTCCAGTCACCGCGCTTTGTCAGCATCATTAAGGGGATCCGTGGCCATGATAAAACGTAATTTACCGTTAATGATCACCCTGGGCGTGTTTGTGCTGGGGTATCTCTACTGCCTGACCCAGTTCCCGGGTTTTGCCTCGACGCGCGTGATTTGCAACATACTGACCGATAACGCCTTTTTAGGGATTATCGCCGTCGGCATGACGTTTGTGATCCTCTCCGGTGGGATCGATCTCTCCGTCGGCTCGGTGATCGCCTTCACTGGCGTGTTCCTCGCGAAGGCGATCGGTTTCTGGGGGATCTCTCCTCTGGTGGCCTTCCCGCTGGTGCTGGTGATGGGTTGCGCGTTTGGTGCCTTTATGGGGCTGTTGATCGACGCGTTAAAGATCCCGGCCTTTATCATTACCCTCGCGGGCATGTTCTTCCTGCGCGGGGTGAGCTATCTGGTGTCGGAAGAGTCAATTCCGATTAACCATCCGGTGTACGACACGCTCTCAAGCCTGGCGTGGAAAATCCCCGGCGGCGGTCGTCTGAGCGCGATGGGGCTTCTGATGCTGGGCGTGGTGGTCATTGGCATCTTCCTTGCCCACCGTACCCGGTTTGGCAACCAGGTTTACGCCATTGGCGGTAACGCCACCTCGGCAAACCTGATGGGGATCTCCACCCGCAGCACCACCATTCGCATCTATATGCTCTCGACCGGGCTGGCGACGCTGGCAGGCATTGTCTTCTCGGTTTATACCCAGGCGGGCTACGCGCTGGCAGGGGTGGGCGTCGAGCTCGATGCCATTGCCTCGGTGGTCATCGGCGGCACACTGCTCAGCGGTGGAGTGGGAACGGTGCTGGGAACGCTGTTCGGCGTGGCCATCCAGGGGCTGATCCAGACCTATATCAACTTTGACGGTACGCTCAGCTCCTGGTGGACGAAGATCGCTATCGGCATATTGCTGTTTATCTTTATTGCCCTGCAGCGCGGTCTGACGGTGCTCTGGGAGAACCGCCAAAGCTCACCTGTTACCCGCGTAAACACGTCGGTAACAGAGCGATAACATGCTGAATTTGCTTAAAGTCTAAACATTTTCCGGTAGCGGCCGATACTCTTTTTTTATGCCCAGAAATATCTCGCTACCGGAAATAATATCATGCTTAAAACGCTATCGATTCGTACCGGCTTGCTCTCTTTACTGGCCGTTATGACCCTTCTGCTGCTGATTGTCAGCGGCATTGGCATTTATGCCCTCACACAGAGTTCTTCTTCACTGCAGCGTATCAACCACCTTCAGGGTGAGCAGATGGTGCAGCTTAATTCTGGCTATACGCTGATCCTGCGTGCGCGCAATGAAGCGGGCCAGGCCGTCCGGATGATGGAAATCGGTATGCTGGACGATGCCTCCAGAGCGGTAAAAAATATCAATCAGGAAGTCGCCCTGGCCCAGAAAACGCTGAAAGGCGTGATCGACGGCGGCGTGGCTGACGAGCAGGGGCAACAGCTTCTCAATAACGTGGCAACCACGCTGGCGGCGTATAACCAGCAGGGGATCAACCCGATGCTGAAAGCCCTGAATGACCAGAGCGCTGACAATTACTACGATCTGCTGGAAAACGCCCTGATCCCGGTGGCGAAGCAATTTGATAACGCTATGCAGGCGTTTCAGAAATGGAGTGAAGCGCGAGGCCAGGCAGAAGTCAGTGCCGTGCAGGCGAGTAAAACCCGCGTACTGATCCTGATTATCGTCGCAGCGCTGCTGACGGCAGGCATTATCGTGCTGGCCTGGCTGGTGTTGCGCCATATGCTGCTCAAGCCGCTCTCGGCGTCAATCGCTCAGCTGGAGAACGTGGCGGCGGGTGATTTAACCCATACGCTAAATGCGCCCGCGAGCCAGGAATTTAACCGTCTCAATGCCGCCATAGAGGAGATGCGTCAGTCGCTGATGAACTCGGTGCTGCGGGTACGTGATGCCAGCGCGCAAATTGACACCGGCAGCCGCGAACTGACGGCGGGGAACCGGGATTTGGCCGAGCGCACTGAATCCACCGCCACGTCGCTGGAACAGACGGCCGCCAGCATGGAAGAGATCACCGCCACGGTGAAACTCAACGCCGATAACGCCGAGCAGGCGCACCAGCTGGCGAAATCGGTGTCTGATACCGCGGATCATGGCAGCGAAATGGTCTGCTATGTGATTGAGAAAATGCGGGATATCTCCGGCAGCTCGGCGCGAATCGCCGACATTCTGAGCGTGATTGACGGCATTGCCTTCCAGACCAATATTCTGGCGCTTAACGCCTCCGTGGAAGCGGCGCGCGCGGGCGAGCAGGGGCGCGGGTTTGCCGTCGTTGCGGGCGAAGTGCGAAACCTTGCCAGCCGTAGCGCCGACGCGGCGAAAGAGATCCGCTCACTTATCAGTGATTCGCAGACCCATGTTAACGAGGGCAGCGAGCTGGCTCAGCAGGCAGGTGAAACAATGGATGAGATCGCAACCGAAGTGCTGCGCATGACGAAACTGATGCGCGAAATTGCCACCGCGTCCCAGGAGCAGAGCCGCGGCATTGAGCAGGTGAATATTGCGGTGAATCAGATGGACGAAACCGCGCAGCAGAATGCGGCGCTGGTGCAGCAATCCTCCGCCGCGACCCGCTCCCTTGAGGAGCAGTCGCGTCAGCTGATGGACGCCATGTCCTCATTCAAAGTGACGACTCAGAACGCGGCATAATATTGCCCAGCCCCGGTACGTTTTGTGTCGGGGTTTTATTTTTTGCAGAATTGACTGCTGCGATATTATCGTGAATATCGCCCATTAATATTTCCAGCGAACTGGTTAGAGCTAATGCTTTTTCCGTCGGCTCGAGATATAAACCTTTGCGGAAAAACAGCGGCTCATTAAACAGTTGATTAAAACGTTTCAGGGCCAGACTCACCGCGGGGCGGGACATGTCGAGACGCACTGCCGCCTTTGCCATGCTGCCGCAGCGGACGATCTCAATAAAAACAGGGATAAGATTTAAATCAATACCGGTATTAGCACGAGAATAATTTTTCATTGCGATTCTGCTCCACGAAATATCTGTCAAACTGTTATGGAAATAATGCAGGAGCAGTGCTCAGGATTAAAGCGTGTTTTTTATAAACACTTATACGGTAAAATATATAAATGAACAGGGGAGCCAGACGGGCTCCCCTGAAGAAAGGTATTACGCGTCCGGATACTCACGGATAAAACGTTCAACGTCTTCAACCATATGGTTGTTGCCGACGAAGAATGAACGACGCTGGTGCAGGCTTTCCGGCACGATATCCAGAATACGCTCTTTACCGTCGCTCGCCTTGCCGCCCGCCTGTTCGGCCAGGAACGCCATCGGGTTGCATTCATACAGCAGACGCAGTTTCCCGTCCGGGTGGCTTGCGGTGCTTGGATAGAGGTAGATACCGCCTTTCAGCAGGTTACGGTGGAAGTCCGCAACCAGAGAGCCAATATAGCGGGACGTGTACGGGCGCTGCGTCGCTTTATCTTCTTCCTGGCAGAATTTGATGTACTTCTTCACACCGTTCGGGAACTTGATGTAGTTTCCTTCGTTGATGGAGTAGGTACTGCCCTTTTCCGGGAAGCGCATACGTTCCTGACACAGGCAGAAGACGCCCAGGGAAGGATCGTACGTAAAGGCGTGAACCCCGCACCCGGTGGTATACACCAGCATGGTGGAGGATCCATACACGACGTAACCGGCAGCAACCTGCTTATTGCCCGGCTGCAGGAAATCTTCTTCGGTCACCGGCGTGCCAACAGGCGTGACGCGGCGGTAGATGGAGAAAATGGTACCGACAGAAACGTTAACATCGATGTTGGAGGAGCCGTCGAGCGGATCCATCAGAACAACGTATTTCGCGTGTTCACACCCTTCGAAAACAACAATTTCATCTTCTTCTTCGGAGGCGATACCCGCAACGATGTCGCGCGCGCGCAGTGCAGCTTTCAGTTTTTCATTTGCGAACAGATCGAGTTTCTGCTGAACCTCGCCCTGAACGTTCTCGGCACCGCTGGCACCCAGGATATCGACCAGACCGGCCTTGTTGATATCACGGTGGATGATCTTAGCGCCCAGCTTTATTGCCGACAGCAAAGCAGTGAGTTCACCGGTAGCATGAGAGAACTCGTGCTGCTTTTCGACAATAAATTCACCTAACGTTTTCATAACACTTTCCCTGCATCTTTGTGAGTAAAGCGATTGTATGTTCACTAAAACGACTAAAGCCCAACAATCTTAACAAAGATTCAAATAGTAGCGCAGAGGTGAATCGCGCCAGCAGGATACGGATTTTCCTGAAATGCGTTTCACAGCCGCTAACATGTGAGTAAAATGTGCGCCACATTAAAGAAGGATAGTGACGTATGCGCATTCATATATTGGGGATTTGTGGCACTTTTATGGGCGGACTGGCAATGCTGGCGCGCTCGCTGGGCCATGAAGTGACAGGTTCGGACGCCAATGTGTATCCGCCAATGAGCACGCTTCTGGAGAAACAGGGCATCGCGTTGATTCAGGGCTACGATGCCAGCCAGCTGGATCCCGAGCCGGATCTGGTCATCATTGGCAACGCCATGACCCGCGGCAACCCGTGCGTTGAGGCGGTACTGGAACGCAATATTCCGTTCATGTCCGGCCCGCAGTGGCTGCATGATTTCGTGCTGCGTGACCGCTGGGTGGTTGCCGTTGCCGGTACCCACGGCAAAACGACCACCGCCGGGATGGCGACGTGGATCCTTGAAGCCTGCGGCTATAAACCGGGCTTCGTGATTGGCGGCGTACCGGGTAATTTCGACGTCTCTGCGCGCCTGGGCGACAGCCCGTTCTTTGTTATCGAAGCCGACGAGTATGACTGCGCCTTCTTCGACAAACGTTCCAAATTCGTCCATTACTGCCCGCGTACGCTGATCCTCAACAACCTTGAGTTCGACCATGCGGATATCTTTGACGATCTGAAAGCCATTCAGAAGCAGTTCCACCACCTGGTGCGCATTGTTCCGGGCCAGGGCCGCATCATCCTGCCGGAAAACGACATCAACCTGAAACAGACGCTGGCAATGGGCTGCTGGAGCGAGCAGGAGCTGGTGGGCGAGCAGGGCCACTGGCAGGCGAAGAAACTCAACGCGGATGCCTCGGAGTGGGAAGTGCTGCTCGACGGTGAAAAAGTGGGAGAGGTGAAGTGGGGCCTGGTGGGTGAACACAACATGCACAACGGCCTGATGGCGATCGCGGCCGCACGCCATGTGGGCGTTCAGCCTGCGGATGCGGCGAACGCACTGGGCTCGTTTATCAATGCCCGTCGCCGTCTGGAGCTGCGCGGTGAAGCCCACGGCGTCACGGTGTATGACGATTTCGCACACCATCCAACGGCGATTCTGGCGACGCTTGCGGCCCTGCGCGGCAAAGTCGGCGGTACCGCGCGCATTCTGGCAGTGCTGGAACCGCGTTCGAATACCATGAAGATGGGGATCTGCAAAGACGATCTCGCGCCCTCTTTAGGGCGTGCCGATGAGGTCTTCCTGCTGCAGCCGCAGCATATTCCGTGGCAGGTGGCGGAAGTGGCCGATGCCTGCATCCAGCCGGCGCACTGGACTGCGGATGTGGATGTGCTGGCGGATATGGTGGTGAAAGCGGCTCAGCCGGGTGACCATATTCTGGTGATGAGTAACGGTGGTTTTGGTGGGATCCATCAGAAACTGCTGGATCGCCTGGCAAGTAAAACGTTCGCGTAACGTTTTTATTTATGTTACTTTGAGTTGCTGATAATATTTAAATTAATCATTTATATTAACTTCAAACTAATCTGATAAATTCATTTCCTGGGGAGACCACTCTCCGGGAAATGTTGTCATTCATAACTCCAATCAATAAAAATCATATATTAATAATTAAATAATATTAATTTATTCTGAAAGAGTAATTTTACTCTCGAGTTTTGTTGAAATCATAAACAATGATTATGAATAATAGATATTCACTCATTCATTTATGTTTTCAGAGGTTAGTTTTAATGGAAGAAAGCAACCCGTGGCCAACATTTGTTGATGCCTTCTCTTCGGTGTTATGCATCTTTATATTCCTGATGCTGGTCTTCGTACTTAATAGTATGTTGATTATGTATGAAAGTGCTAAAAAAAGCTATGAAGCACCTTCACCGGTTGAGCAAATTGCTAAATCATCATTTTCTACCGTTGCGGAGAGTGACGGTGCGACACCTGACCAGCAAAATCTTAAGGATGCGAGTGACGCATCGCCAAGCCCTGCAACCGCCAGCATCAGTCAGTCTGAGTCCGTTCAGGCCCAACAACAGCCGGCAACATCGTGCTCTGAATCTGAAATGATGGCCTCCGCCTCATCCGCAGAAGCCAGCCAGGCAAGCGCGGAGGGCAGTGCATCGGATGGTGACAAGACGATGCAGGCCAACGCTGATGTGAACAAGAAAGGTGAGGTGATCAGACTGGCTGATAGCCAGACTGCCGCATCGATCAAAGGGCAGAATAATGGACGGTTTGATTCGCAGGACACGCCTCCGGTCTGGGAGATCAAAGGTAACCAGTTTGTTATTCATTTCAAAGGCATGGAACAGGGATATCCGGCTGAAGTTATTGAAGAAGTGAATAAGTGGTTAGGGGCAAATAAACCTTTGGCTATTACTGTTTATGCACATCCAACGGCATCGATTGCAGTCTCAGATGCAATGCGTCTGGCGTATGAACGAGGGGTTATTCTGTTGAAAATCCTCAAAGGAAAATACCCACAAGATGAAATATCCATTTCTGTTGTAAATGATGCGACAACGTTAAGTAATAGCGCTGTTATTACCCGGAGCGAATGATTTTTTATGAATTTTTTAAAAAGATACCATGCTTTTATTCTGGCGCTGGTTTTTGTGTTCTTGCCTGCCGCCGTATTATGCATACCCGCTATTTATGACTATGTGATTGATACATGGCACGTTGCCGCCTTTTACAGCTCAATTATTATTGTGCTCTATTTAACAGGTTGCGGCGTCGTTATTTTCTCGTTCATTGAAATTGCGAAATGTGTCAGCGTCCTGCGAAAGAAAAATGCCGAAAAGCACTCTTATCTGCTTGGCGACGCGAATAAGATCGTTTTCTCTCCTGCCCATGGCCTGGATGACGACACCATTGCCTCGCTTTACGAGAGCATGGATAACAGCGTTAACCGCAAGCAGAACCAAAGTCTGGCGGGTGTGATGACCTGTGCAAACCTGTCGACCATGATTGGTCTGCTGGGTACGTTTGCTGGGCTGTCGATGACGATCGCTTCGGTTATCACGCTGCTTGAGAAATCTCAAATAACCGGCGGTAACGAGGCGGATACGTTGAGCATTATCGTCAACGTGGTCTCCTCGCTTTCTGAACCGCTGAAAGGGATGAACACCGCGTTTGTCTCCTCTATTTACGGGGTGGTTAGCGCCATTCTGCTTAACATTGTGTGTTCATTCTTGCGCGGTGAATTTGTCCGTTTATCGATCGATCTTCGTAATGCGCGCCTGGACTTTGTGCGTGAGTGCCGCGGGCGTAAAAAGCCTGTGGTTGAAAAGACAAAAACGCTGCGAATCATCACCGATCTTGATGATGTCATTAAGGATTTCAAAGAAGGCATGTTTGCCTGGCAGGAACGTCTGTCTGGCGCCTTTAGCGAAAGTAATCGCAGCCTGAAGTTGCTGCTTGATACCAGTACTGAAGCGTCACGCAACAGCGGAATTTTTTACGAACGTCTCGTAAATGCTGTTCAGGATCAGGCTGAGAGCATGCAAAAAATTGATCGTGGCATTTCGCTTAGCTATGCAACGTTGGGCTCTATTGAGCAGGGTATTCAGGAGAGTACTCAGTTCCTCAAAGGTCAGCATGAACAGCTGGAAACGATCAGCCTGAATCAAAATGCGATTTATTCAGGTCAGCAACAGCTTCAGAGTCAACTGGTGGAACAGACAGAAGCCGTTGGTACGGTGATTAGCCAGCAGGAAACGTTGCAGGAAGCCGTACAAAGCGCCGGTGAAAGCATCAGCCATGTTGAGGCGACAGTCGGAGAGATGTCTGCTGTGGCCGATCGCTATTTTACCGCTCAGTCAGCACAGATGCAGGATATGAACGACGCCGTTAAGGGGATGGAGCACGCCAGCGCGCATCGTCATGTTGAAACGTTGGCCACGCTTGAAAGCCAATCTCAGACATTTGAACCACTGCTTGGGCAAATTGCAGGGATGCACAGAAGTTTGCAAAAGGAAATCAATGTCATTAAAGGGCAGGAAAATAAATGAATATGCGATTAATTGCACTGCTGTTTTCAGCAGGGCTTTTACCTGTTTCGCTGAGCGTAAAGGCTGACACGACGGCAGGTACCTTGCCGCTTCGTACTTTAATTATTCATGCGTTGAATACACAGCCTTCCGTGGCGATGGCGTCCTGGGAAACAGAGATGCGTCACCAGGAAACCAACATGAGCAAGGCGTCACTCTATCCAACCCTGGATGCTTCCTCCGAAGCGATGCGTAAAAAGACGGATGAGCATGACAATGAACAAAACATTGAGAACAAGCTAACTCTGAGCTATCGCGTTGCCGATTTTGGCGTCAGAAGCAGCAATATTGAGAAGGCTAAGCACCAGGAAGCGGCCAGCCAGTACGATTTTCAACAAGAGTTGTTAACCGTTGCGCAGAAAACGTCAGATGCTTACCTGGCAGTGGAAAAGACCCGCCAGATTCTGGCCGTCATTGACGGTGAGAAATTGTTCTACAAAAAAATGCTCAGTGATTTCTCCGAGTTAATCAGCGCTGGCGCTGCGATGCAGTCTGATATTCGCAAGGTACAGGTCTCTATTGATTCACTGAGCACGCAGGAGTTGAACTACCGGGCCCAGCTGGATACGCAGCTCATGATGCTGCGTAACATGACCGGCGATTACGTCACCGCTGATAATCTTGGGAAACTGCCTGAGTTTTTCAATAAGTACATTTTCAATGTACACAAAGACGACGTCATGAAGGAAATCATGAAAGATAACCCTACTTATCTTTCACTGAATAAGGCCGTGGCTGCAGCCTCTGCTGATTATTCCGCTGCAAAATCCGCCAACTATCCCGTCGTTGATTTTAATGCTGGTTATACCGATAACTCGCCGTCGAAGGACGCGCAACAAAGTGATTATCAGGATGAATTTAAAGTCGGTGTTAAAGTTGGAATCAATATTTTTAACGGCTTTAAAAATCAATCTGAAGCGGCAAAATTTAGCGCCAAATACACGCAGGCAAAACTTGGGTTGGATGATTTCTTAATTCGTTCGCGTAATAGCGTTGATGCCTCTGTTTCAAAATACCAGACGGGAGCTGATTCATTAGTGATCTCAACGCGCTCGTATGAAAACGCCGGTAAATTGATAGAGTTGTATAAAGAGGAGTTTAAGCTCGGGCAAAAATCATTACTCGATTTTATCTCCAGTAGAAATGAACACTACCAGGCGCATCTGACAATGATTGAATCGCAGTTTGCAATCTATCAGGCGAAGCTGGATCAGATGACACAGTTAGCAAAATTGCTACCCGAACTTTATCTGACGCCAGGAGAAATACAGCCCCGGAGTGGCGCCTTAACGCAATGAACAGAAAACAAAGTGACCATCTTATGATGGTCATCATCGTTATGACGTTGTTGATTTTGACACTCTTTGCCTTTATCAAAATCAACTCGGTTGTGCATGGTAACGGTGTGATCATCACAAAGGATAATACCCAGGTCGTTTCTCTTTCTAAAGGAGGAACGATTGATGCTATTCATGTAGCGGAAGGGGATTATGTGAAAAAAGGTCAAATTCTCGCCGAAACAACGAACTTTGATATCCAGAAAGAATATGAACATGTGAAAGCACAAAGTGAATATCTGACCGTCTATATCAAAGAGCTTAATAGTGTTCTGGCCTGGAAAGGTGATCTCAAAGACTTTGATACGACGGTGCTGACGAATCAGGATCTTATTGGCAACATTCAGTTGCTTATCAGCCAGGAGCGGACCAAAGAGAGTAAAGTCGCGAGCTTAAACTCGGATATTGAACAACTTGGTTTGGCACGGGTCAGTAAGAACAGCGAACTTTCTCTGGTGCAGGAGGAAGTTAATCTTCTTTCGCCGCTGGTAAAAAAAGGGATCAGTTCTTACACCACGTTTCTGGCAAAGAAACAGGCTGCCGTTCGCCTGAAGAGTGAGATTATTGAGCTAGAACGTCAGATGGTCGCGAAAAAAGAAGAGATCAAGGTCACCCGGGGTGAAATCGATGACAATTATTATGCCATTCGTAATACGCTATCGAAAAACCTTGTCGATGCGCAACGTGAAGCCTCGCTGAATAAATCGGCGATGACGGTGCTGTCAAAGCAAATGAGTGATTCCAGCGTGCACTCACCGGTTGATGGGGTGATTTATAAAATTAACAAAAATGCGTTTACTAAAGGTGGGGTTATTCAGGCCGCCGATGCGCTTTTTGAAATAAAGCCCATGTCAACCAGGATGATTGCTGAGGTTAAAATTCAGCCAAAAGATCGTGACCAGATATTTGTCGGCGGTGAGGCAAATGTAAAAATATTGTCTTTTATCCTTTCCAGCGCCAAGCCTTATAAAGGTGAGGTTGAACAAATTAGTCCGGACTCTTATGAAGAGTCAATAAACGGTAATATGGTTAGATATTATAAGGCTATTGTCGTGTTTGATATTGCTGAGAAAGACCGCGAATCAATTAAGCCTGGTATGGCCGTCGACGCTTATGTCATTACGGGTAACCATAGTATTTTAAAATATCTCGCTTCGCCATTGCTGCGCGGTGCACAACAAGTTTTCAGTGAGCCGGTCCTTACTGATACAAAAATGACTCATCAACCAGGGTGATAATATGAGCAATACTATTTTTGTAAATAATGATTCTGTTGTTGATTTACAACAGTACGGTAAAATGGAAAATGCCAAAGTTGTCATTAGTGGGACCGACTTTAAGTTTATTTTCCCAGGTAATAAAGAGGTTAACGTTGTTAACGGCGCCCTCTTTTCGAGCCTCGATAAAAATAGCGTAACCTTTAAGTTTCAGGGGACAATTATTTCTGGTCAGGACCTCCTGAAATCAGTTGACCTGAGTAATCTGGAACTGGAAAGACTTGACTCTGCATTATCGGACCAGCGTCAAGAGCATGTCCTTAAAGATAATATCGGTAAGCTAAGTGACGTTGACGCCAAAAGCATTGAAGAGGCGAAAAAAGAGGCCGCGCAGCTGAAACAAGAAGCTGAGAAAATGCGTGCTGAAGCCGAAGAAGCCCGAAAAGCATCAGAGGATGTTGAGCGACAGCTTGAAGAGTTTCTCAATGACAAAGCCCAAAATAACACGCAGAACGGGGCTACACCTCAGTCCGACATTGAAGGGCAGGAAGGGGGAAACCTCTATAAAAAGAAATATGTTGATGAGTCCGTAGCGGAAGCCAGCCGCTTACAATTCTCAGATTATTCATCCAGTTCATCGAGTTCGTCCAGTTCGAAGTCCTCCGATTCGACGCCTGTTGATCAAAAGCCCATTGATATTTCGTTGAAACTGGATGAGGCGAGTGACTCCGGCACCAAAAATGACAATATCACGAATATCACCACTCCACTCTTTGTGGGCTCCACTGAACCGGGTTTAACGGTCGCTTTGCGTATTGATGGTATTGTTGTTGCCGTTACGGTGGCCGATGCCATGGGGAATTTCTCTTTCACCTCCTCATTTTTGCCGGATGGCGAACACACTGTTCAGGTTGATGTCTCCGATGGCAAAGGCGGCTCCGGTAGCGCCAAAATTCTGGTGACCATTGATACCACCATTGAGGCTCCAACCTTCGAGCTTGACGATCAATATGCTATTCCTGAGGCGGACAGAATTGAGGGCGAGAACCTGACCCGATTTAGCAATGCGAAAATTGTCGGGGAAGCTGAAGCTGGTTCGCAGGTAAGTATCTACACGAATGGTCATTTACTGGCTACGGTCACGGTAGATTCGAAGGGACAATGGTCTTATCAGTTCAGCGGCTCAGAGCTCAGCGAAGGTATCAACAACATTGACATCGTCGCAACCGATAAAGCAGGAAATAGCGCGACGACCAGCGGCATGATTACGCTGGATACCATCCCTCCGGAAACGCCGATCATTCTTCTTGATGAAGCCAGCGATACCGGTATGTCGCAGGATGACCATCTGACCAATGATAAAACCCCTACCTTGCATGGTAGTGCAGAGCCAAATTCAACGATTGAGTTGTATCTGAATGGCTATAAAGTCGCCGATGTTGCGGTGGATGCCATGGGGAACTGGTCATATACCCTACCCGATAATAAAATCACGAAAGATGGCGATTATACCATTCAGGTGGTGGCTTCCGATCGTGCCGGTAATACCTCTTCGGCGACGCTTGATATAACGGTAGATACGAATATTGACGCCTTTTCACTGTCGATGAACAGTCAATCTGACAGCGGCATAGCGGGCGATAATTACACCAACAACGTGCATCCGTCATTTACGGGTAAAACCGATCCTTCGAGTCATATCGTCATCACCAACTTAATGACCGGGGAAACGATTGAGATTGACGCCTCACAAAGCGGTAACTTCAGCTTTACCCTCGCGCAGGCTTCCGTTGAAGGTAATAACGAACTGTCGATCACCGTCACGGATTATGCGGGCAACCAGCAAACATTCACCTATGAATACACGATTGATACGATACCTCCTGCTGCCCCTACGCTTGAGTTGGATAATTTCGTCGTCTCACTCTCCGGTGATATTCTGACCAACGACACCACACCGGCGTTCACCGGCAAGGCTGAACCAGGCAGTACGGTGATTATCTATATTGATGGTAAAGCCTATGGTTCGGTGACCGCTGGTGCTGATGGTAGCTGGTCCTTTACGATGCCGTCCTCTATGGCAGACGGAAATCATACCGCCACGGCTTATGCCCAGGATCTCGCAGGTAATATTTCCCCTTCGTCTGCCGAGTATACCTTCAACATTGATACTGGAACCCTGGCTCCTTCGGCAAACTTGCTGGCTGAGGATGATACAGGCATCAGTCAGACTGACTGGATTACCCGGCAAAACGACAATCTTTCGATTGTCGGTACGGCGGAAAAGTACGCCACCATTGTTTTGAAAGTTGACGGTAAAGTCATCGGCACCACGCGGGCGGACGCGAACGGCAACTGGCAGTTTGAATATGACCCTAACCCAGCGCTTTCTGACGGCGATTATAAGCTCACCATTGAGGCTCGCGATGAAGTCGGTAATACAGCGAGCAGCACCTATGAGTTAGTCATCGATACGATCACCGTAACACCTTCGGTACAACTGGATGCAGCATCCGATACGGGCTCATCCAGCAATGACGGCATAACAAAGGATACCCACCCGTTACTGACGGGGACGGCTGAAGCGAATGCCACCGTTGAGATTTATATTGATGGCAAACTGGTCGGCCAGGTTGTTGCTGATAAAAATGGCATCTGGAATTATCGGGTGCCGGAAGGCCAAAGCCTGTCTGATGGCGATCACAGTGTGATGGTGAAAGCGACGGATACGGCGGGTAACAGCGCTAACTCCACAACAATGACCGTCACTGTCGATAGCGTCATTGATACACCAACCATTCAGCTGGACAGTGACAGTGGGGCGAGCTCCACGGATCGTATCACCAATAGTACGTTGCCTACTTTCTCCGGCACAGCTGAAGCCTTCTCTACCATTACGATTTATGAAGACGGGAAGGCGATTGGTAAAGCGACTGCGGATGCAAACGGCAAATGGACCTATACCCTCACAGCATCGCAAGTACTGGCCGATGGTAGTTACATTTTCTCCATCACTGCCACGGACGTAGCGGGCAATACCGCCTCTTCTGAAAAAATTCAGGTCACTATTGATACCTGGGTAACAACGCCTGTGGTTGATCTGGCGGATTCGTCAGACACGGGCAGCAGCGGCACCGATAATATCACCCGTGATACAACACCGACCTTCACTTTTAGCAATATCGATGCCGATGTGGTTGATGTTCAGGTATCCATTAATGGCACGATGTACACGGTTCAGAAAGTGGGTGGCGTCTGGCAATTTACCGCGCCAGAACTTCCGGAAGGTGACTATAGCATTATTGTTCAGGTAACGGACAACGCGGGTAACACGAAGTCCTCGGCGGCGCTCTCCTTCACGGTGGACACCAGCGTCTCCCTCCCTGTGATCATCCTCAACGACGATACCGGTACCCTGGGCGACAACCAGACCAACGTCACTACTCCGGGCTTTGCCATCACTGCGGATCCTGATGTGGTGACCGTGATGGTCAGCATCGATGGCGGTGTGCCGGTGGCAGCGACGAAGGGCGCAGATGGGAAGTGGCATATCACCAGCAGCACGCTGACGGACGGCGATCACATCCTCAGCGTGACGGTGACCGATGTGGCGGGTAACACCGCGACCTCGTCGCTGGACTTCACCGTGGATACCACCCTGTCGGTACCGACCATTGACCTGACGGACACGTCCGACACGGGCAGCAGCGCCACGGACAATATTACCCGCGACAATACCCCGGCTTTCACGCTGGGCAATATCGACGCGGATGTCGTCACGGTACAGGTGCTGATTAACGGCACGGCGTATGACGCCGAATGGGTGAATGGTCAGTGGACCTTCACTGCGCCAGAGTTGCCAGACGGTGAGTACAGCATCACCGTGCAGGTAACGGACGATGCGGGCAACACGAAGAGCTCCGCCGCCCTGAATGTGACCGTCGATACCGTAACCGCGGCGCCGGTCATCACTCTCAGCGATGATACCGGCGTTCAGGATGATAACCAGACCAACGACACCACCCCGGGCTTTGCCATTACCACGGACGCCGATGCGGTGACCGTGATGGTCAGCATCGACGGCGGCGCGCCGGTGGCGGCGACGAAAGATGCAGACGGGAAGTGGCATATTGACAGTTCCGCGCTGAACGACGGCGAGCATACGATTGTGGCGACCGTAACCGATGCGGCGGGCAATACCGCCACCTCTGACACGTTAACCTTCACCGTGGACACCACCCTGTCGGTACCGACCATTGACCTGACGGATGCCTCCGACACGGGCAGCAGTACAGATAACATCACGCGAAACACCACCCCGGCCTTTACGCTGGGCAATATCGACGCGGATGTCGTCACGGTACAGGTGCTGATCAACGGCACGGCGTATGACGTCGAATGGGTGAATGGTCAGTGGACCTTCACTGCGCCGGAACTGGCGGACGGTGAGTACAGCATCACCGTGCAGGTGACCGATGACGCGGGCAACACCCGCACCTCCGCTGCGCTGGATGTGACCGTAGATACCGTCACGGCCGCGCCGGTCATCACCCTCAGCGATGATACCGGCGTTCAGGGTGATAACCAGACCAACGACGCCACCCCGGGATTTGCCATCACCACGGATGCCGATGCGGTCACCGTGATGGTCAGCATCGACGGCGGTGCGCCGGTGGCGGCGACGAAAGATGCAGACGGGAAATGGCATATCGACAGCTCCGCGCTGAACGACGGCGAGCATACGGTTGTGGCGACCGTAACCGATGCGGCGGGCAATACCGCCACCTCTGACACGTTAACCTTCACCGTGGACACCACCCTGTCGGTACCGACCATTGACCTGACGGATGCCTCCGACACGGGCAGCAGTACAGATAACATCACGCGAAACACCACCCCGGCCTTTACGCTGGGCAATATCGACGCGGATGTCGTCACGGTACAGGTGCTGATCAACGGCACGGCGTATGACGTCGAATGGGTGAATGGTCAGTGGACCTTCACTGCGCCGGAACTGGCGGACGGTGAGTACAGCATCACCGTGCAGGTGACCGATGACGCGGGCAACACCCGCACCTCCGCTGCGCTGGATGTGACCGTAGATACCGTCACGGCCGCGCCGGTCATCACCCTCAGCGATGATACCGGCGTTCAGGGTGATAACCAGACCAACGACGCCACCCCGGGATTTGCCATCACCACGGATGCCGATGCGGTCACCGTGATGGTCAGCATCGACGGCGGTGCGCCGGTGGCGGCGACGAAAGATGCAGACGGGAAATGGCATATCGACAGCTCCGCGCTGAACGACGGCGAGCATACGGTTGTGGCGACCGTAACCGATGCGGCGGGCAATACCGCCACCTCTGACACGTTAACCTTCACCGTGGACACCACCCTGTCGGTACCGACCATTGACCTGACGGGCGCCTCCGACACGGGCAGCAGCGCCACGGACAATATCACCCGGGACAGTACCCCGACCTTTACGCTGGGCAATATCGACGCGGATGTCGTCAGGGTGCAGGTGTTGATCAACGGTACCGCGTATGACGCGCAGAAAGTAAATGGCCAGTGGACCTTCACTGCGCCGGAACTGGCGGACGGCGAGTACAGCATCACCGTGCAGGTAACGGACGATGCAGGCAACACGAAAAGCTCCGCCGCGCTGGATGTGACCATTGATACCGTCACGGCTGAGCCGGTTATCACCCTGAGTGATGATACCGGTACTCAGGGCGATAACCAGACTAACGTCACCACCCCGGGCTTTGCCATCACCACGGATGCCGATGCGGTCACCGTAATGGTGAGCATCGACGGCGGCGCGCCGGTAGCGGCGACGAAAGACGCGGACGGGAAGTGGCGCATCACCAGCGGCGAACTGAGCGATGGCGATCACACCATTAGTGTCACCGTGACCGATGTGGCGGGTAACACCGCGACCTCATCTCTGACCTTTAACGTGGATACTGCCCTCTCGGTGCCGACGGTCGACCTGACCGATCAGTCAGACAGTGGTATCAGTCCAACGGATAATATCACCAACGACAATACCCCGACCTTCACGCTGGGCAATATCGACGCGGATGTCGTCAGGGTGAAGGTGCTGATTAACGGCACGGCCTATGACGCGCAGAAAGTCGACGGCCAGTGGACCTTTACCGCGCCGGTCCTGGCAGACGGAGAATACAGCATCACCGTGCAGGTAACGGATGATGCGGGCAACACGAAGAGCTCCGCCGCGCTGGATGTGACCATCGATACCACCACAATGGTGCCGGTCATTACCCTGAGTGATGATACCGGTACCCTGGGGGATAATCAGACCAGCGACACCGCCCCGGGCTTTGCCATCACCACCGGTACGGATGTGATCAGAGTGATGGTGAGCATCGACGGCGGCGCGCCGGTGGCGGCGACGAAGGACGCGGACGGGCAATGGCACATCACCAGCGGCGAACTGAGCGATGGCGATCACACCATCAGCGTGACGGTGACCGACGTGGCGGGCAATACGGCATCCTCTTACCTGGCGTTTAACGTGGACACCACCCTGTCAATTCCGACGGTGGATCTGTCCGATGCCAGCGATACGGGCAGTAGCAGCACAGATAATATCACCCGCGACAATACGCCGGCCTTTACGCTGGGCAATATCGACGCGGATGTCGTCACGGTGCAGGTGCTGATTAACGGCACGGCGTATGACGCGCAGAAGGTGGACGGTCAGTGGACCTTTACCGCGCCGGAGCTGGCGGACGGAGAATATACCGTAACCGTGCAGGTAACGGACGATGCGGGCAACACGAAGAGCTCCGCCGCGCTGAATGTGACCATCGATACCGTCACGGCAGAACCGGTTATCACCCTGAGTGATGACACCGGCGTGGCAGGCGATAACCAGACTAACGTCACCACCCCGGGCTTTGCCATCACCACGGATGCCGATGCGGTGACCGTGATGGTCAGCATTGATGGCGGCGCGCCGGTGGCGGCGACGAAAGACGCGGACGGGCAGTGGCATATTAACAGCAAGGATCTGGCAGACGGCGAGCACAGCGTCAGCGTGACGGTGACTGACGTGGCGGGTAACACCGCGACCTCGTCGCTGGACTTCACCGTGGACACCACCCTGTCGGTACCGACTATTGACCTGACGGACGCGTCCGATACGGGCAGCAGCGCCACGGACAATATTACCCGGGACAGCACCCCGACCTTTACGCTGGGCAATATCGACGCGGATGTCGTCAGGGTGCAGGTGCTGATTAACGGCACGGCGTATGACGCGCAAAAGGTGGACGGCCAGTGGCAGTTCACCGCGCCGGAGCTGGCGGACGGTGAATACAGCATCACCGTGCAAGTAACGGACGATGCGGGCAACATCCGCACCTCCGCCGCGCGGGAGGTGACCGTAGATACCGTCACGGCCGTACCGGTCATCACTCTCAGCGATGATACCGGCGTTCAGGGTGATAACCAGACCAACGACGCCACCCCGGGCTTTGCCATTACCACGGATGCCGATGCGGTGACCGTGATGGTGAGTATCGACGGCGGCGCGCCGGTGGCGGCGACGAAAGACGCGGACGGGAAGTGGCATATCGACAGCAAGGAGCTGGCGGACGGCGAGCATACGGTTGTGGCGACCGTAACCGATGCGGCGGGCAATACCGCCACCTCTGACACGTTAACCTTCACCGTGGACACCACCCTGTCGGTACCGACCATTGACCTGACGGATGCCTCCGACACGGGCAGCAGTACAGATAACATCACGCGAAACACCACCCCGGCCTTTACGCTGGGCAATATCGACGCGGATGTCGTCACGGTACAGGTGCTGATCAACGGCACGGCGTATGACGTCGAATGGGTGAATGGTCAGTGGACCTTCACTGCGCCGGAACTGGCGGACGGTGAGTACAGCATCACCGTGCAGGTGACCGATGACGCGGGCAACACCCGCACCTCCGCTGCGCTGGATGTGACCGTAGATACCGTCACGGCCGCGCCGGTCATCACCCTCAGCGATGATACCGGCGTTCAGGGTGATAACCAGACCAACGACGCCACCCCGGGATTTGCCATCACCACGGATGCCGATGCGGTCACCGTGATGGTCAGCATCGACGGCGGTGCGCCGGTGGCGGCGACGAAAGATGCAGACGGGAAATGGCATATCGACAGCTCCGCGCTGAACGACGGCGAGCATACGGTTGTGGCGACCGTAACCGATGCGGCGGGCAATACCGCCACCTCTGACACGTTAACCTTCACCGTGGACACCACCCTGTCGGTACCGACCATTGACCTGACGGGCGCCTCCGACACGGGCAGCAGCGCCACGGACAATATCACCCGGGACAGTACCCCGACCTTTACGCTGGGCAATATCGACGCGGATGTCGTCAGGGTGCAGGTGTTGATCAACGGTACCGCGTATGACGCGCAGAAAGTAAATGGCCAGTGGACCTTCACTGCGCCGGAACTGGCGGACGGCGAGTACAGCATCACCGTGCAGGTAACGGACGATGCAGGCAACACGAAAAGCTCCGCCGCGCTGGATGTGACCATTGATACCGTCACGGCTGAGCCGGTTATCACCCTGAGTGATGATACCGGTACTCAGGGCGATAACCAGACTAACGTCACCACCCCGGGCTTTGCCATCACCACGGATGCCGATGCGGTCACCGTAATGGTGAGCATCGACGGCGGCGCGCCGGTAGCGGCGACGAAAGACGCGGACGGGAAGTGGCGCATCACCAGCGGCGAACTGAGCGATGGCGATCACACCATTAGTGTCACCGTGACCGATGTGGCGGGTAACACCGCGACCTCATCTCTGACCTTTAACGTGGATACTGCCCTCTCGGTGCCGACGGTCGACCTGACCGATCAGTCAGACAGTGGTATCAGTCCAACGGATAATATCACCAACGACAATACCCCGACCTTCACGCTGGGCAATATCGACGCGGATGTCGTCAGGGTGAAGGTGCTGATTAACGGCACGGCCTATGACGCGCAGAAAGTCGACGGCCAGTGGACCTTTACCGCGCCGGTCCTGGCAGACGGAGAATACAGCATCACCGTGCAGGTAACGGATGATGCGGGCAACACGAAGAGCTCCGCCGCGCTGGATGTGACCATCGATACCACCACAATGGTGCCGGTCATTACCCTGAGTGATGATACCGGTACCCTGGGGGATAATCAGACCAGCGACACCGCCCCGGGCTTTGCCATCACCACCGGTACGGATGTGATCAGAGTGATGGTGAGCATCGACGGCGGCGCGCCGGTGGCGGCGACGAAGGACGCGGACGGGCAATGGCACATCACCAGCGGCGAACTGAGCGATGGCGATCACACCATCAGCGTGACGGTGACCGACGTGGCGGGCAATACGGCATCCTCTTACCTGGCGTTTAACGTGGACACCACCCTGTCAATTCCGACGGTGGATCTGTCCGATGCCAGCGATACGGGCAGTAGCAGCACAGATAATATCACCCGCGACAATACGCCGGCCTTTACGCTGGGCAATATCGACGCGGATGTCGTCACGGTGCAGGTGCTGATTAACGGCACGGCGTATGACGCGCAGAAGGTGGACGGTCAGTGGACCTTTACCGCGCCGGAGCTGGCGGACGGAGAATATACCGTAACCGTGCAGGTAACGGACGATGCGGGCAACACGAAGAGCTCCGCCGCGCTGAATGTGACCATCGATACCGTCACGGCAGAACCGGTTATCACCCTGAGTGATGACACCGGCGTGGCAGGCGATAACCAGACTAACGTCACCACCCCGGGCTTTGCCATCACCACGGATGCCGATGCGGTGACCGTGATGGTCAGCATTGATGGCGGCGCGCCGGTGGCGGCGACGAAAGACGCGGACGGGCAGTGGCATATTAACAGCAAGGATCTGGCAGACGGCGAGCACAGCGTCAGCGTGACGGTGACTGACGTGGCGGGTAACACCGCGACCTCGTCGCTGGACTTCACCGTGGACACCACCCTGTCGGTACCGACTATTGACCTGACGGACGCGTCCGATACGGGCAGCAGCGCCACGGACAATATTACCCGGGACAGCACCCCGACCTTTACGCTGGGCAATATCGACGCGGATGTCGTCAGGGTGCAGGTGCTGATTAACGGCACGGCGTATGACGCGCAAAAGGTGGACGGCCAGTGGCAGTTCACCGCGCCGGAGCTGGCGGACGGTGAATACAGCATCACCGTGCAAGTAACGGACGATGCGGGCAACATCCGCACCTCCGCCGCGCGGGAGGTGACCGTAGATACCGTCACGGCCGTACCGGTCATCACTCTCAGCGATGATACCGGCGTTCAGGGTGATAACCAGACCAACGACGCCACCCCGGGCTTTGCCATTACCACGGATGCCGATGCGGTGACCGTGATGGTGAGTATCGACGGCGGCGCGCCGGTGGCGGCGACGAAAGACGCGGACGGGAAGTGGCATATCGACAGCAAGGAGCTGGCGGACGGCGAGCATACGGTTGTGGCGACCGTAACCGATGCGGCGGGCAATACCGCCACCTCTGACACGTTAACCTTCACCGTGGACACCACCCTGTCGGTACCGACCATTGACCTGACGGATGCCTCCGACACGGGCAGCAGTACAGATAACATCACGCGAAACACCACCCCGGCCTTTACGCTGGGCAATATCGACGCGGATGTCGTCACGGTACAGGTGCTGATCAACGGCACGGCGTATGACGTCGAATGGGTGAATGGTCAGTGGACCTTCACTGCGCCGGAACTGGCGGACGGTGAGTACAGCATCACCGTGCAGGTGACCGATGACGCGGGCAACACCCGCACCTCCGCTGCGCTGGATGTGACCGTAGATACCGTCACGGCCGCGCCGGTCATCACCCTCAGCGATGATACCGGCGTTCAGGGTGATAACCAGACCAACGACGCCACCCCGGGATTTGCCATCACCACGGATGCCGATGCGGTCACCGTGATGGTCAGCATCGACGGCGGTGCGCCGGTGGCGGCGACGAAAGATGCAGACGGGAAATGGCATATCGACAGCTCCGCGCTGAACGACGGCGAGCATACGGTTGTGGCGACCGTAACCGATGCGGCGGGCAATACCGCCACCTCTGACACGTTAACCTTCACCGTGGACACCACCCTGTCGGTCCCGACCATTGATCTGGATGCTAACTCCGACACGGGCGGCAGCGACACGGACAACATCACCCGGGACAGCACCCCGACCTTTACGCTGGGCAATATCGACGCGGATGTCGTCAGCGTACAGGTGCTGATTAACGGTACGGCGTATGACGCCGTACTGGTGGGAGGCAAGTGGACCTTCACTGCGCCGGCGCTGGCGGACGGGGAATATACCGTAACCGTACAGGTGACGGACGATGCGGGCAATACGAAGAGCTCAGCCGCGCTGGATGTGACCATTGATACCGCCACAATGGTGCCGGTTATCACCCTGAGCGATGATACCGGTACCCCGGGCGATAACCAGACTAACGTCACCACCCCGGGCTTTGTCATCACCACGGATGCCGATGCGGTGACCGTGATGGTGAGCATCGACGGCGGCGCGCCGGTGGCGGCGACGAAAGACGCGGACGGGCAGTGGCATATTAACAGCAAGGTGCTGGCGGACGGCGAGCACACCCTCAGCGTGACGGTGACCGACGTGGCAGGTAACACCGTGACCTCGTCGCTGGACTTCACCGTGGACACCACCCTGTCGATCCCGACCATTGACCTGACGGACACGTCCGACACGGGCAGCAGCGCCACGGACAATATCACCCGGGACAGTACCCCGAACTTTACGCTGGATAACATTGACGCGGATGTCGTCACGGTGAAGGTACTGATTAACGGCACGGCGTATGACGCGCAGAAGGTGGACGGTCAGTGGCAGTTCACCGCGCCGGAGCTGGCAGACGGTGAATACAGCATCACCGTGCAGGTAACGGACGATGCGGGCAACACGAAGAGCTCCACCGCGCTGGATGTGACCGTCGATACTGTTACCGCGGTGCCAGTTATCACCCTCAGCGATGATACCGGTACGCCTGGCGAGAACCAGACGAACGACGCCACCCCGGGCTTTACCATCACCACCGACCGCGATGCGGTCACCGTAATGGTGAGCATCGACGGCGGCGCGCCGGTAGCGGCGACGAAAGATGCAGACGGGCAGTGGCATATTAAGAGCAAGGATCTGGCGGACGGCGAGCACAGCATCAGCGTGACGGTCACTGACGTGGCAGGCAACACCGCGACCTCGTCGCTGGATTTCACCGTGGATTCCACCCTGTCGGTACCCACTATCGATCTTACGGACGCCTCCGATACGGGCAGTAGCGCCACGGACAACATTACCCGCGACAGTACCCCGACCTTTACGCTGGGCAATATCGACGCGGATGTCGTTACGGTGAAGGTGCTGATTAACGGCACGGCGTATGACGCACAGAAAGTGGACGGCCAGTGGACCTTCACCGCGCCGGTCCTGGCAGACGGTGAATACAGCATCACCGTGCAGGTAACGGACGATGCGGGCAACACGAAGAGCTCCGCCGCGCTGAATGTGACCATCGATACCGTCACGGCAGAACCGGTTATCACCCTGAGTGATGACACCGGCGTGGCAGGCGATAACCAGACTAACGTCACCACCCCGGGCTTTGCCATCACCACGGATGCCGATGCGGTGACCGTGATGGTCAGCATTGACGGCGGCGCGCCTGTGGCGGCGACGAAAGACGCGGACGGGCAGTGGCATATTAAGAGCAAGGAGCTGGCGGACGGCGAGCACAGCGTCAGCGTGACGGTGACTGACGTGGCAGGTAACACCGCGACCTCGTCGCTGGACTTCACCGTGGACACCACCCTGTCGGTCCCGACCCTCGATCTGGCGGACGCCTCCGACACGGGCAGCAGCAGTACAGATAACATCACCCGGGACAGCACCCCGACCTTCACGCTGGGTAACATTGACGCGGATGTCGTCAGGGTGCAGGTGCTGATCAACGGTACCGCGTATGACGTGCAGAAGGAGGACGGCCAGTGGACCTTCACCGCGCCGGCGCTGGCGGACGGGGAATACAGCATCACCGTACAGGTGACGGACGACGCGGGTAACACGAAGCGTTCCGCCGCGCTGGATGTGACCATTGATACCGTCACGGCCGCGCCGGTCATCACTCTCAGCGATGATACCGGCACGCCGGGCGATAACCAGACGAACGACGCCACCCCGGGCTTTGCCATCACCACCGACCGCGATGCGGTCACCGTAATGGTGAGCATTGACGGCGGTGCGCCGGTGACGGCGACGAAAGATGCAGACGGAAAGTGGCAAATTAACAGCAAGGAGCTGGCAGACGGCGATCACAGCATCAGCGTGACGGTGACCGATGTGGCGGGTAACACCGCGACCTCGTCGCTGGACTTCACCGTGGACACCACCCTGTCGGTACCCACTATCGATCTGACGGACGCCTCCGATACGGGCAGCAGCGCCACGGACAACATTACCCGCGACAATACCCCGACCTTTACGCTGGGCAATATCGACGCGGATGTCGTCAGCGTGCAGGTGCTGATTAACGGCACCGCGTATGATGCCGTACTGGTGGGGGGTAAGTGGACCTTCACCGCGCCGACGCTGGCGGACGGGGAATATACCGTCACCGTGCAGGTGACGGACGATGCGGGCAATACGAAGAGTTCGGCTGCGCTGGATATGACTATCGATACCGCCATCTCGGAGCCAGTGATTACCCTGAATGAGGATACTGGCGTACCGGGAGACAAGCAGACTAACGTCAATTTGCCAACCTTTAATATCCATACTGATGCGGATGCGCTCAGCGTCATGGTCAGTATCGATGGCGGCACGCCAGTGGCGGCGACAAAGGATGCGGCCGGTGAATGGCATATTGCATCAGGGAAACTGCTGGATGGCGATCACAGCATCAGCGTGACGGTGACAGATGTGGCGGGCAACACCGCGACCTCGTCCCAGACCTTCACCGTGGATACCACCCTGTCGGTCCCGACCATCGATTTGACTGACGCGTCCGACACGGGTAGCAGCGCCACGGACAACATTACCCGCGACAATACCCCGGCCTTCACGCTGGGCAATATCGATGCGGACGTGACGGAAGTGCAGGTGCTGATTAACGGCACGGCATACAACGCGCAGAAGGTGGACGGTCAGTGGACCTTCACCGCGCCGGAACTGGCGGACGGCGATTACAGCATAACGGTCAGGGTCACTGATGATGCAGGAAATATCGCGACCTCTACCGCGCTGAATATCACCATCGATACGGTTGTTGCGCCGGTCACGATTACCCTTGATAAGGATTCGGATACCGGAAGTAGCTCAACAGACCGCTATACCTCGGATACGACCCCAACATTCACGTTCGGCAATATTCCAAACGATGTGGCGAGTATTACCCTGACGTTAAGTAACGGGAAAGAATACGTTGTTGATCTGAGCAAAGGTTCCTCCTTTACCCTGCCTGATGAGCTGGCCGACGGTGCCTGGACGGCGACGGTGACGGTTGTCGATATCGCAGGCAACAGTGCTGAAAGCCAGTACAACTTCACGATTGATACCACTGTCGCTAAACCAACGGTAGATCTTGTCGCCGGGTCCGATTCCGGAGACAGCCAGACCGATAATCTGACGAATGTCACCAGGCCTCAGTTCCAGATGGGGGCCATTGACGTTAACGACTGTGACACCATCACTATTGTGATCCGCAGCAGCGACGGTTCATTTGAAGAAAGCTGGAGCGTGGCCGCAGCGGACTATAAGCAGGGACTCTGGACGTGTCCGGTGAATCTGGGGGATGGAGAGTATCAGATCTCCGTCACCGTGAAAGACGTAGCGGGTAACCAGCAGACATCCGATGCCCTTAACTTCGAGATTGATACCAAAACGGCCATCAACAATATTCAACTGCTGGATGACACCGGATCAAGCACAACGGATGGCCAGACCAATGTGAATACCCCGGCGTTCTCCATCAGCGTGCCCGCAGACGTCACGCACGTGGTGATCATGATTGATGGTAAAGCTGCGGGCAATGCGTCAAAGCAGGCGGATGGCACCTGGCACTTCACGGCTTCAGAGCTGACAGATGGCGCCCATACACTCTCTGTCGTTGTCACGGATAAGGCAGGGAACACCAGCCAGCAGGATAAGACGTTTACGGTCGATACCACGCTTTCTGTCCCGACATTATCGCTTGCGAGTGAAAGTGATTCGGGTTTCAGCAACTCGGATAATATTACTAACAACGTTCGTCCAACGTTCACGATTGGCAATATCGACAGCGATGTGGTCAGTGTCATGCTAACCATCAACGGTCAGTCGTGGCCTGTAACGATAACTGGCAACACGGGCACGTTCACCGTACCGGTTGATCTGCCTGACGGCATATGGCAAGCGCAACTGACCGTGACGGATGATGCAGGGAACACCCGCACGACAACCCTGTCGTTGACGATTGATACCGTCACCAGCGTAGACGCTATTGAGCTGCAAAGCGATACCGGCGTCCTTAACGACTGGATGACCAATGAGACGAAGCCGACCTTCGCGATCACGGCGCCTGCTGATGCGCAAAAGGTGACCGTCACGGTAGGTTCTGTGTCAGCAGAGGCTGTTTTCCGGGACGGTAAATGGATCGTGACGTTGCCGTCTGCTCTGAGCGATGGCGACTATACGCTGCACGTCACTGTAACGGATAAAGCCGGTAACACGGCCGATCGCGAACAGAATTTCACCATCGATACGACGCTTGAGCCGCTGACGGTTCATATGAGTGCGAAGGATGACAGCGGCGTTGCCGGTGATGATGTGACAAACAATACAATGCCTTCGTTTGAATTCAGCAATATCCCGGAGGATGTCTATAGCGTTGAGGTTATCCTGAATGGCGTAAGAACGCCCATTACCGTTCAGGCGGACGGAAGCTGGATCTTTACACCGGCGACGGCACTGGCCGACGGCGAGTACACGCTGCAGGCGATAGTCACCGATAAGGCCGGTAATCAGAGAACAACTTCGTACAGCTTTACCGTTGATACCACTGTTGATATCAATATGATTACCCTGACGAATGATACCGGGGATTCAGCAACGGACGGTATTACCAATGCCAGCCAGCCTGTTTTCGTGTCACCACCTCAGAGGATGTGATTAGCGTTACTGCGACCATTAACGGTATGCAGTGTACCGTGGTGAAAAATGCTAACGGAGAATGGACGGTAACGTCTCCTGTGCTCTCTACGTCCGGCGACTATACGCTGAACGTGACGGTAGAGGATGCGGCGGGGAATACCACGAGCAGTAGCAAAAAGATCACCTTCGATAACCAGTTATCGATGCCGGATATCGAGTTTGTCGCAGGGGATGATACGGGATATAACGCCGGTGACCACCTGACGGCTGAAAATAAACCGTCGTTTGTCATTACGAATATTGACAGCGATGTGACCTCCGTCATCGTTAAGCTGGACGGAAAATCTTCTACCTTAGTCAAGGATGCGAGCGGTAACTGGATTTTCACGCCGCCATCCTCTCTGGCGGATGGGACTTACGACCTGACGGTCGAGGTTCACGATCGTGCGGGAAATACCCAGACGAAGACGATGTCGTTTACCGTAGACACGACATTAACGACGCCGGTGATTGATCTGAGGGCGACATCGGATACCGGCGATAGCGCAGAAGACAATATCACATCAAACAAACGCCCTGAGTTTGTTATCTCTAACATTGACAGCGATATCTGGCAGGTTGTAGTTACGCTGAATGGTGTTGACTACCCTGTGACGAAGAACGCGCAGGGGGAGTGGGTATTCCAGCCCGCCGGGGATCTGGCTGACGGAGATTACACCATTGTGGTGACGGCGACGGATAAAGCCGGAAACGTCCGCGCCTCGGATCTGGACTTTACTGTCGATACCACTGTGACCATTGACAGCATTACCATGTCCGACGATACCGGTTATTTAGGTGATGATCGGCTGACCAATGACACGCTGCCGACATTTGATATCAGCGTGGCGGATGATGTTACCCATGTCTCGGTCACTCTGGACGGTGGTAGCGTTATTCTTCTCAGCAAAGTCAATGGCAAATGGGTTTATACGCCGGATGCTGCCCTATCTGACGGTGAGCACACGCTGGTGGTGACGGTAACCGACAAGGCCGGTAACACCGCGAATAGCAGCTTTACCTTTACGGTTGATACCACGCTTAATCCGGTGAGCATCGATCTGCGTGATGCGGATGATACCGGCAGCAGTTCGGCAGACAACTACACCAGTAACACCCGGCCGACCTTTGAATTTGGCTCGATCGATAAAGACGTGTATAGCCTGACGGTAACGTTAAACGGTAAACAGTATCATGTGGATTTAACCTCACTGCCGGTCAGTTTCACACCTGACCAGCCGCTGGTTGACGGCTGTTATACCCTGACAGCAACGGTGACGGATAAAGCGGGCAATACGAAAGAGTCTCAGCTTGTCTTCACGGTTGATACGCAGACATCCGTTTCGGTTGATTTTGTTGCAGGTGACGATACCGGATATTCGGATACCGATAATATCACCAGGAACAATGCGCCAACCTTTGAAGTCACAGTTCCTGCAGATGTAGTGTCAGTGACCGTTACGTTGAATGGACAGCCTTCCATTTTGTCGAAAGATGGATCGGGTCGCTGGTTATTTACGCCATCCACCCTGGCCGATGGTGAATATTCGTTGGTGGTATCGGTTGTCGATAAAGCGGGCAATACCGCCAGTACGACGCTGAGTTTTGAAGTTGATACCACATTAAATGTGCCGACGATTGATTTAGCGGCGGAGAGCGATACAGGCATATCCTCAAACGATCATTTAACCAATGATACGACACCGTTCTTTACGCTGAGTAATATCGATAGTGATGTACGCATGGTGACGGTGACGGTAAACAATAAAACATACAATGCCAGTTTGAAGGAGGGGGTATGGAGCTTCCAGCTGCCAGCTGCAGACGCGCTTGCTGATGGAACCTACAATATTACCATTAAGGCCGAAGACGACGCAGGAAATACTAAGTCAGCGTCAATGTCATTTACCGTCGATACAGTTTGTGCCGCCCCTGTGGTTACACTGGATGGCGCAAGCAACAGTGGGGATACTGCGGACAATATCACCAACGTAACATCCCCTGGTTTCAAAATCAGCGGCATACCTGATGATGTCGCCAGTATTAAGGTCAAGCTGGGTCAAAACACCTGGACACTGGATACGGATACCAGCGTGTGGCAACTGCCTACTAATCTGACCGATGGGGCTTATAACCTCATTGTCACCTTTACGGATAAGGCAGGAAATAGCAATTCAACAACCTATAACTTCGTTATTGATACCGTTATTTCGTCTCCTTCGGTTGTCTTACTGGATGACACCGGGCAAAGCGCAACGGATCTCCTGACCAACGTGTCTGCGCCGCGTTTACAGGTAAGCGCCGCTGAAGAGTTAACCAGGGTTACCGTCACGCTGGATGGTCACAGTCACGAGCTGCAGAAAAACGCGCAGGGAGAGTGGATCTTCACACCGGATGCGCTGGCAGACGGCACATGGACGGCGACTGTCAAAATGTATGATGCGGCGGGGAACAGTACGACCCAAACCATCACCTTCACTATTGATACCCAGATCCCGCAGCCGGGTATTGATATGGATGATGCCAGTGATTCCGGTATTAGCAATACGGATAACCTCACCAAAGATGCGCAGCCGACGTTTAACCTGTCGAATATTCCTCAGGATGTCGCAACCGTTTATGTCGAGATCAAGGGCGTAAAATACGCGGCAACGATGGGTGATAATGGCCAATGGACATTTACCCCGCCTTCGAAACTGGCGGACGGCGGCTATACGGCAAAAGTGATTGTCACCGACAAGGCGGGCAACACGGCTGACAGCAGCATGAACTTCACCATTGATACCACGATTGTCCTGTCGCTGAATCTTGCCGCAGCATCGGATACAGGGGTTTCGCAGACCGACCACCTGACCCGTGATACCTCGCCAACGTTTGGCGGCGTAACGGATAAGGATGCCACGCTGACGGTGACGGTCACTAACGATAAAGGTGAAGTCGTCCAGACGTTGACGTTATCGCCAGCGGCGGACGGCAGCTGGTCGACCACGCTCAACGATCTGGCTGACGGAACGTATACCATTACCGTCACGGCGGTTGATCGGGCCGGTAACAGCACCAATTCCAGCATCAATTTTGAAATTGATACGGTGGTGAATGCGCCGGGTGTCATGCTTAGCGCATCCGATCCGGAGAACAACCATGAAGCCCTGAGTCTGGCGCCGGAATTCAGCGGAACCGCCGAGCCGGGTTCAACGCTGTCGATCATTATTGACGGCGTCACCGTCGCCAGCGTGACGGTGGACAGTAATGGGGCCTGGGCATGGACGCCGCCGAGCGTACTGACATCCGGCGATCATGTGATAAGCGTCATTGCGACCGACAAAGCATGAAACGTTTCGCAGCCGACAGACTTTACCTTCATTATTCCGATCGTGGATGTGGATCCGCCGACCGTTCAGCTGCAGACCTCGTCGGACAGTGGCGCGATTGGTGACTTTGTCACCAATGATACTACGCCGACGCTAACCGGTATCTCGCTGCCGGGGAATACGGTCACGATATACATCAATGGTCGCGCTGTAGGTACCGCGCAGACGGACTCTACCGGGCGTTATAACTTCACGCTGCCGGAGAGGGCGGAGGGAACCTACACGGTCGAGGTCGGGATCATCAACCCAAATAACGGTGAAGAGGTGAAATCCAGCGCCACGAGCCTGGTGATTGATACCCACGTTGAACCTCTGAGCTGGGACGTTACGGGGATGAATGACGCTGGTTATTTGAATACCAACTCACCGGTAGTGCACGGGCTTTCCGAACCGGGAGCGAAAATCATCATCATGATCGATGGACGTGCGGTGATAGAAACCGTCGCGGCCAGCGACGGTAGCTGGTATGCCTCTGTTCCGAACATTGGTACGGACGGTGAGCATACACTCAGCTTCACGGTAACGGACGTGGCGGGTAACTCAGAAGATTTTGGTCCGCAGGAATTTGTGCTGGACACCTATATCGTCCCGTTAACCGTCGATCTGCGTGATGCGGATGACAGCGGCGTGAGCTCGACTGACAATATCACCAACAAATCGAAGGTCCATCTTGACGGTACCGCTGAAGCTGGCGCGATTATTACCATCGCCAATGCAAAAGGGGAGATTCTGGCGACAGTAACGGCCGATGAAAAAGGCGTCTGGAACTGTGAGATTAATCTGCAGGAAGGGTCACAAACCTTTGTGGTAACGGAAACCGACGCGGCAGGCAACACCGCCACGAAGAATATCGATATTGTCTGCGATACGAAAAACGCCATCACCGACATTGCCCTGACCAGGGAATCTAACAGTGCTGATGCGTATGATCTCATTACCAACGTGAAGGCACCGACAGTTACGGCTGTCACCGATCCCCAGGCCACGGTGGATATTTATGTTAATGACGTAAAAGTGGCTACCGTCACCGCCGATGCAGCTGGTGTGGTCGCCTGGACCATGCCGGAGAGCGTAGATGGTGCTTATACGATAAAAATGGTCTCCACGGATGCGGCAGGTAACGTTGCCACCAGTGAAACGACGACCATTGTGATCGATACCGTTATCGACAGCTTCAGTGTTGATACGTTGCTAGAACTGACAAACAGCAAGGCGCTGACGGTCACCGGGGCTGGCGAAGTGGGTGCCACGGTGACGGTGTACCTGAATGGCGTGGCAGTGGGGCAGGGAACCATCGACGAGAACGGTCATTGGTCCATACCGCTTATTCTTGGCAACGACGGGCAGTACACGCTGACGACCCAGATCACAGATAAGGCGGGGAATACCCAGACTAGCGACGCGTTTGACTTTACTTTAGACAGCAAGACGGATTATCCAACGATCAATCTTGATGACGCGTCTAATTCCGGCAGCCTGAGCGACAACATCACCAATGATAATACCCCAGCCTTCCATGGTACGGCGGAAGCGGGAGCCACGGTCTCTATCATGATCGATGAAGTCGTGGTGGCGACAGTGATTGCCGATGCGCAGGGCAACTGGACGTGGCAATCTCCTGGTACTATGGCCGATGGTGAGTACTCCATACGCGTGGTTGCGGAAGATGCCGCGGGTAACACGGCAGATTCTGCGCGCATATTATTGACGGTGGATACCAGCACCTGGATTGAGCTGGATTCGATGGTCAACGACTCGGGGATCTACAATGACGATTATGTCACGTCAAAAACGGCGCCCGTTTTCAAACTTAACGGTGAAACCGGGCAACTGGTGCAGGTATATATTGACGGAGTCTATGTCGAAACCATCACCCTTACCGGGCGTAATTATCAATATACCGTTCCGGAAGCCTTAGCGGACGGCAAGCACACCATCCGTTTTGATATCACCGATGCGGCAGGCAACACCGCCTCAACGGGTGAAAAATCATTTACCGTCGATACCGTCAATAACACGCCGGTGACACTGGACACGATTAACGGGGAGGGGATTGAGAGTTATACCTCCAAAGGAACCCTCTATATCAACGACTTCTCTCAGGGGGTAAGACTTGGCGGTAAAGCCGAAGCCAACAGCCTGATTGACGTGACGATTAACGGCTTACATGTGAGCCAGCAATGGGCAGACAGCAATGGCAACTGGAGTTTGCAGATTAACCCATTGATGCTGACTGACGGGACATGGACGATTGTCGTTAACTCGAAAGACGCCGCGGGGAATACTAACTCGTCCACCTTTACTATCGTGGTGGACACCGTTATCGACCAGTTCACCGCCAATCTGGAAAACGATAAAGATGCCTCGTCTGAGAAGTGGGCGGTAAATACCCGTCCTGCCACCTTTAGCGGGGTCGGTGAAGTGGGGGCGACCGTGACGTTACTGGTCGCAGGCATGGTCGTGGCAAGCGCGGTCGTGGCAGCAGATGGCACCTGGACAATCACCGCCAGCGATCTGCCGGAGGGTAATAATGCGTTAACGTTCCGGATTACCGATGCGGCGGGCAATAGCAACACCATCGAACAGGACCTGCTGGTGGATACGGTGACGCCGGGCACCCCAACAGTGCAGATCTCCACCTATAGCGAGGAGGGGAGCCTGTGGGTCTTGTCCGGTAAGGCTGAAGCCGGTACCACGATCGTCATTAAGGATAGCGCAGGCAATGTGGTGACCACGGTGATGGTGGACAGTAACGGTAACTGGAGCACGGCGATTAACTACCCTGACGGCGGTAAAATCACGGTGCAGGCCCAGGATAGCGCAACCAACATCAGCGATCCGTTGGCACTGGATGTGATGTTCTCGAAACCCGCCATTGCACTGGATGCGGCTTCTGACGGTGGGATCCTGGGGGATAATCTGACGAACGATTCAACACCGACCTTTGTGTTGAGCAACATCGAGAAAGATGTCACGGCAGTCAGTATGACCATCAATGGTATCACCGTGCAGGCGACGAAGGTTTCCGATGGCGTCTGGTCGGTGAACTGGACAGAACCGCTGAGCGATGGTCTGTGTAATGTCCAGGTTAAGGTGACGGACGGCGCTGGCAACATTGTGACGCAATCCTGGAGCTTTACCGTTGATACCCACGTGGATGCGGCGATCATTTCCCTTGATACCGACAGCGACACCGGCATTGTGGGCGATCACATTACCCAAAATCACCAGCCAATCTTTGTTCTGAGCAACATCGACGCCGATGCCACCCAGGTTCAGGTCACCCTGAACGGCAAAACGTACAACGCGGTGAAAGACGAGTCGGGCAACTGGACGTTCACCCCGGATGCGGCGCTGCCGGACGGCCACTGGACGCTGGATGTGAACGTCACCGATGCGGCGGGCAATACCGCTCACTCATCGCTGAACTTCACCATCGACACCACCATCAGTACGCCAGTGGTGACGATGGATGCGGGAAGCGACACCGGTGTGGCGGGAGATAACATCACCTCCAACGCGACGCCCGCGTTTACTCTTAGCAACATCGATGCCGACGCCACCCGGGTGCAGGTTACCCTGGACGGTAATACGTACGATGCGGTGAAAGATAAATCGGGCAACTGGACGTTCACCCCGGATTCGCCGCTGGCGGAAGGTCACTGGACGCTGGAGGTGAACGTCACCGATACGGCAGGCAATACGGCCAGCCAGTCGGTTGATTTTACCGTCGATAATCACATCGACACCTTCGATGTCACTTTCGCCAGTAATAGTGGTCAGGAAGAGAGTTGGATCAGCGATGATTCCACATTATCGTTTACCGGTCATGGTGAAGCAGGGGCGGAGATCACCGTCAAGCTGGATAACGGTGATGAAGTCACGACCCGGGTGGATCAGGAGGGGAACTGGAGCATTGACATTGAGAATGTCAACCAGGGAACCCATGAGCTGGTCTTTACCATTACTGACCAGGCGGGCAATACCAGTTCGTATACGCATAATGTTGATGTGGAGACGGAGTCCCCAGCCTTGTTGCAGAGCGTTCGCTATAGCGAAGCGCAGGATCCGGCACCGATCGAGGTGGAATCATCCCATCCGGTGTTCGAATTCAGTCTTGATGCGAATGTCACGCATGCCAGCGTCGAGCTGGACGGTACGGTCTATTCACTGACGCCGGCTGATTCCGGTCCAACGGTGTTTGAGGTACCCGTCGCGCTGGAGGAGGGCCCACATACTCTGGTCCTGCAAACCAAAGACAGCGCGGGGAATAGCGAGCGTCAGGAGGTGCCGTTTACCGTGGATACCAGCTCTGGCAGCGTTATCGCCAGTATGGATGAGCACAGTCAGAGCCACGACGACTCGCCACAATCCGCTGCTGACGCTGGCACCTCGCATCAGGCTGCCAGCTTCGCAGCCGAGGTGATGAGCATCACGCCTGTTGTTGAAGAGCATCACGACGATCAGTCTCAGCATCAATAATCAACGTCCCCCCGGTCGGCAACGACCGGGGGTTGAGTAAAGATATCCATGAATGATTTCACGTTATATGATTTAGGCCTTGCGGGCGTGATGCGCTATATTGCAAAAAACCATGATTCCCGCATCGAGGTAGACGAAAAGAAGATCCCGGTTAACCTCTCTCGTTATGATAAAAACGATCCTGCACACGAAGTGCAGATCAAAAACTATTTTCTGTCGTTAGGTCTGGTGATTCATGAGGTAAAATTCTCCCGACCAGAAGATCTCCTTAACGAGCATATGCCGTTGATCATACTCACGTCAGCCATGCAATGGATGGTGTGCGTCGGCTGTCAGGAAGGGGGATTGCAGCTGGTTTCGCGAAACAATGAGTTTGGCGTCATTGAGTGCGAATCCGATCATTTGAATGAACTTTCCGTTTTTCTTATTCAGCCGCTGAGCGGTATGAGCGAGTCTATACGTATTAGCGAAATACTAAAAACGGGGCTGCGAAATAATAAAATTTTTTATAGTAAATATTTTTTCACTTCGCTGTTTATGGCGCTTTTTGCGCTGACGATCCCGGTATTTAGTAACCTGTATTATGATAAACTGGTTCCCAGTTCGTCCGCAGCCTCATTGTTCGGCGTCACCGCGATTGTCCTGGTCTTTGTCATTTTTGAATTTTTACTCCGTTCATCAAAAGATATTTACCAGTCCATTGTTTCACGACAGGAGGATGTTAACGTTGATGTGTCCTTTGTCGAGTCGTTAATTTATAACACCACCAAAACGAGTTCAATGTCCTCGGTCTTCATTCTCTGGACTGAGTTTCAAAAGATTAAGCCGGTTCTGTTGAACTCCGTTTTCCAGCGCATGTCTGATATTCCTGTTTTTATTATTTTCAGCATTATTATTTATGTGAACCTCGGTATGCTGGTGATGATCCCGGTGACGCTAATGGCCTTATCGTTGGTACTGGCCTGGGTGAACTATAAATATACCGAAATCCTGATGGATAAAATGAAGGAGAGCCAGTCTAACCGTAACGTGTTCATTACGGAACTGCTGTACTCATTGCGAACAATCCACACGCTGAATAACAAAAACTTGATGCTGGACTGGGTCAATAGCAGTAACAACCAGTCATGGCTCAGTCTTAAAATTCGTAAAGCGAGCGTCTATTATCAGTCTGCACTTGGCGCAATGTCGAATTTGAATCAAATTCTGCTGATGGTGTTTGCATTCTTTCTGGTGATTAAAGGCGAAATCACTACCGGGGCAATTATTTCGTCAGTCATCGTGTCAGGGCGTATGTCCGGGATTATTTCCGGGCTGGCTTCCACCCTTTCAACGATTTTCACCACCAATAAAAGCATCTCCGATTTAATGAAGATGTTTGTGTCAGAACAGCAGGAACAAAAACTTCTGCAATCCGTCGTTAATCTGCAAGGGGACATTGCCCTGCGGGCGGTGAATTATCAATACGACCCTCAGTTGCCAAAAGCACTCGATAATATCACCCTGGATATTCCTAAGGGACAGCGGGTAGCCATCGTGGGCGAATGCGGTTCCGGCAAAAGTTCTCTGGTCTCGCTGCTTTCCGGCTATTGCCCGCCCACAGAAGGTAGCATTATGTATGACGGTTATAATTCTCGCCATCTGGCGCAGAACTTTTTCAGCCGTTTCATCAGTATGGTGACGAACCAGGACACGCTTTTTACAGGCAGTATTGAAAGCAATTTCTCCTTAAAAGAGTGCAATAACCGCAAGCGGGTAATTGAGGCGCTTCAGGTGACCAACTGCGGGTTCGTTTTGCAGCATCCGATGGGGCTGCGTTATCCGGTGAGTTTTATGGCGCGCAATCTCTCTTCCGGACAAAACCAGCAGCTATTGCTCGCCAGAAGCCTGAGCAGCGAGGCGGAAATATACCTCTGGGATGAACCCACCTCCAGTATGGACGAAGTGACGGAGCAACGTATTTTTGAACATCTCGATCATTTCATCCAGGATAAAACATTGATCATGGTGACGCATCGCCGCTATCTGCTGAAATATTTCGACCGGGTGCTGGTGATGAAAGGAGGGAAAATCATCCGCGATTGCGCGCCAGATAAATTACCGGGAATGGCAAAGCCTGAACAGCCCGGGAAGGCTGTTCGGGTGAAAGTTGGTGGTGCTGCAGCGGTGAGTTGAACCGTCAGAGGGAGCGCGCAAAGGTCATTTGCTCGTGCCTTACTCTTCGTTCTCAGACAGTTCGCGCAGATACTGGAAAATCAGGCGCGCAGACTTCGGCGGCTTATTCCCTTCTTTCTCTTTCTTCGCGTTACGGATCAGGGAACGCAGCTGCTGGCGGTCGGCATCCGGCCACAGGTTCAGCACTTCCGGTACGGCGTCATCACCCTGTTCAATCAGACGATCGCGGATCTGCTCCAGCTTATGGAACAGCGCAACCTGCTGGTTATGGCGGTTTTTCAGCTTGTCCAGCGCCTGGCGGATCGGATCAACGTCGCGCTGACGCAGCATTTTACCGATAAGCTGAAGCTGGCGACGACGGCCTTCTTTTTTGATTTTCTGTGCCAGTTCAATGGCATCACGCAGATCCTGGTCGAGCGGGATCTTATCCAGCGCGTTTTTACCCAGTTCCACCATTTCTGCGCCAAGCTGTTTTAACTCTTCGGCGTCACGTTTAATTTCACTTTTACTGACCCAGATGATCTCATCATCTTCGTCTTCGATGTCATCACCGGGAACGTCGTCGAGCCAGTCTTCGGGCTGCTTAGTCATGTCAGGCTCCTTAAAAAAAGAGGCTAATGTTACCAGTTAAGACGCGCACTGAAAAACGGTTCTCTGTTAGACTTCAGTTAACTCTCTCTTACAGTATGGCATTTGCGATGAAAGTAACCTCACAAGTTGAAGCGCAGCGTAAGATTCTGGAAGAAGCCGTCTCCACCGCGCTGACGCTCGCTTCAGGTAAATCAGATGGCGCCGAAGTGGCGGTCAGCAAAACCACCGGTATTAGCGTGAGTACCCGCTATGGCGAAGTGGAAAATGTAGAATTCAACAGCGATGGCGCGCTTGGGATCACGGTGTATCACCAGAATCGCAAAGGCAGTGCCTCCTCGACCGACCTCAGCCCGGATGCCATTGCCCGTACGGTGCAGGCGGCGCTGGATATCGCCCGTTATACCTCGCCAGACCCTTACGCTGGCGTGGCGGATAAAGAGCTGCTGGCCTTTGATGCCCCGGATCTCGACCTTTTCCACCCGGCGGACGTCACCCCGGACGAAGCCATTGAACTGGCAGCCCGCGCTGAGCAGGCTTCCCTGCAGGCCGATAAACGTATTACCAATACCGAAGGCGGCAGCTTCAACAGCCATTACGGCATCAAAGTGTTCGGCAACAGCCACGGCATGCTGCAGGGCTACTGCTCCACCCGTCATTCGCTCTCCAGCTGCGTGATCGCCGAAGAGAACGGCGACATGGAGCGCGACTACGCCTACACCATTGGCCGCGCGCTGGGGGATTTACAGTCTCCGGAGTGGGTCGGTAAAGAATGCGCCGAACGCACGCTGTCGCGCCTGTCACCGCGTAAACTCTCCACCATGAAGGCCCCGGTCATTTTTGCCAATGAAGTGGCGACCGGACTGTTTGGCCATCTGGTGGGCGCTATCGCCGGGGGCTCCGTGTACCGTAAATCGACCTTCCTGCTCGACTCGCTGGGCAAGCAGATCCTGCCGGACTGGCTGACCATCGAAGAGCATCCGCACCTGCTGAAAGGCCTCGCCTCCACACCGTTCGACAGCGAAGGCGTGCGTACCGAACGTCGTGATATCGTCAAAGACGGCGTGCTGACCCAGTGGTTGCTGACCAACTACTCCGCGCGCAAGCTGGGGCTGAAAAGCACCGGGCACGCAGGTGGCATCCATAACTGGCGCATCGCCGGACAGGGCCTGAGCTTTGAGCAGATGCTGAAAGAGATGGGCACCGGGCTGGTCGTCACAGAGCTGATGGGCCAGGGCGTGAGCGGCATCACCGGGGATTACTCTCGTGGTGCGGCGGGCTTCTGGGTTGAAAATGGCGAAATCCAGTATCCGGTGAGCGAAATTACCATTGCCGGCAACCTGAAGGACATGTGGCGCAATATCGTTACGGTCGGTAACGATATTGAAACACGCAGCAATATACAGTGTGGTTCTGTATTACTCCCGGAAATGAAAATCGCCGGACAATAGAGATAGCGTTTTGTTAATAATAAAAAAGGAAGTGAGCAATGCGTAAACATCTGTTAGCGATCGTCGCGGCTTCAACGCTGGTTCTTGGCTCTTCTGCGTTTGCTGCCGATCTTGAAGACGACATGGGCATCCTCGGGCAAAACCTGAAGGTGGTGCAGAAAACGGACAATGCGGCGGAAATGAAAGACGCGCTGACCAAAATGCGTGAAGCGGCGGTGGATGCCCAGAAAGCAACACCGCCTAAGCTTGAAAACAAAGCGGCAGACAGTGCCGAGATGAAAGACTACCGTCACGGCTTTGACGTGCTGGTAGGGCAAATCGACGGTGCGCTGAAGCTCGCCAACGAAGGCAAAGTGAAAGAAGCCCAGGCCGCGGCCGAGCAGTTTGTGACGACGCGCAACACGTATCATAAAAAGTACCGTTAATTGGGTGCCTGAGCTGTACGTCCTTCCTCCGTATGCGGAGGCGCACTGCGCGCCTCCACATCTTTGCTCCCTACTTGCCGGAGCGACAATCCATCCGCGCTATCACTTCAAGCGAGCCGTTTTGAAAACGGATCTCGCACAGTGTTTTCCTCGTCACCAGCGTTAAGATGATTATTGTCAAAGCAACAATCATCAAAACCCGGATAATTGGGGATTGGCGTTTCATGGATGCCTCCTTGCTTTAAAGCGGGCGAGGTAGCGAACTCCACGGTCGTGACGTGTTGTTTCGAGCCCCCGCCCTGATTTTTTATCAGGCGGGGCTTTCCACTTTCCGTCCCTTGCCTGAGACGGTCAGTCTCAAGCACCCGTCGCCACTCTAGCGAATCCCCATAAGAAAACCTTATCCACGTCACATTTCTACGAGCCGACTCGTAATCTTTTCCACTTCGCTGACCTGTTTCTTGCCGCGTAATAGCGTGATATTCATCACGTAAATACAGTGGTTTATCCAGATTCAGCGAATTTATGTGGCACAGATCACTGCTGCGGCCCGCCTTTCCACTTCGAAGTGGAAAACAACTCGCTACAAACCCTTTCCCCCCGCCGTTAGTTTACTTACAGAGCCATTAACGGGGTAAGACCAGTGAGTAACGGAGCGGTAATGAACGACGTTGGGGAACAGGCAGTGCAAACAGAGCAGCTTGCGAACACGATGCTGCAGCAGGTTTACGCCCTGCTGGCCCGGCACAACATCATCCCCAATGCGGTACAGGAGCAAATGCTCACCTCCCACGTTCGTGCGATGGCGCACCGGTCCGTGACCGGCGAGCCGCTGCCGGAGGTTGAAGCGGAGCTGTTCGACGAAATTTCACCGGATTCAATGCGGCTGGCACGTGAAGTGGTGGCGCAGTTTGGCAACCTTCCTGATGAAGAGGCCTGGCTGCTCTCCGTTCACTTTGAAGTCGCGAAAGACAACCTTTAAGGAGCAACACATGGAACAGATTACAGTCGTGATTGGCGATCGCCTGGGTAAAGGTCAGAAAGTGGCCACTGGTGTGGAAAAAGCGGGTGGACGCGCGGTGGTTGTGCCGGGCATGGCCGCGGATATGAAGCTGGGCGACGTGATGAAAGCGGAAAACGCCACCTTCGGTATCTCCTTCTGCGGTAGCGGCGGCGCGGGCGCCATCACCGCCCAGACCAAATATGGCTACAAAGCCAAATACGGTATGCGTTCCGTGGATGAAGGTGTGACTGCCATCAACGAAGGCTGCAACGTGCTGGGCTTTGGCTTTATGGATAAAGAAGAGCTGGGCGAGCGTCTGGTGCAGGCGTGGCAGAAAAAATACGGCGCATAAGCATGAAAGAACAGTTCACAACCACGGTGAGAGTGAAGGGGAAAGGCGACGCCAAAGCGCGCGCCTTTGCCGACGCGCTCAACCACGTTCAGGCCGCGGTGATGAAAGCCTCACCGCATATCTTACTGCGTATTGAGCCACAGGATGTGCAGGTCGTTCAGGCGCAAGAAGCGGTGCGAAAAGAAGCCTTTCTGTTCTTCTTTCTGCGCCGGGAAAGACGCACCTACAGCGTGGAGCTGGATGTGACCGTCAACGTGACCGCCATCAATCTTGACCAGGTGGATTTCGTCACGCAACGCTGATTATTCATAAAAGGGCAGACTGATGTTCTTAATTATATTAATAAAATCGCTCATCATCGGCGGCCTGGTAGGCGTCGGTGTCGGGGCCGGGGCTGCACGCATGTTTCATGCGCCTACCACACAGGGGATGGGCGCGTTTCGTACGTTGGGGGAGCTGAACTCCTGCGAAGGGGATCCGGCGTCTCACTTCTCCTTTGGGTTAGGTTTCTTCTTTAACGCCTGGGCCTCTTCCGTGGCCGCAGGGGCTTTCACACAGGACGTTGACCACCGCATCATCCCGAACTGGGGTGCGGCTGCATTGATGATCAAAAACCGTAACGTCGGCGAAACGCTGCACGACCCGCGCAAAATGGCGATTGCCTGCGGCGTGATCGGCATGGTCGTCGTGACCTTCCTGAACCTGACCGCCTCCTCGGTCCCTGCCGCACTGCAGGTCACCGCCGTGAAGGTGCTGGTACCGGCGGCGAACCTGCTGGTCAACACCGTGATGCCGGTGATTTTCTGGCTGGCGGCCATCGACGCAGGTAAAAAATCGGGCTTCTGGGCCACCATCTTCGGCGGCGCAGCGCAGCTGATTATGGGCAACGCCGTACCGGGCCTGGTACTGGGGATCCTGATCGGTAAAGGCGTGGAAGAGAGCGGCTGGAACCACGTCACCAAAGTGATGATGGCGGCGATCGTCCTGCTCTTCGTGCTGAGCGGCTTCTTCCGCGGCTTCGACATGAAGATGATCGAATCCTTCCATCTGACCGTGCCGAACTGGCTCGACATGATCCACAACTCGCTCAGCGGTAAATAACAGGAGCCTGCAATGGAACAGAATAAAGGTTTTTGGTATGCCGACTGGTCGTTCCCGATCTTCGTTGGCCTGCTCTCCTCCGGCGTGTTCGCCGGGACGCACATGTACTACCTCTATGGCATCGGCGCGTTTAACGAAGTGGCTTTCGTGGCGATGCTGAAAGCCGGGATTGATACCGGCGTCTACGGCGCGGTGGCGGCGTTTGGCGCGAGCTTCCTGTTCGCCCGCATTATCGAAGGCTCGCTGGTCGGTATTCTCGACATCGGCGGCGCCATCCAGACCGGCGTGGGGCTGGGGGTTCCGGCACTGCTGCTGGGGGCGGGCATCATGTTCCCGGTGACCAACTTTATTGCCGCGCTGATCACCGGGCTGGTGATTGGTCTGGCGATTGGCTACGTCATTATCCTGGCGCGTAAGTTCACCATCAACCAGAGCAACTCCACTTACGGCGCAGACGTCATGATGGGCGCAGGTAACGCCTCCGGCCGCTTCCTGGGGCCGTTGATTATCCTCAGCGCCATGACTGCCTCCATCCCGATTGGCGTGGGCTCCCTGCTGGGCGCGCTGCTGTTCTACATCTGGCAGAAGCCCATTACCGGTGGCGCCATTCTGGGTGCAATGATTTTAGGCTGGCTGTTCCCGGTCGCCCTTTAATACCTGCGGGCGCGCTGGCGCCCGCCTTATCAGGAGAACCCCATGTTTGATTTACTCCTGCGCCGCGCGCGCCTTGCCGACGATACCCTGACCGATATCGCCATTCAGGACGGTTCGATCGCGGCGCTGGGCAAGATTGATGCTCCCGCACATAAGACGGTTGAGCTGAACGGTGACGTGTTCGTCAGCGCAGGCTGGATTGACTCCCACGTTCACTGCTACCCGAACTCCCCGATTTACCACGACGAACCGGACAGCGTCGGGATTGCCACCGGCGTCACCAGCGTGGTGGATGCGGGCAGTACCGGGGCAGACGACGTGGACGATTTCTATGAAATTACCCGCAAAGCCACCACCGAGGTGTTCGCGCTGCTGAACATCTCCCGCGTAGGGCTGATTGCCCAGAATGAGCTGGCCAATATGGCCAATATTGACGCCGAGGCGGTGAAGCAGGCGGTAAAACGCCACCCTGATTTTATCGTCGGCCTGAAAGCGCGCATGAGCAGCAGCGTGGTCGGTGACAACGGTATTACGCCGCTTGCGCGCGCGAAAGCCATCCAGAAAGAGAACGGCGACCTGCCGCTGATGGTGCACATCGGCAATAACCCGCCAAACCTCGACGAAATCGCCGAATTGCTGAGCTCGGGCGACATCATCACCCACTGCTATAACGGCAAACCCAACCGCATTCTGACGCCTTCCGGCGAGCTGCGTGCGTCCATTACGTCTGCGCTGAAGCGCGGCGTACGGCTGGACGTTGGCCACGGTACGGCGAGCTTCAGCTTTGAGGTGGCAAAACGTGCCATCGCGATGGGCATTCTGCCCCACACCATCAGCTCGGATATCTACTGCCGCAACCGCATCAATGGCCCGGTCGGGTCGCTGGCGAGCGTGATGTCTAAATTCCTCGCCATCGGCATGTCATTGCCACAGGTGATTGACTGCGTGACCGCGAACGCGGCTGATGGCCTGCGACTGGCGCGCAAAGGGCGCATTCAGCCCGGCCTTGACGCCGACCTGACGCTGTTCACCGTTAAACGTCAGCCGACGGTGCTGACGGATGCCGAAAACGACAGCCTGCAGGCTGAACACATTCTGGTGCCGCTTGCCGCGATCCGCGCGGGCAAGGGCTACATGACCGAACAAGGGAGCACGGAACATGCCTTCGATTTATGAGAAGTACAACTTAAAGCAGGTTATCAACACCTCCGGCCGCATGACGGCGCTGGGCGTCTCCACGCCGCGCCCGGAAGTGGTTCAGGCGGCGATGGACGGCATGAATCACTATTTCGAGATGAAGGATCTGGTTAACAAAACCGGGGAATACATCGCGAAGCTGCTGGACGTTGAAGGGGCGACGGTGGTCTCCTGCGCCTCGGCGGGCATTGCCCAGTCGGTGGCGGCGGTGCTGGTGAAAGACAGCGACTGGCTGCTGGAAAACCTGCACGTGACGCCCGTTGAGAACAACGAGATCGTCCTGCCGAAAGGGCACAACGTTAACTTCGGCGCGCCGGTGGGCACCATGGTGGCGCTGGGCGGCGGCAGGGTGGTGGAAGCGGGCTATGCCAACGAATGTTCCGCCGATCAGCTGGCGGCGGCAATCACCCCACGCACCGCGGCGATCCTGTACATCAAATCGCACCACTGCGTGCAGAAAAGCATGCTCAGCGTTGAGCAGGCAGCGGTGGTGGCGCGTAAACACGATCTTCCGCTGATCGTCGACGCGGCAGCGGAAGAAGATCTGCATACCTACTACCGATCCGGGGCCGATCTGGTGATCTACAGCGGCGCGAAGGCGATTGAAGGGCCTACCAGCGGGCTGGTGATCGGCAAGACCCGCTACGTCGAGTGGGTGAAGCGCCAGACGGCGGGCATTGGCCGCGCGATGAAGGTCGGCAAAGAGGGGATCCTCGGCCTGACCTGCGCCATCGAATACTACCTGACGGCGACCAAAGAGAGCGGTGCGGAAATGGTGGCGAAGATGACGCCGTTTATCGACGCACTCAATACCCTGAACGGCGTCACGGCGCGCGTGGTCTGGGACAGCGCGGGTCGCGATATCGCGCGCACCGAGATTAAGTTCGACGAAGCCATTACCGGCATCGGCACCGGCGAGCTGGTGAATGCCCTGAAGCAGGGCGAATACGCCATTTACTTCCGTGGCTACAAGGCCAACGAAGGGATCATCGAAGCGGACGTGCGCAGCGTGAATGCTGACCAGTTGAACATTGTGTACCGTCGCATTAGTGAAGTGTTAGGACAGGAGAATAAGGCATGAAACTGACCCCCAATTTTTACCGTGACCGCGTCTGTCTGAATGTGCTGGCAGGTTCGAAGGCTAACGCCAGCGCCATTTACGAGGCGGCGGAAGGTCATGTGCTGGTGGGCGTGCTCTCCAAAAATTATCCGGACGTAGCCAGCGCGGTCGCTGATATGCGTGAGTACGCAGCGCTGATTGACAACGCGCTCTCGGTAGGACTTGGCGCAGGCGACCCGAACCAGTCGGCGATGGTGAGCGAAATCGCCCGCCAGGTGCAGCCGCAGCACGTCAATCAGGTCTTTACCGGCGTCGCCACCAGCCGCGCACTGCTGGGGCAGAACGACTCCGTGGTCAACGGTCTGGTCTCACCGACCGGCACCGTCGGCATGGTGAAAATCTCCACCGGCCCGCTGAGTAGCGCAGCTATGGACGGCATTGTGCCGGTGGAAACGGCAATTGCCCTTCTGAAAGATTTTGGCGGCAGCTCAATCAAATACTTCCCGATGGGCGGGCTCAAGTGCCGTGACGAATATCAGGCTGTAGCAGTAGCCTGCGCCCGTCACGACTTCTGGCTGGAGCCGACAGGGGGAATCGATCTGGAGAATTTTGAGGAGATCCTGCAGATCGCCCTGGACGCAGGCGTGAGCAAAATCATCCCGCATATCTACAGCTCGATTATCGACAAAGCCAGCGGCGATACGCGTCCGGAAGATGTGCGTACGTTGCTTGAAATGACGAAGAAACTCGTTAAGTAATACCTTCAACAGGAGCCACCATGCATACCCGTAACCTGCTTGTCGCTTCACTCTCTTTACTTGCCAGCGCCGCTGTCGCCCAGATGCAGTACGCCTGGGTGGGTACCTATAACCCTAACGGGGAAGGGCTGTACCGCTTTACCGTTGACCCGCAAACCGGCGCGCTCGGCAATAAAACGCTGGTGAGCAAACTGCCGAACGCCGCGCAGCTGACCGTCTCGCCCGACGGCAAAACGCTCTATCTGGCAAGCGAAGTGGAGCAGGGCGTGGTGCAGGCGCTGCGCATCGGCGATAAGGGTGAGCTGAGCGAGCTCAATCAGGTGGCGTCCGGCGGGGCCGGGCCGGTTTATCTTTCGCTGACGCCAAATGGCCAGCATCTGCTGGTGGCCAACTACGTCAGCGGGTCGATTGCCGTTCTGCCGGTTAAGGCAGACGGCAGCCTGGGGGAGGCCACGGACATCCATCAGGATCAGGGCGAACCGGGCGCGGCAAAACCGGAAGCGGCCGCTGAAGGCAGTTTTGCCATCAGCGATCACAACGGACCTCATGCGCACATGATCGCCGCCGATCCCAGCGGGAAATACGTGTTTTCCACCGATCTGGGGTTAGATCGCATCTACCAGTACCGCCTGGACGAGCGAACCGGCACGCTGACACCAAACGATCCGCCGTTTATTCGCGCCTCCTCAAAAGGGGCTGGACCGCGCCATTTCGTCTTCACGCCGAAGGGGGACGCCCTGTGGCTGATTAATGAAGAGGCGTCGACGCTCACCCACTATGCCGTGCAGGCCAACGGTACGTTGAAAGAGGGCAAAACGGTGTCTGCCCTGCCGGAAGGGTACAAAGGCACCAGTTTTGCGGCGGGGCTGGCGTTAAGCGCCGATGGTAAACAGCTGTATGTGGCTAACCGTTTGCATAACAGCATCGGGCACTTTACCGTAACAGCGGAGGGCACGCTGACGCATCAGGATGATGTCTGGACGCGAGGTGATTACCCGCGCACCCTGACGCTCGATAAACAGGGCCGCTGGCTGTACGTTATGAACCAGCGTAGCGACAACATTACCCGTTTCCGCGTCGGTCAGGACGGCAGGCTAAGCGTTGAGCCAGACTATACTCCGGTCGGCAGCCCATCCCAGATGGTCATTTCACCTTAAGCCGTAAGAGGACAACGACGTGCGATTCCCGAACCAACGTTTAGCGCAACTTTTCGATCTGTTGCAAAACGAGACGCTGCCACAGGACGAGCTGGCGCAGCGGCTGTCGGTCTCCACGCGAACCGTCCGTGCGGATATCACCGCCCTCAACGCGCTGCTGGCAGGCCACGGCGCGCAGTTCATTCTGAGCCGGGGCAACGGCTACCAGCTCAAAATTGAGGATGCCGAGCGCTATCAGCAGCTGCAGGCCTCCCACCCGCGTGCGCTGCGCATTCCGCGGACCGGGCCGGAGCGCGTGCACTATCTGGTGGTGCGTTTTCTGACCTCGGCCTTTTCCCTCAAGCTTGAGGATCTGGCGGACGAGTGGTTCGTCAGCCGCGCCACGCTGCAGAGCGACATGGCCGAGGTGCGCGAGTGGTTCCACCGCTATAACCTGACGCTGGAAACCCGTCCTCGCCACGGGATGAAGCTGTTTGGCAGCGAGATGGCGATCCGCGCGTGCCTGACCGATCTGCTCTGGGAGCTGGCCCAGCAGGACAGCCTGAATCCACTGGTGACGGAGGTTGCGCTGAATGCGGGCGTGGCGGAGCAGATGGTACCGGTGCTGCACGACGCACTGACGCATCATCACATCCGCCTGACCGACGAAGGCGAGCTGTTCCTGCGCCTCTACTGCGCGGTGTCGGTGCGCCGCATCAGCGAAGGTTACCCGCTGCCGGAATTCCATGCCGAAGACGTGGAAGAGAACGTGCGCGAGGCGGCGAAAGATATCGCCGTGACCCTCCAGCAGCTGGCGGGCAAAGCGCTTTCACCTTCGGAGGAGAGCTGGCTGTGCGTTCACATCGCCGCGCGGCAGATCCAGGAGATTGCGCCCAGCGCCATAAATGCCGACGACGACGAAGCGCTGGTTAACTATATCCTGCGCTACATTAACACCCACTATAACTACAACCTGCTCAGCGACGAACAGCTGCATGCGGATCTGCTCACGCACATCAAAACCATGATCACCCGCGTGCGGTATCAAATCATGATCCCGAATCCGCTGCTGGATAACATCAAGCAGCACTACCCGATGGCGTGGGATATGACCCTGGCGGCGGTGTCGAGCTGGGGCAAATATACGCCGTATGTGATCAGCGAAAACGAGATTGGCTTCCTGGTGCTGCACATCGGCGTCGGGCTGGAGCGCCACTACAACATCGGCTACCAGCGCCAGCCGCGCGTGCTGCTGGTGTGTGACGCCGGTAACGCCATGGTGCGCATGATTGAGGCGGTGCTGCAGCGCAAATACCCGCAAATTGAGATGACGCGCACCCTCACCCTGCGCGAGTACGAGCTGACCGAATCCATCAGCGAAGATTTTGTTATTTCCACCGTCCGCGTCAGTGAAAAGTCGAAACCGGTGGTGATGATCGCCCCGTTCCCGACGGATTACCAGCTGGAGCAGATCGGCAAGCTGGTGCTGGTGGACCGCACCCGCCCGTGGATGCTGGATAAATACTTTGACGCAGCCCATTTCCGCATTATTAACACGCCTGTTGACCAGCAGACCCTGTTCCGGGAGCTGTGCGAACAGCTTGAAGAAGAGGGATTTGTGGGGGAAGCCTTTCTGGAGTCGGTCGTTGAGCGTGAGGCCATCGTCAGCACCATGCTCGGGGACGGCATCGCGCTGCCGCACTCCCTCGGCCTGCTGGCGCAGAAAACGGTGGTCTATACCGTCCTCGCCCCGCAGGGCATCCCGTGGGGTGACGAAACCGCGCACGTCATCTTCCTGCTCGCCATCAGCAAAAGCGAGTACGAAGAGGCGATGGCGATTTACGATATCTTCGTCACCTTCCTGCGTGAACGGGCGATGTCGCGGCTCTGTAGCTGTGGGGATTTTGCCGGGTTTAAGGCGGTGGCGATGGAGAGTTTGAGTCGGTTTTGACGTTCAGGCGGACAGAGAATATCCGCCTTCATTCAACGCAGATGATGCACGACCTGGTTACTGCTGCCTCGCCAGATAAGCGACGGGTCTTTTAAATCCTGCATAAACTTGCCGTCGACCAGCACGTTAATCAGGTCCACGACCTCCCTCTGAGCCGCATTCAGTTCATCCAGCTTATAGCCCGTCCAGACCCAGATGTCTTTTCCCGCACATTCGCGGCGAATGCGTTTCACCAGCTTCAGAATATCCGGCACGTTTTGCGGATGCAGCGGATCGCCGCCGGAGAGCGAAATCCCCTGGCGTTTGATGCGTGTGTCGTTCAGGTCGTTGATGATCCTGTCTGCCATCTCAGCGGTAAACGGTATGCCGGAATTGAGGCGCCAGGTGCTTTTGTTATAGCAGCCGGGGCACTCGTGCACGCAGCCGGAAACGAACAGGGTGCAGCGGGTGCCGGGGCCGTTAACGATGTCGACGGGGTAGTACTGGTGATAGTTCATAACGTTAACCTGATGCCCTCACCCCGGCCCTCTCCCACAGGGAGAGGGAGAAAACCGGCGTCAGGCTTAGCAATGTGCTCGATCGGTTCCCTCTCCCTTGAGGGAGAGGGGTAGGGTGAGGGGGAGAACCTGGCGAAGAACTCAACCGATCTGCCCATTCCCCAGATGCTTCACGCGGCGCTTCACCTCTTCCTGCTTACCGGCGTTAAACGGACGCGCGTCCGGGCTGCCGAGGTAGCCGCACACGCGGCGGGTCACGGAGACGCGAGCCGCATCGTGATTACCACATTTCGGGCAGGTGAAGCCTTTACTCGTACATTCAAACTCTCCGGTAAAACCGCACTCGTAGCACTCGTCTATCGGCGTGTTGGTCCCGTAATACGGCACGTGCTGGTAGCTGTAATCCCACACGTCTTCCAGCGCCTTCAGGTTGTGCTGAATGTTCGGATACTCGCCGTAGCAAATGAAGCCGCCGCTGGCGATAGGCGGATACGCCGCTTCGAAGTCGATCTTGTCGTACGGGTTCACCTTTTTCTCCACGTCGAGGTGGAAGCTGTTGGTGTAGTACCCTTTGTCGGTCACGCCTTCGACAATGCCAAACTCGGCGGTGTCCAGACGGCAGAAGCGGTCGCACAGGTTTTCGCTTGGCGTGCTGTAGAGGCTGAAGCCGTAGCCGGTCTCCTCTTTCCACTGGTCCACCGCGTCGCGCAGACGCTGGACGATAGCGATGCCTTTCTCACGCAGCACGGCGCTGTCGTACATATGCGTATCGCCAAACAGCGCGTTGATGGTCTCGTGGATACCGATATAGCCCAGCGAAATTGACGCGCGACCGTTTTTGAAGATCTCAGACACGTCATCGTCCGCTTTCAGACGCACGCCGCAGGCCCCTTCCATATAGAGAATAGGGGCGACACGGGCTTTGACCCCTTCGAGACGCGCAATGCGGGTCATCAGCGCTTTACGCGCCAGCTGCAGACGTTCGTCCAGCAGCGTCCAGAAGGCGTCTTCGTTACCTTTCGCTTCCAGCGCGATGCGCGGCAGGTTCAGACTGATAACGCCCAGGTTGTTGCGCCCGTCGTGGATCTGCTCACCGTTTTCGTCTTCGTACACGCCGAGGAAGCTGCGGCAGCCCATCGGCGTTTTAAATGAACCGGTGACCTTCACCACCTGGTCGTAGTTCAGAATGTCCGGGTACATACGCTTGCTCGCGCACTCCAGCGCCAGCTGTTTGATGTCGTAGTTCGGATCGCCAGATTTGTGGTTCAGGCCGTCGCGGATGGCGAACACCAGTTTCGGGAACACGGCGGTTTTGCGGTTTTTGCCGAGCCCGGAGATACGGTTGCGCAGAATGGACTGCTGGATAAGACGCGATTCCCAGCTGGTGCCCAGACCAAAACCGAAGGTCACAAACGGCGTCTGGCCGTTGGCGGTATGCAGGGTATTCACCTCATACTCGAGAGACTGGAACGCGTCATAGCACTCTTTCTCGGTACGGGAATGCGCGTAGCCGTCGGCGTCCGGGATTTGCCACTCTTCGGCCGTTTTACGGTGTTTGTTGAAGCTTGCCGTCACGAACGGGGCCAGCACTTCGTCGATACGGTTAATGGTGGTCCCACCGTAAATATGGCTCGCGACCTGCGCGATGATCTGGGCGGTAACAGCCGTCGCCGTCGAAATCGACTTCGGCGGCTCAATCTCGGCATTACCCATTTTAAAGCCGTGGGTCAGCATGCCTTTCAGGTCGATCAGCATGCAGTTGAACATCGGGAAGAAGGGCGAGTAGTCGAGATCGTGGTAGTGGATCTCACCGCGCTCGTGCGCCGACACTACGTCGCGCGGCAGCAGATGCTGACGGGCATAGTGTTTCGCCACGATACCGGCCAGCAGATCGCGCTGGGTAGGGATAACCTTGCTGTCTTTGTTGGCGTTTTCATTGAGCAGGGCGGAGTTGGTCTGCTCCACCAGGCCACGGATCTCCTGGTTCAGGCGGCCGCGCTTCTCACGCTGTACGTCACGATCGTGGCGGTACTCAATGTAAGCACGCGCCAGCTGCTTGTAGGGCCCCGCCATCAGCTGGTTCTCAACCGCGGTCTGGATCTCGTTAATATCGACCTGGCTGCGTTCATTCATCTGGCGGCTAACGACGTCTGCGACGGTGGCGCAGTAATCTGCGTCATCGACTCCCGCTGCTTTAGCTGCACGCAGAATGGCTTCCTGAATGCGCTCTGATTTAAACGGCACTTTACAGCCATCACGTTTCATCACATGCGGTGTCATGATCACTCCATTTTTTAAAAACAGGTTATCCACAGAGGCGGAGAAGTATTCACCGGACAGATCCTGAGACCAGCCAGTCACTTCCCTCGTTTCTGACCCTTGTTATCCACAATTCCGGAGAGCGGAGTCGCCGTCTTGTTGTTGGAATAGTAGACGATTAATACAAGATGTTGGGTCGGCGTGCATTTTAAGTGCTACATATAGTGATTTGCATCAAACATGTTTGCGATTTATTTGATTCAGAACAAAGTAAAAAGACGAGAGTACAAACGGCGGGCGCTGTAGCGATTGTAAATGCGGAAAGGAAAAATCTGATTAATTATTCAACAAAAACAGTAAAGTACACCGGGCGCAACGGATGCGCCCGGTGAAGGTATTACGCCTGTAGCCACCAGACGGCCTCAAACGGACGCAGCGTCGTTTTCTGCGGCGACGGGTAGTTGCTTATCACCGTTTGCCACGCCCCGCTCAGGAGGTCAGTCGTCCATTCATGAGGTGTATCGCTCAGGTTCGCCACTACCATCAGCGTCTGCCCCTGCCACTGGCGGCGATAGCACCACAGGGATGGGTGCTCCGGCAGCAGATCCTCATAATCCCCCCACGTCAGCACCGGCAGGGTTTTGCGCAGGCTGATGAGAGACTGGTAGGTGTAAAACACCGAGTCCGGGTCATCCAGCGCCGCGCGGACGTTGACGGTTTCGTAGTTATCGCAGACGCCAATCCACGGCTCGCCCTCGCTGAACCCCGCGTTGTGCGAGGCATCCCACTGCATCGGCGTGCGGCCGTTGTCGCGGGACTTACTCGCCAGGATCGCCAGTAATTCGTCCGGATCGCGACCGTTGGCCCGCAGTTCGGCGAACATGTTCAGACTTTCCACGTCGCGATAATCGGTGATGCGGCTGAAGTGCGGGTTGGTCATACCGAGCTCTTCACCCTGGTAGATATACGGGGTGCCCTGCATGCCGTGCAGCACCATGCCGAGCATCTTCGCGGCGTGAACGCGGTATTCTCCTTCGTCACCGAAGCGCGACACAATGCGCGGCTGGTCGTGGTTACACCAGAACAGCGCGTTCCAGGCTTTGTTGTGCATCCCCTGCTGCCAGTGACGGAAGAGGGTTTTCAGCGCGACGAAGTCCGGCTTCGCCTTCGTCCATTTTTCGCCGCCGGGATAATCGACCTTGAGGTGGTGGAAGTTAAAGGTCATCGACAGTTCGCGGCCATCGAGAGAAGCATACTGCTGGCAGTTCTCCAGCGAGGTCGAGGACATCTCGCCCACCGTCATCAAATTACGTGGGGTGAAGACGTCGCGGCTCATCTCCTGCAGATACTCGTGGATGCGCGGCCCGTCTGTATAGAAACGGCGGCCGTCACCGGTTTCGTCATTCGGGAAATCCTGATCTTTCGAAATCAGGTTAATGACGTCGAGACGCAGGCCATCCACGCCCCTGTCGGCCCAGAACTCGCACACTTTTTTCAGCTCGGCGCGCACGTCCGGGTTCTCCCAGTTGAGATCTGCCTGCTCAGGGGCGAACAGGTGCAGGTAATACTGCTCGCTCTCGGCGTGCCAGCGCCAGGCGTTGCCGCCGAACTTGGAGCGCCAGTTGTTAGGAAGCTGCTCCGGCGTGCCGTCGCGCCAGATGTAAAACTGGCGGTACGGACTGGCTTTGTTCAGCGATTCCCGGAACCAGGCGTGCTGCGTGGAGGTGTGGTTAAACACCATATCCAGCACGATGCGAATGCCGCGCGCGTGCGCACCGGCAACCAGCGCGTCAAAATCATCCAGCGTGCCGTAGGCCGGGTCGATGGCGGTGTAGTTCGCCACGTCGTAGCCGTTATCCACCTGCGGGGAGATATAGAACGGCGTCAGCCAGATGGCATCGATGCCGAGGGTTTTGAGGTAGTCCAGCCGCTGCGTCACGCCGCGTAAATCACCGGTGCCGCTGCCGGTGGTGTCCTGAAAACTCTTTGGGTAAATCTGATAGATGACGCCGTTCTGCCACCAGTGAGGAAGGGTATTCATAATGCGTTCCTGCAAATGCGAAGGGGCGCAACTGCGCCCCGAAAGATAATGTTAAACAATCTGCAGCGCGCCCTGACGGAACTTACGCTGATAAACCACGGTGGTGAGCGCCATGGGGACGATGATCGCAATGGCCATCGCGAGGGCAAACACCTGCCAGTAAGCGGGCTGGATAGAGAGGATGCCCGGCAGACCCCCGACGCCGATCCCGTTCGCCATCACGCCGTTCAGACCACACACCAGGCCTGCCAGACCGGAACCGATCATCGCGCAGAGCATCGGGAAGCGGTATTTCAGGTTGATGCCGTACATGGCCGGTTCAGTGACGCCGAGGTAAGCGGAGATGGCGGCCGGAACGGAGATCTCACGCTCGTTATGCTTACGGCTGACAAGGATAATGCCCGTGACCGCCGATGCCTGTGCGATGTTAGACAGGGCGATAATCGGCCAGACCGGTGTTCCGCCAAGGCTCTGGATCATCTGCATATCAATGGCCAGCGTGGTCTGATGTACGCCGGTGATCACCAGCGGGGCGTACAGGAAGCCAAACAGCGCGGCCCCAATCGGCGCAAAGCTGCCAGTCATCAGATGACGGACCGCGAAGGCCACGCCGTCGCCAATCATGCGACCAAACGGACCGATAAAGGCGTGCGCCAGGAACACGGCCAGAATCAGCGAGCAGACCGGCACCACCACCAGATAGAGATAATCCGGCACGATGCGCTTCAGACGCGTTTCAATAAAGCCCAGCGCCAGACCAGCCAGCAGAGCCGGAATGACCTGAGCCTGATAGCCCACTTTGGCGATGGTAAACAGGCCAAAGTTCCACACCTCCGGGACCTGCTGACCAAGTAAGTAAGCGTTCATTAACTGCGGAGAGACCAGCGTGACGCCCAGCACGATACCCAGAATCGGGGTACCGCCCATCTTGCGCACCGCGGACCAGCAAATCCCCACCGGCAGATAGAAGAAGATCGCTTCGCCAATCAGCCACAGGAAGTCGTATACGGTTTTCAGCGCCGGATAGATCTGCGCCAGGGTTTTGCCGTCGCTCATCGGCACATCACCGATGACGTTGCGGAAGCCTAAAATCAAGCCTCCGCTGATCAGCGCCGGCAGCAGCGGGAAGAAGATCTCCGCGAAGTGGGAGATCAGCTGCTCGTGCCATTTCATATTCTGACGTGCGGCTTTCTTGGCCTGCTCTTTATCGGCGGAGGAGTGCCCCGTCGTCGCCAGCAGAGCCTGATAGTAATCGCCCACTTCGGTACCAATCACCACCTGGAACTGTCCGGCGTTGGTAAAGCAGCCTTTCACCATCGAGAGCTCTTCAATGGCTTTCGGGTTGGCTTTAGCCGGATCGTTCAGCACGAAGCGCAGGCGGGTAATGCAATGGCTGACGGTGGCGATGTTTTCGCGGCCGCCGACCAGGACGATCAACTGATCAATATCTGCTTGTTTGACTTTACTCATCATGAAACCTCATGACAGATGGGAGGGGTGTAATGACCTGAGCGCAAGCCTACTCCTTCAGCGTGACGGCGAAAATGGGAACGTTCCCGAAATCGGGCGAAGATCACAATAAACCGATTTATGTGGGTTATGAAAGGTGGGCGGGAATAACAATCTGACGCGGCTCAGCGCGTCCGTTGATCTGCTCGATCAGCTGTGCGGCAGCCTGCCTGCCGGACTCGGCGTAGCCCGGATCGACGGTGATAATTTCCGGGTGTAAAAACTTCATCAGCGGTGTGCTGCCCACGCTCGCTACCTGCAGGTTATCGATGCGTTGTTCCTGTAAATACTTGCTCGCACCCAGCGCCAGGGTATCCGTGGCGCATACCAGCGCGGTGGTTTGCGGCGTCAGGACGCTGGCGACCTGCTCGTAGCCCTGCTTCATGCCGAGCCCCGGCAGGGAGGCCACGGCGGAGAGATTGTGTTTTTTGCAAAAGGCCAGGTAGGCTTCATGACGACGCTTGCCGGTGGTGACGTCCGCATGGGGAACGCCGAGGTAGCTGATGTGGCGATGGCCTTTGTCATACAGGCGCTGCATCAGGGTAATAATCGCCCCTTCGTCGTCATAGCAGACGGACGCAAAGCCGTGGGCATCGCGCGCCAGCAGCACCAGCGACGGCTGCCAGGGTTTCAGCATCTCCTCTTTGATGCCGGTAAAGCCAAACAGCACCACGCCGTCAATGTTGCGCCGCTGAAGCATACCCAGGTGCTCTTCAACCAGCTGCACAGAGAACTGGCTCTCCATCATGATCGGGTCATAGCCCTGCTCATAGAAGGCGGGCAGCATGGTCTGCACAGCGAGGTTTTCAGAGAGCGAATCCAGACGCGAGACAATGATCGCCACCACTTTGTCACTCTGTCCGCGCATGGCGCGCGCGGAGCGGGAAGGGGAAAAGCCGTGCTGGTTCATGACCGCCTCAACGCGTTCGCGGGTGCGTTCGCTGACCCCACTTTCGTTGTTCAGCACGCGCGACACGGTGGATTTTCCCACGCCGCTTAAACGCGCGATGTCTTTAATCGTAAGGCGGTTCTGCATGCTGTATTCCCTGTAACAACGATAACGGTGTCAAATGAGCCTAATGCTATAGCGCCAATTCGCTATGGGCAAAGTCTGGTTTACGTTCGGTTTATTTGAGGGGGGGTATAATACCGCCCGAAGCGTCGCTTAGGGTACGGTTAAATCCTTATACTGCGCGGCGTACCCCTTATTTTTACTTACCGGAGGCTTTATGGATCCCGATCCCACACCTCTCCTGAACGGGAGAAGACGTTCTTTCCGGTAAGCCAGCCTGATGCTGACTCACCGGTGATGTGAGGCAGCAGCGTCATACACGTTCCTGCTTGAAAAATTGAGTGCCGCTCAGGTACGGCTTTGCCACGCCTGAAGGAAAAGCTGCGTCCGCGCTTGCGGATGCGGAGGAATGACTATGTTTAAAAATATCACCCGGCAGCTGCAGGCCCTGCTGAGCCGCCACCTGCCACACCGTCTTGTTCAGCGCGACCCGCTGCCCACGGCCAAAAACATGGCGGGCGCCGCGATCCCCGCGTCCCTGACCGAACGCTGCCTGAACGTGGCGGCGATGGATGAAAACGAAGTCTGGCGCGCGTTTGGTGGGCATCCGGAAGGGCTGAACGCGGCAGAAGTGGAAAAAATCCGCGCCGTGCACGGTGATAATCAGATCCCGGCGCAAAAGCCGTCTCCGTGGTGGGTGCATCTGTGGCTCTGCTACCGCAACCCGTTTAATTTACTGCTGACGGTACTTGGCGCGATCTCTTACGCCACTGAAGATCTGTTTGCCGCAGGCGTGATCGCCCTGATGGTGGGGATCTCCACGCTGCTGAACTTTATTCAGGAAGCCCGCTCCACCAAAGCGGCGGATGCCCTGAAAGCGATGGTCAGCAACACCGCAACCGTCTCGCGCGTGATCAACGATCTCGGTGAAAACGCCTGGGTTGAACTGCCCATTGACCAGCTGGTGCCGGGCGATCTGGTGAAGCTGGCCGCGGGGGATATGATCCCGGCGGATTTACGCATCATTCAGGCACGGGATCTGTTCGTGGCGCAGGCCTCCCTGACCGGGGAGTCCCTGCCCGTTGAAAAGGTGGCGCGCAGCCGCGACCCGCTGCAGATGAACCCGCTTGAGTGCGACACCCTGTGCTTTATGGGCACCACGGTGGTCAGCGGTACGGCGCAGGCGATCGTCACCGCCACCGGAGGCAACACCTGGTTTGGTCAGCTTGCCGGGCGCGTCAGCGAGCAGGAAAGCGAACCGAATGCTTTCCAGAAAGGGATTGGCCGCGTCAGCATGCTGCTGATCCGCTTTATGATGGTGATGACGCCGATCGTGCTGCTGATCAACGGCTACACCAAAGGCGACTGGTGGGAAGCGGCGCTGTTTGCGCTCTCTGTGGCCGTCGGCTTAACCCCGGAAATGCTGCCGATGATCGTCACCTCCACGCTGGCGCGCGGGGCGGTGAAGCTCTCTAAACAGAAAGTGATCGTCAAACACCTCGACGCCATTCAGAACTTTGGCGCGATGGACATTCTCTGCACCGATAAAACCGGCACCCTGACGCAGGACAAAATCGTGCTGGAGAACCACACCGATATTTCCGGCAAAACCAGCGAGCGCGTGCTGCACAGCGCCTGGCTGAATAGCCACTACCAGACCGGGCTGAAAAACCTGCTCGACGTGGCGGTGCTGGAAGGGGTGGACGAGGAGGCTGCCCGCACGCTCTCCGGGCGCTGGCAGAAGGTGGATGAGATCCCGTTCGATTTCGAGCGCCGCCGGATGTCGGTGGTGGTGAGCGAGCAGGCAGATGTCCATCAGCTGATCTGCAAAGGGGCGCTGCAGGAGATCCTGAACGTGTCGACGCAGGTGCGCTATAACGGCGACATCGTGCCGCTGGATGACACCATGCTGCGCCGCATCAGGCGCGTCACCGATAACCTGAACCGACAGGGGCTGCGGGTGGTGGCGGTGGCGAGCAAATTCCTGCCCGCGCGCGAGGGGGACTATCAGCGAATCGACGAATCCGATCTGATCCTCGAGGGTTACATCGCCTTCCTCGATCCGCCGAAAGAGACCACCGCCCCGGCGCTGAAAGCGCTGAAGGCGAGCGGTATCACCGTGAAAATCCTCACCGGCGACAGCGAGCTGGTGGCGGCCAAAGTGTGCCATGAAGTGGGGCTGGACGCGGGTGACGTGGTGGTGGGGAGCGACATTGAACCGCTCTCCGATGACGAGCTGGCTCAGCTTGCCCGGCGCACCACGCTGTTTGCCCGTCTGACACCGATGCACAAAGAGCGCATTGTTACCCTGCTGCGCCGCGAAGGGCACGTGGTGGGCTTTATGGGTGACGGCATCAACGACGCGCCCGCGCTGCGTGCGGCGGATATTGGTATCTCCGTTGACGGGGCGGTGGATATCGCCCGCGAAGCGGCGGATATCATCCTGCTGGAAAAGAGCCTGATGGTGCTGGAAGAGGGCGTAATTGAAGGCCGTCGCACCTTCGCCAACATGCTCAAGTACATCAAGATGACCGCCAGCTCCAACTTCGGTAACGTATTCAGCGTGCTGGTGGCGAGCGCCTTTCTGCCGTTCCTGCCGATGCTGCCGCTGCATCTGCTGATCCAGAACCTGATGTACGATGTCTCTCAGGTGGCGATCCCGTTTGATAACGTCGACGACGAGCAGATCCAGAAACCGCAGCGCTGGAACCCGGCGGATCTGGGTCGCTTTATGCTGTTCTTTGGCCCCATCAGCTCCGTCTTTGACATCCTGACCTTCTGCCTGATGTGGTTTGTGTTCCACGCCAACACCCCGGAACATCAGACCCTGTTCCAGTCCGGCTGGTTCGTGGTGGGACTGCTGTCGCAGACGCTGATTGTGCATATGCTCCGCACCCGCCGCATTCCGTTCCTCCAGAGCCATGCCGCGTGGCCGCTGATTGTGATGACGGGGATTGTGATGGCGCTGGGTATCGCACTGCCGTTCTCACCGCTGGCAGGTTACCTGCAGCTGCAGGCGTTGCCGCTGAGTTATTTCCCGTGGCTGGTGGCGATCCTCGCCGGTTATATGGTGCTGACGCAGATGGTGAAAGGGTTCTATGCGCGTCGGTATGGGTGGCAGTAACGGCAAGCCCGGTGGCGCTGCGCTTACCGGGCCTACGATCAGAACGTAGGCCGGGTAAGGCGAAGCCGCCACCCGGCACTAGCTTTCCTCCCAAATTCAACAACCTGTGATCTCCGTCGGCGCATTCGCTTGACGACAAAATGAGCGCATGTTAACAGAATGTTTTGCCTTTATTTGGCCCGTCAGATAAGGAACATTCATGTTACGGTACAGTCTCTTAACCGCCGGGCTGCTGCTCGGCGCGTCGGCGTTTGCCGCCCCGGCAGGGGATCTCCCGTTGATGCCCTGGCCTGCGAAGGTCGAACGCCCAACCACCCAGGGCGCACTGGTGCTGAGTAACAACGTTTCCGTAAGCGTCAGCGGGGACGATCTCGGTGATGCGGTGAACCGTCTGCGTCAGCGTATCGCCCTGCAAACCGGCTGGACGCTGCAGCCGCAGGCTGATAAGCCGGAAAAACCGACCATCCGCATTGCTATTGCCAAAAAAGTGAAGCCGCAGCCGCTGCCGGACAGCGACGAAAGCTATAAGCTCACGGTGGATGCCAACGGGGTGGATATCTCCGCCAACACTCGCTTCGGCGCGCTACGCGCCATGGAAACCCTGCTCCAGCTGATACAAAACGGCGCGGAAAACACCTCCCTGCCGTGGGTGTCGATTGAGGATTCCCCGCGCTTCCCGTGGCGCGGGCTGCTGCTGGACTCGGCGCGCCACTTTATCCCGCTGCCGGATATCAAGCGCCAGATTGACGGCATGGCCGCGGCCAAGCTAAACGTGCTGCACTGGCATCTCACCGACGATCAGGGCTGGCGCTTCAGCTCGACGCGCTATCCCAAACTGACCCGGCTTGCCAGCGATGGCCTGTACTACACCCCGGAACAGATGCGCGAGGTCGTGCGTTACGCTACCGAGCGCGGCATCCGCGTGGTGCCGGAAATCGACATGCCGGGCCACGCCTCGGCCATCGCCGTGGCCTACCCGGAGCTGATGAGCGCGCCGGGGGCGTATCAGATGGAGCGCCACTGGGGCGTGCTCAAACCGGTGCTGGACCCGACCAAAGAGGCAACTTACACCTTTGCTGAGGCGATGGTCAGCGAACTGGCGGCGATCTTCCCCGATCCGTATCTGCATATCGGCGGTGACGAGGTGGACGACAGCCAGTGGAAAGCGAACCCGGCCATTCAGCAGTTTATGCGCGATAAGAAGCTTGCTGACAGCCACGCGTTGCAGGCTTACTTCAACCGCAGGCTGGAAACGATCCTTGAAAAGCATCACCGGCAGATGGTCGGCTGGGACGAGATCTACCATCCCGATCTGCCGAAAAGCATTCTGATCCAGTCCTGGCAGGGGCAGGACGCGCTGGGGCAGGTGGCGCAGAACGGCTATAAAGGGATCCTCTCCACGGGCTTCTATCTCGATCAGCCGCAGTCCACCGCCTACCACTACCGCAACGAGATCGTCCCGCAGGGCTTAAACGGCGTGGATGTCATCGCAGACACCGACAGCGTCCAGAGCTGGGCCTTCTCTATGCCGCGCCTGAAGGGGAAGCCGGTGGAGGGAAGTTTCACGCTGGTGAAAGGGGAATCAGGCTGGCGCGGGTTTATTGATTTTGCCGGCAAATCCCGCCGCGCGGTACAGGACATTGCCTGGCGCGATGACAACCAGGTGACCTTTACCGTCGACACCTGGATGGGGGAAACCCGTCCGGTGGTATCGGTGGATAACGATAAGCTCACCGGCTACTTCCTGGTGGGGAACGTCCGTTATCCGATTAGCGGCACGCGTCTGGACGAGGTCCCTGAAGGGACGCCGCCGGTGGTGCCGGACGCCGCGCATCAGGTTAACCTGCTCGGCGGTGAAGCCGCGCTGTGGGCAGAAAACGTGGTGGCGCCGGTGCTCGATATCCGCCTGTGGCCGCGTACGTTTGCGGTCGCGGAGCGCCTGTGGTCCGCGCAGGACGTCAACGACGTCGACAACATGTACACCCGCCTGCAGGCGATGGACAGTTGGTCGACGGTGTCGGTCGGGCTACAACAGCACACCCAGCAGCAGGTGCAATTCACACGCCTCGCCGGTAATGCCGACACCCTGCCGCTGCAAATCCTCGCCCAGGCCGTTGAGCCGGCGCAGTACTACACCCGTCAGCACCTGAAGTTCCAGGCCGGAAACTACCATCAGTTTGAACCCCTCAACCGCTTCGCGGATGCGCTGAACGCCGAAAGCGCTACCGTGCGGCAGATGAACAAATGGGCCGATCGTCTGGTGAGCGACGCGGAAGATGCGGAAAGCGCCGAGGCGCTGCGCCACGTGTTCAACCGCTGGCAGAGCAACACCAGCGACGCGCTGGCGTTAAGCGAAAACAGCTATCAGCTGAAGGCGATCAAACCGGTGATTCAGGAGGTCGACAAGCTTGCGTCGATTGGCCTGCGGCTCACCGATCTGGTGGCGCGGCAGGGCACGCTGGACGATAAAGAAATAGCCTCGATTCAGGGTGAGCTGGATAACGCGGCGAAGGTGCAGGACGAGGTGGTGATTGCGGCGGTCTATCCGCTGGAGACGCTGCTCAGAGCGACGCGGAATCAATAGACCCCCTCACCCTAACCCTCTCCCAAAGGGAGAGGGAATTTATACACCCTCTCCCTTTGGGAGAGGGCCGGGGTGAGGGAATCAGACGACTCAGTGCTTCAGAACCCACGCCTCTTTCCAGTGTGAACCTGTGCCCGGCTCAAACTGGGTCGCATACTTGCTCCACTGCACGCAGTAGCCGCTGTACGGGAATGGCTTACACTGGTAGGTCTTACCGTCTTTCGGCTGCAGCACCACGGTACCCGCTTTATACGACGCGATATTGTCCGGGAAGATGTAGTCATGCTGACCGGGGCTGTTGTCCGCCGCCGCGTCATCTTCCAGCATCAGGTTCAGTACATCCTGCGCAAACAGCGTGCCGTCCTGATTGGTGGCGTAGTACTTCAGCATGTGATGGCCCGCTTCAACGTCGGTCAGCGTCAGGGTGACGTCCTGATTCGCGTTGTTCATCGCCTGCTTGAGATAGCCTTTTTCCGCGCCGTGATGGTTCATGACGTGGGCTTCGAAATCGACGTTACCGTGGGTGTTCACGTGGAAGGTGATGGTCGCATTGCCGTTCTCGATTTTGCTGTAGTGCAAATTGCTGACGGCGATAGTTTCGTTGACCTCCGCCTTCTGCTCTTCGTACGAAATCGCAACGGACTGCAGGGCGCTGCCCTCTTTGACGAATACGCTGTTCGCGCCATGAACCGGGCTAATCTCGCCGCCCTCATCTTTCACGCCAACGCGAATGTCCTGGTGCGCGGTGTTAATTTTCTGCGCCAGATCGTAAGACCACTGGTTAGCATCCCCCTGCGCGGCCGTGGCGATCGTTATTTCCGTGCGCAGGGACGTCACTTCACCGTGCGCATCGAAGAAGCGGGCAATGACCTTATCGCCGACGTTCAGGTTATTTCCCGCAATCTGGCCGCTGAGGACTTTGCTCCACTCTGATTCGATGCCGGCACCGTCATCCGGGGTAACATTGCCGCCGTTACCGAAATCAACGTCAATGGCCTGGTAGAAACTGTTCGAGGTATCCGCTATTTCCCAGACGCCATAAATCACCTGATAACCCGTGCGTGCCGGCACATTGCAGGTCATGGCTTTACGCATCGCGGGGGCCTGGCCATTGCCATTCACGGTACAGAACGGGGTTAATTCAAACTGATCGCGGGTCAGGGGTTTATTCGGATCCCAGTTTTGTCTGGTGATGTAGTAACGCCAGTTGGTGGTTTTGTGCGGCGCGGTGTGATACCAGACAAATTCATGCGGGCCGGCGGTCATGGGGCTTTTCGTCCATGCGTTCAGGCTCTGTTTATCCAGCTGGGAGTAATTCGCAATTCCCGCGCTGGCAAGCTGGCCGTCAGGCGGCATCGCCCCGGTCGGGAAGCCGGAGGTTTTCTCCACGCTCTGCGGTTCATACTGAACGGAACCGCAATCAATATTTTGCCCAAGCTTACACATATAAGCGCGGCTGGCAGGAGATTCAATATAACCGTGGGCCAGTGCGGAGGAGGCAACGGTCAGGGTCGCCACCGCCAGTGCAATTTTTGATAATTTCATTGTTAGTCCATTAATAATTAATCTGCAGTGCGATGTTATTAATGGCGAGCGGGGAACGTCATGCGGTGGAGAGAGGAAAAATAGCCAAAAAAAATGGACGGCCAACGCCGCCCATGATCTGTTGAAACCGCTTAGCGACGTACCGCAATCGCTTCGATTTCAATCTTCACGTCTTTTGGCAGACGGGCCACTTCCACGCAGGAGCGCGCCGGGAAGGTGGCGTTGTGCTCGGTGAAGAAGGCTTCGTAAGTGGCGTTAACGGTCGCGAAATCGTTCAGATCTTTCACGAAAACGGTGGTTTTCACGATATCGCCTACTTTCAGGCCTGCGGATTCCACGATAGCCTGCACGTTTTCCAGCGACTGACGCGCCTGTGCCGCTACGTCTTCCGGCACCGCGCCGGTTTTCGGGTTCACCGGGATCTGACCTGAAGTGATGATCATGCTGCCCAGATCAACGCCCTGAACGTAGGGGCCGATAGCCGCGGGTGCATTTTCCGTCGCGAGTACTTTGCTCATGTTTTCTCCAGAATGACAGCGTTAAGAATGTTCCCGGCCATTATAACAGCCGGGATTTCATTACCAACCTCAATTAGTTGGCCAGCACCACATAATGAGAAAACTCTTTTTCGCAGTATTTGCATTTGAGCGCGATGTCATCGGCGCGTTTTTTCACTGCAAAGCTGGAGGATACCGGCTCAGCGTGGCTGATGCAGTTGCTGTTCGGGCAAACCAGCACGCTCTCAATGCGTTCCGGCAGGCTCGGACGGGATTTGCCGACCACTTCATACTCGTCGATGCGGTTGACGGTGGCCTCCGGCGCGTACAGCGACAGCTGGTTGACCTGCTCGTCGGTCAGGAAGGTGTTCTCAATCTTGATCAGATCTTTGCGTCCCATCTCGCCTGACGGCAGGTTCAGGCCGATGGTGATGCGCTGGTCGGTTTCGGTCAGTTTGAACAGCGTCAGCAGCTTAAAGCCCACCTGCGCAGGGATGTGGTCAATCACGGTGCCACGCTTGATGGCTTCAACCTGGAGTTTGTTATCGTGTGTCATGGTCGTCTCCCCTTACAGAGCTAATTCGCGATTCAGAACCAGTGCCAGTAACGCCTGGCGGGCGAAGATGCCGTTCCCGGCCTGCTGGAAGTACCAGGCGTGCGGCGTTTTATCCACATCTGTGGTGATCTCATCGATGCGCGGCAGCGGGTGCAGGACCTTCATGTTGTCGCGCGCCCCCTCAAGGTCGCTGGCGCGCAGCACAAACTGCGCCTTCACGTTGGCATATTCGGACGGGTCCAGACGCTCTTTCTGCACGCGGGTCATGTACAGAATATCCACGTGGCTCATCACCTCTTCGATGCTCGCATGCAGGCTCCACTGAATGCCTTTTTCGTCCAGCATGTCGAGGATGTACTGCGGCATGGCCAGCGCGTCCGGGGCGATGAAGAAGAAGCGGTTACCGTTAAATTTCGCCAGCGCCTGGGTCAGGGAGTGGACAGTACGGCCATATTTCAGGTCGCCGACCATGGCGATGTTCAGGTTCTCAAGCGTGCCCTGAGTTTCCTGAATGGTGAACAGATCCAGCAGGGTCTGCGTCGGGTGCTGGTTGGCACCGTCACCGGCGTTCAGTACCGGAATGCCGCCGGAAAACTCGGTTGCCAGGCGCGCCGCGCCCTCCTGCGGGTGACGCATCACGATCGCGTCCACATAGGTGCTGATCACTGAAATGGTATCCGCCAGAGTTTCGCCTTTCTTACCCAGCGACGTGTTGCTGCTGTCCGAGAAGCCCACCACGCTCGCGCCCAGGCGGTGCATCGAGGTTTCAAAGGAGAGGCGGGTGCGGGTGGAGGCTTCAAAGAAGCAGCTTGCAATCACCTTGTGCTTCAGCAGCTCCGGTTGCGGATTAGCCTTCAGTTTTGCCGCGGTTTCCAGAACCAGTTCCAGCTCTTCGCGGCTGAGGTCGTTTATGGAAATGATGTGTTTTTGATAAAGCGGATTCATGTTTATCTCCTGACGCCGGGCAAAAAAAAGCCCCTCAAATGAGGGGCTCTGGGAATAGATTGAGCAACGGGAAGAAAAACGGCAGGCCAGCGTCTGATTTCAGACGCGGTAAGACGTTGTGTCGTACACGCTTGACCATGCTTCCTCCCGGCAAATTGTGGGGCATTATACGCAGCTCGCTTTGCGGATCAAGCGATTTAATGCACGCTTTACTCAATGCAAACGGTTCTTTGTGAATATTAATTCGTTCTGAGTAAATAATTAATTTGCTTATGCACCAGCGCGGTGCGCTTCACCACCCGGGGGGCGACCCAGACGATACTGCTGCCGGCCACCACGCCTAAAATTTCCGGAAGCTGGTGATAATCCAGAATGCGCGCCACCGCGCGGCCATATCCGGCAACGGTGTGCACGAGGATAAATTCGCTATTATGCTCGACGCTCACCACCATTTCTGAAACGGTGCGTGCGGCGTCGGGGGCAGGGCGCAGTTGAGGATTCAACGAATAAATCTTTAGCCCTTTAGCATTTCGAATTTTTATGACTCCGAGCAACTTCAGCAGACGCGAAACGGTCGACTGGCTGATGCTGTCAAACCCTCTCTCCTGCAGGTCGCGGCGGATCTCTTCCTGGGAGATATAGCTCTTTTCTGCAATCAGGCGCTGACAGACCGTCAACTGTAGTTGTTCTTTTGGAGAGTAATCACCATATTCCGTCATAACTATTTCCCATGTAAGTGGCTGAAACAAAACGCCCGGTGGCGCTACGCTTACCGGGCCTACAACGTCAACACATCACAACACCGCCCCCAGGCTTAACGCCACCATAATCACCACCGTCAGGATCGCCAGCAGCGGCGCCACCCATTTCAGGTAACGCACGTAAGGCACCCGGGCGATAGCCAGACCGCCCATCACCACGGCTGAGGTTGGCGTGACGAGGTTAACGATGCCGGAGGCAGACTGGTAAGCCGTCACCACCAGGTCGCGGTTGACGTTAGCGAAATCGGCCAGCGGTGCCATGATCGGCATCGTCAGAACGGCCAGGCCGGATGAAGAAGGCACAAGAAATGACAGCACGACCTCCAGCCAGTACATCACGTTGATAAACGCCACCGTGGACAACCCGCTGACCAGCCCTTCCGCGCTGTGCAAAATGGTGTGGGTAATCATGCCCTTATCCATGATGACTACGATACCGCGCGCAATGCCGATAATCAGCGCGACGCCCAGCAAATCTCGTGCGCCGTTGATAAAGGTTGAGGTCAGCTCCTCTTCGCTCATGCGGGCGATAAGCCCCACGATGATGGCGCTGGCGAGAAACACCGCCGAGATCTCCGCCATCCACCAGCCCAGCACCGCCACGCCGTAAATCATCACCGCGAACGCGAGGGCAAAAATCACGAGGATGATTTTGCGCACCGGGGTAAATTCCAGCGACTGCTCCCCTTTGTTGCCGAGGAAATGGGCGCGGTTCTCCTCCTGCTTGTCGGCGACGATCGACAGCGACGGGTCCTGACGCACCTTACGGGCGTAACGCATCACCCACGCCACGCAGATGACCCAGCCAATCACCAGCAGCGCGATGCGCAACATGATGCCGTTGGTGAAGGGGATCCCGGCGGCGTTGGCGGCGATCACCGTCGCGAACGGGTTAATGGTGGAGCCGAGCGTGCCGATCCCCGCGCCGAGCAGCACGGTGGAGGCGGCGACAACCGGGTCGAACCGGGCGGCCAGCATTACCGGCACCAGCAGGGTGTAGAAGGGCAGCGACTCCTCGGCCATGCCGTAAATCGTGCCGCCTGCGGCAAACAGCGCCATCAGGATCGGGATCATCCACTCTTCGCGTCCGCGCAGCCGGGTGGTGACGCGCTCGATCCCGGCGTCAATCGCCCCGGTTTTGGTGACGATCCCGAGAAATCCCCCGATGATCAGAATAAACAGCGCCACGTCGATCGCCCCGGCCTGGCCGGAAACCGGATCGTACAGCCCGGCGATGGGCGCCATCAGGACGGAAACGAGGCCCTGCGGATGTGCCGCCACGTGCGCATAGGTACCGGCAACCGGCACTTCTTTGCCTAATGCCTCGTTCATTGCCATCTGGTACTGACCGGCCGGGATAATCCAGCTCAGCGCGGCGACGACGGCAATCAGAAAGAAGAGAATGGTGTAAGCGGAGGGAAACTTGAACTTGCCCATGATGTTCTCCTTAAACCCGGCGCACCCCGCGGCGCGCCGGGCGGTGATTAGTCGCCGAGTGTCGCCACCATGACCGCTTTAATGGTGTGCATGCGGTTCTCAGCTTCGCCGAAGACGATGGAGTTCGGTGATTCAAAGACCTCTTCCGTCACCTCCAGCCCCTTCAGGCCATAGGCCATCTCGATTTCACGGCCCACTTTGGTGTGCTCGTTGTGGAACGCCGGCAGGCAGTGCATAAACTTGACGTTCGGGTTGCCGGTGGCCTTCATGACGTCCGCGTTGATTTGATACGGCTTCATCAGGCTGACGCGCTCGGCCCAGGCCTCCTTCGGCTCGCCCATAGAGACCCACACGTCGGTGTAGAGGAAATCCGCTCCCTTCACGCCCTCTTCCACGTCGTCGGTAAGGGTGATGCGCGCGCCCGTCTCTTTAGCGATGGCGCGGCACTGCTCAACCAGACCTGCTTCCGGCCAGAAGGATTTCGGCGCGACGAGGCGGATATCCATCCCCATTTTGGCCGCGCCGACCATCAGCGAGTTGCCCATGTTGTTTCGCGCGTCGCCGAGATAGGCAAAGCTCAGCTCCGGCAGGGTTTTACCCGGCGCGTGCTCCAGCATGGTCATCAGGTCGGCGAGGATTTGCGTTGGGTGGAATTCGTCGGTCAGGCCGTTCCACACCGGCACGCCCGCGTACTCGCCCAGCTCCTCGACGATGGCCTGCCCATAGCCGCGGTATTCGATGCCGTCATACATGCGGCCTAAGACGCGGGCGGTGTCTTTCATCGACTCTTTATGGCCGATCTGCGAGCCGCTTGGGCCGAGGTAGGTGACCTGCGCGCCCTGGTCGAACGCGCCCACTTCAAAGGCGCAGCGGGTGCGGGTGGAGGTTTTTTCAAAGATCAGGGCGATGTTTTTCCCGACCAGGGTTTGCTTCTCGCGCCCGGCTTTTTTGGCGGCCTTCAGCTCGATGGCGAGGTCGATCAGGTACTGGATCTCTGCCGGGGTGTAGTCCAGCAGTTTGAGGAAGTTGCGGTTTTTCAGGTTGATGGTCATGGGTTAATCCTTTTTAAAATGTGTGCTCAGTTACGAATCAACGTGCCTTTCTCGCCCGCCAGGATCTCCGCGCCGTCGGCCAGCGCGCCAATGCCGGCAATCCCGTTGCAGGTTTCAACGAACTCGCGACAGGCGGCCACCTTCGGCCCCATCGATCCGGCGTCGAACTGCATGCCCCTGAGCAGTTCCGGCGTCACCTGCGCCAGCGGGCGTTGGGTCGGTTTGCCCCAGTCGAGGTACACCGCGTCGGCATCGGTGAGGATCAGCAGGGCATCGGCCTCGATCTGGCGCGCCAGCAGGGCGGCGGAGAGGTCTTTGTCGATCACAGCCTCAATCCCGCGATAGCCGTTGGCGTTTTCCACCACCGGCACGCCGCCGCCGCCGTTGCAGATCACCAGGTGGTCGCGCTGAATAAGCGCCGTGATGGCGTCGCGCTCAACGATGCGCTTCGGCTGTGGAGAGGGCACCACGCGGCGGAAATAGCCGCCGTCGGCCCTGAATACCCAGCCTTTCTCCGCGGCCAGCGTTTTTGCCTGCGCTTCGCTGTAGACCGGGCCGATGTACTTGGTCGGGTTGCTGAAGGCCGGGTCGGCGGCGTCCACCTCCACCTGAGTGAGCAGGACGCTCACCTCGCGCTGGGGCAGGCTGTTTTTCAGCGCCTGCTGGAGCATGTAGCCGATCATCCCCTGGCTTTCCGCGCCGAGAACGTCCAGCGGATAAGGGGCGACCTTGTCGTAGGCGCTGTTCTGCAGCGCCAGCAGCCCGACCTGCGGCCCGTTGCCGTGCACCAGCACCACGCGCCACTGCGCCGTCAGCCCGGCGATGGTGCGGGCGGCAAGCTCAATGTTCTGGCGCTGGATGTCGGCCTCTAACGGTTCGCCGCGCCTGAGCAGGGCGTTGCCGCCCAGGGCCACAACCAGAGTGGGTTTTCGTTCCATGATGGCTCCTTAAATTCCGTCGCGTTCCAGCGGGCAGCTCATGCAGCGCGCGCCGCCGCGCCCGCGTCCAAGCTCGTCGCCCGGGATGGGCAGCACGGTGATACCGGCCTTGTCGTACTTCTCGTTGGTCCAGACGTTGCGCTCGTAGCCGATCACCACGCCCGGGCGAATGGTCAGTACGTTATTGGCGTCGTTCCACTGCTCGCGTTCGGCCTCAAAGGCGTCGCCGCCGGTGGTGATCAGACGCACCTGATTAATGCCGAGGGCTTTTTCAATGGCGTGCAGCAGGTCGGTTTCCTGGGTGCGCAGCAGGCCGCCGCGGCCATCCGGGGTGAGCGTCCAGCAGTGGGCGTCTTTGCGCACCACTTCCGGGTAGACGGAGAAGGTGTCGACATCGATGTGGGTCATCACGGTGTCGAGGTGCATGCAGGAGCGGTGTTTTGGCAGCTCAACGGCGATCACGCGCTCGGCCTGGCGGTGTTTGAACAGGCTGTTGGCGAGGAACTCCACCCCCTGCGGGGTGGTGCGTTCGGACATGCCGATCAACACCGCGCCGCGGCCAATCACTAATACGTCACCGCCTTCTAAAGTGGCGTGGTCGTAATTAATATTTTCATCACCGAAATACTTAATAAATTCCCCGTCGGCGAATGCCGGGTGCCAGCGATATATTGCCCGCAGGTTATTGGTTTCGCGCTGACGAGCTGGTTTGGCCATCGGGTTAATGGACACGCCGTTATAAATCCAGCACGAAGTATCACGAGTAAATAAATGGTTTGGCAGCGGCTTCATAATAAAATCATTCGCCGTGTGGGTATCGACGACCATATTTTTAATGGCCGCCGGAATTTCACCGTAGGTTAACCCGCCGCTTAATCTGCGCGCCAGTTCGCGGTGCGGCATATCCGCCAGCCAGCCGCGGACGTCGCCGGCAAAGGTGGGCCCAAGGCGATAGTCGGAGATTTGCGTCTCCAGCAGCCAGGCTTTCGCCTCTGCGATATCAAGGGTTTGCGTCAGAAGGTCGGTCAACAGCAGGACTTCCACACCCTGCTCGCGCAGCGTGTTTGCGAAAATGTCATGCTCTTCACCCGCCCGTTCAACCGAGAGCACGTCATCGAAAAGCAGCTCCTGACAATTCGACGGCGTTAACCGTTTCAGACTTAAATTTGGGCGGTGCAGCATAACGCTACGCAATTGACCAATTTCAGAACCGACATAATGCTTTTCCATAATTATTCCTTTAACTGTTTTTCAGAATAAAAAGGGCATGCGCCATATTTGCTTAATTACATGGCGGCTAAGCTCAATTGATTTCGTGGTCAATAGTAGGCGCTTAAATAAACCGTATTGTGATGTTGCTCACGTGAAATTAGCGATCGGAGGATTTGTTTTCATTTGCATGATTCGCATCAGATAATGATTAATTTGATATTGTTGGCGGGTGAATAGCTAAGCAGGATCCGTTGGCATTATTTGGGTTTGTTATTATTTTGTAGAATTTAATGCTTTGGCATAATTTGTTATATGATTGATTTTAAATGATTTAATTATATCAGTGGAATGACTATGCATAATTATCAATTAACTATTTTTGACTTAAGAAAAATCAATAAATAATTATGGGATTTATTAGCAAATTATTAAAATGATAAAGTGTGAAGCTGCCGCGAGTTTTATGATGAAAGCAGTACGATCAGCAACTTAGCGCCGCGGTGTCATTACGCCGTGCTGAGGTTATGCATAACTACTGCATAAATGCCTGCGAGGGATTAACAGCAAATTAACACCGCGCCCGATAAACATGCGCTGGGGCACATCCCCTCGCATAATGTGATCCAGCTTAAATTTCCCGCACTCCCTCAACCCTTCCCATTTACCTGCGCTTTTTCTGCGTCATAGTATGATCGTTAAATTAATGAACGCTGTTCTATAATGTAGAACAAAATGATTCAGCAAGGAGATCTCATGCCGCAGTCCGCGTTGTTCACGGGGATCATTCCCCCCGTCTCCACCATATTTACCGCCGATGGCCAGCTCGATAAGCCGGGCACCGCCGCACTGATTGACGATCTGATCGCCGCAGGCGTTGACGGCCTGTTCTTCCTCGGCAGCGGCGGCGAATTCTCCCAGCTCAGCGCCGAAGAGCGTAAAACCGTTGCCCGCTTCGCTATTGATCATGTCGATCGTCGTGTGCCGGTGCTGATCGGCACCGGCGGCACCAACGCCCGGGAAACCATTGAACTGAGCCAGCACGCCCAGCAGGAGGGTGCGGACGGCATCGTGGTGATCAACCCCTACTACTGGAAAGTGTCGGAAGCGAACCTGATTCGCTACTTCGAACAGGTGGCCGACAGCGTGACGCTGCCGGTGATACTCTATAACTTCCCGGCGCTGACCGGGCAGGATCTGACCCCGGCGCTGGTGAAAACCCTGGCCGACTCGCGCAGCAATATTATCGGCATCAAAGACACCATCGACTCCGTCGCCCACCTGCGCAGCATGATCCACACTGTCAAAGCGGCGCATCCGCACTTCTCCGTGCTATGCGGTTACGACGATCATCTCTTTAATACCCTGCTGCTCGGCGGCGACGGGGCGATCTCGGCGAGCGGCAATTTTGCTCCGCAGGTGTCGGTAAATCTGCTGAAAGCCTGGCGGGATAAAGACGTGGCGAAGGCGGCTGAGTATCATCAGACCTTACTGCAAATTCCGCAGATGTATCAGCTGGATACGCCGTTTGTGAACGTGATTAAAGAGGCGATCGTGCTCTGCGGCCGCCCGATTTCCACGCACGTGCTGCCGCCCGCGTCACCGCTGGACGAGCCGCGTAAGGCGCAGCTGAAAACCCTGCTGCAACAGCTCAAGCTCTGCTGAGCCGGACGATAACCATGACCATCGAGAAAATTTTCACCCCGCAGGATGATGCGTTTTATGCGGTGATCACCCATGCGGCGGGGCCGCAGGGGGCGCTGCCGCTGACCCCGCAGATGCTGATGGAATCCCCCAGCGGCAACCTGTTCGGCATGACGCAGAACGCCGGGATGGGCTGGGATGCCAACAAGCTGACCGGTAAAGAGGTGCTGATTATCGGCACCCAGGGCGGCATCCGCGCCGGAGACGGACGCCCGGTCGCGCTGGGCTACCACACCGGGCACTGGGAGATCGGTATGCAGATGCAGGCGGCGGCGAAGGAGATCACCCGCAACGGCGGGATCCCGTTTGCGGCCTTCGTCAGCGATCCGTGCGACGGGCGCTCACAGGGCACGCACGGCATGTTCGACTCCCTGCCGTACCGCAACGACGCGGCGATCGTCTTTCGCCGCCTGATCCGCTCCCTGCCGACGCGCCGGGCGGTGATTGGCGTCGCAACCTGCGACAAAGGGCTGCCCGCCACCATGATTGCCCTGGCCTCGATGCACGACCTGCCGACCATTCTGGTGCCGGGCGGGGCGACGCTGCCGCCGACCGTGGGGGAAGACGCGGGCAAGGTGCAGACCATCGGCGCGCGCTTCGCCAACCATGAACTCTCGTTGCAGGAGGCCGCCGAGCTGGGCTGTCGCGCCTGCGCGTCGCCGGGTGGCGGCTGCCAGTTCCTCGGCACGGCGGGCACCTCGCAGGTGGTCGCGGAAGCGCTGGGTCTGGCGCTGCCGCACTCCGCGCTGGCGCCGTCCGGACAGGCGGTGTGGCTGGAGATCGCCCGCCAGTCGGCGCGGGCGGTGAGCGAGCTGGATAACCGCGGCATCACCACACGGGATATCCTCACCGATAAAGCCATCGAAAATGCGATGGTGATCCACGCGGCGTTCGGCGGCTCGACCAATTTACTGCTGCACATTCCGGCCATCGCCCACGCGGCGGGCTGCACTATTCCGGATGTTGAACACTGGACGCGCATCAACCGTAAGGTGCCGCGCCTGGTGAGCGTGCTGCCCAACGGCCCGGACTACCATCCGACCGTGAGGGCGTTCCTCGCCGGCGGCGTGCCGGAGGTGATGCTCCACCTGCGCGATCTCGGCCTGCTGCACCTGGACGCCATGACCGTGACCGGCCAGACGGTAGGTGAGAACCTCGACTGGTGGCAGGCGTCCGAGCGCCGGGCGCGCTTCCGCCAGTGCCTGCGGGAGCAGGACGGCGTGGATCCGGATGACGTGATCCTGCCGCCGGAGAAGGCAAAAGCGAAAGGGCTGACCTCGACGGTCTGCTTCCCGACGGGCAACATCGCGCCGGAAGGATCGGTGATCAAGGCCACGGCGATCGACCCGTCTGTGGTGGGTGACGATGGCGTTTACCGCCACACCGGCAGGGCGCGGGTGTTTGTCTCGGAAGCGCAGGCGATTAAGGCCATCAAGCGGGAAGAGATTAAGCAGGGCGATATCATGGTGGTGATCGGCGGCGGCCCGTCCGGCACCGGCATGGAAGAGACCTACCAGCTTACCTCCGCGCTGAAGCATATCTCGTGGGGCAAAACGGTGTCGTTAATCACCGATGCGCGCTTCTCGGGGGTATCGACAGGCGCCTGCTTCGGCCACGTGTCGCCGGAGGCGCTGGCGGGCGGGCCGATTGGCAAGCTGCGCGACAACGACATCATCGAGATTGTGGTCGACCGTCTGACCCTGACGGGCAGCGTGAGCTTTATCGGCACCGCGGACCACCCGCTGACGCCGGAGGAGGGCGCCCGCGAGCTGGCGTTGCGGCAGACGCACCCGGATCTGCACGCTCACGACTTTTTGCCGGACGATACCCGGCTGTGGGCGGCACTGCAGTCGGTAAGCGGCGGCACCTGGAAAGGCTGTATTTATGACACTGATAAAATTATCGAGGTAATTAACGCCGGTAAAAAAGCGCTCGGCATTTAATTATTTTTCACGCGATTGTCGTCTACGGAATATATTCCGTGGATGGCTTTTGCTTTTTTGTTTTTTGTTAATTTAAACAATGTCTTGCGATATATCGTTGGCGTCACAAAAGCAAAATAACGTAATTCAGAAATAAGATATGACCATTGCTGGTTAATTGAACAGCTCATTACACTCCATTAACACGATGTTGTAATTCAGCACACTACATAAGGGTGTAATTCTGATGACGCAATTAACCATGAAAGACAAAATTGGCTACGGGCTCGGTGATACCGCCTGCGGCTTCGTCTGGCAGGCCACCATGTTCCTGCTGGCCTATTTCTACACCGACGTCTTCGGCCTGTCGGCGGGGATTATGGGCACGCTGTTTTTAATCTCCCGCGTGCTGGATGCGGTGACCGACCCGCTGATGGGGCTGTTGGTGGACCGCACCCGCACGCGGCACGGTCAGTTCCGCCCGTTCCTGCTGTGGGGCGCCATCCCGTTTGGCATCGTCTGCGTACTGACCTTCTACACGCCGGACTTTTCCGCGCAGGGCAAAATCATCTATGCCTGCGTGACCTATATTCTCCTGACCCTGGTCTACACCTTCGTTAACGTGCCGTACTGCGCCATGCCGGGCGTCATTACCGCCGACCCGAAAGAGCGCCATGCCCTGCAGTCCTGGCGCTTTTTCCTCGCGGCGGCGGGCTCGCTCGCCATCAGCGGCATCGCGCTGCCGCTGGTGAGCATCATCGGTAAAGGGGATGAGCAGGTGGGCTATTTCGGCGCCATGTGCGTGCTGGGCCTGACCGGCGTGGTGCTGCTCTACGTCTGCTTCTTCACCACTAAAGAGCGCTACACCTTTGAGGTCCAGCCGGGCTCGTCGGTGGCGAAAGATCTCAAACTGCTGCTCGGTAACGGCCAGTGGCGCATCATGTGCGCGTTCAAGATGATGGCGACCTGCTCCAACGTGGTACGCGGCGGGGCGACGCTCTACTTCGTGAAATACGTGATGGATCATCCGGAGATGGCGACCCAGTTTTTACTCTACGGCAGCCTCGCCACCATGTTCGGCTCGCTCTGCTCCTCCCGCCTGCTGGGCCGTTTCGACCGCGTCACCGCCTTTAAGTGGATCATCGTCGCTTACTCGCTGATCAGCCTGCTGATTTTTGTCACCCCGGCCGAGCATATCGCGCTGATTTTCGCCCTCAACATTCTGTTCCTGTTTGTCTTTAACACCACCACGCCGCTGCAGTGGCTGATGGCCTCTGACGTGGTGGATTACGAGGAAAGCCGCAGCGGGCGCCGCCTCGACGGGCTGGTGTTCTCCACCTACCTGTTCAGCCTGAAGATTGGCCTGGCGATTGGCGGGGCGGTGGTGGGCTGGATCCTGGCGTACGTCAACTACTCCGCCAGCAGCAGCGTGCAGCCGGTCGAGGTGCTCACCACCATCAAAATTCTGTTCTGCGTGGTGCCGGTGGTGCTCTACGCGGGCATGTTCATCATGCTGTCGTTCTACAAGCTCACCGATGCCCGCGTGGAGGCCATCAGCCAGCAGCTGATCAAGCACCGCGCGGCGCAGGGCGAGGCCGTTCCCGACGCCGCGACAGCCGCATCCCATTAACCGGAGGCACTATGCAAATCACTAATCCCATTCTGACCGGCTTTAACCCGGACCCGTCCCTCTGCCGCCAGGGCGAGGACTACTACATCGCCACCTCGACCTTCGAATGGTTCCCCGGCGTGCGCATCTATCACTCCCGAGACCTGAAAAACTGGTCGCTGGTCAGCACCCCGCTGGACCGCGTGTCGATGCTGGACATGAAGGGCAACCCGGACTCCGGCGGCATCTGGGCGCCGTGCCTGAGCTACGCCGACGGTGAATTCTGGCTGCTCTATACCGACGTGAAGATTGTCGACTCGCCGTGGAAAAACGGCCGTAACTTCCTCGTCACCGCGCCGTCCATCGAGGGGCCGTGGAGCGAGCCGATCCCGATGGGCAACGGCGGGTTTGACCCGTCCCTGTTCCACGACGACGATGGCCGCAAGTACTACCTCTACCGCCCGTGGGGGCCGCGCCACCACAGCAATCCGCACAACACCATCGTTTTGCAGGAGTTTGATCCGCAGACCGGCACGCTCTCGCCCGAGCGCAAAACGCTGTTTACCGGCACGCCGCTCTGCTACACCGAGGGCGCGCACCTGTATCGCCATGCGGGATGGTACTACTTAATGGTGGCTGAGGGCGGCACCAGCTACGAGCACGCCGTCGTGGTGCTGCGTTCCAAAAATATCGACGGGCCGTACGAGCTGCACCCGGACGTGACGATGATGACCAGCTGGCACCTGCCGGAGAACCCGCTACAGAAGAGCGGCCACGGCTCGCTGCTGCAGATCCATACCGGAGAATGGTACATGGCCTACCTCACCAGCCGCCCGCTGCGCCTGCCCGGTGTGCCGCTGCTGGCCTCCGGCGGGCGCGGCTACTGCCCGCTGGGGCGCGAGACCGGCATCGCCCGCATTGCGTGGCGCGACGGCTGGCCGTATGTGGAAGGCGGCAAGCACGCGCAGCTGACCGTGAAAGGCCCGCAGGTAGCCGAGCAGCCTGTCGCCGTTCAGGGCAGCTGGCGGGAGGATTTCGACGCCAGTTCGCTCGACCCGGAACTGCAGACCCTGCGCATTCCGTTCGACGACACCCTCGGCTCGCTCACCGCGCGCCCGGGCTTCTTACGGCTCTATGGCAACGATTCGCTCAACTCGACCTTCACCCAGTCAACCGTGGCGCGCCGCTGGCAGCACTTCACCTTCCGGGCCGAGACGCGGATGCAGTTCTCGCCGGTCCACTTCCAGCAGAGCGCGGGGCTGACCTGCTACTACAACAGCAAAAACTGGAGCTACTGCTTTGTGGACTACGAGGAGGGGAAGGGGAGAACCATCAAAGTTATCCAGCTCGACCACAACGTGCCGTCATGGCCGCTGCACGAGCAGCCCATTCCGGTGCCGGAGAGCGCGGAGAGCGTCTGGCTGCGGGTGGACGTGGATACGCTGGTCTACCGCTACAGCTACTCGTTTGACGGCGAGACGTGGCACACCGTGCCGGTAACGTATGAGGCGTGGAAGCTGTCGGACGACTACATTGGCGGGCGCGGCTTCTTCACCGGCGCGTTTGTGGGGCTGCACTGCGAGGACATCAGCGGCGACGGCTGTCACGCGGACTTCGACTACTTCACCTACGAGCCGGCCTAACGGCTCAGGCCGGGTAGCCCAGCGCGCGTGACAGCTGGAGCCCGGCCTGCTGAAGCTGCTCGCGGAAACTCGCCAGCCCGGCGTCGTCCACGCGGGAGGTCAGCGTCGACAGGCTCAGGGCGGCAATCACGCGGGACTCATGGTTCCACACCGGCACCGCCACGCAGCGCACGCCCTGCTCGTTCTCTTCGCTATCCAGGGCGTAACCCTGCTCGCGGGTCTGCGCCAGGGCAGCCATTAACGCTTCGCGAGAGGAGAGGGTGGCGGGAGTAAAGGTGGTGTACTGATAGCCCTCCAGCAGGGCGTTAAGCTCGGCCTCGCCCAGCCAGGCAATCAGCACCTTGCCGATGGCGGTGGCGTGAACCGGCAGGCGGCGGCCAATGCGCGAATAGGCGATGGCGGCCAGCTTGCCTTCAATCTTCTCGATATAGACCCCTTCACGCCCGTCCAGGATCCCCAGATGGGTGGTCTGCCCGGTCCGCTGTGACAGCTCCGTCAGCCAGCCTTTCGCCTTCTGACGAATATCGATGGAGCCCACGACGAAATGACCGCGCTCGACCAGCTTCATGCCGAGGCGATATTTGCCGTTCTCCGGGTTCTGATCGATATAGCCGTGAAGCTGCAGGGTTTTCAGCAGAGAGTGGAGGGTACTCTTGCTCAGCCCCATCAGTTTGCTGATGTCGGTGATCTTAAGCTCGGTGGCCTGCTCGTTGAACAGGTCGAGGATCTGCAATGCACGTTCAACAGACTGAATAATCGGCATAATGCTGGCATGTCCACGCTGGAATTAAGGCGAAAACGTACCTTTTTCGGGGTGAAAAATCAATGAAATGGAGCCGGTGTTCCCCCTCTCCCTGTGCAAGGTAAAAGCAAAAACGACAACCCTGTTGTCGTTTTTTAGTGTTTTCCCCCTCTCCCTGTGGGAGAGGGCCGGGGTGAGGGCACCAGACCGCAGAGGACTCACTCCCCAAGCGTCGCCACCATCACCGCCTTAATCGTATGCATCCGGTTTTCCGCCTGGTCGAACACGATGCTCGCCGCCGACTCAAACACCTCGTCCGTCACTTCCATCCCGCCGTGCAGGTCGAACTCTTTCGCTATCTGCTTGCCGAGCGTGGTCTGGTCGTCATGGAACGCCGGCAGACAGTGCAGGAACTTCACGTCCGGGTTGCCGGTCAGCGCCATCATCTGCGCGTTCACCTGATACCCACGCAGCAGCGCAATCCGCTCCGCCCACTTCTCTTTGGCTTCGCCCATCGACACCCACACGTCGGTATAGATAAAGTCCGCGCCCTTCACGCCCGCCGCTACGTCTTCCGTCAGCGTGATTTTCCCACCGTGCTTTTCCGCCAGCGCGCTGCACTCTGCCACCAGGCTCTCTTCCGGCCAGCAGGCTTTCGGGGCCACCAGGCGTAGATCCAGCCCGGTCAGCGCCGCCGCTTCCAGCATCGAGTTGCCCATGTTGTTGCGCGCGTCGCCCGCGTAGACCAGCGTCATCTCGTTAAACGCCTTGCCCGGCAGGTGCTCCTGCATGGTCAGCAGGTCCGCCAGCAGCTGCGTCGGATGAAACTCGTTGGTCAGCCCGTTCCACACCGGCACGCCCGCATACTGCGCCAGCGTTTCGACGACTTCCTGGCCGTGCCCGCGATACTGAATGCCGTCGTACATCCGCCCGAGAACCCGCGCGGTGTCCTTAATTGACTCTTTATGCCCAATCTGGCTGCCGCTCGGCCCTAAATAGGTAACGCGCGCGCCCTGGTCAAATGCGGCAACTTCGAAAGAGCAACGTGTACGGGTCGAGTCTTTTTCGAAGATGAGCGCGATGTTTTTACCGGTAAGCTTTTGTACTTCCTTGCCCTTTTTCTTATCGGCTTTGAGCTGTGCGGCAAGGGTCAGCAGAGAAGTGAACTGTGCAGGGGTAAAGTCGAGCAATTTCAGAAAGTGTTTTTTGTATAAATCGGACATTTTATCCTCACATGGCGAACGCCACTAATTGAATTAAAATTCACTTTATATGTGTAATTATTCATTTGCAACCCCGTTTCACAAATCTTTCCAACAAAGGTGGAGGCAAACCCGTCCGTGTGTGAAAATAGAAGTATCTGCCGCACTTTAAAGAGGATTGAGCCATGGCAAACCCGGAATTACTGGAAGAGCAACGCGAAGAGACGCGTCTGATTATTGAAGAGCTGCTGGAAGACGGTAGCGATCCGGACGCGCTGTACACCATCGAGCACCATTTCTCTGCGGATGATTTCGACGCGCTGGAAAAAATGGCGGTAGAAGCCTTCAAGCTGGGTTACGAAGTGACCGAGCCTGAAGAGCTGGAAGTGGAAGAGGGCGACACCGTCATCTGCTGCGACATTCTGAGCGAAGGCGCGCTGAAGGCGGAGCTGATCGACGCGCAGGTAGAACAGCTGATGAACCTGGCCGAGAAGTTTGACGTGGAATACGACGGCTGGGGAACCTACTTCGAAGATCCGAACGGTGAAGACGGCGAAGAAGGCGACGACGAAGATTACGTCGACGAAGACGACGACGGCGTGCGTCACTAAGCGTTTCAGGCGGTGGCGCGCGCCACCGCTTTTTCAAGGCAGAACCATGGATTACCCGCAGATACTCGCCCCCGTACTCAACTTCCTCCAGTGCCCGACCCCGCAAGCATGGATTGATAAAGCCCGCGACCCGGCGAACCTGCCGCTGCTGCTCACCGACCACATGGTGTGCGAGCTCAAGGCCGCCCAGACCGCGCTGCTGCTGGTGCGTAAATACGTCGCCGACGAAAGCGGTGCCGACGCGCTGCTCGAGTGGCTCAAGCCCTACGAACAGTTCACCTTCCGCGACGGCCCGGAGCCGGACTTCATCGCCCTGCACAGGCAGATTGGCAAAAGCGTGATGCCCAAAACCGACGACCCGTGGGGCCAGGCGCTTATCGACAGCATGGTGCTGCTGATTAAAGAGGAGCTGCACCACTTCTTGCAGGTGCGCGAGGCGATGCTGGCCCGCGACATTCCCTACGTCAAAATCACCGCCAGCCGCTACGCCAAAGGGATGCTGAAGGAAGTGCGCACCCACGAACCGCTGACGCTGATCGACAAGCTCATCTGTGGTGCCTACATCGAAGCCCGCTCCTGCGAACGCTTCGCCGCGCTGGCCCCGTTCCTCGACGACGACCTGCAGAAGTTTTATCTCTCGCTGCTGCGCTCGGAAGCGCGCCACTATCAGGACTACCTGACGCTGGCCCAGCAGGTGAGCGACGACGATATCTCACCGCGCATAAAGCTTTTTGGCGAAATTGAAGCCACACTTATCTCGACACCGGACAACGAGTTTCGCTTCCACAGCGGCGTGCCGGTGTAAACCGGCATAACTCAAGGATAAGGATGCGAGATGAATAAAACGTGGACCCGTATTGTGATTGTCGTCATTGCGGCTGCCGCCGTGGCGTTCTGGGTGTTTTTCGACAGGCAGCGCGCCCCGGAACGGCAGATGGATAACGCCCTTAACGCGATGCCCGCCTGGCAGGTGATTAAGGAGCAGGAGCCCGCGCTGCATCAGCGCATCCTCGACCAGATGGCCGCCCTGCAAAAAGCGGGCGAGCCGGAGCAGCAGATTATCGACACCATCCAGCCGCAGATCCTGCATCTGCAGATGTCGCGCCTGCAAAACGCCCCGGATGCCAACGTGGTGAACTACATGACCATCAATATGGAGCAGACCGCCGCCATCCAGAAGGTGAGCGACGACGCCTGCTTCCGCTTCCTCTACCCGATGGTGAAGGGCGGCATCAACCCGATGCGCATGCTGGATAAAGACCTGATGGCGCGGCGCATGCAGGCCGACGCCGACATGATGCGCGCGGCCTACGGCAAAAACCGCCACACCGTGACCCCGGCCGAACGCGAGGCGGCCGTCGAGGATGTGCGACCGATTATGAAGGCGCTTGCCGATAAGTACGGCGAGGACATCCAGCTGCTGCAGATGCCGGAAAAGGCGGCGGGCAAAGAGAAGCTCTCCTGCGATATGGTGCAGGAAATGTGGGCCAAGGTGCTGGCGCTGCCGGAGCAGAAGGCAGCGAGGGTGATACGGCTGGCGGTGTCTGAGCTGGACTGACGGTAGCGCTGGTTTTTTGGGCACTTAGCGCAGGTTTAGCGCGTCGTCGCTTGCATGGCGGCGCGCGACAGGTATAATCCACAACGTTTCCGCATCCCCTTCAGTGCCGAAGTGGCGAAATCGGTAGACGCAGTTGATTCAAAATCAACCGTAGAAATACGTGCCGGTTCGAGTCCGGCCTTCGGCACCAAAAGCATGTAAATGGACCTCAACTGAGGTCTTTTTTTATTTCTAAAATCCAGTATTTATCTACCTTTCCCGCTATATTAACTCTCTCAAGGTTAACCGACATCAACGTACATCTACCAACACATGTTGGTAAAGATGATGGTATTTACGGTTCGATAATGCTTGTACCAACAGGGAGGGGATAAGCATGGCGTTAACAGATATCAAGGTCAGAACAGCCAAGCCAACGGATAAGCAATACAAACTGACCGATGGCAGCGGTATGCACCTACTTGTCCATCCTAATGGTTCTAAGTACTGGCGTTTGCAGTACCGTTATGACGGCAAGCAAAAGATGCTGGCACTTGGGGTTTACCCTGAAATCACACTGGCGGATGCCAGAGCACGTCGTGACGAAGCGCGTAAGCTACTAGCGAATGGCGTCGATCCGGGAAACAAAAAGAAAAATGATAAGGTTGAACAGAGTAAAGCACGAACCTTTAAAGAGGTAGCGATCGAGTGGCATGGCACCAATAAAAAGTGGTCTGAAGATCACGCCCATCGTGTGCTAAAAAGTCTGGAAGATAATCTCTTTGCAGCGCTTGGTGAACGTAATATCACTGAGTTAAAAACGCGCGATTTATTAGCGCCAATTAAAGCCGTAGAGATGTCTGGACGTCTTGAAGTTGCTGCCCGTCTTCAACAGCGCACTACGGCCATCATGCGTTATGCAGTGCAAAGTGGGTTAATTGATTATAACCCGGCACAAGAGATGGCTGGGGCGGTTGCTTCCGGTAATCGACAACATCGTCCGGCGCTGGAATTAAAGCGCATCCCTGAGTTGCTTGAGAAAATAGATAGCTATACCGGCAGGCCGCTAACCCGCTGGGCGACAGAACTCACTCTGCTTATCTTTATTCGGTCCAGTGAGCTGCGTTTTGCTCGCTGGTCAGAAATCGATTTTGAAACGTCAATGTGGACCATCCCACCTGAGCGAGAGCCCATTCCTGATGTGAAACATTCTCAGCGAGGTTCAAAGATGCGTACACCGCATCTGGTGCCGCTTTCAAAGCAGGCGCTGGCGATCCTGAAGCAGATAAAGCAGTTCTGTGGCGAACATGAGCTGATCTTCATTGGCGATCATGATCCGCGTAAGCCAATGAGTGAAAACACCGTAAACAGTGCGCTCCGGGTGATGGGCTATGACACTAAAGTTGAGGTTTGCGGTCACGGCTTTCGCACAATGGCCTGTAGCTCGCTAATTGAGTCAGGACTATGGTCGAAGGATGCGGTGGAAAGGCAGATGAGCCATATGGAACGCAATTCGGTGAGGGCGGCGTATATCCATAAAGCGGAACATCTGGATGAGCGCAAGCTGATGTTGCAGTGGTGGGCGGATTTTCTGGATGCCAATCGAGGGAAAGGGATTACGCCGTTTGACTATGCGAAGATCAACCGGGGTAATGGCGAGTGAGTTGAATGCCTTTATTTCTCGGTTGATGTTTAAATTAAAATGACCAACCAGCCCTTTAGGACTGGTTGGTCGCTGTATTTTTTACCGTTGTTATCAGAATTCCATCTGCCAGGTACAGAGTCGCCAGACAAAAAGGACGTCTGCAATAATGCCTTGAATGTACATAAAGTTGCGAGCATCATCGCAAATATGTGCTCATGGATTCTTCAACGTAATGACCTCTGACAAAACCCTGAAGCAAGCGATATCAAATATCACCATTTGGCGCAAAGGCGAACAGCGTGCGCCACATAAGCCATTATTGCTGCTGCATGTCCTTTCACGCTATCGGCAGGGTCATGAGCGCCTGTTTAACTATAGTTCTGAAATCTACGAGCCCCTGTTGGATCTTCTGGAACGTTATGGACCGCAGCGCCGTGACCAGCGCCCGGACATGCCGTTCTGGCGTCTGAAGGGCGATGGCTTTTGGGAACTACAAAACGCGGAACTGTGCTCAACCAATGGTAGCCGCCAGCCGCCCCGACGTGAACTCATCGAATATAATGTCGCGGGTGGATTTGATGCCGATAGTTTTGGGTTGGTGGCAAAAAATCACAGGCTAATTGATACGCTGGCGCAGCAGCTCCTGGAGGCGCATTTCCCGGCCAGTATCCAAGAAGACATCGCTGATGAGATGGGGTTTGATATTCGCACCTCTCTCCGCCAACGTGATCCGAAGTTCCGCCAGATGGTGCTACGTGCTTACAATTATCAGTGCGCGATCTGCGGCTTCAACATGCGCCACGACAATGCGCCGATTGCTCTGGAAGCTGCCCATATCAGATGGAAGCAGCATCATGGCCCTTGTGAAGTACCTAATGGCCTGGCATTGTGCGCAATCCATCATAAAGCGTTTGATCGTGGTTCGATTGGCTTGGATGAAAATATGCGTGTGATGGTTTCCGACGCGGTTAATGGTGGTGGGGTGGTACAGCGACTGTTCTGGGATTTTGCGGGAAAGGCGATTGCGTTGCCACCGGTTAAAGAAAATTATCCGGGCGAGCGGTTTGTGGAATGGCACAGGAAAGAGGTGTTTAGAAGGGAGTGTTGATCTGGGGTCGGCTTAGTGCCTGGAGCAGACTAGGAAAAGCCTAGCAATAAAGAGTTGAGTTTAAACTGAAATTTAATGGGTGATATATGAATTTAGATGAAGAATTTTACGAATTACAAAAACTCTTTGCTCAGAAGGATCTACTGACTGAGAAAAGGCGCTCTAGTGGCGGCGGATTCATGGAAATTCTCTTGGTGAAGAGACAAAACATGAAGATAAAAATATATCAAGAAAAAGGACATCAACTTCCCCATATTCATATTGACTATGGAAAAAAAGCGCATGCTGCTAGTTATGCCATACAATCAGGAGACCGCATAGAGGGAGATTTACCTAAGAAATATGATAGCGATGTTTCGAGTTGGTTGGGGAGAAATCGTGATAAAATTTTAAAAATCTGGAATGCACTACAAGCTGGCACACCTTATGAACCACTAATCGCAGAATTGACTGGCGGAGTGTGACTAACTAAATAATTTTTCCCTAAAAAATTCGATGTAGGAAAATATATATAAGTAAGAATCATGAGTGTCCGCTCCTCGCTCGAAGCAGACCGTCAGGTTTGCTTATGTGCTACCGGTGAAAACTACCAAGTCAATTCGGAGTTACTGTCATAAGGAGCTTACAGCTACGATCCTTCCGGGATATCTGCGGCATCAGACGGAGGATCTTTTAATATTGCTGCGGCGCAAAATCGGGAATCAATAACTTTTTGCGCATCATCGATGTTGGTCGTTAAAAACAGATCCACATCAAAAGCATCGAGGTAATCAGCAACGGTTTCACCTGCCGTAAAGGCAGAACGCGTGATATCGAGCCTGTCATGGCGGATAGTATTCAGGACGCGGATACCCGTATCAGGGCTGTTACGCGACATCACAACGACTTAAACCAGCGGTGATTTATCTTCGGATTGACGATGTTGGTTCAGCCCCAGAAGTGCTTTGACTAAGGGATACCCTGTACCAGGCTGTAAAGGCTGGTTTTCGTGTTCCAGCATATAGGCGCGATATTTTCCAATGGCGCTATCAGGATCCGTCGCATAGGTTTCTCGGAACATCCGATCGGATTCGCTCATGTCGAAAGCGCAGTTGCGCTGATGCCAATAACTAAAATGTTACTTAAATCTAAAGGCATGGTTACTTTCCTACAAGACTATGATGTAAGGGCAGTATATGCCTTTCTCTTAATTTTCTCATCGTAGAGTTATTGTTAATATATTTATAAATGGAATAATTTTCTACGTTAAATGAAGCTAGGTAGATTGCCATTATCCAAATAATCAAGTAAATCCGTATTGTTCAAAATCCCTCTATAAAAAATAGCCTCCCATCTATTTTGAGATTGTCCCTCACACTGCCGTTTGAACCGACTGACTATTCTAGATGCCCTATCCGGTTCATCCTCTTGGCGTTCTAATGACATTGTTCTTAATAATGCCATATATTCATTTCGACAAAATTCATCAAAGCGCTCTAAGAAATTAACGCCATTAACATGTCGGACTAATAATTCATATAACTCATTATCATCATCAGGAATAGTTAGTCTGAATGTTGGAGTAGCATATGGTTCTTCTATGTCAATGCTTAAATTAACTTGTTCAATAGGATCAAAATAAGGATGTATGTAAATTTTGTTACCATTTTCATCATGATAGTCAGAACTTTTATTCTGCTGACATTCATTGCACATGGGTGTTAAATTAGCGATTATTATAGCTAATTCTGGATACGCAGTTTTCGGCAAATAATGATCTAATGTTGTCGGTTTTCCTGGTTCACCGCAACATGGGCAAAATAAGAGATTATGTCCCCGTCTTAGCGTATCAAGGATTGTGTAAGGTATTTTGTTCTCATCAGGGGAATACAAATTGATAAGGCTTTGTCTTCTTTTTTGTGTTAATCTTTCTTTTGCAGATATGTGTCTATTGGCATCAGTTGTTTTTTCTTCTTCTGTGTGAACGGATTCTTCTGAAATATACGATGACAGGTCGAGAGGTAAAATAAAACGTGGATCACCATGATGTTCCAGATAATTTTGTACCTGTACTACCCAATCATCAGTTAGTCTATTATAGAAATCTTTATATCTTTCTCGTTCTGAAATGATAGCTCGAAGTATCGCAATAGAATCATATTCAGGTAGATGTAACTTAGCGACCATGATATTTTTTTCCTAAGCTCATAATTCTCATGATCATTTCCTCATTTATCTCCTCATTTAACATTTTTATTAATTTTTCAGGATCTTCAATGTTTTGCAATTGCATTTCAAGCCATTCATCGAACGGTTTAGAAATTGATTTATCGCCAAAGATATAGGATGAAATTCTCTGAACATTCCCACCGAACGTTTCAAATGGCGGAGGAAGTATCTCTAAGCCATTGCATCCGTCGTGGAATATATGCACACACTTTGAAGGAACTTCGCGAGTAATGGATAAAGAATGTGTGGCAAGAATAGCTTTTGAACGAAATGGCTTAAGTATTTTTTTCAGAAGTCCAACGAATTCAATCTCTAATGTTGGATGCAAGAAAAGTTCAGGTTCATCAATAACAATCAAGCTATTATCTTTTATTGATGCAACAACATTAATTACGATGTAGGCAAATAATCGTTGCCCCGAGCTCAATGGAACGATCTGATTATTTTTTATAAAAATAACACCATCATTAAGACTACATGCTTCACGAAGCAAGTCGATATTAGGTATCCAGGTTGATATATCTTTAGCTGAGAAAAACTGTTCACCATTTATAGGGATAGCATGGTGGTTGAAAAATGTTGGATGCTCTGATGGCTTTAGTTTTAGTGCGCATTGTTCATAATCAATAGCTGATTTTAATACATCATTGATTGTATTTAATTTATTTATTCTTCCTTCTATAAATTTATATTTTTCGTCATCAGATACCATATCAATCAATGAATTACTTGAGTTCAATGCTGGTAAGTTACGACTGATACCAATGCTACCATCGTCTCTTTTCTGTCGAAATCCAAAATATTGATAAGCTTGTTTATCTTGTAGATTATTATTTTCCATATCAAGGTTAAAATCTTCAAACGGACTATAGGACACAAGCACTAACTTACTAATATTTGGTCTTTCATCAAAAGGAGTATGTTTGTTTTCGTTTAAAACAGAAAAGTCTCCCATTCCTGTTTGTAACCAATATTCAACCAGCGATTTAAGACAGTGAGACTTACCAATGCCATTTGGCCCTATAATTACATTAATATCATAGGGTAAAAGTGATGAATTGAACTTAAATGGTACAGTTCTTACATGTTCATCTTTTGCGATGATATTTAATTGAAAATCTCTTATTTCAGAAAGAATGTTATTGAAAATAAGATAGCCATCTTGAAACGATTTACTGGAACCACTTTCACGAAGCAATGATGTTTTAAAGGCATCTGTTTCAATTAATGCTTCAGTATTTTTATCGTGATTTATATTGAATGTAAAACCAGCGTCGTGTAGTTCATTAAGAAGAATAATTGTTTCATCTTCACCGATTTTCGATATGAGTATTTTATAAAAATCAATATCAGATGGGAGTGCTATATAGTTAGCATTAGGTATAGGGAATACTCCATCCCATCCATCCTTACATAATTCATCAAGTTTTATTGCTGTGTTATCGATATTTTCAATTAAAAGTTTAATTGAAAAGTCAAATGATACTAATTGATTGTCAATATATATTTGTGCATTTAAGCTGGTTTTAAAGCCATAGTCGTCCCAATTATTACTGCTCAAAGATAAAACATCACCAAACTCTGGTTTTGCTGGCGGAGCATATTTCCAGTAGAGATTAGGGGTATAAACAATCTTCATTGCTAAAATACCTTTTGAGATAATGAATTAAATGACTCATTGGCTAACTCATTACTTTTTATTGATTTTTCTTTTAAATTTATTATTTTGCTGAAAGCATTGCAAAAATCTTTTTGAACATTGATCTCTGGGAAGATAATCTCAGTTTCTTCAAATTTATTTTTAGATATATTTAGCATCGACCCACTTGTTCCGGTCGCTTGTTTTGTTAGTAACTCACGGACTTTTTCATTTTGTATCAAAACAAGAAAGAACTCTGGTAGTAATAGCTCGTGATTTAGCTTAATGGACCATAATTTATCAGGAAGGAAAACGTTATTATAATCCTGATGGACCATACATATCGCAGCAACTAACTCTCTGGTGTTTGCGCGGCTAAATAGTAAATCTCCCTTCTTAGGGAGGATAAGTTTTTTCGAAGTAGGAATGGTTTTACAGTCTACTACTTTATTTTCTTCCGGCTTGAATATTCCAGAGGTCACCGAGCTGATTTTCAATACGCCAAATTCATTCGATTTACAGGGAATATTCTCGCCAGAGGCACTCCAACCTGAAGTAATGTCTAATACACCTTTTTTTATTTTATCCTTTTTCCATCCTTTAGGGTTTCCCACAGGATCACCAAACATCTCCAAAAATGTAGCACGCAAAAAATCATCAGCCAGTTTGATAGCTTTCTCGCGTTTTTGACGTATGCCAGCGGTTTTGTCAAGGGTGGCTACGATTCGTTTTTGTTCGAGCAGGGGAGGGAGAGGGATTTCGACCTTAGTTAATCCCTGACCAGTGATTTGTGGTTGTGCCGAGCCAGAAATCACATCACTAAATCCCCTTTTTAGAAAGAAGTAATACAAATATTTGATATCAACCTTACTTTGGTCTATATCGTCCAATGCCATCGCATTCCCATTAATGTATGACTTGGGCTCAGAAATGTGCACATTACCGCAAGTCGCCCCACGGCAAGTAATCATCAATGTTGGGAATTCATGCGTAAATTGGGAATAAAACCCTATCTTTCCGTTTGCTCCATAAACAGGGTAACCAGACTCTAGTAAGCTACTAGCGGCTATAGTTTTCCACTGTTTCGGTCTACAAATATCATGGAGCTTCACCATCGGCCAACTCACAGCATCCCCTCCAACTCATCCAGATCCGCCAGAATCTCTTTTTCCAGATTTTTTAATCGTTTCAGTATCACCTTCGGATCTTCATACTCCTCCGTCTGATACACGACTTCTTTATAACGGTTGATGGAGAGATCGTATTTCTGCGCTGCAAGCTCCTCCTTCGGCACCACAAACGCCGCCTGCGTGCGATCTTTAAAATCAACGCCAGCATCAATCCCTTCCGGGGACTGTTGTTTCAACAATGAGGCTAATTTTTCACCCATAAAGTTATCAACCGGCAGCCCGCGTAAAGTACGGTAATACTTCCAGCTTGCCAGCAGATGCGGCAGATCGTTGTCTTTTATCGGGTTACGCTTGTCATCCAGACTGTAGCCATCATTTTGAAGGTCGTAGAACCAAACTTCATCCGTCTGGCCGCCTTTAGTGAAAATCAAGATCGCCGTCGCCACACCGGCATAAGGCTTAAATACGCCGGAAGGTAGGTTGATCACCGCTTCCAGTTGGTTATCTTCCACCAGCGTTTTACGCAGCGACTGGTGCGCCTTGCTGGAACCAAACAGCACGCCCTGCGGCACGATAGTGGCACTGCGTCCGCCTACTTTCAGCATTTGCAGAATCCGCGCCAGGAACAGCAGTTCGGTTTTTTTGGTTTTCACCATTGCCGACAGCGTGGAGTCAATATCTTCCTCGTCCAGTGAACCGGTAAACGGTGGGTTCGCCAGAATCAGGTTGAAAGCGTTTTTGCTGGCCTGCGGGAAATTGGTACTGAAACTCTGGCTCATGGTGTCCTGATAGTGAATATCCGGCGCTTCCACGCCGTGCATAATCAGGTTCATCGCGGCAATACGCAGCATGGTGGTATCGAAGTCGTAACCGTGGAACATATTGTTATCCACATGGTTACGCCACGGCGTCAGCAGATCGCCGGTAAAGATTTTTTGCTCCTCCAGCTCGCCGCGTTCGTTGGTGCCAATCTCGGTATGAATCGACTCCAGCGAACTGTACTTCTCCAGCAGATATTCATAGCTGGTCGCTAGAAAACCACCGGTGCCACAGGCTGGATCGCAAATCGTCTCGCCGCGCGCCGGGTTCGGCTCCATCATTTCAACCATTGTGCGGATAATGTGGCGCGGCGTGCGGAACTGTCCGTTGATCCCGGCAGTGGTCAGCTTGCTCAACAGGTATTCGTAGAGATCGCCTTTGGTGTCGCCACGATCCAGCGGCAGGTTTTTGATCACCTCCACGGCTTTGGTCAGCAGTGACGGTTTAACAATCTCCAGACGAGCATCTTTCATAAAGTTGCCCAGCAACGTCACCTTCGTATCTTCAGCCTGCCCAAGCTGGCGGAAATGCTGGAATACGCCGTCGCGCACCACTTCCATCATTTCGTCCGAACCGAGGTTACTGTAGTGACTGAAACGGAACTCCTGCTGCTCAGGCGCAAAACGCGGTTTAAAACCAACGCCCGCGATTTGCTTACGCTTCTCGTCGCGTTGTTCCTGGGTATCCAGCATCCGGGAGTACATCAGGTAGGTGATCTGTTCGATTACGGTCAGCGGGTTAGTGATGCCGCCCACCCAGAAATCTTCCCACAGGCCGTCGATTTTACTTTTTAAGTCACCGGTGATCATTGTTACGTATACCCTGTTATAAATACAAAAGCCCCGCTGCCGGGGATTGTCATGTGCGTATTATACCGTCGCTGCGTCGGTCACAACACCCAGCTCTTCGACTATCTTTTGCAACCGGACGATCTGCTCTATATCCGGGAACACACCGGTAACGCCTTCGTTGTGGATATGCGTAAACGGCTGTTCAAAGAGCTGCCGCATTTCAATGGTGCCGTAATCGCGGATGTGGTTTTTCAGCAATGACAGGAAGCGCAGTTGTTGGCTGGTCAGGCTGTTGTCAGCGGCGAACTGGGCAAAGCGCACTTCAACCGCGTCGCTATCCATCCCGATGATAGTACGTAAAAGTTTATCCAGGCTGGCGGTCGCCTGCGGATAGAACTCTTTCAGCGCACGGATATCAACGTTGGGGTTCTGGATTAGCACTAGCTTCGCCAGCTCATCCAGCTCGCTTTGCGTGACTGGCTCGCCGTTACGGATTTTCTTCAACACCGGATTTTGCTGGAACAGCGGTTCCAGCGCCCCCTGAACCTGCTGACGATACAGTTTGAAATCAATCGAGCGGATATTAGTTTTGCGGGTTTCTGTCTGGATCAGGTTCGCATCTTCGGTAATATCCACCTGTATTGAACCAAATTTCGGTGTCGCGTCTTTTTCCATCAGGTGCATTATGCCGCGCAGATGAATGCGGATATCTTCCAGTTCTTCCAGACTGGCCTGCTTCCACCAGCCTAAATCACGAAGCTGATTAATCCGCTGTCCTTGCTGTTGCACCTGTGCCAGATGCGGTGGCAGACGTTCCACTTTCTCGATGATGACCGGCCAGAGCACATCCAGCTCTTCCGGGTTGGTATAACGGGCTGTTTGCGCCGCCAGAATATCCATATCGAAGCGCATAGCATCGCTCTGACCGCGCACGTCCAGCCACTGCATCAGCGGGGCCAGGACAGATAGCAGATCCTGCAGTGTTTTCGGGGAAAGCTGGCGCAGCACGTTTTCGTCGCTGTACTGCGCTTTTTGCTGCCACTTTTCCTGTACGGCAATCGACTTTTCATCCAGCGCGTTGATCTGCTCGCGGAGCTGGTGAGCGACTAAATCCACCGCCTGTTTGTCGAACTTACGTTGTGCAGCAGCCCCCAGCATAACCCACGCTTCGAAGCGTTTTTGCGCCAGCGATTTTGTCGCTGTCACTTCGGCCTCTTCGGTATGCAGCTCGTGATACTCAAAATTGCCCCAGTGATCGAAAATGCGGAATTTCTGTTTATCCTGTGGTTTGCCGTTATCGTCGTAGCCGTACAGTCCCGGACAGAGGCGCGTACCACGGCCAATCATCTGCCAGAACTTCACTTTTGATTTGACCGGCTTGGCAAAGACCAGATTCACAATTTCCGGAACATCAATACCGGTATCAAGCATGTCAACAGAGATAGCGATGGTCAGCTCTTTGTTGGTACTTTCATCCAGCCCTTTAAAATCGTCAATCAGTTGCTCGGCGCGGGGATCGTAGTTGTCGATGACCTGGCAGAAGCGTCCGGCAAACTGCGGGTACATGTCGTCGAACAATTCATTCAACAGCAGCGCGTGTTTGTGGTTCCGAGCGAAAATGATGGTTTTACCTGGCAGTTGGCCGTCCCGATCTTTCAGGCCATTTTCCATCAGGTTACGCAGGATATAGCGGTTGGTGTCTTTGTTGTAGATCGCCTCATCCAGCGCCTTACCATCAAATTCCAGCGTATTGGGATCGATACCCTGTTCTTCCAGTTCGCGGATTTGTGTGTCGCTTAACTTCTCCCGTTTGATGCCTTCGCGCAGGAATTCCGTGGTGTGCGTGACAACCTCATAGGGAACCAGATTGTTATCGGCGATGGCATCTTCCAGGCTGTAGTTGGCGGTAGGGATACGTCCTTCACAACCAAAAAGGCCGAAAGTGGTTTTACTCACCATGTCAATCGGCGTGGCTGTCAGGCCAATCTGGAGGGCATCAAAATACTTAAACAGATCGCCGTAAACGTTATAGATCGAACGATGGGATTCATCGGCGATGATCAGATCGAAATAACCGACATCGAAATGGTCCATGATTTTCATCATGCCAGGATAGGTAGCGATGTAGATTCTGGCATGCTGCCTGTCTGCTTTCTTCGATTTCCCGACCACATACAGCGGCTCATTGGTGAACTGATTGAAGGCATTTGCCGCCTGTTTACGTAGCTCTTTACGGTCACAAAGAAACAGGACGCGTTTTACCCAACGGGCATCAATCATCAGTTTGCTCAGTGCAATCGCTACACGAGTTTTACCAGTGCCGGTGGCCTGAACGATTAATGACTGACGATATTTATTGGTAAACCGTTCGCTGACGCGGGCAATGGTTTCAAGCTGATACAAACGTCCGGCAACGGCCTTACCTTCGTTATCTTTAACGTGCGGGACACTATTCAGCGGCAGACGGGTTTCACGCTGCTGAATAAGATATTGCAGGCTTTCCTTGCTGTAGAAGCCAAATACCCGGCGCGGAGGATATCCATGAGTTTTATGATCGTCCCACAGCCAGATGTCGTAGCCGTTTGTATAGAAAATAACCGGACGCTGACCGTGTTCTCTTTCCAGACAGTCTGCATATAGTCGGGCCTGAATTCGTCCCTGCTCAGCATTGACGCTGGTTTTTTTTGCTTCCACCACCGCCAGCGGTTTATGCGCCTCATCCCACAAGACATAATCCGCATAACCGTTGCCGGTTGCGGTAGGCTGTTCTTTAACTGGGTGTTCCTGCGTAACCTGATCGGTATTCTTAAGTTCTTCACCTACATTCCAGTCGGCGGCAAGCAGGCGGGAGTCAATCAGGCGGCGGCGGGTTTCCGCTTCATCAATAGAAAGAATGTCGGCAACATGCTGGTTACGAGCTCTGGCTTCATTCAGGCGCTGGGTGAGGTGTTCGGCCTTTTCCTGCTCTTGCTGGAGTGCGCGTTGTAACGCCAGTTCGCGCTCACGGCTTTCATCCTGAGCCCTGATTGCATCTTCCAGACGTTTTTCATCTGCACGACCTAAAGATTGCGTTAATGGAGGAAGAGAAAATTTGGGGCAGTCATCAACATTACCGTGGGCGTAGCGAACATACAGCCAAATTCCCAGTAAATACGCTTCCTTTAACAGCCAGTAAGTATCTTTAGCTTTGATACGTCCGCCGTGGGCGGCGCGGTTACCGTGGATACGCAGTGCATCCATTTTCATGATGATGGCTTCCGGCATCATGCTGGTGAAGACATCGGCGTTCATTAAATCATGCAGATTTGCTTTGATGCCTTCAGGCAGCCGTTCCTGGCGGTATAACCAACGTACCATCAATTCGGTGTAGTTGCGTAGCTTAACCAGACAGCTTTCCGGATCGGAGTGAACATATCGTTCCGCCATACATGCGAGTTCTGCCAGTTCTGGCCACTGGCTACGCAACATTTCAAAATTGAGAGACTGCTCCATCAATCATCGCCTTATGTTGTGGATGCAACAGGGTTTATTGAGAGAATATCATATCTAGTCAGATGAGTAAGGATATAGATTGCAAATTTTCTAATATCTTAGATATTTAAGAGGAACATTTTTGGAATTATACTTGGTAAGTAAAAGTAATCTTAATTTAAATTATTTGCTTGATGAGTGATTGTATGGAAAATTTAATTAATAATGATATATCTAATAGTAAATTTGCATTGAAATGTATTGGCTAAAGGGGAAATACTCCCTTGCTATCGAACTATAACAGGGGAGTATAACGGTGTTAATCATTAATCAATGCGATACCCATACATTCAAATCAGCTAGAGTCGTTTTTTTGATAAATGTACTTGTACATCCCAATAATCTCAACATTTCTTCACTGACCTGTTTTTTACTTATCCCTGGTTGAACGATTGTTACTTTAAATTTAATTTGCTTGGTTCTTGAAATATCACGAAAATATTGTAATCTGGAAAGATCACCCGATAAGAATCGGCTGTTTCCTGTCATTTTCCATAGTTCTTCTCTTTTTTTTATGTGACGAAAAAGGTAAGGGAACCCGGTATGTTTCCATCGGATTGAACGCTGGGCTTGACCGCAAACTTCATACATATCTTTTATTCGCGCCCCGGGGATATTCTCCGAAGAGTATTTACAATGGTACAAACTCAACAGTATAAAGTCATCAAACTCTTTCAAACATACTAAATCGGCTGCCTCTCCATTTTCATCATCATTTATGATGATGTCATAATTATTACTTATCTCCTGCCAGGTTTTATATTGTATTGTTTGAGGGTCTCGGGTCCTACCCATTGATTCCTTACGTATATTGATGTTCCAATTCAAAGCTTTCATTTCGTCGGCATCAAAATAGTTTTGGTTTTCGGTGACTTTTACTAAGTAACAATTATAAGAGAAGGAACCATCAACATAATGAATCACTAATGGATCATTCACCATCATCTCTTTTAGCCATAACTCTTTAGAAGCACCATAAATAAATTTTATTTCCTCGCCTGAAATTAGTTCATATTCATATCCTCCCTGATAATCTTTACCAATAAGTAAGCGATAAGTGCTCTGTTTATTCATCGTTATTAAATGAATAAGAATATTTCCCTCTTCTTTAGTGACTTTAAGATCAACTTCGTATAGAGCATATTCTTTCTGACCAAAGGAAACTATTACATTATCTTCATAGATAGATTGTAAATACTCGCCCCACTGAACTGATACAGGGTGCTCGTTGTAAATTTCTGTTCTAAGTATTGGGCGAAGGAAGTCCTTCGTAATATTCACTTCATCAACATCTTCTTGGTTGATCTTTTCCCAAGCATTATCTACCCATTCTAACCAGTCCAGAATACTACCAGCTCTTGGCGACCAAATTTTCCCTTTACGTTGTGAACAACCCCACAGAATTTTATTGCCGTTCTCATAACCTAAAATTGCAATATTGCTTAATGTCGAATTGGATTTTTCTACTGAACTTAGGCCTTCAGTTACATTTGGTCCGAAGAATTGAGTAAAGCTAATAGCACCCGTGGTAGCCGAGCCAAGATTCAGAACTAACGGGTATTCTACTCCATTAAGTACTTGAAAAACTTTAGAGCCAGAGACTAGGTAAGGGTTATCATCTGTGAGGTTTTCAATTAGTTTTTCAACTCTAAAACATCCATAGTCATTTGAGAAAAAAGTGATCGCTTTTCTTTCAGGATTAAAATGAGCTATTAGCAATAAATGATTAAGATCATTGAGATCTTTAAAGTCACCCCATTTAACAGAAGTGGCTCGGACCCCTAGTATAACTAATATTGAATTATCTTCTGAAAGAGAATGCCATATGTGCTCAAATTTTGGTAAAGATGATAATATCTTTTCAGGATACCATTTGTTTTCATTTGTTTTATATAGCATTGCTGAAAATGAAGGCCTCAGATTCCAAAGAGATATTTCTTTATGAAGATTTCCTTTTGTTTTAAGTTTGTCGACTAACTCCTGAAGATGTATTTCTTTACTAATACGGTCTTCAGATAGCCGCCGAAGTACAGAATCCCAATCGGCTCCCTGTGAATATAAATTAATTAATCCCTTTTCAACTCCTGGATCTGCGATGTTTACAATAACTGTAGCATCGCCACACCGATTCTTTCTATCTGAACGAGTAAATCTGCCTATAAATTGCAATGTTATCGCTAGAGACTTGTGATGATCGTGTATTGCAGCAATTTTCAGGTTTGGTAAATCAAAACCTTCGCCTAACATATCAACACAAATAACGAGTCGTGACTCTCTATTCTCTAGGGAAGCTAAATTTTTTCGAATCTCGGGACGTCCCATCTTCGAGTGAATGACCACGGGGTTAAGATCTTTTGCTAAGTTATAATAAATAGAATATAATTCAATCGCTCTCGCTTGAGAATTAGTTCTCGCCATCATTAAGTGGTCATTTCCTGACTTTAAATCGCGACGCAGAATTTGTATAGCTTCATAAGCTATTCGTTCATCCTTATCGTTTTCAAGGTATTCCTCGATTGCATGAAGGTTTATCTTTTTAAAATAACCATCCCGCTGTGCAGATCCCATTGTATAATTAAATATAACCCGCCCACCAAGATTTTTACCATCGTTCCTAAATGGAGTTGCCGTAAATTGCACTACTGGTTTACCAGAGAATTTTTCTCTGACATTTCCCCAGCTTTTTGCACTAATATGGTGAGCCTCATCTACAAACAAAGCACTACTGGCATTACAGAGTTTATCTATTGCGATTTTGCTACTAGCATTTAGTATATTTGGTGTCGCGAGAATTACATCACAATTTTTTAAAAGCTCATCACATTCATTTTCTTTTATGCCTTGGCGAATTACAGCGACTCGGGGATACGAATTCCATAGAGGAGTGATACCAAATTCCGGTAGGCAGCCCATTGTAATAAATTTTTCGGATATTTGCTTGCGTAATGCGTCTGAAGGAACTAATACAAGTAAACGCTCTAATCTATGACAGAAAAAAAGTGATAACATTGTTTCGGTTTTACCAGTGCCTGTCGGCAGCACGACAGTGACCGGTTCATACGGCTGTTCACCATATAGATAGGCGCTTACAGCATGAATTGCTCCAGATTGTGGTTTCCTTAATCCTTTAACATTACTTTCAACATCTTCTTCAATAAATCTGAAGTTCCCTTTCCAGCTTTTTATGCCGCCCTCCATTTGCACTGGCGAGATGAAATTAGCCCATTTAAGTATTGAATATTCATTTAGTTCGGATGGTTGTTGATATGAATCGAATAATAGATGGTATTTGTCTTTAAGGTTAGGCGGTCTTTTATCTGTGGTGAGGATGAGAGTATCTAAAGGGAACGGAAGATTGCTTTTGAAAGTATTTACCCCATTTTCATTTGAGATGAGTGTAAGTACTGCTGTTGTTTGAGGAAAGTGGATCTGATAGACGCCATTTCCGCCAATCTGTATTTTTTTTAATCGAATCTCAGGAAGGACAACGTTTATTGATTGTTGCATTGAATTGCTCCTTTTGCTGTGAACTTCTGCGGTACTTTATCTGTAGGCATCCACCGCTACCAATTGGCTTTTTTCAAGATGATCATTTGAATGAGGGTAAGGCTCCTGTTTTATTATTTTAATCTTAGTTAGCAAATTTTTTCTGAGATCACAATATACATAGTTTTTTTTTGTAGAGTGCATCCCTGTCAATTATCACATCTTGGATATTGCTGTTGATCTAGGAATAGCTTCACTCCTAGTTTACTCTGCTTTCTTAGCTAGCATGTTCCCTGAGCGTTCCGTCACTATTTTCTATGCCCAGCTTGAGCCAACTTATTACAGCACCCTTTCTACTAGTAAGGTAGAGTATGTGAATCGCCACGGATAACATAGCCAGTTAGACTGCATATGGAGATGTAAGCATGAGCACCAGAAGGGAGATTAAGGATGGGGCACTCTTTGACGTTCTCGACAGAGGGATCGTCTACACCGAGGCGTTGGGCTGGCTTGATATGGGACATGCCCGTGGCAACGACGTGGCAACGCTCAAACGTCAATTCGTTGAGGGAGAGCGTAGCGGTAAGCCATCTTATTCCGTCATGTATCGGCAAGATATGGGCGTCTTAAAATTCAAATCACGGCTCGGCGTCGGGAAGTTCTCTCATTGGGAAATTAAGCGTGGCCGGAGTACCGAAGACATTAACAGAATCATGCTGGCGATGATGATGACCACCGCATCCAGATTCGAAGGTCTGCAAAGCCTGCGATCATTCTCGTGGTATACGGACAGCGGCTTTAGCGGTGAGGATTTGGTCTCCGACCTGTTCGGGTTCTATCGGGCAATTATTCCTGGCCGGTACGGCTACCGTCTCAAACCCGTGAGCTATGAATCAGCCGTTCGCCGCTGGGACTACTACGGCGCTATCGGTTCCCATAAAAACCATGGCTTTCGCCCGATTCTCTTTCCTGATCCTGAGGATCAGTGTGTGCAGCACCAGCCGTATACGGTCAATCTTCCGCATTTTATGACGTGGCTTCGGCCGTGGGACGATTTCGCATCCGGGGTGGTGAAGGTCATTACAAACGATGGGACATCGCTCTCATTCATGGGAGCTAAGCTATGACAATCCTTTTAAAAATTCTGAAGTGGTGCGCACTCTCGGTTGTCACCGTCTTTATCCTCGGATGGTTGTTTGTCTGGCTCGTGGCATCGGGTTCGGATGAAACGACGGTTTACACAGAAAATGACTTTTTCCACTACCACACGCTGACTGACATGGATATTGAAAACGCCCCGCGTATCACGCACGACTACTATTTCGAGGCGCATCCAGGCGATGGTTATGCCCCTTCAAATAGCATCTTTTTTAAAGGGGCTACCGGGGCTGCACCGTTGCGCGCGTATCTCGAAACGTTGGGATACACAAAGGAAAAGCGTCGCCTGGGGGATAAGGAGGTCTGGTCAAAACCCGATCAGGTAAACGGGGATCTTTTCTATTTGTACTTCAATACCGCTACGGGTGAAGTTGAGCTGACCAAAGTGATGAGTGACTGAGTTAACTTACTCCGTGTCGATTAGTACCGCCTGATAATCATGCGGCGCTTTTTCGTAATATCCCATTCAGCCATGTCTCATCCCGGTCTGGGCGCTTATCCTGAGTCGCCCACAGCGAAGCGATCTCCATCCTCGGAATCGCCTTCAGCAACTCCCGCAATCCCTCTTCATCCAGGTCCGTAAACCGTCTTTCACCCTGCACGCGCTCACCGTTGCCATACTTAAAGGATACATGCCAGACGCCGCCAGGCTTAAGCGCATCCGCAAGTTTCTGCATCACCGCAGGCAACTCAGAAGAGGGAACATGCAGCAAAGAGGCACAGCACCAGATCCCATCGTACTGCGCTTTAACGTCGACCTCTGAAAACGTCATCAGCTGCACGGGTAGCCCGGTATGTTGCTTTGCCAGTTCCACCATCGCGGAAGAGGCATCAAAAGCATCCACCAGATAACCCATCTCATGAAAGGCTTTTGCGTCCCGCCCTGAACCGCAGCCCGCATCCAGAACCCGCGCACCGTGTGGCAGGTGTTGGGTAAAGGCCTCGTAAAGCGAGGTCATATCGACATTGACCGTGCCATCAAAGAAATCCTGCGCGTGGTTCTGATAGTAGTGAAGAGTCATTAAAACGTTGCCTCGCCTTCCGCGTTGGGTTTCCATGTATGGATAAGTTTGTCCAGCGCTGCCTGCCAGTTACGCTGAAGAAAGCTTTTCCGTACTTCAGGACGTTGCCCTGTCTGTAGAACAATCGTCTCATGTAACGGCAGTTTGCTCTGAATAAAATATTCATTGCGGGTGTGTAACCGCTGCAGGAGCCTGAGCTCGGGAATGCGTGCATATTTGCCTTCGGTGCCACGGTTACAGCACCGACAGGCCAGCACTAAGTTCCATACACCGTTAATATTGCTCACTTCATGGCGTGCAGCCCAGGGAATAAAGTGGTCGACGTCTGCCAGTTCTGCGTCGCCCGGTACCAGGCTGATGGGTTTAAAGCAATAAAAACATCGTCCTTTCTGGTATCCATTCAGACTGTCGCGACAGCTGGTGATGTCTACCCGCCGCGCGTTCACCCTCGTGAACAACAGCTGATTATCTTCGTCAAACTCCACGCCCACAAGGTTACGTGATATCCCCATCGATCAGGCCTGTTCTACCAGGTTCCAGCGGGCATTGGTTTCAAAGGCGAGGTTTTTATACTGCTGGCGTTCGCCCAGTAAAAAGAAGTTATCCGTCAGGCGGATCCCGTTGTGGGTTTTGCGCTCATCAAGGAAAAAACGTTTATCGATCTCGCCCTGGTTCACGTAATGAAAAGCATCGATCACGTTGTTAAAGCCAAGGCGCACCGTCGCTTCAATGAGCTGGGAGTGGGTGATTTCACCTCGGTTGAACTTCAGACAGGTTTCCAGAAATTGACTACTGCGGGAGGTGATCTGTTTTGGCGCGTGCTTCAGGTGCTCGCAAAGATAGCGGCTGAACGGTACGGCAAGCTGGTCGAGCGTAATCAAATCGCTGCCTGTCTTATCCACTTCATACAACGCCGACGCCAGTGCAAACTTGTAAGATGCGACGTTCCTTCCAAAGAGGATCACACCACGCCAGTAGTTCTCAAGCGTCGGATCGGCCTGATAAAATTCCATCGATGAAGTCCTGTTACGGTTGGCTGGGCAGGGCGTTACTAAAGCCTGTAACAGGATCACATAACAAAATCAGGGTGATGTAAATCGTTAATCTATATGTTTGATGAATTTTTGTGGGATCTGAGAAGAAGGGCTGGATGCGATGAATTTGTCGTCTAAGGTAATTTAGCGAATGAATAGATTTCTGGATAAGGAAAATAAGACTGATTTTCAAGCCAGCGATTTACCAGTATCCCCCAAACCCATTCCCTGAATCCCCCTCATATTTCCCAATTTTATCTATCGCAAAACCGCTGTATTTATATTCAGTTCTGTATAATAGGCAGCAGTAATTACGCCTGTCGGAAAAACGCCTCTTCATGGGGATGTCCTCATGTGGCTTATGAAGACATTACTAACATCAGGGAGCAGATCACTCTGCCAGCGGTTCGGTCTCGCCCCTTAGGGGGCATGGTCAACTTGATAAACTTCGCTTCCTGACACAACTCTGATGTTACCGCTTAACGGCCTTACACGTTGTCTTACCACCAACGGGCTATTGTCTGAAAATCAGAGGTCTCTCGGAAGAAAACCTTCTTATGTCCGATTGCGTAGGAGTACGATAAGCCAAAAAATCATTATAGATAAAAGGGTTATCTATGGCTCTACATGGAAAGTTCGTTATTAATGATGCGTACTACTCCCCGTTATCGTTTCCTGGTATAGGCACGTTTTTAGCTTTCTCTGGTAATGGTGCTTACCGTAATCGTGGGGCATGTGGAATGATCCCCAAAGAGGGGCCAGTACCAGCGGGTAAATACTGGATTGTTGACCGCCCTCAAGGTGGACTCAAGTCACAGCTAAACACAGTGAGAAGAGACATTTATAATCACTTCGCCAATGGTGCAACATTCAAACATTCTGAATGGTTCGCATTATGGCGTGATGATTGGGGGATCGACGATTACACATGGATTGAGAGCGTTCAGCGTGGCAATTTCCGTTTGCATCCAGGCGTACTATCAGAAGGTTGTATCACTCTCCCACATGATTCTGATTTTGCCATGTTGCGTAATGCTCTGTTGAGAAGCCAAAAAATAGATGTTCCTTGCATGAGGAAGCTACAGGCATACGGCACGATTGAGGTGATCTCCTATGGCAAAACATGCCCTTAGTTTATTCATCAAGATAGTGCTGTTCGCTGTTGTTGCGCTGATCGTTGCTGAAATGGTTCCGTATGATGGATTAGTTAATTCTATTACGGGGCTTTTCGATTTCCAAAGCGCCGACAAGTTTACCCGCTTCATTTTGGGTGAACCTGATTTAGAAGTTTGGGAATCGTTAGACGGCTATTTTAGCATCTTAATCAATACATTAATCAGCGTACCTGTCATGAGCGCCATTACCGCGGCGTACAGTGGCGCGACACAAAAAGTTAGTCCAGCTGGCATCCCCAGAGAGTGGTTCAGTTCCACATTGCGACGGTTAGCTAAAATCTTCGGGTTTACCTTCCTGTTTTGGGCGTTGTTTCGCTTGCTGCCTTATCAGTCTTTATTCCCGGATCAAACGTATTCAAATTTAACAATAGCGGCGATTGTGGGCTTTCAGTTGCTCTTAACGAGTGTTTGCTACTGGTTCATCACGAAGAAAATCACAACTAAAAGGAGTTTGTAAAATGCCTATTCCGGCTTACATGTGGCTTAAGGACGATGGCGGCGCAGACATTAAAGGAGCTGTAGACGTTAAGGATCGTGAGGGGAGTATAGAGATTGTTGGCTTTAGTCATGGTCTGAACATTCCAGTAGACAGTGCCAATGGGAAGATTACTGGCAAGCGTTCACATTCTCCGATGATGATTGAAAAGGAGTTTGATAGCTCCAGCCCGTACCTATACAAAGCCGTTGCCACCGGCCAAACGTTGAAAAGTGCGGAGATTCGCTGGTATCGCATTAACCATGCAGGACAAGAAGAGTGCTACTTCGTCATGACCATTGAGGGTGTGAAAGTGACGGGCATCAACCCAGGGATGCCAAACGCTAAAATGGCAGGAAACTCGCAGATCAACCACATGGAATCTGTTTCCCTGATGTATGACAAAATCACCTGGCGTTATGTTGATGGTAATGTCCAGTATACGGACGATTGGAACGTAAGAGCGTAACAAATAGAAAGGAGGCATTGAGTGCCTCCTCTTTATTAACGCTTATCCTCTCAAATGAGCCTGTCCGTAATGCTGTGTAACTGCCATCGTATTAAAGGTGATCGCTCAGTCGGTCACCGAACTTGATAATAAAACGACTCATTGCCAGCCCGCAGATCGGCGAATGGTTGCTCTGAGGTTCATGCGGGCGCTCACTTTATATTCTGATAGTCCTCGCTGCGTAATTTCTCTGACCCAACCCTTTTCCTGAATCCCCCTCGCAAATTCCAAATTTTCCCCACACCAAACCGCTGTATTTATATTCAGCCCTGTATAATGAGCACCAGAAATTACGCCGAACGGCAAAGGAAGTATCAATAAAAATTTAACGAGGAATTCGCGATATGAAGGTGCTGCAACACCCCCATACCGCTAACCACTAGCAACTGAAAAGGAGTTGAAAATGGCTGCGACGAATTTTAAGCCAGAGTTTACTGTTTGCAAAACAGAATCAGACGCTTTCACCGGCATGATTGAAAACCGCGAGCTGGTACGCAAAAACAGCGCCCGCCGTCTTCACGGCAACCCGCCCAACGCGGCGCCCGTCCATCCCCGCGCGGAAACGCCGCAGGACAGTGCCGCCTGCTGCGAACTCTATGCACGCATAGACATGAAATATCTTCTGCTGGGCGGCGACTGGTTAAACCGTGCAGGCTTTATCAACGGCATGCCGGTGAAAATCCGCGCCATGAAAGACTGCATTGTGATTACGCCACAGCATACAAGAGAATTATGGGGCTGCCTGAAAGGTATGAGCGTGGTGAATATAAATAAGCAGAAAGTCGCGCAGTGGTTAAAAACGTTTCCGGGGGCTTTGAATGATACGGGCGATATACCGGTTGTGAAGCGGGGAATCGGGCAAGCGATGCCTGAGTAATTTCTGGCTTCCTACGTAATATATCCTTGGAGCAATAAAACGATACGAGCATGTCATCCCATGCTCGTATTAATTAGAAATCACTCGTGCTTTACCTGTTCTTTCACAGCCTTAACCAGTACAGCATGGAGTTCGCCAACGGTTAAATCGCGTATCACAGGTTCGGGTATGCCACGCATCCAGCGCATAAAACGACAGATGCCAAAAAAGTCTATACCTTCACCCGTAAACAGATACTCGTTCTCCGCGAGAGAGAACGTTTTCCTGTAGCCATCCTCTTCCGTGGCAAGCTGAACGCCAAACGCTTCTTCGCAGTCTTCCAGCAGGTCTTCGCCGTCGATACCGCAAATATGCAAATCGGCCTCAATCAACGTATTGCTATCGATAGGTTTACGATGCTCACCTGAGGAGTTTCGAACCACCTCAATAACTTGTGCGAGAGTAGGTTCCATTTACAAAATATTCCGTATTCGTTAGTTTCAATTGGCTATCCGGAACTTAACAGTCACCCGCTATTCGATAAGGCGTGAAGTAGGGTACGGATCCAGAAAGCGTGATTATCTTTGCTATGGTTTGAAACCGGGTTTACCATTTGCCCTACGCCACTCCTTTACTTCCTGAACTACGCCTTCGGGGCTGTCTTCTCTATCTTCTCGTGGATAGTAAATAAGATCGGAACCATCAGGGTGCTCAGTCAATCGTTTAAATTCGAGGATATTTTTTATATCTTCAGCTTCAGTGGTACCAGATACATCAAAAATTTTTCTTACTAATTCCAAAAATTTTTCTTCTGTGTAATCTTCAATTTTATCCATTTTTTCATCTTAGATGAGATCTTTTAGTATGCCCGATACGATTATCGGGCAATGCCTCTCACCAATTATCCCTATAGTCGAAAGAAACCTGATAGTCATAAACAGTGGGGGTTATTTTATGTAAGAAATGGGGTTGAAGAACGGGTATCCATTCGGCTTCAACATCAAAAAAACCATTATTCACATTGTTCTTAGTCGGTATACGAAGACCTATGGTCATGATCTCCGCATTATCGCCGAAATCGTTCGAAAATTCTGTACCTTCACCTAGTTCAGTCCTCATATCATACCATTGCAATCTAATCTTCAAACCCATGGCAGCCCTCTTTTTTAAATTATTATTTCTAAAGTTAGGTTAAATTTCCCCTCCAGAAAGTTGAAAGGTTAAATCATTAGAATAAAATGTTCTTCCAAGAAGGCTTTCTAAAAGATGTGCCTGATGCTCATTGATATTATAGACGCCAATACCATGCGAAAAATCGCTTCTATCTTCAGCATTCATCTCCATAATCATACATAGGTCATTGAGGTTTTGATGAGGTATTTCGATTTCGAAAAGCAAATCTTCATCTGTTTTGCTGTATGCATCAATTGTGTAAACGATCATTATTTTTCTACCTTTCTGGTTGGGTCTGCTGGCTTAGTTTGCTTACCCGTAGAGGGATCAAACTCACCGAGGTGACTGCGTCCTGAACGATCATAGATCTCAACTGTACCGTGCTGAGAGTCCCATTCGTAAATTTTACCTTTTGAATCCTTCCAACGGGTACGCAGTTTTCCTCCCCCCTTAATTGGTGTTTTCGCTTGAGCTTTCTTAGCATCAGGAAATGCAGATAAAGGAGGGTTTCCTTTAGGAGGTGAATGGTATTTGTGATCTGAATTAATATAGACATAAATCGGCGGCACCCCGCCCACCGGCAGAATCAGAATATAATCCGCAAACGTCTTCTCTTCCGGTGTCGGGCTGGTCGTCACACCAATCCCCGTATCCTCTGGCAGCGGATCAACCACAACCGGGTTCGGTATCCGTACCGGGTTGTGATTGCCCGTATCCCACGGCTTATTCTCTCCGGTGCGGTCCGGTGTCCAGATGAGGGTGATGCCGGGGGCTTCTTCGGTAATAAAGGTGTATGCCTTGCGTCGGCTATCCCACTCCATCCTGCGAACGCGCACGCTGTCTTTGCCCGGCGGCGTATGCCAGCCGCGCGGTGTCGGGTTGCCGCTGGCGTCGTTCTCCCAGGTGAAGCGAACGCGGGTAGGGGCTTCCCGCATCTGCTCGGCGCGCATCCTGTCGATAAAATCCTGCTCGCCGTCGTTCAGCTTGCCGGGAAACATCCCTATCAGCAGCCCTGCGACAGGTGCACCGATGCCTCCAGTGGCTATTTCGCCAAGTGCAGCGCCGCGCACGGCCCATGTGCCGGAAGTGATGGTACGCCCGCCAACCAGTACGAGTTCGCTGGCATCGGCGATCGCGGTTCGCGCGGTCCAGGCCCTCTCTTCAGCCGCAACGGCTGTCTGATACTCTATCTCCTCGTGATACCCGTTCCACCAACGATAAAGTGCGCTGCGTTGCTTCGGCTTTGGGATCGCCTTACGCTTTGCCACCTGAGCGTGCTGCGTGGCGTCGTTGGGCATGGCCTGGTAAAATGCCATCTCGGCGAAGTTGGTGTGCGGCTCACTTCCGGTGCCTGCATCGTTACAGCCTTCTCCACGCAGGCAGGATTTCGCAAAGACCCGGTTGCGATCGCGTACTTCTGCTTGTCGTTGCGCTTCGGCCTGCTCCTCTTTTCTGCGCGCAGCGAGCATGGCCTGATGCTTTTCCTGTGCGATCTGTTCAGGAGAGGGACCGGATCCGAGCCACTCTCCCGATGGGGCGATCACGCGGTTGGTTCCGTGCGGGCAGCCACAAATGACGACAGAACCATCAACGGCTGAGGTTTGTCCCATCCAGTTAACGCGAGGTTCGCCGTCTGCAACAACACCCTGCTTGCCGCATTTAGGGCATGCCGTGGTTTTATCACCAACGCGGATAACGCCGCGACCGTGCTCGGTGCAGTTGGGCAGGGTGCTACAGCATATTGCGCCGGTGGTCGTTCTGTCGCCGTGCAGCGCCTGACCGCGGCCGTAGTTGGTTGAACGGTAGCCCATGGCCTATTCTCCGGGCCAGGTTAAGAAATCCTCATGAGGTGGAATACCTTCGCGGGTGACCAGATAAGTACTGCCGAGCGGTGTGCTGATAATCTCGTCATCGTTATCAAGCAGGCTACCGACCAGTGCAACGCCCTGACGTCTCCAGGAAAACGCTTCGCCAGCTGAGGTCATAATCGTGGCGAGCGTTCCATCCGGATAGGCCACACAGTCGCCTTCGACGATCACGCTGGTGTAACTCCCATCGTCCATGAGCAGTGTGGCTTCACGATCGACGGGAAGTACCATGCCGCCCATTCGGGTCTGGCTGCCAGCCGTGGCGATCCGCCAGATGGCGGTGACGGGATGTTGTAGATGAAAGGCTTCCTGTTCGGCAATGATGGCGCGCGCGTCCTCAGGCATGGCGGCCAGTTCGTCATCGGAAAAAGGCGAACGATCTATTTCCGCTTTTAACTCAGCGGTGAATTCATTGGTATAAAGCTGCATGACAATTCCTTGTAGGGGCAGAAGAGTAAATGCAGCAATGCTAGGTTTTAGACTGTAAGGCGAATATACATAAAGTGGTTAATAAACCGGGCTATAATCCGAAATAAATATCCAGATTGATATTGGTCATCTTTTAAAGAAGGGATAGCAATGGTTCCTGTTAATTATAAATGTAATATTCGCTGAATTGCCGATAAATAATATTATGCAGCGTATGTATTATTTGAATACATACGCTGCATGACGTTATTTTAAAACACCGGCACCCCCAGCCCCACCTTCACCTCCCTCAATGTCTCCTGCGTCACCCCCTGCGCCCGTTCCGTCCCGCGCTTCAGCATCGCCATCAACTCACCCTTATCCTGCATATACATCGCCCTGCGCTCCCGCATCGGCGCAATCAGCTCCTGCAGGCACCCCTCCAGCTCGTTCTTGCACGCCCGGTCGCCCAGCCCGCCTGCCTGATAGTGCGCCTTCATCGCCGCCACTTTCTCCTTGTCCGGGTGAAACGCGTCGAGGTAGGTAAACACCACGTTCCCCTCAATCCGCCCCGGGTCGCTCACCTTCAGGTGGTTCGGGTCGGTGTACATGGCGCTCACCGCACGGTGGATCGTCTCTTCGCTGGCCGAAAGGTGCAGCGTGTTGCCGAGCGATTTCGACATCTTGGCGCTGCCGTCGATGCCGGGCAGACGGCTGGTGTCGCTCAGCATCGCCTTACAGTGGCGCAGCACCGGGGCGGGCAGCAGGCTATTCATCTTGTGCACAATCTCGTTGGTCTGCTCAATCATCGGCAGCTGGTCGTCACCCACGGGTACGCACTCGGCCTTAAACGCGGTGATGTCCGCCGCCTGGCTGATGGGATAGGCCATAAACCCGACCGGCAGCGAGCGGGCGAAGCCCTTCTGCGCAATCTCGTTTTTCACCGTCGGGTTACGCTCCACGCGGGCGACGGTGACGATGTTCATATACAGCATCGTCAGCTCGGCGAGGGCGGGCAGGGCGGACTGCAGGCAGATGGTGGTCAGGTTCGGGTCGATGCCGGCGGCGAGGTAGTCGGCCAGCACTTCGGGGATGTTGTCGCGGATCTTCTGCGGGTTGCTGCCGTTGTCGGTCAGCCCCTGCAGGTCAGCAATCAGCACAAACTGATTGTGCGTCTGCTGGAGCGCCACACGCTGGCGCAGCGAACCGACGAAATGGCCGAGGTGCAGCGGGCCGGTTGGGCGGTCGCCGGTGAGGATGGTTTGAACGTTCATAAAGACTCCTTAATGTGCAGTTGCCGAAAGGGGTCTTAGAAATGTGAAAGCCGCCTTTCGGCGGCTATCTGAAAATGGGGAAAACTACTCCGTGCCGCCTTTAAGAAGGCAGCCACCAGCGGTTTACGGTGAGCACGGCGTGGTTTATGTTCATCTCTTTACCGTACCACGTCCGGCGCGAAAAACAAAAGGGCACGTCATGCTGCAATCACTCAATCACCTGACCCTCGCGGTCAGCGACCTGCAAAAAAGCGTCACCTTCTGGCACGAACTGCTGGGCCTGACCCTGCACGCCCGCTGGAATACCGGGGCCTATCTCACCTGCGGCGATCTGTGGGTCTGCCTGTCGTACGACGAGGCGCGCCAGTACGTGCCGCCGCAGGAGAGCGACTATACCCACTACGCGTTTACCGTGACGGAAGAAGATTTTGTAGCGTTCTCGCAAAAGCTTGAGCAGGCGGGCGTCACCGTCTGGAAGCAGAACAAAAGCGAGGGGGCGTCGTTCTATTTTCTCGACCCGGATGGGCACAAGCTGGAGCTGCATGTGGGCAGCCTCGCCGCGCGGCTGGCGGCTTGTCGCGAGAAGCCCTACGCGGGGATGGTGTTTACCTCAGACGAGGCTTGAGGCGCGCACCTTCAGCCTGCCTGCGAGCGTCACGTGCGTGGCGGCATCTTCCTGATTGCACAGGTACTCCACCGCCAGCCGTCCCAGCTCGCTGTAGGGCAGCTGGATACTGGTCAGCGGCGGGGTGAGCTGCTCGGAGATCTTCTGGTCGTCGTAGCCCGCCAGCAGCATGTCCTGCGGGATGCGCACGCCGTTCACCGCCAGCGCCTGATAGCAGCCAATCGCCAGCCAGTCGCTGGCGCAGAAGATGGCGTCCGGGCGCTCGGCCAGTTCCAGCAGGGAAGCTGTCGCGGTAAAGGACTCGCTGAACTGCCAGTTGGTCTGGCGCACCAGGTCGTCGTCGCACGCGAGTCCGGCCTGCTGCAGCGCCGCCTGGTAGCCTGCCAGACGCTGGCGCGAGGCTTCCATCCAGCTCTCCCCGGTGATGTGGGCGATGCGTGTCGCCCCGCAGGCGATGAGGTGTCTGGTGACCTGGAAGGCGTTGGCGTAGTCGTCCGGGATAAACGACGGCAGCAGCGGCGAGCCGGGATCGCGCTGGTTGAGCAGCACCAGCGGGATGCGGGTGCAGTCCTGGAATGCCGTCATGTCCACCAGCGTGGTGACCGGTGAGGCGAGGACAATCCCGATGCAGTTGCGCTTCTCCAGCTGGCGGATGATGTTCAGCGCCAGCTCGATGTCGTCGCCGTAGTCATACACGGTGAGCAACGTCTCGTTGCGCCACGCGGCTTCCCGCGCCTGGCTGATGGCGTCGATAAACGGGTCGAAGCTCTGCATGGAGCTGACCAGCAGGGCGATCTCTTCCTGGTTGCGCGGGGCGTGAACGGCGGGGAGGCGGTCGTAGCCGAGCTCGGTAGCCACATTAATCACCCGCTGGCGGGTATCGTCGCTGAGCTTGATGTTGCGGGACTGGTTAAGCACCAGCGATACCGTCGCCTGCGACACCCCTGCCGCCCGCGCAATATCGTTCATCGTCACTTTCGTTTTTCGCTTCATCCGTCCTCTCCCTTTCGCGAATTCGCATCATACCCTAACCGCACGCTTTAGCGCCGTCGATCACGTTTCTCATTCATCGAAGCGTGAACTTTGTGAGGGGCGTCGCTTTTCTTATCGCCGTGATTTGCGCATTTATCCTGCAACTAATATTTATTAGCTAAATATTATCAGTAAGAGGACGCGTAATGAAAGAGCAGTGGAGCAGGGAGCAGGCACAGGCGTGGTATCAGCAAAAAGGCTGGCTGTGCGGGTTTAACTATCTGCCGTCGACGGCGGTGAACTGGACCGATATCTGGCAGGCAGAGACCTTCGATGCCGCAACCATTGACCGCGAGCTCGGCTGGGCGGCGGACGCGGGCTATAACACCCTGCGCATCAACCTGCCGTTTATCGTCTGGGAGCACGACCGCGACGGGCTGATGGCGCGCATCGACCGCTTTTTGACGATTGCCGACGGCCACGGGTTCAGCACCATGCTGACCCTGATGGACGACTGCGGCTTCTCCGGCGACGAGCCGTACCTCGGCCCGCAAAAGCCGCCGGTACCGGGCAAGCACAACAGTCAGGCGGCGGCGAGCCCGGGACGCGACAAGGTGTGCGATCCCGACTGTTGGTCGCAGATTGAGCGCTATATCCGCGACGTTGTCCGCCAGTTCCGCGACGACAGGCGCGTGCTGCTGTGGGATCTCTACAACGAGCCGGGCAACCGCGGTATTTTCGCCACCGGCACGCAGGAGGTGCAGTACGACGCGAAGCTGGAGACCTGCGCCCATAAGCTTATGAAGCTGGCGTTCCAGTGGGTGCGTGAAGAAGAACCGACTCAGCCGCTCACCGTCTGCGCGTGGCGTCTGCCGCCGGAAGAGGAGGGCGAGACGTTCTTCCAGCATCCGCTGGACCAGACCGCGCTGGCGCTCTCGGACGTGGTGAGCTTCCACGCCTACACCCACACCGGGCGCATGACGGCGATTATCCAGCAGTTGCAACAGCTCGGTCGTCCGCTGTTCTGCACCGAATGGCTGGCGCGCCACGTGGGCAGCACGATGGAAGAGCAACTTCCGCTGATGTACGCGGCGAAGGTCGCGCCGTACCAGTGGGGTCTTGTGCGCGGCAAAACCCAGACGTGGCTGCCGTGGCCGGTGGTGATGAAGGAGTCCACGGACTACTGCCGCCTCTGGTTCCACGACGTGTTTGAGGAGAACGGCATTCCGTTCTCGCGCCGTGAAATCGCCCTGATGCAGCAGCTACGCAAGATCGCCCCGCAGGCGCAGGACTAATAATATCGACCCGGCGGTCCACCGCCGGGCAACCAGGCAGGCATATAACAATGGCAATGACAATGAAAATACCGTCTCGCGAGTTGTGGTCTTATTTTGGTTATGGTTTAGGTCAGTGTTTTAGCTTTGGTTTAGTGGGTTCGTTTATCAACTATTTTTACACCGACGTGCTGGGGATCTCGGCGCTGGCGGCGAGCACCATCTTCCTGATTGCCCGCGCGTGGGACGCGGTTCACGATCCGCTGTTTGCCAGCATTATGGACACCATTAACAGCCGGTTTGGCAAGTTTCGCCACTTTTTGCTGATCGCCCCTTTGCTGATCACCGGCGTCACGCTGCTGTCGTTCTATAAAATCGAAGCGGACATGACCACCAAAATCCTCTACGCCGGGGTGACGTATATCCTGTGGGGAACGCTGTACGCCATCTCCGATATCCCGTTCTGGTCGATGTCGTCGGTGATGACCAACGACTCCGCCCAGCGTACCCGCGCGGTGACGGCGGCGATGCTCGGGGTGAACGCCGGGATTGCCTGCGCCAACATCTTCTTCCCGAAGCTGGCGGCGTTCTTCGCCCAGTACAGCAACGATAAAGGCTACTTTATGGCGGCGCTGGTGATGATGCTGGTGGGCCTGCCGCTGATGCTTAACGGCTTTATGCAGATCAAAGAGCGCGTGCCGCCGAGCCCGGAAAAGGTGACCATCCGCGACACCTTCCACAACCTGCGCCAGAACAAGCCGCTGTTTATCGTCCTGCTGTCGTTCTTCTTCTGCGTGTTCCACAACGTGGCGGGCGGTCTCTACATCTACTTCTTTATCAACAACCTGGGCGACGGCAGCCTGCAGATGGCGATTGGCGTGATGGGGATCGTGGCGGCGGTGCTGTGCCTGGTCGCGCCGATGCTGACGCGCCGGATGCAGAAGCGGAAGCTGTTTATGATCCTCTGCGGGCTGGACGTGGCGGTACGCGTGGTGATGTGGTTTGTCGGCTATCAGCAGGTGACGATGCTGTTTATTCTCCTCGGCCTGAGCACGCTGTTCGTGATGATGACCAACATTCTTACCTCGTCGATGATTGCCGACACCATCGAGTACGCGGAGTACCACACCCACAAGCGCTGCGCGGCGATCACTTTCTCCGGGCAGACCTTTACCGGCAAGATGTCGGTGGCGGTGGGCGGTGGGTTAATCGGCGTGTTTCTGACGATGATCGGTTACGTGCCGCAGGCGCAACTCCAGAGCGAAGGCGTGCTGTCGGGGCTGTTCTTCGGGATTTGCCTGCTGCCGGCGATAGGGTCGCTGATCCGCATGGGCTTTATGTCGCGCTTTACCTTTACCGAGGAGAAGCATGCGGAGATTTGTCGGCTGCTGGCGGAGCGGAACGCGTCTGCGAAAGCGCCGGGTGGCGGCTGCGCCTTACCCGGCCTACAGAAAATTACAGCGACTTCACAAACGCCAGCAGATCTTCGTTGAGCTGGTCCTGGTGGGTCAGCGCGAAGCCGTGCGGCGCGTTGTCGTACACCTTCAGCGTGGCGTCTTTGATCATCTCTGCCGCCAGCTTGCCGGTGCTTTCAAACGGCACGATCTGGTCGTTGCTGCCGTGAATGACCAGCGTCGGCACGTCGATTTTCGCCATATCCGGGCGGAAGTCGGTTTCGCCGAACGCGGTCACGCAGTCGATGGTGCCCTTCAGGGACGCCAGCAGGGCGATGTTCAGCGTCTGGGTCAGGGCACCGGCAGAGACGGTCTGCCCGGCGTTGATGCCGTAGAACGGGGTGGCGAAGTCGCTGATAAACTGGGCGCGATCTTTACGCAGCCCGTCGCGAATGCCGTCGAACACGCTCTGATCCACACCCTGCGGGAAGGTCGCAGATTTACCAAAGATTGGCGTCACCGCGCCCAGCAGCGCCAGACCGGCGACGCGCGCGCTGCCGTAGTTGTTGATGTAGCGGGTCACGTCGCCACCGCCCATGGAGAAGCCCACCAGCGTCACGTCCTGCAGGTCCAGGGTGGTGATCAGGTCGTTGATGTCGGACGCAAAGGTGTCGTAGTCGTAGCCGTTCCACGGCTGATCCGAGCGGCCAAAGCCGCGACGGTCAAAGGCGATAGCGCGGAAGCCGCGCTCGGCCAGGTAGTTCAGCTGGCTGTCCCACATGTCGCCGTCCAGCGGCCAGCCGTGGCTGAAGAGAACCGGTTTCCCCGCGCCGCAATCTTTGTAGTAAATCTGCGTGCCGTCTTTTGCCTTAAACGTTGCCATAGTGTGTTCCTGTACAGGTGATGGTTAGGGTTATACCGGCGCGACCAGATAGCGAATGGCCGGTGATGTTGTGCCCTGATGAAAAGCCAGAACGCGGCTCTGCAGCAGGAGGTCATTCATGGTGTGGCGCTCCTGCTGGCGCAGATGCTCAATCCACGAGCCCATCAGGAAGGTCTCGATAAACAGACCAGGGCGCTCAATATCCTCGTACACCGCCCAGCTCATCGCCCCGGCGCGGCGGCGCACCCGGCGCAGCTCGTGGACCGCCTCCAGGAAGGCCTTCGCGTTGTGTGGGTCGATGATGTACTCGTGCGAGACCAGCACCGGGCCGCGCTCGTTCGGCAGGTCGATCTCCACGCCGTCCAGCGGCTGGCCGCTCAGGTCGAGGTTTAAATCAGGATCTTTCTCCAGCTTCCAGCGGAACACGGTGGCGCTTGCCAGCACCATCCCCAGCGTGGCGACCACCAGCGAGGTTGGCGTGCCGAACTGCGACGCGATCTGCCCCCAGATGGCGCTGCCCGTGGTCATCGAGCCGAAGAACACCGTCAGGTAGACCGCCAGCGCCCGGGCCTTCACCCAGCGGGCGGCGCTGCGCTGCGCGCCGAGGTTGAGGGTGGAGAGCACCGCAATCCACGCGAAGCCGGTGAAGAACTCAAACAGATTAAGCAGCCAGACGTGGCGCACAAACGCCAGCGCCAGCATGGTGAGGGCAAAGGTCAGACTGGCGGCCACCATCAGCCGATCGGCGTTCAGCCGCTGGCGCAGGCGCGGCAGCAGAATGGCCCCGGCAATCGCCCCCAGGCCAATGCACGCCAGCATCACGCCGTAGCCTGCCGGGCCTAAGCCCAGCTCGCGGCGCGCCACCAGCGGCAGCAGTGCCCAGCCTGCGCTGCCGAAAATGAAGAAGGCCACCGTGCGCACCAGCACGTTGCGCAGCACCGGCGCGGCGTGCACGTAGCGAATGCCCGAGCGCACCGCCGAGAAAAAGTGCTCCGGCGGCAGACGCTGAATGGACGGGGCCGGACGCCAGCGCCACAGCACCCACGCCACGCCAACCACGGACAGCGCGTTCAGGGCAAACACCATCCACGGCCCGGCGAGCGACAGCAGGAAGCCCCCGAGCGCCGGGCCAATCGCCCGGCTGATGTTCACCCCGAGCGAGTTCAGCGCCACGGCGGCACCCAGCTCCGGCTTGCTCACCAGATCGGGCACCACGGCCTGGAACGGCGGCGAGCTCATCGCCGCCCCCACGCTCAGCAGAAACGTCGCCACCAGCAGAACGGCGGGGGTCACGTGTCCGGTGAAGGAGAGCACCGTCAGCCCGGCGGCGGCAATGAACACCCACAATTGAGAGAAGAGCAGGTATTTACGTCGGTCAACGATGTCCGCCATCACCCCGGACGGCAGGGCGAAGAGGAACATCGGCAGGCTGCTGGCCGCCTGTACCAGCGCGATATCCAGCGGATCGGCGCTCAGGGTCAGCATGCTCCAGTTGATGCCGACGTCGCTCATCCATGAGCCGACGTTAGAGACCACCGTGGCGATCCACAGCATGCGGAACACCGGCTGGCTCAGCGGCTGCCAGGGCGAAACCGTCGGTGCGGGCGTCGTCTCGACGTGTGCGTCGCGAACGTCGTTAACCTGGGTCATGCGAACCTCTCCGCTGCCTTACGCTGCAGCCGCCACTGGCCCGGCCCGGTGAGGGCAAGGGTGGTGAAGATAATCAGCAGCAGCCAGCCAAACTGCCCTTCGGCAATCGACCAGTTCGGGTGGACCGCCAGCATCGCCACCAGCAGCACGGCGATAATCGGCAGGCACGCCAGACGGGTGTAAACACCCGCAATGATCAACAGCGGGCAAATCACCTCGGCGACAATCGCCGGGATCAGGCTGGCGTAAGGCCCGAAGCCAAACGGATCTTCAATGCGCGTCAGCTCTTCGCTGAAGTGCAGCACCTTCGGCAGGCCGTGCACGTAGAGCAACAGCAGGCTGCCGGTCAGGCGCAGGAAGAACAGCCCCAGGTCGATCCGGGGCGGTATAGTGGTGTTTTTCATCAGAATGCAAAGCAGCTGCAGCCCAGCGCCCCCCAGAAAGCGTTATCGTCGGACACCGGCATCGCTGACGTGCGGGCGAAATCATGCTGGTGGCTGTGAACCCCGCACGGACCGCTGCAGTGGTGGACAGCGCTCATGCCAACGCGTGCGGCCTGCGGCGGCGCGCTGCGGTAGTGGCCCGGCACCTTCACCACCGGGGACCACTCGGGCAGAACCGGAATGGCCGGCGGCGCGAGCGGGCCAAAGCTGCCCGCGGCGTAGACGATATCGCCGTTGACCACCGTCAGGACGGACTCGATGCCCTTGATCTCCTCTTCCGGCACGCGGAAGTAGTCTTTGCTCAGCACCGCCAGGTCCGCGAGCTGGCCGACCTTGATCTGCCCCTTCAGGTTCTGCTCGCTGGAGAACCACGCGCTGCCCTGGGTCCAGAGCATCAGGGCGGTATCGCGATCCAGTCGGGCGCTGTGATCGTACATCTGCATCCCGCCGACGGTGCGGCCGGAGACCAGCCAGTAGAGCGCGGTCCACGGGTTGTAGCTCGCCACGCGGGTGGCGTCCGTCCCTAAGCCCACCGGCACGCCGGTCTCCAGCATTTTCGCCACCGGCGGCGTGTGGCGGGTGGCTTCGATGCCGTAGCGTTCGGCAAAGTACTCCCCCTGGAAGGCCATGCGGTGCTGCACGGCAATGCCGCCGCCGAGCGCTTTGATGCGGTCGATGTTGGCCTGTGACACGGTTTCCGCATGGTCGAAGAACCAGTGCAGGCCGTTGAACGGAATGTCGCGGTTCACCTTCTCGAAGACGTCCAGCATGCGGCTGATGGATTCGTTATAGGTGGCGTGCAGGCGGAACGGCCAGCGGTGCTCCACCAGATGGCGCACCACGCGCTCCAGCTCGTCCTCCATGCCCGGCGCGAGGTCCGGGCGCGGCTCGAGGAAGTCTTCAAAATCGGCGGCGGAGAAGACCAGCATCTCGCCCGCGCCGTTGTGGCGGAAGAAGTCGCTGCCCTGGCCCGGTGTGAGCATGTCGGTCCATTTTTCAAAGTCTTCCAGCTCGTGGCCCGGACGCTGGGTAAACAGGTTGTAGGCGATGCGGATGGTCATCTGCTTTTTCTCGTGCAGTTCGGCGATCACCTCGTAATCTTCCGGGTAGTTCTGGAAGCCGCCGCCCGCGTCGATGGCGCTGGTCAGCCCCAGGCGGTTCAGCTCGCGCATGAACTGGCGGGTGGAGTTGACCTGCTGCTCCAGCGGCAGCTTCGGCCCTTTGGCCAGCGTGGCGTAGAGGATCATGGCGTTCGGACGGGCAATCAGCATCCCGGTCGGGTTGCCGTTGGCGTCGCGCTGGATCTCGCCGCCCGGCGGGTTTGGCGTGTCTTTGGTGTAGCCGACCACCTTCAGCGCGGCGCGGTTGAGCAGGGCGCGGTCGTACAGGTGCAGGATGAAGACCGGGGTGTCCGGCGCGGCGTCGTTAATTTCGTCGAGGGTCGGCATGCGGCGCTCGGCGAACTGGAACTCGGTCCAGCCGCCCACCACGCGCACCCACTGGGGCGACGGTGTGCGCAGGGCCTGCTCTTTCAGCATCCGCAGGGCATCGGCCAGGGAGGGCACGCCCTCCCAGCGCAGTTCGAGGTTGTAGTTCAGCCCGCCGCGGATCAGGTGCAGGTGCGAGTCGTTCAGGCCGGGGATGGCGGTGTGGCCTTTTAGATCCACCACCTGAGTGCCGTCGCCGTGGTGTTGCATCACCTCGGCGACGGTACCCACTTCCAGAAATTTACCATCGCGCACGGCAACGGCTTCCGCGACAGGGTTCTCGCGATCGACGGTGTGAAACTGGCCGTTAACCAGAATGAGATCGGCTTTACCGAGGGTAACCATAACTGCTCCTGACTGAGAGGGGAATGGTCAGGATTATGGGAACCGGTTTCGGCAAAGATCCAGTTATACAATAGGATAGGTATACCAAAGTATAACTATACCTAAGGTTAACTATACGAAGAGATAATTACGCGCGGAGACGGAAAACCGCAGGATGGGGGCGACTTTATCGGCGTGGCACTCACGGCGATTTCACCCTTAACCACTGGAAAATGCTATGACCTCTTCAAAGCTCGAAGTATTAACCCCTGCGAACTGTCAGATTATTTTCATCGACCACCAGCCACAGATGGCGTTTGGCGTGCAGTCGATTGACCGCCAGGTGCTGAAAAACAACACCGTGGCGCTGGCGAAAGCGGCCAAAGTGTTCAACATCCCGACCATCATCACCACCGTTGAGACTGAAAGCTTCTCCGGTAACACCTATCCGGAGCTGCTGGACGTGTTCCCGGGCCAGGACATTCTGGAGCGTACCTCCATGAACTCCTGGGACGACCAGAAAGTGCGCGACGCGCTGAAGGCCAACGGCAAGAAGAAGGTGGTGGTTGCCGGTCTGTGGACCGAAGTGTGCAACAACAGCTTCGCCCTGTGCGCGATGCTGGAAGGTGACTACGAAATTTATATGGTGGCGGACGCGTCCGGCGGCACCTCCAAAGAAGCCCACGACTTCGCGATGCAGCGCATGATCCAGGCAGGCGTCATCCCGGTGACCTGGCAGCAGGTGATGCTGGAGTGGCAGCGCGACTGGGCGCGTAAAGAGACCTACACCGCGGTCATGGACATCGTACGTGAGCACTCCGGCGCGTACGGCATGGGCGTGGATTACGCCTACACCATGGTGCACAAAGCGCCGTCTCGCCAGAAGAGCGAGCACCGCACCTTAGCGCCGGTCCCGGCCCGCTAAGCCCCGCTGGCGGGCTGGTCCCTCATCCGGCTCGCCGCTGCCTTTATCTCTGGAGTTCACAATGAGTACTGGGCTGATATCCCTTGCCGCCGGCGTGCTGATTGGCCTGATGTATGCCGTGCTGAAGGTGCGCTCCCCCGCGCCGCCCGCGCTGGCGCTGATTGGCCTGCTGGGGATGCTGGCGGGTGAACAGGCGACGCGCCATCTCTTATCCCGCGACGGCGCGCCGCCGCCTCAGGTGACCGTTGTGCAGGCGACATCGCAGACGGGAGCGTCCTCATGAAAGCGTGGATAATTTCGCTGGTGTGCGGCGTGGTAGCTGGGGTAATTTACGCCCTGCTCGACGTTCATTCCCCGGCGCCGCCGGTTGTTGCCCTGCTGGGCCTGTTTGGCATGCTGGTGGGCGAACAGCTTATCCCGGTGGGACGACGTTTACTGAGTCGCGAACCGCTTACCCTCGCCTGGTTTCGTCACGAATGCGTGCCGAAAATCAGCGGCACGGCGCCCCCTGCGCCCGCGAAGGACGATCGCGACGTTTAATGTTTTGTGAGAGGAAAGACAGCATGACGCTGCCGTGGCGCATTGCCATCATTGATGACGAACGTTCCGTCCGCAGCGGGTTGAGTAATCTCCTGGAGTCGGAAGGCTATTCGACCGATACGTTTGATTCGGCAGAGGTATTTCTCAGCCACCCTCTCGCCCTGTCCGGCGCGGCGCTGGTGATCACCGATATCAAACTGCGGGGTATGAGCGGCCTGGAGCTGTTCGACAAGCTGCGGCTGCTGGCCGTACCGCCGCCGCCCGTGCTCTTTATCTCCGGTCATGCTGATGAAAATATGCAGCGGTACGCCCTCAGTCTGGGCGCCGCTGCTTTTTTGCGTAAGCCCATTAACATCGATATTCTGCTGGATCATATTCAGCGGGAGCTGGCCCGCCGACAATAAGGATCGCGGATGAACGAACACGAGCAGCCTGCATTCTGGCCCGCCCAGGGGAATCTTCACCAGGGGCGGGTTTTTGTCCTTAAAGAGGATGTGATTTTTACCGTGCTGGCGCAGGAGGGGGGGATTTCGTGGATGCATGCGCGACATCCTCATTCCGGCGGCTCGTTTATTATTGCCACCGCGGTGAGCGACGAAGAGGAAGAGCGGGCCACCCGGCTGCTTAAAAACGAGTTTGCGCTGCGCGATATGCTGCAGGACAGCTGGGCCATTCGCGCTGTCGCGTCCACCCAGTACCGGGGGCGCTTCGCGCTGGTCTATGCCCCGTTTTCCTTTGAACTGCTGGCGCGACGCGCGGGCAGGGCGATCTCGGGGATCGCGCGCTTTATCGAGCTGGCGATCCAGATCTGCGTTCCACTGCGCCAGATGCATCTGCAAAACCTGATCCACGGCGATATCAAGCCCGGCAGTATTTTTGTCCATCACGATGCCACCTGTCGTCTGGGTAGCTTTGGCCTCTCCTGCACGCTCTCCGATGCCCTCTCCGGGACCCGGCTTGCCGTATCAGGCGGCACGCCTGCCTGGATGTCGCCGGAGCACACCTCGCGAACCCAGCGTCCCGTTGATAACCGCAGCGATCTCTACAGCCTCGGCATGGTGCTGTATGAACTGCTGACCGGCCGCCTGCCGTTTGAGCTGGGGGAGGACGACCAGACCAACTGGGCGCATTACCACATTGCCTCAGCGCCGCTGGCGCCGGACGCGATACGCCCGGACGTGCCGGGGATGCTGTCGACCATCATTCTGAAGCTGCTGGAAAAGCACCCCGATAACCGCTACCAGACGGTAGACGGGCTGATTGCCGATCTCCGCCGCTGCCAGGCGACGTTGACCTGTGAGGGCGACATTGTTGCCTTTCCGCCCGGCCAGCAGGACCGCACCCCGGCAATCCATCTGGCGGATTCCCTGTTTGCGACCCATCCGCAGGCGAACGACATCATTGCCGCGTTTGAGCGGGTAGGGCAGAACCGGGTGCCGGAGCTGGTGACCATCGGCGGACCGTCGGGGATCGGCAAATCCTCGATCATCGCGACGGCGCTTAAAACGCTGCAGCAGCGTACGGTGCTGCTGGCGGTGGGCAAAGTCGATCAGTTTTCACCGTCGTTGCCCTACGGCGTATTAAGTTCCGCGTTCCGCTCCCTGACGCTGCACCTGCTGGGGCTGCCGGCAGACGAGGTGGCGAAGTGGAAAATCCGCCTCTCGCGCGCCCTTGAGGGATATGAAGAGCTGGCCGTCAGCCTGGTGCCGGAGCTGGGCCTGCTGCTTGAGAGCAAGCCGCGCTTCTCGGCGGATACCTTTTCCATTGATGCCCGGGCACGCTTCAGCCATATGGTGCTGGCGCTGGTGAAGACCTTTGCCTCACAGGGCTGCCCGCTGGTGCTGGTGCTAGACGATCTCCAGTGGAGCGACGCCGCCAGCCTGCATACGCTGAAATATCTGCTGGTCAACGGCGGGGCTATCCCGCTGCTGGTGGTGGTGGCGCACCGCGATATCGGTTCGTTATCCGACCCCACAGTGCAACAGCCGCTGGCGAGCCTGCCGGAGGCGGCACAGCATGCGAGCGAGATTGTCCCGCAGGCGCTGTCTGTTAAAGCCGTGGCCCGCTGGCTGGCGACGGTGTTTCGCACCCGCAGCGCGGCGACGACCGATCTCGCCACGCTGATCCATGAGAAGACCGGCGGCAACCCGCTCTTCGTGCACGAATTTTTCCGCCGCATCGTCGATGACGGGCTGGTGGTGCATAACAAATATCAGGACAAGTGGCATTACGATCTGCAGGCGATCCGCGCCCGGCATTACACCGAAAACGTGGTCACTCTGGTGCTGGAGCAGCTCGAAGAGTTGCCCGACGAGACGCGCCGCCTGCTGGGCAGCATTGCCTGTCTCGGCGGCACGGGCGAGATGGAGATGATGTGCCGCGTGGTTGGCCTGTCGATGGCGGAGATGCGCTATGCATTGCATCCGGCGGTGATGGCCCAGCTCATCGTGCTGACGGAAAAAAAATACGCCTTCACCCACGACAGGGTGCAGGAGGCCGCCGTTGCGCTGCTGGATCGGCATGAGAAAAGCCACATTCACCTGACGACCGCCAGCCTGCTGGCCGACGCCGCGCGGCAGGCGGCGGGAAACGAGCTGCTGTTCCGCGCCGTTCACCACGTCACGGCCGCGCTGGACAGCATCCAGCCTGCCCCGCAGCGCCAGAGATTCCGTGAGCTGAGCCTGCTGGCCGCGCGACGGGCGAAGCGTTCGGGGGATTACCTTTCGGCGCTGAGCTATATTCAGACCGCCAGAGCGCTGGGCAACGCCGGGACGGTGTCAGACTTTATGCTCGATATCGAAGAGGCGGGCTGCGAGTTTGCGCTGGGGCACCTGGCGCGCACTCGTGAGCTGTGTGACGCGATCCTCGGTTGCCCCGGCGGGCTGACCGAAAAAGCGCTGGCGGCCAACCTGCTGGTGGAAGTCTACATTCGCCAGTCCGACAGCCGTCTGGCGCTGGAGGCGGCGCTCTGCTGGCTGGGGGTGTTGGGCATCCAGATTGGCCGCTATCCGGAAGACGCCGACTGCGACGAGGCCTGGGAACGCTTCTGCAACCGTGCCAATGGTGCGCCACAACCTCTTTTTACCCCGCTCGCACGCATGGAGAATCCGGAAACCGAAGCGGTGATGAACCTGCTTTACAGCGCCAGCATTTGCGCCAGCTTCATCTGCCCACGCCTGCACTTTTTACTGCTCTGCCGCATGATGCACCTGACCCTCGATCACGGCATTACCGGCGCCTCCACCACGGCGATGGCCTGGTTTGGCGTGCTGATGGGCCACCGCTACGCCGAGTACCGCCTCGGGTTCCAGTTCGGCACGCTGGCCCGCGAGCTGGTGAGCCGCCACGGCTACGATGCGTTTGAAGCCAAAACCCTGCTGCCGCTCGACCAGCTTAGCGTCTGGACCCAGCCTTTATCGTTTACCATCGAGTGCGCAAAAGCCTGTTTCAGCGCGGCGGTGACCCACGGCGATATGACGATGGCCTGCTTTGCGGCCTGCCACCAGGTGATTAACTTCCTCTCGCGGGGCGATCACCTGGACGGAGTGCTGACCAGCATCGATCGCGGCCTGGCGTTCGTGCGTAAAACCCACTTCCAGGACGTGGAAACCATTTTGATGGTTCAGCGCGGCTACGTTGAGTTTCTGCGCACGCCGGTCATCGGCACCTGGACCGCGTCGCAGGTATTGCCCGAGGCGCTGCTTCCCGCGTCGCCGGAGCAGGCCCCGGAGCAGACTTCCACCATGCTGTTCTGGTACTGGCTCTACCGCGGCATGGCACACTTTACCTGCGGGGAGTATGCCGACGCGCAGGCAGATCTCGAGACGGCGGGCTGGTATGCCTGGTCTGCGCCGGGACACATCCACCTGCTGGATTATCATTTCTACAGCGCCCTGGCGCTCTCCCGTCAGCTGACGCCGGAGACCTTCTCGGCGAACCATCGCCGCAGCATTCACGCCCATTACGACAAAATCGCCCTCTGGGCGCGCATTAATCCCGGCACGTTCGCGGATAAAGAGGCGTTGATCTATGCAGAAATTGTGCGTCTGGACGGGATGAACAGCATTGCCCTTGAGCAGTATGAGAAGGCGGTCAGGCTCTCCCGCGAGGGCGGGTTTAATCCGATTAACGCCCTGGCCCATGAGCTGGCAGGGCGCTTTGCCCTGGCCTGCGGCTACCCGACCGCCTCGGATGCGCACTTCCGCGGTTCGATTGCCGCCTGGGGCCGTGCCGGGGCGCAGGCCAAGGTGCGCCAGCTGGAGCAGGATTTCCCGCACCTGCTGGCCTCCGGACAGGCCAGCGCCTACGACACGGTGGCGTTCGCCCAGAATGAGACGATCCGCGATCTGCAGAGCGTGATCAAAGCCTCTCGCGCGCTGTCGGAGGAGATCAATCTTGAGCGCTTAATCGAAAACCTGATGACAATCCTGCTCGAACGCGCCGGGGCGCAGCGCGGGCTGCTGCTTCGCGTGAGCGATAGCCTGATTCCGGAGATCGAAGCCAGCGCCTGGACCAGTACCGAGGGCGTGCGGGTGCGGATCCTGAAAGACGTGCCGACGGCGACGGACCTGCCGCTGTCGGTGCTGGCGGCGGTGATCCGCACCGGGCAGGAGATCCGCACCGGTAAACCGGAGGAGTTCCACCCCTTCAGCCAGGATCCTTATCTGGTGACCTCGGGAGCGGCCGTGATGTGCGTCCCGATGTTCAAACAGGCGCGGCTGGTGGGGGTGCTGTACCTGGAAAACCGCCTGATGCCGGAGGTCTTTACCGCCGAGCACTCGCGCGTGGTGAGCCTGCTGGGCGCGCAGGCCGCGGTCTCCCTGGAGACGGCGCGGCTGTACGCCGAGCTGCTGGCGGAGAACATTCAGCGTCGGCGGGTCGAGAAAGAGCTGCGCGCCAGCCAGACCTCGCTGATGCTGGGCGAGCAGATCAGCCACACCGGCAGCTGGCGCTGGGAGCTGGAGCAGGACCTGATGTTTGTCTCGGACGAGTACGCCCGCATCCTCGGCCTGCCTGAACAGCAAAAGACGATCTCCATGGCGGAGTTTTTGACCTTCGTTCATGAGGACGATTACGCCCGCATCAGCGCCATCGTCACCCGGAGCGTGCGCGACGGGCTCTCCATGCGGGCGGAGTTTCGCGTGAAGCGTCCCGACGGCTCAACGCGCTACATCCTTGGGATTGGCGATCCGGTGGGCGTGGGCAGCGAGGTGAACGAGTATTACGGCATCATTACCGATATCACCAGCCAGCGCGCCGCGGAAGATGCCATGCGGGTGGCGCAGGCGGATCTGGCGCGGGTGTCCCGCGCCACCACCGTCGGGCAACTGACCTCCTCCATCGCCCACGAGATCAACCAGCCGCTGATGTCGATTGTTTCTAACGCCGGGGCGAGCCTGCGCTGGCTCAGCCGCGAACCGGCCCGGCTGGATAAAGTGCGCGAAGGGCTGGAGGAGATCGCCGCGGAAGGCGCGCGGGCGGGGGAGATCATTCGCAGCATTCAGTCCCTGACGCGCAAGCAGGATCCCACCTTTTCGCGTATCGATCTGCATGACCTGATCCACCATATCATCACGCTGTCGCGTAGCGAGCTGGAGCTGCGACAGATTAGCGTTGATTATCTGTTGCAGGCGCAGGAGAGCGTTATCACCGGCGATAGCGTGCAGATCCAGCAGGTGCTGCTTAACCTGGTGATGAATGCGGTAGAAGCGATGGCCGAGGTGACGGATCGTCCCTGCGTCATCACCCTCAGCACCAGCAATGCGGACGGGAAAGTTATCGTCGAGATCGCCGATACCGGCAGCGGCATTGAGCCCGAGCGGCTGGAGCAGATTTTTGACTCGTTCTACTCCACCAAAGCGCAGGGAATGGGGATGGGGCTGACCATCAGTGCCAGCATCATCGAGCGCCACTGTGGGAAGCTGAGCGCGCGCCGCCGGGAGCCGCACGGCACGGTGTTTGCCTTTGCGCTGCCGCTGGCCGAGCAGGAAGGGTAAACGTTACTCCGAAGGCTGGCTTTTGGTCAGGCGCTCAACGGCCCTGACCAGCTCTGCCACGGAGCGCACCTGCATTTTCTCCATCACGCGGCGGCGATGCACCTTCACCGTGATCTCGCTGACGCCCAGCTCGGCGGCAATCTGCTTGTTCAGCATGCCGCTAATCGCCAGCGTCAGCACTTCGTGTTCGCGCGGCGTGAGGGACATATGCCGCTGCTTCAGGGCGTAGTGCTCTTTATTGCGTACGGCGTTGTGTTCCGCCAGCCGGAGCGCGGATTCAATGGCGTCGATAAGCGCGCCAGATTCAACGGGCTTGGTGAGGAATTCGTAAGCGCCGCCCTTGATGGCGCGCACCGACATCGGGATGGTGCCGTGGCCGGTGAGGAATATAATCGGGATCTCGCGCCCGCTGTCTTTGAGCGCGTCAGCCACCTCAAAGCCCGAGATGGCGGGCAGTTGCATGTCGAGGATCACGCACGACGGCAGCTCCTCAAAGCGGTGTTGAAGAAACGCTTCTGCCGATGAAAAGCCGATGGCGTTTAAGTCTGCCGATTCCAGCAGCCCGATTACGGAGTGCCTGACTGCGTCATCGTCATCAACCACATACACAATGTGTTCCATTCACCGCCCCGGTGCTGATTTACATGTCGAGGATGCAAACAGTCCCGACGGCTACGTAAGAGACTGTTTATGCTGACTTTCATCTTAACACATTAAATATCATTATCATTTAACAATATGATAACCGTATGAAGTATAGCGAGCCGGGGCGGGAGTGGTGAAGGAACGAAACGCGTGCAACATGGGCAGTATGACTCAGCGCCCTCGTTATTTGTCGGTGAGGACTTTGATCGGTAAAACAGGCTACACTCTGGTTTTGAGCGCTAATTGCTGAGGACATAACAATGCACTACACACTGAAAGAGAGCGACAAGGATAAAGCGGAAGGGTCAAACGGCGCGGGCGCTCTGCAGCAAAAACTGCTGGAGTCCCGTTCGATTGTGATCTCCGGTGAGATTAACCAGGAGCTGGCGCAGAAAGTGATCACCCAGATGATCCTGCTGCAAAGCGTCAGCAACGATCCGATCAAGCTGTACATCAACAGCCAGGGCGGTCACGTGGAAGCGGGCGATACCATCCACGACTTTATCAAATTCATCCGCCCGGAAGTCCACGTTATCGGCACCGGCTGGGTGGCAAGCGCCGGGATCACCATCTTCCTGGCGGCGAAAAAAGAGCACCGCTACTCGCTGCCCAATACCCGCTTTATGATCCACCAGCCGCTGGGCGGCGTGCGCGGTCAGGCGACGGATATTGAGATCGAAGCGCGCGAAATCATCCGCATGCTGGATCGCGTGAATAAGCTGATCGCGGATGCTACCGGCCAGCCGCTGGAAAAAGTGAAAAAAGACACCGACCGCAACTTCTGGATGTCTCCGGCAGAAGCGCTGGACTACGGCATCGTGGGCAAACTGATTACCCATTATGACGAGCTGAAGCTGGATTAAGTTTTCGCGCCGTGTATGTGTCGGGTGGCGTCTACGCCTTACCCGGCCTACACGCCCTCGTTTGACCCATGACAAGTTCCCCCTCTGCCTTCTTGCCTATAATCGCGCCTGTTTCCCCTCTCACTGGTGCTATCCATGGCGTATCAACTGAACCTGAACTGGCCGGAATTTCTTGAGAAATACTGGCAAAAACAACCCGTTGTGCTGAAAAATGCCTTCCCGAATTTTGTCGACCCGATTACCCCGGACGAGCTGGCAGGCCTGGCGATGGAGCCGGAGGTCGATAGCCGGCTGGTGAGCCATATCAACGGCAAGTGGCAGGCCAGCAATGGTCCGTTTGAGCACTTTGACGATCTGGGCGAAACGGGCTGGTCGTTGCTGGCGCAGGCGGTGAACCACTGGCATATGCCTGCGGCGGAACTGGTGCGTCCGTTCCGCGTCCTGCCGGACTGGCGTCTGGATGACCTGATGATCTCTTTCTCCGTCCCCGGCGGCGGCGTGGGCCCGCATATCGATCAGTACGATGTTTTCATTATTCAGGGGATGGGCAGCCGCCGCTGGCGCGTGGGTGACAAGCTGCCGATGCGCCAGTTCTGCCCGCATCCGGCGCTGCTGCATGTGGATCCGTTCGAGCCGATCATCGACGAAGATCTGGCCCCGGGCGATATCCTCTACATTCCGCCTGGATTCCCGCACGACGGCTTTACCCATGAGACCGCGCTGAATTACTCCGTCGGTTTCCGTGGGCCAAACGGCCGGGATCTGATCAGCAGCTTCGCCGATTACGCGCTGGAAAACGATCTGGGGGGCGAGCACTACAGCGATCCGGATCTCACCTGTCGCGAACACCCGGGCCGCGTGGAGCAGTACGAGCTCGATCGCATCCGTCAGATGATGATCGAGATGATCAGCAAGCCGGATGATTTCACAAAATGGTTTGGCAGCTTTGTCTCCACGCCGCGTCACGAGCTGGATATCGCCGCCGCCGAACCGCCGTATTCTGCAGAAGAGGTGCTGGACGCGCTGCAGGGCGGCGAAACGCTGTCTCGCCTGAGCGGCCTGCGCGTGCTGAACATCAACGGCAGCTTCTTCATCAACAGCGAGCAACTGGAGACGGTAGACGCGAAGGCCGCGGATGCGCTGTGCCGCTACACCGAACTCGGCCAGGCTGAACTGGGGGATGCCCTGAACAACCCGGCGTTTGTCGAGGAGCTCACCGGGCTGATTAACCAGGGGTACTGGTACTTCGACGAGTAGTGCGGTCTGTCGCCCGGTGGCGCTGCGCTTACCGGGCCTACAACGGCGGTTTTCTCCCTCTCCCTGTGGGAGAGGGCCGGGGTGAGGGCATCAGGCCGCACTAGCCCTCCTCCATCGCAATCACAATCGCCTCGCCCATCTTCCTCAACGCCTCGCGATGCTTATCCGTTGGCGGCAGCGCCACGTTGATCCGCAGGCAGTTGCGGTACTTCCCGGAGGCGGAAAACAGCGACCCGGCCGCGGCCTGGATCTTCAGCCGACACAGCTGCTTGCTGACGCAGACCATATCCACGTTTTCCGGTAGCTCAACCCATAGCAGGAAGCTCCCCTGCGGGCGCGTGACGCAAATCTCTGCCGGGAAATACTGCCGCACCCAGCAGGTGTAGGTTTCCATATTCTGCTGATAAATCTGGCGCATACGACGCACATGGCGGTGGTAATGGCCGTCGCGGATAAACGCCGCCACCGCCATCTGCGTGCCCGGCACGTTAAACCCGCCCGCGGCGTATTTCATGTGCATCACCCGGTCGTAGTAGCGTCCCGGCACAATCCAGCCGACGCGCAGGCCCGGCGCCACGGTTTTGGTAAACGAGCTGCAGAGAAGGACGCGGCCATCGATATCCATCGAATGAATGGTGCGCGGGCGCGGGTACTCTGCGGCCAGCTCGCCATAAATATCATCCTCAACAATCACGATATCGTGCCGCTGGGCGAGGGCTAAGACCTGTTTTTTTCGTGCTTCCGGCATGATAAACCCGAGCGGGTTGTTGCAGTTGGGCACCAGGATCACCGCCTTGATTGGCCACTGCTCCAGCGCCAGCTCGAGCGCCTCGATGCTGATCCCGGTTTCAGAATCGGTGGGTATTTCAATCGCCTTGATGTCGAAGCCGCGCAGCATCTGCATGGTGCCGTGAAACGACGGTGACTCCACCGCCACGATATCCCCCGGTTTGCATACCGAGAGCAGGGCGATGGACAGCGCGCCGTGGCAGCCGTTGGTGATCACAATGTCGCTTGCCGATACGGTGGAGCCGCTGTCCAGCATCAGGCGGGCAATCTGCTCGCGCAGCTCCAGACGCCCGTCCAGCACGTCATAACTCAGCATCTCGCCCGGGTTATGCTGCGCAATGCGGCTCATTTCGCGCCACAGGGGTTTCAGGCTCGGCTGGCTAATGTCCGGCGAACCGCCGCCGAAGGAGATCATCTCTTTGTCGGCGCGGGCATCCAGCAGCATCATCACCTCATCCCACTGGGTAACGTCCACCGGGCGCTGCACCGGGCGGGTCATTGCCGGGACGGGCGGCTGGGCCTTGCGCGGCAAGACAAAATAGCCGGAGCGCGGCTGAGGGGTGATCAGCTGGAGGTTTTCGAGGATCTGATAGGCCTGCTGTATGGTGCTGATACTCACGCCGTGTTCCTGGCTCAGCGCGCGTACCGACGGCAGACGTTCGCCGCTGCGATACAGCCCTTGTTCAATGCGTTCTGCCAGTAGATTGGCCAGATGTTGGTAGCGCGTCATGCTGTATCCTTTGTTTTCACCATACAGATTGTTAAACCAGTACAGATTGATGGGCTAAACGCCATGCAGATACCGTTTTAGCGGATCTGTATGGTAAACAAAAGCAGTTTTTGAATCTGTATTGTACAGGCCGTTTTCCATGATGATAAGCCCACTGGCACAGCGAGGAGAGCATCATGGAATTCTACGAAAATCGTTCAAAACGTCCGTTTACCGCCTTTGTCTGGATCGCGAAAACGCTGCGTAACTGGTATCGCATCAACCGTACCCGTCGCATTCTGAGCCAGATGAGCGACGAGCAGCTCAAGGACGTTGGGTTGTCGCGTAATGATGTGTGATCCACGTCGTCGCCGGGTGGCGGCTGCGCCTTACCCGGCCTACTCGATCCCGTAGGCCCGGTAAGCGTAGCGCCACCGGGCGATTTTCAGCTCAACAGCTCAAGCGTCTGCCGTTTCGGCCTTTCCAGCAGCTCAACCGCCTCCTGATACGACCGCACGTTGTTATAGCCCATCACCAGCCCGTAGCGTTTGCCCGACCCGCGATACCACTCCGAAAGCGCATTAACCTGCAGCTGCTGTTCCTGCCAGCATCGCGCCACGTCCTGGTCAGCGCTTCCTCTGGTGAGAAATGCCACGATATGCATCCCGCCATCGTTTTGCTCGATGAAAAACAGATCGCCATACACCTCGCGCAGGGCGGCAATCATCCACTCCCGGCGGGTCTGATACAGGGCGCGCATCTTCTTCAGATGCCGGAAAAAATGGCCTTCATTGAGAAAGGTGGTGAGGATTTTTTGCGTCAGCACCGGCTGGCCGCTGGTGGTAATGTCCGCGCAGTCGGTAAAGGCCCCGATGGTGCTGGCGGGCATCACCACGTAGCCCATGCGTAGCGATGGCATAATGGTTTTACTGAAGGTGCCCATAAAGATCACCCGGTCGTGCCGATCGAGGCTTTTCAGCGACGGCAGAACCTTGCGGGTGTAGTGAAACTCCCCGTCGTAATCGTCTTCGATAATCCATGCGTCGTTCTGGCTGGCCCAGTCGAGCAACTGCTGTTTACGCGGCAGGGAGAGCGTGACCGCCAGCGGACTCTGGTGCGACGGGGTCACGATGGCAAAACGGGCGTCGCGATGGTGACGGAGCAGGTATTCCGTGTCGATGCCGTTGCGGTCGACCGGCACGGTGTGCAGGCGCGGCACGATCCGCTTGAGCAACTGCTGGCCCATAAAATAGCCCGGCTCTTCAAATACCACCTTGTCGCTGCGGCTGGCGAGGGTGTCGAGGATCAGGCGCAGGCTGCCGCTGTAGCCGCTGGTGATCAGCACCTGTTCGGCAGTGCAGGACAATCCGCGTGAGATGTTGAGATAGCGGGCGATGGCCTGACGCAGCGGATACCAGCCCAGCACCGGCGGGTTGAGCATCTCCTCCTGGCGCATGGAACGCGTCGCCTGGCCTGCCAGCAGCAGCCACTTTTTATAGGGGAAGCTGTCGAGGGAGGGGATGCCGGGACGCAGAAAACCTGCCCGCTCGCGCAGGCTGATAAGCGAGGCCGGAAGCCTGCCGGTGGCCTGTTCCGTCGGCGCAGGAGTGGCCGGCAGCAGGAGGTCCGGGTTGACCCGCGTGCCGCGCGCGCCCTGGCTTACCAGATACCCTTCCCCCGTCAGAATGGCATACGCCGTTTCGACGGTTTTACGCGCCACCTTCAGCTCTTCCGCCAGCACGCGGATGGCGGGCACCTTATCGCCCGGCTTCAGCACGCCGCGCGTGATGTTGTCGCGATAGCGGGAATAAATCTCGTGATAGCCCGGCTTCATGTCCTACCTCATTTCACGCTTTTTGTGTCTTTTTACTATGTCATGAACGGCGTAGATTTGCCTCATCGCATCACACATACCGTGTAAATCAGAGGAAAGACCATGAGCACTCGCGTCAACCACCACAAAGTCACACCTGCCCTCGCTAACGCGCTGTCTGCCCTGAGCATGGAGGTGGCGAAAACCTCCATCGACCCGGCGCTGAAGCACCTGATCGACATTCGCGTGTCGCAGCTGAACGGCTGTACATTCTGCCTGGATATGCACTCGAAAGAGGCGAAAATCGCCGGCGAGCGCGAGCTGCGCCTCTACCATCTGGCGGCATGGCGCGAGTCCCCGCTGTTCAGCGCCCGTGAAAAAGCGGCGCTGGCCTTCACCGAAGCGCTGACCCAAATCGGCGTTCACGGCGTGAGCGATGCGCTCTACCGCAGCGTGGCGGAGCACTTCTCAGACGTAGAGATTTCAGAGCTGAACTTCGCCATCGTGGCGATTAACGCCTGGAACCGTCTGGGGATCACCTCCCGCATGGCGCCCGGCTCGCTGGATGCGGCTTACGGGCTGAACAAGGCTAACCTGGAATAATTCCGCGCTCGCGGACCATCGCCACCAGCGCCCGCAACCCCGGCGGGACGTGGCGATGGCCAGGATAGTACAGGCGTAGCCCGGCAAACGGCTGTGCCCAGTCGTTTAAAACGCTCACCAGCTCCCCGCTTTTCAGCTCTTCCCGGATATAGAGTTCCGGTAAAAAACCGACCCCTAACCCCGCTTTCACGGCGCGGATCGAGGCGAAGAGATCGGAGGTGGCAAAGCGCGGCGGCACGGCCAGCGCGTACGTTTCACCCCGACGGGCCAGCTCCCAGCGGTAGATCCCGCCGTGGGCCATCCGCATGCCGATCCCCTGCTGCTGCAGCAGATCGTCCGGCGTCTCGGGTATACCGTGACGGGCGAAATAGTCCGGCGTGGCGGTGACAAGCTGGCGGATCTCGCCGGTTAGCGGCACGGCAATCATGTCCTGCGGGACGGACTCTTCAAGACGGATCCCCGCGTCATAGCCTTCCGCAACGATATCGATCATCCTCGCTTCGCTCACCGTTTCCACGCGCATTTTCGGGTAGCGGATCATGAAGTCGATAAGCAGCTGGTCCAGAAACAGGGCGCCAATATTGTTCGGCACGTTGAGGCGCAGCGTGCCGGCAGGTTCCCCGGTGTCGCTGTGGATCTCTTCCCCGGCGAGACGGATCTCCTGCAGGGCCGGGCCAATTCGCGCCACATAGCGTTGCCCGGCGTCGGTGAGGGCCACGCTGCGGGTGGTGCGGTTAAAAAGGCGCGTCTCAAGGCGGCTCTCCAGCCCGGCGATGGCGTTGCTGACCGCGGTGGCGGACATCCCCAGCTCCTGCGCCGCGCCGCGAAAGCTGCCGCGCCGCACCACCGCCATCACCACTTCCAGCTCTGTCAGACCTGAACGATGCATAGATTATCCTGAAAATCGAAACAACCCTTGCAGCATAGCGTGGATTATCGCAACGGAGAAGCCGTGCCAGACTGGACCCACACAACCTGAGGAGGGTGATATGCACATCATCGAACAGATCTTTATCAACGGCGAGTTTGTTACCCCGCACGGTACCGAACGTTTTGACTTGTACAACCCGGCAACGGCGCAGGTTATGGGTCAGGTTCGCCTGGCGGATGAGGTTGACGCCGAACGCGCTATCGCGGCGGCGAAAGCGGCGTTTCCGGCGTGGTCCCGTACCACAAAGCAGACGCGCATCGACGCGCTGAAGAGGATGCACGCCGCCGTGGCTGCCCGTCACGATGCGCTGCTGGACGCCATTGTCGAGGAGTACGGCGCGCCGGCTTCGCGCTCGGCGTGGATGGCAAGCTACCCGGCGGAGGTAATTGCTCAGGCCATTGCGGCACTGGAGGTGTTTGAGTTTGTCAGCACCGCAGGTGCCGCAACGGTACAGATGACGCCGCTGGGCGTGGCCGCGCTGATCACGCCGTGGAACAGCGATGCGGGGTTTATCTGCGGCAAACTGGCGGCCGCGCTCGCCGCGGGCTGCACGGCGGTGATCAAGCCGAGCGAAATGAGCGCCCTGCAAACGCAGATCGTTACCGAAGCGCTGTGCGATGCTGAATTGCCGCCGGGGGTGTTTAATATCGTCACCGGGCGCGGCGAGACGGTGGGCGAAACCCTCAGCCGTCATCCGGACGTGGCGAAGATCTCGTTTACCGGTTCGACCCATACCGGCAAGGCGATCCTGCGTAACGCGGCGGACAGCTTTAAGCGCGTGACGCTAGAGTTAGGCGGTAAATCGCCGACGATCCTGCTGGAGGATGTGGATCTGGCGCAGGCGATCCCGCTGGTTATCCAGGCCGGATTTATGAACAGCGGACAGGCGTGCGTGGCCGGGACGCGCATTCTGGTGCCGCAGTCGCGTAAGACAGAAATGGAAGCCGCGCTGGCGCAGGCCGTGGCGGCGGTGAAATCCGGCGACCCGCGCAATAGTGCGACAGAGGTTGGCCCGATGGTCAGCGAGAAGCAGTGGCAGCGGGTACAGGGGTACATCCGCAAAGGGATCGAAGAAGGTGCGCGCCTGCTGGCGGGTGGCGAAGGGCGGCCGGACGGGACGCGGGACGGCTGGTTCGTGCGTCCGACGCTGTTTGCCGACGTGAACAACCGGATGACCATTGCCCGTGACGAGATTTTTGGCCCGGTGCTGTGCGTGATCCCTTATCAGGACGAGGCGGAGGCGATCGCCATCGCCAATGATACCGAGTACGGCCTGAGCGCGATGGTGCTGGGCCGTGATACAGAGCGGGCCCATCGCGTGGCGCAGCAGATTGTCTCCGGCCGCGTGCTGGTAAACACCCTGGCGCATGAGCCGAAAGCGCCGTTTGGCGGGTTCAAACACTCCGGCGTAGGGCGCGAGATGGGCGAGTGGGGGATCCGGGCGTTTATGGAGCCGCGGTCGATTGTGAGCTAAAACCCGCCCGGTGGCGCTACGCCTACCGGGCCTACATGCGCCCGTAGGCCGGCTAAGCGCAGCGCCATCCGGCACAACATTTCGCTTCTTGCCGAAGCATTGCGTTTTTCCCTCCTGCATTCTCTCCCCAACATCACAGCGGAGAGAAAATCATGATCGCAGTCCTTTTTGAAGCCAAAGCCGAGCCTGCTCATCAGGCGCGCTACCTGCAGCTGGCCGCCGAACTCAGGCCGCTGCTGGCGGAGATCGACGGCTTTATTGATATCGAACGTTTTCAGAGCCTGACCACCGACGGCAAAATCCTGTCTCTTTCCTGGTGGCGGGATGAAGAGGCTGTCCGCCGCTGGAAGCAGAACGTCTTTCACCAGGCGGCGCAGGCCGAAGGGCGGGAGTCGATTTTTGCGTACTACCGCCTTCGGGTGGCGCAGGTCGTGCGAGAATATACCTCTGAAACCGGAGAATATGTCGATCTATAATATTTATGTATTTTTTAGCGATATCCCCGGGGAGCCGGGCGAATGAGCGGCCGCGCTGGCCGCAGAGATCACCGAACCCTGGGCAACCCATGTTAAAGACGAGCTTACCCCCTGATAACAGCGCGACGCTGGAGCTGGCCATTGCCGCGGTGGCGGCTGCAATGGCCGATCCATCGCGCGTGAAGATGCTCTGTGCGCTAATGGACGGGCGGGCGTGGACGGCCACCGAACTGAGCGCGGCGGCAGAGGTTGCACCGTCGACCGCCAGCGGGCATCTCGCCCGGCTGGTGGAGGGAAAGCTGATTACCTGCCTGTCGCAAGGGCGGCATCGCTATTATCGCCTTGCCGGGCCCGACGTCGCGGCGCTGGTGGAGCAGATGATGGGGCTCTCCTGGAGCCGCATTACCCCGCCGGAAACCAATGCGCCGAAAGCCATGCGTGAAGCCCGTACCTGCTACGACCATCTTGCCGGTACGGTGGCGGTGCAGATCTATGATTTTATGCAGGCAGAAGGCTGGCTGGAGGCAGACGGTTCCGCGCTGACGCTGTATGGCCGGGAGCAGTTCCTGAAGCTCGGCATTCCGTTAAGTGCTCATCCCCGTCGCAAGGCTTGCTGTGCCTGCCTGGACTGGAGCGAGCGGCGGTTTCACCTGGGAGGTGAGGCCGGCGCGGCGCTGCTTGTTTATCTGGAAAGTAAAGGCTGGATCCAGCGGGTGGCGGGATATCGGGAGGTGGTGGTGACGGCGTCGGGGAAGGCCGCTGTAAAGAGGCTTTTTAGCCGCTAAAAACGCCCGGTGGCGCTGCGCTTACCGGGCCTACGTGTACATCGCCTCCAGTAACACCTTTCGCAATTCCTGCGCTTTTACCTCTCGTTTCTTGATACTTACCCTGATAACTATTATCGTGGCTGCGTGTTTCGAGAGGTTTCCCCATGAGTGAAGAAGAACTGTTCTGCCGCAGGCCGATGGGCATGCGGATGGCGATGATCGTGCGCCAGTGGCGTGCCGTCATCGACGACGCCATTCTCGATACCGGGTTAACCCAGTCGAGCTGGACGGTGATGATGCAGCTTCATCAACTTGGGGATAACGTCTCGGTGAGTGAGCTTGCGGAGGTGCAGGGCATTGAGCTGCCACCGCTGATGCGCACTCTGACACAGCTGGAAAAGCAGGGTTACCTGTTGCGCACCACATCGCCTTATGACAAGCGCATCCGGCTTCTGACGCTGACGCCTGAGGGAAAAGCTGTCCTTCAAAGGCTCACCCAGGTCATTGAGACGCTTCAGACGCGCGTATCGCAAAACATCGCGCCGGAACATCTCGATATTTTCAGCGCCACCCTGAATCAAATCGCCTGCAATTTGCGGACAATCCGCGAAGAAGATAACAAGACCGAAAAATAATGACTCCTGAACAAAAGTTTGCCCGCTGGGTAAGGGTGAGTATTGCCTCTTTCCTGCTGATGTTTGTCTACTTTGTCGTCGCGGATATCTGGATCCCGCTGACGCCGGACTCCACCGTGATGCGCGTGGTGACGCCGGTGTCTCCGCGCGTGTCCGGCTATGTGGCGGCCGTGCATGTGCATAACAACAGCCAGGTGAAGCGGGGCGATCTGCTGTTTGAACTCGACGACACGCCGTTTCGCAATAAAGTGGAAGCGGCGCAAATCGCGCTCGAGCAGGCTCGCCTGTCCAACGAACAGCTGGACGCGCAGCTCGCCGCCGCGCAGGCCAGCCTGAAGACCGCGGTTCTGACCGCGCGTAACGACAAAGTGACCTTCGATCGCTACCAGAAGCTGAGCATGTTACAGAACGTCTCGCAGGCGGATCTGGATAAGGTCCGTACGACCTGGCAGAGCAGCGAGCAATCCGTCAGCACGATTCAGGCCAACATTCGGAATCTGCGCATCCAGCGCGGTGAGCGGGATGAGCAGCACAACGTGACGCTACAAAAATACCGCAATGCGCTCGATGACGCGGAGCTAAACCTCGGCTGGACGAAGGTTTACGCCCAGGCAGACGGCACGGTCAGTAACCTGCAGTTAAGCCCCGGCTTTTATGCCTCCTCCGGCTCGGCCGCGCTGGCGCTGGTGAACAACCAGACCGATATCGTGGCTGATTTCCGTGAAAAAAGCCTGCGTCATACCCATCAGGGCACCGATGCCGCGGTGGTGTTTGACGCCTTCCCGGGGCATGTTTTCCGCGCCCACGTGACCAGCAGCGATGCGGGGATCCTCGCCGGTCAGGAGGCCGTTAATGGCCAGCTTTCCGAGCCGGAAACCTCTAACCGCTGGGTACGTGACGCACAGCGGATGCGCATTCACGTGACGCTGGATGAGCCCCTGCCGAAGCATCTGCCGACCGGTGCGCGGGCGACCGTTCAGCTTTACAACAGCGAAGGGCCGTTTGCGCGCTTCTTCTCCGGGATGCAAATCCACCTGGTGAGCCTGCTGCACTATGTCTATTAATACGCTGGCGCGGGTCTTTACCCCGCACGGTAACATCGTCTATACGGCAAATGACTTTCGCCAGACCCTGCGCATCGTCTTTGCCGGGATGATTGCGCTCAGCATCTCCAGCTTTTATAACACCAGCTACGGCGTCTTTTTCGTGGTCTACCCGATCATGCTGCTTTCGCTGGTCCCGGTGTTTAACCGCCACGTGGCGAAGCAGTTTATCTTCAGCGCGTCGCTGAACTGCGTGGAAATGGTGATTATCATCGGCTATTTGTCGCAATGGCCGGTAATCATGACGCTGGTGGTGTTTGCTCTGTACGTGATGCGTTTTCGCTTTATGAGCAAGGGGCCACTGTTTCTGTTCGGGTCCATGGGCGTGGTGTGCCAGAGCGTGATGCTCAATTTTATGAGTTACCCCACCACTAACTGGCACACGCTGCTGTTTTCCAACATTGAAGCCAGCGTGATGGCGGTGTGCCTGAGCGCGCTGATGAACTATCTCCTGCCGGACGTTGAGCCGCGCAAGCCGCCGCCGCTGATCGAGAAAGACGACGCCCGCGTACGCCACGAGTCGCTGCTCTCCGGTACCGTCGCGACGCTGATTTTCGTTGTTTTTCAGATTAGCGATTTAAGCGATTCGCTCTCGGCGCTGATGGCGGGGATTTTGATTCTGTTCCCGATGCACTATCGCGGCGCGGTGATGAGCTCCATCTGGCGCGTGGTCGGCGTGGTGCTGGGCTGTCTCTATATTTTGGTCGTCCAGCTTATCCTCTACGACCACAGTAGTCATATGCTGCTGATGATGCCGCTGATCGGCCTCGGGCTGGCGTTTGGCGCGCGCCTGCACGTAATGGAGAAAGTCGGGGCTGGCGTGGGGTTCTCCAGCATCACCACCATCGGCATTATGTTCGGGCAGAACATGCACCCGGACAGCGATCTGGTGTTCAGCGATCTCTATCGCATCACCTCCGTAACGTTTTCGCTGGTGGCGACGCTGACGATGGTGTTTCTGGTGCATGTGATCCTGAACCGCTTCCAGGCGACGCGCTATATCATCGCGCCACCCAAAGCGGATTAATGTCCCAACACGGCGGGCAGTTGCGAGAGTAAAAACAGGATCAGGCCAATCGTCCCGCCCACCAGCGTGCCGTTGACGCGGATAAACTGCAGATCTTTGCCGATGTTGAGCTCAATCTGCCGGGACATGTCTTTGGCATCCCAGCTTTTGACCGTGTCGCTGATGTGGCGGGTCAGGAACGCCGCGAAATCCGGCGCGAGACGATGCGCGGCCTGCTCCAGATGCTCGTTCAGCGACGCCCGCAGGCTGGCGTCGTTTGTCAGCGTTTCGCCAAACCACAGCCCGGCGTTAGCGATGCGCTGCTTCACGCGAGAGTCCTCACTCTGCATATCCGCCTTCAGCCACTGGCGCAGGTCGGCCCACATCTCGCCCAGATAGCGGTTAAACGCCTCGTCATTCTTCAGGTAATGTTTGATGTTGTCGGCTTTTGCCGCCATCTCCGGGTCGTTTTTCAGGTTGTCGATAAGCTTCAGCGTGGCGCGGTCGAACGCCTGGCGGATCTGGTGCGTGCGGTCGTGGCTGATATCGTCCAGCAGCGTGTTCACCGCATTCGACACCATCTCCGCACTCTGATCGCCCAGCCACTCGGTGGGCAGCACCATCGCCTTGCGGGGATGCTCGGTCTTCAGCCAGTGGACAATCTGATCGGCAATAAAGTCCCGCGTGCTTTCCCGCTGAATCAGGGTAATCAGGCGGTTGATGATGGCGTCCAGCAGCACCTGGTGACGGTTGTTTTTGGTCATGCTCTCCAGCATCACGGCGCTGGTTTCGGTGAAGTCGACCTTGTCGATGGCCTTATGCACCGCGCGTTTGAGCAGGCGCTGGATGCGTCCATCATCGGTCAGTTCAAGAAAACCGCTCATCACCTGCATCAGATGCAGCCCGACGCGCTGGGCGTTGTCGGGCTTGCTGAACCAGGCAGCGATCATCTGTGCGGGTTCATAGCGGCGAATCAACGCCACCAGCGACTGGGTATCCAGAAACTTCTCCTTCACGAACTGGCCAAGATTGTCGCCGATCCGATCTTTATTGCGCGGGATGATCGCCGTATGGCGCGAAATAAACGGAATGGGCACCCGGCGGAACAGTGCGACCACGGCAAACCAGTCTGCCAGCGCGCCGACCATCGCCGCCTCGGCAATGGCCTTCACGCCGCGCACCCAGAAGGTCTGCGGCAGGAACAGGGTGGTGATAAACGCCGCGGCGGCAACCAGCAGCAGCGACAGCGCCAGCAGCTTGGCGCGTTTGAGTTCAGCTATTTTTTCCATGGGTTAAGGATAGAGGGAGACGGGAGAAAAGTGCAAAGCAGGAGAAGGACCTCCGCATTTCAGTTTCTGGAATGCGCCTTCAGAAAGTGAAATTGAATGATGTCGACCGGTTCAATTTATGAACGTTTTGTATATGCTTTTTTGTATATACAATAAAGGAAGGGTACACTATGCCAACGGAGTTTGAATGGGATACCAACAAAGCGAAAAGCAATCTCATTAAGCATGGGATCCGCTTTGAAGAGGCTGTTCTGGTGTTTGACGATCCTTATCATTTATCTTTGCAGGATCGTCATGAAAATGGAGAGTTCCGTTGGCAGACCATTGGCCTTGTACATGGTCTAATTGTCATTATGGTCGCACACACGGTACGTTTTGAAAGTGGTGACGAAGTCATCCGTATCATTAGCGCACGAAAGGCGGACCGTAAAGAGAGGAGCCGTTATGAGCATCGTTAAACATAAACGCGGTACTGCGCCCGACGTAAGCGCTCGTCGTGAGGCTGAGCTCAAAGCATTAGCTGAAAGACCAGAAGCAGAGATTGATTACAGCGATATTCCTGCCACGGATGATGAACAGTGGGCGGCGGCTGTGCGAGGGAAGTTCTTTCGACCACTTAAAACTCAGGCATCTGTACGTATAGACGCCGACGTGATGGAGTGGCTGAAACGGCCTGGAAAAGGTTATCAGACAAGGCTTAACGCTATTTTGCGCGAAGCGATGCTGCGCGACCAAAGTAAAAAATAGGTAAATGGCAGCTTTAGCGCTGCCTGCTGTGTCAGAGTTCATTTTCCAGCAGCCGCCACAGCACCCATCCCCCAAACCCCATCAGCACCATCCCTGCCGTGCGCTCAATCCACCAGAGCGAACGGCTAAGCCTCTGTTGCACCGCGGGCAACCCCATCAGCGACACCAGAGCCAGATCCCATACCAGCACCACCATCACCATCCAGACACCGCAGGTCGACTGCTGAAGCAGCGTGACGTCCGGCCCCAGCAACGCCGTCATCAACGCCAGATAAAACAGCGCATTCTTCGGGTTAAGCAGCGCCGAGCCAAGCCCCAGCAGGACCTGCTTGCGCAGCGACGGGAAGCGCTGATGGGTTTCATTCAGCGCCAGCACTTGAGGGCGGCTGTGCACCAGATGCGAACCTGTCCACAGCAGGTACAGCGCCCCGCAAAGCTCAATAAGCGTAAACAGCCACGCAAACTGGCGCAGCGCACTCCAGCCGATAATCACCAGCAGGATGTACACCCCGCTGCCTGCGGCGATGCCGAAACACAGCCCGGCGCTGCCGCGCAGACGGTAGCGCGCGGCGTAGCCCACCAGCAGGAAGAAATCCGGGCCCGGGCTTAGCAGGGCAACAAAATGCGCCAGTGCCAGGGCGAGAAAAGTGGAAGGGAATAACAGTTCCATAGCAACCTCAGTGTGAAAAGCTGAGGTCAGAATACGGGGCCGCAAAAACTATTTATTGTCGGATATTGATCGGCCCGTGGCGTACTGGCGCGGCGTGGCGGCGGTATAGCTGACAAAGGTCTTGTGAAAATGGCTCTGGTCGGCAAACCCGCTCTGGTAGCCGACATCAGCAATATTATCCCCGGCGCGCAGCCGCGCTTTGGCGTACTCCACCCGGGAGATATTGAGGAAGCTGCCGGGCGTCAGGCCGGTGTCCTGCCTGAAGGTGCGGATCAGCGTCTCCTTGCGCAGCGAAAATCGTCGGGCGAGTTCATCAAGCGAAGGCGGTGCGGCCAGGTTGGCAAGAAACGCCTGCTGAACCTGCTGGCTGGTTGAGCGAAGCGTCTCTGCGTTATTCGCACTGCGGGGAAGGGCAGAAAGCAGCGTCTCCACGGCAGAAGGAGACATTGTCTCCACAATAGCAAGGTAGTGCTTAAAGAGCGCAGGGTCGCGAATGACCTGGAATGCCACGGGAAGATCGGTGTCGATATACAGCATGTGATAGCTGCGCGGCTTGCCGGCGACGGGGTTGCAGCTGTGCGGCGCAGAGGCCGGGATCACAATGAGTTCCCCGGGGTGAAGAATGTACTCTTTGCCATGACACACGCAGCAGGTCTGGCCTTCCACAATCGCGCCGATGGAGAGCTGAGGGTGACAGTGACGTTTGTACGCCTGCGTGCTCTGCCACGTGCTGCGCCGCTCAAGGCCTGAGACGCGGTGAAAAGTCTGGCGGATGTGTCGGGTATCGGTCATAGGGGCTCCTTCTGGAGGTTTTATACCACGGCCGCGAACTGTCGGGCAGCGCTTCATTAAGAACCCTCCGGATATACCGAACTTTACCTTCAGAGCCAGTCATGTTGACTACCCTTAATACCCTAAGCGGTAAAACAAGGAGATTCGACATGGCTTATCAGACAGTAAATCCTGCCACTAACCAGCTCATCAAAGAATACCCCTCCCATACCGATGCGGATATTGAAGCGGCGCTGAAGGCGGCCGATGCGCTGTACCATTCAGAATGGGCGAAAGGTGACATCAGCCAGCGCCTGCCGGTGCTGCATAAGCTTGCTGACCTGATCGACGAGCGCACCGAGGAGCTGGCGAAAATCGCCAGCCAGGAGATGGGTAAGCTCATCGCACAGAGTCGCGGTGAGGTGAAGCTGTGCGCGCAGATTGCCCGCTATTACGCCGACAATGCAAAGCAGTTCCTGGCCCCGGTGAAGTACGATTCTGAGCTTGGGGAAGCGTGGGTGGAGCATCACCCTGTCGGCGTGCTGATGGCCGTTGAGCCGTGGAACTTCCCGTACTACCAGCTGATGCGCGTGCTGGCGCCAAACCTGGCGGCGGGTAACCCTGTGCTGGCTAAGCACGCCAGCATCGTGCCGCACTGTGCCGAGGCCTTTGCCCACCTGGTGCGCGAGGCGGGCGCGCCGGAAGGGGCATGGACCAACCTGTTTATCACTTCCGATCAGGTGGCGAACATTATCGCCGACGATCGCGTGCAGGGCGCGGCGCTAACTGGTTCCGAAAAAGCCGGCAGCGTGGTGGCCGCGCAGGCGGCGAAGCACATCAAGAAATCCACCCTTGAGCTGGGCGGCAACGATGTCTTCGTGGTGCTCGATGATGCGGATCTGGACAAAGCCGTGAAGATCGGTGTGAATGCGCGGCTCAACAACGCCGGGCAGGTCTGTACCGCGGCGAAGCGCTTTATCCTGCACGAGAAAATTGCAGATGCCTTCCTCAGCAAATTCACCGAGGCATTTAAGCAGGTGAAGATTGGCGATCCGCTGGACGAAAGCACCACGCTGGGCCCGCTGTCGTCTAAAGATGCGCTCGATACGCTGACCAGACAGGTTAACGAGGCGGTGAAAAACGGTGCCACATTACACTACGGCGGCAAGCCGGTGCAGCGTGAGGGGTGCTTCTTCGAACCGACGATCCTGACGAATATCTCGCGCGATAACCCCGCGTACTTCGAGGAGTTCTTCGGCCCGGTGGCGCAGATGTATGTGGTGAAAAACGATGACGAGGCGGTCGCGCTGGCGAACGACTCCCACTACGGCCTGGGCGGCGCGGTGTTCAGCCGTGATATTGAGCGCGCGAAGAACATGGCGTCGCGGATTGAGACCGGGATGGTGTACATCAACTGGCTCACCGATACCGCGCCAGAGCTGCCATTCGGCGGCGTGAAGCGTTCAGGCTATGGGCGCGAGCTGTCGGATCTGGGAATCAAAGAGTTTGTGAACCAGAAGCTGGTGGTGGTGCGTAAGTAAGAGGTCAAAAAACCTGCCAGATGGCAGGTTTTTTTTTGTCTCTTCGCAGGCTTAGAAGGTGACTCCACCGCCCACATATGCGCCGTCAATCAGCGTGTGGCCAGGACGACCGTCTTTACCATCAACGCTCACGTGGCGGTAACCCACTTTCAGAGTCACTGGCGTGATCGGCGTCCAGCTTACGCCGCCGTTGGCTTCGACGTAGTTTTTCACGCTGTTATTCAGCCCTTCTGGAGCCGCATAGCCTTCGCCATACACGTGGATGCTGTCGGTCAGCGCAACATTTACGCCGCCGCCAATCGGGAAGGCCACGCCGTTATCGCCTTTTTTCGGGCCGAGGTAGATTGCCTTCGCGCCCGCATTCAGCATCACCGGTCCCACTTCCAGGTTGTAGCCTGCGCCAACGCCGCCGGTCTGGGTACCGTCGTCGGTGTTTTTGAGCCAGTTACTTTCCAGATAAACACCGGAGGAGGATTTACCCATTTCCAGATTGAGGTTAGTAAAGTTTTTACCCTGCTCAACGGTGCCGCCCATTGCCAGTGCGGAACCTGATACGGCAGCCAGCGCAGAAAGAAGAAGGATATTCAGTTTTTTCATGTTTTATGCCTCGTCATTAAATTAATCTGGGCGCACCTTAACAAGTGACGTTTATGACTGCAAATGTGACGAGGGCCGATTTTTTATGCTGATGTTGTTAATTTTTTTGTTTGAAATGTTGCATCGATGTTTGGTTGTCAGGGTGTCAACGCGTGACGTTCAGGCATTTAGGAACCGTTTAATTTTTTGACTAAACACAAACTGAACGAGGAAGGGAAAGTGATGAGAGGTGAATTAATGGAGTTTCTAATAATTTCCAGAAGTATTTCTAATGTAACATAATACAACACAACCTTACATTTCCGGGCGGTGAATATACACTTCCTCGCGCAGGCCGATTGCCTTTCCATGTCATTTTTCTGACACGTTTATTCTTTACGTTGTTGGCTTCACTCACTGGACACTAACAATATGAAAAGAAAAATTATTCCTGCACTTATCGGTTGTGCGATCTCTTTCTCTGGCATGGCGGCACAGCCTACCGCTGAGCGCTACGTCGTCAGCTTCCCTGACGGCTCACATGTGAAATACAGCGGCGCGTTTGCCGATGCATTCCCGAACGGGCTCCCGGTGGGGATTGGTTCTGGCCTGCTGTTTACGGGCAAGCAGGGCGATGCCCTGACGTTTGCGACCGTGACCGATCGCGGTCCCAACGCCGATGCGCCAAAAATGGGTAAAAACGAAGCCAAAATATTTGTCACGCCGGATTTCGCGCCGCTGCTGATGACCATTCGCGTCCAGAACGGCAAAGCGGAGGCTGTTAATGCCCGTCCGCTGCATGACGATAAAGGCGAGATTAACGGTCTGCCGCTACAAAGCGGCGTGATTGGCTCCACCAATGAAGTGGCCTTCAGCGACACGTTAAAGACGCTCAAGGGTGACAACCGCGGGCTGGATACAGAAGGTATCACGCCGGACGGCAAAGGCGGCTACTGGCTGTGCGATGAGTATGGCCCGTTCCTGATTAACGTCGACAGCAAAGGGAAGATCCTGGCGATCCACGGGCCGCAGGCCGCGGAAGGGGAGAAATCCATCGCCGGCGGTCTGCCAAACATCATTAAATGGCGCCAGCCAAACCGGGGCTTTGAAGGCCTGACCCGAATGCCGGACGGGCGGATTATCGCCGCCGTACAAAGCACGCTGGATATCGACGGTAAGAGCAAAAAGCAGGCGCTGTTTACGCGTCTGGTGAGCTTCGACCCGGCGACCGGCAAAACCGCGATGTACGGCTACCCCATCGACAGCGCGGCCTACGACAAAAACAGCGACGCCAAAATCGGCGACATTGTGGCGCTCGATAACCAGCACATCCTGCTGATTGAGCAGGGCAGTGATAAAAACGACGGGATGCGTAACCTGATTTACAAGGTGGATCTCAGCAAGGCGAGCGATCTGGCCGCCTTCGACAAGCCGGGCGAGTACCCGGAGTTTGATGATGAGAAAACTCTGGCGCAGCGCGGCATTACCCTTGCGGCAAAAACGCAGGTGGTCGATCTCCGCGCCCTTGGCTGGCAGCAGGAAAAGGCTGAAGGGCTGGCGCTGATCGACAGCAAAACGTTGGCGGTGGCGAACGATAACGACTTTGGCGTGAAGGTGGCGATGCAAAAACCGGTGGAAGGCAAGAAGCTCAAGGATTATCGGGTGAACGCGGAAGGCAAGCTGACGCTTGATGATAAACCGGTTGAAACCACGCTCAGCGTGAAGCCGCTGAAGAAGCCGGAGTCCGACAGCGAGCTGTGGATTGTGACGCTGCCGGAGGCGGTGAAATAAGTTTACCGCTCACCCCTCTCCCCACAGGGGAGAGGGGATTGTTCGGAGCGCATAGTTAAGCGGGGAGGCTATTTCTTCAGACCCGCAAACGCCGCCCGAATCTCCTCTTCCGGCAGTTGTATACCGATAAACACCATCACGCTGTGCGGCGCTTCGTCGCCCCACGGTCTGTCCCAGTCGGCGCTGTACAGGCGCTGTACGCCCTGGAACAGCAGGCGGTTCGGCTCGCCGTCAATCCACAACATTCCCTTGTAGCGCAGCAGCTTGTCGGCAAACGACAGCAGCAGGTTCTCCATGACGCGGGAGACCTCGCTGATGTCCACCGGGTAGTCCAGCTCCACCACAATCGATGCCACATCGTTTTGCTTATCGCCCATAAAGTGGAAGCGCGGTTTCGCGGTGACGTTCTCCTCCAGCATAAAGCCGTTGGTGTTGAACAGCAGAGACAGATCGATATCGCCGTGCGTCACGGTGTAAACCGGCGCGCGGGAGTTGATGCGCGCCAGGCGTTCGCGCAGTTTTTCGCTGCCACCGGCCACGTCGGTTTTGGTCAGCAGGATGCGGTCGGCATAGCCCACCTGAGACTGGGCGATGGTGAACTGATTCATCTGGTCGTCGGCGTGGACCGCATCGACCAGGGCAATCACGCCGTCCAGCAGGTAGCGCTGGCACAGAATGTCGTGGGAGAAAAAGGTCTGAATAATCGGGCCCGGGTCGGCCATGCCGGTGCACTCGATCACCAGGCGGTCGAAGTCGATTTCCCCGCGATCGCGGCTGTCGAGCAGATCCAGCAGGGCGTCTTCCAGCTCGTTAGAGCGGGTGCAGCAGATACAACCGTTGGTCAGGGTTTTGATCTGGGTGGCGCGATCGCCAATCAGCTGGTCATCAACGGAGACTTCGCCGAACTCGTTTTCGATGACGGCGATTTTGAAGCCATGCTGCTCGTTCAGAATGTGGCGCAGCAGGGTGGTTTTACCGGCGCCGAGGAAACCGGTCAACAGGGTGACGGCAATCGGGGTCATGGTCTCTCCTTTAGCAGCAGCGGACGCCGCCTTCTCCACTTCCGCCGTAGCGCGCTTCCTGCCGCTCGCGGAAGAATTCAGTGTAGGTCATGTACGGCTTATCCGGATGGTTGGTCTTCATATGCTCAACGTAGTTGTCATAGTCCGGAATACCAATCAGCATTTTTGCCGCCTGACCGAGGTATTTTTTTGCTTCGCCTAAGTTACCAAACATTGTGGGTTCCAGATAGAAAAAGCCCGGTGGCGCGCAGCGATCCGGGCCTACGGTTACAGGCTGGATTAATGGTGTGAAGAGGTCTTCACGCCGCCTTCCGGCACCGGCACGTACGGGGTTTCTTTATCCGTACGACCTTCAGCGTTACGCACCTTCAGCCAGGTTTTGATGCCATAGAAGATAATGCTGTACACCACCACCAGGAACAGAATGCTCAGACCCGCGTTGGTGTAGTTGTTCACCACGATATGGTTCATGTTGGCAATCTGCTGCGCGGTCAGATCCGCGCCGCCTGCGGCAATCTTCTCTTTGTACTGGTTGGCCATGAAGAAGAAACCTTCCAGCTGCGGGTTGGCGCTGAACAGCTTCAGGCCAAGCGCCCAGGTGGTGCAGAGCAGCAGCCACAGCGCAGGGACGACGGTGACCCAGATGTATTTGGTGCGCTTCATCTTCACCAGCACCACGGTGCCGAGTACCAGCGCCACGGCGGCCAGCATCTGGTTAGAGATACCGAACAGCGGCCACAGGCTCTTCACGCCGCCGAGCGGGTCGACAACGCCCTGGTACAGCAGGTAGCCCCACAGGCCGACGCAGCCCGCGGTGCCGAGAATGCCCGCCACCAGAGAGTCGGTTTTCTTCAGGAACGGCACGAAGTTACCCAGCAGGTCCTGCAGCATAAAGCGACCCGCACGGGTACCGGCGTCCAGCGCGGTCAGGATGAACAGCGCTTCGAACAGAATACCGAAGTGGTACCAGAAGCCCATGTCCGCCCACGGCAGCACTTTGTGGAACACGTGTGCGATCCCCACTGCCAGCGTCGGTGCGCCACCGGCGCGGTTCAGCACGGACGGTTCGCCGATGTCTTTCGCGGTCTGCATGATCTGCTCAGGCGAAATCACAAAGCCCCAGGAGCTGACGGTCGCCGCCGCGTGGGCGCTGGCGTCTTTCAGCTGCGCCATGATCAGCGCCGCGTTGTCACCGCCCATCTCGTGCAGGTTTGGCATAGTGATGCCCAGACCCGCTGGCGGGGTGTTCATTGCGAAGTAGAGACCCGGTTCGATGATGGACGCGGCAACCAGCGCCATGATCGCCACGAAAGACTCCATCAGCATGGCACCGTAGCCGATCAGACGCGCGTCTTTCTCGTTCGCCAGCAGCTTAGGCGTGGTACCGGATGAGATCAGGGCGTGGAAGCCAGAGACCGCACCACAGGCGATGGTGATGAACAGGAACGGGAACAGGGCGCCTTTCCACAGCGGACCGGTACCGTCGATGTACTGCGTCACTGCCGGCATTTTCAGATCCGGGTTAATCAGCAGGATGCCGATCGCCAGACCGACGATCACGCCGATTTTCAGGAAGGTGGCCAGGTAGTCACGCGGGGCCAGAATCAGCCAGACCGGCAGCAGCGCGGAGATAAACGCATAGCCAATCAGCGCGAAGGTAATCGTTGTGTCCTTGAAGGTCAGCGCCGGGCCCCAGTAAGGGTCGTGTGCAATCACGCCGCCGAAGTAGATGGAGGCGACCAGCAGCACAATACCAATGACCGACACTTCACCCACGCGGCCCGGACGGATAAAGCGCATGTAGATCCCCATGAACAGCGCAATCGGCACGGTTGAGCAGACGGTGAAGACCCCCCACGGACTTTCGGCCAGCGCTTTCACCACGATTAACGCCAGCACCGCAAGGATGATGATCATAATCAGGAAGCAGCCGAACAGGGCGATAGTCCCCGGTACGCGGCCCATCTCTTCTTTGACCATCTCACCCAGAGAGGCACCGTTACGGCGCGAAGAGATAAACAGCACCATAAAGTCCTGCACCGCACCCGCCAGCACCACACCGGCGAGCAGCCACAGGGTGCCCGGCAGGTAGCCCATTTGTGCAGCCAGCACCGGGCCGACCAGCGGGCCAGCGCCAGCGATAGCGGCAAAGTGGTGACCAAACAGCACGTAGCGGTTGGTGGGTACGTAGTTCAGGCCGTCATTGTTAATGACCGCCGGGGTGGCACGCGTCGGGTCGAGCTTCATGACCTTCTGCGCGATGTACAAGCTGTAGTAGCGATAAGCCACAAGATAGACGGAAACCGACGCGACCACGATCCACAGGGCGCTTACGTGTTCGCCCCGGCGTAGTGCGACAACCGCCAGACAAAAAGCGCCGAGGATCCCGAGTAAGGCCCAGGGCACGTGCTTCAGTAGTTTTTTAGTATCCATAGTAAGACCTGGTTTTTTATGTAACGAAAAAAGGGTCAGGGTTCGTTGTGAGGAGGTGGTGATTAATGCTGGAGCGATCGTGCCAGAACGTCGCGCGCGTAAGGGAGGGTAAGTGAATGAGTGGTAGAAAGTGCCGGGTGAGCGGTCAAAGAGGGCGGCGAGCGGTTCCAGCTCGCCGCCAGTGGGCGAAATTATGTGATTGAGATCACTTGATTATTCGGGTTACGCTCCACGGCCAGGTAGCCCTCCAGCGTTCTGAGCAGTTTTTCCTTCAGCCAGTTCGGTTCCAGGATCTGAATATTGGGCAGCCAGTAGAACAGCAGCGGCAGGATCTGGTTCTCGTGCGCCGCCTGGCAGCGCAGCGTGACACCGTCCTGCTGCTCCTCCAGCAGTTCCTGTTCCGGGAGAAGATCCCGGCGCAGGAAGTAATGTGAAATATTATCTTTGATAAATATTTTCACTGCGAAAGTATCTTCAGATACCCAGGGATCGGGGCTTTTCTCCAGCAGCTCAAGGACATTTTCTTCCGGGGTGAATGTCGTTTTCTGAATATCAAACCAGCTAATCTGGCTCAATGAGAAGGATTTCAGGTGGCTATTTTCGGTAGCCTGTAAATACCATATATTTTTTTTGTTAATGAGTTTATAGGGATTAATCAGCCGGGTTTTACCCTTATAAACTATCTGGCAAACATTATGGTTTTTAATCGATTTCTCGATTTTCGTTAAATGGCGGCGAATATCGCGTTGTACCGTGTGTTCGGCTTCATTAGCAAGAATAAGAATATGATTTTCGTCGACGCGCGTTTCCAGCTTCTGCCAGAACTCCGTATTTCTGTCCGGGAAAAAGCTGTCAGCATTCAGGAAGTTAGCAAGGGTGTGGTGTAAGCCTTGCCCGCCGGGCGATTGTGCAGAGTGGATCAGTCGATATAGCCCATTACCGGTATGTTCTACAATCGGAGAAAGGGCATTTAAATCCCGGTAGACGGTACGTTCGGTAATATTAAATTTCTCCATTAGCGCACTGCGATTTACCACACCGTTTAAATGTAGTTCAAGGAGAATATCGACCAGACGTTCAGCCGAGCGGCTCCGCGTCGTTTTAGCCATAAGGTCTTCCTGTATATTGAGGTATGCGCTGAATGATGCGGGTGCACTGACACGCGGTGTCAGTATTCAGGCACAGAAAATTTATCTTATGGTTATATAACGGCGTGATTTAGCGGAAACCTTAGGAGTTTTTGTAGAAAGCGGCGCTGGCCGGTAAAAAGGCCAGCGCGAAGGGGTTTACACGGCGACTTCCGTCTCCAGCATGACCGGGTGGAAACGGCGTCTGAAGTAGATCAGGCCGTGTCCCGCATCACTCAGAATGATGTTTTTAATTTCAACAAGATAAACAAGATGCGTGCCGATGGTTTGCACCTGGCAAATCTCGCCTTCCAGGCTTGCCAGCGCGCCCTTCAGCACCGGCTGCGCCAGCGGGCCTTTTTGCCAGCAGGAGAGGGCAAAGCGCTCCTCCATTGCCATACCGGTCATCCCGGCGAAATGGCGAGCCATGATCTCCTGCTCATGGTTCAGCACGTTAACGCACAGCCTGCCGTTGCCCTGAAATACCGGATTCATGGCGCTGTTGGCGTTGATGCACACCATCACCGACGGCGGGGTGTCCGTGACCGAGCAGACGGCGGTGGCGGTAATGCCGCAGCGGCCTGCCTCACCCTCGGTGGTCACCACATTGACCGCGGCCGACAGGCTGGCCATGGCGTCGCGAAAACGCAGGCGTTGTTCTGATTGCATGATAACCTCCCGCTGCATTATTTCAGCAGCTTATCCAGCATGTTGATATCGCTGTTGTTGTGCAGGTGCGGCACCGTCCAGCCGTGTTGGTCGTACTCGGACATGCAGCGGTCGACCATCGCCATCATCTTGTCCATGTTGCCGGAGCTCTGCGCCTGGCGCAGACACTGCAGGCGGATTTCATCCTGGCTACCGGAGTAGTTGATCTCATACAGCTCGTGACGGCCGCCAAACTCGCTGCCGATGGCATCCCACATCAGCTTCAAAATCTTGATGCGTTCGACGTGATCCATGCCGTTAGAGCCGCGCACGTATTTCGCCAGGTACTGGTCGATCTGCGGGTTGTTCAGATCCCGCGCGCTGGACGGCAGGTAGATAAGCCCGGACGTCACGTTACGCTCGATGATGTTCTTGATCTTGGCGTAGGCCATCGGCGCCATCACGCGGTAAGTTTGCAGCGCGGCGTGATCCGGCAGATACGCGCCGTTGACCCACGGGGTGGCTTCGGAACACATGGAGTCGCTCAGCGCCCAGAACATGTTGCGCCAGGCCACCACTTCGCCGAGATCCGCCTGTACGCCGCGGAACTCCAGGGTACCGGTGCACTCCAGGGATTTCTTCAACAGGGCGGTGATGAAGTCGAGTTTTACCGCCAGACGCACGCAGGCCTGCAGCGGGTACATGCGGGCAAAGCCGCCCTCCATCGTCCAGCGACGGCAGCGGTCGAAATCGCGGTAGATCAGCACGTTTTCCCATGGGATCAGCACGTGATCCATCACCAGGATCGCGTCGTTCTCGTCGAAGCGGCTGGAGAGCGGGTAGTCATACGGCGAGCCGGTTGCGCCTGCCACCATCTCGTAAGAGGCGCGGGAGATCAGCTTCACGCCCTCGGCATCCATCGGCGCGACGAACATCAGCGCGAAGTCCGGGTTTTCCCCCATCACCTGCGCGGAGCCAAAGCCGATCATGTTGTAGTGGGTCAGCGCCGAGTTGGTGGCCACCACTTTCGCCCCGCTGACGATGATCCCGGCATCGGTCTCTTTCTCCAGCTTGATGTAGACGTCTTTCACCTCGTCCGCCGGTTTGTGGCGGTCGATGGGCGGGTTAACAATGGCGTGGTTGAAGTACAGGCCGCTTTCCTGAATGCGGGTGTACCAGTTGCGGGCGTTCTGCTCGAACTGGCCATAGAAGGTTGGGTTGGCGCCGAGGGCGCAGCCGAACGCGGCCTTGTAGTCCGGTGTGCGGCCCATCCAGCCGTAGCTCAGGCGTGACCACTCGGCAATGGCGTCGCGCTGCTGGCGCAGATCGTCGGCGCTTTTTGCCACCCGGAAGAATTTATGGGTGTAGCCGCCGCTGCCGGTGTCGGTGCCCCAGCACAGCGTGTCCTGCATCTCCGGCTTGTGCAGCGCGTCGTACATTTGCGCGATGGACGCCGCCGCATTGCGAAAGGCCGGATGGGTGGTGACGTCTTTGACGCGCTCGCCGTAGATGTAAATCTCGCGCCCGTCCTGCAGGCTTTTTAAATACTCTTCACCGGTTAACGGGCGTTTGGCGTCAGCGCGGAACTCTTCAGGCTTCATAGGGACCTCGTATCGGAATTGGGTTGTTAAATTTATGTTTTGTTTTTGTTGTTTAATTGAAGCCTGAGAGGGGCGGGACGTGAAGGGACGTTTGGGACAACGGCAGGTACTTTTCGGGTGGAGAAGGGATTTGTGATCGTTGTCCCCTCACCCTAACCCTCTCCCCATAGGGGAGAGGGAACAATTACACCCTCTCCCCTATGGGGAGAGGGCCGGGGTGAGGGGAAACCGGTACTTTCTGCGCCCGGTACGCGCTTGGCGAGCACCCCACTAAGCGGTTAAAAAAGCGGGCAAAATAGGCCGGATCTTTAAACCCCAGCTGCCAGGCAATCTCGCTGACCGCGCTGTCGGAGAAGAGCAGCAGCCGCCTCGCTTCACGCAGCTGCCGGTCGAAGATCAGCCGCTTCGGCGGGCGGTTGGCGAAGCGGCGGCAGATATCGGTCAGCCGGGATTCGGTCAGGTGCAGCTCGCTGGCATATTCCGGCACCGTCCAGTGCTGGTGGTAGTGGGCATCTATCAGCTGGGTAAAGCGCTGGAACAGCTTTAACTCGCCGCGCATGCCGCCTGACGCGTGGTCGTCGAGCTTCGCGTTGCGCAGCAGCAGGGTGAAAACCGCCTGGGCCAGCAGGACCAGGGTATGCTCACGACCGGGCAGCTGTTCCGTGGATTCCCGGGCAATCAGCTGCCAGTAATGCCTGAGCGCCGCCAGCTCGTCCGGCTTATCCGCCAGTGAGAGGCAGATCCCCGGCAGGCCAAACGCCTCCCGCGTGCCGGGGTAGAGCACCTCCAGCAGCGGCCAGATCAGATCCTCGCGCACCGTCAGGACGTGACCGTCGCTGTCGGATTCGGTGATAAACGCGTGCGGCACCGACGGCGGCGTGAGGACGAACAGCGGGGCCTGCACCGAATAGCGGTGATCGTCGAGCTGCAGCTCAATCTGCCCGGTATCGAGAAAGTGCATCTGAAAGTACTGGTCGTGACGATGCGCCTGCATGTCGCGGCCAAAAAAGGCCGCCATGCGGGCGAAAGACTGGTAGTGTACATCGTCGGTGCCCAGGCTTTCGTCGTACTCCTTGCTGATATCAATGTTGGCGATAGGGCTCTGGCACATGATCGTTCCTCTGTTGATCCCGCTGCGTCATCGGGATGCGCGTCAGCACCAGCGCGCCGACCACCAGCAGCCCGGCCACGAACCACAACCCGGAGCTGAAGCTGCCGGTGGCGTCGCGCAGGATGCCAATCAGCAGCGGGCTGACGGCAGAACCGACGTTGCCGATGGCGTTGATCACCGCCAGCGCCACCGCGCGGGACTGCAGGCTAATGACCCGATCCGGCGTGGTCCAGAATATCGCCATGGCGGTAAACGATCCGGTTGAGGCCATGATGATGCCAAGCAGTTGGATCAGGCTGTGATCGGTGGCCGAGGCCAGCATCCATCCCGCCGCGGCAAACAGGTACGGCAGGATAGTGTGCTTTTTTCGCTCTTTCAGCCTGTCTGAACGGCGGCTCCACCAGATCATCCCGAGGATGGTACAAAATTGCGGGATCGCCGCCAGCAGGCCAATCACGATATTGCTGCTGCTGGTGTTAAAGCTTTGCAGGATCTGTGGCGTCCAGATGTTGATCGCGCTCAGCGTGTTGGTCAGGCAGAAATAGGCCAGCGTGTAGAGTAACACCGCCGGGGTCAGCACCTCGCGCAGCGTTGATTTCGGCGTGACGGGCCGGGCAATGGCGACCTCCTGCTCGCGGGCGATCATCGTTTTCAGCGCCCGTTTCTCGTCATCATCCAGCCAGCTGGCCTGATCCGGCGTGTCGTTGAGGTAAAACCAGGTCACCACGCCGAGCACCACGGACGGCAGCCCCTCCAGCAGGAATAACCACTGCCAGCCTTTCAGGTTCCACAGCCCGTCCATCGCCAGAATGTAGCCGGATAGGATCGAGCCGAGCATCATGGTCACCGGCATGGCGATCATAAACAGCGCGTTGGCGCGGGCGCGGTGATACGCCGGGAACCACCAGGTGAGATACACCAGGATCCCCGGCAGGAAACCCGCTTCGGCAATGCCCACCAGCATGCGCAGCACGTAGAGCGTTTCCGGGCTGGTGGCGAACATGGTGCAGGTGGAGGCGATCCCCCATACCACCATGATCCCGGCGATCCAGCGACGTGCGCCGATTTTTGCCAGCATGATGTTGCTCGGGATGCCGCACAGCACGTAGGTGACGTAAAACAGCGTCGCGGCCAGGCCAAACATGGTGGAAGTCAGGCCCAGATCTTTACCCATCGTCAGCCCGGCAAAGCCGATGTTGATGCGATCGAGAAACGAGAAGACAAACAGGATAAAGAGAAAGACGATCAAACGCCGGAACAGTTTGTTAATGGCGCGCTGTTCAACAGCGTGATTATTTTGCAGGGTAGAGGTCGTCATGATGCGCTCCAGATCTTACGTTTAGTAGATGGATTTATTGTTATTAACTGACGTAACCGGGTTTTCGATAAAACGTGCCGCCAGCACTTCCGCGCCGCGGGCGAGCAGGGTAGTGTCAACGCCGACGGCAACAAACCGCGCGCCGAGATCGAGATAGCGTTTTGCCAGCGCCTCGTTGGCCATCAGAATGCCGGGGGCTTTACCGGCGCTGAGGATCTGCGCGATCGCCTGTTCGATGGCGGCCTGCACTTCCGGGTGCTGTGGATTGCCGGCAAAACCCATGTCGGCGCTGAGATCCGCCGGGCCGATAAACACCCCGTCGACGCCGTCCACGTCCAGGATCTGCGGCAGGTTTTTCAGCGCTTCGCGGGTTTCGATTTGCACCAGCACGCACATGGCGTCGTTAGCCTGCTGCAGGTAGTCCGGAATGCGGTTCCAGCGCGAGGCGCGCGCCAGAGCGCTGCCCACCCCGCGAATGCCCGCGGGCGGATAGCGCGTCGCGCGTACCGCCAGACGGGCCTCATCGGCGTTTTGCACCATCGGCACCAGCAGGGTTTGTGCCCCCACATCCAGCAGCTGTTTGATCTGCACCGGATCGTTCCACGACGGGCGGACCACCGGCTGGCTCGGATAAGGGGCGATGGCCTGCAGCTGGGTTAAGACGGTCTGCACGCTGTTCGGCGCATGTTCGCCGTCGATCAGCAGCCAGTCGAAGCCGGCGCCAGCCAGTAACTCCGCGCTGTAGCTGCTGGTCAGCCCCAGCCATAAACCAATTTGTGGGCGGCCTGTCTGCAGTGCCACTTTGAATGCGTTTTGCATCGTTCTCTCCTAAACAAAGCGGCAGCTGATGGCGCCCATGTTGCCGTAGTCCACGTGGAAGGTGTCGCCCCGGCTGGCGGTCACCGGGCGGGTAAACGAGCCGCCGAGGATGATCTGCCCGGGCTCCAGCTGCACGTCATACGGGGCGAGCTTGTTTGCCAGCCACGCCACGCCGTTGGCCGGGTGGTTAAGCACGCCTGCGGCGACGCCGGTCTCTTCAATGACGCCGTTGCGGTAAAGCAGGGCGGAGATCCAGCGCAGATCCAGCTCGTCGGGCTTAATCGGGCGGCCACCGAGGATCACCCCCGCGTTGGCGGCGTTATCGGAGATGGTGTCGAAGACCTTGCGCGGGCGCTGGGTCTCCGGGTCGACGTTGTGGCAGCGGGCGTCGATCAGCTCCAGCGCCGGGATGACGTAATCCGTGGCGTTATAGACGTCGAAGAGGGTGCAGTTCGGGCCGCGCAGCGGTTTTGCCAGCACGAAGGCCAGCTCCACTTCGATGCGCGGGACGATAAACCGATCGACGGGGATGTCGCTGCCGTCGTGGAAGAACATGTCGTCCAGCAGTGCGCCGTAGTCCGGTTCGCTAATCTGCGAGCTGGCCTGCATCGCTTTGGAGGTAAGGCCGATCTTGTGGCCCTTCAGCACGCGGCCTTCGGCAATTTTCAGGCTGACCCATTCGCGCTGAACGGCGTAGGCGTCGTCAAGGGTGATCGTCGGGTAGTCGAGGGAGATCTGGCGGATCTGTTCCCGGGACTGCTCCGCCTGATGCAGGCGATGGGCGATCAGGGTATGTGTGTGTTTGTCGAGCATGGCGATATCCTTTGTGCGGCTGTTGCCGGGTGGCGCTTCGCTGACCCGGCCTATGATGTAAGGGGCGGTGTGCGCTCGCTATTTAAACAACGCGTGCACGTTGTTTTGTTTGTAATTGAGCGTCGGGTGCAGTTCGTCCAGCTCAAACGACAGCGCCAGATAGCGGCTCGCCATCAGCTCTGCAAAATGCGTTTTGATCAGCGCAAACAGCATTTCACCCACCTCTTCCCGGCTCTCCAGGCTGCGCCCGGCACCTATCTTCAGTGTCATATGGACAAAGGCGTAATCATGTTTACCGTCGGCCATCTGCCAGGTATCCAGCCAGTGGGCGCGGCTGCGGATACCGCCGAGCGGGAAGATGCCCGTGGCGGCCAGCGCCTCGTTGACTTTAGCGAACAGCCCCGGCAGGTCGGCCTGCTCGCGGATGTTGTCGGTACATTCAGCAATAAAGTGCGGCATGGTGGCTCCTTAGGCGGGCAGGGGGAAAACGGCGTTAACCTGGCCGGTGCCGGAGCTGGCGAACAGCTCGGTGAGAAACTCCACCTTGCCGTCGTATTTGTCCCAGCCGAGCATCCCTAGCAGCATCACCGTGTCATGCATGTTGCCCTCGCCGTAGCAGTAGTCGGCGTACTCCGGCAGCATGCTGCAGAATTCTTTGAACTGACCCTCGCGCCAGAGCTTCACCACACGCTCGTCCATCTGGCGGTCGAACTCGCGGGTGTAGCTGTTCATCCCTTCCTCCGCGCGCTGGTCGTCAATAAAGCGGTGCGACAGCGAGCCGCTGGCGAGCACCGCCACGGTACCGTCGTATTTTTCGATGGCGCTGACGATGGCCTCGCCCAACCTGCGGCTGTCGGCGAAGTCGTGAACCGTGCAAAACGCCGAGATGGAGACCACTTTGAAGTGCTTATCCGCGTTCATGTAGCGCATCGGTACCAGCGTGCCGTACTCCAGCTTGAGGCTCGGAATGTTGTGCGCTTTGGCGCGCACGCCGAGCTTCACCGCCTCGTCGGCAATCAGTTGGCCAAGTTCCGGGTTGCCGTCGTAGTCGTAGGTCATGTCGCGAATAAAGTGCGGCAGCTCGTTGCTGGTGTAGACGCCAGAGAAATGGTCCGCACAGTTGATGTGATAGGCGCTGTTCACCAGCCAGTGGGTGTCGAACACGATGATGGTGTCCACGCCCAGCTCGCGGCAGCGCTTACTGATCTCTTTATGCCCGTCGATGGCGCTCTGACGGCAGCCGTGGTTTTTGCCCGGCAGCTCGGAGAGGTACATCGACGGCACGTGGGTGATTTTTGCTGCTAACGCCAGTTTCCCCATGATCAGATCCCCCACTTTGGAATCGGATGGTCGCCCATGGAGATGCAGACGTTCTTCATCTCCGCGAATACCTCAAAGCTGTACTCGCCGCCCTCGCGCCCGGTGCCGGAGGCCTTGACGCCGCCAAACGGCTGGCGCAGGTCGCGCACGTTCTGGGTGTTGACGAACACCATGCCCGCTTCGATGTTGCGCGCCAGACGCAGCACTTTGCTGACGTCCTGGGTCCAGATGTATGACGCCAGGCCGTACTCCACGTCGTTGGCCAGACGCAGGCCTTCCGCTTCATCTTTAAACGGCAGCAGGCAGGCCACCGGCCCGAAGATCTCTTCCTGCGCCACGCGCATGCGGTTGTCGACATCCGCCAGCACGGTCGGGCGCAGGAAGTTGCCGCCCTTCAGGTGCGCAGGCAGATCGGTCGGCTTGTCCGGACCGCCCGCCAGCAGGGTCGCGCCTTCCTCAATGCCAAGGCGAATGTAGCCCGAGACTTTTTCCCAGTGTGGCTTGCTGATCAGCGCGCCAATCTGGGTGTTCGGATCCGTCGGGTCGCCCACGCGCAGGCGGTTGGCGCGCTCGGCAAAGCGCTTCACGAATTCCGGATAGATGCTCTGCTGGATGAAGATGCGCGAGCCGGCGGTGCAGCGCTCGCCGTTAATGGAGAAGATGGTGAACAGGGCGGCGTCCAGCGCGCGCTCGATGTCGGCATCCTCAAAAATCAGCACCGGAGATTTGCCGCCCAGCTCCATGGAGTACTTCTTCAGCCCGGCGTTTTTCATGATGTTGCGCCCGGTGGCGGTGCCGCCGGTAAAGGAGACGGCGCGTACGTCATGATGGCGCACCAGCGCGTCGCCCGCCGTGGCGCCGTAGCCCTGCACCACATTCAGCACGCCCGCCGGAATGCCCGCCTCCAGCGCTAGCTCGCCCAGACGGTCGGCGGTCAGCGGGGAGAGTTCAGACATCTTCAGCACCGCGGTATTGCCTAACGCCAGGCACGGGGCGACCTTCCAGGTGGCGGTCATAAACGGCACGTTCCACGGCGACACCAGCGCGCAGACGCCCACCGGCTGCACCAGGGTGTAGTTGAGCATCTTGTCGTCAACCGGGTAGGTTTTGCCGTTCATCTGCTGGCACACCTCGGCGAAGAATTCGAAGTTGTGCGAGGCGCGCGGAATGAGGACGTTTTTGGTCTGGTGGATCGGCAGGCCGGTATCGGCGGTCTCCATGGCGGCGATCTCCGGCACGTTCTGGTCGATCAGCTCCCCCAGGCGACGCATCAGGCGCGCGCGCTCTTTCATTGGCAGATTGGCCCATTTCGGGAAGGCCTCTTTTGCAGCCGCTACAGCCTGATGGACTTCGGCTTCACCGCCGGAGGCCACTTCTGCCAGTACCTCGCCGGAGGCCGGGTTGGTAGTGTGGAAGTAGTCGCTTCCCGCCACGTTTTTGCCGTTGATCCAGTGGTTAATTTGTTTCATTTTGCCGTCTCCTCATTCACAATCCGGTTCACCAGGCGTCCAACGCCCTCCACTTCCACCACCACTTCATCGCCCGGCACCACGTCGGAGAGCCCTTTCGGTGTGCCGGTGGCAATCATGTCGCCCGGCTGCAGGGTCATAAAATCGCTCAGATACGCAATCAGGTACGGGATGCTGAAGATCAGATCCGCCGTGGTCCCTTCCTGGCGCAGCTCGCCGTTGACGAAGGTGCGCAGGGTGAGGTTGTGCGGGTCGGGAATGGCCGCTTTCGGCACGATGTTCGGGGAAATGGGCGTCAGCCCATCGCGGCTTTTGACCCGCAGATTCGGGCGGTAGTAGTTTTCCAGGTAGTCGCGGATGGCGTAGTCGTTGCAGACCGTATACCCCGCGACATAGTCCATCGCCTCGGCTTCACTGACCTTGCGTGCGGTTTTCCCGATAACCACCACCAGCTCCGCCTCGTAGTGCATGTACTCAACGTTGTTCGGGCGTACCGAGGCCTGGTTGTCGCCGTTGAATGTGTTCGGCGCTTTGATAAACACCAGTGGCTCGGTCGGCGGCTTGAAGTCCAGCTCGCTGGCGTGATCGGCGTAGTTCAGACCGAGGGCAAACAGCGTGGGATGCGGATGCGCGCCGTAAGCGATGGCCACGTCGCGTTCAGCCACCACCGGGTTTTCCAGCGGCGGAAATCCTTTCGCCAGAATGCGCACGCGATCTCCCGGCTGCAGCGCGACGCGGGAGTGTGGGGTGCCGAGCAGTATGGCATCACCCGGATTGAGGGTAGCGAACTCGCTCAGGGCACTCAGCAGTTCGGCGGCGTTACGCTGCAGATCGGCGGTGTTCCAGTGGTCCGCTTCGCGACCGTTGATCTCGGTGATGATGGTCAGGTTATCCACGTTATCAACGGTGGCCAGCTCGCCGAGCGGACAGAATCCGTCGCGGCATTTGGCCTTGATGGCCGGGCGGTAGAAGCTCTCTTCCGGCAGGCTCACCTCGTTGGCCAGCGCATATCCCGCGATGTACTCCGCGGCATTCTCGACGCGCACCCTGCTGGCGGTTTTGCCCACCACCAGTGCGACCGTCGCGCCGCTTAATACCGTTTCTCCCTGCGGGAACGGTATCGGCTCGCCGGCGCGAATCACGGTGTTATGTGGCTTGATGAACCACACCGCCGTTTTTGGCGGGGTGTTGTAGGGGGCTTTTTCGAACGCCTCACGCCAGGCTTCACGCTGGCTTTGATGGTTCAGCGCCACGGCAAAAACAGTACCTTTCATTCACATACTCCTCACCCCGGTGGTCCGGGTGGTGATTTCATTAATATGTTAATGATCTGGTTTTAAGCTTTTGCTGTATATTTCGCAATCAGAAGTGAAGAATTTGTGATATGAATAACAATAAATTTACATATCAATCATTATTTCAAAGTAAATCAGTGTGTTAATAAAATTGGTGGGTTTCTGTTAGACTTTTTGACAGAAAACGCGTTGTTTATAAAAACATCTTTTAGTGATTGTTTACTTGTTAATGATGTGAAGGGGAGAGCTATGCATGACTCATTAACCATTGCGCTGTTACAGGCGCGGGAAGCGGCGATGTCGTACTTCCGACCGATTGTGAAGCGCCATAACCTGACCGAGCAGCAGTGGCGGATTGTGCGCGTGCTGGCTGAACATCCGTCGATGGATTTTCACGATCTGGCGTTTCGTACCTGTATTTTGCGCCCGAGCCTGACCGGCATTCTGACGCGGATGGAGCGCGACGGCCTGGTGCTGCGCTTAAAGCCGGTGAACGACCAACGCAAGCTGTACGTGTCGCTCACCAAAGAGGGCACTGCGCTGTATGAGCACGCCCAGGCACAGGTGGAAGAGGCGTATCAGCAGATTGAGGCGGAATATACCCCGGAGAAGATGAAACAGCTGACCGCGCTGCTGGAAGAGTTTATTGCGCTCGGAAACCGGCATAACGCAGCGCGGGAAGAAGAGTAAAAACCCCAAATTCCAGGATGATTTTCGTAAAGTTTTCTCTTTCCAGGCCGAAAATTCTGTATCTGTCTGAGGAAAGAGAAAACATGTTAAACCGTATCAAGATTGTCACCAGTTTAATGCTGGTTTTAGCGATATTTGGCCTTTTACAACTCACATCCGGTGGTCTTTTCTTCAATGCCCTTAAGCATGACAAAGAGAATTTCACTGTTCTGCAAACCATTCGTCAGCAACAGTCCACGCTGAACGCCAGCTGGGTAGCGTTGCTGCAAACCCGTAATACCCTGAACCGTGCGGGTATCCGCTATATGATGGATCAGAGCAATATCGGCAGCGGCGCGACCGTTAACGATTTGATGCAAATTGCATCTGCGTCTCTGAAACAGGCGGAAAAAAACTGGGCTGCCTACGAAGCCCTGCCGCGCGATCCGCGTCAAAACGACGCTGAAGCGATGGAGATCAAACGCAACTATGACATTTACCACGGTGCGCTGGCGGAGCTGATTCAACTGCTGGGTGCAGGCAAAATCAACGCCTTCTTCGATCAACCGACCCAGAGCTACCAGGACGGTTTTGAGAAGCAGTATGTGAGCTACCTGCAGCAGAACGACAAGCTGTACCAGATTGCGGTTGAAGACAGCAACAGCTCCTTCAGCCAGGCTATCTGGGTGCTGGTAAGCGTGCTGATTGCCGTGCTGGTGGTGATCGTGGCCGTCTGGCTGGGTATCAAGCAGGCGCTGATCTCCCCGCTGACGCGTCTGATCGACAACATTCGCCATATCGCCAGCGGCGACCTGGTGAAGCGCATTGAGGTGCAAGGCGCTAACGAGATGGGTGAACTGGCCGACTCGCTGCGTCATATGCAGAGTGAGCTGGTGCGGACCGTTGGTGACGTGCGTAACGGCGCGAATGCTATCTACAGCGGCGCGAGCGAAATCGCGATGGGCAATAACGACCTCTCCTCCCGTACTGAACAGCAGGCGGCTTCCCTGGAAGAGACCGCTGCCAGTATGGAACAGCTGACGGCGACCGTTAAGCAGAACGCCGAGAACGCCCGTCAGGCGAGCCATCTTGCGCTGAGCGCCTCTGAAACCGCGCAGAAAGGCGGTAAAGTGGTGGATAACGTGGTGCAAACCATGCGCGATATCGCGGGCAGTTCGCAGAAAATTGCCGACATTATCAGCGTGATCGACGGTATTGCTTTCCAGACCAACATTCTGGCACTGAACGCGGCGGTTGAAGCGGCGCGTGCGGGCGAGCAGGGTCGTGGTTTTGCGGTGGTGGCAGGTGAAGTGCGTAACCTGGCACAGCGCAGCGCCCAGGCGGCACGTGAGATCAAGAGCCTGATCGAAGACTCCGTGGGCCGCGTGGAAGTGGGCTCAACCCTGGTGGAAAGTGCCGGTGAAACCATGGGTGAGATCGTGAATGCGGTCACCCGCGTAACGGACATCATGGGGGAGATCGCCTCTGCGTCTGACGAACAGAGCCGCGGTATCGACCAGGTGGGTCTGGCGGTGGCGGAGATGGATCGTGTGACCCAGCAGAACGCCTCGCTGGTAGAAGAGTCTGCCGCGGCTGCGGCCGCGCTGGAAGAGCAGGCGAGCCGCCTGACGCAGGCTGTGGCGGTGTTCCGCATTCAGCAGGAGCAGATGAAAGCGCGCGAGTTTGCATCCGCAAAAACGGTGTCCGCGCCGGTGATGACGCGTAAAACCGCGACTGCCGATGCCGGTGATAACTGGGAAACCTTCTAACGCCGTGGGTGGTGCCGGGTGGCGGCTTCGCCTTACCCGGCCTACGGTTCAGGTTTTTTAGGCCCGGTGGGCGATATTAAAGAGGCAGGCGCATGGCGCAGCGAGCGTCATACGCCAGACCGTGCTCTGCCTCTTCTTCCCTCTTCTGACGTAGCTCAGGCGTGAGTTCAGTGACGTATTCAAACCCCAGCCGCGCATAGAACGGCGCATTCCATGGCACCTCGCGAAACGTCGTCAACGTTAACGCTGTCAGCCCCATTTTGCGGGCATGGTCAGCCGCACAGGCGATGAGTTGTCGACCTATCCCTTTTCCCTGCCAGGCCCGATCAACCGAAAGCTCCACAATAAACAGCGACGACGCGTGCGCTTCGGTGAGGATAAACCCCACGGGGCGGTCGTTCGCCAGCGCCAGCCAACTGAACCCGCGTTCGGCATAGTCGAGGTGTTGCTCAGCGGTAATGACCTCGCCGTCAGCAAGCCAGGCGAATTCCGGGATGTCACGAAATCGTCCGGCCGCCGCGCGTTCAATAGCGGACAGGGCGGTCACATCGCCGGAACGTGTGGGACGAACGGTAATGTGAAGGTCAACCATCAGCCTGCGGTTCTCACAATTTTGATCTCTACCATGCCAATCCCAATCTCACGCGGTGAGTGCCCAAGGATATTCCCCTCATTCGTCGACTGCGGGTCAGGTGGCACAATCACCAGGGTATTGCTGCGTGAGGGATTGTCAAAATGCAGCGTGTGTGTGGTCACGTCGTTTCCAAGCGTCAGCGTCTGCTCGCTATCGCCCACGCGGACCGGCACGGGCTTGTTGGCGTTGGGGCCGTACGCTCGGGCCGTGATCACCAGATCAAATTGTTCCGGCAGAGGATGGGTGTACTCAATTTTCACCTCGTTGCCCAGTTGCGCGTTCGACCAGCGCCCCCAGGACTCCGGACGGGAGATGCCGCTAAACTGTTTCACCTCTTCCGGCGCGCCGGCCACGTTAAAGATAAAGCTGTCCGCCTTGTAGCGAATGTCGTTATCGACGATTTTCAGCATGTCGACGTTACGCTGATAGCGCGCGGTATCAATCACCGCGTCTTTGAAAGCGGTTTTGCCTTTCCATACCGCTTTATCTACATGCTGAACGGTTTGCTCCCCGCCAAGCTGGCCCTGAGAGACGCACCAGTCGGTAGAGAGCGCCAGCGGCTGGGACCAAAGCTGGCCCATTTTGTAGCATCTGTCGACCCAGACGAAGTTATCGCGCGGGGCAAAATCGGCGAGCTGATAACGCAGCGGCGCGGAATATTCGCTCTCCGGCAGCGGCTCGACGCGACTCTCCGACACGCGTAACAGCAGCGGCAGGCGGAAGTTGCTGCCCGAGAAGGCAATGGTGTTTTTATCGCGATCGATGGTGAAGTCTTTCATCTCTTTCGGGAAGTTCCAGAGGCGGATGATGTCTGGCTTCCAGGCGAGGATTTTCTCCTTCATGTTGAGAAACACTTCCGACAGGGATTGCCCCGACAGCGTGCTGCGGCCAAGGCCAATAAAATTATCTCCGCCCAGAATGTCCAGCACGGTTGCCCCGTTATCCATGGAGTTGCGTTTGGTGGCGATCACCTCCTGCCGCGGCTGGTCGCCGCGCAGGACGAAGAACAGATTGCTGCGATCCAGCTTGTTGAGCTGATCCCAGGCGCTGTTTTTCATCGCCAGATGGTCAGACGAGACGACGATGACGGTGTTTTTAAACCAGGGCGAGGCTTTGATCTTCTCGACCAGCGCGGCGATGTGCTCCTGGCTACAGGTCACGGCGCTGAAGGAGGTGTTGTTTTTGCCATCGACATCATAGCGTTTGCGCTTACAGGTGCGTGAGACGAATCCATCCGGATGATGCGTATCCACCGTCAGTGCAAAGAGCGAGAAGCGCTTGCCCGCGCGGGAGAGTTCCTCGAATTTCTTCCAGGTTTCGTCCAGCACGGTATCGTCATAGAAGCCCCAGTCGTTACGGTAGCCCGGGTCGGCCACCGTCGTTTTTAACTCTTCCGAGCCGTACAGATGGTCAAAACCGTGGGATTTCAGGAACACATCTTTTCCGGCGAAGCGCAGGTTTGCCCCCTGCATAAAATAGTTTTCGTAGCCGGAGTTTTTCAGGATGTCGCCGAGGCAAATATTCTGGGGGAAGAACGTCGACATTGAGGCTGAGGCGTTCCCTTCAAAAGGGGCAAACAGCGGAATACCGCACTGGGAGGCGACCATTCCGGCGATGGTGTAATCCGTACCGGGTAACTGCATGGTGTGGCTGAAATCGAGGCCTTCGTTTTTCAGTGCGCCCAGGTCTGGCGTCAGGTTCGGGAAAGCGTCGTTATCAAAATAGGTGCGCTCCAGGCTTTCACCGTAGATATAGACCAGATTGAGTTTCGGGTTGGCGATCGTTTTCGACGGTTCTTTGTAGTAGGCCACAAAATCCGGGTCGCCGTCGCGCGACTGGGATTTCACCAGTTCGGTGATCTGATGGAACGCCGGGCTGGCGTCGACGGAGGCCAGCGCCAGGACTAACGCCAGCAGGCTGTAACCATGGTGGTGCGGATGATGGCGACGTCGACGCAAGACCCAGGCAAGCGCGCCAAAAATTGTCACCAGCGCGACGACGAGGCCGAGCCCCGGAAGTATGTACTTACCTACGCCTGCGCCGGTCAGGCTGTTCGTCAGCGTGTAGAGCACCGCGTCGTTAATGCCGTCACCGGTAAAGTAATCGCTGGCGTATAAAGTAATGTTTAAAATAATAAAAATGCCAAGCACTACCAGCGTGGCGATAAACCACCAGGTGTTACGGCCGGCTTTCCAGGCATAGACGCCGACAGAAGCCAGAAAAAGGGCAAGGGACATTAATTCTGACAACAGCATATCCTCATGACGCCAGGTGCTTCGCTGGCTAACTGTTTATTTTTTAGGTCATACAATGTAATTGCGATGTCGTTTAGCTGCAATTTTAGTGTCACGAAAGTGTGCTGTTGTTAGGATTTGGTTTAGAAAATCGTTTTTATGAAGGGTGTCGCATCCTGACAAACGGACGCTCTGACGGTGGCTGGTGGGGAAAATGGTCGTTTAGCGCCGCGTTGCAAGACTATCGCATTAAACGCGGCGTGTTGTGGCAGAAAATGGGGGCGATCAGGAGATGAAATTAACGCCTTGTTTCAGCACCAGATCGCAGGCTTTGGTTTTCACCTCTTTTGCCAGAGACGAGTTGCCAAGAGTGCTCAGGTTAAGCTGCTGGCCGTTTTGCGCGTTAAGCAGACCCTGAATACCGTCCATATAGTTGGTATCCGCTTTCTGCTCCTGGGTATCCAGACCCAGTTTACCCAGCACCTGGTTTTTCACGTTTTGCGCGTCGGTCACGGAGGCCAGTTTTTGCTTCGCGCAATATTCCAGAATCCCCGCCGCGTTGTTCATCGTGCCCGCGCTCAGGCTCTGGCTGCTGTTGCCCAGCAGGCTGGTGAGGGAAGAGGCGGAGAGTCCGCCCTGAGAGCTGCCGCTCTCTTTGGTCAACTGGTTTGCGGCGCTTGACAACGACTCCTGCCAGGACGCTGCCTGCGCTGCGCCGGTAACCAGCAGCGCGCCTAAAAAGGTGCTGATAACAATCTGTTTTTTCATATTGGCTTTCTCAAAAAGGTCCGTTTTGGGCCGGAAGGGGTTCCAGTATATACCTGCGCCCTGTCGGCGATTCCTGGAACTGTCTTAATACTCTTTGCCGGTGACGCGGCTGCGGTAACTTTCCCAGTCGAAGATGACATACAGGCTGTTACCCAGCTTCATGCGGTCCATGACGCGTTCCCCCAGCAAGCGGGTCATCTCATCGATATTGTGGTTCGTTAACATGCCGGTGGGGCGCTTGGAGGAGGAGCGGCGATCGACAATCTGGTTGATGATCACCTTTTCATAACGGGATTCGGTCTGAACCCCGATCTCATCAATGACCAGCAGATCCACATTACTCAGATCGTTAAGCAGCTGCTCTTCGCTGGTTTCCCGGTTGCTGAAGGTGTCTTTCATCGCAGACATGATATCGGCCACGGTGATGATAAGGACCGACTTCCCGCGCAGAAGCAGTTCGTTGCAAATGGCGGCGGCGAGGTGGTTTTTACCGGTGCCCGGCTTACCGCTGAAGATGAAGCTGGCGATATTGCCGTCGAATTCATCAACATACTGACGTGCGGCGGCGAGCGCGTTCATCTGCCCGTTGGTCTCGATTTTATAGTTATCAAACGAGCAATTCTGATGCAGGGGACGAATACCGGAACGGTTGAAGGTGCGCTGCATTTTCATCGCCCGGTTTTCGCGGGCGAGAGCCGCGGCGCGGATCTTTCCCTGCTCTTTTTGCCACGCCAGCAGCTCTTCCCCCGTCGTGAAAGCGGGCTTTACGTTGGCAGGCATCATTTTTTGCAGTCGTTTCATCAGGTCGCCGACATTCTTCATTTCGCACCTCGAAATCCACTCGGGATCTGTTTATCCGGTTCGGAAAACGCGTTGATATCGCGTTTTGGCTGGCCATTGTTGCTGGCGCGGGTAATTTGCAGGTGACGCGCGAGCTTTTGCTGCCACTGAATATGGGTGAAGACTTTACCTTCCGCCTGCCACCAGGCGGTAAATGCGGCGAGCTCTTCAGCGGTAGCCGGCTGGGTTAACGCAATGCCCCACAGCGCGGCCTGGCGCTGAAAATCTGCATCCGGTTGCCAGCCCGCGTAGAGGGCAAATTTTCCCATCGGAACGGTCACGGGCGCGTTAACCGGCTCATCGAAGAACTGGTTATCCAGCGTGATATCACTCGCCGGGCGTGACAATTGCGCTTCAGTTTCCAGGAGCTGTGCCAGACGTTCCGGTGTGATTGCGTAAAACGCCGGAGCGTTGTCGGCAAAAACCGCAACCGTGCCACCTTCGGCGTGGGTCAACACACCGCGTGGGTCGCGCATAAAGGCATCAATACCAGCAATGCTGGTGGTCAGGATTCTGGAGGACATAACGCTTTCTCTACTGAATGACTTCGGGCGTGATATGGGCTTATGGTAGCACAGAGAGGATGAGGGAATGGAGGGGGATTTCCCCGGTGGCGCTGCGCTTACCGGGGCTACAGTGGCAGGACTGATAAGCGCAGCGCCATCAGGCATTTATCACGCGATGATATTCAGGGTCACGTCGATGTTGCCGCGGGTCGCGTTAGAGTACGGGCATACAATGTGCGCGGCATCCACCAGCTTTTTGGCTTCCGCCGGATCCATACCTTCAACATGGATGTTCAGCTTTGCTTCAATACCAAAGCCGGTTGGCAGTGGACCAATACCCACTTCACCTTCAATAAAGGCGTCTTTTGGCAGGGTAAATTTGTCGCGCGCGGCCACGAACTTCATCGCACCCAGGAAGCAGGCGGAGTAGCCTGCAGCAAACAGCTGCTCAGGGTTGGTGACGTCTCCGCCCATGCCGCCCATCTCTTTTGGCACACCCAGTTTGACATCCAGTACACCATCGGAAGAGGTCGCGCGGCCGTCACGGCCACCGGTTGCTTTTGCTTTGGCGGTATAAACAACTTTTTCTAAAGACATGGCAGGTTCCTCATCTTGCTTAATGTTCGCTATTAAATAGCGTGCGATATATATGGTTAAATAAAGACGCGTAAAGTATAGCCTTACGCGCGCTGAATATGTTGTCGCAAAAGCTCCAGCTGCTGCTTGAGCGACAGCAGGGTGTCGGTATCACACTGTGCTGCGCATCCCACTGCATGGGGGATACCCGCTGCCTGCTGCTGAAGTTCACGTCCCGCGTCACTCAGGGTAACGGCGACATGACGTTCATCTTTGCGCGAGCGCTGACGATTGATCAGCCCGGCACTTTCCAGACGTTTTAACAGCGGCGTCAGGGTGGCAGAATCCAGAAACAGCCGTTCACCGATGTCCGACACCGTGATGTCATCCTGCTCCCACAGCACCAGCATGACCAGGTATTGCGGGTAGGTCAGGTTCAGCGGTGCCAGCAGTTGCCGGTACAGCTTATTTAGCGCCAGATTTGCCGAATAAAGGGCAAAGCAGAGCTGGTTATCCAGCCTGAGCGCAGCGGTTGCGTCGTGTGTTTTCGCGTTCATGAGATAAATATAGATAGTGCACGATTTAATTGCAAGCAATTTTATGGGCAGGTATAACGCAGGGCCACCTGAACGGCCATTTTACGGTAGTGCTGGCGCTGCGCCGCTTCATCTGCACCCTCTTCAAACAGCAGCGTAAAGGTGTAGCTGTTGGCAACGTAATGGAAGCTGAAACTGCTGATCAGACGATGCAGATCGCGCGCGTCAACCGTCTGGCTGAACAACTGTTTTTCTTTCCCCCGGCGCAGGATCCCTTCCAGCAGATCGAGCGCGCTACGGTTGACCTGGCGGAGGTAACTCGACTGCTGCATAAAGCGGCCACGCTGCATGTTTTCCATGCAAATAATCCGGATGTAATCCGGGTGGTCGGCGTGGTAGTCAAAGGTGGTTTCCACCAGTTCGACCAGCGCTTCGACCGGTGACATGTCTGCGAGGCTAAGCGCTTTTTCACTGGCGCGGATCTGTGTGTAAACATATTCCAGTACGAGGAGATACAGGTTTTCTTTGTTCTTAAAATGGTAAACCACCATCCGCTTGGTGGTGCCTGCTTTCTCTGCGATCTGCTCCATGCGGGCGCCGTTCAACCCATATTCGGCAAAAAGCGCGATAGCGCTCTGAAAAATTTTCTCTTTCAGGCTGGATTCTTCAGGGAGTTCGCTGCCAGGGTTAGCCACATCCTTTCCTTATGTTCACCAAACGGACCAGAAAGATTATCTCCATGGCAGCGGGATAACACAAATATCAAACGCGTGGGCGTTTACGGTAGAGCCAGAGTCCGGGGATCGACAATCCGATAGAGAGCGCGCCGACAATGGATGAGGCCTTAAGAAAGTTGCTGAGAAGAAGGATCATCTGCGGTTCGGTGTAGCCAAAATGGCTGATTTTCACCGCCGAAATCATCGCCGTATAGGCCGAAATACCGGGGAACATCGGGATCACGGCGGCGACGGTGAAGACTTTCGGATGCGCCAGATACCAGCGCGACCACTGGATACCGATGCTGCCGACCAGCATAGAGGCCATAAAGGTCGACCATTCGATGTTAAAACCTGCCGTCATCATCACCATGCGCGATCCATGACCGATGGCGCCCAGCAGTGCACACCATGGCAGAGCGCGTTGCGGAACGTTAAATACCATCGCAAAGCCGACGGCAGGAATGGCGGCCAGGGCCATATCCTCAGCCAGCGCCAGCAGAAAATCTATCACGCCCATCCGCGTAACCCCCAGAGTGTCATGGCCATGACCACGCCGATGCAGGTCGCCAGGGTCAGCAGACTGGCGATAGCCCAGCGTGCCAGGCCAGTATTGATATGCCCTTTAAACATGTCGGCGACGGCGTTAATCAACGGGAAGCCCGGTACCAGCAGAAGGACACTGGCGGCCATGGCGATCGTTGGGGTGCTGGCAAACTGCGGCAGACGCAGGAGCAGGCCAGACACCGTGGTGGCGACAAATGCGGTAATGCAGAAGTTAATTTGCGGATGTAGCTGCCGGTGCGTCAGCAGTTGGCGAACATACATGGCGATACTGCTGGCAAAAAAGGTGACGATCGCCCCATCCCAGCCGCCTTTATTGAGCTTACAAAAGCAGGCGCACGAGAGCCCCACCATCAATACGACCAGCCAGCGTGGATAACGTAATGGCTTAATCTGGTTGAACCGTTTTTCTATCTCATTGAGATCGAGAAGCTTATGTTCAGCAAGAATGACGATATGTTGCACTTCGGTCACTACGTGCATGTTAATGCCACGGTCATGATTTTTGCGGGTGGAGGTCAGGCATTGACCGTCTTTGATGGTGGTCAGCACAATGGCATTGGATGAGATGGCGCTTTCTACGCTGTCCATACCCAAAGCCAGCCCCAGCCGGGTTGAAAGCTCCTCAACCAGCGCGCTTTCCGCGCCGTGCTGGAGCAAAAAAAGTCCGCACTTTATACAGAGCCGCGTGATAGCACGCTGCGTTGACCGATCTGCCTGCATGTATTGTCCCGAAGATGATGATGGAGAGTTGCCGTTTAGCTCACGATGATTACTTTTAGCACAAAGTGCAGTGTCTCTTGCTGTGGGTCAGATCAAGGTTTATGCAAACAGTGGCACCCCGTGTCGCTGAAGGGCGGGGGATTAATCTATTAATGCAGTGAATTCTTTATATAGAGATATAAAATATTTGTATTAAGTTATTCTAATTTTATATTGTCATTATTTTAATGGGTTCGGAATTAAATTTATTTGCGCTTTGTGAGATATTACCGTTGTTTTAGGCATTTTCTAAACTAAAAAACATATCTCATCTTCTGCTTGTATTAATCGGTTTTATACTCAGGGACGAAAATAGTGATAGAACGATGTGTTTTGACGTTACGCATTCTAGGAAAAATGGACACGGAGGGTCTATGTTGTCATTGCATGGTAAGCATGGCGTGGTTATTAGCCGGATACCCGTCATGCAAAATGGGTTAGGGGGCGTGATGTCACGTCATTTCCCTGATGTTGAATTGACGTATTGCCGTTCACTGCAGGAGTTAACCCTGCTTCAGCTACGCCGCGCAGATGTCATTATTGCCGATATTTCAGGTGAATACAGGAATCCTCGGGGCACGCTCGAAGAGTATTACGCATTATTGAATCAATATCGGGAAATTCACTGGATCTTTTTAGTTTCGCGCCCGCTATATCCTGTTGCCGTTGAGCTACTGATGCGGCCAGAAAGCACGTTGCTTTCTGAAATGGAGCCGATTGAAGGCGTGGTGGCGGCTATTCGGGCTGGTCGCGAACGGGCGGAGCGGATAAGCCAGACGTTATTAACCCCGGAACCTCAGGGAGTGGAAGAAGAAGACGAGTCATTTATCGCGCTCACCCACTCCGAACGCAAGGTATTACGGCTGTTGGGTAAGGGATGGGGTATTAACCAAATCGCCACGTTGCTCAAGAAGAGCAATAAAACGATTAGTGCCCAAAAAAACAGTGCGATGCGACGGCTCTCCTTACGAAGTAATGCCGATATGTACGCCTGGATCAACAGTACGCAGGGAATGAGAGAGCTGAGTTTAATGTCAGCCTATGGAGAGTTCGAGGAATGGAAAAAACCGATTCACCAAGACATATCGCCGTCATCGAAAATTGCACGATGAGTGCTATTGGGTTACAGAATCTTTTTACTCTGTCCACGCTGAACCATTATCAGCTGCACCTGTTCAGTGAATTTGACAGCTTTAAGAAGGCGCTTCATCAGGTCAATTTTTTCTCGCTCATCTATTCACTTTCCGATGCGCGAGAAGAACGGCGTAACTGCCTGGCACATCTGCGGGACCTCGCGTTCACGCATAGCCATATCCAGCGCATTATCCTGGTCTCTGATGTGACAGAGGCTCGGTTAATTAGCCATCTTTCGCCGTCACGTCTTCACGGCGTGGTCAGTAAGTCAATGACGCTTGAGCAGTTGCAAAATGAATTCGTGGTGTTGTTGAATGAAACGCTGCGCATCAATGACAATATGCTCAATCACTGGTACCACAGTCAAAACAGGATGTTAAGCCCAACGGAAAGGGCAATTCTACGTTACATGTCTTGCGGTTATTCCATTCCTGAAATCGCGGCTGAGCTTGAACGCAATATTAAGACCATCCGGGCGCACAAGTTTAATGCGATGGTGAAGCTGGGGGTCAATTCTGACGTAGGGCTACTCGATGCGGCGGATATTCTTACCCATCTTCCGGCAAGGGATCCGCAAAGTTTGGCCCTCAGCAAGGCCACATTTTTATAATCCTTCTTATACGCGCCAGATGGGCTCTGGCGCTTCGGTCAGATGCAGACATCAACCCATTTTGCGGAAGTCAGCTCTGCCATTCTGTCAGGTGAAATACGCACAGCACTGTGGATGGCACCTGCGGCTGGCAGCACTTCAGCATACTGCTTTAAAGAGATATCGCAGTAGACCGCGAGTGGATTTTCCAGTCCGAACGGGCACACACCGCCAACCGGATGACCGGTAATGGTAACTACTTCATCACTGCTGAGCATGCGCGCTTTCGCACCAAAGGTGTCTTTCAGTTTTTTGTTATCCAGACGCGCATCGCCTTTCGCCACCACCAGAATCACTTCATTCTTCACCTTCAGTGACAGGGTTTTGGCGATCTGTCCCGGCTCAACACGATGGGCGGCAGCAGCCAACGCAACGGTAGCAGTACTCTGGCTAAGCTCGATGATGTCTATATCCGGCGCGTTGTCGGCAAAAAACTGCTGTACAGACTGCAAACTCATTGTTTCCTCCTGACAAATATCCTGCGTAATCTGTCATAAGAAATTATGCTCTGTAAATATCTCTTAAGTAACAAAGATCCCGGACGGCAAAATTCTGGATCCCCTTCACAATCACAGAAACCGGTTACAGTAACCGGTTGCAGAGCGTGGTGCGTAGATTAATACTGAGTACGTAACGTCCCCTGTATCCAATAATAAGAGCAAATTATGAAACCATTTCGTCTGAGCAGTACCGCGGGTACACAAGCCAGCAAGGTTGTGAAGCTAATTTATGGAACAACGTACGGCGCGAATGCGCCTGTAATAAACGTCTGACAGGAGATCTGCCATGTCTGCCAACCATGCTGCGTTTAACCTGATATTCCGTTTCGTTGAAAATTACGTCAGCCCGATTGCCGGGCGGATCTCTTCCCAGCGTCATGTTATGGCTATCCGCGATGGGTTTATCTCCGCGATGCCATTTATGATTGTGGGTTCTTTTTTATTAGTGTTCGCTTACCCTCCATTTTCGCCGGATACCACCTGGGGCTTCGCACGCGCCTGGCTGAATATGGCGAAGCAATTTGAAGGCCAGATCCTGACGCCGTTTGATATGACGATGGGTATTATGTCCATCTATATTTGTGCGGCCATTGCCTACAACCTGGGTAAACACTACGTCAAATCACATCAGCTGGATCCGTTTATGTGCGCCATGCTGTCGCTGATGGCGTTTCTGCTTGTTGCGGCACCGAAAACCAAAGGCACGCTGCCCGTCGACAGCCTGGGTGGAACAGGGATTTTTACGGCGATTCTGGTGGCCATTTACTGCGTTGAGATGATGCGTTTCCTTAAAGCGCATAACATCGGTATTCGTCTTCCGGACCAGGTTCCACCGATGATCAAAAACTCTTTTGATCTGTTGATCCCGGTGCTGGTGGTTGTATTGACACTCTATCCGCTCAGTCTGGTGATTCAGTCACAGTTTGGCATGCTGATCCCACAGGCGATTATGTCGGTCTTTAAACCACTGGTTTCCGCGGCAGATTCGCTGCCAGCCATTCTGCTGGCCGTGCTGATTGGTCATCTGCTGTGGTTCGCCGGGATCCACGGTGCCGCTATCGTCTCCGGGATGCTGCAGATGTTTTGGCTGACTAACCTTGGCGCAAACCAGACCGCGCTGGCCGCCGGTCAGCCTCTGCCGCATATTTTCATGGAAGCGTTCTGGACGTTCTTTATCGTGATTGGCGGGTCGGGCGCCACAATGGGGCTGGTGATTTGCTATCTGCGCAGCCGTTCCGCTCATTTACGCTCTATCGGGCGTTTAAGTGTGGTGCCCAGCTTCTTTAACATCAACGAACCGGTCATTTTCGGTACGCCGATCGTGATGAACCCGGTGTTCTTTATCCCCTTCCTGCTGGCACCGATGGTCAACGCTGTGCTGGCCTGGGCGGCAATGACCTTTGATCTGATTGGCCGCGTCATCTCAGTGGTACCCTGGACGGCACCGGCGCCGATAGGCGCAGCGTGGGCCCTGGGATGGGATTTCCGCGCGGCGATCCTGGTTGTGGTTCTGGCCTGCGTATCGGCAATCATCTACTTCCCGTTCTTCAAAGTTTACGAGAAACAGCTGCTGGAGCAGGAAGCGGAAGAAGCACAGCGTAATGCGGAAGAGGATAATCAGCAGGTGGCTTAGGTAAAAGCAAAACGGCAACGCAGGTTGCCGTTTTTAGTGTTTGTTCCCTCTCCCCGTGGGAGAGGGCTAGGGTGAGGGCATCAGGCTGAGCCCGACTATTTCAGCGTGCAATCCCCGCACTGCTTAACGTCCGGCAGGCGATAGCGCTGGCAGCAGGTGCGGCGCACCAGAAGCCCATCACGAAGGACAACGGTACGGAATAACGGGTTGTCTCGGCCGTCGGAAAGCTGTTTTGCAAAGAAACAGGACTGACGCAGAGCATCAACACTCTCCTCACCGAGCAGCGGCTTCATTTCCGTGAGATACCAGTGGATTAAATAGCCGGTATTGCTCCAGATAAGCTTCCCGTTAATCTCTCCCGTGGCTTCCAGCGCATCCACGACCGGGATCAGCGCCCGTGTGATCAACAGCTCCATACGTTCCCGGGCAGTCAGTCGCTCTGCGCTCTGGTCTTCATGAAGATCAATCCAGAAACAGGCCGCGCGTCCGGTTTCGTGAAACTCGACGTGGAAATGCTCAGGTGAGAGTTCCAGCATGCTCTTCTGGGTTAACAGCGCCAGCATCAGCGGAGGTACCATCAGTCCGATATACCATTGCGCCCAGAGAGAGAGCAGGGGCTTATTTTCCCGCGTCATGGCAGGCTGATTGCGATAAATATGGTCGGAATAGGTGGCAAGCAGCGATTGCAGTTTTGCCGGTTGACGCCACTCTGCGAGCGTCATGGCGTGATGCGGGTGCGCTTCATCAAGCCGGATAAAGTCCAGCAGGTGGGCGCGCGTTTTGGCAATCTTATCCCGTATGGCATCCGCAAGCGAACCATTCCCGCTGGTGAGGGGGGCTCGCCAGAGGAGGGGCTCGACAATATGTGCGGTATGCGTGGCCATAGTTTGGATAGAAATCTAAATGATAATGATTGCCAATCCTAACTATTGCTCATACCAATGGCAAGACTTTTGTCCTGGTGACGTTGCCGTCGTGTTTACGCCGTCTGCAACTCTTCACTCAACAGAATATTGTTGCGCCCCATATGCTTGGCTTCGTAGAGCGCTTTATCCGCTTTTTCCAGCGCGCCTTCTACGTCGTCATTCTCGAAAATGGCGATACCAATGCTGATGGTGACATTTGTCGCGACGCTTTCGTTAAACAAATGCGGGATTTTCAAATCGTAAACTTTCTGACGGATCCGCTCTGCAGTCTGGCGGGCATGCTCAAGGGAAATATTGGTCAGCAGCACCATAAATTCTTCCCCACCAAAACGCGCCACAATATCGCGAGAACGTACGGCATCGCGGATGGCGGCAGAGACACGTTTCAGTGCCTGGTCGCCCATCATATGACCATAGTGGTCGTTATAGGCTTTGAAGTGATCGATATCCATCAGCAGGACGAAGTGCTCGCCATTTTCTACCGTCGGCAGGTTTTCCAGACGGCTTTGCAGACCACGACGATTATAGAGTCCGGTAAGAGGATCCATCATGCTCAGGTCGGTCAGGGTCTCTCGTTCTTCCAGCAAGCGAGAGAGCAACTCCTGCGCGAAACGATCGTTACGTCGTTGCAAAATGTTATGTATGGCAATTGCCACGACAGGAAGTGCGAAAGAGTAGGACATTCTCAGCCATATATCGTGCTCACTTAGCCACAGGCAGACAATAAACGCGGGCAGTGAGTGCAGGGTAAATGCTTTGATATTACTGGCGAATGCCAGCGTCCCGATAAAAAGCACGGTTAACAGGGCGATTAACAAATAGGTCGTTTGGTCGTGGGTAATTAAGGCGAATTTGGAGGCAATTTGCCAGGCCCACAAAATACCGAAGATTGCTGAAACGACAGGAATATTGATCTTCCGCGCTCTCTTTCTCCAGTGCCAGACGAACAGACCGGTACTGATGGAGAAAATAGCAATCAGGGGGGCAGATAACACGCGTACCGAATTGAGCGGATTTGTTACCGAGAACACTGCAGAGGTTGCGTTCAGAAATAAAAATAAACGTAACGATAATTGATATTTTCTGTGAACCAAAGACCGCCAGGATTGTGATGTCATAGTCGTGTGTTTTTATTAAAATTTAATTAAAACAAATAAGTAGGTGTTGTTTCGCAATAAAATATGAAAAAAACTCAAAGAGTAATTATCAGAAAATCTTTAGATGTTGTTAACAGGTGCGCAATTTATCACCTTAGGCAATTCCTGTCATTACGGGAAAGGTAAAGGTCGGTGGTTTTTAATTCATTCAGCTGACAAATGATAATCTTTGTCATATGATATTGGTTATCATTACCATTGTAAGAGGCGGAACCATGCTGCACAGGGCGCTGGGAAGTGGTTGGGGGGTATTGCTACCGGGAGCCGTTCTCGGCGGGTTGATGTTTGCCGATCTCTCCCTTGCTGTCTGGAAAGCCATTATCGTGGCAGGGCTATTGGTCACGTCAGCCATGATTTGGCACAAGCAACTGCGTCACTTTGTGTTACTGCCATCCTGTGTCGCACTGGTCAGTGCAATGCTGGTGATACTGATGAGTCTGAAATAACAGGGAGAAGAGAACACTCAGAAGGGGTGTAAGATAATTGGTGCGAGGGGGGGGACTCGAACCCCCACATCCGTAAGGACACTAACACCTGAAGCTAGCGCGTCTACCAATTCCGCCACCTTCGCACAGTCATCTTACTGGTTTGATATCGCCTCGTTGGTGCGAGGGGGGGGACTCGAACCCCCACATCCGTAAGGACACTAACACCTGAAGCTAGCGCGTCTACCAATTCCGCCACCTTCGCATACCATCGATACTGTAAAAGTATCGTAACCACGGAGGCGCATTCTAGATGTTTTCAGCTTTACGTCAACAGAAAAGTGCGCGTGATGCCTTGATTGATGCAAAAATGGCCGATAGGCGCGTTGTGTATAGCCGGATGGCGCTTTCGCTTATCCGGCCTGGAGGGAGGGATTACTTTTTGGCCTGACGGGTCATCACGGTGCGGTAGACTTTAAAACGTCCCGTCTGTGCGATGACTTCGTGGAAGCCGAAGGTTTCATCCAGCACTTTCGGGTATGCCAGGAAGGCGTTCGCGACGATGCGCAATTCACCGCCGCTGTTGAGATGGCGCACTGCACCACGGATCAGCGTTTGCGCGGCTTCGAGGCTGGTCTCCATACCGTCGTGGAACGGTGGGTTAGAGATGATCATATCAAAACGACCGGTGACATCAGAAAAGACGTTACTGGCAATCACGTCGCCTTCAATACCGTTAGCGGCAAGCGTTGCGCGGCTGGCCTCTACCGCCGGTGCGCTGACGTCACACAGGGTTAAACGGACTTTTGGTGAATGGCTGGCGAGCACGGTTGCCAGCACGCCCGCACCGCAGCCGACATCCAGCACTTTGCCTTTGGTATGCGGCGTGAGGGTGGAAAGCAGCAGCTTGCTGCCCGCATCCAGGGCGTCACGGCTGAACACGCCCGGCAGGGTTTTAATGGTCAAACCGTCAAGCGTGTATTCGTCCCAGAATGTCGCGGCATCAAATGTTGCCTGTTTTTCCAGACGGCCATGGTACAGACCACAGCGGCGGGCACTGTCGACTTTATTCAGCGGGGCATACTCTTCCAGCATCTGCTCTGCGCTTCTCACGCCGCTGCGGTTCTCACCGACGACGAAAATATCGCAGCCGACCGGCAGCAGGGAGAGCAGGTTCATCAGCTGGAACTGGGCTTCCGGTTTGTTCTTCGGCCAGTAGTAGATCAGCGTATCGCAGTCGGCGATATCGCTCTGCTCTGCCACCAGGCTAAAGCGTGCGCGCTCACCCATCTGGCGGCTCAGCACCTGCCAGTGATGGTAATATTGGGTGTGGGCACGGCTTTCAGCACAGTCGAAACGCGCGGGCAGGTCATCCTGCATATCTCCGGCAAACAGAATACGGCTTTCTTCGAAATCATCACTGTGACGCAGCAAGACTTCACTTGCCGGGGTAAATGCAGACATGAATTGTTCCTCAATAAACTCAGGCGGGGATTATAGTAGGTAGATGGCGCAGTTTCGACACATTTGCTATATTTGCGCGCCTGAGAGACAGGAGTTTTCCCTATGACATCCCGACGAGACTGGCAGTTGCAGCAGCTGGGCATTACCCAGTGGGCTTTGCGTCGCCCGACGGCGTTGCAGGGCGAAATCGCTATCTCCATCCCGGCGCACGTTCGCCTGGTGATGGTGGCGGAAGAACTGCCTGCCCTGAATGAACCCCTGATCGGTGATGTCCTTCGCAGCCTGAAGCTGACGGCCGACCAGGTTTTACAGCTGACGCCAGAGCGGGTCGCTATGCTGCCTCCTGACAGCCGCTGTAACAGCTGGCGTATTGGAGAGGCAAATGCGATCCCGCTCCAGGGAAGCCAGATCTGCACGCCAGCGCTGGACGAACTGAAAGCCAACCCAAAAGCGCGAAGCGCGCTATGGCAACAAATCTGCGAATATGAACACGATTTCTTCCCTCACGACGCCTGACCTGACCACAGCGTTTGCGATTGAAACACGCGCCCATGCGTTTCCGTGGAGCGAAAAAACCTTCGCCAGTAATCAGGGCGAACGGTATCTCAACTACCGCCTGGATGTTGACGGCACCATGGCCGCCTTCGCGATTACGCAGGTTGTTCTGGATGAGGCGACGCTGTTTAATATCGCGGTTGATCCTGCGTTTCAGCGCCGTGGGCTGGGAAGAGAACTGCTTACGCACCTCATCCGTGAGCTTGAAACCCGTGACGTTTTCACCCTGTGGCTGGAGGTGCGCGCGTCGAATGTCGCCGCCATCGCGCTCTATGAAAGCTTAGGCTTTAACGAGGCGACAATCCGCCGTAACTACTACCCCACCGCAGAGGGACGTGAAGACGCCATTATTATGGCTCTGCCGATTGGATAACGAAAATAAGGTTGTAACGATGAAATGGGACTGGATTTTCTTTGACGCCGACGAAACGCTGTTTACGTTCGATTCGTTCGGGGGTCTACAGCGGATGTTTCTCGACTATAGCGTGACCTTCACCGCTGAGGATTTTCAGAACTATCAGGCGGTCAACAAACCGCTGTGGGTGGATTATCAGAACGGTGCCATCACTGCGTTACAGCTTCAGCATCAGCGCTTTGACGTCTGGGCGGAACGCTTAAATGTCAGTCCGGGAACGCTAAACGAGGCCTTCCTGAACGCCATGGCCGATATCTGTGCGCCGCTGCCGGGGGCGGTGTCGTTGTTGAATGCACTAAAAGGCAAAGTAAAACTGGGGATCATCACCAACGGTTTTACCGCCCTGCAGCAGATCCGCCTTGAGCGTACCGGCCTGCGCGATCATTTCGACGCGCTGGTGATCTCGGAAGAGGTCGGCGTGCCGAAACCGGATCCGCGTATTTTCGATTATGCGCTGGCGCAGGCCGGCAACCCTGACCGCGATCGCGTCCTGATGGTGGGTGACACCGCAGAGTCAGATATTCTGGGCGGCATGAATGCCGGTTTGTCGACCGTCTGGCTTAACGCGCATGGCCGCGTGAAGCCTGAAGGCATCGAGCCGACCTGGACCGTGACGTCGTTGAACGAACTGGAGCAACTCCTGTGTAAACAATGATTGCCTGCCCCCTGTTGATGGGTAAAATAGCCGCAATTTTGTATTCCATGATGCGTGGCGTGCTGCCGCGCTTATATAAGAAGATTTGATTATGACGTTGTCTCCTTATCTGCAAGAGGTGGCCAAGCGCCGCACTTTTGCCATTATCTCGCACCCGGATGCCGGTAAAACGACCATCACCGAGAAGGTGTTACTGTTCGGACAGGCTATCCAGACTGCGGGTACCGTTAAAGGCCGTGGCTCCAGCCAGCATGCAAAATCTGACTGGATGGAGATGGAAAAGCAGCGTGGTATTTCGATTACCACCTCCGTGATGCAGTTCCCGTATCATGACTGCCTGGTGAACCTGCTGGATACCCCGGGCCACGAAGACTTCTCTGAAGATACTTACCGTACCCTGACGGCGGTGGACTGCTGTCTGATGGTCATCGACGCCGCGAAAGGGGTAGAAGACAGGACACGTAAGCTGATGGAAGTGACCCGTCTGCGCGATACGCCGATCCTCACCTTCATGAACAAACTCGACCGTGACATCCGTGACCCGATGGAACTGATGGATGAAGTGGAAAACGAGCTGAAAATCGCCTGTGCGCCAATCACCTGGCCCATTGGCTGCGGTAAGCTGTTCAAAGGGGTGTATCACCTCTACAAAGACGAAACTTACCTGTACCAGACCGGTAAAGGCCACACTATTCAGGAAGTGCGCATCGTGAAAGGTCTGGACAACCCGGATCTGGACGCGGCTGTTGGTGAAGAGCTGGCCGCGCAGCTGCGTGACGAGCTGGAGCTGGTGAAGGGCGCGTCTCACGAATTCGATAAAGATCTGTTCCTGAGCGGTGAAATCACCCCGGTCTTCTTCGGTACTGCGCTGGGTAACTTTGGCGTTGACCACATGCTCGATGGTCTGGTGGAGTGGGCGCCGCAGCCGATGCCACGCAAAACCGATACCCGTGAAGTGGAAGCGAAAGAAGAGAAATTCACCGGCTTTGTCTTCAAAATCCAGGCCAACATGGACCCGAAACACCGCGACCGCGTGGCCTTTATGCGCGTGGTGTCCGGTAAATATGAAAAGGGTATGAAGCTGCGCCAGGTGCGTATCGGTAAAGATGTGGTGATCTCCGACGCGCTGACCTTTATGGCGGGCGACCGTTCGCACGTGGAAGAGGCGTATCCGGGCGACATTATCGGGCTGCACAACCATGGCACGATTCAGATCGGCGATACCTTCACCCAGGGTGAAATGATGAAGTTCACCGGTATTCCGAACTTCGCCCCGGAACTGTTCCGTCGTATTCGTCTGAAGGATCCGCTGAAACAGAAACAGCTGCTGAAAGGCCTGGTTCAGCTCTCCGAAGAGGGCGCGGTGCAGGTGTTCCGCCCCATCGCCAACAACGATCTGATCGTAGGGGCCGTGGGTGTGCTGCAGTTCGACGTGGTTGTTGCGCGCCTGAAGAGCGAATACAACGTGGAAGCGATTTATGAATCAGTGAACGTGGCGACCGCGCGCTGGGTTGAGTGTTCTGACGTGAAGAAATTCGAAGAATTTAAGCGTAAGAATGAAGTTCAGCTGGCGCTGGATGGCGGTGATAACCTGACTTATATCGCGCCAACCATGGTGAACCTCAACCTGACTCAGGAACGTTATCCTGACGTTCAGTTCCGCAAAACGCGCGAACACTAATCCCCTCTCAGAGCACGGCAGTCGCCGTGCTCTTCTTTAATTCCTGTCTTATTAATCCCTTGCGGAATGTTCTTAATTCACTGCATTTTCGCGCTTTTTGCACGTTTTTTACCCGAATCTGAAAGCGGCTCTGTGAGAGTGATCTATATTTAACTCAGTGTTTAGCACCGGGTATGGATAAATTGACTGTTCAATGCATGACTTTAGGTTATCCATTTCGTCTGCGTGTTTATTCGCAATATATATAACTACTAAGGAAGTATGTAGCCCGAATAACGGGTAAACACAGGAATAGATCGATGAATATGACAAGACTGAAGATTTCTAAAACTCTGCTGGCTGTAACACTGGGTAGCGTTCTGGCTAGCGGCTCCGCGCTGGCGGAAAGCAGCACCATGGATAAAGCACAGTCCACGGCGGATACCGCAGGGCAAAAAATCGATAGCTCTATGAATAAAGTCGGCAATTTCATGGATGACAGCTCAATCACAGCAAAAGTGAAAGCCGCACTGGTGGATGACGAAGCCATCAAGAGCACCGATATTTCCGTGAAGACCGACAAGAAAGTGGTCACGCTGAGCGGCTTTGTCGAAAGCCAGGCTCAGGCGGAACAGGCGGTGAAAGTGGCTAAGGGCGTCGAAGGTGTCGCCTCCGTTAGCGATAAACTGCACGTTCGTGACAGCAAAAACGCGTCGGTGAAAGGTTATGCCGGTGATGCTGCCACCACCAGCGAAATCAAAGCTAAACTTTTAGCAGATGACATCGTGCCGTCCCGTAAGGTGAAAGTGGAAACCACCGATGGTGTGGTACAGCTTTCCGGTACGGTTGATTCTCAGGCGCAAATTGAACGCGCCGAATCTATTGCGAAAGCCATTGATGGTGTGAAAAGCGTTAAAAACGATCTGAAAGCGAAGTAAATCTGGACCATTCGCCCGTCTGGCTGAATCCGGCGGGCGAAATAAGAACGACTCTGGAAAAACGCCGGTGAGCGACCTGAGCGCTCACGTTTAGCGGCCGACATTAACTATGGTAAAGGAGAAGCTTATGTTTCGTTGGGGCATTATATTTCTGGTTATCGCGTTAATTGCCGCCGCATTGGGCTTTGGTGGTCTGGCAGGTACTGCAGCATGGGCAGCTAAAATTGTCTTCGTTGTCGGTATTATTCTGTTCCTGGTCAGCCTGTTTACGGGACGTCGACGTCCGTAGCAAACGCAATATTCTGTCAACAAAGAAAAGCCAGTCACTGCGACTGGCTTTTTCTTATTTGCGTTGCCGGCCGGGTGCGTTACTGTGGTGTTATAAAATAATCAAAACAGGAAAGCAGAGGTGGGGCAACGAATTCCCGTTACGCTCGGCAATATTGCGCCGCTGACGTTAAAGCCGTTTCGCGCAGGCCAACTCGCGCTCGTTTGCGAGGGAGGCGGACAGCGCGGTATTTTCACCGCTGGCGTGCTGGATGAGTTTATGCGCGCGCAATTCAACCCGTTTGACCTGTACTTCGGCACGTCTGCCGGGGCGCAAAACCTCTCTGCTTATGTCTGTAACCAGCCTGGCTACGCGCGCAAGGTCATCATGCGCTACACCACGGCAAAAGAATTTTTTAATCCGCTGCGCTTTGTGCGCGGCGGTAACCTGATCGACCTCGACTGGCTGCTGGAGTCGACCTCCAGCCAGATGCCGCTGGCCATGGACACCGCTGCCCGCCTGTTTGATAGCGGTAAAGAATTCTGGATGTGCGCCAGCCGGGGGGATGACTATTCGCCGGGCTATTTTTCTCCTCAGAAGGAGAACTGGCTGGATATCATTCGCGCCTCCAGCGCCATTCCCGGTTTTTATCGTACCGGTGCGCTACTGGATGGCATTAGCTATCTGGACGGCGGCATCAGTGACGCGGTGCCGGTGCAGGAAGCTGCCCGGCGCGGGGCGAAAACCATTGTGGTGATCCGTACCGTGCCGTCGCAAATGTACTACACGCCGCAGTGGTTTAAGCGGATGGAGCGCTGGCTGGGCGACAGCAGTCTGCAGCCGCTGGTGAATATCGCGAAGCAGCATGAAACCACCTACGGCGCGATGCAGCGTTTCATTGAAAAACCGCCGGGTAAGCTGCGTATTTTTGAAATTTATCCCCCTAAGCCGCTGCTGAGCATGGCGCTGGGCAGCCGCATTCCTGTGCTGCGCATGGATTACAAAACGGGCCGGCTATGCGGACGCTACTTCCTGGCGACGGTGGGAAAAATGCTGGCGGAGCAACCGCCGCTTCACCGGCATAAACGCATTATTACGCCGCCTGCGATTGTGGCCAACGACGCCCTGACGATGCCGCTGGTGGATATCCCGCAGGCGAATGACGCTTTATTAGATAACGAGGATCTGGCGTGACGCACCGCTTTGTTGATACCCACTGCCACTTCGATTTTCCGCCGTTTACAGGGGATGAAGCGCAAAGCATTGCGAAAGCCGCCGAGGCAGGCGTTCAGGCCATTATTGTGCCTTCAGTTGAAGCGGCTTATTTTTCCCGCGTGCTGGCGCTTTCAGCACAACACCCCGCGCTCTTTGCCGCGCTTGGCCTGCATCCGATCGTGATTGAGCGACATCTTGACGAGCATATTGAGAGGCTCGATGAGGTACTGCTGACCGCAGGAGACAAACTTGTCGCCATCGGTGAGATCGGCCTCGATCTTTACCGTGAGGATCCGCAGTTTGAGCGCCAGCAGACGATCCTCGACGCGCAGCTCAGGCTGGCGAAGCGTCACGATCTGCCGGTGATCCTCCACTCACGACGCACGCACGATAAGCTGGCAATGCACCTGAAACGCATCGATCTGCCGCGAAAAGGTGTTGTACACGGTTTCTCCGGCAGCCTGCAGCAGGCGCAGCGTTTTATTGAACTGGGCTATAAAATCGGCGTGGGCGGCACCATCACCTATCCACGGGCCAGTAAAACCCGCGACGTGATGACCCAGCTGCCCTTGTCGGCCCTGCTGCTGGAAACCGACGCACCGGATATGCCGCTGAACGGTTTTCAGGGGCAGCCGAATCGCCCGGAACAGGCGGCGCGCGTGTTTACCTCCCTTTGTGAACTGCGAAAAGAGCCTGAAGAGGTGATTGCCGATGCGCTGCTGGAGAATACGCGGTCAGTATTTGGCATCACGCTATAGATACAGCGCCGGACGGATCACCGTTATCTTCTGTTTTTCCAGTGCCTGCGCCAGCGGTTCAACGTCCTCTGGCGTAGCGCTGCGCCAGGACGCCGCCTCACCGTAGACACCCTGCCCATGAAAGGCGTTAATGCGCACTGGCACATTTCCAAGCCCATGGATAAACGTCGTCAGCGGCTTGAGCTGTTCCAGATAGTCACACTGCTCCGGAATGACCAGCAGACGGAGTTCCGTCAAACGATGACGTTCTGCCAGCCAGCGAATACTTTGCTTGATCAGAGGGTTATCGCGCCCGGTCAGGAAGCGGTGGTGTTCGTTTCCCCACGCCTTGAGATCCAGCATCGCGCCATCCAGTACCGGCAGCAGCTTTTGCCAGCCGGTTTCACTTAACAGACCGTTGCTGTCGACCAGGCAGGTGAGATGGCACAGGGCAGGATCGGCTTTGATCGCGGTGAACAGCGTGACTAAAAAGGGTAATTGCATCGTGGCTTCACCGCCACTCACGGTGATGCCTTCAATAAATGGCGCTGCTTTGCGGATCTGCGCGAGGATCTCCTCCACGCTCAGGCGGTGTGCCATGGGCGTCGCCTGTTGCTGGCACAGGTGCAGACAGGTATCGCACTGCTGACAGTGACTCTCCTGCCACCAGACGCGTCCGGCCTGAATGCTAAGGGCTTCATGAGGGCAGTGGGGAACGCAGTCTCCACAGTCGTTGCAGCGGCCGATCGTCCACGGATTGTGGCAGGTTTTGCAGCGCAGGTTGCAGCCCTGCAGGAACAGGGCCAGCCGGCTGCCCGGCCCGTCCACGCAGGAAAAAGGAATGACCTGACTAACTAAAGCGCATCTGCTGTTCATGGCTTATCACGCGTGGCTGTCGTTCCAGAATACGGGTATTGCGCGCGGCCTCTTCACCCAGCCACGTGGTATTGGTTCTCGAACCTGCTTCCCGGTATTTCTCCAGATCCGATAATCGCACCATATAGCCGGTCACGCGGACCAGATCGTTACCCGCGACGTTGGCCGTAAATTCCCGCATGCCCGCGTTGAACGCGCCGAGACAGAGTTGAGCCACCGCCTGCGGATTCCGTTTTACCGTTTCATCCAGCGTCAGTATGTCGCTTATCCCGGCATGATAGTGCTGGTGATGAGGGGCCACGGCCAGCAGGTGGCTGATGGGATCCGGCTCATCGCCATAGGGCAGACGCGCGCCCGGTGTGGTCCCCGAATCAGAGCTGATCCCCGACTGCGCATGCAGCATCGCGCGCTGCTTCCAGCCATGTTTCACCGGCGTATTTTCAACAAACGCCGCCAGCTGTTCACTGATGCGATAGCCCAGCGCGTTGACCTGCTCATCTTTGCCGTAACGCCCTGCGATACCTGCTTTTTCACAGAGCGCGTTGACCGCTTCCGCGAGGCCGTACAGGCCAAACATGGGAACAAACCGATCGGCATCAATCAGCCCCTCTTTCACCAGGAAGCTATTCTCAAAGAAGCCGGACTGTTGATACAGAAAATCGCAGCGGGCATCGATGATGGCGATCTGTTGCTGGCAGTAGTGGGGAAGCGTACGGGTGAAAAAATCGTCCAGGGAGGTGCTGTGTTCGGCAATGGCTTTGAGGTTGAGGCGCACCAGGGTACTGCCACCGCCAGCCAGCGGCAGGGAGTTGTAGCAACTCACGACACCGTAACGGCCTTTTGTGAAAATTCTATCATTCATCGGGCCATTCGAAATATGCGGTTTGCTGCATTTGCAAATGTTTTTAGCGACCGCATGCAGCAGATCGTCAGGCGTGATCTCCGGGTCATAAATAAACGTCAGATTCGGTGCGACCTGCTTCAGCTCTGCGTCAGCGCGTAAAATGGCGCGCGTGACGGGCGTATCTGCCGGGCCGATATTGGCGTGCATAAAGGCGTCGGGCAAGGTGCGGTCGAGGTAACGCCAGAAACGTTTTATTCGAATATCGATTTCGTCTTGTGTTAGAATTCTAACATACGGTTGCAGAAGTGCATCGAGATGGCCGAGATAGACCGGCATCGATGTGACGGACGGAACATGATGGTAGAGGATGGTTAACAGCGAGAGGGCGTCATCAAGATCTTTCGCCCCCTCAAGCTCCAGCCACTCTGAACCGTTAGCCAGAAATGTTGCGTAATCCGGCAGAACATAACGGGGTTTGTAGGGCGCGTGGCCTTCGAACATGTCGCAGATAAACCCCTCGTCCAGCGCGGCTCGGGCAGCCTCTGGTAGTGCCGGATAAGGCAGATTATTTTCCGCTTCCAGCGCCAGAAAATGCCGTTTTTGTTCCGGGGTTAACACCGTGCTTGTCACAATGTGCTGGCAACGTTGTTGCAGGGCGTCGGGGCTGGCGTGGGACATGTTCGCTTCCTTCAATATTCTGCGGATGGTGAACGGATTGTAGGAAGCCGGCCCGTCAGGGCTTTTGATCTGACAGGGGGAATCGCTGTTTTAGTCGACGATTTCCGTACTAAAGTTTGAAGAAGATCTCATTACAGTAATGCAAATTTGCACGTAGTTTTCATTAACTGTGATGAATGTCGAAGTGTGGATGCGGGTAGATGTTAGAATACTCACAGACCCGCAAGGTAAAATTGATACGGCACTGCCGTTGGAGAATGTTATGACCGATTTAACTGCAAGCAGCCTGCGCGCGTTGAAACTGATGGACCTGACCACCCTGAACGATGACGACACCAATGAAAAAGTCATCGCCCTGTGCCATCAGGCGAAAACGCCCGTCGGTAACACTGCAGCCATCTGTATCTACCCGCGCTTTATCCCGATTGCCCGTAAGACGCTGAAAGAGCAGGGTACCCCGGACGTGCGCATTGCAACCGTGACTAACTTCCCGCACGGCAACGACGATATCGAGATTGCGCTGGCTGAGACCCGTGCGGCGATTGCTTACGGCGCAGACGAAGTTGACGTGGTCTTCCCGTACCGTGCGCTGATCGCCGGCAACGAGCAGGTGGGCTTTGACCTGGTGAAAGCCTGTAAAGAGGCCTGCGCGGCGGCAAACGTGCTGCTTAAGGTGATCATCGAAACCGGCGAGCTGAAAGAAGAGGCGTTGATCCGTAAAGCTTCTGAAATTTCCATCAAAGCCGGTGCCGATTTCATCAAAACCTCAACCGGTAAAGTGCCGGTGAACGCGACCCCGGAAAGCGCACGCATCATGATGGAAGTGATCCGCGATATGGGCGTGGAAAAAACCGTGGGCTTCAAACCGGCGGGCGGCGTGCGTACTGCTGAAGATGCACAGACATTCCTCGCCATTGCAGATGAACTGTTCGGCGCTGACTGGGCTGATTCTCGTCACTACCGCTTCGGCGCGTCAAGCCTGCTGGCCAGCCTGCTGAAAGCGCTGGGACACGGCGACGGCAAGAGCGCAAGCAGCTACTGAGTTTGAATTGCCGGGTGGCGCTACGCTTACCCGGCCTACCCGGATCGTGGTCGGGTAAACCGTACCCGCCACCCTTCACCCGATTCCTCATGGGGGTTACCGTGTTTCTCGCACAAGAAATTATTCGTAAAAAACGTGATGGTCATGCATTAAGCGACGAAGAGATTCGCTTCTTTATCAACGGCATTCGTGATAACACCATCTCTGAAGGGCAGATTGCGGCCCTGGCGATGACCATCTTCTTCCACGATATGTCGATGCCCGAGCGTGTCTCGCTGACCATGGCAATGCGAGATTCAGGAACCGTTCTGGACTGGAAGAGCCTCAATCTTAACGGCCCGATTGTCGACAAACACTCTACCGGCGGTGTGGGCGATGTGACGTCGCTGATGCTTGGCCCCATGGTAGCCGCCTGCGGCGGTTACATTCCGATGATCTCCGGACGCGGCCTGGGCCACACCGGCGGTACGCTCGACAAACTGGAAGCCATTCCGGGCTTCGATATCTTCCCGGATGACAACCGCTTCCGCGACATTATTAAAGACGTTGGTGTGGCGATTATCGGCCAGACCAGCTCACTTGCTCCGGCAGACAAACGTTTCTACGCCACCCGCGATATTACCGCGACCGTTGACTCCATCCCGCTGATCACCGCCTCTATCCTGGCGAAGAAACTGGCGGAAGGGCTGGACGCGCTGGTGATGGACGTGAAGGTGGGCAGCGGTGCGTTTATGCCAACCTATGAACTCTCTGAAGCGCTGGCCGAAGCGATCGTTGGCGTCTCCAATGGCGCTGGCGTGCGCACCACCGCGCTCCTGACGGACATGAACCAGGTGCTGGCCTCCAGCGCCGGTAACGCAGTTGAAGTGCGTGAAGCGGTGCAGTTCCTGACGGGTGAATACCGTAACCCGCGCCTGTTCGACGTCACCATGGCGCTGTGCGTGGAGATGCTGATCTCCGGCAAGCTGGCGAAAGACGATGCTGACGCGCGTGTGAAGCTGCAGGCGGTGCTGGACAACGGCAAAGCGGCGGAGATCTTCGGCCGCATGGTTGCGGCGCAGAAAGGCCCGACCGACTTTGTTGAACAATACGCGAAATATCTGCCAACCGCGACGCTCAGCAAAGCAGTGTATGCCGACAGTGAAGGGTTTGTCTCCGCCATGGACACCCGTGCGTTGGGTATGGCGGTGGTCTCGATGGGCGGCGGTCGTCGTCAGGCCTCAGACACCATTGATTACAGCGTTGGCTTTACCGATATGGCCCGCCTGGGCGACAGCGTTGACGGCCAACGTCCGCTGGCGGTGATCCACGCGAAAGACGAAGCCAGCTGGCAGGAAGCGGCGAAAGCGGTGAAAGCGGCCATTGTGCTTGATGACAAAGCGCCAGAAACCACACCGACGGTCTATCGCCGTATCACCGAATAGCGGTATACTGATCTGATCGATAATTTTTGAAGCACTACGTACGGAGAACAATTATGAAACGTGCATTTATTATGGTGCTGGACTCATTCGGCATCGGCGCAACCGAAGATGCAGAACGTTTTGGTGACGTGGGTTCCGATACCATGGGTCACATCGCGGAAGCCTGTGCAAAAGGCGAAGCGGACAACGGTCGTAAAGGCCCTCTGACTCTACCCAACCTGACCCGCCTCGGCTTGGTCAAAGCGCATGAAGGTTCTACCGGCAAAATCGCCGCCGGTATGGACGGCAACGCGGAAGTAGTGGGTGCCTACGCCTGGGCGCACGAACTCTCTTCCGGTAAAGACACCCCGTCAGGGCACTGGGAAATCGCCGGTGTGCCGGTGCTGTTCGACTGGGGTTATTTCTCCGATCACGAGAACAGCTTCCCGCAGGAACTGCTGGATAAGCTGGTGAAGCGTGCCAATCTGTCGGGCTACCTCGGTAACTGCCACTCCTCCGGTACCGTGATTCTGGACGAGCTGGGCGAAGAGCACATGAAAACCGGCAAGCCGATTTTCTACACCTCTGCTGACTCCGTGTTCCAGATAGCCTGCCACGAAGAAACGTTTGGCCTGGATAAACTCTACGAGCTGTGCGAAATCGCCCGTGAAGAGCTGACCGAAGGCGGCTACAACATTGGCCGCGTTATCGCGCGTCCGTTTATCGGCGACAAAGCGGGTAATTTCCAGCGTACCGGTAACCGTCATGACCTGGCCGTTGAGCCACCGGCGCCTACTGTGCTGCAGAAGCTGGTTGATGAAAAAGGCGGTCAGGTGGTTTCCGTGGGTAAAATCGCGGATATTTACGCCAACTGCGGTATCACGAAGAAAGTGAAAGCGACCGGTCTGGATGCGCTGTTTGATGCCACCATCAAAGAGATGAAAGATGCGGGCGACAACACCATCGTCTTTACCAACTTCGTGGACTTCGACTCCTCCTGGGGTCACCGTCGCGACGTAGCGGGTTATGCAGCCGGTCTGGAGCTGTTTGACCGCCGCCTGCCGGAGCTGATGGAGTTGGTAGGAGAAGATGACATTCTGATCCTGACCGCGGACCACGGCTGTGACCCAACCTGGACCGGTACCGACCACACCCGTGAGCACATTCCGGTGCTGGTGTACGGCCCGAAAGTGAAACCCGGTTCGCTCGGTCACCGTGAAACCTTCGCGGACATCGGCCAGACTATCGCGAAATACTTTGGTACGTCTGACATGGAATATGGCAAGGCTATGTTCTGAATGATGTTGGGTGCGGCCTGATGCCCTCACCCCAACCCTCTCCCACAGGGAGAGGGAGAAGAGAATGTAGGCCGGGTAAGGCGTAGCCGCCACCCGGCAAAAACAACAATGTAAAAGGAACTGAAGATGGCAACTCCTCACATTAATGCAGAAATGGGTGATTTCGCTGACGTCGTATTGATGCCGGGCGACCCGCTGCGCGCGAAGCACATTGCAGAAACTTTCCTCGAAGACGTGCGTGAAGTGAACAACGTTCGCGGCATGCTGGGCTTCACCGGGACTTACAAAGGCCGCAAAATCTCTGTAATGGGCCACGGTATGGGTATCCCGTCCTGCTCTATCTACACCAAAGAGCTGATCACCGACTTCGGCGTGAAGAAAATCATCCGCGTCGGCTCCTGCGGTGCGGTGCGCATGGACGTTAAGCTGCGTGACGTGGTGATTGGTATGGGTGCCTGCACCGATTCCAAAGTTAACCGTATGCGTTTTAAAGATCATGACTTCGCGGCGATTGCCGACTTCGGCATGGTGCGTAACGCGGTTGACGCGGCAAAAGCGCTGGGCGTGGACGCGCGCGTGGGTAACCTGTTCTCCGCTGACCTGTTCTATGCACCAGACGGCGGCGAGATGTTCGACGTGATGGAAAAATACGGCATCCTGGGCGTGGAAATGGAAGCGGCGGGCATCTACGGCGTCGCGGCTGAGTTCGGTGCGAAAGCGCTGACCATCTGCACCGTGTCTGACCACATCCGTACCCACGAGCAGACCACCGCTGCCGAGCGTCAGACCACCTTTAACGATATGATCAAAATCGCGCTGGAATCCGTTCTGCTGGGCGATAAAGAGTAATTCTGTCTCTTCCCTCCCTCTCCCTGTGGGAGAGGGCCGGGGTGAGGGCACCAGACCGCACCTAGCGCACGGCCTGCGCAATCCACGCTGACAGCTCCCGCAGCTCATTTTCCTGCTCCGGAAAATCCCCAATCAACGCGTCACATTCCTGCTGCAGCATATCCGCCCGGTACAAACAGCCCTGTAAACGTGCAGCAAGCGCTTCCAGCGGCGCCGGATTCAGACTGTCCGTAAACACCTGTGTGCGGGTGATATGCCCTTTCTCGACGTCAAAGTGCAGTTCCACACCGCCCCAGGTAAAACGCTCGTCCAGCAGGTGAGAGAAGGCCGGTGCCTGGCCGAAGTTCCACTCCCAACTGCTCTGGCGGGCAAACGTTTCTGCAAAGTTTGGCAGGTCTGGCGTCTTATCCGGCGAAATGACTTCTGCTTCCACGCGCTCGCCGTAATGCGCGAAGAACGCCTCGCGCACGGCCTCACAGATTTTCTCATGGGTAATCCCCGGCAGCAGCTCGACCAGGTTCGCCACGCGGCCGCGCACGGAGGTAATTCCCTTCGCCTGCAGCTTTTTCTTGTCGGGATTCAGGTAGTTCGCCAGACGACTGAGATCGGCGTTAAGAAGAAGGGTGCCATGGTGGAACCCGCGATCCATCGTTTCGCGATAGGCAGAGCCGGACACTTTGCGATCTCCCTCGGGCGTTTTGACCACCAGATCGTTACGTCCGGAAGCTTCAGCCGTCACGCCGAGTGAATTCAGCGCGTTGAGCACAATCGAGGTGGAGATGGTTTTGTCGTATTCCGGTTTACCCGCCATAAAGGTAAAGCAGGTATTGCCCAGATCGTGAAACACCGCGCCACCGCCGCTGCTGCGGCGCGCCAGACGAACATTGTCCTCTTCCATACGCCGGGTGTTGCACTCTTTCCACGGGTTTTGCGCGCGGCCAATAACCACCGTATCGGCGTTGCGCCAGAGAAACAGGACGCGCTGGGTAGCGGGCATCTGACGGAAGATGCACTCTTCAACCGCGAGATTAAACCAGGGATCGTAAGAGTCAGAGATAAGCAGGCGTAACGTCGTCATGGCAGAGTTCCTTTTCCGAATCATCCGCCTACTTTATCACTATTCTTTCTTCTCGCTCTCTTCGTCTTCGGGAACGGATTTGCTGGCGGTCAGCAGGAACGGGGATTGTTGCCAGCGCGAGCGTTTGCCCCGAAGCAGGGTGCGTGCGAGAACCACGCCAATGGCGAGCGAAAGCAGCAGCATCAGGCGCAGAATGTTGGTGGTGTTATCAACCTGTTTGGCTTCGGTTGGCAGAGTATGCGTATCAAGGGTCAGGCGCAGATAGCCCAGCGGACCATTCTTCCCCTGAATGGGTTCGACAATCTGCTGGTTGAAATAGCCGCCGGCTTTTTTACCGTCCAGCGCCAGCCTGTCGCGTACGTCGACATGTTCGCCCGCGCGGGCAATCAGGTCGCCTTGCTCATCATAGACACCGGCATCCAGGATGCGGCTGTTTTCCGTCAGCAGACGTAAAACCTGGCCTATACGTTTTTCGTCCGGCGTTTCGGTACGCATGGACGGCGCAATATTAAACGTCACCTGGCGTGCCAGCGTGCGGGCCAGCTCTTCAAACTGCGGATTGCGTTGCCGTTGATGATTCTGGCTGAACCACGACGCCCCTTGCATCAGCACCACTAACAGTGCGAGACAGGAGAGGACAATCACGGCGCGATGGAGCCGGAATTTCAGTTTTGCGCGAGCCATATTCCACCTGCTGAAAATTTACGGCTTAATGTTGCCAGAAGTGATGGTTACAGGGTAGCCTCATGCGTTATTTTCCCTCTGCAACCTTCCGGCGCGAACGAAATTACAGGAGCTTTAATGCCGAACATTACCTGGTGTGACCTGCCAACGGATGTCTCTTTATGGCCAGGATTGCCGCTCTCTTTAAGTGGCGATGAGGTGATGCCTCTGGATTACCACGCCGGTCGTAGCGGCTGGCTCCTCTACGGACGCGGTCTGGATAAGCAACGCCTGACCCAGTATCAAAGCAAGCTGGGCGCTGCGATGGTTATCGTCGCCGCCTGGTGCGTGGAAGACTACCAGGTCATTCGCCTGGCTGGTTCCCTGACGCAGCGCGCAACGCGTCTGGCGCATGACGCCGGGCTGGATGTCGCCCCGCTGGGGAAAATTCCGCACCTGAAGACGCCGGGTCTGCTGGTGATGGACATGGACTCGACGGCGATCCAGATCGAATGTATCGACGAGATCGCCAAACTGGCGGGCAGCGGCGAGCTGGTAGCGGAAGTGACCGAGCGTGCGATGCGCGGTGAGCTGGACTTCACCGCCAGCCTGCGACAGCGCGTGGCGACCCTGAAAGGGGCCGATGCCAACATCCTGCGCCAGGTGCGCGATGTGCTGCCGCTAATGCCAGGGCTGACGCAGCTGGTGCTGAAGCTGCAGTCCCTTGGCTGGAAAGTGGCGATTGCCTCCGGGGGCTTCACCTTCTTCGCAGATTATCTGCGGGAAAAATTGCATCTGACCACCGTGGTGGCTAATGAGCTGGAGATCATGGACGGTAAACTGACCGGCCAGGTGATCGGCGATATTGTGGATGCCCAGTACAAAGCCAACACCCTGACCCGTCTGGCGGAAAAATATGAGATTCCGGTCGTGCAGACCGTCGCCATCGGGGACGGCGCAAACGACCTGCCGATGATCAAAGCGGCCGGACTTGGCATTGCCTACCATGCCAAACCAAAAGTGAATGAAAAGACGGAAGTGACTATCCGTCATGCTGACCTGATGGGGGTGTTCTGCATTCTCTCCGGCAGCCTTAATCAGAAATAACGAGGTAAAACGTGGCGAAAGCTCCAAAACGCGCATTTGTCTGTAATGAATGTGGTGCGGATTATCCGCGCTGGCAGGGGCAATGCAGCGCCTGTCATGCCTGGAACACCATCACCGAAGTGCGTGGTGTGGCGGCTTCGCCGAGCGTGGCGCGCAACGAACGCCTGAGCGGCTATGCGGGTAATGCCGGTGTGGCGAAAGTACAAAAGCTTTCGGACATCAGTCTTGAAGCGTTGCCGCGCTTCTCCACCGGCTTCAAAGAGTTTGACCGCGTGCTCGGCGGCGGCGTGGTGCCGGGCAGCGCCATTCTTATCGGCGGTAACCCTGGCGCGGGTAAATCGACCCTGCTGCTGCAAACGCTCTGCAAGCTCGCCGAGCAGATGAAAACCCTGTACGTCACGGGCGAAGAGTCGCTGCAGCAGGTGGCGATGCGCGCGCACCGTCTGGGTCTGCCCACTGGCAACCTGAACATGCTGTCAGAAACCAGCATCGAGCAGATCTGTATGATCGCCGAAGAAGAGCAGCCGAAGCTGATGGTGATCGACTCCATCCAGGTGATGCATATGGCGGACATTCAGTCCTCGCCGGGCAGCGTGGCGCAGGTGCGTGAAACGGCGGCCTACCTGACGCGCTTTGCCAAAACGCGCGGCGTGGCAATTGTGATGGTCGGCCACGTCACGAAAGACGGCTCGCTGGCGGGGCCAAAAGTGCTCGAACACTGTATCGACTGCTCCGTAATGCTCGACGGCGACGCGGACTCCCGTTTCCGTACCCTGCGCAGCCACAAAAACCGCTTTGGGGCGGTGAACGAACTGGGGGTGTTTGCCATGACCGAACAAGGGCTGCGTGAAGTCAGCAACCCGTCGGCCATCTTCCTGAGTCGTGGCGATGAAATCACCTCCGGCAGTTCGGTGATGGTGCTGTGGGAAGGGACGCGCCCGCTGCTCGTCGAAATTCAGGCGCTGGTCGATCACTCGATGATGGGCAACCCGCGGCGCGTGGCGGTCGGTCTGGAACAGAACCGTCTGGCGATCCTGCTGGCGGTGCTGCACCGTCATGGCGGGCTGCAGATGGCGGATCAGGACGTTTTCGTTAACGTGGTCGGCGGCGTCAAAGTCACTGAGACCAGCGCGGACCTGGCGCTGCTGCTGGCGATGGTCTCCAGCCTGCGTGACCGACCGTTGCCGCAGGATCTGGTCGTCTTCGGCGAGGTGGGCCTCGCCGGGGAAATCCGTCCGGTGCCCAGCGGGCAAGAGCGTATCTCCGAGGCGGCAAAACACGGTTTCCGCCGGGCGATCGTTCCGGCCGCTAACGTGCCGAAAAAAATCCCGGAAGGGATGCAGGTATTTGGCGTGAAAAAACTCGCAGATGCGTTAAATGTCTTTGACGACTTATAATTACGTATTCGATTTTGCAGGAGGCACCGTAATTTATGTCATCATTTGACTACATCAAAACCGCAATCCGTCAGAAGGGCTGCACGCTGCAGCAGGTGGCGGACGCCAGCGGTATGACCAAAGGCTACCTTAGCCAGCTGCTGAACGCCAAAATCAAAAGCCCCAGCGCGCAGAAGCTGGAAGCGCTGCACCGCTTTCTGGGGCTTGAATTCCCGCGTATGCAAAAGAACATCGGCGTGGTGTTTGGCAAGTTTTATCCCCTGCATACCGGGCATATCTATCTGATCCAGCGCGCCTGTAGTCAGGTGGATGAACTGCATATCATCATGGGGTACGACGAAACCCGCGATCGCCAGCTGTTTGAGGACAGCGCCATGTCGCAGCAGCCGACGGTGCCGGACCGCCTGCGCTGGCTGCTTCAGACCTTCAAGTATCAGAAAAATATTCGCATTCATGCTTTCAATGAAGAGGGCATGGAGCCCTATCCGCACGGCTGGGACGTGTGGAGCAACGGCATTAAGGCGTTTATGGAAGAGAAGGGCATTGCCCCGAACTGGATCTACACCTCTGAAGCGTCCGACGCGCCGCAGTTCCGCGAGCATCTGGGCATTGAAACGGTGCTTATCGATCCGAAGCGCACCTTTATGAACATCAGCGGGGCGCAGATCCGCGAAAACCCGTTCCGCTATTGGGATTACATCCCGACTGAGGTGAAGCCGTTTTTCGTGCGTACGGTGGCGATCCTGGGCGGCGAGTCGAGCGGGAAATCAACGCTGGTCAACAAGCTGGCGAATATCTTCAACACCACCAGCGCCTGGGAGTACGGACGCGATTATGTCTTCTCCCATCTGGGTGGGGATGAGATGGCCCTGCAGTATTCCGACTACGATAAAATCGCGCTTGGGCATGCCCAGTACATTGATTTCGCGGTGAAATACGCCAACAAGGTGGCGTTTATCGATACCGATTTCGTGACCACGCAGGCGTTCTGTAAAAAGTACGAAGGGCGCGAACACCCGTTCGTGCAGGCGCTGATTGATGAATACCGCTTTGACCTGGTGATCCTGCTGGAAAACAACACCCCGTGGGTGGCTGACGGCATGCGTAGCCTTGGCAGCTCCGTGGACAGGCGTGAGTTCCAGACCATGCTGGTGGATATGCTCAGGGAGAACAACGTTGAGTTTGTGCATGTGGAAGAGTCGGATTACGACTCCCGTTTCCTGCGCTGCGTCGAGCTGGTGAGGGAGATGATGGGGGAGCAGGGATAAGCGTTAACCGCCCTCTCCCTGTGGGAGAGGGCTGGGGTGAGGGCATCAAACCACTCAGAACTCAACCACCACTTTCCCGCGCATATGTCCGTCCAGCACTTTACGGTGCGCCTCGGTAATGCTTTCCACGCTCAGCCCGTGCAGCGTTTCACTCAGCGAACTTTCCACCACGCCGGTATCCACGAGCTTCGCCACCTCATTTAAGATTTCACCCTGACGTGCCATATCAGCGGTCTGGTACATGCTGCGGGTGTACATAAATTCCCAGTGCAGGGCGGCGGATTTCGATTTCAGTTTGTCCTGGTTCAGCGGATGCGCGTTCTCAACGATGGAACAGATATGGCCCTGAGGCGCAATCAGGTCACTTACCGCATCCCAGTGTCCGTCGGTGTCGTTGAGGATGAAAATATAATCCACAAAGGTGAGTCCCTGTTTCGCCAGCTCGCCTTTCAGGTCGTGGTAGTTCACCACCATATCTGCACCGCGATCGCGACACCACCGGGCGGAATCGTCTCGTGAAGCCGTGGCAATGATCTTCACCTTGCTGTTGTGCTTCGCAAAGGGGATCGCCAGCGATCCCACCCCACCCGCACCGCCGATGATCAGCAGCGTTTTGTCTGCGCCAGCATCCTGAATGTTCAGCCGTTCAAACAGGCCTTCCCACGCGGTGAGTGCGGTCAACGGGAGAGCAGCGGCAGCCGCCCAGCCGAGGCTTGAGGGTTTGTGCCCGACAATGCGCGCGTCAATCAACTGATGGGTGGTGTTGCTGCCCGGACGGGTGATGTCCCCTGCGTACCACACTTCATCCCCCGGTTTGAATCCGGTGACGCCCGCCCCTACGGCTTTGACGATCCCGCTGGCATCCCATCCGAGCACGCGCGGCGCTTTCAGCCCGTTTTGGGTCAGGCTTGCATGCACCTTGGTGTCCACCGGGTTAATGGAGACGGCTTTCACCTCTACCAGCAGATCGTGCTCGCCGGGCTGCGGCATTGGCGAAGTGATTTCAATGAAAGTGGAAGGATTTTCTGGGTTAACGGCAATGGCTTTGACTGACATGGTGTGCTCCTCAATGGAATACGTTTTGTTGAGACTAGTCTATTAAGTGGCCATGCGCGTGATAAGATGGACAATCAAGAACTCAGCGTTCGTACAGGATGAACAATCATGTTTAAACAGCTGCAGGACATGACGCTGTTTGCGCTGGTGGCTGAGATGGGGAGCTTCACTGCCGCAGCGCAGAAAGCCGGTCTGCCGAAATCCAGCGTGAGCCAGCGCATCAGCCAGCTTGAACAGCAGGTGGGGATCCGCCTGCTTAACCGCACCACGCGCCGGCTGAATCTGACGTTTGCGGGTGAACACTATCTTGTCCACTGCCGGGAGATGCTGGCGGCCAGCGAGCGGGCAGAGTACGCCATACAGCGCCTGCGCGAAAACCCAAGCGGGCGGCTTCGCATCACCTGCCCGGCAGGGATTGGTGCGACATTACTGGCGCATTTGAACGCCGAATTTCAGCTCCGCTATCCTGACGTTTCGCTCGATGTTTCCATTTCTGACGACGTGCTGGATCTGGTCGAGTCAGGCTTTGATGTGGCACTGCGAACCGGTAAGCCGCAGGACTCCTCTCTGATAGGTCGGATGATCGGCCACTGCCCGCGCTATATGATGGCCTCACCGGCGTATCTGGCGCGTCGGGAGCCGCTGACGCATCCTCGCCAGTTGGTGGAGCACCGCTGTATTACCCACAAAGCCTGGTCTGAGTGGCTGCTGCAAAGCGCAGGCGAAGATTACCGCTACCTGCCGGATAACGCGCACATGACCGATAATCTGGTATACGCCCGCGAGTGTGCGATTGCCGGTGCGGGGATCACGCTGCTTCCGGCATTTTTGCTGGAAGATAAAGTCGAGAAAGGGGCACTGGTGCAGGTGCTGCCGGAATGGCGCGTCGAAGGAAACGACCTGTGGCTGGCCTACCCGAGCCGTAAGCTCAACTCGCCTGCGCTGATGAGCTATATCGACTTTGCAATGCAGTTTGATGAGGTGAAGCGGTATTACGTGGGCGGGTGATTATGTGCGGCCTGATGCCCTCACCCTGACCCTCTCCCACGGGGAGAGGGAGCAACCATAAAAAACGGCAACCGAAGTTGCCGTTTTGCTTTTATTTCGCAATACGCTTGTACTTAATACGCTTCGGCTCCAGCGCGTCTGCGCCCAGCGTGCGTTTCTTGTACTCTTCGTATTCGGTGAAGTTACCTTCGAAGAACTCCACTTTACCTTCATCCTGGTAGTCCAGAATGTGGGTTGCGATACGGTCAAGGAACCAGCGGTCGTGCGAGATAACCATCGCGCAGCCCGGGAACTCCAGCAGGGCGTTTTCCAGCGCGCGCAGGGTTTCGATGTCCAGGTCGTTGGTTGGTTCATCGAGCAGCAGTACGTTACCGCCCACCTGCAGCAGCTTCGCCAGGTGCAGACGACCGCGCTCACCGCCGGACAGCTCGCCTACGCGTTTGCCCTGGTCGGTGCCTTTGAAGTTAAAGCGGCCAACGTAGGCGCGGCTTGGCATCTCGGTGTTGCCGATACGCATGATATCCAGACCACCGGAAACTTCTTCCCAGACGGTTTTGCTGTTATCCATCGCGTCACGGAACTGGTCAACGGACGCCAGCTTCACGGTTTCACCCAGGGTGATAGAACCGCTGTCAGGCTGTTCCTGACCGGACATCATGCGGAACAGGGTCGATTTACCCGCGCCGTTCGGACCGATGATCCCAACGATAGCCCCTTTCGGTACGGAGAAAGAGAGATCGTCGATCAGCACACGGTCGCCGTAGGACTTACGCAGGTTGGTCACTTCAACCACTTTATCCCCCAGACGTGCTCCAGGTGGAATAAACAGTTCGTTGGTTTCGTTACGTTTCTGGTATTCGGTATTGTTAAGCTCTTCAAAGCGTGCCAGACGGGCTTTGCCCTTGGACTGACGGCCTTTCGTGCCCTGACGTACCCACTCCAGTTCTTTCTCGATAGACTTACGACGCGCCGCTTCCTGAGACGCTTCCTGCGCCAGACGCTGATCTTTCTGCTCCAGCCAGGAAGAGTAGTTGCCTTCCCATGGAATACCTTCACCGCGGTCCAGCTCCAGGATCCAGCCGGCAACGTTGTCGAGGAAGTAACGGTCGTGGGTAATCGCCACCACGGTGCCTTCGAAGTCGTGCAGGAAGCGTTCCAGCCACGCTACGGATTCTGCATCCAGGTGGTTAGTTGGTTCGTCGAGGAGCAGCATGTCTGGTTTTTCCAGCAGCAGGCGGCACAGCGCCACGCGGCGGCGTTCACCACCGGAGAGGTTTGCAATTTTCGCATCCCAGTCCGGCAGACGCAGAGCGTCAGCGGCGCGCTCCAGCTGCACGTTCAGGTTGTGGCCGTCATGCGCCTGGATGATCTCTTCAAACTTGCCTTGCTGTGCGGCCAGTTTATCGAAGTCCGCATCCGGCTCGGCGTATTTGGCATACACTTCATCCAGGCCTTTCAGCGCGTTGACGACTTCAGCAACGGCTTCTTCGACGGACTCACGGACGGTGTGTTCCGGGTTCAGCTGAGGTTCCTGCGGCAGGTAACCAATTTTGATGCCAGGCTGCGGACGGGCTTCACCTTCGATGTCTGTATCGATGCCGGCCATGATGCGCAGCAGGGTGGACTTACCGGCACCGTTGAGACCCAGAACACCAATTTTTGCGCCCGGGAAGAAGCTCAGCGAGATATTTTTAAGAATATGACGTTTCGGCGGAACCACTTTGCCGACACGATGCATGGTATAAACGAATTGAGCCACGTTGGACTTCGCCTCTTTTATCGTAATGAGAATGGAATTCAGCCTCGAAGTGTAGCCTTTTTCCCGTCCTAATCCCAGCCAGGAACGTCGGGAGTGTTAAAACGCGCAAGAAAGGTAAAAAAGTGTCCATGACGTGGCGCGTTGCAGGATGCCTGGTTAGCATAAGTTGATTAGACTTTGACGTGGCAAGACGCTGCAATTGACGAAAAAACAATGAGGAAGAGCTTGTGGAAAAAGCCAAACGGGTGGTCTGGCGTCTGCTGGCTGCCAGCGTATGCGTAATGGCGGTAAGCCAGGCGGTGCATGCCGATTCACTGGATGAACAACGTAACCGCTACGCCCAGATTAAACAGGCGTGGGACAACAAGCAGATGGAGACCGTGCAGGCGCTGATGCCGACGCTGAAGGATTATCCGCTGTATCCGTATCTGGAGTATCGTCAGATCACGGACGATCTCATGAATCAACCGACCGTCACCGTGAATAATTTCATTCAGGCGAACCCGACCCTGCCGCCGGCGCGGACTCTGCAGTCTCGCTTTGTGAACGAACTGGCGCGCCGTGAAGACTGGCGTGGCCTGCTGGCGTTCAGTCCTGATAAGCCGACTACCACCGAAGCCCAGTGTAACTACTACTATGCAAAATGGGCCACCGGTCAGCAGGAGGAGGCCTGGGCTGGGGCGAAAGAGCTGTGGCTGACCGGAAAAAGCCAGCCAAACGCCTGCGATTCGCTGTTTGGCGCATGGCGCGCCTCCGGCAAGCAGGACCCGCTGGCCTACCTTGAGCGCATCCGTCTGGCGATGAAAGCCGGAAACACGCGTCTGGTGACCGCGCTGGCGGGGCAGATGCCGTCTGATTACCAGACGATCTCCTCGGCAGTTATTGCACTGGCAAACGATCCCAACAGCGTTCTCACCTTTGCGCGCAGTACGGGGGCGACTGATTTTACCCGCCAGATGGCGGCGGTAGCCTTTGCCAGCGTAGCGCGTGACGATGTGGAAAACGCGCGGCTGATGATCCCGCAGCTGGTGCAGGCGCAGCAGCTTAATGAAGACCAAACCCAGGAGTTGCGCGACATCGTTGCATGGCGACTGATGGGCACGGATGTGACCGACGAACAGGCGCGCTGGCGAGACGATGCGATTATGCGCTCAAACTCCACCTCGCTGGTGGAACGTCGTGTGCGAATGGCGCTGGGGACGGGCGATCGCCGGGGGCTGAATACCTGGCTGGCGCGTTTGCCTATGGAAGCCAAAGAGAAGGACGAATGGCGTTACTGGCAGGCCGATCTGCTAATGGAGCGCGGTCGTGATGATGAAGCCAAAGAGATCCTCCATGCGTTGATGCAGCAGCGCGGGTTCTACCCGATGGCGGCCGCACAGCGTCTGGGCGAGGAGTACACCTTCCGCATTGATAAAGCGCCCGCGAATGCTAACCCGGCGCTGACGCAGGGGCCGGAAATGGCGCGCGTGCGCGAGCTGATGTACTGGAACATGGACAATACCGCGCGCAGCGAGTGGGCGAATCTGGTGACCAGCCGCACCACCGACGAAAAAGCCCAGCTTGCCCGCTATGCCTTTGATAATCACTGGTGGGATCTGAGCGTGCAGGCGACGATAGCCGGTAAGCTGTGGGATCATCTCGAAGAGCGTTTCCCGCTGGCTTATAACGATCTTTTCGAACGCTACACCCGCGGTAAAGATATCCCGCAAAGTTACGCGATGGCGATTGCCCGTCAGGAGAGCGCGTGGAACCCGAAAGTCCGTTCCCCGGTAGGTGCCAGTGGCCTGATGCAGATCATGCCGGGTACGGCGACGCATACGGTGAAGATGTTTAATATTCCAGGGTACAGCAGCCCGTCACAGCTGCTGGATCCGGATACAAACATTAACATCGGTACCAGCTATCTCCAGTACGTGTATCAGCAGTTCGGCAATAACCGCATCTTCTCTTCGGCGGCCTATAACGCGGGGCCGGGTCGCGTGCGTACCTGGCTCGGCAACAGCGCCGGACGCATCGACGCCGTGGCGTTTGTCGAGAGTATTCCGTTCTCGGAAACCCGCGGATACGTGAAAAACGTGCTGGCGTATGATGCCTACTATCGCTACTTCATGGGGCAGAAAGATACCCTGATGAGCGATGCCGAGTGGCAGAGACGTTACTGATCGGCGTGGGTTGTGTTATGCTGTACTCGCTAATGAGTACAAGAGGCAGCATAACATGACCCCGCATTCCCCGTATTCCTCGGCAATGGCCGAACAACGTCACCAGGAGTGGCTTCGTTTTGTGGAGTTGCTTCGCCAGTCATACGATCAGGATCTGCATCTACCCCTGATGCAGCTGATGCTCACGCCGGACGAGCGCGAGGCGCTGGGCACGCGCGTGCGGATCATTGAAGAGTTGTTGCGCGGTGAGATGAGCCAGCGCGAGCTCAAAAATGAGCTCGGCGCGGGCATCGCAACGATTACCCGCGGCTCGAACAGCCTGAAGTCGGCCCCGGTCGAGCTGCGCCAGTGGCTGGAAGCGGTGTTGTTGAAAAATGCCTAACGATAAATCGCGTTATGGAACGGGCTTAACGCCAGGATCACCGCCTGGTGGTAAACACCTGAACGCGTCAGCGCGCCGGCGGTAAAGACGCCGATCGCCCCTTCTTTACGGCCAATTTCGTCAATGCCGGTGTACTGCGACATCACCGGCCCGAGCGCTTCACCCGCACGCACTTTTTCCAGAATGATCGCCGGCAGCGGCAGGGTGGCCGAACGCGCTTCACCGCGCTGTTCACGACTTTCAATCACCACCCAGCTAAAGGTTGCGCCTTCATCGATACCGGCTTCAATGGCGACCCAAAAGTCAGCGTCCGGTGCTGCCGCTCTGGCATTTGCCACGCGATTTCGTGCGCCAGCGCGCGTTTCCTCGCTGCCAAACGGCTGTTCAGGAACGCCACTCTCGACGCCGATGGCTTCAATATGGCAGGATCCTGCGCCGAAGATCTCTTCAAATGCCCTTAGAATTGCCTGAATTTTGGCAGGATTAGTGGTAGCAGAGACAACATGGTGCATAATTAAGCTCGATTCAAAAAAAACTCATCGCAGTATAACGGAAAAAAAGCATGTTACAGGTATACCTTGTTCGCCACGGTGAAACGCAGTGGAACGCCGAGCGACGTATTCAAGGCCAGTCAGACAGTCCTCTCACTGAGAAGGGTGTGCAGCAAGCGTGGCAGGTGGCAGAGCGTGCCAGAACGCTGGGCATTACCCACGTCATCACCAGCGACTTAGGTCGCACACAGCAGACGGCGCGCATCATCGCGGACGCCTGCGGCTGTGATGTTATGCTTGAGCCGCGTCTGCGTGAGCTGGATATGGGCGTGCTGGAAAAACGTCATATCGATACGCTGACTGAAACGGAAGAGGGCTGGCGTCGCACGCTGGTGAACGGTACCGAAGATGGCCGTATCCCTGAAGGTGAATCCATGCAGGAGCTCAGCGTACGTATGCATGCCGCACTGGCGGAATGCCTGAAGCTGCCGGCGGGAAGCCGTCCGCTGCTGGTGAGTCACGGGATTGCGTTGGGTTGCCTGGTGAGCACGATCCTCGGATTACCCGCTTATGCTGAGCGCCGTTTGCGTCTGCGTAACTGCTCCATTTCCCGAATTGATTATCAGGAAAGCGCATGGCTGGCGTCGGGTTGGGTGGTGGAGATGGCAGGGGACATTTCACATCTTGATGCCCCTGCGCTCGATGAACTGCAGCGTTAACGACGTATTGGAATCAGGAATTCCATACGCAGATTGATTGGGCCTTCTTCCGGTTTAGCGTCCTGCGCCGGGTAGTAGCGCTCAATGTCCTGACCTTTACGGCGATTCAGATTCAGCATTGGCATGCAGGTCCCGTAAACGGTCAGGATGAACTCCTGAACACCCGTTCCCAGTCCTTCATAGGCGAACATCACGTACTCGCCGCCTTCCAGCACCACAGGCTTTGAACCCTGAATGTAGCCATTGGCCATGTCTGGCGTCAGCGCGGTGGTGTAGAACACCTCCTGCTCGTCATCTTTTTCCTGGCTTGGGTGCGTTTCGTTGAGGCCATACAGAATCGGCGGGATCGCCGGCGCGTGGCTCAGGAAGTCGCGCCAGAACTGGACGCGCATCTGATGACGGAACTCAGAAATCTGCTCAAGGGAGCACGAGTAACTCTGCGTTGTCCCGATCAGATGGGTTTCAGGCAGCGTGACGATTTCATATTTCGGCATCGCGAACTCGCCCAGACGCAGCGGCGGACGCATACCAAACGAGCTCCAGTCAGGCGAGCGACGATAAAGCGCTGGCGTCAACGAGAACTGTTTTTTAAAGGCGCGGGTAAAGGTCTGCTGCGAATCGAAACGATACTGCAGGGCAATATCCAGGATCGGGCGCGCGGTCAGGCGCAATGCCACAGCAGATTTTGACAGACGACGTGCGCGTATATAGGCCCCGATAGCATGACCGGTGACATCCTTGAACATCCTTTGCAGATGCCACTTGGAATAGCCTGCTTTAGCCGCCACATTGTCCAGTGACAAAGGCTGGTCGAGGTGACCTTCCAGCCAGGTGAGCAGGTCGCGAATAATTCCAGCCTGATCCATATACTATCCTCATCCTTAAAACAGCAGGTGCCTGATAACAGGTTAGCGGATAATAGCATTTTTTGATGTTTTAGCATTCAGTGTTTTTTTTGCGCATTCATGCTTTTTGGCGCACATTATGGGCAAATATATTCTAATCCTGTGATCTTGCTACATTTTTGTCTAAAGTGTTGAATAATCGCTCAGCGTAATTTTTAAGAATGGTAACAATATGAAATACAAGACTTTGATCTTCACCGCATTGATGCTGATGGTCGGGCGCGCCGCGCAGGCTGAACAGATTGGCTCCGTCGATACCGTGTTTAAAATGTTTGGCCCGGACCACAAAATCGTGGTGGAGGCGTTTGACGATCCGGACGTGAAAAACGTCACCTGCTATGTCAGCCGTGCGAAAACGGGCGGGATTAAGGGCGGTCTGGGGCTGGCGGAAGATACCTCCGACGCGGCGATCTCCTGTCAGCAGGTAGGTCCGGTTGAACTGAGCGATAAAATTAAAAACGGCAAAGCGCAGGGCGACGTGGTGTTCCAGAAACGGACCTCGCTGGTGTTTAAAAAGCTGCAGGTCGTGCGCTTCTACGATGCGAAACGCAATACGCTGGCTTACCTGGCCTATTCTGACAAAGTGGTGGAGGGATCACCGAAAAACGCCATCAGCGCGGTGCCGATTATGCCGTGGCGGGAATAAAAAAAACGGCGCTAATGCGCCGTTTTTTCATGCGTTAACTGCGGGATTACTCCTGCAGGTCACCACAGAAACGATACCCTTCGCCGTGGATCGTGGCGATGATTTCCGGCGTATCAGGCGTAGATTCGAAATGTTTACGAATACGACGGATGGTCACGTCTACGGTACGGTCGTGCGGTTTCAGCTCACGGCCGGTCATTTTCTTCAGCAGTTCTGCACGGGACTGAATTTTGCCCGGGTTTTCGCAGAAGTGCAGCATCGCGCGGAATTCACTGCGCGGCAGTTTATACTGCTCACCGTTCGGGCTAATCAGCGAACGGCTATTGATATCAAGTTCCCAGCCGTTGAATTTGTAGCTATCAACGCTACGACGCTCTTCGCTGACCGTACCCAGATTCATGGTGCGGGACAGCAGGTTGCGTGCACGAATGGTTAACTCGCGAGGATTGAACGGTTTGGTGATGTAGTCATCCGCACCGATTTCCAGGCCAAGAATTTTATCAACTTCGTTGTCACGGCCCGTCAGGAACATCAACGCGACGTTCGCCTGCTCACGCAGTTCGCGCGCCAGAAGAAGACCGTTTTTGCCCGGCAGGTTAATGTCCATGATCACCAGGTTGATATCATTTTCAGAAAGGATCTGATGCATCTCTGCGCCATCGGTCGCTTCAAAGACATCGTAGCCTTCTGCTTCGAAAATGCTCTTCAACGTGTTGCGTGTTACCAACTCGTCTTCAACGATAAGAATGTGCGGGGTCTGCATGTTTGCTACCTAAATTGCCAACTAAATCGAAACAGGAAGTACAAAAGTCCCTGACCTGCCTGATGCATGTCGCAAATTAACATGATCGGCTTAACGTGACTAAAGTACGTAATTGCGTTCTTGATGCACTTTCCATCAACGTCAACAACATCATTAGCTTGGTCTTGGGTACTTTCCCTTTGGACCCGACAGTGTCAAAAACGGCTGTCATCCTAACCATTTTAACAGCAACATAACAGGCTAAGTGACACCAGACACCCAATAAAACTACGCTTCGTTGACATATATCAAGTTCAATTGTAGCACGTTAACAGTTTGATGAAATCATCGTAGCGGAATGCTAGCCTTTGTCACAATTTTTCAATAAACCAACTAGTTGCGGTCATTGATTTATAAACGAAGCGAATCCAATCAGAATAGGGTATTCATACCGCTATTATCATTATAAAACATAGGGATAATAGTGTTCTGTTAACATTCTAACTGATTGTTCAGACAAGGAATAGTTTAGCGTTTTTAATTTGTTATGAAACGCTATTTCGGTGATTTGTGTTGCAATTTTGTAAATTCGCGCTGCGTAATATGTTGAAGCGCATCACATTTCTACCCGCTAACCGATTAAAAAGAGAGCATAAATGCATCTGTCGATTGTACTGGTCGCCCCAGCCAGAGCAGAAAATATTGGTGCTGCCGCGCGCGCCATGAAGACCATGGGTTTTACCGATTTACGTATTGTGGACAGCACCGCCCACCTTGAGCCTTCGGCACGTTGGGTGGCACATGGTTCAGGCGATATTCTCGATAATATAACCACTTACGACACGCTTGCCGCGGCGTTGCACGACATCTCCTTTACCGTTGCCACCACGGCGCGCAGCCGGGCGAAGTTCCACTATTACGCTACGCCCGCGGAGCTGGTGCCGATGCTGAGTGAGAAAAGCCAGTGGCTGGAGAGAGCGGCGCTGGTATTTGGTCGTGAGGATTCCGGATTAACAAACGAAGAGCTGGAACTCGCTGACGTGCTAACGGGGGCACCCATGGTGGCTGATTATCCTTCCCTGAATTTAGGCCAGGCGGTCATGGTCTACTGCTACCAATTAGCCTCCCTAATACAAATTCCCCAGCCCCAGGCGGAAGGGGCAAATGAAAACCAGCTGGCTGCGCTGCGCACACGCGTTGAGCATCTGTTATCCCGGTTAGGGGTGGCGGACGATCGCAAAATGGCGGACTGGCTGCAGCAGCGTCTTGGGCGTCTTGAGCAGCGGGACACCGCAATGTTGCATCGTTTGCTGCACGATATTGAAAAAAAATTGGCCGAGTAAAATGCTGCCATAAGTTTTTACTATGGCGGATAAGTCTGTTGCAAAGGGTTGCATCTGGGGGAATCGGATGAAAATAAATCTGCCTGCAGCGGGACGTGAGAGTCTTCTGAAATGTGATCAAATTAAAAATCCATTGACTTAAGGGTCCCGATCCTTTAACCCTAAAAGAATACAGCACAGACAGATAATAATGACAGAGTACACAACATCCATGAAACGCATCAGCATCACCACCATTACCACAACCATCATCATTACCACAGGTAACGATGCGGGCTGACGCGTACAGGAAAAACAGAAAAAAGCCCGCACCTGAACAGTGCGGGCTTTTTTTTCGGCTAAAGGAAACGAGGTAGAACCATGCGAGTGTTGAAGTTCGGCGGTACATCAGTGGCAAATGCAGAACGTTTTCTGCGTGTTGCCGATATCCTGGAGAGCAACGCCAGGCAGGGGCAGGTTGCGACCGTGCTCTCTGCCCCGGCAAAAATCACGAACCATCTGGTGGCAATGATTGAAAAGACCATCGGTGGCCAGGATGCACTCCCGAACATCAGCGACGCCGAGCGTATCTTCGCTGAGCTGCTGCAGGGGCTGGCTGAGGCACAACCGGGCTTCCCGCTGGCACAGCTTAAGTCTTTTGTTGAGCAGGAATTCGCGCAAATTAAGCACGTGCTGCACGGTATTAGCCTGCTGGGTCAGTGCCCGGACAGCATCAACGCGGCGCTGATCTGCCGCGGTGAAAAGCTGTCGATTGCCATCATGGCCGGCCTGCTGGAAGCGCGAGGCCACAACGTGACCGTGATCGATCCGGTTGAAAAACTGCTGGCGGTGGGCCACTACCTCGAATCCACCGTTGATATTGCCGAATCAACCCGCCGTATCGCCGCCAGCAAAATTCCGTCTGACCATATGATCCTGATGGCCGGTTTCACCGCCGGGAACGAGAAGGGCGAGCTGGTGGTGCTGGGCCGTAACGGCTCCGACTACTCCGCCGCCGTACTGGCCGCCTGTTTACGCGCGGACTGTTGTGAAATCTGGACTGACGTCGACGGCGTGTACACCTGCGACCCGCGTCAGGTACCGGACGCCAGGTTGCTGAAGTCGATGTCGTACCAGGAGGCGATGGAGCTCTCCTACTTCGGCGCTAAAGTGCTTCACCCTCGTACCATCTCCCCGATTGCCCAGTTCCAGATCCCTTGCCTGATTAAAAACACCGGTAACCCGCAAGCGCCGGGTACGCTGATTGGCGCCAGCACCGATGAAGACGGTCTGCCGGTGAAAGGTATCTCTAACCTGAACAACATGGCGATGTTCAGCGTCTCCGGTCCGGGGATGAAAGGGATGGTCGGCATGGCCGCCCGCGTGTTTGCGGCCATGTCCCGCAACGGTATCTCTGTGGTACTGATCACCCAGTCCTCTTCCGAATACAGCATCAGCTTCTGCGTGCCGCAGGCTGACTGCCTGCGCGCCCGCCGCGCGCTGGAGGAAGAGTTCTATCTGGAGCTGAAAGAAGAGCTGCTGGAGCCGCTCGCGATTCAGGAGCGTCTGGCGATCATCTCCGTGGTGGGCGACGGCATGCGCACCCTGCGCGGTATCTCTGCCAAATTCTTTGCCGCGCTGGCGCGGGCTAATATCAATATCGTGGCAATTGCCCAGGGCTCGTCAGAGCGCTCTATTTCCGTGGTGGTGGATAACGACGATGCCACCACCGGCGTTCGCGTGGTTCATCAGATGCTGTTCAACACCGATCAGGTCATCGAGCTGTTCCTGATCGGCGTCGGAGGCGTGGGCGGTGCACTGCTGGAGCAGGTGAAGCGTCAGCAGGCGTGGCTGAAGAAGAAGCATATCGATCTGCGCGTCTGCGGGATTGCCAACTCAAAAGCGCTGCTGACCAACGTTCACGGTCTGAATCTGGAAAACTGGCAGGCCGAGATGAAGGAGGCAAAAGAGCCGTTCAACCTGGGCCGCCTGATCCGTCTGGTAAAAGAGTATCACCTGCTTAACCCGGTGATTGTTGACTGTACGTCAAACCAGGCCGTTGCCGATCAGTACGCAGACTTCCTGCGTGAAGGTTTCCACGTGGTCACGCCGAACAAAAAGGCCAACACCTCGTCGATGGATTACTACCACCAGCTGCGTCTGGCGGCGAGCAAGTCGCGCCGCAAGTTCCTCTACGACACCAACGTCGGGGCAGGCCTGCCGGTGATTGAGAACCTGCAGAACCTGCTGAACGCGGGTGACGAGCTGCAGCGATTCTCCGGCATTCTCTCCGGCTCGCTGTCGTTTATCTTCGGCAAACTGGACGAAGGCATGAGCCTGTCGGAAGCGACCCGCGCCGCGCGTGAGCTGGGCTACACCGAGCCGGATCCGCGCGACGATCTTTCCGGTATGGACGTGGCGCGCAAGCTGCTGATCCTTGCGCGTGAAACGGGCCGCGAGCTTGAGCTTTCAGATATCGTGATTGAACCGGTACTGCCGGAAGAATTTGACAGCAGCGGTGATGTCGGCGCCTTTATGGCCAGGCTGTCGCAGCTTGACGACGTTTTTGCCGCCCGCGTTGCGAAAGCCCGTGATGAAGGTAAGGTATTGCGCTATGTTGGCAACATTGAAGAAGATGGCGTGTGCCGGGTAAAGATTGCCGAAGTTGACGGCAACGATCCGCTGTACAAAGTCAAAAACGGCGAAAACGCCCTCGCGTTTTACAGCCACTATTATCAGCCATTGCCGCTGGTGCTTCGCGGCTATGGCGCAGGGAACGATGTTACAGCGGCGGGTGTGTTTGCCGATCTGCTGCGTACCCTGTCATGGAAGTTAGGAGTTTAACATGGTCAAAGTTTATGCCCCGGCTTCCAGCGCCAATATGAGCGTCGGATTTGATGTGCTGGGTGCGGCGGTTACGCCGGTAGACGGTTCGCTGTTGGGCGACACGGTGACGGTTGAAGCGGCAGAAAGCTTCAGCCTGAATAACGTAGGGCGTTTTGCCAGCAAGCTGCCGTCGGAGCCACGCGAGAATATCGTCTATCAGTGCTGGGAACGCTTCTGTCAGGAGATCGGTAAAAACGTGCCGGTCGCCATGACGCTGGAAAAAAGTATGCCGATTGGCTCCGGGCTGGGCTCCAGCGCCTGTTCCGTGGTGGCTGCCCTGGTGGCGATGAACGAGCACTGCGGTAAGCCCCTCAACAATAGCCGTCTGCTGGGGCTAATGGGCGAGCTGGAAGGCCGTATCTCCGGCAGCATTCACTACGACAACGTTGCACCGTGCTTCCTCGGCGGCATGCAGCTGATGATCGAAGAAAATGGCATCATTAGCCAGCAGGTGCCAGGGTTTGATGAGTGGCTGTGGGTGCTGGCCTATCCGGGCATCAAAGTGTCTACGGCCGAAGCGCGTGCGATCCTGCCCGCGCAGTATCGACGTCAGGATTGTATCGCCCACGGGCGTCATCTGGCGGGCTTTATCCACGCCTGCTACACCCGTCAGCCACAGCTGGCGGCGAAACTGATGAAAGACGTTATTGCCGAGCCGTATCGCACCAAGCTGCTGCCTGGCTTTAACGAGGCGCGACAGGCATCAATGGATATTGGCGCGCAGGCATGCGGCATCTCCGGCTCCGGCCCGACGCTGTTTGCCTTATGCGATAAGCCAGACACTGCGCAGCGCGTGGCGGACTGGCTCTCTAAACACTACCTGCAAAATCAGGAAGGCTTTGTTCATATTTGCCGTCTGGACACGGCTGGCGCACGAGTACTGGGATAATTAATGAAACTCTACAATCTTAAAGATCATAACGAGCAGGTCAGCTTCGCGCAGGCTGTAACGCAGGGACTGGGCAAAAATCAGGGGCTGTTCTTTCCACATGACCTGCCGGAATTTCAGCTGACCGAGATTGATGAACTGCTGAAGCTGGACTTTGTCACCCGCAGCACCAAAATTCTGTCGGCGTTTATCGGCGACGAAATTCCGCAGGAGCTGCTGGAAGAACGCGTGCGTACGGCGTTCGCGTTCCCGGCACCGGTTCAGCAGGTTGAGCCTGACGTCGGTTGTCTGGAGCTGTTCCACGGCCCAACCCTGGCGTTTAAAGACTTCGGCGGCCGCTTCATGGCGCAGATGCTGACCCACATCAGCGGCGACAAACCGGTAACCATCCTGACGGCAACTTCCGGCGATACCGGCGCGGCGGTCGCCCATGCCTTCTACGGCCTGAAAAACGTCCGCGTGGTGATCCTCTATCCGAAAGGCAAAATCAGTCCGCTGCAGGAAAAACTGTTCTGTACCCTCGGCGGCAACATTGAAACTGTGGCGATCGATGGCGACTTCGATGCCTGCCAGGCGCTGGTCAAGCAGGCCTTCGACGACGAAGAGCTGAAGGTGGCGCTGGGTCTGAACTCCGCCAACTCCATCAACATCAGCCGTCTGCTGGCGCAGATCTGCTACTACTTCGAAGCGGTGGCGCAACTGCCGCAGGAAGCCCGCAACCAGCTGGTGATTTCTGTGCCGAGCGGTAACTTCGGCGATTTGACGGCAGGTCTGCTGGCGAAATCACTGGGGCTGCCGGTGAAACGCTTTATCGCCGCCACCAATGCCAACGATACCGTGCCGCGCTTCCTGAAAGACGGTAAATGGGCACCAAACGCGACGCAGGCGACGCTCTCCAACGCGATGGATGTTTCCCAGCCGAACAACTGGCCGCGCGTGGAAGAGCTGTTCCGCCGTAAGATCTGGCGTCTGGGCGACCTGGGCTACGCGGCGGTGACGGATGACACCACTAAATCCACCATGCGTGAGTTAAAAGCGGTCGGATACACTTCTGAACCGCACGCGGCGATTGCTTACCGTGCGCTGCGCGACCAGCTGAATCCGGGTGAATATGGCCTGTTCCTGGGCACCGCGCATCCGGCTAAGTTCAAAGAGAGCGTGGAAGCGATCCTCGGCGAAACGCTGCCGCTGCCGAAAGAGCTGGCCGAGCGTGCTGACCTGCCGCTGCTGTCCCATGAGCTGCCGGCGGATTTTGCCGCGTTGCGTAAGCTGATGATGGCTCGAGCGTGATTTTCGTCGGGTGGCGGTTACGCCTTACCCGACCTACAACAGCTCATAACGTAGGCCGGGTAAGGCGAAGCCGCCACCCGGTTTTTTTTGTGAAGAAATTAAGGAGAAAAATAGCAGGGAAAAAGCAGAAATTCCCAATAAATGCGGTCACTTAGCGTTTAGGATTGCAGAGAATAACATCCCCCGTTCCCCTCGCGTAATCTCCTTACATCGGCCCATATCGGGCACAGAGAATAAGGAGTCACCGATGTCAAAACTGAAACCTGCGCTGATTGCGCTTTCACTGATGCTGGTCGCTCCCATGGCGGTACAGGCATCCGAAATTACTCTGGTTCCGGCGGTCAAACTGCAGATTGGCGATCGGGATAATAACGGTCACTACTGGGATGGCGGTCGCTGGCGCGATCATGACTGGTGGAAGGCGCATTATGACTGGCGCGATAACCACTGGCGTCCCCACGATGAACATCGCGAGCGTGACCACCATCATGACGATCGTCGCCATGACGATCATCGTCCGGGCCCGGACTGGAAACACCATTAATGCAAAACCCCGCCAGCTGGCGGGGTTCTGTTTTACTGCTCGTGGCGCTTAAACACCAGTTCACCTTTCCCTGACGACGCCTCGTCAAAGAAATAGCCTTCGCTGTTGAAGGCGGTTAATTGCTCCGGCTTCGTCAGGCGGTTCTGGATGATGTAACGGCTCATCAGGCCGCGCGCTTTCTTGGCGTAGAAGCTGATCACTTTGAACTTACCGTTCTTCTCGTCGAGGAATACCGGCTTGATGATTTCCGCATCAAGTTTTTTCGGTTTCACCGACTTGTAGTATTCATCCGACGCCAGGTTAATCACCACGTTATCGCCCTGAGCGCGCAGCGCCGCATTTAGCTTGTCGGTGATGATATCGCCCCAGAAATGGTACAGGTCTTTGCCTTTGGCATTTTCCAGGCGAATGCCCATCTCCAGACGGTACGGCTGCATCAAATCCAGCGGACGCAGTACGCCATACAGACCCGACAGCATGCGCAGATGCTGCTGGGCAAAATCGAAATCAGCTTCGCTAAAATCTTCCGCCTGCAGGCCGGTATAGACATCGCCTTTAAATGCCAGAATGGCCTGGCGGGCGTTAGCGGGGGTGAAATCCGGGTGCCACTCGTGAAAACGGGTTGCGTTAAGATCTGCCAGCTTATCGCTGATGCTCATCAGCGAGGCGATTTGCGGTGCGGAGAGCTTGCGCGCTTCGTGAATCAGCTGTTGGGAATAGTCCAGCAATTCAGGCTGGGTATAGCGCTCGGTGGCGAGCGGGCTCTGGTAGTCGAGCGTTTTTGCAGGTGAAATCAGAATCAGCATATCCAGTCCTTGCAGGAAATTTAGAGCGACTTTAGCAAAAAATCGCCCTGAATTGATCGATAGCTGTTATTGCCGCGGCAAATCATCCCACGTGCCGGGGGCAAGTTGCGCTTTAATATCCGGATAACGCGCGGGATCAAAGACCGGTGGCACACCCAGTTTACGCTGACGAAGGTAGTCTTTCGCAATCAGGGTCACTACGGGCGAGAGCAGCAGGATCGCCGTGAGGTTAGTGATCGCCATCAGCGCCATGATGATATCAGCCAGTTGCCAGACCAGCGGCATGCTGAGCAGGGAGCCTGCTACCACCATCAGTATGACGCCCAGGCGAAGCGTGCCGATGGCGGCGCGGGAGTCAAACTTCAGGAAAATAAGGTTGTTTTCGGCGTAGAGGTAATTTACCACGATCGAACTGAAGGCAAACAGCAGCAGGATGAGCGAGACAAACCCCGCTCCCCAGCCGCCGGTGAGGTTCACGAGCGCCTGCTGGAGAAGCTGTATTCCGGCCGTTCCCGACGAATGTGAGACAGGGCCTGCCAGCAGCAAAATCATGGCGCTGGCGGAACAGATAATGATGGTATCGGTAAAGACGCCGATCATCTGCACAATGCCTTGTGCGGCCGGGTGCGGCGGCCACGAAGCCGCGGCTGCGGCTGCATTGGGTGTTGACCCCATACCGGCTTCATTGGAAAACATGCCGCGCTGAAAACCCGCCATCAGCGCCTGACTGAAGGTGTAGCCCAGCGCGCCGGATGCGACCTCACGCCAGCCAAAGGCGCTTTTGACGATGGTCATTATGACGCCCGGCACCTGATCGAGATGCAGTGCCGCGACGAGCAGGCTCGCGGCGATCCAGATCAGCGCGATGAGAGGAACCAGCCATTGCATCAGGCGGGCGATACCTTTAAGACCGGCAGAAAGGGTGAGCAGAACGACGAGGGCTAAAACGCTACCGGCGAGCCACTCCGGACACGCGAAGGCATAGCGCAGGGCATGGGCGACCGAGTTAGCCTGGACGGTGTTAAAGATAAGACCGTAAGCGAGCAGTAAAAAAAGCGAGAACAGGACGCCCATCCAGCGCATCCCCAGGCCACGCGCCATGTACCAGGCAGGACCTCCGCGGAACTGACCGTTTTTGTCTTTCTCTTTGTAGAGTTGTGCGAGCGCGCTTTCGGCAAAAGCGGTGGCCATACCGAGCAGCGCCGTCACCCACATCCAGAACACTGCGCCTGGCCCGCCGGCGCTGATGGCCAGCGCCACCCCCGCCAGATTTCCGCTACCGAGGCGTGCCGCAAGGCTGGTGCAGAGTGCCTGGAACGAGGTTAATCCACCCGGCTGGGGCGTGACGCTGTTTTTCAGACTTCTGCCAAACTTGCGGATATAGCGAAACTGGATAAACCCGCTGCGTAGCGTAAACCAAATACCTGCTCCCAGAAGCAGGTAAATCATTATCGAACCCCAAAGGACTTCGTTAATAAAGAAAAAGAAATCAGGCATTAACGTCCCTCTTGTTGATGCCAAAGTGAATATGTAAGCGCTACCACTGATTGAGCATGCTGTTGCTTAGCAGGCTGTTAATATTCCGAGTTTATCATACTCTGCCTAAGCGCACTGTCTGCGGTTGCGCTACCCCTCTGTCGTGTTATCATCAGGGCAGACCGGTTACATCCCCCTAACAAGTAAACCTGTCATTTTTCCGCTGCAGGCATGCTGTCGGTAGCGTGAATTATCCAGGGCACGTTAAAAGAGAAACACTATCATGACGGATAAATTGACCTCCCTTCGTCAGTTCACCACTGTCGTAGCTGACACCGGAGATATCGCGGCAATGAAGCTGTACCAGCCGCAGGATGCCACAACTAACCCTTCTCTGATCCTTAACGCCGCACAGATCCCTGAGTATCGCAAACTGATTGACGACGCTGTGACCTGGGCGAAAGCGCAGAGCAACGACCGCGCGCAGCAGGTTGTGGATGCCACTGACAAACTGGCCGTGAACATCGGTCTGGAAATTCTGAAGCTGGTGCCTGGCCGTATCTCTACCGAAGTGGATGCGCGTCTGTCCTACGACACCGAAGCGTCTATCGCGAAAGCAAAACGCCTGATCAAAATGTACAACGATGCGGGCATCAGCAACGACCGTATCCTGATCAAACTGGCTTCGACCTGGCAGGGCATCCGTGCGGCAGAGCAGCTGGAAAAAGACGGTATCAACTGTAACCTGACTCTGCTCTTCTCCTTCGCGCAGGCGCGTGCGTGTGCCGAAGCCGGTGTGTACCTGATTTCTCCGTTCGTGGGCCGTATTCTGGACTGGTACAAAGCCAACACCGATAAGAAAGAGTACGCGGCGTCTGAAGATCCAGGCGTGATTTCCGTGACTGAAATCTACGAATACTACAAGCAGCACGGCTATGAGACTGTCGTGATGGGCGCAAGCTTCCGTAACGTCGGCGAAATCATTGAGCTGGCTGGCTGTGACCGCCTGACCATCGCGCCTGCACTGCTGAAAGAGCTGGCTGAAAGCGAAGGTACCCTGGAGCGTAAACTGTCTTACACCGGTGAAGTGAAAGCACGTCCGGAGCGCATCACTGAGTCTGAGTTCCTGTGGCAGCACAACCAGGATCCAATGGCGGTAGACAAACTGGCGGACGGTATCCGTAAGTTTGCTATCGACCAGGAAAAACTGGAAAAAATGATCGGCGACCTGCTGTAATCATTCCGCGTGGCTGGGTTCCCGGCCACGCGACTTCTTACGTACTCTGTCTGAAATTCCCCTCTGCGTGTATCATTCCCTTTAATCAGTACTTTTGAATGGAATGAATATGAATACCTTACGCATCGGCCTGGTGTCGATTTCTGACCGCGCCTCCAGCGGTGTATATCAGGATAAAGGCATCCCTGCGCTTGAAGAGTGGCTTGGCAACGCGCTGACCACGCCGTTTGAAATCCAGACCCGCCTGATCCCTGACGAACAGCCAATCATTGAGCAGACGCTTTGTGAGCTGGTGGATGAGATGAGCTGCCACCTCGTGCTGACCACCGGAGGAACCGGTCCTGCGCGTCGCGATGTGACGCCGGACGCGACGCTGGCCATCGCCGATCGTGAAATGCCGGGCTTTGGCGAACAGATGCGGCAGATCAGTCTACACTTTGTCCCGACGGCCATTCTCTCCCGTCAGGTGGGCGTAATCCGCAAACAGGCGTTGATTCTGAACCTGCCTGGCCAGCCGAAGTCGATCAAAGAGACGCTGGAAGGGCTGAAATCGGACGACGGTAACGTCATCGTGCAGGGCATTTTCGCCAGTGTACCGTATTGTATACAGCTGCTTGACGGTCCTTATGTGGAAACCGATGAGAAAGTGGTAGCAGCATTTCGTCCTAAAAGCGCGCGTCGCGAAACAATCTCCTGAAAATAATGATTATGTGACATTAGCTGAAGCGGCGATGGCGTGGTAAAGGTTTTACGGTATAGTAATTTTTTCTTTACGTTTGCTGTAAAAATAAATCCACAACTATGCTAAAGGGTTCGCTATGTCACATAACACCCGACCTCTGAATCGACAGGACTATAAAACCCTTACGCTTGCGGCCTTAGGCGGCGCGCTGGAGTTTTACGATTTTATCATCTTCGTCTTCTTCGCCGCCGTGGTGGGAGAACTCTTCTTCCCGGCGGATATCCCCGAGTGGCTGCGTCAGGTACAAACCTTCGGCATTTTTGCCGCCGGGTATCTGGCGCGTCCGCTGGGCGGCATTATCATGGCTCACTTTGGCGATCTGGTTGGCCGTAAGAAGATGTTTACCCTCAGCATTCTGCTGATGGCGGTACCCACGCTGGCCATTGGTTTGTTGCCCACCTATGCCTCGATAGGCATACTCGCGCCATTGCTGCTGTTACTGATGCGCGTGCTGCAGGGGGCAGCCATTGGTGGTGAGGTCCCGGGAGCCTGGGTGTTTGTAGCGGAGCATGTTCCGGCGCGGCGGATGGGTATCGCCTGTGGAACCTTAACGGCGGGTCTGACCGTCGGGATCTTGCTGGGGTCGGTGGTCGCGACCATTGTAAACACCAGCATGACGCAGCAGGCCGTTCACGACTGGGGCTGGCGTGTGCCGTTCCTGCTGGGCGGGGCGTTTGGTCTGGTGGCGATGTATCTGCGTCGCTGGCTGCAGGAAACGCCAATATTCCTCGAGATGCAGCAGCGTAAGGCGCTGGCGCAGGAGCTGCCGGTGAAAGCCGTCGTGGTACGCCATAAAAAAGCGGTGGTGGTGTCGATGCTGCTCACCTGGCTGCTTTCAGCAGGGATTGTGGTGGTGATATTAATGTCGCCGGTCTGGCTGCAGAAACAGTATGGTTTCGCGCCAGCCGTGACGTTACAGGCGAACAGTATCGCAACCATTATGCTCTGCTTTGGCTGCCTGGCCGCCGGGCTGGCGGCGGATCGTTTCGGTGCCAGCATCAGCTTTATCGTCGGCAGCCTGTTGCTGGCCGCCGCCAGCTGGGCGTTTTACCACCTTGCAGGCAGTCATCCTGAACAGCTGTTCCTGCTGTACGGCGTGGTCGGGCTGTGTGTGGGCGTTGTCGGCGCGGTGCCCTATGTGATGGTGCGTGCGTTCCCGCCAGAGGTTCGCTTCACCGGGATCTCATTCTCTTACAACGTGTCGTATGCCATTTTTGGCGGACTGACGCCGATTGCGGTTACCGTGCTGATGGGCGTGTCACCGATGGCGCCCGCCTGGTATGTTCTCGCACTTTCGGTGATGGGGCTGGTACTGGGGATATGGCTTCGTCAGGAGTGGGGATGTCGTGCCCGCGAGACGGGCACGACAGAGGGATCAGTGTTTTTCACCAATCGGTAGAACGGTGCGATCAAACTGTTCGTTCAGCACTTCACCCATTGCCAGGTAGATAGCGCTTGCGCCGCAAACCAGACCAATCCAGCCGGCCACGTGAACAATGCCTTCGTTATCCACCAGGTGGCCAATCGCCAGCAGGGCGAACAGCACGGTCAGGCTCAGGAAAACGAACTGCAGCATGCGGTTGCCTTTCAGAGTACCGAAGAACATAAACAGGGTGAAAACGCCCCACAGGCCCAGGTAGACGCCCAGGAAGTGGGCGTTTGCCGCCTCTGCCATACCCATTTTAGGCAGCAGCAGAATGGCGACCAGGGTCAGCCAGAACGAACCGTAAGAGGTGAAGGCGGTTAAGCCGAAGGTATTACCTTTCTTATATTCCAGCAGGCCCGCGAAGATTTGCGCGATACCGCCGTAAAAAATGCCCATCGCCAGGATGATGCCATCCATCGGGAACATCCCGATATTGTGCAGGTTCAGCAGAATAGTGGTCATGCCAAAACCCATCAGGCCCAGCGGAGCCGGATTAGCCAACTTAGTGTTGCCCATAAGTCCTCAAAAAAATCATCATTAAAATGGTGAAATGGTTAAACCCGCGTCAGTTCTCCCTGACGGGGCGCGGCATCATAATGGGCGCAATCGATGGCGTCTATGATCTCATCAGGGTGAAATTAAAATTTTTTTTATCATTCCCCCTTGATGGATGTCGCAGCGACCCCATCTTGTAGTCAACCGCAGTGTGTGGACCTGAAAAAAATCAAATCTGGGCAGTTGAAAAAGCACGATCTGCCCTTATTACAGGTACACAACCACATGTTGACTGAATTTTTAGTGGAGACGTTTAGATGGGTAAAATTATTGGTATCGACCTGGGTACGACCAACTCTTGTGTAGCGATTATGGATGGCACTACTGCACGTGTGCTGGAGAACGCCGAGGGCGATCGCACCACGCCTTCTATCATTGCTTATACCCAGGATGGTGAAACTCTGGTTGGTCAGCCGGCTAAACGTCAGGCAGTGACAAACCCGCAAAACACCCTGTTTGCGATTAAACGCCTGATCGGCCGCCGCTTCCAGGACGAAGAAGTTCAGCGTGACGTTTCTATCATGCCTTACAAAATTATCGCGGCAGACAACGGCGATGCGTGGCTTGATGTGAAAGGCACCAAAACTGCACCACCGCAGATCTCTGCTGAAGTGCTGAAAAAAATGAAGAAAACGGCTGAAGATTACCTGGGTGAGCCGGTAACTGAAGCTGTTATCACAGTACCTGCTTACTTCAACGATGCACAGCGTCAGGCAACCAAAGATGCTGGCCGTATCGCAGGTCTGGAAGTCAAACGTATCATCAACGAACCTACCGCGGCTGCACTGGCTTACGGTCTGGATAAAGAAGTCGGCAACCGTACTATCGCGGTTTACGACCTGGGTGGTGGTACCTTCGATATCTCTATTATCGAAATCGACGACGTTGACGGCGAAAAAACCTTCGAAGTTCTGGCAACCAACGGTGATACTCACCTGGGTGGTGAAGACTTCGATACCCGTCTGATCAACTACCTCGTTGACGAGTTCAAGAAAGATCAGGGCATTGACCTGCGTAACGACCCGCTGGCTATGCAGCGCCTGAAAGAAGCCGCTGAGAAAGCGAAGATCGAACTGTCTTCCGCTCAGCAGACCGACGTGAACCTGCCGTACATCACTGCAGACGCGACCGGTCCTAAACACATGAACATCAAAGTGACCCGTGCGAAACTGGAAAGCCTGGTAGAAGATCTGGTGAACCGTTCTATCGAGCCGCTGAAAGTAGCGCTGCAGGATGCCGGCCTGTCCGTGTCTGACATCAACGACGTTATCCTCGTTGGCGGTCAGACCCGTATGCCAATGGTTCAGAAGAAAGTGGCGGAGTTCTTTGGCAAAGAGCCACGTAAAGACGTTAACCCGGACGAAGCGGTTGCTATCGGTGCGGCGGTTCAGGGTGGCGTACTGACCGGTGAAGTGAAAGATGTACTGCTGCTGGACGTTACCCCGCTGTCTCTGGGTATCGAAACCATGGGCGGTGTGATGACTGCGCTCATCAACAAAAACACCACTATCCCAACCAAGCACAGCCAGGTATTCTCTACCGCCGAAGACAACCAGTCTGCGGTAACCATCCATGTGCTGCAGGGTGAACGTAAGCGCGCATCTGATAACAAGTCTCTGGGTCAGTTCAACCTGGACGGTATCAACCCGGCGCCGCGCGGTATGCCTCAGATCGAAGTCACCTTCGACATCGATGCTGACGGTATTCTGCATGTGTCTGCGAAAGACAAAAACAGCGGTAAAGAGCAGAAGATCACCATCAAAGCCTCTTCCGGTCTGAACGAGGAAGAGATCCAGAAAATGGTTCGTGAAGCGGAAGCTAACGCGGAATCTGACCGTAAGTTCGAAGAGCTGGTTCAGACCCGTAACCAGGGCGACCATCTGCTGCACAGCACCCGTAAGCAGGTTGAAGAAGCAGGCGATAAACTGCCAGCGGAAGACAAAACGGCTATCGACGCTGCACTGAGTGCGCTGGAATCCTCACTGAAAGGTGAAGATAAAGCGGACATCGAAGCGAAGATGCAGGAACTGGCTCAGGCTTCTCAGAAGCTGATGGAAATCGCTCAGCAGCAGCACGCGCAACAGCAGGCAGGTGCTGACGCTTCAGCGAACAACGCGAAAGACGACGACGTTGTCGACGCTGAGTTCGAAGAAGTTAAAGATAAAAAATAATCGCCCTGATGCAGGGTAATTAATCGGCACGGGCGTAGGAGAATTCTCCACGCCCGTGCTCGCATGTTAAGGGGCTTAAAAAAACCAATGGCAAAGCAAGACTATTACGAGATTTTAGGCGTTCCGAAAACTGCGGAAGAGCGTGAAATCAAAAAGGCGTATAAGCGCCTGGCCATGAAATTCCACCCGGACCGTAATCAGGGTGACAAAGAGGCTGAAGCCAAATTTAAAGAGATCAAAGAAGCCTACGAAGTCCTGACCGATGCACAAAAACGTGCAGCCTATGACCAGTACGGTCACGCAGCCTTTGAACAGGGCGGCATGGGCGGCGGTGGATTCGGCGGCGGCGGCTTTGGCGGCGGCGCTGACTTCAGCGATATCTTTGGCGATGTGTTTGGCGACATCTTCGGTGGTGGTCGTGGACGTCAGCGCGCGGCGCGTGGCGCGGACCTGCGCTACAACATGGAGCTGACGCTGGAAGAGGCCGTTCGCGGTGTCACCAAAGAGATCCGTATTCCAACGCTGGAAGAGTGTGACGTGTGCCACGGCAGCGGCGCGAAAGCGGGCACTCAGCCGCAGACCTGTCCAACCTGTCACGGTTCTGGCCAGGTACAGATGCGTCAGGGGTTCTTCGCGGTGCAGCAGGCCTGTCCGCACTGCCATGGTCGCGGTACGCTGATCAAAGATCCCTGCACCAAATGCCATGGTCACGGTCGCGTTGAGAAAACCAAAACCCTGTCCGTTAAAATCCCGGCTGGGGTCGATACGGGCGACCGCATCCGTCTGGCTGGCGAAGGCGAAGCCGGCGAACACGGCGCACCGGCGGGCGATCTGTACGTTCAGGTGCAGGTCAAGCAGCACGCTATCTTCGAGCGCGAAGGCAACAACCTGTACTGTGAAGTGCCGATCAACTTCGCGATGGCAGCCCTCGGTGGCGAAATTGAAGTCCCGACGCTGGATGGCCGCGTGAACCTGAAAATTCCTGGCGAAACCCAGACCGGTAAGCTGTTCCGCATGCGCGGTAAAGGCGTTAAATCCGTTCGCGGGGGCGCACAGGGCGACCTGCTGTGCCGCGTCGTTGTGGAAACACCGGTTGGCCTGAACGATAAGCAGAAACAGCTGCTGAAAGAGTTGCAGGAGAGCTTTGGTGGCCCGACGGGTGAGAAAAACAGCCCACGCTCCAAAAGCTTCTTCGATGGCGTCAAAAAATTCTTCGATGATTTGACCCGCTAATCTGTTTGTCGCAGGTATTCGCAAAAGCCCGGAAGAGATTCCGGGCTTTTTTGTTTATCGGTATTGTTCGGTTAAACTGAATCAATACTCAATATTAATCTGTTTTTGCCGAGCTATAAGGCCTGGTATTATGGTTTTATCGAGGTATTGCTGTATAAGAGAGAATTAAAGTGAAATTACTACACCGTTTTTTTAGTAGCGAAGCATCCGGGGGCGTGATCCTGATTTTGGCTGCCGCCGCCGCGATGGTGCTGGCAAACGTCGGATTTACCCGCGATCTGTATCATGCTTTTCTGGAAACGCCCGTCGAGCTGAAGGTTGGGGCGCTGGAAATCCACAAGAACATGCTGCTGTGGATCAACGATGCGCTCATGGCGGTGTTCTTCCTGCTTGTCGGGCTTGAGGTTAAGCGGGAGCTGGTACTGGGTTCGCTTGCCAGTCGCCAGCGAGCGGCGTTCCCGGTCATTGCCGCGCTCGGTGGGATGGTGGTTCCGGCGCTGCTCTTCCTCGCGTTTACATGGCAGGATCCGGTTGCACGTCACGGCTGGGCGATCCCGGCGGCAACGGATATCGCCTTTGCACTCGGGGTGCTGGCCTTACTGGGAAGCCGCGTTCCGGTTGCCCTGAAAATCTTCCTGATGGCGCTGGCGATCATCGACGACCTGGGCGCAATTGTGATTATCGCGCTGTTTTATACAAGCGATCTGTCGATCCTGTCTTTGAGCGTGGCTGCAGGGGCGATTGCGGTTCTGGCGTTGCTGAACATCCTGAATGTTCGTCGCATCGGTATCTATATCCTCGTGGGGATGGTGCTGTGGACTGCGGTGCTGAAATCGGGCGTGCATGCCACGCTGGCAGGAGTGATCGTCGGCTTCTTCGTGCCGCTTAAACCGCAGGAGGGCAAATCACCTGCGAAGCAGCTGGAGCATGTGCTGCACCCCTGGGTCGCCTTTATGATCCTGCCTCTGTTTGCATTTGCTAACGCGGGTGTTTCCCTCGGCGGCGTGACGCTGGACGGGCTGACCTCCGTGCTGCCGCTGGGTATCATCGCCGGGTTGTTTATCGGCAAGCCGCTGGGCATTAGCCTGTTCTGCTGGCTGGCGACGAAGCTTAAGCTGGCGTCATTGCCGCACGGCACCACGTTTACGCAGATCATGGCCGTCGGCGTGCTGTGCGGGATAGGCTTTACGATGTCGATCTTTATCTCGACGCTGGCGTTTGGTGCGCATGCACCTGAGCTTATCGTCTGGGCGAAACTCGGCATTCTCATCGGGTCATTACTGGCCGCGGTGATCGGTTACACCTTGTTGAAGGTGAAGTTGTCCGGGCAGGCCGTCCAGGCATAACGGAAAACCGGGAGGAGGGTGACCTTCTCCCGACAGGCACTCAGGGAGAGAAGACGCGATGTCTCATTTGAATTACAACCATCTTTACTACTTCTGGCATGTCTACAAACAGGGCTCGGTGGTCGGGGCGGCAGAGGCGCTTTACCTGACGCCGCAAACCATCACCGGGCAGATCAAGGCGCTGGAAGAACGTCTGCAGGGCAAGCTGTTCAAGCGTAAGGGACGCGGAATTGAACCCAGCGAGCTGGGTGAGCTGGTTTTCCGCTACGCGGATAAAATGTTCACCCTGAGCCAGGAAATGCTGGATATCGTCAACTACCGCAAAGAGTCGAACCTGCTCTTTGATGTTGGCGTGGCGGACGCGCTGTCAAAACGACTGGTGAGCGGCGTGCTGGATGCGGCTGTGGTCGAAGATGAGCAAATCCATCTGCGCTGTTTTGAATCCACCCACGAGATGCTGCTGGAACAGCTGAGCCAGCACAAGCTGGACATGATCATCTCGGATTGTCCGATCGACTCCACGCAGCAGGAAGGGCTGTTTTCGGTGAAGATTGGTGAATGCGGCGTAAGCTTCTGGTGTATTAACCCGCCGCCGCAAAAACCCTTCCCGGCCTGCCTGGAAGAGCGTCGCTTGCTGGTGCCAGGAAGACGTTCCATGCTGGGACGCAAGCTGCTGAACTGGTTTAACTCTCAGGGGCTGAATGTCGAAATCCTCGGTGAGTTCGACGATGCGGCGCTGATGAAAGCCTTTGGCGAAGCGCACAATGCGATCTTCGTTGCACCGACACTCTACGCGCACGATCTCTATTCAGATAGCAAGATTACGGAGATTGGTCGGGTCGATAACGTAATGGAAGAGTATCACGCGATTTTTGCCGAAAGGATGATTCAGCACCCGGCGGTGCAGCGTATCTGTAACCGCGACTACTCGGCGCTGTTTACGCCACCGGCAATCTGAAGGCATAAAAAAACCCGCGTTAAGCGGGTTCTTTAAACAAGCAACAACAAGCGGCAATTAAGCCAGTTTGTTGATCTGCGCGGTCAGGTTTGCTTTATGACGCGCTGCTTTGTTTTTGTGGATCAGACCTTTAGCAGCCTGACGATCCACGATTGGTTGCATTTCGTTAAATGCGTTCTGCGCTGCAGCTTTGTCGCCAGCTTCGATTGCTGCGTATACTTTCTTGATGAAAGTACGCATCATAGAGCGACGGCTTGCGTTGTGCTTACGAGCCTTTTCAGACTGAACGGCACGTTTCTTAGCTGATTTGATATTAGCCAAGTCCAACTCCCAAATATGATCTATGTGGACAATTCAAAGGCCGAGGAATATGCCCTCTTTGCCTTCTTTTGTCAATGGATTTGTGCAAATAAGCGCCGTTAATTAGCGACGCTACGTTACGTAGTGATGGCGCAGGATTCTACCAGCTTGTCTTCCCTGAATACAGCCTTTCGGCATAAAAATCGCAGTTCAGGAGCAGATTTTTTCGCTGTGAAAGGTCAGCCTGATGAAATCATTACGGCTTTCTGTTTTGCGCGAACAATCGCCGGTTAACCTTGACCGCTGTACAAGGTATACTTTGGCGATTTTCACTGTTTTGAGCCAGACATGAAGCTGATACGCGGCATACATAATCTCAGCAGAGCACCGCACGGGTGCGTGCTGACCATTGGTAATTTCGACGGCGTGCATCGTGGTCATCAGGCGCTGTTGCAGGGATTGCGTAAAGAAGGGGAGGCCCGTGGCCTGCCCGTAGTAGTGATGATTTTCGAACCACAGCCGCTGGAGCTGTTTGCGGGCGATAAATCTCCCGCCCGTCTCACTCGCCTGCGCGAAAAGTTGCGCTATCTGGCCGAGTCCGGCGTGGACTACGTTTTGTGCGTACGTTTCGATCGTCGCTTTGCCGCGCTGACAGCACAAAATTTCGTCAGCGACCTGCTGGTTGAACGTCTTGGCGTGCAGTTTCTGGCCGTGGGGGATGATTTCCGCTTTGGCGCTGGTCGTCAGGGCGATTTCTTGCTATTACAGAAGGCTGGTCTGGAGTACGGTTTTGACGTCACCAGTGCGATGACCTTCTGTGAAGGCGGCGTTCGCGTCAGCAGCACGGCGGTACGTCAGGCGCTGGCCGATGATGAACTGGGGACGGCAGAAACCCTGCTTGGGCATCCGTTCACTATTTCCGGTCGCGTCGTCCATGGCGATGCTCTCGGCCGCACCATTGGTTTCCCGACGGCGAATATACCGCTACGCCGTCAGGTTTCCCCGGTCAAAGGGGTCTATGCGGTGGAAGTGGCAGGACTGGGCGATAAGCCGTTTTACGGTGTCGCCAACATTGGCACGCGTCCGACCGTCGCCGGTGTGCGTCAACAGCTAGAAGTGCACCTGCTGGACGTTGTAATGGACCTTTATGGTCGCCATATAGATGTGATACTGCGTAAAAAAATACGCAACGAGCAGCGATTTGGTTCGCTGGATGAACTCAAAGCGCAAATTGCGCGAGATGAATTGACGGCCCGCGAGTTTTTTGGGCTTTAGAACCGGCTTAACTGCCTACGTGATAAATACGGAACCGAGAATCTGATGAGTGACTATAAATCAACCCTGAATTTGCCGGAAACAGGGTTCCCGATGCGCGGCGATCTCGCCAAGCGTGAACCGGGAATGCTGGCGCGTTGGACTGATGATGACCTGTACGGCATCATTCGTGCAGCCAAAAAAGGCAAAAAAACCTTCATTCTGCATGATGGCCCTCCCTATGCGAATGGCAGCATTCATATTGGTCACTCGGTTAACAAGATTCTGAAAGACATTATCGTGAAGTCGAAAGGCCTCGCGGGATATGACTCGCCATACGTTCCGGGCTGGGACTGCCACGGTCTGCCAATCGAACTGAAAGTGGAGCAGGAATTCGGTAAGCCAGGTGAGAAATTCACCGCCGCTGAGTTCCGTGCGAAATGCCGCGAATACGCCGCTACGCAGGTTGAAGGTCAGCGCGCGGATTTCATCCGTCTGGGCGTGCTGGGCGACTGGTCGCACCCGTACCTGACCATGGACTTCAAAACCGAAGCCAACATCATCCGTGCGCTGGGCAAAATCATCGGTAATGGCCACCTGCACAAAGGCGCTAAGCCTGTACACTGGTGTGTGGATTGCCGTTCTGCGCTGGCAGAAGCGGAAGTGGAGTATTACGACAAAACCTCTCCGTCTATCGACGTGGCGTTCCACGCCGTTGATCAGGATGCGGTGAAAGCCAAATTTGGCGTCTCCTCCGTTAATGGCCCGATCTCACTGGTGATCTGGACCACTACCCCGTGGACCCTGCCAGCGAACCGTGCGATCTCCCTGTCCGGTGAGTTCGACTACGCGCTGGTGCAGGTTGACGGTCAGGCGGTTATCCTGGCAAAAGATCTGGTCGAGAGCGTGCTGAAACGCGCGAATATCACCGACTACACCGTGCTGGGCACCGTGAAAGGCGACGCGCTGGAGCTGATGCGCTTTAAACACCCGTTCCTGGACTTTGATGTGCCAGCGATCCTGGGCGACCACGTCACGCTGGAAGCCGGTACCGGTGCGGTCCATACCGCCGGTGGCCACGGTCCTGACGACTACAACATCAGCCTGAAGTACGGTCTGGAAATCGCTAACCCGGTGGGGCCGGACGGTTCTTACCTGCCTGGCACTTACCCGGCGCTGGACGGTATCAACGTCTTTAAAGCTAACGACATTATCGTTGATATGCTGCGCACCAGCGGCGCACTGCTGCACGTTGAGAAAATGCAGCACAGCTATCCGTGCTGCTGGCGTCACAAGACGCCGATCATCTTCCGTGCGACCCCACAATGGTTCATCAGCATGGATCAGAAAGGCCTGCGTGCGCAGTCTCTGAAAGAGATCAAAGGCGTGCAGTGGATCCCAGACTGGGGCCAGGCGCGTATCGAATCCATGGTTGCTAACCGCCCTGACTGGTGTATCTCCCGTCAGCGTACCTGGGGCGTGCCGATGTCGCTGTTCGTGCATAAAGAGACGCAGGAACTGCATCCGAACACCCTGGAACTGATGGAAGAAGTGGCGAAGCGCGTCGAAGTTGACGGCATTCAGGCATGGTGGGATCTCGACGCCCGCGACATCCTGGGCGCTGACGCCGACAACTACGAGAAAGTGCCGGATACCCTGGATGTATGGTTCGACTCCGGATCCACTCACTCTTCCGTGGTTGACGTGCGTCCTGAGTTTGCCGGTCACGCCGCCGATATGTATCTGGAAGGTTCTGACCAACACCGCGGCTGGTTCATGTCATCCCTGATGATCTCCACCGCCATGAAAGGAAAAGCGCCTTACCGTCAGGTACTGACCCACGGCTTCACCGTGGATGGTCAGGGCCGTAAGATGTCCAAATCTATCGGCAACACCGTGTCTCCGCAGGATGTGATGAACAAGCTGGGCGCAGACATTCTGCGTCTGTGGGTGGCTTCCACCGACTACACCGGCGAAATGGCGGTGTCTGACGAGATCCTGAAACGTGCCGCAGACAGCTATCGTCGTATCCGTAACACCGCGCGCTTCCTGCTGGCGAACCTGAACGGGTTTGATCCGGCTAAAGACATGGTGAAACCGGAAGAGATGGTGGTGCTGGACCGCTGGGCGGTAGGCTGCGCGAAAGCGGCGCAGGAAGATATCCTGAAAGCCTATGAATCTTACGACTTCCATGAAGTGGTGCAGCGTCTGATGCGCTTCTGCTCCATCGAGATGGGTTCGTTCTACCTCGACATCATCAAAGACCGTCAGTACACCGCGAAAGCGGACAGCGTGGCGCGTCGTAGCTGCCAGACCGCGTTGTTCCACATCGCAGAAGCGCTGGTGCGCTGGATGGCGCCGATCATGTCCTTCACCGCGGATGAAATCTGGGGTTATCTGCCAGGCGACCGTGAGAAGTATGTCTTCACCGGCGAGTGGTACGAAGGTCTGTTCGACCTCTCCAGCACCGAAGCGATGAACGATGCCTTCTGGGACGAGCTGCTGAAAGTGCGTGGTGAAGTGAACAAGGTGATTGAGCAGGCGCGTGCTGACAAGAAAGTCGGTGGCTCTCTGGAAGCGGCAGTAACCCTGTACGCCGAACCTGAGCTGGCGGCGAAACTGACGGCGCTGGGCGATGAATTGCGATTTGTCCTGTTGACCTCAGGCGCGCAAGTTGCGGATTATGCCGAAGCTACTGCTGATGCTCAGCAGAGCGAACTGCTCAAGGGACTGAAAGTCGCGCTGAGCAAAGCCGACGGTGAGAAATGCCCGCGTTGCTGGCATTACACTACCGATGTTGGCCAGGTGGCGGAACACGCAGACATCTGCGGACGCTGTGTAAGCAACGTCGCCGGTGACGGCGAAAAACGTAAGTTTGCCTGATGAGTAAAACTCTCTGTTCAACAGGACTGCGCTGGCTGTGGCTGGTTGTGGTGGTGCTGATTATTGATCTGGGCAGCAAATTCCTGATCCTCCAGAATTTTGCGCTGGGGGATACGGTTTCGCTGTTCCCGTCGCTTAACCTGCACTACGCACGTAACTATGGTGCGGCGTTTAGTTTCCTTGCTGACAGCGGTGGCTGGCAGCGCTGGTTCTTTGCAGGTATTGCAATCGGTATCTGTGTGGTGCTAACGCTGCTGATGTACCGTTCGAAAGCGACGCAAAAGCTGAACAACATCGCCTACGCGCTGATTATTGGCGGCGCGTTAGGTAACCTGTTTGACCGCCTGTGGCACGGCTTTGTGGTCGATATGATCGACTTCTACGTCGGCGACTGGCACTTCGCGACCTTTAACCTCGCCGACAGCGCAATTTGTATCGGTGCGGCGTTAATCGTGCTGGAGGGTTTCTTACCGAAACCGACCGCGAAAGAGCAGGCGTAACAAAACCAGCCGGGTGACGCGTAGCGATCCCGGCCTACCGAATATGCCGACACTTGTAGGCCGGGTAAGCGAAGCGCCACCCGGCACACAGGTGAGACAACATAAAGAGCAATGTGCATGTCTAAATCCGTACAGAGCAACAGCGCGGTTCTCGTTCACTTCACGCTGAAACTGGATGACGGCTCCACGGCTGAATCCACCCGCAATAATGGCAAACCGGCCCTGTTTCGTCTTGGCGATACCTCCCTGTCTGAAGGACTTGAACAGCAGCTTCTGGGCCTGAAAGAGGGGGAGAAAAAAGCCTTTTCGCTTGAGCCGGATGCGGCGTTTGGCGTGCCAAGCCCGGATCTGATCCAGTACTTCTCCCGTCGTGAGTTTATGGACGCGGGGGAACCTGAAATCGGAGCGATTATGCTCTTTACCGCTATGGACGGCAGCGAAATGCCTGGCGTGATCCGCGAAATCAACGGCGACTCTGTTACCGTTGACTTCAACCATCCGCTTGCCGGGCGCACTGTCCATTTTGATATTGAAGTGCTGGAGATTGATCCGGTACTGGAGGCCTGAAATGCAGATCCTGTTGGCTAACCCGCGCGGCTTCTGCGCCGGTGTAGACCGCGCTATCAGCATTGTTGAAAACGCGCTGGAGATTTACGGCGCGCCGATTTACGTGCGTCACGAAGTGGTGCACAACCGTTACGTGGTCGACAGTCTGCGCGAGCGCGGTGCTATTTTTATCGAGCAAATCAGCGAAGTGCCGGACGGTGCCATCCTGATTTTCTCTGCGCATGGTGTCTCTCAGGCAGTACGTAACGAAGCGAAAAGCCGCGATTTGACAGTGTTTGACGCTACCTGTCCGTTGGTCACGAAAGTGCATATGGAAGTGGCACGTGCCAGCCGTCGTGGTGAAGAGTCGATTCTGATTGGCCATGCGGGTCACCCGGAAGTCGAAGGCACCATGGGCCAGTACAGTAACCCGGAAGGGGGCATGTATCTGGTTGAATCGCCAGAAGATGTGCTTACGCTGAACGTGAAAAATGAAGCCCGTCTGTCGTTCATGACCCAGACAACACTCTCTGTCGACGATACCTCTGACGTGATTGATGCCCTGCGCCAGCGTTTCCCGAAGATCGTCGGTCCGCGTAAGGATGACATCTGCTACGCGACCACGAACCGTCAGGAAGCGGTGCGTGCCCTGGCTGAACAGGCGGATGTGGTGCTGGTGGTCGGCTCGAAAAACTCCTCTAACTCAAACCGTCTGGCCGAACTGGCGCAACGGATGGGGAAAACGGCTTTCCTGATTGATGACGCGACGGATATTCAGGAAGCGTGGGTTAAAAACGCGACCTGTGTCGGCGTGACGGCCGGCGCATCTGCGCCGGATATTCTGGTACAGAACGTCATTGCCCGTCTGCAGGAGCTGGGCGGTGGCGAAGCGGTGCCGCTGGAAGGACGTGAAGAGAACATTGTTTTCGAAGTCCCGAAAGAACTGAGAATCGATGCCCGGGAAGTCGAATAATCCCTTTTCTGATGAAAGGCCAGCACCTCCTGTGCTGGCCTTTTTTTTACCCGTTACTTTATCGTGACGACAAAATCATGTCTTTTACTGATATTTAAGTCGGTTTCACGTTAAATTCTAATTATTGGTGTTTTCAGTTGGCAGTGCTCAGAAAGGCTGGTTAATCTGAAAACGGTTTACATCATTTTAACGTAAGAGAATAACTATGCATGATGCACAGATCCGTGTCGCCATTGCGGGCGCGGGTGGACGTATGGGTCGTCAGCTGATTCAGGCGGCACTTCAGATGGAGGGCGTCGCCCTTGGCGCAGCGCTGGAGCGTGACGGTTCATCGCTTCTGGGGACCGATGCTGGCGAGCTGGCGGGCGCGGGCAGGACGGGCGTCACCGTACAGAGCAGTCTGGATGCGGTAAAAGAGGACTTCGATGTCTTTATCGATTTTACCCGCCCGGAAGGGACGCTCACGCATCTGGCGTTTTGCCGTCAGCACGGCAAAGGGATGGTGATCGGCACCACCGGTTTTGACGATGCGGGTAAGCAGGCTATCCAGGATGCATCAAAAGAGATTGCGATTGTCTTCGCCGCAAACTTTAGCGTGGGCGTTAACGTCATGCTTAAGCTGCTGGAGAAGGCTGCGAAAGTCATGGGTGACTACACCGACATTGAGATCGTGGAAGCTCACCACCGCTACAAAGTGGATGCGCCATCAGGCACGGCGCTGGCGATGGGTGAAGCGATTGCCCATGCACTCGATAAAGATTTAAAAGACTGCGCGGTCTATACCCGCGAAGGTCACACCGGTGAACGCGTGCCTGGCACGATTGGCTTCGCCACGGTCCGTGCGGGTGACATCGTCGGCGAACACACCGCGATGTTCGCCGATATTGGCGAACGTGTAGAAATCACGCATAAAGCTTCCAGCCGAATGACGTTCGCCAATGGTGCCGTACGCTCCGCTTTGTGGCTAAAAAACAAAGAGAACGGGCTTTTTGATATGAGAGATGTCCTGGATCTCAACAATTTGTAAATGTTATTACCCATCGTGATGTGGTTATTGCAGTCGTAATTAATTGATTGCATAGGGCAATATTTTATTGCCCTTTTATTTTTGCCTGTACATTACGTTTTCTCCATTAAGCCTCTAAAAATCTGTCTATTGTTCTGATTTTTCGTTGCTAAAATGTAAATTTTGACCATTTGGTCCACTTTATCATGTTCCATCTCGTGGTTTTTTATTAAACCAGCCGCGCAAGCGTTTTCTGCAGTGATTTACCTGATCTTTTTGTCGCTTAAGCTGCATTCCGCGTTTCAGGTCTGCAAAAGAGTAAACAAAATATCCGTTTTAAGTTGACTTTTACCGACCAAATCTCCAGAATGCCGCCGTTTGCCAAAAATCCGCTGGCAACACATTTGCATTGATCCATGACATGGTTATGAATTAATATGCAAATAAAGTGAGTGAATATTCTCTGGAGGGTGTTTTGATTAAGTCAGCGCTATTGGTTCTGGAAGACGGAACCCAGTTTATCGGTCGGGCCATAGGGGCAACGGGTTCGGCGGTTGGGGAAGTCGTTTTCAATACTTCAATGACCGGTTATCAAGAAACCCTCACTGATCCTTCCTATTCTCGCCAAATCGTTACTCTTACTTATCCTCATATCGGCAATGTCGGCACCAATGCGGCTGACGAAGAGTCCTCTCAGGTACATGCGCAAGGTCTGGTCATTCGTGACCTGCCGCTGATTGCCAGCAACTTCCGCAACACTGAAGACCTCTCTTCTTACCTGAAGCGCCATAACATCGTGGCGATTGCCGATATTGATACCCGTAAGTTAACGCGTCTGCTGCGCGAGAAGGGTGCACAAAACGGCTGCATCATCGCAGGGGATAACCTGGATGCGGCTCTGGCGCTGGAAAAAGCGAAAGCCTTCCCGGGCCTGAACGGCATGGACCTGGCCAAAGAAGTGACCACAGCTGAAGCCTACAGCTGGACGCAGGGGAGCTGGACGCTCGAAGGCGACCTGCCGGAAGCGAAAAAAGAGAGCGAGCTGCCGTTCCACGTGGTGGCTTACGATTTCGGCGCCAAGCGCAACATCCTGCGCATGCTGGTTGACCGCGGCTGCCGCCTGACTGTGGTGCCGGCGAAAACGTCCGCTGAAGAGGTGCTGAAAATGAATCCGGACGGCATCTTCCTCTCTAACGGCCCAGGCGACCCGGCACCTTGTGACTACGCCATCAATGCCATCAAGTCCTTCCTGGAAACAGACATCCCGGTATTCGGTATCTGCCTCGGCCATCAGCTGCTGGCGCTGGCGAGCGGTGCGAACACCATCAAGATGAAGTTCGGTCACCACGGTGGTAACCACCCGGTGAAAGACATTGATAACAACACGGTGATGATTACCGCGCAGAACCACGGTTTCGCCGTCGATGAAGCGTCGATGCCGGCTAACCTGCGCGTGACTCATAAGTCACTGTTCGATGGCACCCTGCAGGGTATCCATCGCACCGATAAGCCAGCGTTCAGCTTCCAGGGCCACCCGGAAGCCAGTCCGGGCCCACACGATGCCGCGCCGCTGTTCGATCACTTCATCGAACTTATCGAGCAATACCGTAAGACCGCTAAATAATCAGGAGCCGAGAAGACAATGCCAAAACGTACAGACATAAAAAGCATCCTGATCCTTGGCGCTGGCCCGATCGTCATCGGCCAGGCCTGCGAATTCGACTACTCCGGTGCGCAGGCATGTAAAGCCCTGCGTGAAGAGGGTTACCGCGTTATCCTGGTGAACTCGAACCCGGCTACCATCATGACCGACCCGGAAATGGCGGATGCAACCTACATCGAGCCGATTCACTGGGAAGTGGTACGTAAAATTATTGAAAAAGAGCGCCCGGATGCGGTGCTGCCAACCATGGGTGGCCAGACGGCGCTGAACTGTGCGCTGGAGCTGGAGCGTCAGGGCGTGCTGGCCGAGTTCGGTGTAACCATGATTGGCGCGACCGCCGACGCGATTGATAAAGCTGAAGATCGTCGCCGTTTCGACGTGGCGATGAAGAAAATCGGCCTCGACACCGCACGTTCCGGTATTGCTCACAATATGGAAGAGGCGCTGGCCGTCGCGGCTGAAGTGGGTTATCCGTGCATCATCCGTCCATCCTTCACCATGGGTGGCACCGGCGGCGGTATCGCCTACAACCGCGAAGAGTTCGAAGAGATTTGCGAACGCGGTCTGGATCTCTCCCCAACCAAAGAGCTGCTGATTGATGAATCGCTGATTGGCTGGAAAGAGTACGAGATGGAAGTGGTGCGTGATAAAAACGACAACTGCATCATCGTCTGCTCCATCGAAAACTTCGATGCGATGGGGATCCACACCGGTGACTCCATCACCGTTGCGCCAGCCCAGACGCTGACCGATAAAGAGTATCAGATCATGCGTAACGCCTCGATGGCGGTACTGCGTGAAATCGGCGTGGAAACCGGCGGCTCAAACGTACAGTTCTCGGTGAACCCGAAAACCGGCCGTCTGATCGTTATCGAAATGAACCCGCGCGTGTCCCGTTCTTCCGCGCTGGCCTCCAAAGCGACCGGCTTCCCGATTGCCAAAGTAGCAGCGAAGCTGGCGGTGGGGTATACCCTTGACGAGCTGATGAACGACATCACCGGTGGCCGCACGCCTGCGTCCTTCGAACCGTCCATCGACTACGTTGTGACCAAAATTCCTCGCTTCAACTTCGAGAAATTCGCCGGCGCGAACGACCGTCTGACCACCCAGATGAAATCTGTTGGTGAAGTGATGGCGATTGGCCGCACGCAGCAGGAGTCCCTGCAGAAAGCGCTGCGCGGCCTGGAAGTGGGGGCGACCGGTTTCGATCCGAAAGTGAGCCTGGACGACCCGGAAGCACTGACCAAAATCCGCCGCGAGCTGAAAGACGCGGGCGCGGAGCGTATCTGGTACATCGCCGATGCCTTCCGTGCAGGCCTCTCCGTCGACGGCGTATTCAACCTGACCAACATTGATCGCTGGTTCCTGGTGCAGATTGAAGAGCTGGTACGTCTCGAAGAGAAAGTAGCAGAGCTGGGCATCAACGGTCTGGACGCGGACTTCCTGCGCATGCTGAAGCGTAAAGGCTTCGCCGATGCGCGTCTGGCAAAACTGGCGGGCGTACGTGAAGCGGAAATCCGTAAGCTCCGTGACCAGTATGACCTGCACCCGGTCTACAAGCGTGTGGATACCTGTGCGGCGGAATTCTCGACCGACACCGCGTACATGTACTCCACCTATGAAGACGAGTGCGAAGCGAACCCGTCCGTTGACCGCGACAAGATTATGGTGCTGGGCGGTGGTCCAAACCGTATCGGCCAGGGCATCGAGTTCGACTACTGCTGCGTGCACGCTTCGCTGGCGCTGCGCGAAGACGGTTATGAGACCATCATGGTCAACTGTAACCCGGAAACGGTCTCTACCGACTATGACACTTCTGATCGCCTCTACTTCGAGCCCGTTACCCTGGAAGACGTGCTGGAAATCGTGCGTATCGAGAAGCCAAAAGGCGTTATCGTGCAGTACGGTGGCCAGACCCCACTGAAGCTGGCGCGTGCCCTGGAAGCCGCTGGCGTACCGGTTATCGGTACCAGCCCGGACGCGATTGACCGTGCGGAAGACCGCGAGCGTTTCCAGCAGGCGGTTGATCGTCTGAAGCTGAAGCAGCCGGCGAACGCCACCGTAACGGCCATTGAACAGGCTGTTGAGAAGGCGAAAGAGATTGGCTATCCGCTGGTGGTACGTCCTTCCTACGTACTGGGCGGCCGCGCGATGGAAATCGTCTATGACGAAGCAGACCTGCGTCGCTACTTCCAGACGGCGGTGAGCGTCTCCAACGATGCGCCAGTTCTGCTCGACCGCTTCCTCGACGATGCGGTGGAAGTGGACGTTGACGCCATCTGCGACGGCGAAATGGTGCTGATTGGCGGCATCATGGAGCACATCGAGCAGGCGGGCGTACACTCCGGTGACTCTGCCTGTTCTCTGCCAGCGTACACCCTGAGTCAGGAAATTCAGGATGTGATGCGCCAGCAGGTACAGAAGCTGGCCTTCGAACTGCAGGTTCGTGGTCTGATGAACGTTCAGTTTGCGGTGAAAGACAACGAAGTTTACCTGATTGAAGTGAACCCGCGTGCGGCGCGTACCGTCCCGTTTGTCTCCAAAGCCACGGGTATTCCGCTGGCGAAAGTGGCGGCACGCGTGATGGCGGGCCAGACGCTGGCTCAGCAGGGCGTAACCAAAGAGATCATTCCGCCGTACTACTCGGTGAAAGAAGTGGTTCTGCCATTCAACAAATTCCCGGGCGTTGACCCGCTGTTAGGGCCAGAGATGCGCTCTACCGGGGAAGTGATGGGCGTGGGCCGCACCTTTGCTGAAGCATTCGCGAAGGCGCAGCTGGGCAGTAACTCCACCATGAAGAAATCTGGCCGTGCGCTGCTCTCCGTTCGCGAAGGCGATAAAGAGCGCGTGGTTGACCTGGCTGCCAAGCTGCTTAAGCAGGGCTTCGAGCTGGATGCCACTCACGGTACGGCGATTGTGCTGGGTGAAGCCGGTATTAACCCGCGTCTGGTGAACAAGGTGCATGAAGGTCGTCCGCACATTCAGGATCGCATCAAGAATGGCGAATATACCTACATCATCAACACCACTGCGGGCCGCCAGGCGATTGAAGACTCCAAGCTGATTCGCCGCAGCGCGCTGCAGTATAAAGTGCACTACGACACCACCCTGAACGGCGGTTTCGCGACGGCCATGGCGCTGAATGCGGATGCCACCGAGAAGGTGATTTCGGTTCAGGAAATGCACGCGCAGATTAATAAGTAAGTTCACATGCCCGGCGGCGTAGCGTTGCCGGGCACTCTCCCTCTCTTCAGAACCTTCTGGTTTTCCATCCGCATTCAGTCAGTTAGCCTAAAATTGTTAGGTCGATAACGAAATTCAACTGAGAGCAGGGGAAAACACCATGCAAAATAAATTACTGATCGCGTCTCTTCTGTCTGCCACAACATTGTTCACCGTTGCGGGCTGTTCATCCAACCAGGCTGTAAAAACGACCGATGGCAAAACCATTGTCACCGACGGCAAACCGCAGGTGGATGACGATACCGGTCTGGTGTCGTATAAAAACGCCGAAACCGGTCAAACCGAGCAGATTAACCGTGACCAGGTGAAATCCATGGGCGAACTGGATAACTAATAAAAAAGCCGTGGCAAATGCCACGGCTTTTAGCCTTTCAGGAACGCTTACCAGCGGTGGTTCAACAGGATATGACCGCCATAGGCAGCAAAGCTGTTTTCACCCCATTCGCCGCTGGCCCGCAGAGAAACGGTGGTAGTCTCGTTCAAATTCCCGGTAACGCCCAGCTCTAGCTGGCCACGGTCTTCCGGCGTGTCGTTGCTGACAGTTTCACCGTTAAACGCCAGATCGTTTTGACCCGCGCCCTTCAGCCAGTTCACGGCAACGTACGGCTGCCAGGCTTTGACATCCTTCTGCTGGAAGTAGCTTGATTTGACGCCCAGACGACCAAACAGACCGTCGTTGTCCAGGGTTGTCACCCGGACGCCGTCACGGTCGGTATGGTTTTCCTGATCAAGGTAGCTGTAAACGATCTGCGCCTGAGGTTCGATTTTCCAGGTGCGCTCATTTTCTGAATTAATCACCCACGCATGACCCACTTCGACAGAGGCAGCGAAACCTTCACTGTCGTAATCTTCGTCATTACGGTTGCTGGTCACTTTATTGTTGTACCAGCTATAGGCGGCCCAGGTATCAATGTAGCTGCCAAGGCGTAAGTTCTGATCTTCCTGCCAGGTGGCGTATAAACCTGCATTGAAGCCGTCGACTTTACCCTGCGCATCACGCACATTGTGTCTGGCCTCCGAATGGGTTTTCGCCTGACCCGCACCAAACATGCCGCCCGCTCGCAGGATACCGTTATCCAGTGGCTTGCTCATGAAATCGCTGCCTATCTGAAGCACGGTAGTGGTGGTGTCATAATTGACTCTGTCGCCACCTGCGTCGTTTTCATGATAGCGGCCCTTAACGTACATCCAGGTATTGAGGTTATCTTCATTGCGGAAGGTGATTTGATCGCGATCGTCGCGCTTGTGGAGGAACATGCTTTGAGCAGCAAGGTAGTTGCCTAAATATGCGCCGACTTCCGGAGCCATGACTTCAGGGTTATTGTTGCTGCCATTACCGCCGTTGTCTCCGTTACCGCCATTGTCACCATTGTCACCATTGTCACCATTGTCACCATTGCCGCCGTTGTCACCGTTGTCGCCGTTGTCTCCGTTACCGCCGTTGTCACCGTTGTCGCCGTTGTCACCATTGCCACCGTTATCTCCGTTATCTCCGTTATCGGGATCGTCAGCCGGATCGTCGGAGGGTGAAGCCTTCGATTCCAGATACCAGTTGCCATTACTGTGTTGATAAAGATTATATTCCCACGCGCCGGCAACGACGGGTTTAGCAAGCGTCAGTTGAGCTTCAGAGCTTCCACTCACGCTGACAATTTCCATGCCATTGACCGTTTGAGCGCCTAACCCACCCATATTGGAGACAGTAACGCCTGACTGCCCAAAGCTGCTGCCCGTAATCGTAAGATGATCGGTAGGTGCATCATCCGCGCCCAGCGTGCTGTTCAATACGATTTGGCTCCCCGCAGTGCCGGTATAATCTCCATTGATGGTAAAGTCATTGCCGACTGAATTATCCGCTGCGCTCAGTAAAAGCGTACCGCTGTTGGTCACGTTGCCGTTGATGGTATCCGCGCCCGAGTTGCGCAATGTCGGGTTGCCCTGAATGGCATTCCATGCAGCCAGCGTGCCGCCGCCAAGAATAGAGATGTTATCGTATACCGTCCCGGCCGTGGCAAACGTTGCTCCACTCTGCACGGTCACCGTGGCATGACTGTTTTCAACGCCCAGGGTCGCACCGGACGCGACCAGCGTGGTGCCGCTATACAGGGTAGTATCACCGCTGTAGCTGTTGTTACCGGTCAACGTCAGCGTATGCGAATCCCTTTTTTCAACACTCCCGCTGCCGGTCATGTTAGTGGTGAAGGTGAAATTATCGCCCTGGTTGAAGATAACCGAGCCGTTATTCGTGAGTCCCCCACTCAGGTTTGCGACGCTTTCGCCATTACCCAACTGCAGAACCGCATTTTCAGCGACCAGCGTGTTCCCCGCATTTGCGACGGTTCCGGCCAGGGTCAGAGTGCCGCTATTGACCTGCAGTGAATCACCCGTGCCGATAATGTCGACATCACCAGTGAGCGTCCAGTCTTCCCCGTCCATAGCAAGAGAAGCGAAACCATCACCTTCGTTTAGCCCAATAAAATTGCTGTCCTCGGCGCCGGTTCCCACCAGCCTTAGGATGTTCCCTTTTGAAAGGGTAGAAATGACATCACCTGACAGTGACGATCCTGTGTTAAGCGTCAGTGTATTATTTTTGTTGCTGGCGAACAGGATTGCAGTACTACCGCCGCCAATTGAACCTGTATTAATGATCTCAATTTTGGATGAGCCCATGACGTTAATACCATTCTGATAACCATCAATAATACCACTATTGATAATTTTCGAGTTTCCGTCACTTAGGGCAATTCCATCATTTTGAGTGCCTTTGATAGAACCCTCGTTATTAATGGGCGTGCCGATGTTCACCAGCATACCCGTCTTGCCTTCAATAAGGCCTGTTGCGCTGTTTGAAATATTTACTGCTGAGGACTCTTCATCAATATAAATACCATTTTCAAAACCAATGATACTTCCTTTGTTATTGAGTTCGCCCTGCATGGATTGAATGTTTACTGCGTTTGCGGTTGTTGAGGAAATAGTTGCCCCCTCCTCGTTGTTAATCACAACACGCTGTGCGTTAGTATTAATATCAAGTCCGTCCGCTTTTGCGGTGATTTTTCCTTTATTGGTGACAGAGGTAACGTCCATACCAGAAACAGTTACTGCGGCAACATTATCAAGAGAGGAAATCGTGACGTTTTTATTAATGATATATTCAGATTCTGAGGAAAAATCTTGCGGGACAGAAGTCGACTGATCAATGGTTGCTGCATGGCTTATTATTGGCGTAAAAACTAACAGGACGGGAAATAACTTTCCCAGCAATTGGGTTGTCCTGTTTAATATGTGGTGTTTGTCACTCATATTCACATCCATTTAAAATGAAAGTTGAAGAACAAAGAAGTATCTTCTCTTTTAAAGAGAGTTGTTATTCGGAAAGGGGTTAAATTATTATATTTTCAATGGGTTATGTATACATCTATTTATTAAAATGCGATTTTAATTATTCTTAATATTTCATATGTGCAAATGAAAAAGAGTCATTTATTGGTGAGATTAATAAGATTAACGATGTTCAGATAAGTGCTGGCATAATCACGAGCATGGGGCACCGTGAGTAGCAATACTTGCGTTTTGCATCTGCGATGCCAATCAACACTTTCAGCAGGCTGGTTAACTGTCTACACTCACACCTACAAGAGAGATAAGCCAGTCAACGCAGGCCCATTGATGATTCTGATAATTTACGCCCATCCTTATCCGCAACACTCGCATGCGAATAAGCGGATGCTTGAGCAGGTAAGGACGCTTGATAACGTAGAGATACGCTCCCTGTATCAACTCTATCCCGATTTTAATATCGATATCGCCGCCGAGCAGGAGGCACTTTCCCGTGCCGATCTGATCGTCTGGCAGCATCCCATGCAGTGGTATAGCACGCCCCCGCTTCTGAAACTGTGGATTGATAAAGTGTTCTCCCACGGCTGGGCGTATGGCCACAATGGCCATGCGCTAAAAGGGAAAAGCCTGATGTGGGCGGTCACCACCGGCGGCGGGGAAAGTCATTTTGATATTGGCACCTTCCCGGGGTTTGACGTTCTGGCGCAGCCGCTGCAGGCGACGGCGCTCTACTGCGGTCTGAACTGGCTCCCGCCATTTGCGATGCACTGTACGTTTGTCTGCGATGATGAAACGCTGCAGGCGCAGGCTCGTCATTATAAACAACGCTTACTTGAATGGCAGGAGACGCATCATGGATAGCCATACGCTAATACAGGCGCTGATTTACCTCGGCGCGGCGGCGCTGATTGTGCCCGTCGCGGTTCGCCTGGGGCTGGGCTCTGTTCTGGGCTACCTGATTGCGGGCTGCGTCATTGGTCCTTGGGGCTTTCGTCTGGTGACGGATGCCGAGGCGATTCTCCATTTCGCAGAGATTGGCGTCGTGCTGATGCTCTTTGTGATTGGCCTGGAACTCGATCCGCAGCGCCTGTGGAAACTTCGCGCTTCGGTATTTGGTGGTGGGGCGTTGCAAATGGTGGCCTGTGGCCTGCTGCTGGGTGGGTTCTGCATCCTGTTGGGAATGGACTGGAAAGTGGCAGAGCTTATCGGCATGACGCTGGCGCTCTCCTCGACGGCGATTGCCATGCAGGCGATGAACGAGCGCAATTTGACGGTTTCGCAGATGGGGCGCAGCGCGTTCTCGGTGCTGCTGTTCCAGGACATTGCCGCTATTCCGCTGGTGGCGATGATCCCGTTGCTGGCGGCCAGTGGGTCCTCGACGACGCTGGGCGCTTTCGCGCTGTCCGCACTGAAAGTGGTGGGTGCTCTGGCGCTGGTGGTTCTGCTTGGACGCTATGTCACCCGTCCGCTGCTGCGGTTTGTTGCCCGCTCCGGTTTGCGCGAAGTGTTCAGCGCCGTGGCGCTGTTCCTGGTGTTTGGCTTTGGTCTGCTGCTGGAAGAGGCCGGGCTGTCAATGGCGATGGGGGCGTTCCTCGCCGGCGTTCTGCTGGCGAGTTCTGAATATCGTCACGCGCTGGAAAGCGATATCGAGCCGTTCAAAGGATTGCTGCTGGGGCTGTTTTTCATCGGCGTGGGGATGTCCGTTGACTTCGGCACGCTGGTGACGCACCCGCTGCGTATTGTCATCCTGCTTGTCGGCTTCCTGGTCATTAAAATGGCGATGCTGTGGCTGATTGCGCGTCCGCTGAAGGTGCCAAATAAGCAGCGCAGCTGGTTTGCGGTTCTGCTGGGGCAGGGGAGCGAATTTGCGTTCGTGGTCTTCGGCGCAGCGCAGATGGCAAATGTTCTCGATCCGGAGTGGGCGAAAGCCCTGACGCTGGCGGTCGCCCTGTCGATGGCGGCGACGCCCGTCCTGCTGGTCGTACTGACGCGCCTGGAAAAATCGGGCAGCGAACAGGAGCGCGAAGCTGATGAGATCGACGAGGAGCAGCCGCGCGTGATCATCGCCGGATTTGGTCGCTATGGGCAGATCGTGGGACGTTTACTGCTGTCGAGCGGCGTGAAAATGGTCATCCTCGATCACGATCCCGACCATGTCGATACCCTGCGTAAGTTCGACATGAAAGTCTTTTACGGCGACGCAACGCGCGTCGATCTGCTGGAATCTGCTGGCGCGGCAAAAGCCGAGGTACTGATTAACGCCATTGACGATCCGGAAACCAGCATGCAGATGGTGGAACTGGTCAAAGAGCACTTCCCGGCGCTGACCATTATCTCCCGCGCCCGCGATGTAGATCACTATATCCGGCTGCGGCAGGCTGGGGTAGAAGCACCGGAGCGTGAAACGTTTGAAGGTGCGCTGAAATCTGGCCGTATGGCGCTGGAAAATCTGGGGCTCGGCGCGTATGAAGCGCGCGAGCGTGCAGACCTGTTCCGCCGCTTTAATACCGGGATGGTGGAAGAGATGGCGGCAATGGCTGGCAGCTCGGCCACGGAGCGCGCGGCCGTGTTCAAACGCACCAGTGCGATGCTGACGGAAATCATTAATGAGGACCGCAATCATCTGTCGCTGATCCAGCGTCATGGCTGGCAGGGCACGGAAGAGGGCAAGCACACCGGCGATCCGGCTGATGAGCCTGAGAGTAAACCTTCCGCGTGAAGTGGAGTTGCCAGCAATAATAAAAAATTTCTTTATCTTTACCCTGCCGCCAGTCGACGAAAGATTAAGCTTTCCGTATAGTGGCGGCAATTTTTTGCATCCGGGAAATTTTCAATGATCAGTCTGATTGCAGCGCTGGCGGTGGACCGCGTTATCGGTATGGAAAATGCCATGCCGTGGAACCTGCCTGCCGATCTTGCATGGTTTAAACGTACTACGTTAAACAAGCCGGTAGTGATGGGCCGCCTGACCTGGGAGTCGATTGGTCGTCCATTGCCGGGCCGGAAGAATATCGTTATCAGTAGCCAGCCAGGCACTGACGATCGCGTCGAATGGGTAAAATCTGTCGACGAGGCGATTGCTGCGTGTGGCAATGCCGAAGAGATCATGGTGATTGGCGGTGGGCGTGTATATGAACAGTTCCTGCCAAAAGCGCAGAAGCTGTATCTGACCCACATTGATGCGGAAGTGGAAGGGGATACCCATTTCCCGGACTACGATCCGGACGAGTGGGAATCCGTATTCAGCGAATTCCACGACGCGGATGCTCAGAACTCCCACAGCTACTGCTTCGAGATTCTGGAACGTCGTTAAGTGATTTTTCCCTCTCCCGGTTGGGAGAGGGAATGACGTATCAGGAGGCAACGGCCTCGTCTTCCCCTAAGTCCAGCTGTCGGTTGGATGGCTGAACAAAGTAAGCTTTATCTTCCCAGCGCAGACAGGTTAACTCTCCACCCCAGCAGCATCCGGTATCCAGACCGTAAATCCCCTCCGGGGTCCCTTTTCCTTCCAGTGCCGCCCAGTGACCAAATACCACGCTGTACTCGCTTGTCACCGGCCCCGGAATGGCAAACCACGGCTTGAGCGGGGCTGGCGCGCTTTCCGGCGTCTCTTTGGAATACATGTCCAGCTGCCCGTTCGGGAAGCAGAAACGCATACGTGTGAAGGCGTTGGTGATAAAGCGCAGACGAGCCAGGCCGCTGAGATCCTCGCTCCAGTGGTTCGGCATATCGCCGTACATGGCATCAAGGAAGAAAGGATAGGAGTCGCTCGCCAGTACCGCCTCCACGTCACGAGCACAGGTTTTCGCCGTCTCCAGATCCCATTGTGGCGTGATCCCGGCATGCGCCATGACCAGCTTTTTCTCTTCGTCGATCTGCAGCAAGGGCTGACGGCGCAGCCAGTTAATCAGATCGTCGGCGTCCGGCGCATCCAGCAGCGGAGTGAGGCGATCTTTAGGCTTGTTGCGACTGATCCCGGCGAAGACCGCCAGCAGATGCAGATCGTGATTGCCCAGCACCATGCGTACACTGTCGCCGAGTGATTTTACGAAGCGCAGAACCTCCAGTGAGCCAGGGCCACGCGCGACCAGATCGCCCGTCAGCCAGAGCGTGTCCTGCCCTGGCGTAAAGTCGACCTGTTTTAATAATGCGATCAGTTCATCGTAGCAACCGTGAACGTCGCCAATCAGATATGTAGACATTAGATTAATGAATGAGTGTTGTAACGGCGAGACGGAACACAGGAATGGCAACGCGGAATCCATTGCCATCGACGTCGACCATTTCATAATGGCCTTGCATGGTACCCATCGGCGTTTCAATCACTGCACCGCTGGTGTACTGATACTCTTCACCAGGGGCGATGTGGGGTTGTTCACCGACCACACCCTCTCCCTGAACTTCGATTTCGCGGCCATTGCCGTTGGTAATAAGCCAGTAGCGCCCACGCAGCTGCACAGGCACCCGCCCCAGATTACGAATGGTCACAGTGTAAGCAAAGACAAAACGTTCTTCATCCGGCGAGGATTGCGATTCAACATAGACGCTTTGTACATGGACACATACGCGGGGCGAATCAATCATGGCTTAACTCTCCTTCGGCGGCGCATTTTCGCTGATGTAATTAGCCAGCTTGCAGTACTGCTCTACGGAAATGTTTTCCGCACGCATTGCCGGGTCGATCCCCAGTTCCGCTAACACCTCAACGGTGAACGAATTGCTCAGACTGTTGCGGATCGTTTTCCGGCGCTGATTAAAAGCTTCTGTGGTGATGCGGCTCAGTACACGCAGATCTTTTACCGGGTACGGTTTCGTTTTATGCGGCACCAGGCGTACAACCGCAGAATCCACTTTCGGTGGTGGCGTAAAGGCGGATGGCGGAACTTCGAGAACCGGGATCACGTTGCAGTAATATTGCGCCATCACGCTTAAACGACCATACGCTTTACTGTTCGGGCCTGCAACCAGACGGTTCACAACCTCTTTTTGCAACATGAAGTGCATGTCGTCAATGGCATCAGTATAGCTAAACAGGTGGAACATCAGCGGGGTGGAAATGTTGTACGGCAGGTTGCCGAACACGCGCAGCGGCTGACCCATTTTCTCTGACAGCTCGCCAAAGTTCATGGTCATGGCATCCTGCTGATAAATGGTCAGCTTCGGCCCAAGGAACGGGTGCGTTTGCAGGCGTGCGGCCAGATCGCGGTCCAGTTCGATGACGGTAAGTGCGTCAAGGCGTTCGCCGACCGGCTCGGTCAGTGCGGCAAGACCCGGGCCGATTTCGACCATCGCCTGACCTTTTTGCGGGTTGATAGCCGAGACAATGCTTTCGATCACGAACTGATCGTTAAGGAAGTTTTGCCCGAAACGTTTACGGGCTAAGTGGCCCTGATGGACTCGATTAGTCATTGAGTATTAACAATCATTTTGATGGCGAGATTAAGCGCCGTAATAAAACTGCCGACATCCGCTTTTCCCTGGCCTGCCAGATCCAGCGCAGTACCGTGGTCAACGGACGTTCGAATAAAGGGTAAACCGAGAGTGATATTCACCCCGCGGCCAAAGCCCTGGTATTTTAGCACGGGCAGGCCTTGATCGTGGTACATCGCGAGCACGGCGTCGGCATTATCCAGGTATTTCGGCTGGAAAAGGGTATCAGCAGGCAGCGGCCCGCTTAAGTGCATCCCTTTTGCGCGCATTTCTTCAAGGACCGGAATAATGGTGTCGATCTCTTCGGTACCCATATGCCCGCCTTCACCGGCGTGCGGATTCAGGCCGCAAACCAGAACGTGCGGCTGCTTGATGCCGAATTTGGTTTGCAGATCATGATGCAGGATCCCGATGATCTCCCGCAGCAGTTCCGGGGTAATGGCATCCGGAATGGCCTTGATGGGCAGATGGGTTGTGACAAGCGCAACACGCATCGCCTCCGTTGCCAGCATCATGACGACTTTCGGGCTGTGCGAGCGCTCTTCAAAAAACTCTGTATGCCCGGTAAAGGGAATACCCGCTTCGTTAATGACGCCTTTGTGGACCGGGCCGGTAATCAGGGCAGCAAATTCACCCTTCAGACAACCGTCGCAGGCGCGCGCAAGAGTTTCAACGACATAGTGACCGTTTTCCGTGCTGAGCTGGCCCGGAATAACAGGTGTACGCAGGGGAACAGGAAGGAGCGTGAGCGTACCGGCTTGCTGTGGTGCAGGCTGTTGGCCTTCAACGTAGGGGATGAGCGTTAAAGGCAGACCGAGCAGCGTTGCCCGGTCTTGTAACAGTGTTGCATCAGCGCAGACGACCAGCTCCACCGGCCAGCTGCGCTGGGCAAGCTGAACGACGAGGTCAGGCCCAATCCCGGCGGGTTCGCCGGGCGTGATCACAACACGATGCTGTTTCATTAGTTGCTCAGAATTTTTACGTAAGCGCTGGCGCGTTGTTCCTGCATCCAGGTTGCCGCTTCTTCAGAGAACTTACGGTTAAACAGCATACGGTAGGCTCTGTCTTTCTGCGCCGCATCGGTTTTATCCACGTTACGGGTGTCCATCAGCTCGATGAGGTGCCAGCCAAATGAAGAGTGTACTGGCGCACTGATCTGGCCTTTGTTCAGCTTCATCAGGGCATCACGGAACGCAGGATCGTAAATATCTGCAGCCGCCCAACCCAGATCGCCACCCTGGTTAGCAGAGCCGGGATCCTGAGAAAACTCTTTTGCCGCATTTGCAAACGAGGTTTTACCGCTCTTAATGTCAGCAGCAATCTGCTCAAGCTTTGCACGAGCCTGATCGTCAGTCATGATCGGTGACGGTTTCAGAAGAATGTGGCGAGCATGCACTTCGGTGACGGAAATACTCTGGCTCTGTCCACGCAGATCGTTCACTTTCAGAATATGGAAGCCCACACCTGAACGGATTGGACCGACGATATCACCTTTCTTCGCGGTGCTCAGTGCCTGGGCGAAGATGGAAGGCAGCTCCTGAATACGACCCCAGCCCATCTGGCCGCCTTTCAGCGCCTGCTGGTCAGCGGAGTAGGTAATGGCCAGCTTGCCGAAGTCACCGCCATTACGCGCCTGCTCGACAATGGAACGCGCCTGGCTTTCGGCTTCCGCAGCCTGGTCGGAGGTTGGATTCTCAGGAAGCGGGATCAGAATGTGGCTCAGGTTCAGCTCTGTACTGGCGTCATTCTGGTTGCCCACCTGTTTTGCCAGCGCGTCCACTTCCTGCGGCAGGATCGTGACGCGGCGACGCACTTCATTGTTACGCACTTCTGAAATCAGCATCTCTTTACGGATCTGGTTACGGTAGGTGGCATAACTGATACCGTCATAGGCCAGACGGCTGCGCATCTGGTCTAAAGACATATTGTTCTGCTTCGCGATGTTAGCGATGGCCTGATCGAGTTGCTCGTCAGTGACCTTCACGCCCATTTTCTGACCCATCTGCAAAACGATCTGATCCATGATCAGACGCTCCAGGATCTGGTGGCGCAATGTGGCGTCATCCGGCAGCTGCTGACCTGCTTCGCCGGAATTGAGCTTCACCGACTTCATCAGACCGTCAACGTCACTTTCGAGTACAACGCCGTTGTTAACCACAGCGGCGACTTTATCAACAACCTGGGGGGCCGCGAAGCTGGTATTCGCAACCATAGCGACACCGAGCAGCAGCGTTTTCCAGTTCTTCATACTTTTTCCATTTCAATTAACCGCAAAGCGGATTACGTTGCAAATCAAGCACATTACAAGGAACTGCGGTAAGGCAGAATGTTCGAGCGCAGCATCTGCTGCGTGCCCAGGCCATAGTTGGAGCTCAGGCCGCGCAGCTCGACATTGAAGCCAATCACGTTATCGTATTTGCTCTGATTGTTGTCAGTATTCCAGCCGTTAAGCTTACGTTCGTAACCGACGCGCAGCGCGTAACAGCAGGAGTTATATTGCAAACCGACCATTTGGTCGGCAGGCTTACTGGTGTTGGTGTCAAAGTAGTAAGCACCTACGATTGACCAACGGTCGGCGATAGGCCAGCTTGCTGCGCCACCGACCTGCGAAATACCGTCTTTATACTGTTCTCTGTTCGCATAGTCTGGCAATGTCGCCTGGATATATTCCGGGCTGGCATAACGGTACGTCAGCTGCACCATACGGTCTTCATCACGACGGTACTCAATTGCCGCACTGCTGGTCGCAATGTTGTCGAGACGCGTATCGTACTGCAGCCCACCGCGTAAGCCCCAGCGGTCCGTCATGCGCCAGTAGGTATCGCCCGCCCAGACCAGGGAACCGGTCTTGTTGTCTTTCTCCCAGTTAATGTTGTCATCACCGGTGCGAGACTCGGTGAAATAGTAGATTTGACCAACAGAAACGTTAAAACGTTCAACGGCAGCGTCATCATATACGCGCGTTGTGACACCGGTCGTTAACTGGTTAGCGGAGGCAATACGGTCAAGACCGCCGTAGGTACGGTCACGGAACAGGCCGCTGTAGTCAGACTGCAGGAAGGACGAGTCGTAGTTCTGGATTTTGCTCTGGTCGCGATACGGAACGTAGAGATACTGCATCCGCGGTTCCAGCGTTTGCGTATAGCCATCAGCCAGTAACCCCATATCACGTTCAAAGATCAGCTTACCGTCCATTTTAAATTGCGGAAGGGTACGGTTAACCGATTCCTGAAGATCGGTGTTGTTAGTGGCGTTGTAATCATCCACATTTTTCTGCTGATAGTGTGTCGCCATCAGCTTGGCTTCTGTGTTCAGGCTTGCCCAGTCGTTAGACCACGGCAGGTTGATGGTCGGCTCCAGGTGGATACGTGTGGCTTCCGGCATATCCGAGTTGGTATTCACGAAATGTACCGCCTGCGCGTAAACGCGGGTGTCAAATGGCCCAACATCGTTCTGATACCAGTTCACATCCAGCTGCGGCTCTGCGCCGTAAGTGCTTCGCGTCTGGGTACTAAAGACCTGGAACTGTTTCGTTGAGACCGTGGCGTTAAAGTTTTGAAGAGCATAGCCAACGCTGAATTTCTGCGTCGCATAACCATCGGTACTTGAACCGTATTTGGAGTCAAAGTCGTTGAAGTAGTAAGGATCGCTGACCTTGGTGTAGTCGACGTTAAAACGCCAGACCTGATCCATCACACCCGCATGGCGCCAGTAGTACAACCAACGATGTTTATCGCCTTCGGTCGGATGCTCATCCTGGAAGACTTTATCTGACGGCAGATAATCGAGCTCCATCAGGCCTGTACCCGCCTGGGTCAGGTAGCGGAACTCGTTCTCCCACATGACGTTGCCGCGCTTATGGATATAGTGCGGCGTGATCGTCGCGTCCATGTTGGGCGCGATGTTCCAGTAATACGGCAGGTAGAACTCAAAATAGTTCGAGGTGCTGTATTTGGCATTCGGGATCAGGAAGCCTGAGCGACGTTTGTCACCGACAGGAAGCTGCAGATAAGGGCTGTAGAAAACGGGCACCGGACCCAGCTTGAAGCGGGCGTTCCAGATCTCTGCGACCTGCTCTTCACGGTCGTGGATAACCTCGCTTCCGACCACGCTCCAGGTATTAGAACCCGGCAGACAGGAGGTAAAGGAGCCATTTTCCAGGATCGTATAACGGTTTTCACCGCGCTGTTTCATCAGGTCTGCATTACCACGCCCCTGACGACCCACCATCTGGTAATCACCTTCCCAGACGTTAGTGTCTTTGGTGTTCAGGTTTGACCAGGCTTTCGGACCTTTCAGGATGACCTGATTGTCGTCATAGTGCACATTACCCAGCGCATCCACCGTTCGTACCGGCTCGGCCGCACCTTCCGGCTGCTTCTGGTGCAACTGCACTTCATCTGCCTGCAGGCGGCTGTTGCCCTGGTTAATATCCACATTGCCCGTAAACGTGGCATTGTCAGGATAGGTACCTTTCGAACTGTCGGCAGTAATGGTTACCGGCAAGCTATTTGTATCGCCCTTCACCAGTGGACGATTATAGCTTGGGACGCCAAGCATACATTGCGAGGCGAGATCGGCCGCCAGCCCCTGTTGACTGTACAGGGCGGAGCCAATCATTGTGGCCAGGAGGGTGGGGATACGTTTTTTCATACGTTGTATTTTATTGTTCCGTCATCAGTGGCTACGGCTTACAAACGCTCAGAGACTATCTTACTCATCTGCGCAGTACCAGCGTTAATCCTGCCTGTTTGCGTGCCAGAGTGTTAGGCTCGCTATCGAATGACGAGTATGATAAAGCAAATTATAGGCGATGTCCTTCAATTGACCGTGACTTGAACACAGTGATGATGACGTTGCGTCGGCAAGGAATATGACTATCCGGGGAGTATATGCAGTATTGGGGTAAAATAATCGGCGTTGCGTTCGCCATCATCATGGGTGCCGGGTTCTGGGGAATCGTGCTTGGGCTGATTATCGGGCATATGTTTGATAAGGCGCGCAGCCGCAAAATGGCCTGGTTTGCCAATCAGCGCGAGCGTCAGTCGCTCTTTTTCTCTACCACCTTTGAGGTGATGGGGCACTTAACCAAATCCAAAGGGCGGGTAACAGAAGCCGATATTCAGATTGCCAGCGTCTTTATGGATCGCATGAACCTGCATGGTGACTCCCGTCTGGCCGCGCAGAATGCGTTTCGCATTGGCAAATCGGACAACTATCCGCTGCGCGAAAAAATGCGTCAGTTCCGCAGCATCTGCTTCGGACGTTTTGATTTAATTCGGATGTTTCTGGAAATCCAGATCCAGGCGGCCTTTGCCGACGGTTCCCTGCACCCCAATGAACGCGACGTACTGTACGTCATTGCGGAAGAGCTGGGTATCTCCCGTATGCAGTTCGACCAGTTCCTGCGCATGATGCAGGGCGGGGCACAGTTTGGCGGCGGTTATCACCAGCAGTCGTCTGGCGGCACCTGGCAGCAGGCGCAGCGTGGCCCGACGCTGGAAGATGCCTGCAACGTACTAGGCGTGAAGCCCACCGACGATGTGACCACCATTAAACGTGCCTATCGCAAGCTGATGAGTGAACATCACCCGGACAAACTGGTCGCGAAAGGTTTACCGCCGGAAATGATGGAGATGGCGAAGCAAAAAGCGCAGGAAATCCAGAAGGCCTACGAGCTCATTAAAGAGAAGAAAGGTTTCAAATAAAAAAAGCCCGACGATGTCGGGCTTTTTTTTAGAAATCCACCGGGGCTTTAAACGTCATCGCGTTACCGAAGGCCGGATGGGTGATGGTGAGCGTCTGCGCATGGAGCTGAAGACGCGGCGCTAACGCCAGCGCCTCAGGCGGGGCGTAAAACCGGTCGCCCAGAATCGGATGCCCCAGGGCGAGCATATGCACGCGCAGCTGATGTGAACGTCCGGTAATCGGCTTAAGCAGGACGCGCGCGGTGTTATCCGTTGCGTACTCCAGCACTTCATACTCGGTCTGCGCGGCCTTGCCGGTTTCATAGCACACCTTCTGCTTTGGCCGGTTCGGCCAGTCGCAAATCAGGGGTAAATCCACCAGCCCTTCCGCCTGCGCAGGATGGCCCCAGACGCGGGCGACATACTGTTTCTTCGGCTCACGCTCGCGGAACTGGCGTTTTAACTCGCGTTCCGCGGCTTTATTCAGCGCCACCACAATCACACCACTGGTGGCCATGTCCAGGCGATGGACGGACTCCGCCTGAGGATAATCACGCTGAATACGCGTCATCACGCTGTCTTTGTGCTCATCCAGACGCCCCGGCACGGACAACAGGCCGCTGGGCTTGTTGACCACCATAATATGCTCATCCTGATACAGAATGACCAGCCAGGGATCCTGCGGTGGATTGTACGGCTCCATCACCATCTTGCGCTCCGTTTACTGATGCGTCACAACGATAAGACGCAGGGCGTCCAGACGCCAGCTCGCCTGATTCAGGCTTTCCAGCACCTGCTGACGGTTGCTTTCAATCGCCGTCAGTTCGTCGTCACGGATGTTGGGGTTAACCGCTTTTAACGCTTCCAGACGTGACAGCTCCGCAGACAGTTTCTCGTCGGCTTCATTGCGCGCGGTATCAATCAGCGCTCGGGCCGATTTTTCAATCTGGGTTTCACCCAGTTGCAGAATGGCATGCACATCCTGCTGAACTGCGTTAACCAGTTTGCTGCCCGTATGGCGATTCACCGCGCTCAGCTGGCGGTTGAAGCTCTCAAATTCAACCTGTCCTGCCAGGTTAGTGCCGTTTTTGTCCAGCAGCAGACGGACAGGCGTTGGCGGCAGGAAGCGGTTGAGCTGCAGTTGTTTCGGCGCCTGCGCTTCCACAACATAAATCAGCTCCAGCAGCAGGGTGCCGACAGGCAGCGCCTTGTTTTTCAACAAGGAGATGGTGCTGCTGCCGGTATCGCCGGACAGGATCAGGTCCAGGCCGTTGCGGATCAGCGGGTGTTCCCAGGTGATGAACTGAGCGTCTTCACGGGAGAGCGCCACATCACGCTCGAAGGTGATGGTGCAGCCATCTTCCGGCAGGCCCGGGAAATCCGGAACCAGCATGTGATCGGACGGGGTCAGGACAATCAGGTTCTCGCCGCGATCGTCCTGGTTAATGCCCACGATGTCGAACAGATTCATGGAGAAGCTGATCAGACTGGTGTCATCATCCTGCTCTTCAATGCTCTCGGCAAGCGCCTGCGCTTTTTCACCGCCGTTGGAGTGGATCTCCAGCAAACGGTCGCGGCCCTGTTCCAGCTGCGCTTTCAGCGCCTCGTGTTTCTCACGGCAGGTGGCGATCAGCTCATCGAACCCGTCCACGTTTTCCGGTGCGGCAAGATAGCCGATCAGATCGCCATGCACCTGATCGTAAATCGTGCGGCCCGTCGGGCAGGTATGTTCAAACGCATCCAGACCTTCGTGGAACCAGCGTACCAGCACGGACTGGGCGGTTTTTTCCAGATAAGGGACATGGATCTGGATATCATGCGCCTGGCCGATACGATCGAGACGGCCGATACGCTGTTCCAGCAGATCCGGGTTGAACGGCAGATCGAACATGACCAGGTTGCTGGCGAACTGGAAGTTACGGCCTTCAGAACCGATTTCAGAGCACAGCATCACCTGAGCGCCGCTGTCCTCTTCGGCAAACCACGCCGCGGCGCGGTCGCGTTCAACGATGGACATGCCTTCATGGAACACGGCGGCGCGGATACCTTCGCGTTCACGCAGGACCTGTTCCAGCTGTAGCGCAGTCGCCGCTTTGGCACAGATCACCAGCACTTTCTGGGAACGGTGGGCGGTCAGGTAGCCCATCAACCACTCCACGCGCGGATCGAAGTTCCACCAGGTGCCGGTATCACCTTCGAATTCCTGGTAGATTTGTTCCGGATAGAGCATGTCACGAGCACGCTCTTCCTGAGTTTTGCGTGCGCCCATGATGCCGGAGACTTTTATCGCCGTCTGATACTGTGTCGGCAGCGGCAGCTTTATGGTATGCAGTTCGCGTTTCGGGAACCCTTTCACACCGTTACGGGTGTTACGGAACAGCACGCGGCTGGTGCCGTGGCGGTCCATCAGCATGTCGATCAGCTCTTTACGCGCGGATTCTGCGTTATCGCTTTCACTGTTGGCAGCTTGCAGCAGCGGCTCAATGTCCTGCTCGCCAATCAGATCGCTCAGGGTATTAAGTTCGTCATTAGAGAGACGCTTGCCCGCCAGCAGCAGGGCGACGGCATCCGCGACCGGACGGTAGTTATTTTGTTCTTCGACGAACTGCGCAAAATCGTGGAAACGGTTAGGGTCGAGCAGACGCAGACGGGCGAAGTGGCTTTCCAGACCCAGCTGTTCCGGCGTTGCGGTCAGCAGCAGGACGCCAGGCACGCGCTCGGCAAGCTGCTCAATAGCCAAATATTCGCGGCTCGGTGCCTCTTCGCTCCAGACCAGATGGTGCGCTTCATCGACCACCATCAGATCCCATTCGGCATCACACAGGTGCTCAAGGCGCTGCTTGCTGCGGCGTACGAAGTCCAGGGAGCAGATCACCAGTTGTTCCGTTTCGAACGGGTTATCCGCGTCGTGCTGGGCTTCGGCATAGCGCTCGTCATCAAACAGGGAGAAGCGCAGGTTAAAGCGACGCAGCATTTCGACCAGCCACTGGTGCTGCAGGGTTTCTGGAACCACAATCAGCACGCGCTCGGCGGCGCCGGAAAGCAGCTGCTGATGCAGGATCATGCCTGCTTCAATGGTCTTACCCAGGCCCACTTCATCTGCCAGCAGCACGCGCGGGGCGTGACGACGGCCCACGTCATGAGCGATGTTCAGCTGGTGGGGTATCAGGCTGGTACGCTGGCCACGCAGGCCGCTCCACGGCATACGGTACTGTTCACTCTGGAACTTACGCGCGCGATAGCGCAGCGAGAAGCGGTCCATTCGATCGATTTGCCCGGCAAACAGGCGATCCTGCGGTTTGCTGAAAACCAGTTTGCTGTCGAGCAGCACTTCACGCAGGACGACATTGGTCTCGTCGGTATCCAGGCGAGTGCCAATGTAGGCGAGCAGTCCATTCTCTTCTTTTACGTCTTCAATCTTGAGCTGCCAGCCATCATGGCTGGTCACGGTGTCACCCGGATTAAACATTACGCGGGTCACAGGGGAGTCATTGCGAGCGTACAGGCGGTTTTCACCGGTGGCGGGGAAGAGGAGGGTAACCATACGCGCATCGACAGCAACGACGGTTCCCAATCCAAGTTCGCTTTCTGTATCGCTGATCCAGCGTTGACCAAGTGTAAAAGGCATAGTTGTTCGGCTCTAATCTTTAATTGCAGGCAATAGTTCGACCCCGTCAAAAAAGACGGTCATCGAAAAATGGGTCCGGGAATGGAAAGGGCGCTATGGTACTGGATGGCAGCCATTTCGTCACGCGTCAAAATAGGCCAAGTTGCCCTGTAACCAGTGTAGCAAAATCGTCGTCGATGAAGGGCAAAATTCCGTCTGCGACGGGCTGAAGCTGACGCGTCAGATAGTGATCGTAATCCAGAGGAGAGTGTTGATAATCCACAGGTTCCGGGCCGTTAATCGTCCAGACATATTTAATGGTTCCCCGGTTCTGATACTGCGGTGCACGACCCCGGCGCACGTTTTCTTCATCCGCCAGCCGCGCGGCGCGAACGTGGGGAGGGACGTTACGCTGGTACTCTGCGAGCGGGCGGCGCAGGCGCTTGCGATAGACCAGCTGTGCGTCAAGCTCACCCGCCATCAGGCTGGCTATCGTCTCGCGCACGTAATCCTGATAGGGCTCATTGCGAAACACCCGCAGATAGAGCGTTTGCTGGAACTGCTGCGCCAGGGGCGTCCAGTCGGTACGTACGGTCTCCAGCCCTTTAAAGACCATCCGCTGCGTGTCGCCTTCCTGAATCAATCCGGCGTAGCGCTTCTTGCTGCCCTGTTCGGTCCCGCGAATCGTGGGCATTAAAAAGCGGGCGAAATGGGTTTCAAATTCCAGCTCCAGCGCGCTGGTTAACCGCGCTTTTTGCAAATGCTCCTGCCACCAGCCGTTCACGAATTCGACCAGCGTTTTGCCGATGTGCGCGGCGTCCTCTTCTGAATGCACGCCCTTAAGCCACACAAAAGTGGAGTCCGTGTCGCCATAGATAACGTCATAGCCCTGAGATTCAATCAGCGCTTTGGTCTGGCGCATAATCTCGTGCCCGCGCATGGTGATCGAGGAAGCCAGCCGTGGGTCGAAGAAGCGACAGGCGCTGGTGCCCAGCACACCGTAAAAGGCATTCATGATGATTTTCAGCGCCTGTGAGAGTGGCTTGTTGCCGTGGCGCTTTGCCTCGTCGCGGCCATGCCAGATATTTCCCACAATGTCAGGCAGGCAGTGTTTTTCCCTCGAGAAGCGGGCGCCGAGGAAGCCTTCTGTGCTGTGTTCATCATCCGGCTGGGCCATGCCTTCAATCAGCCCGACGGGATCGATCAGAAAGGTGCGGATAATCGACGGATAGAGGCTTTTGTAATCTAGCACCAGTACGGAGTCATACAGTCCTGGCCTGGAATCCATAACGTAGCCGCCAGGGCTGGCCTGCGGCGGCACCTCGCCGAGGTTAGGGGCGACATAGCCTGCCCGGTGCATCCGGGGGAAGTAGAGGTGGCTAAAGGCCGCCACGGAGCCGCCGTGCCTGTCAGCCGCAAGACCGTTCACCGTCGCACGCTCCAGCAAAAACGGCATAATCTCGGTTTTGTGGAAAATCTGCGTGACCAGCTCGCAATCTTTAAGGTTATAGGTGGCGAGCGCCGGTTTATCTTCGTTAAAGCGCCGGTCAATCTCATCCATTCTGTCCCAGGGGTTGTCGATGGATTTGCCCTCGCCAAGCAGCTCCTGTGCGACCGCTTCAAGGGAGAAGGAAGAGAAATTCCAGAAGGCGGATTTCAGCGCCTCAATGCCATCGATAATCAGGCGGCCAGTCGCCTGGGCGAAGAAGACGCCGTTTTTAAAACCGTGTTCGCGCCACTCCAGCTCGTTGTTGCCGCGCCCGAGCATCAGCGGGATGCGATACCGCTCGGCATGTTTTTGCAGTACGCGCAGATCGAACTGCACCACGTTCCAGCCGATCAGGACGTCGGGATCGTAGTCGGCAAACCACTGGTTGAGCTTCTCCAGCAGCTGTGGCCGGCTGTTAACATACTCAAGCCGGAAATCCAGCGCGGAGGCATCACCGTTCGGCGGCCCAAGCATATAGACAACGCGATCGCCGCAGCCTTCAAGACCGATGCAGTACAGTTCACCGTGGCGGGTGGTTTCGATATCCAGCGACACCCATTTTAGCGGCGGGCGGTAGTGCGGGTTCGGCTTCAGGCGCGCGTTGCTAATTTTGCCGTTTTGCAATGAGCCATCGACCCAGACGGGAGCGGTAATAAACCGCTCCATCAGAAAGCGTTCAGGTGGGCGGATATCGGCTTCGTAGAGCGTCACGCCCGCTTCACGAAGCAGTTTTTCATAGCGCATCAGCTGGCGATGTGCGCGGCAGTAGAGGCCGAAAACCGGCTGACGGTGGAAGTCTTTCAGTTCAAGCGGTGTCAAACGCCAGCCGTTTTCGCCGCGCAGCAGCTGCTTTACTTTCCCGACATGCGCTTCAGGAATAAACGCGACGGACTCCTGTGGGGGCAGCGTGACCTGCAGCGGGCCGTTGTCCGTTGCCAGCCAGAATTCAACTTCAGTGCCCTGAGGGGTATCCCGCCAGTGTCGGGTCAGTAAAAAGCCTTCTTGCGCCTGCGCCACGCCGTTATCCCATAAAACAAAACCAGGCCTGATTATAGCCTGGTTGAATGTTTTATGCTGGGGATATATACAGCTTACTGCCCGTAGTAGGCCTTTGCACCGTGCTTGCGCAGATAATGTTTATCCAGCAGGGTTTGCTGCATGTCAGGCAGTTGTGGCGCCAGCTGGCGACAGAAGATCCCCATATAGGCAACTTCTTCAAGCACAATCGCGTTATGCACCGCATCTTCCGCGTTTTTACCCCAGGCGAATGGGCCGTGGGAGTGTACCAGCACGCCGGGCATTTGCGCCGCGTCGATTCCCTGTTTCTCGAAGGTTTCAACAATCACGTTGCCGGTTTCCCACTCGTACTCGCCGTTAATTTCAGCGTCGGTCATCAGGCGCGTGCAGGGGATGGTGCCGTAAAAGTAGTCTGCGTGGGTGGTGCCGGTCGCCGGAATGGACTGGCCCGCCTGCGCCCAGATGGTGGCATGGCGCGAATGGGTATGCACAATACCGCCGATGGTCGGAAATGAACGATACAGCAACCGGTGGGTTGGCGTATCGGAGGAGGGCTTTTTGTTCCCTTCCACCACTTCACCCGTTTCGATGCTGACAACGACCATATCGTCTGCGGTCATCACCGTGTAATCCACGCCGGAAGGCTTGATCACGAAGACGCCTTTTTCACGGTCAACGGCGCTCACGTTGCCCCAGGTGAGGGTGACGAGATTGTGTTTCGGCAGCGCCAGGTTAGCTTCGAGAACCTGACGTTTGAGATCGTCTAACATTGTTGTCTCCTGCCGGATGGCGCTTCGCTTATCCGGCCTACAGAACCGTAGGCCCGGTCAACGCAGCGCCACCGGGCATTCAGGGCTTAGCGTTTTGAACCGTAATAAACTTCGTTCCAGCGCAGCGCGTCTTTGAAAGCCGGCAGGCGGGTATCGTTATCAATCACGGTCAGCTCGATATCGTGCAGCTCGGCGAACTGACGCATGTCGTTCAGATCCAGCGCGTGGCTGAAGACGGTATGGTGCGCGCCGCCGGCCAGGATCCACGCTTCTGACGCGGTTGGCAGATCCGGCTGTGCTTTCCACAGGGCGTTAGCGACCGGCAGTTTTGGCAGAGAATGGGGCGTTTCAACGGCATCAACGCAGTTCACCAGCAGGCGGAAACGATCCCCCAGATCGATCAGGCTGGCGTTGATGGCCGGGCCGGTACGGGTGTTGAAGATCAGACGTGCCGGATCGGCTTTACCGCCAATGCCGAGGTACTGCACGTCGAGGATCGGCTTCTCTTCCACCGCGATAGAAGGGCACACCTCAAGCATGTGTGAGCCGAGCACCAGATCGTTGCCGTTCTCGAAGTGGTAGGTGTAGTCCTCCATGAAGGAGGTGCCGCCCTGCAGACCGGTCGACATCACCTTCATGATGCGAAGCAGAGCGGCAGTTTTCCAGTCGCCTTCCCCGGCAAAGCCGTAGCCCTGCTGCATCAGACGTTGTACTGCCAGGCCGGGCAGCTGTTTCAGGCCATGAAGATCTTCAAACGTCGTGGTAAAGGCGTGGAAACCGCCCTGTTCCAGGAAGCGCTTCATGCCCAGCTCAATGCGTGCCGCATCCAGCACGTTCTGGCGCTTGTCGCCGTTGATTTGTGCCGCAGGCGTCAGGCGGTAGCGGCTTTCGTACTCATCCACCAGCGCGCTGACGTCGCCGTCGCTGATTTCATTCACCACCTGTACCAGGTCGCCCACGGCCCAGGTGTTGACGGAGAAGCCAAACTTGATCTGCGCGGCCACTTTGTCGCCGTCGGTCACCGCCACTTCACGCATGTTGTCGCCAAAACGCACCACTTTCAGATGGCGGGTGTCCTGTTTAGAGACCGCCTGGCGCATCCAGGAGCCGATACGTTGTTGTGCATGGCTGTCCTGCCAGTGGCCGGTCACCACCGCGTGCTGCTGACGCATACGCGCGCCGATGAAGCCGAACTCGCGGCCGCCGTGCGCGGTCTGGTTCAGGTTCATGAAGTCCATGTCAATGCTGTCCCACGGCAAGGAGGCGTTGAACTGGGTATGGAACTGCAGCAGCGGTTTGTTAAGGATGGAGAGACCGTTGATCCACATTTTGGCCGGTGAGAAGGTGTGCAGCCACACCACCAGACCGGCGCATTTATCGTCGTAGTTCGCGTCGCGGCAGATATGGGTGATCTCATCCGGTGTCGTGCCCAGCGGTTTCAGCACCAGTTTGCAGGGCAGTTTGGCTTCCGCATTCAGCGCGTTAACAACGTGCTCCGCGTGTTTCGTTACCTGTTGCAGCGCCTGTGGTCCGTACAGATGCTGGCTGCCAATCACAAACCACACTTCATAGTTATTAAAAATGGTCATCATCGTGTCCTTAATGGGTCAGGGTTGCCGTAGTGTCCGCGGTGCTTTTGGCCGGGGCGGCGACAGGGAGATAGTGAAGTTCGGCGCTTTTTGCCCATTGCTGGTAGCGCTGATAAAGCTGTTCGAAGCGTTCTGCCTGCTGGGTACGCGGCTGGAGCGTATTTTCAACGGCGCTTGCCATGTGCTGCTGCGCAGTCGGGATATCGGCATGAACACCGGCGGCCACGGCGGCAAAAATTGCCGCGCCCAGCGCGCAGCATTGATCGGACGCGACAATCTGCAGCGGACGGTTCAGCACGTCGCAGCAGGCCTGCATGATGACCGGGTTTTTACGGGCAATGCCCCCCAGCGCCATCACGTTATTCACGTCGATGCCCTGCTCGGTGAAGCACTCCATAATCGCGCGGGCACCGAAGGCGGTGGCGGCAATCAGGCCACCGAACAGCGCTGGTGCGTCGGTCGCGAGGTTGAGATCGGTAATGACCCCTTTCAGGCGCTGGTTGGCAAACGGCGTGCGGCGACCGTTAAACCAGTCCAGCACTACCGGCAGGTGATCGAGAGACGGATTTTTTGCCCAGGCGTCCGTGAGCTGCGGCAGAAGCTGTTTTTTACTCTCGGCAATGTGCGCTTTCAGTTCCGGATGCGCGGCCGCCAGCTGATCCAGCGGCCAGCCCAGCACGCGACCAAACCAGGCGTAGATATCGCCAAACGCGGACTGACCGGCTTCGAGGCCAATGAAGTCCGGCACCACGCTGCCGTCAACCTGGCCGCAAATACCTTTCACCGCACGCTCGCCGACGGTGGCTTTATCCGCCGTCAGGATGTCGCAGGTGGAGGTGCCAATCACTTTCACCAGCGTATTAGGCTGCGCGCCGGCACCGACGGCGCCCATATGGCAGTCAAACGCGCCGCCGGAGATCGCCACGTTCTGCGGCAGGCCGAGACGCGTCGCCCACTCTTCGCAAAGCGTGCCGACGGGAATATCGGCGGTGAAGGTGTCGGTAAACAGCGGGTATTTCAGGTTTTTGTTGATGATCGGGTCGAGTTCATCGAAGAACGCCGCCGGAGGCAGGCCGCCCCAGCTTTCGTGCCAGAGGGATTTATGTCCGGCGCTGCAGCGGCCGCGGCGGATATCCTGTGGCCGCGTGGTGCCAGAGAGCAGGGCGGGAACCCAGTCGCACAGTTCAATCCAGGAGACGGCTGCCTGGGCAACCGATGCGTCCGCGCGGGTAACGTGCAGGATCTTGGCCCAGAACCATTCGCTGGAGTAAATCCCGCCAATGTAGCGCGAGTAGTCTGTTTTACCTGGCTGATGGCACAGGCGGGTGATAGCTTCGGCCTCTTCCACGGCGGTATGGTCTTTCCACAACACGAACATGGCGTTCGGGTTGTCGGCAAACTCCGGGCGCAGCGCGAGTACGCGCCCTTCGGCATCCACAGGGGCGGGCGTGGAGCCAGTGCTGTCGACGCCAATCCCGACAATCTCTGCCCGCTGGGCCTCAGTCAGGTCAGCAAGGACGGTTTTGATTGCCGCTTCCATCGACTCAATGTAGTCACGCGGGTGGTGACGGAACTGGTTGTTTGGCGCATCGCAGTAGCGCCCCTCTTGCCAGCGCGGGTACCACTCAACGCTGGTTGCTATCTCCTGGCCGGACGTACAGTCCACTGCCAGCGCACGAACCGAGTCGCTGCCAAAATCGAGGCCAATCGCAATTGCCATGGTGTTGCTCCATCGAAAAAACAGGTATGGAAGAACATTAGAGACTGGGGGCGAAAATCGTCAGGCAGGATCCGCTAATCTTATGGACTAAATTGCTGTTACAACGGAAAGTGTGACGCCGTGCAAATATTCAATGTGGACATTTCTGCCGCACTTATAGACACTTTTGTTACTGCTGATCTGCCTGCTCTGGCGGAGAAATCAGGGGGAAAGGCTGAAACATGGCGGACGTAAAAGAGGCATAACGCTTTTGAGATCTTTTCGCAGACCATTTTTGACCTGCTTTTAATGATATGGACAATTGGTTTCCTTCAGGACCCTTGGGAGAACTGAATCTATGGCCGAAACGCAAAACGATCCCCTTCTGCCGGGATACTCGTTTAACGCGCACCTTGTGGCGGGGCTGACCCCTATCGAGGCTGAGGGATATCTCGATTTTTACATTGACCGACCGCTCGGGATGAAAGGTTATATTCTCAACCTGACCGTGCGAGGGGAGGGGGTTATCAAGAATGGTGACCAGCAGTTCATCTGCCGCCCCGGAGACATCCTGCTGTTCCCCCCGGGAGAGATCCACCATTACGGCCGTCACCCGGATGCCAAGGAGTGGTATCACCAGTGGGTCTACTTCCGTCCGCGCGCCTACTGGCAGGAGTGGCTTTCATGGCCAGCCATTTTTGCGCACACCGGTTATTACCGCCCGGATGAGGCGCATCTGGCGCAGTTTCGCGAGCTTTTTGCGCAGATTATTGAGGCGGGGCAGGCGGGAGGCCGTTATGCCGAACTGCTGGCGATTAACCTGCTTGAACAACTGCTGCTGCGACGGATGGAGGCGATTAACGCGTCGCTGAATCCGCCGCTGGATAACCGCGTGCGCGATGCCTGCCAGTACATCAGTGACCATCTGGCCGATAGCCAGTTTGATATCGCCAGCGTTGCCCAGCATGTCTGTCTCTCACCGTCGCGGCTGTCGCATCTGTTTCGTCAGCAGCTTGGCGTCAGCGTGCTGAGCTGGCGTGAGGATCAGCGTATAAGCCAGGCGAAGCTTCTGCTCAGCACCACCCGGATGCCGATCGCCACCGTGGGGCGCAACGTAGGCTTTGAAGATCAGCTCTATTTTTCTCGTGTGTTTAAAAAGTGTACCGGCGCCAGCCCGAGCGAATTCCGCGCGGGTTGTGAATGAACGGTAAAAAAAGATAAACAAACAGGTGAATGCTCAAAGCAACCTGTAAACTATTCAGACAATTGTTGCCTTGACGCGGTGCGGGGCGCTAAGCAGAATCGCTGATTCGTTTTCTGACCGGAATAGTTATGCAGGCATTGCTGGAACACTTTATCACCCAGTCCGTTATGTATTCGCTCATCGCCGTGGCGCTGGTGGCCTTTCTGGAATCGCTGGCGCTCGTGGGGTTAATCCTGCCCGGCACCGTGATGATGGCAGGGCTTGGCGCGCTGATTGGCAGCGGTGAGGTCAATTTCTGGCAGGCGTGGCTGGCCGGGATCGTCGGCTGTCTGCTGGGCGACTGGATCTCCTTCTGGCTGGGCTGGCGCTTTAAGAAGCCGCTGCACCGCTGGTCGTTCATGAAAAAGAACAAAGCCTTGCTGGATAAAACCGAGCAAGCGCTGCACCAGCACAGCATGTTTACCATTCTCGTCGGCCGCTTTGTCGGCCCCACGCGTCCGCTGGTTCCCATGGTCGCCGGGATGCTGGATCTGCCGGTCGCAAAATTCGTAGTGCCGAATATCATCGGCTGCGTCTTCTGGCCGCCGTTCTACTTCCTGCCGGGGATCCTCGCGGGTGCGGCCATCGATATTCCTGACGGTATGCAAAGCGGCGAGTTTAAGTGGCTGCTGCTGGGTACCGCGCTGCTGCTGTGGCTGGCGGCATGGCTGTGCTGGCGTCTGTGGCGCAGCGCGAAAGCGAATATCGATCGCCTGACGCGCTATCTTCCCCGCGCTCGCCTGTTGTGGCTGGCGCCGCTGACGCTGGGCGTGGCGGTGGTGGCGCTGGTGGCGTTGATTCGTCACCCGCTGATGCCGGTGTACGGTGAGATCCTGTTGAAGGTTGTGAGCCATTGATGTTGTTTTCCCTCTCCCCGGACTGTACATGGGAGAGGGGCAGGGTGAGGGCATCAGGCCGCAGGAATGCCCAACAATGAAGACGCCCCCGCCTTACCACTCAGCAGCGCTTCTGTTGCTCCATCCCACAAAATGCGTCCCTCCGCGATTACTACCGATCGCGGGGCAATCCGTGCGGCATCCTCGATGCTGTGCGACACCATCAGCATCGTCAGCTGCTGGCGCTGACAGACGTCCTGCACCAGCGCCAGCATCTCCTGACGCAGGGCGGGATCGAGCGCAGAGAACGGCTCATCCAGCAGCAGTACCGGCTGTTCGCGCACCAGACACCGCGCCAGCGCCACGCGCTGACGCTGGCCACCAGAGAGCTCGCCCGGCAGTCTGTCGATAAACCCGATGATCCCCATCTGTGTAGCAATGATCTCCAGCTTTTGACGTTGGGCTGCGTTCAGCTTGAGTCCCGGATCCATCCCGAGGGCAATGTTCTGCCGCACTGTCAGATGGGTAAACAGGTTATTTTCCTGAAACAGCATGGAGACAGGACGTTGTGCGGGGGGCGTGTGGGTATGGTCCCGGTTTTCAATGACTATAGATCCGCTCGCCGGCTGCAGAAAACCCGCAATCAAATTAAGCAGCGTGCTTTTACCCGCTCCGCTTGGTCCGAGCACAGCAATCATCTCTCCCTGGCGCACGGAGAGCGTGAAGCGCATCGGCAGATGCTGATAGAGCCAGGTTACATCAGTCAGTTTTAACATTACGCCCCGGAAGTTTTTCGATTACGGTAAATAAAGCAAAGCACAGCAGCAGCAGTAACAGTGCGGTAACCGCGCCGTCCTGGCTGCGGTAAGAGCCGATTTGCTGATACAGCCAGTAGGGCAGCGTACGGAAATTGTCATTGCCAAACAGCGCCACGACCCCAAAGTCACCAATGGAGAGCACGCAGGCAAACGCCAGCGCCTGCGCCAGCGGGCGTTTTAGCGCGCGTAATTCCACCACCTTCAGCCGTTGCCAGCCCTGCATCCCCAGCGACTGACAGAGCAAACTGTAGCGGCTGTTGACATCGCGCATCGGGTTTTCCAGTACCTTGAGCGCGTAAGGGATGGCCATTAACGCATTGGTAAAGATCACAATGCCGTCAGCGCTGTCCGGCAGGCCGAGGGTGCTGTTGAACAGCAGGAAGAAGCCCGTCGCCAGCACGATGCCTGGCATGGCCAGAATCAGCATGCCTGTCAGCTCCAGCGCGTGTCCGGCCTTTCGGGCGTGCCGGGCATAGAGTTCACGGCTGCTCCACAGCAGCATCATGGTCAGCATGACGCACAGCAGCCCGGCCGCCAGCGCAATGCGAAGCGAGGTCCCGGTGGCCTGCCAGAGGACAGGCTGTTGCAGAACGGACAGAAGATTGAGGTTCAGACCGTCAATGATAACGGCCAGCAGCGGCGGTAGCAGCAGCGCCAGCGCCAGCGCAATCAGGAGAACATCGGAGATGCGGCTGTGCAGGCTGTCCTGCGGATCGCGCCAGCCCGCTATCTGATTACTGCCAGGGGGAATGGCTTTACTCAGGCGCTGGCTGAGCATGACCAGAGCCAGACAGCACGTCATCTGGACTATCGCCAGCAGCGCGGCGCGTCCGGGATCGTAGTCGTAACTCAGCGCCTGGTAAATCGCCAGCTCAATGGTGGTGGCCTGCGGCCCGCCGCCGAGTGAAAGCACGGTTGCAAAGCTGGCAAAGCAGAGCATGAAGATCAATGCCGCTACGGGCGGGAGCTGGCGGCGCAGCCACGGCCATTCGACAAAGCGGAAGAATGAGATGCCGCGCATACCAAGCTGGGCGGCAATCTGACGCTGTTCGCCGGGAATGTTCTCCAGCGCCTGCAAAAAGAGGCGTGTCGCCATCGGCATATTGAAAAACACGTGCGCCAGCAAAATGCCTTTCAGCCCGTAAGGCGAGAAGGTCCATTCAAGACCAAGCAGGCCGCACAGAGAGGCCAGCCAGCCCTGGCGGCCGTAAACGCTGAGAATGCCAAAAACGGCCACCAGCACGGGCAGGATCAGGGTCATGGCGCACAGGCGCAGCAGGGCCTGCCTGCCAGGGAAACGCCTGCGATAGAGCGCGCGTGCAAGAAAAATGGCCGGAATGACCGACAGCAGGGCAGACAGAAACGCCTGCCAGAATGAAAAACGGATGACGTGCCAGAGATAGCTGTCGTGCCAGAGCGCGAGCAGGTCGCTCTCTGGCGCGTTAAACCACAACGCAAGAAAGGCACCCAGACTGACCGCCACCATGACTATGGCGGCGAGCAGCCCGGGCAGTAACCAGCCGGGAATTAACGGCTGACGGCGCGTTGCCATTCACTTACCCATGCTGCACGCTGCGCGGCGACCTGCTGCGGCGTAAATTCCAGCGAGGTTTTTGGTTTGGTCAGCTGCTCGAACCCTGCTGGTAGCGCAACATTCGTGACGGGATACATCCAGTTCCCTGCAGGAATAGCGTTCTGGAAGGCAGGTGATACCATAAATTTCAGGAATTTTTCTGCCAGCTCCGGCTGTTTGCTGGCGGCGGTACGCGCGGCCACTTCTACCTGCAGATAATGCCCTTCAGCAAAATCAGCAGCCGCGTAGTTGTCTTTCTTCTCGGCGATAATGTGGTAAGCCGGGGAGGTGGTGTAGCTCAACACCAGGTCGCTTTCGCCTTTCAGGAACAGGCCATAGGCTTCGCTCCAGCCTTTGGTCACCGTCACGGTTTTGGCGGCCAGCTTCTGCCACGCCTGGGGCGCTTTGTCCCCGTAGACTTTTTGCATCCACAGCAGCAGGCCCAGACCCGGCGTACTGGTGCGCGGGTCTTCATAAATTACACGCCATTTCTGGTCGCTTTCCACCAGCTCTTTCAGGCTCTTCGGCGGGTTTTTCAGCTTGTTTTTGTCATAGACAAAAGCAAAGTAGCCGTAGTCGAACGGCACAAAGGTGTCGTTTTTCCAGCCGCCAGGCACGTTAACGGCTTCTGCCGCTACGCCGCTTTTGGCAAAGAGTTTGGTTTGCGAGGCGGCCTCCAGCAGGTTGTTATCGAGCCCGAGTACCACATCCGCTTTACTGTTTTTTCCTTCCATGCGCAGACGGTTGAGCAGGGAAACGCCGTCCTCCAGCGCCACGAACTTCAGTTCGCAGTTACAGTCCGCTTCAAAGGCTTTTTTGACGACCGGGCCTGGGCCCCAGTCGGCAGAGAAAGAGTCGTAGGTGTAGACCGTCAGAACGGGCTTAGCTAAAGCAGGCAGCGCAAACAGCGCCAGCAGGGGAAGAACTTTTTTTAACACTTTGCACCTCAGGGTTGAGTGGCAAAGGATTTTGAGCGACAGCCTCAAATCCCTTCGCCGGCGTTATCCGGATCAGGTTCGACGGGTATTATCTCAGCGCACATCTGTGATGCAGCACCCCGTTGAGAACGGCGGTATTGTAATGATTTGGTGAATATTACGAAAGTGTTATGGTTCCGGCGGTGCAAACCAGGCCGATTTGAAATCGAACCAGCCCAGGGTATTCATCCGCAGGCCTCGCATACTGCGTTGCCCCTGGATCATCAGCCAGTGGTGGATCAAGGGAACGATCGCCTGTTCAGCCAGCAGCTGCTGGCACCATACGGCAAGATTCATCTCGCCCGCACGCCACCGGGCGGCATCCTGTTGCCAGTCACGGTCGATGCAGTGCTGGATCAGCGGGACTTCATAAAGGTGTGAGAATAATGAAAAATCGAGCGGCAGGGTGAAGTTGGCGCTGTTCAGCCAGATATCACTGGTTATCTCCCCCTGGTGCCATTCGTGATAATCCACTTCCCTGATCTCCAGCTTAACCCCTTCCGCTGCCAGCAGCCTGGTCATGATCCTGGCGATAAAACGATGCTCCACATGCTCGCGGTAGTAGGTCAGTGAGATGGACTCCAGCCCAGCAGGTTTGTCGGCGTGCGCCGGGCGGGCATGGTGCCAGCGCGGTAGCAGGCCGTACGCCGGGAACCAGTAGGTCTGATACTGCTCTTCCGCATGGTAGATCAGGTTGGAAGGGGACAGTATATGGCTGATCCACTTACGGACGGCCGGGTTGGCCCCGCGGTGGGTGCGGCTGTCGAACAGCAGATAGTAGCATCCCTCCTCCAGGCGACTCTCCACGGCCTTTTCTCCCGTGGTGGGACCTTCCAGCGTCAGGCCGGCGCTCAGCTCTTCATTCAGATCCGGCAATACCCACACATTCACTTCGTCGATCAGCGCCCGATAGCCAAAGTAGTCATCAAACGCGCGGATTTTCAGCTGGTTGTTATTATTACGGGAGACGGCGTAGGGCCCGGTACCTATCGGCAGGCTGGCAAAATTGTTCATCGATTCCCACTCGCCGGGCAAAATCATTGACGGCACATAGCCCAGCAGCCAGGGGAGCCACTGGTCCTGCTGTGAAAGCTCAATATCCAGCGTCCATGCCGTTGGCGAGTGGACGCGCGAAATATGCGAGTAGAGCGGCAGCGTGCGGGCGCGTTCCAGAGAGGTGATGACGTCGTGCATTTCCAGCTCGCGGCCATGATGAAAGTGGATGCCGGGGCGTAAAAAAAAGCGCCAGTGAAGCGGGGAAAGTTGCTGCCAGTGGTGAGCGATATCTGCTTCCAGTTCCCCATTTTCCTCATTTATCCGCGTCAGGCCGCTGAAGATTTGTCGGGCCATATGGGTTTCTGAGCGGCGTAAGGCCGTGCCGGGCAACAGGTTTTTCATCGGCCGATAGTAGAGGACCCGCAGGATGTGACGGCCCTGGCGGAAACTGCGTCCGAGATGGGAAACCAGCATCTGGCGCACCGCGGCTTTATCGCCCACCAGCTGCACCAGCTGGTCAATTCGGTCCTGCTCCAGCAGGTCTTCGGCGCGCTGCTGCTGCAACGCCAGCCCGGTATAGAGGAAGGTCAGGCGCGATCGTTTACCGCGTCCCGCCTCCGCTTCCCAGCTTAACCAGCCCTGCTGCTGCATGGTATTGAGCAGCGTGCGCATATGGCGGCGGGAGCAGCTCAGCAGGTCGGCCAGCTCGTTCAGCGTGGTCTCCTGCGATTGCCCCTCGCAGCACTGCCAGAGGCGGATAAATTGTTGTTGCAGTCGACCAGAAGGCATAAAAGAGGAACTCCTGACAAAAAATCAGCAATTTATTAATCCCTATATTAAGCCAATAATCCTTACCGATGAAGTGAGGAGGTAAATTATGAAGAGGTCTACCGCACGTCAGTTTTATCAGCACTATTTTTCAGCGACAAAAGGAACGTCCTGGCTGGCCCGCCAGTGTGCAGAGCAACGGCTGAAAATACTGGAAGACCTGATGCAGTGGGATGTTACGAAACCGACCTCTTCTCGCTAACTCGCCTCGATCATGTGTGACTGAGTATTGGTGCTTATCACCCGCCAGCAAAATGTTTTTGCTGGCTTTTTTCGTTTATTCTTTCACCCGGTTTTGATCCGCTTTCACAAGGACTTGCGCATGCTCTGGTTGATGACGATGGGGCGACGCCTGAATGGCGTCTATGCCGCTTTTATGCTGGTGGCCTTTATGATGGGCGTGGCGGGGGCGCTGCAGGCACCGACGCTGAGCCTGTTTCTCAGCCGCGAGGTGGGCGAGCAGCCGTTTTGGGTGGGGCTGTTTTATACCGTCAACGCCGTTGCCGGGATCCTGGTCAGTCTCGCGCTGGCGAAACGTTCGGACAGCCAGGGCGATCGTCGTAAGCTGATCCTCTTTTGCTGCGCCATGGCTGTGGGTAACGCGCTGCTCTTTGCTTTCAATCGGCACTATCTGACGCTCATTACCTGTGGCGTGCTGCTGGCCTCGCTGGCGAACACCGCCATGCCGCAGCTGTTCGCCCTGGCCCGGGAATATGCCGATAACTCGGCGCGGGAAGTGGTGATGTTCAGCTCGGTGATGCGTGCGCAGCTCTCGCTGGCGTGGGTCATTGGCCCGCCGCTGGCCTTTATGCTGGCACTGAACTATGGCTTTACCGCCATGTTCTCTATCGCCGCAGGGATTTTTGCCATCAGTCTGCTCCTGATCGCCTTTGCCCTGCCGTCCGTGGCACGCGTTGAACAGACGACGGATAAACCCATCACCGAGGTGAGCGGCTGGCAGGACAAAAACGTCCGGATGCTGTTTATTGCCTCCACGCTGATGTGGACCTGCAACACCATGTACATCATCGATATGCCGCTGTGGATCAGCAGCGATCTGGGGTTGCCGGACAAGCTCGCCGGGATCTTAATGGGTACCGCGGCCGGGCTTGAAATTCCGGCAATGATTCTGGCGGGTTACTACGTTAAGCGTTTCGGAAAGCGTCGGATGATGATCGTGGCGGTGGCGTCTGGGGTACTGTTTTACGCGGGGCTGATCCTTTTTCATTCGCGCGAAGCGTTACTGGCGCTGCAGTTGTTCAACGCTGTGTTTATTGGCATTGTCGCCGGTATTGGCATGCTCTGGTTCCAGGACTTAATGCCTGGCCGCGCGGGCTCGGCAACGACGCTTTTTACCAACAGTATTTCGACCGGGGTGATCCTGGCGGGCGTGATTCAGGGGGCGCTGGCGCAAAGTTACGGACATGCCTCGGTGTACTGGATGATTGCGGCGATTTCGGTGGTTACGCTTGGGCTGACCTGCCGGGTCAAAGACGTTTGATTCTGGAAGACGGCTTCACGAAATGGAACGACTTTCTGACAGGTACGAAGAAGGGGAATAGAGTGCGTGGCGGGTGCTTGAGGCTGTTTGCCTCAGGCTTTCGCAAGAGGCAAACAGTGGAGCGTCCCACATCAATAAACTGATGGGGAGACCAACTTCACAACCAACATTGCGAGGTTAGTCTCTTCATTGCCGAAAAGCAATAAGGAGGCTGGAATGCCAAAACGTACTCTGCTGTTAGGTTTGTTTCTGATCTGTACGACGCTGTTGATCTTTACCTGGATGGTGCGCGACTCGCTGTGTGAGTTGCACTTCAGACAGGAGAAAACGGAGCTGGCGGCAGTGTTGGCTTACGAAGCAAGACGTTAGCGGTATTGGCGGGGAGTGTTTCCCCGCCACTCCAGAGTGGTTGAGCCTCAACGCACCCTTTGTAATGGCCCGCTCGTTGCGGGCCATTGCCTTTAGCCCATAAACGCTGGCTGTTTTTTCTCGTAGGCTGAAATGGCATCTTCGTGCTGCAGGGTCAGACCAATACTGTCCAGACCGTTCAGCATGCAGTGACGACGGAACGCATCGATGCTAAAGCGGTAGGTTTTATCGCCCGCTTTAACCACTTCTGCTTCCAGATCCACCTCAAACGACATCCCCGGATTCGCCTTAACCTGCGCGAACAGTTCATCGACCTGTTCGTCGCTCAGCGTGACCGGCAGCAGCTGGTTGTTAAAGCTGTTGCCGTAAAAGATGTCCGCGAAGCTTGGGGCGATAACCACTTTAAAACCGTAGTCGGTCAGTGCCCAGGGTGCGTGCTCACGGGATGAGCCGCAGCCGAAGTTTTCCCGCGCCAGCAAAATGGAGGCCCCTTTATATTCCGGGAAATTCAGAACGAACTCGGGATTCGGCACTTCGCCTTTGTCGTCCAGGAAACGCCAGTCATTAAACAGGTGGGCACCAAAACCGGTACGCGTCACTTTCTGCAGAAACTGTTTCGGAATGATCGCGTCAGTATCGACGTTAGCGGCGTCCAGGGGGACAACCCGGCCGGTATGTTGGGTAAATTTCTCTGCCATGATTGTCTCCTTATTTCAGGCTGCGAATATCGGCGAAATGGCCGGTGACTGCCGCAGCGGCGGCCATTGCCGGGCTGACCAGGTGGGTACGCCCACCGCGGCCCTGACGGCCTTCAAAGTTACGGTTGCTGGTGGAAGCGCAACGCTCGCCCGGATTCAGGCGGTCATTGTTCATCGCCAGACACATGGAGCAGCCAGGCAGGCGCCACTCGAAACCGGCCTCGATGAAGATCTTATCCAGACCTTCGGCTTCCGCCTGAGCTTTCACCGGACCGGAGCCTGGAACGACCAGCGCCTGCACGCCCGGCGCCACTTTGCGGCCTTTGGCAATCTCTGCAGCCGCCCGTAAATCTTCAATACGGGAGTTGGTGCAGGAACCGATAAACACCTTATCAATGGCCACGTCGGTTAACGGTACACCGGGCTTCAGGCCCATATAGGCCAGCGCTTTTTCCGCACTGGCACGCTCCACCGGATCGGTAAAGGACGCCGGGTCAGGAATCGTGTCGTTAACGGAAATCACCTGGCCCGGGTTGGTGCCCCAGGTCACCTGAGGTGCAATCTCTTCTGCCTGCAGCGTGACGACGGTATCAAAGGTTGCGCCGTCGTCGGTTTTCAGGGTTTTCCAGTACGCCACCGCGTCGTCAAAATCCTGACCTTTCGGCGCGTGCAGACGGCCCTTCACATAGTTAAAGGTTGTTTCATCTGGCGCGACCAGACCGGCTTTGGCACCCATCTCAATGGCCATGTTGCAGAGGGTCATACGCCCCTCCATGCTCAGCGCCTGGATGGCCTCGCCGCAGAATTCCACCACGTGGCCGGTACCGCCCGCGCTGCCGGTTTTACCGATGATCGCCAGCACGATATCTTTTGCGGTAATGCCCGGCGCGGCTTTACCCTTCACTTCAATCTTCATGGTTTTGGCGCGGCCCTGTTTCAGGGTCTGCGTTGCCAGCACGTGTTCAACTTCAGAGGTACCAATCCCGAACGCCAGGGCGCCAAACGCACCGTGGGTCGCGGTATGGGAGTCACCGCAGACGATGGTCATGCCCGGCAGGGTAATCCCCTGTTCAGGTCCCATCACGTGAACGATGCCCTGATAAGGGTGGTTCAGATCGTAAAGCTCAACGCCAAACTCGTTACAGTTCTTAATCAGCTCCTGCATCTGGATACGTGCCATTTCACCCGAGGCATTAATGTCTTTGGTCTGGGTGGAAACGTTATGATCCATCGTGGCGAAGGTTTTTCCCGGCTGACGTACCGGACGCTTGTGCGCACGCAGGCCGTCAAATGCCTGAGGAGAGGTCACCTCGTGTACCAAATGTCGGTCGATATACAGCAGCGGGGTTTCGTTTGGTGCCTCGTAAACAACGTGCGCATCAAACAATTTTTCATATAAGGTTTTGGCCATGATTACACCCCTTGCGCGACATAGCGGGCAATAATGTCGCCCATTTCATCAGTACTGACTGCCGCCGTGCCGCGTGCTAAATCACCGGTACGGACGCCTTCTTCTAACGCCCGGTTAATGGCGTTTTCAATTGCGGTTGCCGCATCGCCTGCATCCAGGCTGTAGCGCAGCAGCAGGGCCAGAGAGAGGATCTGCGCAATCGGGTTCGCGATGTTTTTGCCCGCGATATCCGGGGCGGAACCGCCTGCCGGCTCGTACAGGCCAAACCCTTCTTCGTTCAGGCTTGCGGATGGCAGCATGCCCATCGAGCCGGTAATCATTGCGCATTCGTCCGAAAGAATGTCCCCGAACAGGTTGGAGCACAGCAGGACATCAAACTGCGAAGGGTCCTTGATCAACTGCATGGTCGCGTTGTCGATGTACATGTGCGACAGCTCAACGTCCGGGTACTGCTTAGCGACTTCACTGACGATCTCGCGCCATAAAATGGAAGACTGCAGCACGTTCGCTTTATCAATAGAGGTCACTTTATGACGGCGCTTGCGCGCAGACTCAAACGCGATATGAGCGATACGTTCAATTTCGAAACGGTGATACACCTCGGTATCGAACGCTTTTTCATGCTGGCCGCTGCCTTCACGTCCTTTGGGCTGACCGAAATAGATCCCGCCGGTCAGTTCACGCACGCACAGAATATCAAACCCATTGGCGGCGATGTCCGCGCGCAGCGGGCAGAACTCTTCCAGCCCCTGATACAGCTTCGCCGGACGCAGGTTGCTGAACAGCTTGAAATGCTTACGCAGCGGCAGCAGCGCACCGCGCTCGGGCTGCTCTGCGGGCGGCAGGTGTTCCCATTTGGGGCCACCGACGGAACCAAACAACACGGCATCGGCATTTTCGCAGCCTTCAACGGTGGCTTTCGGCAATGGCGTGCCGTGGTTATCAATCGCAATACCGCCCACATCGTAGTGGCTGGTGGTGATTTTCATCGCAAAACGCGCGCGAACGGCTTCCAGTACTTTCAGCGCCTGTGCCATTACTTCCGGGCCAATACCGTCACCCGGCAACACAGCAATATGGTAATTCTTCGACATTACACGGTTTCCTTGTTGTTCTCTTTATTCTGAGCTTTGCGTTGCAACTCTTTCTCGACTTCGGCGGCGCGCCAGATGTTGTTCAGAACATGCACCATCGCTTTGGCGGAAGATTCGACGATGTCGGTCGCCAGACCCACGCCGTGGAAGCGACGGCCGTTGTAATTGACGACGATATCCACCTGACCCAGCGCATCTTTACCGTGGCCTTTGGCCGTCAGGTCATATTTCACCAGCTCAACGTCATATTCGGTGACGCGATTAATCGCCTGGTAGATGGCATCGACAGGGCCGTTACCGTTAGCCGCTTCTGCTTTAATCTCATCCCCACAGGCCAGTTTGATGGACGCCGTGGCGATGTCGCTGGAGCCGGACTGGACGCTGAAGTAATCCAGACGGAAGTGCTCCGGCTCTTCCTGCTGCTTGTTAATAAAGGCCAGCGCTTCCAGGTCATAGTCAAACACCTGACCTTTTTTGTCGGCCAGTTTCAGGAACGCGTCGTACAGCTGATCCATGTTGTAATCGCTGTCCTTATAGCCCATCTCTTCCATACGGTGTTTCACCGCCGCACGCCCGGAACGCGAGGTCAGGTTCAACTGCACCTGATTCAGACCGATAGATTCCGGGGTCATGATTTCGTAGTTTTCGCGGTTTTTCAGCACGCCATCCTGGTGAATACCGGAGGAGTGCGCGAAGGCGCCAGTACCGACAATCGCTTTGTTGGCCGGAATTGGCATGTTGCAAATCTGGCTGACGGTCTGGCTGGTGCGCCAGATTTCGTTGTGATTAAGGCGGGTGTGCACGTTCATGATGTCTTTGCGCACTTTGATCGCCATGATCACTTCTTCCAGCGAGCAGTTACCTGCGCGCTCACCGATGCCGTTCATCGCCCCTTCAACCTGACGTGCGCCGGCATGTACCGCGGCGATGGCGTTACCGACGGCCAGGCCTAAATCGTCATGGGTATGAACGGAGATAATGGCTTTATCAATATTCGGTACGCGCTCATACAGACCGGTAATGATACTGGAGAACTCAAACGGCATGGTGTAGCCGACAGTGTCCGGGATATTGATGGTTTTTGCGCCCGCGTTGATGGCCGCTTCCACAACGCGCGCCAGGTCTTCAATTGGCGTACGGCCTGCATCTTCACAGGAGAATTCAACGTCATCGGTATAGTTGCGTGCACGCTTAACCATATACACGGCACGTTCAATCACCTCATCCAGCGTGCTGCGCAATTTGGTCGCGATATGCATTGGCGAGGTCGCAATAAAGGTATGGATACGGAACGCTTCGGCGACTTTCAGCGACTCGGCCGCGACGTCGATGTCTTTCTCTACACAGCGTGCCAGGCCACAGACGCGGCTGTTTTTGATGGTGCGGGCGATGGTCTGTACGGATTCGAAATCACCCGGAGACGAGACAGGGAAACCGACCTCCATCACGTCGACACCCATACGTTCGAGAGCCAGCGCGATCTGCAGTTTCTCTTTAACACTCAGGCTTGCCTGTAATGCCTGTTCACCGTCACGTAAAGTGGTATCGAAAATAATGACTTGCTGGCTCATGGGTTAGGTCCTTGTCAGTCTTAGGGCGCCTTGCTACGAGCATAAAAAAACCCGCGCAATGGCGCGGGTTTTAGTCTTACTGGTGACGATTCAACGCTGAATTTCGCCCGCCAGTCTACCGCGCACAGTGGATGCGTTTAGTAGTAGTAGACCGGTGAAACGAATGGTGCGAATCATGAATCGTGCTCCGTTAAATTCAATATGCTTTTAGTGGTACTGGATACGCCCGTTCATGTCAACCCCTGAGGATAAAAACGGCGCTGACAGCCTAAATGTGCAGTCTGTTTGCTTTAGCTTATTGTGCTGGTTTTGTGTTTTTTGACCTGTTTAATTGTCTATTTTTGGACTTGAAAAAAGGTTGCAGAAATAAATAAAAATAATTTGTTTAAACCGGAAAGGTGCCGTTGTTAAGTGTGTTGCAGGCGTAAAGGGTTTTAATATCATTAAGTTATAAGTTCTATGAATCAATCCGGGCCCTTCGGTAAAGGAGTGTGAATAACAGCTTGTTAACGTAATGAGGTGCAGCGGCAATAACAGTTTAATAATACTTAAGTCATCATTAACTCTCGGGGAATTGTATATTTGTTTGGTTTATGGTTTCATCTCAATCCTAAAGTTAAACATATCATTTGCACCTTTTATTGCCGTTCTTGTAGTGTCTTTATATATTCCGAATTTTAAACAATTCTCTTTCGCTGGTTATATTTGCATGATAAATCATATTTTTCGAGATTATTACAATACGTTGGCAAAGGGAGTGTAGCGTGACAGTGGAGTCTGAAGTGCCAGAAAATAATATTAAACAAGCTCAAACTGCTGATGGGATTAAACCGCAGTTACGTACCGTGGACCTGAATTTGTTGACGGTATTTGATGCTGTCATGCAGGAACAGAATATCACCCGCGCGGCACAAACGTTGGGGATGTCACAGCCTGCGGTCAGTAATGCCGTCGCCAGGCTCAAGGTTATGTTTAACGATGAACTGTTCGTCCGCTATGGCAGGGGGATTCAGCCCACGGCGCGTGCATTTCAGCTATTCGGCTCAATCCGCCAGGCGCTGCAGTTGGTACAAAATGAGTTGCCGGGCTCGGGGTTTGAACCCTTAAGCAGCGAACGCGTTTTTCATCTTTGTGTCTGTAGCCCATTAGATAATTATTTAACGTCGATAATATATAATAAGGTGGAAGAGATCGCACCGAATATCAATTTGGTCTTTAAATCCTCTCTTAATCAAAACACCGAACATCAGTTACGGTATCAGGAGATCGAATTTGTCCTGGGATATGAAGAGTTCCGTCGGCCTGAATTTTCCTGCATACCGCTGTTTAAAGATGAAATGGTGTTGGTCGCCAGTAAAAAACATCCGCGCCTGACTTCTCCGCTACGAGAAAGTGATGTTTATAACGAGCAGCACGCCGTTGTTGCTCTCGACAGGTACGCTTCTTTTAGCCTGCCGTGGTATGACACGGCGGATAAACAGGCATGTGTAGCCTATCAGGGCATGGCGATGGTCAGCGTATTAAATGTGGTCTCCCAGACGCATCTGGTGGCCATTGCGCCACGCTGGCTGGCAGAAGAGTTTTCTGAGTCCTTAAATCTGCAAATTTTGCCACTGCCGCTTAAGCTTAATAGCCGAACCTGCTATCTCTCCTGGCATGAAGCGGCGGGGCGGGATAAAGGACACCAGTGGATGGAAGAGTTACTTGTTAGCATTTGTCGCCGGTAAACGTCTCAGGATAAATCGCATCAGGTTATGTGATTTATCCTGTGTTTATTAAGCGTAGTAATATTTTATTCTGTTGTGCTTTTTCTCGAGCGGCTGTCTGGTTCGCAAAAATAGATGATTTCCTGCATTGTCGCGCTTTTCAGCGATGATTCGTCATCCCATCCTCCATTCTCAGATGAATTAACCATATCTTCCGTTAACGGCTGCTTTTTCTGCTTCAGGCACCGATTGTCTCCCCGGGTTTGCTAATTGCCTGCCTCAAAACGAGCGGTTAAGGTAAAGAACACTCTGCAAAAATATAAGATTGGTTTATCCCAATCGTAAGACGGTGCGGAAATGATTTCGGCACTCCGTCTGTAACACAATGCCTGGAGGCAAAGCATGGAGATGTTGTCTGGCGCGGAAATGGTCGTCCGGTCGCTGATCGACCAGGGCGTGAAGCAAGTGTTCGGCTACCCTGGCGGCGCGGTCCTTGATATTTATGATGCGCTGCATACGGTTGGGGGCATTGACCATGTTCTGGTACGTCACGAGCAGGCGGCGGTCCACATGGCTGACGGCCTGGCGCGTGCGACGGGTGAAGTGGGCGTGGTCTTAGTCACGTCCGGTCCCGGCGCGACAAACGCCATTACCGGCATTGCAACGGCGTATATGGACTCTATTCCGCTGGTGATCCTCTCCGGGCAGGTGGCGACCTCACTGATTGGCTACGATGCGTTTCAGGAGTGCGACATGGTCGGGATTTCGCGTCCCGTGGTGAAGCACAGCTTCCTGGTTAAGCAAACCGAAGACATTCCAGGCGTACTGAAAAAAGCCTTCTGGCTGGCGGCAAGCGGGCGTCCGGGTCCGGTCGTGGTCGATCTGCCTAAAGATATCCTGAACCCGGCCAACAAACTGCCTTACGTCTGGCCGGAATCGGTGAGCATGCGTTCCTACAACCCAACCACGCAAGGCCATAAAGGTCAAATTAAGCGCGCGTTGCAAACGCTTCTGGCAGCTAAAAAACCGGTTGTCTATGTTGGTGGCGGCGCGATCAATGCTGCCTGCGAGGTCCAGCTGCGTGAACTCATTGAAAAGCTTAACCTTCCTGTTGCATCGTCGCTGATGGGACTGGGGGCATTTCCCGCTACCCACCGTCAGGCACTGGGTATGCTGGGTATGCACGGCACCTATGAAGCCAACATGACGATGCACCATTCCGATGTGATCTTTGCCGTAGGCGTGCGCTTTGACGATCGCACGACCAACAATCTGGCGAAGTATTGTCCGAACGCGACCGTCCTGCACATTGATATCGATCCGACGTCAATCTCAAAAACGGTGTCGGCTGACGTGCCGATCGTCGGAGATGCCCGACAGGTCCTGGAGCAAATGCTGGAGCTGCTGGGGCAGGAAAGTGCTACCCAGCCGCTGGATGAGATCCGCGACTGGTGGCAGCAGATTGAACAGTGGCGTGCGCGTCAGTGTCTGAAATATGACACGCACAGTGAAAACATTAAGCCGCAGGCGGTTATCGAAGCGGTGTGGCGGCTGACCAAAGGTGAAGCGTATGTGACCTCCGATGTAGGGCAACACCAGATGTTTGCCGCCCTGTATTATCCATTTGATAAACCGCGACACTGGATCAACTCGGGTGGTTTAGGAACGATGGGATTTGGTCTGCCCGCAGCGCTGGGCGTGAAGCTGGCGCTGCCGAATGAAACCGTCGTCTGCGTGACCGGAGATGGCAGTATCCAGATGAACATTCAGGAGCTGTCGACTGCGCTGCAATATGAACTGCCGGTTCTCGTGCTGAACCTGAATAACGGCTACCTCGGCATGGTGAAGCAGTGGCAAGATATGATCTATTCTGGCCGTCACTCACAGTCATACATGAAATCGCTACCGGATTTTGTTCGCCTGGCTGAAGCATACGGCCATGTTGGCATGCGTGTGACTGAGCCGGCTGAGCTGGAAACGAAGCTCGCAGAAGCGCTTGAACACGTTAAAAACAACCGCCTCGTCTTTATGGATGTCATTGTTGATGGCACCGAGCACGTTTATCCGATGCATATTCGTGGTGGGGGTATGGATGAAATGTGGTTAAGCAAAACGGAGAGAACCTGATATGCGCCGGATATTGTCTGTTTTACTGGAAAACGAGTCTGGCGCCCTGTCGCGCGTCATTGGGCTTTTTGCACAGCGCGGCTATAACATTGAAAGCCTGACTGTCGCCCCGACGGATGACCCAACGCTGTCGCGCATGACGATCCAGACCGTCGGCGACGCGAAAGTTCTTGAGCAAATTGAAAAACAGCTGCATAAACTGGTCGACGTACTGCGCGTGAGCGAGCTGGGGCAGGGGGCTTACGTTGAGCGTGAGGTTATGCTGGTGAAAATTCAGGCCAGTGGCTACGGGCGTGAAGAAGTCAAACGCAATGCGGATATTTTCCGCGGACAGATTATCGACGTCACGCCTTCTCTTTATACGGTGCAGTTGGTGGGGACGAGCGACAAGCTGGATGCTTTCCTGGCATCCGTGCGGGATGTAGCCAAAATTGTTGAGGTGGCGAGATCGGGTGTAGTGGGTCTGTCACGCGGCGAGAAAATCATGCGTTAGTTGTCAAAAAGGTTCGCCTCTTTCTGCCCGGTCACCAAAGCCGGGCTTTTTTTTGCGTAATCAGCCGACAACGCAGATAAAAGCGGTTGCCGCGAAGGCTTTTCTGCGTTTAGATGTTAAAAGATTTAACCATAACCTTGACAGGGCCATGGACTCTTTTCTTTTTTTAAGGGGCAATTGTGAAACTGGATGAAATCGCCCGGCTAGCCGGCGTGTCACGAACAACGGCCAGCTATGTGATTAACGGTAAAGCAAAACAGTACCGTGTCAGCGATAAGACCGTTGAAAAAGTTATGGCGGTGGTTCGTGAACATAACTACCATCCGAATGCTGTCGCAGCCGGCCTGCGTGCCGGGCGCACTCGCTCTATTGGTCTGGTGATCCCGGACCTGGAAAACACCAGCTATACCCGTATCGCCAACTATCTTGAGCGCCAGGCGCGCCAGCGCGGCTATCAACTGCTGATTGCCTGCTCGGAAGATCAGCCCGACAACGAGATGCGCTGTATTGAGCATCTGCTCCAGCGTCAGGTCGATGCCATTATCGTGTCGACTTCCTTACCCCCGGAGCATCCATTCTACCAGCGCTGGGCGAACGACCCGTTCCCGATCGTCGCGCTGGATCGCGCCCTGGACCGCGAGCATTTCACGAGCGTCGTGGGTGCCGATCAGGATGATGCAGAAATGCTGGCCGCTGAGCTAAGAACGTTCCCGGCAGAAACCGTGCTTTATCTTGGCGCGCTGCCTGAGCTTTCTGTGAGTTTTTTGCGTGAGCAGGGTTTCAGAACCGCCTGGAAAGACGATCCGCGCGAGGTACATTACCTCTATGCCAACAGCTACGAACGTGAAGCCGCTGCGCAGTTGTTCGAGAAATGGCTGGAGACGCACCCGATGCCTCAGGCGTTGTTCACTACCTCTTTTGCACTTCTGCAAGGGGTAATGGATGTGACCTTACGGCGTGAAGGCAAGCTCCCCTCCGACCTGGCCATTGCCACTTTCGGCGATAACGAGCTGCTGGACTTTCTCCAGTGCCCGGTGCTGGCGGTAGCACAGCGTCATCGTGATGTGGCTGAACGCGTGCTGGAGATTGTGCTGGCGAGTCTGGATGAGCCCCGTAAACCGAAGCCAGGCCTGACGCGTATCAAACGTAATCTCTACCATCGCGGAATTTTAAGCCGTCATAAATGAAATTTCCGGGGCGGAGAAATCTGCCCCATTTTGTTGTGATAATTCGGGAAGATAATTCCCGGAGAGAAATTAGGATAATTCTTGAGGGATCATAATCTCCTATTTTTCTTAATTCATTCTGACGCTTAAATTGTCCTTTTAAGAACGACTGAGCCCTTTTAATCGGCTATTTTTGTATTACTTTGTTACAAACCCTCTTCGGTCGATGAATATTCAGACGTTTTTTCTCTTCCTTTGACAGCTGACCTGCTAACCGCCGCGTTTACCGTGTGTCCTGGTGAATCTGGCACTGTTATCCCCTGAGAATCTGTCATAAAATGCTGCCCGCGTCGCAAACTGACACTTTATTTTATCTGCGATGATATTGAGTGAGCTTTAACGCTAGTGTGCATATTCGGTTTTTTTCTTACAAATATTCATAACGTTAATTTTGCCTCGCCAGTTGTGCAGTTATTAACCAGGAGTGTTTATCTCTGTAAATAGAGGGCTTTCGGGTCCTTACAGGGAGAGTCCTGGCTTGACAAGCTTTTCCCTCGCTCCGTAAACTCCTTTAGGTGGGAATTTGTGGGTTAAAGTGGTGAGGAGGGGTGAGACTGGCATGTTCCGTGGAGCAACGTTAGTCAATCTCGACAGCAAAGGGCGTTTATCGGTACCAACCCGATACCGCGACCAGCTGATTGAGAACGCTGCGGGTCAAATGGTTTGCACCATTGACATTAACTCCCCCTGCCTGCTGCTTTACCCCCTGCCTGAATGGGAAATTATTGAGCAAAAGCTGTCGCGACTGTCGAGCATGAACCCGCAGGAACGCCGCGTGCAGCGGTTGTTATTGGGACATGCCAGTGAATGTCAGATGGATAACGCAGGGCGATTACTGATTGCGCCTGTATTACGGCAACATGCCGGTCTGACCAAAGAAGTGATGCTGGTCGGGCAGTTCAACAAATTTGAACTGTGGGATGAAACGACCTGGTATCAACAGGTCAAGGAAGATATCGACGCTGAGCAGTCTGATTCCGCGACATTATCGGAACGGCTGCAGGACTTGTCTCTATAAATATGATGGAAAATTATAAACATAAAACGGTGTTACTGGACGAGGCTGTTAACGGCCTGAATATTCGTCCGGATGGCATCTACATTGATGGCACTTTTGGTCGCGGTGGCCACTCGCGTTTGATCCTCTCCCAGCTGGGTGAGGAAGGACGTCTGCTGGCAATCGATCGCGATCCGCAGGCGATTGCCGTTGCACAGACCATCAATGATCCACGTTTTTCCATCGTGCATGGACCTTTCTCTGCGCTTGCGGAATACGTTGCCGAGCGCGGCCTGACGGGCAAGATCGACGGGATTCTTCTCGATCTTGGCGTCTCTTCACCTCAGCTTGATGATGCTGAACGCGGCTTCTCTTTTATGCGTGATGGTCCGCTGGACATGCGGATGGATCCGACGCGTGGCCAGTCTGCCGCCGAGTGGTTACAGACCGCTGACGAAGCGGATATTGCATGGGTCATCAAAACCTTTGGCGAAGAGCGTTTTGGCAAACGTATTGCGCGCGCCATTGTTGAGCGCAACCGCATTGAGCCAATGACTCGCACCAAAGAGCTGGCCGAAGTGATCGCGGCGGCGACGCCGGTGAAGGATAAACACAAACATCCCGCGACCCGTACCTTCCAGGCGGTTCGCATCTGGGTAAACAGTGAACTGGAGGAAATAGAGCTGGCGCTAAAAAGCTCGCTCGACGTGCTGGCCCCGGGTGGGCGGTTATCCATCATCAGCTTCCATTCGCTGGAAGACCGTATTGTGAAACGCTTTATGCGTGAACAAAGTCGCGGTCCACAGGTGCCAGCGGGGCTGCCGATGACGGAAGAACAACTCAGGAAGCTGGGTGGCCGTCAGTTGCGAGCATTAGGCAAGTTGATGCCGGGCGAAGAAGAGGTGGCAGAGAATCCACGTGCCCGTAGTTCAGTGCTGCGTGTTGCAGAGAGGACGAACGCATGATCGGCAGAGTGACAGAGACCCTCAGCAAAGTTAAGGATTCGTTAGGAAGCAACGAGCGCCATGCCTTGCCTGGCGTGATCGGCGACGATCTTTTGCGGTTCGGGAAACTGCCACTCTGCCTGTTCATTTGCATCATTGTTACGGCAGTTACGGTGGTGACTACCGCACACCATACACGTTTATTGACTGCGCAACGCGAGCAGTTGGTACTGGAACGCGATGCGCTGGATATTGAATGGCGAAATCTGATCCTTGAAGAAAACGCGCTCGGCGATCACAGCCGGGTTGAACGGATCGCAACGGAAAAGCTGCAACTGCAGCATGTTGATCCTTCCCAGGAAAATATCGTAGTACAAAAATAAGGGAAAACGCGACGCATGAGAGCAGCGGCAAAAACGCTAAAACCAAAACGTCAGGAAGAACAGGCCAACTTTATCAGTTGGCGTTTTGCGTTGCTTTGCGGCTGCATTTTACTGGCGCTGGGTTTCCTGCTGGGACGCGTGGCCTGGTTACAAATCGTCGCGCCTGACATGCTGGTACGCCAGGGAGACATGCGTTCCCTCCGTGTCCAGGAAGTCGCCACTTCCCGCGGGATGATCACCGACCGTTCTGGCCGTCCTCTGGCGGTGAGCGTGCCGGTGAAGGCGATCTGGGCCGATCCGAAAGAGCTGCACGACGCGGGGGGGATCACGCTCGACAATCGCTGGAAAGCGCTGTCTGATGCGCTGAAAATGCCGCTCGATCAGCTGGCTTCCCGCGTTAATGCCAACCCGAAAGGGCGTTTTATCTATCTGGCGCGTCAGGTTAACCCTGACATGGCAGACTACATCCGCAAACTGAAGTTGCCAGGTATTCATCTGCGTGAAGAGTCACGCCGTTACTACCCATCCGGCGAAGTAACCGCTCACCTCATTGGCTTTACCAACGTCGACAGCCAGGGGATTGAGGGCGTTGAAAAAAGCTTCGATAAGTGGCTCACCGGCCAGCCTGGCGAGCGAATCGTGCGTAAAGACCGCTATGGTCGCGTTATCGAAGATATCTCGTCTACGGACAGCCAGGCGGCACACAACCTGGCCCTGAGTATTGACGAGCGCCTGCAGGCGCTGGTCTACCGCGAGCTGAACAACGCTGTGGCGTTCAACAAGGCGGAGTCAGGCAGCGCCGTGCTGGTGGATGTCAGCACCGGTGAAGTACTGGCGATGGCCAACAGCCCGTCCTACAACCCGAACAATTTTACCGGTACCGCCAAAGATGCGATGCGTAACCGGGCCATTACCGACGTGTTCGAACCCGGCTCCACGGTAAAACCGATGGTCGTGATGACGGCGCTGCAACGCGGTATCGTCAATGAAAACACGGTTCTGAACACGATCCCATACCGTATCAACGGCCACGAGATTAAAGACGTGGCGCGCTACAGCGAATTGACCCTGACCGGGGTGTTACAGAAGTCGAGTAACGTCGGTGTTTCAAAGCTGGCGTTAGCGATGCCGTCCTCAGCGTTAGTAGAGACTTACTCACGTTTTGGACTTGGAAAGGCGACCAATTTGGGGTTGGTCGGAGAACGCAGTGGCTTATATCCTCAAAAACAACGGTGGTCTGACATAGAGAGGGCCACCTTCTCTTTCGGCTACGGGCTAATGGTAACCCCGTTACAGTTAGCGCGAGTCTACGCAACGATTGGCAGCTACGGCGTCTATCGCCCGCTGTCGATTACCAAAGTTGATCCACCGGTTCCGGGCGAGCGTATCTTCCCGGAATCTATCGTTCGCACTGTCGTGCATATGATGGAAAGCGTAGCGCTGCCTGGCGGTGGTGGCGTGAAGGCGGCGATTAAAGGCTATCGCATCGCCATCAAAACCGGTACAGCGAAAAAAGTGGGGCCAGACGGCCGCTACATCAACAAATACATTGCCTATACCGCAGGCGTTGCGCCTGCAAGCAATCCGCGTTTTGCGCTGGTGGTCGTGATAAACGATCCACAGGCGGGTAAATACTACGGCGGCGCCGTCTCTGCGCCTGTGTTTGGCGCCATCATGGGCGGCGTATTGCGCACCATGAACGTTGAACCGGATGCGCTGGCGACTGGCGAAAAAAGTGAATTTGTAATTAATCAAGGCGAGGGTACAGGTGGCAGATCGTAATTTGCGCGACCTTCTCGCTCCGTGGGTGCCAAATGCACCGGAGCGAGCACTGCGAGAGATGGTACTGGACAGCCGCGTAGCGGCTTCTGGCGATCTTTTTGTGGCGGTGGTCGGTCATCAGGCGGACGGGCGTCGTTATATCCCGCAGGCGATTGCGCAAGGTGTTGCTGCCATTATTGCTGAGGCCAAAGATGAGGCAACTGACGGCGAGATCCGTGAAATGCACGGTGTGCCGGTTATCTATCTCAGCCAGTTAAACGAGCGTCTTTCCGCGCTGGCGGGGCGATTCTATCATGAGCCCTCTGACCAGCTGCGTCTGGTGGGCGTGACCGGGACAAACGGAAAAACCACCACCACGCAGCTGATGGCGCAATGGGCCCAGTTACTGGGTGAGACCGGCGCAGTCATGGGCACCGTAGGTAACGGCCTGCTGGGCAAAGTCATCCCGACAGAAAACACCACCGGCTCCGCGGTTGACGTACAGCATGTCCTTGCCGGTCTGGCAGAGCAGGGGGCCACCTTTGCGGCGATGGAAGTCTCTTCACACGGTCTGGTGCAGCATCGCGTAGCGGCTCTGAAGTTTGCCGCCTCGGTGTTCACTAACCTGAGCCGCGATCATCTCGATTATCATGGTGATATGGAGCATTACGAAGCTGCAAAATGGCTGCTTTACTCCACGCACCATTACGGACAAGCCATCATCAACGCCGACGACGATGTCGGTCGCCGCTGGCTGGCAGCGCTGCCGGACGCAGTTGCGGTGTCGATGGAAGATCATATTAATCCGAACTGCCATGGTCGCTGGCTGAAAGCAGTTGAGGTTCACTATCACGACAGCGGGGCGACGATCCGCTTTGCCTCCTCCTGGGGGGAAGGCGAAATCGAAAGCCGCCTGATGGGGGCGTTTAACGTCAGCAACCTGCTGCTGGCGCTGGCGACGCTGCTGGCGCTGGGTTATCCGATGGCTGAACTGCTTAAAACTGCCGCGCGTTTGCAACCGGTTTGTGGCCGTATGGAAGTGTTTAGTGCCCCTGGCAAGCCTACCGTCGTGGTGGATTATGCCCACACGCCGGATGCGCTGGAAAAAGCGCTGGAAGCGGCGCGTCTGCACTGCACCGGTAAACTTTGGTGCGTGTTTGGCTGCGGCGGCGATCGTGATAAAGGCAAACGTCCGTTGATGGGGGCTATTGCGGAACAGTTCGCGGATATTCCGGTTGTTACCGATGACAACCCGCGTACGGAAGAGCCGCGCGCCATCATCAATGACATTCTGGCGGGCATGCTTGATGCGGGTCGTGCTCGCGTCGTGGAAGGCCGTGCGGAAGCCGTGACGAACACCATCATGCAGGCTCAGGAGAACGATGTTGTTCTGCTGGCAGGTAAAGGTCATGAAGACTATCAGATTGTTGGCAACCGCCGTCTGGACTACTCGGACCGCGTAACGGCAGCACGTCTGCTGGGAGTCGTGGCATGATTAGCCTTTCATTAAGCCAGGCGGCTCAAATCCTGCAGGGCGACCTGTATGGTCAGGATCGCACCATTGATGCTGTGACGACGGACACCCGCAAAGTCACTGCCGGCTGTCTGTTTGTGGCCCTGAAAGGGGAGCGTTTTGATGCGCATGATTTTGCGGATAACGCCAAAGAAAATGGCGCCGGTGCGCTGCTGGTTAGCCGCAAGCTGGATAGCGATCTGCCACAGATTGTGGTGAAAGATACGCGTCTCGCATTCGGTGAACTGGCTGCCTGGGTTCGTCAGCAGGTGCCGACGCGCGTCGTCGCCCTGACCGGGTCATCCGGCAAAACGTCCGTGAAAGAAATGACGGCGGCAATCCTGAGTCAGTGCGGCAATACGCTTTACACCGCGGGCAACCTCAATAATGACATCGGCGTGCCGATGACATTACTTCGCCTGACCAAAGAGCATGAATTTGCCGTGATCGAGTTAGGGGCTAACCACCAGGGGGAAATCGCCTGGACCGTGAGCCTGACTCGCCCGGAAGCCGCGCTGGTCAATAACCTGGCGGCTGCGCATCTGGAAGGCTTTGGTTCACTGGAAGGTGTGGCGAAAGCGAAAGGTGAGATCTACACCGGTCTGCCGGCAAACGGCATTGCCATTATGAATGCCGATAACAATGACTGGCTGAACTGGCAGAGCATCATTGGCTCGCGTAAAACCTGGCGCTTCTCGCCAAATGCGGCCAACAGTGATTTTACCGCGACCAATATTCATGTGACGTCGCAGGGTACGGAATTCACGCTCATGACCCCAACGGGGGGCGTGGATGTGCTGTTGCCGCTTCCGGGCCGCCATAACATTGCCAATGCCCTTGCGGCAGCGGCGTTGTCGACCGCGGTGGGTGCATCACATGATGCGATTAAAAACGGGCTGGCAAACTTAAAAGCCGTCCCGGGACGCCTGTTCCCCGTCCAGCTTGCGGAAAACAAACTGCTGCTGGATGACTCCTACAACGCGAACGTTGGCTCCATGACGGCGGCGGTGCAGGTGTTGTCGGAGATGCCGGGCTACCGCATCATGGTGGTCGGTGATATGGCAGAGCTGGGCGACGAAAGCGAAGCCTGTCATACCCAGGTAGGGGAAGCGGCGAAAGCGGCAGGGCTGGACTGCGTCCTGAGCGCAGGAAAACTGAGCCAGGCGATTAGCCAGGCCAGCGGCGTTGGCGAACATTTTGCCGATAAAGCCGCGTTGATTGAGCGCCTTAAGGCCTTAATTACAGAAAAACAAATTGTGACAGTGTTAGTGAAAGGTTCACGTAGTGCCGCCATGGAAGAGGTTGTGCACGCATTACAGGAGAACGGGACATGTTAGTTTGGCTGGCCGAACATTTGGTCAAATATTATTCAGGCTTTAACGTCTTTTCCTATCTGACGTTTCGCGCCATCGTCAGCCTGCTGACTGCGCTGTTCATCTCATTGTGGATGGGCCCGCGCATGATTGCCCGTCTGCAAAAACTCTCTTTCGGCCAGGTTGTGCGTAACGACGGTCCGGAATCGCACTTCAGCAAGCGCGGTACGCCGACCATGGGTGGGATAATGATCCTGACCGCCATTGTCGTTTCCGTGCTGTTGTGGGCGTACCCGTCCAACCCGTACGTCTGGTGCGTGCTGACGGTACTGGTGGGGTACGGGATCATCGGTTTTGTTGATGATTATCGTAAAGTTGTTCGCAAAGATACCAAGGGTCTGATCGCGCGCTGGAAATATTTCTGGATGTCGGTGATCGCGCTGGGCGTGGCCTTCGCGCTGTATCTGGCAGGCAAAGACACGCCAGCGACCGAGCTGGTCGTGCCGTTCTTTAAAGACGTGATGCCACAGTTGGGGCTGTTCTATATCCTGCTGGCCTACTTCGTGATAGTAGGTACCGGTAACGCGGTGAACCTGACCGACGGTCTGGATGGCCTGGCCATTATGCCAACCGTCTTTGTAGCCGCCGGTTTTGCACTGGTGGCGTGGGCGACCGGTAACATGAACTTTGCGAACTACCTGCACATCCCTTATCTGCGTCACGCGGGTGAGCTGGTGATCGTCTGTACGGCGATTGTCGGCGCAGGGCTGGGCTTCCTGTGGTTCAACACCTATCCGGCGCAGGTCTTTATGGGTGACGTTGGTTCACTGGCATTGGGCGGCGCGCTCGGCATTATTGCTGTGCTGCTGCGTCAGGAGTTCCTGCTGGTGATCATGGGTGGCGTGTTTGTGGTTGAGACCCTGTCGGTCATTTTGCAGGTTGGCTCCTTCAAGCTGCGCGGACAGCGCATCTTCCGTATGGCGCCTATTCACCATCACTATGAACTGAAAGGCTGGCCGGAGCCGCGCGTCATTGTGCGCTTCTGGATTATTTCGCTGATGCTGGTGCTGATTGGCCTGGCAACGCTGAAGGTACGTTAATCATGGCAGATTACCAGGGCAAAAAGGTCGTTATCATCGGGTTAGGCCTCACGGGCCTGTCCTGCGTGGACTTTTTCCTCGCGCGTGGCGTGACGCCGCGCGTGATGGATACGCGTGTCTCTCCGCCGGGTCTGGAAAAACTGCCGGAACAGGTTGAACGCCACCTTGGTGGTCTGAATGATGACTGGCTGCTGGCAGCCGATCTGATTGTCGCAAGCCCGGGTATGGCGCTGGCACATCCTTCACTGAGCGCTGCCGCGGATGCAGGCGTTGAGATTATCGGCGATATCGAGCTGTTCTGCCGCGAAGCGCAGGCACCGGTTATCGCGATTACTGGTTCTAACGGGAAAAGCACCGTCACCACCCTGGTGGGTGAGATGGCGAAAGCGGCGGGCATGAACGTCGGAGTCGGCGGTAATATCGGCCTGCCGGCGCTGATGCTGCTGGACAAAGGCTGTGAGCTGTATGTCCTCGAGCTTTCAAGCTTCCAGCTGGAAACCACCTCCAGCCTGCATGCTGCCGCTGCGACGATCCTCAACGTGACTGAAGATCATATGGACAGGTATCCATTTGGTCTGCAGCAGTACCGTGCCGCCAAGCTGCGCGTTTATGAGAATGCAAAGGTCTGCGTCGTTAACGCAGATGATGCGCTGACCATGCCGGTGCGCGGCGCGGACGAGCGCTGCATCAGTTTTGGCATCACTATGGGTGATTACCATCTGAACCGTCAGTTGGGCGAAACCTGGCTGCGTGTGAAAGGTGAGAAAGTGCTGAACGTGAAAGAGATGAAACTTTCTGGTCAGCATAACTATACCAATGCGCTGGCAGCGCTGGCGCTGGCGGACGCAGTCGGGCTGCCACGCTCCTCCAGCCTGAAAGCATTGACGACGTTTTCCGGTCTGGCGCACCGTTTCCAGCTCGCGCTGGAGCATAACGGCGTGCGCTGGATTAACGACTCCAAAGCCACCAACGTGGGAAGCACCGAGGCCGCGCTGAACGGCCTGCACGTTGAAGGTACTCTGCATTTACTGCTGGGCGGCGACGGCAAATCTGCTGATTTCTCCTCCCTGAAGCCGTATCTCTCAGGTGATAACATCCGCCTGTACTGTTTCGGCCGTGACGGCAGCGAGCTGGCTGAGCTGCGCCCTGAGATTGCCGAGCAGACCGAAACCATGGAACAGGCGATGAGGCTGATTGCCCCTCGCGTGAAGCCAGGCGATATGGTGCTGCTCTCTCCGGCGTGTGCCAGCCTCGATCAATTCAAGAATTTCGAACAGCGTGGTGATGTCTTTACCCGCCTGGCGAAGGAGTTAGGCTGATGCGTTTATCTCTCCCTCGCCTGAAAATGCCGCGCCTGCCAGGATTTGGGATCCTGGTATGGCTGTTTGCGGCACTCAAAGGCTGGGTGATGGGCTCTCGTCAAAAAGATAACGACAGCCTGATCATGTACGATCGCACGCTGTTCTGGCTCACGCTGGGGCTGGCGGCGGTCGGCTTTATCATGGTGACGTCCGCTTCCATGCCCGTCGGGCAGCGTCTGGCGAACGATCCTTTCCTGTTTGCCAAGCGTGATGGCCTGTACATCATCCTGGCGTTCTGCCTGGCGCTGGTCACCCTGCGTCTGCCGATGGAGTTCTGGCAGCGGCACAGTACGGCGATGCTGATCGCCTCGATTATTATGCTGCTGATTGTTCTGGTCGTCGGGAGCTCCGTTAACGGGGCATCCCGCTGGATCGCTTTTGGCCCGCTGCGTATTCAGCCTGCGGAATTTACCAAGCTTTCCCTGTTCTGCTACCTGGCGAACTACCTGGTGCGTAAAGTGGATGAAGTGCGTAACAACCTGCGCGGCTTCTTAAAACCGATGGGCGTGATTCTGGTGCTGGCGGTGTTACTGCTGGCGCAGCCTGACCTGGGTACGGTGGTCGTACTGTTTGTAACGACGCTGGCCATGCTGTTCCTGGCGGGCGCAAAACTGTGGCAGTTCATCGCTATCATCGGGATGGGGATATCAGCGGTTGTGCTGCTGATCCTCGCCGAGCCTTACCGTATTCGCCGTGTGACCTCGTTCTGGAACCCGTGGGAAGACCCGTTCGGCAGTGGTTACCAGCTGACGCAGTCGCTGATGGCCTTTGGCCGCGGTGAAGTCTGGGGACAGGGTCTGGGCAACTCGGTTCAAAAACTGGAGTATTTACCGGAAGCGCACACTGACTTCATCTTCTCCATTATTGCGGAAGAACTGGGTTATATCGGTGTGGTATTAGCGTTATTAATGGTATTCTTCGTCGCTTTCCGTGCCATGTCCATCGGCCGGAAAGCGCTGGAGATCGATCACCGCTTCTCAGGTTTCTTAGCCTGCTCAATTGGTATCTGGTTTAGTTTCCAGGCATTGGTTAACGTCGGGGCCGCAGCGGGCATGCTGCCGACCAAAGGTCTGACGTTGCCGTTGATCAGTTATGGTGGTTCCAGTCTGTTGATTATGTCGACGGCCATCATGCTGTTGTTGCGCATAGATTATGAAACGCGTCTGGAAAAAGCCCAGGCGTTTACACGAGGTTCACGATGAATCAACCGAAGCGGTTAATGGTGATGGCAGGCGGTACCGGCGGACACGTGTTCCCGGGGCTGGCGGTTGCGCACCATTTAATGGATCAGGGCTGGCAGGTACGCTGGCTGGGAACCGCAGACCGCATGGAAGCCGATCTGGTACCGAAGCACGGTATCGAGATCGACTTTATCCGTATTTCTGGCCTTCGAGGCAAAGGCCTCAAGGCAATGCTGCTGGCGCCGGTGCGTATTTTTAACGCCTGGCGTCAGGCGCGCACCATCATGAAGCGCTTTAAGCCCGATGTGGTGCTGGGCATGGGCGGCTATGTCTCGGGTCCTGGTGGGCTGGCCGCGTGGTCGTTAGGGATTCCCGTCGTGCTGCATGAGCAGAACGGGATTGCCGGCCTGACCAACAAGTGGCTGGCGAAAATCGCCACCAAAGTGATGCAGGCGTTTCCCGGTGCGTTTCCGAAAGCAGACGTGGTGGGTAACCCGGTGCGTGTCGACGTGCTGGCGCTGCCGCTGCCGGATGCTCGCCTGGCGGGTCGTGAAGGGCCGGTTCGTGTGCTGGTCGTCGGCGGTTCGCAGGGGGCGCGCATTTTAAACCAGACGATGCCGCAGGTTGCCGCAAAGCTGGGCGATGCCGTTACCATCTGGCACCAGAGTGGAAAAGGCGCTCAGCAGACCGTTGAGCAGGCTTATGCCGAGGCAGGGCAGCCGCAGCATAACGTCACCGAGTTTATCGATGACATGGCCGCCGCTTATGCCTGGGCCGATGTCGTCGTTTGTCGCTCAGGTGCGCTGACGGTGAGCGAGATTGCCGCCGCCGGGTTGCCGGCCCTGTTTGTGCCGTTCCAGCACAAAGACAGACAGCAGTACTGGAACGCATTGCCGCTCGAGAAGGCCGGCGCGGCGAAAATTTTTGAGCAGCCACAGTTTACCGCCGACGCGGTCGCCACCACCCTGGCGGGCTGGAACAGAGACGTATTACTGGAGATGGCAGAACGCGCGCGCGCGACCGCTATTCCTGATGCGACTGAACGGGTGGCAAAAGAAGTGAGTCTGGCATCCCAGGCTTAACCCTCGCAGCGCGTGAAGCGCGGCACGAATTTTTAGTAGTCGATGGCGTTTAGAGAATGAATACACAACAACTGGCAAAACTGCGTTCAATCGTGCCCGAGATGCGTCGCGTCCGGCACATTCACTTTGTTGGCATCGGTGGTGCTGGCATGGGCGGTATTGCCGAAGTGTTAGCTAACGAAGGCTATCAGATCAGCGGGTCTGACCTGGCGCCAAACCCTGTTACGCAGCAGCTGGCGTCACTTGGGGCGACTATCTATTTCAACCATCGCCCGGAAAACGTGCGCGATGCGAGCGTGGTGGTGGTATCGAGTGCCATCTCCTCTGACAACCCGGAAATCGTTGCCGCCCATGAAGCGCGCATTCCGGTGATCCGCCGCGCAGAAATGCTGGCGGAACTGATGCGTTTCCGTCACGGCATTGCGATTGCCGGGACCCACGGTAAAACCACGACCACGGCGATGGTTTCCAGTATTTATGCGGAAGCGGGTCTTGACCCGACGTTCGTCAACGGCGGTTTGGTAAAAGCCGCTGGCGTGCATGCGCGTCTGGGACACAGTCGTTATCTGATTGCGGAAGCGGATGAAAGCGATGCGTCGTTCCTGCACCTGCAGCCGATGGTGGCGATTGTCACGAACATCGAAGCTGACCATATGGATACCTACCAGGGTGACTTCGAGAACTTAAAGCAGACCTTTATCAACTTCCTGCATAACCTGCCGTTCTATGGACGTGCGGTAATGTGCGTAGACGATCCGGTCATTCGCGAGCTTCTGCCGCGCGTGGGTCGTCAAATCACCACTTACGGCTTCAGTGAAGACGCTGACGTCCGCGTGGAAGAGTACAAACAGATTGGCGCGCAGGGACACTTCACTCTGGCGCGTCAGGACAAAGAGCTGCTCCACGTGACGCTGAATGCGCCGGGGCGTCATAACGCTCTTAACGCCGCTGCGGCAGTGGCCGTTGCGACGGAAGAAGGCATTGATGACGACGCAATCCTGCGTGCGCTGGAAAGCTTCCAGGGGACCGGGCGTCGTTTCGACTTCCTCGGTGAATTCCCGCTGAATGCCGTAAACGGTAAAACCGGCACTGCGATGCTGGTGGACGACTACGGTCACCATCCGACTGAAGTCGACGCCACCATTAAAGCCGCACGTGCAGGCTGGCCTGACAAGAATCTGGTGATGATCTTCCAGCCGCACCGTTTCACGCGTACGCGCGATCTGTACGACGATTTCGCCAGCGTCTTGTCACAGGTGGATACGCTGCTGATGCTGGACGTGTATTCCGCAGGCGAAACACCGATTCCGGGCGCGGATAGCCGTTCCCTGTGTCGCACCATTCGCGGACGCGGTAAAGTTGACCCTATTCTGGTTTCTGACCCGGCACAGGTGGCGGAAATTCTGGCACCGGTCCTCACCGGTAACGATTTGATTCTGATTCAGGGCGCGGGAAATATCGGTAAAATCGCCCGTACCTTAGCGGAAATCAAACTGAAGCCGCAAAACCAGGAGGATGAGCATCATGGCTGATAAGATTGCTGTCCTGTCTGGTGGTACCTCCGCAGAGCGTGAGGTTTCCCTGAATTCCGGCGCTGCGGTGCTGGCGGGCCTGCGTGAGGGCGGCGTTAATGCCCACCTGGTTGATCCAAGAGAGGTCGACGTAACGCAATTAAAAGCGCTGGGCTTCGATAAAGTCTTTATCGCGTTACATGGCCGGGGGGGTGAAGACGGTACCCTGCAGGGATTGCTGGAATTAATCGGCATGCCGTACACCGGTAGTGGCGTGATGGCATCCGCCATCTCTATGGATAAACTGCGCAGTAAGTTACTGTGGCAGGGCGCGGGATTACCGGTTGCGCCGTGGGTGGCACTGACGCGTCGCGAATTTGAATTGGGCCTTCCGGATAGCGTTAATACACGCATTGCGGAACTGGGCTTACCGGTTATTGTAAAGCCGAGCCGGGAAGGGTCGAGCGTGGGGATGTCTAAAGTCGACAAAGCTGACGATTTAGCCTCCGCTTTAGCGCTGGCATTTCAACATGATGAAGAAGTTCTGATTGAAAAATGGCTCAGCGGGCCGGAATTTACCGTCGCAATGCTTGGTGAAGAAATTTTACCGTCAATCCGTATCCAACCGGCCGGAACCTTCTATGATTATGAGGCAAAGTATCTCTCTGATGAGACGCAATATTTCTGCCCTTGTGGTCTGGATGCTGAGCGTGAAGCCGAATTACAGTCCCTGGTGCTTAAAGCCTGGCATATTCTGGGTTGTCGCGGCTGGGGACGCATCGACGTGATGCAGGACCGTGATGGACAATTTTATCTGCTGGAAGCGAATACGTCCCCGGGAATGACCAGCCACAGCCTTGTGCCGATGGCCGCTCGTCAGGCGGGGATGAGCTTCTCGCAGTTAGTCGTACGCATTCTGGACCAGGCGGGCTGATATGTCTCAGGCTGCATTGAACACGCGCAACCGCGATGACGAAGAAGAATACGCCTCTTCACGCCGGAGTAATGGAACGCGTCTTGCAGGCATTATTTTCCTGCTCGGGGTGCTGTGCACCGTGTTTATCAGCGGCTGGATGGTACTGGGCTGGATGGAAGATGCGCAGCGGTTGCCACTTTCTAAGCTGGTGGTCACCGGTGAGCGCCACTACACGCGTAACGATGATATTCGCCAGTCAATTCTGGCGCTGGGGTCGCCCGGCACCTTTATGACTCAGGACGTTAATATTATCCAGAGCCAGATTGAACGTCTGCCATGGATAAAACAGGCGAGTGTAAGAAAGCAATGGCCTGATGAATTGAAGATTCATCTGGTTGAATATGTGCCCATTGCGCGTTGGAATGATCAGCACATGGTTGACGTAGACGGAAACTCCTTCAGCGTCCCGGCCGATCGTGTCAACAAGCAAAATTTACCGATGTTGTATGGCCCTGAAGGTAGCGAAAACGAAGTGTTACAGGGTTTTCGTGAAATGGGTCAGGTGCTGGCGAAGGACAGGTTTACGTTAAAAGATGCTGCGATGACGGCGCGCCGCTCCTGGCAGTTGACGTTAACGAACGGCATTAAGCTCAACCTGGGTCGCGGGGACACAATGAAGCGTCTGGCGCGTTTTGTAGAACTTTACCCGGTTTTACAGCAGCAGGCACAGACTGACGGCAAACGGATAAGCTACGTTGATTTGCGCTATGACTCAGGCGCAGCAGTCGGTTGGGTACCGGCTCCGGTCGAGGAACCTAATCAGCAACAGAATCAGGCACAGGTACAGGCAGAACAACAATGATCAAGGCGACGGACAGAAAACTGGTAGTTGGACTGGAGATTGGCACCGCGAAGGTTGCCGCTTTAGTAGGGGAAGTTCTGCCCGACGGTATGGTCAATATCATTGGCGTAGGCAGTTGCCCGTCCCGTGGTATGGATAAAGGTGGGGTAAACGATCTTGAATCGGTGGTGAAATGCGTCCAGCGCGCCATCGATCAGGCTGAATTGATGGCCGATTGCCAGATTTCTTCTGTCTATCTGGCCCTTTCTGGCAAGCACATTAGCTGCCAGAACGAAATCGGTATGGTGCCGATTTCCGAAGAAGAAGTGACGCAGGAAGACGTTGAAAATGTTGTGCATACGGCGAAGTCCGTGCGTGTGCGCGATGAGCATCGCGTGCTGCATGTGATCCCGCAGGAATACGCGATTGACTACCAGGAAGGCATTAAAAACCCGGTCGGTCTCTCCGGCGTACGTATGCAGGCAAAAGTGCACCTGATCACATGTCACAACGATATGGCGAAGAACATTGTAAAAGCCGTTGAACGTTGTGGCCTGAAAGTTGACCAACTTATTTTCGCCGGTCTTGCAGCAAGTTATTCCGTGCTGACCGAAGATGAACGTGAACTGGGCGTCTGTGTGGTCGATATAGGTGGTGGTACAATGGACATGGCCGTGTATACCGGCGGTGCGCTGCGCCACACCAAAGTGATCCCTTATGCCGGGAACGTGGTGACCAGCGATATCGCTTACGCTTTTGGTACGCCACCGAGCGATGCAGAAGCGATCAAAGTGCGCCATGGCTGTGCGCTGGGGTCTATCGTTGGCAAAGATGAGAGCGTTGAAGTGCCAAGCGTCGGTGGTCGTCCACCGCGTAGCCTGCAGCGCCAGACGTTGGCAGAGGTCATTGAGCCGCGCTATACCGAGCTGCTCAACCTGGTCAACGAAGAGATTTTACAGTTACAGGAACAGCTTCGTCAGCAGGGCGTGAAACATCATCTTGCGGCGGGGATTGTATTAACCGGCGGTGCAGCGCAAATTGAAGGTCTTGCGGCCTGTGCGCAGCGCGTGTTCCATACGCAAGTACGTATTGGCGCGCCGCTGAATATCACCGGTTTAACGGATTATGCTCAGGAGCCGTATTATTCAACGGCTGTTGGCCTGCTCCACTACGGGAAGGAAACGCATCTCAGTGGTGAAGCAGAAGTGGAAAAACGCGTCTCAGTGGGGTCGTGGGTCAAACGACTGAACAACTGGCTGCGAAAAGAGTTTTAATTTTTTTAAGAGACCGGAGAGAATTAGCGGTCTCGGGCGACAGGCACAACGGAGAGAGAAATTATGTTTGAACCTATGGAACTGACCAACGACGCGGTGATTAAAGTCATCGGCGTCGGTGGCGGCGGCGGTAACGCCGTAGAGCATATGGTGCGTGAACGCATTGAAGGTGTTGAATTCTTTGCAGTTAACACCGATGCGCAGGCACTGCGTAAGACGGCTGTAGGCCAGACTATCCAGATCGGCGGTGGTATCACCAAAGGGCTGGGAGCCGGGGCTAACCCGGAAGTGGGTCGCAATGCGGCTGAAGAAGATCGCGAAGCGCTGCGCGCTGCACTGGAAGGTGCGGACATGGTCTTCATCGCAGCAGGTATGGGTGGCGGTACCGGTACCGGCGCAGCACCTGTTGTGGCTGAAGTGGCGAAAGATTTAGGGATCCTGACCGTTGCTGTCGTGACCAAGCCTTTCAATTTTGAAGGCAAGAAGCGTATGGCCTTCGCGGAGCAGGGTATCACCGAGCTGTCCAAGCATGTGGACTCACTGATCACCATCCCGAACGACAAACTATTGAAAGTTCTGGGCCGCGGTATCTCTCTGCTGGATGCGTTCGGTGCAGCAAACGACGTGCTGAAAGGCGCGGTGCAGGGTATCGCTGAACTGATTACCCGTCCTGGCCTGATGAACGTTGACTTTGCTGACGTTCGCACCGTGATGTCCGAAATGGGCTACGCGATGATGGGCTCTGGCGTGGCGAGCGGTGAAGACCGTGCAGAAGAAGCGGCTGAAATGGCTATCTCTTCTCCACTGTTGGAAGATATCGATCTGTCTGGCGCGCGCGGTGTGCTGGTCAACATTACCGCTGGCTTTGACCTGCGTCTGGATGAGTTCGAAACCGTGGGTAATACCATCCGTGCGTTCGCCTCTGACAATGCGACGGTGGTAATCGGTACATCTCTTGACCCTGAAATGAACGACGAACTGCGCGTGACTGTTGTGGCGACCGGTATCGGCATGGACAAGCGTCCTGAGATCACCCTGGTGACCAACAAACAGACTCAGCAACCGGTAATGGATCGTTACCAGCAGCACGGAATGTCTCCTCTGACTCAGGAGCAGAAACCGGCCGCGAAGGTGGTGAACGACCCAACGCCGCAAACGGCGAAAGAGCCAGATTATCTGGATATCCCGGCGTTCCTGCGTAAGCAAGCTGACTAAGAATTGGCTGGAATTTGGGGATTTGCGCTCTTTGTGCTAAACTGACCCACCGTTAGTGATATACACTCTCGGTTGGATAGTTAATTTGGCGAGATTATACGATGATCAAACAAAGGACACTTAAACGTATCGTTCAGGCGACGGGTGTCGGTTTACATACCGGCAAGAAAGTCACACTGACGTTACGCCCTGCGCCGGCCAATACCGGGGTCATCTATCGTCGCACTGACTTGAATCCACCGGTAGATTTTCCGGCCGATGCCAAATCTGTGCGTGATACTATGCTCTGTACTTGTCTGGTGAACGAGCATGACGTGCGGATTTCTACCGTAGAGCACCTGAACGCCGCCCTGGCGGGGCTGGGTATCGACAACATTATTGTTGAAGTCGATGCGCCAGAAATCCCGATTATGGATGGCAGTGCTGCTCCGTTCGTTTATCTGTTGCTGGATGCCGGCATCGAAGAACTGAACTGCGCGAAGAAATTTGTTCGCATCAAAGAGACCGTTCGCGTCGAAGATGGCGACAAATGGGCTGAATTCAAACCGTACAATGGTTTCTCGTTGGACTTTACCATCGACTTTAACCATCCGGCGATTGATGCAAGCACCCAACGCTATGCGATGAACTTCTCTGCCGATGCGTTTATGCGTCAGATCAGCCGAGCCCGTACATTTGGCTTCATGCGTGATATCGAATATCTGCAGTCCCGCGGCCTGTGCCTGGGCGGCAGCTTCGATTGTGCCATCGTTGTTGACGATTATCGCGTACTGAACGAAGACGGCCTGCGTTTTGAAGATGAATTCGTTCGTCACAAAATGCTGGACGCTATCGGCGACCTGTTCATGTGTGGTCACAACATCATTGGTGCATTTACCGCGTTCAAATCCGGTCATGCACTGAACAACAAATTGTTGCAGGCCGTCCTGGCTAAACAGGAAGCCTGGGAATATGTGACCTTTGAAGACGAAGCGGAACTGCCGCTGGCTTTCAAAGCACCAAACATGGTTCTGGCGTAACGGTTCATCCCGTTTCGTAAAAAAATCGACTGGTTAACCTGGTACTCTCTCCGACCAGGAAGACCAGTCGTTTTTATTTTTACCCTTCGTTGATTGCCCCCTGCGTTACCCCTTATTTACTCTGCGCAGAAAATGTGTGCGTTAGCTGCATTCTTGACCGTTTTTCCCCGCGGCGGCACCTCATTCCTGCTGATGTATATTGGCTTTAGTGGTAATATCTGGGCGCTTAAAAAAATAACTGAATTCAGCCTGTACCGGGCTGGCTTATGTGGTGGAGCAAGTGAGCGGAATACTGACGCGCTGGCGACAATTTGGCAGACGTTACTTCTGGCCGCATCTCTTATTAGGGATGGTCGCGGCGAGTCTCGGCTTGCCTGCGCTCAGCAACAGTGCCGAAGCGGCGACGCCGGCGAAGACCTCCACAACCAAACACGATCTCAACACGCGGGTTAACTTTACTAACCTTGCGTGGCTTGAAGCCAATCGCCGCCCGAATTTCTCCGTTGATTACTGGCACCAGCACGCAATCCGTACGGTAATTCGTCATCTGTCATTTGCAATGGCACCGCAGGCGATGCCTGTTGCTGAAGAGACGCTGCCGGTCCAGGCGCAGCATCTTGCCCTGCTGGACACGCTTAACGCGCTGCTCACGCAGGACAGTCAGCCGCCGGTCATGGTTCGCCAGTCAGCGCAACGTGCGCTCGTTTCTCCCGTCTTATTCTCTGTCACAACATGGATTAGCCAGGCTCACGGCATTCGCGCCGGGCCTCAGCGCCTCAGCTAAATTAACTTTTTCAATACCTTAATTTATCTGCCCACAATGGGGCGTTTGAGAATTTATTATGTTAATCAAATTGTTAACTAAAGTTTTTGGTAGTCGTAACGATCGTACCCTGCGCCGTATGCGCAAAGCTGTTGCTGTCATCAACGGTATGGAACCGGCGATGGAGAAACTCTCTGATGATGAGCTGAAAGCGAAAACGGCAGAATTCCGCGCGCGTCTGGAAAAAGGCGAAACCTTAGAAAGCCTGATCCCGGAAGCGTTCGCCGTGGTGCGTGAAGCGAGTAAGCGTGTATTTGGCATGCGTCACTTCGACGTTCAGTTGCTGGGCGGTATGGTGCTCAATGAGCGCTGCATCGCGGAAATGCGTACCGGTGAAGGTAAAACCCTGACCGCAACGCTGCCGGCATACCTGAACGCCCTGACCGGTAAAGGCGTACACGTCGTCACCGTCAACGACTATCTGGCACAGCGTGACGCCGAAAACAACCGTCCACTGTTCGAATTCCTCGGGATGACGGTGGGTATCAACATGTCCGGTCTGCCCGCGCCAGCTAAACGTGAAGCGTACAACGCGGATATCACCTACGGCACCAACAACGAATACGGCTTCGATTACCTGCGTGACAACATGGCGTTTAGCCCTGAAGAGCGCGTCCAGCGTAAACTGCACTATGCTCTGGTGGATGAGGTGGACTCCATCCTGATCGATGAAGCGCGTACACCGCTGATCATCTCCGGCCCGGCTGAAGACAGCTCTGATATGTACCGTAAAGTTGACAAAATCATTCCACACCTGCTGCGTCAGGAAAAAGAAGACTCCGACACCTTCCAGGGTGAAGGCCACTTCTCCGTAGATGAAAAAGCGCGCCAGGTGAACCTGACCGAACGTGGTCTGGTGAAAATTGAAGAACTGCTGGTGGCTGAAGGCATCATGGAAGAGGGAGAATCTCTCTATTCCCCGAGCAACATCATGCTGATGCACCACGTGACTGCCGCCCTGCGCGCCCATGCGCTGTTCACCCGCGATGTCGACTACATCGTGAAAGACGGCGAAGTGATTATCGTTGATGAACACACCGGCCGTACCATGCAGGGACGTCGCTGGTCTGACGGTCTGCACCAGGCCGTTGAAGCCAAAGAAGGCGTGGATATTCAAAACGAAAACCAGACGCTGGCCTCCATCACCTTCCAGAACTACTTCCGCCTTTACGAGAAGCTGGCAGGGATGACCGGTACGGCTGATACCGAAGCGTTTGAATTCAGCTCCATCTACAAGCTGGACACCGTGGTCGTTCCAACCAACCGCCCAATGATCCGTAAGGACATGCCGGACCTGGTGTACATGACCGAAGCGGAAAAAATTCAGGCCATCATCGAAGATATTCGCGAGCGTACCGCGAAAGGCCAGCCGGTGCTGGTGGGGACCATCTCCATCGAAAAATCCGAAGTGGTCTCTCACGAGCTGACGAAAGCGGGTATCAAACACAACGTTCTGAACGCTAAATTCCACGCCAAAGAAGCGGAAATCGTTGCACAGGCGGGTTATCCGGCTGCGGTGACCATCGCCACCAACATGGCGGGTCGTGGTACCGATATTATGCTGGGCGGTAGCTGGCAGGCGGAAGTGGCAGAGCTGGAAAACCCAACCCCTGAACAGATTGCGCAGATCAAGGCCGACTGGCAGGTTCGTCATGACGCGGTTCTGGCCTCCGGTGGTCTGCATATCATCGGTACCGAGCGTCACGAATCTCGTCGTATCGATAACCAGCTGCGTGGTCGTGCTGGACGTCAGGGGGATGCCGGTTCTTCCCGCTTCTACCTGTCGATGGAAGATGCGCTGATGCGTATTTTCGCCTCCGACCGTGTGTCCGGCATGATGCGTAAGCTGGGTATGAAACCTGGCGAAGCTATCGAGCACCCGTGGGTCACCAAAGCGATTGCTAACGCACAGCGTAAAGTGGAAAGCCGCAACTTCGATATTCGTAAGCAGCTGCTGGAATATGACGATGTGGCTAACGATCAGCGTCGCGCAATTTACACCCAGCGTAACGAACTGCTGGACGTGTCTGACGTAAGCGAAACCATCAACAGCATCCGTGAGGATGTGTTTAAGGCGACAATCGATGCGCATATTCCACCGCAGTCTCTGGAAGAGATGTGGGATATCGAAGGCCTGCAGGAACGTCTGAAAAACGACTTTGACCTCGATCTGCCAATCAAAGAGTGGCTGGACAAAGAGCCTGAACTGCATGAAGAAACCCTGCGCGAACGTATCTTTGAAACCGCGCTGGACGTATACAAGCGTAAGGAAGAGGTCGTTGGCGCTGAGATGATGCGTCACTTCGAAAAAGGTGTGATGCTGCAGACCCTGGACTCCCTGTGGAAAGAGCACCTGGCCGCGATGGACTATCTGCGTCAGGGGATCCACCTGCGTGGCTATGCGCAGAAAGATCCTAAACAGGAATACAAGCGTGAATCCTTCGCTATGTTTGCCTCTATGCTGGAGTCACTGAAGTATGAAGTGATCAGCACCCTGAGCAAGGTTCAGGTGCGTATGCCGGAAGAAGTGGAAGCGATGGAGCAGCAGCGTCGTGAAGAAGCTGAGCGCCTGGCACAGATGCAGCAGCTTAGCCACCAGACTGACGACAGCGAAGCCGCCGCAGCAATCGCCGCGCAGACCGGGGATCGTAAAGTGGGTCGTAACGATCCGTGCCCATGTGGATCCGGTAAAAAGTACAAGGCGTGCCACGGCCGTCTGAACTAAGTTCATAAAAAAACAAAAAGGCGCAGACATCTGCGCCTTTTTTATGGAAGTGACACGATGAAAATACTGCAAATTGCCGTCGGGATTATTCGCAACCCGCAAAACCAAATCTTCATTACCCAGCGCGCTGCCGACGCCCATATGGCAAACAAATGGGAGTTTCCCGGCGGAAAGATCGAGTCAGGTGAAACGCCGGAACAGGCGCTCGTTCGCGAGCTTCAGGAAGAGGTGGGGATCACTCCGCTTGGCGCCACGCTGTTTGATAAGCTCGAATACCAGTTCCCGGACAGGCACATCACGCTGTGGTTCTGGCTGGTGGAAAACTGGGAAGGCGAACCCTGGGGAAAAGAGGGGCAGCCGGGTAACTGGGTTGAACTTCAGGCAAGTGATGCCGAAAAATTCCCGCCGGCCAATGAGCCTGTGATCCTGCGGTTAGTCGCACAACCGTAGGCCTGCTAAGCGAAGCGCCAGCAGGCTTTACAGACTACTGCTGGTTTTCACTCCAGTCATCGCTGTCCGAGAGATCGCCTTCGCTTGGAATACGTTTCTCTTCCGCCGCCCATTCACCCAGATCAATGAGCTGACAGCGTTTGCAGCAGAATGGGCGGAACGGACTCACTTCGCCCCAGACAACGGTTTTGCCACAGGTTGGGCAGTTAACGGTGGTGATATCAGACATCGGCACTCCTTAACAACAGGCCAGTTCAAAATCGAGACGTTCCGGCACGGTGCCATTCTCACTGTCCAGCGGCATAAAGCGAATTGCAAAACGGCTCTTATGCCCGGAAATCTGTGGGTAAAGCTGTTCGCCAAGCGATACATTCAGGCGCAAAAGATCGGCATCATCGCCGTTATCCTGGTAGAAACCATTCAGGCTGGTTTGTTTGCGGAACGGCGCTGAGTTACGGATCAGATCGAGGATCAGCGACAGCGTCTGTTGCATGGGCTCCAGGCTTTTCAGCCAGCTGTTTACCTGTGCGTCACGCTGCGCTTGCGGCATATGTAGCCACATGTGAAGCGTCGGCAAATCGAAGCTACAGCAGCCGCCAGGGATGCTCAGGCGCTGGCGCACCAGACCGATCAGACGATCTTCACGCAAAAACTGCCCGACGCGCGGCGCAGCCATCAGGTTGCTGCTGCTGGTTTTAAGCTGCTGACGAAGGGAATCGATACGGCTTACATCCACTCCCGGAACTTCAGCCCATGCCTGCAATTTACGCTGCTGACGCTCCAGTTCTTTGAGCAACTCTGTGCGGACATCGCCGCGCTCAATCACATCCAGTAGATCGCCCACGTTGCGGAAGAAGTGCAGCGCCGTGGCATGATCGTTAACAGGCAAATGTTGTGAAAGCTGTTGAATGAGGAATTCGATGCGCAGCCAGGTACGCATTTTTTCGTTGAGCGGATGCTCAAAAAGGATGTGTGTCGACATTATGGTTTTTCCTGTGCAACGGCCTGCGCGGCGAACGTCAGATACTGCGCGTGCAGACGGGCAACATCCGATGCAATGGCATCTGGTGCGCCGTTATTATTAATGACATCATCCGCAACGGCAAGGCGCTGAGCGCGCGTGGCCTGGGCGGCAAGAATTTGTTCAGCATGCTCACGTGAGACGTGGTCACGCGTCATGGTTCGCTGGATCTGCGTTTCGGGAGAGACATCAACCACCAGCACCCGATCGGCTCTCTTCTGCAGCTGATTTTCCACCAGCAGTGGAACGACCCACACTACGTAGGGAGAGTTGGCCGCAGCAATCTGACGCTGGGTTTCCTGGTGGATAATGGGGTGGAGCAGGGCATTAAGCCAGCGCTTTTCCGACGCGTCAGCAAAAATACGCTCACGAAGCTGGCGGCGATTAAGCGTGCCATCCGCAGTGAGGATGCTCTGACCAAAGTGGTTTTCGATAGCCTTTAGCGCGGGTGTACCTGGTTCTACCACCTGACGGGCAATGATATCGGCATCAATAATCGTGATACCCAGACGAGAGAACGCGTCCGCAACGGTACTTTTACCACTACCGATGCCGCCGGTTAATGCAACGATATACCCCATTAAATCAAATCCTGGGAATTATTCATTATTAAAATCAGTTGATTAAAACTCTAAGGTGCGCCAGCAACTGTTTAGCCCTGTTTACCGGCTTTTTACCAGGTAAATTTATAGGATTGTAGCGTAAAAAAAGAGAATTTCGCAGTCTTGCGGAGCAGGTATTAGTGCGTATGATAACGTCACTGGAGTTGTGCTTTTAACATATTTGCCTCTAACCCCAGGAATCCGCACATGCGTATCGAAGAAGATCTGAAGTTAGGTTTCAAAGACGTTCTCATCCGCCCTAAACGCTCTACACTGAAAAGTCGCTCAGACGTTGAACTCGAACGTCAGTTCACCTTTAAGCATTCCGGTCAGACCTGGTCTGGCGTGCCGATCATCGCTGCCAACATGGATACTGTGGGAACCTTTGAGATGGCAACCGCCCTGGCACAGTTCGACATTCTGACTGCCGTACACAAACATTACAGCCCTGAAGAGTGGAATGCATTTGTTGCGTCCGCGTCTGCTGATGTGGTGAAGCATGTAATGGTCTCCACCGGTACCTCTGATGCCGATTTCGAAAAGACCAAACAGATCCTGAATGCGAACCCGGCACTCAGCTTCGTTTGTATTGATGTGGCGAATGGTTACTCCGAGCACTTCGTGCAGTTCGTCAGCAAGGCGCGTGAAGCCTGGCCGACGAAAACCATCATCGCGGGCAACGTGGTGACCGGCGAAATGTGTGAAGAACTGATCCTCTCCGGTGCAGATATCGTGAAAGTGGGCATTGGTCCGGGCTCCGTGTGCACCACGCGCGTTAAGACCGGCGTCGGTTATCCTCAGCTCTCCGCGGTCATTGAATGTGCCGATGCGGCGCACGGGCTGGGCGGCCAGATCATCAGCGACGGCGGGTGCACCATGCCGGGTGATGTGGCAAAAGCCTTCGGCGGCGGCGCGGACTTCGTGATGCTCGGCGGCATGCTGGCAGGTCACGAAGAGAGTGGTGGTACCGTGGTTGAAGAGAACGGCGAGAAATTTATGCTGTTCTATGGAATGAGCTCTGAGTCTGCAATGACCCGTCATGTTGGTGGCGTGGCAAAATACCGCGCGGCAGAAGGTAAAACCGTTAAGCTGCCCCTGCGCGGCCCGGTTGAAAATACCGCACGTGATATCCTCGGTGGCCTGCGTTCCGCCTGCACCTACGTGGGGGCATCCCGCCTGAAAGAGCTGACGAAACGCACGACGTTTATTCGCGTTCAGGAACAGGAAAACCGCGTTTTCAACAGCCTGTAAGGGCTTTTGCTGGCGCATCTCCGTGCGCCAGCACGTCAGCACTATCCCGCACTCATCGCATCCCCCAGATGGAAAATCGGCAGGTACATGGCGACCACCAGCGTGCCGATGATGACTCCCGTTACAATCAGAAGCAATGGCTCCAGAAGCGCCGCCAGATTATCGGCCCGTTGCAAGGTCTGTTCCGTGTGATGGCGGGCCAGGTTTGCCAGCATGCTGTCCAGCGCGCCAGACATTTCACCGGTTCGTAAAAGCTGGATACACAGCGGGGTAAACATGGCCGCTCTCTGAAAGGATGACCAGACGGGGAAACCTTTTTCAACGTCCTCCCGAATCGTGCGGAGTATTCCCTGCCAGTACCGACTATCAACGGTCTCCTCTGCGCTCTCCAGCCCCTGCAAAAAGGCGATCCCCGCCTGCTGCGTGAGCGACAGAACGGTAAAAATGTGTCCCAGCTTTTGGCCCTGTGCCAGCGTCCCCATCACTGGCATATGCATCAGAATGCGCTGCCAGCGAGGGTTCTGCCGCAGAGCCCACGCGCCAGTGACGGTTGCCAGTATCACGGCAAACAACGCGAGGGCGTAGGACTGCATAAATGCTGCCATTCCCATGACCTTTTGTGTCAGCCACGGGAGCGGAGTGTTAAATGTTTTGTAGATCGCGGCGAACTCGGGCAAGACCAGGGTGACCATCGCCAGCACGACGAGGACGGCCAGCGTCAGAACGATCGCCGGATAGCGCAGCGCCTTTTTCACTTTCGCACTGAGTTGCTGCTGCGCTTTTTGTTGCTGCGCGAGTTGACGACAGCACGCCTCAAGCTTCCCGGTTAGTTCTCCGACCTTTACCATCGAGACATGCAGTGGGCTAAAAACCGCAGGCCACTTTTTGAGTGACTCAGAAAAGGGGCATCCTTCACTGAGTTCATCAGCAAGACTTTGCAGCAGCGCCTGCCAGGGTTTTGACGGATGCTGGTCTGCCAGCATTTGCAGGCTGTGGGACAACGTCAGCCCAGCCTGCAGCAGCGTGGCGAGCTGGCGAAACATCTCATAGCAGTGATGTGGCTGCCAGCGGTGTCTCTCTGTGCAGCGGGTCAGCGTCAGAGGATGAAGATCGTGACGCATCAACCTGCTGTAGGCTGCATTGCGGTCTGTAGCCCAGAGCGTCCCGTTTCGGGGTTCTCCTTCTTTGGTGAGCGCTCGCCAGCGCCAGAGCCGGTTAGCTGGCATCGGGCATGCCCAGGACGCGAATCAACTCTTCAATCGTGGTCAACCCTTCTTCAACAGCCATGCAGCCGTGCTCAAAAAGAGAAACCATTCCCGCCTGCCGGGCGCTCGCCTCGATTACCTCTGTTCCCGCTCCGCGGGCAATGGCCTGTCGCAGGTCATTGTCGATCGCGAGCACTTCAAAAATGGCCACCCGGCCATAAAAACCGTGATAACAGCGATCGCAGCCGGTGGGTTGCCAGCGGGGAAGCGGTCTGGGCCACACTGCGCGAGGTAAATCCGCATGCTCGCTGGCTTCCCGACGACAGTGGGGACACAGACGCCGGACCAGACGCTGGGCAATTACCATCGAGAGTGCGGAAGATATCATCCAGCGCGCCACGCCCATCTGTTCCAGACGCGTCAGGGCTTCCGTTGTTGAGTTCGTGTGCAGTGTCGACAGCACCAGGTGTCCGGTCTGCGCGGCGTTAATGGCAATCCCGGCCGTTTCACCGTCACGAATTTCACCAACCATAATGATGTCGGGATCCTGACGCAGCAGCGCCCTGAGCACGCTCTGAAAGGTTAAACCCGCCCGGGGATTTATCTGTGTCTGGTTTAACCCCGCCAGGGGGATCTCAATGGGATCCTCCACGCTGCAGATGTTGACCTCCGGGGTGTTACGCGCCTGCAACGCGCTGTAGAGCGTCACGGTTTTGCCGCTGCCGGTGGGGCCGGTGACCAGAATCAACCCCTGCGGCTGGTGGAGTACCCCATTAAAACGGGCCAGTTGTTCAGCGCTCATGCCGAGCGCTTTCGGTTCCAGCGCCTGCTGAACCTGATGCAGAAGACGCAGCACAATTTTCTCGCCACCGCTGCAGGGAAGCGTGGCAATCCGAAATGAGACCGGCTCGTTTGCCAGCTCAATCGTGAACTGACCGTCCTGCGGTAAGCGGCGCTCTGCAATATCCAGATTACCCAGCACTTTTAAACGTGCGCTGAACTGGCTGGCCAGCGAGGCGGAAAGCGGAGGTTGCGGGTAAAGCACCCCATCGATACGTAAACGGATCTGACAGGCATGCTCTCCCGGTTCGATATGAATGTCGGATGCGCGCTGGTTTATTGCCTGCTGCAGCGTGTGGTTGAGGATATCGACCGTTGAGTGTGTTTGCGAAACGACGGGCAGATGCGATTGCGACATGAGCTGCCGGTGTTTTTCCATGCGCTCTGCGCTCCAGCACTCGATATCAATCCGTTTCTGGGTCGCGAAGCGCAGGGCTTCCATCAGTTCACTGGCGGGGGTTCCCACGACGGCGATACTTACCCTGTCACTGTCGCTGGTGAGCAGCAGAGCATGATGGCGCAGACAAAGTGCCACGAGTTGATCGGTTTTCATTAGCCGCTCCTCAGTTATTGTCGAAGCGGAAAACGTCTTCGCAGGCCTGTTTGAGCTCGCTGTCGTTACTGATATTGCAGCTACGTTTCCAGCCCGTCATACCGTTGCCGCTGCTCCACTGGGGCGTCATCACCACCTCCAGCCCGGTCAGGCTCTCCTGGCCCGTTAATGACACGACGCCCTGTGTTACGCTCATTCCCGAGATATAACGTGTTGTCGTCGGGGAAGGGATGCCGTTGCTGCCGCTGTCACAGTCTGTCACGCCGCCATGATCCAGTGCGCACAGCTCAATGGCGGTGCGGTAGGGGACGAAGGTTTGCAACATATCCGTCAGCGCCGCTTTGCGCAGGTAGTTCTGATAGGCGGGGACGCCGATGGCGCTCAGAATTGCAATAATGCCAATGACCACCATCAACTCAATGAGCGTGAATCCGTGTTGTTTGTCCATATCTGCTCCTTAGGTTAAGTGGCGCTACTCTGTCAGCGCGAAAGGGCAGAAACGAGGGGCAAAAAAGGGAACGGGAAAGGGGCTTCAGAGAATTCATTCTGCGTTGCAGGGAAGTACAACGGAATTGCGAGCGGGGCAGACATTCCCCTCTCCGGGTGGAGAGGGGAGCCATCATTATTTGAAACGCATGGAAAGGTCGAGAGCGCGAACGTGTTTGGTCAGAGCCCCGACGGAGATGTAATCCACGCCCGTCTCGGCGAACTCACGGATCGTGTCGAAGGTGACGTTCCCGGACACTTCAAGCTGTGCCTGGCCGTTGGTGAGCTTGACGGCTTCGCGCATCTGTTCCGTTTCGAAGTTATCAAGCATGATGATATCAGCCCCGGCCTTAATAGCCTGGTCGAGCTCCTCGAGGTTTTCGACCTCCACTTCAACGGGCACGTCCGGGTGCAGCCAGAAGGCTTTCTCCACCGCCTGACGCACGGAGCCAGAGGCAATAATGTGGTTCTCTTTAATCAGGAAGGCGTCAGATAATCCCAGACGATGGTTTGCGCCACCGCCGCAGAGTACCGCGTATTTCAGCGCCGTACGCAGACCCGGCAGCGTTTTGCGGGTGTCCAGCAGCTGGGTACGGGTGCCAGCCAGCAGGTTAACGTAGCGACGGACTTCACTTGCCACACCGGACAAGGTCTGGACGAAGTTAAGGGCGGTACGTTCGCCGGTCAGCAGCACGCGGGACGGGCCGTCGAGTTCAAACAGCGGCTGGTTTGCGGCGATCGCATCGCCGTCTTCAACATGCCAGACGATCTGCACATCATCGCCCGCCAGCTGGGTAAAGACCTCTTCAACCCAGCGCTTGCCACAAAAAACGCCCTCTTCACGGGTGATAATCACCGCGTGAGAGCGTGTCTCTTTTGGCAACAATTGTGCGGTAATATCCTTTTCGGCATTCACGTCGCCGCCCAGGTCTTCTTTCAGGGCATGGGCGACGCTTGCCGGAATATCCATATTAATACGTTCCAGAAGCGCTTCACGTCGGTGGTCGGGGTTGTAGCGGCGAGGCGGCATGATAAAACTCCAAATTGGTAACGAATCATAATATTGAAACATGCTACTCTGAACCGAGTAACAGCACCATACATAAGGAGTTCCAGCATGTTGTTAGAAAACGGATGGCTGGTGGATGCGCGGCATGTGCCCTCGCCGCACCACGACTGCCGCCCGGAGGATGAAAAGCCCACACTGCTGGTTATTCATAATATTAGTCTCCCGCCGGGTGAATTTGGCGGTCCGTGGATTGACGCGTTATTCACGGGAACGATAGATCCCGATGCGCATCCTTTCTTCGCTGAGATTGCGCATCTGCGCGTGTCGGCTCACTGCCTGATTCGCCGTGATGGTGAAGTGGTTCAGTACGTTCCTTTTGATAAGCGCGCCTGGCATGCCGGGGTGTCGTTGTATCATGGGCGCGAACGCTGCAACGATTTCTCCATCGGCATCGAACTGGAAGGCACGGATACCACGCCCTATACCGATTCACAGTATCAACAGTTAGTGGCCGTGACCCGCGCGCTTATCGGGCGCTATCCGGCCATCGCCGACAATATTACGGGACACAGTGATATTGCCCCGACGCGAAAAACCGATCCTGGCCCGGCCTTTGACTGGCCCCGGTTTCGCGCCATGCTCAACGCGTCGTCAGAATAAGGAGATACCATGACGTTGTTTACCATGCTGCTGGTTATCATCGCTGAACGCCTGTTTAAACTCGGCGAGCACTGGCATCTGGACCACCGGCTGGAGGTGCTTTTCCGCCGGATTAAGCACTTTTCTATGCTGCGTACGCTGCTGATGATGGCCGGGGTGATGGTCATTACCTTCCTGCTGCTGCGCTCGCTGTACGGACTGTTTTTCAACGTGCCGCTGCTGGTGGTGTGGATCCTGCTCGGTGTCCTGTGCATTGGCGCAGGGAAGGTGCGTTTGCACTACCACGCTTATCTTAAAGCCGCGTCGCGTGATGATGCCCACGCGCGCGGTGCCATGGCGAGCGAACTGACGCTGATCCACGGCGTGCCGCCGGATTGCGATGAACGCGAATTCCTGCGCGAGCTGCAAAACGCGCTGCTGTGGATTAACTTCCGCTACTACCTGGCTCCGCTGTTCTGGTTTGTGGTGGGCGGGCCGTGGGGACCGGTCCTGCTGATGGGTTATGCTTTTCTTCGCGCCTGGCAGACCTGGCTTGCCCGTTACCTGACGCCGCATGAGCGTTTGCTGTCCGGGATTGATGCCATCCTGCATGTGCTCGACTGGCTCCCGGTGCGTCTGGTGGGCGTGGTGTATGCGTTAATTGGCCACGGCGAAAAAGCGCTGCCCGCATGGTTCGCTTCTCTTGCTGACCGCCATACCTCACAGTACCAGGTGTTAACACGTCTGGCGCAGTTCTCCCTGGCGCGCGAGCCGCATACCGACAAGATCGAAACGCCTAAAGCCGCCGTCTCAATGGCGAAGAAGACCTCGTTTGTGGTGGTGGTTGTGGTGGCGCTGCTGACGATTTACGGCACGCTGGTGTAAGCCAGCGTGCCGTAACGATTAAATCGTATCCGCAGGCGGGATGCCGAAATCAGGCATCCCGTTTTCGTTCCAGCGAACGCGCTTCAGGCGGGTGTGGCGGTTGGGATCGTATAGCGGATCGCCTTCTATTTCGGTGTAGTTTCTGGCGTGATACACCAGCACATCTTCCCCGTCTGGGGTCTTCGTGAAGCTGTTATGGCCCGGCCCGTACTGGCGGTTTTCATAGCTGGTGGCGAATACCGGGCGCGGAGATTTGTGCCAGTTCGCCGGGTTTTGCGGATCGGCGTTGCGGTTTATCCACACCAGACCCATGCAGTAGTTTTCATCGGTGGCGCTGGCGGAATAGCTGATAAACAGCTTATCGTCGTGAACCAGTACCGCCGGGCCTTCGTTGACCCGGAACCCACGGCATTCCCAGTCATATTCCGGCTTGCTGAGCATCACCGGCTCGCCTTTCAGCGTCCACGGGTTCGCCATTTCGCACAGGTAGAGGTTGGAGTTTCCGTTGATATCTGGCGCTTTTTGCGCCCACAGATACCAGCGTTTACCCTGATGAACAAAGGTGGTAGCGTCCAGGGCGAAGGTATCGAACGGGGTTTTGATTTGCCCTTTTTCCACCCACCTGCCGGTAAGCGGATCGCGGTCGGCACATTCAATGGCAAACATGCGGTGCTGGAACATCCCGAGCGCATCGAGCGCCTGCGTGTGCGCCGCCGCAAAATAGATGTACCACTTGCCGTCGATGTGGTGCAGTTCCGGGGCCCAGATGAGCTGACTCATTGGGCCGGTCTCGGGTTTTCGCCAGACCGTCACCTCTTCAGCGTCGCGTAGCCCTTCCAGCGAGTCCGCGCGACGGATCGCCAGTCTGTCGTACTGCGGCACGGAGGCGATAAAATAGTATTGCCCCTCGTGGTGCAAAATATACGGATCGGCGCGTTGTTCAATAAACGGGTTTGGCCAGGTTTGCATGCGACTTTCCTTATTTTGTCTCAGCGACGCTGAGTTCCTGATACTCGTTCAGCTCGCGATAGTTGTTGCGACGCTTCTCCAGGTCCTCCTGGATCCGCTTCATCGTTTCACGGTCAACCTTCAGCAGACGCACCACGCCTGCGGTAATGAGATACCCGATGCCCGGAATGACGGTAAACAGCAGGACAATACCGTTAATCGCATCCGCGCTTTGCGCTTTCGCCCCGGCATCGTAGCCGTACCAGGAGAGCAGGAAGCCGACCATTGCCCCGGCAATCGCCAGGCCCAGCTTCAGGAAGAAGATGTTGCCGGAGAAGCTGATCCCGGTGATGCGTTTCCCGGTTTTCCACTCGCCGTAGTCATCGACGTCGGCCATCAGCGACCAGTGCAGCGGAGATGGGATCTGGTGCAGGATATTCAGCAGGACGTAGAGCACCATAATGGTTAGGGTGGCTTTTGGGTCGAAGAAGTAAAAGGCCGTTGAGAAAATCGCCAGCACGATATTGGTCCAGAAGAAGACCTTCAGCTTACACCAGCGGTCGGTCAGCACTTTCGCCAGCATGCTGCCGAGCATCATGCCCACCACGCCCAGACTGATAAACAGGGTGGCAAAGTGGGTACTCTGGCCCATCACCCAGGTCACGTAATACATGGTAGCCGCCATGCGAATAAAGCCGGGGCAGACGTTGCACAGGGTCAGGAGCAGAATGCGTACCCACTGGTCGTTCTTCCACACGTCTTTCAGGTCGTTTTTCAGCTGGTCATTGGTCTGGACTGCCGGGCGGACACGCTCGCGCACGGTGGCGAAGCAGAACAGGAACATACAGGTTCCAATCAGCGCCAGCACGGTCATTGCCATCTGGTAGCCTTTGGCTTTGTCCTCTCCTCCGAACCAGTCCGCCATCGGCAGCAGCGTCAGGGACAGCAGCAGCGTGGCGATACCGACCAGCACGAAGCGATATGACTGGCAGGCGACGCGCTCTTTAGGGTCGTTGGTAATCACCCCGCCCAGCGAGCAGTAGGGAATATTGATTGCCGTATAGGTCAAAGAGAGCAGGAAGTAGGTGACAAACGCATAGATAACTTTGCTGTTATAGCTCCACTCTGGCGTGGTGAACATCAGGATGCTGAACAGTGCGTAGGGGAAGGCAATCCACAGCAGCCATGGACGAAACCGACCGTATTTGCTGCGGGTACGGTCGGCAATCGCGCCCATAATCGGGTCGGTGACGGCATCAATAACGCGCACGGAGAGCAGCAGTACGCCCACCAGCGCCGGCGCCAGACCAAAAATATCGGTGTAAAAATAGTTCACAAACAACATGATGGCGCCAAAGATGATGTTGCAACCTGCATCGCCCATCCCGTAGCCGATCTTTTCTTTTACTGACAGTTTAGCGTTATCCATAGACTGCTCTCCGGTTTGCGGTATGGAGAGAATTATTTGCTGGCGAAGGAATATATGCGTTGCAGTATCAGGGCGGTGATATGGATAAAAGCGCTGTGGAGGTGAAAGTGTGAGGGAGGTAACAACGTGCGGTACCCGCAAAAGCAGGTACCGCAGAAGGAGGCTTAGTGGGCCTTCATGGCTTTACGGCTTTTCTGGCTGAACAGATAGCCGACGCCGAGCACGGCAATCCAGACCGGGATCAGGTAAACGGAAATCGCCATACCCGGTGTGATCAGCATGATGACCAGCACGGCCGCCATAAACAGCAGGCAAACCCAGTTACCCAGCGGGTAGAACAGGGCAGGGAAGCGCGTGGTGACGCCCTGCTGCTGTTTCGCACGGCGGAACTTGATGTGTGCCAGGCTGATCATCGCCCAGTTGATGACCAGGGCAGAGACCACCAGCGCCATCAGCAGACCAAACGCCGATTCTGGCGCCATGTAGTTGATGAGTACGCACAGCGCGGTCACGATGGCTGATACGATAATGGTGTTTACCGGCACGCCGCGTTTATCGACGTTGAGCAGCGCTTTCGGCGCGTTACCCTGCTGCGCCAGGCCGAACAGCATACGGCTGTTGCAATAGACACAGCTGTTGTAAACGGAGAGCGCCGCCGTCAGTACAACGATGTTAAGCGCATTCGCTACAACCGTATCGCCCAGTTCGTGGAAGATCAGCACAAACGGGCTGGTGTCAGCAGTGACGCGCGTCCACGGCAGCAGGGAGAGCAGTACGGCCAGCGAACCCACATAGAAGATCAGAATACGGTAGATAACCTGGTTAGTGGCTTTGGGAATGCTCTGCTCCGGATTGTCTGCTTCAGCGGCGGTGATCCCCACCAGCTCCAGACCACCAAAGGAGAACATGATGATCGCCATCATCATCACCAGCCCCGTCATGCCGTGAGGCAGGAAGCCGCCCTGTTCCCAGAGGTTGCGAACGGTTGCCTGTGGGCCACCGTTGCCGCTGAACAGCAGCCAGCCGCCAAAGATGATCATCGCCACCACGGCAATCACTTTAATAATCGCAAACCAGAATTCCATTTCACCGAACACTTTTACGTTGGTCAGGTTAATGGCGTTGATAATGACGAAGAAGGCCGCCGCGGAGGCCCAGGTTGGGATCTCGGGGTACCAGAACTGAATGTATTTCCCGACGGCGGTAAGCTCGGCCATCGCAACCAGCACGTACAGTACCCAGTAGTTCCAGCCAGAGGCGAAACCGGCGAAACTGCCCCAGTACTTGTATGCAAAATGGCTGAACGAGCCCGCCACTGGCTCTTCAACGACCATTTCACCCAACTGACGCATAATCAGAAAGGCGATAAAGCCTGCGATGGCGTACCCCAGAATAATGCCTGGACCGGCTGACTGGATAACGGATGCGCTACCCAGAAACAGGCCGGTTCCGATAGCACCGCCCAGTGCGATGAGCTGAATATGGCGGTTTTTAAGCCCGCGCTTTAGCTGATCGCCGTGCTGTTGAGCTTCCATTTGAAACCTCGTGTGTGGTTGTTATGTTCACGCTGAGCGTGTGTAATTATGAATATCCATTTTCTGTATTTATTTCTTTACGGTTAATAAGACCGAAAAAAGCGGAGAACTCTTCCGTAAGCGCCAGAATAGTGGTAAGTGCCTGCGAATGCACCTGCTTTATGACGCACGGATGACGAGTTGAATAAAAAGAAAGCATTTGTAAATCGTTCCGCTCATTCTTCTTATCCCAACCTATAGAATAGAAATTCGCCATAAGTGGGCGAAATTTCATTATTTGCTTTGTTGAATCGCTTCAGATTGCAAAAACCCTCGTTTCATTATGGTTAAAACTTCCTCTTTAGGGGTAATCAACTCATTTGTGCAAAGTTACATTTCTGAAACGTTATTTCTGTAAGGTTGTTAAAATGTGCAGGGTTTACTGATTTCAATCAAAACCAATATGGACAGAAGGTGAATACTTTGTTACTTTAGCGATACGAAATAGAAATTGGTAAGACCAATTGACTCCGGGCAAAAAGGCGTAAGACAGGGAATATGGCCTACAGCAAAATTCGCCAACCAAAACTATCTGATGTGATTGAGCAGCAGCTGGAGTTTTTAATCCTCGAAGGGACTCTGCGCCCGGGTGAGAAACTTCCGCCAGAACGCGAACTGGCAAAACAGTTCGACGTTTCACGTCCCTCTCTGCGTGAGGCGATTCAACGCCTCGAAGCTAAGGGCTTGCTGCTTCGTCGTCAGGGCGGCGGAACTTTTGTGCAAAACAGCCTGTGGCAGAGCTTCAGCGATCCGCTGGTAGAACTTCTCTCTGACCACCCAGAATCCCAGTTTGATCTGCTTGAGACCCGTCACGCGCTTGAAGGTATTGCGGCCTATTACGCCGCCCTTCGCAGCACTGATGAAGATCGCGTGCGTATCCGCGAGCTGCATCAGGCCATTGAACGGGCACAGCAGTCCGGCGATTTAGACGCCGAGTCCAGCGCCGTCGTCCAGTATCAAATCGCCGTCACCGAAGCGGCACACAATGTGGTGCTCCTCCATCTGCTACGCTGCATGGAGCCGATGCTGGCCCAGAACGTTCGTCAAAATTTTGAATTGTTGTATGCCCGTCGGGACATGCTCCCACTGGTAAGCAACCATCGCACCCGAGTATTCGAGGCGATAATGGCCGGGGAACCGGAGCAGGCGCGCGAAGCGTCGCACCGACATCTGGCTTTCATTGAGGAAATCTTGCTGGACCGCAGCCGTGAACAATCGCGTCGCGAACGTTCATTACGCCGCATACAGCAACGAAAGGATTAAGCGCCAGGTACTTTTAGAGCGCGGCAACTAAACGCAGAACCTGTCTTATTGTGTTCTTGCCCAAGAGCACAATGGGACAGGTTCCAGACAAATCAACGTATTAGATAGATAAGGAATACCCCCATGTCAGAACGTCTCCAAAATGACGTGGATCCGATCGAAACTCGCGACTGGCTACAGGCGATCGAATCGGTCATCCGTGAAGAAGGTGTTGAGCGCGCTCAGTATCTGATTGATCAGCTGCTTTCTGAAGCCCGCAAAGGCGGCGTGAAGGTTGCTTCAGGTGCAGGGGCTAGCAACTACGTAAACACGATTGCCGTTGAAGACGAACCGGAATACCCGGGCAATCTGGATCTGGAACGTCGTATCCGTTCTGCAATTCGCTGGAACGCCATCATGACCGTTCTGCGCGCATCCAAGAAAGACCTGGAACTGGGTGGCCACATGGCATCCTTCCAGTCCTCTGCGACCGTTTACGAAGTGTGCTTCAACCACTTCTTCCGTGCAGCGAACGAGAAAGACGGCGGCGATCTGGTGTACTTCCAGGGCCACATCTCTCCGGGCATCTATGCACGTGCATTCCTGGAAGGTCGTCTGACTGAAGAGCAGATGAACAACTTCCGTCAGGAAGTTCACGGTAAAGGTCTGTCTTCTTACCCGCACCCTAAACTGATGCCTGAATTCTGGCAGTTCCCGACCGTATCCATGGGTCTGGGCCCAATCGGTGCGATCTATCAGGCTAAATTCCTGAAGTACCTGGAACACCGTGGTCTGAAAGACACCTCTGAGCAGACCGTATACGCCTTCCTGGGCGACGGCGAGATGGATGAGCCAGAATCTAAAGGTGCGATCACCATCGCGACCCGTGAGAAGCTGGACAACCTGTGCTTCATCATCAACTGTAACCTGCAGCGTCTGGATGGTCCGGTAACCGGTAACGGCAAGATCATCAACGAACTGGAAGGCATCTTCGCGGGTGCGGGCTGGAACGTGATCAAAGTCATGTGGGGTTCCCGTTGGGACGAGCTGCTGCGTAAAGATACCAGCGGTAAACTGATCCAGCTGATGAACGAAACCGTTGACGGTGACTACCAGACCTTCAAATCCAAAGACGGTGCCTACGTGCGTGAGCACTTCTTCGGCAAATACCCTGAAACCGCCGCACTGGTTGCAGACTGGACTGATGAGCAGATCTGGGCGCTGAACCGTGGTGGTCACGATCCGAAGAAAATCTACGCAGCACTGAAAAAAGCGCGCGAAACCAAAGGTAAAGCGACCGTTATCCTGGCCCATACCATCAAAGGTTACGGCATGGGTGATACCGCAGAAGGTAAAAACATCGCTCACCAGGTTAAGAAAATGAACATGGACGGCGTGCGCTATATCCGCGACCGTTTCAACGTTCCAGTCACCGATGAGCAGGTTGAAAACCTGTCTTACATCACCTTCCCGGAAGGTTCTGAAGAGTACAAGTACCTGCACGAACGTCGTCAGGCGCTGAAAGGCTACCTGCCAGCTCGTCAGCCTAACTTCACCGAGAAGCTGGAACTGCCAGCACTGGAAGACTTCTCTCAGCTGCTGGAAGAGCAGAACAAAGAGATCTCTACCACTATCGCTTTCGTTCGTGCCCTGAACGTGATGCTGAAGAACAAGTCGATCAAAGATCGTCTGGTGCCAATCATCGCCGACGAAGCGCGTACTTTCGGTATGGAAGGTCTGTTCCGTCAGATCGGTATCTACAGCCCGAACGGCCAGCAGTACACCCCGCAGGACCGTGAGCAGGTTGCATACTACAAAGAAGACGAGAAAGGTCAGATCCTGCAGGAAGGTATCAACGAGCTGGGTGCAGGCGCATCCTGGCTGGCTGCTGCGACCTCTTACAGCACCAACAACCTGCCGATGATCCCGTTCTACATCTACTACTCCATGTTCGGGTTCCAGCGTATCGGTGACCTGTGCTGGCAGGCAGGCGACCAGCAGGCTCGCGGCTTCCTGATTGGTGGAACTTCCGGTCGTACGACCCTGAACGGTGAAGGTCTGCAGCACGAAGATGGCCACAGCCACATTCAGTCTCTGACTATCCCTAACTGTATCTCTTACGACCCGGCTTACGCGTACGAAGTGGCAGTCATCATGCATGACGGTCTGCATCGCATGTACGGTGAAGCGCAAGAGAACATTTACTACTACATCACCACCCTGAACGAAAACTACCACATGCCGGCAATGCCAGCAGGTGCCGAGGAAGGTATCCGTAAAGGTATCTACAAACTCGAAACCCTCGAAGGTAGCAAAGGTAAAGTTCAGCTGCTGGGCTCCGGTTCTATCCTGCGTCACGTACGTGAAGCTGCACAGATCCTGGCGAAGGACTACGGTGTAGGTTCCGACGTGTACAGCGTGACCTCCTTCACTGAACTGGCGCGTGATGGCCAGGATTGTGAGCGCTGGAACATGCTGCACCCACTGGAAACTCCACGCGTTCCGTACATCGCTCAGGTGATGAACGACGCGCCAGCGGTGGCGTCTACTGACTATATGAAACTGTTCGCTGAGCAGGTTCGTACTTACGTTCCAGCTGATGATTATCGCGTTCTGGGTACTGACGGCTTCGGTCGTTCTGACAGCCGTGAAAACCTGCGTCACCACTTCGAAGTTGATGCTTCTTACGTGGTTGTAGCAGCACTGGGCGAACTGGCTAAACGTGGCGAAATCGATAAGAAAGTGGTTGCGGACGCAATCACCAAATTCAACATCGATGCAGAAAAAGTTAACCCGCGTCTGGCGTAAGAGGTAAAAGAATAATGGCTATCGAAATCAATGTACCGGACATCGGGGCTGATGAAGTTGAAATCACCGAGATCCTGGTCAAAGTAGGCGACAAAGTTGAAGCTGAACAGTCGCTGATCACCGTAGAAGGCGACAAAGCCTCTATGGAAGTCCCGTCTCCTCAGGCTGGCATCGTTAAAGAGATCAAAGTCTCTGTTGGCGATAAAACCGAGACCGGCAAACTGATCATGATTTTCGATTCCGCCGACGGTGCAGCAGCTGCTGCACCTGCGCAGGAAGAGAAGAAAGCCGCTCCGGCCGCCGCTGCTCCAGCAGCTGCCGCAGCAGCAAAAGAAGTGAACGTGCCTGACATCGGCGGTGACGAAGTTGAAGTCACTGAGATCCTGGTGAAAGTGGGCGATACCGTAGCGGCTGAGCAGTCTCTGATCACCGTAGAAGGCGACAAAGCCTCTATGGAAGTGCCAGCGCCATTCGCGGGTACCGTTAAAGAGATCAAGATCAACACCGGCGACAAAGTGTCTACCGGCTCCCTGATCATGATCTTCGAAGTGGCAGGTGCTGCACCTGCCGCCGCGCCTGCTCAGGCAGCTGCTCCGGCTCCGGCCGCTGCACCTGCTGCTGCCGGCGGCGTGAAAGACGTTAACGTACCGGACATCGGCGGTGACGAAGTTGAAGTGACCGAAGTGATGGTGAAAGTGGGCGACAAAGTTGCCGCTGAACAGTCACTGATCACCGTAGAAGGCGACAAAGCGTCTATGGAAGTGCCTGCGCCGTTCGCGGGTACCGTTAAAGAGATCAAGATCAGCACCGGCGACAAAGTGTCTACCGGCTCTCTGATCATGGTCTTCGAAGTGGAAGGCGCTGCGCCTGCCGCAGCTCCGGCTGCCGCGGCTGCTCCGGCACCTGCCGCTGCGCCGGCTCAGGCTGCTAAACCTGCCGCTGCCCCTGCTGCTAAAGCTGAAAAATCTGAGTTCGCTGAAAATGATGCTTACGTCCACGCGACCCCGCTGATTCGTCGCCTGGCGCGCGAGTTCGGTGTGAACCTGGCGAAAGTGAAAGGGACCGGCCGTAAAGGTCGTATCCTGCGCGAAGACGTTCAGGCCTATGTGAAGGACGCGGTGAAACGCGCCGAAGCTGCACCTGCTGCAGCCGCTGGCGGCGGTATCCCGGGCATGCTGCCATGGCCGAAAGTGGACTTCAGCAAGTTCGGCGAAATCGAAGAAGTGGAACTGGGCCGTATCCAGAAAATTTCTGGTGCGAACCTGAGCCGTAACTGGGTGATGATCCCGCACGTTACGCACTTCGACAAAACCGATATCACCGATCTGGAAGCGTTCCGTAAACAGCAGAACGCTGAAGCTGAGAAGCGTAAACTGGACGTGAAATTCACCCCAGTGGTCTTCATCATGAAAGCCGTTGCCGCTGCCCTTGAGCAGATGCCACGCTTCAACAGCTCTCTGTCCGAAGACGGCCAGAAGCTGACGCTGAAGAAATACATCAACATCGGTGTTGCGGTTGATACGCCAAATGGTCTGGTTGTTCCGGTCTTCAAAGACGTGAACAAGAAGAGCATTACTGAGCTGTCCCGTGAACTGACCACCATCTCCAAAAAAGCGCGTGATGGTAAGCTGACTGCCGGCGAAATGCAGGGCGGCTGCTTCACTATCTCCAGCATCGGCGGCCTGGGCACGACCCACTTCGCACCGATTGTTAATGCGCCGGAAGTGGCGATCCTCGGTGTGTCCAAGTCCGCGATGGAGCCGGTGTGGAATGGCAAAGAGTTCGTGCCGCGTCTGATGATGCCAATCTCTCTGTCCTTCGACCACCGCGTGATCGACGGTGCTGATGGTGCGCGTTTCATCACCATCATCAACAACATGCTGAGCGACATTCGCCGCCTGGTGATGTAATCGAAAAGCCGGCCGGTCGGCCGGCTTTTTTCTGATAATCTCATGGGGTTTATGAGGTTATTGGTGTAAGCGATAATTCGTGAGCCGTTTGTTGTTTCAAAATTGTTAACAATTTTGTAAAATACGGGCGGATAGAACGACCCGGTGGACGACGGGTATAAATTAAGAGGTCATGATGAGCACAGAAATCAAAACTCAGGTCGTAGTACTTGGGGCAGGCCCAGCAGGTTACTCCGCAGCATTCCGCGCAGCGGATTTAGGTCTGGAAACCGTCATCGTAGAACGTTACAGCACCCTCGGCGGTGTTTGTCTGAACGTCGGCTGTATCCCTTCTAAAGCGCTGCTGCACGTAGCGAAAGTTATCGAAGAAGCCAAAGCACTGGCTGAACACGGTATCGTCTTCGGCGAGCCGAAAACCGATATCGACAAGATTCGTACCTGGAAAGAGAAAGTTATCACTCAGCTGACCGGCGGTCTGGCGGGTATGGCCAAAGGCCGTAAAGTGAAAGTGGTTAACGGTCTGGGTAAATTCACCGGTGCGAACACCCTGGAAGTTGAAGGCGAAAACGGCAAAACCGTGATCAACTTCGACAACGCGATCATCGCGGCAGGCTCTCGCCCAATCGAACTGCCATTCATTCCACATGAAGATCCACGCGTGTGGGATTCCACCGATGCACTGGAACTGAAAACCGTTCCAAAACGCCTGCTGGTTATGGGCGGCGGTATCATCGGTCTGGAAATGGGTACCGTATACCATGCGCTGGGTTCAGAGATCGACGTGGTTGAAATGTTCGACCAGGTTATCCCGGCTGCAGACAAAGACATCGTTAAAGTCTTCACCAAACGCATCAGCAAGAAATTCAACCTGATGCTGGAAACCAAAGTGACTGCCGTTGAAGCGAAAGAAGACGGTATTTACGTTTCCATGGAAGGCAAAAAAGCCCCATCCGAACCACAGCGTTACGACGCCGTGCTGGTGGCTATCGGCCGTGTGCCGAACGGTAAAAACCTCGACGCGGGCAAAGCTGGCGTGGAAGTGGACGACCGTGGCTTCATCCGCGTTGACAAACAGCTGCGCACTAACGTGCCGCACATCTTCGCTATCGGCGATATCGTCGGTCAGCCAATGCTGGCGCACAAAGGTGTTCACGAAGGTCACGTTGCCGCTGAAGTTATCGCAGGCATGAAACACTACTTCGATCCGAAAGTGATCCCATCTATCGCTTACACCGAGCCAGAAGTTGCATGGGTGGGTCTGACTGAGAAAGAAGCGAAAGAGAAAGGCATCAGCTACGAAACGGCTACCTTCCCGTGGGCAGCTTCTGGCCGTGCTATCGCGTCCGACTGCGCAGACGGTATGACCAAACTGATCTTCGACAAAGAGACTCACCGCGTTATCGGTGGTGCGATTGTCGGTACCAACGGCGGCGAGCTGCTGGGTGAAATCGGTCTGGCTATCGAAATGGGCTGTGACGCGGAAGACATCGCGCTGACCATCCACGCTCACCCGACTCTGCACGAGTCCGTTGGCCTGGCGGCAGAAGTGTTCGAAGGCAGCATTACCGACCTGCCAAACGCAAAAGCGAAGAAGAAGTAAGTTTCTTCCGTGATTGCCTGACGCCTCCTCTGGAGGCGTTTTTTTTGCCTGAAAACTACCCGTTATGGTAGGTAACTTATTGTTATTTCCCCTAAAAATTTGCGTCTGTCTGCCGATACTTTTTTCACCATTGTGTAGCTACTGGCCGCACGGTTAACGATCTGGATTTTTGATTACACGCAAAAAGGAAATAACATGTCTTTGAAGAAAGTGATGGGGATTGGCTTATTAGCGGCAGTGATGACGCTGACCGGGTGCGGCGCGATGACGACGGCGGTGAAGAAGCGCAACCTGGAAGTAAAAACGCAGATGAGTGAAACCATCTGGCTTGAGCCATCCAGTGAGAAGACGGTCTACATTCAGGTCAAAAATACCTCTGATAAAGACATGAGCAACCTGCAGACGCTGCTGGCAAACGATCTGAGCGCCAAAGGGTACAAAGTCACGTCCTCGCCTGACAGCGCCTACTACTGGGTGCAGGCTAACGTCCTTAAAGCGGACAAAATGGACCTGCGCGAAGCCCAGGGCTATTTGAAAACCGGTTACGAAGGTGCCGCCGTTGGCGCTGCACTGGGTGCCGGTATCACTGCCTATAACAGTAATTCTTCGGGGGCGGCGCTGGGCGTAGGTCTGGCGGCTGGTCTGATCGGCATGGCTGCCGATGCGATGGTGGAAGATGTGAACTACACCATGGTAACCGACCTGCAGATCTCTGAGCGTAGCAAAGCGAAAGTTACTACCGATAACATCGCGGCGCTGCGTCAGGGGACGTCTGGCGTGAAACTGCAGACCAGCAGCGAGCAGGGCGATCGCGCGAAGTATCAGACCCGCGTGGTATCGAACGCTAACAAAGTCAATCTGAAGTTCGAGGAAGCGAAACCGGTTCTCGAAGCGCAGCTGGCGAAATCGGTCGCCAATATTCTGTAAGTTAAAAAGCCGGGTGGCAGCGCTGCCATACCCGGCTTATAACACTCAGCCCGTTGGCGGCATTCAGGGCGCGACGGGCTGCCAGGTTTTATCCGGGTTATATGAGGTGATCGCCTGGGCTTTCTGCGCCGAATCGCTACCGAGATCGGCCTGGTAAACCTTGTCGTCCTGGTTTATCACAAAGCTCATTACGCCCGTCTGGCCATAGCTGACCGGCCAGGCCACCATCGCGAAACCGTTGTTCTCCGGCAGGATCCGGAAACGGTAGCCGTGATAGCCGGTACCCGGTTCTTTCGGGCTAAATGCCGGGCCGAGCGGGCTGGGGGCTTCCCCGGGTGACGCGGGCCAGTACAAACCGTCTTTTTTCCCTTCCGAACTCACAATTTTCTGCGCGTAGGTTTGGTTCATCGCAAAGTAGCTTTGCTGCGCATCAACGTAGGCATGTAACGCTTCAATGGCGGCGAGCTCGTTACGTCCGATTTCGCGGGTCAGGATCTCTTCAGCACCTTCTTTGATATCGAATTGCCAGCCAGCGCTGGTTTTAATCACCGGAATAGGAAGCTGCCAGCCGCTGTCGCCAACGACAAGATGCGCCGTATCCCCTTCGACAACGGTGTTATGACGCACTTTCCAGTCGCGCAGGAAACGATCGACGGCATCCGGGTCAACGCCTTCCGGGGGCAGAAAATCGCGCCAGTTCTCGCCAAGCAGATTGCTCATCGCGCGCTCGTTATGCTCGCTAATGGCTTTTGCCAGCGCATCGGTCGCCTGGTCGGGCGTGGTGAAGGCTTGCTGCGCCATCGCCGAAGCGGAAAGCATGAACAGCACCAGTCCACTGAGAAGTTTACTTTTCATGTCGGTTCCCTTAGCGATGTCGAATTTCACGGCGTTCAGCACGTCCAGCAGATGCCTGACGCGTCTGCTGCTGGCGGGCGGCGAGTTGTCTGCTTTGCGCACCACGTTGCTGCTGCGCCTGCCAGTTCGCGGAGCGGCTGTCGTTTCCGCTCAGCGCGTTGGCCCGGGGCTGGCTGTTTCGCTGCTGAAGCGTGCGCTGCTGCGCAGGTTGTGAGACTCGTTTCTCTTGTCTCTGGGTTGCAGCCTGACGGTTTTCTCGCTGCTGCGTGGTGGCGCGCTTCACCGTCTGCGGGTTGGTGTCGTAGCCACGGTAGTTATTGCGTTGCGAAATCTGCTTCAGCTGTTCGCTTGAGGCCTGACGTTGCATATCTTTCGTGGCGGGACGCGCCGTTTGGGGGAAGGTTTTACCCGTTGATTTCTCCATTTGGCTCAGGGCCGCCTGACGCTGGCTGTCGCGGTTAACCGGTTTTTGCTGTGTTGAACTTAACCCGGTTGCCGTGCTGGTGGAGTGGAATCGCGAGTTGAGCTGATTCGTGGGGTAGGGCACACCTTCCCGATAAGCCGGGTTATGCTGCCAGGTACGGTTGGCGTCCGTCAGGCGCTGTCCGCTGATTTTATTGAAGTTCTCAACGTTAATATTGATGTTGTTATCACCGTTGCGGTTATAGCCGCCGTGATTATCCCAGTCGTCATGGTGATGATCCCAGTCATCGTCATCATCCCAGTCAATGCTGCTGAAAATGGCATAGGTTGTGGCGACACCCAGGCTGAAACCTAAGCCGTTGACGAAGCTGTTACCAAACTGCTCACCGGGTGACGGAGGGAGATAAGTTGGTGGATAGGCGGTGTTTGGCCAGGTCCCGTAAACCGTATTGGGGTTATAGGTGGGAACGTAAACGACCTGCGGGTCGGCGGATTCAATTTTGATCACCGTTGGGGCGGGTGCAGACGCGGTGGTTGTGGTTGACCCGGCGGTGCTGGTTTTCTCCGGTGCCGGTTTTGTCACGGTGGTGACCGTCTGCTGAGGCGTCGATTGCAGGGCGCCGGTCTTCTGTGCCAGCGCGCGCAGGCGCTGAACGGAATCCATCACATCTTTCGGTTGCGCGAGGAACGCATCACCTAAATTTTGAACCCACGGCGGGTTTTCTCCCATTAGCGACATAAGCTGAGGGAAGGCGACCAGCGATTTTACGCTGGGATCCCATGGCTGGCTGGCGACGGCCTGAATCGCGGCGTCCCCTTCCATTTTAGGGTTATCTTTTGACCACTGGGCCGCCTGGATCACGTTGGCCGGGTAAGTCGAGGCCATTAAAATTTGTGACAGCAGGGCGTCCGGGTAGAGCGCGATGGGAGCAACCCACTGATCGATCTGCGCGGCAGAATACGTTGGCGCGACGACAGGGGCGGGTTGTGCTGCGGCAGGCGTAGCCGGTGCAGTCGGTTGTTGTGCGACGGGGGCTGGCGCAACGGGTTCCGTTGCACGGCTTTTGACAAACATGACGCCTGAGGCGGCAAGCAGCCCGGCACTGCAGAGAAGGACAAGCAGATGTGGTTTAAAGGGCAACTTCATAAAATGACTCCAACGAGACCAGCGCTGTGCCGTGAGGCGTTACGGTTGGCGTGAGTATTATTCACCCGTCTTTTACTGTTTTGACTTTTATTGGGAAGCGTCCGGTACGTCCGGATAAAGAGTGTGAGTATTTATTACACAATTATATGCGATGCGGGAAAAACAGCAGGGAATTCAGAAGGCCGCTCTTGCGAGCGGCCAGCAGTAAACCGAGCGCAACGATCAGCGCAGTGATTCGCATCTCCATTGCGTGCGTTCCTGTAAAGGCTACGCGGGTTCATTCCCCACCGGGAAAGGCAGAACCAGGCAAATAAGTGTATTGCCGCGTAGGTTACGGAACTGCTCCCGGGCCCGGTGACTGGTTGCTACACCAGCGAAGCAGGCCGGGTGCAACAGTATTACAGTAGGTAAGCGCTGAGAAGCGGGGAAATGCAGTTGCATCCTTTTTCATCCGAAACTGGATGGCGGCTCGTAAACGCCAGGAAGGGACTTGCAGATTTTCTTACTGAAGAGCAATATTAGTGTCGAGTGTATTGCCGCAAATCTGCCAGCCCGGTGTGCTACCACCGCAAGGCAACAAATTAACCGCTGTGAGGCGGTTTTTTTGTATCCAAAATTCGCCTCATCTCTCCGCTACACCATGCTTAACGATTCAGCAAACTTTTTAATGTTGCTTTTTTGTAAACGGATTAACACTGTGCAGAAATCCTGCTATGCTGCCCGACGCGGTATCGGGCATTTACCCTACAAACTGCTGTCTCACAGGAGCGTGAAGAGAACGCCCGCCGCATATGACAATGAGAGCGAGGAGAACCGTCGTGCTAGAAGAATACCGTAAGCACGTAGCAGAACGTGCCGCCGAGGGAATTGTACCCAAACCGTTAGATGCAACCCAAATGGCCGCGCTCGTCGAGCTGCTGAAGAACCCGCCTAAGGGCGAAGAAGAATTCCTGTTAGATCTGTTGATCAACCGCGTACCGCCTGGCGTAGATGAAGCTGCCTACGTAAAAGCCGGATTCCTTGCTGCTATCGCCAAAGGCGAAGCCACCTCCCCACTGGTTACTCCTGAAAAAGCCATTGAACTGCTCGGCACCATGCAGGGTGGTTACAACATTCATCCGTTGATTGACGCGCTGGATAACGACAAGCTGGCTCCGATTGCCGCTAAAGCGCTCTCTTCCACGCTGCTGATGTTCGATAACTTCTACGATGTGGAAGAAAAAGCCAAAGCAGGCAACGTCTATGCGAAGCAGGTCATGCAGTCCTGGGCTGATGCCGAATGGTTCCTGAACCGTCCTGCTCTGGCTGAAAAAATTACCGTCACTGTTTTCAAAGTCACCGGTGAAACCAACACCGATGACCTCTCACCGGCGCCGGATGCGTGGTCTCGCCCGGATATCCCTCTGCACGCTCTGGCGATGCTGAAAAACGCCCGTGAAGGTATCGAACCGGATCAGCCTGGCGTTGTCGGTCCGATCAAACAGATCGAAGCCTTACAGAAAAAAGGTTTCCCGCTGGCCTACGTGGGTGATGTTGTGGGGACCGGTTCTTCCCGTAAATCTGCGACCAACTCCGTGCTGTGGTTTATGGGTGACGACATTCCGCATGTGCCGAACAAACGCGGTGGCGGTCTGTGCCTGGGTGGTAAGATTGCCCCGATCTTCTTCAACACCATGGAAGATGCTGGCGCACTGCCGATCGAAGTGGATGTTTCTAACCTGAATATGGGCGACGTGATTGACGTTTACCCGTACAAAGGGGAAGTGCGTAACCACGAAACTAACGAACTGCTGGCGAGCTTTGCGCTGAAAACCGACGTGCTGATCGATGAAGTGCGCGCCGGTGGCCGTATTCCACTGATCATCGGCCGTGGCCTGACGACCAAAGCGCGTGAAGCGCTGGGTCTGCCGCACTCAGACGTTTTCCGTCGCGCGAAAGACGTCGCGGAAAGCAATCGCGGTTACTCGCTGGCGCAGAAAATGGTGGGCCGCGCGTGCGGCGTCGCTGGCATTCGTCCGGGCGCTTACTGCGAACCTAAGATGACCTCCGTCGGTTCTCAGGACACCACTGGCCCAATGACCCGTGACGAGCTGAAAGACCTGGCGTGCCTGGGCTTCTCGTCTGACCTGGTGATGCAGTCCTTCTGTCACACCGCGGCATATCCGAAACCGGTTGACGTGACCACGCACCACACGCTGCCAGACTTCATCATGAACCGTGGCGGCGTTTCCCTGCGTCCGGGCGACGGCGTGATCCACTCCTGGCTGAACCGTATGCTGCTGCCGGATACTGTGGGTACCGGCGGTGACTCCCATACCCGTTTCCCAATTGGTATCTCCTTCCCGGCGGGCTCTGGTCTGGTGGCGTTCGCGGCGGCGACCGGCGTGATGCCGCTGGATATGCCTGAATCCGTACTCGTGCGTTTCAAAGGCAAAATGCAGCCGGGTATCACCCTGCGCGACCTGGTTCACGCGATCCCGCTGTATGCGATTAAACAGGGCCTGCTGACCGTTGAGAAGAAAGGTAAGAAAAACATCTTCTCTGGCCGCATTCTGGAGATTGAAGGTCTGCCGGATCTGAAAGTTGAGCAGGCATTCGAGCTGACCGATGCGTCCGCTGAGCGTTCCGCTGCGGGTTGTACCATCAAGCTGAACAAAGAGCCGATTATCGAGTATCTGAACTCGAACATCGTGCTGCTGAAGTGGATGATTGCAGAAGGCTACGGCGACCGTCGTACGCTGGAGCGTCGTATCCAGGGCATGGAAAAATGGCTGGCCGATCCGCAGCTGCTGGAAGCCGATGCTGACGCTGAGTACGCGGCGGTGATCGACATCGATCTGGCGGATATCAAAGAGCCTATCCTGTGTGCGCCAAACGATCCGGACGACGCGCGTCCGCTCTCTGAAGTTCAGGGCGAGAAGATCGACGAAGTGTTCATCGGATCCTGTATGACCAACATCGGTCACTTCCGTGCTGCCGGTAAACTGCTGGATACCCATAAAGGCCAGTTGCCAACCCGTCTGTGGGTGGCGCCGCCAACCCGTATGGACGCGGCTCAGCTGACCGAAGAGGGTTACTACAGCGTGTTTGGTAAGAGCGGTGCGCGCATCGAAATTCCTGGCTGTTCCCTGTGTATGGGTAACCAGGCGCGCGTAGCCGACGGTGCGACGGTGGTCTCCACCTCGACCCGTAACTTCCCGAACCGTTTAGGCACCGGTGCGAACGTTTACCTGGCATCAGCAGAGCTGGCGGCGGTTGCGGCGCTGATTGGCAAACTGCCAACGCCGGAAGAGTACCAGACCTTTGTTGCTCAGGTGGATAAGACTGCGGTGGATACCTATCGCTATCTGAACTTCGACCAGCTCTCTCAATACACCGAGAAAGCTGACGGGGTTATCTTCCAGACGGCGGTATAAACAGCAAAACCGTCTCTGCGAGACGGTTTTTAGTATTTGCACCCTCTCCCGTGGGAGAGGGACGGGGTGAGGGCATTAGGCCGCAGGGCCTTGCTCTCACCTTTTTATTTTCATTCCTCCCACCTCTCACGCTTTTTTTCTTCCTCTCTGCTGCGATAATTACCGTAATGGCTTTGCAGAGGAAAACACTATGGATTACGAATTTCTGCGCGACATCACTGGGGTGGTGAAAGTGCGTATGTCGATGGGCCACGAAGCCGTAGGACACTGGTTTAACGAAGAGGTGAAAGAGAATCTCGCCCTGCTTGATGAAGTTGAACAGGCGGCAAATACGGTGAAAGGCAGTGAACGCTCCTGGCAACGTGCCGGACATGAATACACGCTGTGGATGGATGGCGAAGAGGTGATGGTGCGCGCCAACCAGCTTGAATTTTCGGGTGATGAGATGGAAGAGGGGATGAGCTACTACGACGAAGAGAGCCTGTCGCTGTGCGGCGTAGAGGACTTTCTGCAGGTTGTGGCGGCGTACCGGGCGTTTATGAAACAGAAATAGCTTACCGGAGCGTCCTTGCTCCTCGTGCGTTTTACACGGCCGGAATATTGCGGCCGTAGTAGATTTCGCGCATCTCTTTCCAGAGCAGGTCTGTGATGACCTTGCGCTCCTCTTCGCTCAAATCTTCTGGCCGGGTATGGAACATGTAATGCTTCAGGTCGAACTCCTTCAGCAACATCTTGGTGTGGAAGATGTTTTCCTGATAGACGTTCACGTCCACCATGTCGTACAGCGATTTCATGTCGTCGGACATAAAGTTCTGAATGGAGTTAATTTCATGGTCGATGAAATGCTTCATCCCGTTGATATCACGGGTAAAACCACGCACGCGATAATCAATCGTGACGATATCCGATTCCAGCTGGTGGATTAAATAGTTCAGCGCGTTTAGCGGGGAAATCACGCCGCAGGTCGACACTTCGATATCGGCGCGGAACGTGCACAGCCCACCTTCCGGATGACTTTCCGGGTAGGTATGTACGCAGATGTGGCTTTTATCAAGGTGGGCCACAACCACTTCCGGCAGCGGGCCCGGATGTTCAGTTTTGTCGATGAGCTTCGGATCGACCGGCTCTTCACTGACCAGTATGGTCACGCTGGCGCCCTGGGGTTCATAATCCTGTCGGGCGATATTCAGGATGTTTGCGCCGATGATCGAACAGGTTTCTGTCAGGATCTCTGTCAGACGGTTGGCGTTGTAGAGTTCATCGATATAGGCGATGTAACCATCGCGCTCTTCCGCTGTTTTGGCATAGCAGATATCGTAAATACAAAAACTCAGGCTTTTGGTCAGGTTGTTAAAGCCATGCAGTTTAAGCTTTTTCAATTAGTTCACCCCCTGGGAGGACAGTGCATCTTGCAGGTACTGCGGCAAGGCAAAGGCTGCGGTATGGACCGCCGGATTGTAATAACGGCACGTGAGCGCCGCCTGATGGAAGCGTGCCTGGATAATTTCAGTGGAGAGATGGCGCAGGACATCGTTATCCGTGGCCCAGGCAAAGGTCATGATCCCACCGTAGTAGGTTGGAATAGCGGCCTGATAGAAGCTGACATCGCCGAAATAGGTGCTCAGCTTACGATGGCTGTCGAGCGCTTCATCCTGCTGCAGGAAGCAGACGCCATTTTGCGCCACGAAGATCCCGCCTGGGTTCAGGCAACGCTTGCAGCCTTCGTAGAAGGAGGAGGTAAACAGCGACGCGCCAGGACCGATCGGGTCGGTACAGTCGGAGATAATGACGTCAAACGTCTGGGTTGTCTGGTTAACGAAGTTGACGCCATCGTCAATCACCAGCCTGAAACGCGGATCGTCGTAGCTACCGGCATTGTGGTTGGGCAGATACTGACGGCAGAAAGAGACCACGCCCGCATCGATCTCCACCATGGTGATGGTTTCAATGGACTGATGACGGGAAACTTCGCGCAGCATTGCGCCGTCGCCACCGCCGATAATCAGCACGTGTTTTGCGTGCCCGTGCGCCAGAAGCGGGACGTGGGTCATCATCTCATGATAGATAAACTCATCGCGTTCGGTGGTTTGCACCACGCCGTCCAGCGCCATGACGCGGCCAAAGGCGGCATTTTCGAAGATGATCAGATCCTGATGATCGGTTTTTTCATGATAAAGCACGTTATCAACGGCAAAGTACTGACCAAACTGGTCATGCAGTGTTTCATGCCACAACGTGTGGTCGGCCATACGCGGACTCCTCCTTTGTTAACATCCGTTACACTCACAAAAAATGAGCGAAACATGATAGCTAACTATAACCGCGGTTGCACGGCTATAGGTTCAACAAGGGGCGTCGGAAAGGTTATTTCACGTAGGCGAGCAGGCTGAGTGAATCGCGAGCCAGCGCTTTGCATTTTTTTGCAGTGGGGATGCCGATACCGCTTAAGTCACGGTAGCTGTCTTCACCGAGCGCCTTCATGTCGAAGCTGTCGTAGTTGCTGAGATCCCACTGGTTCTGTTGGGCAAAAAAGACCAGTGCGCGGCGAATCTGGCCGTTGGGTAAATTCTGGTAGCCACAATCATTTTTCAGGAATACAAAAACCGCCGTTAAGTCGGCCATATCTTCCGCTTCATTTTCACTTAGCGCATAGCTGTTCGCACACATTGCCATCAGGCTACTGAACAAAATTGTCCTGAAAAACGTCTTCATTGCTTCTACCACTGCTTCACGGAAAATTAACGTTAGCATACTTGATGCCAGTGCGACGATCTTTATTATTGCCGCTTTACTTGACCTTCCGGTAAGGGGAGGGTTTATGCTCAAAAGATCGCCTGCTGGAAATAAGGAAATGAACATGCAACGTCGTGATTTTTTGAAATATTCCATCGCGCTGGGAGCGGCCAGCGCCTTACCTCTCTGGAGTCGCGCGGTTTTTGCGGCTGACAGACCTGCCTTGCCCATTCCCGACTTACTGACCGCTGACGCCCGTAGCCGTATCCAGCTTGTTGTTCAGGCCGGTAAAACGACGTTCGGCGCACACAGCGCCACCACGTGGGGTTATAACGGTAATCTGCTCGGTCCGGCGCTTCGGTTACGAAAAGGGCAGGCGGTGACGGTAGATATCCACAACACGCTCGCCGAAGAGACGACACTGCACTGGCACGGGCTGGAAGTGCCGGGCGAGGTGGACGGCGGGCCGCAGGGAGTCATCAAGGCGGGCGGCAAGCGCAGCGTCACCTTTACGCCGGAACAGCGCGCCGCAACCTGTTGGTTTCACCCGCACCAGCATGGCAAAACCGGCCATCAGGTAGCGATGGGGCTGGCGGGGCTGGTGCTGATTGAAGACGACGAAAGCCGTCTGCTGCGCCTGCCTGAACAGTGGGGCATCGACGACGTGCCGGTGATTGTGCAGGACAAGAAGTTCACCGCTGACGGGGAAATTGACTACAGGCTTGACGTCATGAGCGCGGCGGTCGGCTGGTTTGGCGATACGCTGCTGACCAACGGTGCGATTTACCCTCAGCACGCCGCACCGAAAGGCTGGCTGCGCCTGCGCCTGCTCAACGGGTGTAACGCACGCTCACTCAATTTCGCCACCAGCGATAAACGCCCTTTGTACGTGGTAGCCAGCGACGGGGGACTGCTGCCTGAGCCGGTGAAGGTCAATGAATTATCGATGCTGATGGGGGAACGTTTTGAAGTGCTGGTGGATATCAGCGACGGCAAAGCGTTTGACCTGGTGACGCTGCCGGTTAGCCAGATGGGAATGGCGGTCGCGCCCTTCGACAAGGCGCATCCGGTGCTGCGTATTCAGCCGCTGCAGGTGACGGCCTCCGGTACGCTGCCGGATACCCTGACTACGCTCCCGGCGCTACCGTCCCTCGAAGGATTAACCCAGCGGAAGCTTCAGCTCGCCATGGACCCGATGCTCGACATGATGGGTATGCAGGCCCTGATGAAGAAATACGGTAATCAGGCGATGGCGGGAATGCATCACGGACAGATGATGGGCCACATGAATATGGACCACGGCAAAATGGGCGGTATGGGGAACATGAACCACGGTGACCATGGCTTTGATTTCCACAACGCTAATAAGATCAACGGCAAAGCGTTTGACATGAACACGCCAATGTTTGCTGCCGCAAAAGGGCAGTTTGAGCGCTGGGTGATTTCAGGTGAAGGGGACATGATGCTGCATCCGTTCCATATCCACGGTACCCAGTTCCGCATTCTCTCTGAGAACGGCAAAGCGCCGGATGCGCATCGCGCGGGCTGGAAGGATACGGTGCGAGTGGAAGGCGGCGTCAGTGAGGTGCTGGTGAAGTTTGACCACGATGCACCGAAAGAGTTTGCCTACATGGCGCACTGTCATCTGCTGGAGCATGAGGATACGGGGATGATGCTGGGGTTCACCGTATAAAGCGGTGCGGCCTGATGCCCTCACCCTGACCCTCTCCCACGGGGAGAGGGAACAAACACTAAAACGGCAACTTTCGTTGCCGTTTTGCATTTATTTGGCATCGTCCGGCAACGCATACGCGACAATATAGTCGCCCATCTTCGTGCCAAACGAACCGTGACCGCCCGCGGAGATGACAACGTACTGCTTGCCATTCACTTCATAGGTCATCGGCGTCGCTTGTCCACCGGCTGGCAGACGGCCTTGCCACAATTTCTCACCGTTGGTCATGTTGTACGCGCGCAGGTAGTTATCTGCGGTTGCCGCGATGAACAGCACGTTACCGGCGGTAGAGATTGGGCCACCCAGCATTGGCATACCCATATTGAACGGCACCGGAACCGGCATCGGGAACGGCATGCTGTCCTGCGGGGTACCAATACGTTTTTTCCACACGATCTCGTTGGTTTTCAGATCCAGACCGGAGATATAACCCCAGGCAGGCTGTTTACACGGCAGACCAAACGGAGACAGGAACGGATTCAGCGTCACGCCAAACGGCACGCCGTACTGCGGCTGAATACCGGCTTCGGTACCGCTGCCTTTAGCGTCTTTCGGCTGCTCCATCGGGTTACCAGGACCGCGCGGGATCAGCTTAGAGACAAACGGCAGCGCCATTGGGTTGGCAATTGCCACCTGACGGTTCGGGTCAACGGAGATCCCGCCCCATTCGAACATCCCCAGGTTACCCGGGAAGACCAGCGTGCCCTGCTCAGACGGCGGTGTGAAGATACCTTCATAGCGCAGCTGATGGAACATCACGCGGCACACCAGCTGGTCAAACATGGTGGCACCCCACATGTCTGCTCCGCTGAGGTCTTTCTTCGGACGGAAGCTCAGGTCAGAGAACGGCTGCGTCCTGGTGACGTAGTCGCCTTTTGCTGCACCCTGCGGAACCGGTTTTTCCGGCGCAGGGACGACCAGCTCGCCGTTACGACGGTCCAGCACGAAGATGTTACCGGTTTTCGCCGGAGCATAAATTACCGGCACGGTTTTACCGTTAACGGTAATGTCCGCCAGCGTCGGCTGGGACGGCATGTCCATGTCCCACAGGTCGTGGTGAACAGTCTGATAGCTCCAGGCCAGTTTACCGGTGGTCGCGTTCAGCGCCACGATGGAGCTGGCATAACGCTCCTGCTCCGGTGTGCGATTTCCGCCCCAGATATCCGGCGTGGTCACACCCATAGGCAGGTAGACCAGATCCAGCTTCGCGTCATACGCGGCCGGTGCCCAGGAGTTCGGCGAGTTAAAGGTAAAGGTGTGTTCATCCGACGGGATCGCGTTTGGATCTTTCGCGCCCGGATCGAAGGCCCACAGCAGTTTACCGGTGTTCACGTCGAAACCACGAATAACGCCAGAGGTTTCGCGGGTGGAGAAGTTATCCGTAACCGAACCCGCAATCACGATGGTTTTATCGGTGATGATGGGCGGTGAAGTCGGTTCATACAGACCCTGCGTGGTGTCCGGCATGTTGGTCTGCAGATTGAGGATACCTTTGTTGGCAAAAGTTTCGCACAGCTTGCCCGTTTCGGCGTTAATCGCGAACAGGCGACCATCGTTCACCGGCAGCATAATGCGGCGAGGACAGTCGGCAATAACCTCTGGGCTCGCATTATCCGCACGCGCTTCGTGGTAAGAAACGCCACGGCAGGTGACGTGCTGGAAGGATGGATTAGAGTTCAGCTGCGGATCGAAGTGCCATTTCTCTTTACCGGTGGCCGCGTCGAGCGCGAACAGACGCTGGTGCGCCGTACACAGATAAAGCATGTTGCCCACTTTAATCGGCGTGACTTCGTTGGTCAGTTCACCCGGATCGTTCGGCATCTTCAGATCGCCGGTACGGAATACCCAGGCTTCTTTCAGGTTTTTAACGTTGTCAGCGTTGATCTGCTTCAGCGGGGAGTAACGCTGGCCTTCCTGATTACGCCCGTAGGCTGGCCAGTCACCGTCAGCGACCTGCGAGATCGCCGCCGCAGGCGTGGATTCTGCATTCAGCGTCCCGTTGATCTCCTGCGGGTCGTTAAAGCCGGCCCAGGTCAGAATGCCGCCGCTGATTAACAGGGCTACCACCAGCGCCGCAACGGCACCACTGGACGGCACAATCAGGCGACGCCAGACGAACGGCAGGATCAGCCAGATACCGAAGAACACCAGAATGTCGCTGCGCGGCGTCAGTGCCCAGAAGTCGAAGCCGACTTCCCAGACGCCCCAGATCATGGTTGCGAGGAGTAATGCGGCGTAAAGCCACAGTGCGGATTGTTTTCTACGCCAGAGCAGGACGGTTACGCCAAGCATAACCAGGCCCGCAATCGGGTAGTACCAGGAGCCGCCGATCGCGACCAGCCAGACGCCACCGATTAACAGGTACAGGCCGCAGAAGGCGGCGAATAACGCTGTTAGTGTCACCAGTAGACGCGGCTGTTTAGAGTTTGTTTCAGCCATAGAAAGTGTACTCGTCAGTTTTTGTTAATAATTTGCTAGCAACTAATTATAGGTATTAACAAGTGTGATCGGAATCACAATATTTGCTTTTTATAACTCATGCGCCAGGCGTAGCCATTTACTGGTATAATGGCTGGCTTGCGTATCGATGCCGGAATACCCTGTATTCGCATTGAGAGATTTTCATCAAAATCATGTGGTTAGTAATATGAAACATACTGTTGAAGTGATGATCCCGGAAGCCGAGATCAAAGCGCGTATCGCCGAACTGGGTCGTCAAATCACCGAACATTACAAGGACAGCGGCAGCGAAATGGTGCTGGTCGGTCTGTTGCGTGGCTCTTTCATGTTCATGGCAGACCTGTGCCGTGAAGTGCAGGTGCCGCACGAAGTCGATTTTATGACCGCCTCCAGCTACGGCAGCGGCATGTCCACAACCCGTGATGTGAAAATCCTGAAAGATCTGGATGAAGATATTCGTGGCAAAGATGTGTTGATCGTCGAAGACATCATCGACTCCGGCAATACGCTCTCAAAAGTGCGCGAGATCCTTGGCCTGCGTGAGCCAAAATCGCTGGCTATCTGCACCCTGCTGGATAAACCAGACCGCCGTGAGGTGCAGGTGCCGGTCGAGTTTGTGGGTTTCTCTATTCCGGATGAGTTCGTTGTCGGTTACGGCATCGACTATGCGCAGCGTTATCGTCATCTGCCGTATGTTGGGAAAGTGGTATTGCTGGACGAGTAATTGCGGCCTCTGCCCTCTCCCTGTGGGAGAGGGAGAAACCCCCCCCAGCTTTATTTATGGTTCACATGCTTAAGCTTGAGGTTGGCAATTCCTGAACGGTAACGCTGCTCCAGCGTTTCGCGGTTGGTGGCGGTGACTTCCAGGTTACGCAGTAGACCATCGTGAATGCCGTATGCCCAGCCGTGGATAGAGACCTTCTGCCCGCGCTTCCATGCTGATTGCATGATCGTCGAGTGGCCCAGGTTATACACCTGCTCCATCACGTTGAGTTCGCAAAGGGTATCCATACGACGTTCCTGCGGCATTTCACCCAGCAGTGAGCTATGTTTGAACCAGATATCACGGATGTGAAGCAGCCAGTTATCAATGAGCCCCAGCTCCGGATTTTCGACCGCCGCCTGCACGCCGCCGCAGCCGTAGTGGCCGCAAATGATGATGTGCTCAACTTCCAGAACATCAACGGCGTACTGCACAACAGAAAGACAGTTGAGATCGGTATGAATCACCAGGTTGGCGACGTTGCGGTGAACAAACAGTTCACCGGGCTCAAGACCTGTCAGGCGCTCTGCCGGCACCCGGCTGTCGGAACATCCAATCCAGAGAAAGCGTGGGTTCTGCGCTTGCGCGAGCTTTCCAAAAAATCCGGGGTCTTCCTCCACCAGCATTTTTGACCATAGTGCATTGTTGCTGATGAGTGTATCTATGTTGTTCATGGAGGTTAGCGACCTGTAACCGAGTAATTGCGTTGCGCTACTATAGGGTAACCCGACTTTTAATGAAACCACACAACGTGTGTCAGAACCTAAGGTAAGTTTATTTCATGGCGATTGCACTGGAGCTTGAGCAGCTTAAAAAAACCTATCCGGGCGGCGTTCAGGCGCTACGCGGGATAGATCTGAAAGTAGAGGCGGGGGATTTCTACGCGCTTCTGGGGCCAAACGGGGCGGGGAAATCGACCACCATTGGTATCATCAGCTCGCTGGTGAATAAAACGTCCGGCAGGGTGAGCGTCTTTGGCTACGATCTGCAAAAAGATGTGGTGAACGCCAAGCGCCAGCTCGGGCTGGTCCCGCAGGAGTTCAACTTCAACCCGTTTGAGACGGTGCAGCAAATCGTCGTCAACCAGGCGGGTTATTATGGCGTTGAGCGAAAAGAGGCGTTAGCACGCAGTGAAAAATACCTCAAACAGCTCGATCTGTGGGAAAAGCGTAACGAACGTGCGCGTATGCTGTCCGGCGGGATGAAGCGCCGCCTGATGATTGCCCGTGCGCTGATGCACGAGCCAAAACTGCTTATTCTCGATGAACCGACTGCGGGCGTGGATATCGAACTGCGTCGTTCCATGTGGGGCTTTCTGAAAGACCTCAACGACAAAGGCACCACCATTATTCTGACCACCCACTATCTTGAAGAGGCGGAAATGCTGTGCCGCAACATCGGCATCATTCAGCACGGCGAGCTGGTGGAAAATACCTCGATGAAGAATCTGCTCTCTAAGCTCAAATCAGAGACCTTCATTCTCGATCTGGCGGCAAAAAGCCCGCTACCGAAGCTTGAAGGGTACCAGTATCGTCTGGTGGATACCTCGACGCTGGAAGTGGAAGTCTTGCGCGAGCAGGGAATTAACAGCGTGTTCTCGCAGCTGAGCGCGCAGGGCATTCAGGTTTTAAGTATGCGTAACAAAGCGAACCGACTGGAAGAGCTGTTTGTCTCTCTGGTGCAGGATAAACAAGGAGACAAGGCATGACGCATCTTTACTGGGTCGCGCTGAAAAGTATCTGGGCGAAAGAGATTAACCGCTTTATGCGCATCTGGGTGCAAACCCTGGTGCCGCCGGTGATCACCATGACCCTCTATTTCATCATCTTCGGTAACCTGATTGGTTCCCGTATTGGTGAAATGCACGGCTTTACCTATATGCAGTTTATCGTGCCGGGCCTGATCATGATGGCGGTGATCACCAACGCCTATACTAACGTGGCGTCATCGTTCTTTAGCGCCAAGTTCCAGCGCAATATTGAGGAACTGCTGGTGGCACCGGTGCCAACGCATGTGATCATTGCGGGTTACGTCGGTGGCGGCGTGGCGCGCGGTTTGTGTGTCGGGATCCTGGTGACGGCCATTTCGCTGTTCTTCGTGCCGTTCCAGGTGCACTCCTGGCTGTTTGTGGCCCTGACGCTGCTGCTGACGGCGATCCTCTTCTCGCTGGCCGGTCTGCTCAACGCGGTGTTTGCCAAAACGTTTGACGATATCAGCCTAATCCCGACCTTTGTGCTGACGCCGCTGACCTATCTGGGCGGGGTGTTCTATTCCCTGACGCTGCTGCCGCCATTCTGGCAGGCGCTGTCGCACCTGAACCCGATTGTCTACATGATCAGCGGTTTCCGCTTTGGCTTCCTCGGGATCACCGATGTGCCGCTGTTTACCACGGTGGCGGTGCTGGTTGTGTTCATCATCGCCTTCTACCTGCTGTGCTGGTATCTGATCCAGCGCGGGCGCGGTCTGCGCAGCTAATCTTCCGCCCGGCGACATTCTGTTTGCCGGGCGCTTTTCTTTGACAGTTATCACCGAAAGCTAACCTTCACTCCGCTAAACTACTTGCCTGCTAAGGAGAGAGTTATGCTGGGATGGGTTATCACCTGCCACGATGAACACGCGCAGGATATGCTGGACAAGCTTGAAGCCAGGTTTGGTCCGCTGGTGCAATGTCGGGCCGTCAATTACTGGCGCGGTTTGAGCACCAACATGCTCAGCCGAATGATGTGCGATGCCCTGCATGAAACGGACACCGGTGACGGCGTTATTTTTCTTACCGATAAATCAGGCGCGGCGCCATATCGCGCAGCGGCCCTGTTGAGCCACAAACACGACTGCTGTGAGGTTATCTCGGGAATTAATCTCGCCTTACTCGAGTTAATGTATCCCCGGCGAGAGTCATTGAGCAGCGCAGAATTTCGTGATGCCATCGTGGCGCAGGGCGAACCCGGCGTGACCAGTTTATGGCATCAGCAGCAAAAAAATCCGCCCTTTGTCCTGTTTCACGAACGCGACAACCACTGAACTTTTTGCTATTCATAATCCATCAAAAAGGTGGCTGCTGCATTAAAATCGCCCGCTTTAATAGCCCCGCCATCGGATAACAGTTGGGCTGAAAAGTGAAGATTCTCCAGTGATGACCAGTCACTGCTGCGATCAATATCGGTACTGGTTTCACTGTTTGGGATCATCACGCTGGCAGTATCCGTGTTAATGATCCTGACGGCGACCCCTGCCGCGCTCCCGCTACTCAGCCCTAACATGCTGTGATCCGGAGAAACAAAGGCCGATGTCATCTTCACCTTGAGCTTGGGGGTATAACAGCTTGCAAGCGAGATTGAGAAGGGAATAACCGGCGTGTTGTTGTTTTTAATATCATCTATCCAGTAATCACCCAGCGCAACGTTATTACCCGAGACGGTATCACCCTGCGCGACACCAAATGAGCAACTGCTTGCCGGGACCGTAAATTTCAGCGTGCTGGTTGTGGCACTGAAGATAATTTTAGGCTGACTGCTGGTTCCAATTTGGAAATAGGCAATCGTACCGGCGAGTGAGTTTCCGGTATTGATACCTTTCTGCGGTTTAAATTGTGGCGTGATCCAGAGCGTAAATTTGAGCTTCCATTGGCTGTCGGCATCAGCATAGGGAGCCCCACTGCTTTGTGATGGCACCGTATTATCCGTGCCATTTCCTCCCTTCAGATAGAGATCAACCGTTGGATGCGATGAACCGCAACCATCTGATACGTAACACATTAACTCGACAGTGTAGTCAATGCCCGGCACCGTGGTTTTAAGCAGGGCGTTGCCCTCTGGCGTGGTGTATTGCGTATCGAGCAAATTCCCTGCGGCATTCGTAAAGTGGACGGTATTGTCGTAGGGGTTCCAGTTTTTACAGCCTATTGGGTTGCTGGTAATAAACTGGATCACATATGTGGATGTCACATCCAGGCTCGTTGGCGTGGAAACTTTATTTGTCGAGAGGTTAAGAAGCGATGAGCTTCCGGTGGTATACGTGCCCGCGTTATTGCTTTCGATATAACAGCTTTGATCGGCCAATGCCGGGCGGCACAGCATTCCAAAGGCGGCAAATACCAGAAGCATCACCAGAGCATTGAAAGCACTCTTTTTTATCATAAGTTGAAATCTACGCAGAAAAAGAAAGGAACTGCCGGCATCCGTCCGGACAATTCCTCTCTGGTTTCACTGATAGGTCACCATGAACGTTACCAGGGATGTCACCGCACCAGGCGTAACATCGGCAATGGTTTTTCCATCGGCAATAACAATACGCGCATTCATATCCAGCGAACCGGAACCCGAACTGATCGTCACGTTTTGGGTGGGTTGGGTGGTGCAATTGAGAACGGTGCCGGTATCGGCAAGACCTTTCCAGACTTCGAAAGCCGTTCCGTGTGTTGAACCAAATTTGTCGCTGGATCCGGTAGAACAGCTTGTGCCTGCGCCCGGGGTGGCCTGCACGGTGGCGCTTTTCACCCCCGAACAGTTGCTGAAATTCAGTTTAAAGGCTTCGATACGGCTTTTCGCCGTCAGATCGGACTTGAACACATCGCCAAAATTAATTTCTGTCGATGCATTGCCTGCGGAATCCTGAATTTCTGCGGTACAGGTGCCTGGCACAACATTGGTTTCAAATGTTGCCGTCAGGCTGGATGTACCGCTGATCTGTGCCTGTGAGGCGAAGGACAACAGTCCACCGCAAATCGCCATTGTTAAAGCCGTCAGATGTTTACGCATTACTCGCTCCTTTCCCTGTACCGTTATTCGTAACTGAAGTTAAACGTCGCAATGGCTCGAAATGAGCCCGTTGTGGCCTGATTGGCAACGGTTTCTACCATCGTGGCCACCAGCCCAACTTCTTTTGCGCTGATTTCTGCTGGTGTCCATACCAGCCGTTTACTGTCATCTGTCGAATTGATGACAAAAGGGGCATCCGGAGCAGAGACACGCGCAATAGACAGCCCCGTGTTGGCGGCTCCTCCTGCTGATGAGTCGATGCCGTTCGCGATAGCGGTGTTGACGCTACCTGAAGCGGTACCTGCCACTTCCGTCTTTAACGAAACCAGACTGGAAGGGCACTCGGTGATCACCAGTTTGAAGTTTTCTTTTGCTTCTCCCGTTGCAATCGTATCTACACGGGTATTCCCGTTAGCGCCAATCGTAATGGTATTATTTGTGCCATCACCTGTTCCCCCATCAATTTTAATATCACAGGTTGTTTCCCGGATATTTGCGCTGAAGGTCAGGTCGAGATTCTCTGCTGCTCTGACGCCGCACGACGCCGAAAATAAAACGGCAACCAGCGCGGTATGGACGAGAAATCGCGTTTTATCAATAGCAGTTACGTTATTTTCCATATTTAATGTTTCCTTTGCATAATGCATGTTTGGTTATGGAGGATGGTGGTTAAACCCACCTTCTGTTCATCAGTACCAAAATGATAATTTACTGAGCAGGTTTCATCCGTTCCTGCTCCCCATACTACGGTTAATATTCCTGTTTCATTTACCCCCCTGACATATGCTTGCCCTGCCTGGCCTACGCTTCCAATGATGTCTCCCTTTTCATTCATGACGTCTGCGCCCAGCGGAATAAACCCGCTATCTGAACGCATCAATTCGAGCACCGCCGAGCGACCCTCATTCGTTTTAAAATCAACCATCACCACCGCGCCATTACGCGGTACCTCCACGGTGCTGTTATTTTCAACGGCGACATCCTCCGTTAAGGTACTGGTATCCAGGGTGATCCGATTTTCGCGGTATGCAGAGAGATAAGGCATGACGACATACCCTGAGTCACTGATTTCGCCACGGCTGTTGCTCACATGGGCTCCCTTTGCGCCACTGGCCTTAATGAGCGCCAGCGCGTCATTTTCACCAATGCTGCCGGGCGTGAAGGTGACTCCGCCACCGTGAATAATCGCTCCGCCACTGTAGCTGGCAGAGTACTGTTGGCTGTTTTGTGAATCTGACGACGCGGAAAGGCTAAGAGGGCCATAGTCGCTGTTATAGCTGCCATAGGCGCTCACCTGACTTAAATTTTCAACGGTGCTTTGGCTGTAACTCGTCGTCACACTGTAGTTATAGCGACTGTCTTGCGAAGCACCGTTAGCCGTCATATTGAGGTTATGTGAATGTCTCAGGTCTGAGCTCATTCCCATATTCACGTTGTTAAAACCGGCGAGACTGTTTTTATTTTTTAAGAACGAGTCAAACGGTATGCTGAAATTTAAATAGAGACTGTTATCTGCTTCGCCAAATGCATCATAGGTCCGTTGCAGAGACACGTTATAACTGCCATAACGAAAATTGTTGCTGTAGCCCATTGCATAACTGGCCGTCTGGTTATTCCCGTTCCACCAGCTTTGCCAGCTGCCGTTAATATAAAGAGAACCATAGTTCTGTTTATTTATGTCCAGCGGTTGGTTCAGGTTAATTTGTAACTGGTTCTTCATTTGCTGAAGGTTTTGTTTTGCTTCGTCCGCACTCTGGCCATCATACTGAATGTGATCCTGCAACTGGGCGGCGTCATCCAGGCTGAGATAGTCCTGCGTTGAAAAGCGCAGCGCTGCGACATTCAGGGACGTATCCGTCTGGTCAACGGTCTTGTTCCAGGAGAGACGGTAGCTCTGGCCTTTCATTGCCGGAATCGTATCAATCTGTGCTGAAGAGCGGGTCACATCAAAGGCAAACGCCCCCAGAGGCGTGTTCATGGCGATGCCAGCCAGAACTGCAGAAAAACCCATATCGGTATCTTGCAGCCCGGTATAACCGGTAAAAAGGTTATTGAGGCCATAATATAGTGTGCCAAACGCCAGTCTGGGTGAACGATGCAAAGCCTCATCCTGCAACTCACCCACCCCGGCCTCCCAGCGGGCATAGCCTGGCCGTAACATCTGTGTGACCGAGGAGAAGGGAACGGTAAAAGCGTGTTGGCTACCGTCAGCCTCTTCTATGGTCACGGTGAGGTCTTGTCCATAACCGGTGGCATTCAGATCGTTAATCTCAAATGCCCCTGGGGGAACGGTGGTTTCGTAGATTTTATTCCCGCTCTGGGTGACGGTGATTTTGGCATTGGTGTTAGCCGTACCGCGGATCACAGGAGCGTAGCTGGACATTCCGCCAGGTAGCATTCGGTCATCGTTAAACAGACGGCCACCCCGAAGATGGATGGCATCGAAGGCATCCCCACGTGTCCAGGAATCGCCCATCACCATCTGCGCCTTGAGCGGCGTAATATCCCTTTGCAAATAAATATCCTGGTTATCGTAGCGGGTACCGCTCTGCTGATCCCAGTTCAGGCTTCCGTTTGAGCGCAACCGCCACGGACCGTAGTTAACACCATAGTGAAGCCCGGCATAGGCGCTGTCGCGCTGCGACTGCTGGCCCTGGTTATGCCAGGCATTCATATCGTAAGACAGCAACCCCGCGGGAATACCCTCGTCCCAAAGTGACGGGTCGATATAGCCCGCCGCGTGTTTCAGCAGAAACAGTTGCGGCAGGCTGACGTTCAGCGCCTGGCTTGTGGTGTCAAAATCAACCGTCGAACCTGGATATAACGTGGCGATATCCAGACACGTATCGTCGTTATCGTCGATTTTGAGATGAGAAATATCTACATCCATCTGCTTTAGTATTTTGAGGGGAATACAGGGTGTGGCACGGGCGGTACCGTTATCGGTAAATTGAACATCCGTCACCGCTTTTGTTATGCCGTTAACAACAAGCGTTACGCGATGAATACCGGGCGTAACAGGATTACCTCGGGAAAAACGATGGACATCAATATTCCCGTCAGTAGTAAATAAAAACTGATCGTTAAACTCAATATCATTATTTTCGCCTCCGGTAACAGACGATGCAGCATGTTCTTCTGCGTGTGCATTCAGGGCGGCACACAGCAGAAGAGAGAATAATGCGTATCGGAATGACATATTTCACGGTCAGGCTTGTCTGTAATATGTATTGATTAACGCGCAATGGCGATTTGATGATTTTCAGAACCGCCAAAATCATTAATGGATACAAAATTAAGCATGCCGGAGGTCCCGTTCAGGGTACCCTTGATTTTCATATTTTCACTGGAGAACGGTTTAACCGAATGGCTCTCAATAGAATACCTTTTCCCTCCGGCGCTCAGTTCTGCACTGGCAATCGAAATATTAAAAGGTGAGTCATTTTTTGCTGTCACGACGCTGCTACCTGCAGCAGCGTTCAGAGACCACTTAAGATTTTTTACGGCTTCTGCCGCTGTACCTTTTAATCCCTCCGGGCGGAAAAATAATTTAATGCGGGTACGGAAAGCCACCTGCAAAAGGTTTTTCTTATCCGCCCCTTGCGCTTTGGGTGGGACTTCCAGAACATTAAACCAGTAGAGTGACTCTCGGTCCTGAGGCATATTTTGGCCCAGCCAGGTAATGCGAATCGCCTGGCCTTTATGTGCATCCACACGCGTGACGGGAGGAGTAACAATAAAAGGGAGTTTTAGCTGCTGGGGATTAACGTTATCGCGTCCGTCATCCAGCCACGACTGAACCAGTAAAGGTTTATTGCCTTTGTTCTGCAGGTTGACCGTCACATCTTTTGCCGTGGAAGGATAAACGATACGCGTCCCGGAAATGATAATGTCGGCACAAGCATGAAAGGAAATAAGACCAGCCAATAATAGTGCTGACGCATTTACAACGTTAAGTTTGATACCTGACATAAAATCCCGCCTCAGTTCTACATATTTATTACATCAATTGTTTTGCTGCTAATTATACTAATGGCACGTGTTTTGTTATTGGATTTCGTTTTTCTTAGGTGCCTGTTAAGTTTGACTAAATAATTTGAGAGCATCTGTTTTTTGCGAGTAAATACAGCGGGTTGTTTTTGTTTGCAGTACCGGAGAAATGGAATAAAAGTGATTTAGAGGTTTTTTTTATTCTCGTTTTAAGAAAGAGCTTAGCCAGAGGGACATTAAAGCAGAGTTATGAGAACCATTATGTTACAATGGTGAAAGATGAATGTTGAAGGCTTATAGGGTTCATGTTTATTCGATTTGTCCTGGTCCTGATGATGTTTTCCTGTAGCGCGTCCGCCAGCCTGCTCAGCGACCAAAAGGCAGTAGCACAATACATGCAAACCACGGAAGACGCGGCGATCTGGGCACAGGTTGGAAACGCGGTTGTTAACGTTGGCAACGTGCGTGCGGGACAGATACTGGGCGTGGTTCCTGCCGCTGCAGATTACTACGAATTTCGCTTCGGTTTTGGGACTGGCTTTATCGACAAGGGGCACCTTGAGCCGGTTCAGGGGAAACAGCGCGTCGAGGATAGCCTCGGCGATCTGAATAAACCCCTGAGCAACCAGAACCTTATCACCTGGAAAGACACGCCGGTGTTTAATGCGCCTTCCAGCGGGAGTGCGCCGTTCGGCACATTAAGCGCCAACCTTCGCTATCCGATACTGAACAAGCTGAAAGACCGTCTGAATCAGACCTGGTATCAGATCCGCATCGGCAACCGCCTGGCGTGGGTCAGTAACCTGGATGCACAGGAAGATAATGGGATCCCGGTTCTGACCTACCATCATATTCTGCGTGATGAAGAGAACACCCGTTTTCGACATACCTCTACCACGACCAGCGTACGTGCCTTTAACAACCAGATGGCCTGGCTGCGCGATCAGGGATACACCACCCTGACGATGTATCAGCTGGAAGGATATGTGCGTAACAAACTGAATCTGCCTGCCAAATCGGTGGTGATCACCTTTGACGACGGTCTGAAATCGGTGAGCCGCTATGCGTATCCGGTTCTGAAAGAGTACGGCTTTAACGCCACGGCGTTTATCATTTCGTCACGCATTAAGCGCCATCCGCAGAAGTGGGATCCTAAATCGCTGCAGTTTATGAGCGTTCAGGAGCTGAAGGGTATCCAGGACGTGTTTGATATTCAGTCCCATACGCACTTTCTGCACCGCGTCGATGGTAACAAACATCCGATTTTACTCAGCCGCAGCTATCACGTGATCCTCTTCGATTTTGAACGTTCGCGCCGGGGGCTGGCGCAGTTCAACCCGCGAGTGTTGTATCTCTCCTATCCGTTTGGGAGTTACGACACGAAAGCGATTAAAGCAGCAAATGACGCCGGTTTTCACCTGGCGGTGACAACGATGAAAGGGAAGGTCAAGCCGGGGGATAATCCGTTCTTACTGAAACGCCTCTATATCTTAAGAACGGATTCGCTGGAGACGATGTCGCGGCTGATCAGCAATCAGCCGCAGGGGTAAATCAGGCAACCTGAACCGGGATCGCTTTCGCGGTGCGTTTCATCTCGTTGTCGCCTTCGAAGTAGGCCACTTTCGGCTGCCAGCGGCGCGCTTCTTCGTCAGACATCATCACGAAGCTGGCGATGATCACAATGTCGCCCACGTCCGCGCAGTGCGCAGCCGCGCCGTTCACGGAGATGATCTTTGACCCGCGCTCGGCGGCAATGGCATAGGTAGAGAAACGCTTGCCGTTGTTCACGTTCCAGATATCAATGGCTTCGTTTTCGAGAATACCCGCCGCGTCGAGAAAATCCTGATCGATCGCGCAGGAGCCTTCATAGTGCAGGTCGGCCTGGGTGACTTTCACACGGTGAAGCTTACCTTGCAGCATTTTGCGAATCATTACGTTTACCTTTCATTTTCCGGGTAGAAAAACTACGCCAGTTCAACCACTTTGTTGTCGATGAGACGGGCCTGGCCAAGCCATGCCGCCACCAGAATGACCGCGCGTTTGCTGGTCTCTGCAAGCGCCAGAAGCGTGTCGGCATCGCGGATTTGAATATCGTCAGCGCGGAAGCCTTTGTCGTTCAGCGCCTGTTCAGCCAGAGCAATAATCTCTTCGGCGGTTAACTCTTTCGCCAGAAGCTGCTCCGCCATGGTGTTCATGACTTTGCTTAATCCCGGGGCGATCTTACGCTGCTCTGCGGTCAGGTAGCCGTTACGGGAGCTGAGCGCCAGACCGTCTTTAGCACGCACAATCGGCACGCCCACGATCTCGATATCATAGCCCATGTCGGCCACCATCTTGCGAATGAGCGCCAGCTGCTGGAAATCTTTCTCACCAAAGCAGGCAACGTCAGGCTGCACCAGGTTGAACAGCTTGCTGACGATGGTCGATACGCCACGGAAATGGCCCGGGCGGCTTGCGCCTTCGAGCATGGTGGAGATACCCGGTACGTCAACGTAGGTTGCCTCTTCCGTACCCTGTGGATATACATCCGCCGGTGCCGGCGCGAAGACGATGTCCGCATGGCGTTTTTTCAGCTTCTCGCAGTCTTCCTGCAGGGTGCGCGGATAGCGTGCCAGGTCGTCGGCCCGGTCAAACTGCATTGGGTTAACGAAGATACTGACCACCACGATATCTGCACGGGCTCTCGCTTCGTCGACCAGCTTCATATGGCCATCATGCAGGTTGCCCATGGTCGGGACCAGTGCAATACGTTTACCTTCCTGACGCGCGCGACGGATATGCTGGCGAAGCAGCGGCAGGGTTTCAATGATTAGCACAACGAGACTCCTTAATGGAAACTGTGTTCTTCACCCGGGTAAACACCGGATTCAACGTCGGCAATATACTGCCTGACCGCGGCGCGCATGTCGCCCGCTTCCGCGAGGAAATTTTTGGCAAATTTCGGGATATGCCCACCGGTGATGCCAAAGGCGTCATGCATCACCAGGATCTGACCATCGGTCACGTTGCCCGCGCCAATACCAATCACCGGAATCGACAGCGCGTCGGTGATGCGTTTCGCCAGTTCAACCGGCACGCACTCCAGAACCAACAGCTGCGCGCCTGCGGCTTCCAGCGCCAGGGCATCCTCAAACAGCGTCTGGGCCGCATCGCCACGGCCTTGTACCTTATACCCGCCAAAGATATTCACGGATTGCGGCGTCAGGCCAAGATGACCGCACACCGGCACGGCGCGCTCGGTGAGCATTTTCACCGTCTCCACCAGCCAGGCGCCGCCTTCAATTTTGACCATATTCGCCCCGGCACGCATGACCGTTGCCGCATTGTCGAATGCCTGCTCTGGTGTGGCGTAGGCCATAAACGGCAGGTCGGAAAGCAGCAGGCAGGCCGGTGCGCCACGACGCACGGCGCGGGTATGGTAAGCAATATCCTCAACCGTCACCGGAAGGGTGGAATCATGTCCTTGTACCGTCATCCCTAACGAATCTCCGACCAGCATGACGTTGATACCTTCTTCGGCAAACAGTTTGGCGAAGCTGTAGTCATACGCGGTGATGGTGGCGAAGCGTTTTTTTTCCTGTTTGCATTTCTGCAGTAAGGAGATGGTGGTTGGTTTCATACTGTTTCCTGATAGCCCAAAGCGAATCTTTGCGCATTCTAACAGTAACATTCGGGGGAACAATGATTTTAGGTCGTCGATTAGCCACATTTATTTTGTGGCTAACAGGCTTACCAGCGAGCGGGTCTTTCCGCGTGGAGGTTGTCCAGAATGTCCCTGAGCGGGATGCCGTCGGGGAAGGTGAGATCGGGCGCGACTTCAAACAGCGGCCAGAGCATAAACCCGCGATTTTTCATATCGTAATGCGGAACGGTGAGGCGGTCGGTATTAATGACGTCATGACCAAACAGCATAATGTCGAGATCCAGCGTGCGCGGTCCCCAGCGTTCGGCTTTGCGTACACGACCCTGCTGCAGCTCGATGCGCTGAGTGTTATCCAGCAACGTTTCGGCGTCCAGAGCGGTTTCCAGTACCACGGCGGCGTTCAGGTAATCCGGCTGATCCTGCGGTCCCAGCGGTGGCGTGCGGTAGAAAGAGGAGACCGCCACGATCCTGCTTTGCGGGATCTCCCCCAGCGCCTGAACGGCAGCATTCACCTGCTCCAGCGGAGAGGCTAAATTGCTGCCGATAGCGATATACGCGAGGGTCATGCCGTGCCTTCGCGACGCGGGGCGCGTTTGCGCGGACGACGGTGGCGGCGACGCGGGGCCGGCTCTTCATCAAGGCCGGTGAGCATATCTTTCTGCTCCGGCGGCGCGGAGACCTGGAACTCGGCCCACCACTGTGCCAGACGCTGCAGCTCCTGATTGCGTTCCACTTCAGCACGCAGTGACAGCAGATCAAACGCCGCGCGGAACTTAGGATGCTCCATCAGCTTCCAGGCGCGTTTGCCCTGACGACGGGACATACGCAGCTGAAGCTGCCAGATATCGCGCACCAGGGTGGTAATACGTTTCGGAATAGCCAGCGTACGGCAGCCCTCGTCCAGCACGTCGTTTGCGGCCAGCGCGAAAGCATCGTAATAGGCGAGACCGCTCTCCTGGGTAATACGCTGGGCCGTTTCCAGCAGCGGATACCAGAACATCGCCGCGAACAGGAACGCCGGGTTCACGCGCATGTCATTGCGGATACGGGTGTCGGTATTCTTCAGCACCTGGGCAATCATCCGCTCCATTGGGCTATCACCGTTTTCGGTGAAGTAGCGGGTAATGGTCGGGAACAGCGGCTGGAACAGGTTGTATTCACGCAGCAGATTATAGGTTTCAAAGCCGTAACCGGCCTGCAGCAGCTTCAGCGCCTCTTCAAACAGGCGGGCTGGCGGCACGTCATTGATCAGCGTCGCCAGACGCGGAATAGGCTCGGCCGTTTCCGGGCTGATGCGCATATTCAGCTTGGCGGCGAAGCGCACGGCGCGCAGCATACGCACGGGATCTTCACGATAGCGCGTTTCCGGCGTGCCAATCAGACGGATCAGACCTTCTTGCAGGTCCTGCATGCCGCCGACGTAATCGCGCACGGTGAAATCTGCCACGCTGTAATAAAGGCTGTTGATGGTGAAGTCGCGACGCTGGGCATCTTCTTCGATAGAGCCAAAGATATTATCGCGCAGCAGCATGCCATTCTGGCCACGCTGTGACGTGGTGCGATCGGACGCGCCCGCTTCATGGTGCCCGCGGAAGGTCGCCACTTCGATGATCTCTGGCCCAAACATCACGTGAGCCAGACGGAAACGGCGACCGACAAGACGGCAGTTACGGAATAATTTGCGCACCTGCTCAGGCGTGGCGCTGGTCGTCACGTCGAAATCTTTCGGTTTTTTGCCCAGCAGTAAATCACGTACTCCACCGCCGACGAGATAGGCCTCGTAGCCCGCTTTATTCAGACGATAGAGCACCTTGAGGGCATTTTCACTGATATCTTTGCGGGAAATAGTGTGCTGCTCACGCGGAATAACCGACATGTGTGGCTGCGCAATAGCATCGTTCGCCATGCTCTCTTCGCGGCTTAGCACTTTACGGCAAAAATTAGCGACTCGGGTAAAAATGGTACACCTCGTAGTGTGTTTTGTTATGAAAAAAGCGGCTAATCATAGCTCAGCGCAACGCATTTGAGAATGCTGGATTTTTGGCACATCCCTGAGCGTCCAGTTGGTGATGGCCATTTTCAGCAGTTCGTCAATACGCAGATCCTGCCATTCGTTGGTTACATTCTGGTTGAGAAATCGCAGCGCGTCGATCAAAACAGGCCGCGGATCGCCGTCTGGCAGGGCAGGGGCGTGATTCTGCTTTGACAGCTTACAGCCCTGCTCGTTGACCGCCAGAGGCAGATGAATGTAATCCGGCGCCGTCCAGCCAAACTGGTGATAAAGCGAGATTTGTCGCACGGTAGGCTCGACCAGGTCCGCCCCGCGCACAATTTCCGTTATGCCCTGAAAATGATCGTCCACCACCACGGCCAGGTTATAGGCAAAAAGGCCATCACGACGGTGAATAATAAAATCCTCAGCGGCAAGACGCGCATCGGCGAAGATCTCGCCGGAGAGTAAATCGTTAAACCGCGTCACCGGGGCGCGCTGCCTGATGCGCACGGCGGCATTCTCTGGAGGAAGATTACGCGTGCGGCAGTGGCCGTCATAGACGCCTCCCACGCTCTGGATACGCGCGCGGGTGCAGGTGCAGTTATAGGAAAGCCCCTGAGCGCTTAGCCAGGCCAGACGTTCGCGATAAGCGTCGTGACGTGTTGACTGCCAGAGAACCTCGTCATCCCAGTGAAGACCGTAATGTTCCAGCTGACGCAGAATGGTTTCTGCTGCACCGGGAACTTCACGCGGGGGGTCAATATCTTCAATGCGAACGAGCCATTTTCCCTGGCTGGCGCGAGCCTGCAGGTAGCTGCCGAGCGCGGCAATTAATGAGCCGAAGTGTAATTCACCGGAGGGAGATGGCGCGAAGCGCCCAATATAGTGTGATTCAGACATATCAACAGTAACAAGGCGGGAGAGACTCCCGCCTTTGGAGTGTGTAAACAGCGCTGGTATTAACCGGCCATCTGTTTTTCGCGGATTTCGGCCAGCGTTTTACAGTCGATGCACAGATCGGCGGTTGGACGCGCTTCCAGGCGACGAATACCAATTTCAACACCGCAGGATTCGCAGTAGCCAAAATCTTCGTCTTCGACTTTTTTCAGCGTTTTCTCGATCTTTTTGATCAGTTTGCGTTCGCGGTCACGGTTACGCAGTTCGAGGCTGAACTCTTCTTCCTGAGCGGCACGGTCTACCGGATCCGGGAAGTTAGCAGCTTCATCCTGCATATGAGTAACGGTGCGATCGACTTCATCCCTGAGTTGATTACGCCATGCTTCAAGAATACGCTTGAAGTGCGACAGCTGGGCTTCGTTCATATACTCTTCGCCCGGCTTCTCTTGATACGGCTCCACCCCAGCGATGGCGAGAATACTCAGGGACGATGTTTTACGGTTTTGCCCTTCTTGCATGTTGCTTCTCCTTAACACGCACTATCGATCCCCGTGTTGGGGGAAAAATCAGGTCGCTATAAATAGCAGATGCTTTTCCGTATGGCAATTATCTAAACGTAACACTTGACAAGCCTGTGAGGAAAAGCGTATTTGCGCACGCGGCCAGAACACTTAATCATCAATCGCCTAATCCCTTATAAGACAATGGGAAGAGAGGATCTCAGAGTCATATTATCGGCAGAAAGTTCCGCTTTATAAGCTAAAACCTCTACCCCCTGCTTTTGTGCCTCATTCAACAATTGCGCGTATTTAGGATCAATATGGCGGGCAGGGGAGAACCGTTCAATGGCTGAATGCAATACCGCAAACAGCAACACGGCGCGTTTGCCCGCCGCCGCAACACTCATTAGCTCTCGCAGATGCTTCTGGCCACGTAGCGTTACTGCATCCGGGAAGTAGCCATTTTCCTGTTCCGCTAACGTCACTGATTTTACTTCAATATAGCACTCAGGCCTGTCTTCCGCCTGTAACATGAAGTCAATTCTGCTGCTTTCATCGCCATACTTCACTTCGCTTTTATGCGTGCCATAACCCACCAGTTCGGGAAGGGTTCCCAGAGTCAGCGCTTCCTTTACCAGCTGATTGGCGCGCAGGGTATTCACACAAATAAATGCCCCATTTTGCGTTTCAGTCATTTCCCAGGTATGGGCATATTTGCGTTTCGTATTTTCTGACGTGGAATACCAGACCGTGTCACCCGGCGTCGCGCACCCCGTCATGGCACCCGTATTGGGGCAATGCAGGGTGAGCGCTACGCCTTCTGGCGTAATCACGTCGGCAAGGAAGCGTTTGTAGCGCTGGACAAGCGTGGCATGCTGCAGGGGAGGACTAAACTTCATCAGAATTCCTTTCGGTGTTGCCCAGCGTCCAGCGCTGGAGCGGCGTATAGCGGGTGCGCCCCTGTGCAAAGACGGATTCGTAAAGCACGAATTCATTGACCGGAAAAGCCCAGTGAAAACCCGGCGGCGGGATGGCAACGGCCTGGCCGGCATCGCGCAGCAAGGTGATATGCGGATGAAACGGCTGCGGACTCTGATAACAGCCGCTGCGCGCCGCCTGTGCGCGCAGCATATTCGCCAGTTGCAATAACCCGCGCGGCGGCTGGCGCGTCCCCAGCCAGAGCACGCGCGAACGCAGCCACTGACCCGCGTCGTCGAGGTGCAGCGTAAATGCCGGCTGGGTAATACGCCCGGCCATGGCGGCTAATGCCCGCTGTTTTTCGGCGCTGACGTCCCCCAGAAAGGCCAGCGTCAGGTGCAGGTTAGCCGCTGCGACAGGGCGGCCTGCTTCCGGCGGGAAGTGTTCAGCGCGCCAGCGTACAATTTGACGCTGAAGGGGGGCGGGTAATTCAATGACAAAAAACAGCCGTTTCGACTCAGGCATAAGGGGGACTCGGTAATGATATGCGCCGATGCTACAATGTACGCCGACTAATGTTAACCCTCTGGAGCTGTTCGTGTCCTCATTGCCGGTCGCCGTCGTCCTTCCTGAGCTTCTCGCTGCCTTACACCATGCCCCGCAGGTTTTGCTAAATGCCCCTACGGGCGCGGGGAAGTCCACCTGGCTGCCGCTACAGATCCTGAAAGACGGGAACATCTGCGGGAAAATTATCCTGCTGGAGCCGCGCAGGCTGGCCGCACGCAACGTGGCGCAGCGCCTGGCGGAACTGCTGGACGAAAAACCGGGGGAGACGGTGGGGTACCGCATGCGCGCCGAAACCTGCGTGGGGCCGTCCACGCGGCTTGAGGTGGTGACCGAAGGGATCCTCACCCGCATGCTGCAAAACGATCCGGAGCTGACCGGCGTCGGGCTGGTGATCCTGGATGAATTCCACGAGCGCAGCCTGCAGGCGGATCTGGCCCTGGCGCTGTTGCTGGACGTGCAGCAGGGGCTGCGCGACGATCTTCGGCTGCTCATCATGTCGGCGACGCTGGATAATGAGCGGCTGCAGCAGGCGTTGCCGCACGCGCCGGTCATTAGCTCGGAGGGACGCGCATTCCCGGTCGAGCGGCGCTACCAGCCGCTGCCAGTGCATCAGCGTTTTGATGAGGCCGTGGCCATCGCAACCGCAGAGCTGCTGCGTCAGGAACCCGGCTCGCTGCTGCTGTTCTTACCCGGCGTGGGCGAGATCCAGCGTGTGCAGGAACAGCTGACCTCCCGCGTAAGCAGCGATGTCCTGCTGTGCCCGCTCTACGGTGCGCTGTCGCTGGCCGAACAGCGTAAAGCGATCCTGCCCGCGCCTGCGGGACAGCGTAAGGTGGTGCTGGCGACCAATATTGCTGAAACCAGTTTGACCATTGAAGGGATTCGCCTGGTGGTGGACAGCGCCCAGGAGAGAGTGGCCAGTTTTGACCCGCGTACCGGGCTGACTAAGCTTCTGACGCAGCGTATTAGCCAGGCGTCGATGGTACAGCGCGCGGGCCGTGCGGGACGTCTTGAGCCGGGTATCTGCCTGCATTTGACCAGCGCGGAGCAGGCTGAACGCGCGGCACAACAAAGTACGCCGGAAATTTTACAAAGCGATCTGTCCGGACTGGTGATGGAACTGCTGCAATGGGGCTGCCCGGACCCCGCCCAGCTGAACTGGCTTAATCCTCTGCCAGCCGTCAACCTTGCCGCTGCGCGGGCTTTACTGACTCAGCTTGGCGCCCTGGACGGTGAGCGGTTGTCCTCCCGCGGGCAAAAAATGGCCGCGCTGGGGAACGAGCCCCGGCTGGCCGCCATGCTGGTGGCGGCAAAGGGGGATGATGAAATCGCTACGGCTGCGAAACTGTCCGCTATCCTTGAGGAGCCGCCACGCGGAGGCAGCAGCGATCTGGCCCAGGCCTTTTCGCGCAATCAGGGAAACTGGCAGCAGCGGGCGCAGCAGCTGTGTAAGCGGCTTAACAGCCGCGGCGGCGTGCCAGACAGTGAGAGTATCCCACGGCTTCTGGCGCAGGCGTTTCCGGACCGGATTGCCCGTCGGCGTGGGCTGGATGGTCGCTACCAGCTGGCAAACGGTATGGGCGCGATGCTGGACAGCGATGACGCCCTGACGCGCCATGAGTGGCTGATCGCACCGCTGTTGCTGCAGGGAAGCCACTCCCCGGATGCGCGGATTTTGCAGGCGATAGCCGTGGATATTGACACCCTGACCCGCGCGTGCCCGCAGCTGCTCCAGCAGTCCGACATCGTAGAGTGGGATGATGCGCAGGGCACGCTGAAGGCATTTCGTCGCACTCAGATAGGTAAACTGACTCTCGGGACGAAGCCGCTGGCGAAGCCGTCGGAAGAGGAACTGCATCTGGCGATGCTGAACGGCATTCGGGAAAAAGGATTAGGTGTTCTGAACTGGACACCGGAGGCTGAACAGTACCGTATTCGTCTGCACTGCGCCGCGCGCTGGCTGCCAGAATATGCCTGGCCGGCGGTGGATGATGACACGTTACTTGCATCGCTGGAAACCTGGCTACTGCCGCAAATGAACGGCGTACACTCGCTTCGGGCGCTGAAAGCGCTTGATGTTAAGGTCGCGTTACAGAATTTACTCGACTGGTCGTTACGTCAACGTCTGGATAGTGAACTGCCAGGGCATTACACTGTCCCGACCGGCAGCCGGATTGCCATTCGTTATCACGAGGATAATCCGCCGGCGCTGGCGGTACGGATGCAGGAGATGTTTGGGGAGGCGACCACGCCGTCCATCGCCGAAGGGCGTGTTCCGGTGGTGCTTGAGCTGTTGTCGCCCGCGCATCGTCCGCTGCAGATCACCCGCGATCTGGGGGCGTTCTGGGCGGGGAGCTACCGTGAAGTGCAAAAAGAGATGAAGGGGCGCTACCCTAAACACGTATGGCCTGACGATCCGGCGAATACGGCGCCGACGCGGCGGACGAAGAAGTATTCGTGATGCAGGGGAAAGAGGGGCGTGCGGCCTGGACAGCGCGGCCTGATGCCCTCACCCCGGCCCTCTCCCACAGGGAGAGGGAGCAAACACTAAAGACTTTCTTGATAAGAAAGTCTTGCTGTTTATTTTGAGAGATTTCTTCTTTCACAGACCGGTGGAAGAAAAGAGAATCGGGCCTTTGCGCCTGAAAGTTGCGGAGAAAAAGCATGGCGGGGAATGACCGCGAGCCAATAGGACGTAAGGGAAGACCAACGCGTCCGGCGAAAGAAAAGGTAAGCCGTCGTCGCCTCAGAGATGAGGACTATGACGATGACTATGAAGACGATTATGAGGATGAAGAACCGATGCCGCGCAAAGGAAAAGGCAAAGGGCGTAAGCCTCGGGGCAAACGCGGCTGGTTCTGGCTGCTGCTGAAGCTGTTTATTGTTTTTGTTGTGCTGATGGCGATCTACGGCGTGTATCTGGATCAGAAGATCCGCAGCCGTATCGACGGTAAAGTCTGGCAGTTACCTGCGGCGGTGTATGGTCGTATGGTGAACCTTGAGCCGGATATGTCCATCAGTAAGAACGAGATGGTCAAACTGCTGGAAGCCACGCAGTATCGCCAGGTATCGAAAATGACGCGGCCTGGCGAATTTACCGTGCAGGCAAACAGCATTGAGATGATCCGCCGTCCGTTTGACTTCCCGGACAGCAAAGAGGGGCAGGTGCGCGCGCGTCTGACCTTTGACGGCGATCGTCTGGATACCATTGAGAACATGGATAACAACCGTCAGTTCGGTTTCTTCCGTCTCGATCCCCGTCTGATCACCATGCTCTCATCAGCAAACGGCGAACAGCGTCTGTTTGTGGCGCGTAACGGCTTCCCGGATCTGCTGGTGGACACCCTGCTGGCAACCGAAGACCGTCACTTCTACGAGCACGATGGCATCAGCCTCTACTCGATTGGCCGTGCGGTTCTGGCTAACCTCACTGCGGGGCGTACCGTGCAGGGGGCAAGTACCCTTACTCAGCAGCTGGTGAAGAACCTGTTCCTCTCCAGCGAACGCTCTTACTGGCGTAAAGCTAACGAAGCGTACATGGCCGTGCTGATGGATGCGCGCTACAGCAAGGATCGTATCCTTGAGCTGTACATGAACGAGGTGTACCTCGGTCAGAGCGGCGATAACGAAATCCGCGGCTTCCCGCTGGCGAGTCTGTATTACTTTGGTCGTCCGGTCGAAGAGCTAAGTCTTGACCAGCAGGCGCTGCTGGTGGGCATGGTGAAAGGGGCGTCCATCTACAACCCTTGGCGTAACCCGAAACTGGCGCTGGAACGTCGTAACCTGGTACTGCGTCTGCTGCAACAACAGCAGGTGATTGACCAGGAGCTGTACGACATGCTGAGCGCGCGTCCGCTGGGCGTTCAGCCGCGCGGTGGGGTGATCTCGCCTCAGCCGGCGTTTATGCAGCTGGTGCGTCAGGAGCTGCAGAGCAAGCTGGGTGATAAAGTGAAAGATCTTTCCGGCGTGAAGATCTTCACCACCTTCGACTCCGTGGCGCAGGATGCGGCAGAAAAAGCGGCGGTGGAAGGCATTCCGGCACTGAAGAAACAGCGTAAGCTCTCCGATCTTGAAACCGCGATGGTGGTGGTTGACCGTAACAGCGGTGAAGTTCGCGCGATGGTGGGCGGGGCTGAGCCGCAGTTTGCGGGTTACAACCGTGCCATGCAGGCGCGTCGTTCGATCGGTTCTCTGGCAAAACCGGCGACCTATCTTACTGCTCTGAGTCAGCCAAATCAGTATCGCCTGAATACCTGGATTGCGGATGCGCCGATCTCCCTGCGTCAGCCTAACGGCCAGGTCTGGTCACCGCAGAACGATGATAAACAGTTCAGCGGCCAGGTGATGCTGGTGGATGCGTTAACGCGCTCCATGAACGTGCCAACGGTCAATCTGGGGATGTCGCTGGGCCTGCCGGCCATTGTCGACACCTGGCAGAAACTCGGCGTGTCGAAAGATCAGCTGCACCCGGTGCCTGCGATGATTCTCGGTGCGCTTAACCTGACGCCGATCGAAGTGGCGCAGGCGTTCCAGACCATTGCCAGCGGCGGTAACCGTGCACCGCTGTCAGCGCTGCGTTCGGTGATTGCCGAGGATGGCTCCGTACTGTATCAGAGCTTCCCGCAGGCGGAGCGTGCCGTTCCTGCTCAGGCTGCCTATATGACGCTGTGGACGATGCAGCAGGTTGTGCAGCGTGGCACCGGGCGTCAGCTGGGGGCGAAGTATCCGGGTCTGCATCTGGCGGGTAAAACCGGGACCACCAACAACAACGTTGATACCTGGTTCGCCGGTATTGACGGGCGTGAAGTGGTGATCACCTGGGTAGGTCGCGATAATAACCAGCCGACCAAGCTGTACGGTGCGAGCGGGGCGATGTCGATTTACCAGCGCTATCTGGCTAATCAGTCTCCGGTTCCGCTGAACCTGGTTGCGCCGGAAGACATCGTCGATATGGGCGTGGACAGCTCCGGTAACTTCGTCTGCGGCGGCGGGATGCGCACGCTGCCAGTCTGGACCACAAACCCGGACTCGCTGTGCCAGCAAAGCCAGCCAGAACAGCCAACCGGTAACCCGTTTGAGCAGTCTTCTCAGCCACAGCAGCCGCAGCAGCAACAGCCGCAGCAGCAGAATGAGAAGAAAGACAGCGACGGTGTCGCAGGCTGGATTAAAGATATGTTCGGCGGTAACTAATCGCCTCAGGTCCCCCCGCAAGGGGGGATTTTTTTACCCATTCTCCCCATTTTTTTAACCCTCTTTTTAATACTGATTAACCCTTCGTTTTCTCCTGGTTATTTCTTAAACCCTTAATTCTCGTAGGGCCGCGTACTGCTTGCTTTGCAGCCAACGTTTCGCCTATTATGCTGCGGTCATAATAATAATTCTCGTTTACGTTATCATTCACTTTTCCATCAGAGATACACCATGGCGCTTTCCAATACTGCTCAGCCAATTAACACGTCGCTGCGTAAAATCGCGGTCGTTGTAGCCACAGCGGTTGCCGGCATGTCGGCTTATACACATGCTGCCGAAACCCCTAAAAAAGAAGAAACCATTACGGTAACCGCAGCACCAGCGGCACAGGAGAGTGCCTGGGGTCCGGCTGCAACCATCGCAGCGAGACAATCCGCGACCGGGACCAAAACGGATACCCCCATCCAAAAGGTACCGCAGTCAATTTCTGTAGTAACAGCTGAAGAGATGGCGCTGCATCAGCCGCGCTCGGTTAAAGAAGCTCTGAGTTACACGCCAGGCGTTGCGGTAGGCACCCGTGGTGCATCCAACACCTATGACTATTTGATTATCCGTGGCTTTGCGGCCGATGGTCAGACACAAAATAACTACCTCGATGGCATGAAAATGCAGGGGAACTTCTATAACGACGCGGTGATCGATCCTTATATGCTGGAGCGCGCCGAGATCATGCGCGGTCCGGTTTCCGTTCTGTATGGCAAAAGCAGCCCTGGTGGCTTGCTGAATATGGTAAGTAAGCGCCCAACCACCGAGCCGCTGAAAGAGATCCAGTTCAAAGTAGGTACGGATAGCCTGTTCCAGACCGGGTTTGATTTTAGTGATGCCATCGACGACGACGGCGTTTACTCTTATCGCTTAACGGGTGTAGCGCGCTCTAATAACGCTCAGCAGGAGCGTGCAGAAGAGCAGCGTTATGCCATCGCGCCATCTTTCTCCTGGCGTCCTGATGAGAAGACGACCTTTACGTTCCTCTCTTATTTCCAGAACGAGCCTGAAACGGGTTACTACGGCTGGTTACCGAAAGAGGGGACGGTCGATCCGTTGCCAAACGGCGATCGTCTGCCGACTGACTTCAACGAAGGCGCGAAGAACAATACCTATTCCCGTAACCAGAAAATGGTGGGATATAGCTTCGACCACGAATTCAACGATACCTTTACCGTGCGCCAGAACCTGCGCTTTGCCGAGAATAAAACCTCGCAAAACAGTGTTTACGGTTATGGCGTCTGCACCGATCCGGCGAATGCAGGCAACAAACAGTGTGCGGCGCTGTCCCCTGCTGATAAAGGGCATTATCTGGCGCGTAAATACGTTGTCGATAATGAAAAACTGCAGAACTTCACCGTTGATACCCAGCTGCAAAGCAAATTCGCTACTGGCGAGGTGGATCACATTCTGCTGACCGGCGTTGACTTTATGCGCATGCGGAATGACATCAACTCCTGGTTCGGTTATGACGACTCGGTTCCGCTGCTGGATCTTTATCATCCTGTGAACAGCGATTTTGATTTCGGTGCAAAAGATCCGGCTAACTCAGGTCCTTACCAGGTCCTGAACCGCCAGAAGCAGACTGGTCTTTATGTTCAGGATCAGGCGCAGTGGGATAAAGTGCTGGTCACGTTGGGCGGCCGTTATGACTGGGCTGATCAGGAGTCCTATAACCGTGTGTTCAATACCACGTCCAAACGTGATGACACCCAGTTTACCTGGCGTGGCGGTGTTAACTACCTGTTTGATAACGGTGTAACCCCGTACTTTAGCTACAGCGAATCGTTTGAACCGGCTTCGCAGACTGATGCTCAGGGTAAACTGTTCTCTCCGTCTAAAGGCAAGCAGTACGAAGCGGGCGTGAAATACGTTCCGGACGATCGTCCGATTGTCGTCACCGGTGCGTTGTACCAGTTAACCAAAACCAACAACCTGATGGCGGACCCGGCGGGCTCCATCTTCTCGGTTGAGGGCGGTGAAATCCGTGCCCGTGGCGTAGAGCTGGAAGCGAAAGCTGCACTGTCTGCGAGCGTTAACGTTGTCGGCTCCTATACCTACACCGATGCGGAATACACCACCGATACCAATTACAAAGGCAACACGCCTGCACAGGTTCCAAAACATATGGCATCGTTGTGGGGTGATTACACCCTCTTTGATGGCGCGCTTTCCGGCCTGACGTTGGGTACCGGCGTGCGTTATACCGGTTCAAGCTATGGCGATGCGGCGAACTCCTTCAAAGTGGGCAGCTATACCGTCGTCGATGCGCTGGTCCGATACGATCTGGCTCGCGTTGGTATGGCCGGTTCGAACGTGGCGCTGCACGTGAATAACCTGTTCGATCGTGAGTACGTTGCCAGCTGCTTCAACACCTACGGTTGCTTCTGGGGTGCTGAACGTCAGGTTGTTGCCACCGCGACCTTCCGCTTCTAACCGCTCTTTGGGCACGGTTCGCCGTGCCCTTTTTATTTAAGTTGGCTGATATGCAGGATAATCAAACGCAACCCGACACCACCTTTACGCTCAACCATCTCTCCTTTCGCGTACCCGGACGCACGCTGCTGCATCCGCTCTCTCTGACGTTTCCGGCTGGAAAAGTCACGGGTCTGATTGGTCACAACGGCTCCGGTAAATCCACACTGCTCAAAATGCTGGGCCGTCATCAGCCGCCTTCAGAAGGCGACATTCTGCTGGACAACCAACCGCTGGAGAGCTGGAGCAGTAAAGCCTTCGCGCGTAAAGTGGCCTATCTGCCGCAGCAGCTGCCGCAGGCGGAAGGGATGACGGTACGCGAGCTGGTGGCCATTGGGCGTTATCCCTGGCATGGCGCGCTGGGGCGCTTCGGCGTCGCCGACAGGGAGAAAGTGGAAGAGGCGATTGCGCTGGTGGGACTAAAACCGCTGGCGCACCGGCTGGTGGATAGCCTCTCCGGCGGAGAGCGTCAGCGCGCATGGATTGCGATGCTGGTGGCGCAGGACAGCCGCTGCCTGCTGCTCGACGAGCCGACCTCCGCGCTGGATATTGCCCACCAGGTCGATGTGCTGGCGCTGGTGCATCGCTTAAGTCAGCAGCGGGGTCTGACGGTGATTGCGGTCCTGCATGACATCAATATGGCCGCGCGTTATTGTGACTACCTTGTCGCGCTACGTGGTGGCGAGATGATTGCACAGGGCTTGCCGTCCGAGCTGATGCGCAGTGAAACGCTGGAACGCATTTACGGTATTCCGATGGGGATTCTGCCTCACCCTGCCGGGGCTGCGCCGGTGAGCTTTGTATACTGATGCTGAATAACATACTTATCAGCCGCCGCCGCCTGCTGACGGCGATGGCGCTCTCACCGCTGCTGTTAAAAATGACGCCGGCGCGCGCTGCCGCCGTCGATCCGCACCGTATTGTGGCCCTGGAGTGGCTGCCGGTCGAGCTGATGATGGCGCTCGGCGTTACGCCCTACGGCGTGGCGGATATTCCCAATTACACCCTGTGGGTGAATGAGCCGAAACTGCCGGACTCAGTGATCGACGTCGGCCTGCGTACCGAACCAAACCTTGAGCTGCTCACCCAGATGAAACCGTCATTCCTGTTCTGGTCGGCGGGCTACGGTCCATCAGAAGAGGTAATGGCACGCATTGCGCCAGGACGCGGATTCGCATTCAGCGATGGTAAAAAACCGTTGAGCGTGGCGAAAAACTCGATTAACGAGATGGCGCATTTCCTCAACCGCGAGGCCGAGGCCAAACAGCATCTTCAGGAATTTGATGATCTGATAGCTACGTTAAAACCGCGTTTTGTGCACCGGGGCGATCGCCCGCTGCTGATGGTGACGCTGCTGGATGCCCGCCATATGCTGGTCTTTGGTAAAAACTGCCTGTTCCAGGAAGTGCTCGACAGTTTTGGCATCCGTAATGCCTGGGAAGGGGAGATGACGTTCTGGGGCAGCACTGCCGTGGGTATCGACCGCCTGGCGGCGTTTCGTGATGTGGATGTGCTCTGTTTTGACCACGGGAACGAACGTGACATGCAGACGCTGATGGCGACACCGCTGTGGCAGGCGATGCCGTTTGTGCGTGAGCAGCGCTTCCAGCGCGCTCCGGCGGTCTGGTTCTACGGCGCGACGCTGTCAGCCATGCACTTTGCCCGGGTGCTGGATAACGCGCTGGGAGGTAAAGCATGAGCAAGCGTATCGCCCGCTTCCCGGCGTTGCTTTTGGCCGTACTTTTCCTCGCCGCGCTGGGGTTAACCTGGTTCAACCTCTCGGCGGCGCTGCCGCGTGGACAGTGGAGCGGCGCGCTGGCCGCTCCGGATATCGATAACATTCAGCAGATGCTGTTCCACTACAGTCTGCTGCCGCGTCTGGCGATCTCGCTCCTGGTGGGTGCCGGTTTGGGGCTGGTGGGCGTTCTGTTCCAGCAGGTTTTACGTAATCCACTGGCGGAGCCCACGACGCTCGGCGTCGCGACCGGCGCACAGCTTGGGATCACGGTCATCACGCTGTGGTCCCTGCCAGGGGCGCTGGCTTCGCAGTTTGCCGCACTCGCGGGGGCGTGCGTGGTGGGGGCGCTGGTCTTTGGCGTGGCCTGGGGCAAACGCCTCTCCCCCGTGACGCTGATTCTGGCCGGGCTGGTGGTAAGCCTCTATTGCGGGGCGATTAACCAGCTGCTGGTGCTGTTCCACCACGATCGGCTGCAAAGCATGTTCTTGTGGAGTACCGGCACGCTCACCCAGACCGACTGGAGCGTCGTGCAGCGCCTGTGGCCACAGCTGGCCGGCGGCACCGTACTGACGCTGTTGCTCCTGCGTCCACTCACGCTGATGGGACTGGATGATGGTGTGGCGCGTAATCTGGGGCTGGCGCTGTCGCTGGCGCGCCTGGCTGCATTGACGCTGGCGATTGTATTGAGTGCCCTGCTGGTGAACGCGGTTGGCATCATCGGGTTTATCGGCCTGTTTGCCCCGCTGCTGGCGAAAATGCTCGGGGCGCGTCGTTTGCTGGCGCGTCTGCTGCTGGCCTCGCTGATTGGGGCGCTGATCCTCTGGCTTTCCGATCAGTTGATTCACTGGCTGGCGCGGGTGTGGCGGGAAGTCTCTACCGGGTCGGTCACGGCGCTTATCGGTGCGCCGCTTCTGCTCTGGCTGCTGCCGCGTCTGCGCAGCATGAGCGCGCCGGCGATGGATGCGGGCGATAAAGTCTCTGCTGAACGTCAGTCGGTGCTGTGGTTTAGCCTTGCCGGTCTGGCGGTGCTGGTTATCGCCTCGTTTACTGCGCTCGCTTTCGGGCGCGATGCGGCGGGCTGGCACTGGGCAACGGGCGAGTTGCTTAACGAATTGCTGCAGTGGCGCTGGCCGCGTATCTTCGCTGCGCTGATCGCCGGGGTGATGCTGGCGGTAGCGGGGTGCATCATTCAGCGTCTGACCGGCAACCCGATGGCGAGCCCGGAAGTGCTCGGGATCAGCTCTGGCGCCGCCTTTGGCGTGGTGCTGATGCTGTTCTTTGTGCCGGGCAATGCGTTTGCCTGGCTGATGCCTGCCGGTAGTCTCGGTGCGGCGGCCACGCTGATGATTATCCTCATTGCTGCCGGTCGCGGCGGATTTTCTCCGCACCGAATGTTGCTGGCCGGGATGGCGCTCAGCACCGCGTTTACGATGCTGCTGATGATGCTGCAGGCGAGCGGTGACCCGCGTATGGCGAAGATCCTGACCTGGATTTCCGGCTCAACGTACGGTGCTACCGGCAGCCAGGTTGTCTGGTCCGGGATCGTGATGATCGTGCTGCTGGCGATGGTGCCGCTGTGCCGTCGCTGGATGACTATTCTGCCGCTCGGCGGTGAAACCGCGCGTGCGGTGGGCATGGCGCTGACGCCAGCGCGTGTTGCTCTGCTGCTGCTGGCGGCGTGCCTGACGGCGACGGCAACCATGACGATCGGACCGCTGAGTTTTGTGGGATTAATGGCGCCGCATATTGCGAGAATGATGGGATTCCGCCGGACGATGCCGCATATTGTGATGTCAGCCCTCACGGGTGGGGTCATGCTGGTGTTTGCGGACTGGTGCGGAAGAATGGTGCTGTTCCCGTATCAGATCCCGGCGGGTCTGCTGTCGACCTTCATAGGTGCGCCGTATTTTATTTATCTGTTGAGAAAGCAGAGTCGGTAATAAAAGTAAACGGCAATCCTTAGATTGCCGTTTTAGTGTTTGCTCCCTCTCCCCGTGGAAGAGGGTTGGGGTGAGGGCATCAAGCCGCACATCTTAAAGCTTCGCAAACACCTTACGCGCCGCGTCGATGGTGTTATTGATATCTTCTTCGCTGTGCGCCACGGACATAAAGCCCGCTTCGAACGCTGACGGCGCCAGGTAGACGCCTTCTTCCAGCATCAGGTGGAAGAAGCGCTTGAAGCGTTCGACGTCGCATTTCACCACGTCCTGATAGCAGGTCACGGTTTTCGCATCGGTGAAGAAAATCCCGAACATGCCGCCCACGTGGTTCACAACCAGCGGAATACCGGCTTCCTCTGCCGCGTCAAGCAGTCCGTTTGCCAGCTGCGTGGTCAGCTCAGTCAGGGTTTCATGAACCCCCGGTTGAGCCACTTCGCTCAGGCAGGCAAAACCTGCCGCCATCGCAATCGGGTTACCGGAGAGCGTGCCTGCCTGGTAGACCGGGCCGGTTGGTGCCAGGGCTTCCATGACATCCTTACGCCCACCAAATGCCCCGACCGGCATGCCGCCGCCGATGATTTTGCCAAGACAGGTCAGGTCTGGCTCAACGCCATAATAAGACTGGGCACCCGCCAGCGCCACGCGGAAGCCGGTCATCACTTCGTCGATGATCAGCAGGGCGCCAAATTCATCGCACAGGGCACGCAGGCCAGGCAGGAAATCAGGCTGCGGTGGGATGCAGTTCATGTTACCCGCAACAGGCTCAACGATAATGCAGGCGATCTCCTGCGGATACTGCTCGAACGCCGCGCGAACGGAAGCCAGATCGTTGTAGGTGCAGGTCAGAGTATGTTTGGCGAAATCTGCCGGTACGCCAGGAGAGTTTGGCTGGCCGAGGGTCAGCGCGCCGGAGCCCGCTTTCACCAGCAGGCAGTCCGCATGACCATGGTAACAGCCTTCAAATTTGACGATCTTATCGCGGCCAGTGAAGCCACGCGCCAGGCGGATGGCGCTCATGGTCGCTTCGGTACCGGAGTTCACCATACGCACCATGTCCATGGTGGGCACCAGCTCGGTGACCAGCTCCGCCATTTTCACTTCCATCTCGGTTGGCGCACCGAAGCTCAGGCCGCGCTGTGCGGCTTCGATCACCGCGTTACGGATAGCCGGGTGGTTGTGGCCCAGCACCATCGGGCCCCAGGAGCCGACATAATCGATATAGGCTTTGCCATCGACATCATACAGATACGCGCCGTCAGCACGTTCGATAAACAGCGGCGTACCGCCCACGCCGGTAAAGGCGCGCACAGGTGAGTTCACGCCACCCGGAATAAGCTCGCGGGCTGCACTGTAGAGGTTTTCAGACTTGCTCATGGCGTCGTTCCTGGTTCGTATAAAATGATTAAGCACACTATTCTAAGTGATCCGCGGAAGGTAATGAAATTTTTGCCCGTTTTCACGGCTAAACAATTGTTAAGTATTTTTCACGGGAAGACGCGACGCACTCTGGTAAAATCCCTGCGGCTATTTGTATGACGAAAAAGAAACGGTAATGAAAGCAGATATCCCCACTTTCGAAGAACAGCAGTTCAGACGTGCCCAACACCGTATCAGCATCCGGCGGCTGATTAATCGCGATAAAACGCCGCTGGCAATCCTGCTCGCCGCTGCCGTGGTGGGTATCCTCGCGGGTCTGGTTGGTGTGGCGTTTGAAAAAACGGTGAATGCCGTCCTCAACTGGCGAGTGGGCACCGTAGCCGGTTTCGCCGACAACCCCTGGCTGGTCTGGGCTGGGGCATTCGGGCTCTCTGCGCTGTTTGCCATGGTGGGCTATTTTTTGGTGCGCAAATTTGCGCAGGAGGCGGGGGGCTCTGGCATCCCGGAAATTGAAGGTGCGCTGGAGGAGTTACGCCCGGTGCGCTGGTGGCGGGTGATCCCGGTGAAATTTATCGGTGGTATGGGAACCCTCGGTGCGGGGATGGTGCTGGGACGTGAGGGACCGACCGTACAGCTGGGCGGGAATGTCGGGCGTATGGTGGGGGACCTGTTTCGGATGCGCAGCGCGGAAGCGCGCCATACGCTGCTGGCCACCGGTGCGGCAGCGGGGCTTTCAGCCGCGTTCAACGCGCCGCTGGCGGGGATTTTGTTCATCATTGAAGAGATGCGCGCCCAGTTCCGCTACAACCTGATCTCCATAAAAGCGGTCTTTACCGGCGTCATTATGTCGAGCATTGTTTTTCGCATTTTTAATGGCGAAAGCCCGGTGATAGAAGTGGGGAAACTGACCAATGCGCCGGTGAATACGCTGTGGCTTTACCTGATCCTCGGCATGATTTTTGGTGTGGTGGGCCCGCTGTTTAATATCTTTATTTTACGCGCTCAGGATATGTTCCAGCGTATTCATGGTGGGAATACAACCAAATGGGTTCTCATGGGCGGCCTGCTGGGTGGGATGTGCGGGGTGCTCGGCTTTATTGAACCGAACGCCGCCGGCGGCGGGTTCGGGCTGATCCCGATTGCGGCTGCGGGGAACTTCAGCGTGGGCCTGCTGCTGTTTATGTTTATCTCCCGTGTCATCACCACGGTGCTCTGTTTTTCCTCCGGTGCGCCCGGCGGGATATTCGCCCCGATGCTGGCGCTGGGAACGCTGCTCGGCACTGCCTTTGGCATGGCGGCCGAGGCCGGTTTTCCGGCATACCATCTGGAAGCCGGCACCTTTGCGATTGCCGGAATGGGGGCGCTGCTGGCGGCGTCCCTGCGTGCGCCGTTGACCGGGATCGTGCTGGTGCTGGAGATGACGGACAATTACCAGCTCATTTTGCCAATGATCATTACCTGTCTCGGCGCGACACTATTAGCCCAATTCCTGGGTGGAAAACCGCTATACTCCACCCTTCTTGCGCGTACCCTGGCAAAGCAAGAGGCTGAACGGGCCGCAACGCAGAATACTTGAATGAATTACCAGGGTATTAGATAATGACACAAAGAATTGGGTGAATTTTACCCAATAGCAGTAGCAGTATTCATGGGAGCATAAGATGAGTGATGATGTAGCTGTGCCGCTGGAATTTACCGAAGCAGCAGCCAACAAAGTGAAAACCCTGATTGCCGACGAAGACAATCCGGATCTGAAACTGCGTGTCTATATTACCGGTGGCGGCTGCAGCGGCTTCCAGTATGGTTTTACCTTTGACGATCAGGTCAACGATGGCGATATGACTATCGAGAAGCAGGGTGTCGCACTGGTGGTTGACCCGATGAGCCTGCAATATCTGGTGGGCGGTTCGGTGGATTATACCGAAGGTCTGGAAGGTTCGCGCTTTGTGGTGACCAACCCGAATGCGACAAGCACCTGCGGGTGTGGTTCTTCGTTCAGTATTTAAGAGGGTGCGGGCTGATGCCCTCACCCCGGCCCTCTCCCACAGGTAGAGGGAGGAAAGACTAAAAACGGTAACCTTGCGGTTACCGTTTTGCGTTTACCTGTCATCCAGCGCAAACGTCGGCAGCTTCAGATGCCAGCGTATCGCCGCTAAACGTATCACCAGCGTCACGACCATTCCCAGCATCGCTGCATTTTCCAGTGGGATCGCAAAGGTGTAGTACGCGGTCGCATGAACAATCCCGCCCGCAATACAGGCCGTTGCGTATATTTCAGTACGCAGGATCATCGGTACTTCACGCGCCAGAATGTCGCGGATGATCCCGCCGCCCACGCCGGTTAAAACGCCCATGCAGATCGCCACCATCGGGCCGGTGCCCGCATTAAACGCCTTGTTTACGCCGATCCCGACAAACACGGCCAGGCCCACCGCATCCAGTACCGGCAGTATCCATTTCGGTAATCGGCGAGGCTGGCGAACCAGCACAATGGTTAACAGGCAGGTGACCATCGCCACCACCAGATCGGTCGGATCTTTTACCCAAAATACCGGGCCATTTGCCAGCGCCATATCACGGATAGTCCCACCTCCCACGGCGGTGACCACGCCCAGCACCAGCACGCCAAACGGATCCATGCGTAGTTTTCCGGCGAGCAGGACGCCGGAGATAGCAAAAACGGCTGTGCCAAGAATATCCAGCCAATAAACGAGCATCGTTAAATCCTCGAACGAATGTTAGTGACTCTCTGCCAGCGCGGCACAGAGCTGTTTTGCGGCGAGGATAATACGCGGGCTGGCGCGTTCAAACCAGTCGCTGTTGAGCGGGATCACCGGAATTTTCAGCTGCCTTTGCCAGAATTGTTCAATTTTAGGAATCTCGCTCGCATTTCCGACCACGACGATAGCCTGTGGCTGGCGCGCCAGAACCTGTTCACGGCTTACCTGGGGCCACGGTACGCGGCTGGCCGCAAAAATATTCTCACCACCACAGACTTCCAGTACCTGGTTCTGAATCGATCCCTTTCCGGTGGTGAACAGCGGCTGGCTGCCAAACTGCAGGAAGATGCGCTTTTTCACGGGCGTGTCGTAGCGGGCTTTCAGCGCGGCATAGGCGCTGAGCATCTGTCTGGCGGCGTCTTCCGCCTTTTTGGGGGTAGGGCTATAGGGAGCCAGGGCGCGTAGCGCCTGCGCGACTTGTTCAATGCTCACCGCGTCAACCCACATCACCCTGATGCCAAGCGAGGTCAGCTGGTTGACCTGCCGCTCGGCATTGCCGCCGCGCCAGGCCAGCACGAGATCCGGTTTAAGCGCCACGATGCGCTCAAGGTTCATCCCTTGCCAGGTCGCCACCTGTTCAATGCCCGCAGCCTGCGGGGGATAATCGGAAAAGCTGCTCACACCAACGGGGGTAATGCCGGCGGCAAACGCCAGTTCAGTGTTCGCGGGGGAGAGCGTAATCACACGCGGTACCGCATAGAGCCACAGCGGTGCGAAAAGAAGCAGGGCGGCCAGCGCCCTGATGCTATGTTTAGCCACGTGCCAGAGTCTGCACCAGACGTTCCACCATCACGGTGGACTGTTTTGCCGCAACGGTCAGGAACTCGTCGAAGCTGATGTGGGACTGCTGGTCAGCCACGTCTGAGATGGCGCGAACCACCACGAACGGCACGCTGAAGTTATGGCAAACGTGAGCGATCGCGGTCGCTTCCATCTCAACGGCCACCGCCTGCGGGAAGTTATGGCGAATTTTCGCCAGACCCACGGAGCCATTGATAAACGCATCGCCGCTGACAATCAGGCCGCGTACCGCGTTGAGATTGAGCTCCGCAATGCAGGTTTCTGCCGCGGCAATCAGTTTGTCGTCAGCCTTGAATCCTGCCGGACAGCCCGGGAGCTGGCCGTACTCGTAGCCGAAGGCGGTCACGTCTGCATCGTGGTAACGCGCTTCGTCGGAGACCACGATATCACCCACTTTCAGCGTCGGCGCCAGGCCGCCTGCAGAGCCGGTATTAACGATCACGTCCGGCTTGCAGCGCTCAAGCAGCAGGGTTGCACCCAGTGCAGCAGCCACTTTACCGATGCCTGATTTCAGCAGAGCCACGTCAACACCGTTCAGCTGGCCGGTGTAGATCTCACAACCCCCCAGAGAGAGTGTCTGACGGTTCTCAATTTTGTCACGCAGCAGCGTAACTTCTTCTTCCATTGCACCAATAATGCCGATTTTCATAGATTTACTCGCGATGTGCCTTGTTAAGATGCATAGTCTATCATGCGGTTAAGGGGAAACGCATTCTCAGGCGGGGGAGCACATGTCACCAATCGATTTTCGCACCAAAATTAACTGGCACCGACGTTTCCGTTCGCCGCAGGGCGACAAGAGCGAACATGAGATCCTGCGTATCTTCGAAAGCGATCGCGGACGGATCATCAACTCGCCCGCCATCCGTCGTCTGCAGCAAAAGACCCAGGTGTTTCCGCTTGAGCGTAACGCTGCGGTGCGCACGCGCCTGACCCACTCCATGGAAGTGCAGCAGGTGGGGCGCTATATTGCCAAAGAGGTGTTGAGCCGCCTGAAAGAACAGCGTTTGCTGGAAACCTATGGTCTGGACGAACTGACGGGACCTTTCGAGAGCATCGTTGAGATGGCCTGTCTGATGCATGACATCGGCAACCCGCCTTTCGGTCACTTTGGTGAGGCGGCAATTAATGACTGGTTTAAACAACGGCTGTACCCCTCGGATGCGGTCAGTCAGCCTCTTAGCGATGACCGCTGCATCGTACGCGATCTCCGCCTGCGTGAAGGTGAAGAGGGGTTAAACGATCTGCGGCGTAAAGTGCGGCAGGATCTCTGTCATTTCGAGGGTAATGCCCAGGGCATCCGGCTGGTCCATTCACTGATGCGTATGAACCTGACCTGGGCCCAGGTCGGTTGCATCCTGAAATATACCCGCCCCGCCTGGTGGATGGGGGAGACGCCTGCGTCCCACAGCTATTTAATGAAAAAACCGGGCTATTACCTTTCTGAAGAGGCCTATATTGAACGGCTGCGTAAAGAACTCTCATTGACGCCAAACGGCCGCTTTCCATTGACCTGGATTATGGAAGCCGCAGATGATATTTCCTATTGCGTGGCCGATCTGGAAGACGCCGTTGAGAAAAGAATCTTCAGCGTCGAGGAACTTTATCAGCATCTTTATGCGGCGTGGGGGACCCATGAAAAAGGGTCGCTGTTTGCGCAGGTTGTCGAAAATGCCTGGGAAAAATCACGCTCAAATACATTAAGCCGTAGTACGGAAGATCAATTCTTTATGTATTTGCGGGTCAATACATTAAATAAACTGGTGCCGTATGCGGCGTCGCGCTTTATTGATAATTTACCGCTGATTTTCGACGGGGAATTCAATCATGCGCTGCTGGAGGATGACAGTAGTTTCAGTCAACTGCTCGAACTTTATAAACATGTGGCGATGCGGCATGTGTTCAGCCATCCGGATGTTGAACAGTTAGAGCTGCAGGGTTACCGGGTAATCAGTGGGTTACTGGAAATTTATTCCCCGTTGCTTCAGCTGTCGGTCGACGAGTTCAGTGAGTTGGTGGAACACGAGCGCGTGCGCCGAATACCTATCGAATCGCGACTTTATCAGAAACTCTCTACCCGTCATCGTCTGGCGTATGTCGAAGCGATGAGCAAGCTGGATCGCCATTCTCCTCAATGGCCGGTGATGGAATATTATTATCGCTGCCGTCTTATCCAGGACTATATCAGCGGCATGACCGACCTGTATGCCTGGGATGAATACCGCAAGCTCATGGCGGTGGAATAACCCCGGAGTTTTGTAAAGACGGCCAATAAATTTTTACCTTTTCCATAAACTTATCGCCGGAACTAAGCGGTATAAAATGAATCTGAGTTACACAGCAATTTTGCGTTACCTGTAAATCGAGATTGAGAAACATGAAAAAAACCACATTAGCAATGAGTGCACTGGCTCTGAGTTTAGGTTTAGCGCTGTCTCCTCTGACTGCTACTGCAGCCGAGACCGCGTCGTCGGCAGCAACCGCGCAGCAGATGCCAAGCCTGGCACCGATGCTCGAAAAAGTGATGCCATCGGTGGTGAGTATTAACGTTGAGGGTAGCACGACCGTCAATACGCCGCGCATGCCGCGTAACTTCCAGCAGTTCTTTGGCGACAACTCGCCGTTCTGCCAGGACGGTTCACCTTTCCAGAGCTCTCCGTTCTGTCAGGGCGGTGGCGCGGGGGATGACAGCCAGGGCGGCGGCCAGCAACAGAAATTCATGGCGCTTGGCTCTGGGGTCATTATTGATGCAGCGAAAGGCTACGTCGTGACCAACAACCACGTTGTTGATAACGCTAACAGCATTAAAGTTCAGCTCAGCGATGGTCGTAAATTCGACGCTAAAGTGGTCGGTAAAGATCCGCGCTCTGACATCGCGCTGATCCAGATTCAGGATCCGAAAAACCTGACGGCGATTAAGATTGCCGACTCCGACGCGCTGCGCGTGGGCGACTATACCGTCGCGATCGGTAACCCGTTCGGTCTGGGTGAAACGGTGACCTCCGGTATCGTCTCTGCCCTGGGGCGCAGTGGCCTTAATGCCGAAAACTATGAAAACTTCATCCAGACGGATGCGGCGATCAACCGCGGTAACTCCGGCGGCGCGCTGGTGAACCTGAACGGTGAACTGATCGGTATCAATACCGCGATCCTGGCACCGGACGGCGGCAACATCGGTATCGGCTTTGCGATCCCAAGTAACATGGTGAAAAACCTGACCGCGCAGATGGTGCAGTATGGCCAGGTGAAACGCGGTGAGCTGGGTATCCTCGGTACGGAGTTGAACTCCGAACTGGCGAAGGCGATGAAGGTTGACGCCCAGCGCGGGGCATTCGTCAGCCAGGTGATGCCGAACTCCTCTGCCGCAAAAGCGGGCATTAAAGCGGGGGATGTGATCACCTCCCTGAACGGTAAACCGATCAGCAGCTTTGCCGCCCTGCGTGCGGAAGTGGGTTCCATGCCAATTGGCAGTAAAGTCACCCTCGGCCTGTTGCGCGACGGCAAGGCGGTTAACGTGAGCCTGGAGCTGCAGCAGAGCAGCCAGAATCAGGTTGATTCAAGCACCATCTTCAGCGGTATTGAAGGCGCAGAGATGAGCAACAAAGGGGCAGATAAAGGCGTGGTAGTGAATAACGTAAAAGCGAATTCACCTGCAGCCCGTATCGGCCTGAAGAAAGGAGATGTGATCATGGGCGCTAACCAGCAGCCGGTGAAAAACATCGCGGAACTGCGCAAAATTCTCGACAGCAAGCCTTCCGTGCTGGCGCTCAATATCCAGCGTGGTGACACCTCTATTTACCTGCTGATGCAGTAATCCTCTTAAGCCCCTGTACGCAGGGGCTTTCTCTTTTCTGTGACCCTTTCCACAAGTCCATACTTCTCTCCCCGGCTTTGTGCATCTGCACAATGCGACCGTAACGGAACTCCCCTATGCTTGAGCTCTGCTCACAGGAGGGTTACATGGCTGGCTGGCATCTTGATACCAAAATGGCGCAGGATATTGTGGCGCGCACCATGCGCATCATCGATACCAATATCAACGTAATGGATGCCCGTGGGCGCATTATAGGTAGCGGCGATCGTGAACGGATTGGGGAATTGCACGAAGGTGCGCTGCTGGTGCTTTCCCAGGGGCGGGTCGTGGATATCGACGATGCGGTAGCGAAACATCTTCACGGTGTTCGTCAGGGTATTAATTTACCGCTGCGCCTGGAAGGGGAAATTGTTGGCGTTATTGGCCTGACCGGGGAACCGGAGTCTCTGCGAAAATATGGCGAGCTGGTCTGTATGACGGCTGAAATGATGCTGGAGCAGTCGCGCCTGATGCACCTGCTGGCGCAGGACAGCCGCCTGCGCGAAGAGCTGGTGATGAATCTAATTCAGGCGGAAGAGCATACGCCTGCACTCAGTGAGTGGGCGCAGCGTCTGGGGATCGATCTGAACCAGCCACGCGTGGTGGCGGTGATTGAGGTGGATAGCGGCCAGCTTGGCGTGGATAGCGCGATGGCGGAGCTGCAGCAGCTGCAAAATGCGCTGGCGACGCCGGAACGCAATAATCTGGTGGCGATTGTTTCTCTGACGGAAATGGTGGTGCTCAAACCGGCGCTTAATCAGTTTGGTCGCTGGGATGCGGAAGATCATCGCCGTCGTGTGGAGCAGCTGATTGCGCGTATGCAGGAGAATGGTCACCTGCGTTTTCGCGTTGCACTGGGAAATTACTTTACCGGGCCGGGCAGTATCGCCCGCTCGTGGCGGACTGCACGCACCACCATGATGGTGGGCAAACAGCGAATGCCGGAAAGCCGTAGTTACTTCTATCAGGATTTGATGTTGCCGGTGTTGCTCGACAGCCTGCGTGGCGGCTGGCAGGCCAACGAGCTGGCGCGCCCGTTGGCACGCCTGAAAGCGATGGACAATAACGGTCTGCTGCGCCGGACGCTACAGGCGTGGTTTCGCCATAACGTGCAGCCGCTGGCAACGTCGAAGGCGCTGTTTATTCACCGCAATACCCTGGAGTATCGGCTCAACCGGATTTCGGAACTGACGGGGTTAGATCTGGGGAATTTCGACGACAGGTTGCTGTTGTATGTGGCGTTGCAGCTGGATGAACAGCGATGATGCTTTTTGCCGGGTGGCGGCTTCGCCTTACCCGGCCTTCATGATGGTTTTCGCCCTCTCCCTGTGGGAGAGGGCCGGGATGAGGGCATCAGGCCGCACCCAACTTATTTGTTGCGAGTTAATTTCTCAAGATCCGCTTCAATCTCGCTGATCTTGTTAGTGACAACGCTTTCCAGATGACGCAGATCGTCAAGGATCTTACGCTTGAGATCAACTTCAGTACGGTCGCGCTGGCAGATCTGATCGAGTTCATCGATCACATAACGCAGGTTAGGGCTGATTTCCTGTACTTCTTTGTAACCCTGTCCTACGCCGTCAGCAACGACGGTCTTACGCTGGCGTGGATATTTAAACTTCACGCTTTTGGCGAAAAACTCGCCTTTATCCTTGTGAAAATAGATTTTCAAAATATCGTTATTGGCTTCCTGACGGAGGCTGTAACGATCAATTTCATCAGGATTGGTAATGCCCAGACTTTTCAGATTATCGTACATAGCGGTACCCTTGATCTCAACATAACCTTTGAATAATTAACGAAAAAATCTACTTTCGCCACCCTCAGATACAAAAAAAGCGGGGTTGCCCCCGCTTTTTGTTATACCCGATTAATCGATGGTACGCAGCAACTCATTGATGCCGACTTTACCGCGGGTTTTCGCATCCACTTTCTTCACGATAACCGCACAGTACAGGCTGTATTTACCATCTTTAGACGGCAGGTTGCCGGAGACCACCACAGAGCCTGCCGGAACGCGGCCGTAATGCACTTCGCCGGTTTCGCGGTCGTAAATACGGGTGCTCTGACCGATGTAAACGCCCATGGAGATCACGGAGCCTTCTTCAACGATCACGCCTTCTACTACTTCAGAACGCGCGCCGATGAAGCAGTTGTCTTCGATGATGGTCGGGTTAGCCTGCAGTGGCTCCAGAACACCACCAATGCCCACGCCGCCGGACAGGTGAACGTTTTTACCGATCTGCGCGCAGGAACCGACCGTCGCCCAGGTGTCTACCATCGTACCTTCGTCAACGTAGGCACCGATGTTCACGTAGGATGGCATCAGCACGGTATTGCGTGCGATGAATGCCCCCTGACGTACCGCCGCTGGCGGTACCACGCGGAAGCCTTCTTTCTGGAAACGCGCTTCGTCGTAGTCAGCGAATTTCATCGGCACTTTATCGAAATAGCGGCTTTCAGCTCCGTCGATAACCTGGTTATCGTTGATACGGAAAGAGAGCAGCACGGCTTTTTTCAGCCATTGATGAGTGACCCACTGACCGTCGATTTTTTCTGCCACGCGCAGGGCGCCGGAATCCAGCAGGGAAATCACCTGGTTTACCGCTTCACGGGTCACGGTATCCACATTTGCCGGGGTAATCTCGGCGCGACGCTCAAAGGCGGACTCAATAACGTTCTGTAACTGCTGCATGGTTTACTCTTTCCATTTCACTAAAAAACACGTCACCCTTTATCGTTTGGATTGAGGGCTGCTGTCAACCGTTGTTGCACTTCAAGTTGCAGGTCATTATTAAGGGCACGCCGGTCCGCTGTGGCGATTATAAATAAATCTTCTACTCGCTCGCCAATGGTTGTAATTCTTGCCCCATGAAGCGAAATTCCCAGATCGGCAAAAACCTGGCCGACGCGGGCAAGTAGCCCAGGCTGGTCGAGCGCAATCAGCTCCAGGAACGATTTACGGTCGGTGTGGGTCGGCAGGAAATTGACCTCGGTATCGACGGTAAAGTGGCGCAGCTTCGCCGGCTGGCGACGCGGCTGCGGCGGCTGCCAGCTGCGCTGGGTAATCGCCTGTTCCAGACCAAAGCGTATTCCTTCATGTCTGTCAGACGATAGCGGGCTGCCGTCCGGTTCCAGTACAATAAAGGTATCCATCGCCATGCCGTCGCGGGTCGTGAAAATCTGCGCATCGTGAACGCTCAGATTACGCCTGTCCAGCTCGGCGCACACCGCAGCAAACAGATAGGGCCGGTCCGGGCTCCAGATGAAAATCTCCGTCCCACCGCGCGTGGCCTGTGGGCTGAGCAGGATCATCGGCTGTGACAAGTCATGCCGGAGCAGGTGCCGCGCATGCCACGCAAGCTGGTTTGGGCTATGGCGGACAAAGTAGTTAGCGCGACAGCGGGCCCAAATCTGGTGTAACGCCTCTTCATCAATGTTGTCCATACGCAGCAGCGCCAGGGCCTGCAGCTGATGGTGGCGTACACGCTCGCGCATGTCCGGGGTATTTTGCATCCCGCGACGCAGCTGTTTTTCCGTCGCAAAGTAGAGCTCACGCAGCAGGCTCTGCTTCCAGCTGTTCCACAGCGTTTCGTTGGTGGCGCAGATATCGGCCACCGTCAAGCAGACCAGATAGCGCAGACGGTTTTCCGTCTGAACCTCCTCCGCAAACTGCTTGATGACCTCTGGATCCTGAATATCACGACGCTGGGCGGTGACAGACATCAGCAGGTGATGGCGCACCAGCCAGGCAACCAGCTGTGTTTCGCGTGAGTTCAGGCCATGCAGTTCGGCAAATTTCAGCACATCCTGCGCGCCCAGGACCGAATGGTCACCGCCACGACCTTTGGCGATGTCGTGGAAGAGGGCGGCAATCAGGATCAGTTCTGGATGAGTAAGGCGCGGCCATAATTCCACGCACAGCGGGTGACGGGAGCGCGTCTCTTCTTTCGCAAAGCTCTCCAGCTTGAGCATAACGCGAATGGTATGTTCATCCACCGTGTAGGCGTGGAACAGATCGAATTGCATCTGCCCGACAATGTGCGACCACTGCGGCATATAGGCCCACAGCACGCTGTGGCGGTGCATCGGCAGCAGACCGCGGCTGACGGCGCCCGGGTGGCGAAGCATGCTCAGGAACAGCGATCGGGCTTCCGGGATATAGCACAGCGGCTCCGTCAAATGACGGCGCGCATGGCGCAGATGACGCAGAGTGGTGGAGTAGATCCCGGTGATGGTGCTGTTGCGAACCATGGTGTAGAACATCCGCAGGATCGCTTCCGGCTCGCGAATAAACAGCGTTTCGTCGCGCAGATCGATAAGCGTGCCGCGCAGCTGGAATTCGTCATCAATCGGGCGCGGTTTTTCGTCCGCCGTCAGCGCCAGGATGGCCTCGTCGAACAGCTGCAGCAGCATCTGGTTGAGCTCGGTGACGCGGCGGGTGACGCGGAAGAAATCCTTCATCATGTGCTCAACCGGCTCGTTTCCTTCACCGCTGTAGTTGAGGCGCTGGGCAACGCTGAGCTGACGGTCAAACAGCAGACGGTTATCGTAGCGGGTGACTTCCAGATGCAGGGCGAAGCGAATGCGCCACAGCAGGTGCAGACACTCGTTGAGCTCGTTACGTTCAGCCTCGGTTAAGAAGCCAAAGCCCACCATTTCATCCAGCGAGGTGGCGCCAAAGTGGCGCCGGGCGACCCACTGTAAGGTGTGGATGTCGCGCAGGCCGCCAGGGCTGCTTTTAATGTCCGGCTCAAGGTTATAGCTGGTGCCGTGGTAGCGCTGGTGGCGCTGGTTTTGCTCCTCGACCTTCGCCGCGAAGAACTTTTCTGACGGCCAGAAGCCGTCGCTGAAGATGTGTTTTTGCAGCTCCAGGAACAGCGCGACGTCGCCAATCAGCAGACGGGTTTCAATCAGGTTAGTGGCCACGGTCAGGTCTGATAACCCTTCCAGCAGACACTCTTCCAGGGTGCGCACGCTGTGGCCGACTTCCAGTTTGACGTCCCAGAGCAGGGTCAGCAGTTCGCCAATCTTTTGCGCCTGTTCGTCCGGCAGCTTTTTACGGCTTAAGATCAGGAGATCGATATCGGAAAGCGGGTGCAGCTCTCCGCGGCCATAGCCCCCGACGGCAACCAGCGCCACATCACTGATTTGCCCAAATCCGTAATCGATCCACAGACGCTGCAGCAGCTGATCGATAAATTCGGTACGCGCTTCGATCAGTTGCTCGGCGGAGATACCGGCATCAAACGCGCTGCCCAGCCAGCGCTGGAAGACATCCATATGGGCTTTAATGCCGGCGCAGTTCAACTCGTGCTGCGGCCAGACGCCCGGGTTGTCGGGCTGGTCGGGGAGGGTGGGAAGTGCTGTGTTAGCATACTGTTCGGGTAAAAGATTACTCATCGTGCGCCACCCATAAGAAAAAACTATAGCCATTAAAAAAGCCGGCATTTGCCGGCTTTTTTATCATTCATCGTGCGTCAGTATCGCCGGGATGGTGTCATCCTTGCGCAACGTCATAATTTCGCAGCCGTTGTCTGTTACCACAATAGTATGCTCGTACTGTGCAGACAAGCTTCTGTCTTTGGTTTTCACCGTCCAGCCGTCTTTCATGGTACGGATGCGGTAATCACCGGCGTTGACCATCGGTTCGATGGTAAAGGTCATGCCTTTTTGCAGCACTACGCCGCCGTCATCCGCATCATAATGCAGAACCTGCGGCTCTTCATGGAAGACGCGACCAATGCCGTGTCCGCAGTATTCACGCACCACGGAGAAACCTTCTGCCTCGACAAATTTCTGAATTGCCGCACCGATGGTACGCAGGCGAATGCCCGGTTTCACCATTTTCAGCGCCAGGTAGAGGCTCTCTTGCGTCACTTTACACAGACGCTCGCCAAGAATCGTTGGTTTGCCCACGATGAACATTTTTGAGGTATCACCGTGGTAGTCATCTTTGATGACGGTGACGTCGATGTTGACGATGTCGCCATCTTTCAGCAGTTTTTCGTCGTCCGGGATACCGTGGCACACCACTTCATTAATGGAGATGCAGACGGATTTCGGGAAACCGTGGTAGCCGAGGCAGGCGGAAACCGCGTGCTGCTCGTTCACGATATAGTCATTACAGATGCGGTCCAGCTCACCGGTGCTGACGCCCGGCTTCACGAACGGCTCGATCATTTCCAGCACTTCCGCGGCCAGACGACCGGCGACGCGCATCTTTTCAATTTCTTCAGGGGTCTTAATAGAGATAGCCATGTAATCTGTCCATCGGTGTCGATTTTTTCGACAATACTAGTCTAAGTGTTGTCAATGGTATCAGTCAGGCACACCCCGTGCCAAATTGAGAATCATTAACAGCACACTCCGCCAACAACTGTTGGTTTATGGCGGCGTTTTGTGGTATAAAGCGCGCCGGACTTCCGATCCATTTCAGATACACAGGCTGGACGGAAGCGACAAATCTCACTTTGTGTAACAACACACACGTATCGGCACATATTCCGGGGTGCCCTTTGGGGTCGGTAATATGGGATACGTGGAGGCATAACCCCAACTTTTAATATAGAGGTTTTAAACATGGCAACTGTTTCCATGCGCGACATGCTCAAGGCTGGTGTTCACTTTGGTCACCAGACCCGTTACTGGAACCCGAAAATGAAGCCTTTCATCTTCGGCGCTCGTAACAAAGTTCACATCATCAACCTTGAGAAAACTGTACCAATGTTCAACGAAGCCCTGGCTGAGCTGAACAAGATTGCTTCCCGTAAAGGTAAGATTCTGTTCGTTGGTACTAAGCGCGCTGCAAGCGAAGCTGTGAAAGATGCTGCTAACAGCTGCGACCAGTTCTTCGTGAACCATCGCTGGTTGGGCGGCATGCTGACTAACTGGAAAACTGTTCGTCAGTCCATCAAACGCCTGAAAGATCTGGAAACCCAGTCTCAGGACGGTACTTTCGACAAGCTGACTAAGAAAGAAGCGCTGATGCGCACTCGTGAACTGGACAAGCTGGAAAACAGCCTGGGCGGTATCAAAGATATGGGCGGCCTGCCAGACGCGCTGTTCGTAATCGATGCAGACCACGAGCACATCGCAATCAAAGAAGCTAACAACCTGGGTATCCCGGTATTCGCTATCGTTGATACCAACTCCGATCCGGACGGTGTTGACTTCGTTATCCCGGGTAACGACGACGCAATCCGTGCTGTTAGCCTGTACCTGAGCGCTGTTGCTGCTACCGTTCGTGAAGGCCGTTCCCAGGATCTGGCTTCTCAGGCGGAAGAAAGCTTCGTAGAAGCTGAATAATAAGGTTTTACCCCTTATTAGTACCGTGTATGAATAGGGGCCCATTACCGGCCCCTTTTTTCAATTTACACTGTTTGGCCCCCGGCCGGGCAGTTCACATCTCCCGAGGATTTAAGAATGGCTGAAATTACCGCATCCCTGGTAAAAGAGCTGCGCGAGCGTACTGGCGCAGGCATGATGGATTGCAAAAAAGCGCTGACTGAAGCGAACGGCGACATCGAGCTGGCAATCGAAAACATGCGTAAATCCGGTGCGATCAAAGCAGCTAAAAAAGCAGGCAACGTTGCTGCTGACGGCGTGATCATCACTAAGATCGACGGCAACTACGGTATCATTCTGGAAGTTAACTGCCAGACTGACTTCGTGGCTAAAGATGGTGGTTTCCAGGCATTTGCTAACAAAGTTCTGGACGCTGCTGTTGCAGGCAAAATCACTGACGTTGAAGTTCTGAAAGCACAGTTCGAAGAAGAGCGTGTTGCGCTGGTTGCTAAAATCGGTGAGAACATCAACATCCGTCGCGTTGCTTCTCTGGAAGGCGACGTTCTGGGCTCTTACCAGCACGGTGCACGTATCGGTGTTCTGGTTGCGGCTAAAGGCGCTGACGAAGAGCTGGTTAAACAGCTGGCTATGCACATCGCTGCAAGCAAACCAGAATTCGTTAAGCCAGAAGACGTGTCTGCTGAAGTGGTAGAAAAAGAGTACCAGGTTCAGCTGGACATCGCGATGCAGTCTGGTAAACCAAAAGAAATCGCAGAGAAAATGGTTGAAGGCCGCATGAAGAAATTCACCGGCGAAGTTTCTCTGACTGGCCAGCCATTCGTTATGGATCCAAGCAAGTCTGTTGCTCAGCTGCTGAAAGAGCACAACGCTGACGTGACTGGCTTCATCCGCTTCGAAGTGGGCGAAGGCATCGAGAAAGTTGAGACTGACTTCGCAGCAGAAGTTGCTGCAATGTCCAAGCAGTCTTAATGATTGAAAAGGAGCCGCCTGAGGGCGGCTTCTTTTTGTCACCCGTCAGACGAAAATCAGACAGGATCCCGTATCGCTGTGCTGATATGCGACATACTATGTCGCCAGAATTAACCCCCATCTTAATCGTTGACAGTCTCAGGAAAGAAACATGGCTACCAATGCAAAACCCGTGTACAAACGCATTCTGCTTAAGCTGAGTGGCGAAGCACTGCAGGGATCGGAAGGCTTCGGTATTGATGCAAGCATCCTTGATCGCATGGCACAGGAAATCAAAGAACTGGTCGAACTGGGTATCCAGGTTGGCGTGGTCATTGGCGGTGGCAACCTCTTCCGTGGTGCTGGTCTGGCGAAAGCGGGGATGAACCGCGTTGTAGGCGACCACATGGGTATGCTGGCAACCGTCATGAATGGTCTGGCAATGCGTGATGCACTGCATCGTGCCTATGTGAATGCCCGCCTGATGTCCGCGATTCCACTGAATGGCGTGTGCGATAATTACAGCTGGGCAGAAGCCATCAGCCTGCTGCGCAACAACCGCGTGGTGATCCTCTCCGCCGGTACGGGTAACCCGTTCTTTACGACCGATTCCGCTGCCTGCCTGCGCGGTATCGAGATTGAAGCCGATGTGGTACTGAAAGCGACCAAAGTCGATGGCGTGTTTACTGCCGACCCGGCAAAAGATCCTTCTGCCACCATGTACGATCAGCTGAGCTACAGCGAAGTACTGGAAAAAGAGCTGAAAGTGATGGATCTTGCCGCCTTCACGCTGGCTCGCGACCACAAACTGCCGATCCGTGTCTTCAACATGAACAAACCTGGCGCACTGCGTCGCGTGGTCATGGGCGAAAAAGAAGGCACTTTGATCACGGAATAATTTCCGTTGACGATAAATACAGGTAAGATTCCGCTTTATTTTGTAGTGGTATCTTACCCGGACGCGCCTTTGGCGTTGTCATGAATTAAACGCGACTATACTTAGCACACCTGTAGCGCTGTGCTGGCGGATAGTCTGCCTGAGACAAGTTTTCAAGGATTCGTAACGTGATTAACGACATCAGAAAAGATGCTGAAGTACGCATGGAAAAATGCGTAGAAGCGTTCAAAACCCAAATCAGCAAAATCCGTACTGGCCGTGCTTCCCCAAGCCTGCTGGATGGCATCATCGTAGAGTACTACGGTACGCCAACCCCGCTGCGCCAGCTGGCGAGCGTTACCGTAGAAGATACCCGTACGCTGAAAATCAACGTATTTGATCGTTCTATGGGCCCGGCGGTTGAGAAAGCGATCATGGCGTCTGACCTCGGTCTGAACCCAAGCTCTGCAGGCGCTGACATCCGCGTTCCGCTGCCTCCGCTGACCGAAGAGCGTCGTAAAGACCTGATCAAAGTGGTGCGTGGTGAAGCTGAGCAGGGTCGTGTTTCCGTCCGTAACGTGCGTCGCGACGCTAACGATAAAGTTAAAGCGCTGCTGAAAGAAAAAGAGATCAGTGAAGATGACGATCGTCGTTCCCAGGACGATATTCAGAAAATGACTGACGCTGCCATCAAGAAAATTGATGCGGCGCTGGCAGATAAAGAAGCGGAACTGATGCAGTTCTGATTTCTGTCGTACACTGATAAACGCCGTTCAGAGGGACTTCGGGTCTTGCTGGCGGCGTTTTGCTTTTATCTGGTCTAACTTTTTTCGGGCATCTCATGAAGCATTTAACTCTCCTCGGCTCAACCGGATCTATTGGTTGCAGCACTCTCGACGTTGTTCGCCATAATCCTGAACTTTACACCGTGACAGCACTGGTGGCCGGTAAGAATGTGCAGCGAATGGTCGAGCAGTGTCTGGAGTTTACGCCCCGTTATGCAGTGATGGATGATGAAGAGAGTGCCCGCCAGGTAAAGGCACTGCTACAGGAGAAGGGCGGTCGTACCGAGGTCCTGAGCGGCCAACAGGCCGCCTGCGAGATGGCTGCGCTGGGTGATGTTGATCAGGTCATGGCGGCCATTGTCGGCGCGGCCGGACTGCTGCCGACGCTTGCCGCGATTGATGCCGGTAAAGACGTATTGCTGGCCAATAAAGAGTCGCTGGTCACCTGCGGACGCCTGTTTATGGACGCAGTGAAGCAGCGCGGCGCGCGTCTTTTGCCCGTCGACAGCGAGCACAACGCGATTTTTCAGAGTTTACCGCAACCTTTTCAACAGAACCTGGGGTACGCTGACCTTGAGCAGAATGGTGTGGTATCTATTCTGCTTACCGGGTCTGGTGGCCCGTTCCGTGAAACGCCACTGTCTGAACTGCGTGCAATGACGCCGGATCAGGCGTGCCGCCATCCGAACTGGTCGATGGGGCGTAAAATCTCCGTTGACTCTGCCACCATGATGAACAAAGGTCTGGAATACATTGAAGCGCGCTGGTTGTTTAATGCGTCAGCGAAACAGATGGAAGTACTGATTCACCCGCAATCGGTAATTCACTCGATGGTACGTTATCAGGATGGCAGCGTGCTGGCCCAGTTGGGCGAGCCGGATATGCGTACGCCTATCGCGCATTCCATGGCGTGGCCGAATCGGGTGAAATCCGGTGTGAAACCGCTTGATTTCTGCAAGCTTAGTTCCCTGACATTCAGTGAACCAGACTATGACCGCTATCCTTGTCTGAAGCTTGCGATGAATGCCTTTGACCAGGGGCAGGCGGCGACGACGGCACTGAACGCAGCCAATGAAATTACTGTTGAAGCATTCCTGAATCAACAGATCCGTTTTACCGATATCGCGTCGTTAAATTTATCGGTACTGGAGAAGATGGATTTGCGCGAACCACAAAGCGTGGAAGAGGTGCTGGCGGTGGATGCAGCTGCACGTGATATTGCGCGCCACCAGGTGACACGTCTCGCAAGCTGGTGATAAAGCAAGCACTAGTCGTCGTGCTATTTGTTAGCGTTGGGCTTCAGTGATATAGTCTGCGCCACCTGATCGCAGGTATTTGACTTTAAGTGGTCAGGTAAGCCGTGGTTTGACACGGCTTTTTTATGTATAGGCTTCAGTATTCCTGAGTACCGTTAAATCCTTTTCAGGGACAAAAAACGCGTTATGTTGTCTGCGAATCAACCAATAAGCGAAAACTTGCCAGCTCATGGCTGCCGTCATGTAGCAATCATTATGGATGGCAATGGCCGCTGGGCGAAAAGACAAGGGAAGATACGAGCCTTTGGGCATAAAGCTGGGGCGAAATCGGTTCGCCGCGCCGTTTCTTTTGCCGCCAATAACGGCATTGATGCGTTAACGCTCTATGCTTTTAGCAGTGAAAACTGGAATCGACCGCAGCAGGAAGTGACCGCGTTGATGGAATTGTTTGTGTGGGCGCTAGACAGCGAAGTAAAAAGCCTGCACCGCCACAATGTCCGCCTGCGTATCATTGGCGATACCAGTCGTTTTAACTCACGTTTGCAGGAACGAATTCGTAAGGCTGAAGCGCTGACTGAAAATAATACCGGTCTGACGCTGAATATTGCGGCGAATTACGGCGGACGCTGGGATATTATCCAGGGCGTTCGGCATCTGGCCGAGCAGGTTCAGGAAGGGCTGTTGAGACCCGACCAAATTGATGAAGAGGCGCTGAGCAAGCAAATCTGCATGAATGAACAGGCGCCTGTGGATTTGGTAATTAGGACAGGGGGAGAACATCGCATAAGTAACTTTTTGATATGGCAAATTGCCTATGCCGAACTTTACTTTACAGATGTTCTTTGGCCCGATTTTGATGAACAAGACTTTGAAGGTGCGCTGCATGCCTTTGCCAATCGAGAGCGTCGTTTCGGCGGCACCGAGCCTGGTGGCGACAAAGCCTGATGGGGGTAGCTTTTGCTGAAGTATCGCCTGATTTCCGCTTTTGTATTAATACCCATTGTCATTGCGGCGCTGTTTTTACTGCCCCCAGTGGGATTCGCTATTGTTACGCTGGTGGTGTGCATGCTCGCCGCGTGGGAATGGGGACAGTTTAGCGGCTTTACTTCGCGCAGTCAGCGAGTATGGCTTGCGGTACTCTGTGGCTTCATTCTGGCCATAATGCTGTTTACGTTGCCTGAATATCACCATGATATCCATCAACCGTTGGTTGCCGGCTCCTTGTGGATATCCCTGGCCTGGTGGGTTGCAGCGCTACTGCTGGTGCTGTTTTATCCTGGCTCTGCGGCGCTATGGCGTAATTCAAAAGTGCTGCGACTGATTTTTGGCTTGCTCACCATTATTCCCTTCTTCTGGGGGATGGTCGCGCTGCGCGCCTGGCACTACGACGAAAACCACTACAGCGGTGCGATCTGGCTGCTTTATGTGATGATTCTCGTCTGGGGGGCTGACTCAGGGGCCTATATGTTTGGTAAACTGTTTGGCAAACATAAACTGGCGCCGAAGGTTTCTCCGGGCAAAACCTGGCAAGGCTTCATCGGCGGCTTGTTTACGGCAGCAATTATCTCCTGGGGCTACGGCGTCTGGGCGAATCTGGAAGTGGCACCGTCAATACTGCTGGTGTGCTCGATTTTTGCTGCGCTTGCCTCGGTGCTCGGCGATTTAACCGAAAGTATGTTCAAGCGTGAAGCAGGGATTAAGGACAGCGGACACCTGATTCCAGGGCATGGCGGTATACTGGATCGCATTGATAGCCTGACAGCGGCTGTTCCAGTGTTTGCTTGCTTGCTTTTACTGGTATTCGGGACGATTTAACGGAAGGTTTTATGCTGAGCATTCTCTGGAATCTGGCGGCGTTCATTGTTGCACTGGGTGTGCTGATTACCGTGCATGAATTTGGCCATTTCTGGGTTGCTCGCCGTTGCGGTGTGCGGGTAGAGCGGTTTTCCATCGGTTTTGGCAAATCGCTCTGGACGCGCACCGACCGTCACGGTACGGAGTTTGTCATCGCCCTCATCCCGCTGGGCGGCTACGTCAAAATGCTCGACGAACGCGTTGAGCCTGTCGCCCCTGAGCTGCGACACAGCGCCTTCAATAATAAAACAGTTGGACAACGCGCCGCCATCATTGCTGCCGGACCGGTAGCTAACTTCATCTTTGCTGTTTTCGCTTACTGGCTGGTGTTTATCATCGGCGTCCCCGGCGTGCGTCCGGTAGTGGGTGAAATAGCGCCCAACTCCATTGCGGCGAGTGCGCAAATTACATCCGGGATGGAACTTAAAGCGATTGATGGCATCGAAACCCCTGATTGGGATGCCGTGCGACTGCAGCTGGTAGCCAAAATTGGCGATCCGCAGACCACCATCAGCGTATCGCCGTTTGGTTCAGACACGCGCCAGGACAAAGTGCTCGATTTACGTCACTGGCGTTTCGAGCCAGACAAAGAGGATCCCGTCGCTGCGCTGGGCATTCGTCCACGTGGTGCACAGATCGAGCCGGTGTTAGCCGAAGTACAGGCAAATTCGGCCGCGAGCAAAGCAGGTTTGCAAGCAGGCGACAGGATCGTTAAAGTCGATGGTCAACCATTAACAGAGTGGATGACCTTTGTTACTCTGGTGCGCGATAATCCGGGAACGTCTCTCGCGCTGGAAGTTGAAAGGCAAGGCAGTCCGCTTTCGCTGACGCTGATCCCGGATACGAAGTCGGTCGGCAAAAAGGCAGAAGGGTTTGCAGGCGTAGTGCCAAAAGTGATCCCGCTGCCAGATGAGTACAAGACAATACGCCAGTATGGGCCGTTCAGTGCCATCCTTGAAGCCACGGATAAAACATGGCAACTGATGAAACTGACGGTCAACATGTTGGGGAAATTGATAACCGGTGACGTGAAACTGAACAACCTCAGTGGGCCAATTTCGATTGCCCAGGGGGCTGGGATGTCAGCGGAATTCGGGGTGATTTACTATCTCATGTTCCTCGCGCTCATTAGCGTGAACCTTGGGATAATCAACCTGTTCCCGCTTCCCGTTTTAGACGGGGGGCATCTGCTGTTTTTAGCGATTGAAAAGCTAAAAGGCGGACCGGTATCCGAGCGAGTTCAAGACTTTAGTTATCGCATTGGCTCGATTTTGCTGGTGCTGTTAATGGGGCTTGCACTTTTCAATGATTTCTCTCGGTTGTAAGAGAGTTAGTTAGGAAGAACGCATAATAACGATGGCGATGAAAAAGTTGCTCATAGCGTCGCTGCTGTTTAGCAGCGCCACCGTATACGGTGCTGACGGGTTCGTAGTGAAAGACATTCATTTCGAAGGCCTTCAGCGTGTCGCCGTTGGTGCGGCCCTCCTCAGTATGCCTGTGCGCCCCGGCGATACGGTTAATGATGATGACATCAGTAACACCATCCGTGCTCTGTTTGCCACCGGCAACTTCGAGGATGTCCGCGTCCTGCGCGATGGTGATACCCTGCTGGTACAGGTAAAAGAACGTCCAACGATCGCCAGTATCACTTTCTCCGGTAACAAGTCGGTGAAAGATGACATGCTCAAGCAAAACCTTGAAGCATCCGGTGTTCGTGTGGGGGAATCTCTGGACCGCACAACCCTTTCAGACATTGAAAAAGGTCTGGAAGACTTCTACTACAGCGTCGGTAAATACAGCGCCAGCGTGAAAGCGGTGGTGACGCCACTGCCACGTAACCGCGTTGACCTGAAACTGGTCTTCCAGGAAGGTGTTTCAGCGAAGATCCAGCAGATCAACATTGTCGGTAACCACGCGTTCAGCACCGACGAACTGATCTCTACTTTCCAGCTGCGTGACGAAGTGCCGTGGTGGAACGTGGTGGGCGATCGCAAATACCAGAAACAGAAACTGGCGGGCGATCTTGAAACTCTGCGCAGCTACTATCTGGATCGTGGCTATGCGCGTTTCAACATTGACTCGACTCAGGTCAGCCTGACGCCGGATAAGAAAGGTATCTACATTACGATTAACATCACTGAAGGCGATCAGTACAAGCTTTCGGGTGTTGAAGTGAGTGGTAACCTGGCGGGGCATTCTGCTGAAATCGAATCGCTGACCAAAATTCAGCCAGGCGATCTCTATAGCGGCTCCAAAGTCACCAAAATGGAAGACAGCATTAAGAAGCTGCTCGGCCGTTATGGTTATGCCTATCCGCGCGTACAAACGCAGCCGGAAATCAACGATGCGGATAAAACCGTTAAGCTGCACGTTAACGTTGATGCGGGCAACCGTTTCTACGTGCGTAAGATCCGCTTCGTCGGTAACGACACCTCCAAAGACTCCGTTCTGCGTCGCGAAATGCGTCAGATGGAAGGCGCATGGTTAGGTAGCGATCTCGTTGATCAGGGTAAAGAGCGTCTGAACCGTCTGGGCTATTTTGAAACGGTTGATACCGATACCCAGCGCGTACCGGGCAGCCCGGACCAGGTTGATGTCGTTTATAAAGTGAAAGAGCGTAATACCGGTAGCTTCAACTTCGGTGTGGGCTACGGTACTGAAAGCGGCGTGAGCTTCCAGGTCGGTGTACAGCAGGATAACTGGCTGGGTACGGGTTACTCTGTGGGTATTAACGGTACCAAAAACGACTACCAGACCTATTCGGAGTTCTCTGTCACTAACCCATACTTCACCGTTGACGGTGTGAGCCTGGGCGGTCGTATCTTCTATAACGACTTTAAAGCGGACGATGCGGATCTGTCTTCGTACACCAACAAGAGTTACGGTGTGGACGGTACGCTTGGCTTCCCGGTTAACGAATACAACACCCTGCGTGCGGGCTTAGGCTACGTGCATAACGACCTGTCCAATATGCAACCGCAGGTGGCCATGTGGCGTTACCTGGATTCTATTGGCCAGTCAGCGAGCAAAAACAGCGATAACAACGGTTTTGCGGCGGATGACTTCACCTTCAACTATGGCTGGACTTATAACCGTCTCGACCGTGGTTACTTCCCGACGGAAGGTTCTCGCGTCAACCTGAATGGTAAAGTTACCGTGCCGGGTTCCGATAACGAGTTCTATAAGGTCACTCTGGATACCGCGTCCTACTTCCCGATCGATGACGATCATAAGTGGGTGGTTCTGGGTCGTACCCGTTGGGGCTATGGTGATGGCTTAGGTGGCAAAGAACTGCCATTCTATGAAAACTTCTATGCGGGTGGTTCCAGCACCGTTCGTGGCTTCCAGTCCAACAACATTGGTCCGAAAGCGGTTTACTACGGCGGGAACGACAAAGATAACTGCGATAAGTCCTCCTCATCTGAAGTCTGTAGTTCTGATGATGCGGTGGGCGGTAACGCGATGGCCGTTGCCAGCCTGGAGTTCATCACCCCAACGCCGTTTATCAGTGATAAATACGCGAACTCCGTCCGTACGTCCTTCTTCTGGGATGCCGGTACGGTGTGGGATACCAACTGGGAGAATACGGCCCAGATGCGTGCGGCAGGTGTTCCAGACTACAGCGATCCGAGCAATATTCGCATGTCTGCCGGTATCGCATTACAATGGATGTCACCGCTGGGGCCGTTGGTTTTCTCTTACGCCCAGCCGTTTAAGAAATATGATGGAGATAAGTCGGAGCAATTCCAGTTTAACATTGGTAAAACCTGGTAATAATCCGCGGCAAAGGAATGCGTTGGCAGTGTAGCGCTGACAACTGGCGATCGGTAAACGGTCGCCTTGCCACGCAAAGAACGGTACCTTCTGGTGCCAATGGGATGGTAAGGAGTTAATTGTGAAAAAGTGGTTATTAGCTGCAGGTCTCGGTTTAGCGATGGCAACTTCTGCTCAGGCAGCAGACAAAATTGCAATCGTCAACATGGGTAATTTGTTCCAGCAGGTTGCACAGAAAACTGGTGTTTCTGCGACTCTGGAAAACGAATTCAAAGGCCGTGCAAGCGAACTGCAGGGTATGGAAAACGATCTTCAGTCCAAAATGCAGCGTCTGCAGCGTGATGGTTCTACCATGAAAGCAAGCGACCGCAGCAAACTGGAAAAAGACGTAATGGCTCAGCGCCAGGCGTTCTCCCAGAAAGCGCAGGCTTTCGAGCAGGATCGTCAGCGTCGTTCTAACGAAGAACGTGGCAAGCTGGTGACTCGCATTCAGACCGCTGTTAAAGCAGTGGCTGCCGATCAGAGCATCGATCTGGTTGTTGATGCGAACGCCGTTGCTTTCAACAGCAGCGATGTTAAAGACATCACCGCTGATGTTCTGAAACAGGTTAAATAAGTAATGCCTTCAATTCGACTGGCTGATTTAGCTCAGCAGTTGGATGCAGAATTACACGGTGATGGCGATATCGTCATCACCGCTGTTGCGTCCATGCAATCTGCTAAAGCTGGCACGATTACCTTCATGGTAAGCCCTAAGTACCGTGAGCAACTGGCTCAATGCCAGGCGTCAGCTGTTGTTCTGACGCAGGACGATCTTCCGTTTGCCACTAGCGCGGCACTGGTAGTGAAAAATCCCTACCTGACGTATGCACGCATGGCTCAAATTCTTGATACCACGCCGCAGCCGGCCCAGGACATTGCTGCCAGTGCAGCGATTGATCCGACGGCGCAGCTGGGTAACAACGTCGCCGTGGGCGCCAATGCGGTTATTGAGTCCGGCGTCGTGCTGGGCGATAACGTCGTCATTGGCCCGGGTTGCTTCGTTGGGAAAAATACGAAAATCGGCGCGGGGACCCGTTTATGGGCCAATGTGTCCGTTTATCATGAAGTTGAAATTGGCGAAAATTGCCTCGTCCAGTCCAGCACCGTGATTGGTTCTGATGGCTTTGGTTACGCTAACGATCGGGGTAATTGGGTTAAGATCCCACAACTGGGTCGCGTTATCATTGGCGATCGCGTGGAGATCGGCGCCTGTACCACCATTGACCGTGGCGCGCTGGACGATACCATCATCGGCAATGGTGTTATCATCGATAACCAGTGTCAGATTGCGCATAACGTTGTGATTGGCGACAATACCGCGGTTGCGGGGGGCGTCATCATGGCCGGCAGCCTGAAAATTGGCCGTTATTGTATGATTGGCGGCGCAAGCGTGATTAATGGCCACATGGAAATATGCGACAAGGTGACGGTGACGGGGATGGGCATGGTAATGCGTCCCATCACTGAACCTGGCGTCTATTCCTCAGGCATTCCGCTGCAACCCAACAAGGTATGGCGTAAAACAGCAGCTCTGGTGATGAACATTGATGATATGAGCAAGCGCCTCAAGTCCCTTGAGCGCAAGATCGATCAACAAGACTAAGCGTCATCCGTTTAACGCTATTTTTCCCGGCCTGTCGGCTTTCTAATAAACCGGCAGGCCGTGTTATTATTGTTATCAGTACATTTTGACAGGAAGAGTATTTTGACTACTGACACTCATACTCTGCATATTGAAGAGATTTTAGAACTTCTGCCGCACCGCTACCCGTTTCTGCTGGTAGACCGTGTGCTGGACTTTGAAGAAGGTCGTTTTCTGCGCGCAGTGAAAAATGTTTCCGTGAATGAGCCGTTCTTCCAGGGACACTTCCCGGGGAAACCCATCTTCCCGGGCGTGTTGATCCTCGAAGCCATGGCACAGGCTACCGGTATTCTGGCGTTTAAAAGCGTTGGTAAACTGGAGCCAGGTGAACTGTATTACTTCGCGGGTATCGATGAAGCACGCTTTAAGCGTCCTGTCGTGCCTGGTGATCAGATGATCATGGAAGTCACTTTTGAAAAAACGCGTCGTGGCCTGACTCGCTTCAAAGGCGTAGCGCTGGTTGACGGCAAAGTTGTTTGCGAAGCGACAATGATGTGTGCTCGTAGCCGGGAGTCCTGATACGTGATTGATAAATCCGCCTTTATTCATCCTACCGCCATTGTGGAAGTGGGTGCCATCATTGGCGCTAACGCCCACATTGGCCCGTTTTGTATTGTTGGACCCCATGTCGAAATTGGTGAGGGTACAGTACTGAAATCTCACGTTGTGGTGAATGGTCACACGACCATCGGCTGCAATAACGAGATCTATCAGTTCGCCTCCATCGGCGAAGTTAACCAGGATCTTAAATATGCTGGTGAGTCGACCCGTGTGGAAATCGGCGATCGTAACCGTATTCGCGAAAGCGTCACCATTCATCGTGGAACAGTACAGGGTGGTGGGTTGACGAAGGTGGGCAGCGATAACCTGTTTATGGTTAATGCGCATATCGCGCACGACTGTACCGTGGGTGACCGCTGTATTCTTGCCAACAATGCCACGCTGGCAGGACACGTATCGGTTGATGACTTCGCAATTATTGGCGGCATGACCGCAGTCCATCAGTTCTGCATCATTGGTGCGCACGTGATGGTCGGTGGATGCTCCGGTGTGGCGCAGGACGTCCCACCTTATGTGATTGCGCAGGGCAACCATGCCACGCCGTTTGGCGTGAACATCGAAGGCCTCAAGCGTCGTGGTTTTAGCCGCGAAGCGATTACTGCCATCCGCAACGCGTACAAACTGCTGTACCGTAGCGGTAAAACGCTGGAAGAGGCGAAGCCGGAAATTGCCGAACTGGCGAAAAAGCACCCGGAGGTGAACGCGTTCATGGAATTCTTTGACCGTTCCACGAGGGGTCTGATTCGTTAATGGTCGACAGTCGTCCGCTTACGATAGCCCTGGTCGCCGGAGAAACCTCCGGCGATATTCTTGGTGCAGGTCTCATCCGCGCGCTGAAGGCGCGTGTCCCTGACGCACGCTTTGTGGGCGTTGCTGGCCCGCTGATGCAGGCCGAAGGCTGTGAAGCCTGGTACGAAATGGAAGAGCTGGCCGTGATGGGCATCGTTGAGGTGCTGGGGCGGTTACGCCGTTTACTGCATATTCGTGCCGATCTCACCCGCCGCTTTACCGAGCTCAAACCCGATGTCTTTGTCGGTATTGATGCGCCTGATTTCAACATTACCCTCGAAGGGAATCTGAAAAAGCAGGGCATTAAAACCATTCACTACGTCAGTCCGTCCGTCTGGGCGTGGCGACAGAAACGTGTTTTCAAAATTGGGCGGTCCACCAACCTGGTGCTGGCTTTCCTGCCTTTCGAAAAAGCGTTTTACGATAAATTCAATGTTCCGTGCCGTTTTATCGGACATACCATGGCGGATGCGATGCCGCTGGATCCGGATAAAAACGCGGCGCGTGACGTGTTGGGGATCCCGCATGATGCGCACTGTCTGGCACTGCTGCCGGGCAGTCGTGGCGCAGAAGTGGAGATGCTTAGCGCGGACTTCCTGAAAACCGCGCAAATTCTGCGCAATACGTATCCCGATCTCGAAGTGGTTGTGCCGCTGGTGAATGCTAAACGCCGGGAGCAGTTTGAGCGTATTAAAGCCGAGGTTGCACCGGATCTCCACATCCATCTGTTGGATGGAAAAGGCCGTGAGGCGATGGTTGCGAGCGATGCCGCGCTGCTGGCCTCCGGTACGGCAGCCCTGGAGTGCATGCTGGCAAAATGCCCGATGGTGGTAGGCTATCGCATGAAGCCGTTCACGTTCTGGCTGGCAAAACGTCTGGTGAAAACGGAGTATGTCTCCCTGCCAAACCTGCTTGCCGGGCGCGAGCTAGTGAAAGAACTGCTGCAGGATGAGTGTCAGCCTCAGGCGTTGGCCGATGCGTTGTTACCGCTGCTCGCCAACGGTAAGACCAGCCACCAGATGCATGATACGTTCCGCGAACTGCATCAGCAGATCCGCTGTAATGCCGATGAGCAAGCGGCTGATGCGGTGCTGGAGTTAGCAAAATGATGGAATTTGTTTATCCTCACACCCACCTTGTGGCGGGTGTGGACGAAGTCGGCCGTGGTCCGTTAGTGGGGGCTGTAGTGACCGCTGCGGTGATCCTCGATCCGGCCCGTCCGATTATCGGGCTGAACGACTCTAAAAAATTGTCCGAAAAGCGGCGACTGGCGCTGTTTAGTGAGATTCAGGAGAAGGCGCTGGCCTGGAGCCTGGGACGTGCTGAGCCGCATGAAATAGACGAGCTGAATATTCTGCATGCCACGATGCTGGCGATGCAGCGTGCGGTCGCGGGTCTGAAAATTGCGCCTGAATATGTCCTGATTGACGGCAACCGCTGTCCGGCATTGCCCATGCCTTCCATGGCGGTTGTCAAAGGCGATAGCCGGGTCGCGGAAATCAGCGCAGCTTCTATTATTGCCAAAGTGACACGCGACGCCGAAATGGCCGCGCTGGATCTTACTTACCCTCAGTATGGCTTCGCCCAGCATAAGGGCTATCCTACGGCTTTCCATCTGGAAAGACTGGCTGAACATGGCGCAACCGAACATCACCGGCGCAGTTTTGGCCCGGTGAAACGCGCGCTGGGACGGGTGTCCTGAATCAATACGCAAGCAATTAAGTAACGCGGAATCTGAAGATGGCTGAACCACGTTTCGTACACCTGCGGGTGCATAGCGACTACTCCATGATCGATGGGCTGGCGAAGACCGGGCCGCTGGTAAAAAAGGCGGCCTCTCTTGGCATGCCTGCGCTGGCGATCACCGATTTTACCAACCTGTGTGGCCTGGTGAAGTTCTACGGAACGGCGCATGGCGCGGGGATGAAGCCGATCGTCGGCGCTGATTTTCACGTGCAGAGCGATCTCATCGGCGATGAAATGACGCAAATCTCCGTGCTGGCGATGAACAACACGGGATATCAAAACCTCACGCTGCTTATCTCAAAAGCCTATCAGCGCGGTTATGGCGCGTTAGGGCCGTGGATCGATCGCGACTGGCTGGCGGAGCTGAACGAAGGGCTGCTGCTAATCTCAGGCGGCCGTATGGGTGACGTCGGCAAATCCCTGTTGCGTGGCAATATGGCGCTGGTGGATCAGTGTGTGTCGTTCTATGAAGAGCACTTCCCGGATCGTTATTATCTGGAATTGATCCGTACCGGTCGTCCGGATGAAGAGCGCTATCTCCATGCCGCCGTGGCGCTGGCTGAAGAGCGTGGGTTGCCTGTGGTTGCCACCAACGATGTGCGCTTCCTTGAGGCCGGTGATTTTGACGCCCACGAAATTCGCGTAGCGATCCATGATGGCTTCACCCTTGACGATCCCAAACGTCCGCGCAATTACTCGTCGCAGCAGTATATGCGCAGCGAGGAGGAGATGTGCGAACTCTTCTCCGATATCCCGGAAGCGCTGGAAAACAGCGTTGAGATAGCCAAGCGTTGTAACGTTACCGTTCGCCTCGGCGAATACTTCCTGCCGCAGTTCCCGACGGGAGATATGACCACGGAAGACTTCCTGGTCATGAAATCAAAAGAAGGTCTGGAAGAGCGTCTGGCATTCCTCTTCCCGGATGAAGAAGAACGTAAAAAACGTCGCCCGGAGTATGACGAACGCCTGGATATTGAACTCCAGGTGATTAACCAGATGGGGTTCCCGGGCTACTTCCTGATCGTGATGGAGTTTATCCAGTGGTCGAAGGATAACGGCGTACCGGTCGGACCGGGCCGTGGCTCCGGTGCAGGCTCGCTGGTGGCCTATGCGCTTAAAATCACCGACCTCGATCCGCTGGAATTTGACCTGCTGTTCGAACGTTTTCTTAACCCGGAACGTGTTTCGATGCCCGACTTCGACGTCGACTTCTGCATGGAAAAACGTGACCAGGTTATTGAGCACGTGGCTGACATGTATGGCCGTGACGCGGTATCGCAGATTATTACCTTCGGTACGATGGCGGCAAAAGCGGTTATCCGCGACGTGGGCCGCGTGCTGGGGCATCCGTATGGTTTCGTCGATCGCATCTCTAAACTGGTGCCGCCCGATCCGGGCATGACGCTGGCGAAAGCCTTCGAAGCCGAGCCGCAGCTGCCGGAAATCTACGAAGCGGACGAAGAAGTCAAAGCGCTGATCGACATGGCGCGTAAGCTGGAAGGCGTGACGCGTAACGCCGGTAAGCATGCGGGTGGTGTGGTTATCGCCCCTACCAAAATCACCGATTTTGCGCCGCTCTACTGCGATGAAGCGGGCCAGCATCCGGTAACCCAGTTTGATAAGAACGACGTGGAATACGCCGGGCTGGTGAAGTTCGACTTCCTCGGTCTGCGTACGCTCACCATCATCAACTGGGCGCTGGAGATGATCAACGCCCGCCGCGAAAAGAACGGCGAACCGCCGCTGGATATCGCCGCTATCCCGCTGGATGACAAGAAAAGTTTCGACATGCTGCAGCGCTCGGAGACCACCGCGGTCTTCCAGCTTGAATCCCGCGGCATGAAAGATCTGATTAAGCGTCTGCAGCCTGACTGCTTCGAAGATATGATCGCACTGGTGGCGCTGTTCCGTCCGGGCCCGCTGCAGTCGGGGATGGTGGATAACTTTATCGACCGTAAGCACGGGCGCGAAGAGATTTCCTACCCGGACGTGCAGTGGCAGCATGAAAGCCTGAAGCCGGTACTGGAGCCAACATACGGCATCATCCTGTATCAGGAACAGGTTATGCAGATTGCCCAGGTGCTCTCAGGCTATACGCTCGGCGGCGCGGACATGCTGCGTCGTGCGATGGGTAAGAAAAAGCCGGAGGAGATGGCCAAGCAGCGGTCCATCTTCGAAGACGGCGCGAAGAAAAACGGCATTGACGGCGAACTGGCGATGAAAATCTTCGACCTGGTGGAGAAATTCGCCGGGTACGGATTTAACAAATCCCACTCCGCCGCCTATGCTTTGGTTTCGTATCAGACGCTGTGGCTGAAAGCGCACTATCCCGCTGAGTTTATGGCGGCGGTAATGACCGCCGATATGGACAACACCGAGAAGGTCGTGGGGCTGGTGGACGAATGCTGGCGCATGGGGCTGAAGATCCTGCCGCCGGATATCAACTCAGGCCTTTACCATTTCCACGTTAACGATCACGGGGAAATTGTCTACGGGATCGGTGCGATCAAAGGTGTAGGTGAAGGGCCGATCGAGGCGATCATCGAAGCGCGTAACAACGGCGGTTACTTCCGCGAGCTGTTCGACCTGTGCGCCCGTACCGATACCAAAAAACTGAACCGCCGCGTGCTGGAAAAACTGATCATGTCCGGCGCGTTCGACAGGCTGGGGCCGCACCGCGCGGCGCTGATGAATTCCCTCGGGGACGCCCTGAAAGCGGCGGATCAGCACGCTAAAGCGGAAGCCATTGGCCAGGCGGATATGTTCGGCGTGCTGGCGGAAGAGCCGGAGCAGATCGAACAGTCTTATGCCAACTGTCTGCCGTGGCCAGAACAGGTGGTGCTGGACGGTGAACGTGAAACGCTGGGCTTGTACCTGACGGGTCACCCGATCAACCAGTACATTAAAGAAATTGAGCGCTATGTCGGAGGCTATCGGCTGAAAGACATGCATCCGACAGAACGTGGTAAAATCACCACGGCTGCGGGGCTCGTGATTGCTGCAAGGGTTATGGTCACCAAGCGCGGCAATCGTATCGGCATCTGTACGTTGGATGACCGTTCCGGGCGTCTGGAGGTGATGTTGTTCACCGACGCGCTGGATAAATACCAGCAATTGCTGGAAAAAGACCGCATACTTATCGTCAGCGGACAGGTCAGCTTTGATGACTTCAGTGGGGGGCTTAAAATGACCGCCCGTGAAGTGATGGACATTGACGAAGCCCGGGAAAAATATGCTCGCGGGCTTGCTATCTCGCTGACGGACAGGCAAATTGATGACCAGCTTTTAAACCGACTCCGTCAGTCTCTGGAACCCCACCGCTCGGGGACAATTCCAGTACATCTCTACTATCAGAGGGCGGATGCACGTGCGCGGTTGCGCTTTGGTGCAACGTGGCGTGTCTCTCCGAGCGATCGTTTACTGAACGATCTCCGTGGCCTCATTGGTTCGGAGCAGGTGGAACTGGAGTTTGACTAATACAGGAATACTATGAGTCTGAATTTCCTTGATTTCGAACAGCCGATTGCTGAGCTGGAAGCGAAAATCGATTCTCTGACAGCGGTAAGCCGTCAGGATGAAAAACTGGATATTAACATCGACGAAGAAGTGCATCGTCTGCGCGAAAAAAGCGTAGAGCTGACGCGCAAAATCTTTGCCGATCTCGGCGCATGGCAGGTAGCCCAGCTGGCACGCCACCCGCAGCGTCCGTACACCCTGGATTATGTCCGCCTGGCGTTTGACGAATTTGACGAACTGGCAGGCGATCGCGCATACGCTGACGACAAAGCTATCGTTGGCGGTATCGCGCGTCTGGACGGACGCCCGGTGATGATCATTGGTCATCAGAAAGGTCGTGAAACCAAAGAGAAAATCCGTCGTAACTTTGGTATGCCAGCACCGGAAGGTTACCGTAAAGCCCTGCGTCTGATGGAGATGGCTGAGCGTTTTAATATGCCAATCATCACCTTTATTGACACCCCGGGCGCATACCCTGGCGTGGGCGCGGAAGAGCGCGGTCAGTCTGAAGCTATCGCACGTAACCTGCGTGAAATGTCCCGTCTGAAGGTACCGGTCATCTGTACCGTTATTGGTGAAGGCGGTTCCGGCGGTGCGCTGGCGATTGGCGTGGGCGATAAAGTGAATATGCTGCAGTACAGCACCTATTCCGTTATCTCCCCGGAAGGCTGTGCGTCCATTCTGTGGAAAAGTGCCGACAAAGCGCCTCTGGCTGCAGAAGCGATGGGCATCATTGCGCCACGCCTGAAAGAGCTGAAGCTTATTGATTCCATCATTCCGGAACCGCTGGGTGGTGCGCATCGTAAGCCGGAAGCGATGGCGGCTTCCCTGAAAGCGCAGCTGCTGGCTGACCTGGCGGATCTTGATGTGCTGAGCACAGAGGATCTCCTCAATCGTCGTTACCAGCGTCTGATGACCTACGGTTACGCGTAAGCTTCACAATTATCTGAAAAGCCGCACAATGTTGCGGCTTTTTTTATACCTGCCGTTTACCTTAACTATGCTTAGCTAATGTTTTTCAAGGAGGTAACCGTGAACATCATTGCCATTATGGGGCCGCACGGCGTCTTCTATAAAGACGAGCCCATCAAGGAGCTGGAGCAGGCCCTGCAGGCGCGCGGGTATCAGCTGATCTGGCCGCACAACAGCGCTGACCTGCTGAAGTTCATCGAGCACAACCCACGTATCTGTGGGGTGATCTTCGACTGGGATGAATATGATCTCGAACTGTGCAGCGATATCAACAAGCTGAACGAATACCTCCCGCTATACGCATTTATTAATACCCACTCGACCATGGACGTCAGCGCCAATGATATGCGTATGGCGCTGTGGTTCTTTGAATATTCGCTCGGCGTTGCGGAAGATATTGCGACCCGTATTCAGCAATATACCGGTGAATATCTCGAAAATATTACCCCGCCGTTTACCCGCGCGCTCTTCACCTACGTGAAGGAGGGCAAATATACCTTCTGTACGCCAGGCCATATGGCGGGGACAGCCTATCAAAAGAGCCCGGTGGGCTGCCTGTTCTACGACTTCTTCGGTGGCAACACGCTGAAAGCGGACGTATCCATTTCAGTCACTGAACTGGGCTCTCTGCTCGATCACACCGGCCCGCATCTTGAAGCCGAAGAGTACATCGCCCGCACCTTTGGTGCTGAGCAGAGCTATATGGTCACCAACGGTACTTCGACCTCGAACAAAATCGTCGGGATGTACGCTGCACCTGCTGGCAGCACTCTGCTGATTGACCGTAACTGCCATAAATCGCTGGCACACTTGCTCATGATGAGCGACGTCGTACCGCTCTGGCTGTCGCCCACGCGAAACGCGCTGGGTATTCTTGGCGGTATTCCGCGGCGCGAGTTTACGCATGACGCCATTGAAAGCAAGGTTGCGGCCATCCCCGGCGCAAGCTGGCCTGTCCATGCGGTGATCACCAATTCAACCTATGACGGTCTGCTGTACAACACCGACTGGATCAAAAAGACGCTGGACGTGCCGTCGATCCACTTCGATTCCGCATGGGTACCGTACACCAATTTCCACCCGATTTACGCAGGGAAAAGCGGCATGAGCGGTGAACGCGTACCGGGCAAAGTGTTCTTCGAAACGCAGTCGACGCACAAAATGCTGGCGGCGTTTTCTCAGGCTTCGCTTATTCATATCAAAGGCGAGTACGACGAAGAGACCTTTAACGAAGCCTTTATGATGCACACCACTACCTCACCGAGCTATCCGCTGGTGGCTTCCATTGAAACGGCGGCGGCGATGCTACGTGGTAATCCGGGCAAACGTCTTATTAATCGTTCGGTGGAGCGGGCACTGCATTTCCGCAAAGAAGTTCAGCGGTTAAAAGAGGAAGCCGACGGCTGGTTCTTTGATATCTGGCAGCCGGAAGAAATTGATGAGGCGGCGTGCTGGCCAGTTTCGCCCGGTGAAGGCTGGCATGGCTTCCGGGATGCTGATGGCGATCACATGTTCCTCGACCCGGTAAAAGTGACGATCCTGACGCCGGGCATGGATGAACAGGGCAAGATGAGCGATGAAGGGATCCCGGCCGCGCTGGTGGCGAAGTTCCTTGATGAACGGGGCGTGGTGGTAGAAAAAACTGGCCCCTATAACCTCCTGTTCCTCTTCAGCATTGGGATTGATAAGACCCGGGCGATGGGGCTGTTACGCGGCCTGATGGAGTTTAAGCGCGCCTACGATCTCAACCTGCGGGTGAAGAATATGCTGCCGGATCTCTACGCGGAGGATCCTGATTTCTATCGCAATATGCGCATTCAGGATCTGGCCCAGGGGATCCACAGGCTGATCCGTCAGCACGATCTGCCGCGCCTCATGCTTCAGGCTTTTGATGTCTTGCCCGAGATGAAACTCACGCCGCACAAAGCCTGGCAGCGCCAGGTGAAAGGGGAGGTTGAAACCGTCGAGCTGGAAAACCTGGTCGGACGCGTATCGGCTAACATGATCCTGCCTTACCCGCCGGGCGTACCGCTCCTGATGCCAGGAGAGATGATTACCGAAGCGAGCCGGGCCGTGCTCGATTTCCTGCTGATGCTCTGTTCAGTAGGACGTCACTACCCGGGTTTTGAGACGGATATTCACGGTGCGAAGCGCGATGAAAACGGTGTTTACTGGGTGCGAGTCCTAAAATAAAGGTGACTGCTTGCCAGGTGCGGGTTTTCGGTTGTAACGTTCAGGCATCATAAAAAGGAGAAGCTATGCTGGGTTTAAAACAGGTTCACCATATTGCGATCATTGCGACCGATTACGCGAAAAGTAAGGCCTTCTACTGCGATATCCTCGGTTTTACGCTGATGAGCGAGGCGTACCGTGAGGAGCGTGACTCCTGGAAGGGCGATCTGGCGTTGAACGGGCAATATGTGATTGAGCTGTTCTCTTTTCCTTTTCCGCCTGCGCGTCCGTCCCGCCCGGAGGCCTGTGGGCTGCGTCATCTGGCCTTTAGCGTTGATGACCTGGATAACGCAGTCAAACATCTGGAAGCGCACGGCGTCGCGTGCGAGGCGATTCGCGTCGATCCGTTCACCGACAAGCGTTTTACCTTTTTCAACGATCCGGACGGTTTGCCGCTGGAGCTTTACCAGCAGTAATGTTTGTCCTGTGTGATAATGCCCGCTCCGTTCGGGCATTTTTTATGTGTAATTTCCTATGACCTTACCCGCAATCGCACAAGCCGTTTCACCTAACCGCCAGCTGCTGGTGGGGTTTAGCGGCGGCCTGGATTCCACCGTTCTGCTCCATCGTCTTAAATGCTGGCGCGACCAGGAACCCGATGTCGAGCTTCGGGCAATGCATATTCATCATGGATTAAGCCCTCACGCAGAGGCGTGGGTGGCGCACTGTGAAGCCTTGTGTGCAGCCTGGGCAATCCCACTGCTTGTGGAGCGCGTCACGCTTAAGGATGAGGGACTGGGCGTTGAGGCGCAGGCGCGTAAAGCCCGCTATGCTGCGTTTGCCGGCGCGCTACGGCCCGGCGAAGTGATGGTCACGGCCCAGCATCTGGATGACCAGTGCGAAACCTTTTTGCTGGCGCTTAAGCGGGGCAGCGGGCCGGCGGGGCTTTCAGCCATGCCGGAGCGGGCTGAGTTTGCCGGGACGCAATTACTGCGCCCACTGCTTGGCGAAACGCGTGCGTCGCTGGAAGCCTGGGCACGAGAACATCAGCTGAACTGGATTGACGATGAGAGCAACCAGGATGACGGCTATGACCGTAACTTTCTGCGTTTGCGCGTTCTCCCGCTTTTACGCGAGCGCTGGCCGCATTTTGCCGATGCGACAGCAAGAAGCGCCATACTGTGCGCAGAACAGGAATCATTGCTCGATGAGCTGTTAAGTGAAGAGCTGGCTGAACTGATCTCTGAAAATGGGGCGCTGGCAATTGCACCGCTGCAAGGGAGGAGCCCGGTACGTCGCGCCGCACTGTTACGACGCTGGCTGGCCTCGCATCACGCGGTGATGCCGTCGCGGGCAATGCTGAGCCGCATCTGGGACGAAGTCGCCCTGGCGCGGGAAGATGCTGCTCCTTGCGTACACCTGAACGGTTTTGACGTAAGACGCTTTAAAGGTGAGCTCTGGTGGGTAAAATCGATGCCTTCACTCACTGATGTGGTGCTCGACTGGTCTTCCCCTGACGCACCGCTGATATTGCCCTGTGAGATCGGGCGTGTAACTCTGGTGCCGTCTGGGCATGTGCGACTGCCTGCGTCAGGAGAGCCGGTAACCGTTCGCTTTAAGGCTGGCGGCATGCTGCATATCGTCGGGCGTAACGGGGGACGCAAGCTTAAGAAGATCTGGCAGGAGTGCAACGTGCCGCCGTGGCTGCGCGACACCACGCCGCTGCTGTTTTACGGTGAAACGCTGATTGCTGCTGCAGGTGTGTTCATCACGGAAGCGGGGTGGTCGGAAGAGGGTGTCAGTTTTGAGTGGCAGAAAGCGTAACGGGCAGCCAGGCTGCCCGTTAGTCTCATCAGGATTCGCTCACCACGACGGTGCCGATTTGCGGGTGGCTGAAGCTGGCAATTTTATCCAGACGCAGCTCACGCGTCGCCCCGCCATCTTCCACTATCAGATATTCCACATTCTTACGTGAAACCAGATCGCTGGCTTTCGCCTTCAACACTTCGCCATCTTTTAGCTCCAGCGTCAGTATTAAATGATGCTGGCAGGCGAGTTCGAGGTTGTCATAATCATCACAATTGATGGGTTGATAGGTATCATTCATCGACATAATCGCTCACCAGTAAATTCGCCGCAGCATACGCTGCTTTTTCCCTGACCGACTCTGAAAGGCTCTCATCAGAGGCCACTTCATTAAGCACTTTCAATACACAGCCCAACGCGTCCGGGACATACCCCAGATCTCCGCTGGCGATTTCCGCATACCGTTTGCGAATTAACTCACAATAATTGTTCACATCCCCTCCCGCCAGCGCACTGACTTACTGTGAGATCTCATTAAGCCTACGAAGATAAACTCGGTTTAGCAAGGTGACTATACCATACTCATTTAAGCAATATCAGAGCCTTGATAGCGGTGTATTTATCACCCCGTAACAGCCTTTTGCCGCTGTTTTCGCTACAATGTGCGCCTGAATCGAATGGAGTTCTCTCATGGCGCTGAAAGCGACAATTTATAAAGCAGTGGTCAATGTGGCCGATCTTGATCGCAACCAGTTTCTGGATGCGTCGCTGACCCTGGCTCGCCACCCTTCCGAAACCCAGGAGCGCATGATGCTGCGCCTGCTGGCGTGGATTAAGTACGCCGACGAGCGGCTGCAATTTACCCGTGGGCTAAGCGCTGAAGATGAGCCTGAAGCCTGGCTGCGCAACGATCATCTGGGTATCGATTTGTGGATCGAACTCGGTCTGCCGGATGAACGCAGAATGAAGAAGGCCTGCACGCAATCCGCAGAAGTGGCCTTATTCGCATATAATCAGCGCGCTGCGGAGATTTGGTGGCAGCAAAACAAGAGCAAGTGCGCACAGTTTAAAAATCTTACGGTCTGGTATCTGGATGATGAGCAGCTGGCGCAGCTGAGCGAATTCGCTGGCCGGACCATGGTTTTGCAGGCGACGATTCAGGATGGCGCCATCTGGCTCTCTGATTCTCAGAATAATCTGGAAATTCATTTAACGGCGTGGCAGCCCGCGTCATGATCGTCTTGTCCCGAAGCGTCAGCATCCCTGACAGCGAGCTGGAGATCACCGCCATTCGTGCGCAGGGGGCTGGCGGGCAGCACGTCAACAAGGCGTCGACGGCTATCCATTTGCGTTTTGACATTCGGGCCTCAAGCCTGCCAGAGTATTACAAAGAAAGCCTGCTCGCCGTCAGCCATCATCTCATTACCAGCGATGGTGTGATGGTGATTAAAGCTCAGGAATACCGCAGCCAGGAGTTAAACCGGGAAGCGGCAATAGCCAGGCTGGTGGCGGTCATCAAAGAATTAACGACGGTACAAAAAAGCCGTCGGGCCACGCGGCCAACCCGCGCATCGAAAGAGCGCCGGCTGTCCTCGAAGGCTCAGAAATCCACAGTGAAAGCACTACGCGGTAAAGTTCGTCGCCCGACAGAGTGACGAAAGGGAACACAATTTTCATAAGGAATTCATTGTGAAAAAAGCATTATTGTCAGCGCTGGCGGTGAGTACGCTGTTTGCGCTTTTTGGGTGTAACAACCGTTCTGAAACGCAGGTTTTGCAGCCTGCACAGAATGAAGAGTTAAAGCCGATGCAGCAGAGCTGGCGCGGTGTATTGCCTTGCGCAGACTGTGAGGGCATTGAAACCTCTCTGTTCCTGCAAAAAGACGGAACCTGGGTGATGAATCAGCACTATCAGGGCGCGAAAGAACCTTCGTCATTTGCCTCTTACGGGACATGGGCGCGAACGGCGGAGAAGCTGGTTCTGACGGATACCGCCGGCGAGAAAACGTATTTCCGCGCCAAAGGCGAGGGGATGGAGATGTTGGATCGCGAAGGCAATCCAATCGAATCCCAGTTCAACTATACGCTGGCGCCGGTAAAAGCGGCCCTGCCTGCGACGCCAATGGCAATGCGGGGAATGTATTTCTACATGGCGGATGCGGCGATATTCACCGACTGCGCAACCGGCAGGAAAGTCAGCGTGGCAAACAATGCGCAGCTTGAACGCGATTATGCCGTGGCGCGCGGCAATGACAGCAAGCCGGTATTACTGACGGTTGACGGTCACTTTACGCTGGAGCCCAACCCGGATAGCGGAGAGATGGTGAAAACGCTGGTGGCAGATAAAGACGCGAAGTTTGTCGCGGGCAAAGACTGTAACAGCAAATAAGCTGACGTTGAGCCATTAAAAAACCCCGCCTGAGCGGGGTTTTTTTGTTTAGCCCTTGATGGCTTTAACCAGGTAATCAAGAATGTCGCCGGTCTTGATCATCTGTTTTTCGCCGCTGCGACGGTATTTGTATTCAATCTCGTCGCTGTCGAGGTTACGGTCGCCGATGACGACAGTGTGCGGAATACCGATCAGTTCCATATCGGCAAACATCACGCCTGGACGCTCTTTACGGTCGTCCATCAGCACTTCGATACCCTGAGCGCGCAGCTCGGCGTACAGTTTCTCGGCCAGCTCCTGCACACGGTAAGATTTGTGCATGTTCATTGGCAGAATAGCCACCTGGAACGGCGCGATGTTGTCCGGCCAGACGATGCCACGCTCGTCGTAGTTCTGCTCAATCGCCGCAGCCACCACACGCGTCACCCCGATACCGTAGCAACCCATGGTCAGGATCTGGTTACGGCCATCTTCACCCTGAACCGCGGCGTTCAGTGCACGAGAGTATTTATCCCCCAACTGGAAGATGTGACCGACTTCGATACCGCGTTTGATCATCAGAGTACCCTGGCCATCCGGGCTTGGATCGCCTGCGACCACGTTACGGATGTCTGCCACTTCAGGGGTTGCGACGTCGCGATCCCAGTTGATGCCGAAGTAGTGTTTGCCGTCGATGTTCGCGCCCGCGGAGAAATCGCTCATCGCGGCTACCGTGCGGTCAATAACCACAGGTACTGGCATATTCACCGGACCCAGCGAGCCTGGACCTGCATTTACCACGGCACGGATTTCCGCTTCCGTTGCGAAGGTCAGCGGGCTGGCGACCTGCGGCAGCTTCTCTGCTTTCACTTCGTTCAGCTCGTGATCGCCACGTACCAGCAGGGCTACCAGCGGGTAAGCGCTTCCTTCGGTGGATTTCACCAGCAGCGTTTTCACGGTTTTTTCGACAGGCAGGTTGAACTGCTCAACCAGCTCGGCAATGGTTTTCGCGTTCGGCGTATCTACCAGCGTCATTTCCTGCGTTGCTGCAGCACGAGGTTCTTTTGGTGCCAGTGCTTCTGCAAACTCGATATTCGCCGCGTAATCAGAGGAGTCAGAGAAGATCACATCGTCTTCACCGCTCTGTGCCAGCACCTGGAATTCATGGGATGCGCTACCGCCGATGGAGCCGGTATCGGCCTGCACAGCACGGAAATCCAGTCCCATGCGGGAGAAGATTTTGCTGTATGCCTCGTACATTTTGTCGTAGGTCTCTTGCAGGGATTCCTGAGAGGTATGGAAAGAGTAGGCGTCTTTCATCAGGAATTCGCGAGAGCGCATTACGCCGAAACGTGGGCGAACTTCGTCACGGAATTTGGTCTGGATCTGGAAGAAGTTCAGCGGCAGCTGTTTGTAAGAGCTCAGCTCATTGCGAATCAGGTCGGTGATGACTTCTTCATGCGTTGGGCCGAGAACGAACGGACGCTCGCCACGATCGACAAAGCGCAGCAGTTCAGGACCATACTGTTCCCAACGACCGCTCTCCTGCCACAGGTCAGCGGGCTGAACCACAGGCATGGACACCTCGATAGCACCGGCGTTGTTCATCTCTTCACGCACGATGTTTTCGACTTTTTTCAGGACGCGCACGCCGGTCGGCAGCCAGGTGTATAACCCGGAGGCCAGCTTGCGGATCATCCCGGCGCGCAGCATCAGCTGATGGCTGATCACTTCGGCGTCGGCAGGCGTCTCCTTCAGAGTGGAGAGCAGATATTGGCTAGTACGCATGTTGTTACGGTTCCATTTCGACGATTGGAACAGGCTGAAACACCAGCCTGACACAAAAAAAGTGGTTTAGTTTACCAGTGTGGCAAAGATGCCAAAAGAGAGGAGAACAAAATTACCTGGGTTCAAGAGCAAACACTTCAAAACCTGCCCCGGTGACGCGCCAGCGAACGTTAAAATCGAGCAGCCAGACGGCGTACGTTTTTCCTGCTTCCTCTTCTTTACGGTAGGCCGGACGGGGGTCCTGCGCCAGCACTTCGGTGATGAAATTCCGCAAACGAGGATAGCGTTTCTCCAGCTGACTGAGCTGCGAGTCTATCTCAGGGGTAAACCAGACCGGCATATCCGCCTGGGGAGCATCCTGAGCATAACTTGCGCGCGCGTTCGGGAGGGCTTCGGCAAAAGGCAAATAGGGTTTGATGTCGATAACCGGCGTGCCGTCGACCAGATCCAGGCTACCCAACTCGAGTACCACCTGATCTTTCTGGCAACGTATGCCTTTCAGCTCAACCAGCGACATGCCAACCGGGTTTGGACGGAAAGTCGAGCGAGTCGCAAACACGCCCATTCTCGCATTTCCGCCAAGACGAGGAGGACGCACGGTAGGACGCCAGCCGCCTTCCATCGTCTGGTGAAACACGAACACCACCCAGAGATGGCTAAAGGCATCGAGCCCGCGCACCGCATCAGCCTGATTGTAAGGGGCTATCAGGTGAAGCTCGCCGCTGCCGCTGGTAACAAGACCGGGCTGGCGGGGCACGGCGAACTTCTCTTTATAAGGAGAGTGGATGATGCCTATCTGCTCGAACTGAAATGCACTCATTTCGCCGTAATGTTCAGCGCAGATCCGATGCAGACCGCCTGACGGTAGCAGCCTGGAGTGCCACTGGTCACTTCGCAGCTGTGCAGCAGGACTGCATTGGCTTTCATTTTTGCCGCGTTAATCTGCATACGTTTACGCGCGGTCGGAATATTCGGTGGTGAGTCCTGATTGGTCGCCTGACAAGATTCACCGCTCACTTCACCCAGCTCACGGAACGGTTTACCAACGAGTTCGTCCGCCTTCGTGATGATGCGAACTGGCGCAGCGCGAACCACTTTCGGTTTCGCAGGCTCGGTTTTTGGCGGGGTTGCCGTGCTTTGAACAGGTTCAACGGGAGATCTGCTTAGCATAGAACAGCCGCTCAGCATGAGTGCTAAAAGACAGATCGGTAAAGCACGCATAATATTTCCTCAATGGATAATCAAAACGTCAGATATTGAATCAGTTGCCTGCACAAATGACAAGACGGGCATAAGCCCGTCCTGATGATATTACACTGAGGTGAGATTACCAGCCTTTAACCGCGCCGCCGTTAAACACTTTGTTGGCTTCCTGGTAAACTTCTTCAGACTGATAGGCCTGAACGAACTTTTTCACGTTTTCCGCGTCTTTGTTGTCTTCGCGAGTCACGATCAGGTTTACGTATGGGGAGTCTTTATCCTCAACGAAGATACCGTCTTTCGCTGGCGTCAGGCCAATCTGGCTGGCGTAGGTGGTGTTGATAACGGCCAGCGCAATCTGCGCATCATCCAGGGAACGTGGCAGCTGAGGCGCTTCCAGTTCCACAATTTTCAGATTTTTCGGGTTCTCGGTTACATCCAGAACGGTCGGCAGCAGGCCCACACCGTCTTTCAGTTTGATCAGGCCCACTTTCTGCAGGAGAAGCAGGGAACGGCCGAGGTTGGTTGGGTCGTTTGGCACGGCAACCTGAGAGCCTGGCTGCAGCTCGTCCAGCGATTTAATTTTTTTGGAGTAACCGGCGATTGGATACACGAAGGTGTTGCCTACTGCCACCAGTTTATAGCCACGATCTTTGATCTGCTGATCCAGGTAAGGCTTATGCTGGAAGGCGTTCGCATCGATATCGCCTTTGCTCAGCGCTTCGTTCGGCAGAACATAATCGTTAAAGGTCACCAGCTCAACGTCCAGGCCATACTTCTCTTTTGCCACTTTCTGCGCGACTTCCGCGACCTGCTGTTCTGCACCCACGATAACGCCCACTTTAATGTGGTTCGGATCTTTTTCGTCCTGACCGCAACCCACCAGTGCCAGAGAGCCGATTAGCGCGCCTACTGCTGCAAAGGTCTTTAATTTAAACGCCATGTTTTATCCTTAACTCGTCGAGTTTGTGTTGTGTGTAACGTTATTTGTGCGTAACGGCCCGGACGATGCGATCGCCAGAGAACTGGATTAAATAAACCAGAACAACCAGCAATACCAGAACGGTATTCATCACGGTAGCGTTATATCCAATATAGCCGTACTGGTAACCAATCTGACCTAAACCACCGGCACCGACGGCACCACCCATCGCGGAATACCCCACCAGGGTGATAAGCGTAATGGTAGCGGCATTCACCAGGCCCGGCAGTGCTTCAGGGAGCAGGACTTTGCGAACGATCTGCATTGGCGTGGCACCCATCGCGCGGGACGCTTCGATCAAACCGGTTGGAATCTCCAGCAGGGCGTTTTCCACCATACGAGCGATAAACGGCGCGGCACCGACGGTCAGCGGAACGATGGCCGCCTGCAGTCCGATAGAGGTCCCGACGATCACGCGGGTAAATGGAATCATCCACACCAGCAAAATAATGAACGGGATAGAACGGAAGATGTTTACCAGCGCAGAGAGCGTGCGGTACAGCTTCGCGTTCTCAATGATTTGACCCGGACGCGTCACGTACAGCAGCACGCCGACCGGCAGGCCAATGACAAAACCAAAAAAGCCAGAGACAAAGGTCATTGCCAGCGTTTCCCAAACGCCGCGAACCAGTAGCCACATCATCGGCTCAGACATAACCCAGTACCTCTACTTTTACGTGATGTTCTTGCAGCCAGGCAATGGCTGCCTGGGTTTCTTCTTGTGTGCCGTGCATTTCTGTCAACATGATGCCGAACTTCACGCCACCGGCGTAATCCATCTGCGCGCTGATGATGTTGTTGTTCACGTTAAAGCGACGCGCGGTTTCGGAAAGCAGGGGTGCATCAACGGACTGACCGGTAAACTCCATGCGCAGCATCGGAACGCTGTCAGCTGTCGGTTCTGTTTTCAACCGTTCCAGATAATCTTCCGGAATATCCAGGTGCAGCGTGGACTGGATGAACTGCTGCGCGAGCGGGGTTTTCGGATGGGAGAACACTTCGCTTACCGTGTCCTGCTCAATCAGTTCGCCGTTGCTGATCACCGCGACGCAATCACAGATGCGTTTCACGACGTCCATTTCATGGGTAATCAGAAGGATCGTCAGGCCCAGGCGACGGTTAATGTCCTTCAGCAGTTCCAGAATAGAACGCGTGGTGGCCGGGTCTAATGCGCTGGTGGCTTCATCGCACAGCAATACTTTAGGATTGCTGGCCAGCGCGCGGGCAATGGCCACACGTTGCTTTTGCCCACCAGACAGATTTGCCGGGTAACTATCCTGTTTGTCGCCCAGACCGACAAGGTCGAGCAGTTCGGTGACGCGACGCTTCACTTCTTCTTTCGGCGTGTTATCCAGCTCAAGCGGCAGGGCGACGTTGCCGAAAACGGTGCGGGATGCCAGCAGATTAAAGTGCTGGAAAATCATGCCAATCTGACGACGCGCTTTAGTGAGTTCTTTCTCTGAAAGCGCGGTAAGCTCTTGCCCGCCAACTTCTACACTACCCTGGGTTGGGCGCTCAAGCAGGTTAACACAACGGATCAGCGTGCTTTTACCTGCACCCGATGCGCCAATGACGCCATAAATCTGACCAGCAGGAACATGCAGGCTGACGTTGTTCAGCGCCTGAATGGTTCGGTTCCCCTGCTGGAACACTTTGGTGATATTGGAAAGTTTAATCATTAGATTATTTTTATCGTATGTAAGTTAGCCGTGGCATTTTCTTCTGCCAGATACGGGTGATGACCGTAAACAAAACGGATGTTAAGGCATCCAGACGTCTAAATCAATCCAACTCTGTGCGATGGGCACTTTATTGCGCTGCGATTCATGAGATACTAGCTGAACATGCCTTTTTCAGGAGCAAACCGGTGGCAAAATCAGTACCCGCAATTTTTCTCGACCGTGACGGCACTATTAATGTGGATCACGGTTATGTTCATGAGATTGATGAGTTTGAGTTTATCGAGGGCGTAATAGAGGCAATGCGCCAGCTGAAAGAGATGGGTTATGCGCTGGTGGTGGTAACGAACCAGTCCGGTATTGCGCGGGGTAAATTCACCGAAGCGCAATTCGAGACGCTGACCGAATGGATGGACTGGTCCCTGGCTGACCGTGGGGTGGATCTTGATGGTATCTATTATTGTCCGCACCACCCACAGGGGAGTGTAGAAGAGTATCGTCAGACCTGTGACTGCCGTAAGCCGCATCCGGGGATGTTCATCTCTGCGCAAGAGTTCCTGCACATTGATATGGCTGCTTCTTATATGGTGGGCGATAAACTGGAAGATATGCAGGCAGCAGCGGCTGCGGGCGTGGGCACCAAAATATTGGTTCGCACCGGTAAGCCAGTCACGCCAGAAGCGGAGAAAGCGGCGGATTGGGTGATTAATAGTCTGGCGGACCTGCCAAAAGAAATTAAAAAGCACCAAAACTAGTCTTTTTGGTGAAAAGATGAGCGGTTGAAATAAAAATGCATTTTTCCGCTTGTCATTCCTCGGCAGCCCCCTATAATGCGCCTCCATCGACACGGCGGATGTGAATCACTTCACAAACAGCCCGGTCGGTTGAAGAGAAAAAATCCTGAAATAACGGGTTGACTCTGAAAGAGGAAAGCGTAATATACGCCACCTCGCAACGGTGAGCGAAAGCCGCGTTGCAACTGCTCTTTAACAATTTATCAGACAATCTGTGTGGGCACTCAAAGTGACATGGATTCTTAACGTCCTCGGACGAAAAATGAATACCAAGTCTCAACGAGTGAACACGTAATTCATTACGAAGTTTAATTCAATGAGCATCAAACTTTTAAATTGAAGAGTTTGATCATGGCTCAGATTGAACGCTGGCGGCAGGCCTAACACATGCAAGTCGAACGGTAGCACAGAGAGCTTGCTCTCGGGTGACGAGTGGCGGACGGGTGAGTAATGTCTGGGAAACTGCCTGATGGAGGGGGATAACTACTGGAAACGGTAGCTAATACCGCATAATGTCGCAAGACCAAAGAGGGGGACCTTCGGGCCTCTTGCCATCAGATGTGCCCAGATGGGATTAGCTAGTAGGTGGGGTAACGGCTCACCTAGGCGACGATCCCTAGCTGGTCTGAGAGGATGACCAGCCACACTGGAACTGAGACACGGTCCAGACTCCTACGGGAGGCAGCAGTGGGGAATATTGCACAATGGGCGCAAGCCTGATGCAGCCATGCCGCGTGTATGAAGAAGGCCTTCGGGTTGTAAAGTACTTTCAGCGGGGAGGAAGGTGTTGAGGTTAATAACCTCAGCAATTGACGTTACCCGCAGAAGAAGCACCGGCTAACTCCGTGCCAGCAGCCGCGGTAATACGGAGGGTGCAAGCGTTAATCGGAATTACTGGGCGTAAAGCGCACGCAGGCGGTCTGTCAAGTCGGATGTGAAATCCCCGGGCTCAACCTGGGAACTGCATTCGAAACTGGCAGGCTAGAGTCTTGTAGAGGGGGGTAGAATTCCAGGTGTAGCGGTGAAATGCGTAGAGATCTGGAGGAATACCGGTGGCGAAGGCGGCCCCCTGGACAAAGACTGACGCTCAGGTGCGAAAGCGTGGGGAGCAAACAGGATTAGATACCCTGGTAGTCCACGCCGTAAACGATGTCGACTTGGAGGTTGTGCCCTTGAGGCGTGGCTTCCGGAGCTAACGCGTTAAGTCGACCGCCTGGGGAGTACGGCCGCAAGGTTAAAACTCAAATGAATTGACGGGGGCCCGCACAAGCGGTGGAGCATGTGGTTTAATTCGATGCAACGCGAAGAACCTTACCTACTCTTGACATCCAGAGAACTTAGCAGAGATGCTTTGGTGCCTTCGGGAACTCTGAGACAGGTGCTGCATGGCTGTCGTCAGCTCGTGTTGTGAAATGTTGGGTTAAGTCCCGCAACGAGCGCAACCCTTATCCTTTGTTGCCAGCGGTTAGGCCGGGAACTCAAAGGAGACTGCCAGTGATAAACTGGAGGAAGGTGGGGATGACGTCAAGTCATCATGGCCCTTACGAGTAGGGCTACACACGTGCTACAATGGCGCATACAAAGAGAAGCGACCTCGCGAGAGCAAGCGGACCTCATAAAGTGCGTCGTAGTCCGGATTGGAGTCTGCAACTCGACTCCATGAAGTCGGAATCGCTAGTAATCGTAGATCAGAATGCTACGGTGAATACGTTCCCGGGCCTTGTACACACCGCCCGTCACACCATGGGAGTGGGTTGCAAAAGAAGTAGGTAGCTTAACCTTCGGGAGGGCGCTTACCACTTTGTGATTCATGACTGGGGTGAAGTCGTAACAAGGTAACCGTAGGGGAACCTGCGGTTGGATCACCTCCTTACCTTAAAGAACCTGCCTTTGCAGTGCTCACACAGATTGTCTGATGAAAAACAGCAGTAAAAAACCTCTACAGGCTTGTAGCTCAGGTGGTTAGAGCGCACCCCTGATAAGGGTGAGGTCGGTGGTTCAAGTCCACTCAGGCCTACCAAATTTGCGAAGCAAATTTGAAGAGGTTGTCAACGATGGGGCTATAGCTCAGCTGGGAGAGCGCCTGCTTTGCACGCAGGAGGTCTGCGGTTCGATCCCGCATAGCTCCACCATCTTTTACTGCGAACACAAGAAAACTTCAGAGTGAACCTGAAAAGGTGCACTGCGAAGTTTTGCTCTTTAAAAATCTGGATCAAGCTGAAAATTGAAACGACACACAGTTAATGTGTGTTCGAGTCTCTCAAATTTTCGCAATCAGAAGTGAAACATCTTCGGGTTGTGAGGTTAAGCGACTAAGCGTACACGGTGGATGCCCTGGCAGTCAGAGGCGATGAAGGACGTGCTAATCTGCGAAAAGCGCCGGCGAGGTGATATGAACCTTTGACCCGGCGATGTCCGAATGGGGAAACCCAGTGTGTTCCGACACACTATCGTTAACTGAATACATAGGTTAACGAGGCGAACCGGGGGAACTGAAACATCTAAGTACCCCGAGGAAAAGAAATCAACCGAGATTCCCCCAGTAGCGGCGAGCGAACGGGGAGCAGCCCAGAGTCTGAATCAGCTTGTGTGTTAGTGGAACGGTCTGGAAAGTCCGACGGTACAGGGTGATAGTCCCGTACACGAAAATGCACAGGCTGTGAACTCGAAGAGTAGGGCGGGACACGTGGTATCCTGTCTGAATATGGGGGGACCATCCTCCAAGGCTAAATACTCCTGACTGACCGATAGTGAACCAGTACCGTGAGGGAAAGGCGAAAAGAACCCCGGCGAGGGGAGTGAAAAAGAACCTGAAACCGTGTACGTACAAGCAGTGGGAGCACCTTCGGGTGTGACTGCGTACCTTTTGTATAATGGGTCAGCGACTTATATTCTGTAGCAAGGTTAACCGTATAGGGGAGCCGAAGGGAAACCGAGTCTTAACTGGGCGTTAAGTTGCAGGGTATAGACCCGAAACCCGGTGATCTAGCCATGGGCAGGTTGAAGGTTGGGTAACACTAACTGGAGGACCGAACCGACTAATGTTGAAAAATTAGCGGATGACTTGTGGCTGGGGGTGAAAGGCCAATCAAACCGGGAGATAGCTGGTTCTCCCCGAAAGCTATTTAGGTAGCGCCTCGTGAACTCATCTTCGGGGGTAGAGCACTGTTTCGGCTAGGGGGCCATCCCGGCTTACCAACCCGATGCAAACTACGAATACCGAAGAATGTTATCACGGGAGACACACGGCGGGTGCTAACGTCCGTCGTGAAGAGGGAAACAACCCAGACCGCCAGCTAAGGTCCCAAAGTCATGGTTAAGTGGGAAACGATGTGGGAAGGCACAGACAGCCAGGATGTTGGCTTAGAAGCAGCCATCATTTAAAGAAAGCGTAATAGCTCACTGGTCGAGTCGGCCTGCGCGGAAGATGTAACGGGGCTAAACCATGCACCGAAGCTGCGGCAGCGACACTATGTGTTGTTGGGTAGGGGAGCGTTCTGTAAGCCGTTGAAGGTGGCCTGTGAGGGTTGCTGGAGGTATCAGAAGTGCGAATGCTGACATAAGTAACGATAAAGCGGGTGAAAAGCCCGCTCGCCGGAAGACCAAGGGTTCCTGTCCAACGTTAATCGGGGCAGGGTGAGTCGACCCCTAAGGCGAGGCCGAAAGGCGTAGTCGATGGGAAACAGGTTAATATTCCTGTACTTGGTGTTACTGCGAAGGGGGGACGGAGAAGGCTATGTTAGCCGGGCGACGGTTGTCCCGGTTTAAGCATGTAGGCGGAACGATTAGGTAAATCCGGTCGTTTTTTAACGCTGAGGTGTGATGACGAGGCACTACGGTGCTGAAGTAACAAATGCCCTGCTTCCAGGAAAAGCCTCTAAGCATCAGGTAACATCAAATCGTACCCCAAACCGACACAGGTGGTCAGGTAGAGAATACCAAGGCGCTTGAGAGAACTCGGGTGAAGGAACTAGGCAAAATGGTGCCGTAACTTCGGGAGAAGGCACGCTGATATGTAGGTGAAGCCCCTGCGGGTGGAGCTGAAATCAGTCGAAGATACCAGCTGGCTGCAACTGTTTATTAAAAACACAGCACTGTGCAAACACGAAAGTGGACGTATACGGTGTGACGCCTGCCCGGTGCCGGAAGGTTAATTGATGGGGTTAGCGGCAACGCGAAGCTCTTGATCGAAGCCCCGGTAAACGGCGGCCGTAACTATAACGGTCCTAAGGTAGCGAAATTCCTTGTCGGGTAAGTTCCGACCTGCACGAATGGCGTAATGATGGCCAGGCTGTCTCCACCCGAGACTCAGTGAAATTGAACTCGCTGTGAAGATGCAGTGTACCCGCGGCAAGACGGAAAGACCCCGTGAACCTTTACTATAGCTTGACACTGAACACTGGTCCTTGATGTGTAGGATAGGTGGGAGGCTTTGAAGTGTGGACGCCAGTCTGCATGGAGCCGTCCTTGAAATACCACCCTTTAATGGCTGGTGTTCTAACGTAGACCCGTAATCCGGGTTGCGGACAGTGTCTGGTGGGTAGTTTGACTGGGGCGGTCTCCTCCCAAAGAGTAACGGAGGAGCACGAAGGTTAGCTAATCCTGGTCGGACATCAGGAGGTTAGTGCAATGGCATAAGCTAGCTTGACTGCGAGAGTGACGGCTCGAGCAGGTGCGAAAGCAGGTCATAGTGATCCGGTGGTTCTGAATGGAAGGGCCATCGCTCAACGGATAAAAGGTACTCCGGGGATAACAGGCTGATACCGCCCAAGAGTTCATATCGACGGCGGTGTTTGGCACCTCGATGTCGGCTCATCACATCCTGGGGCTGAAGTAGGTCCCAAGGGTATGGCTGTTCGCCATTTAAAGTGGTACGCGAGCTGGGTTTAGAACGTCGTGAGACAGTTCGGTCCCTATCTGCCGTGGGCGCTGGAGAATTGAGGGGGGCTGCTCCTAGTACGAGAGGACCGGAGTGGACGCATCACTGGTGTTCGGGTTGTCATGCCAATGGCACTGCCCGGTAGCTAAATGCGGAAGAGATAAGTGCTGAAAGCATCTAAGCACGAAACTTGCCCCGAGATGAGTTCTCCCTGAGACTTTAAGTCTCCTGAAGGAACGTTGAAGACGACGACGTTGATAGGTCGGGTGTGTAAGCGCAGCGATGCGTTGAGCTAACCGATACTAATGAACCGTGAGGCTTAACCTTACAACGCCGAAGGTGTTTTGGCGAAGAGACGACACAAGATTCAGCTTTGATACAGATTAACAGAATTTGCCTGGCGGCTTTAGCGCGGTGGTCCCACCTGACCCCATGCCGAACTCAGAAGTGAAACGCCGTAGCGCCGATGGTAGTGTGGGGTCTCCCCATGTGAGAGTAGGGAACTGCCAGGCATCAAATTTAGTAGTAAGCCGGTGCATTAATCCGGTGGTTACAAGCAGTCTTCGGTGGAGCGGTAGTTCAGTCGGTTAGAATACCTGCCTGTCACGCAGGGGGTCGCGGGTTCGAGTCCCGTCCGTTCCGCCACTTATTAAAAGCCCTGAGTTAACGCTCAGGGCTTTTTTCTTATCTGTCGCCCAATTATTGCTAAACAAGCAAAAATCCTCTGCGTTTTACGATCTTTTTCTTCATAACCGCTGTAGCGATAATTCTCCTCAGTTAACAAACATTATGAATAACGAGGATTATATGACTCTCCCTGCATTTGGCCTGGGCACTTTCCGCCTGAAAGACGACGTTGTTATCGCATCTGTAAAAACCGCACTCGAACTCGGTTATCGTGCAATTGATACGGCACAGATCTATGAAAACGAAGCTGCCGTGGGTCAGGCCATTGAAGAAAGTGGCGTGCCGCGTAGCGAACTGTTTATTACCACCAAAATCTGGATTGAAAACCTCAGCAAAGACAAGCTGATCCCGAGCCTGAAAGAGAGCCTGAAGAAGTTGCGCACCGACTATGTGGATCTGACGCTGATCCACTGGCCATCACCAAACGATGCCGTCTCTGTGGAAGAATTCATGCAGGCACTTCTGGAAGCGAAAGAGCAGGGCCTGACGCGTGAAATTGGCATTTCCAACTTCACCATTCCGTTGATGGAAAAAGCCATTGCCGCCGTTGGCGCAGACAACATTGCGACCAACCAGATTGAACTCTCTCCTTATCTGCAAAACCGCAAAGTGGTGGACTGGGCCAAACAGCACGGCATCCACATCACTTCTTACATGACGCTGGCTTACGGTAAGGCGCTGAAAGATGAAGTGATTATGCGTATCGCTGAGAAACATAATGCGACGGCTGCGCAGGTGATCCTGGCATGGGCGATGGGTGAAGGGTATGCGGTGATCCCATCATCAACTAAACGTGAAAATCTGGCCAGCAACCTGTTAGCCGTGGATCTTCAACTGGATGCTGACGACAAAAAAGCGATCGCTGCTCTGGAGTGCAACGACCGCCTGGTCAGCCCTGAAGGTTTAGCGCCAAACTGGGATTAAGTTTGACCCACCCTCTGTACACTTAACCCTCACACAGCTCCTCCGGGAGCTGTTTTTATATGCTCACTCAGAAAATCAATAAAGGCACGAATGCGTGTACTCACCGCTCTGTCGCTGTAATACACTGCGCTAAAAGGCATTTCGACCGGCAGACGTTTATCCGCCATCAGTTCCACAAGTTCACCACGCGCTATTTCCTTATCAATCATGTAGTCAGACAAACAGGCGATCCCGTTGCCTTCAAGACACAATTGCTTCAGCGTCTCCCCGCTGTTAGACGACAACCCGCAGGTGATCTCATGCAACTGACCGTCAGGGCAGGCGACAGGCCAGGTATTCAGCGACACGGGTTCCGTAAAGCCCAGACACAGATGCTGTTTCAACTCTTCAACCGTTTCAGGTTTGCCATGTTCAGCGATGTATTGCGGCGAGGCGATAATTTTACGGTAGCTGGCAAACAAAGGACGCGCACGCAGACTTGAATCCGTCAGTGTTCCCGCCCGGATCGCCACATCCACTTTACGTTCGATAAGGTTGATAAAGGTCTCGGAGGAGACCAAAGAGAGTGTCATTTCCGGATAACGCTCACGAAAAGGTTTGATCAGCGGCATCAGAAAGTGCAGAACCACCGGTGTAGCCGCATCAATGCGCAGCAACCCACGCGGCGTGCTGCGTGTTTCCATGATCTCCGTCTCCGCTGCCGCCATCTCCTGCAGGACCGACTGTACGCGGCGGAAATAGCGCTCACCTTCCTCGGTCAGGCTGAGCTGCCGTGTCGTCCGGTTGAGCAAACTCACCCCAAGCTTCATCTCCAGTTTTTTTACCGCGCGGCTAATGGCTGAGTTAGCTTGCCCCAGCTGTTCCGCCGCACGGCTAAAACTGCCGCTTTCGACGACGGCGACAAAGATAGTCAGCTCTTCCGACGTAGCTTTCATTGTTGCACCACCTGCAAAATTCTATTGAGATTTTGACCATTTTTGTTATTTAACCACTGGCGCATACTGCCTGTCATCTTAATCCTGATGATACGGAGTATTTTATGCCACTGGCGCTACTTGCCCTGACGATCAGTGCCTTTGCAATCGGCACGACCGAATTTGTTATCGTAGGACTGGTTCCTACCATTGCTCACCAGCTTGCGATCTCGTTGCCCTCCGCCGGGCTGTTGGTCTCAATCTACGCCCTGGGCGTTGCTGTCGGTGCGCCAGTGCTGACGGCCCTGACCGGACGTTTCCCACGTAAACAGCTGTTAGTCGCGCTGATGGTGCTGTTTACCGCCGGCAACATTCTGGCCTGGCAAGCGCCGGACTACACAACGCTGGTGATTGCCCGCCTGTTGACTGGCCTCGCACACGGTGTGTTCTTCTCGATTGGTTCCACCATTGCAACCAGCCTGGTACCTAAAGAGAAAGCGGCTTCAGCCATTGCAATCATGTTTGGTGGGCTGACCGTCGCCCTGGTCACGGGCGTACCGTTGGGGACGTTTATCGGACAGCATTTCGGCTGGCGTGAAACTTTCCTGGCCGTCTCTTTACTGGGGGTCATCGCCCTGGTGGCCAGCCTGCTGCTGGTTCCGTCGAATATTCCCGGCCGGGCGAGCGCCAGCCTGCGCGATCAACTGAGAGTGCTTACGCACCCACGTTTACTGATCATCTATGCGGTTACCGCCCTGGGCTATGGTGGGGTATTCACCGCCTTCACCTTCCTGGCACCGATGATGCAGGATCTGGCCGGTTTCTCTCCCAATGCCGTGAGCTGGATTTTGCTGGGATACGGTATCTCCGTTGCGATTGGCAATATCTGGGGTGGCAAGCTGGCAGATAAGCATGGCGCGGTCCCGGCACTGAAATTCATCTTCGCTGCCCTGGTCGTGCTGCTGCTGATTTTCCAGTTCACGGCTTCGATACACTACGCTGCGCTGGTTACGGTACTCGTCATGGGGATCTTTGCTTTTGGCAATGTGCCCGGGCTTCAGGTTTACGTTGTACAAAAAGCTGAGCTCTACACTCCAAATGCGGTGGATGTGGCATCAGGTCTGAACATTGCCGCATTTAATATTGGTATCGCGCTGGGCTCCATCATTGGCGGACAAACCGTCGCGCATGTTGGATTAACTCAGACGCCCTGGATCGGCGCGGTGATTGTCCTGGTGGCCTTCCTGCTGATTGGTCTGAGCGGACGTATGGATAAACCTGCCCGTGTGGCTCTGGGATGACATGAGTAAGTGCTTGCTTACAAAACTGGAAAGCGGTTTCTCAGAAATTGCGTTGAAAGTATGACCTAAAGTCCCTATAACATTAGAACCAGTCCGTTTTCCGGGCTGGTTCACGTTACAGAGGCTGTTTCCAAAAGTGCGAAAAAATACCTATGCCATGCGTTATGTTGCCGGAATGCCCGCGGAGAGGATCTTGCCTCCGGGGTCGTTTGCGAGCATCAGCCAGGCATTGCCCGCCGGTACTCCGTTAAGTAGCGATGAAAAAATTCGCGTGCTGGTGTGGAATATCTTTAAGCAGCAGCGCGCCGAGTGGTTATCGGTCCTCAAGAACTTTGGAAAAGATGCCCACCTGGTTCTGCTCCAGGAGGCGCAAACCACCCCTGAACTGGTCAGGTTTGCGACCACTAACTATCTCGCCGCCGACCAGGTGCCAGCATTTGTTTTGCCTCAACATCCCTCCGGTGTAATGACGCTGTCTGCGGCGCATCCGGTCTACTGTTGCCCCTTACGCGAACGCGAGCCTATCCTGCGTCTGGCGAAATCGGCGCTGGTGACGGTCTACCCGCTGCCGGATACCCGAATGCTGATGGTCGTGAATATCCACGCGGTCAATTTCAGCCTCGGCGTGGATGTGTATAGTAAGCAGTTACTCCCTATTGGCGATCAGATTGCGCATCACAGTGGGCCGATCATCATGGCCGGTGATTTCAATGCCTGGAGCCGCCCGCGCATGAATGCGCTGTACCGCTTTGCGCGCGAAATGTCGCTGCGTGAAGTTCGTTTTAGCGATGACCAGCGCAAAAAAGCCTTTGGTCGTCCTCTCGATTTTGTCTTCTATCGTGGTTTGAGCGTGCACGACGCCTCTGTTCTGGTCACGCGTGCCTCCGATCACAATCCTCTACTCGTCGAATTCAGTCCCGGCAAACCTGATAAATAATGGTGTGTCAGGTCTGCCGTGGGGCAGGCCTGTGCGGGTGCTGCCCTTTATTTTAAACTCACAAAGGACAGTACGATGACAACAACACACTCCCATCATGACAACGTAGAAAAACAGTTCGGTTCTCAGGCAAATGCTTATCTGAGCAGCGCCGTACACGCTTATGGCCGCGATCTGGTGCGTCTCGGTGAACGCCTGGCGGCATTCCCGCAGGCCCACGTGCTGGATTTAGGCTGCGGCGCGGGGCATGCCAGCTTTACGGCTGCGCAGCAGGTGGCGCAGGTCACCGCATATGACTTATCCGGCCAGATGCTGGAAGTGGTTGCTGAAGCGGCAAAAGCGAAAGGGCTGCAGAACATTGCTACGCGCCAGGGGTATGCCGAATCCTTACCGTTTGACGATGCGTCATTTGAGGTGGTGATCAGCCGTTATTCCGCGCACCACTGGCATGATGTCGGCCAGGCATTACGCGAAGTCAAACGCGTTCTGAAGCCAGGTGGCATCTTCATTATTATGGATGTCATGTCGCCCGGGCATCCGGTACGCAATATCTGGCTGCAGACGGTGGAAGCGCTGCGCGACACCTCCCATGTGCAAAACTACTCTGCCGGAGAGTGGTTAACCTTTATCACTGAAGCGGGCCTGATTACGCGCGCGTTAATAACAGACCGTTTGCCGCTGGAGTTCAGCTCGTGGATCGCGCGTATGCGCACCCCGGAAGCATTGAGCCAGGCGATCAGGCTGTATCAGGAGAGTGCGTCCGCAGAAGTGAAGGCGTACTTTGAACTGCAGGATGACGGTTCATTCACCAGCGATACCATCATGGCTGAAGCCCAGAAAGCGGGATAAACAAAAAAGGCACCGAGGGGAATCGGTGCCTTTTTACCTTGCGATCGTGTCATCAGGAGTCTGGCGTAGCGCTGTTCTTCACAAACAGCGTCAGTTGGTCGCCTGGTTTCAGGTTGTCAGTATCATTGTTCCAGCGCATCACATCTTTGATGTTCACGCCGTGTCGTTTTGCGATACTGGACAGTGAATCGCCTTTGCGCACGCGATAGGTAATGCTATCGCTGTTGCTGGCGAGACGCTGTGCGCTACTCCCTGCACCTACCGTCAGCGTTTGACCGACTTTCAGGCCTGAACTGCGCAGGTTATTCCACTGCTGCAGATCGCTTGCCGTCACGCCAAGACGTGATGCAATACCCGAAAGCGTATCACCTGAACGAACCTTATAACTGCGGCTGTTGACGGATGATGCATCCGCGATCAGCGTTGACTGAACGGCGGCGATTTCACCCGAAGCTAAAGACTCGCGTAATTGCTCAGCATGCTTCTGCGGAACCATTACATACTGTGGGCCACTTGCCCCCAGGGTTGAGCCTTTAACGCCAGCATTAAAGGTTTTCAATTTACTGACCGACATACCCGTCATATCAGCGACCTGTTGAATATCAACCGGGTTGCTGAGGCGAACGCGCGCCAGTGCACGACTTTCGTCTGGTGTTGGCAGTTGTACACCGTAACGCTTGCTGTTCTTGAGAATATCACTCAATGCCAGCATCTTCGGTACGTAAATCTTTGTTTCCTGTGGCAGTGAGAGCGACCAAAAATCGGTGGATTTACCCCGTGCTTTATTCGCTTTCATTGCCTTCAGTACACGACCTTCGCCACTATTATACGCTGCGACCGTTAACAGCCAGTCGCCGTCAAACATCTTGTTCAGACGTTGCATCATGTCGAGAGCGGCTGTCGTGGAAGCGACAACATCGCGACGCGCATCATAGTTGCGGGTCTGTTTCAGACCATAGTTTCGCCCGGTGCTCGGAATGATCTGCCAAATGCCTGCGGCATTGGCGCCAGACGTTGCGTGTGGGTCAAAAGCGCTCTCCACTATGGGTAGGAGTACCAGCTCCATAGGCATGTTACGTTTTTTAACTTGCCCGGCTATCCAGTACATATACGGCTCTGCCCGTAACGTTACATCGTGGAGATAGCTCTTATTTCTTAAATACTTCTGTTTCTGTTCGCGAATCCGGCTGTTTTCCGGAATTCCCATCTTTAGCTCGTCGCCAATAGAGGTCCACAAGTCTTGATCCTGCGCGAAAGATGTCCCATCGTCCATCCAGCGCGCTGCACTTGTAAACTTCCCTGCTTCCCCTTGACCAGCTGCAGAAAGGCTCTGTGCGTGCTGTTGTACGTTGCTGCCGTTCTGCGACTGGCAACCTACAAGCAGGACAGAGGCGAGTAATATCGCTTTTGCCTTCATGTGTGTGTCAATAGTTGCTTAAAAGACGAGCGATGATAACGGCGAATTTTTGAAAAGGCAACCCGCAATTATCTGAAGTTATCTTTCTTTGACCTTAACCATGCAAATCGCTCTTCTGGTTGTTGCAAATTTGTTTCTTGGTTAATTTTATTAATTAAATCAAGATCATCTGTTCGTAAAAATAAATTAATCTGGCGCTCATTTTTCAGAATTACGGGGAGTGTATTTTGGTTTTTTGCACGTAACTCCTTCACTTTGTGGTAATAATCCTGAATCGCCCGATCCTCCGGTAACAGGCTAACAGCAAACTTCATATTTCCTAATGTGTACTCATGCGCGCAACAAATAATGGTGTCGTCAGGTAAGGCGCTAATCTTCTGTAAAGAGTGATACATTTGGGCTGGTGTGCCTTCAAAGAGTCTTCCGCAGCCTCCGGAGAACAGCGTGTCGCCGCAAAACAGATAAGGTTTACTGTAGAAACACAGATGTCCTGAAGTGTGACCTGGTGTAGCAAATACAGAAAACTCCCACTCGCCGATGAGGATATTTTTGCCCTCTTCGACTACGTGCGTGGTTCCCTTATCTTGTGTCTCTGCCGGTCCGTAAACCACAAGATGCGGAAAACGGGCGCGAAGCTCGCCAACACCGCCAGTGTGATCGTGATGATGGTGGGTCAACAGAATGGCTTCAGGTTGCCAGCCATTTTCCTTAATAGCGTACAAAACGGGGGCGGACTCTCCGGGGTCGACAATGACGCATCGACGTTGGTCGTCAACCAAAACCCAGATGTAATTGTCCTCAAAAGCAGGAATACTGATAAGATTCATACATTACCTCTTATAGCGTGGCGGGTGTGTTGATGAAACCGGCAAGGATACCTCAGACTGTCGCAGCACCGGAACGTTGGGCGGAATTGCCCTGGGGTGAATACTATCGCGAGGCGTTAGAACAGCAGCTCAGGCCCTGGCTCGCGAAAATGTATGGCTTTCACCTGCTTAAGATTGGCAATCTCAGCGCGGAAATCAATACCGAAAGCTGCGCTATCTCGCATCAGGTCAATGTCTCTCTCGGCGGATCGCCGGTTCAGGTGAAGGCCGACCCATTGCATCTGCCGTTTGCCGAAAAATCCGTTGATGCGTGTTTGCTCGCGCACACGTTACCCTGGTGCAGCGACCCGCATCGTCTGCTTCGCGAAGCCGATCGCGTGCTGATTGATGACGGCTGGCTGGTACTTAGCGCCTTCAATCCGCTGAGTCTGATGGGGCTGCGTAAGCTGGTGCCGGTGCTGCGCCGCACCCCACCTTACAACAGCCGGATGTTCACCATGATGCGCCAGCTTGACTGGCTTTCACTGCTGAATTTTGAAGTGCTCAGCTACGGTGGTTTTCAGGTGCTGCCCTGGGCGCGGCAGGGGGGCGTCGTGTTGAGCACCCATCTGCCTGCACTGGGCTGTTTGCAGTTTATCGTCGCGCGTAAGCGAACCATTCCCCTCACGCTTAATCCGATGAAGCAGAGCAAATCGAAAACGCCCATCCGCCAGACCGTGGGCGCCACGCGACAGTACAAAAAAAACGATCAGGCGTCGGGCTGATAGCCCGCATCTTCATGAGCGGGGTTGGCCGCCGCCGCCCGCGCCAGTTCGTCGCAGCGTTCGTTTTCCGGATGGCCGGCGTGGCCTTTCACCCACTCCCACTTTATTTCATGCTGCCCCAGCGCGGCATCAAGCCGTTTCCAGAGATCGACATTCTTGACCGGCTTCTTATCGGCGGTCATCCAGCCGCGTTTTTTCCAGTTGTGGATCCACTGGGTGATCCCCTGACGCACGTACTGGCTGTCGGTGCTTAACACCACGTCACAATGCTCTTTTAGCGCCTCCAGCGCCACAATGGCCGCCATCAACTCCATCCGGTTGTTGGTGGTCAGGAAATAGCCTTCGCTAAAAGTTTTTTCATGCTGGCGATAGCGCATAATCGCACCGTAGCCACCAGGCCCTGGGTTGCCGAGACAAGATCCATCGGTGAAAATTTCTACCTGTTTACGCATCTCTGGTAGACTTCCTGTATTTGAAACGTTCAGTTAAACGATAAGTCTGACATAAATGACCGCTATGAGCACTGCAATTACTCGCCAGATTGTCCTCGATACCGAAACCACCGGTATGAACCAGATCGGCGCGCACTACGAAGGGCATAAGATCATCGAGATCGGTGCCGTTGAAGTGGTGAACCGTCGTCTGACGGGGAACAACTTCCACGTCTACCTGAAACCCGATCGGCTGGTGGATCCCGAAGCGTTCGGCGTTCACGGTATTGCCGATGAGTTCTTGCTGGATAAACCGACCTTTGCAGAGGTGGCGGACGAGTTTCTGGAGTATATCAAAGGCGCTGAGCTCATCATCCACAACGCCTCGTTCGATATCGGCTTTATGGACTATGAGTTTAGTAAGCTCCAGCGCGATATTCCGAAAACGAATACGTTTTGCAAAGTCACCGATAGCCTGGCGCTGGCGAGGAAAATGTTCCCCGGCAAGCGTAACAGCCTTGACGCACTCTGTTCGCGCTATGAGATAGACAACACCAAGCGAACGCTGCACGGGGCGTTGCTCGATGCCCAGATCCTGGCTGATGTCTATCTGGCGATGACGGGTGGCCAGACGTCAATGAAGTTCAGCATGGAAAACGAATCCCAGCAGACGCAGGACGAAGCGGGTATTCAGCGCGTCGTTCGCCAGGCCAGTCGGTTGCGGGTTGTTTTAGCCAGCGATGAAGAGCTGCTTAACCACGAATCCCGTCTGGATCTGGTGCAGAAGAAAGGCGGAAGCTGTATGTGGCGCGCCTGAAAAAGCGCCAGAATGCCTGTAAAATCATCGTTCGGGCGATTTTTGCAGCAAACGATTCAAAACGTGAGAAAAAGCATTGACGGGATCGGAGGCACACCGTAATATGCGCCTCGTTCCCCAAACGGGAACAGTGGAGCGGTAGTTCAGTCGGTTAGAATACCTGCCTGTCACGCAGGGGGTCGCGGGTTCGAGTCCCGTCCGTTCCGCCACTATTCAGGCCCACGTTATTTATAACGTGGGCCTTTTTCATTTCTGCGTTTCTCAGTCTCGCTTTTCTCTCTTTTATCCGTCTTGTTGTCGTCCGCATGCGGCGAATGGCTGCACCTCTATTCTGTTCATTTTTATTAAAATATCCGCTTCTGCTATTTTTATGACTATATTTATTTTGATTTATTATTCTTTTAGTGTAAGTTCTTCAGGGTAAATTATTCTCTTCTGTCATTCTTCCTGACTCTCTTAATAACTCCTGCATTGATGTTAACTATTCCTATTGCTGCGTAGAGTGCTACGTAGTTTATTCCTAACCATATAAAGAACCCAGACATGATATTTTGAAGCATCATGTCGATGGACCCTATGGACATGAATTATTCAGAAAGGCATCAAAGTAAGGCAGTGCAGGGTGTATCAGTAAAAATGCTTATATATCCTTAATTTAGCGAGTGAAATTTACCAAGGACTTTAAGTATGACGGATAATAAAGTCATTTTAGCGGTCAATAACGGAGACGGAAAAACTCGGTTGTTGACGGCAGAAGCAGGCCGGACGGTTAAGGTGAAACTTATCCCCGGCAATAAATATGTATTGAAAAATATTAACGACGACTTCGCACCAGAAAATATTACGCTGCAGCGCGTAGACAAAGCACTGCACATTATTCAGGAAGGCGATACACAGCCAAGCATAATTATTGAAGATTACTTCAATGGTGATCCAACTAATCCGGTGCTGATGGGCATGGCGGAAGATGGATTACTCTACGCCTATGTCCCGCTGTCTGGTGACAGCTACGACACCGGTTATCTGATGGCGGATGGCAGCATGTCTCCTGTGGCGTTAGGGGGCGAACCGCTGGGAGCGGGTGGCCCGCTTCTGACGGCGCCGGATGACGACAACGACATGCTGTTTGGCATGTTGGGATGGTTTGCGCTTGCTGCTGCGGGTGTAGGGGCTGCTTTCGCGCTGTCTGAGATGGATAAGGACGACGGTGATAACTCTTCCACGCCTGATAAGCCGCGCATCGGCAACGCTATGGATGATGAAGGTTCAATCAAAGGACCGTTGAAATCAGGCGATGTCACTGATGATTCAACGCCAACGCTGACCGGTAAAGGAAAGCCTGGTGATACTATTCATATCATTGATAATGGCAAAGAAATTGGTTCAGTCATTGTTGATGATGAAGGGGAGTGGAGCTATACGCCTGATAAGCCACTGGGTGAAGGTGAGCACGAGCTGAGCGTGGTAGAAAAAGATCCTGACGGCAACACGAGTCCTCCGTCAGATCCGATTGTCATCGTCGTCGATACGATCGCGCCAAAGGCGCCGACGATTGAACACATCATGGATAAAGTGGGTAAAGTCACCGGCGAGATCCTTGAAGACGCCTACACCGACGATCCAAAACCGGAAATGAGCGGCACCGGTGAAGCGGGCGCGACGATCACCATTTACGATAACGGTAAAAAGATTGGCGAAACCACCGTTAACGACGATGGTCGTTGGTATTTCAAACCTTCCGAAAACCTGGCGGATGGCAGCCATAGCATCACGGTCAGCCAGACGGATAAAGCGGGTAACGTCAGCAAGCCTTCGGACGATCGTGAATTTATGGTTCTGACCGAACCTCCAGGAAAAGCCGAAACGCCTGATGTCATTGACAATACCGGTCCAGTAACAGGCCCTCTTAAACCGGGTGATGTGACAGATGACAGTCAGCCTTCCTTCAGCGGCGAGGGAACCCCGGGTAATACCATTGTTATCAAAGATAATGATAAAGAGATTGGCTCGGTTATCGTCGACGACGAAGGTAAGTGGTCATTTACACCTAAGGATGAACTTGCCGAGGGTGAACATAATGTCGTCGTCGTTGAGGAAGATCCGCTGGGTAATGTCGGTGATCCATCTGACCCTATTCAGATTATTGTCGATACCACACCTCCGGCTAAACCGGATATGGCCGATGCCCAGGATAATACCGGGCCGATTACGGGCCAGCTGAAAGGCGGTGACGTCACGGACGAAACCCGTCCGGTATTCAGCGGTAAAGGCGAACCTGGCGATACCGTGACCATCTATGATGGTGACGAAGTGCTTGGCACAACCGTCATTGACGATAAAGGCAACTGGACGCTGAAACCAGAGAAACCTCTGGGTGAAGGCGATCACAGCATCACCGTTACGCAAACGGATAAGGCAGGCAACACCAGCGATCCCTCGGAAGCGCTGGAGTTTGAAGTTGACACTACCGCGCCTGATGCTTCAGCAGATGTTCTGAACATTACCGCGGTAGTGGACGACGTAGGCGATCGTCAGGGTAATGTGGCCAATGGTGAAATCACCGATGACAGCAAACCGCTCATCAGCGGTATCGGTGAAGCAGGGAACACCGTCTTTGTCTACACTACCGACTCTTCCGGCAAACACCTGATTGGTACAGCGGTTGTGGGCAGCGATGGCACCTGGAGCCTGACGCCTGACACCCCATTGACGGAAGGTTTGAACAAGCTGACCCTGGAGACACAGGATCCGGCGGGTAACCACGTAGCGGGCGATGCGCCATCTTACGACATCAACCTCATGATCCCGGTCAGTACCGCGCCATCCATCAACAGCGTGGTGGACAACGCAGAGCCACATGTTGGCCCGCTGCAGAAAGGCGAGTCGACCAACGATACCACCCCGACCCTGAGCGGTAGCGCGGCGCCGGGTGATACCGTCTCCATCCTCGATAACGGGAAAGTGATTGGCACCGTCAAGGCGGACAGCAACGGGAAGTGGGCATTCACCCCGGATAGCGCACTGGCGGATGGCAAGCACACCTTCACCGTTACCGCGACTGACGCAGCGGGCAACGCGCGCACCAGCGGCAGCTTCCCGATTGTTATCGACACCGCGGCTCCGGCTCCGGCGGAAAATATCGTTATCAACGATAACGTGGGCGACAAGCAGGGACCGGTAGGTTCCGGCGACACCACCGACGATCAGTCTCCAACCCTGAGCGGCGAAGCCGAGCCGGGCAGCACGGTGGATATTTACGATAACGACGAGAAGATTGGTTCCGTTATTGTGGATGACGAAGGCAAGTGGTCCTATACGCCAGAGAAACCGCTGGACAAAGGCGATCACGAAATCACCACAACCGTAACCGATCCGTCAGGCAACACCAGTGAACCGTCTCCGGGGATCTCTTTCACTGTCGATCCGGATCCAAACCAGGTTACCGTGGGTGAAGTGGTGGATGATCAGGGGCCGATCGTAGGCAACCTGAAGCCAGGCACCGTGACCGATGATGTTCGCCCTGAACTGAGCGGTAAAGGTAAGCCAGGCAGCACCGTGACCATCATGGATGGCGACGATGTGCTGGGCTCCACCGTAGTGGATCCGGACGGCAACTGGACCTTCACCCCTGAACAGGATCTGGCCGATGGCGATCACAGCCTGACCGTGATTTCCAAAGACCCGGCCGGAAACGAGGTGACCTCTCCGTCCTTTGATATTACCGTTGATGCGACCGCGCCGGAAAAACCTGTGCTGGGTTCGGCAACGGATGATGTGGGTACAATCCGTGGCGATCTGAGCAACGGCGGTACCACTGATGATGCAAACCCAACCTTCAACGGTACCGCAGAGCCGGGCAGCCGTGTCGATATTTATGACAACGGCGAGCACATCGGTTCGACGATTGCGGACGATAAAGGCGCCTGGCAGTTCACACCAACCACACCTCTGCCAGAGGGTGAACACCATATCACCACCACCGCAACGGATGAAGCGGGCAACACCGGCCCGGAATCGGATGATTTTGTGCTGGTGACTGACTACACGCCACCGGTGGCAACCAGCGATGTGCTGAGCATTACTTCCGTAATGGACGATGTCGGCGGTCGTCAGGGCAATGTCGCCAGCGGTGAAATCACCGATGACAGCAAACCGGTTATCAATGGTATTGGTGAAGCGGGCAGCACCGTCTTTGTTTACAGCACGGATGCTAACGGCAAACATCTGCTGGGCTCAGCTGTGGTCGACAATGAAGGCAACTGGACGCTGGCGCTCGATACCCCGCTGGTGGAAGGGCTTAATCAGCTGACGCTGGAAACCCAGGATGGCGTTGGCAACCGCGTCGCGGGTGAAGCACCGCCTTACGATATCACTGTTCTGATCCCGGTCAGCACCGAGCCGTCCATCAACAGCGTGGTGGACAACGCCGAGCCGCACGTCGGCCCAATGCAGAAAGGCGAAACCACCAACGACACCACCCCAACCCTGAGCGGCAGCGCTGCACCGGGCGACGTTGTGTCTATCCTCGACAACGGGAAAGTGATTGGTACCGTCAAGGCGGACAGCAGCGGTAAGTGGGTGTTCACCCCGGATACCGCGCTGGCGGATGGTCAGCACACCTTCACCGTCACTGCGACTGACGCAGCGGGCAACGCGCGCACCAGCGGCAGCTTCCCGATTGTTATCGACACCGCGGCTCCGGCTCCGGCGGAAAATATCGTTATCAACGATAACGTGGGCGACAAGCAGGGACCGGTAGGTTCCGGCGACACCACCGACGATCAGTCTCCAACCCTGAGCGGCGAAGCCGAGCCGGGCAGCACGGTGGATATTTACGATAACGACGAGAAGATTGGTTCCGTTATTGTGGATGACGAAGGCAAGTGGTCCTATACGCCAGAGAAACCGCTGGACAAAGGCGATCACGAAATCACCACAACCGTAACCGATCCGTCAGGCAACACCAGTGAACCGTCTCCGGGGATCTCTTTCACCGTCGATCCGGATCCAAACCAGGTTACCGTGGGTGAAGTGGTGGATGATCAGGGCCCGATCGTGGGCAACCTGAAACCAGGCACCGTCACCGATGACGCGCGTCCTGAACTGAGCGGTAAAGGTAAGCCAGGCAGCACTGTGACCATCAAGGATGGCGACGATGTACTGGGCTCCACCGTGGTGGATCCGGACGGCAACTGGACCTTCACCCCTGAACAGGATCTGGCCGATGGCGATCACAGCCTGACCGTAGTTTCAACCGATCCTGCGGGTAACGACGTCACGTCTCCGTCCTTTGATATCTCTGTCGATACCGTGGCACCGGAAAAACCGGTGATAGGTGTTGCGACGGATGATGTCGGGTCCAGCCGTGGCGATCTGAGCAGCGGCAGCACCACCGATGATGCGAACCCGACCTTCAACGGTACCGCTGAGCCGGGCAGCCGTGTCGATATTTATGACAACGGCGAACTGATTGGTTCTACCGTTGTGGATGAAAATGGCGGCTGGCAGTTCACGCCAACGACACCTCTGCCAGAGGGTGAACACCATATCACCACCACCGCAACCGACAAGGCCGGTAACACCAGTCCGGAATCAGATGATTTTGTGCTGATCACCGACTACACCGCGCCTGACGCCAGCAAACTGGCGATCACTGAAGTCTATGACGACGTGAACACCGCAGGCGTGATTGCCTCCGGCGAAGAAACCGACGACAACCGTCCGCTGATCAAGGGTACGGGCGCAGAGCCGGGTAACACCATCACCGTCTACAACGGCGACAGGGTGATTGGCACCGCGAAAGTGCAGGCCGACGGCACCTGGTCCCTCGAACCGACCACTCCGCTGCCGGACGGGAAGTACACCCTGACGGCGAAAGAGACCGACAGCGTGGGCAACGTCTCCGGTCCGTCCGGTGAGTACATCATCAACGTGGCCACCGTACCGCCGCAGGCACCGACGCTGGACACCGTCTATGACGACGTGGCCCCGCACGCGGACTACCTGCAGAAGGGCGATGTCACCAACGACACCACCCCGACCCTGAGCGGCAGCAGCGGCGTGGCGGGCGGCACCATCAGTATCTACGACAACGGTCGTCTGATTGGCACCACCACCGTGGGCAGCAACGGCAGCTGGAGCTTCACGCCGGATACGGCGCTCTCTGACGGCAGCCATAACTTCACCGCCACCGTCACCGACGGCGTGGGCCGCACCAGTGAGCCGACCGGCGGCTTCGGTATCGTTATCGATACAAAAGCCCCGGACGCGGCCTCTGACCTGCTGGTCACCGACAACGTCGGCGCCTACCAGGGCCCGGTCGTGAGCGGCGACACCACCGATGACAACACCCCGACCCTGAGCGGCAAGGCCGAGCCGGGCAGCACGGTGAACATCATCGACAACGGCCAGGTCATCGGCACCGCGAAGGTGAACCCGGACGGCACCTGGAGCTACACCCCGGACCAGCCGCTGGCGAACGGCGCACACGACCTGACCACCACCGTCACCGATCCGTCAGGCAACACCGGACCGGAAGGCTCACACGTGGTCATCACCGTTGACGTGGTCCCGGGCAAGGTGGAAATCACCGCCGTGACCGACGACACCGGCAGCGTGACCGGCAGCCTGTCCCAGGGCGCGGTAACCGACGACACCCGTCCGCAAATCAGCGGCACGGCGAAGGCGGGCAGCACCGTGACCATCATGGACGGCAGCAACGTGCTGGGCACCACCACCGCGGGCGCGGACGGCACCTGGAGCTTCACGCCGAGCGTGGACCTGGGCCGCGGCGACCACACCTTCACCGCCACGGCGAAAGACCCGATGGGTAATGAGTCGAGCAGCAGCAGCTGGACCGTGACCATCGACACCGATGCACCGGTGAAACCGACCATCGACGCGGCGCTGGACGACGTGGGCAGCGTGCAGGGCGCACTGTCTAACGGCAGCAGCACCGACGATCCGACCCCGACCCTGAGCGGCAAGGCGGAAGCGGGCAGCACCGTGAAGATCTACGATCAGAACGGCCTGCTGGGCGAAGTGACGGCGAAAGCCGACGGCACCTGGAGCTTCTCGCCGGTGGCGAAACTGCCGGAAGGCGAGCACCGCTTCCACGTGACGGCGACCGACAAGGCGGGCAACACCAGTGCAGCGTCGGACGACTTCGTCCTTAACCTGGACTTCACCGCGCCGGATGCCAGCAAAGTGAGCATTACCGATGTGGTGGATGATTTTGGTTCCGTAACCGGATCGATTGCCTCAGGTGGTAAGACGGACGATAACACGCCGCTGATCAAGGGTACGGGCGCAGAGCCGGGCAACACCATCACCGTCTATAACGGCGACAAGGTGATCGGCACCGCGAAAGTACAGGCTGACGGTACCTGGGAACTTCAGGTCACGAAAGCCCTGCCTGACGGGACCTACAACCTGACGGTGAAAGAGACCGACAGCGTGGGTAACACCACGGCGGCATCACCGGAATACATTATTCAGATCGATGCCGGCGGTCAGCCGCTGCCACCGACCCTGAGCAGTGTGGAAGATGATGTTGCGCCGCATACCGGCCCATTACAAAAGGATGCGACAACCAACGACGACACCCTGTTGTTGACGGGTACGGCTGAAGCCGGTGTCACGGTTCGCATTTATGGCGGCCCGAACGGTACCACCCTGCTGGGTGAAACCAAGGCCGATCCCCAGGGCAAATGGAGCTTCAATACGCCGAAACTGGCGGACGGCGTTCATACGTTTGTCGCGGAAGCGATTAACGACATTGGTCAGGTAAGCCCACAGACTGGCGGCTTCCCGATCACGGTGGATACCAGCGCACCGGGTGAGGTCACTGGCTTTATCGTGAGCGATAACGAAGGTCCGAAGACCGGTACGTTGTCCAATGGCGATACTACTGACGATGCGACACCGACCATCAGCGGCAAAGCAGAGCCAGGCAGCGTGGTTCACATCTATGTGAACGGCCAGGAAAACGGTACGACGGTAGCAGATGCGAACGGTAACTGGTCTTACACCACCGGTTCACTGGCGGATGGGGAATATACCTTCACCGCGCGTGCTGAAGATTCAGCAGGCAACCTGGGAGCTGAAAATGCCGGTGTTACCGTCACGCTTGATACCTCCAGCGTTCCGGTCACCATCGTTCGCGTCATGGATGATAAAGGCACGGTCACCGGCGAACTGAAGGCGAACGACGTCACTGACGACGCGCGTCCGGAATTCAGCGGTAAGGCGAAAGCAGGCAGCACTGTCACCATCATGGATGGCAACGTGGTGTTGGGCAGCGTCAAGGCCGATGCCAGTGGCAACTGGGTATTTACGCCTACCAGCGATCTGGGCGATGGCGTACACAACATTACGGCAACCGCGAAAGATCTGACGGGTAAAGAGGATACCTCCAGCACCTTCAGCTTCGAAATTGACAGTAAAGCACCGAACCGTCCGAGTATCGATTACGCGGAAGATCAGGTGGGGACGATCAAGGACGATCTGAGCAACAACGATGTCACTGACGATCCGCAGCCAATCCTGCACGGTACGGCTGAAGCGGGCAGCACCGTCAATATTTACACCCTTGACGGCACCCTACTGGGTTCAGTCACTGCGAACAGCAGCGGCGCGTGGAACTTCAAGCCGGGCAGCAAGTTACCGGAAGGCAAAAACACCTTCTACGTGACGGCCACGGATGAAGCCGGCAACGTCAGTGACAAGTCTGCGGACTTCATTCTGACCACCGACTACACCGCGCCGGATGCGAGGAAAGTGACCATCGATTCCGTAACGGATAACGTGGGTAACGTTCAGGGGATTGTTGCGGATGGCGGCGTTCTGGACGATTCACGTCCGGTGATTCGTGGCTCGGGTGCGGAAGCGGGCAACGTCATTACCGTCTACACCACGGATAAAGACGGCAACACGAAGATATTGGGTACCACCACAGTTGATAAGAATGGTAAATGGGAACTGACGCCATCTGAGTCTCTGTATGGCGACTCCATCAACAAACTGACCGTGACGGAAACCGATCGTGTTGGCAACGTGGCGAAACCGGCTGACAGCTATGACGTCATTATGTCCGACACGCCGGATGCGCCAGCGATCGTTAACGTTCTGGACGATACCGGCACCACCGTTATCAACCTGGCCAACAATGCGTTGACCAAAGACGACACGCCGACCCTGAAAGGAACGGCGGACGGTGCTGCAGGCGATACGATCACCATCTACAACGGTACTGAGGTTGTCGGTAAGACGACGCTGAACAGCGATGGCACCTGGAGCTTTACGCCATCACCAGCGCTGGCTGACGGTAATTACACCTTTACGGTGACCAATACCAACAGCGCAGGTCAGGAGAGCGATCGCAGTGGTTCGTTCACCCTCACCATTGATTCAACAGCGCCAAATCCGGTCTCCGGTTTGCAGGTGGCTGACGATCAGGGTGCCTGGAAAGGTCAGTTAACCGACGGTATGACCACCGACGACAACAAGCCGACCTTCACCGGTAAAGCGGAGCAGGGCAGTACTGTCACGATTTACGATAACGGCCAGGCGATTGGTTCGGTTGTTGTGACGAACACTGATGGTAGCTGGCAGTACACGCCAACCACGCCGTTAGCGGATGGTGAACACCAGTTCGCGACCCAGGTAACGGATCCGGCGGGTAACAGCAGCGCGATCGTGGATGATATCACTGTCAACGTCTCCACGGGCGCAAGCTATCTGCAACTGCTGCAGGTGGTGGATGACGTCCAGGAAGCGGGTGGTTCACGCGTGCTTCGCGAGGGTGACGTTACCAACGACAGCCAGGTACAGCTGGTCGGTAAGGCGACGGCAGGCAGCACCATTATCATCACCGACGTCGGTGGCGTTCAGCTTGGCACGGTGAAAGCGGATGCCAACGGTAACTGGGAATTCACGCCGCTGAGCAGCCTGAAAGATGGCGCGCATACGCTGCGTATTACCGGGACCGATCCGTCCAATAACCCACTCACGCCGATTGACTTCGATCTGGTGGTGGATACGGTTGCGCCTGTCGCACCGGTTATTACGAATGTGCTGGATGACGTTAACCCGGTTCAGGGGTCCGTTGCCCACGGCAAGCCAACCAACGACACCACGCCGGAAATTACCGGTACGGCGGAGAAGGGAAGCACGGTGAATGTGTACCATCAGGTGGATGCGACAACGCGCATTCTGCTGGGTACCGCCGTTGCCGATAGCACGACGGGTCAATGGACGTTGCAAATCAGCGATGCGAACAAGCTGGCTGAAGGCACCTGGAATCTGGTGGCAACCTCTACGGATGCGGCTGGCAACATCAGTACGCCGAGCAATACCTGGACGATTGTTGTCGATACCACTGTCTCTGACGCAGTGATCAACATCAGCTCTGTCTCGGAAGACCGTGGCGCTTCAGACACCGACTTTATTACCAGCGATAACACGCTGTTGATTAACGGTGAGCTGAACAAAGCTCTGCAGGCGGACGAGTGGGTTGAGGTGAGCCTCGACAACGGGGCAACCTGGACGCGTGCCTCAACGGTAACCGGCACATCCTGGACTGTGGATATGCAGAACACGCCGCTGAACGATGGGGCTTATACCATCCAGGCTCGCGTGGTGGATAACGCCGGTAACGTTGGCAGCACCGATTCTCAGGCGCTGCAGGTGGCATCGGGCGGCAGTGACATGAATGGTCTGACGACGACCACCAAAGTCACCACCGATACCAGCCATGGTCTGACGACCGGGGATCACTTCAGCCATGCCGCAACGGCGACTAACGGCGACATGATCACCCGTGACCGTACGGTGACCATCAGCGGTAACCTGAGTGCTGCGTTGCAGGCGGGTGAGCATCTGCAGATTTCGCTGGATAACGGTAAAACCTGGAAAACGCTGGCCCTTAACGGCCAGAGCTGGAGCTATGAACTGCCGGAAGCGATGGCCAGCGTCACGCATAACTTCAAGCTGCAGGTGATTGACGTTGCAGGCAACCCGGGCACGAACACGAAGTTTGCGGACAGCTACAACGTGGTTATCGATCTGGATTCTCCGGACGGTATTACCGGTGCGCCGAATGTGCCGCAGCACACCACCACAGGAGATTCGTTCACCTTCTCCAGTGGTCAGTACGGCCGTGTTGAAGCGGGGGCGATTGTCTCGCTGGTGAGTGATGTGAACAACAACGGGACCTATCAGGAAGGTCTGGATCAGGTCATTGGCTTCGTGAAGGCTAACGCTGACGGCTCCTGGAGTCTGAATACGTCGCTGCCTTCTGGCGCACATAACCTGGCCTTTGTGGTCTGGGATGAAGCGGGTAACCGCTCAAGCATGAGCGCCAGCACCAGTACAGGTGTCACCGAAGGTGGCGGCAGTACGCTGATTGAACAAACCTGGGGGGGAACGACCGATGCAGATAGCCGTGGTCTGAACGCCGCTGCGGTGACGATCAGTCAGGATGGTTTGTGGTCATTCTTCCAGAGTGCCCGTGGCACTTCCGGTACGACAACCGCGAACGCCGGACGTGTCTATGACTCCGTCACGCGTGAAGACTACGATTCAACGTACCTTGCACAGCCGTCAACTGACAACGGTGCGGGTTACAACGTAGATAGCACGTCCTACAGCCGTTATGTTAACTCCGCAGCCTTTGCGGACATCAACCGCGATGGCTATGCCGACGTAATGTCTCAGATCAGTAGCTACAGTAACGCGGGTCGTACCGCCTACTGGCTGCAGAACGCTGACGGTAGTTACTCTGCGAAGGCGCTGGATCAGGGCACCCTGAACCACCTCGGCGGCGTGATTTCCTATGACCGTGAAGGTGATGGTTATCTGGACTTTGTGCTGGGTGACTCAGAAGCGGACTCCATCTCGTTCATCAAGAATACGCAGGGCACGCTGAGTTACGAGGATAATGCCGGCTTCTCTGACGGACATCCTGGCGGGGCATTGCCAGCGTCACTGAGTGTGCTGCACGAGGTGGGCGCTGTGGATATCGATAACAACGGTACCGTAGATATTACGGCACATATCGACTACAACGGCGCTGGCAACCTCGTCGGTAACAACTCACGTGGTCTGGGTATTTTGTATAACCAGACAACCGGAACGTCGAAGACTAACTTCGGTGAAGTTGGCTACTACACGAATGTGTTCCGTGACGATGGCCATGAAGACTACGGTAACTTGTCAATCTCCATGACCTATGCAGATTACAACAACGATGGTTGGCTGGATCTGTTCCTGAGTCGAGGATCGAAGGGCGGTAGTAACAGCGATGAGAGCCGTATCTATCTCAACGATGGTACCGGCAAGCTCAATGCAACTGACAGCCAGGCACTGTGGTTTGGCGATAACGTTGACGGCGGTACGTCGCTGGCAGTGGACTGGAACCACGACGGTAAGATGGACATCATCGAAGTGCCACGCTCTGGCGTGACTGGCTCGCCGATGCTGTATACCAATACCGGTAGTAACAACTGGGGTACCAATAAAGTCAGCCTGACGGGGAGCACGACGTTTAACAACCTGACCGGTGCCGTGGCGCTTGACTACGACTGGGACGGTTCGATGGACCTGGTACTGTACCGTTCTGGGGCAGATGCCGATGTGGTGGCAAGAGACGACGCGGCACGCACGTTGCTGGTGAAAAACACCAACATCGCGGCGGACGGCACGAGCCTGCAGATCCGTATTGTTGACGGTAACGGCATCAATACCTTCTACAGCAACACCGTGAAGCTCTATAACTCCGCGGGCGAGCTTGTGGCAACCCAGCTGATTAACCCGCAATCCTCCGGTTCCAGCAACAGCATGGGTCTGGTGAGCTTCTTCGGACTGGATCCGAACGAAGTTTACTCCGTGCAGATGCTGCGCATTACCGACGGTAAAGCGGATCACGTTGGCGCAACGGGCAGCATCGGTGGTTATACCAACGGTACGGTGAATGAGAACTGGGGTGGCCTGACAACAGGTAAAGCTCATGACTCCTACGTACTGACGGCGGAAAGCGGCACTGCCGCGAACAATACCACCGGCAACAGCGGGATCATCGGTACCGGCTATAACGACACCTTCTTCGGTTCGGCAGGCAACGACACCTACAACGGTGGCGGTGGCTGGAACCAGATTGTGAGCGGTAAGCCAGTCTGGAGTGAAAAAGCCGGCATGGACGTCGTTGACTATAGCCATTCAACAACGGCCATCAACGCGAACCTGTGGACAGGTACTGCAACCGGTAATGGTACCGATAAGCTCCTCAGCATTGAGGGTCTTGTAGGCTCCAGCCAGCAGGACACGTTTACGGATAACTCCGCGAATAACGTGTTTGAAGGACGTGGGGGTAACGACGCCTTCTATCTGGTCAACGGCGGCAACGATACGTTGATGTACAAAGTGCTGGCAGGTATGACCAACGACAGTACCGGTGGCAACGGTCACGACACGATCCACGGCTTCAAGGTGGGTAATCTGGTGAAAGACAGTGATGCAGATCTGCTCGATATGAGCGAGCTGCTTGACTACAAAGGTTCAGTCTCCTTCTTCGAAGACGAAGGAAAACTGGAGCTGGATTACTCCTCCCGCGGCGTACTTGACTACGTCAAGGTTGAGGTTGTGGGTAATGACACCGTGATCAGTATCGACCGTGACGGTCAGGGCGGACAACATGGATTTACGCAGGTTGTCACGCTGGCCGACGTGCAAACGGATTTGGTGACGCTGCTGCAGAATAACCAAATCATGATGTAACCCAGTCAATACCCGCCATCTTCGGATGGCGGGCTTTCTGCGCACATCTTTATATCGTTGTTACACAGTCAATCACTGGGTTAATCGGGAATTGGATAAATGAAAGTAACCCTTAATAAGTTTAAAAAAATAAACCTGGCGTGTGCGATTACTGCCGCGCTCAGCGTATTCATATCCAGCGCTGCATTGTCAGCGGAAAGAGTGAAGCATGTCATCGATATACCGGCAGAGACAAAGCCGGTATCTAAAAAGGCGGCGCCTCAGCCATATCGTCCTGTAGCTGATGTTACCCCTGAACTGGCGCAGATTGTGGTTTATTACCCTGAGGGGAGCGTACCCGCGACAATTTATGTCGATCGCGAGCTGCAGTCGGTGCTGTTGCCAGGGCAATTTACCGTCCTGTGCGCCGCGCCAGGCGCGCATGCGGTGGAGTCCTGGTTCAACGATCATCCCACTTATCAGGGCAAACAAAACCCCCTGCAGCAGCTCAGCACCGAGAGTGCGCAAACCTATTTTATTCAGGTTAATCCAGGCACGACAGGAAATACGGCGGCACTGGAAGAGCGTTCACGGGCTGAATCTCTGTTGAGCAACATGCATAAGCAGAGCAAAATCATTAACCGTGCGTCACAGGTAAAAGCGTGTGATTACGTGAATAACACCGGCGTGGTGCTTATTCAGGAGCAAATTCTGTTCCGCTTTGCGGCCAGTAATGCGGCGGGAATTTTTGCGGAGTCGCGCAATAAGCTTGACGAGGTGGTGAAATTCGTCAGAAAAGCAAATAACGTTCGGGAGATCCAGATTGTGGGGTATACCGACGCGATTGGCAGCCGTGAGGCTAACCAGCGTTTGTCTGAAGCACGTGCCGATACCGTTCGTTCGTTACTGATTGCCAAAGGCATTAAACCGGAGCTGATCAATAACACCACGGGCATGGGGGTCGCGCAAAGTGCCGAAGGCTGCGGGACTTCGGCCAGCCAACAGGCGGCAGGATGTAACGTCAACAGTCGCCGCGTAGAAATTTTAGTGAAAAGCCACTAAGTTCGCGTAGAAACAAAAAATACGGATTGCAGAAATGCTTTCCGTATTTTTTTGGAGAATTGCAACGGGTTTTGAAGACACAGCGAGAGGTGTAACAGGGTATGAGGTATTAAGCAGTCTGCGGTTCGTACATCTGGATGCGGGCAAGGCTGTAGTATTTTTTCTTTTCTCTTATTATTTCATGCTCAATCGATGATCGAATGATTTCACCGCAGGAGTAAATTTTCTTTAACGAGTTAAACCCCAGCTGTTTCATAATGTTATTGCTGTAGGTGTACGTGGTTTTCGGTTTGATGTTATATAAGGTACTGATGTCATCAATGGTATAGCCCGAGATCATCAGCTTTAACACACAGAACTCCATATGCGTTAGCTCGATGTATCTTTTGACCACCCCACTTTTACTGGGATGGCGCTGGGTATGCATTTTTTTGACAATCTCATCGTTGGTCAGATTATTGATGTTCACCAGGCGATGTTTATAGTGCGAGCAAATGCAGGCGAAAAGCTCCGGGAAAAAGTCTGAGTGGTAGGCGATGATGATTTCTTCAGGCGCGCGGAGATTTGTTTTTCGCTTGAGTGAGATAAGCCACTGAAAATAGACAATGTTGCTATAAATGGAGTCAGGAAGTACCAGGTATAAGGTAAAAAAATTATCTTTTTTGATACCTTTTGCCCAGTCATATAAATGATGTTGATTATAAAAAGAGATAATCTCTTCTTTTTTGAACATGCCGGAAAGCAAGTGACGCAATCCGATATTGCTGAAATGACATCTTGATAGTATGACTCGCGACGTATCCATGGTTATCCCTTTGGTTAATTTATTCAGCACGTCTCTTTTTAGCCTAAGATTTGTATGCTATCGAGCTTATGATACGGTATGTATATATTTTCATTTTACACGATGTCGCCGGCTTATTATTTGAGAATACTCCCCACATAAATGGGAATTGTTTACGTATCCGCCATTTTGGTCTTGCTTTATATTAATGGTAAGAAAGAGACGTCTGTGGGTAGGATTACTCTACGTCTGCAGGACAGGCATACTTTTAAGGTTTATCATTTAATCAATTGCGGGTTCCACTCTTCATTCTCTCTGCAACACCACGGGTGGTTGATTAATTATAAGGAAATGTCATTTCCCTGAAATGGCATAAAGAAAAGTATGAGAAAATTTTCAGTTCTGTTTATTTTCACCACGCTATTTTTACTGGCGGGGTGTCAGATCACGCCTGGCAGTCATATTGATACCGCCGGGAAAACGGTGGTCGAAACACCCGATCCCGAGAACCTCAATGATGTAAAGGTTAACGTTTATCCTGTAACCCCGGCGCTGATTGAAAAATTACGGGAGAACGTGGTGGTCGCTCACGCCAATGCGGAGCTGAATAAACGGCTTGAAGCGTATGAATACCGCATTGGTGTCGGAGATATCATCATGGTTACGGTGTGGGAACACCCTGAGCTCACCACCCCGTCCGGCCAGTACCGTAGCGCCAGCGATACGGGGAACTGGGTGCATTCAGACGGCACGATATTTTACCCCTACATCGGGAAAATCCATGTTAAGGATAAAACGGTCACCGAAGTCAGGGAGCTGATCGCTGAACACCTGGCGAAATACATTGAGTCCCCACAGGTTGATGTGGGGATTGCCGCATTCCGTTCTCAAAAGGTGTATGTTTCAGGCGAAGTTAATCAGTCCGGGCAGCAGCCCATCACCAACGTTCCACTGACCATTATTGATGCGGTTAATCTGGCGGGTGGGCTGACTGAAAATGCGGACTGGGGCAACGCGGTTTTAACCCAGGGCGGTAAAAAATCAATTATCTCCCTGCAGGCGTTAATGCAATACGGCGATCTGCAGCAGAATAAGCTGCTCTATGCCGGCGATATTCTGTATATCCCTCGCAATGATGAATTAAAGGTCTTTGTCATGGGGGATGTCGTGAAGCAAACCACCCTGAAGATGGATCGTTCTGGCATGACCCTGACGGAAGCGTTGGGCAATGCGGAGGGAATGAATCAATTAACCAGTGATGCCAGCGGTATCTTTGTGATCCGCTCGGAAAACAAACCGGATGCGGCAAAAGGAAAGCAGGCAAATATTTATCAGCTTGATGCCCGGGATGCGACGGCGCTGGTGCTTGGAACAGAATTCAGGCTCAAGCCGTACGATATTGTGTATGTGACGACTGCGCCTGTTTCTCGCTGGAACAGAGTCATTAATCAATTAATGCCCACCATTAGTGGTGTCTACAGCCTGACGGAAACGACGCGCTTCATCAGGAACTGGAGTAATTAATATGAATGGAAGATACCAGTCCATTCTTGTCGTCTGCACAGGCAATATCTGTCGTTCCCCGGTGGGGGAACGCCTTTTGCGTTCACGCTTGCCCGATATGAAGGTGGATTCAGCCGGAATTGCTGCGTTAACAGGTGAGGCGGCCGATCCTGTAATGGCAGAGACGGCCCGCGAGTATGGCCTTTCATTAGAGGGCCATTGTGCAAAACAACTCACGCCGTTGATGTGTCGCGAATATGATTTGATTCTGGCCATGGAGCAAAATCATATTGAAGCCGTCACCCGCCTGGCAATGGAATCCCGGGGAAAGACATTTTTATTCGGCTACTGGCTCCAGCAACTGGAGATCGCTGATCCTTATCGTCGGGGACGAGATATTTCAGGTGTTATTTTTCAACAACTTTTTTCCGCTGCTGAAGAATGGGTCAGGGTTTTCCAGCAGGTTAAATAATCAAGGCTGATTAGAGCATGTTTGACAAACACATTAGCAAATCGCAAACCGATAATGTTCCGCGGGAGGAGGATGTTGACCTTTTCCAAATCCTTAAAGTGTTATATTACAGTAAGGTCTGGATAGCGGTGACAACATTACTGTTTATCGCGTTCGGCATTGTTATCGCTTACAGTTTAGCGCCCGTCTATAAAAGTGATGCATTAATTCAGGTTGAGAAAAATGCTTCTACGGGGCTTTTAAATAAGTTATCCACAATGCTGCCTGAAGGCTCCGGCGTCGCTTCAGAATCAGAGATTTCGTTAATTAAATCGCGGATGGTGATTGGCAAAACCGTGCGCGATCTGGCGCTGGATATCTCCGTGACTGAGAAACGCTATCCGTTTGCGAATGCGCTGCTCCTGCGCCTGTTTGGCAAACCGACGGGTAAGATTGAGATTTCAACCCTGGCCGTGCCCGAGGCGTTCCTGAACGAAGCGATGATCCTGACTATCACGATGGCGGGTGACTACACCCTGCAGGTCGGCGAGACCGTGTTGCAGGGTAACGTCGGCGTCCCGCTTCACGCGCACGGCATTGATTTTATGATTGAACATGCCGAACTGACGCAGAATACCGTCTTCATTTTACGTAAACACAATGAATATTCGGTGATTGATGAGATCAAAAACAACCTGGTGGTGGATGGAAAATCCGGTGGCAATGGGATGCTTCATCTCAGCATGACCGGTTCCGATCCGGTGATGATCAGCAAAATTCTTGAAACGATCAGCCACAATTATCTTGCCCAGGATGTTGCACGTAAGTCAGAAGAGGCCAGCAAGAGTCTGGCCTTCGTGAATGAACAATTGCTGCAAATTAAAAACAATCTGGTGACGGCCGAAAATAAACTCAATGATTTCAGAAAGAATAATGAGTCGGTTGATTTATCGCTGGAGGCTAAATTCATCCTCGACAATGTGGTGTCCATCGATACCCAACTGAATGAATTAACCTTTAAAGAGGCCGAGATTTCAAAGCTATATAAGCGTTCGCATCCGGCTTATAAAGCACTGTCAGAAAAACGAGCCGTCCTGCAGGAAGAAAAAGAGAAACTTAATCAACGTATCAGCACCATGCCGCGAACGCAGCAGGAAATTTTGAGCATGACCCGTGATGTGCAGATGGGAAATGATATCTATATGCTGTTGTTGAACAAGCAGCATGAGCTCAATATCAATAAGGCCAGTACGCTGGGTAATGTTCGCATTATTGACAATGCCGTCACCCAGCATAAGCCGGTTAAACCGAAAAAGTTGTTGATTGTCATCCTGTCGGCGCTGACGGGCTTCCTGTTCGCCTCCGGCGTGATTCTGATACGCAACATGTTAATCAAAGGGATCAAACAGCCCGCGGAGCTGGAAAAACGGGGTATTCCTGTTCATGCCGTCGTTCCGCTGGCGCCTGAACGGACGAAGAGCAGACGCTGCCGTGCCATTACAACCTACCAGTCTGACGAGCTGTTAGCCAAATCTTCGCCCACCTCGCTGGCGGTTGAGGCGATAAGAGGGCTACGGACCAGCCTTCATTTCGCCATGCTGAAGGCGGAGAACAAAATATTAATGATTTCAGGTACCTCACCGGGGGTGGGTAAATCCTTCATCAGTTCCAACCTCGCGGTGCTGATGGCGCAGGCCGGCACCCGGGTGTTGGTGATTGACTGCGATCTGCGAAGGGGCTATTTGCACAGTATCTTCTCGCAAACGGACGGCCATGCCGGGCTTGCCGATTATTTATCTTCGGATGCGGAGGTGGCCCGGGTAATAGAAGAGACAGAGTACCAGGGCGTTGATTTTATTGGCCGTGGAAGAATGGTCAACAACCCTGCCGAGCTGTTTATGACGCCGAAATTCCGAACGCTGATTGACGCCTGTTCAGCCCAGTACGATGTCATTATTCTGGATACGCCACCGATTCTGAGCGTCACGGATGCCGCGATCATTGGCCGTTTCGCCTCAACGTCTCTGATGGTCGTCAGATTCGAACAGAACTCGATCCAGGAGGTTGAAGCGGGACTGCGTCGATTTGATCAAAACGGTATCGCCATCCAGGGTGTGATATTCAACGGTGTTGAGAAGCGGGCTTCAGCCTCTTATAGCTATGGCGATTACTCATACCAGGAATAATTCATCTCTGTTCTTTAATGAATACGTATTGACAGGTCTGGAATGTATAAAATTCCGAAGGCCTGATGACGAGTTCCTAATTAAAAGTTCCCGTTATGTGGTGCAGTCTGAATGCCAGTTCAGAATAAAAATGCCAGAATTAATGTCAAGGAATGCTCTTAAAAATCTAAATTAATGAACCATCAGGGAGTGACAGGAGGGACCAAAAGCAATCAACGGATATGAAGTAATTATTTAGAGTGGTGATGTTATATTTTGAAAAATGTAATAATTCCGTAATAAAGAGTCGATTAAATGAATAGTAAAAAAAATAAAGTCTTTCAGCTGGAGCTGAAGTGGCATCCCGTTGCTGCTTCTGTTCTGCTCGCTCTGCCATTTGTTGCGCACACAGCAGAGATTAACATCAAGAACGGCGTGGTGTATTCGGCCGGAAATGTGCCCGTCATTAACATTAATAAAGCCAACGATAAGGGGCTTTCTCATAATGTGTATGACAAGTTAAACGTTGATAAGAATGGGCTTATCTTCAATAACAGCACGACTGAATCCAACACCGTGCTGGCGGGTAAGGTGCAGGGGAACAGCAATCTGACCTCCGGGTCGGCGAAAGTCATCCTGAACGAAGTCACCTCTAAAAATGCCTCTGCTATTAACGGTATGATGGAAGTGGCGGGCGATAAAGCTGATTTAATCATTGCCAACCCGAACGGGATTACCGTTAATGGTGGCGGCTCCATTAACACCGGTAAACTGACCCTGACAACCGGTACGCCGGATATTCAGAACGATCAGTTAGCCGGTTATTCTGTCAATGGCGGCACCATTACGCTGGGTAAACTGAATAACGCCAGCCCGACAGAAATTCTGTCCCGTAATGTGGTGGTCACTGACAAAGTGAGCGCGGGTGAGCTGAACGTTGTGGCGGGTAATAACTACGTCAACGCGGCAGGTCAGGTCACCGGTTCTGTTACTGCGGCTGGCATTCGTAATGCCAACAGCATTGACGTGGCTGCCCTGGGCGGGATGTATGCTAACAAGATCACCCTCGTCAGCACCGAAAGCGGTGTGGGCGTGCGTAACCAGGGCATTATTGCGGGTGGCGTTAACGGCGTAAATATTGACGCTAACGGTCAACTGCTGAATAACAACGCGCGCATTGAGTCCTCTGGTCAGATCAATATTAAAACCAATGGTGCACTGAACAACACCACCGGGGATATTACGTCCGTCGGTACCATTGCGCTGGACACCAATAAAAATACCCTCGTCAACAGCCGCTCAGGCAACATTTCGACGATGGGCGACCTCTACGTCAATAGCGGCGCCATTGATAACACCAACGGTAAAATGGCCGCAGCGGGCATGCTGGCTGTTGATACCAACAACAACACCTTAACCAACTACGGTAAAGGGAAGACTGTCGGTATTGAAGCCGGGATCGTGGCGTTAAAAACCGGCACCCTGAATAACAGCAACGGCCAGATCAAGGGCGGTTATGTTGGCCTTGAATCTGCTGCTGTTAACAACAACAGCGGTTTAGTTGACGCCCTCGGTGATGTGAACGTTGTGAGCGGCGGTAACGTCGATAACAACCGAGGCATGATCCGTTCTGCGGGTGGTTTCACCAAGATTGCCGCGAAAGGTACGGTTAATAACGGCGCGACCAAAACCGCCGATACGGCCAGCGATGACTCGTTAGGCATTATTGCTGAGAAGGGCGTGCAGATTGCCGCGAACAGCATCAACAATAACGGTGGGCAGATGGCGTCGAATGGCGATATCTCCCTCGAAAGTGCCGGCACGATTGATAACTACTCCGGTAAGCTGAACTCCAACAGCAAAGTGATTGCTAAAGCCGCCTCCATGCGTAACGACAACGGCGGTGTAGCGGGCCGTACCGGCGTGAGCGCGCAAGTGGGTGGAAATATCACCAACTACATTGGCGTATTCAGTTCTGAAGAAGGTGATGTTGCCCTGGCATCAAATGCCCTGAACAACCGCGGTGGCTTCATTATGGGACAAAACGTCACCATTAATGCCAATGCCGGGGTTAATAACAACACCGCGTTCATCGTTGCCAGTAAGGTATTGAGCGTTACTGCAGGCGATAACATCGAAAACCGTTACGGTACGGATTTCGGCTCTGCATTTGGTACCTATTTCGGCATGCCTCAGCAGAATGGCGGCATGGTTGGTAAAGAAGGCGTCTCGCTGTCCGGGAACACGATTTACAACAACCAAAGCCGTATCATTTCTGAAAATGGCCCGCTGAAAGTACAGGCAAAAGGTAACATCGATAACTCTCGCGCGTTACTGGTGAGCGGTGGAGATGCGTCTATCAAGGCGGGTGGTTCGTTTAATAACAACTATTCCACCACCTACAGCATGGGCGATCTGGCGATCGAGGCTAACAGCCTGAGCAACTACAGCAACGGCGCGCTCGAAGACAACAATGCGACGGGGGTGATTGCGGCTGACAGCGATCTGACGATGAATGTGGCGAGCAGCGTGACCAACTATGGCTGGATCAGCAGCCTGGGTGATGCCATCCTGAACATTCTGAACGGCTCCCTGACCAACCGTAATACGCTCTCCGCTGAGAAATCGCTGACGGTTTCTGCTCAGTCGGGTGTTGAAAACCAGAAAAACATCGCTGCGGGTGGCGCTCTGGTGGTGAATACCCAGCGTGGCGTGACGAACAACTCCGACGGCAACATGGTGGGCGATAGCGTCACGATCTCGGCAGTCTATGATGTCAACAACCGCGGTAACATCGTCGCTGACAACGGTATGGTGATTACCACTAAAGGTAATCTCTATAACGACCTGAATATGGTCAGCTATGGCGATGCCTCCTTCAGTGCCAATAACATTGATAACAACGCCTCCACGATCAAAGCCGACGGCAATTTGACGCTGACGGCGACAGGCAATGTGAATAACAGTCGCGGTAAGCTCATCGCTGAGGCCGGCGATGTGACGATTACCGCGGGTGGAACCGTTGATAACTACTACGGAAAAATCGAGTCCGGTAGCGATATCGTTCTTAAGGCAAACCGACTGAATAACGACTACGGTCGGACGGCTGCCTACGGCAATATCGACCTGGCGCTGATGGGGTATTTCGACAACAACCGTGGTTCACTGCTTTCTCAGGCCGGTGATATCAAACTTTCAGCCAACATCGTGGATAACAACAACGGGTTGATTGCAGGTGAGAATGTCGCTGTTGAGACGAAATCAACGGTGTATAACAACACCGCAATGATCGTGGCGAACAAAAAGCTGTCCGTGAATGCGGCCGGAAATGTTGAAAACCGTGACGGTAACAACTTTGTTCGTTATCACGGCGAAACCTTTGGTGTGACGGGCGATGTTGGCGGCATGATTGGCCGAGAAGGTGTGTCTGTTTCCGGGCAGAACGTCTACAACAACAACAGCAGCATCATCGCGGATAACGGTGCACTGAGCGTGCTGTCGAAAGGGACGCTGGATAACACCCGTGCGATGCTGGTGAGCGGCGCCGATGCGATCGTCAAAGCGGCAGGCACGTTCTACAACAACTACGCGACCCTCTGGAGTGCGGGCAACCTGGACGTGACAGCGGGTTCGCTGAGCAACTACAGCGATGGCAGCATGGCTAACAACACCGCGACCGGCGTTATCGCGTCAGATAAGAATCTTAATCTGACTGTGGATAACAGCGTCACCAACTACGGCTGGATCAGCGGTAAAGGCGATGTGAACGTCAACGTGCTGAAAGGTACTTTGTATAACCGCAATGCGCTTTCTGCAGATAACGCGCTGACAATTAATGCCCTGAACGGTGTTGAGAACTTCAAAGACATCGTCGCGGGTACTAATCTGAAAATGGATACTCAGCGTCACATTACCAATAACAGCAACAGCAATATTCTTGCTCAGAATATCGCGTTGAATGCCGGTGCCGACATTTCCAACCGCGGTAATATTGTGAGCGATTATACGCTGTCTGTGAAAACGGCAGGGAATATCTATAACTACCTCAATATGCTGTCTTATGGCGTTGCTGGTGTCGCGGCGAATAACGTGACAAACAGCGGTCAGGATGCCGTATTCGGTGGCTTATACGGTATGGAACTGATTACCAATAAAGTAACCAATACCGGCACCATTGTTGGTATGTAATCGATAAGGTGTAACAAAAGGCAGCAGCTATCGCCTGATAGCGCAAAGTCAGAACGAGACCCTGCTGCCTTTTTTTCTGAGAAAGTGAATGGAACTGCGATTTAAATTTTTACTGTTATTGCTGGTGATGTCTTTTCAATTGTTTGCGGTTGACGACATTTCTACTCTGATTAAACAGCAGCAAAATGCAGATCTGAATGCTTTCAAAGAACAAAAGGTGTATCGGCAGGATGTATTCTCCAGCACCGAAAGTAAAGTATTCAGACTGGATAAACTACCGGAGGAGGAAAACTGTTTTACCCTAAAGGCGCTTGTTCTTGATAATGATTTTTTGAAACGTAAAACCGAAAAAGCGGTTAAAAAAGAGATCCTCGGACGCTGCGTTGGCAGCATCGGTGTGGTGAAAATTGCCACCGCGTTGCAAGATTTTTATATTGATGCCGGTTACATCACGACCCGTATCACTATTCCTTCGCAGGATATTTCCTCCGGCACGCTGAAGCTTGATGTGAATGCCGGGAAAATAGAAAAAATTATTGTCGAGCATAATGATATTAATCCATGGATGCTGCCGTTTGCGAAAGAAGACATTTTGAATATTCGCGATATCGAGCAGGGCCTGGAAAACCTGCAGCAAGAACCCGGCGTGGATGTGAAGATCAATATTGAACCGGGTACGAAGCACGGGTATAGCACGATTCGCATCACCACCAACCGGGAAAAGCAGTGGAGCGTGCGGGCGAGCTATAACAACTGGGGCGATAAAGCGACAGGAGAATACCTGGCCTCAGTGGTGGGATATTTATACAACACCGCCCGCTTTAGTGACCTGTTTTATCTGGCAGGAACGAAGAGCACGACGGGGCAGTACCAGAGTGTAAGTGGTTACTATGCCCTGCCGGTAGGCTACTGGAACTATTCGCTCTTCTACAGCGGCAGTCGTTCGCGGCAGGCGATACCGCTCTATTACACCTCGGTGGATTACGCCGGAAAGAGTGAGTACGGCAGCGTCAAGGCGTCGCGTACGGTCTACCGGGATAAAAGCCGGAAGGTGACGGGGAGTGCCGAGCTGATTCGGCGAAAATCCGGTTATACCATTAATGGCGAAGAGCTTGTCTTGCAGAAGCGTGACATGGATAACGTCAAGTTTGGTGTGAATTACACGCAGCAGCTGGTGAATGCAAACTGGGATTCCACCTTATCCTGGCAGCGTTTTGTCACTGGGTTCGGTGCCGAAAAAACGCCGGATATGGTCTATGGCGATGTCAGCCCCGTCAGTCAGCGGGTTAATGTTGAAAGTCGCTATACCCGACAGTTTAGCAATAACGTATATAGCGCCTTTTTTTTTGCGCAATACGCGCCGCGTGAGTTGACCCTCCAGGATCAAATAACGATAGGGGATCGCTGGAGCGTTCGTGGGTTTGAAAATAGCGTTGGCCTGACGGGAAACAGCGGTTACTACCTGCAAAATACACTCTATCACCCGGTGCGAGATATCAACGCCAGCTACTATATCGGCGTAGATGGCGGGCAAATGCGGCGGGACCAAACCTGGGGTGAGGAATTTATTATCGGTGGGACAGTGGGTATTCAGGGAAGCATAAAAAGTCTGGGCTATGACTCGTCATTGTCAGTCCCGCTGAAATACCCGGGCAGCATGGATGTCGATAAGCTTAATTTTAATCTGAATCTGACTTATCAGTTATAAAAAAGGACTGGCGAAAAAATGCGTATCGGTACGGATATCGTCGAGGTTTCACGAATACGTCGGGCAATAACCCACTGGCAGGCAGATTTTTTACAGCGGGTCTATACCGAACAAGAAATCAAAAAAATTGATCTGGCCGATCCCAATTATGAACGTGCGTCGGGGTTTTGGGCGGCGAAAGAGGCGCTCGTAAAAGCGTTGGGGTGTGGCTTCCGGGACGGTATTACATTTCAGGACATCGAAATCAGCCATGATGATTATGGATGCCCCAGTTTTATTTTTAACGGACGCGTAAAAGCGTTGCTGGTCGAGAAAAAAATTGCGAATTCATCGTTGAGTATTTCGCATTGTCAGAGTTATGCGACGGCTGTTGTCATACTTTATTAACCTAACTATCAGTGAATATTATGTATCAATATAACGATCTTAAGGAAAAGACGGTTCTGGTCACCGGCGCCAGTGGTGATATTGGCCTGGCGATCTGCGCTAAGTTTCTTGACCAGGACTGCGACGTTTATGCGCTGTATAAATCGAATGCCACGCAGTTAACCGAACTGAAAGAAACCCACCCGGCCGGGGGCAAACTCACGCTGATTCAGTGCGATCTCGCCGATCCACTGAGCGTCACTGCGCTCTGTTCACGCCTGACCGAGGAAGCGGGCAAGCTGGATGTGCTGGTTAACAACGCCGGGATTGTGAAAGACAGCCTGTTTGCCTCGATGAGTTTTGATGATTTCAGCCAGGTGGTGAACACCAACCTGTTCAGCATTTTCCGCCTGACGAAAGAAGCCTTAATGCTGCTGCGCTCCGCCGAAAGCCCGGCCATCATCAACGTGGCCTCCATTGCGGCCATTATCCCCAGCGTCGGGCAGGCAAACTACAGCGCGTCTAAAGGGGCCATCCTCGGATTCACCCGTACCCTGGCGGCTGAACTGGCGCCGTATGGCGTGCGCGTAAATGCCATCGCGCCGGGAATGATTGAATCCAAAATGGTGAAGAAGGTATCCCGTACCGTCGTGCGTGGCGTCACCGCCTCCATTCCTCTGCGCCGTCTCGGCCAGTGTGATGAAGTGGCCAACACCATCGTTTATCTGGGCTCGACAGCGTCCAGCTACATTGTGGGTCAAACCATCGTTATCGATGGCGGTCTGGTGATGCGGTGAGTTATGTCTAAATACGTTATCCCCTCGAAGATTTTTCTGGAAATGGGCGGCTGGCGCCAGCCGCTGCTGATGGTCGACAGAATTGATGACTTCAAATATGGCGAAAATGGCTACGTGAAGGTGACCAAACACATCACCTATAACGAACCTTATCTGCTGGGGCATTTCCCGGACGATCCGATCATGCCCGGGGTCATTATTTCTGAGATTTTTGGTCAGGCCAGCGAGTATCTGTCGTTCCTCACCGACATTTGCGATATCTACAATGAGACGTTCGGTGGTGAGCTGAAATCGTTACGCGACATTCATGCGCTCATTCAGCGTGACGAGATGCTGGCAATCATTCGCACGCGCCGCGCACAGGTTCGCGGTGTGCTGGCGGCCCAGAATTTGAAATTTAAAGATATTGCCTACCCAGGCGATTCGATTGAAGTGACCAGCAAGCTGGCATTTTCTGATGCCCATGGCTTTAAGCACTATTCCGTGACGGCAAACGTCGGTAAGCGGTTAATTAGCCATGGCACCATTATTAATTTCCGCGAAACAAAGTAAACCCCTGAGAGAGTTATAACCATGTCTACAATGAAAAACGAAATTGACCAGCGCAAGGACGTGCTGATGACAATTAAAACTGAGATTATTCAGCGTTTGAATATCCAACGTGATGAGTCTCAAATTGATGATGATACTGCCCTGTTTGGTAATGGTTTAAAACTGGATTCCGTTGATGCGACGGAAATTGTGGTCATGCTGGATAAAGTTTTCGATATCAAAGTGAGCGAAAGCGACGATCCTTCTTATATGAGAAGTATCAATAATCTGGCGACATTTATCATCCAGAAGAAAAAAGCTTAATTTATCATTGCGAATAACAGGATTACGTTATGAAATCTCTTTATGATTTTCATTTAAAAAACAAAGCGAAAATGGGCATTTACAACAATGCCAACGTGCCTTCTGCCTATCACGACCCCATGGTGGAATATAAAGCGGTGCGTGAAAATGCGCTGCTGGTTGACTATTCCCACATGTCGATTGTCAGCGTGATGGGTGATGATGCCTGGGCACTGGTGAACTATTTTGTCTCGGCCGATGTCTCGATTATCCGCGATGAGCAGGGGATCTACTCGCTGGTATTGAATGAAGACGGTACCGTGCGCGGCGATGTGTATGTGCTCTGCTCATCCGAGGGCTATTACATCATGTCCGAGAACATTCCGGCGGCGGAAATTATCGCTGGTCTGAACGCCCTTCTGGAAAAAGCCGACGAGCTGGATATCCAGGAAGCGCCCGAATTGGCTGATATGCGTGAGCAGAACTGGGGTGCGATCATGGTGGAAGGGCCTTACTCCTGGGAGCTGATGTCCGAGATCCACGGCTTCGACGTGATTGGTCTGCCCTACTATGAGTATATGAATACCGACGATGAGCTGATGGTATTCCGCTGCGGTAAACACGGTGAATTCGCCTATATGGTCGTTGGCCAGCAGGAACAGCTGCTGGATCAGTGGCAGCAGCTGCTGGAGCACGGCGGCAAATACCAGCTGCAGACCGGCGGGCTGGACTACCAGAAAATTGTGCGTATCGAAAACCCAGGCTGGGACGACGCGCTGTGGGCGGAGTACAACCTCAATCCGGTAGAGCTGCAGCTGCAATGGGCCGTGCAGTACGACAAAGAAGGCTTTGTGGGTAAAGACGCGGCCGAAGAACTGTCTCACCGCGAAGGCGCACGCAAGGTTATCGGCATGATTACCGAGGGTGCCTGTTCGGGCATTGAATCAGGCGATAACGTACTGGTTGATGGTCAGGTGGTCGGGAACGTGGCTAAGGCCATCTATTCTCCCGCCCTGCAGTGCTTTATTGCGCTGGCGCTGATGGACAATGAATATGCATGGTCTGATATTAGCGGCTTTGCGATTCAAACGCGTTCGGAAACGGTGACCGCGAAAACCAAAGGTATGCCATTTATTTATAACCTGAGCATGCTGGTTAATCCTACTGAACACAGTTTTGTTGATGCCTCTAAAGCGAAAAGCGCACTGTAATTATTAATTAAAACGGCGAGAAAAGAATCCGTGGGGATATTAACACCACGGATCCTTTTCGCGGTTTATTGCCTGTACATGGCGGTACATATATTTATGAAGACAAACAGAAAACGGGTTGTCATTACCGGGATCGGTATTCTCTCTTCGCTGGCTGAAAACCTGCAGGATTTCAGAAACGCATTACTGAATAAAAAAAATGGCGTCACGGACAGCGTGCGGTTTTCAAAATGGTTTGAAAATGCCAGAGCCGCCGAAGTCTTGCATGACATTGATTATTCGGAATTACCGGAGGACGTTATCGCCTCCCTGGATAATGCCGCACTCTGGGCCTGGAAGGTGGGGAAAGATGCGCTGAAACAGGCGGGGCTGGCTGAGAATAAGGCGCAACTTAAAGAGACCGGTTTAATTGTCGGTGTCTCGTCTGCCGGGACAGAGGCGTTTCTGCCCTTGTTTGAGCAACGCATGGAAGACTTCTCCCTGCGTAAAGCGCTGTTCTCTGGCGGTTTCTCTTCCTGCTGTTCCAGCGTCTCCACGCTGCTCGGCTTACAGGGCGGCGTTGAGCTGGTCGCGACCGCCTGTACGGCGAGCCCTAACGCGGTCGGTATGGCGTTTGACTATATCCAGAACGGCAAAAGTAAAACCATGCTGGCCGTCGGGACGGAACCGATCTACCTGCCAACCTTCGCGGGCTTTTATGCCCTGAACGTGATGCATCCGGAGGCCTGCACGCCGTTCTCCGGCAACTCGGGGATGTCCATCGGTGAAGGGGCCGGGGCGATCGTACTTGAAGAGTACGAACATGCGGTCGCACGCGGCGCCACCATTTACGGTGAAATCCTCTCTTATGCCACCTCCTGCGATGCGTTCCACGAAACCGGACCGGATCCACGCGCCAGCGGCGCGGTGCAGGTCATGCATAAGGCGATGGAAAATGCCGGCGTCACCCCGGATCAGATTGAATACGTCAACGCCCACGGTACCGGAACAGAAGCCAACGATCGTATCGAAACGCTGGCGATGAAAAAGGTGTTCGCCAACAATGAAAAACTGCTGGTGAGCTCAACCAAGTCTTACTTTGGTCATAACATCGGTGCGGCGGGCATCGTCGAACTGATCGCCTGCCTGGTCACGCTGCCGGATAACCGCGTTCTGCCGACGCTGAACTTCACGAACGCGCGTCCAAACTGCGATCTGGATTACGTGCCAAACGACTTCCGTGACCAGAAAATCAACCTCTTCATGAAGAACAATTATGCCTTCGGCGGTAACAACTGCAGCATGATTATCAGCATGGAGCCTTGTTCGATCCCGGTCACTGCCTACGACGAAAAGCGTGTGGCGATCACCGGTCTGGGTGCCGTTTCCGCGATTGGCCACACCGTTAACGAGATCCTCGACAACGTATGGCAACAACACCATACCGTTGAGTTGGGCGGCGTCACCTTCCCGGAAGACACGCTGGAAGAGGCGAAAGAACTGCTGGAGGTGCTTGAAACCACCCGTCAGTTCGAAGCGTTGTTTGGGGAAGATTTCAGCGCGCTGGCCGAAACGCTGCCGGAAGCCAATGAACACTTTAAAACCTTCCAGGTTACCGGGCTCGAGCCGCGTAAACATCTGCGCCGCTTTGACCCTCGTAAGGCCACGCGTGGCGGGACATTCGCGCTGATTGCCCTGTCCGAAGCGCTGGAGCAGGCGAAGCGTAAAATCAAGCGTGATGGCGACGCGCTTGGCATGGTCATGGGAATGTCCAGCGGGCCGCAGGAGACAACCTACAAATATCTGCAGAGCCTTAAGCCGGACCCACGCAAAGTCAGAACCTCCGAATTCCCGGGATCGTTGATGAACTCTATCCCAACGTTCTGCGGCATTTCGGAAGGCATCAAGGGTTACACCACTACGCTGGCGACCGGTGAGAACGCAGCATTAGGCGCACTCACCTACGGCTACGAAATCGTGCGTCAGGATCTGCAGCCGCAGGTGCTGGTGGGCGGTGCGGATGAGTATTTCCCGTCCATGTCCCTCTATATGGATGCCGTTACTCAGAAGCTGCATATGACCTCCGACGCCGGAGAATATCAGGTCTACGGTAACGATCCGAAGGGCTACATTCCTGGCGAAGGTGCCTGCATGTTGCTGCTGGAGGATCCGCAGCGTGCCGCCGCGCGGGGTGCAGAAGTGCTGGCGGAAGTGGCCGGTTACGGTAAAGCCTGTAGCAACAGCTATTTTGACGCCTCTCAGCGGGACGAGAAATCCTCCTCCATGGCGCTGGCCATCGCCCGTGCGCTGGCGGATGCCGGTGTAACGGCGCAGGAGATCGATCTGGTCTGCGGTACCAGCAACGGTAGCGATGACAGCTCACGCATTGAAATTGATGCGATTTGCGAAATCTTCGCCCGGACAAAGCCGGACGTGCCGGTTGTTAACTACAACGCCTGCTTTGGCTTTGTGGCGTCTGCTGCCGGACTGCTTAACCTGGCCGTCATCATTGACTGTATTAAGAAGCAGGCGGTTCCCGCTATTCCTCATACCGTTGAGTTCTTCGATAAGCGAATTAACTTCGTTCGTGAACCGTTGAAACTTGCCCTGAAGCACGTATTGCTGGTGGGCGCGACGGAAGGCGGCAACTACTACGCGTTTGTGATTAAAGGATAATATTGTGGATAATGCCGCTATCATTTCGGGGTTCAGTTCCTGTCTGCCGTTTGCCGAAGACAGTCTTCAGTTAATTCATAATCTGAAGCTGGGCAAACGCGTTGAAAGAAAACCCTGGTTTAAATCCGACGACGAGGCAATTAAATGTGGGTTCGATGGCAATAAACATATTGCCACGCTGGATCATACGGATGATAGCGCATTAGATCTGCTTTATCGTCTGATTGACGATGCACTCGGCCAGGCAAACCTGGATGCACAATGGCTGGCCGGGTGCAATGCCCGGGTTTATTTAACCGGTATTGGCCCGCGGGTCGATGGTATGGCCTATAAAAGTTTCTACAACAAAAATGACGTTGAGGATATTTATCTTTCAAAATCATTGATGCAGTTGCATGTCGATAATATGTCGCAGGATCGTATTGCCGGACATCTTGCGCGTAAATATAACCTGCAGTATTTACCCCCCAATATGAATTGCACCAGTAATTCAGCCCTGACGGCGGTGCATTTAGGGTGCCAGGCTATTGAGCATGGCGGCGTGGATATTGTGTTAGTCGTGAACTGCTCGAAAATAAAAACCCAGGATATCTGGTTTCTGGATACCCAGTCGATGCTGGATAGCCATCTTGTTCAGCCCTTTGGTGAAAACAGTCAGGGGGTGCTTTTCGCTGAAGGTTATAGTGCGATTCTGCTGGAAAATTGCCGTCACCGTCGTGCCAGAAAAGCAAAGGGAGGGGTGCGGCTACAAACAACCTATACCCAAATCAGCGCGGGCAGAAGCAACGACAGTTCCTGGCTTAGCACCAATATATTAAAAGTGATGCAGGCCACGATGAAAAAAGCCGAACTCGACCCGGAGGCATTATGCGCGATTATCCCCCACGGTAATGGTTCATCCGTCAGCGATAAAGCGGAAGCCAAAGCGATAGAGATGTTTACTGAGGGGAATACCATCCCGGTACTGGCCTATAAAGGCCAGATTGGCTATACCGCCACCGGCTCAGGGATTGTCGATTTAATTATTGGGCATCATTCGCTAACCCAGCGAGAGCTTATTTCACCCGTTGGCAACGACACCATTATTGATGCCGTTGCTCAGCATGTCCTGATTGACCAGGGCGTTATTGGACATCAAAAAAATCATCTGCTTAAAGTCGGGGTAGGTGTCGATGGCTCAATTATTGGCGCCGTGATGTCTGATATTCATCCAGGCTGTTGAACGATCATGGAGAGTAACATGTATTTATCCTCATTTTCGCTCATTGAGCCGGAAGATAAATTTTATTTCTATCAGCCCAGCTGGTTAAACGCCTGGGAGGCGCATTTATTTAATAAAGCGCTTAAATCAACCCATGCCAACGGCTGGGGCTTAAAACGTTTTGGTACGCAGCCGGAGTTATATCCCGGTGAGATGATCCGTAATCCTCAGTATCAAAAATACCTTGAAGCGATGGAGCAAGCGGCAGATAACGCCCTCATGGCGCTGCCGGCGAAAGAGCGGATGAGGCTGTTAAAGCAGCGGACGGCATTTATTTATGTCGATTCCTGGGGCGAATCCGGGCCGTTTGAAAATATCTCCAGCGCATTACATATCTCGATGATTGATACGCTGCCCAAAAACCTGGTGAAGAAATTTTCCGTAAATTCACCCACCTGCAAACTCCGGGGGGAGAGGCAATCTTTCATTCAGGCCATGAGTCTGGCAAAGGATTACCTGAGCTGGGATGTGTTTGATTACGTGGTGATCTGCGCCGCCTACCGGGCGATCCCGGTGCTGGTCTTTTCGGACGAAGATATTGCGCTTAAGTGGAGAGAGAAGCACAAGGGTAAAGCCCAGGATGTCAATTTAACCGTCGAGCGGGCGGGATGTTTCATTTTTAGTCAGCAGGAAAGTGCGATCCGGGTAAACGGCGGGCAATACGTACTGGCAGATATCCTTGAGAACACGGACGCTGCGGATCGCGTGGCGTTTGCCGGTCTGCGTAAAGAGATGCTGTCTCGCTCAACCGTTTCGCCGGTAAAGACGTTAGATCTGGTCGACACCTATGGTGCCAGTGGCTGCCTGACGCCGGCATTAAGCTTTGCGTATATCCAGCAGGCGCCGCATTTCGCAGGAAAATTAAGAACTGTCGTTCCTGACAGGCAGTTCGGTTACAGCTATTTCGACATTGACTCGTGCAAGGAATAACGGCAACCCATGAGCGGAATAATTAAAGAACTCCCAATGCTATCGCTGAACAATATCTATAAGAGTTATGGCTCGGGTGAAGGCAAAGTCGATGCCCTGAAAAATATTAACCTTGAAATAGAGAAAGGCGAGTTTTTGGCCCTGTGCGGCCCTTCCGGCAGCGGCAAAAGTACGCTGTTAAATATCCTGTCGGGTATTGATAAGCCCAGCTTTGGCTCGGTGATGTTTCTGAGAAAGTTACTCAATAATTTACCGGAAGAACAATTATCGGAGATTCGCGGCAAGCATCTGGGATTCATATTTCAGTTTTTTAACTTGATACCCGTACTGAGCGTCTTTGATAACGTTTTTTTTCCGCTGGTATTAAACGGTCATACCAGCAAAAAAGAGGCGAAAGAGCGGGCGCTGTATTTTATCGAGAGCGTCGGGCTGATGGGATATACCGATCGTAAGCCGGGCCAGCTTTCGGGTGGACAACAGCAGCGCGTGGCTATCGCCCGTGCGCTGGCGCATGACCCTCAGGTGGTGATTGCCGATGAGCCGACCGGGAACCTCGATCTGGTGACCGGTGAAGCCATCCTGGATCTGCTGCTGAAAATCAACCGGGAGACGCGTACCACTTTCATTATTTCGACGCACTCAAGCCAGCTGAAAGAGCGCGCGCGGCGTGTCGTTGAAATTAAGGACGGAGTGTTAGTTCATGATTCACAATCGTAATTTTTTCATTCTCTGCTGGCTGCTGATCTGCATGGCCTATGCCGGGAGCGTTAAAGCCGCAGCGGCCCCCGTGGCTGAGCAGGTGATAAAAAATGGCTTTCCGGCGCAGGCGGAAAAGCTTGCCGATATCACTCGTGCGTTGTTTACCGAATACAAGGCCAATGATAACGCGCTGTCGCTGGTTTTTTATGCCTACGGCATGCTGCGCCAGGCAGAGCATTCCCTCAAAACGAATGACCTGATCCGGGCGTCTGAATACGGCAAAACGGGCTTTTTCTACCTTGATGAAGCGGTAGATCTTAATGAGGGCAATCTGCTGGTGCGCTACATGCGCGCCCGTGTCGACGCTTACCTGCCAGCGGATATTGGACGCTGTGTGGTGACGTTAAAAGATACGGAGCTGATGGCGAAAAGCCCTGAGGTATTTAATGCCGGGTTGATGAAGCACATTGACGAAATGCGCTATCGCGCGCTGCTGAGCTGTAAACGTACCGCTGAGGCAGAAGCGCTACTGGCACACATTGAATTGCGTAACGCCAATTCAGCATTACCGCTGGCTTCTGGCGATGCGCCAGAGTGGGATATCAACGAAGTGACAGAGGTCTTGTTACCGCTGGTGAAAGGGAACTAAATGTCCGGGGTTATGGTGTTAGCGAATAGTGTTGTTGTCCTGATTCTGATTTTTGTCCTCTGGTGCGTATTATTCCGCTCGCGGGACGTGAAGTTTGCTTTTTTAAACCTCTTTCGCCACAAGAGACGATCGTATTCCACCATTGCCGCGATTATGCTCGGTGGTGTGTCGATTTTTCTGTATGGCGGGTTTATCGATTACTCTTTCTGGATTTTGAAAGAGCAAACGATTCGAACCAATATTGGGCATGTGCAAATTTATAATGAAAATTATTTCCAGACGTCGAATAAGAATAAAAGCCTGATTGCAGATTATGCAGCCCTGAAAAAAGCGATTCTCAACGATCGCGATCTCGCACCGCATATTTCGACGCTATCCGGTCAGCTGGAATTTACCGGGGTGATTTCGCAGTATGAAAGCGAAACGTCCAGTTATTTTTCCGCACTGGGTGTGGAGCCTCTGCCTGCCTTAAAGCTGGGATCGTTTGATAAATTAATTTCCGGCAGCGACCTGTCCCGGGTGCGTACGGACGAAATCACGCTGGGCAGTGGGCTGGCGAAAACGCTTAATGCCCGCTATGACGACTGGCTGGATGTGCTGGTGGTGAATACCGAGGGCGGGCAGGGCGCGTTATCGATGAAGCTTCGCGGCATCTTTGAGTCCGGTATTAAGGATTACGATGATGTGGCAATGAAAATCCCGCTTGATACCGCGCAGCGCATCATGGGGACCAACAGCGTCAGCAAGGTGTTAATACTGCTGAAGGACGAAGATACCGCCCTGTTCAGCGCCAAACTGCGCCAGTTTATTACGAAGCATCATTTACCGCTGATGGTAAAAGACTGGAAAGAGACGTCGATCTTTTATCAGCAAGTGGAAGGCTTATTATCCGGGATTTATTTCTTCATTAAGCTCATCGTCGGGTTGATCGTGATCTTTATGATCGGCAATTCGATGACCATGAATATTATTGAACGTACCCGGGAAATAACCACCCTCAGGGCGATTGGCCTGAAACCGCTGCACGTTACAAGGCTGTTTTTACTGGAGGGGATTTTTATTGGCATTATCGGCGCCATTGGCAGTCTGGCGACAGGTTATGCCATTGCCTCCGCCATCAATCTTTACGGTATTGCGATGCCGCCGTCACCGGGACAAACGCTGGGCTATACGGCATTTATTAAAACCGACAGCGTCGCGCTTACCTGGATAACCCTGGTATTACCGATCCTGGCCGCCACCGGTGCCTCTGTGCTGCCCGCATTACGTGCGTCACGGCTGAATATTTCAGATGCTTTTAAATTTTCGTAAGGAAGCGATATGAAACGCGTTGTCATCATAAAACTGCTCTTTTGTCTGGGCCTGTTTTCCGCAGGGGCGTTTTCAGCCCCGGTGGATAACAAAGCCTCAGAGATTATTCGCCGTGCCGATGAGGTGCGTTCTCCGAATAAACCTTTTCGCTACACCCTGACCATTTATGAATATAAGTCGGGAGCGTCTCAACCTGACAATAAGCAGGTGCTGGATATTTCCATGCGCTTTATGAAACCCGAAGGGGAAATGAAAGCCGACGCCCGTTCGCTGGCACGGTTTATTTATCCCCCGCGCGACAAGGGCAAAGTGCTGCTCTCTGACTGGTACGATCTTTGGTTCTACACCCCGGAACTTCGTCGCCCGGTTCCCGTTTCGCGCCAGCAGCGTCTGGTGGGACAAATTTCCAATGGCGACGTCATTGTGACCAATTTTGAGTATGCCTACCACGCCACCCTGCTGGGTGAAGAGCCGTGCGGCGAAACACAGTGCTATAAGCTGGCGTTAGTGCGCAAAACGAATGACGTCACCTGGCCAAAAGTTATCTATTACGTCGAAAAAGAGGGGGAGAACCGTCCTTTTAAAGCGTCGTATTACTCTCTGGATAATAAATTGATTAAAGAGGTGCTGTATCAGGATTTTCAAATGGTATTAGGGAAGATGCGTCCGATGAAAATTATCGTCCAGGAGGCCCGTCACGGTAAAAGCTATTCCGTGATGGAGTACAGCGATGTTCGCCTGGAATCCTTGCCGGAATCCCACTTTACTCGCGAGTCTATTCAGCGAGGTGTCAATTGAAACGCACACTCATGGGGTTAACCCTGGCACTCTCCGCGCTGCCGGTGAGCGGAGTGGCGGACTGCCTGTCCGGCTCCGACGTGGCTAAAAACAGCACGGTCACGCTGTATGAGCAGGTGTCGCTGGTCAAAAAACAAATCTCAGACTGGCGAATTGCTGGCCGAAACCCGTATACCAGACACAATATCTACAATGACGCCGGTGTGAATCTCACCAGCCGGTGCGCCGTTGTTGATAATGCGCTGGAACTGGACTTATCCCTCTACGGGCTGACCTGGTACTCCCCGCGTAAGCTGGGGGCATTTGAAGAAGACGACAGCCGCTCTCAACTGCTGATTGAACGTCTGAGACTGGTTTACGCCGTGTCAGACAGCGTGCAGCTTGAAGTGGGAAAACTTCAGGCGAAGCCAGGGCTCTTTTTCCTGCGTTCACCGTCCGATCTGACCCCGCATTACTACGCCGGGTTCAAACCGACGCGGCTTTACGATCCCGCGCTTCGCACGGCGTATCAGTCCTCGTCCTGGGCCGCGACGCTGTCAATGGATAACCGGGACGAGTCGCTCTCACTGACCGTGATTCCGAAGCTGGCGACGATCGGTAAAGACTACCTGACCTCCGGCAACTGGTCCGCGAACCAGCGTGGCAACAGCAGCGAGGCCTGGCTGTTGAGCTATACCTCACATGCCTTCCGTCACCATACGCCGGGAATGCGCATCCTGCTGGGTGAGTCGCAGTCGATTGCTGTTTCTGACAGCTATCACTACACCCCACAGCTAACCCTGAACGCCGAGATGGCCTGGCACCGGGAGCAGCGCTGGCGTCATCTCTCTGAGGAGAAAAGTGCCGAAGTCCAGAACTATGCCTTTCCTTCGTCGCTGTATGACGCTGGGGACAAAAATGGCGTAGAGCTGGCCGTTGGCGGGCAATATACCTCTGATGAATTTAACGTTTTCGGCCTGGAATATTATTACCAGAGCGAAGGGTATTCCCGCTCGGAATGGCGCAAACAGCGTGAGCTGATGACCTTCTTAAATACCCCGACAGGCTATGCGCCGCTCGACAGGGCATTTGATTCCTATAAGTACCTGATGGCTTCCGAGATAAGCAATACGGGCAATAAAGGCATGCTGCAGGGGAAACACTATCTTAACGCCTGGTCCAGCGTGCAGTTCACCCATCAGATTGCATTGCAACCCTATTTTATCCTCAACCTGATGGATAAAAGCACTATGGCGGGACTCCACATCAGCGCACCGCTGACCTTTATCGATGACCAGCTGGAAGCGTATACCGGCGTCTATTCCGCGCTGGGTAGCGCAAATTCTGAGTTTGCCTTCTTCGGTGATGTCGCCGGTGGCTATGTTGGCTTTAAGTATTACTTATAAGGAAATGACTATGATGCGTGATAATCCATCGCAGCCTGTGGTGCTGCTGTTTTCCGGCCAGGGAAACCCGGTGATTGGTATGGGCAGCGATCTGTGGGATCTGAATGCAACGACGAAACAGATCTGGGATTGTGCCAGCGATGTGTCGGGTCTCGATCTGCGCCGACTCTGCCTCAAAGGGCCGATGAACAGGCTGATCCAGACCACGGTACAACAGCTGGCCGTTACGGCGATCAACGTATCGCTGTACAGCCTCTGCCGCGAGCGCTTCCCGGCGCTCCGCGTCGTGGGCGCCTGCGGCCATAGCGTTGGCGAATACAGTGCGCTGTACGCGGCAGGCGCAATTTCGCTTGAGACCCTGTTCCGTACGCTGCATTTTCGTGCCAGCACCATGGATGCGGTGAGTAAAAAACATAAAGGCGCGATGCTGGCGCTGAAGGGGGCCGATTTTGCCACCCTGAGTGACATCATCACCCGCAGCGGGATCGCGCTGGATATCAGCTGCGACAACACACCGCGTCAGCAGGTGATTGGCGGAACGCCGTCTGCGCTGAGTGATTTTGCCAGAGTGCTGGCGGACGAAGGCTATGAACCCATCAAGCTCGGCGTTAGCGGAGCCTGGCATACCCGTTTAATGGCTGAGGGAGTGCCGCTGATGCGGGATTTCCTGGCGGGACAGCCTTTCACCTCGCCGGCTTATGACGTGCTGATGAACGTGACAGCCAGAATAGAAACGGCACCGGACATCATCAAAGAAAACCTCTCCCTGCATCTGACGCATACGGTGAAATGGGCTGATTCCATGGCCAGGTTCATCCATCATCCAGAACAACCGCTGTTCCTGGAGATGAGCAACAAGCCATATCTGGGACAGATGCTGAATGATTTTGCCGGTTTCTCTTCCGAACGTGTCCTGCACTGCAGAAAAGCTTTAGAGATGTGATGGCCGAGCTATGATTCCTGATTATTTAACCTTCATCCGTTTTCAGGATAAAAGGAACGTTCTTTTTATCTATATCGTGACGTTTATCCTGCTGGCTTTTTACTGGAAAAATGCCGGTTTCTCTTTTTCCCGGCAAGATGCCTGGGTAGCGAGCGGTATTTTCGCGCTGATCCTGTACAGCTTTATTGCCGATCTTAAGGCCTTCTGGGCCTATAAATGTGCCATCAAGAATATTGATTTATCGTTTTTTATCGGCAAAAAAAGCCCGAAGATAAAGGCGTTCATTTTTGAACCGTTGGTTGTGTTGGTCATCGCTACCCTGATGTTTGCAGGTATCATCGCGCTCCTCCTTGCGCTGGCTCAGCCGGGGATGGTGTTACTGATTCTGGCCCTCGTTGCGCCGCTGCTTATCTGGGGAATGTTTGCCGCACTGCGCTATATCTATACGCTGCAGGTCATTGAATCAGCCAGAGACAAAGTCAAGTACACACGGCTTTCTCAGTATGTGGCCGTCGCTGTCATCATGAGCTTGGTGTTGAATCTCCTGACGATAAGCCCGTTACGTAACAGCGAGCAGTTTGACCTCTATGGACGCTACTTCACCTTAACCGCCATCATTACCATGGTGGTGCTCTGCGTGGTGGTGCTGGCAATCAACCTGCTGTTCTTACGCTTTACCCGACGCTATGTTTTTCTTGGCCATCTGTTTCTTAACGAGATTGACCTCTATTTCTCCCCGTCAATCCCGTGGCGGACGCTGTCTGAGAAACCCCTGTGGTTAAGGCTGGCGATGCTGGTGGGGGTTGAATGTCTCTGGTCGGCTATTATCGGTGTGCTGCTTACGCTTTCGGGATGGCAGGTCTGGTTTGAGGTCTATTTCCTGCTCTGTTATCTGCCGTGTCTGGTGTACTACACGCTGCATACCTGGTGGAAATGGCATACCGACTTTATGATGTCGAGCGATATGTATCTGCGCTGGGCGGAGATCAGCAGAGAGAACTCGCTCTGGTAGTGACCTTATTGCCGGGATAAAAAAAGCCAGACCGTCAGTAATGACGGTCTGGCTTTTTACTACGCCCGTTTCGCTTAGCTCATTTTCATCCATGACAGCAGCATGGAAGCGCTGGCAATGACGTTAATGTTGGAAATATAGCCGTCGTAGCGGTTGTTAATGGCAGAAAGCTGATTATTGAAATGATCGTTCTCTGCCGTCAGCACGTCGAGCAAAGTGCGTTTGCCCAGGTGGTACCACTGTTCATAGAACATGCGGCGAACCCGATCCGTTTCACCTGACAGACGATCGTAATCATCGGCGCGCAGGAAGGAGGAGTCACGGACCTGGATCTGATAGTTGATCTGATACTCCAGATCTTTGTAACTCACTTCATATTGCTGCTGCGCCATATTGGCTTTCGCGCGCGCCGACATCTCGGCGGCACGCTGAGAGCCGCCGCTAAACGCTTCCCACTCGACGTTTAAACCGGTATACCACCCGGCCTCGTTACCGTTGCTGTCTTTGGCGGTGCTTTTGGAGATAACCCAGTTCACCTGTGGCAGAGCCGAGGATTTAATGCTTTCTGCCTCATACTCTGCCGCCCGTACTTTGGACTGCAGGTTCAGCATCATCGGATTTTTATCCAGCGCGGAGAGGGCCACTGAGGCCGGAATGACCGTGTCGTGCCAGCTTATGCCTTCCGGTAATTCAGGCTCGATCCCCAGCAGGCGCACCAGTTTGATTTTGCTGGCGCTCAGCTGATGCTCAATGTTATCGAGACTCGCCTGGGCCGACATCAGTTTTGCTTTTGCCTGTACCAGTTCACTCTCTCTTCCGCGGTCCGCCTGAGTAATTTGCGACAGCATGGTGACCAGCTCTTTCATGCGGCCGACATACTGTTTCGCCACAACCTTACTGCGCTGGTAGCGCCCCATATTCATCAGTTCAGACACGGTGTTATAGGCCAGCTGTTCGCGGGAATACTCTTTTGAATAACGGGCTGCTTTTGCCGTTTCCAGAGAGTTGTCCACCTGGTTGCTGATCCTTCCCCAGTCAATAATCGGTGTATTGACGGAGACCGTGCCGCTGGAGTCGCTGATATGACTATTGTTGGAGGACGACTGACGATCGCCGCCCACGGTCGACAGCGGCGAGGTCACGCCCAGACGTACCTGTGGCATGCGTTGACCTTTTACCTGATCGACCATGTAGTCAGACGCCAGCACCTCAGCAGAGGCCGCCCGCAATTCAGGGCTATACGCCAGCGCTCTGGCCACCATGCTCCGCAGAAAGACAAGCGAATCCTGACTGCCGGCAAGGTAGCTCTGCGACCTGCCGCTGATGGCGTGCCGCCCATCTCCCTCCTGACGCACCCCGGCGTACGCCGGGTCCGGTTTGTAGTACTCGGTGACGGGCGGGAAGAAGTCTGCGTTTTTCTTCAGTGCTGCCCGGCTTGCCGCTGGCGTTGACGAGGCAGGGGCAAACTCCCGGTCTGGCGTTGCAGAAGCGTAACGCGCAGGGCGAGCAGTGGATGGCACCGGTACCGCTTTATGCGTGCTGGCGTATTGTGACTGGGTACGCATAGCGGGCAATGATGTCTGCGATGTCGTACCCTGCGACGTTGTCCTCGGCACAGGCTGCGGTTCCCGGTTGAGCTGTGACTGGGTGCGCATTGGCGGCAATGACGCCAGGCTGCTTTTAGCCTGCGCAATGTCAGCCGCGTGGAGCGGAATGACAAAAGAAGAGCAGGGCAAGCAGAGGGCAACTGCGGTTGCAACCCTTGCCCAACGACGCTCTTTACGTGCCTTAACCATAAAATTATCTCTCCCTGAAGGCTTCGCGCGCTTTCAGTATCGGTTTGAGGATGTAAGACAAAATGGTCTTCTCCCCCGTTCTGATTTCTACGTTTGCCACCATTCCCGGTATGATCGGGAACGACTTGTCTTTTACCTGTAACGCGGCCCGGTCGGTGCGGACGAACACCCGGTAATAGGTGGAATCCCCACGCCCCTGGCGGGCTTTCTCTTCATCGATCAACGTGTCTGAACTGAGGTGTTCGACGACACCGTTTAATCCGCCATAGATGGCATAGTCGTAGGCGGTAATTTTCACCGTGGCGGGCAGACCGGGATGGATAAAGGCCACATCAGAGGGTTTGATTTTGGCTTCAACCAGCAGGTTATCTTCCAGCGGAATGATGGTCATGATCTCCGCCCCCTGTTGAATGACGCCGCCGCGCGTGGTCACCCGGATGTTGTTAACGGTACCGCGCACGGGAGCCACCACGGTGGTACGGTTCATCACGTCCTGGCGCCCGCGCAGAATCTCTTCCGCCTGCGCCAGTTCAGATTCCAGACGGTTCAGCTCGCTGTTGGCATCGGAACGAAAGCGGTTAGTCCGCTCGGCGATCTGCAGGCTAAATTCGTTTGCCTGGCGCTTAAGGCGCAGGATTTCGACATCCGACATCAGCCCTCTGCGCGCCAGCGGCTCTGACAAACTGACTTCGTTTTGTGCCAGCGACAGGCTCCGTTTTAAGGCCTCTACGCTCTCATTCAGGGTTTTCAGGCGTGCGTTATAGGCCTGGGTCTCATCACGCACGATAGACTCAATCCCGGCGATATCCGGCGGGAAGGTCAGTGGCGTGTCGTAGGCTTCCGCCCTAAGGCGGGCGATGCTGCCTTTCAGCCCTTGCACTTTCGACAAAGATTCCCCATAGCTGGCCCCGGCGCGAGTCGGGTCAATTTTCAGCAGAACCTGTCCTTTCTCGACAATGTCGCCTTCCTGCACATTCAGCTCTTCGAGAATGCCGCCTTCCAGGCTCTGAATCAGCTGCTCACGGCTGGCGGGGATCACTTTCCCGTCGCCACGGGTAATCTCCTCAACCCGGGCGAAATGCGCCCACACCAGCGCCACCACCACCACCAGCGTGATGGTGTAGAGCATGATCATGCTGAAAGGGGTTTTCTGCGCGATCAGGGCTCCCTGCAGGTCGTGCATGAATTTCAGATCGTCTGCTTTCACTTTCCCCGTTGGCTGTGTGGGGGGTAATGCCAGCCCGGTGCCGGCTCTTTTCTGCGTAGCGTCCTCGTTCATCATCCATTCACACCTTGTTTCTGTTGCTTCTCTTCGACTGAATGCATTGCTTGTTTTTTCTTCAGTACATTCTCATTCAGGCTGGCCATCACCTGATCTTTTGGTCCGTCTTTCACGACATGCCCGTCTTCCATGACGATCAGACGCTCCACCAGGCTCAGCACCGACATGCGGTGGGTCACAATGACCAGCGTTTGTCCCTGCGTCGCCTCTTTTAACCGGCGAAGGAACAGGGTTTCCGTCATCGCATCCATGGAGCTGGTAGGTTCATCCATCAGCAAAATCTTTGGCCGCAGCAACAGGCAGCGGGCGAGGGCGACAAGCTGTTTTTGACCACCGGAAAGGCAATTGCCCATTTCGCCGATAGGCATGTCAAAACCCAACGGATGTCGGGCCGCCACGTGATCAAGCCCAGTCAGACGCACCACCCGCAGAAATTCTTCCGTGCTCACGCCCGGGTTACCTATGACGATGTTATGGCGCAGGGTGCCGTAAAACAGACGGCAGTCCTGCCCGACGTAGCCCACCGCGGCGCGCCAGTCCGCAGGATCTACCTGGGTTGCATCCACACCATCAATGAAAAGCTGTCCGCTGCTCTGCTGGTACAGGCGAGCCATGACGCGCAGCAGGGTAGACTTACCGCTGCCGATTTTGCCCAGAATGGCCACCTGCTCCCCGGCTTCGATGTTGATATTGATGTTGTCCAGAATGCGTGGCGCCACCATCATTCCCGGTACCGGGTAAGTGAACCCCACCTTTTTCAGACGCAGGCTGCCGGTGAAATTGGGCGTCGGCAGATAATTCATGAGCGCGTCGCGCTCGGTCGGCGTTTCCATCAGCTGGTTCAGGGATTTCAGCGCGGTTTTGGCGTGCTGATAACGCAACGCCAGCCCGACCACAGAAGCCAGGGGTGCAAGCGAACGGCTGGACAAGATCACCACCCCAATCATGGCCCCCATCGTTAGTTCCCCGGCGTGGATTAAATAGACGCCAAGCACCACGATGCAGACGGTGGTAATTTGCTGCACAAACGAGACAAAGTTGGTGGTTAGCATTGAGAGATAGCGGGTTTTCATGGAGGACGCTGCCGCCAGTGCGCTGAAGTCATCCCAGCGCTTTTGCATGACCCCTTCACCCTGGGCGGCTTTTAACGCCTCAAGCCCTTCGATGCTCTCAATAAGCAAACCCTGCTTAAGCGAAATTTCCCGGACGTTTTCTTCCATATAGCGACCCAGCGGCCACTGGATAATGACGCTGACAATCAAAATGAGCGGCATCGCGACCAGCGGTACAACGGCCAGTGGGCCGCCAATCATGTAGATGATGAACATGAACAGCAGACAGAACGGCAGATCAGACAGCGTGGCGAGGGTCGCAGAGGTAATAAAGTCGCGCACGGCTTCAAAATCGCGTAACTGGTTAGCGAAGGTTCCGGAGGATTGCGGCTTGTACTCCATGCGCATCGACATCACCTGGCGAAACAGCTTTGCTCCGAGGATCAGATCGGCTTTTTTACCGGCGATGTCGATCAAATATGCGCGGATTTGCCGGCTGGCAAATTCAAAGATAATCGCAATGACCACGCCAATGGCCAGGGACCAGAGGGTGACGTATGCCTGGGTGGGGATCACGCGGTCATACACGTTCATGGTGAAGAAGGTGCCGGCCAGCGTAAGAATATTTGCCAGCAATGCCGCCAGCGCCGCGCTGTAGAAATAATGCCGGTAACGCCACAGCGTCGAATAGAGCCAGTGACCTTCATCCTGGGCTTTCGGTAACAGCTGGTCCTCGGCGCGTGCATCAAGCGTAGGTTTTGGCGTCGTGACAAGGGCGAAACCGCCATAACCCGCCTGGAGTTCCGCCTCATCAAGCACCAGCGTCCCTTCGTTTTCAGGCACGATTATCTGGTAAGTGTGTTGCCCGCGCTTTCCATTGCGCGCGGTAAGCATGCAGTATGTCCCGTCCTTGCGGGCAATAAGCAAAGGGAACAGCCAGGAGGAAAGGGAATTAAGATCGCGCTTTACCCACCCTGCGGATATGCCCATCTGCTCAAGCATACGCAGCGCCATTTCAGGCTCGAGCTTGTCGCTTTTTGGCAGGCCAGCGTACAGCACCTCTTTGCTGGCATACTTAGCATGATGTCTACAAAGCCATTCAACACCCCACAGAAGAGAATCTTTTTCAGGGGCGTCAATATCATTAAGAGCGTGCTCTGAATTAATTTTTACCGTGGAGAAATGTGTGTTCATTTTAGAATTCAGACCTGTAGTTGCGTTCCTCACTTAGATTTAAAAAGTAAAGAATAGTGTATTTAAAAAAGACCGGGGGCATCCGTAAATACAGCGGGTGACGCGGATGGATTATGCTGAAAATACAAGCTCTGGTAATAGCTTAGTGTAGGGGGTTACCCCTCTGATACACAATAAAGAAAAGTAACTGTCCCTTTAAGAATACTCTACGTACAATTTGTTATGCTGCTGTTTCACCATTCTTTTTTATACGCGTGATGGGTTAACTGGCGAGCCGTGAAATGGGGACGCCCAGCTTTGTTTCTATCCTTATTTTCATCGCGTAAATGTTTTTGACATTCGTGGCATTTTTCATGGCGATCTTTTTAGGTAATTGCCCTTTATACAATTCAGCAAATAATGCATATTCATTCGCACTCAGTTTGGCTCGTTTTTCTGACGGACGTATAATTTTACCCATAAATGACTGGCTGACCTTCATTTTAATGTCTTCGGACATATCATCATGAAAAATGACCGTGCTGATGATCGTATCTGTCGTGTCGTTGTAGAACCAGTAGTGAGCAATAGCCGCCATTTTTTTATCAGCGATCAGAATTAAACGTGAGTTTTTGAACTGAGCTAACCAATTGTTTGATAAGAAGTAATTGATGTTTTTGTAATTGAAGTCTATCACGACAATGGGTTGCGAAATTATTTTTGTATTAATTTCAGTGAAATACTGTAAAACTCCTTCTATCAGAAATGCGTTATTTTCAGGCCAGATATAAAATTCTGTTCCGCAGCATTCATCATGCTTTGCGGTACGAATGGAAGCATAGGCGCATTTATGAATACACCCATAACAGCGCATAGTGTTGTTGTCGTGATTAATAGGTTTAATAGTAATTATATCCATGTGATAAAACGCTACGCGTCCATATAATATATGTAAATATTAAGTAATATATCAATAATCAGATTATTCTTGCATTACGGAAAAATACGCGTCACAGTAAGATTACGCTCTGTTCGTCCAGGAATTATCGACAGAGCGTATTCACGGTGTTTACGCTAGCTTGCAAGACGCGTTATAGACACGCCCAGTTTGCGTTCAATCCTGTTCTTCATGGCATAGGTGTTTTTAACACTGGTGCCGTTCCTGTAGGCGATTTTCTTTGGTGACCAGCCATTAAAGAGAAATGAAAACAGGTTGTATTCATTCTGACTCAGTTTGGGTCTGTTACCTGTCGGCTTAATCGTTTTCGCCAGGAATGTTTTCTTCAGTTTCGCCGCGACTTCTTCTGCGGTATCGTCATAAAAGATAACGGAACTGATGGTGGTTTCTAACGTGTCGTTATAGAACCAGTAATGCGCAATTGCCGTCATCTTTTTATCGGTGACCAGAATTAATCTCATGTTTTTGAACTGATCTAACCAGTTATCGGATAAAAAATAATTAATGTTTTTGTGGCTGAAGTCGATGATCACCACCGGCTGCGAAACGTATTTGTCGCTTACCTCACCAAAATGGTGGCGGATGCCCTCAACTAAAAAAGTATTATTATCAGGCCAGATAGCATATTCCAGTCCGTTACAGTCATGGCTTTGGCCACGTTCCAGGGTATTAAAGCGGCATTTCTTTTCACAGCCATAACAATGCATGGCTGGAGTATGACAAACCGGTTGTCCGTCAGTATGAGATAAATAAATTGGGTTGTTAGTGGCACTATACATATTATACCTCACACGCAATGATGTCTTACGATAATAACATTGAAGAGGGTCTTACCGACGCCGTCGTTCTTTAGGAATAATCATATGATGCACCAGGCATTATTCTTAATTAAATAGTCTGAAGTGAGGGTGTAGAGTTCTTATTAAGACTTAAATTTCATAAAAACAATGACTTATTGAACTTCTTAAATGAGAGTGAGATTTGTTTACTGTGTTTTAAAATGTTGTAATTGTTGTATTTTAGTTAACTTTTAATGGCCTTTTTTAATTATCAGAATAGCGGGGTGGAAATCGATAAATATGGGTGAAAAATGACTTTAGTTTATTAACTAAAGTAATCAGGGTTGACGCATGAAATAGCAAAAAAAGCTTGCCGGGAAAGTCATTTTCTTATTTTTATGACATGTTATTGGATAATATCCGATCGTTTCGCCGTCATTATCCTGAATGTTATTCGCCGGGTTCCCTGAGCAAATAGCCGGTAACATAATCTCAGGTTAACAAAGTTTAAACAACATTGGTGCATTAATTTAACAATTGATCGTTTTTGGTGCGTTATTTGCACCTTTATTGTGCAAATGGCGTGCAAAATGCGCTCTGGCATAACGCCCCACGCGTGTCTGATGTGCCTGAGATCTCTTTAATAATGAGCAGGTTGCTCTTTTTATCACGTAAAGTATTTGAACCAATGCACAATTGGTTCGTTTATTGCTTAATCATTAGCACGGTAAGTAGCACGTCATATCAATAACTTATCGTTAATAAAAATAAAACAATGATGAAAGCGAGCGAACCAATATGGAAAAACCGTCACGGTTTCTGGCAAATTCCAGCACCGCGCTTGAGCAACTGCGTGGGCTAATCAACCAGCATGAGTCAACACCAGGCACTCCTCTGCCCACGGAACGTGAGCTGTCGGAGACTCTCGGCGTAGGACGCCGTGAAGTGCGTCGTGCGCTGGATGTGCTGGAAGAAGAGGGGCGCGTCTGGCGTAAGCAGGGCAAAGGCACCTTTATCGGTCCTTCTGCCCCTGTCGAACCGCTGGCCCTTCAGGGATTGGTTCAGCAAACCAACCTTCTGGAAGTGATGGAAGCTCGCCTGCAGCTCGAACCCGGCTTAGCCCGGCTTGCGGCACTGCGTGCCACCAGGGAAAACCTCGCGCTGATGCAGCGCATGCTGGAACGCATTGATAAGGTCAGCCCGGATGACCGCGATCTCAACGAACTGTGGGACAGCGCCTTTCACCGCGCCATTGCGGAGGCCGCGGGTAACCGCCTGATGCTCGGCCTGTTTGATGCCATTGATGCCGTCAGACGTGAACCGGGCTGGCAGCACCTACGCGAATTAGCCCGCACCCCCGAACGCGTCGACAGTTATAACGACCACCATCACAAGATCATGTCTGCGATTATCCATCGCCAGCCAAATGAGGCCGCGGCCGCCATGCGCGAACACCTGCTCAGCCTGCAAACCGCCCTGATCCATGCGATCCACCTTGAGGACGACTTCACGCTATGACGACGATCCCATTTAACGATCCCACGCCTGTTCTGCGCGTACGCAATCTGAATGTCAGGTTCGCCGGCTCGCCGGTGAGCGTGCTGGAAGATATTTCACTGACGGTTAAAGCGGGCGAAACCCTGGCGCTGGTGGGGGAGTCAGGCTGCGGGAAAAGTATCACCTCATTAGCGCTGATGGGCCTGTTGCCCGCCAGCGCCCGGATCGTCAGCGGGGAGATGCATTTTCGCCGTCACGATCTGCGCAAGCTTTCACCGCGGGAATATGCCGACCTGCGCGGCAGCGAGCTGGCGATGATTTTCCAGGAGCCAATGACCTCGCTTAATCCGGCATTTACGCTGGGGGATCAGCTAAGCGAAGCGGTCATGCGCCATCAGAGCGTCTCGCGAACAGAGGCGATGAAGGTCGCGCTGCAGATCCTGGAGAAGGTGCAGATCCCGGCCGCAGAGATGAGGCTGAAGGCGTACCCCCACCAGCTTTCCGGTGGCATGCGCCAGCGCGTGATGATTGCGATGGCGCTGATTAACCACCCGAAACTGCTGATTGCCGATGAACCGACCACCGCCCTCGACGTAACGATCCAGGCGCAAATTCTCGCCTTGCTGAACACCCTCAAAGAAGAGACCGGCACGGCGGTGCTGATGATCACTCACGATTTAGGCGTGGTGGCAGAGGTCGCCCAGCAGGTGGCGGTGATGTATGCCGGGCAGGTGGTGGAGCAGGGAAGCGTGGAGGCCATCTTTGCCGACCCGCAGCACCCGTACACCATCGGCCTGATGGGGTCGATTCCCTCTCTGGGCGCACGTAAGGGCCCGCTTTCCACCATTCCCGGATCGGTGCCGCTGGCGGAATTCATGCCGAAGGGCTGCCGTTTTGCCACCCGTTGTCCGTTTGCGCAGGCGCGCTGCCATGCTGAAAAACCACCGCTCACTGCGCAGGGGGGCGGCCATCAGGTCGCTTGCTTCCGCGTACCGCTTGAACACCACATTGCCCTGGGAGAGACCGCATGACCACGCCGATCCTTGAAGCCTGCGATCTCAGCAAGCTGTTCCCCGGCCCTAAAAAACTCTTTACCCCGGCCCGGTTTGTGACGGCAGTCGACCGCGTGTCGCTGGCCGTGATGCCGGGCGAAACGCTGGCGATTGTCGGGGAGTCGGGGTCCGGGAAATCCACCCTCGGTCGTCTGCTGCTGCGTCTGCTGGCCGCCAGCGAAGGGCGCGTGTTTTACCAGGGGGAGGAGATCACGCATGCCTCGGGCGCGCGCCTCAACCAGCTCCGGCGCGAGCTGCAAATTATCTTTCAGGATCCCTTTGCCTCGCTCAACCCGCGCATGACGGTGGAGCAGATCGTTGGCGAGCCGCTGTGGCTGCACCAGAACATGAAAAAAGCCGACCGCCAGTACCGCGTAGCTGAACTGCTGAAGACCGTTGGCCTGCCTGCCGCCTGGGCCGGACGTTATCCGCACGAGTTTTCTGGCGGGCAGCGTCAGCGCATTGGCATTGCGCGCGCGCTGGCGTCGGGACCCAAACTGCTGCTGGGTGATGAACCCGTCTCCGCGCTGGATGTATCTGTGCAGGCCCAGGTGGTGAATTTGCTGGAAAGCCTGAAGCACCAGTTGGGGCTAACAATGGTGATCGTCGCCCACGGTCTGGCGGTTATCCGCCATATGAGCGATCGCGTGGCGGTCATGTACCTCGGGCAAATCGTCGAGCTTGCCACCGTCGATGAGATTTTTGACGCACCGCTGCACCCTTATACGCAGGCGCTGATCGCCTCGGCGCCGCAGATGCAGCCCGGCGTGGAACGTGACGCCCCGCTGTTGCAGGGAGATTTGCCGAACTCGGCCAACCCGCCGACCGGCTGTCGCTTCCATACGCGTTGCCCGTACGTCACTGACGAATGCCGCCAGGTTGAACCCATTAACCAGCTCCTGGACGGTGGACGTCAGGTGGCCTGTCATCGCTGGCAGGAGATTAATCGCGATCGCAGTGTTATTCAGATTGCACCGCCATCCGCTGCTTTTCTGCGCCGCCGCGCGCTGTTTGAACACGCGGCCACTCACTCCTCCCTTCCTTCAAGGAACTCATGATAATGACAATGCGTAATTCTCTTTTGACCGTACTGGGAAGTGTTATGTTGCTTGGCGCGGCGCTGCCCGCCCATTCTGAAAGCGTGCTGCGTGTGGGGCTGGGGGCTGACCCGGACATGCTCGACCCGCATCTGGCGCGCACCTACTATGGCCGCTTCGTGTTTGCCTCTCTGTGCGACAGGCTGGTGGACGTGGATGAAAATCTGAAGGTCGTGCCTGGTCTGGCGAAAGACTGGGCCTGGAGTGACGACGGCAAAACCCTGACCCTGAATTTGCGCGAGGGCGTCACCTTCCACGACGGTGAGAAATTCGATGCGGCCGCCGCAAAATACAACCTCGACCGCGCCCTGACCTTAAAAGGCTCCCTGCGTAAAAGCGAGATTTCCTCCGTGGAGTCCGTTGAGGTCACAGGCCCGATGCAGATTGCCCTCCACCTGAAAACGCCAGACGCCGCGCTGCTGATGCAGCTCACCGACCGTGCGGGCGCGATGATGGCCCCCGAAGCGGCGAAAAAGCCTGATTTTGCCGCCCATCCCGTCTGTTCCGGCCCGTATAAATTCGACAGCCGCGTGTCCCAGGACCGCATCGTTCTGACGCGTTTCGACAATTACTGGAACAAAGACGCCTACCACTTCGACAAAATTATCTATCTGCCGATCCCGGATGCCTCCGTGCGCCTGGCGAACCTGCGTGCGGGCGATCTCGACCTGACCGAAGGGATTGCCGCCAGCGACGTCAAAACCGTCGAAGCCGACAGCAAGCTGGCGCTGGCAAAAGTGACCGGTCTGGGCTATCAGGGCATTACCTTCAACATCAATAACGGCAAGGTACCGGCGAACGATCCGTTCAGGGACGCCCGCGTGCGTGAGGCGTTTTCTCAGGCCATCGACCGCGATGCGCTAAACCAGGTGGTCTTTGAAGGGCTGTATACCCCAGCCAACCAGCCGTTTTCGACGGTGAGCCCGTATCACGTCAACCTGCCGGTGCCACCGCGCGATGTCGACAAAGCCAAAGCGCTGCTGAAAGCGGCAGGCGTCACCACGCCGCTGACCGTCAACCTGCTGGTGCCGAACAACCCAACCTCGCAGCAGGTCGGTCAGGTGCTGCAGGCGATGGTCGCTGAGGCGGGCTTTAACCTGAATCTGCAGATGACCGAATTCGCCACGCTGCTGGATCGCCAGCAGAGCGGTGATTATCAGCTGAGTTTCTCCGGCTGGTCGGGTCGCCCGGATCCGGACGGCAGTATCTACGGGTTTATTCACAGCAAAGGCACCCTGAACGACGGTCGCTACAGCAACGCGCAGGTTGATGAGTGGCTGACCCAGGCGCGTCTCAGCAACGACAAAGCCGTTCGTCAGCCGCTGTACGACAAGGTGGTGAAGCAGCTGCAAACCGACATGCCGATTGCCTGGCTCTACTTCGAGCCGCGCATCTTTGGCCTGAACAAGAAAGTGCAGGGCTTTAAACCGTATCCGGACGGCATTGTGCGTCTGGCCGGTTTGACGCTGGCGAAATAAACGTCCTGAGGAGAGCCCATGCTGGAACTGATTTGCAAACGTCTGCTGCTGGCCATCCCGACGCTGTTGCTGGTGAGCATGATGGTCTTCGGGCTGCAAAAGCTGCTGCCCGGCGACCCGCTGATCGCCATGGCCGGGGAGGAGCGCGATCCGGCGGTCATCGCCCAGCTGCGTGCGGAGCTGAATCTCGATGCCCCGATCCCGGTACAGTATTTCCACTGGCTGACGCGCGCGCTGCAGGGGGATCTGGGCGTCTCCTTGCGCACCCACGAACCGGTGACGCAGTTAATTGCCAGCAAGCTGCCGGTCACGCTGGAGCTGTCGCTGCTGGCGATGATTGTTGCGCTGGTGTTCGGCATCAGCATGGGGATCCTCGCCGCAGTGTACAAAAACAGCTGGGTCGATCACGGGGCGAACTTTGTGGCGATCTCCGGGATCTCAATACCGCACTTCTGGCTGGGGATCCTGCTGATTCTGGTCTTCTCTGTGAACCTGCAGTGGCTGCCCGCCTCCGGCTACGTGCCGTTCAGTGAAGATCCGATCCAGAACCTGCGAACGCTGCTGCTGCCGGCAGCCGTGCTCGGAACCGGTCTGGCGGCGACGCTGATGCGCCATACGCGCGCGTCGATGATTGCGGTCCTGAAAGCGGATTACATCCGCACCGCGCGGGCAAAAGGGCTATTGCCGAAAGCGGTGATCTTAAAGCACGCGTTTCGCAACGCGCTGGTGCCGGTGATCACGCTCACTACGCTGCTGTTCGGCGAGCTGCTGGGCGGTGCGGTACTGACCGAGCAGGTCTTCACCATTCCGGGCTTCGGCAAGATGATCGTCGACTCGGTGTTTAACCGTGACTACGCGGTGGTGCAGGGCGTGGTGCTGATCGTGGCGATCGGCTTCCTGCTGCTGAACCTGCTGGCCGACGTGCTCTACGTCCTTATCAACCCGAAAATGCGAGGTTAACGATGGCGGAACTGACGACACAAACCGTTGTGCCTGCGCTGCCGCGCGCGCAGAGCCGGGTGCTGAAGAAATTCCTCGCGAACAAGAGCGCAGTCGCTGGCGCAGTGATAGTGGGTTTCTTTGTGCTGGTGGCGCTGCTGGCGCCATGGGTAGCCCCGTTCGATCCGGTCAAGGCCAACTTCCTGGCGGTGCGCAAAGCGCCGTCGGCGATGTACTGGTTCGGCACCGACGAGCTGGGGCGCGACATCTTATCCCGCATTATCTGGGGGGCGCGCACCTCGCTGATGGCGGGCTGTATGTCGGTGGTTATCGCGGTGGTCATCGGCGTGCCGCTGGGGCTGGTGGCAGGTTACTTCCAGAAGATGTGGGATGGAGTGATCTCGCGCCTTATCGAGGCGCTGCTGGCCTGCCCGTTCCTGATCATGGCGATCGCGCTCGGGGCATTTTTAGGCCCGAGCCTCACCAACGCGATGATCGCCATCGGCCTTTCCGCCATGCCGATCTTCGCCCGCCTGACGCGCGGCCAGGTGATCGCCATTCGCAACGAAGAGTACATCGACGGCGCGCGGGCGATTGGCCTGCCGGATCGCTGGATCATCATCAAATACGTCCTACCCAACGTGATGTCGCCGATCCTGGTCCAGGCCACGCTGGCTATTGCCTCGGCGATTATTGCCGAAGCCAGCCTGTCGTTTTTAGGGCTGGGGCAGCAGCCGCCCAATCCGTCCTGGGGCTCGATGCTCAACACCGCGAAAGGGTTTCTTGAGCAGGCGCCGTGGATGTCCATTTTTCCCGGCGTGGCGATTTTCCTCGCCGTGCAGGGCTTTAATTTACTCGGCGACGGGCTGCGCGATGCGCTCGATCCTCGCCATGACTAAGGAGTCATGATGACCAAAGCGCTTGATTTTACGTCCGGTTACCTTTCACGCCGCCCACCGATGATAGGCCATAACGCGGTGGCAACGTCTCAGCCGCTGGCGGCGCAGGCGGGGATGAAGATGCTGCAACTGGGAGGGAATGCCGTTGATGCGGCCATTGCCACCGCGATGGCCCTGACGGTGGTAGAGCCGACCGGCAACGGGATTGGCAGCGATGCCTTCGCCATTGTCTGGGACGGTGAAAAATTGCACGGACTGAACGCGTCGGGTCGTTCACCGGCGAGCTGGCATGCGGATCTGTTTGCCGGAAAAACCGCGGTGCCGGAAATCGGCTGGGACGCGGTGACCGTACCGGGGGCGGTATCCGGCTGGGTCGCGCTGGCGGAACGCTTCGGCACGCTGCCGCTGACCACCCTGGCGCAGCCTGCGGTTGACTACGCACGTAACGGTTTCCCCGTCTCGCCGCTGATTGGGCATCTCTGGCAGCGCGGCTATCTCAAGCTGAAAGATCAGCCGGGCTTCAGCGCCTGCTTCGCGCCGGAAGGCCGCGCCCCGCGCGTGGGGGAGATTTTCCGTAACCCGGCGCAGGCGAACTCGCTGGAGCTGATTGCGAGAACCAACGGCGAGGCGTTTTACCGTGGCGAGCTGGCGCAGAAAATTGCCGCCTTTGCCAAAGAACATGGCGCGCACCTGACGGCGGAGGATCTGGCTAACCATCGCGTCGACTGGGTAGAGCTGCTGTCGCGCGACTTCGCGGGCGGCTCGGTGCAGGAGCTGCCGCCGAACGGCCAGGGAATTGCCACGCTGATTGCGCTGGGCATTCTTGAGCAGTGTGGTATTGAGAAGCACCATCCGGATTCCGTGCAATCCCTGCACCTGTCCATTGAGGCGATGAAGCTGGCGCTGGCGGACCTCGACCGCTACGTGGCGGATGAAGATCATATGGCGTTCGCGGCAAAAGAGTTGCTGAGCGACGCTTATCTGAAGTCGCGGGCGGCGCTGATCAACCACGACAGCGCGTCTGATTTTGTCTACGGTTCCCCGACGCAGAGCGGCACGGTCTACATCAGCACCGCGGACGCCAGCGGGATGATGGTCTCGTTTATTCAGTCCAACTATATGGGCTTTGGGTCCGGGATTGTGGTGCCGGATACCGGGATCAGCCTGCAAAACCGCGGCTGCGGATTTGTATTGGATCCTGAGCACCCGAACGCGCTGGCGGGCAGCAAACGTCCGTTCCACACCATCATTCCGGGCTTTGCGATGGACGGTAACGGTAAGCCGCTGATGTCCTTCGGCGTGATGGGCGGGCCGATGCAGGCGCAGGGTCATATGCAGATGGCGCTGCGCATTATGCTGCACGGGCAAAACCCGCAGGCGGCCATCGATGCCCCGCGCTGGCGCGTGGTACAGGGCAGGGAAGTGATCGTCGAATCGACGTTCGATCGCAATACTATCGCGGCGCTGCGCGAGCGCGGGCACCACATCGTGGTGGAGGATCCGCTTCAGGATTACAACTTCGGTGGAGCCCAGGTGATTTACCGAATGCCAGAAGGGCACTACGTGGCCGCGACGGAGAGCCGCAAAGACGGGCAGGCGTTGGTGAGTTAATGTTTTATCCTCCCTCTCCCTTTGGGAGAGGGGCGGGGTGAGGGGAAAATGTCACCCAATACTAAACGGATCCGCATCCTGCCATGCCGGGAACTTCTCGCGATACTCCTGCAATGCCGTCAATGACAGCTCGGCATCAATCCGCGTCGCCTGATGCGGCTCGGCGGTGGCGATAATCTCGCCCTGCGGATTCACCACCCGGCTGTCGCCGCGATAGTGATGCCCGTTGCCGTCAGTTCCTACGCGGTTACAGCCCACCACATAGGCCTGGTTCTCAATCGCGCGCGCCACCAGCAGCGACTGCCAGTGCAGGGAGCGCGGCGCAGGCCAGTTGGCAACATACAGCGCCAGGTCGTAATCGTTGCGGTTGCGTGACCACACCGGGAAGCGCAGGTCATAGCAGACCAGCGGCAAAATACGCCAGCCGCGCCATTCGAATACCACGCGCTCGTTACCCGCTTCATAGTGATGATGCTCATCCGCCATGCGGAACAGGTGACGTTTATCGTAAAAATGCACTTTCCCTTCCGGCTCAACCAGCAGGAAGCGGTTCACCGGCCCGCGTTCGGTTTGCAGGGCGGCGCTGCCGGCAATCAGCGCGTGAGTCTGCTGCGCTTTGGTATGCATCCAGGCGACCACCTCCTCCTGCGGCATTGACTGTTTTGCCGCTTCCATGGCGAAGCCAGTGGTGAACATCTCCGGCAGGACAATCACATCACGCCCGGTAATGTCTTCCAGTTGACGATCAAAATGGCGCAGGTTGGCGGGGCCATCCATCCACACTAAAGGTTGCTGCAAAATAGAAATCTTCAGACCAGGCACAATTCAGACTCCTCAAACGACCGCTTTTTGACACTGTAGCACGACATAAAGAGAAAATGTGGCAATAAAAAACCCCGCGCGCGGCGGGGTTTGTGCAGGCGAAACGGGTTATGCCGCTTCAGGTTTACGGTGCTTCTCCGGCAGCTTTACCGGCTGCGTCGCCAGCTCGTCCGGTTCGAAATCATCCACGTTAATGCTGCGCAGACGGCTCTCTTCGGCTTTCACCAGCAGGGCTGCTTCATCTTTACTGATAATGCCACCGGCCAGCGCCTGTTTCGCCAGTTCATCCAGACGGGTAAACGGCAGGTTTTTGCCCAGTTGTTTACAGATTTTCTGGTGAATCGGGTCGGCGGCCATCACGTCCAGCAGCGCCTCTTCCAGCAGACCCACCGGGTTATGCGGGGTTGGGGCCAGATACTGACCACGGCCGATACGGGAGCGGGTTGCGCTCGGTACCTGCAGGATCTTCGCCACTTTGTGGTCCAGCTTGTCCGACGGCGCCAGATGATGACGACCGGTCGGGAAGATCACCACGCGCAGGGCGCCGGCGACAAAGCGGTTCGGGAAGTTTGCCAGCAGATCGTCAATGGCCTGTTCTGCCTGATACATCGCATCCTGAACGCCCCAGTGCACCAGCGGCAGATCCGCTTCCTGACGGCCTTCATCGTCGTAGCGTTTCAGCACCGCAGAGGCCAGGAAAATCTGGCTCAACACATCCCCCAGACGGGCAGAGATACGTTCGCGACGCTTCAGGCTGCCGCCAAGTACGGCCATAGAGACGTCGGACAGCAGCGCCAGGTTGGCACTCAGACGGTTAAGATGCTGGTAATAACGTTTTGTCGCATCGCCGGTTGGCGTCGCGCTGGTAAGACCGCGCGTCAGGCCCAGCCAGAAGCTGCGCACCTTGTTGCTGCCCACGTGACCGATATGTTTGAACAACAGTTTATCGAAGGCATCCACGTCGTTATTTTGCGCAGCGGCCATCTCTTCCAGGACATAAGGATGGCAGCGAATCGCCCCCTGACCGAAGATCATCATGCTGCGGGTCAGAATGTTTGCCCCTTCAACGGTGATGGCAATCGGTGCGCCCTGATAGCCGCGCGCCAGGAAGTTGCCTTCGCCGAGCATAATGCCTTTACCGCCTGCGATATCCATCGCGTCAATGATCGACTGCTGCGCGCGGTGGGTACAGTGGTACTTCACAATGGCGGACAGCACGGCCGGTTTTTCGCCCAGCATGATGCCGTAGGTAATCAGAGACGCGGCGGCGTCCATCACGTAAGCGTTGCCCGCGATACGCGCCAGCGGCTCTTCGATACCTTCCATCTTGCCGATGGAGATTTTGAACTGACGGCGGATATGGGCGTACGCGCCAATCCCCATCGCCACAGACTTCAGACCACCGGTTGAGTTCGACGGCAGGGTAATACCGCGACCCACCGACAGACATTCCACCAGCATACGCCAGCCCTGACCGGCCATTTTCGGGCCACCGATGATGTAGTCAATCGGCACAAAGATATCCTGACCGCGGGTTGGGCCGTTCTGGAACGGCACGTTCAGCGGGAAGTGACGACGACCAATTTCAACGCCAGGGGTCGAGGTCGGGATCAGCGCACAGGTAATGCCCAGATCTTCTTCGCCGCCCAGCAGTCTTTCCGGGTCAGAGAGCTTAAAGGCCAGACCCAGCACGGTGGCGATAGGCGCCAGCGTGATATAACGCTTGTTCCAGGTGAGGCGCATACCCAGCACCTGCTCGCCCTGCCATTCGCCCATGCAGACCACGCCGGTATCCGGGATCGCGCCCGCATCGGAGCCTGCTTCCGGGCTGGTCAGCGCGAAGCAAGGGATTTCCTGACCACGCGCCAGACGCGGCAGGTAGTAATCTTTCTGCTCTTCGGTACCGTAATGCTGCAGCAGTTCGCCCGGGCCTAAGGAGTTAGGCACGCCCACGGTAATCGCCAGGATCCCGGAAACGCCCGCCAGCTTTTGCAATACACGCGCCTGAGCGTAGGCGGAGAATTCCAGACCGCCGTACTCTTTCTTAATGATCATCGCGAAGAAGCGATGCTCTTTCAGATACGCCCACAGCTCGGGCGGCAGATCGGCCATTTCATGGGTAATGGCAAAGTCGTTCGCCATACGGCACGCTTCTTCCACCGGGCCATCAATAAAGGCCTGTTCTTCAGCGGTCAGACGCGGCTGCGGGTAGTTATGCAGCTTTTTCCAGTCCGGGTTGCCCTGGAACAGATCGCCTTCCCACCAGGTCGTACCGGCATCAATCGCCTCTTTTTCCGTACGCGACATCGGCGGCATCACCTTGCGGAAGCCTTTGAACACCGGCGCAGAGATCATGGATTTACGCATCGGGGCAAGGTTAAACGGCAGGAGAATGATGGCCAGCGGGACCAAAAGCCAGATAGTCCACAGACCAGCGACGCCAAGCGCAGCGGTCCAGGCCAGAAGGATTAGGCTGCTCAGAAATAAACTGACGCGGTGATAGAACAACACACCGAGCAGAACAACAGTTGCGAGAATGCTCAAAATCATCATAAAGAAAAGCTCCCTTGCTTGTAGGAGGTCTGACCACTTGTGATGATATGGTTGTAGTTGATGTTATTTCCTTTAGCAATGTGTTTACAAAATAATTACAACCTGGTTCACATTGTTCGCGTTTTCGCCGGCACGAAAAAGCAAAACGCCAGGGGATTCGTATGGCTTTAGCTTCTCGCTTTTCCCGCTATCCGGTACACTCCACTGTGTTATTTCATCAATACTGAAGGATTATCCTCATGTACCAGGATCTTATTCGTAACGAACTGAACGAAGCGGCGGAAACGCTGGCTAACTTTCTGAAAGATGATGCCAATATTCACGCTATTCAGCGCGCGGCGGTCCTGCTGGCCGACAGTTTCAAAGCCGGTGGCAAAGTGCTTTCCTGCGGTAACGGCGGTTCCCACTGCGATGCCATGCACTTTGCAGAAGAGCTGACCGGACGCTATCGTGAAAACCGTCCGGGCTACCCGGCGATCGCGATTTCCGACGTGAGCCATATCTCCTGCGTGAGCAATGACTTTGGTTACGACTACGTCTTCTCCCGCTACGTTGAAGCGGTGGGTCGTGAAGGTGACGTGCTGCTGGGGATCTCTACCTCGGGCAACTCTGCAAACGTGATCAAAGCGATCGCTGCCGCACGTGAAAAAGGGATGAAAGTCATCACCCTGACCGGTAAAGATGGCGGTAAGATGGCCGGTACGGCGGATATCGAAATCCGTGTGCCGCACTTCGGTTATGCTGATCGTATTCAGGAAATTCACATCAAAGTGATCCATATCCTGATTCAACTGATCGAAAAAGAGATGGTTAAGTAAGACTTCGCTGGGGGCATCCTTGCCCCCGCTGTTGTGGAGGTGACGTATGTGCGAACTGCTCGGGATGAGCGCCAATGTGCCAACCGATATCTGCTTTAGTTTCACCGGGCTGGTGCAGCGCGGTGGAGGAACCGGGCCGCATAAAGACGGCTGGGGCATTACCTTCTACGAAGGCAAAGGGTGTCGCACGTTCAAAGATCCACAGCCCAGCTTTAACTCACCGATTGCCAAACTGGTGCAGGACTATCCCATCAAGTCGCGCTCGGTGATCGCCCATATTCGCCAGGCAAACCGCGGCGAAGTGGCGCTGGAAAATACGCATCCGTTTACCCGTGAACTGTGGGGCCGTAACTGGACCTACGCGCACAATGGGCAACTCACGGGCTATAAGTCGCTGGAGACGGGCAATTTCCGCCCGGTAGGCGAAACCGACAGCGAAAAAGCTTTTTGCTGGCTGCTGCATAAGCTGACGGAGCGCTATCCGCGAACCCCGGGCAACATGGCGGCGGTGTTTAAATACATCGCGACGCTGGCCACTGAGCTGCGCGAAAAAGGCGTGTTCAACATGCTGCTCTCTGACGGGCGCTATGTGATGGCGTTCTGCTCGACGAACCTGTTCTGGATCACCCGTCGTGCGCCGTTTGGCCTTGCAACGCTACTCGATCAGGATGTGGAGATAGACTTTCAGAAAGAGACCACACCGAACGATGTGGTCACTGTCATTGCAACGCAGCCGCTGACGGGCAACGAAACTTGGCAAAAGATTATGCCAGGCGAGTGGGTATTATTTTGTCTCGGGGACCGTGTAATTTGACGCCAGCTGTGGATGGACAACTTCGTGGCTCAGCGGCTTGCTGACCACGTAACGGCCATCCACCACCGAGACAACAGGCGGCTTGTGCGTCTGCTCGAAGTAGTCATAGCCTGGTTTCAGCTGTTTCCAGAAATCCGCGTAGTAAGAGTACTTGTGACGCGCCATGTTGGCATCGGTCATGCGGAACGGATAAATGCTGACCTGAACGTTAGGCTGACCAAAGACCAGCGCCCCGGTGACAAACTGGAAAATCTCATCAATGCCGGAATCGGTCATCGCGTAGCAGCCGATAGAGACGCAGGCACCGTGGATCATCAGGTATTTACCTTCATAACCGTGCGCACGGTCAAAGGCATTCGGGAAACCGATGTTGATGGCTTTATAGAAGCGGCTGTCCGGTTTGAGCTGGCTACGCTGAACGTTGTAAAACCCTTCCGGACTTTTGAAATCGCCCTGACGCTGTTTTGGCCCTAATCCACCGGAGTAGTTACATATTTTGTAGCTATCAAGCAGCTGATATGTCTCACCCATTTTTACAAACAGATCGAGAGTGCGTTCTTCCTTGAAGATCTGAATATAAACCGGCGATCCCATTAACTGCTGTTTATATTCTTTGCTGATCGGCGTCGTTGAGCTGTTACTGCTGAGCAGCCCGGCAAACGACATGCACGGAATCAGAAGCATCGCAATGAACAATGCGATTTTACGCATACTACTAGTTCCTTGATAAAACCATGACCAACTTGCCAGGACGGCAAAAGAGACCCGAAATCAGATTATTCTGTTAGGAGCGCTCACATTAGCACCGCCAGAGATTTTCGCAAGAGCCGGGCGGTGAGTTTACAAATTAGTTTTACTTTATAAACCATCGAAATCGCGTTGACTCCAGGAACTTTGCGTATTAGCTCGCAATTTGGCGCGCGTAACGGCGGATTACCTGCCCGCGAGAAGGGGAAAATGTTACACTTCGCGCCCACTGGATTGTTGTTCATGGAAACCTGCTAACCACATGTTTAAAATCAAAAAAGGACTTGATCTGCCGATTGCAGGCGTGCCAGAGCAGCACGTTTCGACAGGCGCAAGTGTCCGTCATGTCGCCATTGTGGGCGACGACTACCTGGGAATGCGTCCTTCAATGCGGGTAGAGGAAGGCGATCGCGTTATCAAAGGCCAGGCACTCTTTGAGGACAAAAAAAATCCCGGCGTGATGTTCACCGCACCCGCGAGCGGTACCGTAGTGGCGATCAACCGTGGCGAACGGCGCGTTCTGCAGTCGGTGGTTATCCGCATTGAAGGCGATGAGCAGTGTGAATTCGCCCATTACGACACCGCAGATCTCGCATCGCTAAGCCGCGACGCTGTTCAGGCTCAGCTTCTGGCGTCCGGTTTATGGACCGCGCTTCGTACGCGTCCCTTCAGCAAATCCCCTGTTCCGGGTACGGAGCCGGCCGCGATTTTCGTGACGGCAATGGACACCAACCCGCTCAGCGTGGATCCACAACCGGTTATTCTGGCGCAGCGTAAAGCCTTTGATGCCGGACTGACTCTTTTAACCCGCCTGACGTCGGGGAAAGTCCACGTTTGCCAGGCCGGCGGCGATAAGCTCGGCGGTCATCCGCAGGGGCAGGTTACGTTTAATACGTTTGCGGGTCCGCATCCGGCGGGGCTGGTCGGGACGCACATCCATTTCCTTGAGCCGGTAAGCCTGACGAAACAGGTCTGGCATCTTAACTATCAGGATGTTATTGCCATCGGTAAGCTGTTCACCATTGGTGAACTGAGTGCGGAACGCATCATTGCGATTGGCGGGCCGCAGGCTAAGCACCCGCGTCTGGTGAAAACGCTGCTGGGCGCGGACATCAATGAACTGCTGGCGGGTGAAATCAAAGAGGGTGAAAACCGCCTGATTTCCGGTTCGGTGCTCAGCGGCCGCCATGCTGTTGATGCGCACGCCTATCTGGGACGTTTCCATTTGCAGGTGAGCATTGTGCAGGAAGGCCGAGACAAAGAGCTGTTCGGCTGGGTACTGCCCGGTGCGGAAAAATTTTCCGTCACCCGTACCACGTTAGGTCACTTCCTGCGTAACAGGCTGTTTAACTTCTCGACCACTACGCACGGTGGCGAGCGGGCCATGGTCCCGATTGGCAACTACGAGCGCGTCATGCCGCTGGATATTCTGCCAACCATGCTGCTGCGCGATCTGCTCGCTGGCGATACCGACAGCGCGCAGGCGCTGGGCTGTCTTGAGCTTGACGAAGAAGATCTGGCGCTCTGTACCTATGTCTGTCCGGGAAAATACGAATATGGACCCGTATTGCGCGAGGTGTTAACCCGCATTGAGCAGGAAGGATAACCGATGGGCTTAAAACACCTCTTTGAAAAAATTGAGCCGCACTTTACCGAAGGGAAGCTCAAAAAGTACTACCCGCTGTATGAAGCAACGGCGACCATTTTCTATACGCCGGGGCTGGTGACGAAAGGGGCGGCGCACGTTCGTGACGCCATCGACCTTAAGCGGATGATGATCCTGGTCTGGTTTGCGGTTTTCCCGGCGATGTTCTGGGGGATGTACAACGTCGGTCTGCAGACCATTCCGGCGCTGCACCATATGTATGATGCACAGCAGCTGGCGCAGGTGCTCCAGTCAGACTGGCACTACCGTCTGGCCCAGTCGTTGGGTGTGAACTTTGCGCCAGACGCTGGCTGGGTGAGCATGATGATGCTGGGTGCGGTGTTCTTCCTGCCGATTTACCTCACGGTCTTTATCGTGGGTGGCTTCTGGGAAGTGCTGTTCGCCATCATTCGTAAACATGAGATCAACGAAGGCTTCTTCGTAACCTCCATTCTGTTTGCCCTGATTGTCCCACCCACCTTACCGCTCTGGCAGGCGGCGCTGGGCATCAGTTTCGGCGTGGTGATTGCCAAAGAGATCTTCGGCGGCACCGGGCGTAACTTCCTCAACCCGGCACTGGCGGGGCGAGCGTTCCTGTTCTTTGCGTATCCGGCGCAAATTTCGGGGGACCTGGTATGGACAGCGGCCGACGGTTTTTCCGGCGCGACGCCGCTTTCACAGTGGGCGGCACACGGCGGCGAAACGCTGGTCAACAACGCCACAGGCCAGCCTGTCACCTGGTTTGACGCCTTTATTGGCAACATACCGGGCTCCATCGGGGAAGTCTCCACGCTGATGATTTTGATTGGTGGGGCGATCATCCTGTTTGGACGCGTGGCCTCCTGGCGAATTGTGGCTGGCGTGATGATCGGCATGGTGCTGACCGCCACGATGTTCAATGTTATCGGTTCGACCACCAACCCGATGTTCTCCATGCCCTGGTACTGGCATCTGGTGCTGGGTGGCTTCGCGTTCGGCATGATGTTTATGGCAACCGACCCTGTCTCTGCCTCGTTTACGGATAAAGGCAAATGGAGCTATGGCGTACTCATTGGCGCGATGTGTGTCTTGATTCGCGTGGTTAACCCGGCGTACCCGGAAGGGATGATGCTGGCCATTCTGTTTGCCAATCTGTTTGCGCCACTCTTCGATTACCTGGTGGTGCGGGCCAACATTAAGCGGAGGAAGGCGCGTGGCTGAGGTTAAAAATAACGACAGCATCAGCAAAACGCTGCTGGTGGTGCTGGTGCTCTGTCTGGTCTGTTCGATTGTCGTGGCCGGCTCTGCCGTGGGGTTAAAACCCCTGCAGCAGGCGCAACGTGCGCTGGATAAACAGCGCAATATCCTGGCCGTCGCCGGGCTGATGCAGAAAGGAATGAGTGCAGACGACGTCTCGGCGGTCTTTGCGGAGCGTATCTCGCCACGTCTGGTGGATTTAAAAACCGGACAACTGCTGGATAAAGACCCGGCGAAGTATAACCAGGCGCTGGCGCTGAAAGATCCGCAGATGAGCCTGACGCTGGACGCGTCACAGGATCCGGCTGGCATTAAGCGTCGCAGCAATCTTGCTGAAATTTATCTCGTTCGTGACGCCCAAAAACGCATTCAGGAAGTGGTGCTTCCTGTCTACGGTAACGGCCTGTGGTCAATGATGTATGCCTTTGTGGCCCTGGGTACGGATGGTCGCACCGTAAAAGGCATCACGTACTACGACCAGGGGGAAACGCCGGGTCTGGGTGGCGAAGTGGAAAACCCGAACTGGCGGGCACAGTTTATCGGCAAGAAAGTGCTTGATGACAACGGGCTGCCCGCGCTGAAAGTGATGAAAGGGGCGGCACGTCCCGGTGACGACTACGCGGTAGACGGGCTGTCCGGCGCCACGCTCACCTCAAAAGGCGTGCAGCACAGTTTTGATTTCTGGATGGGCGAGTTGGGCTTTGGGCCTTTCCTGAAAAACGTACGTGAAGGAGCGCTGAACAATGGCTGATACCGGTGAACTGAAAGAAGTCAAAAAGGTTCTCATTGCCCCACTGCTCGCCAATAACCCGATAACGCTGCAGGTGCTGGGCGTCTGTTCAGCCCTGGCAGTAACGACCAAGCTGGAAACGGCGGTGGTGATGACGCTGGCGGTAACGCTGGTAACCGCGTTTTCCAGCATGTTTATCTCCATGATCCGCCACCACATTCCCAACAGCGTGAGGATCATCGTGCAGATGGCGATCATCGCCTCGCTGGTGATCGTGGTCGATCAGCTGCTGCGCGCCTTCGCCTATGAAACCTCTAAACAGCTCTCGGTGTTTGTTGGGCTTATCATCACCAACTGTATCGTGATGGGACGTGCGGAAGCCTACGCCATGAAAATGCCGCCGCTGGCGAGCTTTATGGACGGTATCGGCAACGGCCTCGGCTATGGTGTGATCCTGCTGACCGTGGGGTTCCTGCGTGAGCTTATTGGCAGCGGTAAATTATTTGGCATCACGGTGCTGGAGACGGTGCAAAACGGCGGCTGGTATCTGCCAAACGGCCTGTTCCTGCTGGCCCCTAGCGCATTTTTCATTATCGGTTTGTTGATCTGGCTGATTCGTACGTTGAGACCAGAACAGCAGGAAAAGGAGTAACCGACGATGGCTCATTACCTGAGTTTGTTTGTGCGGGCGGTGTTTGTTGAAAACATGGCGCTCGCGTTTTTCCTCGGCATGTGTACGTTCCTTGCGGTGTCCAAAAAAGTGTCGACGGCATTTGGTCTGGGCGTGGCGGTCACCGTGGTGCTCGGCTTATCGGTGCCGATCAACAACCTGGTGTACAACTTCGTACTGCGGGACGGCGCGCTGGTAGAGGGCGTTGATCTCAGCTTCCTGAACTTCATCACCTTTATTGGTGTGATTGCCGCGCTGGTGCAAATCCTGGAGATGATCCTCGATAAGTACTTCCCGTCACTTTACAACGCGCTGGGGATCTTCCTGCCGCTGATCGCGGTGAACTGCGCCATCTTCGGCGGCGTTTCGTTTATGGTTCAGCGTGATTACAACTTCAGTGAGTCCGTGGTGTACGGCTTCGGTTCCGGCATCGGCTGGATGCTGGCGATTGTCACCATGGCGGGGATCCGCGAAAAAATGAAATATGCCAACGTGCCTGCAGGGCTGCGTGGCTTAGGGATCACCTTTATCACCACCGGGCTGATGGCGCTGGGCTTTATGTCCTTCTCCGGTGTGCAGCTATAAGGGCTAACAGATGGAAATAATACTTGGCGTGGTGATGTTCACGCTGATTGTACTGGTGCTGTCAGGGCTTATTCTGGCGGCGCGTGCGAAGCTGGTGAATTCCGGCGACGTAGTGATTGATATTAACGACGAGCCGCAGAATCAGATCCGCACCCCGGCGGGGGATAAGCTGCTCAATACGCTCTCGGGTAACGGCATTTTTGTCTCTTCAGCGTGCGGAGGCGGCGGCTCCTGCGGGCAGTGCCGCGTGACGGTAAAAGAGGGCGGTGGCGATATTCTGCCAACCGAGCTGGCGCATATCACCAAACGTGAGGCAAAAGAGGGCTGCCGTCTGGCCTGCCAGGTCGCGGTGCGTCAGAACATGAAAATTGAGCTGCCGGAGGAAATTTTCGGCGTCAAAAAATGGGAGTGCGAGGTTATCTCTAATGATAACAAAGCCACCTTTATTAAAGAGCTGAAGCTGCGGGTGCCGGAAGGGGAAGATGTCCCGTTCCGCGCCGGGGGATACATTCAGATTGAATGTCCGGCGCACACCGTGGCGTATGCGGACTTTGACGTGCCGCAGGCGTATCGTGCCGACTGGGACAAATTCAATCTTTTCCGCTTTGTGTCGGAGGTGAAAGAGCCGACGCTGCGTGCCTACTCAATGGCCAACTACCCGGAAGAGAAGGGCATTATCATGCTCAACGTGCGTATTGCCACGCCACCGCCGAACGTGCCGGATGCCCCGCCGGGCGTCATGTCGTCGTACATCTGGTCCCTGAAGCCGGGCGATAAGGTAACGATCTCCGGCCCGTTTGGTGAGTTCTTTGCCAAAGATACCGACGCGGAAATGGTGTTTATCGGCGGCGGTGCCGGTATGGCCCCGATGCGCTCGCACATCTTTGACCAGCTCAAACGGCTGGGCAGCCAGCGTAAGATTAGCTTCTGGTACGGTGCTCGCTCCCTGCGCGAAATGTTCTATGACGATGAGTTTGAACAGCTGGCGCGTGAAAATCCGAACTTTACCTTCCATGTGGCGCTCTCCGATCCACAGCCGGAAGATAACTGGACGGGCTATACCGGGTTCATCCATAACGTGCTGTATGAAAACTACCTTAAACAGCATCCGGCACCGGAAGACTGCGAGTTCTATATGTGTGGGCCGCCGATGATGAATGCTGCCGTGATTAAGATGCTGAAAGATCTCGGTGTGGAAGATGAGAACATCCTGCTCGATGACTTTGGAGGCTGATGATGCTGACCTTTCTGGCTACCTTCGTTGTTTTCGTGCTAGTCATTTTCGGCATGGCGTTAGGCTGGATCGTTAAGCGGAAAAGCCTTCAGGGCAGCTGCGGCGGCATTACTTCCATTGGGATGGAAAAGGTGTGCGACTGCCCGGAACCGTGCGATGCGCGCAAAAAACGGATGGCCCGCGAACAGCAGCGCATTATTTAGTCTGGCAGGTCGGGTAAGGCGAAGCCGCCACCCGGCGTTCTTATATCCACTTCTCAACCCTCATTTATTTACTGTATACTTATCCAGTGATGAGTGAGGGCTTACTATGCGCAAAATAATCCATGTTGATATGGACTGCTTTTTTGCCGCAGTGGAGATGCGTGACAACCCGGCGCTGCGGGATATCCCCATTGCGATAGGCGGCAGCCGCGTTCAGCGGGGGGTCATCAGCACCGCCAACTATCCTGCGCGCAAATATGGCGTGCGCAGCGCCATGCCGACGGCGATGGCGCTGAAGCTCTGCCCTCATCTCACGCTTTTACCCGGTCGGTTTGAGGCATACAAAGAAGCCTCAAACCATATCCGTGAAATCTTCTCCCGTTATACCTCCCTGATAGAGCCGCTGTCGCTGGACGAGGCCTATCTGGATGTCACCGACAGCGTGCACTGCCACGGCTCCGCCACGCTGATGGCGCAGGAGATCCGTCAGACAATTTTCAACGAGCTCAATCTGACGGCATCGGCGGGCGTGGCCCCCGTAAAATTCCTCGCCAAAATTGCCTCCGATTTAAATAAGCCCAACGGCCAGTACGTTATTACCCCGGAAGAGGTGCCTGCGTTTTTAAAAACGCTGCCGCTTGGCAAAATTCCCGGGGTGGGAAAAGTCTCTGCCGCAAAGCTGGAAAGTATGGGATTACGCACCTGCGAAGATGTGCAGCGCAGCGATCTGGCCATGCTGCTCAAACGCTTTGGGAAGTTTGGCCGCGTGCTGTGGGAACGCAGCCAGGGGATTGACGATCGCGATGTGAACAGCGAACGGTTACGGAAATCCGTCGGCGTTGAGCGAACCCTCAGTGAAGATATTCATGACTGGTCCGAATGCGAGTTTATTATCACAGAACAGCTCTACCCGGAGCTGGAACGTCGCTTAATCAAGGTGAAGCCGGACCTGCTCATTGCCCGGCAGGGCATCAAGCTGAAATTCAATGACTTTCAGCAGACTACGCAGGAACACGTCTGGCCGCGTCTGAATAAAGACGATCTCATTGCGACGGCGAAAAAGGCCTGGGATGAGCGGCGGGCAGGGCGCGGAGTCAGGCTGGTGGGGTTGCACGTCACGTTGCTGGATCCGCAGTTAGAGCGACAGCTGGTATTGGGCCTGTAAAAAAAACCGGTGGCGCGACGTTGTTCACCCTCTCCCTTTGGGAGAGGGCTGGGATGAGGGTATTACTTAGCAGGAATCGCTTTCAGCAGTTCAGTCAGCAGGGTCCAGTAATGACCCACGCTTTCGATATGAACCTGCTCATCCGGCGAGTGCGGCCCAGTAATGGTTGGCCCGATAGAAACCATGTCCATGTCTGGATACGGTTTTTTAAACAGACCACATTCCAGACCCGCGTGGATCACCTGAATGTTCGGGGTGCTGTTGAACAGACGCTGGTAAGTTTCACGCACCAGTGCCATCACCGGCGAGCTTGCGTCCGGCTGCCAGCCCGGATAGCTGCCTTTGGCGGAGGTTTTTGCACCGGCCAGCGTACCCAGAGATTCCAGCATGCTCACCACATACTCTTTACCGCTGTCGATAAGGGAACGGATCAGGCAGATGATTTCTGCGCTGTCGTCGCTCATGGTTACTACGCCCACGTTCAGTGAGGTTTCCACCACGCCTTTCGCCACGTCGGAGTTGCGGATCACGCCGTTTGGCGTCGCGTTCAGCAACTGAACGAAGGTGTCACGAGACTGTGCGGTCAGCGCGGCTTTATCCGTTGAGACGGATTCCAGCACCACGGTCAGGTTTTTCTCTTTCGCGGACAGTTCGTTTTTCAGGATATCCAGGTAAACGCTGGAGAGTTTTTTCAGCTCGTCCGCTTTTGCGGCCGGTACAGCGACAGTCGCGAAGGCTTCACGCGGGATCGCGTTACGCAGCGTACCGCCGTTGAAATCCACCAGGCGCAGATCCAGCTCAGCCGCGTGGCCTGCCAGGAAGCGCGCCAGCAGTTTGTTGGCGTTGCCCAGACCCAGGTGAATGTCACCGCCGGAGTGGCCGCCTTTCAACCCTTTCAGCGTCAGCTTAAAGGTCTGGAAACCGGCAGGAATCGCTTCGCGTGACAGCGGCAGGGTAGAGATGAAATCAATCCCGCCCGCACAGCCCATGTAGATCTCGCCTTCTTCTTCGGAGTCGGTGTTGATCAGAATATCCGCCAGCAGCCAGTTCGGCTGAAGACCAAACGCCCCATCCATGCCCGCTTCTTCGGTCATGGTCAGCAGCACTTCCAGTGGACCGTGCTGAACGCTGTCGTCAGCCAGCACTGCCAGCGCGGAGGCCATACCGATTCCGTTATCTGCACCCAGGGTGGTGCCGCGCGCTTTCACCCAGTCGCCGTCGATGTAGGGCTGAATAGGATCTTTAGTGAAGTCGTGAACGGTGTCGTTGTTCTTCTGTGGCACCATGTCCAGGTGCGCCTGCAGCACAACCGGTTTACGGTTTTCCATGCCTGCGGTAGCAGGTTTGCGGATCAGAATGTTGCCAACCTGGTCGCGTTCAGCGTGCAGACCTTTTTCCTTCGCCCAACCCATAATATGTTCGGCAAGCTGTTCTTCATGGTAGGACGGGTGTGGAATGGAGCAGATTTTGGCAAAAATATCCCACAGTGGCTGCGGAGATAGTTGAGACAGTTCAGACACGATAAGTCTCCTTGTCGATGCTCTGCAAACAGGGTTGCAGGTCACAGGGTTAGCAGGTTAATAGTCACCACAAGTCAGGCTTGCGAGATGAAACTGAGAATACCACTTTCTCTGCTGGCTGGTAGCATAAAGCATGTAAAAACTCAGGCAGAGGGCGCTAAACACTGGTTTTTAGTGCGTCAGATCTCTATAATCTCGCGCAACCTGGTTCACCCTCATTTTTTTAAGCCGTATATAAACAGGCTGGGACACTTCACATGAGCGAAAAATACGTCGTCACCTGGGACATGTTGCAGATCCACGCACGCAAACTGGCTGCGCGTCTGATGCCTTCCGAACAGTGGAAAGGCATTATTGCCGTCAGCCGTGGCGGCCTGGTACCGGGGGCGCTGCTGGCACGTGAGCTGGGTATTCGTCATGTCGATACCGTTTGCATCTCCAGCTATGACCATGACAACCAGCGCGAGCTGAAAGTGCTGAAACGCGCGGAAGGCGACGGCGAAGGTTTCATCGTTATTGATGACCTGGTGGATACCGGTGGTACTGCGGTGGCAATCCGCGAAATGTACCCGAAAGCGCATTTCGTCACTATCTTCGCGAAACCGGCGGGTCGACCTCTGGTTGACGATTACGTGATTGATATTCCTCAGGATACCTGGATTGAACAGCCATGGGATATGGGCGTGGTGTTCGTACCGCCAATCTCAGGTCGTTAATTCCAGACCGCAATTATTTTAACGCCCGGTGATGCCGGGCGTTGTTTTTTTTAGTCTGACGCGCGTTACAATAGTCTCTATACGACGTATCCATGGAGGCAACGCAATGACGCAGGCCAATCTCACCGAGACGCTCTTCAAACCCCGTTTCAAGCACCCTGAAACCTCGACGCTGGTGCGCCGTTTTAACCCGGGTACCCAGCCTGCCGTCCAGTCCGCATTAGACGGTAAAAACGTCCCCCACTGGTACCGCATGATTAACCGCCTGATGTGGATCTGGCGCGGTATTGACCCTCGTGAAATTCTCGATGTACAGGCGCGCATCGTGATGAGTGAAGCCGAACGGACCGACAGTGAACTCTACGATACGGTGGTGGGCTACCGTGGTGGAAACTGGATCTACGAATGGTCTAAACAGGCGATGCTCTGGCAGCAAAAAGCCAGCCAGGAAGAGGATGCCATGCTCAGCGGCAAGCACTGGCTGCATGCGGCCAATCTCTACGCCATTGCCGCCTATCCTCACTTAAAAGGCGACGAACTGGCCGAGCAGGCGCAGGCGCTGGCCAATCGCGCCTATGAAGAGGCGGCTCAACGCTTGCCGGGTCAGATGCGTGAGCTCGAATTTACCATTCCGGGTGGGTCATCCGTTACCGGGTTCCTGCATATGCCGGAAGGTGAAGGTCCGTTCCCGACCGTACTGATGTGCGGGGGGCTGGATTCGTTGCAGATCGACTATTACAGCCTGTATGAGCGTTACTTCGCACCAAAAGGGATCGCGATGCTGACGCTGGATATGCCCTCTATTGGTTTTTCATCCAAATGGAAACTGACTCAGGATTCCAGCCTGCTGCACCAGCATGCGCTAAAAGCGCTGGAAAACATTCCGTGGGTCGACCACACCCGCGTGGCGGCGTTTGGCTTCCGTTTTGGCGCGAACGTTGCGGTGCGTCTGGCCTACCTAGAATCTTCTCGACTGAAAGCCGTGGCCTGTCTTGGTCCGGTGGTTCACGCCCTGCTCAGCGACCCCGCCCGCCAGGGCAGCGTGCCGGAGATGTACCTCGACGTGCTGGCCAGCCGACTGGGTATGCATGATGCATCAGACGAAGCGCTGCGTGTTGAGCTTAATCGCTACTCGTTAAAAACGCAGGGCCTGTTGGGACGCCGCTGCCCGACGCCGATGCTTTCGGGGTTCTGGAAGAACGATCCGTTCAGCCCGGAAGAAGAGTCGCGTTTAATCACGTCGTCATCTGCGGATGGCAAATTGCTCGAGGTGCCGTTAAGCCCGGTCTATCAGAATTTCGACAAAGCGTTGAAAGAGATTACGCGCTGGATCGCGCAGAGATTGTGTTAATAGATTGCTAAATTTCGCTGGTTTGGTAAAACAGTGGCTTCACAAAAGGAGATCGCAATGACGTTACCGAGTGGACACCCGAAAAGTAGATTGATTAAGAAGTTCATGGCTCTTGGCCCGTATATTCGAGAAGAGCAGTGTGAAGAGAATCGCTTTTTTTTCGACTGCCTGGCTGTATGCGTCAACGTGAAGCCTGCACCCGAAAAACGTGAATTCTGGGGCTGGTGGATGGAAATGGAAGCAGAAGAGAAACGTTTTACCTATAGCTACCAGTTTGGCCTGTTTAATAAGGACGGCAACTGGCAGGCTACCACCATTAAAGATCAGGAAGTGATCGATCGCCTGGAATATACGCTCAAAGAGTTCCACGACAAGGCGCGAGATTTGCTGGCCACGCTGGACCTGAAGCTTGAGCCCGCGGATAATTTTTCCAGTGAAGCGGCGAAACTGACGGCCTGATGCTCTTCTCCCTCTCCTTGTGGGAGAAGACCAGGGTGAGGGCACCAGACCGCATTAATCCCCGATAAAAAAACCGGCATCAAGCCGGTTTTTTTATGTCTGCATTATCAGAACTGGTAGGTCATCCCCAGGGCAACGATATCGTCGCTGCTCACACCCAGTTTATTATCGTCATCAATCTGGTTGATTTTATAATCAACAAACGCGGACATATTTTTGTTGAAATAATATGTCGCGCCGACATCGATGTATTTCACCAGATCTTCTTCACCGATACCTTCGATATCTTTGCCTTTAGACTGGACATAACCCAGGGACGGACGCAGACCGAAATCAAACTGATATTGTGCAACCAGTTCGATGTTCTGGGCTTTATTGGCGAAGCCACCTGAAATTGGGGTCATATTGCGCGTTTCAGAGTACATTGCCGCCAGGTAGATATCGTTCGCGTCATATTTCAGGCCGGTTGCCCAGGCTTCGGCTTTTTTGCCTTCGCCACGCGTCAGCAGGTTCTGAGCGTTGGTACGGTCAGAGTTGGTGTATGCGCCGCTCACCGCGAAATCGCTGCCACCGAAGTCATAGGTCAGAGAAGTACCGAAACCGTCACCGTTCTGTTTCTTGGCGTCACGGTTTTCGTTTTTACCCTGGTATTGCAGCGTCATGTCCAGGCCGTCAACCACGCCGAAGAAATCAGTGTTGCGGTAGGTGGCAAGACCGGTAGCACGCTTGGTCATGAAGTTATCGGTCTGTGCAGAAGAGTCGCCGCCGAACTCCGGGAACATATCGGTCCAGGCTTCCACGTCATACAGTGCGCCCAGGTTACGACCATAATCCAGAGAACCGAAGTCTTTCAGTTTCAGACCAGCAAACGCCAGACGCGTTTTCTGAGAGGAGTCGCTCTCGGCTTTGTTACCCGCAAATTCGGATTCCCAACGGCCATAGCCCGTCAGCTGATCGTTAATCTGTGTTTCGCCTTTAAAACCGAAACGAACGTACGTCTGGTCACCGTCTTTAGAATCATCATCACTGATGTAGTGCATGGCTTTTACTTTACCGTACACATCCAGTTTATTACCGTTCTTATTATAAACTTCAGCGGCGTGAACTGATGCACAAGCCGCTACGCCCATAACCACTAATGCCAGAGTGCTCTTTTTCATTTTCGATCCTGTCTTATAAACGCGCTAAAAAATTCGCTGGACGATAAGCGTCGGCTTAAGTCCCGTGAAAAAACAGGAAGGGTTTTATCGCTCTGGAATGAAACTTTTATGACAAACTAAGAATAATTTTAAAAAACTGTGATTTATTATTTCGGTAATAAAAGTGTCAATTTTCACCGCTACGCTTCCTGATCCCGCGCAACAAAGTGTTTCGCGATGTGCTAAGGCAGTTGGCAACCGGGCTGACTCCTGTTAAAACGTTCGTTCGACATTACTTTCCCTTATCGTTGAACGGCAGAGAATCATGAGTGACAGCCAGACGCTGGTGGTAAAACTCGGTACCAGTGTGTTAACAGGCGGATCGCGCCGCCTAAATCGCGCCCACATTGTTGAGCTTGTACGTCAGTGCGCTCAGTTACATGCCGCAGGGCATCGTATTGTGATTGTGACCTCCGGGGCGATTGCCGCCGGGCGTGAACACCTGGGTTACCCCGAACTCCCCGCGACGATCGCCTCCAAACAGCTGCTGGCCGCCGTGGGACAAAGCCGACTCATTCAACTCTGGGAACAGCTGTTCTCTATTTATGGCATCCACGTCGGGCAGATGCTGCTGACGCGTGCGGATATGGAAGACCGAGAGCGCTTCCTGAACGCCCGCGATACCCTGCGTGCGCTGCTGGACAATAATATCGTTCCCGTTATTAACGAAAACGATGCCGTTGCCACCGCCGAAATCAAAGTGGGTGATAACGATAACCTCTCTGCGCTGGCGGCGATTCTGGCCGGTGCGGATAAATTACTGCTTCTGACCGACCAGCAGGGGCTGTTTACCGCCGATCCACGCTCCAACCCGGAAGCCGAGCTGATTACTGATGTTCACGGTATCGACGATGCGCTGCGCGCTATTGCCGGCGACAGCGTATCCGGCCTGGGTACGGGCGGCATGGGAACCAAGCTGCAGGCGGCTGACGTGGCATGCCGCGCCGGTATCGACACCATCATTGCGGCGGGCAGCCGCCCTGGGGTGATTGGTGACGTGATGGAAGGCATCTCCGTCGGTACCCGCTTCCACGCCCAGGAATCCCCGCTGGAAAACCGCAAGCGCTGGATATTTGGTGCGCCGCCTGCGGGCGAGCTTGTTGTTGATGAAGGGGCAACCGCCGCGATTCTGGAACGAGGAAGTTCATTACTTCCTAAAGGAATTAAAAGCGTGACAGGCAACTTCTCCCGTGGTGAAGTGATCCGTATCCGTAACCTCGAAGGCCGCGACATTGCCCACGGCGTAAGCCGCTATAACAGCGATGCCCTGCGCCGCATCGCGGGTCAACACTCGCAGCAGATCGACGCCATTCTGGGCTATGAATATGGCCCGGTTGCCGTGCATCGCGATGACATGATTATTCGTTAAGGAGCCAGAACATGCTGGAACAAATGGGTGCCGCCGCGAAGGCCGCCTCTTATAAACTGGCGCTCCTTTCCAGCCGCGAGAAAAACCGCGTGCTGGAAAAAATCGCTGATTATCTGGAATCCCAGTCCCAGGAGATTTTGCTCGCCAACGAGCAGGATCTGCTGGAAGCGCGTCGTAACGGGTTGAGCGAAGCGATGCTTGACCGCCTGGCCCTGACCTCGACACGCCTGAAAGGCATCGCCGACGATGTTCGTCAGGTCTGCAATCTGGCTGACCCGGTCGGGCAGGTGATCGACGGTGGACTGCTCGACAGCGGTTTACGTCTTGAGCGTCGCCGTGTGCCGCTCGGCGTCATCGGTGTGATTTATGAAGCCCGTCCAAACGTAACGGTGGATGTCGCCTCCCTGTGCCTGAAAACCGGTAACGCCGCTATTCTGCGCGGTGGGAAAGAGACCTGGCGCACCAATGCCGCGACGGTAAAAGTTATTCAGCAGGCGCTGGAAGAGTGTGGCTTACCTGCGGGCGCCGTGCAGGCGATAGAGAGCCCTGACCGCGCGCTGGTCAATGAGATGCTGCGCATGGACAAGTACATCGACATGCTGATCCCACGCGGTGGCGCGGGCCTGCACAAGCTGTGCCGTGAGCAGTCGACAATCCCGGTGATCACCGGCGGTATCGGCGTGTGTCATATCGTGGTGGACGACAGCGCTGAGATTGAACCGGCGCTGAAGATTATCGTGAATGCGAAAACACAGCGCCCAAGCACCTGTAACACGGTGGAAACGCTGCTGGTGCATCAGGGTATCGCGAAGACCTTCCTGCCGGCCCTGAGCAAACAGATGGCAGAGAGCGGCGTAACCCTGCATGCTGACGCCAGCGCGCTGGCACTGCTTCAGGATGGCCCGGCGAAAGTCGTGCCCGTAAAAGTGGAGCAGTACGACGATGAGTTTCTGTCTCTGGATCTGAACGTGAAAATCGTTACCGATCTCGACGACGCGATTGTGCACATCCGTGAGCATGGCACGCAGCATTCCGACGCTATCCTGACGCGTACGCTGCGCAATGCCGATCGCTTCGTGAACGAGGTGGATTCCTCTGCGGTGTATGTGAATGCCTCCACCCGCTTCACCGACGGCGGCCAGTTCGGCCTCGGTGCGGAGGTAGCGGTCAGCACGCAGAAACTGCACGCGCGCGGTCCTATGGGGCTGGAAGCATTGACCACGTATAAGTGGATCGGCTTCGGCGACGATACGATTCGTGCGTAAATAATCACGGGTGATGCAAAAATAGCCGTTTGATTCAAAAGGGCATTGACGCATCACCCGGATAGATCTAACCTTTTGCCCCGTGGTTACATTCGTAACCGGCCTCTCAGGGCCGATATAGCTCAGTTGGTAGAGCAGCGCATTCGTAATGCGAAGGTCGTAGGTTCGACTCCTATTATCGGCACTCACACAACAAAATTCTTTAAAAACAATATCTTAAGGCGTTTATTGCTCTCAAGATACAATCTTTTTTTAAGGGATTCTATGACCAACAGTTGCCGCTATGGTTAACAGTGGCTATTCAGGGATGTTAGCACGTAGCGGCCTGTAGCTGTAAAGCTCGAACAGGTACAAGGCGTGAACAGTCCACACGAACCGCTATCAACTCGAAGCTGATGACGCCGCCAACGTCTCTAAACCATCCCGAAACAGATTGATCACACGCATTTAAGCCCGATGTGTGGCCCCATGAGCCACGTAAACAGGTGAATAGTTGTAAACGTACCTGCACACGACATGCAGGCTCTGCCAGCGCTTCGCTCACGCTCCGAAAGGTTCACGAGCCCCCTGATAAGGTGTGATCATTCTGACAATCTGATGAAGTCGCTACGCTCCGCTTGTTGCTTGTACCACTAACGGGGCTTTATGGCTTCTATTGTCTGAAATCTGATACATTGGACAAACATCATGTGGATTGCTGTAAAGTTCATCAATATGATTGCTTGCACAATCAGCGATTAGGAAAACACTTCTGGAAGATAAGGGACGAGACGATATGAAAGTGACTGATGAGGCTTTGTTACGTTCAGGGTTTACACCATCGGATTTGCAGAAGATAAAAAACAACGTTGAAAGCTACGGCGGAACCTTGGGGGAAGCGATTCAGGATCTGGCTAATCGATTCAGGATAGTTCTTTGGATCTTTTATGCTTTCATTGCAATATTTCTCTGGGTGATTATTTCAAATGAAATAGAATACATCATATCAACTGGGATCAGTTTATCTATAGCAATGTTGATTGCTGTTTTTGTTCAACCGCCAGTCCTTTCTTACAAATCCTGGCGGTTCTGGAGAAAATACAGGGGTTAATGATTCGGTGTTTCGGTGGAAAGCAGGTCAAAAATAACTTTGGCCTTGATACCGTATCCTACTATTTTCATAGTTAATTTGGGGTGGCTCATTGTGTTGACTTTGCGGTAGTAATCGTGGGGAAGCCAACGGAACAATCGCCAGGCTCCTGCTTTTCGCGCTAATCCAACTGCCAGCGTGTCAAACCTGCTGAAAGCACAATTGCGCATTTGCCAGCAGACACAGAACTACTCCAGCAACATTACCAAAGCGGGCTAAAGATCAGCCACTAACAAGCGATATTCTCCCGGCCTGGTCGTCACCCTTCTGCACCATTTCCCACAACAATGCAAACAGCCCCGTATGCTCCACCAGAAGCGCTACAACACGTCATCTCCACACAATCGTATGACATACCGATAGCACAGCGCCCCGCTGAGGGGCTCCTACAGGCCCAGAAATCGATGGTTTTCTGTTGTTTTTGCGAAGAAAATTTATTTTTTCGATTTGAGAGGGCCAATCGATGATTGTGTTTTACACCTTGAATGACAGATTTAACGCATTTAGCACTGGCTCGGCTGACCTGCTCCCCGTTGATTAATACACACCGAAGTTAATAATGTCTTCATTAGGAACCATATTAATGAGTGAGTGATGGCGATAGGTTACTTAATGTGTTGCGGGGCTCATTACGCAGTTACGGACTACATTTTAGAAAAATTAAGGGCGCTCAGGCTACATGAACATAACAGTGAATTACCACCAAACGAATCAGTAGATCTGTGCAGGAAAGTTCTAATGAAACGACCAATTTTGTTGACTGCTACACAGAAGGATCCATCTATCAGGGCCGATGCCTGATACTTTTGAGCGCAATTAAAAAAACTGAACAGCATACCCATTTATTTAAGGTGTCAAAACACTGATAGAACTCGCGGCTCGAATCAACACTTATGTTCGTCAAACAAACCGTTGGGGGTATTAAAGGGGTATGTAAAAGATCGTATAGAATAAAATAATTATAAATCAAGTGGTTGCACTGTGTTGTGTTGTTCTGTTCCTATTATCGCTGTTTATAGACGGTACTTTATATCCTGTAGCTGGACTCAACCAGGACCAAGCCACTGCTGGGGCATAAGCTCGGGCATTCAATTTTAAGTCTTGGGCGATGCCTACAATGATGTCTAACGTGCGACTTGTAGAAATCGCTAACCCCAGAGAAAACCTTGAACTCCGCCGATCGTACTGGTTGATCTTCAAGCCTGCCTGCAATGTCCGGCAATTCGTCATTTAAGCTAGTGTTTAAAAAAACTCATCTTAAAGTTATCCTTTCATGAACATACCAATCATGAAGACAGACGAGCATATGACCAGCCAACTGACGGAAAAAGACCTGCTGGATAATGGTTTTTCGAGTAAGCAATTATCTCGTCTGAAAGAGGTATTGAGCAGGGATGAAAATGCTGACGAAACGCTTTCAACATTAGTGGATGATCTAAGTAAGCGTTTTTATGGTGGGGTGATATGTCTGATGCTTATCCTGGCACCGCTGATTCTGCTTCCTGTCTTTTATACGTACTCGCTGCTGTTATATTACTTACCTGTTGCAGTTTTTGGCGTTATTGCGGTCTGGTATCTGATACCACTTGGCCTTTCATGGAAAGCGCATAAAATGATGAAAGGTCGGTTGGCTTCTCACACGTGCTGACAAATATGTGCAGTTCCGACCTATAGAGTAGATGGATTATGCAAAGCTTTTATCATCTTGATCAGCTGATTCAGGGTTATTTTAATCAGGATCATGACCTCATCAATGAGGGGGAAGATACCATTGAGGGCACCATTAATCTGTATAAAAAAACAGCCCCCGGTTGGATGCTAAAAGCGTTAGCCGAAGAAGTTGATACTTTTATTGAGTGTAATAAAGGCAGGCTGGATGATGAGTTCAAAATGCGATATGGATTTGATTTTTCACCTGAGCTGTGGGACGCGACCCCTTTCGATTTTCTGATGACAGTGCGCAGGCTAGCCATTGCTTAGCATAGATGTCTGGCAGACTTAATGCTCAATCCCGACCAAAAGAAACCATCACGACTTCTTACGCATCATGCGTTATGTTCTTCTGACAGCTCCGGTAACCCATCACACATCTCCTGCAACTCATTAAACATCCTTGCCACATGGAAACCATCGCACACCGAGTGATGGACCTGCACCGCCATAGGCAACAACACTTTCCCATCCTGTTCGTAGTATTTTCCAAACGTGAACATAGGTGAAAAGAAGTTCTTCATATGCGCAATGTTCATATTAAAGTTGGTAAAGGTTACCCACGGAATAGACGATACGAAAAAGACATTTTCCCGGGACTCTTCCTTAGGCCAGTAGGAAAGGTTATTGCCATAGCGCGCCGTATCTTCTGCATACGTGTTCTGGAAGTGTTGCATATTGCCATCGTAGTGGCTCCACAATGACGAAAAGGTCTCCGTTTCGGGATGGAAAATGGTATAGCTGGGATGAATTTCATTCCATACGACAAGCTCATTGTCCTTCATAGCCATACGGAACTCAGGATGCCGGTTCATGATTTTAGAGAGGAGGAAAATAATAGTGGGGTAAAACTTCCAGCCAACCGTTTTAATATGTTTTCGCAGTACGGTAATGTCGATCAGAACCGTTTGGTTGATGGTACATTCAGCAAACGACTGAAAAACTTCAAAATGCTCCTTCCTTGCCCAACGAGATAAATCAACAGGCGTATATTCCGGGACGGTGTTTTTCATTTTTTAACCTTTGATTCGCTGTCATCTAAATGGTGTTGGGCCAGAAGCAACCGCAAGCCATTTCAACCGCATCTAATCTTTCTGTCAATCTCCGGCTGTGGTTTTCCAAACAGGTATCCCTGCACCAGATCGCAGCCAAGTGCCTGAAGACGTTCAAGCTGCGCTTCGGTTTCTACACCTTCGGCAATCACGCTCATATTCAGGCTCTTCGCCATACCGGTAATCAGTTTGACGATATTAAGCGCATCATCTTGCGTGGATATCGGATTCACAAAGGATTTGTCTATTTTGATTTTATCAAAATTAAGCTCACTCAATCTGGAGAGCGACGAATATCCCGTTCCGAAATCATCGATGGAAATTTTCACCCCCAGCGAACGCAGCTTTTTCAGAATCGTAATCGGCATCGTGCTGTCACTGAAGAGCGAAGACTCTGTCACCTCCAGCTCAAGCCGGTTAGCCGGTAACCCTGTCTCTTTCAGGATGGTTTGCACCATCGTCGTAAACGATTTATTACCCAACTGGATAGGTGAGACGTTCACCGAGATCCTTGCCGGAACCGCCCAGGAGACCGCTTCCCGGCAGGCAAGCTCAAGCACAATTTTGCCGATCGCGTTGATCATCCCGGTTTTTTCAGCAACAGAGATAAAGTAATCAGGCGACAGCATCCCTTTTACCGGGTGCATCCAGCGAATAAGCGCCTCGTAGCCGTAAATGTCATTGCTGAATGAATCGACAATCGGCTGGTAATAAACCACAAACTCATTGTGATCGAGCGCCAGTGCCATGTCATGTTCAAGGGTTCTGCTCTCCTGCAATTTTTGCATCATCCACTGGCGGAAGACTTTTATCTGCTGGGAACCGGCTTTTTTCGCTTCGTAGAGGGCCAGGTCGGCAAATTTATACAGAAAGTCAGAGCGTCGTTCATTATCCGATAAAACGATACCCACGCAGGTCGCAATTTTTATCAGCTGGTTATTAATCGTATAGGGCTGGCTGATCTGATCGCTGATTTCTTTGGCGCGCGAAATGGCCGCGTTTTCGGTCAAACCACTGGACAGAAGGGCAAATTCGTCGCCGCCCAACCGGTAAAACGTATCAGAAGCGCTACTCATTGAGGTGAGACGTCGGGATACCTGGTTCAACAGTAAATCGCCGGTATCATGGCCATAGGTGTCGTTGACCTCTTTGAACCGGTCTAAATCAAATAACATCACCGTGACAGGCGTATGGTTTTTATCCGCCTGAAGATTAATTTTGTTGAGATCGTCCCAGAAGAACAGACGGTTTTTCATACCGGTGAGGGAATCATGATAAACATCATATTCCAGCTTCGCATTCTGAATTTGCAGTGTTTCTTTTGATATCTGGAGTTCGTCAGCCAGGCTTTTAACCTGCATGTGCGCTTTGAGAATATTTTTATTCTGGTAGATCATTAAAAAACCAAGAATAAAACTTAGGATCACCAGCAGCAATGAAAGCGCGGAATAAATATAGTAAAGGATCTGTATTTTTGTGTTAGATTCATTAACCGTGTTAATATCTTTTGTTAATGCAGTGGCAGAAAGCTGGCTGAGCGGTGCATCGAGCTCATGCATATTTTTCAGGTAGGCCTGTAACTCGGCATGGCTCATGTTTTCAAGATGACTATCCAGATAATTCAGTATATTTTCTAAGCGTAAAGCGAGCTCCTGATGCGTTTTATCGCTGTCAATGTAGCGACCTAAATCACCCCCCTTCATTAAATCGCCCTGACTGAGCATAATTTCAAGACGCATGCGGACCTGGTCTATCGTAACGTCATCGGTATCGGTTGCGTACAGACCAAGCCATGATTCAAAGCGGTAATACTCGGATACCAGTTGAGCCACGGACCAGGACTCGGTGTATTGAGTCAGTTTTTGCAATTCCTGCTGGCGATCGTAAACAAGGAATGCAATATATCCTGTCGTGATAAAAAGAGAAAAAATGATACCAACCAGTATCCTGTTCATTATGTTCTCCTGAACTGCTATTCAATCTTCATTTTGCTAACCTGCCATGCTGAACGCGAGTAATAAATCTGATTATTCAACTCAGGAAGACTGTCATAGGGGTATACAATGAATGATGGACCTTTATCGCGGATGCGCATATATTCGCCATTCACCTTCAAAGCAAGTATGGCGTTGTATTTTTTAAAGTCGCTGAGAGGGATGACGGTTGAGTAATCATTGAGCGCAATAACATTAATGTTAGTACCCTTTGCACCCACATAATCCATGAGTTTACGCATCGGAACCCCCTCAAACTTAGTTCGACCATTATACCAGGGGGAGGTCGTCTCAAAGCTTACCATGCCCAGTTTTTCAAGGCTGGCGAGATCAAACACTGCTTTTCCATTTTCATTGGTATTTTCTATATTACCGTAAATCGTTAAAATGGGTTTACCAACAGGTTTTGGCAGTTCGCCTGCCCAGGTTACACTCTGTACCAGACAGCATAACAGCAGTAAGGTTAATCGCATTTCGGCCTCCACCTTTTTAACAGAAGTATAAGAATTATAATTTAGATATCACACGAGTTGATATATTTTGTTGGTGAGCAAGGGTTTTTATCGTTTTTATTGATGTAAACTCATCTTTATCAACGAGTTAGGTGTTTCTGTTGGCAGGGTGTTTGTTATGCGAGCGCCGCTTAACGTTTTGATAAAAGCATAAATTGCGGGCGGAAATGCTCTTCTGTTTAAAAAATGATCACTTTATTTGATTGATATTATCTTCCACCACAAGAGCGGTGGGGTATCCGTGGCTTTTTTGGGGCGCGAATTTGAAGACAAAATACGCGCCCCGGTTGAATCTGCCGTTTCAGGATGACGATTAGCGAGGACACGCGCATTCCGGGTGTGCTTGTCCAGAACCGCTTTCCTTACTTCAGATCTTCCCGGACGGCTGATGCCGACTTGTTTCCTTTCGCCATGCTGGCAAAAACGGTATCCCGGTAGATCCACGCATGCACTAATGCGGCAGAGAGATGGACCAGCACCACCGCAAAAAGTAATTTTGCCAGAAGACTATGGGCGTCGTGGCACCACGCATACAGTGCCGGACTGGCTGGAACAATCGGAGGCAGGTTGAAACCGTCAAACATCACGATCGGCACGCCCGCCGCCGAAAGCTGTGCCCAGCCCAGCAGCGGCATTGCCAGCATTAACGCGTACAGCACCCAGTGAGACGCCTTCGCTGCAAGCACCTGCCAGACGGGCAAATCCGCAGGCAGAGGAGGCGTGCGGCTCAGGAGTCGGTTGACCAGACGAACCAGTGCCAGCAGTAAAATGGCGATACCCAGTGGCCGGTGCAGGTCGATCAACCAAATCCGATGATGTAACGACGTCATCATGGCGGCACCAATGAAAAGCATCGCCAGGATCATAACCGCCATCAGCCAGTGCAGGCTTCGCGCCAGGGTATTGAAATGCTGTGGGGCGTGCTCGCGCAGACGTTTATTCGTGCTCATTTTACCTCCTGCTTTTGCACGGCTTCGGTGGCTTTGCCGTAGCCAATTTCCCGCTCACGGCGACTGAAGGAGTGTGAGTAAGCGGCCGATCGCGCGTTTAAGACGGGATCATCCGTCACCGCAACGCCCGCCGGAACGATAGAGGGATCAAAGTTAACGTCGCGGCACGCGCCCACGGATTGCGCTTCGACACGCGTCACTTCCAGCGTGCCGGCCACCATCTGCTTGCGATTATCCGGCCAGGGCCGGGAAGGGTCATCCACCGGATCGCCCGGCTGCGCGAGCTGCAAAACGTAGTCCCAGTAGAGTGGTTTCTGTGCCAGGCGCTGGCGCAGGCTTTCGAACAGGAAATTATCATCCGCTTTCTTTCGCTGTTCATCGCTCAGGGAGAAGAACGGATCGTGCGGACGCATCATCCAGCGCACAGGTTGTCGCTCCCCTTGCGCGTTCACAAGGTAGAAAGAGTTGATGCTGTAAAACGTCGCCCCGGCGAAGCTGCCGGGGGCGGGTTTCTGCGCCGCCCATTTAAGGTATTTCTCAGCCTCCGGGTAGGCTTTCAAAAAGTCCGCGAGACGCTGCGGGTCCGGCTTGCCGGTGGCCGCATCAACTGCCGTGGCCTGGCGCAAGGCCAGAAATCCTTCCGGGTTGCGGGTGGCGAAGTAAGGTTCGTTATTCATCGCCATCCGCCATTGTTGCTTGTCATCCGTTTTCAGCAACAGCGCCATGCTCAGGGTTTTGGTTGTACTATCCGGGGCGTGAGGATCGCCAGTACCAATTGAGAATCGGCCCACTACGGGGATTTCCGGCTGAGAAAAGAGGCGGGAGGTGGACAGAGAAACCGCTGAGCCGTTTGGCACAAAGGTGCCGGCAAAGCAGATGCCTTTGCCATGCGCACGGCGAAAGCCCGGCGGAAAGGGTTTTGGTGTTTCACTCACCAGTGCCTGGCTGACCGTGCGTGACCCAAGCCAGCCCGCAGTCCATGCAAAAGCCGATGCCAGCGTACCGGCGACTACAGCGATCGATGCCAGGGCGCCCCAGGTTTTTTTGGACCTCAAATCCAGTTTCGACATAGACGTTTTTCCATAAAAATTATCATCACCTGCCATGCACAATATGTTGTGCGTGGCAGGCGATAATACAGTGGCGAATATGACTCGATTATATGAGGCCAGGGGCATAAAGACAGAATATCACGAAAAGTTTAAAACTTTCCGTTGCCAGAATGGTGGGGTTACTCATCACATCGGAAGTTATGACCAAGCCGGGCGCCCAGAGAGAAATAGTGACGAAACAGGTAATATAAGGGCTGCCATTTCTCCACATTAAATTTTAACCCTTTCCCGGTGTGAATTAATAACGTCTCGGAAATGTGAACGCAGGTTATCGTGGCATCAACGGATACCAGGCTTCCCCGGGAACCGGCAAGGGGCGATATCCCGCAAACCGTAGCTTCTATTTGTATCGGACACTCCTTAATTCTCAATGCGTTAACCGTCTCCGCCTTTACTTTGTGAAACTTTCCGCAGCTAAACTTATCCTGTTCAAAAATATACCCCATCTTTTTCTTCCATTCTGGTGGTGAGGCTTTTCCTGTTTTATTGGCGAGCGCTTCAATATTCGGCCATAAGAGGCTGTCCGGAATATTGAGAACAATACCCGTATTATCCTTTATATTTTCATAACACTTTCCGTCGGTACCAAGTCCGAATACGATATTCTGATCAAGGATCCACCACGACGAGATCGGGCTCAGGTTGGTTGAACCGTCAGGATTTTGGCTGGAGATAATGGCGACAGGGGTACCAAAATATAAAGAGGCAAAATCGACTTGCTGGGTTTTCATTTTATCATCCTCTGATTAACAAAGGCCCAGTCTAAGTGGTGCAGACGTAGTTTACTTCGGTGAAGCGTGAAGTAAATGGCATCTTCAGTCACGTCTCTCGTGAACGCGTCCAGACTGCGTTTTTTATGCGATGGCAGAAAATGTAAATAACAAAGCGGAGAGGGTGTGAGATATTATCGATGAGATCGTCAGTTTACGGTTTCAATCTGTGTCTGAATAATTGCCTGATTTGGGATGCTTCTTCCACTGGGAAGCATCCATTTTTTTCTCTCCCTCGGTCTGATATTTTTCCTGACATATCAAAATTATGTTCACTCACCTGATGCGTTTAAAGCAGGAACCCCGTCAACCATGTTCTGTCAGGATGATTTTCAGGTAATTGTTCAAGGATATGAATTAGCGTATTTTGGTTTGCCTGGTCGCTGTTAATAAATCTAAAAAAATTGCTGTCACACCTGCTTCTGAGATGTTGTATTTTATGAAATTCTGTTTTTCTCAAGAAAGCACGCTCTAACCAGGTAAACTTGTTTATCTCTCTTTCCAGAAATTTCATCTCAGATATTGAAAGAAATATTTTCTTATACAGAAGATCCCGATTGTAAGGTGTTTGTGATGTGTGGCTCATCAAAGTTTCTCTTTTACTTGATACTCACGTCCTTGTGCTGAGTAGATATTAATGCCCTACAGAAGCGGCATCGACGACGCGAGAAGGTTTCGGTGCTAAAGCAATCGCAAATGCAGCAATAAAAAATATGACACCAATCGACATCATTAGATCATTGGTGGAAAGCATCATGCTCTGGCTGTTAACCATTTTGTCAAAAAGCTCCCGAACAAACTGTCCGCCTTGCTGAGGCGCCGAGTTGATGTACTGTGAAAGATCGCCAGTCGGATCAACAACGGATGCCAGCTTGTCATGCGCGATATAGCGCTGGTCTTGCCATGACGTCGTCACGAGCGATGTGGCAAACGCACCTGATAACGTTCGAACAAAGTTCATTAACCCCGCCGCTGATGGCATTTCCGTTTCATCTACCGAACCCATTGCAAGGCCCGTAATCGGGACATAGTACAATGGCATACCAACGCCCATGAATAACAGGGGGACACAGATGGACCAGTAGTCCATATCGGTTGTCGCGTAGGAGCGCCAGAAGGTGTCGAGACCGAGCCAGGCGCAGCCAAAGAAGATAAGAATGCGCGGATCGATTTTGTTGGAAAGGTTAGCGGCAACCGGAGAAAAAACCACCTGCAGAAGTCCACCCCAGGCCACCACAATCCCAGCCCATGTTGTTGTATATCCTAAGTTATATTGTAACCACAGCGGCGTAAGTACGTTCAGACCAAAAAAACAGCCAAACGCGAGAGCGAGGACAAACATACTGGCAGAAAAACCACGATGGCGAAAAACTCTGATATCGACAATCGGATGTTCAGCCGTGAGCTCCCAGATACAGAAACTCAGAAATCCAATACAGGCGACAATCGCCAGAACCCATATTTCGTCTGAGGCAAACCAGTCAAGGTCTTTCCCTTCATCAAGCATAATCTGCAGTGCGCCAACCCAGATAACCAATAAAATAAACCCAACAATATCAATGGAGTTATTAACCAGCGTATCTTCGAATATCTTTAATATTGACCACGCGACTAACGCAAAAGCGATGGCCATTGGAACGTTGATGATAAACACCCACGACCAGCTGTAATGATCGCAAATCCATCCTCCCAGAACCGGGCCGATGACGGGGGCCAGCAATGTTGTCATCGCCCAGAGACCCGTCGCCTGCATAGATTTTTCTTTAGGGAAGATCCGCAGCAGTAATGTTTGTGATAAAGCCATCAGGGGGCCGCCTGCCATTCCCTGAAAAACACGCATTAGCAGTAGCATTCCCAGCGAGGTGGACAGGCCACAAAGCAACGAGAAAATACCAAACATCAACACCGAAACGGAGAAAACGCGCACGCCGCCGAACCGGGTTGTTAACCATCCTGAGAGCGGCACCGTTATGGCTTCAGCAACGGCATAGGCCGTGATGATCCAGGTGCCCTGGCTGGTTCCCGCACCTAAGGCGCCAGCCATGTTGGGTTGAGTCACGTTTGCAATGGTCATGTTGAGCACGGCTAAAAAGTTCGCCATAGCCAGGACCAGAGCACCAATCCATAACATTCCGCCTTTTAGCGAAGGAGGCTCTTTATCGATAACGAATGTAGACATGGCCTGGTTTCCGTTATTCACTTTTTAAGTCAACAGTCGCTTTCATGGACAGCCCTACCCGCAACGGATGGGCTGCAAGCTCATCGGCATTGAGTTTGATGCGTACGGGTAAACGCTGAACAACCTTGATCCAGTTACCCGTCGCGTTTTGCGCTGGAATAACTGAAAACGCTGCGCCAGTTCCACCATCAAAGCCTTCTACGGTTCCATGGAAAGGGACCTTATCGCCATACAGATCGCTTATTAGTTCCACTTTCTGACCTTCTTTCACATGCTGAAGCTGAACTTCCTTGAAGTTTGCATTGACGTGAATTTGCTGTACCGGTACCACGGACAGTAACGGTGTGGAAGGTTGTACACGTTGCCCAAGCTCAACCTGGCGTCGTGCAACCACGCCATCGACTGGCGAACGGATCACGGTTCTTTCCAGATCCAGTCTGGCTTGATCGCGCTTCGCCCTTGCAAGTGCAACTTCCGGGTTGGTCTCGGTATTCGCATCCTCAATCATTACGGCATTGGCCTGTCTTGCCCCCACTGCCGCTTGTCTCGCTGCGTCAGCTTGCGCCACAGCCGCTTTCGCGGCATTCAGGTTTGCCAGTGCGGAAGCATAAACGTTTTGAATACGCGTCAGTTCGTCACCTGAAATCGCACCTGTCTGCATTAATGCTTCGCGTCGCTTAAGGTCGACAGTTGCGCGCTGTAAGTCAGCGTTTGCGGCATCAACCTGGGCCAACAGGCGTTTTTGTTCTTTTTCATTCGCCAAAACTTCTGCGCCAAGCTTTGTATCATTGGCCTTATATCCATTTACCCGCCGGATAGACAGGTTCAGGTTTGCTTCAGCCTGACTCAGGGCTAACTCTGCATCAGTCGGATCCAGTTGGACCAGAACATCGCCTTTTTTTACCACCTGCGAATCGGTCACCAGGATGGCGCTTACCGTACCGGTAATTGCGGAAGAGAGTTGTGCAGATTCGACATCGGTATAGGCATTATCGGTCTCAACATATCGGGAACCCACTAACTCCCAATAAATAAATGAGCCAGTACCAGCAAGCGCAATACTTAATGCAAGATAAGAGAACAGACGTTTTCTTTTTTTCTTTTTAATATCTGACGTTTCAATGTTTTGACTGTCAATAGCTGCAGAGTGACTCATTTTATTTCCTTTGTTTCCACTATTTGGTAATGAAGTTGATGTTTGAAAATGACTATTTATTCGAGGTATATCCGCCGCCTAATGCGCGCGCTAATGCGACATCGACAGTGAAGGCGCGAGAATTTACATCGGCTAATTTTCTGCGGGCCGCGACCAGCTCATCTTCTGAAGACAAGACATCGAGATAATCAGCGACCTTTCCTTCATATCGTTGTCTGGTGAGTGAATACGCTTTTTCTGCTGACGTGACGGCACTTCGGGAATAAAGTATCTCGTCTTTAAGAGATGCTCTGCTGGTCAGCGCATCGCTCACTTCCCGAAGTGCATTCGTTAAGGTGTCGTTATAAACCTGAACCGCAATGTCATATTCACCGCTGGCATATTTCAAATCACCCTGAAGCTTTTGCGTGTTAAATATAGGCAACGATATGGCCGGACCAAAACTACCTATTGCTGAGCCACTTTGGGTTAAGTTGTTAATGCCTAAAGACTGGAAACCGGCAAAGGCAACCAGATTCACGCTGGGGTAAAAACCGGCTTTTTTTTGTTTGATTTGCTCTGCTGCTGCCTCTGCGCGTAAGCGTGCAGCGACAATATCCGGACGTCGACCAATCAGATCTAAAGCGATATTGGGCGGAAGTTCCTCATGCGCTAATAGCGTTGCTTTGGGTGCGGTTATTGCCAGCGCCCTGTCTGGCCCGTCACCGATCAATGACGCGAGGGCATGTTTTTTGATCGCAATGGCTTCATCTATCGCCACCAGGTTTGCTTTTGCGTTGAGTTGACGCGTCTCGACCTGTTGAAGGCTGGATAAATCCTCAAGCCCCGCGTCATGTCGTTGCCGGAACAACGCAAGCGTACTGGTTCGTATAGCGAGAGTATCGTTAAGCGTTTCGCGAACGGTGTATAAATGCGCCAGCTCTGCGTAAACGTTAACAATAGACGAAGAGAGCACCAGTCTTGTTTGTGCAGCTTCTGCAACGGCCGCCATTTCGCCTGACGTTGCAGCCGCGAGCGCGGCGCGGTTTTTACCCCAAAAATCAATTTCCCAGCTCATGTCAAGTGTGGTACGCCCGTAGCTGTTCCAGTTTTGAGGCGTTGCGCTTTCAGGCGTCACATAGTTGTAACTCATTTTGTCCCGAATAAAGCTGGCGTTGGCGGTGACTTCAGGGAAAAGCGATCCGCTCGCACTTTGCGTCATTGCTTGTGCTTGTTTTACGCGCGTTTCGGCGATGTTAAGGGTAGGGGAATTTTTAAGCGCGTCATCAATCAGCCCGTTGAGCTGCTCGTCACCGTATTTCTTCCACCAGTCATCTTTCGGCCACTGGCCGTTCTGGTGCGGGAAGCTTTGATCGCTTTTAAGTTGTGTGACCGTCTTCATAAGCGGTGGGGTGCCAAGATCGGGGATTATGGCGCATCCGCTCATACTGATGGCGGAAATGACAACACAACCCATCACTATGCTGGACCGGGTTAAACCGGAAATACGACACCCCGGGAGTGTCTCCTGGAAACCTTTCATCAGTACGCTCGTCATGCTGTTCATTGAGTAGTCCAAATACAGTACCGTACAGTACGGTACACTTTATATCTTGACTTCTGAGCGCCGTCAAATGAAAATGTACTCGTCAGTACGATTACGAACCCTACTATCTGACGTGATTCCGAAATCAGAGAACAAAAAGTGTTGGCCCCGGCCAGACACCTAAACTAACGAGGAAACATATGGATAAAAGAGCGCTTAAACGGCAACAGATTCTGGAGGTTGCATCCGGACTGTTTCGACAAAAAGGATTTGATGCCACGTCTATCTCAGAGATTAACGCGATTGTGGGTGGCTCAAAATCGACAATTTACAGTCACTTTTCTTCGAAAGAAGAGCTATTTGTAGAGTGCATGTCTTCAGAAACTGAACAGTATATAAAGAGCATGACTATTGAAACTGCAGGGCAGGTGCGCCTTTTCAGAAAATCACCACAGCTTGTCATCGAGCAATTTGCTGTTGCCTTTTTACGTTATATTTGCTCTCCGGATATTGTGGATTTGCAAAGATTAATGATTTCCGAGGCCGGAAGATCGGGTATCGGAGAGTTATATTATGCGCGAATGCAAAAACTGCGTTCAAATGTTTCAGCGCTGTTTACCGATTTAATGAATCAAAACATCTTAAGAAAAGATGATCCTGTGCTGGCGGCTGAGTATTTTCGTTCTCTTCTCCAGGCTGACATACTGGAACCCTTGCTTTTAAAAGCAAGAAAAGATCAGCCTGACGAAAGTGAAATCGTCAGGAAAGCGCAGGCCTCCGTTAATGCGTTTATGAAACTGTATGGTCCAGAGAAAAATGAGGGTGTTGCAAGTACATCCTTCTAAAATACAGTAAGCGTTCTTTCACCCTATTCTTAGGGTGATTTTTCTTTCAGGAAATATTTATTTTCAATTGTCATGGGATGACTTTGCCAGCGGCCTTCTTGTAAATAAATTTCGTGGATACTTATGTGTATAAAGTTTACTCTCTTAAAAGATCGTGAAACTGTAATTAAGTCCCTGACTCACTGGATTGACTCGAATTTGTATAGACCCATTACCGTTCTGGATGTGGCACGAAAATCCGGTTATTCATTGGCTTATATTCAACGAAACTTTCGCCAGGAGTGTGGCATAAGTATAGGTCTTTATATCCGAATCCGGAAACTTGAAAAAGCCGCGCATATGCTCAGACATACGCAACTTTCTGTTTCAGATATATTTACAATGTTAGGCTATGAAGAGCCGTCAACCTTCAGCAGAGCGTTCTCAAATCAATATGGACTTTCCCCAACCAAATACCGTGAGTTGGCTAAAAAAAGGGATTACCTGAATGGTTTGTCGATGTTGATTACTGAGGTAACGCGCGACTAATCCTTTGAAGCACTGAGACGCAAGCGCCACAAATCATAGCGCTCCTCTCCCGGTTTAACGGCTCCCGCAAAATGGTCATTGAGGCGACTTGAGGTAAAGATCAGCTCCCCGTTCGGACGGATTGCCGGCGTGTCTGGCCAGCGCACCTCTTCATTTGCCGCAACCAGCGACATGGAATGGGTCTCAGGATCGTATCTGACGATACCATTGCGTGTGACATCGGTGATGTAGAGGTTGCCTTTTTCATCTGTCACCATCCCGTCGGTATTGCCTCCCACGCTACCCAAATCGCGGATCTGTTCGGCGATTTGCGCATTGGTTGACGCAGGCTGCCTCAGTATCGCGGTGGGTACCGCATACGCACGGGTTCCGGTTGTCACCGTCCAGTACAGTGTGCCCGCATCGGGAGAGAGCGCAATGCCATTGATACCAATCAGTAAGGGTTTACCTGGCCAGACTTCCGCTCCATGCGAGACGACGTCAACGCCAGGCTCAATCTGCAGCGCAGGGTGACGATCGAGCACGCGCCGGGCCGTACCGGTAGCGAAATCGACGATAATCAGCCCCACCTGGTTGTCAGGAGCACTCCGCGATCCGCTGTCGGAAATATAAGCGACACGGCGGTTCTCATCGACCACCACATCATTCAGGAAACTGGCTTTGCGGTCCGCCACATCATCCAGAGCGATACGTTTAATGGTGCGGCCTGAGTTGAGATCCAGCACCGCCAGCTTCTGCGACCCCGCAGGCGATTGGGCTTCTCCCGCGACGAACCCCATATCCAGCGCCCATAGCCAGCCGTTTTTACGGTCAATATAAAAACCGAGCACGTTGCGCAGGCTGTGAGCGGGATCGGTGTTCACCGCATTGCCCTCGCGGGACGGAAACGCCGTCAGGCGGGCAGGGCCGGACTGCGACGTGGTATCCAGAATACTCAACGTGGCGGGGGCTGCGGCGGAAACCAGCCGGGGCGTACTGACAAAGGCCCGGTCGCTGGCATCAAAATGGATACCTGCAATGGGCGCATTCACTGAGCCGGTAAACGTCGTCGGCGTTTGCCCGTCCTGCGGGCTATCCCAGGTTACGCCAGCATAGCTACGCCAGCGCTCAAGGGGGGCGTGATTCTCTGCACTGGCGAAGAGCGGAAAAGAGAACAATGCCGCCATCGCGATGGCGGGCAGAATAAGGGCGCGGTTGAACATTGGCAGACTCCAGTGGCACGTTCAGGTGATGAATGCAGGCCACTTTACTCATCGCCCAACGGGAGATAAATTAGCCAGATTGAAAAACATTTGTTCCTGAGAGAGCAAAATGAGCCGGAAATTCGATTACCTCGGCGACGTTGAAGTCTTCATTGCTGTGGTTGAACACGGCTCCTTTACGGGCGCAGCGGTTGCCCTTTCAACCACGCCTTCGGTGCTGAGCCGCGCGGTCACCCGCCTGGAGGCGCGTCTTGGACGGCAGCTGTTACAGCGCACGACCCGCCGGGTGGGGCTGACAGAAGCCGGACGCGTCTATCTTGAGCAGGCGCGTACTGCGTTCTCTCTGCTTGATGACGCCGAACGCGTTGGCCGGGGTCAGGAGGGTGATCTGACCGGTCGCGTGAGAATGAGTGTCCCCACCACCTATGCCCACTACCGCCTGCCCCCGCTGTTGGCGCAGTATAATCAACGCTATCCACGCGTTCAGGTGGAGCTGAACATTACCAATCGCAACGTTGACCTGATCGCGGAGGGGTTCGATCTGGCGATCCGTCTGGGACAGCTGCCCGACAGTGGGCTTGTGGCGCGTAAGCTGGAAGAGGCGGCATTGCTGCTGGTCGCCTCCCCGGACTACCTGCATCGGAGAGGGAGACCTCAGACGCTGGAGGCGTTGCAGCATCATCAGTGCCTGCCGTTTATCATGCCGCGCACCGGGCGTATCGCCCCCTGGGTATTTCGGGATGAAGGGCGCGATATTGACTGGTTGCCGGGGTCAACCATCGAAATATCAGACGATGTACTCGGCGTGGTGTCGCTCGCGGAGCAGGGGATGGGGATCTGCCAGAGCTATGAATTTATCGTCCGGGACAGAATACAGCGCGGCCAGTTAGTTGAGGTGCTGCCACAACTCCGGGGACGATCGCGACCTTTTTCCGTGCTGTTTGCACCGCACCGACATCAGTCGGCAGCCACCCGGGCAATGATTGATCTTCTGACCCGGCAAGAAGGCGTTGAGGGTTGATTTTGTTGCCTGGTCAGTTAACACATCGCGCGTGCCATTTCTCGCCATCCGCAGGAGCAGGCGCAAAGCCCCGCTAACCCGCCTCCAGCATGCCAAAGCTCACGATCCGCGACCGGCCCAGCTCTTTCGCCCGGTATAACGCCACATCCGCGGCGCGCAGCAGGTTGTCGGTCTGGGCATGTTGCGGGTAGCTGGCAATCCCAATCGACACGTCCACCGGCCCAATCTCGGTCAGCCCGTAGCGAAGCGACAGCTCATGCACGCCGATGTAAATCTTCTGCGCACAGGCGTGCGCTTCTTCTTCATCGGCACCGGAAAGCAGCACCAGAAACTCTTCGCCTCCGTAACGAAATGCCAACCCGTTGTCATGTGTGGCCCGCTGAACAATCGACGCCACGCTTTTGATAACCAGGTCGCCCGCTTCATGGCCGAACCGGTCATTAATGCTTTTGAAGTGGTCGATATCGATCATCATGCAGCTTAACGGCTCGCCGCTGCGCATCGCCTGTGCCGTTTGGGTTTGCAGGGTATCTTCCAGATGATGACGATTACGCAGGCCGGTGAGCGGGTCAAACAACGCTTTTTCCAGCAACGCGTCGCGCAGACGCTGGTTGGCCAGCGCCAGCCCAAGTGCTTCAGCCATCAGTTCCAGATAGGCGCGGTAAGGGGCATTTTCTGCAGTGATATTCTGGAAGGAGAGTAAACCAATGGCCTCGCCCTGGGCGATAAGGGGGACGCACAGCGAACTGTCCCCTTCTGACGCCGGCAGGTGATAGCAGGCAATATCCGGTTCACCGTTTACCGGCGGGTGGCTCTGCCCGCGCCGTATGGCCCAGCACTCATCCGGAGGGAACGTGGCTTCTTCACCGGTCGGCGACAACCAGTGCGCGACGCAGCGCATCTGCCACGGATCGCGGTCGAGGACGTAGAGCCGGCCCGCGATCCCCGGCGCGATATTGGGGGCAAACAGCTCCGCCACGTTAATCACATCGTTAACTTTCTCACACCCCTGCAGCCGCTGGGTCATGCGCGCCAGCAGCTCGCGGATGGCCCATTCGGCATCACGCTCTCTTTCCAGACGCTGTCGCGCAAGCCCGTTTTCACGGAAGATGCGGATGGCCTGCGCCATGTCACCTATCTCATCAATCTGGTTGAAATTGGGCGTTTCAACCGCGTAATCCTGTGACGCCAGGCGGTGCACCACGTCGCTCAACCGCACCACGGGGCGCAGCACGCGACGTTTCAGGATAAAACCAAGGACAAACAGGAACAGCAGGGCGGTCAGGCCGACCATCATTTCAGAAGCCGTACGCAGCGCTTTCGATTTTTTTGTCGCCTCCTGAACGGAGGCGATAACGCGTTTGTCGAGTATCTGGCGAAAGTGATCGATCTGGTTCTGGGCGCGCTCAAGCTCCTGCTCATAGGGTGCGCCATAAAGCAGGGCAACGGCCTGAGCGTCGTCACCCTGTTCAAGGCTGTTCAGTGCGGTTTGCTGTTCGTCCTGCAGTTCATCGACGATCTTTATTCCTTCATGCAGCAGGGCCAGTTCTTCATCCGAAGCGCCATTATCCTGCAGCTTTTCCAGCCGAAGCTCGATGCGCTTCAGGCTGTTTTCGGCCTGGTTATATTCTTTGAGAACCTGCGGATCTTTTTTGATGACGTACAGCCGGGCTAAATCAGACTGCGCCCAGATATCGGTTTCGATATCTTCCGTAAGCGCATCAAAACGCTGGCGTTGTTCAACGGCCTGACGCTCAAGCGTGTCGGCATTGGACGCCATCAGCATGATGATGCCAGAGGCGATGGTCAGGCAGACCGTGGCACCGTAGGCCCAGTTTGTTATCGTCGCGATTCGCACCAGATGATCCTTTTACAACATGAAGAGGACGGCGTTCTTCAAATTATAGAAAACGTTTGATTTAAGGCGAAAAAAAAGGCGGCACAGTGCCGCCTGGTGAGGTCTTTATCGTCACATCCTTACAAATCTGGAGGGTTTTTTCCCTCTTCAATGAAATCCGCGTCCAGCTCTTCGGCGTTGCCTTCGTGGTCGCGCCCGGAGAAGAGGTTCCAGCAGGCGATAAACAGCGCAGCAATCAGCGGTCCAATGACAAAGCCGTTAATGCCGTACAACTCCATACCGCCGAGGGTGGAGATCAGGATCAGGTAGTCCGGCATTTTGGTGTCTTTCCCCACCAGCAGCGGGCGCAGGATGTTATCTACCAGCCCGACGACGATCACGAAGAAGCCGACAATAAACAGCCCTTGCCAGATCTGATGCGTGGCGAAGAGGAAAATGGCGGCCGGTACCCAGACAATCGCCGAGCCGATGGCCGGCACCAGCGAGAGGAACGCCATCAGCGCGCCCCAGAGTACGCTGCCGTCGATACCCGCAATTGCAAAGGCAATTCCGCCGAGTATGCCCTGCACCACGGCCACCGCCGCCGTCCCTTTTACCGTGGCGCGGGAAACGCCGACGAACTTGGCGAACAGGTGTTGCTTGGCGAAATCGGACAGGGGCAGGGAGTCGAGGATCTGGCGCACCAGATACGGGCCGTCTTTCAGCAGGAAGAACAGCAGATAGAGCATGATGCCGAAGCTAATGGCGAAGCCAAACGTGCCTTTGCCAATCAGAAACGCGCTGCCGGCGAGATATTGCCCGCCCTGCAGGGCGACATCGGAGAGTTTTTTCTGGATCTGCGCGGCGTTGGTCAGGTTGTGATCCGCGAGGAAACCGCTGGCCCAGTCAGGCAGATGATTGAAAATGCTGGCCACCACCTCCGGGAATTGGGTGTTGTTCTCCTGCAGTTTGGTGTACACCACGTTCAGCTCAATGGCGAGTGAAGAGAGGATCACCATCAGCGGGATAAAGACGATCAGACAGATAATGCCGATGGTCAACAACGAGGCCAGCCCGTTGCGATCCCCCAGCGCGGCGCGCAGCTTGTTTTTTACCGGGTTAAAGATGACGGTCAGAATGGCGGCCCACAGAATGGCGGAAAAGTAGGGCGACAGCACGTCGAAGAACGCCCATGTCACAAGGGCGAGGATGAAAATAAAGAAACCTTTGGTCAGTCCGTTAAAGCGCATCAGTCAGTCCTGGTTACTAAGAAACTGTGTCGACTATAGAACTGATTGTGAGAATTACCAACCCTTGCGCCGGGTGGCGTTGCGGTATGACGCCGCTCTTCACGGATACCACTTTCGACTGACCGAAGAACGTCTCGTCCGGCACCATGCTGTAAGTATCTGCTTGCGGAGGTGTCTATGGCCTGGCGTCCGATTCTCTATGTGATCCTCACCACCCACCCCAGACTCAGCGCGCGGCGTGCCCGATTACGTCTGGTCATCTAGCTTTTTATTAACAATCGCGGTATAACACACCTTCTTTGGATGTTTAGATGTCCATACGTATAGAAGGTAATATGCAAACACAACAAGAAAATGGGCAGCTTAAGCGCACCATGAAAACACGCCACCTGATTATGCTCTCGCTGGGTGGCGTCATTGGGACAGGGTTATTTTTCAATACCGGATACATTATTTCGACGACCGGGGCGGCCGGTACGCTACTGGCGTACCTGATAGGCGCGCTGGTGGTCTGGCTGGTAATGCAGTGTCTGGGCGAGCTCTCCGTGGCGATGCCGGAAACCGGCGCGTTCCACGTCTATGCCGCGCGTTATCTTGGCCCGGCGACGGGTTACACCGTGGCGTGGCTCTACTGGCTCACCTGGACGGTGGCGCTCGGGTCGAGTTTTACCGCCGCCGGGTTCTGTATGCAGTACTGGTTCCCGCAGGTGCCCGTCTGGGCGTGGTGCGTGGTCTTCTGCGTGGTGATTTTTGGCCTTAACGTCATCTCCACGCGCTTCTTTGCGGAAGGTGAGTTCTGGTTCTCCCTGGTGAAAGTCATCACCATTATCGCCTTTATTATTCTTGGCGGTGCGGCGGTCTTTGGCTTTATCCCGATGCAGGACGGTTCACCCGCGCCGGGCTTAAGCAACATCACCGCCGAGGGCTGGTTCCCGCACGGCGGTCTGCCGATCCTGATGACCATGGTGGCGGTGAACTTTGCCTTCTCCGGGACCGAACTGATCGGTATCGCGGCGGGTGAAACGGAAAACCCGCACAAGGTGATCCCGGTGGCTATCCGTACCACCATTGCCCGGCTGATTATCTTCTTTATCGGTACTGTTTTTGTGCTGGCGGCGCTGATCCCGATGCAGCAGGCGGGCGTGGAAAAGAGTCCGTTCGTGCTGGTGTTTGAAAAGGTGGGGATTCCTTACGCGGCGGACATCTTTAACTTTGTGATTTTGACGGCGATCCTCTCGGCGGCGAACTCCGGGCTGTATGCCTCCGGGCGCATGCTGTGGTCGCTCTCTAATGAGAAAACGCTGCCGCGCTGCTTTGCCCGGGTGAACAAAAACGGCGTGCCGCTGACGGCGCTCTCCGTTTCCATGCTCGGCGGCGTACTGGCGTTGTTCTCAAGCGTGGTGGCGCCGGATACGGTGTTCGTGGCGCTCTCGGCAATTTCGGGCTTTGCCGTAGTGGCGGTCTGGATCAGCATCTGCGCGTCGCACTTCGTTTTCCGTCGTCGTCATCTGCAGTCCGGCCAGCCGCTCTCTGCGCTGCAGTACCGTGCGCCGTGGTATCCGCTGGTGCCGGTACTCGGTTTTATCCTCTGCGTGGTGGCCTGTGTCGGCCTGTGGTTTGACCCGAGCCAGCGCATTGCCCTTTATTGCGGGATTCCGTTTGTCGCCCTGTGTTATGGTGCGTACTACCTGACCCGAAATATGACATCGCAGGAGCCTGAACATGTCGCAGAATAATCCGCTTACCGCCATCCTCGAAAAACAGCCGTTTGTGGTGCTGGATGGCGCGATGGCGACGGAGCTGGAAGCGCGGGGATGTAATCTTGCAGACAACCTCTGGTCTGCCAAAGTACTGATGGAAAACCCGGAGCTCATCCGTGAAGTCCACCTCGATTACTACCGGGCTGGCGCGCAGGTGGCCATAACCGCCAGCTATCAGGCGACGCCTGCGGGCTTTGCGGCACGCGGCCTCGATGAAGCGCAATCCCGGGCGCTGATCGGCAAAAGCGTGGCGCTGGCGCGCAAGGCGCGTGAAGCGTATCTGGCTGAAAATGCGCATGCGGGCACGCTGCTGGTCGCCGGCTCCGTGGGGCCGTATGGCGCCTTTCTGGCGGATGGCTCGGAATATCGCGGCGACTATGTGCGCAGTGCTGAAGAGTTTACTGCTTTCCACCGCCCGCGCGTGGAAGCGCTGCTGGATGCCGGTGCCGATCTGCTGGCGTGTGAAACGCTGCCGTCCTTTGCGGAAATCAGGGCGCTGGCGGCACTTCTGGCCGAGTATCCCCGCGCCCGGGCGTGGTTCTCGTTTACCTTACGTGATAGCGAACACCTGAGCGACGGTACGCCGCTGCGTGATGTGGTCAGCGTGTTGGCAAGCTCTCCGCAGATAGTCGCGCTGGGCATTAACTGTATCGCTCTGGAAAACACGACGGCGGCGTTGAAACATCTGCAAAGCCTGACGGCGCTGCCGCTGGTGGTCTACCCGAACTCGGGCGAGCATTATGATGCGGTGACCAAAACCTGGCACCACCACGGCGAAGCGTGTGAGACGCTGGCGGGGTATCTGCCCCAGTGGCTGGACGCCGGTGCGAAGCTGATTGGCGGATGCTGTCGCACCACGCCGAAGGATATTGCTGAGCTTAACGCGAAGCGCTGAGGCCCTCACCCTAACCCTCTCCCACGGGGCTGAGGGATCCCCACAAAATAATGTCTGCACAGTCGACCCCCTCTCCCTTGAGGGAGAGGGCTGGGGTGAGGGGGGAACATACGACTGTGGAGGTAATTCCGTTCACTTTGTGTTCCTTGCTACTCTGTAACGACATGACCGGTGAACGTGCCAGGGTGGCTCAATCGCCACCACCCTGGCGACCCGGGCTCCCGGCGGTAAATCGCCGCTTCGCGGATTGCTCGCCCCATCCTTGGGGCTCACCCTTTCAGGGCCAGCGCAGGCGCTGTCCAAAATTGCTCCCGGCAATTTTGTCCTCAGCTTATTCCTTCAGGCTATCGGGTCGGGCATGAGCCTGCATCCCTGCAGGCCACGCCCTCTCGGCGCATCCCTGCGCCTCGCCCCGGCCTTACGGAAACGCCTCGGCGATTTACAGCCGGACCAGGGCATCGCTGTAATTCATTCATTTTCCTGAAACAACCTTCGTCGCTTTCGGTAAAAAAATTACTGGGGATCCCTCAGCCCACGGGGAGAGGGAAAAAACACCGCACAAAATTCACTATCCTTTCCCGCTTTTTATCTAAAAACGAATGGTTATTAGCGATTCGTTTTAATTCCTTTATCAAAATTCCTCCGCCGGAAATACTGCCCTCATAACAACAAGGGGAGCAGGCATTATGGCAATTTCATCGCGAATCACACTACTCGGCGCCCTGGCGCTGTGGGCATTTCAGGCGCAGGCGGTGGACGTCACCGTCGCGTATCAAACCTCTGCGGAACCGGCGAAAGTCGCGCAGGCGGATAACACCTTTGCCAAAGAGAGCGGCGCAAAAGTTGACTGGCGTAAGTTCGACAGCGGGGCGGCCGTGGTGCGCGCGCTGGCGTCCGGCGATGTGCAGATCGGCAATATCGGATCCAGCCCGCTGGCGGTCGCGGCCAGCCAGCAGGTACCGATTGAGGTGTTCCTGCTGGCGTCACAGCTCGGTAACTCCGAAGCGCTGGTGGTGAAGAAAAACATCACCAAACCGGAAGATCTGATCGGCAAGCGTATCGCCGTGCCGTTTATCTCCACCACTCACTACAGCCTGCTGGCGGCGCTCAAACACTGGGGCATCAAACCGGGTCAGGTACAAATTATCAACCTGCAGCCGCCGGCCATTATCGCGGCCTGGCAGCGCGGCGATATTGACGGGGCTTACGTCTGGGCACCGGCCGTGAACGAGCTGGAAAAAGAGGGCACCGTGCTGACCGACTCCGAAAAAGTGGGCCAGTGGGGCGCGCCAACCCTCGACGTATGGGTCGTGCGTAAAGACTTCGCTGAGAAGCATCCTGAGGTGGTGAAGGCCTTTGCCAAAAGCGCCATTGACGCCCAGCAGCCCTACATCAGCAACCCGGATGAGTGGCTGAAGCAGCCTGCCAACCTGGAAAAACTCTCCCGCCTGAGCGGCGTGCCGGAAGCGGACGTGCCGGGGCTGGTGAAGGGTAATACCTATCTGACCCCCGCGCAGCAGGTACAACAGCTGACCGGGCCGGTAAACAAAGCGATTGTGGATACGGCCACTTTCCTGAAAGAGCAGGGCAAAGTGCCCGCTGTGGCGACGGATTACAGCCAGTACGTGACCGACCGCTTTGTGAAATAAGGAGTCCGCCATGCTGAATATTACAAATCTGTCTGCCGATTACGGTGGTAAACCCGCGTTAGAAGAGATCAACCTGACGCTGGACAGCGGGGAGTTGCTGGTGGTGCTGGGTCCGTCCGGGTGCGGGAAAACCACGCTGCTGAATCTGATCGCCGGGTTTGTACCGTATCAGCATGGCACCATTCAACTGGAAGGCAAAAGGGTGGAGGGCCCGGGCGCCGAGCGCGGCGTGGTCTTCCAGAACGAAGGGCTGCTCCCCTGGCGCAACGTGCAGGAAAACGTGGCATTTGGGCTGCAGCTTGCGGGCGTCAGTCGTGAAAAAAGGCTGACCATCGCGCGGGAGATGCTGAAAAAGGTGGGGCTCGAAGGGGCCGAAAAGCGGTTTATCTGGCAGCTTTCCGGCGGCCAGCGCCAGCGGGTCGGCATTGCCCGCGCGCTGGCGGCTAACCCGCAGCTGTTACTGCTGGATGAACCGTTCGGCGCGCTGGATGCGTTCACCCGGGAGCAGATGCAAACCCTGCTTTTACGCCTGTGGCATGAAACGGGCAAGCAGGTGCTGCTGATCACCCATGATATTGAAGAGGCGGTATTTATGGCCACCGAACTGGTGCTGCTTTCACCGGGGCCGGGTCGCGTGCGGGAGCGCTTACCGCTGGATTTTGCCCGCCGCTACGTTGCGGGGGAACCCGTGCGCAGCATCAAATCCGATCCGCTGTTTATTGAACAGCGTGAATACGTCTTAAGCCGCGTGTTTGACCAACGGGAGGCTTTCTCATGAGCATTGTCTTCAGTGAAAAAACGCGCCGCACGCGCCTCAGCTTACGCTGGCCGTTCTCCCGCCAGATCACGCTCAGCGTGGGGACGTTGCTGGCGTTACTCGCGGTGTGGTGGCTGGTTGCCGCGCAGGCGTGGGTCAGCCCGCTGTTCCTGCCGCCGCCGGGACAGGTGCTGGCCAAACTGATTACCATCGCCGGGCCGCAGGGCTTTATGGATGCCACGCTCTGGCAGCATCTCGGTGCAAGCCTGACGCGCATTCTGGTGGCGCTGCTGGCGGCGGTGGTGCTGGGTATTCCGGTCGGCATCGCGATGGGGTTAAGCCCGACGGTGCGCGGCATTCTTGACCCGCTGATTGAGCTTTACCGCCCGGTGCCGCCGCTGGCGTATCTGCCGCTGATGGTGATCTGGTTCGGCATTGGTGAAACGTCAAAGATCCTGCTGATCTATCTGGCGATTTTTGCCCCGGTAGCCATGTCCGCTCTGGCGGGGGTGAAAAGCGCCCAGCAGGTAAGGATCCGCGCGGCGCAGTCGCTGGGTGCCAGCCGAACGCAGGTGCTGCTGTTCGTGATTTTACCGGGCGCGCTGCCGGAAATTTTAACCGGGTTACGCATTGGACTTGGCGTGGGCTGGTCAACGCTGGTGGCGGCTGAGCTGATCGCCGCCACGCGGGGATTAGGGTTTATGGTGCAGTCGGCGGGAGAGTTTCTGGCGACTGACGTGGTGCTGGCAGGGATCGCGGTGATCGCCGTGATCGCCTTCGGATTAGAACTGGGGCTGCGCGCGTTACAGCGCCGTCTGACGCCCTGGCATGGAGAAATACAATGAGTGAACGTCTGACCATTACCCCACTGGGGCCGTTTATTGGCGCGCAGGTGTCGGGCCTGGATGTAACCCGTCCCCTGAGCGATAATCAGTTCGAGCAGTTGTACCATGCGGTGCTGCGCCATCAGGTTGTATTCCTGCGCGAGCAGGCGCTCACCCCGCAGCAGCAGCGTGCGCTGGCCCTGCGCTTTGGCGATCTGCATATTCATCCGGTTTATCCGCATGCCGAAGGGGTAGAGGAGATTATCGTCCTGGATACCCACAACGATAACCCGCCGGATAACGATAACTGGCATACCGATGTGACCTTTATCGAGACGCCACCGGCCGGGGCGATTCTGGCGGCGAAGCAGCTGCCGGAAACGGGAGGCGATACGCTGTGGACCAGCGGTATCGCGGCTTATGAGGCGCTGTCGGCACCGTTCCGGACGTTGCTGAGCGGCCTGCGGGCGGAGCATGACTTCAAAAAGTCGTTCCCGGAATACAAGTACCGGAAAACCGAGGCGGAGCATCAGCGCTGGCTGGAGGCGGTTGCGAAACATCCGCCGCTGCTGCACCCGGTGGTGCGCACCCATCCGGTCACGGGCAAGCAGGCGCTGTTTGTGAACGAAGGGTTCACGACGCGCATTGTGGACGTGACGGAAAAAGAGAGTGAGGCGCTGTTAAGTTTCCTGTTCGCGCATATCACCAAACCGGAGTTCCAGGTGCGCTGGCGCTGGCAGGAGAACGATCTGGCAATCTGGGATAACCGCGTGACACAGCACTATGCCAATGCAGACTATCTGCCCCAGCGGCGGATTATGCAGCGGGCGACGATTTTAGGGGATAAACCGTTTTACCGTGCATCTTGATTGCCGGGTGGCGGCGTTGCCTTACCCGGCCTACGTTTGAATGTAGGCCCGGTAAGCGTAGCGCCACCGGGCAATGGGGTTAAAGGTGCGCCTCAATATACCGCTGATAGCGGTTCGCCTTGAGATAACACAAATCCACCAGCACCAGCCCGTCGACGCAGTCGCTGAACGACGGGTCGCTGCCAAAATCAATAAACTGCACGCCGCCGGGTTCGCAAAGCTCGGAATACTGCTTGTAGAGTGGCGGAATACCGCAGCCAAGATTGCCGAGCAGGGATTTCAGCTTCGTCAGATCGTCCACGTAATCCACGCCGCCAAACTGCGCCAGAACGTCCGGCAGGGAGGCCGGGTAAGGCTGACGTGACGCGGCGAGCGGATGCGTCGCCGGGAACCACAGGCGGTAAAAGGCCACCAGCAGATCCCGTGCGGCAGGCGGTAAGCCGCCGGAAATGGAGACCGGGCCAAACAGGTAGCGATAGTGCGGATAGCGCGCCAGGTAAGCCCCAATGCCGGACCATAAATAATCCAGGCCGCGGCGACCCCAGTAGCGCGGCTGAATAAAGCTGCGCCCCAGCTCAATGCCGTGTTCCAGCACGTCCTGCATTTTATCGTCGTAGTGGAACAGGCTGTAGCTGTACAACCCTTCCAGACCGCGACGTTCAACCTGGCTGGCGGTTGGCATAAAGCGATATGCGCCGACGATCTCCAGATCCTCATCATCCCAGAGGATCAGGTGCAGATAATCATCATCGTAACGGTCAGTGTCCCGACGTTTACCGCTCCCTTCCTCCACCGCGCGAAAAGCAATCTCGCGCAGACGGCCCAGTTCGCGCAGCAGCGGGGCATCTTCCTGGCCGTTGCGCTGCCAAAGATAGATCGTTTTACCGTCACTGGTTTTGCCCAGACATTCGGCTTGCGCCAGCGCGCGTTTCAGGGTGGCACGATCTTCCGGACGGGCAATGGCGCACTGGGTTTTAAAGACGCCAGGCACTCCCTTGCCAAGACGCATCACGTGCTGACGACACTGCTCGGCCATCTCACGCGACGAAAGGGTGGCGCTATGCCAGTGATGCCAGGCAATCTGCTGGCCGATTTTTATCGGCAGCTGGCTGTGACGGCGGCGAAACATCTGTTGCATCAGCAGCAGCATCGACAGCGTCGGGGAGAGCAGCGTGCTGGCATAAAAGAGCAGGCTGTTGTGGGCCTGAATATGTACCGGAAGCAGCGGGACGCGCAGCTTGCCGGCGAGTTTGATAAATCCTGGGTGCCATTTTTTATCGCGAATGCCTTTGCGCGTGGGGCGAGAGACTTCGCCCGCCGGGAAGAAGATCAGCACGCCCGCATTTTGCAGATGCTGTTCCATCTGCACCAGAGATGTTTTCGCCGTCCTGCCGCCCATATTGTCCACCGGAATAAACAGCGAGCTGAGGGGCTCAAGGTGGGTCAGCATCCGGTTAGTGACGACTTTAACGTCGCGCCGCACGCGGGAGACGGCGTACAGCAACGCCAGCCCGTCCAGCGTCCCTGTCGGGTGGTTGGCAATAATGACCAGCGGGCCATGTTCGGGGATTTGTTCGAGGTCGCGGGCGGAAATGGTGCAGACGATATCAAGATGTTCCAGAACCTGCTCCACCATATCCAGCCCTTTCAGGTGGCGGTGGGCGGCGGCAAACTGCTGAAATTCGTCTTCGTAAAACAGTCTTTTTAACAGACTTTTTTGCCAGGGTGCAGGCCTCGCCTGAGGCCAAAGATCGTCGAGAACGCTATCGAGGCTAAACATGGTCACTCCTCCTGCCGTCTTGCCCAGACAGTAGAAGGAGGAGATGTCGGTTGTATTGCAGTTTGGTGAAGATTAGCGGAGGATTTTTTTCTCAGCCAGATCCAGTGCGAAGTAGCTGAAGATCAGATCCGCACCCGCGCGTTTGATCGCCCCCAGGCTTTCCAGGATCACTTTCTCTTCGTCAATCGCACCCGCCAGCGCGGCGAACTTGATCATCGCATATTCACCGCTGACCTGGTAAGCGCCCAGCGGCAGCTCGGTACGCTCGCGGATGTCGCGCAGAATATCCAGATACGCGCCAGCCGGTTTCACCATCAGGCAATCAGCACCCTGGGCTTCATCAAGCAGGGATTCGCGGATCGCTTCCCGACGGTTCAGCGGGTTCATCTGATAGGTTTTACGATCGCCCTTCAGCGCGGTACCGGCAGCTTCACGGAACGGGCCGTAGAAGGAAGAGGCAAATTTGGTGGAGTAGGACATGATGGCGGTGTCGGTAAAGCCCGCCGCATCCAGAGCCTGGCGAATTGCCTGAACCTGGCCGTCCATCGCGGCTGAAGGGGCGATGAAATCGGCTCCTGCAGCGGCCGCGACGACAGCCTGCTTGCCCAGGTTCAACAGGGTGGCATCGTTATCCACGCCATGATCGCACAGCACGCCGCAGTGGCCGTGCGAGGTATATTCGCAGAAGCAGGTGTCGGACATCACCACCATTTCCGGCACGGTCTCTTTGCAGATACGCGACATGCGGGCGACGAGGCCATCCTCTTTCCACGCGTCGCTGCCGGTCGCGTCGGTATGGTGGGAGATGCCGAAGGTCATCACCGAGCGGATCCCCGCGTTGGCGATACGTTCGATCTCACGCGCCAGATGCTTCTCAGGAATGCGCATCACGCCAGGCATGGCTTCGATGGCCTTGTAGTCATCAATCTCTTCTTCGACAAAAATCGGCAACACCAGATCGTTTAAGGTCAGGGTTGTCTCTTCAAACATGGCGCGCAGTGCAGGTGACTTGCGCAGGCGGCGGGGGCGTGCAATTAAATCGGTCATGGTATGCCTGATGTTTGTGGAACAAAGAGGGCTAGTGTACATCAAAGTGGCGGCTGTGGTTTTACGAAAGTGGGCTTTTTGTTAATGCGAAATGCGCTCTGCGATGTTTCAGGCGATGACTTTATATAACGAGAAAAGCGCGGTTTTAACGGCGTGAAGTATTGGTGAAATTTCTGTATTGAAATAGATATATCATAAATAATGATTTCTTATTCTTTAAAATATTCCCTGTGCTTATGGCGTTTATTTTCCATGTGACTGTTTTGTCGTGTTTGTTTACCCGTTTTTGATGCTGTTTGTCTGTATCCGGACTTAATTGAATCATTCATTGAACCTTTTCGAAATGAAAATGCATAATTCGCTGCGCAATAAAATATTGCCAAATGATTTGATGGACAAACTTGCTTATGTCCCTGAGGAGGGATGACCCAATGCAAACATGGAAAAAGAAACTGGTTGTATCTCAACTTGGATTAGCCTGTACCCTGGCTATCGCTTCTCAGGCCAATGCGAAAGATATTTCCGGCACGACATATAATATTTATGGATATGATAATACCGTGACGACACCCTGGTATTATGGGTATGCTGACTGGGATTACGCTGGTGACAGCCATGACGGTGATATTTATCCGGCGATTAATAAATCCACCGTGAATGGCGTTATTTCAACGTATTATCTGAACGATGGTGCTAATGGACAAACGCATTCGCTGAGTATATCTAACAGCACGATTAATGGCATGATCACTTCTGCCTGCATGGATACCACTTGTACCGAACATGATGGAACTCAGTACGATCGCTTTAGCCTGACGGTGGATAACACGACCATCAACGATGCCTATGAGCACTATGCTTATGATGTGGTTGACGGTAATAGCACTGAAGCGCACTCTCTGGATACTTACGCGCTGGGTAATGCCATCACGCTTGATGTTGAATCGGATATTGTCATTCAGAATAATTCCCACATAGCGGGTATTACGCTGACGCAGGGAACGCAGGAGCGAGACAACACACCGTATGATAACGTTGAAGGGGTGGCCAACAGCAGCAATGTCTTCACCAATACCCTGGTGGTAAAAGACTCTGTTCTGACGTCTGGCGCATACAGCGATCTGGGCACCAGCGGGTTCTACGGACAGACAGCGAAGCCGAGTGATTATGGTGAGAATAATGCCACCGCGTCAGATGATGCGGCGCTGATCGTTACTGCTGGTGCGTCTGACAACGCGATGCAAACCACCGCGACGTTTGATCACTCCACCGTGACGGGCGATATCCTCTTCACCAGCACCTTTGACAACAACTTCTATGAGAACGGGGATCCGGCAACCGATACCACCGCAGACGGCGTGTATAACCCAACCACCAACGGCTGGGATGGCACCGACAAGCTGGATGTCACGCTGACCAACGGCAGCAAATGGGTAGGTGCTGCGCAGTCCAGCGTGGAAGCCATCAGCACGTCACAAATGTATGGCCAGGGATACAGCAATGTTGACTGGCGAGCGCTCTCTCCGAACAGTATCTGGCCTGATTCCATCTACGACAGCAACGGTCACGTTGCAGGTGAGGATGTTTATCAGAGCGGTCTGTTTAACGTCACGCTGGATAACGGCTCTGAGTGGGATACCCGTAAGCAGTCGAATATCGATACGTTGAAGGTAAACAACCAGTCGCAGGTGAATGTTGAAAATTCTGGCCTGCTGGCGGATACCATCACTCTGACCAATGCCTCATCATTGAACGTGGGCGACAGCGGTGGCGTGGCGACCGACCATCTGTATCTGGACAGCTATAGCCTTGCGGCACTCACGGAAGAAACGGCTGAGCTGTATGCCAACACCATCACCGTCGATAACGGTGCTGAGCTGGCACTGGGTCTGGGCCAGGTTGATACGCACAATATGGTACTGACCGATGGCGGTGTGCTGAATGTAGCCAGCCGTGATTACGTGCTGAACAGCGATCTGAACAACGCACGCTATACCACTAACGATACGCACAAAGCCGATTACGACTATGGTGTTGTGGCGCTGAATTCTGACGGCCATCTGGCGGTGAACGGTGATGTCGCAGGCAACTACAAGGTGCGTATCGACGATGCGACGGGGGCCGGTTCCGTTGCCGATTACAAAAACAGAGAGATCGTCCGTGTCTATGACAATAACGCGGATACAGCAGCCAGCTTCACTGCCGCCAACAAAGCCGATTTAGGTGCTTATACCTACCAGGCGAAGCAGCAGGGGGATACCGTCGTTCTGCAGCAGAAAGAGCTGACCGACTACGCCAATATGGCGCTGAGCATTCCTTCTGCTAATACCAACATCTGGAACCTGCAGCAGGATACCGTAGGGACGCGTCTGACCAACAGCCGTCACGGCCTTGCGGATAACGGTGGGGCATGGGTGAGCTACTTTGGCGGCAACTTCGACGGTGACAACGGCGTTATCAGCTACGATCAGGACGTCAGCGGCATTATGGTGGGTCTGGATACGCAGATCGACGGTAATAACGCGAAGTGGATCGTCGGTGGCGCGGCAGGGTTCGCGAAGGGGGATATCAGCGATCGTACCGGTCAGGTTGATCAGGATAGCCAGACGGCGATGATCTATGCCTCAGCGAAGTTTGCGAACGATATGTTCCTCGACAGCTCCCTGAGCTATACCCGTTTCAATAATGATCTTTCCGCAACTATGAGCAAAGGTCAGTACGTGGACGGTAATACCACGACAGATGCAGTAGGCTTTGGAATGAAACTGGGCTATGACTGGAAACCCAACCTGTCTGGCTACGTGACGCCATACGCTGCCGTCTCGGGCCTGTTCCAGTCGGGTGATGATTACCGTCTGAGTAACGACATGCGCGTTGACGGGCAATCTTACGATAGCCTGCGTTATGAACTCGGCCTTGATGCGGGATACACCTTCAACTACAGCGGTGACCAGGCTCTGACGCCATACTTCAAACTGGCCTGGGTCTATGATGACGCTGATAACAATGCTGATATTAACGGTGACAGCATCGATAACGGCGTAGAAGGTTCCGCTGTGCGCGTGGGACTGGGGACACAGTTCAGCTTCACGAAGAACTTCAGCGCTTACACAGATGCCACTTATCTGGGCGGCGGCGACGTTGACCAGAACTGGGGCGCCAATGTGGGCGTGAAATATACCTGGTAATGTCTGTCAGCGGGGGGAATTATCCCCCGCTTTTTTATCGATAAAAATAAAAAATAATATTGAACCGACAAATACGGATGTCTTGAGGTCTGCATGAGCGTTAATGCGAAACCACTTGCTGAATTAAGCCGGCTCGAACAGTGTCTGATAGCAGCCAGTACCCCTTTTCAATCTGCGCCACAACAATTCATTCTATCCGGTGAGTATAATGAGCCCCGCACGATCGTATTACAAACCGGTATAATTGATATTTATCGTCATTCTGATGAATTGCTGGTGGGTATGGCAAAATCGCCATTTATTTTGGGCCTGTCCACCGTGATGATTAAACATTGCCAGAAATACAACGTGGTCGCCAAAACACCCTGCACGGGATTTTATTTATCGTCTGACACCACCCGGCAACTCATACAACAGAATGCGCTCTGGAAAGAGGCCTTCAGTTGGTTATCGTGGATAAATTACCTTCTTGCGAAACGCGATATGCAACTGGTGGGAAATAATTCCTACCACCAGATCCGCGCCATGCTGCTGAATATGGCGGAGTGGGATGAAACGCTGCGCTCAAAAATTGGTGTAATGAATCATATTCAACAAAGCACCCGAATTTCGCGCTCGGTGGTGGCAGAGGTTCTCGCCGCGCTTCGGCAAGGAAACTATATCAACATGAGCCGGGGCAAGCTGGTTAGCATCAACCGCTTGCCCATGGAGTATTAAGATCAGTTCGACGCGGTGAGCACCTGGGCTTTATTGGCGCTCAGTTCAGCCACTAAATTATTAATACCGTCACTCATATTGACGAAACGCGTATGCGGTGAGCGGGTGACCACCACGAACGCCCCCACGTTTGACTGTGGGATCATTGCCATATAGGTAATGAAGCCCCCGCCGCCGCCCGTTTTTTGGATAATACCCGGACGGCCATTTTTCGGCGCCATATAGACCCAGCCCAGGCCGAGGGCATCGGCTTTACCCGGCACGTCCATCCCGATGACGCGGTTCAACTGCGTACGCTGATAAATCAGGGTCTGCATCCGATCGGCCTGGCTGTTGCGAGTGTAGAAATCCGAGGAGAGGAACTGCTGCATCCAGCGCATCATATCACCAGGGGTGGAATACACCCCACCGCTGCCCACGGCTGCCAGCGTGTTATTACAGGGGCTTGCGCCTTTCTCGGCCACCATCAGACGACGGCACTGATCCGGGGAAGGGGTAAAGGTGGTGTCTTTCATCCCCAGCGGACGGGTGATCTGCTCTTCAAACAGCTGAGGGTAGGGTTTGCCGGCCGCCGTTGAGAGGGCATCCGCCAGCAGGTCAAATGCCAGGTTTGAATAAGAGGCCTGCGAACCCGGCGCCACCTTCAGCGTGGCGGTACTCAGGTAACTCCAGCGCTGGTCGCGCGTAGGCCAGACAAAGACGTCACGATGCGCCGCGCCGCCAGGCTGCTCACGCGGCAGGGCACTGGTATGGGTGGCAAGGTTCACCAGCCGGATCGGTGTCCCCTGATATGTCGGTACCCGCGCGCCCGGGGGCGCATATTTGCTGAGCGGGTCGTCGAGTTTCACCACGCCCTGGTCGAGGAGTTTCACCAGCATTTCGCTGGTCATCAGCTTGGTTAAGGACGCGATGCGGATAACGGAATCCAGCTGCGGGCGAACGTTATTACCCGGGCGCGTTTCGCCAAAGCTGCGGAACACTCGCTGGTTGCCGTCGATCACGACCAACGCCATCCCGGTCGCGCCGCTGCCGTAATAGATTAAATTCGCGTAGCGATCGGCAATATCAGAAGCTAAAACCGGCGCCGTCAGCGGTTGGGCTGCCTGGGCGGTAGAAAAGCTCACCGCACACAGCGCGGCAAAAAAGAGCAGACAACGTTTCAACGAAGAGCATCCATGAAGTGAATGAGGAAAGTAATGGGTATTTATACTACTAATCGATGTCGCGCAATGCCCCGAATTACATAACATAGCGAGAAAAACGTAACCATGGGTAAATATAAACAATTTACTCAGGCGCCATCTCCCATTTTGTGACATCGGGCTTATGATAGGCACCAGTGTCACTCAATTTTACGGAGAACGGTATGTCTGAGAAGCGTGTGGTGATGGTTGTCGATATGCAGCAAGGGGTGTTTGAGACCCCTCGTCTTCAGCGAGAAATATGTGTTTCGCGTATTAACCAGCTTACGCAGGCGGCCGATACCGTCATCTTTATTCAGCACACGGAAGAGGGTGGGCTTGAGGAGGGGAGTGAAGGTTTTGCCCTGCTTCCCGAGCTGGACCAGCCAGCCGGCGCGTTTTACGTGACGAAGACTGCCTGTGATGCCTTCTACAACACCGAGCTTGAGACGCTGCTGCGTGAGCAGGGCATTCACGAGTTTGTGATCTGCGGCTGCGCCACGGATTATTGTGTTGACGCGACAATCAAGAACGGCGTCAGTCGGGGGTATCACATCACCGTCGCAGAGGATGCCCATACCACATCCAACCGCCCGGCTGCAGAAGCACAGATCCTGATCAACCACCACAACGACGTCTGGCGTAACTTCATTGCGCCAGCGAATCCTCTCGCGGTGAAACGCACCGAAACAATTCTCGAAAACTGGAAAGCGAACTAATTATCAACCCCTGGGTCTGACCTTTTTGCCTGAGTCGGGAGACTGGCTCAGGCAGATTTTCGTGTGGTGATGTGTTGTACACAGCAACAGCCATAACAACAAGAAGGAAGCATTATGTTTAAGTCTTTTTTCCCAAAGCCGGGGCCTTTTTTCCTGTCGGCATTTCTTTGGGCACTGATCGCTGTCATTTTCTGGCAGGCGGGCGGCGGCGCGTGGCTGGCTCGCATTACCGGCGCGACGGGCGAAGTACCGATTAGCGCCGCGCGCTTCTGGTCGCTGAGCTACCTGCTGTTTTACGCCTATTACATGGTATGCGTGGGGCTGTTTGCGCTGTTCTGGTTTGTTTATTCTCCGCACCGCTGGCAGTACTGGTCAATTCTCGGCACATCGCTGATTATCTTTGTGACCTGGTTCCTCGTGGAAGTGGGCGTGGCGGTGAACGCCTGGTATGCACCGTTCTACGATCTGATCCAGACTGCCCTCAGTTCACCGCATAAGGTGACCATCAACCAGTTCTACCATGAAGTAGGGATCTTCCTCGGTATCGCTCTTATTGCGGTGGTCATCGGCGTGATGAACAACTTTTTCGTCAGCCACTACGTTTTCCGCTGGCGTACCGCGATGAACGAACATTACATGGCGCACTGGCAGCACCTGCGCCATATCGAAGGCGCCGCGCAGCGTGTGCAGGAAGACACCATGCGTTTCGCCTCCACCCTTGAAGACATGGGTGTCAGCTTTATCAATGCCATCATGACGCTGATTGCTTTCCTGCCTGTGCTGGTAACGCTCTCGGCGCACGTGCCGGATCTGCCGATTGTTGGTCATCTGCCGTATGGTCTGGTGATTGCCGCGATTGTCTGGTCGCTGATGGGAACGGGTTTGCTGGCGGTGGTGGGGATCAAACTGCCGGGACTGGAGTTTAAAAATCAACGCGTCGAAGCCGCATACCGTAAAGAGCTGGTTTACGGTGAAGACGATGCCAGCCGCGCCTCGCCGCCGACCGTCCGCGAGCTGTTTGGCGCCGTGCGTCGTAACTATTTCCGTCTCTACTTCCACTATATGTATTTCAACATTGCGCGTATTTTGTACCTGCAGGTGGATAATGTTTTCGGTTTGTTCCTGCTGTTTCCGTCGATTGTTGCGGGTACGATTACCCTCGGTCTGATGACGCAGATCACCAATGTTTTCGGTCAGGTTCGCGGGTCGTTTCAGTACCTGATCAGCTCCTGGACCACGCTGGTGGAGTTGATGTCCATCTACAAACGTCTGCGCAGCTTTGAACGCGAGCTGGACGATCGTGACCTGCAGGAAGTGACCAATACGTTTAGCTAATACAGGGAGTTGCTATGTCTTTTGCCGTACCGCGCGCGTTACCGTTGTCCTTACTGGCCGCCCTCGTCCTGGCGGGCTGTGCCGAAAAAGGGGCCGCTCCGCTGAAAAAAGGAGAGAAGCCCGTCGATGTGGCAAGCGTGGTACGGCAGAAAATGCCCGCCAGCGTGAAGGATCGCAACGCGTGGGCAGATGCTCTGGCAAAAACCTTTGAAAGCCAAAAGATTGCCCCCACTGAGGAGAATATCTGCTCGGTGCTGGCGGTGGCGCAGCAGGAGTCGATGTATCAGTCAGACCCGGTTGTGCCGGGTCTGAACAAAATTGCCTGGAAAGAGATCGACCGTCGCGCGGAATCCATGCATATCCCGGTATTTCTCGTGCACACCGCGCTTAAAATCACCTCGCCGAACGGCAAAAGCTACAGTGACCGGCTGGATACGGTGAAAACCGAAAAACAGCTCAGCGCCATTTTCGATGATTTCATCAACATGGTGCCGATGGGGCAGAAGCTGTTTGGCTCACTTAACCCGGTGCATACCGGTGGCCCGATGCAGGTAAGTATTGCGTTCGCAGAGAAGCATACTGACGGCTACCCGTGGAAAATCGACGGCACGGTGCGCCAGGAGGTCTTCTCCCTGCGCGGTGGACTGTGGTTTGGCACATATCATCTGCTGAACTACCCGGCGAACTACGATGAGCCGCTGTACCGCTTTGCCGATTTTAACGCGGGCTGGTATGCCAGCCGTAATGCGGCATTTCAGAGTGCGGTCAGCCGCGCAAGCGGCGTGAAGCTGGCGCTGGATGGCGATCTCATCGCTTACGGAAGCAGCGAGGCGGGAAGCACCGAACTGGCAGTACGGAAATTATCGACAACGCTTGGCATGAGCAACAGCGACATCCGCCGTCAGCTTGAGAAAGGCGACAGCCTGGCATTTGAGAAAACGGATCTGTACAGGAAGGTGTTTGCGCTGGCAGAGAAGAAAAGCGGGAAAACGCTACCGAGGGCTATCCTGCCGGGGATCCAGCTGGAAAGCCCGAAGATCACGCGTAACCTGACCACCGCATGGTTCGCAAAACGCGTGGATGACCGCCGGGCTCGCTGTATGGGGCTTTAATGGCGACGGCGAAAGCGCAGAACTAACGCCACCACGCCGAGAATCATACACCCCGCGAGGAAGGGGATCAGACCGAACAGGGTGCTGACACCCAATCCAATCTCAACCCGCGGGCGTCCGTTGTCCTGGACCTGCATCAGGTGTTCATAAACGCCTGGCGCATGGACCAGCATATTGAGCAGCTGCGAGCCGGCCCAGAAGCAGAACAGGACAAACAGGGCATAAGCGATATTACCCGCCGTGGAGGTTTTTGGTTTGCCGCCAAAAATCGGTTTCGACAATGTAAAGTCAGCCATATGACCTCCCGAAAATATCACTCTGTTTCAATACGCGTCTTACGGGGTGAGTTTGACAGGTCATCGCATTTGTCAATATCAGAATCGTGGTAATTTCCCTGCCGGAATTCTCCTGGATTGTCGATTTCTGCAGCACATCACAATTTTGTCACTTAAGTGAAATTGCGTCGCGTTTCAGATTTTCCGCATCTGCCACAGACCTGACCGTAAAACTGTGAGAGGATGTCTTTTTTTCCTGCCGGAGTTGTTATGAAGCTCACGTCCAAACTACGCCGAGACTGGCACTACTACGCCTTTGCTATCGGGCTCATCTTTATTCTTAACGGTGTCGTGGGCCTGCTGGGATTTGAGGCAAAAGGGTGGCAAACCTATGCTGTTGGGCTGGTGACCTGGGTCATCAGTTTCTGGCTGGCGGGGTTGATTATCCGCCGTCGTCCTGAAGAGTCGACAGCGGATGAGACGGAAACGGCGAAGAGAGCCGATTAACCGTTTACGGAACTTTTCAGCGCGCTGTCGGCGGCGTGACGCTCAAGCGCCAGTTCGATCAGGCGGGTGATCAGGTCTGAGTAGCTCAGGCCGCTGGCCTGCCACAGTTTCGGATACATGCTGATGTTAGTGAAGCCCGGCAGCGTGTTGATTTCATTGATCACCACCTCGTTTTCCGGCGTCAGGAACACATCCACGCGCGCCATGCCGCAGCAGCCGAGCGTCTGATAGGCGCGAATGGCGATCGCCCGGATCTTATCGTTGATCTCCGGATCGATAGCCGCAGGCACAACCACCTGGGCGCCTTTATCATCAATGTATTTGGTGTCGTACGAGTAGAAATCGCTATTTAAAACCACTTCACCGCAGGTGCTCGCCTGCGGAAAATCGTTGCCCAGAACGGCGCATTCAATTTCGCGGCCTTTGATGCCCTGCTCAATCACCACTTTATGGTCGAACTCAAACGCCAGACGGACGGCCTCGGTGAACTGTGCCTCGTTTGTCACTTTGCTGACGCCCACGGAGGAACCCTGGTTGGCAGGCTTCACAAACAGCGGCAGACCCAGCTGTTCGCTAATCTGCGCGAAGCTGTGTTTGTCGCGGTTGGCGCGGGTCAGGGTGACGAACGGCGCAATATTCAGCCCGGCATCGCGCAGCAGGCGTTTGGTGACGTCTTTGTCCATGCAGGCGGCGGAACCGAGAACATCCGAGCCGACGAACGGCAGGTTGGCCATGCGCAGCATTCCCTGCAGAGAACCATCTTCGCCAAGGGTGCCGTGAACGATTGGGAAAACAACGTCAATCTGGGCGAGAGCCTGCGCATTGCCTGCGTCGATGAGTTGTCCCTTCACGACGCCGGGTACGGTGGCGACGCTAATTTCCGAAGGATTAAGGGCGATATGCGCCGGATCGTGGGCATTCAGCAGATACTGGCTGGCATCGTTAACGTGCCACTGACCCTGTTTATCAATGCCCAGCAGCACCACGTCGAAACGGCTTTTATCGATCGCATCGACGATATTTTTGGCCGATTGCAATGACACTTCGTGCTCCGCTGATTTTCCCCCAAAGACAATACCTACGCGCTGCTTAGCCATCTCACTCTCTTCCAGTCTGACGAAAAGCCAATAACATACCACGATGCCCGGCGGGTTTCGCGACCTTCTGCCATAATGTTTTGGGTAATGTTGAGGGGGGCGAGTGAAAGGAAAAACGCTGCTGACCGTTTTGATTCTTATCGCAGTCGCAACGGTGGGTTACCACTGGTTGCCGCCTTACTACAACCCTTTCATACCGCTGACGCTTGACGACCCACCCGGCCGAATCACCCAGTATAAGCTGCGGCGTTTAACCCCCGAGGCATGCACGAGTCTGCTGTCCCAGGCTAACCAACGCGCGCTAATCCGCTCCCAGCCGGTGGCGGACAGCGGCGGAGCGTGCCCGCTTAACAACGTCGTGCGCGTGCGCGATTTCGGCCCGGTCAGTCTGAACAGCAGTTTCCTTGCCAGCTGTCCGCTGGCGCTCGGTTCAGCGCTCTATATCCACCAGCAGGCCCGGCCACTGACAAAACGCTTTATGGGCAGTGACCTGACGCGCATCGATCACCTCGGCAGCTTTGCCTGCCGCAATATTTATCACCGCCCCGACGCGCGACGCAGTGAACATGCCACGGCGGAGGCGCTGGATATCGCCGCATTTCGGCTGGCAAACGGAGAGCGCGTCACGGTCCTGAACGGCTGGAAGGGCGCAAAAACGCAACCATGGTTAAAGGCTATGCTGGCGGCGAGCTGCGGCTATTACGGGAACGGCCTGGGACCGGAGTATAACGCGGCGCATGCCAACCACTTTCATCTGGGGATGCGCGGTTTCGGGCTCTGCCGCTGAAGCATAATATTCCGCCAGGAAATGGATGAATTGTGACTTATTTCACAAATATGATGACAGGGAAGATAAAACACCAAAGTCTGTCGGGCCGCATCTCTGGTGCGACGTCAACACGCGTAACTTGCTAATCTGTCGGCGAATTCGCCTAAAAATGAAGACTGTTTCTTTATGGAATCCTGGAAAGTTAATCTCATCTCGGTCTGGTTCGGTTGCTTCTTTACCGGGCTTGCCATTAGCCAGATCTTGCCGTTCCTGCCACTGTACGTTTCACAACTGGGGGTGACCTCGCATGAAGCGCTTTCCATGTGGTCCGGTCTGACCTTCAGCGTCACGTTTCTGGTGTCCGCGATTGTGTCGCCGATGTGGGGCAGCCTGGCCGACCGGAAGGGCCGGAAGCTGATGCTGCTGCGCGCTTCGCTCGGGATGGCGATCGCCATTCTGCTGCAGGCCTTTGCCACCAACGTCTGGCAGCTGTTCTTCCTGCGGGCGGTGATGGGACTGACTTCCGGGTATATTCCCAATGCCATGGCCCTGGTCGCCTCTCAGGTACCGCGTGAGCGGAGCGGCTGGGCGCTGAGTACGCTCTCCACGGCGCAGATAAGCGGCGTTATCGGTGGCCCGCTGCTGGGAGGCTTTCTGGCGGACCATGTCGGGCTGCGCGCGGTATTTATCATCACTGCGGTTCTGCTGGTGATCAGTTTTCTGGTGACGCTCTTTCTTATCAAAGAGGGCGGCCGCCCGGTTATCAGCAAGTCTGAACGCCTGAGCGGTAAGGCCGTGTTCGCCTCGCTGCCTTATCCGGGGCTGATGATCAGCCTGTTTGTGACCACCATGGTTATCCAGCTCTGTAACGGTTCGGTGGGGCCGATTCTGGCGCTGTTTATTAAATCGATGGAGCCAGACAGCAACAATATTGCGTTTCTCAGCGGGATGATTGCCGCCGTGCCGGGGGTATCGGCGCTGATTTCCGCGCCGCGTCTCGGAAAACTGGGTGACCGGATCGGCACAGCGCGCATTCTGATGGCGACGCTTTGCTTTGCGGTGGTGCTCTTTTTCGCCATGTCGTTTGTCACCTCTCCGCTACAGCTGGGCGTCCTGCGTTTTCTGCTCGGCTTTGCCGATGGTGCCATGTTGCCTGCGGTACAGACCTTGCTGGTCAAATATTCCAGCGACCAGGTGACCGGGCGTATTTTTGGATATAACCAGTCATTTATGTATCTGGGGAATGTTGCCGGTCCGCTTATTGGCGCATCCGTTTCGGCGATGGCGGGTTTTCGTTGGGTATTTGCTGCCACGGCGATGGTTGTTTTAATCAATATTATCCAGCTGGCAATTGCGCTGCGCCGCCGCAGACAAATGGCGGAGGCGAAATCGGCGAGATAACCGTATCGCTTTTTAATAGAAAAACGTTTCGCTGGTCGTGATGGGCATTTATTTTTATGCCCACATCACTTTTGCATACCATAATAAATATCTTCTCTTTGCATAACCGATTCAGAATGCTAACTTCAGACAAAACTGATAAGGAAATAGCACGATGAAAAATCTGATTGCGGAATTGCTGGTCAAGCTTGCACAAAAGGAAGAGGAATCAAAAGAGCTGGTCGCCCAGGTCGAAGCACTGGAAATTGTGGTTACCGCGCTGCTGCGACAGATGGCGAAAAGCGAGCAACAGGCGTTGATTGAGAGCGTGGAAGGTGCGCTGGAGAGCGTCAGGCCTGAATCGCAGGTGCCGGTTGAGGATGCAGAGATGCTTCATCAGTACGTAAAGAAGCTGTTAAGGCATCCGCGCAGCTAAACCGTCACAGGACGTAACGACGTGTCATAGAATTGTCATGCAGGATGCCTATAGTCGCTCTGTTTTTATTTTTATGTATTTGTACATGGAGAAAATAAATTGAAACAGAGCGCACTTTTCATTGCATTACTTCCCCTGTTATTTACCCCTGCCATTTATGCTGACACCCACCAGACTCACGTGCTGGATAATCGTGCAGCAAAAGGGGATATCACCCAGCCTGGCGGCGCGCGCCGATTGTCGGAAGATCAAACCGCCGCTATTCGCGCTTCGCTTAATGAAAAACCCGCGAAAAATATTATTCTGCTTATCGGCGATGGAATGGGTGATTCCGAAATCACGGCGGCGCGAAATTATGCTGAAGGTGCGGGCGGCTTTTTTAAAGGTATCGACGCATTACCCCTGACCGGACAATATACCCATTATTCGCTGGATAAAAAAACCGGTAAACCGGATTACGTAACCGATTCGGCGGCCTCGGCCACGGCGTGGTCCACGGGCGTGAAAACCTATAATGGCGCGCTGGGTGTCGATATTCACGAAAAAGATCATCAAACGATTCTGGAGATGGCAAAAGCGGCAGGGCTGGCAACCGGCAACGTCTCCACCGCTGAGCTTCAGGACGCAACACCTGCGGCGCTGGTGGCCCACGTAACCTCCCGTAAATGCTATGGCCCGTCAGTGACCAGCGAAAAATGCTCCACGAACGCGCTGGAAAAAGGCGGCAAGGGTTCCATTACGGAACAGCTGCTGAATGCGCGTCCTGACGTCACCCTGGGCGGCGGCGCGAAAACCTTCGCGGAGACCGCGACGGCGGGCGAGTGGCAGGGCAAAACGCTGCGCGAGCAGGCACAGGCTCGCGGCTATCAGCTGGTGAGCGATGCCCGCTCTCTGGCGGCGATAACCGAGGCGAACCAGGACAAACCGCTGCTGGGGCTTTTCTCCGACGGCAACATGCCCGTGCGCTGGGAAGGGCCCAAAGCCTCTTATCACGGCAATATCGATAAGCCTGCCGTAACCTGTACGCCTAACCCGGAACGTACTGACAGCGTACCGACGCTGGCGGCGATGACCGATAAAGCGATCTCGGTGCTGAGCAAGAGCGAAAAAGGATTCTTCCTGCAGGTAGAGGGCGCGTCGATCGATAAGCAGGACCACGCGGCCAATCCGTGCGGCCAGATTGGCGAAACGGTCGATCTGGACGAAGCGGTGCAGAAGGCGCTCGCGTTCGCGAAAAAAGAGGGTAACACACTGGTGATCGTCACCGCGGACCATGCGCACGCCAGCCAGATCATACCGGCGGATACCAAAGCCCCGGGCCTGACGCAGGCGCTGAACACCAAAGATGGTGCCGTCATGGTGCTGAGCTATGGCAACTCGGAAGAAGAGTCCATGGAGCACACGGGCACCCAGCTGCGCATTGCCGCCTACGGCCCGCATGCGGCCAACGTGGTAGGGCTGACCGATCAGACGGATCTGTTCTACACCATGAAGGCGGCACTGGGTCTTAAATGATAAAAGCCCGGCGGAAATCACATCTGCCGGGTGGTTTTTTTCCTGTCACGAACCAGACTTACAGGGAATATTCACAAAAGGATGGTGCAATGAAAACAACATTACTGGTCACTCTGCTTTCTGGTCTGTTCCTGGTCGCATCAGCGAACGCGGAAGAGAAAACGTTAACGCCGCAACAACAGCGTATGACCACCTGTAATCAACAGGCGACGTCTCAGAGTCTGAAGGGGGATGCCCGTAAGACCTATATGAGCGACTGCCTCAAAAACGGTGCTTCGAAGCCCGATGAAAAAAGCCTGACGCCGCAGCAGCAAAAAATGCGCGAGTGTAATGCGAAGGCAACCGAGCAGTCCCTGAAAGGGGACGACCGCAGCAAGTTTATGAGTGCCTGTCTGAAGAAAAAAGTGTAGTTCTAACGGGTGAGCGGCTCCGGCGGCTCACCCGAAATTTCATACTTTCCCCGCAGACCCCCTCTCTATAATTTGGGAAAATGTTTCAGAATATTCCCAAAAATGATGAATGATGAAACGTATTACAACAAAAAGCGCATTCGGGAAGAGTGGAATTTAACCCTTTCTCAGGATGACCCTCACCGAGCCGGCATTCAGTTTGCCCGGCGGGTTCGGCTGGCGCGCGCTGTCGGGCTGGCAGTCATGTTTTTTCCCATTGCCGGAATGCTGGTCACCCATTTTTTACCCGGTGGCTGGTGGCTGTTACTGGTGGGGTGGTCCTTCGTCTGGCCTCATTTCGCCTGGCAGCTTTCCTGCCGTGCCGCTTCACCGCATCAGCAGGAAATCTTCAATCTGAAGATCGATGCCATTATCGCCGGGTTCTGGATTGGTCTGATGGGGATGAATGCGTTGCCCACCGCCGCGCTGGTGATGATGGTGGGGATGAATATGATGGGCTCTGGCGGTTGTCGTCTGTTTGTACCGGGGATCTTCCTGACACTGCTTTCCGCGCTGGTGACGCTGCCGCTGGCCGGACGGATAGTTTTCTTCACTCCCGATCCGGTGGAGTGGGGGTTAACGCTTCCCGTACTTGTGCTTTATCCCATGCTGTTTGCCTGGCTCAGCCACCGCACCGCCGTCAGGCTTGCAGAGCATAAACGGCGGCTGGAAATGATGAGTACCCGCGACGGCATGACCGGGGTCTTTAATCGCCGGCACTGGGAAATGCTGCTGCGAAATGAATTTGAGCAGTGCCGTCGCAACCACTGCACCGCCACGATACTGCTGATTGATATCGACCATTTCAAGAACATCAACGATACCTGGGGGCACGATGTGGGCGATGAGGCGATCATTGCCATTACGCGCCAGCTGCAGATGTCGGTGCGGGCAGGGGATGCTATCGGCCGCTTTGGCGGGGATGAATTTGCGGTGATTATGTCTCAGACCGCGGCGGAAAGCGCCATCGCCGTCATGTCCCGGGTACACGAGCGGCTGGAAAAACTGTCGTTACCGTGCGCGCCAAAAGAAGCGCTGCGCATAAGCGTAGGCGTTGCCCCCTGGGGGCCGCAGTTTGGGCATTATCGGGAATGGCTGAAGGCGGCTGACGTCGCGTTGTACAGGGCGAAAAATGCCGGGCGCAGCCGCACCGAAGTGGCTGCCTGACGCCCGGCGGAGGTCATCAGGATTTACTCAGCTTCTCGGATTTTTCCATGCATTTTGCCATCGCTTCAATGACCGCCGAGCGGAACCCACGCTCTTCCAGCACCCGCACCGCTTCAATGGTGGTACCGCCCGGAGAGCAGACCATATCTTTCAGTTCACCAGGGTGTTTGCCGGTCTCCAGCACCATTTTGGCGGAGCCCATGACGGCCTGGGCGGCGAACTTATACGCCTGCGCGCGCGGCATACCGCCAAGCACCGCGGCGTCGGCCATCGCTTCTAAAAACATAAAGACATACGCAGGGGCAGAACCACTCACGCCGACCACCGGGTGGATCATCGGTTCGGCAATCACTTCCGCCTCACCGAAGCAGCGGAAGATGTTCAGCACATCGGCCACTTCCTCTGAGGTCACCAGGGCGTTTGGCGTGACGGAGGTCATGCCGGCGTTCACCAGTGATGGGGTATTGGGCATCGCGCGGACGATTTTACGGTCGTGACCCAGCGCGCGCGCCAGCTGATCGAGCGTTATGCCAGCAGCAATCGACACAACCAGCGTCTCTTTATTCAGGCTGGAGGTGATGTCGCTCAGCACTTTGATCATGATGTTCGGCTTAACGGCACCAAAGACGATATCGGCGACCTGGGCCACTTCCTGCGCGCTTTCGGCGGCGTTGATCCCGTATTGATCGCGCAGTGCGGCGACCTTGTCCGGTGACGGGGTATAGACCCAAATCTGACCCGGCAGCACCTGCCCGCTGGCGATCAGGCCGCCCAGGATGGCTTTGCCCATGTTACCGCAGCCGATAAACCCGATTTTCTTGTCCATCACGATCCTCCGTCATTATGCGTTGTTTTCTCTGATTGATAGCTTAACAACGAAATGCAGGCGACAATAGTCGGCAGAGTCATTATGGGGAGACAATATGGCGATTTGGGTTGATGCGGACGCGTGTCCGAATGTGATTAAAGAGATTTTGTTTCGCGCTGCCGAGCGCGTTCAGATGCCGCTGACGCTGGTGGCGAACCAGAATATTCGCGTACCGCCATCGCGGTTCATCCGCTCGTTGCGGGTTCCTGCGGGGTTTGACGTGGCGGACAACGAAATTGTGCGTCTGTGCAGCGCGGACGATCTGGTGATCACGGCGGATATTCCACTCGCCGCTGAAGTGCTGGAGAAAGGAGCGGCGGCGCTCAATCCGCGCGGCGAACGTTACTCGCCATCGACCATTCGGGAAAAGCTCACGATGCGCGATTTTATGGAGACAATGCGGGCCAGCGGCGTCCAGACCGGCGGGCCGGACAGCCTGTCACAGCGCGATCGCCAGCAGTTCGCTGCCGAACTGGATAAATGGCTGCTGGAAGTGAAGCGCCGCACTGCGTAATGATAATTATTGTCAATTTGTGGTACAGTGTGGCCTCCACAGGGTTGTCATCCCGTACCGCTTTGCAGTAAAGTAATCGCAACATCTTCTGCAATTATTTCTTTACACTCTTCAGCCATCCGGCATCAAGGGGAACACCTGGTTATGACCCAACCCATCTTTTTAGTTGGCCCCCGCGGCTGTGGGAAAACCACCGTTGGTCTGGAGCTGGCACGCGTGTGTCATCGCCAGTTTGTGGATACCGACCACTGGCTGCAAACCGAGGCCGGTAAAACCATCGCCGACATTGTTGAGCAGGAAGGGTGGGAGAGTTTTCGCGCACGCGAAACGGCCGCGCTGAAAGCAGTCACCACGCCATCAGCGGTGATTGCGACCGGCGGAGGCATTGTTCTGGCAGAGTGTAATCGTCGCTTTATGCGCGAAAAGGGGATTGTTATCTATCTCAGCGCGCCGGTGTCGGCTCTGGTCGGGCGTCTGGAGGCGTTTCCGGAAGAGGGGCAACGCCCGGCGCTGACCGCCAGACCGCTCAACGAAGAGGTGAGTGAAGTGCTGGCCGAACGCGATGCCCTGTACCGCGAAGCGGCTCATCACATCGTGGATGCGTCAGCGACGCCCGAAGACGTTGTGATTCAGATTATTACCGCCCTGCGATTGGCGTGTGCCAGCTAAGCGGCGTCTATACTTATAGCTCAGACATAATAGAAGGATGAGCTATGCCAACCAGACCTCCCTATCCGCGTGAAGCGCGCATTGTTACCGTTGAAAAAGGCCAGACGGGTCATACCGTGACCTGGTATCAACTGCGTGCCGATCACCCCAAACCGGACTCGCTGATCAGTGAACACGAAACTGAACAGGAAGCGCTGGATGCGAAACGGCGCTACGAAGATCCCGACATAACCTGAACGTTTTCCTAAACGCTCCAGAATCGTGCCTGAATCACACTTTTTACTCATCGGGAAAGTTAAGCAGGAGTTAATATTTAGTTATTACAAGTAACTCCGGTATCGGCAGGCGATCTTTACATTTCGATGTCGGGATCACCTGCTACGCTTGGTGCTGTTTTGTTGAAAAAACGAACTGTGCAGCGTAGTGAGCCTGTACCTGTGTGCACGATGTTGGAGTAATGGAAGGCGATAAAGATGAAGGCAACGTTGGCGATCCTCACCATTGGTGTGGTCCCTGTAAGCGAAGTGTTACCGCTCTTAACCGAGCATGTATCTGAACAACAGATAACGCATCTCAGCCTGCTGGGCAAGATGAGTCGGGAAGAGGTCATGGAAGACTACGCTGTAGAGGCGGGGGAGGATCCCCTGGCGACGTTATTAAGTGACGGTAAACTGGCGCATGTTTCCCGCCAGAAGATCGAGCGATCGCTACAGGGCGTGATAGAAGTGCTCGATAATCAGGGTTATGACGTTATTTTGCTGATGAGTACCGCACCCATTAAGGGACTCACGGCGCGCAATGCGATTTTGCTGGAGCCGATGCGGATCATACCGCCGCTGGTGGCCTCGATTGTTGATGGTCATCAGGTGGGGGTGATTGTCCCCATCGAGGAGCTTATGGACAATCAGGAAGCAAAATGGCACGTACTTGAAAAAGTGCCCTTATATGCACTGGCCAATCCGTTCTGGGACAGTGAGGCCAAACTCATTGCCGCCGGGAAGGAGCTGCTCGAGAGAGGGGCCGATGTCTTGATCCTGGATTGCCTGGGTTTCCACCAGCACCACCGTGATTTACTGCAAAAAGCGCTGGATGTGCCCGTGCTGTTATCCAACGTTCTGATGGCTCGCCTGGCCTCGGAGCTTTTGATGTAATGATTTTGCGTGACAGGTGATGAGCATGGCCCCTATAGTGAATTTTTGTCTAAAAATATAAGGGCCAGTTCATGCTTCAGAGTAACGAATACTTTTCCGGTAAAGTGAAATCCATTGGTTTTACCAGCAGCAGTACTGGCCGCGCCAGTGTTGGCGTGATGGCGGAAGGGGAGTACACCTTCGGCACGGCGGAAGCGGAAGAGATGACGGTGGTCAGCGGGGCGCTGAACGTCTTACTGCCGGGTGAAACGGAATGGAAAGTTTACGCTGCCGGACAGGTTTTCAACGTGCCTGGTCACAGTGAGTTCCATCTGCAGGTCGCTGAACCGACCTCTTATTTGTGCCGCTACCTGAAATGATTTTATCCCCTCTCCCCCATGGGGAGAGGGTTAGGTGGAATTATCTCTGCGCTTCGCCGCCGAGGCCTTCCACCAGATTCTGAATCAACGCGGCCAGCTCGCCGGTCATCAGGATGAAGTCCGCGTCAAAGCGCTGGGCGTAATCTTCCCTGTCGATATCTTCGTTCTGATCGCGCAACTCATCGCAGAACTTCAGACGCTTGATGGATCCATCGTCGCACATCACAAACTGAATACGCTGCTGCCAGTCGAGCGCCAGTTTTGTCACCACTTTGCCCGCTTCGATATGTACGGCGATCTCGTCGCTCACCAGATCCTGCTTTTTCGCACGGATCACGCCGCCATCTTCCAGCAGAGCTTTCAGCTCGGCTTCATCAAGGATCTGGAATCCCTGCGCCGCCGCACCGCTGCGTACCCATTCGGTCAACGTTAGCTCAATTGGCGTTTCCAGTGCCAGCGGAACCACCGGTAATGAGCCGATACTTTTACGCAGCAGGGCCAGCGTATCTTCCGCTTTTTTCGCGCTGGCGCAGTCCACCATGATCAGCCCGTTAACGGTATCGATCCACATCATGGTCTGGCTGAAGCGGCTGAAGGCGCGCGGCAGCAGTGAGTGCAGAACTTCGTCTTTCAGCGAATCTTTTTCGGTTTTTTTCAGCTTTCGGCCCTGCTCGGCTTCCAGCTTGAAAATTTTCGCTTCGAGCGCCTGCTTCACCACCGGCGTGGGCAGAATTTTCTCTTCTTTACGGGCGCAGACGATGATTTGACCCGTGCTGCTGGCGTGGGTCAATGCATCGCTCTGTGAACCCATTGGCGGAACCCAGCCGGTTTTTGCCATATCCTGGCTACCGCAAGGGGAAAAGGTATAAGCGGCTAACTGTTTTTCCATCTCTTCTGCACGCAGCGAAACGTCGCGGCTGAGACGGTAAACCATCAAATTTTTGAACCACAGCATGATAATTTCCACGGCCTTGTCGTTAAATCAGCGGGCATGATAACGAATTGTCGCATCGCTTGCATTGCTAATCGGGAAGCGTGCTTCTACTCTGTTGATAATCAAAATAATGAGGAGAGTCTTGTGCGTATTGGGATTGATTTGGGCGGCACCAAAACCGAAGTCATCGCGCTGAGCGAGCAGGGCGAGCAGCTGTTCCGCCACCGTTTGCCGACGCCGCGCGATGATTATCACCAGACTATCGAGACGATTGCCACGCTGGTCGGGATGGCAGAGCAGGCGACAGGGCAAACCGGCAGCGTCGGGATGGGGATCCCAGGGTCGATCTCACCGTATACCGGGGTGGTTAAAAACGCCAACTCGACCTGGCTCAACGGCCAGCCATTTGATAAAGATTTAAGCGCGCGCCTCAACCGTGAAGTGCGTCTGGCTAACGACGCTAACTGTCTGGCGGTCTCTGAGGCCATCGACGGCGCGGCAGCCGGCGCCCAGACCGTGTTTGCCGTCATTATTGGTACCGGCTGCGGCGCGGGCGTGGCCTTTGGCGGTCGCGCCCATATCGGCGGTAACGGCACCGCGGGCGAATGGGGGCATAACCCGCTGCCGTGGATGGATGAAGACGAACTCAAATACCGCACTGAAGTTCCGTGCTACTGCGGAAAACAGGGCTGTATTGAGACGTATATCTCCGGCACCGGTTTTGCGACCGACTATCACCGTCTGAGCGGTCAGCCCCTCAAGGGCAATGAGATCATGCGTCTGGTCGAGGAGCAGGATCCGGTGGCGGAGCTGGCCCTGAGCCGTTACGAAATGCGTCTGGCGAAATCTCTGGCGCATGTGGTGAATATTCTCGATCCGGACGTGATTGTGCTGGGCGGCGGCATGAGCAACGTCGACCGGCTGTATGCCACGGTACCGACGCTGGTGAAGCAGTGGGTCTTTGGTGGCGAGTGTGAAACCCCTATCCGTAAAGCCGTCCACGGTGACTCCAGCGGCGTTCGCGGCGCGGCGTGGCTGTGGCCGGAATGAACGCAAAACGGCAACGCAAGTTGCCGTTTATAATGTTTTTACCCTCTCCCTGTGGGCTGAGGGATCCCCACAAAATAATGTCTGCACAGACGACCCCCTCTCCCTTGAGGGAGAGGGCTGGGGTGAGGGGGAACATACGGCTGTGGAGGTTATTCCGTTCACTTTATGTTCCTTGCTACTTTGTAACCGCATGGCCTGTGAACGTGCCAGGGCGGCTCAATCGCCGCCGCCCTGGCGACCCGGGCTCCCGGCGGTAAATCGCCGCTTCGCGGTTCCCTCAGCTTATTCCTTCAGGCTATCGGGTCGGGCATGAGCCTGCATCCCTGCAGGCCACGCCCTCTCGGCGCATCCCTGCGCCTCGCCCCGGCCTTACGGAAACGCCTCGGCGATTTACAGCCGGACCAGGGCATCGCTGTAATTCATTCATTTTCCTGAAATAACCTTCGTCGCTTTCGGTAAAAAAATTCCTGGGGATTCCTCACCCCTGTGGGAGAGGGCCAGGGTGAGGGCACCAGACCGCACCATCCCACCATTTATTCCACCGCAAACACCTTATCCAGCCTGCTATACCCCAGCCCGTTAATCTTCTTCACCTTGATCTGCACCGGAATACGCTCTTTCATCGCCTCAACATGGCTGATCACGCCGATGGTTTTCCCGGTGGCGTTCAGCGCATCAAGCGCATCCAGCGCGGTATCCAGCGTTTCGCTGTCGAGCGTGCCAAACCCTTCATCCAGGAACAGCGAATCGATCCGTGTTTTGTGACTCACCAGATCGGAAAGCGCCAGCGCCAGCGCCAGACTGACCAGGAAGCTCTCGCCGCCGGAGAGGGTGCGGGTATCGCGCACCGCATCCGCCTGCCAGGTATCGACCACTTCCAGCTCCAGCGCGTCGCTGGCCTTACGCTGCAGCAGGTAGCGCCCGTGCAGGCGGTTAAGCTGCTGGTTGGCGAGCCAGACCAGATTGTCCAGCGTCAGCCCCTGCGCAAACTTACGGAATTTGTCGCCGGTGCTGGAGCCGATAAGCGCGTTGAGATACCCCCAGTCGTCTGCCAGACGCGCAGCCTCTTCAATTTGCTGCATCAATGCCAGCTGATGCTGCCGGTTGTCGCTGTCCTGTTTAAGCTGTTGGCGGATCTCGCCCTGATGGGTGGTGTTCTCCCGAAGCTGTTGCGCCAGCTGCTGCAGCTGGGTTTGCAGCGTGGGCGCGTCGGCGTCGAGCCCTTCCGGCCGCAGCGCCAGATGAGACTGCAGCTGCTGGTTAGCTTGCCCGCACAGCGCCGCGGCCTGCTGGATCCGGTTTTCCAGCGTCTGTTTCAGTTGTTCGAGGTGACGAAGCGTGGCTTCGTCCAGCAGCGCAGCAAGAAACGCATCCTGGTCGGCAAAACAGCTTGTGGAGAGCGCTGCGGTGAATTGCGTCTGCGACTGCTGCAGGCGCGCTTGCTCCAGCGCTTCCTGCTGCTGCTGTGCACTTAGCTGGCTTTGCAGCGACACGCACTCGTCGTGGATGGCGCGCCAGTCATCCGGAATAGTCGCTTCAGTGTCTTCACCCGGGCTTACCGGCAGCGCGTCGAGCAGCGGCTGCAGAGCGTTCATTCGTTCCTGAAGCACACCCTGCTGCGTTTGCTTCTCCTGCCACTGGGCGAATTCAGCCTCACGGGCCTGCAGCCAGGCGGCTTCATCTCCCTCTTCCGGGACGTTAAGTGATAATGAGAACAGGGTGTGCTCCAGCGCCTGTCGCGCGGCGGCCAGCTGCTGCTGATACTGCCGCTCCTGCGCCTCCTGTTCATGCAGCTGGTTTTGCAGGGTCAGACGCTGACTGAGCTGATAAAGCTGGCGCTCGTAGTGTTCCTGCTCGTTCATCCATGGCGCGATATCGTCCTGAATCGTCAACGCGACATTCAGGGACGCGCAGGTTTCCTGCCACTCTTTAGCGAGCGCTTGCTCTTCCTGAGACAGCGTCTGCGCGTCATCTGTCTCACGCTGGATCTGCTGAGTGAGAGCATTGACCTGTCCCAGCACCAGCAGACCTTCCTCTTTGAGCAAGGCGACCTCTTTTTCCAGGGCATCACGGCGACGTTGATTATCCGTCAGTTCAAGCGAGCGGTATGTCTCCACGGCAGGATGCTCGCTGGAGCCGCACAGCGGACAGGGTTTGCCTGCCTCAAGTTGAGAACGGTAATGCTCCAGCTTCTTAATTGTCGCTTCGGTTTCGCACAGGGCTTTCAAATCGAGATAGTGCTGGTTTTTCTCTTTGTACTGCTGGCGGCGCAGCGTCAGCGTTTCAGTGAGCTTCGCCTGTTCCGCCTGGGTTTTTTGCAGGATTTGCGCATTTTGCAGCAGACGCTTTTGCAGTGGCTGATAGCGCGCATGAAGCGACGTTAGCCGCTGGCGCAGCGGGCGCGTCCGGGACTGTTGCTCCATGGCGGCGCTGACCTCATCGGCGGCCAGCGTCAGCGTATTTTCCGGCATCTCTGCCAGCTTCTGGCGTAGCTCAGCCATGCGTGTGGCAAGGGTGGCGATGTGCGTTTTATCGCGGGTCAGTTGGCTGAATTGCGCGCGCCAGCCGGCCATTTCCTGGCCCAACAGGCGATAGCGTTCGTGCTCCGCCAGCCACTGCGCCAGTGCGGTCAGTTCGGTCTGAAGCTGCGCGTGATTACGCAGAGCGGTATTGCGGATCCGCGCACGCAGCGCGGTTCTGGATTGTAAGCGAGTATTTACTTCGATAATTCGCTGCCGGGTTTGCGTCAGACGCGCGGTTTGCTCCTGCAGATGTTCCCAAAGCGTGCGGAGCTGGGCGGCTGGTTGAGCAAGCTGGAGTTTGGCCAGTTCAGGCGCAGCGTCCGTCAGCGCCTGTTGCGCCTGCTGCTGCAACGCGGTGACACGCTGCTGCTCGCGCACCAGTTCATCATGGCGCGTAAGCCACTGAAAATCTTTCTGCTGGCTTTGCTGCTGTACCAGCAGGGTTTTCTCTTCGTCAGTAAGTGCCTGCAAACTTTGCTGTAACTGCTGCTGTTGCTCTTCGCTCAGCAGCACGACGCCCGCCGCCTGCGCCTCACACTTTTCAAGCCTACTGCGGGCGGATTTATGTTTCTCAAAGACCATGGCGGAGATCTGGCCGTAGATCTCGGTGCCGGTCAGCTCTTCCAGCAGTTCAGCCCGATCGCCCGGTTTGGCATTGAGGAAGGTGGCAAATTGTCCCTGAGAGAGCAGCATTGAGCGGGTAAAACGGCCATAGTCCAGTCCGGTGAGGGCAGCAGTTTGCTCCAGCTTATCCGTCACTTTGTCGGCCAGTATTTTGCCATCTTCGCAGCGCGCCAGCTCCACGCGCGGCGCCTGCAGGTTGCCGTCAGGCTGATTGCGCGCCCGGTTCTGGCTCCAGAAAGCGCGATAGGCCGTCCCTTTTACCTCAAACTCAACCTCGGCCAGACACTCGGCGGTGTCGCGCGTCATCAAATCATTTTGCGCCTGAGAAACCTTACTCAGACGTGGGGTTTCGTGATAAAGCGCCAGGCAGATGGCGTCGAGCAGGGTGGTTTTGCCTGCCCCGGTCGCACCGGTAATGGCAAACAGCCCGTTGCTGGCAAAGGGCTCAGCGGTAAAGTCAATTTTCCACTCGCCCTTGAGGGAGTTGAGATTTTTCAGGCGCAGGCTCAGAATTTTCATGCGTTTTCATCCTCATCATTGAGCGCATGCAGGGTATGGGAGAACAACTCGCTGAGCCTTGCGCGCTTCGCGTCGTCTATCTCCTCCTGCGAAAGCCTGCGTTCGAACACCTCTTCTACCTTCAGCTCGCTGAGGGTTTCACGCCGGGCGCTGAGCAGAATTTTCTCGCGCTGCTCGCGGCTGCGGCGCACCAGTAAGACTTCAACCGGCAGATCTTCAGTCAACGCCTGGATTTTCCGCTGCATATCATGCAGGTAGTCATCGGTGGTGATTTCGATATCCAGCCAGATGGGAGGATCCTGCTCGACACCGCGCCACTGCTCCAGCTGGGCGGTAATGGCGTCGAGATCGCCCTTCAGCACCGCCAGTGGCTGAGTGACCGGAACGTCCAGCGTCTCGACGGTGCTGAGTTTGCCCCCGGTGAAGCTCACCAGATGCACAGATTTGGCTTTACCCGTTTCATCGAAACTGAGTGAAAGGGGGGAGCCGCAGTAGCGAATGTGTTCGCAGCCGCCGATAACCTGCGCGCGGTGGATATGCCCAAGCGCAATGTAGTCCGCTGGCGGGAAGTTTTGCGCCGGAAAGGCGTCGAGCGTGCCGATATAGATGTCGCGAACGGCGTCACTTTTACTGGCCCCGACGGTGGTGAGATGCCCGGTCGCAATCACCGGAATCGGCTGTTCGCCGCGCAGGGCGCAGGCTTCGGCGTACTGCTGTTGATAATACTCAGTGATGGCCTGTAAAAGATGTTGCTGTTTTTGCGCGCCTGACAGCCCAGCCTGGCTTTGCACGATATCGCGGGGACGTAAAAACGGGATGGGGCACAGTACCGCCCCTGGTGTACCGTCACGTTTTTTCAGGATCTGCGGGGCGTGCCCGGCGCTGGCGACGACGGTGGTATTAAGAAAGGCCAGGATGTCGCGGGATTCGTTGAGCGTCGCGACGGAATCATGGTTACCGGCGACAATCACCAGATGACAGCCGGTTTGCTGCAAATTCACCACGAAGCGGTTATACAGTTCTCGCGCATAGCTGGGAGGAGAGCCGGTATCAAAGATGTCACCCGCCACAATAATCGCATCTACCTCATGCGCCTGGGCCATTTCCAGCAGCCAGTTCAGGAACGCGCCATGTTCAGCCGCACGGCTTTTGCTGTAAAAATTTTGACCCAGATGCCAGTCCGAGGTGTGAAGTATGCGCATAGCTGATCCGTGGCAAAAAAGAGAAAGCAGGATTATAAACCTTCAGGGAAGGGAAAATAACCGCTGTAATAAAACAACAGTTTGGCTATTGTCGTGGTACTGTTTTTCATAAATCTGTCATAAATCTGACGCATAATGGCGCCGAATTACAAACTTGTAACGTAAATAAGATAAGACAGGGCAAAGTATGGCGAGACGTATTCTGGTCGTAGAAGATGAAGCTCCAATTCGTGAAATGGTGTGCTTCGTGCTCGAGCAAAATGGCTTCCAGCCGGTTGAAGCGGAAGATTATGACAGCGCAGTGAACCAGCTGAATGAACCCTGGCCCGATCTGATTCTGCTGGACTGGATGCTGCCCGGCGGTTCCGGACTGCAGTTTATCAAGCATCTGAAGCGTGAAGCGCTGACCCGCGACATCCCGGTGGTGATGCTGACGGCGCGCGGTGAAGAAGAGGATCGCGTGCGCGGTCTGGAGACCGGTGCGGACGACTACATTACCAAACCGTTTTCACCGAAAGAGCTGGTGGCCCGCATTAAAGCCGTGATGCGCCGCATTTCACCGATGGCGGTGGAAGAGGTGATCGAGATGCAGGGACTGAGCCTTGACCCCACCTCACACCGCGTAATGACCGGTGAAAATCCCCTCGACATGGGGCCTACCGAATTTAAACTCCTGCACTTCTTTATGACTCACCCGGAACGCGTTTACAGCCGCGAGCAGTTGCTGAATAACGTCTGGGGAACTAACGTGTATGTCGAAGACCGGACGGTTGACGTACATATCCGCCGCCTGCGAAAAGCGCTGGAACTGAGCGGCCACGATCGCATGGTGCAGACGGTCCGCGGCACGGGTTATCGTTTTTCTACCCGTTTCTGAACAATGACAGGAGTGTGACGCGTGCTGGAACGTCTGTCATGGAAAAGGCTCGTTTTTGAACTGATCTTATGCTGTATTCCGGCCTTCATTCTGGGGGCCTTTCTTGGACACCTGCCGTGGTTTCTGCTGGCGTCGGTCACCGGGCTGCTGATCTGGCATTTCTGGAACCTGCTGCGCCTCTCCTGGTGGCTGTGGGTTGACCGCAGTATGACGCCGCCGCCGGGAAGCGGCAGCTGGGAGCCGCTGCTGTACGGTCTGCATCAGATGCAGATGCGTAATAAAAAGCGCCGCCGCGAGCTGGGAAGCCTGATTAAGCGTTTTCGCAGCGGTGCGGAATCGCTGCCGGATGCGGTCATTCTGACCACCGAAGAAGGGACTATCTTCTGGTGTAATGGTCTGGCGCAACAGCTGCTGGGCCTGCGCTGGCCGGATGATAATGGCCAGAATATCCTCAACCTTCTGCGCTATCCCGAGTTCACGCTGTACCTGAAAAAGCGTGATTTTACCCGACCGCACAATCTGAAGCTCAATAACGGTCGCCATCTGGAAATCCGCGTGATGCCCTACAGCGACAAGCAGTGGCTGATGGTGGCGCGCGATGTTACCCAGATGCACCAGCTGGAGGGGGCGCGTCGCAACTTCTTTGCAAACGTCAGCCATGAACTGCGGACTCCGCTGACCGTGCTTCAGGGCTATCTGGAGATGATGCAGGAGCAAACGCTTGAAGGTGCGCCGCGCGAAAAAGCGCTGCACACCATGCGCGAGCAAACGCACCGGATGGAAGGCCTGGTGAAGCAGTTGCTGACGCTCTCGAAGATTGAAGCCGCGCCAACGCTTGCGCTGAATGACACCATCGATGTGCCAATGATGCTGCGGGTCGTGGAGGGTGAAGCGCAAACCTTAAGCCACAACAGGCATCACCTGACCTTTGAGGTCGACAACACGCTAAAGGTGCTGGGCAGTGAAGATGAACTGCGTAGCGCCATTTCCAACCTGGTCTATAACGCGGTGAACCATACGCCGGAAGGGACGGACATCGTGGTGCGCTGGCACCATACCCCGACGGGAGCCGAATTTAGCGTGGAGGACAACGGGCCGGGTATCGCGCCGGAGCATATTCCGCGTCTCACCGAGCGCTTCTACCGCGTGGATAAAGCACGTTCGCGGCAGACCGGAGGAAGCGGCCTGGGGCTGGCGATTGTTAAACATGCGGTGAATCACCACGAAAGCCGTCTCGATATTGCGAGCACGCTGGGTAAAGGAACCCGCTTCAGCTTCGTGATCCCGGAACGATTAATTGCCAAAAAGATCGCCTGACAGTCGGTGTGTCATTTTACCTTTCCACGGGTCAGCCTTTGCTGGCCCGTTTGCTTTGCAGTCAGGCGAAACGCGGATGAATTTTATACGGTTGGTGCTTTTTTGTTCGCATGATTAGCCATGGCTTTTTCATGAAATTAGCGAATTATTCTGGTTCGTATTTTCATGCTGGCATATTGTTCTGGTTTTGCGATCCCTCCTTGCCTTTAAACGTTATAAGCGTTTAAATTGCGCCCCAGATACTGTCAGACCGACTGTATTTGCGTGGTAAATCGAAAAACTATTCTTCTCCACGCCAGGACGGGAGCATTTCCCGCTGAAATTGAGCAATTTTTCGGCTGTATCGTCCCGTCAGGGAAAACGAAAATCTCAATGTTTTCAACACCACATCCACAGGCAGTAAGGTTTTATGACCCATCACTTAAAATCGCGTGACATCATCGCGCTGGGCTTTATGACATTTGCGCTGTTCGTTGGCGCAGGCAACATCATTTTTCCTCCCATGGTTGGCTTACAGGCGGGTGAACACGTCTGGACGGCAGCGTTTGGTTTCCTGATTACTGCCGTGGGTCTGCCGGTGCTGACCGTTATCGCGCTGGCGAAAGTCGGTGGCGGTGTGGATAGCCTCAGCACCCCGATTGGCAAAGTGGCGGGCGTTCTGCTGGCAACCGTCTGCTATCTGGCTGTTGGTCCGCTGTTTGCGACCCCGCGTACGGCGACCGTTTCCTTCGAAGTGGGGATTGCTCCTCTGACCGGTGACGGCGCGATGCCGCTGTTTATCTACAGCCTGATTTACTTCGCGATTGTGATTCTGGTTTCCCTCTATCCGGGCAAGCTGCTGGATACCGTGGGTAACTTCCTGGCGCCGCTGAAAATTGTAGCGCTGATTGTCCTGGCGGTAGCGGCGGTTGTCTGGCCCGCAGGCCCGATCAGCGACGCGATGGACGCCTACAAAAACGCCGCGTTCTCTAACGGCTTTGTGAACGGCTATCTGACGATGGATACGCTGGGGGCGATGGTGTTTGGTATCGTTATCGTTAACGCCGCACGTTCCCGCGGTGTGACCGAAGCGCGCCTGCTGACCCGCTATACCATCTGGGCTGGCCTGATGGCCGGCGTGGGTCTGACGCTGCTGTATCTGGCGCTGTTCCGCCTGGGTTCCGACAGCGCCATGCTGGTGGATCAGAACGCGAACGGTGCGGCTATCCTGCACGCTTACGTCCAGCACACCTTCGGTGGCGCGGGCAGTATGCTGCTGGCGGCGCTGATCTTCCTGGCGTGTCTGGTGACCGCGGTTGGCCTGACCTGCGCCTGTGCAGAGTTCTTCGCGCAGTATCTGCCGCTCTCTTACCGCACCCTGGTGTTTATCCTCGGTATCTTCTCCATGGCGGTGTCTAACCTCGGTCTGAGCCACCTGATTCAGGTCTCGATTCCGGTGCTGACAGCGATTTACCCGCCGTGTATCGTGCTGGTGGTGCTGAGCTTTACTCGCCCGTGGTGGAATAACTCCTCACGAATTATTGCGCCAGCCATGTTTATCAGCCTGATTTTTGGTATCCTTGACGGGATTAAAGCATCAGCGTTTGCGCAAATACTGCCAGCCTGGACACAGCGTCTGCCGCTGTCCGAGCAGGGCCTGGCCTGGCTGATGCCTACCGTTGTTGCACTGGTGCTGGCGATTATCTGGGACCGTGCTGCAGGGCGTCAGGTGACATCAAACGCCCATTAATCAACGGCAACAAACTGTTTAACCACGGGGCTTAAGGCCCCGTGGTTTTTTGTTTTTTCGTGTTGAATGGCAAGATTTAAATGGAAAGCACTAACAAACTCAAACGTGGGCTGAGCACGCGCCACATTCGCTTTATGGCGCTGGGCTCTGCTATCGGTACCGGTCTTTTTTATGGCTCGGCAGATGCCATCAAAATGGCCGGTCCCAGCGTTCTGCTGGCCTATATCATCGGCGGCGTGGCGGCGTATATCATCATGCGCGCCCTCGGTGAAATGTCTGTTCACAATCCGTCCGCCAGCTCATTCTCGCGCTATGCGCAGGAAAACCTCGGCCCGCTGGCCGGGTTCATCACCGGCTGGACCTACTGTTTCGAAATCCTGATTGTGGCGATCGCCGACGTAACGGCGTTTGGCATCTATATGGGCGTCTGGTTCCCGGCGGTGCCGCACTGGATTTGGGTCCTGAGCGTGGTGCTGATCATCTGCGCCGTTAACCTGATGAGCGTGAAGGTGTTTGGCGAACTGGAGTTCTGGTTCTCCTTCTTCAAGGTCGCCACCATCATCATCATGATTGTGGCCGGTTTCGGCATCATCATCTGGGGAATTGGCAACGGCGGTCAGCCAACCGGTATCCATAACCTCTGGAGCAACGGTGGCTTCTTCAGCAACGGCTGGCTCGGCATGGTGATGTCGCTGCAGATGGTGATGTTCGCTTACGGCGGTATCGAGATTATCGGTATCACCGCCGGGGAAGCGAAAAATCCGGAGAAATCCATTCCACGCGCCATCAACTCCGTGCCGATGCGTATTCTGGTGTTCTATGTGGGCACGTTGTTTGTCATTATGTCCATCTACCCGTGGAATCAGGTGGGCACTAACGGTAGCCCGTTTGTGCTGACCTTCCAGCATATGGGCATCGCGTTTGCGGCCAGTATTCTGAACTTTGTAGTGCTGACCGCCTCACTTTCCGCGATCAACAGTGACGTTTTTGGCGTGGGCCGTATGCTCCACGGCATGGCGGAGCAGGGCAGTGCGCCGAAGATGTTCGCTAAAACCTCACGCCGCGGCACGCCGTGGGTAACGGTCGTGGTCATGACCGTTGCGCTGCTGTTCTCGGTTTACCTGAACTACATCATGCCGGAGAACGTTTTCCTGGTGATTGCGTCTCTCGCGACCTTCGCAACCGTCTGGGTGTGGATCATGATCCTGCTGTCGCAGATTGCGTTCCGCCGTCGTCTGTCGCCGGATGAGGCGAAAGCGCTGAAGTTCAAAGTTCCGGGTGGTGTCGCAACGACCGTCGTCGGGCTGATCTTCCTGATGTTTATCATTGGCCTGATTGGCTACCACCCGGATACCCGTATTTCCCTCTACGTGGGCTGCGCGTGGATCGTGCTGCTGCTGGTGGGCTGGGTGTTTAAGTGCCGCCGCGACCGTCAGCTGGCGGAAGCGCAGTAAGGTAAAAATGCCGGGTGGCGCTGCGCTTACCCGGCCTACACTCCCTTTTACCCCCGAAAAAAACTCCTCCCCCGTCCTCCTCCCCCAATAAATCACATCATGGTGAGCTATCCTTAACCACCCTGTGGCAAGGTGACGTCAATTTCATCAAAGGGGATTCGTGATGTTAAATGTCTGGCACCTTCCGGTTGCCCCATTTGTTAAGCAAAACAAAGACAACCTTGTGATTACGCTCTGGCTGGCCGGGGAAAACCAGCCTGAACGCGTGACGCTCCGCGCCGAAGTGGATAATGAAGAAACCACGCTGAAAATGCATAAACAGCGCAGCCAGCCGCAGCCGGGGATCACGGCGTGGCGGGCGAATATCGACCTGAGCAGCGGCCAGCCGCGCCGTCGCTACAGCTTCAAACTGCTGTGGAATAACCGTCAGCTGTGGTTTACCCCACAGGGATTTAGCCGTTTCCCGCCTGCACGGCTGGAACAGTTTGCCGTTGATTACCCGGATAACGGCCCGCAGTGGGTTAACGATCAGGTCTTTTACCAGATCTTCCCGGACCGTTTTGCCCGGAGCCAGAAGCGGACTGCCGAACAGGATAAGGTCTATTACCACCATGCGGCGGGCCATGACATTATTCTGAAAGCGTGGGATGAACCATTAACCGCGCAGGCTGGCGGCTCGACCTTTTACGGCGGCGATCTGGACGGCATCAGCGAGAAGCTGCCGTATCTGAAAAAACTGGGCGTAACGGCGCTGTATCTCAACCCGGTGTTTAAAGCCCCGAGCGTACATAAATACGATACCGAAGATTATCGCCACGTTGACCCGCAGTTTGGCGGTGATGAGGCGCTGCTACGCCTGCGTCAGAATACGCAAAATGAAGGTATGCGCCTTATTCTCGACGGGGTGTTCAACCACAGCGGCGATTCTCACGCCTGGTTTGACCGTCATAATCAGTCGATGGGCGGGGCATGTCATAACCCGGATTCGCCGCAGCGCGACTGGTACAGCTTTAACGAGGAGGGCCGTGCGCTTGACTGGCTGGGCTACCCGAGCCTGCCGAAGCTGGATTTTCAGTCGCCTTCTCTTATCAATGAAGTTTACGGCGGTGAAAACAGTATCGTCCGTCACTGGCTGAAGGCACCGTGGAATATGGACGGCTGGCGTCTGGACGTGGTGCATATGCTCGGTGAGGCGGGCGGGGCGCGGAATAACCTTCAGCACGTCGCCGGGATCACGCGCTCGGCGAAAGCGGCCCAGCCTGAGGCGTTTGTGTTTGGCGAACACTTTGGCGACGCGCGCCAGTGGCTGCAGGCCGATGCGGAAGACGCGGCGATGAACTATCGCGGCTTCACCTTCCCGCTGTGGGGTTTCCTCGCCAACACCGACATCTCCTACGATCCGAACCATATCGATGCGGAAACCTGCATGGCGTGGATGGAAAACTATCGCGCCGGTCTGTCCCATCAGCAGCAGCTGCGGATGTTTAACCAGCTCGATAGCCATGATACCGCGCGCTTTAAATCCCTGCTCGGCAAGGATGTCGCGCGTCTGCCGCTGGCGGTCACCTGGCTCTTCACCTGGCCGGGCGTACCGTGCATCTACTATGGCGACGAAGTGGGGCTGGACGGGAACAACGATCCGTTCTGCCGCAAAACGTTCCCGTGGGCGCCAGAGCAGCAGGACAAGGTACTGTTCAGTCTGTATCAGCGGCTGGCGAAGCTGCGCAAGCAGAGTCTCGCCCTGCGCTACGGCGGCTGTCAGGTGGTGTATGCTCACGATAACGTGGTGGTCTTTGTCCGGGTTTATCAGCAGCAGCGCGTGCTGGTGGCGATTAACCGGGGCGAGGCCTGCGAAGTGGTGCTGGAATATTCACCGCTGCTGGCAGATAAGACGTGGAAGAGTAAAGAGGGTAAAGCGACGTTGCAAGACGGCGTGCTTTCGCTTCCGGCGATCTCCGCGGCGGTCTGGTTCGGCAGTTAATCGCGAACGGAACGGTTTTCACCTTTTAAGATGGCGCAAATGCAACGAGTTGTGTCAATCTTAACAGATCGTTTACGGTGAAGGTGGAAACATGGACGAGCTTTACATCCTTGGCTGTTTATTTCTGGTTTTTGCGCTGGTGGTTGCGCCCGTGCTTGCGGTTATTGGCTTTAATCGAAGCTCGGCGGCACAACAGGAGATCGCCCGACTTCGCCAGCGCATTGAGGCCCTTGAACAGCGCGGCGTGGCGGAGAACGCACCGGAGCCTGAACAGGCCGTTGCGCCGGCGGACATGACCGAACCGGTGGTCGATGACGTGCCCGCGCCTGTCGACCCCTGGCGCCCGGAGAGTTCCGCCGTTGCGGCAGCGCCCGTTGCACCCCCAGCGCCAGCGACCAAACAGCCTTCTGCCTTTGGCGGCATGCTGTCGTCGCTGGTGCGCTGGTTCATGCAGGGGAATCCGCTGGCGAAACTGGGGATCCTGCTGCTCTTTCTTGGGCTTTCATTCCTGCTGCGCTATACCGTCGAGCACTCCCTGTTCCCGCTTGAGCTTCGTCTGGCCGCGACGGCGCTGTTTGCTATAGTCCTGCTGGCCCTCGGGTGGCGGCTGCGGCACAGACAGCGCGTCTATGCGCTGATCCTTCAGGGGGGCGCGACAGGCATTCTCTATCTGACCGTCTTCGGCGCTTTCCGGCTCTGGCAAATGTTGCCGATGACGTTGGCCTTTGCATTGCTGGTGGTGATTTGCGCGGCGAGCGTCGGGCTGGCAGTGCTGCAGAAGGCGCTGAGCCTTGCCATGCTGGCAAGCCTCGGTGGCTATCTTGCGCCGCTGCTGTTGTCTACCGGGGGTGGTAGCTTTGTGGCGCTGTTCTCTTTCTATCTCCTGCTTTCCATCGGCATTCTCGCGATTAGCATCTGGCAGCACTGGCGCGAGCTCAATCTCCTCGGGCTGCTGTTTACGTTCGGCGTGGGCGGCCTGTGGGGGCTGAACGACTACAGGCCAGAAGACTTTTGGGTCTGCCAGCTGTTCCTGATTGCCAACACGTTGATATTCGGCGTGCTGAGCGTGGCGCTGTCGCTGCGGGCGCAGGAGAAAGGCAAGCAGATTATTGACGGTGTCCTGCTGTTTGCCCCACCGCTGGTTGGTTTTGGCATGCAGTATGGCATGACGCAGCACTGGACCTACGGCCCGGCGCTCAGCGCACTTGGATATGGCGCCTTTTATCTTACCCTCGCGTTCCTCGCCCTGCGGCGCTATCCCTCCCTCGGACGACCGCTGGTTATGGCAGCGCTGGCAATCGGCGGCGGGTTTGCCACGCTCGCCATTCCGCTGGCGCTGTCGGCGCGCTGGACGGCAATGGCCTGGGCGCTGGAGGGGCTGGGCATCCTCTGGATGGGCGTACAACAGCAGCAGCGGCGCATGAGCTATAGCGGGACGGCGCTGCTGGTGCTGGCGCTTGGCAGCGCGCTGTGGGCGCAAACGAATGGTGTGACGTCGCTGAGCCTGCTGCTGATCTTCACCATCCTCAGCCTCTGCTGGCTGGCTGCGGCCTGGCTGTGGCGGACTCTCTTGCTGCCGGTCAGCTGGGCGCTGCTGGCAGGCGGGCTGTTGTTCTGGATAGTGGCGCAACTGGGGGCCGCGCAGCTAGTGCTGAAGCAGGAATTATCTGTTCTGGCAGGCGTGCTGGCGCTTTCGGCCGTGTCGGTCTGGGGCTGGCGGCAGGCCGCCGCGCGTCTGGCGTGGCGGGAACTGGATGCCAGCAAATGGCTGCTGTGGCCGCTGATGCTGCTGATGGTGGGTTATCAGCTCTGGCATCAGCAGGTCTTTGCCGCCGGCTGGTCAAATCTGGCGTGGTGCGTTGCGCTTCCTGCCGCGCTGATGCTGCTGTGGCGCGACGGTGAAAGGCTCCTGCCGCGTATCGCGATGGGGCTGCATCTGTCGCTGTTCTGGATGATTTTACTGGCGCTGGCCGCGGAGCTTTACTGGTTTGCCGGGTCGCTGCCGTGGGGGATGGCGGCCTGGGGCAGTGGACTGTCGATGGCCGCGGGTGGCGGTTTGATTATGGCACTCCGGGCTGCGGTACGGCGTCGCGTTTGGCCCTTCCGGGAGTGGCCTGCGCTTTATGCCTGCCTGGCACCGATCCCTGTGGTCGTGGCGCTGCTGGTATTGCTGGTCGTGACCAATTTCCAGGACGGCGTGGTCTATCGTCAGACCTGGCTACCGCTGGTGAATCCGCTTGAAGAAGGTGCCGCGTTCGCGCTGCTGGGGCTGGTGGCCATTTATCGGGCGGTGGAGCGCTACTACCCGGCATTGCTTGCGCAAGCGCGCCCGTGGCCTGCCGTCGCGCTGATGGCGTTTGGATTCTGGTGGCTTAACGGTGTGCTGATGCGCGCCCTGGCCTGGTACGGCGACGTGCCCTGGAATATGGCATCGCTGTGGGATTCGCGGCTGATCCAGACCAGCTTTGCCCTGTTCTGGATGCTGAGCGCGCTGGTGGTCATGATCCATGCCACCCGTCGGGCTTCCCGGCAGGAGTGGCTCTGCGGCGCCGTGCTGCTCGGTGTGGTGATGGTTAAACTGATGCTGGTAGATAGCGCGGGCGGAGGCGGTCTGTCGCGCGCGGTGGCGTTTATCGGCGTGGCGATACTGGTGCTGATTGTGGGGTATTTCTCACCGCTGCCGCCCAAAACAGGAGATGAAAAATGAAATGGATGAATGCGGTAGTGTGTACCGCGCTGCTTGCGCTTTGCGGCCCGGCGCTTTGCGACGAGGGACAAACGGAATCGCCACGGGACTATGCCTTTGGTCGTTCACTCGATACGTCTGCCCCTTCTCAGTGGTATCGGGTCATGCTCCCGCTTGCCGTTTATGAACAGAGCACGTCACCAGAACTGCATGATGTTCGCGTCTTTAATCAGTCGGGCGAGCCGGTACCTTTTAGCCTGGTCACCGCCACGCGTCCGCAGGCGACCCCGCAATCCACGGCGCTGCGCCTCTTCCCTCTGGACGCGTCGCCGCTTGGGCCTTCGCGAGACGCCGGTGATAGCGATAAGGTCCTGCTCCGTTCCCGCAACGGCGTGGAAATTGTGCTGGAAGGGCAAAAAACGGCCGCGTCAGGGCAACATTACCTCCTGACGCTGCCGGAGCAGAACGCAGGGGAGATTGCCCTGTCCCAGCTTCAGCTACTCTGGAATGCGCCCCGGACGCCGTGGCAGGGAACAGCGTCTGTCTATTACAGCGAGGATCTTAAGCGTTGGTTTAGCCTGCGTGAGGATATGCCCTTGCTGGATGTCGTCAGCGGTCAGGATCGTCTTAAGCTCGATCGGATCGATACTGACATGATGTTGTCTCCTGATGCGAACCGCTATCTGCTGGTGGTGCTGAATTCGGAACACCCGGGTCTGACACTGACCGGCGTAAACGCAATTAGCGCACCTGCGCAGGCCATGTCTGAAGAAATGAGTCTGGAGGCCGAGGCGGAACCGTTATCAGCAAGCGAAGCGCAATGGCACTGGATACATCCGCAGCCCCTGAGCGCGGTCAGCATCACCCTGAATGGCGACGGTGTCCTTCCCGTGGAAATCGCCTGGCGGAGTACGGAAAAAGACACATGGCACCCCCTGAAGAAAGAGGTCCTTTACCGTCTGGAGGGGAAAACATCTGCACCGGTTTCGCTCAACGGCGGACTGGTCCAGGCGGTGAAAATCACGACGCTGAATGCGCGTCTGCCGGAAAACCTGCCGGTCGTGACGGGGCATCGCGACCGCTATGACCTCGTGTTCAACGCGCAGGGGAAAGCGCCGTACGTGCTCGCCTGGGGCAACGGAGCAGCAAAGCCTGCCAGCGTGGAGCCCGACATGCTGATCCCTGCCGACCTGCGCAAAACCTATGATATGGCAAACCTGCCGCAGGCTGACATTCAGGATAATGTCGCATTAGGCGGCGAGGGGCGTTTAACCGCCACGTCCGCAGCTGAGCGGGAGAGCAGGATGAACACGCTACTGGTCTGGGGCGTGCTGATTGCGGGTGTCGTTCTGCTGGCGGGCATGGCCTGGCGCATCTGGCGAGAGACGCAGCGTAAGGCATAAAAAAAGGCCCGCATTAGCGGGCCTTCTCGTAAACCGTGCCAATTACAGGCTGGATACGTTCTCGGAAAGGTATTTTGCTACGCCGTCTGGAGAAGCAGCCATACCTTCTTTTCCTTTTTCCCACTGAGCCGGGCACACTTCACCGTGCTCTTCGTGGAACTGCAGCGCGTCAACCATACGCAGCATTTCGTCGATGTTACGACCCAGCGGCAGATCGTTCACAACCTGGTGACGAACGATGCCGTTTGCGTCGATCAGGAAAGAACCACGCAGTGCAACGCCAGCGTCCGGATGTTCGATACCGTAAGCCTGCTGGATTTCGCGTTTGATGTCCGCAACCATTGCGTATTTCACCGCACCGATGCCGCCTTTGTCGACAGGGGTGTTACGCCATGCGTTGTGTACAAACTCAGAGTCGAAGGAGACGCCAACCACTTCCACGCCACGCTTCTGGAATTCTTCATAACGTTTGTCGAACGCGATCAGCTCAGACGGGCAAACGAAAGTGAAGTCCATTGGCCAGAAGAACAGAACGGTCGCTTTACCGTTGGTGTGCTGTTTGAAGTTGAAGTTTTCAACGATTTCACCGTTGCCCAGAACTGCTGCAGCTGTAAAATCCGGAGCCGGACGAGTTACCAGAACCATATGATTCTCCTGTAGATACTAAGGTTATTTGGAACGCAACGCGAGCCAGTATAGAGAGTGTTCAGGGATAAGACAAAGAGGTGGTAACAATCGTTCCGCCAGCTTTTACCTATCAATGTGAAATCTGTCAGAGCTGTTTGCTTTTCGCCTGGGTCATCATGCGCGGGTAAAATTGCCAGAAACGCGTTTCCAGCGCGTCGTAATGTTCATCCAGGTCATACCAGGAGTCGCGCAGGGCATCCAGCCGCGGGCGGCGGCTCGCCATGCCGTTTAACACATTCTGAATGAAGTCCATATCGCGGTAGCGCTCCAGCCAGCGTTCTGACCACAGATAGTTATTGAGATTCACAAAGCGCGGCGGCGAGTCGGGCAGAATGATCGACACCTGCTGATGGGCGTAGCGCACAAACTCCGGCAATGGCATCTCCGGGGACAGCTGTTCCCAGTGGCGCGACAGGAAGTGGTCCCACATCACGTCGAGCGTGATCGGCGCAACGCGGCGGGTTTCGGGGCGAAACCACCCTTTGGCCTCGGTCACTTCCGGCAGGTTATCCGTCAGGACGTCGATGCGGCGATGCATAAAAATGCCGTCGACCACCTCAGGGGAATAGTTTTCAGCGGGGTTGCCGCGCACGAAATCGGCCAGCAAATTACCGGAAAGGGAGCTGTCAGCGAGGTGAGCGAGATGCAGGTGAGCGAGAAAATTCATGCGTTTTATTTGTCCGGGGGCGGCTAGTTGTTGCAGCAAAAGGGTGTGAGCACTAGACTATGCCGCCTGTTTTTAAGTCACGAGTATACGTCATGCGCGTCGCCGATTTCTCCTTTGAACTACCTGAATCCCTGATTGCTCACTACCCCATGCCTGAGCGCAGTAGCTGTCGTTTGCTGTCACTGGATGGGCCAACGGGCGAGCTGACGCACGGTACTTTCACCGATTTGCTCGACAAGCTCAACCCTGGCGATCTGCTGGTCTTTAACAATACCCGCGTGATCCCGGCGCGCCTGTTTGGCCGTAAAGCCAGCGGCGGCAAGATTGAAGTGCTGGTCGAACGTATGCTCGATGATAAACGTATTCTGGCACATATTCGCGCGTCTAAGGCGCCGAAGCCGGGTGCGGAACTGCTGCTGGGTGATGATGAAAGCATCAACGCGACCATGACCGCGCGACACGACGCGCTGTTCGAAGTGGAGTTTAACGACGAGCGCACCGTACTCGACATTCTGAACGCCATCGGCCACATGCCGCTGCCGCCGTACATTGAGCGTCCGGACGAAGAGGCCGACCGCGAGCTGTACCAGACCGTCTACAGCCAGAAGCCTGGCGCGGTCGCGGCGCCGACGGCGGGCCTGCACTTTGATGAACCCCTGCTGGAAAAACTGCGCGCGAAAGGGGTTGAGATGGCGTTTGTGACGCTGCACGTCGGGGCGGGAACCTTCCAGCCGGTGCGCGTGGACAGCATAGAAGATCACATCATGCACTCTGAATATGCTGAAGTGCCGCAGGATGTGGTGGATGCGGTGCTGGCGGCGAAAGCGCGCGGTAGCCGTGTCGTTGCGGTCGGTACGACCTCGGTGCGCTCACTGGAGAGTGCCGCGCAGGCGGCGAAAAATGGTCTTATCGAGCCGTTCTTTGGCGATACGCAGATCTTTATCTACCCGGGCTATCAGTACAAAGTGATTGACGCGCTGGTGACCAACTTCCATCTGCCTGAATCAACGCTGATTATGCTGGTCTCCGCGTTTGCGGGTTATCAGCATACAATGAATGCCTACAAGTCTGCGGTAGAACAAAAATATCGCTTTTTTAGCTACGGGGACGCGATGTTTATCACGTACAATCCGCTGGCTTTGAATGAGCGTGTCGGGGAATAAGTCCGCGGCACCGGAATAATGTGTTGGACTGTTTTTCTGGCACAGAGGAAAGAAAATGAAATTTGAACTCGATACCACCGATGGCCGCGCGCGTCGCGGCCGCCTGGTGTTTGATCGCGGCGTGGTGGAAACCCCCGCGTTTATGCCTGTGGGCACCTACGGCACCGTCAAAGGGATGACGCCGGAAGAGGTGGAAGCCACTGGCGCGCAGATTATCCTCGGCAATACTTTCCACCTGTGGCTGCGCCCGGGTCAGGAGATCATGAAGCTCCACGGCGATCTGCATGATTTCATGCAGTGGAAAGGCCCCATCCTGACCGACTCCGGCGGCTTCCAGGTCTTCAGCCTCGGTGATATCCGTAAGATCACCGAAGAAGGTGTTCACTTCCGTAACCCGATCAACGGCGATCCGATTTTCCTCGATCCCGAAAAATCGATGGAGATTCAGTACGATCTCGGCTCTGACATCGTGATGATCTTCGACGAATGTACGCCGTACCCGGCGGACTGGGATTACGCGAAGCGCTCAATGGAGATGTCGCTGCGCTGGGCGAAGCGTAGCCGCGACCGTTTTGACTCCCTGCAGAACAAAAATGCACTGTTCGGCATTATCCAGGGCAGCGTTTACGAAGATTTACGCGATATCTCTGTTAAAGGTCTGGTAGAGATAGGTTTTGATGGCTACGCTGTCGGCGGTTTGGCTGTCGGTGAGCCGAAGGAAGACATGCATCGCATTCTGGAACATGTCTGCCCGCAGATCCCGGCTGATAAACCCCGTTACCTGATGGGCGTGGGTAAACCAGAAGATCTGGTTGAAGGCGTGCGCCGCGGCATCGATATGTTCGACTGCGTCATGCCAACCCGCAACGCGCGTAACGGTCATCTGTTTGTTACCGATGGCGTGGTGAAAATCCGTAACGCGAAGCATAAAAGTGACACCAGTCCGCTCGACGCCGAGTGCGATTGCTATACCTGTCGCCATTATTCTCGCGCATATCTGCATCATCTCGATCGTTGCAATGAGATTTTGGGCGCGCGTCTCAATACCATTCATAACCTTCGCTATTATCAGCGCTTAATGGCTGGTTTACGCAAGGCTATCGAAGAGGGTAAATTAGAGAGCTTCGTGACCGATTTTTACCAACGTCAGGGTCGAACCGTTCCACCTTTGAACGTTGATTAATATTAATAATGAGGGAATTTGAATGAGCTTTTTTATTTCTGATGCGGTAGCGGCAACAGGTGCTCCGGCGCAGGGCAGCCCGATGTCTCTGATTCTGATGCTGGTTGTGTTCGGTCTGATCTTCTACTTCATGATCCTGCGCCCACAGCAGAAGCGTACCAAAGAGCACAAAAAGCTGATGGACTCCATCGCGAAAGGCGATGAAGTACTGACCAACGGTGGTCTGGTCGGTCGTGTAACGAAAGTGGCTGAAAGCGGCTACATTGCTATCGCCCTGAACGACACCACTGAAGTGGTCATCAAACGTGACTTCGTAGCTGCCGTTCTGCCGAAAGGCACCATGAAGGCGCTGTAATCCCAACTTTTCCCAAAGGGAACTGCCGTGTTAAACCGTTATCCTTTGTGGAAGTACATCATGCTGGTCGTCGTGATTCTCGTCGGCCTGCTGTACGCACTTCCCAACCTGTATGGTGAGGATCCGGCTGTTCAAATCACTGGCGCGCGCGGTGTCGCCGCCAGTGAGCAAACGCTGATCCAGGTCCAGAAAACGTTACAAGAAGAAAAAATTACCGCTAAGTCTGTGGCTCTGGAAGAGGGTGCAATTCTTGCTCGCTTCGACACCACCGACACGCAGCTCCGCGCTCGTGAAGCGCTGATGGGCGTGCTGGGTGATAAATACGTCGTGGCGCTTAACCTTGCTCCTGCAACCCCGCGTTGGCTGGCTGCGCTGAGCGCTGAGCCAATGAAACTCGGTCTTGACCTGCGTGGCGGCGTTCACTTCCTGATGGAAGTGGATATGGATACCGCGCTCGGCAAACTGCAGGAACAAAATATCGATAGCCTGCGCAGCGATCTGCGTGAAAAAGGCATCGCTTACACCACCGTGCGTAAAGAAGATAACTACGGTATGAGCATCACGTTCCGCGACAGCGCGGCGCGCGATCAGGCTGTAGATTACCTGACGCAACGTCACCGTGACCTGGTGATCACCTCTCAGGGCAGCAATCAGCTGCGTGCGGTGATGACCGATGCCCGTCTGAAAGAAGCGCGTGAATATGCCGTTCAGCAGAACATCAATATTCTGCGTAACCGTGTAAACCAGCTGGGCGTCGCTGAGCCGCTGGTACAGCGTCAGGGTGCTGACCGTATCGTGGTTGAACTGCCGGGTATTCAGGACACCGCGCGTGCGAAAGAGATTCTGGGTGCGACCGCAACGCTGGAATTCCGTCTGGTGAATACCAACGTTGATCAGTCTGCTGCCGCTTCTGGCCGTATTCCGGGTGACTCGGAAGTGAAACAGACTCGCGAAGGTCAGCCGGTGGTGCTGTACAAACGCGTGATCCTGACCGGTGACCATATCACCGACTCCACTTCCAGCCAGGACGAATACAACCAGCCGCAGGTTAACATCTCGCTGGATAGTGCGGGTGGTAACATCATGTCTAACTTCACCAAGGACAATATCGGCAAGCCGATGGCGACCCTGTTCGTGGAGTACAAAGACAGCGGTAAGAAAGATGCAAACGGCCGTGCGGTACTGGTGAAAGAGGAAGAGGTGATTAACATCGCCAACATCCAGTCTCGTCTGGGTAACAGCTTCCGTATTACCGGTATTAACAACCCGAACGAAGCGCGTCAGCTCTCTCTGCTGCTGCGTGCCGGTGCGCTGATTGCGCCAATTCAGATTGTTGAAGAACGTACCATTGGTCCAACGCTTGGGATGCAAAACATCCAGCAGGGTCTGGAAGCGTGTCTGGCCGGTCTGGTGGTCTCTATCCTCTTCATGATCTTCTTCTACAAGAAGTTTGGTCTGATTGCGACCAGCGCACTGATCGCTAACCTGGTGCTGATCATCGGCATTATGTCCCTGCTGCCAGGGGCGACGCTGACCATGCCGGGGATTGCGGGTATCGTTCTGACCCTTGCGGTGGCGGTCGACGCCAACGTACTGATTAACGAACGTATCAAAGAAGAGTTGAGCAACGGTCGCTCTGTTCAGCAGGCGATTGACGAAGGTTACAAAGGCGCGTTCAGCTCCATCTTCGATGCGAACGTAACAACACTGATTAAGGTTCTTATCCTGTATGCAGTGGGTACTGGCGCGATCAAAGGCTTTGCGATTACAACCGGTATCGGTGTCGCAACGTCAATGTTTACCGCTATTGTCGGCACCCGTGCCATCGTGAACCTGCTGTACGGCGGCAAGCGCGTCAAAAAGCTGTCTATCTGAGGAGTGCGTTGTGGCACAGGAATATACTGTTGAACAATTGAACCACGGCCGTAAAGTCTGGGACTTTATGCGCTGGGACTACTGGGCCTTCGGCATTTCAGGTTTCCTGCTGATCCTGTCCATCGTCATTATGGGCGTGAAAGGCTTTAACTGGGGGCTTGATTTCACCGGGGGGACGGTCATCGAGATCTCCCTGGAAAAACCGGTCGATATGGACGAGATGCGCCTGTCTCTGCAGAAGGCGGGCTTTGAAGAGCCACTGCTGCAGAACTTCGGCAGCAGCCGCGACATCATGGTGCGTATGCCGCCGGTGCACGATGCCAACGGCAGCCAGGAGCTGGGCAGCAAGGTTGTGAGCGTGATTAACGAAACAACCAGCCAGAATGCGGCGGTCAAACGTATTGAGTTCGTCGGCCCAAGCGTGGGTGCTGACCTGGCGCAAACCGGGGCCATGGCGCTGCTGGTGGCGCTGATTTCCATCCTGGTCTACGTCGGTTTCCGCTTTGAGTGGCGACTGGCGGCCGGTGTGGTTATCGCTCTGGCGCACGACGTGGTGATCACCATGGGGATACTGTCTCTGTTCCACATTGAGATTGACCTGACGATTGTGGCATCCCTGATGTCCGTTATCGGTTACTCACTGAACGACAGTATCGTGGTATCTGACCGTATCCGTGAAAACTTCCGTAAGATCCGTCGCGGTACGCCGTACGAAATCTTTAACGTGTCGTTGACCCAGACGCTGCACCGTACCTTGATCACATCCGGTACTACCCTGATGGTGATCCTGATGCTGTTCCTGTTTGGTGGCCCGGTACTGGAAGGCTTCTCGCTGACCATGCTGATTGGTGTCACCATCGGTACGGCATCGTCTATCTACGTTGCGTCCGCACTGGCGCTGAAACTCGGCATGAAGCGCGAGCACCTGCTCCAGCAGAAAGTCGAGAAAGAAGGGGCGGATCAGCCGTCCATTCTGCCGTAAGCCGACGTTTAGCGCGTTATCGAAATCCCGGTCTGTTGGCCGGGATTTTTTTTATCTGCTCCTGACAAACACTCCTGACAGTATGCTGTCAGGAGCCCTGTCGTAGACTCTTTTCGAACCCAAACAACCGTCAGGAGGATGTATGAGAAGTGTGATTAACTGGTTTGAAATCCCGGTCACGGATATGGATCGCGCGATGAGTTTTTATGAGCCCGTGATGCAGGTGTCATTAAAACGCGAGAAAATGGACTGTGCTGAACTCGCCGTTTTCCCCCATGAGGAACCGTCTACTGGCGGGGCGCTGGCAAAATTTGAGGGCATTGTACCGTCTCATGAAGGCGCTATTATCTATCTGCATACCGACAATCTGGCGGCCACGCTCGATCGCGTTGCCTCTGCTGGCGGCGAGTGCGTGTTTGGCCCACTGGAACTGCCGCATGGTATTGGCACTATCGCGTTGTTTACCGACAGCGAAGGTAATCGCGTCGGCCTCCATCAACCTGCCTGAGAGTTAACGAACCTATGACCCGACGCGCTGACCGTTTGTTCCAGATAGTGCAGATCCTGCGGGGCAGGCGTCTGACAACGGCAGCGCATCTGGCGGACCGACTTGGCGTGTCCGAACGCACCGTCTACCGCGATATTCGCGACCTGTCGCTTTCCGGCGTGCCGGTGGAAGGCGAGGCAGGGAGCGGATACCGGCTGATGTCGGGTTTTGACCTGCCGCCGTTGATGCTGACAAACAAGGAGTCTGAGGCGTTGATTGTCGCGATTCGCCTGCTCAAAACCTGGGGCGGGGAGTCGCTCTCGCGCGAGCTGGAGTCGGCTCAGGAGAAAGTGCTCGCGATCCTGCCCGAGGAGAGTCGTCGAAAGGCGGAGCAGACGCGGATCTACGCCCCGGATTTTTGCATGCAAAGCCACTCCCGCAGCGATTTTGACAGTATCCATCAGGCGATTTCCGCCCAGTGCGTGCTGGCGTTGCATTACCGTGATGAAGCCGGACAGCTCTCTAAACGTGAGGTTCAGCCGCTGGGGTTGTTCTTTTGGGGCGAGCGCTGGCTGCTGGCAGCGTGGTGCGAACGGCGCGAGGACTATCGCTGTTTTCGGCTCGACAGATGTCTCAATATTGCGCAGACGGAGAGGCGCTTTAGCGAGAGTGCGGACAGGTCGTTGGCGGATTTTTTACGGAAGGTGAAGCAGTAATAAGCCAGCCCTTGAGCTGGCTTTTTTGCCCGGCGGCGCTGCGCTTGCACGGGCCTACAGGTTTTGTAGGCCGGGTAAGGCGTAGCCGCCACCCGGCAACAATCATACGATTAGAAGTTGTAACCCACCACCAGGTAACCACCCCAACCGGTAGAGCGAACGCTGAAGTCGCCGTTGCCGAAGTTCAGGCTGGCGTCGTCGTTCCACTGACCACCGTTGTGCCAGTAACGTGCCACAACAGAGTAGTGCCAGTGATCGTAGTTCAGCGCCAGGATGTGGCTGGACGCGATGGAGTCGTTGGTGCGCGCTTTCTTACCGTTCAGGTCGCGGAAGTCGTTGTCGCCCAGATCTGAACCCCAGTCAAAGTTGGTGAAGCCGATATAGCTCAGGTTGCCGCCCCACAGCTGAGTAATTGGCACAAAGTATTTCACTTTGAAACGGTAGCCATCCCACTCGTTTTCGTTCGCGGCACCGTAGTTCTGCCACTGATATTTCGCGTACACGTTCAGAGACAGGCTCATTGGCAGACCGGTGTCGATGTCCGTACCCAGACCCATGTACCAGGTGCTCTGGCGACCGGACTTGTTACGGCCCATGTCGTAAATATAGTTGTTCGCGAAATACCACTCTTTGAACGGACCAAACGCCAGGCTGGTACCGGTCAGCTTATCAATAGAGAAGCGCGGTTCGATCTCCATGAACAGTGGGGAACCGTGGTTCCAGATACCTTTCGCGTCGGTGTTACCACCGAAGAAGACAGGTGCATCCATATAACCGTAGAAATCAAACCAGTCTTTCTTGGCGAACGCTTCGTATTCCAGGTAGGTATCGTTACGGATCTGTGGTCCGAAGCGGGTGTGGTAGCTGCCGACCACGTTAACGCTCTGGTGCCACCAGTCGGAGAGGTATTGTGGTTTATCGTTTTCCGCTGCGTTAACAGTGAAAGAAGAGGACAGTGCCAGCACGGCGCCAGCTGCGAGTAATGTTTTTTTCATAATCATGCCACTGATTGAAATTCCCTTCCGGGAGTGAAAAATGCGCGAATTGCGTTTCTAAATATTTCGTGTTTCTGCGGTGCCTATTATAGGAATCCCTGCTCACAAAAATATGTGTTGTTTCACATATCTCTCATACACGTAATCGATTGCGTTCACGTTTGCGTACTTTAAACGGGCGGGATTGTAGCGGCAATCATTTATGTTGCCAATCCATACGAAATGTAAATGTTAGCGGAGTGACATTGCACTCCGCGAAAAGAAGGGGTTATTGCGCGGCGGGTTGGATATCGTGAATGCGGATAAAACCTAACTGATCCGGGGTGAGTCCGGTGAGCTGCAGCGGAATGTCAACATCGCTCGGAGCCAGCACGCTGGCGGGTGCAGTGAAAAGCTGATTTCTGACATTCACTTCCTGGTAGTTCTCCGTGGTGCCCTGGATCTGGCCCCACTCGACGGTGCCGCTGAAGGCCGGCAGCGGATCGTTGGATTCTCCCTGGATGCGTAATGTTGCGCGAGTACCATCTGCATTCGCCGCCACATTCACCAGAGACATTTTTAGCGTGCCAACCTGGCTGTTAAGTCGCGCAGGGGTATTCGCGCCCGGCAGCAGATAAACCCCGCTGCTGGATTTGGCGTTCAGCGCATTTTGCTGGGTGATCTTCACCGTTTCTTTGTTCAGTTTGTCCATCGCGGTATTAAGCGTATTCACGCTCTGTTTCATCTGACGGACTTCGGTTTGCTGTGCACAGGCGCTAAGGGTGAAGAGGCTCCCCACCAGCAATATTTTCAGGTAACGTCTTGTCATTGCGTTTATTTCCTTGAAATAACGGATCGCCCTAATGGTAGCCAGCATTGTGGCGTCAGACATAGATCCTTTATCTCAAAAAGCTCTTCCTTTGTTGTCAGGCCAGATCAGGGTAAAATGAAAATCAGTTAACCAGATAACAGGGATACCGTATGCATTGCCCATTTTGCTCCGCTGTGGATACCAAAGTCATCGACTCTCGTCTTGTGGGCGAAGGATCATCCGTACGCCGTCGTCGGCAGTGTCTGGTGTGTAACGAGCGTTTCACGACCTTTGAGGTGGCAGAGCTGGTCATGCCGCGCGTGGTAAAAACTAACGACGTGCGTGAACCCTTCAACGAAGAGAAATTGCGTAGCGGGATGCTGAAGGCCCTGGAAAAACGGCCCGTCAGTGCGGATGACGTTGAAATGGCGTTAAACCACATAAAATCTTACCTTCGTGGTTTGGGCGAGCGTGAAGTGCCCAGCAAGATGATCGGTAATCTGGTGATGGAACAGCTGAAAAAGCTCGATAAGGTCGCCTATATCCGCTTCGCCTCTGTTTATCGCAGTTTCGAAGATATCAAAGAGTTTGGCGAAGAGATCGCCCGCTTACAGGATTAAGTCCATGCAGGATGAGATGTACATGGCGCGCGCCATGAAACTGGCGCAGCGCGGTCGTTTTACCACCCACCCTAACCCGAATGTCGGGTGCGTTATCGTTAACGATGGCGAGATCGTGGGGGAAGGTTTTCACTACCGCGCGGGTGAGCCCCATGCTGAGGTTCATGCCCTGCGCATGGCCGGCGAGAAGGCGCGCGGCGCCACAGCCTACGTTACGCTAGAGCCTTGCAGCCATCACGGGCGTACGCCGCCGTGCTGTGACGCGCTGATTGCCGCAGGTGTTGCACGCGTGGTCGCCTCAATGCAGGACCCGAATCCGCAGGTGGCGGGACGGGGTCTGTATCGCCTGCAGCAGGAAGGGATTGACGTCAGCCACGGCCTGATGATGCAGGACGCAGAGGCGCTTAATAAAGGTTTCCTGAAGCGCATGCGCACCGGGTTCCCGTATATTCAGCTTAAGCTGGGCGCCTCGCTGGATGGACGCACGGCGATGGCAAACGGTGAAAGCCAGTGGGTCACTTCGCCGCAGGCAAGGCGCGATGTGCAACGTCTGCGTGCGCAAAGCCATGCTATCCTCACCAGCAGTGAAACCGTTCTGGCTGACGATCCGGCGCTGACCGTGCGCTGGGACGAATTGAATGCCGATACCCAGGCGCTCTATCCGCAGGAGAACCTGCGCCAGCCGCTGCGTATTGTGATTGATAGTCAGAACCGTGTGACGCCAGAGCACCGCATTGTCCAGCAGCCGGGTGAAACCTGGTTTGCGCGCACCAAAGACGATACGCGCGAATGGCCGGAAGGCGTGCGCAGTATCAGGGTGCCGGAGCACAACGGACGTCTGGATCTCGTGGTGCTGATGATGCTGCTCGGTAAGCAGCAGGTGAACAGCATCTGGGTGGAAGCGGGCCCGACGCTGGCCGGCGCGCTGCTCCAGGCCGGTCTGGTGGATGAGCTGATTGTTTACGTGGCGCCTAAACTGTTGGGCAGCGACGCGCGTGGCCTGTTTGTGCTGCCCGGCCTTGAAAAACTGGCTGATGCACCACAACTGAAATTCAGCGAGATTCGTCCGGTGGGCCCGGATGTCTGCCTCCACTTAACGACAGCGTAATTGCTCCCGAAATAGGGAAGCAGTGCGCAAAGTATTATGATAAAATCCGCCCCCCTGCGGGGCCAAATGAACCCGTAAAGGAAGAGTATGAACATTATTGAAGCTGCTGTAGCTACCCCGGACGCTCGCGTCGCCATCACCATTGCGCGTTTCAACAACTTCATCAACGACAGCCTGCTGGAAGGTGCGGTAGACGCCCTGAAACGTATCGGCCAGGTTAAAGATGACAACATTACCGTTGTGTGGGTTCCAGGTGCTTACGAACTGCCTCTGGCAGCGGGCGCGCTGGCGAAAACCGGTAAATACGACGCGGTGATTGCGCTGGGTACCGTTATTCGTGGCGGCACTGCGCACTTCGAATACGTTGCGGGCGGTGCAAGCAACGGTCTGGCACACGTTGCACAGGATGCTGAAATTCCTGTCGCGTTCGGCGTGCTGACCACCGAAAGTATTGAACAAGCCATCGAACGTGCTGGCACCAAAGCCGGTAACAAAGGTGCAGAAGCTGCACTGACCGCGCTTGAAATGATCAATGTATTGAAAGCCATCAAGGCCTGATTTTTTTGTAAGGGGAATTCCGTGAAACCTGCTGCTCGTCGCCGCGCCCGTGAATGTGCCGTCCAGGCACTTTACTCCTGGCAGTTGTCCCAGAACGACATCGCTGATGTTGAATACCAGTTCCTGTCAGAACAGGACGTGAAAGACGTTGACGTTCTGTACTTCCGTGAACTGCTGTCGGGAGTGGCGACTAATAGCGCGTATCTCGATGGTCTGATGAAGCCATACCTGTCCCGTCTGCTCGAAGAGCTGGGCCAGGTTGAAAAAGCAGTGTTGCGCATTGCGCTGTTTGAGCTGTCAAAACGTGATGATGTGCCGTACAAAGTGGCCATCAACGAAGCGATCGAACTGGCGAAAACCTTCGGCGCTGAAGACAGCCACAAGTTCGTAAACGGCGTTCTTGATAAAGCAGCACCTGCGATCCGTCCCCACAAAAAGTGATCCGCAAACCGGAGTCCTGCATTGCCTGACGGGCAGTGCGGCTCCGGTTTTTTCTTTTATTTGCTGAGGCATAACGTATGGCATGCGGCGAATTCTCCCTGATTGCCCGTTATTTCGACCGTGTCAGAACCTCTCGTCTTGATGTTGAAACCGGCATTGGCGATGACTGCGCACTTCTCAATGTTCCCGAAAAACAGACGCTGGCAATCAGCACCGACACCTTAGTGTGCGGACGTCATTTTTTACCGGATATCGATCCTGCCGATCTGGCCTATAAAGCACTGGCGGTTAACGTTAGCGATCTGGCGGCAATGGGGGCCGATCCCGCCTGGTTAACGCTGGCTCTGACGTTGCCTGAGGTGGATGAAGCCTGGCTTGAAGCCTTTAGCGATGCGCTGTTTGAGCAGCTTAATTACTACGATATGCAGCTGATCGGCGGTGATACCACGGCCGGGCCGCTGTCGATGACGCTGGCGATCCATGGCTATGTGCCGCTCGGTCGCGCGCTGAAGCGCTCGGGCGCAAAACCCGGCGACTGGATTTACGTGACCGGTACGCCGGGGGACAGCGCCGCGGGCCTGGCGATTCTTCAGGATCTCTTAACCGTGAAGGACGCTGACGATGCGGCCTATCTGGTGAAACGCCATCTGCGCCCGACGCCGCGAATTCTGCACGGTCAGGCGCTGCGCGAGCGGGCAAGCTCGGCTATCGATCTCTCTGACGGGCTTATCTCAGATCTCGGGCATATTCTGAAAGCCAGTGGCGTTGGCGCGCGCATCGATCTGGATCTGTTCCCGCTGTCAGAGCAGCTGCTTCGCCATGTGGAGCCTGAGCAGGCTCTGCGCTGGGCGCTCTCGGGTGGTGAAGACTATGAATTGTGCTTTACCGTTCCGGAACTCAACCGTGGCACGCTGGATGTGGCGTTAGCCCATCTCGGCGCGAAATTTACCTGTATCGGGCAGATTATGCCGGAGAGTGAAGGGCTGAAGTTTGTGAAAGACGGTGCGCCCGTGACGCTGGACTGGAAAGGGTACGACCACTTCGCGTGATGTTGTGAGCTCTGTGTTGCCGGGTGGAGGCTACGCCTTACCCGGCCTACAAAAGAGAGGGCTTATTTATACCCCACCACCGGATGCTGCTGATACGGCGTCTCCAGCTCGGCAATCTGCTCTGGCGTCAGCGTGATATCCACCGCATTTAACAGTTCGTCCAGCTGCTCTTCCCGGGACGTGCCGATAATGGGGGCCGCGACACCACGCTTGCCCAGAAGCCACGCCAGGGCCACCTGGGCGCGGGTTGCACCGGTATCGTCGGCGATCCCGGCCAAACGTTCGGCAATCAGCGCATCGCTGGCTTCTGTTCCGCCGTACAGATTTTTCCCCACCTCATCGGATACCAGCCGGGCCGTGGTTTCCCCCCACGGACGGGTCAGACGTCCGCGCGCCAGCGGGCTCCAGGGGATGACCGCTACTCCCTCCTGGTAGCATAGCGGCAGCATCTCGCGCTCTTCTTCACGATAGATCAAATTGTAGTGATCCTGCATGGTGACAAAGCGCGCCCAGCCGTGCTGTGCCTGGAGATCCAGCGCCTGGGCAAACTGCGATGCGTGCATGGACGATGCGCCAATGTAGCGCGCTTTACCAGCTTTCACCACGTCGTTGAGCGCTTCAAGCGTCTCTTCGATCGGCGTGTTGTAATCCCAACGGTGAATTTGCAGCAGGTCGACGTAATCCATGTTCAGGCGTCTGAGGCTGTCATCAATAGAACGCAGGATCTGGGCGCGAGAAAGGCCTTCCGCCAGATCGCCCACCGGGTAGTACACCTTGGTGGCGACGACGATTTCATCCCGGCGTGCAAAATCACGCAGGGCACGGCCAACAATCTCTTCACTGCTGCCGTCGGAGTAGCTGTTGGCGGTGTCAAAGAAGTTAATGCCGCCCTCAATGGCGCGTTTGATAATCGGACGGCTGCTCTCTTCCGGCAGCGTCCAGGCGTGGTTCCCCCGGTCGGGCTCACCAAAGGTCATGCATCCCAGACAAAGTCGGGAAACCCTGAGATCTGTTTTTCCTAATGTCGTGTATTGCATGGTTCCGCTCCTGCTGTTTAAACAATACGTTTAAGCATAGCAGGAGCGGAAAAGGGGAGGGATCAGGCCAGCCAGCTGCGGATTTTGGCTTCGATACCGGCAGCATCCAGGCCAATCGCCGCGCGGGCTTCGTCCTGAGTGCCTTGTGGGATGAAGTAGTCCGGCAGACCGAGGTTGAGCACCGGAACGGCTTTACGGTTCGCCATCAGCACCTCGTTCACGCCGCTGCCTGCGCCACCCATGATGGCGTTTTCTTCCAGGGTGACCAGCACGTCATGCGTTTCAGCCATGCTGAGGATCAGGGATTCGTCGAGCGGCTTCACAAAACGCATATCCACCAGCGTGGCATTCAGCGATTCCGCCACCTTTGCGGCCTCTGGCATTAGCGTGCCGAAGTTCAGGATCGCCACTTTCTCGCCACGACGTTTTACCAGTCCTTTACCGATCGCCAGTTTCTCCAGCGGCTGCAGCTCAACGCCCACCGCATTACCGCGCGGGTAGCGAACCGCGCTCGGCCCGTCCTGATAGTGGTAGCCGGTAAACAGCATCTGACGACATTCGTTCTCGTCGCTTGGCGTCATGATCACCATCTCCGGGATACAGCGCAGGAAGGAGAGATCAAATGCGCCCTGGTGCGTCTGGCCATCAGCGCCGACTATGCCGGCACGATCGATTGCAAACAGTACCGGCAGTTTCTGAATCGCCACGTCATGAATAACCTGATCGTAAGCGCGCTGCAGGAAGGTGGAGTAGATCGCGACAACCGGTTTGTAGCCGCCAATCGCCAGACCCGCCGCAAAGGTGACCGCATGCTGCTCGGCAATGGCCACGTCAAAGTACTGGTCAGGGTATTTTTTAGAGAACTCCACCATGCCGGAACCTTCACGCATGGCCGGAGTGATCGCCATCAGCTTATTGTCTTTCGCGGCGGTTTCGCATAGCCAGTCGCCGAAGATTTTTGAATAGCTCGGCATACCGCCGCTGCTTTTCGGCAGACAGCCGCTGGACGGGTCAAATTTCGGTACCGCATGGAAGGTGATCGGATCTTTTTCCGCCGGTTCGTAACCACGCCCTTTCTTGGTCATGATATGCAGGAACTGCGGGCCTTTCAGGTCGCGCATGTTTTTGAGCGTGGACACCAGCCCCAGCACGTCATGACCGTCAACCGGACCTATATAGTTAAAGCCCAGCTCTTCAAACAGCGTGCCCGGCACGACCATGCCTTTGATGTGCTCTTCGGTACGTTTGAGCAGCTCTTTGATCGGCGGTACGCCGGAGAAGACTTTCTTGCCGCCTTCACGCAGCGTTGAGTAAAGCTTGCCGGAGAGCAGCTGTGCCAGATGGTTGTTCAGCGCGCCGACGTTTTCGGAAATCGACATTTCGTTGTCGTTCAGAATCACCAGCATGTCCGGCTTGATGTCGCCCGCGTGGTTCATGGCCTCAAAGGCCATCCCGGCGGTGATGGCGCCGTCGCCGATCACGCAGACGGTGCGGCGCTGCTTGTTCTCTTTTTCAGCGGCCACGGCAATCCCGATGCCCGCTGAAATGGAGGTGGAGGAGTGACCGACGCTCAGTACGTCGTACTCGCTCTCACCGCGCCACGGGAACGGATGCAGGCCCCCTTTCTGACGAATGGTGCCAATCTTATCGCGACGTCCGGTCAGAATTTTGTGCGGATAGGCCTGGTGACCCACGTCCCAGATAAGCTGATCGAACGGCGTGTTATAGACATAGTGAAGCGCCACGGTCAGCTCAACCGTGCCAAGCCCGGAGGCGAAATGGCCGCTGGAGCGGCTTACGCTGTCGAGCAGGTAACGACGCAGCTCGTCGCACAGCTTCGGCAGGCTCTCTTTCGGCAACAGACGTAACTCCTGGGTGGAGTCAACTAACGCCAGTGTCGGGTATTTGGCAATATCAAAACTCATCAAAGGCTCATCGAGATAGTGTGTTTATTTATCACGCTGGATTATATAGTCCGCTAGCGCTTCCAGTGCCGAAGTATCCAGTGATTGCGCGGCCAGCAGATTCAGCGACTGGCGGGCATCGTCAATCAGATCCCGGGCTTTACGCTGGGCTTGCTCAAGACCCAGCAGGGCGGGGTAGGTACTTTTGCCAAGCTGCTGATCCGCACCCTGACGTTTTCCCAATGTTGCAGTATCGCCCACCACATCCAGAATGTCATCCTGAACCTGGAATGCCAAACCGATACTTTCGGCGTATCTGTCCAGAATCGGCAGGGCTTTGCGCCCTCGCTCACCCGCGCTCAGCGCGCCCAGGCGTACGGCTGAACGAATCAATGCCCCGGTTTTATGGCGATGAATACGCTCCAGCTGTTCCAGATTAACCTGACGTCCCTCCGCGTCCAGATCGAGGGCCTGTCCGCCGCACATGCCGGCCACGCCGCTGGCCATTGCCAGTTCGGAGATCATCGCCAGGCGGTCGCGGTCAGCCACTTCCGCCATCGGTGCATCGCTCAGGATCGAGAATGCCAGCGTTTGCAGGGCATCACCCGCCAGAATGGCATTCGCCTCGCCAAATTTGATGTGGCAGGTAGGTTGACCCCGACGCAGATCGTCATCATCCATGGCCGGTAAATCATCGTGGATCAGCGAATAAGCATGGATGCACTCCACGGCGGCTGCCGGGGCGTCCAGCGTGTTATCGCTGATACCAAACATATTGCCTGTGGCGTACACCAGAAACGGGCGCAGGCGCTTTCCCCCCAAGAGTGCGCCATAGTGCATGGCTTCAACCAGTGGAGTGTTCTGAAAAGGCTGGGGCGCAATGAAACGGCGCAGGGCGTCGTTGGCGCGCACGACACGCGCCTGAAGCTTGTTGGCAAAATCCATTTACTCGGCGTCCGGTGTAAAAGGCGTGGTTTTCGCGTCTTCGCTGTCGGACAGCAGGATCTGTACGCGCTGTTCAGCCTGCTGCAGCTTGACCTGCCCCTGGCGCGCCAGCTGCACGCCGCGCTCGAATTCGTTGAGCGCCTCTTCCAGCGGGAGATCGCCGCTCTCAAGGCGGGTAACAATCTGCTCCAGTTCACTCAGCGCAGTTTCGAAACTGGCCGGTGCGTCGTTCTTCTTCGGCATAGTGAATTGACTCTTATATTCTCAGCCCCGACATGGTAACGGACTCAGGGCAATTATCAAATAACGCGCAATGTGCACAGGAGCGGCGCGATGGTGGTATACTTGCGCGCCTGGATGCAGCCACGGGTGTGGGCTGCTGTACTCTTTTCCATTACAAGCCTTAATACGCTTGCCTAAGAAACATTGCCGCCATGAAGTTTATCATTAAATTGTTCCCTGAAATCACCATCAAAAGCCAATCTGTGCGTTTGCGCTTTATTAAAATTCTCACCGGGAACATTCGTAACGTATTAAAGCACTACGACGAAACCCTCGCCGTGGTGCGCCACTGGGACCACGTTGAAGTCCGTGCGAAAGACGAAAACAAACGTCAGGACATTCGTGACGCCCTGACCCGTATCCCGGGGATCCACCATATTCTGGAAGTGGAAGATGTCCCGTTCAGCGACATGCACGATATCTTCGAGAAAGCGCTGGTTCAGTATCGCGACCAGATTGAAGGCAAAACCTTCTGCGTGCGCGTGAAGCGTCGCGGTAAACACGAATTCAGCTCCATTGAAGTGGAACGTTACGTCGGCGGCGGTCTGAACCAGCACGTTGAGTCTGCGCGCGTGCGTCTGACCAACCCGGACGTGACCGTGAATCTGGAGATCGAAAACGATCGCCTGCTGTTGGTGAAAGGGCGCTATGAAGGTATTGGCGGTTTCCCGATCGGGACTCAGGAAGATGTCCTGTCCCTGATCTCCGGCGGCTTCGACTCCGGCGTCTCCAGCTATATGCTGATGCGCCGCGGCTGCCGCGTGCACTACTGCTTCTTCAACCTGGGCGGTGCGGCGCACGAAATTGGCGTTCGTCAGGTCGCGCATTATCTGTGGAACCGCTTCGGCAGCTCCCACCGCGTGCGTTTTGTGGCGATCAACTTCGAACCTGTGGTCGGCGAAATTCTTGAGAAAGTGGACGATGGCCAGATGGGCGTCATCCTGAAGCGTATGATGGTGCGTGCGGCATCCAAAGTGGCGGAGCGCTACGGCGTGCAGGCGCTGGTCACCGGGGAAGCGCTGGGCCAGGTCTCCAGCCAGACGCTGACCAACCTGCGCCTTATCGACAATGTGTCTGATACCCTGATCCTGCGCCCGCTGATTTCCCACGACAAAGAGCACATCATCGACCTGGCGCGTGAAATTGGTACCGAAGATTTTGCCCGCACCATGCCGGAGTACTGCGGTGTGATCTCAAAAAGCCCGACCGTTAAAGCGGTGAAGGCGAAGATCGAAGCGGAAGAAGAGAACTTCGATTTCAGCATTCTGGATAAAGTGGTGGCGGAAGCGTCCAACATTGATATCCGCGAAATTGCCCAGCAGACCGAACAGGACGTGGTTGAAGTGGAAACCGTGAGCGGTTTCGGTGCGAACGATGCGATTCTGGATATCCGCTCTATTGATGAGCAGGATGACAAGCCGCTGCAGGTAGACGGTGTGGAAGTGGTTTCGCTGCCGTTCTACAAGCTGAGCACGAAGTTTGGCGACCTCGACCAGAGCAAAACGTACCTGCTGTGGTGTGAGCGCGGGGTGATGAGCCGTCTGCAGGCGCTGTATCTGCGCGAGCAGGGCTTTGCCAATGTGAAGGTGTATCGTCCGTAGTTTCTCGCCGGGGAGTGCGGCCTGATGCCCTCACCCCGGCCCTCTCCCACGGGGAGAGGGAGAACACCTATTCGTAGTAATTATAAATCCCCGCCGGCATCACCAGCGATGACGCCACTTCGTACGCTTTTTCGCGCCCGACCAGCAGGTCGATAATCTTTAAGCCAAAATCAATCGCGGTGCCTGGCCCCTGGCTGGTCAGCAGGTTGACGCGCGGATCCCAGACTACGCGTTTATCCACCCAATGCTCTTCCGGGATCGTATCCTTAAGCCCCGGGAAGCCGGTCATGTTGCCGATGGGGAAGATGTCATGGGGTACCAGCACCGTGCCGGCCGCAGCACAAATGGCGGCCACGATGCGGCCCGAAAGATGGAACTGACGCACGGTCTCGACCAGCAACGGGCTGTCACGAAAACACTCCGCACCCTTCAGGCCACCGGGCAGCACGATAATGTCATAATCCCCGTCAGCCACCTGCACAAGCGGGGCATCCGCGAGGATCTTCACCCCGCGCGAGCAGGTGATAGCCAGATTACCGTCGCTGGCGACGCTGGCGGTGGTGACCTTAATGCCGCCGCGCACCATCAAATCAATGGTAGTGACCGCTTCCATCTCTTCGCTACCAGGGGCGAGACAGATCAGTGCTGACGCGCTCATATTCACTCTCCTTACGTTTAACCAGGTCATACAGACGGGCGTTTTCCGGCACCGCGATGCCGTGCGCGCGGGCGCGTTTTAGCAGATATCCCGTGATGTAGTCGATCTCTGTGTGGCGTAATGCCCGAACATCCTGCAACATCGAGGAGATGTTTTCTGCGGTACTCTCAATGACCTGCTCGACATAACAGCGTAAATCGTCTGCCGAGGTATGCAAGCCTTCCCGCTCAACGACCGCCGCGACTTCCGCACACAGCAGCGCAACCTCGTCAGGATGATTTTTGAGCTCCCCGTTTGGGCAGTTCCACAGCGCCGTCAGTGGGTTAATCACGCAGTTGACGGCCAGCTTGCGCCAGAGTTGAGGACGAATGTGGTTATGCCAGGCCACGTCCGGTAACACCTTCTGCAGGACATCAGCCAGATAACTGTAGTCCCCATCCTGGGGTCTGGCAGGCCCGATGTGCGTCACGCCGCTGGCGACATGGACAATAATGTTGCCGTCGCGGCGTGCAGCGTGAGTGGTCGTCGCCATCAGCAGGGGCTGCGGGACGCTTTTCAGTTCATCCAGGGTCCCCATGCCGTTATGCAGTAGCAGGATGGGGGACGTGGGGGGGAGCTGCGCGGCCAGGGTCTTGACCGCGTCCGAGACCTGCCACGCTTTAAGCGTCACCAGCAAAAGGTCGCTTTGCGCCAGGAAATCAGGATCGTTCGCAGTGAGGGATTCGTTAAAGATGCTTCCGTCTTCACCAATCAGGTTTACACTGCAATAGGGCTGGGGCACGCGCAGCCAGCCCTGAACCTCATGTCCATGCTTGCACAACGCAGTCAGCCATAGCTGACCAAGGGCTCCGCATCCGAGCACTGTAATTTTCATTGTTCCTCCTCACCTGCAACTGCGCCAGGTGTTACAGCTTAATTATACAGCTAAGCTTCTGTTGAGTTATGTCTCGTAGCGGGTATTATGCAACGCAACAAAAGTGAAGGGAGAAGAAAAGATGCCATCTTTCGATATTGTTTCCGAAGTTGATATCCAGGAAGTTCGCAACGGCGTTGAGAACGCAACCCGCGAAGTTGAGTCACGTTTCGATTTTCGTGGCGTAGAGGCGTCGTTTGAGCTGAACGATGCAAATAAGACCATTAAGGTGCTGAGCGAGTCTGATTTCCAGGTGAACCAGCTGCTCGACATTCTGCGCGCTAAGCTGTTAAAACGCGGCATTGAAGGGACGTCTCTGGATGTGCCGGAAGACTTTGTCCACAGCGGTAAAACCTGGTTTGTGGAAGCCAAACTGAAGCAGGGCATTGAGAGCGCGGTGCAGAAGAAGATCGTTAAGCTCATCAAAGACAGCAAGCTGAAGGTACAGGCGCAGATCCAGGGCGAAGAAATCCGTGTTACCGGAAAGTCACGCGATGACCTGCAGTCCGTGATGGCGCTGGTGCGCGGCGGCGATCTGGGACAACCGTTCCAGTTTAAAAACTTCCGCGATTAAGACAATAATGCCCGGTTTGACCGGGCATTTTTTCAGGCGCTGAGCGCCTGCTCGACCTCAAAGCGGTTGGTCACTTTACTGTCTATTTTGACGTAAGCGCTGCGTTCTTCCGCGACAATAAGCACCTCTGTCACCCCCTCTTTGGCTTCGAGACGCTGTTTCAGCGCATCGCTAATCTCCACGTTATCCGGAATTTCTACCCGCAGGCTGCTCACGTAGCGCGGCTCTTTCATGGTGCTGGCGACCAGCAGCCAGACCGTCGCCAGTAGCGCACCGGCGAGAAATACGGTTTGTGAATCAAACAGCCCGTCAACCCAGCCACCAAGCGAGCCGCCGATCGCCACGCCGAGAAACTGGCTGGTGGAGTAAATGCCCATTGCCGTACCTTTGTAGCCGGCGGGAGACTCTTTGCTGATCAGCGACGGGAGCAACGCTTCCATCAGGTTAAAGGCGAGGAAGAAGAGTTGCACGCCGGCGATCAGCTCCCAGAAGTGCGGGCCGGCGCCCCAGAGCACGATCTCGGCAATCAGCAGGAGCGCCACGCAGCCCACGAAGACGCGCTTCATTTTGCGCTTCACTTCGGCGTAGATGATAAACGGCACGACGGAGACAAACGAAATCAGCATCGTGACCAGATAAATTTTCCAGTGCTCAGCCGCCGGGAAACCTGCAGCGGCAAGCTGGCCGGGCAGGGCGACAAAGGTCGACATCAGCAGGATGTGCAAACACATAATGCCAAAATTGAGCTTGAGCAGGCGGGGTTCAACAATCACCTTGCTGAAGCAGCCTTTTACCATCCCTGATTCACGGTTCAGGACGTGGTTTTTGCTGTCCGGCACCACCCACAAGGTTAAGGCAATCCCGACCGTCGCCAGCACGGCAATCATCCAGAACAGGGCGTGCAGACCAAGTGCATGGGTAATAATGGGGCCCAGCACCATCGCAATTGCAAAGGTGACGCCAAAGCTCACGCCGATAAACGCCATCGCTTTGGTACGGTTCTGCTCGCGGGTTAAGTCTGACAGCAGCGCCATCACCGCGGCGGCAATTGCGCCGGAACCCTGCAGGGCGCGGCCAAGAATAATTCCCCAGATGGAGTGGGAGAGGGCGGCAATGATGCTGCCGAGAACAAAGACCAGCAGTCCGCCGACGATCAGCGGCTTGCGGCCCACCCGGTCAGAGAGCAGGCCAAACGGGATCTGGAACACCGCCTGTGCCAGGCCGTAAATGCCAATCGCCAGGCCAATCAGCGCCTCGCTGGCGCCCTGCAGGGCCATACCGTATGTGGTCAGAACAGGCAGGACCATAAACATGCCAAGCATCCGTAGCGAGAAGACAGTCCCTAAGCCCCAGGTCGCGCGAAGCTCGCCTGGCGTCATTTTATAATCGTTCATTACCACCTCAGTTCAAAAGCAGGCCATAGTGTAGTGCGGGGAAGGGGCGGGGTAAATAAAGGGTTATTTAACAAATATTACATGCGTTATTAATAGATTTGGTGAATAAAAAAAGGGTGCCGAAGCACCCCTTTATTCATCTGTTGAGGCTTACCAGACGTAAGTCAGCAGGTTGTGTGAATCTGGCACCATAAAATCTACGGACATCATCACGGAAAGCGAGGTGATGGCGACAATCGAGAACACAAACAGTTTGCGCGCCCAGACTTTGTCATCTTCCACTTTGTAACCGCGCAGCGCCATACCGAGCCACCAGACGCTCACTGCAGCCGCTACCACCAGATATTTGTATCCAGCGTAGCCACCCAGAGAGAGCATCAGCGTTGCGACAGCAAAGGCGATGATGTAGAGCGTAATGTGGTTCTTGGCAACAGAGATGCCTTTCACGACCGGCAGAACCGGGATGTTCGCTGCCTGATAATCCTTAAAGCGGAAAATCGCGATGGCATAGGAGTGCGGCATCTGCCACAGGCTAAAGATAGCCAGCAGGATAGCCGCACCGCTGTCGAACTCGTTCGTGACCGCGCAGTAGCCAATCACCGGCGGCGCAGCGCCGGAGAGAGAACCAATCAGCGTGCCGTACACGGAGTGACGTTTCATATACAGGCTGTAAATGCCTACATACACCACGAACCCCATCACCCCCAGCCAGCAGGCCAGCGGGTTAGCACCAAACCACAGCAGCATAAAGCCAGCAATACCCAGCAAGGTGGCGTACACCAGCGAGACGGAAGGGGCGATCAGGCCTTTCACCAGCACCCGATTTTTGGTCCTTTCCATCTTCTTGTCGATATCCATGTCGATGTAGTTGTTAAATACACAACCGGACGCAACAACCAGTGACACACCGACCAGCGTGTAAATAAAGAGGGTGTAATCAATGCTGCCTTTAGAGGCCAGCAGGAACCCTCCGATCACGGAGATCAGGTTGCCAAAGATGATGCCTGGTTTCGTTACTTGCAGGTATTGCTTAAACATACTCGCCGCTCTTAGTGAACCATCATGTTGTAGTTGAGGTTCCACATAATCCAGATGGAACCGACTACCAGGATAGCGATGATAATCACGGTAAAGATGAAGGCCGTCATGTTCCAGCCTTCATCGGACTTGGTGTTCATGTGCAGGAAGCAAACCAGATGCACCAGAATCTGAACCACCGCGGTCACCAGGATTGCACCCAGAATAACCGGCTTGGAGGCAGAACCGCTCATCACCATCCAGAACGGGATCACCGTCAGGATGATCGACAGGATAAAACCTGTCATGTAGGTTTTTACGCTACCGTGGGAAGCGCCATGATCGTTTGAATGACTCATTACATCGCCCCCATCAGATACACTACAGAGAACACACAGATCCACACCACGTCCAGGAAGTGCCAGAACAGGCTCAGGCACAGGATACGGGTACGGTTAGTACTGGTCAGGCCGCGACGGGAGATCTGGAACATTAGTACTGCCATCCAGATCAGACCGGAGGTCACGTGCAGACCGTGGGTACCGACCAGCGCGAAGAACGCTGACAGGAAGCCACTGCGATCCGGACCGAAGCCTTCCAGGATCAGGTGATGGAATTCATAGATTTCCATCCCGATAAATCCAGCACCAAACAACCAGGTCAACGCCAGCCAGGAAACAACCTGGCTCTTGTTGTTTTTGTACATGGCGATAGCCGCCATGCCGTAGGTGATGGAGCTGAATAACAGCAGTGCGGTTTCAACCAGAACGAACGGCAGTTCAAAGATGTCCTTACCGGTCGGGCCGCCCGCTGTGCCGTTCACCAGAACGGCATAGGTCGCGAACAGACAGCAGAACAGAATGCAGTCGCTCATCAGGTAGATCCAGAAACCGAAGACTTTGGTCGGTCCTGTATCGTGGTGCGCATGTTCATGCGCGTGGGCAGTCGAGTGCGCCAGAGTATCAGTTGCCATTTTTCAGCCCCGCTTTAGAAATCTCGTCGAAATGCTGATTTTCTAGCTTTTCAACTTCACGGACTGGTACGTAGTAGTCCACGTCCTCGTCAAAGCTCTTCACAATCCAGCTGATTACGATGCCAGCGAAGCCAACAATCGCCATCCACCAGATGTGCCAGATCATTGCGAAACCAAATACCGTTGCGAAAGCGGCAATCACAATGCCCGCACCGCTGTTTTTCGGCATGTGGATCTCTTCGTAATGAGCAGGTTGCTTGTACGCTTCACCTTTTTCTTTCATTTCCCAGAATGCGTCGCGTTCATGAACCTGCGGCACAACGGCAAAGTTATAGAAAGGCGGTGGAGAAGAGGTTGCCCACTCCAGCGTACGGCCACCCCATGGGTCACCGGTCAGGTCACGGTTCTGGTCGCGGTCGCGAATAGACACGTAGAACTGAATCAGCTGAGACGCGATACCACAGGCAATCAGCACCGCACCGCCCGCTGCAACCATCAGCATTGGGTGGAACTGCGGATCAATCTGCTGGCTCAGACGACGGGTCATACCCATGAAGCCCAGCACGTACAGCGGCATAAATGCCACGAAGAAACCGATGATCCAGAACCAGAACGCGCGTTTACCCCATTTCTCGTTCAGCGTGAAGCCGAACGCTTTTGGCCACCAGTAGGTTACGCCAGCGAAGCAGCCGAAGACCACGCCACCGATGATAACGTTATGGAAGTGCGCAATCAGGAACAGACTGTTGTGCAGAACGAAGTCAGCACCTGGTACCGCCAGCAGTACGCCGGTCATCCCACCTACGGAGAAGGTCACGATGAAGCCGATGGTCCACAGCATGGCTGAGTGGAACACGATACGGCCCTGATACATGGTGAACAGCCAGTTGAAGATCTTCACCCCGGTCGGGATGGCGATAATCATGGTGGTAATACCGAAGAAGGCGTTTACGTTCGCGCCCGCACCCATGGTGAAGAAGTGGTGCAGCCAAACGATGAACGACAGAACGGTAATACAGACGGTTGCCCACACCAGCGAGGTGTAACCAAACAGACGCTTACGCGAGAAGGTTGCTGCGATTTCGGAGAACACACCGAAGACAGGCAGAACCAGGATGTACACTTCCGGGTGACCCCAGGCCCAAATCAGGTTGATGTACATCATCATGTTGCCACCCATATCATTCGTGAAGAAATGGGTGCCCAGGTAGCGGTCCAGGGTCAGCAGCGCGATGGTGACGGTCAGAATTGGGAAGGACGCGATAATCAGGATGTTGGCGCACAGCGATGCCCAGGTAAATACCGGCATCTTGAACATGGTCATGCCCGGGGCACGCATCTTGATAATGGTCACGAAGAAGTTGATACCGGTCAGGGTTGTACCAACACCGGAGAGCTGAAGCGCCCAAATCCAGTAGTCGACACCTACGCCCGGACTGTACTCGATTCCTGACAGCGGCGGGTAAGCCAGCCAGCCGGTCTGCGCGAATTCGCCCACACCCAGTGACAGGTTAACCAGGATTACGCCGACAACCGTGAACCAGAAGCTCAGGTTGTTCAGGAACGGGAACGCAACGTCGCGCGCGCCGATTTGCAGCGGAACGACCACGTTCATCAGACCGATAACCAGCGGCATCGCCACGAAGAAGATCATGATAACGCCGTGGGCGGTAAAGATCTGATCGTAGTGGTGCGGCGGCAGGAAGCCGGCTTCACCCGCAGACGCGAGTGCCTGCTGGCTACGCATCATGATCGCATCCGCAAAGCCACGAATTAACATGACGATACCGACGATGCAGTACATGATACCGAGTTTTTTGTGGTCAACCGAAGTCAGCCACTCGTTCCACAGGTAGCTCCACTTACCGAAGTAAGTGATTAAGGCCAGTAAGGCCGCACCACCGATGATAATTGCAGCCACCGTAACCATGATAATCGGTTCATGGTAGGGCACTGCATCCAGTGTCAATTTTCCGAACATTTTCTTCCTCGGCCCCTTAGTGAGCGGTTTCCGCGTGGCTCATGTCCATGCCTTCCATACCTTCGTGCGCGCTGTGCTCGCCTTCAGGCTGGGTCATGTCCATGCTCTTGCCGTGATCCATAAATTTGCCAATAACGTCTTTGAACAAATCAGGTTTCACGTTAGAGAAGTACTCCACCTTGTTGTATTCGCTAGGTGCAGCCACTTTTTCGAACGCCGCCATGTCAGACATGGTGTTTGGAGACTGCTTCGCTTTTGCAACCCACTGGTCGAAAGCGGCACGGTCCGGCGTTGCGATAGCTTTGAACTTCATACCTGAGAAGCCCGGGCCGCTATAGCTGGCGGAGATACCATCATAGGTGCCTGCTTCATTCGCGATCAGGTGCAGGTTAGTCTGCATACCGGCCATCGCGTAAATCTGGCTACCCAGACGTGGGATGAAGAAGGAGTTCATTACGGAGTTGGAGGTCACTTTGAACTGAACCGGAGTGTTCGCCGGGAAGGCGATTTCATTCACGGTAGCAATGCCCTGCTCTGGATAGATGAAGAACCATTTCCAGTCCATGGAGACCACTTCGATGGTAATAGGTTTTTCATCGTGAACCAGCGGTTTGCTTGGCTCAAGTGCGTGAGTGGTTTTCCAGGTCAGCACGGCAAGGAACAGGATGATAAGGATAGGTACCGTCCAGACCACAGCTTCCACTTTATTGGAGTGTGACCAGTTCGGGCTATACTTCGCATCTTTATTGCTCGCACGATACTTCCAGGCGAAACCAACAGCCATCAAAATGGCTGGAATAACCACAATCAACATCAGGCCAAAAGCCGTCAATATCAGTGAACGTTGTTCCAGTCCAATCTGTCCTTTGGGGTCTAGTAGTGCAGAATCACAGCCACTGAGTAATACAGTGCCTGCGAATAATGACAACCATCCCAAACTTTTATTGTATTTCCTGAGTCTCATTTAACGACCTCAATTCCACGGGAGTCTGGTGGCGTTTAAAGTGTGCGGGCATTTTACGGGAAGGTTACATTACTGTAAACATCATTAGGCCTGTGTCAGGAAGGTGTTACCGGGTTCTGCCGCACGTGTCACAAGTGTTGCAAATTATGTCGGTTTTTATGACCGAAGCCGCATGGCATGGGCTTTATAACGAAAGGACCCCCAAGCATACCCTAAAAGGGGCAATTGGTATAACCATTGTTAAAAATAAACAAAAAATTAACAATTAATTATCAATAAAAAGACATCTAAAAAACGAAAAATCAAACTTCCCAATGCTGAATCGTTTAATGAAAAATAGTCTTTTGGAACCGGAGCCAATAATTTCCAAATCCTATCCCGCACAAAACAACAAATATTTTTTTAGCGGTTGCTGGCTATTTCACCGTTATAATTTCGCTTAGTGATTACAACGGGAAATAACCTTTCGCATTTTTCTTCAGGTCATGCGCGTTTTACGCAGCGCCATGAAATCGAGCACGCCTCCCGTCAGGATCCCGACGACGGCCAGCAGGGCGCCAGCGTCCAGCAGAAGGGCTTCCAGAGGGAGCGCCAGCAACGTGCTGGCATTAATAATGAGCACGACCAGCCAGAGAGCCAGGGCAACACAGCCCGTCATTAACAGACGTAACGCAAAACGGTAGGCGCGATGATATTCGGTGCGCGGCATAAAGTGTTCTGTTCGCTGGGTATATTCCAGCGTCTGACGGCAGACAAGCAGTAATAAAATCCCTGGCACCGCCGCAACCACAGAGAAGAGATAAAACGTCGGCCAGCCGTGGGCTTCCACAAACCAGCCAGCAATCGGCCCCACGTAGACGCGGCCAACGGCAGAGAGTGCCGAGAGCAGTGCGAACTGCGTGGCAGAAAACGACTTGTTGCAGAGCGTCATCAGCAGGGCGACAAATGCCGCGGTGCCCATCCCGCCACAGAGGTTTTCAAAGAACACCGCGGTAGCCATGCTGACCATATGTTTGTCGGTGATCGACAGCAGCCAGTAACCTGCGTTAGACGCCCCTTGCAGGATGCCGAAAATCAACAGTGCGCGGAACAGCGTCAGGCGCTGCATTAATACACCACCGTAGAGCGCGCCGACGATGGTCGCGAACAACCCCAGCGTTTTATTCACCACACCCACTTCGCCGGCATCAAAACCGACGCCCCGGATAAGGAAGGTGGTAGTCAGGCTCATCGCAAAGGCATCGCCAAGCTTATAAAGGACGATAAGCAGCAGGATCAGCCAGGCGTTGTTACGGCCAAAGAAATCACGCAGTGGTTCGGCGACGGCCTGCTCCAGCGTACGGGGAACCGGGATAACATCGCTTGGTTCGGGCGCAAACAGCGTCGCGATAATGCAGGGGATAAGCAGGGCAGCCATCAGCCAGTACATGCCCTGCCAGCCGAGGTAACGGTCGGCCAGCCAGAGAGCCAGCCCGCCGGAGACCAGCATCCCGAGGCGATAGCCCAGGACGCTGATGGCCGCACCGGCACCGCGCTCTTCCGCCGGTAAGACGTCCGTCTTCCAGGCGTCGAACACGATATCCTGGGAAGCGGAGCAGAAGGCAATCACCACCGCGAGCGCGGCCATCCAGCGTAACTGCGAGGTGGGTTCAAGAAAACCCATCCCTGCAATGGCCAGCAGCAGCAGGACCTGGGTCATCACCAGCCAGCCACGACGACGCCCCAGAAATGGCGGCGTGTAGCGATCCATGACCGGAGACCACAGGAACTTAAAGACATAGGCCTGGCCCACCAGCGAGAAGAAACCGATGGTTTTAAGATCGATATTCTCGACCGTCATCCATGCCTGAAGCGTGCCGGAAGTGAGCGCGAGGGGTAAACCCGAGGCAAAGCCGAGGATCAGCAGAATGGCTGATTTCGGTTGCTGGAAAATACGTAAGTATTGACTGGACATGTTCTTAGCAACTGACCCGGTAACACACCGGGTCAGCCAGCAGAATTAACGCGCGTTCTGTTTGATGAAGTCGTGAATGCTGGTGTCCTGCGCCATGTCGGAGATAGTGTCCGTCAGCACGCTGTTAACCGCATCAGCAATATTTTTATTAGACGCCTGGAACGCGCCTTCTACAGAGTAGCTCGCACGGTAATTTTTGGTCATCTTGTTGCCATTCTTCGCGGTCGCGATGATGGCGATATCCGCTTTAGTGGCGATGTTGTAGCGCACGTTACCCTGGGAGACGTCAGCGTACAGGTTGTTCACGATGATCTGCAGATCCACCGCGCCGCTTGGGCCAACCATATAACCGCGAGAGGTCATCTGTTTCTCCAGCACTTCCTGCAGCAGGAAACGCAGGTCGCGGGACGCGGTCAATGTCACCAGTTGGTTGTCGCGGGTCACCTTCGCCAGAGCCTGATCCTGACGCTGATCGGCACCGTTAATGCTCACGGTGACGCCCATCAGGCTTGGGTCCTGCTGAGGCAGGGTGATTTTCGGTGAAACATCAATGGTGGTTGGCGGGGTAGCGCAGCCTGCCAGCATAAAAAGGGCTACCAACGGGAAGAAGAGTTTTTTTAACATTTTAAGGTTCTCACGAATCGTAAGCATAGAGAGAGAAAAAATTGCCGCCATCATAACATCGCCAACGGCCAGGGGAAGTGGTCAACGCATGTAAATTCATCGCCTTGTCTGAAAACTGACCAGCTCACCCTTTTTCTCAATCGTGGAATGACAAAACGTATGAGCCACACAGTAAACTTCATTCGTTTGGATGAGAAAATAAGACGAAAGCTAAATATTTGTTGTCAAGGTGTAATGGAAACGGTAAAAGCGGCTAATATTTAAAGGGATGGGTGACATCCTGGCGTTGTCGGAGGAGTAATTTCATGATGATACGTGAGCAGATAGAAGATAAATTAAGGGCAGCGTTCAACCCTGTGTTCCTCGAAGTCGTCGACGAGAGCTATCGTCATAACGTACCGGCAGGTTCTGAAAGCCACTTCAAAGTGGTTCTGGTTAGCGATCGCTTCACGGGAGAACGTTTCCTGAACCGACACCGCTTGATCTACAGCACCTTGACGGAAGAACTCTCCACAACCGTACATGCCCTGGCGTTGCATACCTACACCATTAAGGAGTGGGAAGGCTTGCAGGATACGGTTTTTGCCTCCCCGCCTTGTCGGGGAGCAGGCACCATCGCCTGATAAATCGGATTTGCAACCGCTGGAGTTTTTCCAGTATGTTGCATACAGATTTCCTCAAAACGGCCTCCGGGCCGTTTTGTTTTGTCTGAGTTTTGAGCGGATGGTGCGTTTTTAAGGCTAAAAATAGCCTTAAAGTGTGAAAAAAGCCGCAGCAACATGCCCCAACCGTTCTCGACTCACCTAAGTGATGCCGCTATAATGCCGCGTCTTAATGAATGTCTTCGGGATGATTCTGGCGACAGGGAATGTGAATCTGCACTAAGAGAGCATCCCGGTATAACAGACAGATTCAGAGTTGACCGAGCACTGTGATTTTTTTGAGGTAACAAGATGCAAGTTTCAGTTGAAACCACTCAAGGCCTTGGCCGCCGTGTAACGATTACTATCGCTGCTGACAGCATCGAAACTGCTGTGAAAAGCGAGCTGGTCAACGTAGCAAAAAAAGTACGTATTGACGGCTTCCGTAAGGGCAAAGTACCAATGAATGTTGTTGCTCAGCGTTATGGCGCTTCTGTGCGTCAGGATGTGCTGGGTGAGCTGATGAGCCGTAACTTTATTGATGCGATCATCAAAGAAAAAATCAATCCGGCCGGCGCGCCGAACTACGTTCCAGGCGAATACAAACTGGGCGAAGACTTCACCTACTCTGTAGAGTTCGAAGTGTATCCGGAAGTCGAGCTGAAAGGTCTGGAATCTATCGAAGTTGAAAAACCGATTGTATCCGTGACTGACGAAGACGTTGACGGCATGCTGGACACCCTGCGTAAGCAGCAGGCGAACTGGAAAGAGAAAGAAGGCGCTGTTGACGCGGAAGACCGTGTGACCATCGACTTCACCGGTTCTGTAGACGGCGAAGAGTTCGAAGGTGGCAAAGCGTCTGACTTCGTACTGGCGATGGGCCAGGGTCGTATGATCCCAGGCTTCGAAGACGGTATCAAAGGCCACAAAGCGGGCGAAGAGTTCACCATCGACGTGACCTTCCCGGAAGAGTACCACGCTGAAAACCTGAAAGGTAAAGCGGCGAAGTTCGTTATCAACCTGAAGAAAGTTGAAGAGCGCGAACTGCCAGAACTGACTGAAGAATTCATCAAGCGTTTCGGCGTGGAAGATGGTTCTGTCGCGGGCCTGCGTACCGAAGTGCGTAAAAACATGGAGCGCGAGCTGAATGGCGCGGTGCGTAACCGTGTTAAATCTCAGGCGATCGAAGGTCTGGTGAAAGCGAACGAAATCGACGTGCCAGCTGCCCTGATCGACAGCGAAATCGACGTGCTGCGCCGTCAGGCTGCACAGCGTTTCGGTGGCAACCAGCAGCAAGCGATGGAACTGCCACGCGAACTGTTCGAAGAGCAGGCAAAACGCCGCGTTGTTGTTGGCCTGCTGCTGGGCGAAGTGATTCGTACCCACGAGCTGAAAGCTGACGAAGAGCGTGTGAAAGGCCTGATCGAAGAGATGGCTTCTGCATACGAAGATCCATCAGAAGTGATCGAGTTCTACGGGAAGAACAAAGAGCTGATGGACAACATGCGCAACGTTGCCCTGGAAGAGCAGGCTGTTGAAGCGGTACTGGCGAAAGCGAAAGTGACCGAAAAAGCGACCTCTTTCAACGAACTGATGAACCAGCAGGCGTAATTTCGCCCTAACGGTTTAAAGTTTGAACAGAAAACCCGTTGCCTTGCGGCAGCGGGTTTTTTTTATCGCAGCTTAGCCCAGGAAGAGTGCTAAAACGCCCTTTCGGTGTTAGCGTAACAACAAAAGGTTGTTATGCTTGAAATAGGGCACTGTGAACCCCATAAGTACGTAATCATGATGAATGAGACTGGCTGATAATCCGTCCGTAAGGTTACAATCAGTACAGCAGGTGTTTTCAATTTTGATCCAGGAGACGGAAATGTCATACAGTGGCGAACGAGATAACTTTGCACCCCATATGGCTCTGGTGCCAATGGTTATTGAACAGACCTCACGTGGTGAGCGTTCTTTTGATATCTATTCCCGTCTGCTCAAGGAACGCGTTATCTTTCTGACAGGCCAGGTGGAAGACCACATGGCTAACCTGATCGTGGCGCAGATGCTGTTTCTGGAAGCGGAAAACCCGGAAAAAGACATTTACCTGTACATTAACTCCCCGGGTGGCGTGATTACAGCAGGTATGTCCATTTATGACACCATGCAATTCATCAAGCCTGATGTAAGCACTATCTGTATGGGTCAGGCTGCATCTATGGGCGCGTTCCTGTTAACAGCAGGGGCTAAGGGTAAGCGTTTCTGCTTGCCGAATTCCCGCGTGATGATTCACCAGCCGCTGGGCGGTTACCAGGGGCAGGCGACGGATATTGAAATCCACGCCCGCGAAATCCTGAAAGTAAAAGCGCGCATGAATGAACTTATGGCGCAGCATACGGGTCAACCCCTCGAGCAGATCGAGCGCGATACCGAGCGCGATCGCTTCCTCTCTGCTTCAGAAGCAGTTGAGTACGGCTTAGTCGACTCCGTGTTGACCCATCGTAATTGATGCCCGCGACGCGAGTGTGCCGCTATACTAAGGTAGGGCGGCACTCTGCCTGAGAGCAGCTTGCGTCTTAGAATGGCATTTGCGTCGTCATGTGCGGCACAAAGAACTTAAAAAGAGGTTTGGACTCATGACAGATAAACGCAAAGATGGTTCGGGCAAACTGCTGTACTGCTCTTTTTGCGGCAAAAGCCAGCATGAAGTGCGTAAACTGATTGCCGGGCCGTCCGTGTATATCTGCGACGAATGTGTCGATTTATGTAACGACATCATTCGCGAAGAGATTAAAGAAGTCGCGCCACACCGCGAGCGCAGCGCGCTGCCAACGCCGCATGAAATTCGTCATCACCTTGACGACTATGTCATCGGTCAGGAGCAGGCCAAGAAAGTACTGGCGGTAGCGGTATACAACCACTACAAACGTCTGCGCAACGGCGATACCAGCAATGGCGTAGAACTGGGTAAAAGTAACATTCTGCTGATCGGCCCAACCGGGTCCGGTAAAACGCTGCTGGCTGAAACCCTGGCGCGTCTGCTGGATGTACCGTTCACCATGGCGGATGCCACCACCCTGACCGAAGCCGGTTATGTGGGTGAGGACGTTGAAAACATCATCCAGAAACTGCTGCAGAAGTGCGATTACGACGTACAGAAAGCCCAGCGTGGGATCGTTTACATCGATGAGATCGACAAGATCTCCCGTAAATCAGACAACCCGTCCATCACCCGTGATGTATCAGGTGAAGGCGTACAGCAGGCACTGCTGAAGCTGATTGAAGGGACGGTGGCTGCTGTTCCGCCGCAGGGGGGACGTAAACACCCTCAGCAGGAGTTCCTGCAGGTTGATACCTCCAAGATCCTGTTCATCTGTGGCGGTGCGTTTGCCGGTCTGGATAAAGTCATCTCCCACCGTGTTGAAACCGGCTCCGGCATTGGTTTTGGCGCAACGGTGAAATCAACGTCCGAAAAACCGAACGAAGGCGAGCTCCTGGCACAGGTTGAACCAGAAGATCTGATCAAGTTCGGCCTGATCCCTGAATTCATCGGTCGTCTGCCGGTGGTGGCAACCCTGAATGAACTGAGTGAAGAGGCGCTGATCCAGATCCTGAAAGAGCCGAAAAATGCGCTGACCAAGCAGTATCAGGCGCTGTTCAATCTGGAAGGTGTTGACCTGGAATTCCGTGACGAAGCGCTGGATGCGATTGCCAAAAAAGCAATGAGCCGTAAAACCGGCGCGCGTGGTCTGCGTTCTATCGTTGAAGCGGCTCTGCTCGACACCATGTACGATCTGCCTTCAATGGAAGACGTGGAAAAAGTGGTGATTGACGAGTCTGTGATTAGCGGTCAAACCAAGCCACTGTTGATTTACGGTAAACCGGAAGCACAGCAGGCATCTGGCGAATAATTCACCAAATCATACAAGCAGTTAATCAAAAAGGGGGGATTTTATCTCCCCTTTACTTTTTCCTTATTCATAGCGTTGAATGTGTGGGAAACATCCCCATATACTGGATACATGTTAATGGTTATGTGAAGCACAGTGACATGACCAGCTTACCTGGCGGACACTAACTAAGAGAGAGCTCTATGAATCCTGAGCGTTCTGAACGCATTGAAATCCCCGTATTGCCGTTGCGCGATGTGGTGGTTTATCCGCACATGGTCATACCCTTATTTGTAGGGCGGGAAAAATCTATCCGTTGCCTCGAAGCCGCTATGGATCATGATAAAAAAATCATGCTGGTGGCGCAGAAAGAAGCATCAACGGATGAGCCGGGTGTAAACGATCTTTTCACCGTCGGGACCGTGGCCTCTATTTTGCAGATGCTGAAGCTGCCTGACGGCACCGTGAAGGTGCTGGTAGAAGGTCTGCAGCGTGCGCGTATTACCACTCTGTCAGACGATGGCGAACACTTCTCCGCGAAGGCAGAGTACCTTGATTCGCCTGAACTGGATGAGCGCGAGCAGGAAGTGCTGGTGCGCACCGCGATTAGCCAGTTTGAAGGCTACATCAAGCTGAACAAGAAAATCCCACCAGAAGTGCTGACGTCGCTGAACAGCATCGACGATCCTGCGCGTCTGGCGGACACCATCGCAGCCCATATGCCGCTGAAGCTGGCTGACAAGCAGTCCGTGCTGGAAATGTCCGACGTTAACGAACGTCTGGAATATCTGATGGCGATGATGGAGTCTGAAATCGATCTGCTGCAGGTTGAGAAGCGTATTCGCAACCGCGTGAAAAAGCAGATGGAGAAATCTCAACGTGAGTACTATCTGAATGAGCAAATGAAAGCCATTCAGAAAGAGCTCGGCGAGATGGACGACGCGCCGGACGAAAACGAAGCGCTGAAGCGCAAGATCGATGCGGCGAAGATGCCGAAAGAGGCGAAAGAGAAAGCGGAAGCAGAACTGCAGAAGCTGAAAATGATGTCTCCGATGTCGGCGGAAGCGACCGTGGTGCGCGGCTACATTGAGTGGATGGTACAGGTTCCGTGGAACGCCCGCAGCAAGGTCAAAAAAGACCTGCGTCAGGCACAGGAAATCCTGGATACCGACCACTACGGCCTGGAACGTGTGAAAGACCGTATTCTTGAATACCTTGCGGTACAGAGCCGTGTAAACAAAATTAAAGGCCCTATTCTGTGCCTGGTAGGACCGCCGGGGGTGGGTAAAACCTCTCTGGGCCAGTCCATCGCCAAAGCGACCGGCCGTAAGTATATCCGTATGGCGCTGGGTGGCGTACGCGATGAAGCGGAAATCCGCGGTCACCGCCGTACCTACATCGGTTCTATGCCGGGTAAACTGATCCAGAAAATGGCGAAAGTGGGCGTTAAAAACCCGCTGTTCCTGCTCGATGAGATCGACAAAATGTCCTCGGACATGCGTGGCGATCCGGCCTCGGCGCTGCTGGAAGTGCTTGATCCAGAACAGAACGTGGCGTTCAGCGATCACTACCTGGAAGTGGACTACGACCTGAGCGACGTCATGTTTGTCGCGACGTCGAACTCCATGAATATTCCGGCCCCGCTGCTGGACCGTATGGAAGTGATTCGTCTCTCCGGTTATACCGAAGATGAGAAGCTGAACATTGCTAAGCAGCACCTGCTGCCGAAACAGATAGAGCGTAACGCGCTGAAAGCCAACGAGCTGACCGTAGAGGACAGCGCGATTATTGGCATTATCCGTTACTACACCCGTGAAGCGGGCGTGCGTAGCCTTGAGCGTGAAATCTCTAAACTGTGTCGTAAAGCGGTGAAACAGCTGCTGCTGGATAAGAGCCTGAAACACATTGTGATCAACGGCGACAATCTGCATGCCTATCTCGGCGTTCAGCGTTTCGACTATGGTCGCGCGGACAACGAAAACCGTGTGGGCCAGGTGACCGGTCTGGCATGGACGGAAGTGGGCGGCGATCTGCTGACCATCGAAACCGCTTGTGTCCCGGGCAAAGGCAAACTGACCTACACCGGTTCTCTGGGTGAAGTGATGCAGGAGTCCATTCAGGCGGCGCTGACCGTGGTGCGCGCGCGCGCGGAAAAACTGGGCATCAACCCGGATTTCTATGAAAAACGCGACATCCACGTTCACGTTCCTGAAGGGGCAACGCCGAAAGATGGCCCAAGCGCGGGTATTGCCATGTGTACCGCGCTGGTATCCTGTCTGACCGGCAACCCGGTGCGCGCCGATGTGGCGATGACCGGTGAAATCACCCTGCGTGGTCAGGTTCTGCCAATCGGTGGGTTAAAAGAAAAACTTCTGGCGGCACATCGCGGTGGGATCAAAACCGTATTGATCCCGTACGAAAACAAACGCGATCTGGAAGAGATTCCGGACAACGTGATTGCCGATCTGCAGATCCATCCTGTTAAGCGAATTGAGGAAGTTCTTAGTCTCGCATTGCAGAATGAACCTTCCGGAATGCAGGTTGTAACCGCAAAATAGTGACCTCGCGCAAAGAGCGTCAATAAAAACAAGGCTGGTAAGTGATTTCGCACTTGCCAGCCTTTTTTTGTATAGCTAATTTAGATTGCTGATTAGGTCAGCCATCAACAACGGGTGTTGTAAGGTCATGGCAGGCCTGATATAACTGCTGCGCGGTCGCGTTGTGAAGGATTCAGACGCGATATAAATTATAAAGAGAGGAAGAGAACAGTGAATAAATCTCAACTGATTGACAAAATTGCTGCTGGTGCTGATATTTCTAAAGCTGCAGCTGGACGTGCGTTAGATGCATTAATTGCTTCTGTTACTGAATCTCTGCAGGCTGGGGACGACGTTGCACTGGTAGGCTTCGGTACTTTTGCTGTTAAAGAGCGTGCTGCCCGTACTGGCCGCAACCCTCAGACCGGTAAAGAGATCACCATCGCTGCTGCTAAAGTGCCGGGTTTCCGTGCAGGTAAAGCGCTGAAAGACGCAGTAAACTGATTGCTTTCCCGTTTCAGGGAAGCCGGATAGTACAAGGGCGCATCGTTTGATGTGCCTTTTTTGTTTGTCCAGACCTGATTTGTACGAGTTTATGCGAGTTGTGGGCTGACAATCGCCCCGTTTTCTTGTCACAATAGGCCTTCACGCGCGACGGGCAGGATTTACCGTCAGCGTCAGGTAATCAGTCACCTACAGCGGAGTGTTGTTACACCATGATGGACAGCTTACGCACGGCTGCTAACAGTCTCGTGCTCAAGATTATTTTCGGTATCATTATCGTGTCGTTCATATTGACCGGCGTGAGCAGTTACCTTATTGGCGGTGGCGCGAACTATGCCGCAAAAGTGAATGGCCAGGAGATCAGTCGTGGTCAGTTCGAGAATGCTTTTGCCGGTGAACGTAACCGTATGCAGCAACAGCTGGGCGACCAATTCTCTGAACTGGCGGCGAACGAAGGGTATATGAAGACCCTGCGCCAACAGACGCTGAACCGTCTTATCGACGAAGCTCTGCTGGACCAGTATGCCAAAAAACTGGGCCTCGGCATCAGCGACGAGCAGGTGAAAAAAGCCATTTTCTCCACGCAAGCCTTCCAGTCTAACGGCAAATTCGATAACGCACGTTACAACAGCATCGTCAACCAGATGGGCATGACCGCCGATCAATACGCGCAGGCGCTGCGTAACCAACTGACTACCCAGCAGCTCATCAATGCCGTCGTGGGTACTGACTTCATGCTCAAAGGTGAAACGGACGAACTGGCTGCGCTGGTAGCGCAGCAACGCGTTGTGCGTGAAGCGACCATTGACGTGAACGCCCTGGCGGCGAAACAGCAGGTAAGCGACGCTGACGTTAACATCTGGTACGAGCAGAACAAGAATTCCTTTGTTTCTCCGGAGCAGTTCCGCGTGAGCTACATCAAGCTGGATGCGGCTGCATTGCAGGAAAGCGCGTCTGACGCGGAGATCCAGTCTTACTACGATCAGCATCAGGATCAGTTCACTCAGCCGCAGCGCAACCGCTACAGCGTGATTCAGACCAAAACCGAGGCTGATGCCAAAGCGGTACTGGATGAACTGAATAAAGGCGCAGATTTCGCGACCATTGCGAAAGCGAAATCCACCGATATTATCTCCGCGAAAAACGGTGGGGATATGGGCTGGCTGGAAGAGGCAACGACCCCTGATGAACTGAAAAATACCGGTCTGAAAGACAAAGGCCAGTTGTCTGGTGTTGTTAAATCTTCCGTTGGTTTCCTGGTGGTTCGTCTGGACGACATCATCCCTGCGAAAACCAAACCACTGGCTGAAGTTCGTGATGACATCGCGGCGAAAGTGAAGCAGGAAAAAGCGCTGGATGCCTACTACGCACTGCAGCAGAAAGTGAGCGATGCGGCCAGCAACGACAACGAATCTCTGGCGGGTGCAGAGCAGGCGGCTGGCGTGAAAGCGGTTGAAACGGGCTGGTTTGGCCGTGATAACCTGCCGGAAGAGCTGAACTTCAAACCGGTTTCAGATGCCATCTTTAACGGTGGGCTGGTCGGCGAGAACGGCACGCCAGGCAGTAACTCTGACATCATTACCGTTGATGGCGATCGTGCGTTCGTTCTGCGTGTTAGCGAGCACAAGCCAGAAGCGGTCAAACCGCTGGCGGAAGTGAAGGATCAGGTTGTCGCCCAGGTTAAGCACAATAAAGCGGAACAGCAGGCGAAACTGGATGCTGAAAAGATTCTGGTTGATCTGAAAGCGGGTAAAGAGGACGCGTTGAAAGCGGCTGGCCTGAGCTTCGGTGAGGCGAAAACGCTGAGCCGTACGAGCCAGGATCCTGTCAGCCAGGCTGCATTTGGTCTGAGCCTGCCTGCGAAGGATAAACCGAGCTTCGGCTCCACGACTGATATGCAGGGTAACGTCGTTCTGCTGGCGCTCGATGAAGTGAAAGCCGGCACTCTGCCAGAAGCGCAGAAGAAAGCGATGGTTCAGGGCATTACCCAGAACAATGCCCAGATCGCTTTCGAAGCGATGATGAGCAACCTGCGTAAAGATGCCAAAATCAAGCTGGGTGATGTGATGACTCAGCAGCAATAATTACGTATCTGCTCGCAGATTTTCGTAACGCTCTGCAAAAACTCAAGGCCGCTTTCGCGGCCTTTTCCATTTCTGCAATCTGCCGTTTGTGCCTGTTTTCATCGATGGCTATCGTGACGGGGCTGTCAACAAACAAGGAGATACAGCATGAAACGTGGAATCAAAGCACTGTTAATTACGCTGGCTATTGCCACCACCGGGATGAGCGCTGGCGCGCAGGCGGCGACGCCTGCCGCTAAACCACAGACGGTACAGAGTAAGACCGACGACGCTGCGTCAGTGCAGGGGCAAACCAAAGCGACGGATGCCGGTAAAAAAGGGGACGATGACGGTACGCGGGTGAGTATCAATTCGGCATCGGCGGAAGATCTGGCCCGCGCGATGAATGGTGTCGGCCTGAAAAAAGCGCAGGCTATCGTCAGCTACCGCGAAGAGTACGGACCTTTCAAAACCGTCGATGATCTCAAACAGGTTCCGGGGATGGGAAGCGCGCTGGTTGAACGCAACCTCTCACACCTGACGCTGTAATCTCACAATTACTTGCACTGCGGCGATAATTTGCCAGGATAAAGAGGTCATACCAGTGATGACCTCTGATCCTATAACAACTAAAGGCTATTGCGCTATGCAGACAAAAATCAAAGTACGCGGTTTTCACCTCGACGTTTACCAGCATGTGAACAATGCACGCTATCTTGAGTTTCTTGAAGAAGCGCGCTGGGACGGGCTGGAAAACAGCGAAAGCTTTCAGTGGCTGACCGCGCATAACATCGCGTTCGTGGTCGTCAACATCAACATCAACTACCGCCGTCCGGCCGTACTGGGTGATGTGCTCACCGTGACCAGCCAGGTACAACAGCTAAACGGGAAGAGTGGTGTCCTCAGTCAGGTTGTCACACTGGATCCTGAAGGGCAGGTGGTGGCTGATGCGCTAATTACCTTTGTCTGTATCGATCTGAAAACGCAGAAAGCGCTGCCGCTTGAAGGGGAGTTGCGGGAAAAGCTGGAGTTGATGATCGCTTAGGAGTTTTGTCTTTTATAAAAGACAAAAAGTTTTTTCAGGGATAGAATAATGGACAGGGACTACGTTGTTGAACGTTACCGGACCCGCGACGGAAAAGTGCCGTTCGAGGAGTGGGTAGCGAAGATGAAGCGAAAGGATCCGGAGTTAGCGTTTCGGATCCTTCTGCGAATTGACCGTGCTGAGAAAGGGAATTTCGGCGATTACCGATACCTCAGAGAGGGTATTTGGGAATTGAAAATTGATTGTGGTCCCGGCTATCGAATCTATTTTGCGCTTCAACATCGGAAGATCCTGTTGTTGCTGATCGGCGGTGACAAAAAGAGTCAAAAGATTGATGTTAAGCTGGCAATAGATTACTGGAATGATCATCAAAAGGATAAATCCGATGAGCAAAAGCCAACAAGAATTTTCTAGTTCCGTCAGCCATGATGAAGCCGTTGTAAAAATGCTTCGTGAAAACCCTTCCTACGCTCAGCTATACCTGCAGGTGGCGTTAGATGAGATTTATGAAGATCAGGGAATCCCTGCATATTTAATCGCGTTAAGACGCGTTATCGAAGCCCGCGGTGGCATAGGTGAAATTGCTGCCAAAGCAGGCTTGTCCCGTCAGCAGCTATACCGAACCTTGTCTGACAATGGCAACCCAACGCTGACAACCCTGATGAAAGTGACCCGTGCTGCCGGTGTCAAACTGTTCGACAGCACGGTCAAATAACCCTATTTAAGCCCGGTCTTTTTCTGCATTGCGGCCATTACGCCAGCTTTATCGGCAAGATAATGATTCAACCCGTTAGCGCGCAGGTTGCAGGCGGCGCACTGGCCGCAACCGTCACCTTTGATGCCGTTGTAGCAGGTGAGGGTTTCACTGCGAACCAGGTCTAGCTTGCCCCAGTAGTCCGCCAGCGCCCAGGTTTCGGCTTTATCCAGCCACATCAGCGGCGTTTCAAAGCGCGTCTCTTTCGCCATGCCGAGATTGACGGCGTGGTTTAACGCTTTAACGAACTCATCGCGACAGTCCGGATAGCCGGAGAAGTCGGTCTCGCATACGCCGGTTATCACCGCTTCGGCTTGTACCTGGTAGGCGTAAATTGCCGTCAGGGTCAGGAAAAGGATATTACGGCCAGGAACGAAGGTGTTCGGAATACCGCTGGCGTCAGGTTCGTAGTCCGGGACGGGAATACTGTCCCGGGTGAGGCTGCTGACGGCCAGTTCATTTAACAGCGTAACGTCCAGCACCTTGTGCGCGCGTGCGCCCAGTTTGAGGGCCAGTTCACGGGCAACGTCGATTTCAGCGCGATGGCGCTGACCATAATCGAAAGTGACACAGTGAACTTCATCGTACTGATGAAGGGCCTGGACCAGGCAGGTAGTAGAGTCTTGTCCTCCGCTGAACACGACGACGGCACGTTTCATAAATCATCTCGACAGTTACGTAAAAACGTTATGTTACCGTCTGACCACGACGGCGACCAGCTTCTTCACGATTTGGGGGCGGGCAGCCAGGCTTCGGTAAAGTCAAACCAGCCGCGGGTGTTAAGGCGTATGCCGTTGACCCCCGGCGGGGCGCTGATCTGGTATTGATAATTGAACAGTGGGGTGATGACCGCGTTCTCCATCAGCCGGCTAAATATCGCCTTCAGGCCCGCATGCCGGTCCTGTTCATTAGCCTGGGTCTGGACCGCATCCAGCGTCGCCTGCAGATGAGCATATTGCGGCGCGCTCAGCAGGTGTGGCCAGAGGGCATCACAACGCAGCCACTGCTCAAGCGTGTATTCCGGTGCTTCGCCAATCAGTCTGTCGCCCATCATGATGTCCGCGTCCGCCAGTTGCTGGCATCCGTCCCAGGTTTTCGCATCATAAAAGATAACCGTAAGCGCGCAGCCCTGCTGGGCAAGATACTGTTTTAGCTGACGCGCCATCGTGTGTAGCTCGACGGGCAAATGGTACAGCAGGGTTAACCTCTCCGGCAGAGGGACATGGGTTAAATCCGGCCACTGAGGAATTGCCCAGCCGGGCAGTAACTCCTCTGTTGGGGTAATCAGCCCTTCATTGAGCGGGAGCGTATGCAGAAGCGTTGAGAGATGAATGATATTAATGAGTCGTCGCGCCTGCAGTTCACTCAGACGTGGGCTTTGCTTCAGGGTGAGATAACAAAAGCCCAGACTGGTGCTGTTAGTGACCAGACGCAAACTCTCAAGTTCATCCGGTTCGCCAATGGCTATCTGCACAGGATGACGGCAGCTGGTACCCAGCTCAGAGTCAAACAGCGTCGGGGTGATCCAGTACTCGATAGCCTTAAGCAGCGGGTGGCTGAGATGGTACTGTTCATGGCTCTCCAGACGAACCAGATCGGGTTCATACACGCTGAGCCTGAAAGGGCCACAACCCGTCATGGGCTGTTCGGGATGGGCAAGGCGGCTGCAATAGGTGGCCAGGCGGTGTGCCAGCCAGTAATCCGGCTGGTGCAGAGTAAATGTCAGACACTGAGGGTGGGTGACGTCAATACGCAAAACGCTCTGGAACAGTTTACGCAGGGCTGGCAGGGCAAGAAGCGCGTTCAGGCTTTGCTGAAGCTGCCCGGTTTCGACCTTATCGCCATTATGCCAGTGCAGGGTGGAGCGAATATAAAAATGCCAGCGCAGACCGTCCTCCGACACCGCCCAGTGATGGGCGAGATCGCCTGTGGGTTCACTGGAGTTGCCATGAAAACGCGTCAGCCCGGCAAAAATCTGTCCTGCCAGATGCTGTTCCGCGCGACCGGGCAGAAAGCCGGGTTCAAGCGGATCCAGTGCGCGGTAATAGGGGATACGCAGCGTCGGCGTGTCGTTTTGCCACTGCCCGCCTAAAAACGGGTGCAGCAATGACCGCAGTTCTTCGGGGGCAAGCTGGGCCAGTTCCAGCACGTTGTGCTGCTGTCCGCGCTTCAGCGCCTCTTCCATCATCGCATTACGCAGTGACTCCGGGGCGACATGGAACGTCAGCTCTCCCCGTTTGCCGCGACCAGACTGCGCTCGCCAGCTCAGCCAGCCCGCGTCCTGGGCCTGACGCAGCAGCGTGCGGACATGTCGTTCGCTGCAAAAACAGCGGGCAGCCAGTTCGCTGATGGTGACCTGCTGCATTGCCCCCTTTGAAGGCTGCCAGAGGCGGTGATACTGATTGAGTCGGTTGAGCTGGCGCATAAGAAACCCGGAACAATAATAATCATCTATTCACTATTACTTCCGTATATCTCACACGATACTGATGCACAAGTTAACCGCATCACATTTCGGGAGTAACCATGGCTCGGCTCGCTGCATTTGATATGGACGGTACGTTGTTAATGCCGGATCACCGTTTAGGGGAGAAAACCCTGAACACGCTGAAGCGCCTGCACGAGCGTAACGTCACCCTGACCTTTGCCACTGGCCGTCATGTACTGGAAATGCGTCATCTTCTGGGCGCCTTCTCCCTCGACGCCTTTCTGATCACCGGCAACGGGACGCGAATTCACTCTGTCGAAGGGGAGGTACTGCACCGCCAGGATCTCGACCCGGAAGTGGCAGATATCGTGTTGCACAGTACCTGGGACACGCAGGCCAGCATCCACGTCTTTAACGATCGGGGCTGGTTTACCGGGCGTGATATTCCGGCGTTGTTGCATGCGCATGTCTACAGCGGTTTTAGATACCAGCTTATCGATCTGCGTAAGATCCCCGCCCATGCGGTGACCAAGATCTGTTTCTGTGGCGATCATGACGATCTGTGCCGTTTACGCGTTCAGCTCAATGAGGTGCTGGGGAACCGGGCGCATCTGACCTTCTCGGCAGTGGATTGTCTGGAGGTGTTGCCTGTGGGCTGTAACAAAGGTTCAGCCCTGGCGGTACTGAGTGACCACCTGGGCTTAACGCTTCAGGATTGCATGGCGTTTGGCGATGCCATGAACGACCGGGAGATGCTGGGCAGCGTCGGCCGCGGTCTGATTATGGGGAATGCGATGGCGCAGCTAAAAGCGGCGCTTCCTCATCTGCCGGTTATAGGACACTGCCGCAACGAAGCAGTGTCCCATTTTTTGATGCATTGGCTGGACAATAACACCCTCCCATATTCCCCCGAATAGTGAGACCCTTCCAGCAAGCCAGACTTCGGTCTGGCTTTTTTTTACTTCAGCAGTTGCGCAATCTGCGCTTTCCACGGAGCGATATCGCCGATGTTGGCCTGCACCCATTCCGCATTGTAGTAGGTCTCAAGGTAGCGCTCGCCACTGTCGCACAACAGCGTGACGACAGAACCCGTGCGGCCCGCGTCGCGCATACGTGCGGCAAGCTGCAGTGCGCCCCACATATTTGTGCCCGTCGATGCGCCGACTTTACGGCCCAGCTGCGTCTCCAGCCAGTGCGCCGTTGCCACGCTTGCGGCATCCGGCACGCGCATCATCTCATCCACGACATCCGGAATGAACGACGGCTCCACGCGCGGGCGGCCAATCCCTTCAATTTTGCTTCCCACCGGGCTGCGCAGGCTGGCATCGCGGTTTTGCCAGTAGTCGAGGAATACGGAGTTCTGCGGATCTACCACCATCAGTTGGGTATCGTAGCCCTGACAGCGAATGTAGCGTCCGATCGTGGCTGAGGTGCCGCCCGTACCTGCGCTCATCACAATGTACGAGGGAACCGGATGTGGCTCGTGAGTCATCTGGCGGAAGATACTGTCGGCAATGTTGTTATTGCCGCGCCAGTCCGTCGCGCGCTCGGCGAAGGTGAACTGGTCCATATAGTGACCGTTGAGCTCACGGGCCAGCATTTCAGAGGCGGCGTAGATTTCGCAGGCGCTTTCCACAAAGTGGCAGCGACCGCCATAAAATTCGATCTGTTCGATTTTGCGTCTGGCGGTGCAGGAGGGCATGACTGCGATAAAGGGCAGACCCAACAGGCGGGCAAAATAGGCTTCGGACACCGCCGTTGAACCGGATGAGGATTCAATAATGGTGGTGCCTTCTTTAATCCAGCCGTTACATAAACCGTATAAAAACAGTGAGCGCGCCAGGCGATGCTTCAGGCTACCGGTAGGATGGGTGCTTTCGTCTTTCAGATAGAGCTGTATGCCGTCAAATCCCGGCAGGGAAAGGCGAATCAGGTGCGTATCCGCCGAGCGCTGATAGTCGGCATTGATTTCGCTGATCGCATGTTTAACCCAAGTGCTATTCATCGTAGTTATCCGTTTGTCATTTTGTGCCTAGCATAGCGAAAAGCACAGAAAAAATTGTTGCTATCTGGCCTTTAAAATAGAATCAAGGGAGAAAAATTTTCTCTGTGAGGTGGGTATGCTAGATAAAATTGACCGTAAGCTCCTGTCATTACTGCAGAGTGACTGTACCCTCTCTTTGCAGGCGCTGGCCGATGCCGTTAATCTGACCACCACACCGTGCTGGAAGCGCCTGAAGAAGCTTGAGGATGACGGTATTCTTCTGGGACGCGTCGCGTTATTAGATCCCGAAAAACTGGGGCTTGGGTTGACGGCTTTTGTCCTGATAAAAACGCAGCATCACAGCAGCGAATGGTATAGCCGCTTTGTCACGCAGGTCTCGGAAATGCCGGAAGTGCTCGGTTTCTGGCGGATGGCCGGCGAGTACGATTACCTGATGCGCGTTCAGGTGGCCGACATGAAGCGCTATGATGACTTCTACAAACGGCTGGTGAACAGCGTACCGGGATTATCGGACGTCACCTCGAGCTTCGCCATGGAACAGATTAAATACACCACAGCGTTACCTATTGAATAGCTTCGTAAAATACCTTCAGGAACAAACCGCGTGCGATTATTTGCCCAACTAAGCTGGTACTTTCGTCGGGAGTGGCAACGCTACCTCGGCGCCGTATGCCTGCTTATAATCATTGCCATTTTGCAGTTGATCCCGCCGAAAGTGGTGGGATACGTCGTGGATGGCGTCACCGAACAGCATTACACCACCGCACGGGTGCTGATGTGGGTTGGTACGCTGGTGCTGACGGCCGTCATTGTTTATCTGCTGCGCTACGTCTGGCGCGTGCTGCTGTTTGGCGCATCCTACCAGCTGGCTGTAGAGTTGCGTGAGGATTTTTACCGCCAGCTGAGCCGGCAGCATCCCGAATTTTATCTGCGCCATCGCACCGGGGATCTTATCGCGCGCGCCACTAACGACGTCGATCGCGTGGTCTTTGCCGCCGGGGAAGGGGTGCTGACGCTGGTGGACTCGCTGGTGATGGGCTGTGCGGTGCTGATCGTCATGTCCACACAGATCAGCTGGCAGTTAACCCTGCTTGCCCTGTTGCCGATGCCGCTCATGGCACTGGCGATCAACCGCTACGGCGAACAGCTGCACGAGCGTTTCAAGCTGGCGCAGGCGGCGTTTTCGTCGCTAAACGACCGCACCCAGGAGAGCATGACCAGCATCCGGATGATCAAAGCGTTTGGCCTGGAAGACAGACAGTCGGCACTATTTGCGGCCGATGCCGCCGACACGGGGGCGAAGAACATGCGCGTCGCGCGTATTGACGCCCGGTTTGACCCGACCATCTATATCGCGATTGGCATGGCCAACCTGCTGGCGATTGGCGGCGGAAGCTGGATGGTGGTACAGGGGACGTTAACCCTGGGGCAACTGACCAGCTTTGCCATGTATCTGGGGCTGATGATCTGGCCGATGCTGGCGCTGGCCTGGATGTTTAACATCGTGGAGCGCGGCAGCGCTGCCTACAGCCGCATTCGCGCCATGCTGGCCGAAGCGCCGGTGGTCAATGACGGTAGTGAAGTGGTACCAGAAGGGCGCGGCGTCATGAAAGTCGACATCCGCCAGTTTGTCTATCCGCAAACGGAACATCCGGTACTGGAGAACGTCAGCTTTACCCTTCAGCCCGGCCAGATGCTGGGCATCTGTGGCCCGACAGGATCCGGCAAAAGTACCGTGCTCTCACTGCTCCAGCGCCATTTTGACGTTACGCAGGGCGATATTCGCTTCCATGATATTCCACTGACAAGGCTGATGCTGGATGAGTGGCGAGGCCGACTGGCGGTCGTCAGCCAGACGCCGTTCCTGTTTTCAGACACCGTGGCAAACAACATTGCCCTTGGACGCCCGAGGGCGACGCAGGAAGAGATTGAGCATGTGGCGCGGTTAGCCAGCGTACATGATGACATTCTGCGCCTGCCGCAGGGCTACGAAACAGAAGTCGGGGAACGGGGCGTGATGCTGTCCGGGGGACAAAAACAGCGTATCTCGATTGCGCGTGCGCTGTTGCTGAATGCGGAAATCCTGATTCTGGATGATGCCCTTTCCGCCGTGGATGGCCGTACCGAACATCAGATCCTGCATAACCTGCGCCAGTGGGGTGACGGGCGCACGGTGATTATCAGCGCCCACCGTTTGTCGGCGCTGACGGAAGCCAGCGAAATTCTGGTATTACAACATGGGCATATTGCCCAGCGCGGGCAGCACGAAACACTTGCGGAGCAACCAGGCTGGTATCGAGATATGTATCGCTATCAACAGCTTGAAGCGGCGCTGGACGATGCGCCAGAACACGCTGAGGAGGCCGACAATGCGTAAGCTCGGAACAATGTGGCCGACGCTGAAACGTCTGCTGGCCTATGGCTCGCCGTGGCGTAAACCGCTGGCCGTGGCCGTGCTTTTACTGTGGATTGCTGCAGTGGCTGAAGTGAGCGGCCCGCTGCTCATCAGCTACTTCATCGACAATATGGTTGCCAAAAGCTACCTGCCACTGGGGCTGGTGGTGGGCCTGGGCGTGGCCTACGTAGGTTTGCAGCTGGCGGCCACCGGTCTCCACTATGCCCAGTCGCTGCTGTTTAACCGGGCCGCCGTGGGCGTCGTACAGCAGTTGCGCACGGACGTCATGGACGCCGCGCTTCGCCAGCCGCTCAGCGAGTTTGATATCCAGCCCGTCGGGCAGGTGATTTCGCGCGTGACCAACGACACCGAGGTGATCCGCGATCTGTACGTGACCGTGGTGGCAACCGTGTTGCGCAGCGCAGCGCTGATTGGCGCGATGCTGGTGGCGATGTTCAGCCTCGACTGGCGCATGGCGCTGGTGGCCATCACTATCTTCCCGGCAGTGCTGATCGTGATGGTTATCTATCAACGCTACAGCACGCCGATTGTGCGTCGGGTGCGCACCTACCTGGCCGATATCAATGATGGCTTCAACGAAGTGATCAACGGCATGAGCGTCATCCAGCAGTTCCGCCAGCAGGCACGTTTTGGTGAGCGGATGGGGGAAGCCAGCCGTTCGCACTATATGGCGCGCATGCAGACGCTGCGGCTTGATGGGTTCCTGTTGCGCCCGCTGCTGAGCCTCTTCTCCGCGCTGGTGCTTTGCGGGCTGCTGATGCTTTTTGGCCTGACCACACAAGGGACCATTGAGGTAGGCGTGTTATACGCCTTTATCAGCTACCTTGGCCGCCTGAACGAACCCTTGATCGAGTTGACGACGCAGCAGTCGATGCTCCAGCAGGCGGTGGTGGCAGGGGAGCGCGTATTCGAGCTGATGGACAGGCCGCGTCAGACCTACGGTAACGATGATCGTCCTCTGCAAAGCGGGGCGATTGCCTTTGATAACGTCTCCTTTGCCTACCGCGACGACCAGCTGGTGCTGCAGGATATCTCGCTTGCCGTTCCGTCACGCGGGTTCGTGGCGCTGGTGGGGCATACCGGCAGCGGCAAGAGCACGCTAGCCAGCCTGTTAATGGGGTATTACCCGGTCAGCCGCGGTGAAATTCGCCTCGACGGACGCCCGCTGGCGTCTCTCAGCCACACCGTGTTACGCAAAGGCGTTGCGATGGTGCAGCAGGATCCGGTCGTCCTGGCCGATACCTTCTACGCCAACGTAACCCTGGGGCGAGACTACACTGAGGAGCAGGTCTGGGACGTGCTGGAAAAAGTGCAGCTGGCAGAGCTGGCACGCGGGTTTAGCGACGGCATCAGGACGAAACTGGGCGAGCAGGGAAACAATCTTTCTGTTGGACAAAAACAGCTTCTGGCGCTGGCGCGCGTGCTGATTGAAACGCCGCAGATCCTGATTCTGGATGAAGCGACGGCCAGCATTGACTCCGGCACCGAGCAGGCCATCCAGCAGGCACTGGCTGCCGTACGCGACCATACCACGCTGGTGGTGATTGCCCACCGCCTGTCCACCATCGTCGATGCGGACACGATCCTGGTGCTACATCGCGGACACGCCGTTGAGCGCGGTACGCACCGCGAACTTCTTGAGGCCAAAGGGCGTTACTGGCAGATGTACCAGCTGCAGCTGGCGGGCGAAGAGCTGGCAGCCAGCGTGCGCGATGAAGAGTCGCTTAGCGCCTGATGCACTAAAATGAGGCGATGCGCTAACAGTCATTCCTGTTGGTGCAAAACTGAAACGCACCCTGCACCGGCATGGTGCGTTTTTTTTCGCCGGTTCGTTAATCAGGACCGTGTAATGCTCATCACACCGCTGTTCCCTCCGGTTTTCATTTCTGGCACACCCCTTGCAATAGCTTCTGCGTAAGCTGCGGCCATTACCGAATTCTGACTGGAGGGGATCTATGAAGCTGGTTACGGTTGTAATCAAACCATTCAAACTCGAAGACGTGCGTGAAGCGCTGTCTTCAATGGGTATTCAGGGACTGACTGTCACCGAAGTGAAAGGCTTTGGTCGTCAGAAGGGTCATGCCGAGCTTTATCGCGGGGCGGAATACAGCGTTAACTTTCTGCCAAAAGTAAAAATTGATGTCGCGATTGCTGACGATCAGCTTGATGAAGTCATTGATGTCATTAGCAAAGCGGCCTACACCGGCAAAATTGGCGACGGCAAAATTTTCGTTGCCGAACTGCAGCGCGTCATTCGCATCCGTACCGGCGAATCTGACGAAGCGGCACTGTAATTAACGCCTGGCACACAGTGATAGGGATCGAGAAAATGAAGATAGCAACACTTAAAACGGGTCTGGGTTCGCTGGCGCTGCTGCCGGGCCTAGCGCTGGCCGCGCCTGCGGTGGCAGACAAAGCCGATAACGCCTTTATGATGATCAGCACCGCGCTGGTGCTGTTCATGTCCATTCCGGGCATTGCGCTGTTCTACGGCGGCCTGATCCGTGGCAAAAACGTTCTCTCCATGCTGACGCAGGTTGCCGTGACCTTCGCACTGGTCTGCGTGCTGTGGGTGGTTTACGGGTACTCGCTCGCTTTCGGCACCGGCAACGCATTCTTCGGTAACTTCGACTGGGTGATGCTGAAAAATATTGAACTGACCGCGCTGATGGGCAGTTTCTATCAGTATATTCACGTGGCGTTCCAGGGCTCGTTCGCCTGCATTACCGTCGGGCTGATTGTGGGCGCACTCGCCGAGCGTATTCGCTTCTCTGCCGTCCTGATCTTCGTGGTGGTCTGGCTGACGCTCTCCTATGTGCCGATTGCGCACATGGTCTGGGGTGGCGGTCTGCTGGCGACGCACGGTGCGCTGGACTTCGCAGGCGGTACCGTTGTGCACATTAACGCCGCAGTAGCGGGTCTGGTGGGTGCCTACCTGATTGGCAAACGCGTGGGCTTCGGTAAAGAAGCGTTCAAACCGCACAACCTGCCGATGGTCTTTACCGGTACAGCGATCCTCTACTTTGGCTGGTTTGGTTTTAACGCAGGCTCAGCAAGTGCCGCGAACGAAATTGCCGCGCTGGCCTTTGTGAACACCGTTGTGGCCACGGCGGGTGCGATCCTCTCCTGGGTATTCGGCGAGTGGGCGGTGCGCGGTAAACCTTCCCTGCTGGGTGCCTGCTCGGGTGCGATTGCCGGTCTGGTCGGTATCACCCCTGCGTGTGGGTATGTCGGTGTAGGTGGTGCGCTGCTGGTCGGCCTGGTGTCGGGTCTGGCGGGTCTGTGGGGCGTGACGGCGCTGAAACGTCTTCTGCGCGTGGATGACCCTTGCGATGTGTTTGGCGTGCACGGCGTGTGCGGCATTATCGGTTGTATCATGACCGGTATCTTCGCGGCGAAATCACTGGGTGGCGTGGGCTATGCGGAAGGCGTGACCATGGTTCATCAGGTGCTGGTGCAGCTGGAAAGTATTGCGATCACCGTTGTATGGTCTGCCGTTGTCGCTTTCATTGGCTACAAACTGGCGGATATGACGGTCGGCCTGCGTGTACCGGAAGAGCAGGAACGCGAAGGTCTGGACGTCAACAGTCACGGCGAGAATGCGTATAACGCCTAAGGTAAAAGCAAAACGGCAACTTCGGTTGCCGTTTTTAGTGTTTGTTCCCTCTCCCTGTGGGAGAGGGGCAGGGTGAGGGCATCAGGCCGCACAAGGTAAAAGCAAAACGGCAACTTCGGTTGCCGTTTTTTGTGTTTATTCCCTCTCCCTGTGGGAGAGGGCCAAATCACCCTCTGTTACGCATTACCCCTTCCTGCACCGTCGAGGCGACCAGCACGCCATCCTGCGTATAAAACTCTCCACGCACAAACCCACGCGCGCTTGATGCCGACGTGCTCTCCACGCTGTAGAGCAACCACTCGTTCATATTGAACGGACGGTGGAACCACATGGAGTGATCAATCGTCGCAACCTGCATCCCTTTTTCGAGGAAGCCGACGCCGTGTGGCTGCAGCGCCACCGGCAGGAAGTTGAAATCTGACGCATAACCCAGCAGATACTGATGAACGCGGAAGTCCTCTGGTACGGTACCGTTAGCCCGGATCCAGACCTGGCGCTTCGGTTCCGCGGTGTGACCTTTCATCGGGTTGTGGAACTCGACGGGGCGGATCTCAAGCGGCTTATCGCAGAGAAACTTCTCTTTAACCTGTGGCGGAAGCAGATGCGCCAGCGCACGGGCGATATCGGTCTCTGATTGCAGCGAGTCGGGGGACGGGGCCGGGGGCATCTCTTTCTGATGTTCGTAGCCAGGCTCCGGTGCCTGGAAAGAGGCGGTCATGTAAAAGATGGGCTTTCCGTTCTGGATAGCCGCGACGCGTCGTGCGCTGAAACTGTTGCCATCTCTCAGGACTTCAACATCATACACAATCGGTTTTGCGCTATCGCCAGGACGTAAGAAGTAGCTGTGGAATGAATGCACCAGACGGTCTGCCGGGACAGTCTCCTTTGCAGCGTACAGCGCTTGTCCTACGACTTGCCCACCGAAGACCTGGCGTAAGCCTAAATCTTCGCTCTGTCCGCGAAAGAGTCCTTCCTCAATTTTTTCCAGGTTCAGTAATGTCAGCAGATTGTTCAGTGCCTGACTCATAGTTGTCCTCAATAAACGCCGTAGCGAAAGATAGGCTGAGTATAACGCAGAAATGAAAGTGGTCCGATGGGTAGATTAATCTGAATATCGGGACGATTTCAGGCATTAATCAGTGATTTGTGCCACACTTATATGCGTTATGTGATTGAAACGACATCGGATGGGATCGATCCCGCTGGTGCATTGATGATAAGGAGACTTCAATGAAACTCGTGCCCATGCTAAGTGGTGTAGCTATTGCGGTGGCGTTGTCCGCCTGTGCCGGTAAGAGCGCCCAGGTGCCAGTGCCAGCGGCAGATCCGAACGGGATCAATACCCTTTCGCAGCAATCCATTCAGCAGCCTAACGTTTCCGGTACTATCTGGATTAAACAGAAAGTGGCGTTACCGCCGGATGCGGTATTAACGGTGACCCTGTCGGATGCTTCCCTGGCCGACGCACCTTCGAAGGTTGTGGCTCAGCGTGCCGTCCGGACAGAAGGCAAGCAGGCGCCGTTTAGCTTCGTGTTACCGTATAACCCATCGGACGTACAGCCTAATGCCCGTATTCTGCTGAGTGCCGCGGTAACGATTAACGGTAAGCTGGTCTTTATCACCGATACGGTCCAGGAAGCGATCAACAACGGTGGGACAAAAATCGACCTGAACCTGGTCCCTGTGCAGCAGACTGAAGTGCCTGTCGCCCCGGCGACCGGTCAGCCGTCCCTGCCAACCCCACCCACTCAGATGTAATGAGTGTATTTCCCCTCTCCTGCGGGAGAGGGGTCAGTACACCCAGCGGTATTTCTGCAAATCGATCTGCCCCGACCCGGAAACCTGCACACCCTCTGACAGTAACGCCTGACGCTGGCGCTGAAGATCTGGCCCGGTGAGCGAGATGGCACCGTGTCGATTCACCACCCGATGCCAGGGCAACGTACTGCCTTCCGGTAGCCGTTTGAGGACGCCGCCCACCTGTCGCGCCGCACGAGGGGACCCCGCCAGACGCGCCACATCACCATAAGTAGTGACATACCCTTCTGGAACAGAGGCCACTATTTGCCATACACGCTGTGGAAAGGAGTCGTGTTCGTCCATACCTTCACCTGTGGGGATGTTCTGGGCAACCATGGTAAACGAAGATGGTCATGATTGCTGCGCCTGTTTGCGCAAGAAACCAGCATCCGGTTTCTGGCGGCTTGCAATTGGACGTTAGCACAGGGATAATGCGCCAGCGCGTTGGTTATCAACGCTCTCAATGGGGGCTCTGTTGGTTCTCCCGCAACGCTACTCTGTTCACCAGGTCAGGTCCGGAAGGAAGCAGCCAGGGCAGACGACGTGTGTGCCGGGATGTAGCTGGCAGGGCCCCCACCCATTTGTGCTCCCAATAATTCCTGTTTTCAGTGTTTACCTGGTGCGGCGCAAGTGGCGTATCAATGTCTGCTGGATGTGAGCAGCTTTATGCTGTCGATCACGAGGTGCGTTTTCCCACTAACCGTATATTTTTTCATTTATGCGTACTCAGAAATGGATAATTCTCTCAGACGTTTGTCACCTTTACTGAAAAGTGCCGTAGGAACGCCAGGTAAAGCAGGAAACTTTCAGCGCGACGTGATTATCGTGCAATACCTGTTTAATCTCATTAAGCCTATCATCCAGTATGACATCCCAGAAGATGGGATTATTATCAGAACCATCAGCCAGTTTCAGTCCATTCATTTGCGTTTCCAGCATCCCGATGGGGTTATTGAGCCAGAAGGGAAGACTTTCCGTGGATGAGTTGCTGCTGCGATGAAATATCCCCTTGTGTATCAACAATCGTCTTTCACGTCTTCATTTTTTAGGCAACCTTCTGCCAATGAAAATAGCGTCCGTCAGCTGGTTAACAATTATCTGAGAAAAGAGCGCTACAACGTAGCAGATGAAACCCTTGAGCGAAGCAAGCTGATGGCACCTGGAATTGATGGGGCTGTATCGCTGACGGAGCAGGACTTTACTGAAGCCTGGGAAAATCTTAATCGTCGGGTAGAACTGAATATCATCAAAGCTTTTTCTATTGTGAAGTCGGGCGGACGATCTGGGTTTAATGCTTTAAATCTACCGATTATTGCGTATGAAGCGCATATTTTCCGTAAATACACCAAAAGGAAATACGATCAAACCCACCCTTTTTTGTCTTATAAATATGTAAAGAAAGCGGGTCCGGAATGGCAAAAAAACAATATCGACCAGCTTTCTGCATGGAATACCCTGGCGAAGGCTTACGCACTTGATGCTGAAGCTGCGATAAAATCGTGTTCATGGGGGATGTTCCAGATTATGGGATTTAATTACGAATCGTGCGGTTATAAAGATCTCGGCACATTTTTAAAAGATATGAAGTCTAATGCCGGTAAGCAATTAAATGCTTTTTTACATTTGTGCAATAAGAACAGCTCACTACTGTCAGCAATGGTAAATAAGGACTTTTATAATATGGCATTCAACTATAACGGAAGCGATTTCGGTGATTATGACGTTAAAATTCGCAGAACTTATGAAAGCCTGGAGCAGGGGCGGAGATGAAAATTAAAATGATGCGCATAGTTTGCGGTTTTTCAGTCTTAATGGCGGCGTTTTCTTCGTATGCCACGACGCTACAGTCTGGCGTATATGAAGGTTTGTTAGTCGCCGTCTCACCGACGGGCAATATCACCGGGTATTACTCTGAATCGGCTGAAGACAGCGTAAAACGTACCTGCACTTTCTTTCTGACAGGCCATGTTTCAGCGCAACAGCCAGACACCATCACTTCATGGTCTTCATCTGTGCTCGCGGGCCATATTGCCGCGAATACCGCGGGTGTCACATTAGCCATTCCTGATGGGCAAAACCATGCTGGGTGTATGAATGTGCTGATGCCTGAAATTGCGACAGGTCTGGAACTGGAGAGGACGCGGCAGACACAGTGGCAAACGCTGATGAAGGTAAGCAGCCCGCGGGCTTATCTGAGCTCTACGCCTGATGCCGCGACCCGGCGTAAAGCCTGGATCGTTAAAGGAGACGTAGTAGGGGTAATACAAACCCAGGCTGGCTGGGCAGAGGTAGAGTTTGTCGCCCGTAGCGGAAAAACGACGCATGGCTGGGTGAATAGCAATGACGTTCAGCCGTTAACGCCTCCTGCATCCTGATCGGTTTATTTCTCCCCCTGAATTCAATATTGCCGGGCGATGCTTTCGCATCGGCAATCTCATTAAGCTAATCCGTAACGCTATTTTCCCCGCATGACCGCACCCTATGTCACTGAAAATAAGAGTTATAGCTAGCCGTCAGGGACCCACCCATTTGTGGCTCCCGGCGTTCTTCCCCTGATTTTTGTCTCTTTCTGAGACGTTAATCCCCATTAAGACTAAGCTTATAGCATGTAATATATATTTCATCTCGCTGAAATATTATTGTCATAAACCTGTAATAATAGACTGGCATTTTATAATCGGATGTCTTTTTTCTAACATAATTCAAAAAAATATATATCTGGATAACATTGTTAACTTCGTGTATTAAATAAAGTACTTATTCCGAAGGGAAGTGACAAACATGGCTACTGCAGTATTAAACGTGAAGATCGATGACGCGCTTAAAGAAAGGCTTCGCCACTATGCGGAACACAATAACGAGAATTTAAGCGTGACGACGGAGAAACTGCTGCTGCTGGCGTTTGAAGCAGTAGAAGAGGCGGGAGTATCGGAAGAGGATATTGATAATCAGCATACGGAAGAAGAGAGTGTTTCTCCTTTTACTCCTAAAGAAATCAAAGCTCTACGTAAACTGCTGAAGAAGAGAAAATGAAACAACAACTGTCAACTGCCAGTGACTACAAAGAGGCCTGCGATCTGTTGCGTTCAGGCTACGTGAAGCATGTACGTCTTGGCTGGAATGTCGGAAGTGATGAGTTCTTTCGTATTGCGTCTGACTGGTGTGATACGGGCGCAAAAATAAAGAAAGACGGTGAAAGCTTCGTTATTTCACTGAAAGGTTTTCCTATTCCTGCTCAGCATTAACGACTGAACGGTGAAAACTGCTGACTGCATCTGTTACAGTCAGCAGTTTTTATTTTATGATCTGCTTCAAACTTTTAAATATTAAATGACGCTGCGTTTCACCGGCGGCACGTTTTTATTCAGAGCAAGCCATAGCGGTTTGATCCGCAGCAATGCCTGTTCAAGTTCTGCCGGTTCGAGCGAGAAGGGCATGCGTAAGTAGCGGTCAAACGCGCCCGATAAACCAAATCGCGTTCCGGTCCCCAGGTTGATCCCCAGAATCTCGGCTCGCGCAGCAAGCTGCGTTGCCAGCATGCCCGGGAGTTCTATCCAGTAAGAAAGCCCGCCTTCCGCTTCATGAAATGTCCACTCCGGGAAATGTTCACGCAAAAGGTCACCGCAGCGATCGCGTCGCTCCGCCAGCATCTTCCGGCGTGCGGGCAGAAAGGTCTCGCTGTTGTTCATGAGCCACAGCGTTGCCAGTTGCTCCAGCAGCGGCGATCCTAAATCCAGCGTGTCCCGCGTTTGAGCGAGCATGGCGATAGTGCGCGAGGAGGCGCGGATCCAGCCGAGACGCAGCCCGCCCCAGAAACTTTTTCCGGCAGAGCCCAGCGTGATGACGGTGGCCTGCGGGTTAAAGGCGGCCAGCGGCGGTGGGGGAGGCGAATCAAACCAGAGATCCACCATCGTCTCATCCACCACCAGTGCCGTACGGGTTTGTGCGGCAATATCGGTGATGGCCTGACGGGTGGCGCTATCCATACATCGCCCGGTCGGGTTATGAAAGTCTGGCATCAGATACGCCAGCCGCGGCGCTGTCTGGGCAAGCGTTGCCGCGAAGCCGTCCGTATCCCAGCCCGTTTCCGGCAGCGACACCCCCACGGGCCGACACTGCGCCCCCTGGATGGCGGCAATCGCCAGCGGATAGGTGGGATGATCAACCACGACGCGATCCCCCGGTCCGGTCATCATCCGCAGCACCAGCGCAAAGCCGCTGACGGCGCCATTCACCACCATCACTTCATCCGCACGGGTGGGAAGACCCCGCGCGGTATAGCGCGCAGCAATGGCTTCCCGCAGTGCTGGCAGCCCAAGCTGGTCGTAGCCCGTCAGCGAGAGGTGCTGCGTAATGGCCGTGAGCGCATGGGTATACGCCTGGTGGATCTCAGGTCCGGCGTTGAGGGCGGCGGTGGAGAGATCCAGTGCGGCGCTCGCCGCTGAGAGGGTGGGAACGGCGCGTGTATCCGGGAGGATCACGCGTGACCCGCTGCCGTGACGGCTTTCCAGGTAACCTTCTTCACGCAGATGGGCGAGGGCGCTGCTGATGGTCGTTCGGCTTACGTCCAGCGCAGAGGCCAGTTCGCGCTCGCCCGGCAGCCGCGTATTCAGTGCCAGCCGGCCATCAAGGATTAACAGACGCAATGCATCGGCCAGCTGACGCCAGAGTGGCGTGCGGGAAGAGGTTTGCTGCCAGTGGCCTAACAGGCGTATCAGAGACTGGCTTCCGAAGCGGCGTGATGACATATGCAGTCCACTATTTGAAAACTGGACATTAATCATAGTGCCATTTTAGGTCAGGATGAAAGCCTGGTTCACTGGAGAAGCGAAAAATGGTACGTCGTTTGCTACAACTGTATGTCGGTCTGGGGCTGTATGGTCTTTCCACCGCGATGTTTATTCGTTCCGATTTAGGGGTCGATCCCTGGGATGTTTTTCACCTTGGGGTAGGGATGCAGCTGGGGATGAGTATCGGGACGGTGATCATTTTAACCGGTGCCGCGGTACTGCTGCTGTGGATCCCCCTGCGTCAGATGCCGGGGCTCGGCACAATCAGTAACGTGATTTGTATTGGTCTGGCGGCGGATGCCAGCATGGCATTCATCCCGGAGGTGAGTTCGTTGCCCATTCGACTCACGCTGCTGGTGGGCGGGATTGTGATGAACGCGATTGCGACCAGCATGTACATCGGAGCCGGTTTCGGCCCGGGCCCGCGCGATGGCCTGATGACCGGCATTCATGCCCGGATGGGATGGTCTATTCGCAGCGTGCGTACCTCCATTGAGGTGTCTGTCCTGCTGATTGGCTGCGTGCTTGGCGGCACGTTTGGAGTGGGAACCGTATTGTATGCCCTGACGATTGGCCCGCTTATCCAGCTCTGTCTGCCCTGGTTCCGTCAGAAGCCGCGGATTGAGGACATCCCCCAGCCGGAGCGGGTTGTTTAATTTGCGAAGCGCTCACATGTTTTTCAGGGCGTCGCTGTGCCAGAATAGGACCTCCGAAACACGCGATGCCAGCATGCATGAAAGCAATCACACTCTATGATGTCGCCCTCCTTGCGGGGGTTTCTTATCAGACCGTTTCCCGCGTCATTAACGACGCGGAACATGTGTCTGCCCGCACCCGGGAAAAGGTGCAGCAGGCGATGGCGGAGCTGCACTACGTGCCTAACCTTCGGGCACAGCAACTGGCGGGGAAACGCACCCGCACGCTGGGGCTCATCACCACCGATCTGGCCCTGCACGCCCCTTCGCAAATTGTCTCGGCGGTGAAATCCCGGGCGGCAGAACAGGGGGCGAGCGTCCTCATTTCGATGGTGGAACAGCCGCACCAGTGTCAGGCCGCGATTCAGGCGTTGCTGGCGCAGCGCGTGGAAGCGCTGCTGGTGAATGTTCCGCTTGACGATCCGCATGCCGAACAGCTCAGGGCGCTGGCATTGCCTGTCCCGGTGCTGTTTCTCGATGTCTCCCCTTCAGCGCAGGTCAATAGTCTCGTCTTTAATGCCGCGGAGGGCGCACGTCTGGGCGTTGAGCATCTGCTTTCGCTGGGGCATCAGCGCATTGCCCTGCTGAGCGGGCCGGAAAGTTCGGTCTCCGCACGGGCACGTCTGGCGGGCTGGAAAGCGGCCCTGGCAAGGGCGGGTCTTGACGCCGCCGCCGTGGCCTACGGTGACTGGAGCGCGGCCAGCGGATATGAGAAGGGGCATTTGCTGTTATCTGCGCCGGCATTACCGGATGCGATTCTGGTGGCCAACGATCAAATGGCCCTCGGGGTGATGCGCGCCTGCGCGGAAAAAGGGATCGCGATCCCGGGTCAGATATCCGTGGTCGGGTTCGACGATACGGCGGACAGCGCCTGGTTTTCCCCACCGTTGACGACCATTCGCCAGGCGTTTCGCGAGGCAGGTGAACGCAGCGTGGAGTGGTTGCTGGCGCCCACCGGGGACGAAGCGTGCTGGCAGGTTCAGCTGCCGGTGACGCTGGTGACCCGCCACTCCAGCGCGCGCTACGCCCCCCAGCAGGCGGAGCACGAGACACTGGCGCAACAGCTCAGAAGCCTGGCGCTACTGGCGGAGCAACTGGCCCGCAAGTAAGACTTTTGTGATCTGACTCGCTACCCCGCAAACGTTCGCTTTACCGTTACCGGATGCCAGGGCATGTTAACTAAAATTGTGAGCGCTTCGCAAAGAGGTTACTATGTCCCATACTCCATCGCTGACCCTCAGCGCCATTCTCGCCCGACGCGACTGGGAAAACCCGGGGGTTACCCAGTGGAACCGTCTGGCGGCACACACGCCGTTATACAGCTGGCGTGATGAACAATCCGCCCGGGATGACGCCGGATCTGTCAGCAGGCGCTGCCTCAACGGGATGTGGCGGTTCAGCTACTTTGCTGCCCCCGAGCAGGTTCCTCAGGCATGGGTTACCGAAGATTGCGCAGATGCTGTGGCCATGCCCGTGCCGTCTAACTGGCAGATGCAGGGATTTGACACGCCCATCTACACCAATGTGACTTATCCGATACCGGTTAACCCACCTTTTGTTCCGCAAGAAAATCCTACCGGTTGTTACTCGCTCACATTTGACATGGGCGTCTTACAGGCCGGGCAAACCCGCATTATTTTTGACGGCGTGAACGCGGCGTTTCATTTGTGGTGTAACGGGCAGTGGATAGGTTATTCCCAGGACAGTCGACTGCCCGCTGAATTTGACCTGACAACGGCATTACGCCCCGGGCAGAACCGCCTCGCGGTGATGGTATTACGCTGGTGCGACGGCAGTTATCTGGAAGATCAGGACATGTGGCGCATGAGCGGTATTTTCCGCGATGTGTCCTTGCTGCATAAGCCTGAGACGCACATTGCGGATTACCATGTTGTTACCGACCTGAACGCGGATCTGGACCGCGCGGTGCTGAACGTGGAGGTCGCGCTGGCGGGCGCTGACTTCGCGGCGTGCGACGTGGCGATGACCTTGTGGCGCAACGGTGAGCGCTGTGCAAGCGTCACCCAACAGCCTGGCTCTGCCATTGTGGATGAACGCGGAAACTGGGCCGAGCGGTTAACGGCGGCAATCCCCGTGGTGTCCCCCGCGTTATGGAGTGCGGAAACGCCGGAACTCTATCGCCTGACGATCGCGCTTCGCGATGCGCAGGGCAACGTGCTGGAGAGTGAAGCCTGTGACGTTGGCTTCCGCCGGGTTGAAATCAGCAACGGTCTGTTGAAACTCAACGGTAAACCCCTGCTGATCCGCGGGGTTAACCGGCACGAGCATCATCCGGAAAACGGCCAGGTGATGGACGAAGCGACGATGCGTCGCGATATCGAACTGATGAAACAGCACAACTTCAACGCCGTGCGCTGCTCGCACTACCCGAACCACCCCCTGTGGTACCGGCTGTGCGATCGCTATGGCCTGTACGTTGTTGATGAAGCCAATATCGAAACCCACGGCATGGTGCCGATGAGCCGTCTTGCTGACGATCCGCGCTGGCTGCCCGCCATGAGCGAGCGTGTGACCCGCATGGTGCAGCGCGATCGTAATCACCCCTCCATTATCATCTGGTCGCTGGGCAATGAGTCCGGGCACGGCGCAAACCACGACGCACTGTATCGCTGGGTGAAATCCACGGACCCGACGCGTCCGGTACAATACGAAGGCGGTGGGGCGAATACAGCGGCGACGGATATCGTCTGTCCGATGTACGCCCGTGTCGATCAGGATCAGCCTTTCCCGGCGGTGCCGAAATGGTCGATCAAGAAATGGATCGGCATGCCGGATGAAACGCGGCCGCTGATCCTTTGCGAATATGCACATGCGATGGGTAACAGCTTCGGCGGGTTCGCGAAATACTGGCAGGCGTTTCGCAGCCATCCTCGCCTGCAGGGTGGGTTTGTCTGGGACTGGGTCGATCAGGCTTTGACGAAGAGAGACGAAAAGGGCAACGCCTTCTGGGCCTACGGCGGTGATTTTGGCGATAAACCGAATGACCGGCAGTTCTGCCTGAACGGGCTGGTGTTCCCCGATCGCACACCGCATCCGGCACTGTATGAGGCGCAACGCGCACAGCAATTCTTCACCTTTACGCGGGTCAGCACCTCTCCGCTGGTGATAGAGGTGCAAAGCGGCTACCTGTTCCGTCACACCGATAACGAGGTGCTGAGATGGACGGTTGCCCGGGACGGGGAGGTGCTGGCTTCGGGCGAGGTGACGCTCGCGATGGCGCCTGAAGGCGCTCAGCGTCTGGAGATCGCCCTGCCAGAGATAAAGGCTGAACCGGGTGAGGTCTGGCTGAACGTTGAGGTTTATCAGCCGCGGGCGACGCCGTGGTCTCCTGCCAACCATCGCTGTGCCTGGGCGCAGTGGCAGCTCCCGACGCCGCTGTTTATTGCACTGCCTGACCCGGTAGGTGAGCCGCCGGTGCTGGCGCAAAGCGATGCCATGATGATCCTGACGCACCGGCAGCAGCGATGGCTTTTCGATCGTGCTTCAGGAAACCTGACGCAGTGGCTGAACAATGGTGTTGAAACGCTGCGTTCACCGCTGAGGGATAACTTTACCCGCGCGCCGCTGGATAATGATATCGGCGTAAGCGAGGCCACGCGAATTGACCCTGATGCATGGGTTGAGCGCTGGAAGGCGGCGGGAATGTACGATTTAACCCCGCGGGTGTTGCATTGTGAAGGCGAGCAGCGTGCCAATGAGGCTGTAGTGACGACGCTGCATGCCTGGGAATATCGCGGAAAAGCGCTGTTCCTGAGCCGTAAGGTGTGGCGGGTGGACAGCCAGGGGAGGTTGCACGGCGATATTCAGGTGGATATTGCGTCCGATATCCCGGAACCCGCGCGCGTTGGCCTGAGCGTGCATCTCGCCGAAACGCCGGAGAACGTTCGCTGGCTGGGTCTGGGCCCGCATGAAAACTATCCGGACCGAAAGCTGGCGGCACAGCAGGGGCGCTGGAGATTACCCCTGGACGCCATGCACACGCCGTATATCTTCCCGACGGAAAATGGCTTGCGCTGTGATACCCGCGAGCTGGTGCTGGGAACGCATCAGCTGGATGGCCGCTTCCATTTCTCGGTGAGCCGCTACAGCCAGCAGCAGCTGCGAGAGACAACCCATCAGCATCTGCTGCGTGCAGAGCCGGGATGCTGGCTCAATCTTGATGCATTCCATATGGGCGTGGGCGGCGATGACTCCTGGAGCCCCAGCGTCTCGCCGGAATTTATCCTCCAGCAACGCCAGCTGCGTTATACCTTCAGTTGGCGGCAGACGCTTAACTGACCCGTGAGAGGCGGCCACAGGGCGTGGCCGCCTGCTTACCCCAGAATCCCGCTCAGGCCGTGCAGGCTCATGTAAATCCCTACAACAGTAATCAGCGCAGCGGAGATCCACGGCGCTTTTCGGGAAAGTTCGCTAAACCCGGGCCAGCGTTTTGTCGCGTGTTTGAGGCTTAAGGCGGCAATCGCGCCGGAAGCGACCAGGGTGATCGCCAGACCAATACTAAAGCTGAACACCAGCGTTGCGCCCAGGGCAAAATGCTTGAGCTGCAGGCAGATAAGCAGAACGGTGATGGATGCCGGGCAGGGGATGAGCCCGCCGGTCAGGCCAAACACCACGATCTGTCCGGTGGTGACGTTTTGGCCGCTGAAGCGCCGGTTAATATCCTGCGCGTGGGCGCGCTGGTGAGCGTCCCGCCACTCCTCATCAACCAGCGGATGTTCGTGGTGGTGATCATGCTGGTGGTCATGGTCATGGTCATGGTCGTGATGATGGTGGTGATGATCGTGCGGCTGGCTCTCTTTCCAGGTCCGCCACGCCATCCACAGGGCGATCAGGACAATCAAGACTCCCGAAATCAGCTGGAACCACGGCTCTGAAGTATGCGCATCCCAGCCCCGACCAAACCATAATCCCGCCATGGCAATAACCCAGACTACCGCCGTATGGGAAAGTGTGGCTGCCAGACCGAGCAGCACCGCCTGCTTCAGCGTGCCGCGGATGGCTACAATAAAGGCCGCCATCATCGTTTTTGAGTGACCCGGCTCCAGGCCATGTAGCGCGCCGAGCAGAATAGCGCTGGGAACAAACAGCCAGGCATTGCCCTGCTGCAGAAGTGAAGCAAAATCGTTCATGGAAAATTCCGGAGTGAAAAGCGTGCTTAGATAGTACTCCCCCCCAGTAGGTTAATACTACCCCCCAGTAGAAAAATACTCAGGGGGAGTAGAGCGTGATATGCTTTAAATGCCAAAAAAGAGAAGGGATCACCCGATGTCACATACCGTTCGCGACAAGAAAATGTTATTGACCCGCCTGAAGAAAATTCAGGGTCAAAGTAACGCTCTGGAGAAAATGCTGAACAGCGATCACGAATGCGCCGAGGTGCTACAGCAGCTGGCGGCAATCCGTGGCGCGGTTAACGGCATGATGATGCAGGTGATCGAAGGGCATTTAACCGATCACGTGGTGAAAGAGCCCGAAGAAGCGCAGCGTGAAGCCGATCTTGGCGTGGTGTTGCAGGTGATCAAATCTTATCTTAAGTAGCGTGCGTTTCGAGGTTGTGTTCTGCCCAGAGAATAAATTCCGTTTTGGGCAGCGCTTTGCTGTAGTACCACCCCTGCCCATACTGCACGCCGTGTCGGTGCAGCCAGGCGAGTTGCCCTGCGGTTTCGACTCCCTCCGCAACCATCGCCAGCTTCAGCGATTTCGCCATTTCAATAATGTGCGGCGTCACGTTTTTATACTCCAGCGCATCCACGAATGATTTATCAATCTTGAGCGTGTCGACATCAAGGTCCTGCAGATAGCTCAGGCTGGAGTAGCCCGTTCCAAAATCATCAATATAGACAGGATGGCCCGCCCGGCGGAATGCGGCGATAGCCGGCGCGCTAATTTGAGGATCGGCAAAGCCACGCTCGGTTAACTCAAGGGCGATCTGCCCGGGATGGACTTGCCACTTATTCAGCAAGTGGCTCAGCAGCGGCGGCAGCGTGCCGGAGGTCAAATCGGCGGGGGCGAGGTTGATGGAGATGTGCTGGTCACCGTGCAAATGCAGCCAGTGGCCCATGTCTTCAAATACTTTTTCGATGACCAACTGCGTCAGCTGCGAAATGAGCCCCGTTTGCTCGGCCAGCGGCACAAAGATATCAGGAGAAAGACTGCTTCCGTCTGGCTGGGGCCAGCGCGTCAGCGCTTCTGCGCCAACAATTTTCCCGCTACACAGCGCCACGATGGGCTGATAGTGAACCACAAAATCGCGGCTGTTAATGGCGTCAAGCAGGCGATTGCGCGGCGACTGGATGCGACGCAGTATCCGCAGGACAAAAAGCGCGGCAAGCAGGCTTATCAGAATGCCGAAGGGCAGCCAGAACAGCAGCTGCCGGTGCCAGGTTTCAGCCAGCGGTTTGAGCGTCGCCCATGCGACAACGGTAAACCCCAGTTCGGGGACGGGCTTCATCACATACATCGAACCGTTGTACTGAACGCTGGTCATCTCCTGACCCTTAATCATGTCCCGGATGTGCGGATCGAGTGTATTGCTGCTGGCGAAGATGCGGCGTGTTGCACTTCCGACCAGGGCGGCATCAATCGCTATCTCACCGAAAGGGATCACATCCACCAGCGAAGCCGGATCGACCATGACCAGATAATGTCCTTTACCCAGCACAGCCATGTAGTGATTAAACCCAAGATCGTTTTGGGTGGTCAGCCATGCACTGTAACCATCTTCGGTAATGCGCATCGGCGGCGGGAAAGGGGACGCATGACTGGTTTGCTCCAGGGAGGAGCAGAGCGGTTTGAGGCTGTCGATATAAATCACTTCCTGGATATATCGCCACGAGAAAGCGACCCGTCGCATCTCCCTCAAATGCAAAGGGCTACACGGCACGCCCTCAAAGGCCTGCAGGTGATCGAGCGCTTCTTTCGCCTGATCCACGACCCTGTCGGTGCGTATCAGCACGCGTGAGGCATAGTTATCCAGGGCATCGACAAATTTATCTTCCGCCTGGCGATGAGCCAGCCAGATGCTCAGGCAAATGGGGACCAGCACAGAAAAGATAAGTATGCCGGTCACCAGACTGACCAGATGTCGGGTTTTCATGCTGTCGTTTCCTTCCTCGTATGCCCGCTCCTGAGCCCTGAGTTCCCTGCCTGAAGAGAAAGTTTTTACCGCGAAATGATATAGTTATAGCACGTGGGTGGCATGGTTTTCATTTTATCTCAGGGAAACCCGAAAATATCACCCTGATAGAGGGGTTGTTTTTACAGCCTGGCCTGGATATTATTTTGTTATGTTATAACAAAACATAAGAGGTTTATGATGAAACCAGATATCCATCCCACTTATCGTACCGTGGTCTTCCACGACACCAGCGCCAATGAATATTTTAAAATTGGCTCAACCATTAGCACCGACCGCGAAATTGAGCTCGACGGTGAAACGTATCCGTACATCACCCTTGATGTCTCGTCAAAATCGCACCCGTTTTATACCGGCAAGCAGAAAACGTTCTCCACGGATGGCAGCGCGGCGCGCTTCCGTAAGCGTTATGGCGGTTTTATCAATGCGAAGCGGGGCTAATCATGCAGGTACTTAACTCATTACGTAGCGCAAAACAGCGTCACCCGGATTGCCAGATAGTCAAACGCAAGGGACGCTTATATGTGATTTGCAAATCTAATCCGCGTTTTAAGGCGGTTCAGGGACGTAAAAAAAGACGCTAGACGCGCGTTACTCGCCAGCTTTCCAGGGATCTTTTCTGTTTGCCATCGGCAGTAAAATTGTCGGTGGCAAGCCAGCCTTCAAAGGCGCTTGCCAGCGCTGGCCACTCTTTGTCGAGGATTGAAAACCAGTCGGTGTCCCGGTTATGTCCTTTTGTCACCAGCGCCTGGCGAAAACGCCCCTCAAACTGAAAACCCAGACGCAGGGCCGCTTTGCGGGACGGTTCGTTCAGACTATTGCATTTCCATTCATAACGCCGGTAACCAAGGGTATCAAAAACATACTGCATCAGCAGATATTGCGCTTCTGTTGACATAGGTGTGCGGCTTAACAGGGGAGAGAAGTGAACGTGCCCCACTTCCACAACGCCGTTTTTAGGATCGATCCGCATCAGGGCCAGCGTGCCGACCGGAGATTGGGTCTGGTTATCGATAACGGTAAAGTGCATGGGATCGGATAACTCACTCACGCTCGCGACCCATCCGGCGAACGCCTCTGCGGTGGCATCGGGCTCACGCAGAAGCCACGTCCAGCTGCGGGTATCTTCGGCCTGAGCATACGCGCAGAACAGCGCGTTAGCATGCTCCACCCGCAGCGGCTCAAGCCGGCAGTAACGACCCTGAAGTACCACCCGGGACGGATGTGGACGGGGTTGCCAGTCGATAAGCGGTTCGCCCACGGGCTGCCCAAACTGATTGATTGTATTCATCTTCATCTCCGTGACGTTGAAAAGAGTTTCAGACTAATGAATTGCTGGTTCCTTAAAAAGAACCACCAGGTTATGTTTTGATGGCGCCACGAGGAGGTGAGATGAATATTCCGGGTGATGAACTGTATACCTTGCTCAATGCAGCGCTGAAAAAACGTGGCGAGGAGACGCTCCAGCGTACGCTCTATCTGGCTTTGCGGGAGGCCATTCTGAGCGGAAGACTCCGCTCCGGCAGCCAGCTTTCCGGTTCGCGCACGCTGGCCCGGCAGCTCTCCCTTTCCCGCAATACCGTCAATGCGGCGCTGGACCAGCTCACCCTCGAAGGGTATCTGCAGCGTAATCGCCAGGGAACGCGGGTAACACTGTTTGCGCAGCGTGCTGTCCCGAGGTCATTGCCGGACCCTGCCATCACGCTTGCCAGACGGGTCAGCCTGCTGCCTGCACCGGTGCAGCGGGATACCCCGGTTCTTGCCTTTACGCCGGGGACACCCGCCATTAACTATTTCCCTCTGCCGCTATGGCGGCGGTTGTATGACCGCGTGATGCGGGAGGAGGGAAGCGCCCTGTTAGGTTACGGCGACCCCGCCGGCGAGCCGTCGCTGCGGGCAGCGATTGCCCGGCACCTAGCCTTGTCCCGCGGCATTGACTGTGACGCCAGCCAGATAGTGATCACTGAAGGCGCGCTTGAAGGCGTCAACCTGTGCACGATGCTGTTGAGCGAGCCGGGGGATATCGCCTGGGTAGAAAACCCCGGCTACAGTGGGGCAAAAAGCGCGTTTGTTAAAACCGGCCTGACGATGAAGGGGATCCCGGTGGATGACGAGGGAATGTGCTGGGAGGGACTGAATGCACCTTCTCCCGCGTTAATTTTTACCTCACCCTCACATCAGTTTCCTTACGGGAGCGTGCTCAGTGCCCGGCGGCGTCTGGCCCTGCTGGCGCTGGCCAGAGAGCATAACGCCTGGATTATTGAGGACGACTACGACAGCGAATTCCGTTATGCCGGTGAGCCCGTACCGGCGATGCTGGGAATGGTGGCGAATGCTCCCGTGGTCTATCTGGGGACGTTCAGTAAGACGCTGTTTCCGTCGCTCAGAATGGGATTCATGGTGTTGCCGCCAGCGCTGGCGACAGCGGCTCGTCCGGCCATTGGCTCGCTATTGCGCGGAGGGCATCGCGCGGAGCAACGTACCCTGGCGTTGTTTATTGAAGAGGGCCATTATGCCCGCCATCTCGCCGCCATGCGTCGGCTCTATCGCAAACGCTACCGCCAACTGCGTGAAGTGCTGGTTACAGAGCTTCATACCCCTCACCGCATTCTGGCGGGTGAAGGCGGCATGCATCTGACGCTGGCGATAGACGGGATTGACGACCAGAAGCTGGTGGAGCAGGCGAGGGCGTTTCAGCTGGCACCCGCTGCGTTGAGCGGGTATTACCTGGAGGCGAAGCAGGGGAAAACCGGTCTGGTGTTAGGTTACGGCAATACCTCTGCTTCGCAGTTTGCGCCGGGGATCCGACGTATTCAGGCGCTCATTACGCAGCAGCAGGGCGGGAAAGGGTAAAAACATCGTAGAAAGAGAGCTGACCTTTAGTGGAAACCATTTTCTGCAGCTTCTCTTTTTGCTCGGTTTTCACTGCCGGAGAGTGCATGATGCTGTCGATAAGCTCCCCAGGTACGAAACGCGTGTTGTACCATTCGCCGTTGTAGCAGACCCGGAAATCGAGGACATCGATATCCTCGTAACGGTAGCGCGGGTTCACGTCAAAAAAGAAAAAGGCATTAAAGACGACAAACAGCACCACCAGCAGCCAGACGGAGTCCACCAGCGTTTCGGACTTGAGCATCACAATAAGCGTCGCCAGCCAGGCGGCATACATGGCGACAAACAGGCCAGGATGTTTGCGGATAAAGCTAATGCTAAAGCGCGGGCGATTATCGCGCTTTTCGCGGACGTTAAGATCGTCGATAGTGGCGATGAGCAGGCGCTGTATCTCGGTCATTTTTTGCCTTCATGAGAGTTGACAATACAGGGTGACCGCCAATTTTAGGGGAGCCATCAGGCTGAAAAAAGTAACAGTCTGACGCTAAAAGACCATAACAGTTGGCTCCCAGTCCCTCACAGCGTTTTGATGATTTTTGCCGGGTTACCGCCCACGACGACGTTAGCCGGAACGTCTTTCGTCACGACAGCACCGGAGGCCACCACCACATTATCCCCTATCGTGACGCCAGGGTTAATGACCGCCCGACCACCGAGCCAGACATTATTTCCAATGGTGACGGGTTTTCCAAACTCCACGCCGCTATTACGCGCTTCCGCGTCCAGGGGATGGGTAGCCGTATAAATATGCACACCCGGTGCGAGCATGCAGTTATCGCCAATATGAATGGGGCAGACATCCAGCATCACGCAATCGAAGTTAGCGTAAAAGTTTTTGCCGAGATAAATGTTATATCCATAGTCACAGCGGAAGCTCGGTTCAATATAAGCCCCTTCGCTTTGCCCCAGAAGTTCCGCCAGAATGTTCTGGCGTTCTGTTTTTTCATCCGGCGCGGTGTGGTTATAGCGATAAATAAGATGGCGGGCTCGCAGTCGGTCGGCCCGTAACGTCTCATCACCGGGGCGGTAATGTTCACCGGCAATCATCTTCTGTTTTTCTAAGCTCATGGGAAACCTCTCTGGATGTCATTACCGCAGGGTAATCGGAACAGACCAGAAGGGGAACGTTCCCGGTAAGCCTGTGTGACTGTAGTCACAACATTGTTGCTGATGAACACGTTTTACACGGAGACCTGGCATACGCACAGGAGGTCTAACGGGACAGGTAAATATCGTTCAGAACGTGGCGTAGAACTCTACAGACACCTTTCAATGATTAACGGACAAATTTCCATACCGACGTTGGGATTTTGTCATACAGCTTATTCATGGTCAGCTCAGCAAGACGATGGTCAGCGGCTGAATAAAATACCGCCAGTTCATTATCAGAAAGCTCGTATTTATTCTTTTCAATGACGCGTTCGAGGGTGTCAATTGACTGACAACGTCGCAGGCGCATCAAATAATCGATCTTAGTGAGTGGTTTATCAGACATAAATTCACCTTAGTATTAGTAATTGTAATAATTTTAACAGGAAAGACTAACCGGGTTAGCTCTGCTCACGTTGACGAAACAGCGGAATAGCCGGTTTCCCGATTTACGCCATTTTTGCAAATCCTGGGCGTTAATGCCGTAACTGCTGAACAACATAAAGGTGTCATCCAGGTATTCATCAATTTGCTCAATGAGCTTATTATCTTCATTGTACTTAATTTTATAATTAAGTGCGAAGGTTGCGATATGCTCTATCAACTCATTCAACTGTAAATTGATGGCAGACGTTGGGTCGTTTACCCAGCCATGGTTGCTTTCATCAAGGTTGGCAAGGCAGTCATGGTACAAGGATTCGCAGAGAAATTTCAACTGCGCGATATCATGCCTTTTTGGCGAGTACTCGTCCATAGCGCATCCCCTTCTGAGTGATTTCTTACTCACCGAACATCATTGTCGGGATGGATACAACATACTTAGCCACACGGGTGCGGTGTTCCTGATAACTCTAACTATAAGCCACTCTCATCAGGATTTCATCGCGCTATTACGAAAAATTACAAATAAAACTGCAGACTGCGAGCGTTAACGCAATTGTTCCTCCAGAAGAGAACTTTTTGAACCCAATTAACACTGGCTTTTTATCGCTTCCTTACCTTTCATTGGCTTAGCGTAAACAACGAGAAAAGTTCAGTTCCGGAGTTCTCTTTGTCAGAACTTCTTATTAGGAATATTCCTAACAACTTAAGCGGGGAAATGAAATTAAAAAAATCCTGAATTCACCGATTAAGTTATCCATTAATTATGATATGTCTAATTAAGATGGCAGAAAATAAATGGAACGACAATAAGCGTAATTTATGATTTTTTCTGAAAATGAAAAAGGCCGCGAATGCGGCCTTTTTATCATGTGGAACCGGTATCAGTGAGGTTCTACCGAATGACTGTGCTCAATATCTTCATTCTTACGGCTGAAGCGGCGGCGAACCACCACGAAGAACACCGGTACGAAGAAGATAGCCAGTACGGTCGCGGTGATCATACCGCCCATAACCCCTGTACCAACCGCGTTCTGCGCGCCGGAGCCCGCACCGGAGCTGATAACCAGCGGCAGTACGCCGAGGATAAACGCCAGGGACGTCATCAGGATAGGGCGCAGACGCATACGAACCGCCTCCAGCGTCGCCTCAATCAGACCTTTGCCTTCTTTCTCCATCAGATCTTTGGCGAATTCGACGATAAGTATCGCGTTCTTCGCCGACAAGCCAATGGTTGTCAGCAGGCCTACCTGGAAGTACACGTCGTTGGTCAGTCCACGGAACGTCGCTGCAAGCAGCGCACCGATAACCCCGAGTGGCACCACCAGCATAACCGAGAACGGAATAGACCAGCTCTCATACAGTGCCGCCAGACACAGGAAGACCACAATCAGTGAAATGGCGTACAGAGCAGGGGCCTGGTTACCGGACAGACGTTCCTGATAGGACATACCGGTCCAGTCATAGCCGATACCCGAAGGCAGTTTGCTTGCCAGCTCTTCCATCAGGTTCATGGCTTCACCGGTGCTTCGGCCCGGCGCAGCCTGACCCAGGATCTCCATAGATGGCAGACCGTTATAGCGTTCCAGACGCGGTGAACCGTACTCCCAGCGCGACGTAGAGAACGCCGAGAACGGCACCATCTGACCGTTGCTGCCACGCACGAACCAGTTATTGATATCGTTCGGCAACATGCGGTATTGCGCTTCTGACATCACGTACACTTTCTTCACTCGACCGCGGTCGATGAAGTCGTTAACGTAGCTACCGCCCCAGGCTGCACCCAGTGTGGTATTGATGTCACTGATGGACACGCCCAGCGCCTGAGCTTTCTCCTGGTCGATGTCGATTTTGAACTGCGGCGTATCTTCCAGGCCGTTTGGACGCACGCCGACCAGCAGGTCAGGATGTTTCGCGACTTCACCAAACAACTGGTTACGCGCCTGCGTCAGTTTTTCGTGACCCAGACCGCCCTGGTCGATCAGCTGGAAGTCGAAACCGGTCGCGGTACCCAGTTCAACAATCGCTGGCAGGTTGAAGGCGAAGACCATCGCATCTTTAATTTGCGAGAAGGTGCCCATTGCACGGCCGGTAATGGCCTCAACTTTGTTCTCTTTACCCGGGCGTTCCGCCCAGTCTTTCAGAGAGACGAAGGCTATACCGGTGTTCTGGCCACGACCCGCAAAACCAAAGCCGTTAACCGCAAACACAGACTCAACGTTGGCTTTCTCTTTGGTGAGGTAGTAGTCCGTCACTTCATCCAGCACTTTTTGGGTACGCTCTTGCGACGCACCCGCCGGAAGCTGTGCCATCGTCAGGAACACGCCCTGATCTTCATCCGGCAGGAACGAGCTTGGCAGACGAACGAACAGGAAAGCCATACCCACCACGATGATGATATAGAGCAGCAGATAACGACCGGTGCTGCGCAGGATGTTACCCACGCTGTCGGTGTAGTGGTGCGTGCTCTTATCAAACATGCGGTTAAACCAGCCGAAGAATCCTTTGTGCTCGCCATGGCCGCCTTTCTGAATCGGCTTCAGCATTGTGGCACACAGCGCAGGCGTCAGGATCAACGCCACCAGCACCGACAGCGCCATCGCCGAGACGATGGTAATCGAGAACTGACGGTAAATCGCACCGGTAGAGCCCCCGAAGAAGGCCATCGGGATAAATACCGCAGACAGGACCATCGCAATACCGACCAGCGCGCCCTGGATCTGACCCATTGATTTACGGGTCGCTTCTTTCGGCGGTAGACCTTCCTCCGCCATGACACGCTCGACGTTTTCTACCACCACGATGGCGTCATCCACCAGCAAGCCGATGGCGAGCACCATCCCGAACATCGTCAGGGTGTTTATCGAGAAGCCAAAGGCCGCGAGAATGGCAAATGTCCCCAGCAGAACGACCGGAACGGCGATAGTTGGGATAAGCGTCGCACGGAAGTTTTGCAGGAACAGATACATTACCAGGAAGACCAGAATGATCGCTTCTGCCAGCGTCTTCACCACTTCGTGGATCGAGATTTTAACGAACGGCGTGGTGTCGTACGGATAAACGATCTTCAGACCTGACGGGAAGAACGGTTCCATTTTCTTCAGTTCTGCACGGATCGCCGTGGCGGTGTCCAGGGCGTTAGCGCCTGTCGCCAGTTTGATCCCCAGACCCGAAGCCGGTTTACCGTTGAACTTCGCGATGATGTCGTAGTTCTCACCGCCCAGCTCAACTTTCGCCACGTCGCGCAGGCGAACCTGCGAACCGTCCTGATTCACTTTCAGCAGAATTTTGCTGAACTCATCAGCAGAGGTCAGACGGGTCTGCGCGATGATCGAGGCGTTAAGCTGCTGGCCTTTCACCGGCGGCGTACCGCCTAACTGACCGGCTGCCACCTGGGCGTTCTGCGCTTTAATGGCGTTAATTACATCAACCGGGGTCAGCTGGAAGTTGTTCAGTTTGTTCGGATCCATCCAGATACGCATCGCGTACTGGGAACCGAACAGCTGCACGTCACCCACACCGGAGGTACGGCTGATGGCGTCTTTCATGTTGGCGCCCACGTAGTCGGAAATATCCTCCTGCGTCATGGTGCCGTTGGTGTTGATAACGCCGACAACCATCAGGAAGCTACTGGACGATTTCTCGACGCTCACGCCCTGCTGTTGCACTTCCTGCGGCAGCAATGGCATCGCCAGCTGCAGCTTGTTCTGCACCTGAACCTGCGCAATGTCAGCATCCGTACCTGACTCGAAGGTCAGGGTGATCTGCACGGTACCGGTTGAGTCACTGTTTGAGGACATGTACATCAGGTTATCGATACCGTTCATGTTCTGTTCGATAACCTGCGTCACGGTGTCCTGCACCGTTTTCGCATCAGCCCCTGGATAGGTTGCGGAAATTGTCACCGCCGGAGGCGCAATCGTTGGATATTGCGCGACAGGCAGCTTCAGGATCGCAAGTCCCCCAGCCAGCATGATGATAATGGCGATCACCCACGCAAATATGGGGCGATCGATAAAGAAATTAGGCATGTCTTAACGGCTCCTGTTTAAGTTAAGACTTGGTTTGTTCTGACTGGCCAGCGGCCGAAGCTTGTTGTTTATCGTCAGATTTCACTTCCTGTGCTTTAACCTGCGCGCCAGGACGAACTTTTTGCAAACCAGTAACAATCACGCGATCGCCATCTTTCAGACCTTCCGTCACCAGCCATTTATCGCCAATCGCCTGGGTGGCGGTGATATTGCGCATTTCAACTTTGTCATCTGCCCCAACAACCAGTGCGCTCGCATCGCCGCGCGGCGTACGGGTCACACCCTGTTGTGGAACCAGAAGGGCGGTTGGATTCGTTCCTTCTTCCAGACGTGCGCGAACAAACATCCCTGGCAGCAGATTTTTGTCAGGATTCGGGAAAATCGCACGTAAGGTGATGGAACCGGTGGTCTGGTCGACCGTCACATCAGAGAACTCCAGGGTACCTTCCTGTGGGAACTTGATACCGTCGTTGGTAATCAGCTCCACTTTGGCTTTGCCGTTTTCCTGTTTCAGGGTGCCGTTAGCCAGCTCCTGTTTCAGACGCAGGAAGTCGTTGCTGGACTGCGTAACGTCAACGTAGATCGGATCAAGCTGCTGTACGGTCGCCAGCGCCGAGCTCTGGCCGTTCTGCACCAGCGCCCCTTCCGTCACGGAAGACTTACCAATACGACCGCTGATAGGGGAGGTCACTTTGGTATAGGCCAGGTTGATGCGCGCGGTTTCAACGGCCGCTTTTGCTGCTACCACAGCCGCGTTTGCCTGCTGGGCATCCGCCAGGGCAGTATCATAATCCTGTTGGCTGATGTACTTAGTCCCGAGCAGTTTCTGGTAACGGTTCAGCGTCAGCTGGGCAATTTTGGCTGCGGCTTGCGCTTTCGCCAGGTCGCCTTTCGCGCTTTCATACGATGCCTGATAGGTTGCAGGATCAATCTGATACAGAGACTCACCGGCCTGTACATCACCGCCTTCAGTAAAGTTACGTTTCAGGATAATGCCGCTAACCTGAGGACGCACTTCCGCAATGCGGTAAGCACTGGTACGGCCGGGTAATTCGGTGGTGATTTGTAGAGGTTCAGATTTGAGCGTCACGACGCCGACTTCTGGCGCCTGCTGAGCTCCTTGTTGAGCCGGTTTGTCGTCACATCCTGTTAGCGCTAAGCTGCCTGAGAGCATCAGAACGACCGCCAGAGGCGTTAACCCTCTGTTTTTGTTCATATGTAAACCTCGAGTGTCCGATTTCAAATTGATCAATGGTCCTGAGTCCAAAAACCCATTGCTGCGTTTATATTATCGTCATGCTATGGTACATACATTCACAAATGTATGTAAATCTGACTCCTGTAAATTCACTCACCTATGGCACGAAAAACCAAACAACAAGCGCTGGAAACCCGACAACACATTCTGGATGTGGCAATACGTTTGTTTTCCCAGCAGGGGGTGTCATCCACCTCGCTGGCTCAAATTGCTCAGGCTGCCGGTGTGACGCGGGGAGCGATTTACTGGCATTTTAAAGACAAGTCAGATCTGTTCAGTGAAATCTGGGAGCTTTCAGAGTCCAGCATTAGCGATCTCGAGAGTGAGTATCGGGCAAAATTCCCTGACGATCCACTCTCAGTATTAAGAGAAATATTAGTATATATCCTTGAAGCGACGGTAGTTGAAGAACGTCGCAGGTTAATGATGGAAATTATCTTCCATAAATGCGAGTTCGTGGGGGAGATGGCGGTGGTGCAGCAGGCGCAGCGCAGCCTTAGCCTGGAAAGTTATGACCGTATTGAGCACAACCTGCGGCTGTGCATGGAGGCAAAACTGTTACCGGCCAATCTGTTCACCCGCCGGGCGGCTATCCTGATGCGCAGCTACATTTCCGGTCTGATGGAAAACTGGCTCTTTGCGCCGCAATCCTTTGACCTCAAAGCGGAAGCCCGCAGCTACGTCGCGATTTTACTGGAAATGCTACAGCTCTGTCCGACCCTGCGCAGCGATGCGCCTTCGCTGACTGCCTGAGGCCTTTCCAGGATTTATCTCAGAGGATAACGTTCGCGCTATTCTGCTTCAGGCGAGCGTGATATTCTTCACGCCGGACTATTTTCGGTCATCTTCTGACATCATTCACAATTATGCTGCCCATCAATCGCTCGCAACATCCTGTTTTTGCATTGCTCTTTGCGATGCTGTTTTTCTTCGCTACGGCGCCGCTGACCTGGGCCCGCGCCGATAACAGCAATGATATCCCCTCGCGTGCCGATGTTCAGTCGCAACTCGACACCCTGAACAAACAGAAAGACCTCTCTCCTCAGGATAAGCTTATCCAGCAGGATTTAACGGAAACGCTGGAAACGCTGGATAAAATTGAGCGTGTCAAAGCCGAAACCGCCCAGCTTCGTCAGAAGGTGGCGCAGGCCCCTGAAAATATGCGTAAAGCGACGGAATCGCTGAATGCCCTGAGTGACGTCGATAACGACGACGAAACGCGCAAAACGCTCTCGACGCTCTCCCTGCGTCAGCTGGAATCGCGCGTTGCGCAGTTACTCGACGACCTGCAAACCGCGCAATCCGATCTCGCAACCTATAACAGCCAGCTGGTCTCCCTGCAGACCCAGCCCGAGCGTGTGCAAAACGCGATGTACGCCGCGTCTCAGCAGCTGCAGCAAATTCGCAACCGTCTGAATGGCACGACGGTGGGGGAAGGCACACTGCGCCCGACCCAGCAAACCCTGCTGCTGGTGCAGCAGACTTTGCTCAATGCGCAGATCGAACAGCAGCGCAAAAGCCTGGAAGGGAACACGGTGCTGCAGGATACGCTGCAGAAGCAGCGTGATTACGTCACCGCAAATATTAATCGCCTGGAACACCAGCTTCAGCTGTTGCAGGAGGCGGTTAACAGCAAGCGTCTGACGCTGACGGAAAAAACCGCCCAGGAGGCCGTCTCACCTGACGAAACCGCCCGCATCCAGGCGAACCCGCTGGTGAAACAGGAGCTTGAGGCTAACCATCAGCTTAGCCAGCGCCTGATACTGGCGACAGAAAACGGCAACTCGCTGGTTCAGCAAAATATCAAAGTTAAAAACTGGCTGGATCGCGCGCTGCAGGCGGAACGCAATATCAAAGAGCAGATCGCGGTCCTCAAAGGCAGCCTCCTGCTGTCGCGTATTCTCTACCAGCAGCAGCAGACGCTCCCGTCCGCCGATGAGCTGGAGGACATGACCAACCGCATTGCGGATTTACGTCTGGAACAATTCGACGTTAACCAGCAGCGCGATGCCCTGTTCCAGAGCGATGCCTTTGTCGCCAAAATTGAAGAGGGCCATTCCAGCGACGTGAATCCTGAAGTGCACGATGCGCTGCTTCAGGTTGTTGATATGCGTCGCGAGCTGCTGGACCAGCTCAACAAACAGCTGGGCAACCAGCTGATGATGGCCATTAACCTGCAAATCAACCAGCAGCAGCTGGTGAGCGTCTCGAAAAGCCTGCAGGAGATCCTGACCCAGCAGATTTTCTGGGTAAACAGCAACAAACCCATGGACTGGGACTGGGTGAAATCCTTCCCGGAGACGCTGAAAACGCAGATCAAGAGCATGAAAATCACCGTGAACTGGGAGAAAGCCTGGCCTGCGGTGATGATTGCCTTCCTGGCGGGGTTACCGCTGCTGCTGATCGCGGGTCTGATTCGCTGGCGTCTGGGCTGGCTGAAAAAATACCAGGCCAAACTGGCGTCTGAAGTGGGGCAACTGCGAAACGATAGCCAGCTGCATACGCCAAAAGCGATTCTGATCGACCTCATTCGTGCCCTGCCGGTATGCCTGATTATCCTGGCGGTGGGCCTGATCCTGCTCACCATGCAGCTTAACGTCAGCGATCTGCTGTGGGCGTTCAGTAAAAAACTGGCGCTGTTCTGGCTGGTGTTCGGCGTGTGCTGGAAGGTGCTGGAAAAAGACGGCGTGGCCGTGCGTCATTTCAACATGCCTGCCCAGCTGACCAGCCACTGGCGTCGTCAGATTGTGCGCATCAGCCTGGCGCTCCTGCCGCTGCACTTCTGGTCGGTTGTCTCTGAACTTTCCCCGCTGCATCTGATGGATGATGTGCTGGGCCAGCTGGTCATCCTGCTGAACCTGCTGCTGATTGCTATCCTGATGTGGCCGATGTGCCGCGACAGCTGGCGTGATAAAGAGTCCCACAATATTCGTCTGGCCACCGTGACGGTGCTGGCGATCATTCCGCTGGCGCTGATGGTGCTTACGGCGACGGGCTACTTCTATACCACGCTGCGCCTGTCCGGACGCTGGATTGAAACGGTCTATCTGGTGATCGTCTGGAATCTGCTCTACCAGACCGTGCTGCGAGGCCTGAGCGTAGCGGCCCGTCGCATTGCCTATCGCCGCGCCATCGCGCGTCGTCAGCATCAGGTGAAAGAGGGGGCCGAAGGGGCTGAGCCACAGGAAGAGCCGACCATCGCGCTGGAGCAGGTTAACCAGCAGACGCTGCGTATCACCATGCTGGTGATGATCGCGCTGTTTGCCGTGATGTTCTGGGCAATCTGGTCCGATCTTATTACCGTTTTCGCCTATCTCGACAGCATTACCCTCTGGCAATACAACGGAACCGAAGCCGGCGCGGCGGTCATGAAAAGCGTGACCATGGGTAGCCTGCTGTTTGCTCTGGTGTCGTCGGTCGTGGCCTGGGCACTGATTCGCAACCTGCCGGGCCTGCTGGAAGTGCTGGTTCTGTCGCGTCTGAATCTGCGCCAGGGGGCCTCGTACGCCATTACCACGATCCTCAACTACGTCATCATTATTGTGGGGGCGATGACGGTCTTTGGCTCGCTTGGCGTGTCGTGGGACAAACTGCAGTGGCTGGCAGCCGCGCTCTCGGTCGGTCTGGGTTTTGGTCTGCAGGAGATCTTCGGTAACTTTGTCTCTGGTCTGATTATCCTGTTCGAACGTCCGGTGCGTATCGGCGATACCGTCACCATCGGCACCTTCTCCGGTACGGTCAGCAAGATCCGTATTCGTGCCACCACCATCACCGACTTCGATCGTAAAGAGGTGATCATCCCGAACAAAGCGTTTGTGACCGAGCGTCTGATCAACTGGTCGCTCTCCGACACGGTGACGCGCGTGGTGATCCGCCTGGGTGTGGCGTATGGATCGGATCTGGAGAAGGTGAAAGAGGTGCTGCTCAAGGCGGCGTCGGAACATCCGAAAGTGATGCACGATCCGGCCCCGGCAGTGTTCTTCACCACCTTTGGGCCGAGCACGCTGGATCATGAACTGCGTTTATACGTGCGTGAACTGCGTGACCGCAGCTACACGGTGGATGAGCTGAACCGTTCTATCGATCGCCTGTGTCGTGAAAACGATATTAATATCGCCTTCAACCAGCTTGAGGTTCACCTGCGTAATGAAAAAGGTGATGAGCATACGGAAGTGAAGCGCGAGATTAAGGGGGACGATCCTCATCCTAACCCTCTCCCTTGAAGGGAGAGGGAATAATCGGGTGCGGACTGCTTTTACCCTCTCCCCTCTGGGGAGAGGGTAGGGTGAGGGGAAAGTTTTCCCTCAAAATCCCGACGCACAATCTCCAGCGCCTTCAGTACCGTTTCTGCAGGGATCTCATGATTCTCCAGCAGCATAATCAAATCGACGGCCAGTTTGACCTCATCGGGTGCATTTTCCAGTGACATAAGTATGGCTCCTGTTAACGGGTCAAACGTTCAATGACGCGCTCAATCTCCTCCAGCGCCTGACGGCAGCGGACTATGCGACCTTCAAGCGCGCCGATCTCGCGCATCAATAGCTGCTGTTCTTCCAGCGTTTCGCTGTTGTTCAGCCGCACTTCGCGTTCGCGCTTCATCTCAAACAGCCGGCGTTCAAACTCCTGATTTTCCAGCCGCTTTCGCTGCCATTTGCCGAGCCCCGGCGAGGCACTGTCCCAGGCGCGCAGCGGCCAGGCGGCAATTTCGCGGTGCAGGGCGGTAATCTGCTCAGTGAGATGCTCAGCGAGCCACGCCACCTGTTCAGGCTGTTCACGCTCAACGGCATGGCGCAGCTCGTCGAGGTTGGTCTGCGCTTCCGCAATATACTCCTCGATGACCGTGCCGCGGGTACGAAAAAGCAGCCGGTCAAAGCGCGGCTTCAGCGTGGCGTGCCCCAGCAGAGGGGTGGCCTCGGCTCGCAGGGCGCTCAGCTGTTTTTGCAGCATCTCCAGAAGCAAGGCTGTTTTCAAGGCGCTCTCCAGTGGTAAAGTAGCCGTTCAGTTTGATAACGATTCGCATTATGCAGCGTACTATTTTAATCATCATTGGCTGGCTCGCGGTAGTGCTTGGCACGCTGGGCGTGGTTTTGCCCCTGCTGCCGACCACGCCGTTTATCCTGCTGGCGGCCTGGTGCTTCGCCCGCTCGTCACCGCGTTTTCACCACTGGCTGCTGTATCGCTCGTGGTTTGGTGGCTATTTGCGGCACTGGCAAAAACACCGGGCCATGCCGCCCGGTGCGAAGCCGCGCGCGATCGCGGTGATCCTCATCACCTTCGCGATGTCTTTATGGCTGGTGAAAATGCTGTGGGTGCGGATCCTGTTGCTGGTCATACTCACCTGTCTGCTCATCTTCATGTGGCGGATCCCCGTGGTTGATGAAAAGCAACAAAAGCACTGAAGCCTCATCATGGCTGTTGCAATTATCACGCGCAGCCAGTAAATTCGACCGTTTTCGAGCACAGGTGCGCCTGGTCAAAGGTTAAACAATTGTTGCCTTGGCCGACTCGTTGCGCGCCGTGAGTAACACTGTTTCATTTAGGCAAAACCGATGACCGCAACTGCACAGCAGCTTGAATATCTGAAAAACAGCATCAAAAGCATCCAGGACTATCCAAAGCCTGGCATTCTTTTCCGTGATGTCACCAGCTTGCTGGAAGACCCGAAAGCGTACGCCCTCAGCATTGAACTGTTGGTCGAGCGTTATAAAAACGCCGGGATCACCAAAGTAGTAGGTACCGAAGCCCGCGGCTTCCTGTTTGGCGCACCGGTTGCGCTGGCGATGGGCGTAGGGTTTGTGCCAGTGCGTAAACCGCGCAAGCTGCCGCGTGAAACCATCGCCGAGAGCTATGAGCTGGAGTACGGCACCGATCAGCTGGAGATCCACGTTGATGCGATCAAGCCTGGCGACAAAGTGCTGGTGGTTGACGACCTGCTGGCAACCGGCGGCACTATCGAAGCAACCGTGAAGCTGATTCGTCGTCTGGGTGGCGAAGTGACCGACGCGGCCTTCATCATCAACCTGTTCGATCTCGGCGGTGAGCAGCGCCTGGAAAAACAGGGCATTACCAGCTACAGCCTGGTGCCTTTCCCGGGTCATTAATCCCGGTTTTCACAACCTCGCTCAATGGGTGAGGTTGTGATAGCATTCCCCTCCATAAATTCACCTTCCAGCGTTGCAGAGCCTGCCCATGAGTTATCAGGTGTTAGCCCGTAAATGGCGACCACAAACCTTTGCTGACGTTGTCGGTCAGGAGCATGTGCTGACGGCCCTGGCGAACGGCTTGTCGCTAGGTCGCATCCATCACGCTTATCTTTTCTCCGGCACCCGCGGCGTCGGTAAGACCTCTATTGCCCGTTTGCTGGCAAAAGGTCTTAACTGCGAAACCGGGATCACCGCCACCCCCTGCGGCGTGTGTGATAACTGCCGGGAGATCGAGCAGGGGCGTTTTGTCGATCTGATCGAGATCGACGCCGCCTCACGCACCAAAGTTGAAGATACCCGCGACCTGCTGGACAACGTCCAGTACGCCCCGGCGCGCGGCCGCTTCAAGGTCTACCTGATCGATGAAGTGCACATGCTGTCCCGCCACAGCTTCAACGCCCTGCTGAAAACGCTGGAAGAGCCGCCTGCGCACGTGAAATTCCTGCTGGCGACCACCGATCCGCAAAAACTGCCGGTCACGATTTTATCGCGCTGTCTGCAGTTCCATCTGAAGGCGCTGGACGTTGAGCAGATCCGTACGCAGCTTGAGCACATTCTTGACGAAGAGAAGATTGTCCACGAACCGCGCGCCCTGCAACTGCTGGCCCGCGCCGCAGACGGCAGCCTGCGTGATGCGTTAAGCCTCACCGACCAGGCGATTGCCAGCGGTGACGGCAAGCTCTCGACTGACGCGGTCAGCACCATGCTCGGTACGCTGGATGACGATCAGGCGCTTTCGCTTATTGAGGCGATGATTGCCGCCAACGGTGAACGCGTAATGTCGCTGGTGAATGCCGCAGCCGCACGGGGTATTGAATGGGAAGGGCTGCTGGTTGAGATGCTTAGCCTGCTGCACCGCGTGGCAATGCTGCAGCTTTCTCCGTCGGCCATTGGTGCGGATATGGCCGCCATTGAACAGCGGATGCGTGAACTAGCCCGCACCGTGCCGCCTGCCGACGTGCAGCTCTACTACCAGACGCTGCTGATTGGCCGTAAAGAGTTACCGTTCGCGCCGGACCCGAGGATGGGCGTTGAAATGACGCTGCTGCGCGCGCTGGCGTTTCACCCGCGCATGCCGCTGCCGGAGCCTGAGGCGCCACGGCAGTCTTTCGCCCCGGTCGCCCCAACGGCGGTGATGTCGCCGCAGCAGGTACCGCCGCAGCCGACACCGCCGGCGCAGAACGTGCCGCTGTCGGATGCCACCAGTTCGGTGCTTGCCGCACGCAGCCAACTGCAGCGTGCCCAGGGAGTAACCAAACCAAAAAAGAGTGAACCGGCAGCGCCAGGAAGAGCGCGGCCGGTGAACAACGCCGCGCTTGAACGACTGGCCTCGGTAACGGAGCGCGTACAGTCGCGTCCGGCACCGTCCGCGCTCGAGCAGAAAGCCCCGGTGAAAGAAGAGGCTTACCGCTGGAAGGCGACCACCGTTGTCGAAACGGTCAAGGAAGTGGTTGCCACGCCGAAAGCGCTGAAAAAGGCGCTGGAGCATGAAAAAACGCCGGAGCTGGCCGCGAAGCTTGCCGAAGAGGCTATTGCGCGCGACGCCTGGGCCGCTGAGGTCAGCCAGCTTCAGTTGCCGAAGCTGGTCGAGCAGGTCGCGCTGAATGCCTGGAAAGAGCAGGACGGCAATCAGGTGCGTTTGCACCTGCGTCCGGGTCAACGCCACCTGAATTCACCCGGTGCGCAAAAGGCGCTGGCCGAGGCGCTGGCTGCTTTACAGGGTTCACCGGTTGAATTGACTATCATTGAAGATGATAATCCGGCGGTGAAAACGCCGCTGGAGTGGCGTCAGGCCATTTATGAAGAGAAGCTCGCGCAGGCGCGCGAGGCGATTATTGCGGATAACAACATTCAGACCCTGCGCCGGTTCTTCGACGCCGATCTGGATGAAGAGAGTATTCGCCCCATTTGATCGTGAGTCTGACTTACGGTTGTAATCCTTAAACGTGAAAGAAGAGAGATGCCTATGTTTGGTGGAAAAGGCGGTCTGGGTGGCCTGATGAAGCAGGCTCAGCAGATGCAGGAAAAAATGCAGAAGATGCAGGAAGAGATCGCTCAGCTGGAAGTCACGGGTGAATCCGGTGCCGGTCTGGTCAAAGTGACCATCAACGGTGCACATAACTGCCGTCGCGTTGAAATCGACCCGAGCCTGCTCGAAGACGACAAAGAGATGCTGGAAGATCTGGTTGCTGCCGCGTTTAACGATGCTGCGCGCCGTATCGACGAAACTCAGAAAGAGAAAATGGCCTCCGTTTCCAGCGGTATGCAACTGCCGCCTGGCTTCAAGATGCCATTCTGATGCAAACCAGTCCGCTGCTCACGCAGTTAATGGAAGCACTGCGCTGCCTGCCGGGCGTTGGCCCGAAGTCGGCGCAGCGCATGGCGTTTACGCTATTGCAGCGCGACCGCAGCGGCGGGATGCGCCTGGCGCAGGCTTTAACCCGCGCCATGTCAGAGATTGGTCACTGTGCGGATTGCCGTACCTTTACCGAGCAGGATGTTTGTAACATCTGCACGAACCCGCGTCGTCAGGAAAACGGTCAGATTTGCGTGGTGGAGAGTCCGGCGGACATCTACGCCATCGAACAAACCGGGCAGTTTTCCGGCCGCTATTTCGTGCTGATGGGGCATCTCTCCCCGCTGGACGGTATTGGCCCGGACGATATCGGTCTTGACCGCCTTGAACAGCGTCTTGAGTCCGAAACGATCAAAGAGGTGATCCTCGCCACCAACCCCACGGTGGAAGGAGAAGCTACTGCCAACTACATCGCTGAGCTGTGTGCGCAGTATGGCGTTGACGCCAGCCGCATCGCCCACGGCGTGCCGGTCGGCGGCGAGCTGGAGATGGTGGACGGCACCACGTTGTCCCACTCACTGGCAGGACGTCACAAGATTATTTTCTGACCAAACGGAGGCGGCGTTTGCCGCCTTCGCTTGAAAATTTCCCCCCTTATCCCCATCTCTCCCTCAACGTTTTAAAACCCCATTAAATGGCATTGTTGAGGTCGACATAGATGAAAGGACAAGAAACCCGCGGTTTCCAGTCAGAAGTAAAACAGCTTCTGCACCTGATGATCCATTCCCTGTATTCCAACAAAGAAATTTTTCTGCGTGAGCTGATTTCCAACGCCTCCGATGCGGCGGACAAGCTGCGCTTCCGCGCGCTGTCTAACCCGGATCTGTACGAAGGCGACGGTGAGCTGCGCGTGCGCGTCTCTTTCAATAAAGAGAACCGCACTCTGACTATCGCCGATAACGGCATCGGGATGAACCGCGACGAGGTGATCGACCACCTCGGGACCATCGCGAAATCCGGCACCAAAGCGTTCCTCGAGTCCATGGGCTCTGACCAGGCGAAAGACAGCCAGCTGATCGGTCAGTTCGGTGTGGGTTTCTACTCGGCGTTCATCGTGGCGGACAAAGTCACCGTGCGCACCCGCGCGGCGGGCGACAGCGCGGAGAATGGCGTGCTGTGGGAATCGAAAGGTGAAGGCGAATACACCGTTGATGACATCACCAAAGCGGATCGCGGGACCGAAATCACTCTGCACCTGCGTGAAGGGGAAGATGATTTCCTGAACGACTGGCGCGTACGCTCCATCATCAGCAAGTACTCCGATCACATCGCGCTGCCGGTTGAGATTGAAAAACAGGAAGAGAAAGACGGTGAAACCGTCGTTTCCTGGGAGAAAATCAACAAGGCGCAGGCGCTGTGGACGCGCAACAAGGCTGAAATCAAGGACGACGAATACAACGAGTTCTACAAGCATATCGCCCACGACTTTACCGACCCGCTGACCTGGAGCCACAACCGCGTAGAAGGTAAGCAGGAGTACACCAGCCTGCTGTACATCCCGGCGCAGGCGCCGTGGGACATGTGGAACCGCGATCACAAGCACGGCCTGAAGCTGTACGTGCAGCGCGTCTTCATCATGGACGATGCCGAGCAGTTCATGCCGAACTACCTGCGCTTTGTGCGCGGCCTGATAGATTCCAACGATCTGCCGCTGAACGTCTCCCGCGAAATTCTGCAGGACAGCACCGTCACCCGTAACTTGCGCAACGCCCTGACCAAACGTGCGCTGCAGATGCTGGAAAAACTGGCGAAAGACGATGCGGAAAAATATCAGACCTTCTGGAAACAGTTCGGTCTGGTGCTGAAAGAAGGCCCGGCTGAAGACATGGCGAACGTTGAAACCATCGCTAAACTGCTGCGCTTTGCCTCTACGCATACCGACTCCTCCGCGCAGACCGTGTCGCTGGAAGAGTACATCTCCCGCATGAAAGAAGGGCAGGAGAAGATCTACTACATCACTGCTGACAGCTACGCCGCGGCGAAGAGCAGCCCGCACCTGGAGCTGTTGCGCAAGAAAGGCATCGAAGTACTGCTGCTGTCCGACCGCATTGACGAATGGATGATGAACTACCTGACCGAGTTCGACGGTAAGGCGTTCCAGTCTGTTGCTAAGGCGGACGAGTCCATCGACAAGCTGGCAGATGAAGTTGATGAAAATGCGAAAGAAGCCGAGAAGGCGCTGGAGCCGTTCATTGAGCGCGTGAAAACGCTGCTGGGCGAGCGCGTAAAAGAGGTGCGTTTCACTCACCGTCTGACCGACACTCCGGCCATTGTCACCACCGATGCCGATGAAATGAGCACCCAGATGGCGAAGCTGTTCGCGGCTGCGGGCCAGGCGGTGCCGGAAGTGAAATATATTTTCGAGCTGAACCCGGATCATCCTCTGGTGAAACGCGCGGCGGATACCCAGGACGAAGCCCGCTTTGCCGAGTGGGTTGAACTCCTGCTGGATCAGTCCCTGCTGGCCGAACGCGGCACGCTGGAAGATCCTAACCTCTTCATTAAACGTGTGAATGCGCTGCTGCTGGCGTAACTGACCACGCCTCTCCTGGTCTTCTCCCTCTCCCTGAGGGAGAGGGCCAGGGTGAGGGCACCAGACCGCACTATCCCAAATTATCTCCCCCCATTAACCGTTTCAGCCTTCCTGCCTTCCTTGAGCGATGCCCGTTCTGGTGGTATTGTTTAGCGCTTTTGAAAAATTGAAACGACTTTTGAGGGGATTTTCGCAATGCGTATTATTCTGCTTGGCGCTCCGGGCGCGGGTAAAGGAACTCAGGCTCAGTTCATCATGGAGAAATACGGTATTCCGCAAATCTCCACCGGTGATATGCTGCGCGCCGCTGTTAAATCTGGCTCCGAGCTGGGTAAACAGGCGAAAGACATCATGGACGCAGGCAAGCTGGTGACCGACGAGCTGGTAATTGCTCTGGTCAAAGAGCGCATTGCTCAGGAAGACTGCCGTAACGGTTTCCTGCTGGACGGTTTCCCACGCACCATTCCTCAGGCTGACGCCATGAAAGAAGCGGGCATCAACGTGGACTACGTTCTGGAGTTCGACGTACCGGACGAGCTGATCGTTGACCGTATCGTTGGCCGTCGCGTACACGCTGCGTCTGGCCGCGTTTACCACATCAAATTCAACCCACCTAAGGTTGAAGGCAAAGACGACGTGACCGGCGAAGAGCTGACCACCCGTAAAGACGATCAGGAAGAGACCGTGCGTAAGCGCCTGGTGGAATACCATCAGATGACTGCGCCGCTGATCGGCTACTACACCAAAGAAGCGCAGGCGGGTAACACCAAATACGCGAAAGTTGACGGCACCAAAGCCGTGGCTGACGTGCGTGCTGAGCTGGAAAAAATCCTCGGCTAATCGCATCTCTCTCACCCGGGCCACCGGGTGAGAAAAATTCTCATCTTACCTATTACAGCAATGGGTTTCGTTTAAACGCATTTCCGCTACAATTGACAACCATTCAAATGGTTAAGAGGCGTGAATGAGTCAGGCGAAAACCGGCATCCTGCTTGCCAATCTGGGTACTCCAGAAGCACCTACATCAGACGCGGTAAAACGCTACCTGCGACAATTTTTAAGCGACACGCGCGTCGTGGATTTTCCGCGGCTGCTGTGGTGGCCGCTGCTGCGTGGCGTCATTCTGCCGATCCGTTCTCCGCGCGTCGCCAAACTCTATCAGTCCGTGTGGATGGAAGAGGGCTCGCCGCTGATGGTTTACAGCCGTCGCCAGGAAAAAGCGCTGGCTGCCCGCCTGCCGGAGATGCCCGTCGCGCTCGGCATGAGCTATGGCAAACCGTCCCTGGAAAGCGCGGTGGACTCGCTGCTGGCGCAGGGCGTGGACCATATCGTGGTGCTGGCGCTCTACCCGCAGTACTCCTGCTCGACGGTGGCCGCCGTCTGGGACGAGCTGGCCCGCATTCTGGCGACCCGCCGCCGCATTCCGGGCGTGACCTTTATTCGCGACTATGCGGATAACGAGCTGTACATCAAGGCGCTTGCCAACAGCGCGCGCGCGTCGTTTGAAAAACACGGCGAGCCGGATCTGCTGCTGCTCTCCTATCACGGCATCCCGCAGCGTTTCGCCAACGAAGGGGATGATTACCCGCAGCGCTGTCGCGATACCACCCGCGAACTGGTCTCCGCCCTTGGCCTGCCGCCGGAGAAGGTGATGATGACCTTCCAGTCGCGCTTCGGTCGCGAGCCGTGGCTGACACCGTACACCGATGAAACCCTCAAAATGCTCGGTGAGAAGGGCGTGAAGCATGTTCAGGTGATGTCGCCGGGCTTCTCGGCTGACTGCCTGGAAACGCTGGAGGAGATCGCGGTGCAAAACCGGGAATTTTTCCTTGAGGCTGGCGGTGAAAAGTACGAGTACATTCCGGCGCTTAACGATTCGCCAGAACATATCGACATGATGGTCTCGCTGGTGACGAACAGCCGCTGATCGCACTCCGGGCCGGGTTTGTGCTACCATTCCCGGCCCATATTCTTCGTACAGTTCAGACCATGAAATTTCCCGGTAAACGCAAATCCAAACACTACTTTCCCGTCGATGCCCGCGATCCGCTCCTGCAGCAAATCCAGCCTGAAAATGAAACCAGCGCGGCCTGGGTCGTCGGTATCGACCAGACGCTGGTGGACATTGAAGCGAAAGTGGATGATGAGTTTGTCGCCCGTTACGGTCTGAGCGCCGGTCACTCGCTGGTGATTGAAGATGACGTGGCCGAAGCGCTGTACCAGGAGCTGGTGCGCGAAAACCTGATTACCCATCAGTTCGCCGGTGGCACCATCGGGAATACTATGCACAACTACTCCGTGCTGGCTGACGACCGCTCTGTCCTGCTCGGCGTCATGTGCAGCAATATCGAAATCGGTGGCTACGCCTACCGTTATCTGTGCAACACCTCCAGCCGCACCGATCTGAACTATCTCCAGGGCGTTGACGGGCCGATTGGCCGCTGCTTTACGCTGATCGGCGAATCCGGTGAACGTACCTTTGCCATCAGCCCGGGCCACATGAATAAGCTGCGCGCGGAAAGCATTCCTGAAGAGGTGATCGCGGGCGCGTCGGCGCTGGTACTGACCTCCTATCTGGTGCGCTGCAAGCCGGGAGAGCCGATGCCGGAAGCCACCATGAAAGCCATTGAGTACGCCAAAAAGTACGATGTGCCGGTGGTGTTAACGCTGGGCACCAAATTCGTGATTGCCGATAACCCGGAGTGGTGGCAGGCGTTCCTGAAAGAGCACGTCTCGATTCTGGCGATGAACGAAGAAGAAGCCGAAGCGCTGACCGGTGAAAGCGATCCGCTGCTGGCATCTGATAAAGCGCTGGACTGGGTTGACCTGGTGCTCTGCACCGCCGGTCCTGTCGGGTTGTATATGGCGGGCTTCACGGAAGAAGAGAGTAAACGCAAAACCCAGCATCCGCTGCTACCGGGCGCGATTGCCGAGTTTAACCAGTATGAGTTCAGCCGCGGCATGCGTTACAAAGATTGCATTAACCCACTGCGGATCTACTCTCATATCGCGCCCTATATGGGCGGACCGGAGAAGATCATGAACACCAACGGCGCGGGCGACGGCGCGCTGGCGGCACTGCTGCATGACATTACCGCCAATGCTTACCACAAAACCAACGTACCCAATTCCAGCAAACATAAGTTCAACTGGCTGACCTACTCGTCGCTGGCGCAGGTGTGTAAATACGCGAACCGCGTCAGTTATCAGGTGCTAAACCAGCACTCGCCGCGCTTAACGCGCGGCCTGCCGGAACGGGAAGACAGCCTCGAAGAGGCGTACTGGGACAGGTAAAAGAAACCCCTCACCCTAACCCTCTCCCCATAGGGGAGAGGGAACTCTAACACCCTCTCCCCTATGGGGAGAGGGGTGGGTGAGGGGACCAGGCCGCACAACACTTAACCCGTCACCCCTTCTTCAACCGGCGGTTTCTCCAGCAGCGTCAGCATCGTATTCGCAATCTCGCGTTCGCCCATCACCACCTTATTCGCGCCGCGCTCGGTGATATATTCCACCTCGTCGTCATAATGCGCCCGGGCGATAATCTCCATATTGGGGCACTTCTCGCGCGCCGAGGCGACAATCTCGCCCGCTTCATAGCCGTTGGGTATGGTCAGCAGCAGCCAGCGGGCGCAGTCCAGATGCGCCAGGTTCATGATCTCTTCGTTCGCCGCATTGCCCAGCACCGCCCGAATGCCGCGCTCGCGCAGCTCGTCGACGCGGGTACGCGAGGTTTCAATCACCACCAGCGGAATACCCTGCGCCATCAGCTTCTCGCCAAGCAGGCTTCCCACGCGGCCAAAGCCGACCAGCAGGGCGTGGTTGCAAATATCCACCGGGATCTGCTTCTCTTCTTCGATGGCCTCTTCAAGGGTCTGCTCTTCCAGGGTTTCGGTTTTATCGAGGTATTTTTCCAGCAGGGCAAACAGCACCGGGTTCAGCATAATCGACAGAATGGCACCCGCCAGCACCAGGTTCTGCCCGGCCTGTGGCAGCAGATTCAGGGCCATGCCCAGACCGGCGAGAATAAAGGCGAACTCACCAATCTGCGCCAGGCTGGCGGCGATGGTCAGTGCCGTACGCGGCGAGTGGCCAAACATCCGCACCAGGAAGAAGGCGGCGAGGGACTTACCAAAGATAATGATCGCCAGCGTGCCCAGCACGGCCAGCGGCTGCTGGATCAGAATAAGCGGGTCAAACAACATCCCGACGGAGACGAAGAACAGCACGGCGAAGGCGTCGCGCAGCGGCAGGGTATCGTGCGCCGCGCGGTGGCTCAGCTCGGATTCGTTCAGCACCATCCCGGCGAAGAAGGCGCCCAGGGCAAAGGAGACGTCAAACAGCTCAACGGCACCAAAAGCGATGCCCAGCGCCAGCGCCAGCACGGAGAGGGTAAACAGCTCGCGTGAGCCGGTTGCCGCGCTGCGGGACATGATCCACGGGACCAGACGGCGGCCCACCAGCATCATGATGGCGATAAACGCCACCACTTTCCCGATGGTGATACTCATATCCAGCGCCAGTGACGCGAAGCCGATATTGTCTTTTTCCATCATGCCAGCCACGGCAGGCAGCAGCACCAGCGTCAGGACCATCACCAGGTCTTCAACAATCAGCCAGCCTATCGCGATTTGCCCACGCTGGCTGTCTATCAGCTGTCTCTCTTCAAGCGCACGCAGCAGCACCACGGTACTGGCGGTCGAGAGACACAGCCCAAATACGATGCCGGTCATCAACGACCAGCCCAGCACAGCCGAAAGTGCCATCCCCAGCAGCGTCGCCACCCCTATCTGGGCGATCGCTCCCGGTATGGCAATCGACTTTACCGCCATCAAATCCTTCAGGGAGAAATGCAGACCGACGCCAAACATCAGCAGAATCACGCCCAATTCCGCCAGCTCAGGGGCCAGTTTGGTATCCGCCACGAACCCTGGCGTAAACGGCCCGGCCAGGACGCCCGCTAACAGATAGCCGACAAGAGGAGAAATACGCAGTTTATTGGCAATCATGCCGAGGATAAAAGCGAGCACAAGTCCACCAACAATGGTGGTGATAAGCGGTGTGGCGTGGTGCATTCCGTCTCCTTTCGTTGTGGGTGATCCTTTTTGGTGAAAAACCAAAAACCGAGTAATAGTTTATGACAATTTTTACCCTTATGTTTATGAATAATTGTTGAAGTTTGAATAAAACAGCAATAAGCACCAAAAAAAGCGCATTTTGCTAAATTCAGCGAGGGGAAGTAGAGGAAACCCTTATGGCATCAGGGGGACAGGCAGCCAAAGACAAACTTTGGCTACCCTTTACTTACGCTTTGTGGCGGTTATCAGGCAGGAATATGGTCAACATCCCAAGAAGTGGCAGGAAAGCGCAGATTTTATAAACCAGGAAGATGCTGGTGTGATCCGCAACCATCCCCAATACCGCGGCGCCAAGGCCTCCCATACCGAAGGCGAAACCGAAAAAGAGTCCGGAAACCATACCGATACGTCCAGGCAGCAGCTCCTGCGCGTAGACCAGAATGGCGGAAAACGCGGAGGCGAGGATAAAACCAATGATCACGGTTAAAATCCCCGTCCATTCAAGGCTGGCGTACGGCAAAATGAGGGTAAAGGGCGCTACGCCGAGGATAGAGCCCCAAATAACATATTTACGCCCAATCTTATCCCCTACAGGCCCGCCAATGACCGTGCCGGCGGCGACGGCAAACAGGAAGGCAAAGAGGTGAATCTGCGCGTTTTGTACCGATAATCCGAATTTTTGCATCAGATAAAAGGTGTAATAGCTGCTGATGCTCGCCATATAGAAGTATTTCGAGAAAATCAGGACCAGCAGGACGGCCACCGCCAGGATAACCTTATTGCGAGGAAGGGGATTGATAACCTTCGCTTTAGGTTTTCCTTTATTCACCCGATGCTGAGCGGCATACCAGCGACTGATCTGCGCCAGCACAATAATCGCCAGCAGTGCGGCCAGGACGAACCAGGCCACATTGCCTTTACCGTAAGGGGCAATAATCACCGCGGCCAGCAGCGGGCCGAGGGAGCTACCAAAGTTGCCGCCCACCTGAAAGAGAGACTGCGCCAGACCGTGACGCCCCCCGGAGGCCATACGCGCCACGCGCGAGGACTCTGGATGGAAAACGGACGAGCCGGTACCCACCAGCGCGGCTGCAATCAGCACGGCTTCAAAGCTTCCGGCCATGGCCAACAGCACCAGTCCGCTTAAGGTAAAGCACATGCCGATCGGCAGCGACCACGGCATCGGGTATTTATCCGTCCAGTAGCCCACCACCGGCTGCAGCAGTGAGGAAGCCAGCTGGAAGGTCAGGGTGATCATCCCGATCTGCACGAAGGTGAGGGAGAACTCGGACTGCAGCAGCGGATAAATGGCCAGAATCAACGACTGGATCATGTCGTTGAGCAGATGCGAGAGACTGATTGCGCCTAATACTTTAAAGGAGGTGCGCGACGCCGGTGCGCCCGGAACGGGCTGGGTTGATTCACTGATTGCCATAGAGAGAATTACCACGTCTTGAGTTATTAGCGATGCAGGGTGTAATTATTATCCAACTAACATACCCGCCCGGGACCTTTGAAGAAAGTCGCAATTCTGAAAACTTATTTGTCTATTCTTATTAGTCACTGTAATTTCTGCCTTTGTCTATTGGTCAGGGAGAGAGAAGATGAAGTTAATGAAGCGGGGCGTCGCGCTGGCGCTGATTGCCGCCTGGGGTCTGGTAAGCCTGCCCGCGCAGGCGTATGAAAAAGACAAAACCTATAAAATCACCATTCTGCATACCAACGATCACCACGGTCATTTCTGGCGCAGTGAATACGGCGAATATGGCCTGTCGGCACAAAAAACGCTGGTGGACGGCATTCGTAAAGAGGTGGCAGCCCAGGGCGGCAGCGTACTGTTACTGTCAGGAGGCGATATCAATACCGGCGTGCCGGAATCCGATTTACAGGATGCCGAGCCCGATTTCCGCGGTATGAACCTGATTGGCTACGACGCGATGGCCGTCGGTAACCATGAGTTTGATAATCCGCTGAGCGTGCTGCGTCAGCAGGAAAAATGGGCCAAATTCCCTTTCCTTTCCGCCAATATTTACCAGAAAAGTACCGGAGAACGCCTGTTCAAGCCCTGGGCGCTGTTTAAGCGTCAGGATCTGAAGATCGCGGTCATTGGTTTAACCACCGACGATACGGCGAAAATTGGCAACCCTGAGTTCTTTACCGATATCGAATTCCGCAAACCGGCGGACGAAGCGAAGCTGGTGATTCAGGAGCTGCAGCAAAACGAAAAGCCGGACGTGATTATCGCCACCACCCACATGGGGCACTACGACAACGGTGAGCACGGCTCTAACGCACCGGGTGACGTGGAGATGGCGCGCAGCCTGCCTGCGGGCTCGCTGGCGATGATTGTGGGTGGTCACTCACAGGATCCGGTGTGTATGGCCTCGGAGAACAAAAAGCAGGTGGATTACGTGCCGGGTACGCCGTGCGCGCCAGACCGTCAGAACGGTATCTGGATTGTGCAGGCGCACGAGTGGGGCAAATACGTGGGCCGGGCGGACTTCGAGTTCCGTAACGGTGAGATGAAGCTGGTGCATTATCAGCTCATTCCGGTCAACCTGAAGAAAAAGGTCACCTACCCGGACGGGAAAAGTGAGCGCGTACTATACACGCCAGAGATCGCCGAAAACCAGCAAATGCTCTCCCTGCTGACGCCGTTCCAGAACAAAGGTAAGGCACAGCTGGATGTGAAAATCGGCACGCTGAACGGGCGTCTGGAAGGGGACCGCAGTAAAGTTCGCTTCGTGCAGACCAACATGGGTCACCTGGTACTGGCGGCGCAAATGGCGCGTACCGGCGCTGACTTCGGCGTGATGAGCGGCGGCGGCATTCGTGACTCTATCGAAGGCGGCAACATCACCTATAAAGACGTCCTGAAGGTGCAGCCGTTCGGTAACGTGGTGGTCTATGCCGATATGAGCGGGAAAGAGGTCATTGACTATCTGACCGCTGTGGCGCAGATGAAACCGGATTCCGGGGCCTATCCGCAGTTTGCCAACGTCAGCTTTGTGGCGAAAGACGGCAAGCTTAACGATCTTAAGATTAAAGGTGAACCGGTCGATCCTGGCAAAACCTACCGTCTGGCGACTCTGAGTTTTAACGCCACTGGCGGCGACGGTTATCCGCATATTGATAATAAACCGGGCTACGTGAATACCGGCTTTATTGATGCGGAAGTGCTGAAGCAGTTCATCGAGCAGAATTCACCGATAGACGTGAATGCGTATGAGCCGAAAGGTGAGGTGAGCTGGCAGTAGTGTTGTGCGGCCTGATGCCCTCACCCCAACCCTCTCCCACCGGGAGAGGGCGCGAACACAAAAAACGGTAACGCCTGTTACCGTTTTGCTTTTACCTCGAAGCCGCCACCCGGCAAATTTCTCAATCCCGGCGTGCAATATCCGCAAACTTCGCGTCCAGCATTTTCGCCAGATCGTCCGCGGCCAGCTCAATATCCAGCCCGCGTTTGCCGCCGGATATAAAGATAGTGTCAAATTCCTGTGAAGGGGCATCAATCAGCGTCGGCAACCGTTTTTTCTGCCCGAGCGGGCTGATCCCACCCACCAGGTAGCCCGTGGAGCGTTGCGCAACCATCGGGTCGGCCATATCCACCTTCTTCGCCCCCAGGGCTTTGGCGACTTTCTTCAGATCCAGCTGTCCCGCCACCGGCGTAACCGCGACGGCGAGATGCTTCATGTCGCCATTCACCGCAACCAGCAGCGTTTTATAAACCTGGTCCGCGTTCAGACCCAGCTTGCGCACCACTTCATCACCAAAGTTGGTCTCATTCGGATCGTGATCGTAAGTGTGGATCCGGAAAGAAATGTTGTTTTTTTCGAGTAATTTAACGGCGGGAGTCATAGCTATCCTTCTTACGACAGACAAATCATGCCATCAGCATACGCCTGACGTTTGTCTAAAAAATAGCACCATCTTGCGCAATAGTATTGGCAGTGATGGTCACTTTGAGCGACAATCGGCTCAACCGAAGGTCTCCTTCGGCATAATAAAAACGATGAAATTCCTCTTTGACGGGCCAATAGAAATATTGGCCATTTTTTTATTTCAGCAGCGACGGCAAATTCCCTTCTCCGTATAAATGTAACGCCCCGACCGCCACCACATAATGCCCCGCAGGTAGCGCATGCAGCGTCTGTCGCCAGGCCTGGTTGCGCGCATTCATCAGCACATCGTATAACGATTCGCTGAAGGTCGACGGTAAAGCCAGCTTACCCTCCGCAGGCGGCGCGTCCAGCCACCAGCCAATCATGGTTTGCAGCAGCCGCGCGTTGGTGTGCCAGTGGGTCAGCGTATCATCCAGCAGCATACGGCCGTCATCGGGCAGCTGTCGCAGGAGCGCAATCTGGCTGTCGGTCCCTTCCAGTTCGATGATGGGCAGACTGCGCGCCCTGGCCACATTCAGCAGCTGGTAATCAATGCCGTAATCACCGCGCAGACCCAGACGCTGCGCCTGCGTGGCCTGCAGCACCATCGCAATTTGCCACAGCGGCAGGGTGTCAATCATGGAAAGCGAGACGCCCGTTTCATCCGCCACGCGCGTCAGCTCCGCAAGCTGGGTTTCATCCAGACGTTCCGCGAGCGTGAGATCGCTCTCCAGGCCAGCGAACGGCGACTCATGGCCGGAGATGTCCGCCTCAACGACCAGTGCGTCGGCGTGTTTCAGCAGCTTGATCAGGCCGGGCGGCAGGGGAGACATATCCTGCGTACCCATATGAATGCTGCCTACCAGATGCAGGTGTTGCCCGCCGGGGAGAGAGATATCCAGACCCGGCCAGGCGTAACGGCGAGGAAAGAGGGCGCGAAACGATGTTTTTATACGATTAAACAGACCCATACGCGCTCCATGAATGGAAAGGGTCATGCTAGCGCGTACGAGTACAAGGTTCAATCCTTCGGTTTAAAGCGCAGCAGCCGGTTGGCGTTGCTCACCACGGTGATGGAGGAGAGCGCCATCGCCGCACCTGCGACCACCGGGTTTAGCAGCGTGCCGGTCAGCGGCCATAAAATGCCGGCCGCAATCGGGATACCGAGGGTGTTATAGATAAACGCCCCCAGCAGGTTCTGCTTCATGTTGCGCAACGTGGCTTTTGAAATGGCCAGCGCATCGGCAACGCCCATCAGGCTATGGCGCATCAGCGTAATGGCGGCGGTTTCAATGGCCACGTCGCTCCCACCCCCCATGGCAATCCCCACGTCCGCCTGGGCCAGCGCCGGGGCATCGTTGATGCCGTCGCCGACCATCGCCACCTGACGGCCCTGACGCTGCAGGTTCTTAATCGCATCCGCTTTGCCGTCCGGCAGGACGCCCGCAATGACCTCATCAATACCTGCTTCTTTCGCGATGGCGTTGGCTGTGGTCGGATTGTCCCCGGTCAGCATGACCAGGCGGTAGCCCGCGCGATGCAGGCGCTGCAAGGCGTCAACGCTATCCTGACGAAGCGGATCGCGCACGGCCAGCAGCGCGGCGGCCTGGCCATCGACCGCAAGCAGAACCGGCGTGGCGCCCTGAGACGCCTGCGCTTTCAGCTCGCTTTCCAGCGCGGAGGTATCAATACCGTTGTCATTAAGCAATGCCTGGTTGCCCAGCAGCAGCGCGTGGCCTTCGGCTTCACCGCTGACGCCCAGCCCGCGCAGGGTACGGAAGTTGCTGACCTGCGGCAGGGCAGATGCATTCGCTTTATCAAGGATGGCGCGCGCCAGCGGATGGCTGGAGCCTTGCTCCAGCGCCGCGGCAAGCCGCAGCGCGTCCGCTTCGGCAATGCCTGCGGTCGTGACGGCCACTACCTGCGGTTTGCCTTCGGTCAGCGTGCCGGTTTTATCAAACACCAGCGTGTCCAGGGTGCTGGCCCGCTGTAGCGCGTCTGCATCCCGCACCAGCACGCCAAACTCGGCGGCGCGGCCTACGCCGGAGATAATCGACATCGGCGTCGCCAGGCCAAGGGCGCAAGGACAGGCGATAATCAGCACCGTGGTGGCAATCACCAGGGTATACACAATCTGCGGCGCCGGGCCGAAGATATACCAGATCGCCGCGCTCAACAGGGCAATACCGACCACCACCGGCACAAAAATGGCGGAAATTCTGTCAGCGAGCTGGCCAATCTCCGGCTTACTGCTCTGCGCCTGGCGCACCATGCGAATAATGCGCGACAGCGTGGTGTGGCTGCCGACGGCGCTGGCGGTGAACAGCACGCTGCCGTCCTGTACCACCGTACCGGCATGAACGGCGTCACCGTCTGATTTCTGTTGGGGAATCGGCTCGCCGGTCAGCATCGCTTCATCCAGCCAGGCTTCGCCCTGCGTTATCTTACCGTCAACGGGAACACGATCGCCCGTGGTCAGACGCAGCGTCATGCCGGGCTGAACCTCGGCCAGCGGGACGCTCTTTTCCCCGTCGTCCGTGACCACGCGCGCGGTTGGCGGGGTTAAATCGAGCAACCTTTCCAGCGCTTTCGAGGAGCGCTGGCGGGCGCGGGCTTCAAGCATATGGCCTAAGTTAATCAGACCGATGATCATCGCGCTGGCTTCATAATAGAGATGCCGCGCTTCCATCGGGAACCACTGGGGCCAGACGTTCACGCTCATGGAGTAGAGCCACGCCGCACCCGTGCCGAGCGCAACCAGCGTATCCATCGTCGCGGTGCGGTTTTTCAGGCTCTTCCAGGCGCTGGTATAGAAATGACCGCCCGCGAAGACCATCACGCCCAGGGTAATAAGACCAATGACCAGCCACAGCGTGCGGTTGTCGTCGGTGACCATCATGTTGTCGCCGAGCATCCCCCACACCATCACCGGAATACCCACCAGCAGGGCGACAATCGCCTGCCAGCGGAAGCGCTTCATGGTGGCAATTGCCGTTTCCTGCTGGCGCTCGCGGCGTTCGGCATCATCTTCGATGGCCTCTGCGCCGTAGCCCGCTTTTTCAACGGCCTGAACTAAATCTGCTGCGGAGGCGCTGCCCATCACCAGCGCAGTGCGCTCCGCGAGGTTGACCCGTGCCTGGGCGACGCCCGGTACCGCCTGCAGGGCGTTTTGTACCCGGGAGACGCAGCTGGCGCAGCTCATGCCGTTGATCAGCAGCTGTTGGCTGTCATCAATATCATCAGCTGCCGGAAGCTCAGGAGTGGCCGCTGTCAGTGCTTCCGACGGGGATGATGACTCTGCCAGCGGTTTAGCCTTTGGGTGGCTCAGCTCCGCCCCATAGCCGGCCTGCCTGATGGTATCGATCAGCGCATCCGCGCTGGCGCTGCCGGTGACGGCGGCATGATCGATAGTGACTTCAGCGCTTTCAACATCGGGGCGCTGTTCAAGGCTTTCTTTTACGCGTTTGACGCAGTGGCCGCAGGAGAGGCCATCCAGCGTCAGGTCGATAGTGTGAGACATAGTAAAACTCCCGTATAATGATCTGGTCAGTTGTTGACCGATATCGTGCTTTTTACTGACTGTTATGAAGGTTAAACCTTCCATCAAGGGGAAGGTCAAGGGGGAAATGTGAATATCAGCGATGTGGCGAAAAAAACCGGTTTAACCAGCAAAGCGATTCGCTTTTATGAAGAGAAGGGGCTGGTGACGCCGCCGCTTCGCAGTGAAAACGGCTATCGCAGCTACACGCAGCTGCATCTGGATGAACTGACGTTACTGCGCCAGGCAAGGCAGGTCGGGTTTAATCTGGAAGAGTGCGGTGAGCTGGTTAACCTGTTTAACGATCCAAAGCGTCACAGCGCAGACGTGAAAAAACGCACCCTGGAAAAAGTGGCCGAGATTGAACGCCATATCATTGAGCTACAGGCGATGCGCGAACAGCTGCTACAGCTCGCGGAATCCTGTCCGGGGGATGACAGCGCCGACTGCCCGATTATCGATAATCTTGCCGGCTGCTGCCATCGTAAGACCTCTGCTTAGCAGGCTTTAATCCGCAGGGTAATGCCTTGCACCGCAATGACCTCAACCCGCGTGCCGGCGCTGAGGTCTTCGTCGGCGACCACCGGCCACGAGCTGTCGCCCACGCGCATATGCCCACGTCCGTTCACCAGCGCGGTATCAAGCGTAAAACGCTGGCCGACAATCTGCTGTCCGCGCTGGTTGAGATGCGCGTCCACCGGTTTCTGCTCGTTAACCTGTCGGTTAAGCCAGCGCCACCACAGCCACGCGGCCACCAGCGTCAGCACGGCAAATAATGCCCCCTGCCACGCCCAGTCAAGCGGCAGAAGCCAGACGAGCAGCCCGGTAATGACCGCGGCGACACCGCTCCACAGCAGGTAGCCATTGCCGCCCAGCATCTCCGCGGCCAGCAATAACCCTCCAAGGCTTAACCAGAAAGCGTGAGGATGTGCGACGATGAGCTCAATCATTTTTTACGCTCGTTCCCGCTGTCTTTGATCAGTTCAGCAATCCCGGCGATAGAGCCCATCAGGCTGCTGGCATCCAGCGGCATCATCACCACTTTGCTGTTATTGGCGGAGCCGATCTCTTTCAGCGCATCGGTATATTTCTGCGCGACGAAGTAGTTCACCGCCTGGATATCACCGGCGGCAATCGCCTCGGACACCATTTGCGTCGCGCGGGCTTCCGCTTCGGCGGAACGTTCACGCGCTTCTGCCTGTAAAAATGCGGACTGACGATCGCCTTCCGCTTTCAGGATCTGCGACTGTTTTTCCCCTTCTGCCTTCAGGATCTCAGCCTGACGTACCCCTTCCGCTTCCAGAATGTAGGCTCGTTTGGTTCGCTCAGCCTTCATCTGCGCGTTCATGGAGGCGATCAGTTCCGCAGGCGGTCGCACATCGCGGATCTCGATGCGGGTCACTTTAATGCCCCACGGGTTCGTCGCTTCATCAACAATGTGCAGCAAGCGGGTATTGATGCTGTCGCGCTGGGAGAGCATTTCATCCAGCTCCATCGAGCCGAGCACGGTACGGATGTTGGTCATCGTCAGGTTGACGATCGCCAGCTCCAGGTTGCTCACCTCATACGCTGCTTTTGGCGCATCAATCACCTGAATAAAGCAGACGGCGTCAATGGTGACGTTGGCGTTATCCTTCGAGATCACTTCCTGGGAAGGAATATCCAGAACCTGTTCCATCATGTTGATCTTACGGCCAATCCGGTCCATGAACGGGACAATCAGGCTTAGTCCAGGCTGGAGCGTGTTGGTATAACGACCGAAACGCTCGACGGTCCACTGATAACCCTGAGGAACAATTTTGACGCCTGCGCCCACAATAACCAGCGCAACGAAAATAAGGACTGGAACAACAATAAGCATAAAAACCTCCTGTTTTGCATGCCGTGATGAGAGAACGTGTGTGTTTATTGCTCATAAGTATATCGGCTATCCGGTTGAAATTCGCCTCTGAAAATAGACTGGAAAAAGATTATGCTACAGACGGTTCTTACAAGACGCGGTTAACGGAAGCGGAATGAACGATAAAAAAAACCTGTTACAACTCAGGGATATTGGATTTCGTGTCGGGGATAACACCATCCTTCAGCACGTTGAATTTAGCCTGTCGCCGGGCGAGTTTAAATTAATCACCGGGCCATCAGGCTGTGGCAAAAGCACCTTGCTGAAAATTGTGGCCTCGCTGCTCAGCCCCACAGAGGGGACCCTTCTCTTTGAAGGCCAGGACGTTGCGTCGCTCTCTCCGGAAAGCTATCGCCAGCAGGTCTCTTATTGCGTACAGACCCCGGCGCTGTTTGGCGATACGGTCTATGACAACCTGATTTTTCCGTGGCAAATTCGTCATAAAACGCCGGAGCCGGAACGCTTTATTAACGATCTGGCCCGCTTTGGCCTGGCGCAGGAGACACTGACCCAATCCATCAATGCGCTGTCGGGCGGAGAAAAACAGCGCGTCTCGCTGATCCGCAATCTGCAGTTTTTACCGAAGGTGTTGTTGCTGGACGAGATCACCAGCGCGCTCGATGACACCAACAAACGCAACGTCAACGAGATTATTCATCGTTACGTTCGCGAGCAGAATATTGCCGTGCTGTGGGTCACGCACGACGCTAACGAAATTAGCCATGCGGATGACGTGATTAGGCTGCAGCCGCACGGCGGGAAAATGCAGGAGGCAAACCGTGGGTGAGCATAATATTACGAACGAATCCCTGGCGTTTTCCATGGTGCTGGTGCTGATTGCGATTGTGGTTAGCTACCGGGAAAAGCTGGGCCTGGAAAAAGACATTGTGTGGAGTATCTGCCGCGCGGTGATTCAACTCATCATCGTCGGCTATGTGCTGAAATACATTTTCAACGTTAACCACGCGGTGCTTACGCTGCTGATGGTGCTCTTTATCTGCTTTAACGCGGCGTGGAATGCGAAAAAACGCAGTAAATACATTGATAAAGCGTTTATCTCGTCGTTTATCGCGATTACCACCGGCACGGCGCTCACGCTGGCGGTGCTGGTGCTCTCCGGCTCGATTGAGTTTACGCCGATGCAGGTTATCCCTATCTCCGGGATGATTGCGGGGAACGCCATGGTGGCCGTTGGGCTGTGTTACAACAACCTCGGCCAGCGTTTCAGCAGCGAACAGCAGCAGTTGCAGGAGAAATTAAGCCTGGGGGCAACGCCAAAAGTGGCCTCGGCGCGGCTGATTCGTGAGAGCATTCGTTCATCGCTGATCCCGACCGTGGATTCCGCCAAAACGGTGGGGCTGGTCAGCCTGCCGGGAATGATGTCGGGGCTGATTTTCGCCGGTATCGATCCGGTAAAAGCGATTAAGTATCAGATCATGGTGACGTTTATGCTGCTCTCCACGGCCAGCCTGTCCACCATCATTGCCTGTTACCTGACCTACCGGAAGTTCTACAACGCGCGCCACCAGCTGGTGGTGACGCAGTTGAAAAAGACAGGGTGATATGGCTTTTGTAGGCCCGGTAAGGCGAAGCCGCCACCGGGCTTTTTTGTCAGTAGAGCAGGGCGTACAGCTGACGGCGATATTTCGACGCCAGCGCATCACCGGTGCCCAGCGCGGCCAGGATCTCCTGGAACATCTTGCGCGCCTGGCCGTCTGCGGCAGCAAGGTCTTTTTGCAGATGACCAAACAGCAGCTCAAGCGCCTCTTCGTTACGTCCCACCTGATGCAACTGCAGTGCCAGCTGGCTTGCCAGCGCCGCATCGGCCGGGTTATCGGCAACCTGCTGTTGCAGCTGCTGAATTTCCGGGGTATCCGCGGCCTGCTTCAGCAGCTCAATTTGCGCCACCAGCCCCTGATAGCGGGTATCCTGATCCTGCAGAGGAACGGTCCTGAGGACGGCTTCTGCGTCTTCTGAACGGTGCAGGGCAATCTGCGTTTCCGCCAGCAGCAGGCCAATCTGGCTGTTCTGTTTCGACAGCTGCCACGCCTCTTTGAGCAGCGGCAGTGCCTCGTCATATTTGCCTTCCTGCATCAGCGCCATGCCTTCCTGCGCTTTCAGCTCCTCTTCGCGCGGCAGCACTTTATCCAGCAGGGCACGAATGGCCTCTTCCGGCTGCGGTCCCTGGAAGCCATCCACAGGCTGACCATTCTGGAACAGATAGACGGTGGGGATCGCGCGCAAACCAAACTGAGACGCCACCATCGGCTGTGCGTCACAGTCCAGTTTGGCGAGAATGAACTGACCATTGTACTGGGCGGCAAGGCTTTCCAGCACCGGCGTCAGCTGCAGACAGTGTTGGCTGCGTTCAGACCAGAAGTAGAACAGCACCGGTTTGGTCATCGACTGTTCAAGGGTCTGTTGCAGGTTTGCTTCGGTAATATTGACGATATTCTGTACGGACATGCGGCCTTCTCTTTTATCGGTTTACTCTTTACATGGGGATGCGCGTCGTCGCTTCAACTCAACCGTGTAAAATTTTGTCCATCATCCGGCCCGGCAGCAGACGTTTTAACCAGCCTACGGCATGGGTGACCAGCGTCACCGGATAGCGCATTTTGGGATTGTCACTCTCAAAAGCATGGCGCACTTTGGCCACCACCGCTTCGGGTCCGAGCGTAAAACGTGCGGCAATGCCGGGGTTCTCGACCGGTTTATCCGCCTGCGTCTGGTTAACGTTTGCGGTAAAGCGGGTGCGGATCGGGCCTGGTTCAATCAGGCTGACCTTAATGCCGCTGTGGCGTAGCTCCATGCGCAGGGCGTCGGACCAGGCTTCCAGCGCATATTTGCTGGCGGCATAGGCGCCGCGACCTGGGGTTGAAATCAGCCCCATCACGGATGACGTCATCACGATGCGCCCTTCACCATGCGGCAGCATCGCGGGGAGCAGGCGCATGGTGAGCTGATGTACGCCGAAGAAGTTAGTCGAAAACTGTTTCTCCAGCGTTTCGCGGGAGAGGGTATCCAGCGGACCGTACACGCCATAACCCGCATTATTAAACAGCCCGTAGAGGCGATTGCCGGTCAGGGCGATCACCTCATCCGCGGCGCGATCAACGCTCTCCGGCGAGTCCATATCCAGCAACACGCCGGTAAAGCCCAGCCCGTTCATGCGTTCGACATCGTCGGGTTTGCGGCAGGCCGCCAGCACCCAATATCCCTGGCGCTTTAATTCGAGCGCGCTTTCAAGGCCGATTCCACTGGAACATCCTGTTATTAAGACCGATTTTTGCATAACTTTACCTGTCAGGATCTCCGCTTAATCAGGAGTCATGGTTAACTAAAGGAGCCAGCCGCGTTGCCATCCAGTCGGCAATAAACGGCTGCGCATCGCGATTGGGGTGGATCCCGTCGTCCTGCATCCACTGGGGTTTGAGATAGACCTCTTCCATGAAAAATGGCAGCAGCGGAATATCAAACTCTTTGGCAAGCTTAGGGTAGATCGCGCTAAAGGCCTCATTATACCGACGACCGTAGTTGGCGGGCAGGCGAATTTGCATCAGCAGCGGCCGGGCGTTTGCCGCCCGGATGTCCTGCAAAATGGTGCGCAGGGTGTGTTCCGTTTGCTGAGGCTGGAAACCGCGTAAGCCATCATTGCCGCCAAGCTCAACCAGCACCCAGCGCGGCTGATGCTGTTTGAGTAGCGCAGGCAGGCGCGACAACCCCTGCTGCGAGGTATCACCGCTGATGCTGGCGTTGATAACCGTCGTTTTGCTCTGCCATTTTTCATTGAGCAGGGCGGGCCAGGCCGCGCTGGCCGCCATACGATAGCCTGCGCTCAGGCTGTCACCGAGAACCAGTAACGTGTCCGCTGCCGCCGCGCGGAAGGTCATCAGAATCAAAAACAGGAAGGGCAAATGCCAGCGGAAAACAGTGTTGAAGTTCATCATCTTAAGAAGTCCGTCGGTCAGGGGGAACACGAGCTTTCCATCCTTACTGGAGTTGAACTCGTTGTCAAACGCGCTGAAACCATCGCGCTGATTGGCGAATCGGGCTCTGGTAAGTCCACCCTGCTGGCGATTTTGGCCGGTCTGGACGACGGCAGCAGCGGTGAGGTCCATCTTGTCGGGCAGCCGCTGCATCAGCTTGATGAAGAGGCGCGCGCCGCGCTGCGCACACGTCACGTTGGTTTTGTCTTTCAGTCCTTCATGCTGATCCCGACCCTCAACGCGCTGGAAAATGTCGAACTCCCGGCGCTTCTGCGCGGGGAAAACAGCCGTGACAGCCGGGCTCACGCGAAGGCGCTGCTGGAACAGCTCGGTCTGGGGAAACGTCTCGACCATCTTCCCGCGCAGCTTTCCGGTGGCGAGCAGCAGCGCGTGGCGCTGGCGCGGGCGTTTAACGGCCGCCCTGAAGTGCTGTTTGCCGATGAGCCCACCGGTAACCTTGACCGTAAAACCGGCGACCGGATTGCCGACCTGCTGTTTTCACTTAACCGCGAACACGGCACTACGCTGATCCTCGTGACCCATGATCCCCAGCTTGCCGCCCGCTGCGACCGGCGCCTGCGGCTGGTGAACGGTATGCTTGAGGAGGAGGCATGATTACCCGCTGGTTCTGGCGCGAGTGGCGTTCCCCCTCGCTACTGATTGTCTGGCTGGCGCTAAGCCTGGCGGTGGCCTGCGTGCTGGCGCTCGGCAGCGTCAGCGACCGGATGGAAAAAGGGCTCAGCCAGCAGAGCCGGGAGTTTATGGCGGGAGACCGGGCGCTGCAAAGTTCGCGCGCCGTTCCGCCGGGCTGGATTGACGAAGCGCGCAGGCGGGGACTGACTGTGGGAGAACAGATAAGCTTCCAGACGATGACCTTCGCGGGCGACACGCCGCAGCTGGCGAGCGTTAAAGCCGTCGATGAGATCTACCCGATGTACGGCGAACTGCAGACCAGCCCGCCCGGGCTGAAGCCTGCGCCCGGCACGGTGCTGCTGGCTCCCCGGCTGATGGCGCTGCTGAATCTGAAAACCGGCGACAGCATCGACGTCGGCGATGCCACACTGAAAATCGCCGGGGAAGTGGTGCAGGAGCCGGACTCCGGCTTTAACCCCTTCCAGCTTGCGCCACGCCTGCTGATGAACACCGCGGATGTCGCGGCAACCCATGCGGTCCAGCCGGGCAGCCGCGTCACCTGGCGCTACAAGTTTGGCGGCACGCCTGCCGAGCTTAATGACTATGAAAAATGGCTTCTGCCGCAGCTCAAACCGGAGCACCGCTGGTACGGGCTGGAGCAGGACGAGGGGGCGCTCGGTAAATCACTGGAGCGTTCCCAGCAGTTCCTGCTGCTGTCGGCACTGTTGACCCTGCTGCTGGCGGTGGCGGCGGTCGCTGTTGCGATGGGGCGCTACTGCCGCAGCCGCTATGACCTGGTGGCGATCCTCAAAACGCTCGGCGCAGGGCGCAAGCAACTGCGCAAACTGATTGTCGGCCAGTGGCTGATGCTATTGATGCTGTCCGCGCTAACCGGCGGGATAATGGGGCTGCTGTTTGAAAAACTGCTGTTGGTAATGCTGAAACCGGTACTCCCGGCCGCATTGCCGCCGGCCAGTTTCTGGCCGTGGCTGTGGGCGATGGGCGCGATGACGGTGATCTCGGTGCTGGTGGGGCTACGACCCTACCGCCTGCTGCTCGCGACGCAGCCGCTGCGCGTGCTCCGCAACGATGTGGTGGCGAACGTCTGGCCGCTGAAGTTCTACCTGCCGGTGATTATGGCGGTGGCGGTGGGGCTGCTGGCCTGGCTGATGGGGGGCAGCACGCTGCTGTGGGCCGTGCTGGCCGGGGCGGTGGTTCTGGCGCTGCTCTGCGGCGTGCTGGGCTGGATACTGCTCAACGTCCTGAAAAGGCTGACGGTAAAATCCCTGCCCGTGCGCCTGGCGGTGAACCGTCTGCTGCATCAGCCGTGGTCAACGCTGAGCCAGCTGTCGGCCTTTTCGCTGTCGTTTATGCTGCTGGCCCTGCTGCTCGTGCTGCGTGGCGATCTGCTCGACCGCTGGCAGCAGCAGCTCCCGCCGGAAAGCCCGAACTATTTCCTGATCAATATCGCCCCTGAGCAGGTCACGCCGCTGAAGGCGTTCCTGTCTGAGCACCATATCATCCCGGAGGCGTTCTATCCCATCGTTCGCGCGCGGCTCACGCAGATCAACGGCGTGCCAACGGAAGGGAACAAGGACGAGTCGCTTAACCGTGAGCTCAACCTGACGTGGCAGGAAAAACGGCCCGATCATAACCCGATTACGGCCGGCACCTGGCCGCCAAAAGCGGGAGAGGTGTCGATGGAAGAGGGGCTGGCGACGCGCCTGAACGTGAAGCCGGGAGACCGCGTCACCTTTACCGGCGATACCCAGGATTTTACCGCGAAGGTGACCAGCCTGCGTAAAGTGGACTGGGAGAGCCTGCGGCCTAACTTCTTCTTCATCTTCCCGCCGGGAGCGCTGGACGGACAGCCGCAGAGCTGGCTCACCAGCTTCCGCTGGGAAAAGGGCAACGGCATGCTCACCCAGCTAAACCGGGAGTTTCCGACGGTCAGCCTGCTGGATATTGGGGCGATCCTGAAGCAGGTAGGGCAGGTGCTGGAGCAGGTGAGCCGCGCGCTGGAGGTGATGGTGGTGCTGGTGACGATTTGCGGCGTGCTGTTGCTGCTGGCCCAGGTGCAGGTGGGCATGCGCCAGCGTCATCAGGAACTGGTGGTTTACCGAACGCTGGGGGCCGGTAAGCGGCTGCTGCGGATGACGCTCTGGAGCGAGTTCGCCCTGCTGGGGCTGGTGGCCGGTCTGGTGGCGGCAATTGGCGCTGAGACGGCCCTGGCGGTGTTGCAGACAAAGGTCTTCGATTTCCCATGGGAGCCTGACTGGCGTCTCTGGTTGACCCTGCCTCTCTATGGTGCGGTGCTGCTTTCCCTCTGTGGCGGCTGGCTCGGCACGCGGCTGTTAAAGGGCAAAGCCCTGTTCCGTCAGTTTGCCAGTTGATTTAGCTCGGTGATAATTGCGTGTCGGATTTTAATGCCGGCACGCAATGTTTAAATAGCACAAAGTGATAATACCCACTCATTTAGTAGCACAAAACATTAAAAAACCGACCACACAGCCCGATTATTTCCAGTTAATATTCACTAGCTAAATATTTAGCAGCGTGTCTATTAAGGAAAAATAATGACTATAAAAAAATCAGCGCTGGCGGTAACGATCGGCGCGGCAGTGGCATTGACCTCCTTCGCTTCTCAGGCGGAAATCACCGTTCTTAAACAGGATCCTCAGGCGGGTAACCCGCTGAGCCGCCTGAACTTTACCGTTGGCGGCAGCATCCGTCCTCAGTTCCAGAACATGACCGGCGACGACGGTAAAAACAGCTACAAGCGTAACGGCTTTGACGGCGGCACCCGTTTCCGTTTCGCGGCTGATTACTACCTGTTTGATGACATCAGCTGGATCAGCTACTACGAGCTGGGTGTGAATATTCCCGCGCAGTTTAACTGGGATCACCACTACGCCGAAGGTGCGCACGACACCACGCGTCGTATGCTTTACACCGGTCTGAAGAGTGACACCTGGGGCACGCTGACCTTCGGTCAACAGAACAGCGTTTACTATGATGTGGTTGGTGCGAAAACCGATATCTGGGACTACGACATGATCGCTCAGGCGCCAGGTAACGGGATCAACGGCGACTACGATGGTTCTTATCGTTCACGTCAGATGCTGAAATATAAGAAAACCGTGGGTGATGCCGACATCTATGCATCTTACCTGTTTGAAGACAGCGAATACCTGCCGGGCAATGGCCTGCGCTACAAGCGTAAAGGCGGCGGTTCACTGGGTCTGGATTACCACCTGACCACCGATCTGACCTGGGGCGCCGCGTGGAACTATACTCGTGCGGACATGCGTAACCCGGACAACGGCGACAGCAAAACCTATGACCAGAACATCCTCGGTACCGCGCTGAGCTGGACGCCGGATAACTGGACCTTCTCCGCAGGCGGCGGCTGGTATCAGAACTTCCTGACCACCAAAAAAGTGTCTGTGAATGACTACTTCGCCGGTGACGCGTGGGGTATTGAATACTTCGCAGGGTACAAATTCCCAATCGGTCAGTATGCGGTTAAATCCATCCAGCCTTACTTCATGGGCGACCGTATTGAGTATGTGAACGGTCGTAACTACCAGCGCATCGATAACGGCGTGGGTATCAGCTTCCAGCTGGATTACGGTTTCCGCGTGGATTACGAACACGTGTTCACCTCCAGCACCGACAACCTGGGCGACATGAACCTGGTGCGTCTGCGTTACGACTTCTGAGTCGTCTGTTCCCCGGTGGCGCTGCGCTTACCGGGGCTACAAAAGCACACGTAGGCCGGGTAAGGCGTAGCCGCCACCCGGCTTTATTTTTCAGCGATCAAGCCACTCAGCAATCTCTTCGTACGTCCCGCGATAGACAATCTTCTCCGCCTTTTTCTCCAGCTGATAGCCGTACATCGGGTCGTAATAGTCCTTTAACAGCGGCACAAGCCAGCTGAAGTGCGCGTCAGTGCTGCCAGTACGTTGCTGTTCCAGCAGCGCGGAATCTAACAGCGCGGTGAACTCAGCGTACCGCTGCAACCCCAGACGGCGGCGGATGGCGAACAGGCCGTGGTGCAGATATTCACTGTATTCTTTCCAGCCCGCCTCCTCGCCGTATGCGGCTGAAAAGTCCGCCCACATATGGTCGAAATATTCTTCGCGCAGGCGCTCAAGCCGAATATCGAACGGGTCCTCTACCACGACGACAGGGGCTTCAGCCATGCGGTCGCGCAGGCATTCCGGCAGATGGTTAGAGCCAATCATCCTGCCTTCATCTTCCAGCACCCAGCGCGCAGCGTCTTTTTTCAGCAGCTCGACCGCAAGGTAATTTTCGAAGCTTGCCTGGGAAAGTTGCGGCGTCAGCGTGCGGCCAAAGGATGAACCGCGATGGTGCGCCAGTCCTTCCAGATCGATTCCCTGCGCGTGCTGCTGCACCAGCAGCGTTTTACCGTTTCCGGTACAGCCGCCGATGAGCACCATCGGTTTTTGTGACTGCTCGAGGGTCACCTGAATCGCCGTCTGACGCAGGGCCTTATAGCCGCCGCGGATCAGCGGGTAATCGACACCCGCCTCTTTCAGCCAGGCCTGCGAGATATGTGAGCGCTGGCCACCGCGCGCGCAGCAGAGAAAGCCCTCAGGATGGGCAAGGCTGGCGTCGCGCCAGGCGTTGATACGGGCCTCACGCGTGTCGCCATGCACCAGGCTATGGCCAAGCGCCAGCGCGGCCTCGGGCCCCTGGCGTTTATAGCAGGTGCCTACGGCGGCGCGTTCGTCGTCGTTCATCAATGGCAGGTTAAGGGCGGCAGGCATCGCGCCCTGGGCAAATTCGATCGGCGCGCGAACGTCGATTAAAGGGGTATCAGACGCGAGGATCGCGCGATAGTCCGTTCCATCGTTCATGGTTTTTCCAGAAGAAAACTGAGCAGCAATGGGCGGGAATTGTACGCCGGGGAAGGGGAAGGTCAACTCCCCGGCGGGGATGTCTTACCTGAGCTTTGATTGCGCCCAGACAATGCCGCTCGCGTATTCCGGCGGCAGGAGAGGGATCAGGGCTTCCAGGCTGGCACTCAGGCGGCCTGCGTCGCTGTCGTTCAGGTTCAGGTGACCCACTTTACGGCCCGGACGAACCTCTTTGTCGTACCAGTGCAGATGCACCAGCGGCAGCTTCAGCCAGTCATAGTTCAGATCGGTGCCGATCAGGTTGATCATCACCGACGGGCTGTTTACCACCGGCTGCGGCAGCGGCAGGTCAGTGATGGCGCGCAGATGCAGTTCGAACTGGCTGATGGAGGCACCGTTTTGCGTCCAGTGGCCGCTGTTATGCACGCGCGGCGCGAGTTCGTTAATCAGCAGACCAGACGGCGTGACAAAACACTCCATCGCCATGACGCCCACATAACCGAGTTCGTGCATGATGGCAGAGAGCATCTCTTCCGCCTGCGCCTGCTGGTCAGCACTGGCGTGCGGGAAGGCGACGCTGGTGCGCAGAATACCGTCCTGATGCAGGTTATGCGTCAGCGGGTAAAAGACCGTACGGCCATCATGCCCGCGCGCGCCAACCAGCGACACTTCACCGCTGAAGTTAATGCCCTGTTCAACGATGCACTCGCCGTAGCACTCATCCGGCAGCTCGGCGGTGTCGTTCGCGCGCAGACGCCACTGGCCGCGGCCATCGTAGCCACCCACGCGGCGCTTCACGATCGCCAGTTCGCCCAGCATCGCGAAGACATCATTCCACTCGCTTTTATCGGACAGCAGCTGCCACGGCGCGGTCGGCAGGCCGAGCTTGTCGAACAGCTGCTTTTGCGTCAGGCGGTCGGCAATAATCGGGAACACATCGCGGTTAACAAAGGCGTTATGACGCGCCAGCTCGCGGGTCAGCGCCGTCTCCGGCCAGCGTTCGATCTCAGCGGTAATCACGCTCTGGTGGAACGGGACGGCTTCAGGTTCCGCATCCAGCCCGACGGGCCAGACGGCAATACCCAGCGGTTCACCCGCCTGGCGCAGCATACGGCCTAGCTGACCGTTACCGAGGACGCAAACCTGCTTCATGCCGCACCCCGCGGGTCCGGATTGTCGAGCACCTCATCAGTCTGAGCTTTACGCCAGTCCGCCAGACGCTGATGCAACGCGCTGTCGTGCGTCGCCAGAATCTGCGCGGCCAGCAGGGCGGCGTTGGCGGCACCCGCTTTGCCAATCGCCAGCGTGCCGACAGGAATACCACGCGGCATCTGGACGATGGAGTAGAGGCTGTCGACACCGCTCAGCGCGGCGCTTTGTACGGGAACGCCCAGTACCGGCACCAGGGTTTTGGCGGCAATCATTCCTGGCAGATGTGCTGCGCCGCCCGCACCGGCAATGATCACCTCATAACCGTTCTCTTCGGCGCTTTCGGCGAAGCTGAACAGTTTGTCTGGTGTACGGTGCGCGGAGACCACTTCTACATGGTGCGGAACATTCAGGATGTCAAAGATTTCGGCGGCGAACTGCATGGTAGCCCAGTCGCTTTTGGACCCCATCACGATGGCGACACGCGCCGGATTATTGCGGGAAGACATGCGTCTTAAAACTCCTGTGGTGCGAAACACACTGCTTTCGAGGGCACAGAGAATAGCATGTTATACGTGCAAGGAAAACGGTTGCGTGGCTGAGAAATAGGCAAAAAGACGAGAAGCGGTTAAAACGGGAAAGCGATCAACTCCACACCTTCCGGGGTGACTTTAACCATAGACCCTTCGCTGTGCCACGCGCCTAATACCACGCGGTGGGCGGGCTCGCCGTTGGCAATAAGTGAATGCACGTCAGGCCGATGGGTATGACCGTGGATCAGCCACTGGACGCGGTGCTTTTCCATCACGTTCACCACCGCCTGCGGGTTAACGTCCATGATGGTCATGGATTTGCTGCTGTTGGCAGCCTTACTACCCGCACGCATTTTCGCGGCGATGCGATTGCGGATGAATAACGGCAGGGCAAGGAACAGCGTTTGGATCCACGGGGTGTGAACTTTGGCGCGAAACGCCTGATAGCCTGTATCGTCGGTGCAGAGCGTATCGCCGTGCATGATCAGCACCTTGCGGCCATAGAGGTTGAGCACCTGCTCTTCCGGCAGCAGCGTCATGCCGCTTTCGCGGGCGTAGCGCTTGCCGAGCAGGAAATCACGGTTACCGTGGATGAAGTAGCAGGGGACACCAGAATCCACCAGCGCCTTGATGGCCGACGCCATTTCACGGTGTAGCGGGTTCGGGTCATCGTCGCCAATCCAGGCTTCAAAGAGGTCGCCGAGGATGTACAACGCATCCGCATGTCGGGCTTCACCCGCTAAAAAACGCAGAAAACCGGCGGTGATCGCCGGTTCTTCTGTTTGCAGATGCAAATCTGCAATAAAGAGTGTCGCCACGAATTACTCGCTGACGGTCACGCTTGTAATCACAACGTCTTCTTTCGGAACGTCCTGGTGCATGCCGCTGCGGCCGGTAGAAACGGCTTTGATCTTGTCAACCACGTCCATCCCTTCAACCACTTCTGCGAAGACGCAGTAGCCCCAACCCTGCAGGCTTTCGCCGGAGAAGTTCAGGAAGTCGTTGTCAGCCACGTTGATGAAGAACTGTGCGGTCGCAGAGTGAGGCGCCTGAGTACGGGCCATCGCCAGCGTGCCACGGGTGTTTTTCAGGCCATTGTTCGCTTCGTTTTTGATCGGCTCTTTGGTGGCTTTCTGATGCATGCCAGGTTCGAAACCGCCGCCCTGGATCATAAAGCCGTTGATCACACGGTGGAAGATGGTGTTGTTGTAGAAACCTTCGCGGCAGTAGTCCAGGAAGTTTTTAACTGTTTCAGGCGCTTTGTCATCAAAGGTTTTGATTACGATATCGCCATGATTAGTGTGGAAAGTAACCATTTGTGCATCCTGTTCCGTTATTGTGGTACGTCGACCCGCGTTCGGGTCATATATAGGGGCTTGTTATAGCATAACCACAGGATGCGATCACCTTGCATTGTGTGCTGCTTCAGGTTTGAATTACGGGTAGAATAGCCGGTTTTCAACCACACACGTGTTTACATGGAATCTTCGATGTTAAAAATCTTTAATACAATGACGCGCCAAAAAGAGGAATTTAAACCTATCCATGCCGGGGAAGTCGGCATGTACGTGTGTGGAATTACGGTTTACGATCTCTGTCACATTGGCCATGGCCGCACCTTCGTCGCCTTCGATGTGGTTTCGCGCTACCTGCGTTTTCTCGGGTACAAACTGAAGTACGTGCGTAACATCACCGACATCGACGATAAAATCATTAAGCGTGCGAATGAGAACGGCGAAAGCTTTGTCGCGCTGGTTGATCGTATGATCGCCGAGATGCACAAAGACTTCGACGCCTTAAATATTCAGCGCCCGGACAGCGAGCCGCGCGCGACCCACCATATTCACGAAATTATCGAGATCACGGAAAAGCTGATTGCGCGCGGTCACGCCTATGTGGCGGACAATGGTGACGTGATGTTCTCGGTGCCGACTGACCCGACTTACGGTTCGCTTTCCCGTCAGGACCTGGACCAGCTGCAGGCTGGCGCCCGCGTTGACGTGGTTGACGTGAAGCGTAACCCGATGGACTTCGTGCTGTGGAAGATGTCCAAAGAGGGCGAACCAAGCTGGCCGTCCCCATGGGGGGAAGGCCGTCCGGGTTGGCACATTGAGTGCTCGGCGATGAACTGCAAACAGCTGGGCAAACACTTCGACATCCACGGCGGCGGTTCTGACCTGATGTTCCCGCACCACGAAAATGAAATCGCGCAGTCCACCTGCGCCCACGGCGGCGAGTACGTGAACTACTGGATGCACTCCGGAATGGTGATGGTTGACCGCGAGAAGATGTCTAAATCGCTGGGCAACTTCTTCACCGTGCGTGACGTGCTGAAATATTACGACGCGGAAACCGTGCGTTACTTCCTGATGTCCGGCCACTATCGCAGCCAGCTGAACTACAGCGAAGAGAACCTCAAGCAGGCGCGTTCTGCGCTGGAGCGTCTGTACACCGCGCTGCGCGGGACTGACAAATCCGTGGCGGCAGCTGGCGGCGAGGCGTTCGAAGCACGCTTTATTGAAGTGATGAACGACGACTTCAATACTCCGGAAGCGTACTCCGTGCTGTTCGATATGGCGCGCGAAGTGAACCGTCTGAAGTCAGAAGACATGGCGGCAGCGAATGCGCTGGCGTCTCACCTGCGTAAACTCTCCTCCGTGCTTGGCCTGCTGGAGCAGGAGCCGGACGTGTTCCTGCAAAGCGGTGCGCAGGCGGATGACGGCGAAGTGGCGGAGATTGAAGCGTTGATCAAGGCGCGTCTGGAAGCGCGTCAGGCGAAAGACTGGGCGGCAGCAGATGCGGCGCGTAACCGTCTGACCGAAATGGGCATTATTCTGGAAGACGGCCCGCAGGGGACCACCTGGCGTCGTAAGTAAGTCCGTAATGCCCGGTGGCGCTTACGCTTACCGGGCCTACAACATACAGTAGGCCGGGTAAGGCGTAGCCGCCACCCGGCTTTTTTTACCGTCTCTTCCACCATAACACCCCCATCAGCACCACCCCCGGCAACCACACCCACAGCAACTCAGAGATGATCACCTGATGCCCGTACGGCGTGGTATAGCGTGACAGGGCAAACGGCGCGACCTTAATCACCTGCCACGGCGCAAAGAAGCGTTCATCTGACCATGGCCACAGCCAGCCGACGCCTTTCCCGCCTGTCGTAATGGCGTCCAGCAGGCTGTGCGACAGCAATGACACGGTTAAAAACAGCCAGCACCGCACAAGGCTTGCCCTGAACCATCGTCGGCCGATCAGGACGCACAGTATCGGCACCACAAAGGCAAACAGCAGAGAATGGGTAAAGCCGCGATGCCCGAAAACGTTGCCGTACGCGACGCCGAACCTGAACGCCAGCACGTCGGCATCCGGCAGCATGGCGAGGACAATTCCGGCAAACAGCAGGCGGGGAGGAATGACCCGGGTACCGAGACCTAAGCCCAGGCAAAGCGGAACAGCAGCGTGAGTAATAACGGTAGGCATCGTATTTATCCATGGCAAATCATGGAACTATAGCAGCCATTTTGCGGCAGTTGACCTGTGCTAAATTCTGAATTTACGCCGATTCCCGGGCTATAAGTTGCCCGGAGAGGGTAATGCGCTGCGTTTGCAGCGTCGGCTCTTTCAGCTTGCGGATAATAAGCCCTGCAGCCTGACGCCCGGTCTCGTCGCTGGCGGAGGAGACATAGGTAAACGACGGCGAGGTGAGGTTAACGTGCAGCATATCTTCGAAACCGACCAGCGCGACCTGCTGCGTCAGAAACACATCTTTACCCACCGTACGTCCAACCTGATGAATACCGGAGATGGAACCGATCATCGCATCCGGCGAGTGGCAGAGCAGGGCTGTGATGGTGTTGTTTTTCTCCAGCAACTGACGGGTGGCGATGGCCGCGGCCTGTGTGTCATCGCTACAGGCGGGGGAGCTTTCGTCGCGCCAGACCAGTCCGTTTTGCATCATCGCGCTGCGAAATCCGAGCAGGCGCTGTTCGCGGATAAGACAGCCTTCACGCCCGCCAATGTAGGCGATGTTGCGGTGACCACGTTCGATAAGATAGCGCGCGGCAAGGCTCGCCGCCTGGCGGTTATCGCGCATCACCAGGTTACATTTTTCATCCAGCAGAGACTGCGAGACCACCACCAGCGGCAGCGGACACTGGCGAATCTGCTCCGGCAGGGTGGAGGCGCGCGTATCGGACGCGAGATAGATCACGCCCGCCACGCCCTGTTGCTTAAAGGAGAGCAGGGTACGCTCTAAATGCTCCCGATCGTTCAGCGGCTGGCCGAGAAAAACCATATACCCCTGTTTCTCCAGCTCCTGAACAATGCTTGCCATCACCTTGATGGAAAAGCTGTCGCTAAAGTCACGGAGGATCAGGCCGATCAGGTTGGAGGTGTTGGCGCGAAGATTGGCTGCGGCGACGTTATGAACATAGCCCAGCGTATTGATGGCAGCGTTGACCTTCTCGATCGTTGCCTCTGAGATTTTCCCTTTCTGGCGCAGCACCAGCGAGACGGTTGAGACCGACACGCCCGCGTGCCTGGCGACATCAATAATGCTGACTTTCTTCAAAACCGCTCCCTGAAATTAACCGATTATCAGCCAGATACGACTCGTCTCCCAGCGTACAGGAGACGCGTCGTTGAGGCATCTTATTATTTGCCGATCATGGTGGACATGGTCTGGGCGATAAACTGTGCTCTGGCACCGAAAATCACCTGAATACCGTTGTCGCCGACGAAGACCACGCCGCGTGCGCCGAGTCCGTTCAACCCGTCCCGGTCTACCGCCTCACTTTTTGCCACTTCCAGGCGCAGGCGGGTGATACAGGAGCCGACAGAGTCGATGTTATGCGCGCCGCCCAGCAGGGTAATGATCTCGGTTGCGAGCTCGGAATCTGACTTCTCATCCGCATTGGCGGTGACCTCAGTGCGGCCCGGCGTTTTCACGTCGAAACGGCGGATCACAAAGCGGAACGTGAAGTAATAGATCAGGCCCATTGGAATGCCGATGATAATGGCATTCAGGAAGTTAGTCTGGTAGCCGTTAAATGACGGCAGGATCCCGAATGACAGGTAGTCGATAAAGCCCGCGGAGAACGACTTGGCGATATGCGCATGCAGCAGATACATGGTCATGTAGGCCAGACCTGCCATGATGGCGTTAAAGACGTACAGGATCGGCGCCACGAAGATAAAGGTAAACTCAACCGGTTCGGTGATCCCCGTCAGGAAGCAGGTGAGCGCCGCGGAGAACAGAATACCGGCCGCGATTTTCTTATTTTTAGTGTGCGCTTCGTGGTACATCGCCAGGCATGCGGCGGGCAGCGCGAACAGCATCAGCGGGAATTCACCCTGCATGAACTTACCTGCGTTCTGGTAGGTGTCGCTGCTGAAGGATTTCACCCCCTCTTCCAGCATCTTGAACCAGATGGTCTGATCGCCGTGGATGACCTGGCCTGCCTGGGTGGTGTAATCCCCAAACGAATACCAGAAAGACGGGTACCAGATATGGTGCAGACCGAGCGGGATCAGCGCACGTTCCACCAGACCGAAGATAAAGGTCGACGCTGCCTGATTATCGCCGTTAACCACCACTGAGAGCGCGTCGATACCGGCCTGAATATGCTGCCAGACGTACGGCAGCAGCAGCCCCATCAGGAACGAAAGGAACGCCGTTGCAATCGCCACGAAGCGCTTACCGGAGAAGAAGCCCAGGAACTCCGGCAACTGCATGGTGTGGAAGCGGTTATAGCACCAGGCGGCGAGAATACCGCAGATCAGGCCACCGAAGACGCCCATCTGCAGCGTCGGGATGCCGACGACCATGGCATACTTTCCGCCCTGAGAAGCCATTTCCGGCGTGATGCTCAGCACGGTGCTGATGGTGATATTGGTGACAAACACCGAAACGGCTGCAGACAGCGCCGCAATACCGGACTCCGATGCCAGACCCACGGCAGAGCCAATGGCAAACAGCATCGGCAGATTATCAAAGATAACCCCGCCCGCGTTCATCATCAGCGGCAGATGAAACTTATCGCCGAAAGCCAGCAGCAGGCCCGCAGCGGGAAGCAGTGAAATTGGCAGCATTAAGGCGCGACCAATCATCGATAACTTAGACAGCGATTTAACAAACCCTGATATCAGACTCATGCTGATGTCCCCCCGAGTAGCGCTTTTTTGGCGCTGTTATTGTAAGTAGAACGTTTTAGTAGAACGTTCTACTTATCGTGGGCAAAGCGTGAAAAACGCGCAACTGAATTTTCACTTTTCAGCAGAGGAAATAATGATTATTTGAAGTGGATCGATAAATAACCGTGATGGTTTTGAGGGATTTTTATCCCCTCTCCCCTTTGGGGAGAGGGTCAGGGTGAGGGGGGACTCAGGCCGTAACGGTCACGCTCTGCCCTTCAAAGCTCACGGTCTGGCCCGCGACAATTTTGCAGCGTTTGCGGGTTTCCACCGCGCCGTCCACTAACACCAGCCCGTCGGCAATGGCGATTTTGGCCTGCGCGCCGCTTTCGCTCCAGCCTTCCAGCTTCAGCAGATCGCACAGCTCAACGTGCGGATGTTTACCTAATGAAAAAGTCGCCATCTTACGCGTCCTCTACGTCGTGATATTCTTCGCATGCCTGCAACGTATTCTGAATCAGGGTTGCAACGGTCATCGGGCCTACGCCGCCCGGAACCGGCGTGATGTAAGAGGCGCGAGCCGCGGCATCTTCGTACACCACGTCGCCGACCACCTTGCCGTTTTCCAGACGGTTAATCCCGACGTCCACGACAATCGCCCCCTCTTTAATCCATTCGCCTGGAATAAAGCCCGGCTTACCGACGGCGACGATCAGCAGATCGGCGTTCTCGACGTGGTGACGCAGGTTTTTGGTAAAGCGGTGGGTCACGGTGGTGGTGCAGCCGGCCAGCAGCAGCTCCATGCTCATCGGACGGCCCACGATGTTGGACGCGCCGATAACCACAGCGTTCAGACCGTAGGTGTCGATGTTATAACGCTCCAGCAGCGTCACGATACCGCGCGGCGTGCACGGACGCAGACGCGGCGCGCGCTGGCACAGACGGCCGACGTTGTACGGGTGGAAACCGTCAACGTCTTTATCCGGCGCGATACGCTCCAGCACCTTCACGTTGTCGATGCCTGCAGGCAGCGGCAGCTGAACCAGAATACCGTCGATCTCTTTATCGGCATTCAGGGTGTCAATCAGTTCCAGCAGTTCTGCTTCGGTGGTGGTTTCTGGCAAATCGTAAGAGCGGGAGACGAAGCCCACCTCTTCACACGCTTTGCGTTTGCTGCCGACATAAATCTGCGATGCCGGGTTGCTACCAACCAGCACAACGGCCAGCCCGGGGGCGCGCTTTCCGGCCGCTTTACGCGCCTTCACTTTTTCCGCGACCTCAGAGCGCACCTGCTGCGCAATCGTTTTACCGTCAATAATCTTTGCTGCCATCAGAGAGAAGATTCCGTCTGTAACGTTTGAAAGGGGGGATGGCCTGTATTTTGTCAGAAGCGAGCGCCGCTGTCAGTCACCCTTTACGAGTTTTCATCTGTGGGGCGTAAAAACCCTTCTTAAGGGATGGTCAATTTCTTAGGCGGAATTAGGATGTGACCTGGCGAAATGGCAGCGTTTTGACATATTTAAAAAACACTTCCTGAGCTACTTTGTCTCCTCCGAAATAAGCTTTCAATTCATCAATTGAACGTATTTCTTATTCCCGATTATTCGCGGGAAGGGTTATTTACATTTTAAAGGAATAGACATGAAACTCAGCAACATTGCTTCTACTGTTATTGCCACGTTTGCCCTGGTAGCGGGTGCCGCAAATGCAGCAGATCCTGTTACCCCGGTTTCCGTAAATGGCGGTACCGTACATTTTAAAGGTGAGCTGGTTAACGCTGCTTGTTCAGTAAATACGGATTCTTCCGAGCAGACCGTTAATCTGGGTCAGTATCGTACCGCGAAATTCACTAAAGTGGGCGACACCACCTCTAATATTCCATTCAGCATCGAACTGAACGACTGCGATCCGCTGGTGGCCAAAACCGCAGCCGTTGCGTTCACCGGTCAGATCGACCCAACTGACAAAACCCTGCTGGCCGTGAGCTCCGGTAGCAACGACAACACCGCGAAAGGCGTAGGTATCGAGATCCTCGACAGCAAATCCAGCGTTCTGACGCCAGACGGTGCCACCTTCTCTGCCGCGCAGACCCTGATCGAAGGGACTAACACCCTGAAATTCACCGCGCGTTATAAGTCAACGGCTGCAACCACCGAGCCAGGCCAGGCGAACGCTGACGCCACCTTCGTAATGAAATACGAGTAATTCCTCCGCACAGGGATGTTCAGGCCTCACGGACGAGGCCCGTCATACGCTAAAGCCAGGAACGAAGGATGACAAGGACTGGAACACTACTGCTGTTAACCCTTGCGATGGCTGGCCCGGTATCAGCGCATACCGTGGTGATCGACGGGGGCAAAGTGCATCTCAGAGGTGAGCTGGTGAACGGCGGCTGCGCCGTGGCGCCGGACAGCCAGAATATGCGCATCGACATGGGGCAGTACCGAACCAACTCATTTTCCGGGGTGGGCAGTTTTTCCACGGTGAACGTGCCCTTTACCGTGCGGCTGCTGGACTGCAGCGTTGATGTCTCGCGCACCGTGGGGATTCAGTTTCAGGGCGTCACGCCCGCAGAAGATCCGCAGGTTTTTCTGGCAACATCGCGGCCAGGTGAGGCACCTGTCAGCAGCGGCGTGGGCCTGGCGCTCTTTGACGATCAGCAGCGTCAGATTATCCCTAATGCTCCGGCCGTCAGCTGGCTGCCGGTCGATACCCGTGAGCTCACGTTCCATTTTAGCGCCCGCTATCGGGCAATTTCCGAACACCTCGAGCCAGGCAAAATTCAGTCGGATGTCTGGTTTACGTTGATTTATCCCTGACACCTGCGAACACATTATTAAAGGTACGGTTGTGATGAATACCCGAATTAAACCAGGACTTTTTTTAGCGTTTATTTTAATGATGGTTTCTGCATGCGCGAATGCGTCCGGCGGTATTGCGCTGGGGGCCACCCGCGTTATTTACCCGGCCGATGCGAAGCAAACATCGCTGGCGATCACCAACAGCAATAAACAAGAACGCTATTTAATTAACGCGTGGATCGAAAATGCAAACGGGCAAAAAGAAAAAACCTTTGCCGTCACCCCGCCATTGTTTGTGAGCGAGCCGGACAGTGAAAACACGCTGCGTATTATTTATGCCGGACCTGCGCTGCCTGCCGACCGCGAATCGCTCTTTTACATGAACGTGAAGGCGATCCCGTCAGTGAACAAAGCGAAAACGGAAAACAATAACGTGCTGCAGCTGGCGATCCTCTCGCGCATCAAGCTGTTTGTACGCCCGAACAACCTGGCGATGCAGCCGGAAGAGGCGCTTTCCCAGCTGCGGTTTGAGCGTGCGGGTAACCATCTTAAAGTCAGCAACGCTTCACCGTATTACATCACCCTGGTCAATCTGAAGCTGGGGGGCAAGCCGCTGGAGAACCTGATGGTGGCGCCGAAAAGCGCGGCGCAGCAGGTGTTGCCAGCCGGTGCCGGCGGTACGCTCTCCTGGCAGAGCGTGAATGACTACGGTGCCATCACACCGGCGCGTAGCGTTAACCTGTGAGCAGAGACAGGGCGATGAAAAACCACCAGAGACGTTACTGCCCGGTTGCGCTGGCGCTGATGGCGGCGCTCTGGCCACAGGCTGGCTGGAGCGAAAGTTACTTCAACCCGGCCTTCCTCTCCGACGACGCCGCCAGCGTGGCGGATTTGTCGCGTTTTGAACAAGGACACCAGCAGGCACCCGGCGTTTATCGCGTGGATATCTGGCGTAACGATGAGTTTATCGGCACCCAGGACGTGCGTTTTGAGCAGGCCGGGGACGCGCCGCCGGTAGCGGGCGGGTTGTCGGCGTGTATTACGCGCGCGATGCTCGATCGCTTTGGCGTGAATGTGGCGGCGTTTCCCGAGCTGGCTAAGGTGCAGGGCGAGACCTGCGTGCCGTTGACCACGGCCATACCCGGCAGCGAAACGGTATTTAACTTTGCCTCGCAGCGTCTGAACGTCAGCCTGCCGCAGGTGGCGTTGCAGAACAGCGCCCGGGGCTACATTCCGCCTGAACAGTGGGATGAAGGCATCCCCGCTGCCCTGGTGAACTACAGCTTCACGGGCAACCGGGGAAGCGAAGACGACAGCTACTACCTGAACCTGCAGAGCGGCCTGAACTACGGCGCCTGGCGTTTACGAAATAATGGCGCCTGGCGCTACACGCAGACTAACGGGCAGCGCCACAACGAGTGGCAGAACATTGGCACCTGGGCGCAGCGCACCGTTATCCCGCTGAAAAGTGAACTGGTGCTGGGCGACAGCAATACCGGGAATGACGTTTTTGACAGCGTCGGTTTTCGCGGCGGGCGGCTTTTCTCGTCTGACAGCATGTACCCGGACAGCCTGCAGGGCTACGCACCTACCGTGCGCGGGATTGCCCGGACGCCCGCCAAAGTGGTGGTGCGTCAGAACGGCTACGTGATCTATCAAAGCTACGTGCAGCCGGGCGCATTTGCCATTAGCGATCTCAACCCGACCTCCTCAAGCGGTGACCTTGAGGTGACGGTCGAAGAGAAAGACGGCACCCAGCAGCGCTATACCGTGCCGTACTCCACCGTGCCGCTTCTGCAGCGTGAAGGGCGCTGGAAGTATGACCTGGTGGCCGGGGATTATCGCAGCGGCAACAGCGACCAGGATACGCCGTTCTTCACCCAGGGCACCCTGATTACCGGCCTTGCCAACGGCTACACGCTCTACGGCGGCACGCAGCTCGCGTCACGCTATACCGCGGTGGCCATCGGGGCCGGTAAAAACCTCGGTGACTGGGGAGCGGTCTCGCTCGATATTACCCATGCCCGCAGCCAGCTTGCGGACGACAGCAAACATGAGGGGCAGTCTCTGCGCTTCCTCTACGCGAAATCCCTTAACGGCTTCGGCACCAACTTCCAGCTGCTGGGCTACCGCTACTCCACAAAAGGGTTTTATACCCTAGACGATGTCGCCTGGCGCTCAATGGAAGGCTATCAGTATGCCGACAGCCAGGACGATAACGATGTGCCGGACGTGCAGAGTTACCACAACCTGACGTGGAATAAAAAAGGCCGCTTCCAGCTCAATGTTTCTCAGTCGCTGGGAGATTACGGCTCGGTGTATATCTCCGGCAGCGAGCAAACCTACTGGGGAACGGACGAGTCGAACCTCTGGTATCAGCTGGGGTACGCGGGGGGCGTGAAGGGGATCAACTACTCCGTTTCGTGGTCGTGGAACAAATCCGTCGGGATCGACGGTACCGACCGGATCGCCTCGTTTAACGTCTCTGTGCCGTTCAGCCTCTTTACCCGTCAGGGTTATCGCCGGGACAGCGCCATCGACAGGGCCTACGCCACGGCATCCGCCAGTCGAAACAGCGATGGCGACACGAGCTGGCAAACCGGGGTCAGCGGAACGTTGCTGGAGGATCGCAACCTGAACTACAGCGTGACCCAGGGACACACCAGCACCAATGGCTCAAGCGGAAGCGCCAGCGCCAACTGGCAGGCGACCTACGGCACGCTGGGCGTGGGCTATAACTACAGCCGCGATCAGCACGATCTCAACTGGCAGCTCTCCGGCGGGGTGGTCGGCCATGCTGACGGCGTGACCTTCAGCCAGCCGCTGGGTGACACCAACGTGCTGATCAAAGCCCCGGGGGCATCCGGCGTCAGCGTCGAGAACCAGACCGGCGTGAAAACCGACTGGCGAGGCTATGCGGTGATGCCGTATGCCACCGTCTACCGCTATAACCGCGTGGCGCTGGATACCAACACCATGAGTAACAACACCGATATCGAAAATAACGTGAGCAGCGTGGTGCCGACCAAAGGCGCGCTGGTGCGCGCCAGCTTTGATACCCGCATTGGCGTGCGCGCCCTGCTGACGGTGACGCGCGGCAACCAGCCCGTGCCGTTTGGCGCGGTGGTCCGCGAAACGCAAAGCGGGGTGACCAGCATGGTAGGGGATGACGGGCAGATTTACCTGAGTGGGCTGCCGCTGGAAGGCGAACTGCTGATCCAGTGGGGCGACGGGGCGCAGTCTCAGTGTCGCGCTCACTATCGCTTATCGCCTGAAAGTCAGAACCAGGCCATTACCATGGCGGGGGCCAGCTGTGATCGTTAACGGGGATCCAAAGATGCGCATTTTACGCAACGTAATGAGCTTTGCGCTGCTGTGCAGCGCGATGCCCGCCTGGGCAACGATTTGTCAGAACGCCAATGGGGTGGCGAAGGATATCTCCTACGATCTCTCAAACGTTTTTAACAGCTCCAATAACAAGCCTGGGCAGATTGTGACCCTGGCGCAAAAGTCCGGGCTGGTCGGCGTGAATGCCATATGTCCCAGAGGGACGACAGGCAAGTCCACCATGCGTAGCTACGTCACCAGTCTGCCGATAACGACGGTGATTGATAGCTACAAGTATGTGAAGCTCAATGACTATCTTGATGGCGCGATGCAGATCCACGATGACTTCGCGGGGACGTTCTATCCGCCGGCGAACTACATCCAGATGGGGGAGCACCCTAACGTTCCAAAGAACAAGGCGTTTCCGGTTACCGACTCAAAGCTGGTCTTTCGCCTGAGAGTCACCCGACGGTTCATCAACATGGTGGTGATCCCGAAACGGACCATGTTCACCGTATATGTGACCACCACGCCATCTGACTCCCTGAATACGCCGGTGTATACCATTAGCTATAGCGGTACCATTCAGGTGCCACAAAGCTGCGCGATAAATGCCGGGCAGGTGGTGGAGTTCGATTTTGGCGATATCGGCGCGTCGTTGTTCAGCCAGGCGGGTGCCGGAAACCGTCCCCAGAAAGTCTCACCACAAAGTAAAACCATTGCCATTAAGTGTACGAACGTGGAGGCCAATGCGTATCTGACGATGCGTATCGAGGCGGAAAAAATCGCTGGCAATGCGCTGGTTTCCGATAACCCCGATCTGGGATTTGTGGTGGCGAACGATAGCGGCACGCCTCTGACGCCTAACAACCTGAACAGCAAAATTCCGTTCCGCCTGGATGACAGTGCACAGGCGCAGGTGGGGATCCGCGTCTGGCCGGTAAGCATTACCGGGAATAAACCCGCAGAAGGCCGGTTCACCTCTCGCGGCTATCTCCGCGTGGATTACGATTAAGGGGGAGAGATGCGGAACTGGAAAGGACATGTTACTGCGCTGGCGCTGGTGATGTTTCAGACCAACGCGTGGTCAGCGACAGCACTGGGCGAGATCAATATTCAGATGTCCGGCAATATTGTCGATTTTACCTGCGTCGCGGAGGGCAGCGACAGCGACAAAACCGTCACGCTGGGCACCTGGCCCACCAAACAGCTCAGTACCACCGGGAGCCGTACGCAGCCCATGCCGTTTACCCTGAAGCTGACTGGCTGTCCGCCGGGTGCAGCCTCGATTACGTTTTCGGGCAAAGCCGACGGGAGCAATAACGGTTTGCTGGCGCTGAATGACGCCAGTACGGCAAGTCATGTCGCGGTTGAGATCAGGGATGCGGATAAAACGCGACTGGCTCTCCAGCAGGCCAGCCAGTCGGTCCCGGTTGACGCGCTGGGGAATGCGACATTGTCGTTTTATGCCAATTATATCGCCACTGCAGATAACCCTCAGCCCGGACGGGCTGATGCGGATGCGACCTTCATGATTAATTATAATTAACACTGACCGCACTCCCTGAAGCTCAGATAAGCTGCAGGGAGTGAATTCAGGTTATAGCAGTTCGTGCGCTTTGGCGTAATCAATTAATTCCACGATGCTCTGTACACCCAGCTTGGAATAAATATTGGATTTGTGCGCACTAATGGTCTTGTTGCTTAATAGTAGCTGTTCAGCAATTTCCTTATTGGATAATCCATTCGCCAGATAACGTAATACCGTGACCTCACGATTCGATAATGGCATATCTGCTGCCATTCCTTTCCCCGAACCCAGATGATTAATAAAGTTCAGCGTTTCTGACGGGAAAAATGAATAGCCCATCAGGATCATTTCTACTGCGTTGTAGATCTCACCCAAATCTTTTCGTTTACTGACAAAACCATTTGCTCCGGCGCGAATGGCGCGACCTGCGTAAAATGACTCAGATTTAGACGAGAGGAACAGAACCTTGATGTGCTTGTTTAAGTTCCTGATTCTCTTTAGCAAAGCAAAGGCATCCGTGCCCGTGAGTTCAATGTCAAGGATCACCAGATCGATAGGGTGATTGCGGATACAGTCAAGGACTTCATGGCTATCGCCAGACTTCAGCTTGACGACGATATTCTTATTTTTCTGTAGCAGGACTTCTATCGACATTCTGACGATAGGATGTTCGTCCATAATGATAACGGATGCCGGTTTCATTTTTAATGCCTCAGATTGTTAAAAGCGTTATGCAGAGTTTGTAAAACTCTCGAAATGCCGGAAGGATAAAAGTGCAGATCCCTATACCGTAGTATTTCCCTGGAAAGAGCGAAAGCATCCTTGTTGACGTAGTGAAAAGAACTATGCCTCAGCGCGGTCATCTCATTTGGCTGGTGTTGGCAAAAAGGTATTTCTTATTCATATTTGATACGCTTCTTATTATACCGTGTAAGTTTTTTCCGAAAACCCTGTAAATTAATCGCAGGGTATTGGTTTATATTATCTTCTGGATCTGAATCGCTATTTTTTTAAAATTAGCGGAAATATCCTGTTATCCCATTTACCGCATATTTTCATCTTTATGTAATAACAAAAAATAACAGATATCTCTTTGTGTTAATTTATTGTTAACAAAAACGCGCGTCATTTCAGAGGACGAACCCGCGATGATGAGGTGAAAAATTGACCTCACGGGCCGTCAAACCTTCATCTGAAAGTACCCGGGTTAACCCGGATAAACGCCTCTGTTGCACAGGAGAACATGCTACCTGCTTCGCTTCTTACTCCAGGGTGCCGCCGCTAAGCTGCTTGTTTTTATATCATTATCATCCTGTTAACGCTTTCTCCATTCACTTAACGGATGGAGGAAAGTACTGTAATTCCTTCAATTTGTGGCATTTCACAAGGTTTGCGCCCATAAATTAGGAATAGTTGTAATTTCGAATTTAATGTTAAAAATTAACATTTTTGCAACGTTAATGGTAAGTAAATTCCTAAAGCGCTTTAGGAAATAAGGGGTTAGCGCGTGGGTTAAAACGTGCAGTCTGAGAGGTTATTAAGAAGGTGAAGCAATTCCTGGCGATGGCTCAGCCCCAGTTTCAGCAGAATACAGCTGAGACGATAGATAATGCGGCTATAGGGACGGTTCTGCATAAGGGCAATCTGACGTAGCGTCTTGCCCCGGGAGAGTTCCTGCAGGATTGGCCATTCGTTGCGGGAGAACCACTCTTTGTCGGAGCCCTGAGGGGGGCTGGTATTCAGCAGGCTATGCTGGAGGGCTGTGGCGTTCAGCTGGCGTTCGAGCACATGAAAAGGGCCCGCCGCTTTGCAGAAGAGACGGGTATCGTAGTTATCGGCCCGGACTAACAGCCAGGGGGTAAGGAAAGGCGGAAACAGGCTATGCCTTCGCAGCTGATCCAGTTTATCCAGAAGGCCCGTGGAGCGGCTTTCAATATCGACGACCAGACGGGCTGATGGCCACTGTGTCTGGGCGACAAGGGCGTCGTCCAGCGTGGCGTAGTTGCAGCAGCTGCTCAGGGGAAACTGCCCGTTGAGAAAACCGGTGCGCAGGAAGTGATCTTCCGTCACCAGAATGATAAACGGGGCATCTGTTTTGCGGGGCTGGCTGATGGACTGGCTCAAAAACTCGAGCCGGTCGAAAAAGGGGGGAGTAAAAGGTGAGCGCGTAAATCCCAGTGCATCACTTCCTGTACGCCGCCGCCGGTAACGGCGCACTGTCATTCGCATGGCCTCCCTCCTGGAAATGGCGTTTTAATCCTCCGGCCATGTCCAGGACGGCCAGTAATATCCCTGGCCAAGATCGGCGCCTGCCTCCAGTGCCCAGGTACGATCGCGTTCAGTCTCAATACCTTCGATAAGCACATGCCCGGCAAGCTGAAAGCAGCGGGAAACCAGTTGCCTCAGCGCAGGGGTGTCGCGTAAACGCCAGAATGCTTCCTTATCTATTTTGATGCCGCTTAACGGAAGCCGGCTGGATAAAAACGACTGCACCAGAATCTCATCTACGTCATCCAGCCAGACAGCGTGCCCCCGGTTTCTGACCTGCATCAGATTCTCAATGACGCGCTGCTTCTGTGCGGCAGACAGCGCCAGAAACGTTGCAGGGTCGACAATCTCAATATGGAGCGGCGCGCCAGGCAGCCTGATAAGCCGCTGAAAAGGCGCAGACTCTGTCAGGACGGTTATCGGCAGATTAATAAAAAGGTTATGACCGCGCGGCGTATTTTTTAACGCGGCAAGCTGTGCTTCAAGCAGTGATATCGACCACTCTGCAGACCGATCGCCGAAAAAACCCTCACTGTACCGTGATTCACTGAGGATGCTGAGGACCTCCACCCCTACCTGGTGCAAGGAGCGGAGGGCGACGATGGGCTCAAGCTTGATGCCGACGATCTCCTGAGAGATGTATTCTAACCGGGGGGGCGTATCGATCAGGTTGTGCGCTGTCACTCCATTGTCCTGTTGTCTGTCAGCCTCCAGGCGGCCGGGTTACCTCTCTCTAGTGTGACAAGCTGACGTTCAGGAAAACAGCAGGCGTTACTTAAATGCAACTAAGCCTTTTCGCAGCAGGAAATTGTACGAGAGAAAGGTGGCTGAATGGAGAAAAAACAGTCATATTTACAATCAGCTAGCCCTAATCAGGGGAGAAAACGGAAAAGGCATTGACTCACCTGCCATTGACCGTATAATTCTTCGCGTTTCACCGCCGCGAAGTTCACTCTTCTCAGTGCGCCCTTAGCTCAGTTGGATAGAGCAACGGCCTTCTAAGCCGTAGGTCGTAGGTTCGAATCCTACAGGGCGTGCCATTTATAACCATTCTTATCTATACTTTACTGCTCGCTCTTGCTTCTTCTCAGCAACAGTTGTCCCTCTCTTCTTTCTATTGTTCATTCCTTATCAACCTTCACATTAAGCAAGTTAGATGAGATACTAAGATTAATCTTAAAATGGGTTTAACTCTATTGGGAATAAATCTTGAACATTGTAAAAAACACATCCGTCGAAGGGATTCGTGGTTTAGCTTGTCTGTTAGTTATTGCATCACATCTTTCCCTTATTTTATTACCGTATTTACATGGCGAAAATCCTGCGTTGATAAAAGGTTCTTTTGACGCTCTCATTTATAGTTATCCTGTGGGCTTTCTTTATTCTGGTACTTCTGCTGTATACATATTTTTTGCGTTAAGTGGTTTTATTCTTACTTATGCATGTCTAACGAAAGATAATGTTCTTAACAGTTGCATCAATATGGCCTTAAAGCGTTACATTAGGCTTATGCTTCCTGTACTTGCTTCAGTTATTATTTGTTTTATTATTTTGAGTTTTTTTGAGAATAAAACTGACGGTTTGCCATGGATAAAAAGTTATGGTGTAGGGGCGAAGCTTGACTTTGGTAGTGCTATTTATAATGGCGTTTTCGGTGCAATTTTCTTGGGGGATAATATCTATAACTGGGTGACGTGGACAATGAAAGTTGAATTTTATGGTTCATTGTTAGTCTTTGCATCGCTTCCTTTTATTAATTCCTTAAGTTATAAAGGTCTGATTGCTGCGATAATTGCTTTTTTATTTATGTTGTGCATGCCAGGTAAAGAAGGATATGGATACTCAGCGTTCTTTTTTGGTGTGGCGATATTCTATATGAAGGACATTCGACACGGAGTGTCGTCATTAGTGTTATTTATGTCAGGTTTATATCTTGCTGGGTATCATCCACGTCAACCCTCATACCACTTACTTTCCTCCATGATAACATTTGATATGCCTGGGGGCAGCTTTCAGCATTATTATTTCTTTAATATGATATCTGGTGTTTTGATTGTGGTTTCCTTATTGAAATCAGATTGCATTTCTTTTTTGGTTAATAACAGGGTGAGTGTATGGTTAGGAAAAGTTTCCTTCTCTGCCTACTTAATTCAAATGCCTGTATTTTATGTTGTGACTACTAGAGTTTTTTATTATTTAAAAAGTCAAGGGCATTCCTATGCATTTAATGCAGTTATGGCGGCGTTAATTACTTTTGTAGCTGTATATTTGCTGGCTTACATTTTTTGGTGGGCCATTGACGCTCGCAGTATTGCACTCTCAAAATATGGATTGTTGATTAAAGACGACAGTGCTCAAAAAATTTCAGCCTCTGGTAGTCAATTAAACTAATGTGCTTGCCATAAAGTGTGATATTTTTAATGAAAAGACACAGCTAAGTGTCTTTTCATTTTTTAATTAAATATTGTCCATTCTGTATTTAATTTCTTCTTAAGGTTTTCTTAATCTTTTAATGTAGTATCTTTAGCTGGCAACATTTTATTCTGTCAATGCAAGTATGGCTGAGATATAAAACTTTTAATGATAACTGTAATTAATACTAATTATCATTAGCGTTGTTGTATGCTTTAATCCTTTCCCACAAAGCTATGAGTGGTTACTCCCGTTGGTCTATTAAGGATATATTCATGAATTCTCGCCTGCTGTCCTGCTTCTCGCTTGCCTTGTTGTCTTCCTCACTTTTCCTTTCCACACAATCGGTTGCTGCCGATAATAGCGAAGGTATCGTTGTCTACAACGCGCAGCATGAAAACCTGGTGAAGTCGTGGGTTGACGGTTTTACCAAAGAAACCGGCATCAAAGTGACTTTGCGTAACGGCGATGACAGCGAGTTGGGTAACCAGCTGGTTCAGGAGGGCAGCGCATCCCCGGCGGACGTATTCCTGACCGAGAACTCTCCGTCAATGGTGCTGGTTGATAATGCCAACCTGTTTGCGCCGCTGGACGCAGAGACCCTGAAGCAGGTGCCGGCAGAATATCGTCCGGCGCACGGTCGCTGGATCGGCATCGCGGCCCGCAGCACGGTGTTTGTCTATAACCCGGCAAAACTGAGCGAACAGCAGCTGCCTAAGTCGCTGATGGACCTGGCGAAACCCGAGTGGAAAGGCCGCTGGGCAGCATCACCATCAGGCGCGGATTTCCAGGCCATCGTGAGCGCAATGCTGGCGCTGAAAGGCGAGCAGGCCACGCTGGAATGGCTCAAGGCGATGAAAGCTAATTTCGTGGCCTATAAAGGCAACAGCACCGTGATGAAAGCGGTCAATGCCGGCCAGATCGATGGCGGCGTGATCTATCACTACTACCGCTTTGTCGATCAGTCCAAAACGGGCGAAAACAGCAAAAACACCCAACTCTACTACTTCAAACACCAGGATCCGGGCGCGTTTGTTAGCCTCTCTGGTGGTGGTGTGCTGGCGTCCAGCAAACATAAAGCGCAGGCGCAGGCCTTCATTAAATACATTACCGGTAAAGAAGGGCAGGAAAGCCTGCGTACCAATAATGCCTTTGAATACGCCGTGGGCGTGAACGCGGCCTCAAACCCGAAACTGGTTCCACTGAAAGATCTTGATGCCCCGAAAGTAGAGCCTTCAACGCTCAACAGTAAAAAAGTTATCGAGCTGATGACGCAAGCCGGCCTGCTGTGATCACTGAAAGTGAAGTGAAGGTGTTATGTCTGGTCTGAGTCTCGACATCGGAAAAAACAGAGTGCAGGAGCCTGCCCGCAGGCGTCCTGCACTGCCGATGGTTGCGTTAGCTGTGTTGTTTTCATTAATGGCGCTTCTGCCTTTGGGCTTTATCATTGCCATTGGCATTGAGACGGGCTGGGAAACCATAAAGGCGCTGGTCTTCCGCCCGCGTGTGGCTGAGCTGCTCAGCAACACGCTGTGGCTGACGGCCCTTGCGGTTCCACTTTGCATCGTGACGGGCGTGGCCATCGCCTGGCTCACCGAGCGCACGCAGCTTGCCGGGCGGGGGATTTGGTCCGCACTGGCGGTCGCCCCGCTGGCCATCCCCGCGTTTGTGCAAAGCTATGCCTGGGTGAGCGTTGTCCCGTCCATGCACGGGCTCTCTGCGGGCGTGTTCCTCTCTGTCCTTGCCTACTATCCGTTTATCTATATGCCGGTTGCGGCGGTGCTGCGTCGCCTGGACCCGACACTCGAAGACGTGGCTGCGTCACTTGGTACCCCGCCCTGGCGGGTCTTTTTCCGCGTGGTGCTGCCGCAGCTCAAACTCGCTATCTGCGGCGGTGCGCTACTGGTGGCACTGCATCTGCTGGCGGAATATGGCCTGTACGTGATGATTCGCTTCGACACCTTCACGACGGCCATTTATGACCAGTTTCAGTCTACCTTCAGTGGCCCGGCCGCTAACATGCTGGCGGGCGTGCTGGCCCTGTGCTGCCTGGCTATTTTAGTACTGGAAGGCGTGACGCGCGGAAAAGCACGTTACGCGCGTATCGGTGCCGGGGCCGCCCGTGAACAGAAACGCTGGCCGCTGAAGCCTGCAGCCGCCGCGCTGGGTCAGCTGTTTTTCATCGTGTTGATTGTGCTGGCGCTGGGTGTGCCGTTAATTGTTCTGTGTCGCTGGATTTGGCTCGGCGGCGTTCAAAACTGGCTGAGCGCCGATCTCTGGCACTCGCTGCGCCAGACGCTGATGCTCGGCGTGGGCGGAGCCCTGCTGACCACGGCGTGCGTGATCCCCATCGCGTGGCTCGGTATCCGCTATCCGCGCCGCATCTTCCGGATGCTGGAAGGGTGTATCTATATCACCAGCTCGCTGCCGGGGATTGTCACGGCGCTCGCGCTGGTCACCGTCACCATTCATTACGCCCGTCCCATCTACCAGACGGAAGTTACCCTGTTTCTTGCCTACCTGCTGATGTTTATGCCCCGGGCGCTCATTAATCTGCGGGCGGGGATTGCCCAGGCGCCGGTTGAGCTGGAGAACGTGGCGCGCAGTCTTGGCAGCACGCCCGCGAAGGCGCTCTGGAGCGTCACGATGCGGCTGGCCGCGCCGGGTGCGGCGGCGGGTGCCGCGCTGGTGTTCCTCGGCGTCAGCAATGAATTGACCGCCACCCTGTTGCTCTCTCCACTGGGCACGCGCACGCTCTCCACCGGATTCTGGGCGCTGACCAGCGAAATTGACTATGTTGCAGCCGCGCCTTACGCGATGCTGATGATCCTGATTTCCCTCCCGCTGACCGCCATTCTCTATATGCAGTCGAAAAAAATTGCAGGGCTATGACATGCTTGAATTAACCGCCATTTCTAAATCGTTCGCTGATGCGCAGGTGCTCGACAGCCTGAACCTGAGCGTTGCGCCGGGAAGCAGGACGGCGATCGTCGGGCCATCCGGGTCGGGTAAAACCACGCTGCTGCGGATCCTTGCCGGGTTTGAAACGCCAGATACCGGGCGCATTGTCATGCAGGGAAAAACGCTGTTCGATGAAAACCGTTTTGTGCCCGCCCACCTGCGCCGGATCGGTTTTGTTCCTCAGGAAGGGGCGCTGTTCCCGCACCTTAACGTGGCAGATAACATCGCCTGGGGGCTGGACGGTACCCGCCACGAGAAACGCCAGCGCGTTGAGGCGCTGATGGAGATGGTCTCTCTGGACAGGCAGCTTGCGACGCACTGGCCGCATGAGATTTCCGGCGGACAGCAGCAGCGCGTGGCGCTGGCTCGTGCGCTGGCCCAGCGTCCTTCACTGATGTTGCTGGACGAGCCGTTCTCAGCGCTGGATACCGGCCTGCGCGCCACGACGCGCAAAGCCACGGCCGATCTGCTGGCGGAAGCAGGCGTGGCTTCGATTCTGGTCACCCACGATCAGAACGAAGCGCTCTCCTTTGCCACACAGGTGGCCGTGATGCGCGCCGGGCGTTTCACGCAGGTGGGGACCCCTTATGAGGTCTACACCCTTCCCGTTGACGAAGAGACGGCGCTGTTTCTTGGCGATGCCGTGATCCTGCCTGCTCGGCTTGCTGCCGGTTACGCCGTGTGCGCGCTGGGTGAGGTGGCAACGGACAACACACATGCGACAGGGCAGGGCCGCGTGATGCTGCGTCCTGAGCAGCTGCGCGTGACGGCATGTGCCGCACATGAAAGCCCGATCTCGATTCTTGATGTGGACTTTACCGGCCAGTTGTCGACGCTCACCCTTGCGTTAGCCGGGGAGCAACATCCCGTGGTTCTGAAAACCGTAAGCCAGCCAGGATGGAACCCTGGCACCGCGGTACGCATTGATATTGCTGGCACTGCGCGGGTATTTGAATATTCTTAATATTCGTTAGTAATTTCATGCAACGGGTTGTTATAAAAGAATTTTCCATGACCTATGGCATTACCTGAGTTTATCTACCATGCTCATAAAACCTCACCATAATGAGTGGGGCTTTTCGTTGTTGCTGATTAATCTCAAGGAAAAAAGGTTATGAAAAAGACAATTGCTGTTTTGTTGGGAACTGCGTTTTTCTTTACAACTCATGCCTTCGCTGCTGAGCTTCTGACGAAGGAGGAGTTTAAGAAAGTTGAGTCTCAATATCAGAAAATCGGTACGGTAAACACCTCAGGTGAAGTCTCTATCGATGATGCTAAAAAAGAACTGATCGAGAAAGCCGATAAGCAAGGCGCTGATGTCCTGGTGCTCACCTCCGGGAACACCAACAATAAAATTCACGGTACGGCCAATATTTACAAGAAAAAGTAATGTCACTGCAGCCACCCCGAAACGGGGTGGCTATTCCCCTCATCGCTTACCACGCCTCCCGTATGAACGCGGTTACACTTGCTAACGCATAGATAATGCGTATAGTTCTCATTTGCATTGCAACCAATAGATTCTAAGGCCCGCTCACGGGTCATTTTTGCGCGCACTTTCAAATGGGTTAACGATGAACAACACCAGATTACACAAAACGCTGCTGGCACTCGCCGTCGGTGCGGCGACACATTCCGCTTACGCGGCGGATAATCAAAAAGAAGAGACTCTCGTTGTGCAGTCGGCACCAGCCAGCGACTTTACCCCCGGCGGCGACCAGCTTGTGCCGGCCTTCCTCGACGGACAGGTGGCGAACGGCGGGCGTATGGGGATGCTCGGCGAGCAGAATGCCATGGATGTACCCTTTAATATCATCAGCTACACCGCAAAGCTGGTGGACGATCAGCAGGCGAAAACCATTGCCGATGTGGTCGCTAATGACGCTGGCGTGCAATACGTTCAGGGGTATGGCAACAGCGCGGAAACTTACCGCATCCGCGGCCTGAAGTTTGACGGCGATGATATGACCTTTGGCGGGCTGTCCGGCGTCCTTCCGCGTCAGGTGGTGGATGCGCAGATGGTCGAGCGGATTGAGATCTTCAAAGGGGCAAACGCCCTGATGAACGGCGCGGCAAGCTCTGGCGTGGGCGGGATGATCAACCTTGAGCCAAAACACGCGGGCGAACTCCCGCAGGCGAAAGTCGGCGTTGACTACACCTCGGATTCCCAGGTTGGCACCACGCTGGATGCGGGCCGTCGCTACGGCGACAACGACCAGTTTGGCGCGCGGGTGAATCTGATCCATCGTGAAGGGGAAACCGGCGTACCGAATGACCGCCGCCGCACCACGCTGCTCTCCACCGGTCTGGATTACAAAGGTGACAACTTCCGCACCTCGCTGGATCTCGGCTACCAGAAGAAAACCTTCCACGGCAGCCCGACCAGCGTCAATATTTCGGCGGTGGATTTTGTGCCGGAGTCGCCGAAAAACGATCGCAACATTTCCCAGAAGTGGGCCTACAGCAACATCGAGAACGAATTCGGGATGTGGCGCAGCGAATACGACATCACCGACAACTGGACGGCGTATACCGGACTCGGCGCGCAGCACGCTCATGAAGAAGGGACCTACAGCGCACCGAAGCTGCTGGACAAAAGCGGTAAGGCCACGGTCAGCCGCCTTGATACCAATCGCATCAGCGACTCAGTCAGCGGGATGGCGGGGATCCGCGGTCACTTCACGACCGGCTTCGTGTCGCACAAGGTGAACGTGGGTTACTCCGCGATGACCAAAAACGAAAAAATCGCGTGGAAAATGTCCGCGGCGGCAGACAACCCGACCACCAATATCTACCACAACACCGGGGTTGATATGCCGGACAGCTCAAACTTCAACGGCCTGGGCGGCAAATACAGCGATCCGCTGACCAGCGGGCGCACCCGCACGCAGGGCTGGCTGCTGAGCGATACTCTGGGCGTGCTGGACGACAGGCTGCTGTTTACCGCCGGGGCACGTCATCAGAAAGTGGTCATTCGCGGGTATAACAAAGTGACCGGCGCGGAAAACGATGCCGATGGCTTCGACGGCAGCCGCTGGATGCCAACCTACGGCGTGGTCTACAAGCCGTGGGAGCAGATCTCTCTGTATGCTAACCATACCGAAGCGCTGCAGCCGGGTAAAAACGCCCCTGACACCGCCATTAACTACGGGCAGAGCACCGGTATCGTTCACTCTAAACAGAACGAAGTGGGCGTGAAGGCCGACTTCGGCCGCGTGGGCGGCTCTCTGGCGCTGTTCGAAATCAAAATGCCTTCCGCTATTCTCGACAGCCAGACGAAGCATTACGGCCTGGACGCCGAGCAGCGCAACCGCGGCTTGGAGCTGAATGTCTTCGGCGAGCCGATGCTGGGGATGCGCCTCAACGCCAGCGCCACCTGGCTGCAGGCGGAGCTGACCAAAACCAACAACGGTCTCAACCAGGGTAACGATGCCATTGGTGTCCCGAACTTTTACGCCGTGCTGGGCGCGGAATATGACATCAAGCCGATCGAGGGGCTGACCGCCACCGCCCGCGTAAACCACTCCGGCACGCAGTATGCCGACCTTGCGAACAGCAAAAAGCTCGACAGTTACACCACGCTGGATCTGGGGATGCGTTATCGCTTCGCGGTAAATCACAACGAAAACCAGATGACGGTACGTGCAGGCATCGACAACGTGACCAATGAAAACTACTGGGCCAGCGTGGACGATTCCGGTACCTATATTACGCAGGGCGAGCCGCGCACCTTTAAGGTCTCGGTTGGCTACACGTTCTAAGCGTTCCACCCTCGTTATCCGGGGCAGGGACGCCCCACACCGCCCTCATCGTGTTATAAAATTGTAATAAAAGCTTCTTAGACTGGTCGCCAACTCCTTACCTCTTGGCCAATGACAGGAAGCCGCTATGGGCAGACCTCTGAAATCCGTATTTAAAAAAGAACATCGCGACGAAATCAATAACCGCAGCGCTAACCCGGTATTCTCCGAGGTTGCACAGGTGTTTCTCTCCCGCCGCCGTTTTTTACAGATGGGTGCCGTGGCGGGCGCTGCCGTTTCATTCCCCTTTCTGATCAAACCCGAAAATGCCATTGCCGCAGTAGCGAAGCCTTCCGCGCTGGCAAAAGCGGTTTCCCTGGGCTTTACCAGCATCGACGTCTCTACGGAGGATACGGTCAGGGTGCCGGAAGGCTATATTGCCCGACCGTTTTATCGCTGGGGCGACCCGACGGGTATCAAAGATAACATGCCGGCGTTTAAGCCGGACGCCAGCAATACCACGGACGAACAGGCCGTGCAGGCGGGCATGCACCACGACGGTATGGCGTGGTTTAGTCTGCCGCAAGGGGAGCAAAACCCGGCGCATGGCCTGCTGGCGCTGAACCATGAATACATCGACAACGGGATGTTGTTTACCGACGGCACGGCGAACTGGAGTCTCGATAAAGCTCGTAAGGGGCAGAACGCGATGGGCGTGTCGGTGGTGGAAGTCAAAAAAACGGGCAGCGACTGGCAGGTCGTTCGCCCGTCTTCTTATGCCCGCCGTATTACCGTTAATACCCCGATGGCGCTTACCGGTCCGGCACTGCATCAGGACTTAATGAAAACCGCCGCCGATCCGCAAGGGGAGCGCGTGCTGGGCACCATGCAAAACTGCGCCAACGGACATACGCCGTGGGGCACCTATCTCACCTGCGAGGAGAACTGGTCAGATATTTTTGTCAAAAAAGCCGAACTCAACCCGCTGGAAAAACGCTACGGCATCAGCGACAGCGATGACTCCTATCGCTGGAACGAGGTGGATGAGCGGTTTAACGTCGATAAAACCCCCAATGAACCCAACCGCTTCGGCTGGGTCGTGGAGATTGATCCTTACGACCCGGCCTCCACGCCGCGTAAACACACCGCCCTGGGCCGCTTCAAGCATGAAGGGGCAGCCGTCACGCTCGCCGCCGATAACCGCGTGGTGGTCTATATGGGGGATGACCAGAAGTTTGAGTACATCTATAAATTTGTCTCGGACAAAAAATACGATCCTGCAAACCGTGAAGCCAATATGCAGTTGCTGACGTCCGGCACGCTGTACGTTGCCCGCTTCAACGAGGAGGGCAGCGGCGACTGGCTGCCGCTGATCTTCGGGCAAAATGGTCTGGATCAAGACCACGGTTTTGAAAACCAGGGCGATCTGCTGATTAAAACCCGCCTCGCGGCTGACGTGGTGGGGGCAACGAAAATGGATCGCCCCGAGTGGATAGCGGTCGACCCGCACGCCAGCGGCAGCGTCTACTGTACACTCACCAACAACAGCGATCGCGGGAAAGAGGGTAAGGCGCCGGTTGATGCCGCTAACCCGCGCGCTAATAACGTGTTTGGTCATATTATGCACTGGCACGAAGAGGGGGCCGATCCTGCCGCCACACGCTTTAAGTGGGATATTCTGGTGATGGCCGGGCGTACCGACAGTGACGATCCGAAGGCCAAAGGTTCGATGCAGGGGGCGGCCTTCGGCAGCCCCGATGGCCTGTCGTTCGATCACCAGGGGGTACTGTGGATCCAGACCGACGTCTCTTCCAGCACCATTAACAAGAAAGCCTACGAGGGGATGGGCAATAACCAGATGGTGGCCACCATTCCGGGCACCAATGAGTACCGCCGTTTCCTGACCGGACCGCGCGGGTGTGAAATCACCGGGATTGCGTTTACGCCGGACAACCGGACGCTGTTCATTAACATTCAACATCCGGGGGAGGGCGGGGATGATATTACCGACCCGGCCAATCCGCGTGCCGTCTCCAGCTGGCCAGATGCAAACCCGAGTGGACGCCCGCGTTCCTCAACGGTGGTGATCACCAAAGCGGACGGCGGGATCATCGGCTCATAACCTCTCATCGCCGGGTGCATAACGTGCCCCGGCGTTAAACTTGCTACCGCCAGCATGAAGTGTTAAAACGTGCCCCTTCTAAAAAAGAGACAGGGGTAGGACGTGAAAGACGCGTCATCCGCTTCAGGCAACGGTAGCGCTGAAGCTTCGTCGGAACAGAATCCGACGCTGCAACGTGGTTTGCAAAATCGACATATTCAGTTAATTGCCCTTGGCGGCGCAATCGGTACCGGGCTGTTTCTCGGCATCGGCCCTGCCATTCAGATGGCCGGTCCGGCGGTGCTGCTCGGTTACGGCATTGCCGGCATTATCGCCTTCCTGATCATGCGCCAGCTTGGCGAGATGGTCGTTGAAGAGCCGGTTTCAGGCTCCTTCGCACACTTTGCGTATAAATACTGGGGCCCGTTCGCAGGCTTCCTCTCCGGCTGGAACTACTGGGTAATGTTTGTGCTGGTGGGAATGGCCGAACTGACCGCCGCAGGCATCTATATGCAGTACTGGCTGCCCGATGTCCCGACGTGGGTCTGGGCCGCTGCCTTCTTTATTATCATCAACGCCGTCAACCTCGTGAACGTACGCCTGTATGGTGAAACCGAATTCTGGTTCGCGCTGATTAAGGTGCTGGCGATCATCGGCATGATCGGCTTTGGCCTGTGGCTGCTGTTCTCCGGTCACGGCGGCGAACGAGCGACCATCGACAACCTCTGGCAGCACGGCGGCTTCCTGGCCACGGGCTGGAAGGGGCTGATCCTCTCCCTGGCGGTCATTATGTTCTCGTTCGGCGGGCTGGAGCTGATTGGGATCACCGCCGCTGAAGCGCGCGATCCGCATAAAAGCATTCCGAAAGCGGTCAACCAGGTGGTGTACCGTATTCTGCTGTTTTACATCGGTTCGCTGGTCGTGCTGCTGGCGCTTTATCCATGGGTGGAAGTGAAATCTGACAGCAGCCCGTTTGTGATGATTTTCCACGATCTGAACAGCAATGTGGTAGCCTCGGTGCTGAACTTCGTTATCCTGGTGGCCTCGCTGTCGGTGTATAACAGTGGCGTTTACTCCAACAGCCGTATGCTGTTTGGTCTCTCCGTGCAGGGCAATGCGCCGAAGTTCCTCACCCGCGTCAGCCGCCGTGGCGTGCCGGTCAACTCTCTGCTGCTCTCAGGGGCCATTACCTCGCTGGTGGTGCTGATTAACTACCTGCTGCCGAAATCTGCCTTTGGTTTGCTGATGGCGCTGGTTGTCGCCACGCTGCTGCTGAACTGGATCATGATCTGCCTGGCGCACCTGCGCTTTCGCGCCGCCATGCGCCGCAAGGGGCGTGAGACGCAGTTTAAGGCGCTGCTCTACCCGGCGGGCAACTACCTCTGTATCGCCTTCCTCGGGCTGATTCTGGTGCTGATGTGCACCATGGATGCGATGCGCCTGTCCGCGCTGCTGCTGCCGGTGTGGGTCGTATTCCTGTTTATCGCGTTCAAGCTCTCGCGGAAAAAGTAGCACGGTTTTCTCCCTCTCCCTGTGGGAGAGGGCCGGGGTGAGGGCACCAGACCGCACCCGTCTTCACGCCCGGTGGCGCTACGCTTACCGGGCCTACAAAGCACCACTCTACCTTTATCGTGACCCCCCTCCCAAATCTTCTACGATCCACAGGATCTTTATTTTGTAATCGATTACTTTTTACCTGAACTGTTTTGTAATCGATTACTTTTTGAGGGTGGGGCTCGTTATGGTGTCAACAACTGAAAGTAGTGGAAAGGCGATAGCGCAGCACCGGCTGCTGGTGCCGCGGCTGTCGCTGATGATGTTTCTGCAGTTTTTTATCTGGGGTAGCTGGTCGGTTACGCTCGGCCTGGTGATGACCCAGCACAACATGTCTTTGCTGATTGGTGATGCGTTCTCTGCCGGGCCAATCGCCTCTATTCTGTCGCCGTTTGTGCTTGGCATGCTGGTGGATCGCTTCTTTGCCTCGCAAAAGGTCATGGCGGTGATGCATCTCGCCGGGGCGGCGATCTTGTGGTTTGTGCCGGGCGCGCTGATTGCTGAAAACGGTGCGCTGCTGATCGGCCTGCTGTTTGGCTACACGCTCTGCTACATGCCAACCCTTGCGCTGACCAACAACATTGCGTTTCACAGCCTGGCAAACGTCGATAAAACCTTCCCGGTGGTTCGCGTATTCGGCACTATCGGCTGGATTGCGGCGGGGATATTTATTGGCGTTACCGGTGTGGCGGCAAGCGTCACCATCTTCCAGGTGGCGGCGGCCAGCTCCGTGCTGCTGGCCCTCTACAGCCTGACGTTGCCGCACACGCCAGCCCCCGCTAAAGGGCTGCCGGTTAAGGTGCGCGATCTGTTCTGCGCGGATGCCTTCGCGCTGCTTAAAACCCGTCACTTCTTCGTCTTTTCCGTCTGCGCGATGCTGATCTCCGTGCCGCTCGGTACCTACTACGCCTATACCGCGTCTTATCTGGCAGACGCAGGGATTGCTGATGTCAGCACTGCCATGTCGTTCGGGCAGATGTCGGAGATCGTCTTCATGCTGGTGATCCCGCTGCTGTTCCGCCGTCTGGGCGTGAAAGTTATGCTGTTGATCGGCATGCTGGCGTGGTTCGTGCGTTACGCCATGTTTGCCCTCGGCGTGAGCGAAGAGGGACGTTTCCTGCTGTACATTGGCATTCTGCTGCACGGCGTGTGCTATGACTTCTTCTTTGTGGTGGGCTTTATCTACACCGACCGCGTGGCGGGCGAAAAAGTAAAAGGCCAGGCGCAGAGCATGATTGTGATGTTCACCTACGGTATCGGGATGCTGCTCGGCTCGCAGATTTCCGGGGCGCTCTACAACCGCCTGGTGGCGGGTCATACCGTGCCGCAGGCGTGGGTGACATTCTGGTGGATCCCGGCGGTGGCTGCCGCTGCGATCGCGCTTATTTTCCTTCTCACGTTCAGGTATGACGATGACAAGGCGTAACGTTCTGGAGGTGGTATGAGGACGATGAAAGGACCCGGTATTTTTCTGTCGCAGTTTATTGGCGAAGAGGCACCGTTTAACTCGCTCGACGGCCTGGCAGGGTGGGCGGCAGATAAGGGCTATAAAGCGGTGCAGATCCCCTGCAATCATCCGCACATTTTTGATGTAGAGAAAGCCGCAGAGAGCCAGGCCTACTGCGATGACGTCACCGCTAAGCTGGCCGCACACGGGCTTGTCATCAGCGAGCTGTCGACCCATCTTGAAGGGCAGCTTGTGGCGGTTAACCCGGCTTACAACGACGCGTTTGACCATTTCGCGCCCGCGTCCGTGCGCGGTAACGATGCGGCCCGCCGGGCGTGGGCCACGGAGAAACTGAAGCAGGCGGCGATCGCCTCCGCCAGATTGGGCCTGAAAGCGCACGCAACGTTCTCCGGCTCGCTGGCCTGGCCGTTTTTCTACCCGTGGCCGCCGCATAACGAGCAACGTTTCCAGGAGGCGTTCGCGGCGCTGGCAGCCCGCTGGCGGCCGATTCTGGATACCTTCGATGAACAGGGCGTAGACGTCTGTTTTGAGCTGCATCCGGGGGAAGACCTGCACGACGGGGTGACGTTTGAGCGTTTTCTGGCGCTGGTGGATAATCACCCGCGCTGCAACATTCTCTACGACCCGAGCCATATGCTGCTGCAGCAGATGGACTACCTGGCCTTTATCGACATCTATCACGCGCGCATCAAAGCATTCCACGTGAAGGATGCCGAATACCGCGCCAGCGGGCGGAGCGGGGTGTATGGCGGCTATCAGCCGTGGATCAACCGTGCCGGTCGCTTCCGTTCGCTGGGCGACGGGCAGATCGACTTCAGGGGCATATTCAGCAAACTGACGCAGTACGACTACGACGGCTGGGCGGTACTGGAGTGGGAGTGCTGCCTGAAGGATGGCGATACCGGTGCCCGCGAAGGCAGCGAGTTTATCCGCCGCCACATTATTCCGGTCTCCGGGCGCGCGTTTGACGATTTCGCGGCAGGAGGCAGCCATGATTAACGTCGGCATTATCGGCAGCGGGTTTATCGGCCCGGCGCATATCGAGGCGCTCAGGCGCCTGGGTTTTGTGCAGGTCGTCGCGCTGTGCGACAGCACGCAGGCGCAGGCGCAGGAAAAAGCGCGTCGGCTTAACGTCCCGCACGCCTACGGCAGCGTGGATGCGTTACTCGCACATCCCGATCTGCACGTGGTGCACAACTGCACGCCAAATCACCTGCACGCAGAGATTAACCGCCAGATCCTGCGCGCGGGAAAGCACGTCTTTTCCGAGAAGCCGCTGTGCATGACCCCGGACGAGGCCCGCGAGCTGGTGGTGCTGGCAGAGCAGGCGGGTGTGGTACATGGCGTCAGCTTTGTCTATCGCCAGTTTGCGATGGTGCGACAGGCCGCGAGCATGCTGCGCGCGGGCAGCGTCGGACGGGTGTTTGCCGCGCACGGCAGCTATCTGCAGGACTGGATGCTGCTCGAAACCGACTACAACTGGCGGGTGGATGCCGCGCTGGGCGGGGCGTCGCGCGCGGTGGCGGATATCGGCTCCCACTGGTGCGACACGGTGCAGTTTGTCACCGGCCGCCGCATCACCGAGGTTATGGCCGACCTCGCTATCGTCTGGCCGACGCGCAAGGCTAGCGTGGCCGGAAATCAGACCTTCGTGCACGAGGAGCACGCCCGCTATGAGGACAAGCCGGTCACCACCGAAGACTTCGGCTCGGTGCTGTTCCGCTTTGACGACGGCAGCAAGGGCAGCTTTAGCGTCTCGCAGGTGAGCGCCGGGCGCAAAAACCGCCTGACGTTTGAGATCAACGGCAGCGAGCGGTCGATGGCGTGGGATCAGGAGAGCCCTCAGCAGCTGTGGATCGGCCATCGCGCACAGGCAAACCAGACGCTCAGCGACGATCCGAGCCTGATGAACCCAGACGTGGCCGACAGCGCCCATTTCCCCGGCGGGCATATTGAAGGCTGGCCGGATGCCTTTAAAAACATGATGGCGCAGTTCTACCGTGCCGTGCAGACGGGCGCAATGCCGGAACGGCCTGCGTTTGCCACCTTCCATGATGGCGCGAACGTGATGTATATCATTGATGCAATAGTAAAAAGCCACCAGCAACAGCACTGGGTTCGCGTGGCGCAATGACGCGTTGCCCGGTTCGCCGGGCAACAAATTTATGGTAGCCTGCACAAAACGCTAACCGCAGGATGTGTCGTCGCTATGTCAATTCAGAAAATCGCTCAGCTGGCCGGGGTCTCCGTGGCGACGGTTTCCCGGGTGCTCAACAACAGCGATACCGTGAAAGCAAAAAACCGCGATCGCGTCCTGCAGGCGATTAAAGAGAGTAACTACCAGCCCAATCTGCTGGCGCGCCAGCTGCGCACGGCCCGCAGCTATATGATCCTGGTGATGGTCTCGAACATTGCCAACCCGTTCTGCGCCGAGGTGGTGAAAGGCATCGAAGAAGAGGCCGAGAAAAACGGCTACCGCATTCTGCTCTGCAACTCTGGCTCTGATATCGAACGCTCCCGCTCGGGCTTGAGCCTGCTTTCCGGCAAAATCGTCGACGGCATTATCACTATGGACGCCTTTTCGAAGCTGCCGGAACTGGCCGCGCTGATAGGCACTGCCCCCTGGGTGCAGTGCGCTGAATACGCCGATGCCGGGACGGTTTCCTGTGTGGGGATTAACGACGTCGATGCATCGCAGCACGCCGTCAGCCAGCTTGCTGAAGGTGGCCGCAAGCGCATTGCCATGATCAACCACGACCTCAGCTATAAATACGCCCGGCTGCGCGAGCGCGGCTACAAGAGCGTGATCCACCTTAAAGACCTGGCGTATCAGGCAGTTGAGTACGCAAGCGATCTCAGCTCCCGCGCCGGAATGGCCGCCATGCAAAATCTGCTGAAGGAAAACCCGCCGGACGCGGTATTTGCCGTTTCCGACACCCTGGCGGCAGGGGCCTTGCGCGCTATTCAGCAGGCAGGGCTGCGCGTGCCGGAGGATATTGCAGTCGTCGGTTTTGATGGCACTGAGCTGGCGGACATGATTTCGCTGACGACCATCGAACAGCCGTCGCGCAATATCGGGCGCAAGGCGGTCGATCTGCTCTTAAATAAGATCGACAACCCGGATGCGCCCACGGAAAGAGTGATGATGGACTGGCGCTTTATTTCCCGCGCCAGCACCTGATTATCTGGCAACAGCGCCTGCCAGCGAGCGAATATCGTTCCCGGTCGGCGACTGGTGAATACGCAGACCAAATTCATCCACCACCGCGAAAATATGGTCGAAGATGTCGGCCTGAATCTCTTCATATTCTGCCCAGACCACCGTATTGGTGAAGGCATATATTTCAATCGGCAGGCCGTTAGCATCCGGCGCCAGCTGGCGCACCATTAATGTCATATCTTTACGAATCCGCGGATGGTTGCGCAGATATTCATTCAGGTAAGCGCGGAAAGTGCCGATATTGGTCATCTTGCGCAGGTTTAATATCGATTCCCCTTCACCGTTCTGCTGATTCCACAGGTTAATCTCCTCATGACGCGCGGCCAGATAGGGCTTCAGCAGCTTCGCCTGAATAAGTTTCTGCTGTTCCTGCTCGTCGAGAAAATGAATGCTGGTGGTATCAATATTCAGGCTGCGCTTAATGCGTCGCCCACCGGAGGCGGACATGCCACTCCAGTTGATAAAGGCGTCGGAAACCAGCGCCCACGTTGGAATCGTCGTAATCGTATTATCGAAATTGCGCACCTTAACGGTGGTCAGCCCGATGTCCGTCACCGTGCCGTTGGCACCGTATTTCGGCATCTCCAGCCAGTCGCCGAGCTTGAGCATGTCGTTGGCCGAGAGCTGAATACCCGCCACCAGGCCCAGGATAGGATCCTTAAACACCAGCATTAAGACCGCCGCCATGGCCCCCAGGCCGCTGATCAGAATCGCCGGAGACTGGCCGATGAGCAGGGAGATAATTAAGATCCCCACCAGAATAGCGCTCACCAGCTTGATGCCCTGGAAGATCCCCTTCAGCGGCAGTTGCGACGCGGTGGCCATTTTCTGCGACAGATTGAAAATCACGTCCAGCAGCGAGAAGAAGGCGAGGAGGGCATACACCATCACCCACAGCTTTGCGCAGGTGGTTAATATTTCCGCCGCTTCGCTGCCTTTTTGCAGCCACAGTACCGCCTGGACGTTGACGATTATCCCCTGAAGGGTAAAGGCCAGACGGTGAAATAATTTATTCTGGGTGATGATCTGCAGCCACAAATGGCTGCTGGCCTGCGCGCGCTTCTCAAAGGCCCGCAAGACAACTTTGTGCAGAATAAAATGTATGATAATGGCGGTAAGTAAAATAATACCAAAGATGATAACTAATGATGTGGTGGGGGTAATTTCGATCCCTAACTCTTCTACCTGAGCAATTAATTCCTGCATAACGTCTCCTGTATTGATGCAGCCCCATAATGGCGGCTGCGGATCTATTATGCAAATTCGCGGCTTATTTGGTGGCCTGGCAGGTTTTCACTACGGGCAGAGACAGGCGATGGCGCATACGTAACGTTGCCAGCCCCAGAACGATCATCATGACGGTTTCCACAGCCAGGAAGACATTAATCGCCTGGGTGTAATCCCCGTGATGGTGTTGCAGCGCGTGCAGCAAAATCGCCCCAAAAATGGCCGGACCCAGCCCCAGCGCGGCCTGCTGCAGCGTGCTCAAAATGGCGCTCGCCGCCCCCGCATCGTCAGGCTGAATATCGCGCATCCCGATGCGGTAGAAGCTGTTTACGATCAGCGCCTGCCCGTAGCCCACCAGACCGGTGGCGGGCGCCATCGTCAGCGCGGTGTTATTCATACCCCACAGGTGGAACGTCGCCATCAGCGCCAGCAGGCCGGTAATCTGGATCGCCAGACCCGTCAGCAGAATGGTGCTTGTGCTGTAGCGGGCAATCAGACGCGGCGCGAACCACGCGGAAATAAAATAGGTCACGCCCAGGGCGATAAAGCTGTTCCCCGATTGCCACGGCGCCATCCCCAGACCGGTTTGCATGGTAAGCGCCATACAGAACATAAACCCGGACCAGACGCTGAAAAAGAGCATCGCAATCAGGACGCCAAAGCGAACGCTGCGAAGCGAAAGCAGGCGCGGCGGGATCAGCGGATGGGCATTCTCACGCTCCTTCTTACGGGCATTCAATACCATCAGATAGCCCAGCGGGAGGATGGCAAACAGTGCGGCCTTCAGCGGCCAGGACCAGTGCCATTGGGGGCCAAGCGCCATCGGGAACAGCAGGCAGCAGAGAATGACCGCCAGCAGGACAGTGCCCGCCCAGTCAATGCGCGAAGGCGTCTCGCGACGGGTTTCCGGCACGAAACGGCGGCTCAGCGCCAGCACCACCAGACAAATCGGGACGTTGATAAAGAAGGCGTTACGCCAACCCAGCCCGGCGATATCCGCCGACACCAGCCAGCCGCCGCCCATCTGCCCGACGATAAACGCAATCCCGCCGATACCGCCAAACAGGCTGATAGCTTTGGCGTGGGCGGTGCCTTTCAGCGTGACGTGCAGCGTGGCAAGAATTTGCGGCATGATAAGCGCGGCCCCCGCGCCCTGAACAATGCGCGCTGCCAGCAGCTGTTCAATATTCCCCGCCATCCCGCACAGCAGCGAGGCCAGGCCAAAGCCTGCCACGCCCCACATAAACAGGCGACGGCGGCCAAAGTTATCCCCGAGCTTGCTGCCGAGGGCGAGGCAAACGGCAAAGGCCACGCCGTAGAGGGCGACAATCAGCTCCAGCTCGGTGGCGGTCGCATGCAGTGAATGGGTGATGGCGTCCAGCGCCACGTTGGTGATTGAGGTATCTATCATCGGCAGCATCTGGCCGGTTAACAGCAATATCAGGCCCGCGCGACCCGGTGAAACTACTGACGTATTCATGGTAACTCCATTGCGTCATTCAACAGATGGTCGTAGCATCAACCATCTGATAAACGGGTACCAGTTCTTGCTTATACTGGTACTGGCACTACCATGCAGGGGGATCTATGGCCTTGATGTCTGAACCCGTCGCCTCACATCAGGATGACACCCGAAAACAGCTGGGGGCATTTTTACGTGCCCGTCGTGAAAGCCTCGATCCACAGCGTCTTGGCCTGCCGCGCAGCGGTCGACGCCGTACGCCGGGTCTGCGCCGGGAAGAGGTGGCAATGCTCGCGGACGTGGGGGTGACCTGGTACACCTGGCTGGAGCAGGGGCGGGACGTCAATCCCTCCAGCGCGGTGATGGCCGCTATCGCAAAAGCGCTGCAGTGTACCCCAACTGAAGCCCGGCACCTGTTTGTGCTGGCAGGGCTGCCGCCGGGTGAAGCGCCGCAGGCGGTCTGCTGCGAGGGTATCAGTGAAGGCACGCGCCGCCTGCTGGATACGCTGATGCCGAAACCCGCCAGTATTCAGAAACCGAACTTCGATATCGTGGCGTGGAATGACAGTTTCGGACATCTGATGGGCGTCGATTTCAATGACATTCCGCCGGAAGACCGCAACTGCATCTACCTGTTCCTCACCCATCCGGCGTGGCGCGCACGTCTTGGCAGACGCGACGATGTGCTGCCCATCTTTGTCTCCTACTTCCGCGCGGCGATGGCCGAACACCGGGGCGATCCGCTGTGGGAGGCCAAACTGGCGCGCTTCTTTGCAGTGTCGGAGGAGTTTAAAACGTTGTGGCACCAGCGCAACGACGTGCGCGGCGTAGAGAACCAGCTCAAGTTGTTTACCCATCCGGAGCTGGGGGACTTTACGCTGCAGCAGATGTACTGGTACTCCGCGCCGCGAAACGGGTCACGGCTGCTGGTGTATCTGCCGGTGGATGAGGCGGGGGAGCGGGCAATGGAATGGCTGGCGGCGCAGGGTAAATAAGTTTTTTGCGAGAGGCTTTCAGGGAATAAGAGCCGAATCTGCTGAGTGGAGGAGACCGGTGTAATGTGGGGGTTAACTTAAACCAATCGACTGAATCGACATCATTTCGATGAGGTGTTAAGTCGTCTATACTCACGCCATGAGAAACCACCATGTCGCCACTGATGATTGATTCCGCAGATTTCAGCCAAAAATTAGGCCTTATCTCCCGAAACGTCGAACATACTGAAGCGTTTCTTGCGCGAGGCACGGTGGATTTTCATCTGCCCGGATTTATGCTGCCTGAGGGATATCGCCTGTTAAAATCGCGCTACGGCGATGAATACCGTCTCGTGACCACTGACGATGGAAAACCGTATACCGCGTATGCGGTGAAGTTAACGTTCCATAAAGAAATTACGTTTCCTCACGGCGCAGCGACACAGGTTATGGTCTGGCGTACGCCGCGCGCTGTCCATCAGCGTGTCATCAGTGGATTACCACAATCCTTCTTTCAATGGGTGTTAAGCGAATACGACATTGTTGTGTCTGACAGTGAGCAAACCGGAGACGGTCAGCGGTTTTGGTTACGCATGATCGACTGGGCGTTCAGCATGAATTATCGGATAAGCGTGGCGGACGGTACGGTAGGAGAAGAGTGGCATTTAACACCGGTGAGTTCATACGCCGAGCTGGAAGAGCGCTGGATTGCGTTTGCCTGGGGATACGATCGCGATGTCCATCCACATCGCAGGTTAGTCATCAGTAAAGCGTAACGGGCCGCATAGCGCGGCCCGTGTTAATTAGCACTCTGTCACAATCGTGCTCAGCGGCAGGCGAGATTTTGGCAGCGTGGCGTTGAAATCTTCCACGCTGTGGTGTCCAACCGGCACCACCACCAGGCTGGTAAAGCCTTTTTCTTTCAGACCAAACTCTTCATCGAGGATCGCCGCGTCGAAACCTTCAATCGGTACCGCGTCCAGGCCCAGCGCAGCCACGCCCAGCAGGAAGTTACCGACGTTCAGGTAGACCTGTCTCGCCATCCACTGGTCGTCATCTTTCAGATCCACGCGGTGCATATCGGCAAAGTAGTGACGGCCTTTGTTATTGGCTGCTTTCGCTTCCGGCGTGGCAAAGCGACCATCGGCCTCTTCCTGATCCACAACGCGTTCCAGCCAGGCGTCATCCATCGCGGTTTTCGCGCAGAACACCACCACGTGAGAAGCATCGAGCATTTTGCGTTCGTTGAACACATAGGTACCCGCGGCAGATTTCGCCACGCGCGCTTTTCCTTCCTCGGTGCTGGCCACAATAAAGTGCCACGGCTGGGAGTTGGTGCTGGACGGGCTGTACTGCAGCAGGGTTTTGATTTTTTCCGCTTCTTCAGCGGTCAGTTTTTTGGCTGGGTCGAACGCCTTAGTGGAGTGGCGTTTCAGGGCGACAGAAATGATATCCATAACAACTCCTGGTGATGAAATTCGCCCGCGTGCGGGCGCGAAAGATGAGCAGATTACAGCGGGACGTGGAAAAAGATAAGTGCATTTCGAGCGCTTAATCTGTTCGTCTCAGACGAACAATCAGGCCGGCCTGATCCACTTCTGGTCTTTTTTTGGCAGTTTATCCACCACCAGATGCCAGGAATCCGTAATCAGGTCAGTCACCAGCTCTGGCGTGACGTCGTCCGTACCGTAGAGGGAGATCCAGTGCTTTTTGTTGAGGTGATAGCCCGGTTCAACGCCGCGATAGATCTGCTGATTTAACAGCGATTTTTCCGGGGCTGACTTCAGGCTGACGTGCGGCCGCCCGTGCGCGACCGCCACAATCATAAAAATTTTTCCGCCCACTTTAAACACGTCAAATTCTGGCCCAAACGGCCAACAGTGTTCGGTAAAGGGCAACTCCAGCGCCACGCGTTTGGCGTGCTCCTGCAACGATTTACTCTCCATCGCTCTCTTCCTGGGCAAGCCCGCGCCACATCACCTCAAAGCCGAGCGCTTTAAATTCGACGGCGCGGGAAGGATCGCGGGTGGCAAATTCCATCGTGGATTCGGCCAGCGATAAGAACAGCGCATCGCCGAACGTTTTGAACTCATCAGACATAAACACCTGACGCACCGAGCGACGGCAAAGTTCATGCAGCTCCGGGAACATCTCTTTCACCGCGTGTTCCGTTTCGGCGCTCAGCTTTTCACTGACGCCAATCTGGCGGATAGCCGCATGGGCAACCGGGTTACGAATTCCCCAGTCCACATAGCTGTTCCAGATATTGCGGGTATGTTCTTTTGGCAGGGTGATGGTGCGATCGAGGTTCGCCAGCATGGTCTGGCAGAGATCCTGTTTCAGGTGCAGATAGAGGGCATTCAGCAGATCGTCTTTTGTAGCAAAGTAGCGGAACAGGGTGCCTTCGGCGACACCCGCCTTACGGGCAATGAGCGCCGTTGAGGCGGCAATACCTGACTGTGCAAATGCCACCGTTGCGGCTTCCAGTAAGGCCTGTTTTTTATCTTCACTCTTCGGACGTGCCACTAAATTTTTCCCCCTGTCAATGATAAAAACCCTGATTGAAACACGTGCTTTGACCCGCTGCAACGCGGAATGTCAAAGATCGAAAACGTCTTGACGACTTTCTCATCACATCTATAATGAGTGCTTACTCACTCATAATCAAGTTTACCCCGCGCAAACTATCGGATGGGGCGCGTTTTCGGGTCAGGATATGAAAAAACCTCTCTTCATCTGCGTGGTGTTAATCATGATTTTAGCTTCAGCTGCGAGTTTACCGTGTGTTCTGAATGCCGGATTTGGCCAGCCGCCGCAGGGTGAGCAACTGACAGCAGTGGAGGCCTCTCCCCAGTATCGTGAGGGGAAATTCCACAACACGCTGCCGACGCCGGGGTATAACGGCGACAAAAATATGCTGGTCGCGATGTGGGATTTCCTGACCAAAACAACCGAAAACGCACGCCCGGCCCGGCCGCTGCCGCTGGTAAAAACCGATCTCGCGAGCTTGCCGCTGGAGCAGGATACCCTGGTGTGGCTTGGCCACTCCTCGTGGTACCTGCAGCTGGCGGGCAAACGCATTCTGATTGACCCGGTACTCGGCAACTATGCCGCACCGTTCTCGTTCCTCAATAAAGCGTTTGCCGGCGAGTATCCGTGGCGGGCAGAAAGCATGCCGGAGATCGACCTGCTGATTATCTCGCACGATCACTACGATCATCTGGATTACGCCACCATCAGGGCGTTACTGCCGAAGGTGAAGCGCGTGGTCACGCCGCTGGGCGTCGGTTCCCACCTGCGTTACTGGGGAATGAACCCCGAGATTATCGACGAGCGCGACTGGAACCAGTCGGTGCGCATCAGCGATGAGCTGACGGTGCACGTTCTGCCGGCGCGTCACTTCTCCGGGCGGGGTATCAAACGCGATCGCACCCTGTGGGGCAGCTTTATGTTCGTCACGCCGGAACAGAAGGTTTACTACAGCGGTGATTCCGGCTACGGCCCGCACTTTAAGGCCATCGGCGAGCAGTTTGGCGAGGTGGATCTGGCCATCATGGAAAACGGCCAGTACGACCAGGACTGGAAGTACATCCACATGCTGCCGGAGGAGACGGCGCAGGCGTCGGCGGATCTTGGCGCCAAAGCCGTGGTGCCCGGACATAACGGACGCTTCGTGCTGGCGAAACACGCCTGGAATGACCCGCTGATCCAGCTGGCCAACGCCAGCAAGGATCAAAATTATCGGCTGCTGACACCGGAACTGGGCGAGCCCGTCCGGGTGAGTGACACCACGCAAACATTCCGTACGTGGTGGGAATAATGTTTAAGCGAGAAGCAGAGGGGGAGAGCAGTATGACCATTTCCGCTCAAGTCATCGACACTATCGTCGAATGGATCGACGACAACCTGCACCAGCCATTACGTATAGAAGAGATTGCCCGTCACGCGGGCTACTCGAAATGGCATCTGCAGCGGTTGTTTATGCAGTACAAAGGGGAGAGTCTGGGACGCTATATCCGTGAACGCAAGCTGCTGCTGGCTGCACGCGATCTGCGTGAATCCGACGCCCGGGTATACGATATCTGCCTGCGTTACGGGTTTGATTCGCAGCAGACGTTTACCCGCATCTTCACCCGCACCTTCAACCAGCCGCCTGGCGCGTACCGCAAAGAGAACCATAGCCAGACACATTAACCTGTCGTGTGTAGGCCGGGTAAGGCGTAGCCGCCACCCGGCTTTTTTGCTTACGACGCCAGTGAAAACCAGCGGCGCCAGACGAAACGCAACACGAAGAATTCGATCGCCCCGAGCAGTAAAAACCACACGCAGAACAGAATGGTGTAAAGCTGGTTAAGGTCGACCATATGAAAGGTGGTCACCAGCTTCTGCGCCAGCACCAGCCCAAGCGAGGGCGCAGGGAGCAGCAGACACGAAAGCAGGGCCAGTAATAAAATGCCGCCTGCCGTGAGCAGCGATTCTAACGGGTGTTTCATCGTAATGTTAATCGTCAGTTAAAAATGTCATTGTCCGGCATCCCGGCACGTTAAGCAATTTAAACCCGTCACCCGGTTTGTCCCTCGCCTCTTTAGGGTGTACGGTCCGCAGTCGGGTCGCTTACGGACTCGTCGCCCACAGCTCGCAGTGTTTCTGCACCAGTGAAATAAGCGATCCGCCGTCGGCGATAAAGTCGCGCATGCGCTGCGCCTCGCTCTTGCCCTGCTTTAACAGCAGGGCAATTTCATTGATTGCGCTTGTCGCGCCGAGCTTCTCGGCCGACGGCGCAACCTGCTCCAGCAGCCAGGCGATATCCTCCGCTACGGTTTTATGCTCGCCGGTATGCACATCCGTCAGGATACCTTCCAGCCCATAGCGACAGGCCTGGAAACGGTTAAAGCGATAGAGCAGAAAATCCTTTTCCTGATGCTTATAAGGCCGCGTGGTCAGCAGCCAGTGGGATGTCGCCTGAATCAGCCCGGCGATATTAATCGCGTGGCCGAGGGTCAGCGGCGTATCCATCACCCGCACCTCCACGGTGCCAAAATGCGGGCTGGGGCGAATGTCCCAGTGCAGATCTTTAATGCTGTCGATCATGCTCGTGGAACTCAGGCGGCGGAACAGCCCTTCGAACTCCTGCCAGCTGTTGACCCACGGCATCTGACCGTTATCCGGAAAACCCGAAAAGATATTGAGCCGCGACGAGGCAAATTTCGTATCAGTGCCCTGCATATACGGCGATGCCGCCGCCAGGGCGATAAAGTGTGGCACAAAGCGCGACAGGCCGTGCAGCAGATAAATCGCGTCATCCCCGGTCCGACAGCCGACATGCACGTGCTGGCCGAACACCGTGGCCTGCAAAATCAGATAGCCAAAGCGCTCCAGCGTGATGTTATAGCGCTCGTCGTCGCACACCTCCTGACGTTGCCACTTCTGGAACGGATGCGTCCCGCCGCCGCAAATCTGGATGTGCTGCTCCGCCGCCGCGCGCAGGATGCTCTGCTGCATCATCGAGAACTGCGCCGCCGCCTGGTCGATGTTCTGACACACGCCGGTAGCAATTTCGAGCATGCTTTCGGTGATATCGTGCTTCACTTCCCCGCCTTTGATGTCGTCTTTGACGGCGGAAATAAGCGCGGAGGAGTCCTGGCTCAGATCGTAGCCTGGCGGATTCACCACCTGCAGTTCCAGTTCGATGCCAAGGGTATAGGGTTCAGAGGATTTGAAATCGGGTAAAGGCATGGCGCACTCCGTTGTCAGTAGAGTGATGAGTATAGACAACGACGTGGCGCTCACTGTTCAGGGTGGTATAACTGTTAGCAGGCTTAGCGAAAAGGGGAGTTCACCATGTCTGACAATCCAGTGATTGCGCTACTGGGGCCTGGCGCAATTGGTACCACCATTGCCGCGGTGCTGCATGACGCGGGCCGCACGCCGCTGCTGTGCGGACGCACCGCGCATCCTGAACTGCGCTTGCGCGACGATGAGGGGGAAACGGTTGTGCCCGGTCCGGTATTAACCGATCCGAGCGTCATCGCGCGCCCGGTCGATCTGGTTTTTGTGGCGGTAAAAACGACGCAAAATGCCGACAGCGCCGGATGGCTGCGCGCGCTGTGTGATGAAAACACGGTGGTCTGCGCCCTGCAAAACGGCGTTGAGCAAAAAGCCCAGCTTGAGCCGTGGGTCAACGGCGCCACGGTGCTGCCGTCGGTGGTCTGGTTCCCGGCACAGCGCGAGCCGGATGCCTCCGTATGGCTGCGCGCCAGGCCGCGACTGACTCTGCCGGACGTGCCGCAGGCAAAACGGGTGGTGGATGCGTTGCAGGGGACACGCTGCGCGGTTGAACTCTCGGCAGACTTCTCAACGGTGGCCTGGCGCAAGCTGCTGCAAAACGCCGTTGCCGGGCTGATGGTGCTGGCTAACCGCCGCGCCGGGATGTTCAGACGCGAGGATGTCAGCGAACTTTCGCTGGCCTATCTGCGCGAGGGGCTTGCCGTCGCCCGCGCCGAAGGGGCGACGCTGGAGGATGAGGTCGCACAAGAGATCCTGGCGAACTTCCAGCGTGCGCCCGCGGATTTGGGCACCTCGATCCTCGCCGACCGCCAGGCGGATCGCCCGCTGGAGTGGGATATTCGCAACGGCGTGATCCAGCGCTACGGCCGCAAACACGGTATTGCGGTGCCCATCAGCGACGTGGTGGTCCCGCTGCTGGCGGCGGGAAGCGAGGGGCCGGGCTAACGGCCGCAGTTTTTGCATTCGGTGAGGGCTGGCGTGTGGCAATAATCTGGGGATAGTCAGCCTTAAACACATATGCGAAACTTACCGCTTCTGAAAAAATGTGGTGGGACCCGCTCAATGTCAGAACAACATTCGCAGTGCCTGTTCAGTGAAGGACAGATCACCTTTCCTGAGGGTTATCAGGATCGTACCGTCAACGTCTTCGCGCCGCCTGCGGCGGATGCGCCGGCGTTCAACATCTCCCGCGACGCCCTCAACCCCGGCGAAGCGCTTGCCGCGTATATCGATCGCCAGCTCGCGCTGATGGCAAAACACATCAAGGCCTGGAAGCAGGGTGAGCGCATCGCCGCTACGCTTGGCGACAACCTTTCACAGGGTGAAATTGTCCATGCCAGCTACCTGCGCGACGGGAAACGCATCTGGCAGCAGCAGGCCGTCTTTAATACCAACAGCGATAAAGTCCTGGTCTTCACCATGACCTGCACCCGCGCGCCGGGCGATGCCGACAGCGCGCTGTTTGGCGAACTTCTCAGGAGCTTCCGCTTCCACCATTAACTTCAGGGACCGTTGTTATGTTTGAAGCAGCACGCGTAGGTGATGATATCGGCCACTCCGGTGCGCTGGCCGGGATGATTGCCGGAACGATTGTCGGTGGCCTGATTGCCGCCGCCGGGGGCATTCTGGCGGGGGCCATGTTTATTGCCGGTCTCGGCGCATCCTGTCTTGGCGTGGGCGTCCTGCTCGTCGGCGCCAGCCTGGCCGTGGGGTATTATACCGGGGAGCTGGCGACCGCCGCCCGGGACAGCATCGCGGATGCCGGGGCATCCAGCATGACGAAGAAAGGCGTCATCACCTCCGGCTCGCCGAACGTGTTTATCAACGGTAAACCCGCCGCGCTTGCCACCGATAGCACCGTCGACTGTTCTGACGACGGCTCGCAGCAGATGGCCGAAGGCTCTAAGCGCGTCTCCATTAACAGCCAGCCAGCCTCCCGCATCGGGGATCGCACCACCTGCGACGCGAAGGTCATGACCGGTTCGAATAACGTCATTATCGGCGGCGACCCGCAGCAAACCCTGCCCATTCAGTCTGAAGTGCCCGAGTGGCTCTATAAGGTCTCCGATCTGACCCTGCTGTTCGCCGGGCTTATCGGCGGCTGGGGCGGGGCCGCTGGCAAAGTCGGGGCGCTCTCTAAGCTGCTGGGCAAAATACCCGGCATCAACAAGCTGGCCCGTATCGCCTGTCGCGCCGGCACGCTGATGACCGGCGTGGCGGCCGCGGGGATTATCGCTCGCCCGGTGGATATCGTCAGCGGACAGAAGTTTCTCAGCGGGGATGACGAGCTGGACTTCGTCCTGCCTTCCCGTCTGCCGGTGCGCTGGCAGCGCTACTGGCGCAGCGGCAACCCCGGCGACAGCGTGCTGGGCCGCGGCTGGAGCCTGTTCTGGGAAAGCCGCCTGGAGGCGTATCAGGACGGCCTGGTGTGGCGCGCGCCGTCCGGCGATTACGTCGCCTTCCCGAAGGTCCCGAAAGGGCTGCGCTCCTACTGCGAAAGCGAAAAAAACTGGCTTGAACATCACCAGGACGACAGCTGGTCGGTGTATGACGTCAGCGGTGAGCGCTGGCACTATGCGCCGCTTAAGGATGATGCTCCGTCGCTGCTCCAGCGCATCTCTGAACCCTGCGGCAACGATATCCTCTTCGAGTGGAATGCGGATAATACCCTGCATGCCCTGACCGACAGCGCGGGCCAGCGCGTGGTCTGCCGCTACGATCGTGACAGGCTCCTCGGCGCCTGGCTGGATGACGAGATCTGTCTGGTCAGTTACGATTATGATGAACAGCGCCAGCTGGTCTGTGTGACCGGCCGGGGCGGTAGCGTGCGCCGACGCTTTAGCTGGCAGGACGGGCTGATGAGCGCCCACGAGGACGCCAACGGCCTGCTGAGCGAATACCGCTGGCGGGAGATTGACGGCCTGCCGCGCGTGGTCGGCTTCCGCCACAGCGGCGGCGAACAGCTGACGTTCGAATATGATTTTGATAACGGCACCCGCCGTGCGACTCGCGATGACGGCGCGCAGGCGCACTGGCTGGTGGATGACGACGACAACGTCGCCCGCTTCACGGATTACGACGGTCGCCAGACAACGTTTGTCTACCGCGACGGCGAGCTCTGCGATGTTATTCTGCCCGGCGGTGCGATGCGCCGCAGCACGTGGGACAAATACGGCCGCATGACCAGCGAGACGGACCCGGCGGGCCGCCGAACGGAGTATCACTGGCATCGCCTGACCGACCGCATCACCCGCACGGTATACCCGGACGGCACCTCATCGCAGGCCATCTACGACCTTCGCGGTCGCCTGCTGGCGGATACCGACCCGGCCGGAAGCACCACCGCGTATCGCTATCCCGATGATGAAGAAAACCTGCCGGAGAGCATCACCGACGCCATTGGCGGCGTGGTGCGCCTGGTCTGGAACCACCAGGGGCTGCTGACGCAGCGCACCGACTGCTCCGGCAGCGTCACCCGTTTCACCTACGACCGTTTCGGGCAACTGGTTGCCAGCGAGGATGCGGAAGGGAACATTACGCGCCGGGAGTGGAGCCGCGCCGGGCTGCTGAGCGCTGTGATCCATCCTGACGGCAGCCGCGAGTCGCTGGTGTGGAACGAACGCGGCCAGCTCACGGGCTGGCGCGACCCGCTGGAAAGTGAAGTGACCTGGGCCTATAACGCGCTCGGCCTCCCGGTCAGCCTTACCGACCGTATTGGCCGCGTGCGCCAGTGGCGCTACGACCCGCGCGGTAACCTGCTGCGACTCGATAACGGCAACGGGGCGGAATACCGCTTCACCTACGACGCCGTGGGCCGCCCGCTCAGCGAAACGCGCCCGGACGAGACCGTGCGCCATATGGAATGGGACGCGCGAGGGTTCCTCTGCGCGCTCGAAGAAAACGGCCGACCTGCCGCCGACGGCGGCATCGCCCGTCGCGTCCAGCAGTTCAGCTATGACGACAGCGGGCTGCTGATCGGGCGCACTCAGCGCCACGCGGAGTACCGCTATTTCCGCGACCTGAGCGGCCAGATTACCCGCATCCGCCGCACGCCAACCGCCGAAGGCGTTGCCCTGGGTATCGAAAGCGATGAGATCGCTTACCGCCACGACGCCGCCGGGCGCGTGCTGAGCGAATCCGGCATTAACGGCAAGGTGGGCTACGAATGGGATGCCCTGAGCAACCTGACCGGCCTGACCCTGCCCGGCGAACAAAAGCTGGCGTGGCTGCACTACGGCTCCGGCCACGTCAGCGCCATCCGCTTCGGGCAGCAGCTGGTGACTGAGTTCACCCGCGACCGTCTGCACCGCGAGGTGCGCCGCACCCAGGGCGCGCGCGAGCAGCTCCGTCAGTATGACAGCCTCGGCAGACGCACCCTGCAGCGCAGTGAGCTAAGTACGGACGTGACCCTGCCGGAGCAGGCGCTACTGGAACGCCTCTATCGCTACACCGCACGCGGTGAGCTTTCCGGCGTCAGCGACACCCTGCGCGGTGAGGTGGACTACGGCTACGACGCCGAAGGGCGTCTGCTGAAGCACTACGAGGCCCGACAGGGGCACAGCCGCGCGCAGTTCAGCTACGACGCTGCGGATAACCTCGCCGCCAGTGACGATCCGGTACCGGTCACGGATAACCGTCTGCAGCACTGGCAGGCGCTGTTTATGAAATACGACCACTGGGGCAACCTGGTCAGCCGCCGCAACGGGCTGTATGAACAGCATTATGCGTATGACGCCGAGAACCGTCTGGTGTCCGCCCGGGGAACCGGCCCGGAAGGGCGGTTTGAGGCGCGCTATCACTATGACGCACTGGGCCGCCGCACGCGCAAAACCGTCACCACGACGCACGGCACCACCGACACCCGCTTCCTGTGGCAGGGCTACCGCCTGCTGCAGGAGCAGCAGGAGAGCGGGCTGTGCAGCACCTATGTATACGACCCGAATGAAGCCTGGAGCCCGCTGGCGCGGGTGGACCATCTTCGTGACCAGCGCAGCGGTGAGATTTACTGGTTCAATACCGATCTGAACGGCGCGTCGCTGGAAGTGACCGACGAGCGTGGCGCGGTGCGCTGGAGCGGTCAGTACGGCAGCTTTGGCGAGGTGCGCCATCAGAGCGAAGGGTTCTCACGGCTTGTGAATCGCACGGCGATGGCACACCAGCCGCTTCGCTATGCCGGGCAGTACGCTGACGGTGAAACTGGGCTGCACTATAACCTGTTCCGGTACTACGACCCGCAGGTCGGGCGGTTTATTGTGCAGGATCCGATTGGGCTGAATGGAGGTATCAACCTCTATGCTTACGGTCCAAACCCCCTCACATGGATCGATCCGTTAGGCCTTAAGTGTTTAGAATTTGCTGATAATGAAAAATTAACTTCACATTTTAAAAAACATGGTGGGGAGTTTAGAGCAAAATCTGAGGCTGAATATCTGGCTATCGGGGATGATATTATAAAAAATGGTCATAAAGTCCAGTATCTCTATAAAGGAGAAATAAGGACTGGCTATGTAATGTATATGGGAAATACATCCAAAGGAGCAACAAAGGTAGGTTTCGTTGGAACAAACTCTAGTGGAAATATAACAACTATTCACACGAAGAGTGGCAAAGATATCTGGAAAACACTTAATGGGGACGCCAAAGATACAACTATTAAATTAGTTCTAAGAGATGAGGATGGGTTGTAGATATGAAATATTATGCTAAAGTCATTGAAATCAATGACGATATAGATGAAGAGGTTTTGTTATCTTTTGGTGAAAATGATATTTATTGTTTTATTGCTTCTTGTCCATATGAAATTATTAAAGGGAATGTCTATCTTGTTGAAGTGGAACTTTCCTTTTTAGATTCTGAAATTATCGAACCGCAATCTGAAAGCGATTTATCAATAATCAGGCAAGGAGATGATTTTTCATATGAAATTAGAGGATTTAAGATTGACGATAAAATAATCACCAATGGACTAGTTTTCAGTGATGGTTTATATATTCAAGAGTATGGTTATATCAATCATGAATATGTCTTAATAAAACCTGATAGAATTAGTGTTTCATTTCTTTAAGTTAATAAAAAAGCCGGATAAGAAATTAAATCTTCCCGGCTTTATTATCAAACCTGACCTGACCTGAACGGTGCGCCGCTGGAAGTGACCGACGAGCGCGGCGCGGTGCGCTGGAGCGGCCAGTACGGCAGCTTTGGCGAGGTACGCCATCAGAGCGAAGGGTTCTCACGGGTTGTGAATCGCACGGCAATGGCACACCAACCGCTTCGCTATGCCGGGCAGTACGCTGACGGGGAAACGGGGCTGCACTATAACCTGTTCCGCTACTACGACCCGCAGGTCGGGCGGTTTATTGTGCAGGATCCGATTGGGCTGAATGGTGGGTGGAATCTTTATCAGTATGCGCCGAATCCGTTGGGGTGGATTGATCCTTGGGGCTTAAGTGGCACAGACCTGGTCACTTATTGGCCTCCAAATGATGGTGCCTATGGTGAAACCAAGATAACTTTATTGAAACCAGGAACACAAATTGATCGTTATGGATATCCGGGTGGTACTTATACATCACCTGTCGGAACCCCATATCCGATGCGTGCTTTGCCTCCAGGAACTGATGCAAAACCTTATACTATTTATGAAGTTATGAAGCCAATACCAAACGTACAGGAAAGTAAAATTGCCCCTTGGTTTGGTGAAATGGGTATGGGCACTCAATATAAGCTCCAACAGTCTGTACAGAGTTATATTGATTCCGGACATTTGAAAGTAATTAAGCAAACAGAAGGCAAAACCTGTGGATAGAGTAGAGTTACAAAGTGAGTTAAATAAATTAAACATACCCAGAAATAGCTACTCTATTGATGGTGTTAAGGATGAGACATTATGTTTGATCCTCGATGGAGGGCTATGGTGTGTTTTTTATAGTGAACATGGAAAACGCACAGAGGTTGAGTTTTTTGCAACTGAAAGTGATGCCTGTCAATCCTTCCTTGCCAGAATCACCAAATGGTTCTAGTTTCAAAAAGTATGTAAAATTAGGTGCCAGTTTTTGGTGTTTCTTAGGCTGGTACTAATTTTCATGCTTTGGTAATAATAATCAAAGAATGTGAGTGTAATTCTGCCGCATCAACCTTTTTTAGTCTGGTAAGTACTGTTTTCTAATCGGAAAATCGTCACCACGTCGCACGGCACCACCAACACCCGCTTCTTGTGGCAGGGCTACCGCCTGCTGCTGGAGCAGGAGACTAGCGGGCTGTACAGCACCTATATTTACGACCCGAATGAAGCCTGGAGCCCGCTGGCGCGGGTGGATCACCTTCGTGACCAGAAGAGCTGTGAGATTTACTGGTCAATACCGACCTGAACGGCGCGCCGCTTGAGGTGACCGACGAGCGCGGCGCTGTGCGCTGGAGCGGCCAGTACGGCAGCTTTGGCGAAGTGCGCCATCAGAGCGAAGAGTTCTCACGGCTTGTGAATCGCTCGGCGATGGCACACCAGCCGCTTCGCTATACCGGGCAGTACGCTGACGGTGAAACGGGGCTGCACTATAACCTGTTCCGCTACTACGACCCGCAGGTCGGGCGGTTTATCGTGCAGGATCCGATTGGGTTGAATGCTGGGTGGGATCTTTGTCAGTATGCGCCGAATCCGTTGGGGGTGGATTGATCCGCTGGGTCTTGCTAGCTGTACTACTAAATTTAAATCGAGAAATGCAGCATTTAGGGCAGCGAAAAGAGATGTCGGGATACCAGTGAGCCAGCAACCATCAAAAGTTGAGCTAGTACCTTTAACAGATCGAAACGGGAAATCTATTTTAGGAGACGATCATTTACCTATAAAGACACGAGAATATACTTTCTCTCGTCCAGATGGTGAATCCATTGTAATCCAGGACTATTCACCAGGGCATATCTATGGACCTCCAGGAACACCTGGTAACCAAGGGCCACATTTAAATGTTAGACCGATCAGTGATACCCAAAATGGTACTATATCTGGAGCGCTAGAACATAATCCATTTCAAGGAGGGAAAATGAACTCATGGGTTGATTTATTAATTGATAAAAGAAGCATTTCTTCTATCTTCACCGATGAAGAACCTTCATTACGTAATGTTGAACTTCATGATGTGATTTTCCATAGGGATGGGCCAAAAATCACACTAAGATTCGATATTAAAAGTTATCCTTCGCAACCACCAAAAAAATGGATAATGCAGAAGTGTAATGTCGTACAATTGCAATTGACTGCTATTGATATAGCGGAAGTTAGCTTATTTGGCTGGAATAAAACACACTTTTCTTTAGATATTAACATATCTAAAGAAAATGGGTTTATCATCATTTTAGCTCAAGATGATATATTCTCTCTCTCAATAAAAGCAAAATTTATTGATATTTCTTCAATAACAGCTTATACAATTTTAAAATAATAAAGAATGGGAGGGTAATAAATCCTCCCTCAACAACATGCGCAAGTACCTCGAATTTCGCGAGGTGGTGAAAATATTAGTCTGGATGATTTAAATGTAACCAGTCGTGGTGCAAATTGGGGGAAAATGAAAGCCAATGGTAAGCAATCACTAGGTAGGCGTAATCCTAATGGGAAAAATCATTGGTTTGAGCATCCCGACGGCCACCCGGATGCTGGTCAAACTGTTATTCCCGAGCATGATTCTAGTGGTAATGTGCATGCGGTTGACCCTAAAGGTAATGAGGTAATTTTTACATGGTAAATTATATGCCTGAGAAATTAATTAAATTTCCTATTTCCGAATGGATAGTTCAATCAGGTCATTTCAAAACTGATTTACCATCGGAGGCTTATTGTATTTGTTATCAATACAATATAGATAGTAATGGATATGGTCCTTATGGTTTTTTAACTGAAAAATCGGAGGGGCTATTGTCCTTTTTATTTACTAATCTTATGTGTTTTAATAAAGAGGGACAAAGTCTTGATGCTTGCTCAGCCCTAAGTAGAAATGGGCTTTATTTTTATGGCAACAATAATGAAAAAGTGAATAAGCAACTGGCGGAGTATCGCAAGATGCTTCTGAAAAATAAGTTAAGAACTAATAAAGGATTGCCTGAAGAGGTTTTTCCTGAGAAACCTAAACTACTTAATCTTTATGATGATTATGGTGGTGTTGATGTAAGTGTAATAAATTCTTTAATAAAAAAAGGTTATCAATTTCTTTTTTACTGGTTTTTGACTCCTGTCGCTGGGGGGAGTGTAATTGTTTTTGATGGTAATTTATGGGATAGAGTTGTTGAATATTGTAAAAAAAATGGAATTGATTTTCAAGAGGTTGATTCAGTTGATAATCTGAAAGAATGGTAAGGTTGTTTTTTATAAATTAGCTAACTTATTAATAAAAAGGACTGGAAAGATCTTCTTATCTTTCCGGCTTTTTTATTATTCTCATTTTGGGGAAGTGCTACATAGGCGTACACTTAATTCCATTGTCCATATGTCTAGCCAGATAATGTTACTTGGATAGCTCCTGCGCAACATAATTATCCGCCATCAGAAAAATATAGCTGTTCGAAATATTCATGGTGACGCTGCGCCCGGTCTCAAATCCCTTCTCTGCGAGTCAGTTTCTCATGAGGGGGCAAGTTGGGATTGCGTGTATGTCCGGCAGAGATTTTGGTTTACGGTTGGAATAAGTAATGCCGACCAAGTCGACCTTAAAGAGCAGGATACTTTGAATAAGTTTTTTCTATTTAACCTACTTTTTAGAAAGTAAAATAAGCATCGTGCAGATAGCTTAATTTATCAGGGTGTGGCGGTAGCATGATTGTCTTATGCAAACCGCTACGCCCGCGATCTGAGCGGCCAGATTACCCGCATCCGCTGCACGCCGACGGCCGAAGGCGTTGCCCTGGGTATCGAAAGCGATGAGATCGCTTACCGTCACGACGCCGCCGGGCGCGTGCTGAGCGAGTCCGGCATTAACGGCGAGGTGGGCTACGAATGGGATGCCCTGAGCAACCTGACCGGTCTGACCCTGCCCGGCGAGCAAACGCTGGCCTGGCTGCACTACGGCTCCGGCCACGTCAGCGCCATCCGCTTCGGACAGCAGCTGGTGACCGAGTTCACCCGCGACCGCCTGCACCGCGAGGTGCGCCGCACCCAGGGCGCGCGCGAGCAGCTCCGCCAGTATGACAGCCTCGGCAGACGCACCCTGCAGCGCAGCGAGCTGAGCACGGACGTGACCCTGCCGGAGCAGGCGCTACTGGAACGCCTGTATCGCTACACCGCACGCGGCGAGCTTTCCGGCGTCAGCGACACCCTGCGCGGTGAGGTGGACTACGGCTACGACGCTGAAGGGCGTCTGCTGAAGCACTACGAGGCCCGCCAGGGGCACAGCCGCGCGCAGTTCAGCTACGACGCCGCGGATAACCTCGCCGCCAGTGACGATCCGGTACCGGTCACGGATAACCGCCTGCAGCACTGGCAGGCGCTTTTCATGAAATACGACCACTGGGGCAACCTGGTCAGCCGCCGCAACGGGCTGTATGAACAGCATTATGCCTATGATGCCGAGAACCGGCTGGTGTCCGCCCGGGGAACCGGCCCGGAAGGGCGGTTTGAGGCGCGCTATCACTACGACGCACTGGGCCGCCGCACGCGCAAAACCGTCACCACGACGCACGGCACCACAGAAACGCGCTTCCTGTGGCAGGGCTACCGCCTGCTGCAGGAGCAGCAGGAGAGCGGGTTGTGCAGCACCTATGTATACGACCCGAATGAGGCCTGGAGCCCGCTGGCGCGGGTGGATCACCTTCGTGACCAGCGCAGCGGTGAGATTTACTGGTTCAATACCGATCTGAACGGCGCGCCGCTGGAAGTGACCGACGAGCGCGGCGCGGTGAGCTGGAGCGGCCAGTACGGCAGCTTTGGCGAGGTACGCCATCAGAGCGAAGGGTTCTCACGGGTTGTGAATCGCACGGCGATGGCGCGCCAGCCGCTTCGCTATGCCGGGCAGTACGCTGATGGTGAAACGGGGTTGCATTATAACCTGTTCCGCTACTACGACCCGCAGGTCGGGCGGTTTATTGTGCAGGATCCGATTGGGCTGAATGGCGGGTGGAACCTTTATCAGTATGCGCCGAATCCACTATCTTGGATCGATCCGTGGGGCTTAAGCGGGGAAGATGTATTTATCCATTATACGGATAAGGCTGGATTAGAACGCATAATGAATACCGGAGTTATTGAACCTAACTCAAAAGGTAAGGTTTATGTTACTGATATATTAATGTCACCTCAGGATGCAATGAGAGATATTTTCATTAACGATCCATTACATACAGGGCGTGGTGACTATTCAATTATATTCAAAGCTGATAATTCTCAAATGGGTAACATTATCCAGAGTTCCGAATTAGAATACATTCATTCAGGCCGGTTGAAATTAGGTGAGGTACTTCATGCAGGTAAAAATCCTTATGATATTGTATCCCATTTGCCTTATGAGCAACGACTGAAGATGAATCAGGAGCAAATAAAGTCTAGAGGAGGTAGGTGTGGCTGATTACCAAGAAAAATCTTTGACTTTAAGTCAAAGTGAGATAGTCGCCTTGAAAAAAGCGATAATGTATTTGAAATTTTCTTGTGAGGAAACCGAATCTGTAATGTACGCAGGTAGTCCTCTAATTAATTCAATTTTTTCTAAACTAATAGAGATTGATGATTTAGGGCAACAATCTATTGATTTTTATAATAAAGGTCATGCTGAGAACGAAAGATTTGTTTTGGCTAAATTAGATAAGTTGGAAATTGAAAATGGTCGGCAATTTCAAAGCGAAGTGAAGGAAAGTTCTTTTAGGGAATGCCTTTTTCCGTTCTCAAGAAAGTAACTTCCGTATTGTAAACGGTCGGTTGGGAAATACTCCTTACCGGCTCTTCTTTTAATCCGCTAATGGTGAATGTTCCATTGGAGTCAAAATTACTGCACTTCGTTGTGTCTTTTTCTGAGGTTATATAAGTTAATTCGAAATATATCAATGGGTTAAGTGTTATTCTCTTTAAGGCGCTACTGGAACGCCTGTATCGCTACACCGCGCGCGGTGAGCTTTCCGGCGTCAGCGACACCCTGCGCGGTGAGGTGGACTACGGCTACGACGCCGAAGGGCGTCTGCTGAAGCACTACGAGGCCCGACAGGGACACAGCCGCGCGCAGTTCAGCTACGACGCCGCGGATAACCTCGCGGCCAATGACGATGCGGTACTGGTCACGGATAACCGTCTGCAGCACTGGCAGGCGCTGTTTATGAAATACGACCACTGGGGCAACCTGGTCAACCGCCGCAACGGGGTGTATGAACAGCATTATGCCTATGATGCCGAGAACCGGCTGGTGTCCGCCCGGGGAACCGGGCCGGAAGGGCGCTTTGAGGCGCGCTATCACTATGACGCGCTGGGCCGCCGCACGCGCAAAATCGTCACCACGACGCACGGCACAACCGACACCCGCTTCCTGTGGCAGGGCTACCGCCTGCTGCAGGAGCAGCAGGAGAGCGGGCTGTGCAGCACGTATGTATACGACCCGAATGAAGCCTGGAGCCCGCTGGCTCGGGTGGATCACCTTCGTGACCAGAGCAGCGGTGAGATTTACTGGTTCAACACCGACCTGAATGGCGCGCCGCTGGAAGTGACCGACGAGCGTGGCGCGGTGCGCTGGAGCGGCCAGTACGGCAGCTTTGGCGAAGTGCGCCATCAGAGCGAAGGGTTCTCACGGGTTGTGAATCGCACGGCAATGGCACACCAACCGCTTCGCTATGCCGGGCAGTACGCTGACGGGGAAACGGGGCTGCACTATAACCTGTTCCGCTACTACGACCCGCAGGTCGGGCGGTTTATTGTGCAGGATCCGATTGGGCTGAATGGCGGGTGGAACCTTTATCAGTATGCGCCGAATCCGTTGGGGTGGATTGATCCGTGGGGGTTAGCAGGTGTAAGGCTCCCAAGAAATAATGGCCATTGGGACGGAATACCAGGAGAAAGTAACTGGTATTCATATAATGACAAAGTTAATGCAGTTACATCGAACCAGCCTATACCTTTCAATGAAGGAAGGCCTGATTTTTCTGCGTGGTCAAAAGGTACACTTACTTTCGAAGATGGTGTGCTGAATGGGACGGATAAAGATTTTTCAAAAGTATATAGTGCCATTGCAGAGAAAAAAGGCATTACACAGAAAGCGGCTCAGAATTTGTTAAGGGAAAAAATGCTTACTCCACATCATCTGAGTGCGAATACTATAATTCTTGTCCCAAGAGATCTTCATGGCAATGTGCCACATATTGGCTCCGCATCAGATATGAGGAGGAAAGGAAAATGTTGAAAAAATTAGAGCGCTTTGGAGCGAAACCGACACCATTACCATTAGATGAACTGAAAAAGAGTTTAAATACATTAGAAACATCAATAGGGCCAATTCCTGAAAGTTATCGTGCCTATTTACTTCATTTTGGCGTTTCTGTTCTTTTTGATGTAAATGTTGTTTTCAAGGCGTTACAACCATCTCCGTGGTCTGATGAGCAAGGAAACGATACGCTTGAGTCTTTGTACGGCCTTGCAGAATCGGGTAAAGAATATACTGTCTTTGAAATGGCTGATACATACCGGAATGATTTTCGCGATCAATGGTTACCGATAGGAGCCTCGTCTGGTGATAATCAAATCTGTCTTTGCCTCAAGGGAGGTATGTCGGGAGAGATCTGGTTTTGGGATCACGAGTCTGATCCAATATTCAATGATTCGGTAGTGACCTCCGGGTTTACGAAAATAGCAAACTCCTTCGACGAGTTTGTTGATATGCTTACCGCTCAGGATGATAAAATAGATGCATCAGGGGTAGTTAAAGTCGATCTTGATTTTTAATAAAAGTGTACTTGCAGTGATCCTGGCGAAGCCCATCTATTGCCGTAAGGTGGGTGTAGCTGGTGCGGCATATCACAGCATCAACAGCCGCTTCGCTATGCCGGAAATATATACTTTGCCTTTTAAAAGTAGCAATCTATAAAAAATTGGTGCGGGTACTATCTTAGGTTACTCTTAGGATACAAGCCATCTTAATGAACGCCAGACTTCCGATAAAATCTGTCAGGAGCAAAATGGTGCAAGATAAGGAGAACTGATGAGTAATGTTAAAAATCTTATTGCAGCGTGTATTAACTGCTATGAAGAAAATGATGTCTTCACCATCGGAATAGGGGATGACAATCATGATCCAAAAAATTTTATCATTATCGGACGATTCGACGAAGATGAATTACCCGTTAATGAATGCATTGGATTCCAGAGTGAGTCAACGGAATATGAGTTAACAGACTCTATTCGTTCTGTTCAGCTCACTGAAGACAAACTTGTGATTGTGCTTAATGATGATGCCGCAAAAAAAAATGGCATCAGGGAATATCACGTGGTCATTCCTACAGCAAAAGATTCTAAAACGCTTGGACAGTATTTGAGGGAAATGTTTGATGGCAGTGATGTACCGCTACAATTGCCGTAAGGTTTTAGCCACTACATAGCTATCTTAGCACCCGTTCTTTAAAATGATTCAGGCGTGCCATTTTATATCGACTTAGATATTGATGAAAGTCGTGTAGAATTCAGGGAAAATGATTTAGGTATCGAAGAATATAAAATTAAAGGGGATGTTGTACTAGATAAAAGGACCACTAAGTTTAATAAGGGATGCTGAAATTATGAATAAAGACACACAAAATATAGATGAATTAAAAGAGATCCTGACCTCTATGGAGGAAATTGTTATCGTAATAGATAAGATCGGATCTGGGTTTATTGAAGCAAATAGAACAGCATCAGCCCTTCTGCTTTTTTTTAATCAATGCAATGTTTTAGAAAAATTATCTAAAACTAGAAAGTATCTTTATCGTGAGTTAGAGTCAAAAATATCTGCAGAGGAATTTGATGAATGGATAGAAAACGATTCATCTTTATGGAAGCCCCCTTATGATAAAAGTGAAGGAGAGATATTAGAGATGTTGAAAAACAGTAAGAATTAACCTAGTGATGGATATTTAAATTTTTCACTGGGTGGTTATTGCGACTGGTTTTGAAATGAATAATATTTAATTCATTGGATAATAGATGTCAGGATGATATTCAGCTCTCCTGACTCCTTATTATTTAATACATGTTCTATCCAATAATTCAGTATGTCCATTATTCCGCAACTACGACTCACAGGTCGGGCGGTTTATTGTGCAGGATCCGATTGGGCTGAATGGCGGGTGGAACCTTTATCATTATGCGCCGAATCCGTTGTTATGGATTGATCCTCTTGGATTAACCGCCCTAGATACTACAGGATACAATGTTTATGGATTATTTGATCCGGGAGAAACAAAATCTTATTACGTTGGTATAACTGATGATCTTCTCAGGAGAGCGGGAGAACATAGAGGCTCTGGGTGATTAACTCCGGGTGCTCAGTTGCTTCCTTTAGATGAGAATGTGACCTATGCACAAGCTAGAGGTTACGAACAATATTACATAGAGGAATATAAAACTCGTACCGGAACAATAGGTGAAGATATTTCAGCTACTAATCGCGGGAATAAAAACAATTCATTTGACCATAAACGTACTGACGGAAGAAGACAGGCTTTTGAAGCAGAATACAGCATCAAGAAAAATGGTTCAGGCGGAAAAGGAAAGAGGTGCGGATGAGTAACTTTAAATTTTGGGCATGGGAGAAAAAACCAAGAACCATGCTTTGCTATGTTAAGCCTGGCGATATATTTTGCTTTAAGGTTGATGGAGGAAGATATCGTTTTGGTCGTATTATGTCATTAATGTCGGTAGGGCATATAGCTTAAATTTTTGATATTTTATCTGATGCACCTAAAATAACCGAGGCTGGTATTGAGAATGCTAAAAGAATTATTCCTCCACTGATTATAGATACCTATTCTCTAATGGATAAAAAAATTGAGCCAGAAAGTGACTGGAGAATAATTGGGCATCAGGATAATTATTCTCCTGAAAATGTTGATGAGATTTATTTTGCATTCGGTATTGGTGATTCTTGCAAAAAGAAAGATTTTTATGGAAATGTTTTCCCAATCGATGAAAGTGAATAGAATGCTCTTCCTAAACTATCACCTAAAAGTGATTTTGATATAAAGAATTTATTAAGTAAAGTTTAGGTGTGAAGCCGGGATAAAAAAACTCCCAGTTGGTTTATGATTAATAATTACCTGATGGTTTAGTAAATGAGATATGCAGGAATGAGAGAAATACAAAACTCTATTGGTCTTTAATAGCATTGAATGCATAATTGCCATGAAAAAGAATAATGCGCGATCCTGTAAGCAATGTAATGAATGTCAATAATATTGTGGTGAGTATACCGACACTAAAATGCCAAAAATAACAGTATCTAAATTTGATGGAAATAAAGTTGAGTTCACCTCAGTTTTAGGCAATGGAGTGGCTGTTTGGTGTGGTGAACCACCGAAAGTAAATAGTTGTTATAATGTCGAATTTGATGTGGATGACATTTTTAAATGGGGCTTGAATATTAATGATGTTTGTCAGGAGACACCTGAAATCAAGATGGATGATGAAGGAATATTATTTGTTTCTCAGGTCATCTCTTATGAGAGTGACGGGGTTTTAACTGTTTCATTAGGTGGTCAGATTATTTTTTTAGATGTTGAGGCCTACCCAGGTGGTTGTAAATATGTTTCGTTTTCAACAGCTATAAAAAATATCTCACTGTATCCTTTTGTAGTGTAGATGGAAACTAAGAAGACCTTACCTGTTCCGTTACTACGACCCACACACTGGTTGGACAGTTAGTCGTGCAGGATCCGCTTGGGTTGAATGCTGGGTGGAATCTTTATCAGAATGCGCTGAATCCGCTGGGGTGATTTGCTCCGTGGGGTTATCTAATAGTAATACTGTCATAAGAGAGGTGACGTCTGGAAACGGGAGTGTATGTGAGCGGATAAGAACAATAAGAACAATAAGAACAATATTTTAGCATAAAATAACACCGGCCTAACATATTGCAGGTGCTCCGCATTCGCATGACTCTTGGATTTCCTCCACCAGAAGCCAGGCATCAGCAGAGAATTTATAAACACCGTTTAATCGATATGCTGCTGCGGCGCATAAGGAAGTATTAATTTTTGGTGAGGTTCCTCACGAAGCCATAATATTTAAATAGGTGATTTATGTTAAGTGATGTCAAGAGAAAAATAATTGATAATGATTTTGTTAATAATGTTAGAATTAATTTTATTTTCAATGATGAACAGTATAATGACTTGGTTTCTGGTTTAGATGAGCTTGCTAACCTATTGAAAAATAATCAGTCCATAGATAAAGAATTAGCTTTGTATTTATATACAATACCTCAAATGATTAGAAATGCATATGCTAGTTTTGATAAAGTGGAAAACAAACCAGATTTGGCTTTTAAATTAGAAGATGCATGGATAGAGTTAGACTCGTTAGTAATAAACTGTTTAAGCTAAAAAAAGTGAAGGCCGGGTGAGAAATTCGCCCGGTTTTGATATGATATAACCCTTTCTTGAACCATTAACAAAGATATACTTAATAATCCATCCTCTACTACGACTCGCAGATCGTGCGGTTTATTGTGCAGAATCCGCTTGGGTTATGTAGGGGATATGAAGTCAGAGGTAACAATCCATACCAGATGCTGCTCGCTCCTCATTACCCCGTAAGACCTCAGCATGCATTCTCAATAGATACCAGAACATTAATATCAGGAATACTTACTTCAAACTGCGATATAAGAAAATACTAAGAATTTGGGAGTTAATAGTCTAATATGCATCGGGTTCCTTAAGTAAAAGCAAGTTATATACAATAAAAGAAATGAGACAGTTACCGAAAATAGATGACGCCTAGATTAAAGTATTTCCTGAATATGTGAATTGTAAAGGAGATGCAATAATACATTATCAAGTCGATTTTGGATCATATGCTATATCCGCACCTGGACGTACTCATGTTGGCAGTGGCGGTGTTTGGTATACGGAATGAGGGTAATAATTATGTTATTAACAATAAATGAAATTGAAGTTAAGTTGCATGAGAAGTTCTCTCCTTTTGATGGAGAGATGGATGATTTGATTTTGAAAAAAAGAATGGCGCCTGTAAATAATATTAAGCAGTCGGAGGAAAGACTTGGTGTAGATTTCCCAAAGGATTTTATTGAGATCGTCAATAATTATGATATTGATAACTTCTCTTTGGGGAATATATCTTTCGGTCATGATGATGATTATTTGGAGAAAGTAGTCAGGATTAACAGTGATGAGTTTAACCATTGGTGGATTGGCGAGCATAGACCAGATGGTGTGATATGTATTGCAATATCAGACCCTTATACTATCTTGCTTAATACTCACGATGACAAAGTTTATGCTATTACAAGTGAACAAACGATGGATGGGTGGGAATCGATAGCTGATACTTTTGAGCTATTTATCAGAGGTGTTGGTTCGCATTTTTTAAAAGCATGCCCGCTAACGGAAATTATAAATTCAACAGGGACAAATGATATTTCTTTCTGGAATAGCATATAATCTATTTTTAAGGGGACTATCTCTTGGATATTTCCCTATTTTCATTCATAAACAGCATGTAGTAATAAAAATACTTTGGAATGAAAATTAATTTCTAAATTGGTTATTTTGGTAGACGTTCAGGCCCGATTAAATGCTGCTCATATCAATATTGGAACGCATGCTATGTTGATAAATAAACTGATTACAATATTAGCAACACCTGTAGCCCCTTCGGATTCGGGGAACGGAATGAAATGGCCACTGATTGAGGATGGTTTACCTTTCCCCTCTGATTATATTGAAATTATAAATGAGTATGGTTCAGGTCGTATTGCGGACTTTATTGTTATTTTTAACCCATTTAGTAAAAATGAAAATGTCAATTTTTTTAAACAGTGTAAATTTATTTTGGAAGACATTAATTATCTGATTGAGTCAGATAAAGACTATTATAATTATCAACTGCATCCCAAGGATAATGGGTTGATTCCGTTAGGAGTTACCGATAATGGGGATTATCTATTCTGGGTCGTAAATTCTAAAGATAATAGCGAGTTATGGACTGTTGCTATTATTGCAGCAAGATCACCAGAAGTTGAGTATTTTGATGGCGGATTAACTGATTTTCTTGAAGGATTATTAAAAAATAAAATTAGATGTAAATCATTTCCTGATGATTTTCCCCCACCTGTTATCAAGTTCGAAAGCATTTGAAATAAGACGTCGGGATAGTTTTCCCGACTTTATTACTACAATTAATTGTGTATGTAAAAATTAATTGTAGTTTGTTTTTTTGAGGTGGATTATCTAACATTAAGGAGTTATATACTAAGGATAGCTTATGCCTATTTCATGCGGTAAACCCAAAACAAAAGATGAACTTAGAATTTTGGAGGAAAAATTTAAAGTCGGTTTTCCAGAAGATTATAAAGAATTCCTCAGGTTGAAAAATGGTTTTGTTGTAAAAGCTCCAGATTTTTGTGAGCTGGAGTACGAAGGTGTAGATGAAGGGGTTATAGCTTTTTATGCCCTTTTTGGAATAAACATGAAAAATCCTAATCACGACATTTTTCGCCAAAATGAGTGTTTTTTAAATGAACTTGATTTTATTGATGATAAATTAATCATTGGCGGTGATCCTGGAGGTAACTTTTATCTTATATTAAATGGAAGTAAAAACCAGGGTGTGTATTATTGGGATAGAACTCATCTACATGCCGAGGATGATATCCAAAAGTTTGACATTGCTGAGAAAAATGAGTGCGGCAATATCTTTAAAATTAGTAATAGCTTTACTGAATTTTACGAGAGAATTTGTGAGTCTACCCTTGATGCAGGAGTGAAAGTAAATGTTGATCTATGATTTTTATTTTAAAAATCATAGAGTTCATAATAAAAGAGGTTTCGAGGTCAGTGAATATGGGATTTTATGAAGATGATGAAGGTGTTTCAGTCGATTTAATCTTAACAGTATTTGGGCCTTCAATCGTCCAGTGTATAAACCTTGAATCTGATTCGGTCGATGAAAAAATGAAAAAAGACATCGATTTTCTTATTAAGAAACAGAAAAAATTTTCCGAGAAAATCGCAATTGAAACCCAGGCATATAGCAAGCGTATTTACGGTACGGATGCAAAAGACTTGATTTTGCTGAAAGTTTATCTTTCTCCAGATGAAGACAATGAATATGGGTTCATGTTCTCGACCGATTTAGATGAGGAACATGGGATTGGTATCAAATTTAAAGGGCTTGCAGTGAAGAAAATTGGTAGTGGCGAAACAGCATTCTTATAAAATTTAATTATGTCTATCCGATTGGGTAGATCCATTCCTGTGGCAGGGTTACCGCCTGCTGCAGGATGCCGGCCTGTGCCGTACTTATATTTACGGCCTGAATGAAACCTGGATCCCGCAGGCACAGGGGATCATCTTCATGACCAAAGCAGCTGCGACATTCACTGGTTCAACAACGACCTGAACGGCGCGCCGCTGGAAGTGACCGACGAGCGTGGCGCGGTGCGCCACCAGAGCGAAGGGTTCTCAAGGCTTGTGAACCGGACGGCGATGGCACACCAGCCGCTTCGCTATACCGGGCAGTACGCTGACGGTGAAACGGGGCTGCACTATAACCTGTTCCGCTACTACGACCCGCAGGTCGGGCGGTTTATTGTGCAGGATCCGATTGGGTTGAATGGCGTTTTTAATTCATATTCATACGTTCCTAATCCACTTACCTGGATAGATCCATTAGGGTTAATGCCATGGGCATGGAACCCAAATGGAATGGGACACCATTTAATCCCACGAAACAAGGCCAACAGCATTTGGCTAACCGATCCTGGTACTATGAAAAATACGCCAACGTTTTTCCCGGATCCTTATAGTGCTGGAATGCATGAAGAACTACATAGAGCTATTAAAAACGATATTGGAAAAATTCAGTGGCCGTGGCAGGGGGCCGCGGAAGATTTATTCAATGCGTCTAGCCGTAATTTAGATTCCGTTTCACATATAAGAGGCGATTTAAAGATTTCTTCGACGGGTGAAATCTTAGCAAGAAATGTCACTCCTAAAGAAGCACATTCAAAACTGTTGGAGTGGTTCAATAATAAACAAGCAGGTAAGGCATCAGGAGGCAGATGTGGTTAAAACAATTGACATTGATGTGGATTTTAACGGGATAATAATTTTCGATTATCCAGGAATACTGGCCCCATTTGGTGGGAAGATAGATGATGGAGAAAACATTCTCCAGGAATTCACCACCACAGACAAAGGGGAGCTTGGGCTTAATGAAGGTATTGCCTTACCTATTATGGGCCTTGATGATGGTGGCTATGTTGTTAGGCTCTTTTTAAATGAATTCCCCGACAATGAAGACAGAGAGGTTATATTCACGGATAAATATTTCTATCTTAATGTAACTGGTGATTTATATGTTGCTGATATGGCAGTATTTTGGGAGTGGGAAGATTATACTGGTTGGGTTAACGCTGATGTTCCTAAAGGAATATATAAAGTGAGCCTTGAAGGTGTTCATTTATTAAAGGGGGAAGAGACTATCTATTGCTATGATTTGATTCTTGAAAAAACGAATCAACTTGGCACAAGAGATGTTGAACCACGCTCAGACTCCAGGCTTTATTAAATCTATTAGTTGGCAAAGAAAATAAATTTTTCTGGCTTTTATTAGTTTATTTTTTAATCATACATGAAGAGACGTGCATTGTAGTTAATCATAATGTGACTTAAAGATGCGAAGAATTTGTTCGCAGAAATGTTTATGTGAATTAGGATAGAGAGAATGTACCTTTTATGGGAGTGAGTTTAAGAAATGATTAAATGTAATCTAATTTCTAAAATCAGTATCTTTTCTGATAGTAATGTCATTGGGCGGATAGGTGGAAATATCCCTGAATTCTTTTTAGATAAACTAGATGAGATTCAGGGGTATAAGTTTTATTTGACAGTTCAGAATCCTGATGATGGACATGAGTATATTACGATAATTATTCCGGAAAGATATGACGATATGATTGATAACAATATCTACCCTAATTGTTCGGTAAAAGTTTTTACGCATATTTTTTCTGATGAAAGCAATAATGATGCATTTACGATAAAACACATTAATAAGGCAGCTATTGTTGGGTATGATAAAGTTGAAAGTGAAGAGTTTGATTTTATCACTAAAACCGAAGAAGCAAGGTTAATACAATCTGAAGATTATTATTTTGATGCTTTACAAAAGGATGGTTATAAATTTTTCATGCAGATAGATGAAGACTATTATCCAGATGCATTGCTTGATGGTGATTATATCTTTGGTTACGGTGCTTTGTATTTGTATAAAAAAATATCCGGCGGAAATATTATAGCTGGTTTTTGGCAGTACTCGTAAAGATAACTGATTAATAAAATCTGGATTAATATTAATTATTCCGACTTTTATAATACAGATGATATTTTTATGCGGAATGATTTTTTTGATTTTTTACTTACGTCTATAAAATTCCTCTAATTAATAATGGTGTTAATATCAGGCATCAGGGGAAGAATTTTTTATATAATTTAAAAATGATTACGCACCCGTGTTTTAAATACTAACTCCGCCTAAATGTTAGTATTTAAAGCTACATAGTTTCAAATGGTTAAGAATTTAATTCGATATGAACAACAGAGTATCGTTGATATGAATATAAAGGCAATAGAAACAAAGTATGGTTTGATTTACGGTCGTGATGCTTTGATAGTATCTGGCACCGAGCTAAAACTTTACCCCTTTAATTTTTTGGTGAAAGCTTCTTTAAGTTTATCTTCTTGTAAGCCATGTATAAAAGATGCTCCTGATGTTCGTATTGAGTTTTTATTCAGTGACATCGAAATGATGTCTGTGTATAAAATAGATGATTATCCTTATGATGGGAATTTACAGTCGAGCTTTGATTTAATCGAAACTGAAAGGGAAGATGATCTGCAACGAGTAGTTCTATGCACATACGACCACGTTTTCGATATTATTGGAAAATGTGAGATTAATTATCTTTAAATAAAGTTACGGGGTGTATCGTACTCACCCCGGTTAGTAAAATGAGTATAAAAGCTATACAGCTAGAATTAAAAAAATGAATATAGCATTCATAAATATGTTTTGAAATAGAGGGCGTTAAATATGTATTGGTTAAGAATTGCTTGTGATTATCCCAATAATTATTGGTTTGAATACCAGCACCCTGACATATCTGGAAGTGATTTTTCTCAATGTAAATTAATTGAAACTTACGAGGGGCATTTTTTTACATTAAAATCAAAGGTGAGTGAGAAGGCACTGCTTGCATATGATTTTTATTATAGTGATGGGCCTATATTCATATCCCCCAGACTAGCATCGCTAATTTCTTGTCACGATGTTTTTCGGACTGATGTTCAACTTATTGATGCAACTGTATCTGTAAATGAAAACAAACACCAAGGGTATAAAATAATTAATATACTAAGAGAGGTTTCATGCATCGATATGGAAGCTTCGGAAAGTCAACCTATATTAAGTTATTTGCCTAATGGTCCAAGGAAGTTTAGTAAAATAGTCTTCAAAGAAAATGTTATTGAAAATTTTAGTATGGCAAGATGTAGTGAGTATAAAGCTTGCACAATTATTTCAAATGAATTTAAAGAGTTCCTTTTTGAGAATAACATGAAAGGAATAGAGTTTGTTGACCCTCTTTATTAATATAACTATGATTTAAGTAAGTAAATATGGTCCATGAAATGATTTCCAGATTATAAAAATTGTTTAAAGTATAATTCAATGGGTTTATTATCCTGTCATTATCAACTTTCTTTACAAATCTTAAAAGATAGACAAGTAACGATTATGTGTATGAATCATTTAGAATACAGAGAAGCTTATAGTTTATATGATTTAATATTTGGGATTATGAATGGGTACGCATTGGATAATTTTTGTGTGTATACAAAAGAATATGAATCCTCTGCGAAAGAAGATCTTGTTTGTTATTTAGATAACTATCCTGTCATTAGTGATGACGATGAGGAAGTATACCCCGATTTTGTTATCGCAAATTCGCTAGAGCTTTTTTTCTATGGAGACCAATTTATAGATGTATTACATAACATCTCTGTCCAAAGAGAAAAACCATCTGTTGAGGATTTCGTATCAGGTTTGAATTTTTACCTCGAGAACGATAACTTCATAGAGCTTTGATTTAAAGAACGAGAGAGTAATCGAAAATTGTTTTACTTAGCTTGTCAGAAGATAATGCATTCTGCAAATGTTGTGCTAAATTAATGGGTTATTACTGAGGGCTATATTTATGGATGAGTCTGAGATCATGGTGAATGAGATTGAAAAAGCATTAAAACAATTTATTATTATTTGCAATAAATACTCGCTGTCAGGGAGTTTCAGCACCGTCAGTGACCTGGATAATACATTCCCGTCCAACTTACCTCGTTCAACAGATATCGATTTCTTATATAAAAATTTTAATCCTGAAAAGTTAAAGATTGAAACAGGTTTCACACCAATTAAAATTCACTCTGTCAGTGAGCTCACGAAGGCTCAAAGTGGTTATGAATACTTACCAGATAATTATCTTGTTATTGGTGATGATTTAGGTGGAGGTAAACCTATAATTGCGGTTATCGATGAAGGGAATTCCTCTGTTTATGCAAGTTATGATGTAATTGAACCGTTTCAGATAGCCAGTAGTCTCTCTGGGTTCATATTTTCTCTAGCTGAGCTAATTGATTTGGTATATGGTCACTACGATATCTTTGATATAGCAGATGATAATGACGAAGTAAAAGATAATTTCATTGATGAGTTGCGGAAAAGGATTGTACCACTTATCGGTAATGAAAATTTCAATGCGTTTTATAATTATTTTTATGGGTAAGTGTTTTCTTTCAATGTAAACCAGTATGGCGAAAATGTTATTTTTAACGAGGAGATGTTCTCTGTGATTTTTACAGGTATCTTAAGCAAGATTTAAAAGAGTAATGCTGTGTATTTATTCAGGTGGAATTAATCTAATACATGAAAGGAGAGGGATTACATGCAGACGACGCGAGTAATGGGCGAGGGATATGAACCGTACGTTGAGCAATTAGGTGACAAACTGATTTATTCAATACCTGTCGAATCGGGATTTGTCAGCTTTCATTTTGAGTTTGATATTCGTCAGACCGATCTTGACGTCCTGCTTTCCGATCATTACCGGCGGGCCGTCCTGGAAGTGACCGCTCACACTTTGCTCCAGCGTTCGACGTTGAAGGGACATAACAGATTTACGCAGAACGATTTTGATAACCTTATTGCCACTGTCCTTCATGCATCGCAAGAGCATCTCAGCGCATTCATTTCTCAGATTAATCGGGAGCACAATATTTCGATTGAACATTATGTGAATGACATCGTGAACAGGCGCATAAACAAAGGATGAATATACCGATCCCAGATAAGGCCAATTTTATTTTTAAAATCACACTGGGCCGATAGCGCTTTTCAACCTCATGCAACCCGAAGAGTTCAAATTGATTTTTCGTGAGAAGCTTTCAATAAACGCTTATCTGTCTGTGTCTTCGTTCAGTTTGGCGGATGCCTGTCTGTTTCCTTGCTAAATTTTTTTCCGGGAGCAGGGGGCTGGTGAGGAAATGGAATCAGGATGAGTAAGCGTATTGCCACGCTTTATCTTATTGCCTGGCGTTTTTCATTGCATCCTGCTTCCCCGGGTTGCATTGCTGTTTTGTTCCGGGAAGATAAAAATTCCCTGATGGGTCCGGATCTGTTCCGCCCGGACAACCCGCCCGGCCATCAGATGAGACGGTGCCATCAGAACCGTTTCCGCCATCAGACCCATTTCCTCCATCACCACCCTTACCGCCATCAGCAGCATTTACGGCAAATGCACTGAGTAAAAGCAAACAGGCAATAGTGCGCTTATTCATTAAAATCTCCATTGTTCAATCCATTTACGTGCGGGAAAATATTCCCGCGAGGGTCCCATGCGGAACATTTCACAGGCGAACCTCACTCCTGACTTTCAATATTCACTTTAACAGCCTCCAGCGTCCTCTTACGGATCCAGCCGCTGCCCGCCCGTATTACCAGCCAGTAAGCTGTCATCCTTATCCTGGTGCTTCTGTCCGGACAATAGACGAAGGTTTCCGTAGAGAGCTCATGTTGGCCTGGCGCCAGTTCCGTTACCTGATAGCGCAGCAGCAGTTTCGCGCTGCCCGGCGCAGCGGGCGTCTGAAAAGTATTCGCGTCCGGCACGTTTTCCAGACCGAAATCCGTACGCCAGAATTGCCCTCTTAAGCCATAGCACAGCTCAGAGGGTGAACTTTTCAACAGGGTAAAGCTGTGCAAACCAAAGTTGCCGATCGCGTTAGACTCAGTGTTGCGCAGTAATTTCTGCGGTATTTGGCGCAAAGACATTAGTCGCCGAATCACGGGGTCTTGCCGGACGTCAAAATGTGCAATCAACGGCAGAATAGTTTCTGGATGAGCAGTATGTATAACCGTTCGATGTTTCTCATGGAATTGAAACTGGGGTAGAAAAGCGGGTACGTCCCGCCAGTGAGCAAGCGCTTTGCGGGTAACGAATCCTGGGTTTAGCATCTCTCTTCCTTGTCATCCTTTGAGCTCAGCCAGAGTAACAGATGGCTTGCCGCAGACAATTACCAGGAAAAGAGAGGGGTATCTGGCCGAAACCGTACCTTGCTTCGGTAGCATTCCGGCCTCTCTTCGCCGGCCTCAGTGTGCTGTGAGATACGGCTCCTTCACAAATTCCGCCAACAGCCAGACCATATCATGCAATAGCCCGGTGAGCTCTCTCGCCACGCTTGCAGGCAGTGTCCCGCCCATTACCGCCAGCGTCAACGCGACAGCATAATCCACCTGAAACGCCGTCTCCTGCCAGCAGTCCGGTACGCAGGAGGTCAGCTTTTCTCCCGCAATCAGCTGTTCAACCAGATACGGCGGAAGCTCGGCGTCACAGCACTCCCGCAGCCGTTTGAGCACGGCCAGCAATCGTCTGCAGAGTGTGGCAAACGTTACTGCATCGTCAGTTTCCACCAGCACGCTGACATAGGCTGCGCAGGTATCAGCCAGCTCGAAAAGATCCGCAGAATCGGGGAGCTGAAGGTTAATAAGGTGATGAACAGCGCTTTCTTCAGAGAGCGGGTAAGAAAATGCAGGGATAGTCGCCATTTAGCATCCTCTTCGGGCAAAAAAATGACATGTTATGCTAACGGGTTCCTACGCCCGGTTACGAATATGCCGCAACGCAGGCACTTTACGGCCGTGATGAAGGGATGAAAAGGGATGCCCCTGAATTACATAAGGTTGCTTGCAGGTTTGCGAGGCGGCTTCCAGAAGGCCATTGCCGGGTGGCGGTTACGCCTTACCCGGCCTACGAAAACTGCAGATTGGGTCATCCACATTTATGGCCGACAGAACAAGACTGTAAAACGGTTTTTTGCCGATCGTGGGTGAATATCTGCCATTTTATTGCCGACGTACTCAGGGTAAAAATGGCCGTGGCTAGCGTGTTCTCTTCATCCGGATCGTGTGGCGAGAGACGATAAATCGGGAGCGCGGAGTCGTGCTGGTCAGAAAGAATATCCAGTGCCGCCGCACCATCAAGCTGAGATTGCGTCTCAAGCCAGGCGTTTAGCCGTGTTTGCCGTGAACGGGAACTGTCCGTGATCACCTGCTCAACCGCAGCAAGCTGAGGGTGGATAAGGTGATTAGCATGGGCGAAAACCTCCCGCGACGGCATGATGGAACAGCCTGTTCCCGTGGCTTCTACGCTAAACAGACGACGGTCTCCCCGTTGCCCCAGCGTGTGATGAAAGGCTCCGGCGCGTGGCTCTGAGGTCAGTATGGTGATGGCTTCATCCAGGGTGGCGGCATTCAGCGCTGCGCGGGCGAGTATCTGGCGCGGCATTCCGTCCGGACGGTGTACAGCGCGAATGTTATTCACCGTATTCACCACACCTTTTTCGTTTACGGCAAAGGTATGTCCGCAAATCGATCCCGGATAGGCAAAACTGGTGAACGCCAGGCCGTCATCAGGGGTGATACTGACGATGGCGCAGTCACTGCGAAGCTGAGGGAAACCGTCTTCGTTATGCGCAATAATCAGCTCCCCCTCCGCAGTGCTTCCCGCTACGGTGGTACAACCGTCAGAGGTAGAGCGCACCAAATCGCCGCGACAGTTCCAGGCAAACACCTCATCAAGCGGTGCCTCCAGCCCCCTGGCGAGTCCCTCCAGCTCCTGCCAAATCAGGGGAAACTGAGACTGGACGCGAGAGCGCATTCGCCGGGTCTGTTCTGCGTCTTTCATGGCGGTAACGGTTTGCCACAACGCCGTTTGCGTCAGTTTTGCATGCCAGGCCTCGCGGCCGAATGCGCCAAGTTCCTGACCCACCGCAAAAGCGGAACCACTAATTTCTAATTTTTTCATGGTGTTATCATTCACTTCTGTTCAGGATACATGCTGCAAAAATTCTTTCAGGCGAGGATTAGCGCTGCTGTTCAGCAGCATATCAGGTGGACCATCTTCGGCAATGGTGCCGCCATCAATAAAGATGAGCCGTGATGCCACATCGCGGGCGAAGCCGATTTCATGGGTCACTATCACCATGGTCATGCCTTCTTCGGCCAGCGAGCGCATCACTTTCAGGACCTCATGCCGTAATTCGGGATCCAGCGCTGAGGTCGGCTCATCGAACAGCATCATTTTCGGTTTCACTGCCAGAGCTCTGGCAATGGCCACGCGCTGCTGCTGACCGCCCGAGAGCTCTGATGGGTAGTGATGAGCGCGTTCGCGTAAGCCCACACGGTCCAGTAGCGCCAGTGCCTGTTCACGCGCGGCAGCTTTGCTCTGTTTGCGCACGCGAACCGGACCAAACATCACATTCTCCAGCGCCGTCAGATGGGGGAAGAGATGGAACTGCTGAAACACCATCCCGGCTTCGCGGCGGATATCGCACTCATTCGCGTGAGGATCGGTAATATGCATTCCCGCTACCAGCAGCGTGCCGGAGGAAATCTCCTCCAGCTTATTAATGCAGCGTAGCAGCGTCGATTTACCCGAACCGGAAGGACCAATGATCACCACCACTTCACCGGCTTCAATTTTTAAATTGATGTCGTGCAGCACCTGAGTGGAACCGAAGTTCTTCGACACTGCGCTAAATTCAACCATGCTCATAAAATATGGATCCTTTTCTCCAGTTGCTTCAGGAGGAAACTCAGACACAGCGTTACCAGCAGGTAAATCATTGCCACTGCGGTCCAGACTTCCAGCGCGCGGAAATTACCGGCAATAATTTCCTGCCCCTGACGCGTCAATTCCGCCACTCCAATCACAATAAACAGCGAGGTGTCTTTTATACTAATAATCCACTGATTACCTAACGCAGGGATCATACGGCGTAATGCCAGTGGCATAATGACATGCCATAGCGTGCTGCGTTGTGATAATCCCATCGCCAGGCTGGCCTCTCTGAATCCTTTATTAATTGAGAGAATCGCCCCGCGGGTGATTTCTGCAATATAAGCACCCGAGTTAATCACAATTGTCGTAATGGCTGCCGTTACCGGATCAATATGAACTGGTAACACCATGGGAAGTGCGAAGTAAATAAACATCACTTGCACCATAATCGGCGTGCCGCGGATTAACTCGACAAAGACTAACGAGACGGTTTTTGATATCTTTCCTCCAAGCGCACGGCAGGTTCCTGCCAGCAGGCCAATAACAAAACCACCCAATAAACCTGATAAAGAAATAATCAGCGTCAGCTGTAGTCCTTGCAACAACAGCGGCAGGGACTCCCAAATATATTTACTGTCGAAATTCATCATTCTACCCGTTAAGATGCAACGAGGTCGGATCGCTCCGACCTGGCGGGATTATTTTGGCTGTTTCGCAAACCACTTCACGTAGATCTTGCTGTAGGTTCCATCCGCGCGTAAGGCCTCCAGTGCAGCGTTGATCTTTGGCGTCAGGGGGCTGTTTTTCTGCATCGCAAAGCCGTAGTGCTGCGGCAGAATGCTGTCGGTCTCGCCGGTAGATTTCACTTTGCCATCACCTGCCGTTTTGACGTAATAGAGCACGTTGGGTGAGTCATGTACCACGGCATCAAGATTACCTGCCTGCAAATCAAGATAGGCGTTATCGATATTCGGGAACTCGACATAATTCGCCTTATATTTGCTTTTCATAAAACTGGCCGCCGCAGTTCCCTGCTTCAGTCCCACTTTCTTACCCGCTAAATCGCTGAATTTAGTAATGGTATTATCGCTGCTTTTAACCGCCATTAATAAATCAGCATCATAATAACCCTCGCTGAAATCAACGACCTGTTTACGCGCGTCGGTTATAGTAATCCCCGCCATTGCAACATCGAGATTACGTGATTGCAAACCGGGAATCAGTCCGCCGAAATCCATTGGGCGCAATTCGTAGCTGACATTCATCTTTTTGGCAATGGCATCCCACAAATCTATATCAAAACCGACATATTTATCGCCTTGTTTAAATTCAAAGGGTACAAAAGCGGTATCAACTCCAACCGTTAATTTATCCTGTGCGCCTGCCACAAAACTGGCGGAACAAGCGACCAGCGCTAACGTAACTTTTAATTTGGTCAGTAATCCAGACATAATAACCCTCGGCGTCAGTGAAACAGCGTGCATGAATATCATCCGGCGAAATAAAATCGACGGAGTGGGAAATAAAAATAGTGACAGGCAGGGCGCACTTTCATGCGCCAACGTTAAAACGATAGCTTATGCGGGAATAATCTCATCCCGCGTGTCGGGTACCGGCGTCTGCGCGCCGTTCATTACCATTGAGAGAAAACTGTAATAACCCGTGATTCCGATCAGATCCACCACGCCTTTTTCACCCCACAGCGCGACAGCCTGCTGCCAGGTGGCATCGCTGACCTTCTGCTCCTCCTGTAACTCCTTGCAGAAGTGATAAATTACCCATTCATCCGGTTGCAGATCTTCAGGTAGACGTTTTTCATTAATCGCCTGCACCGCTGCCGCAGAGATGCCTTTCTCGCGAGCTATTGGCGCATGAATTGCCCATTCCACAGGCTGCGACCAGTGCCGTGCGGTCATTAAAATCGCCAGCTCCGACAAACGCTGTCCCAGGGCACTGCGATAACGCAGGTATTCCCCCATGCGTTGTGCATGCGCCATCAGCTCAGGACTGCGCAGCAGCGGCTCGAAGGGAGGCAGCAGGGCACCGCGTGGCCCATTGATGATCTCTTCGGCTAAGGAACGCTGCCGATCGTCCCACTCATGCTCCGCCAGGGGCGGTAAACGATTGATCATAATTTACTCGTCTCTTCGCGAATCACGGTGTTCAGCGTGTCCACCACAAAATCAAGCTGGGCTGGGGTGATAATAAACGGTGGGGCGATCAAAATATGGTCGCCATACTGCCCGTCAATGGTTCCCCCCATCGGATAGACCATCAGTCCGCGTGACATACAGTTTGCTTTGATCGTCGCATGCAGTTTCAGAGCAGGATCGAAGGGGGTTTTATTGCCTTTATCACGGACCAGCTCAACACCCGCAAACAAGCCGCGTCCACGCGTATCACCGACGTGGGGTAATTCCCCCAGCACTTCACGCAATGCGTTGTGCAGGTAATCACCCTGTTGCCTGACCGCCTGGAGCAAATTATCGCGCGCAATCACCTGCTGCACCGCCAGGGCTGCGGAAGCGGCAGTCGCGTGACAAATGTAGGTGTGTCCGTGCTGGAACAGACCGCTGCCGGTTTGCAGCGCTGAGACAATCTTCTCGCTTGCTAGTACTGCACCAATCGGCTGATAGCCGCCCCCCAGTCCCTTCGCGATGGTCACCAAATCCGGCACCACATCATCCTGTTCAAACGCATGCAGCGTACCGGTGCGTCCCATGCCACACATGACTTCATCCGCGATGTAGAGAATGCCGTATTTATCGCACAGGTTGCGTACCCCTTTAAGATAGCCGGGAGTAGGGGGAGTGGCGCCGGTGGTGGCTCCCACCACGGTTTCTGCACAGAAACCAATAATGGTGTCGGGACCGGCCTCAATAATGGCCTGCTCCAGCTCGTTGAGCAGACGCGTGGTGTATTGCTGCTGGGTTTCGTCTGCGCGGCGGTCGCGATACTCATTGCAGGCCGAAACACGGATAACGTCGATTAACAGGGGAGCAAACTGACGGCGACGCCATTCATTGCCTCCCACCGCGAGTGCCCCAAGGGTATTGCCATGATAGCTCTGTTTACGGGCGATAAATTTGGTGCGCGACGGCTGGCCGAGCTCAACAAAATACTGACGCGCCAGCTTGAGTGCGGTTTCGACCGCTTCCGAACCGCCCGAAACGAAATAGGCGTAGTTAAGATCGCCAGGCGCCGTGCGCGTCAGCTGTTCAGCAAGTTGTTCAACGGTGTCACTGGTAAAAAAACTGGTGTGGGCATAGGCCAGTTGATCGATCTGGCGATGCATTGCCGCCAGCACATCAGGATGCGCATGACCTAAACAGGAAACGGCGGCGCCACCGCAGGCATCCAGATACTGCTTTCCCTGTGCATCAAAAATGTACGCCCCTTGCGCACGCGCCGCGACGGCGGGCGTGCTGCGTAGGCTGCGGTGAATAATATGACTCATGCTGGTCCTGCTCCTGAATACGCTGTGTTAATAAAGCGCATCTTGCAGGATTCATTTGTATCACGTCAATGCAATTTGGATTCAAATGCATTCTCTTTTCTTATGCCGGAGGCAAATGAATCATTTTTCAGGGTTTCCGGGGTACGACATAGGCACCCGAGTCGATGAGATAGCGTTCAGCATTTTCGATTTTACTCACCGCATCCCGACCATGGCGAGCCACCAGCATCGCCAGTAAACACTCGGCCAGCCCCATGCCCGAAACCACGGAAGGGAAAAACGACGGGCTGTCTGTGGAGAACAGCAGCGTGCAATCGGCAGCCTGTGCTAATGGTGAGACGGGGGAATCCGTGATGGCAACGATGGTCGCGCCCGCCTGCTGGGCCGCGCGTAAAACATCCAGCGACTCACGCGAATAGGGCGCAAAACTGGTGAGTAACAGGCAATCCTGTGCTGTTAATTCGCGGGTGAACACCTCGATGTTGCTCGCCAGACCATCAATGAGCGACACCTGCCGATTGAACAATCGATAGACATAAAACAGCGACCAGGCAATAGGAAAGCTGGCACGGAAGCCGCAAATGTAGACATTCTCCGCCGCGTCCAGCAGCGATACCGCTTGCTCCATGGCCTGATGGTTTTCATTTTGTGTAAACGCCAGATTGGCCTGATGTGCCTGAAACACCTCTTCATACAGCTGGGGTTGAGTGCCTTTGGCGATCAGTTTCTCGGCTTTGGAGACATATGTATCATTACGCAGTCCAAGCTCATCAATGAAAGCGTCCTTAAGTTCCCCCCAGCCGTTGTACCCTAATCGCTGCGCCAGTCGTAACAACGTAGCGGGTTTTACACCGGCTTCAGCGGCGAAGGCGCGCATCGATAGCACGACCAGTTGATTGGTATTCTGTAGTGAGAACTCGGCAGCGCGCTGTAATTCGGCAGACAATTCTCTGAATGTATTAACAATATTTTCCCTTGGATTCATAGCTACTATTTACGCTCTTTACGGTTAGCGTTGCTGGCGTCAGTGGACGGGACAGGGGCTTTTCCATTACATCAGGGGTTTCGAAAGACAGAAGGGAATCTACCTTAGCATTCGATAACCGTATTGTAACCCTGTTGTTGTGCTCCCTGAAGGGCATTGCCGGGTGGCGGCTACGCCTTACCCGGTCTACAAAAACCACCAACCAAACCGGCCGCTATCCCTCGCTCATCATCGCCAGAAACCGCTTCACCGTCCGCGAGCGTTCAAAGCGACGCCAGCAGAGCGCGATATCGGTATAAAGCTCCGGCGAGCTCAGCGCGTGGTAGGTGACATTCGGCGGAGAAATGGCCGCCATGGATTTCGGCACCAGCGCGAAGCCGCCACCCGCGGAAACCATGCTCAGGGAGGATGAAAGCTGTGACGACTGCAGCGCGTGCTGCACGTCAATCCCGGCCCGCTCGCAGCAGCCGTGAACCCGGTCGTACAGGCCGGGCGCGACCTCCTGCGGGAACAGCACCACCGGCGTATCCCGGAGTTGCTCCAGCGCCAGATCGCCGCACGTCGCCAGCGGATGGTCGCGATGCAGCGCCACCACCATCGGCTCCCGGTCGAGGATTTTTAACTCGAACGCCTTGCTGCTCTCGCACGGCAGGCGCACGAAGGCGATATCCAGTTCACCCTCCGCCAGCATCGTCGTCAGCGACGACATATTGGCTTCCACCTGGTGAACCTGCACCGCCATGTTCTGCACCTGATACTGGCGAATCAGGGCAAAAATTTTGGGATGAAAAGCGTCGGAGCTGGTGATGCCAATCGACAGATTGCCGTTCAGCCCGCGGGCGATGCCGCGGGCTTTCTCCAGCGCGGCGTCGCTCAGCGCCAGAATCTTACAGGCGTCCTCGTAGAAGGCTTCTCCCGCCTCGGTCAGCTCCACGCCCCGCGTCAGGCGTCTGAACAGCGGCGTGCCCACTTCCTCTTCGAGCCGTTTGATCTGCTGACTCAGAGGAGGCTGTGAAATACCCAGCGCTTCGGCCGCCCTGGTGAAGTGTCGCTCTCGTGCAACCGCGACAAAATACCGCAGATAACGAAGTTCCATATCAAAAACGTCTCAAACCACCATGGATTCTATATTGGAACTCTCTGCTGAATCGGGTCAACATTTATTTAACCTTTCTAAATAAAGTTGAAGAGGACGAGCATGATGATGCATTCATCTGCCTGCGACTGTGAGGCCAGCTTGTGCGAGACCCTGCGCGGGTTCTCCGCCCGGCATCCTGACAGCGTGATCTATCAGACATCGCTAATGAGCGCCCTGCTAAGCGGCGTGTATGAGGGGGAGACCACCATCGCCGATCTGCTGGCGCACGGTGATTTTGGGCTGGGCACCTTCAACGAGCTGGACGGCGAAATGATTGCCTTCAGCAGCCAGGTGTACCAGCTGCGCGCTGACGGCAGCGCCCGGGCCGCGAAGCCAGAGCAGAAAACGCCGTTCGCGGTGATGACCTGGTTCCAGCCCCAGTATCGGATAACCTTCAATGCGCCGGTCAGCCGTCAGCAGATCCACGACGCGATTGACCAGCAGATCCCCTCCGACAACCTGTTCTGCGCCCTGCGCATCGACGGCAACTTCCGCCACGCCCACACCCGCACCGTACCGCGCCAGACGCCGCCGTACCGCGCGATGACCGACGTGCTGGACGACCAGCCGGTGTTCCGCTTCAACCAGCGCGAAGGGGTGCTGGTCGGGTTTCGCACGCCGCAGCATATGCAGGGGATCAACGTGGCGGGTTACCACGAACATTTCATCACCGATGACCGTCAGGGCGGAGGCCATCTGCTCGACTACCAGCTGGAGAGCGGCGTGCTCACCTTCGGTGAAATTCACAAGCTGATGATTGACCTGCCTGCCGACAGCGCGTTTTTACAGGCCAACCTGCACCCCAGCGACCTCGATGCCGCGATCCGTTCCGTCGAAAACTAACAGGAGAACTACCGTGAACAGTGAGAAACAGTCACGTCAGTGGGCGCACGGCGCCGATTTGGTTGTCGGCCAGCTGGAAGCGCAGGGCGTGAAGCAGGTGTTCGGGATCCCGGGTGCGAAAATCGACAAAGTCTTTGATTCCCTGCTGGACTCGTCCATTGAAATCATCCCCGTACGTCACGAGGCCAACGCGGCGTTTATGGCGGCGGCAGTAGGGCGGTTGACCGGTAAAGCCGGGGTGGCACTGGTCACCTCCGGGCCGGGCTGCTCGAACCTGATCACCGGCATTGCCACCGCCAACAGCGAAGGCGACCCGGTGGTGGCGCTGGGCGGGGCGGTGAAGCGGGCGGATAAAGCCAAGCTGGTGCACCAGAGCATGGATACGGTCGCCATGTTCAGCCCGGTCACCAAATACGCCGTGGAAGTCAGTTCACCGGATGCGATTGCCGAAGTGGTATCGAACGCGTTTCGCGCCGCCGAGCACGGCAGGCCGGGGGGCGCGTTCGTCAGCCTGCCGCAGGATATTGTCGACCAGCCCGCTACAGGGGCAATTTTACCTGCCAGCGGCCCGGCGCTGATGGGCCCGGCGCCGGAATCCGCCATTAACGACGTGGCGAAGCTTATCGAAAAGGCCAAAAACCCGGTCATCCTGCTGGGCCTGATGGCGAGCCAGCCGGCCAACAGCGCCGCGCTGCGCAAGCTACTGGAGAAAAGCCGTATTCCGGTCACCAGCACCTATCAGGCCGCCGGGGCGGTGAACCAGGAGCACTTTACCCGCTTCGCCGGACGCGTCGGTCTGTTCAATAACCAGGCGGGCGACAGGCTGCTCCATCTGGCGGACCTGATTATCTGCATCGGCTACAGCCCGGTGGAATACGAGCCGTCGATGTGGAACAGCGGTGATGCCACGCTGGTGCACATTGACGTGCTGCCCGCCTATGAAGAGCGTAACTATGTGCCGGATCTGGAGCTGGTAGGGGACATCGCCGAAACCCTGAATCTGCTCGCAAACCGCATCGATCACAAGCTGGAGCTGAGCCAGCGAGCCTCAGAGATCCTGGTCGACCGCCAGCATCAGCGCGATCTGCTCGATCGCCGCGGCGCGTCCCTCAACCAGTTTGCCCTGCATCCGCTGCGCATCGTTCGCGCCATGCAGGACATCGTCAATAACGACGTCACGCTCACCGTGGATATGGGCAGCTTCCACATCTGGATTGCCCGCTACCTCTACAGCTTCCGGGCGCGTCAGGTGATGATCTCCAACGGTCAGCAGACCATGGGCGTCGCGCTGCCGTGGGCCATTGGCGCGTGGCTGGTCAACCCGGGGCGCAAGGTGGTCTCGGTCTCCGGTGATGGCGGCTTCCTGCAGTCGAGCATGGAGCTGGAAACTGCGGTACGTCTCAACGCCAACGTGCTGCACATCATCTGGGTGGATAACGGCTACAACATGGTCGCCATTCAGGAAGAGAAAAAGTACCAGCGTCTTTCCGGCGTCGAGTTCGGCCCGGTCGATTTCAAAGCCTATGCCGACGCCTTCGGCGCGAAGGGCTTTGCCGTGGAGAGCGCCGAGGCGCTCGAGCCGACGCTGCGTGCGGCGATGGATGTCAATGGCCCGGCCGTGGTGGCCATTCCCGTCGACTACAGCGATAACCCGCTGCTGATGGGCCAGCTCCATCTCAGCCAGATTTTGTGACTCACGATAAGGACAGAGAAATGCAAAAAGTTGCTCTCGTAACAGGCTCAGGCCAGGGGATTGGTAAAGCGATTGCGCTGCGCCTGGTGAAAGATGGCTTTGCCGTCGCCATCGCCGACTATAACGCTGAGACGGCAAGAGCCGTTGCCGACGAAATCATCCGCAACGGCGGTAACGCCGTCGCCGTGAAGGTGGATGTCTCTGACCGCGAGCAGGTATTTGCCGCGGTGGAGAAAGCCCGCACCGCGCTGGGTGGTTTCCACGTGATCGTTAACAACGCCGGGATCGCGCCGTCCACCCCGATCGAATCCATCACCCCGGAGATTGTCGATAAGGTCTACAACATTAACGTGAAAGGGGTGATCTGGGGCATTCAGGCCGCGATTGACGCGTTTCGTAAAGAGGGGCACGGCGGGAAAATCATTAACGCCTGCTCCCAGGCGGGCCACACCGGTAACCCGGAGCTGGCCGTCTACAGTTCCAGCAAGTTCGCGGTGCGCGGCTTAACCCAGACCGCCGCACGGGATCTCGCTCCGCTGGGGATCACCGTTAACGCTTACTGCCCGGGCATCGTGAAAACGCCGATGTGGGCGGAGATCGACCGTCAGGTCTCCGAGGCAGCGGGTAAACCGCTCGGCTACGGGACCGAAACCTTTGCCAAACGCATCACGCTTGGCCGCCTGTCCGAACCGGAAGATGTCGCTGCCTGCGTCTCATACCTGGCAGGACCCGATTCCGACTACATGACCGGCCAGTCACTGTTGATTGATGGTGGGATGGTGTTCAACTAAATACTCAATACTAATAAGCTCTGACATGAGTTTTCCCCTGCCCCCGCGCAGGGGCTTTTTTTTGTCTCCTCCGCCATTGTGCATTACACTGCGCGCTGCAAAACTTTAGTCATTACGATCTGACAGGCGGTAACAGCGATGAACGGAACAATCACGACGTGGTTTAAAGATAAAGGCTTTGGATTTATCAAAGATGAAAACGGCGACAACCGCTATTTTCATGTGATTAAGGTCGCCAACCCTGATCTGATTAAGAAAGATGCCGCGGTGACCTTCGAGCCGACCACCAACAACAAAGGTCTCTCCGCCTATGCGGTGAAGGTGATCCCGGAAAGCAAGCATCTCTATATTGCGGGCGAGCGCGTGAAGCTCACCTCCATCAAATCCTTCGTGGTGTTCAGCGAAGAAGAGCCCGTGGATACCAAAATTGATAAAGAGAATGCGGTGCTGTCGGTCGGGCTGCTGATGAACAGCATCAAACCGAAATCCGACAAAAAGCCGGGCGAAATGCGCACGGTGAAGAAGCTGGCGATCACCACCTTCCAGAATACGACGCTGATCTTCACCGAAGATGAGATCGACATTGATGCCACGGTGAAGCTGCTCAAGTGATTTGTTGCCGGGTGGCGGCGACGCCTTACCCGGCCTACGAAATCCGTGTGGCACTCGCCGCCGCACGGTTTACCCCATTCTGTGCTCGCCCCGCATCATCGCCTCCCGGTCAAACACCTTCTGGATCTCCCCATGCGCCATAAACGCCGCCCGGTCGGACATATGGGCAACCACGTCCGCGTCGTGGCTCACCAGCAGGTAGGTCATGCCGTGCTCGGCCTTCAGGCGGTTGAGCAGGTTCAGAATTTCCGCCTGCACCGACATATCCAGCGCCGAGGTGGGTTCATCCAGCAGCAGAAGCTGCGGGCGCAGCAGCAGCGCCCGGGCAATGGCCACGCGCTGGCGCTGGCCGCCGGAAAGCTGGTGCGGGTAGCGTTTACCCGCGTCGGCGGAAAGCCCCACCTGCTGTAGCGCATCCGCCACCTTTTCCGCAATCTGCGTTTCGCCGTGAATTGTTAACGGCTCTGAGAGGGTGCGTGCAATCGTGTGGTTTGGGTGCAGCGAGGCCCACGGATCCTGAAACACCATCTGCACGTTGCGGCGCAGCGGGCCGGTAAAACGCTGCCCAGGCCGAACCGCGTCGCCCAGCAGCGAGAGGCTTCCGCGCCACTCGCGCTGCAGCCCCGCCAGCACGCGCAGAAGGGTTGATTTCCCGCAGCCGGATTCGCCAATCAGGCTGAAGGTTTCCCCTTTTTCGACGCTAAAGCTGGCGGCGGATACCGCCGTTTTCTCCCCGAAGCTCACGTGGAGCTGATTCACCTCAACGAGCGACATTGTCGGCCTCCTTCCACGGCTGCGAACGGTCAAGCGTCGGCAGCATCTGTCCATAGGTACTGGCGTTCGGACGACAGGTCCACAGGGTGCGGGTGTACGGATGCGTTGCCTGCGGGAGCTGGCTTGCCGCCATCTCGTCGACCTTTTCGCCCTGATACATCACCAGCACCCGGTCGCAGTGCTCCGCCACCAGCGGCAGGTCGTGGCTGATTAACAGCATCGCCATCTGTCGCGCTTCGCACTGCTGCACCAGCAGCTCGAGGATCTGGTTACGCAGGCGGGCGTCCAGCGCCGACGTCGGTTCGTCGGCAATCAGCACCTGCGGGTTGTTGATCAGCGCCATCGCAATCATCACCCGCTGCCCCATGCCGCCGGAGAGTTCGCCGGGGTAACGCTGAAGCACGTGCTCATTGAGCCCGACGGCGCGGATAATGTCGTGAATACGTTCAAGGCGTTCTGAACGGGGCAGGCGCTGATGCAGGGTCAGCGCCTCTTCCAGTTGAGCGGCGACGCTTTTCACCGGGTTAAGCGCATAGCGCGGATCCTGCAGGACCATCGCTATGCCGTTGCCGCGCAGCGCCTGCCAGCGACGGCTGTTCAGGGTCAGCACATCATTGCCCAGCACGTTAAGCTGCTTAGCGCTCACGATGCCGGGCTGGCGTACCAGCCCCATCAGGGCGCGGGCAGACATGGATTTCCCCGAGCCGGATTCACCCACCAGCGCCAGCCGCTCGTTGCCTAACGTAAAGCTCAGGCCGTTGACCACGCGGGCGGCGGGGTAGTCGATATTCAGCGCATCGACGATAACGCGGTGTTCAGTCATGCTGTGGCTCCAGTACGTCGCGCAGGCCATCGCCCAGCAGGTTAAAGGCCAGGCTGGCAAACAGAATGGCCGCGCCCGGAATGGCGGCAATCCACCACTGGTCGAAAATCACCTGCATGCCGTCAGCAATCATCGCTCCCCATTCGGCCATCGGCGGACGTGCGCCGAGGCCGAGGAAGCCCAGCCCGGCGGCAGCCAGAATAATCCCTGCCAGATCCAGCGCTAAGCGCACAATCGCGGAGGGCAGACACAGGGGCAGAATATGGCCGACCAGCAGGCGCAGGCCGCGAATACCCATCATCTCCGCGGCGGCGAGGTAATCGCTGTGGCGCAGGCGTTGAATTTCACTCCGGGCCTGACGCGCATAGGCCGGCCAGGTGGTTAAGGCCAGCGCCAGCGCGCCGTTGACCAGCCCCGGGCCGAGCATCGCCACAAACGCGAAGGCGAGGATCAGGCGCGGCATCGACATCACCACGTCGGTAAAGCGCATCAGGATGCGCTCCAGCCAGCCGCCGTAGTAACCGGATAATATGCCCACCAGCAGACCGGCGGGGAGGGTGATAACGGTCACTAAAGCGACCAGCCCGAGCGCCGGGCGGGTGCCGTAAATCAGGCGCGAGAGCAGATCGCGCCCGTAGCTGTCGGTGCCCAGCCAGTGCTGAGCGTTCGGTGCCTGCAGGCGCGCGGCGGCGTCCTGCCAGTTCGGGTCCACCGGCGCAAGCCACGGCGCGAACAGGGCTGTCAGCACCAGCAGCGCGATGGCGACCAGCCCGCAAAAGGCGGCGGGGGAGCGGCGCAGGCGGCGTAAGAAAAGATAAAACGGCATCAGCGCACCCTGGGATCGGTTGCCCGCACAAGCAGGTCGGTAAGGTTATTGATCAGTACAAAACAGATACCAATCAGCAGCGTGCCGCCCATCACCGCGGTGGTGTCTCCGGCAAACAGGGCGGTGGTGAGGTAGCGCCCGATGCCCGGCCACGAGAAGACGGTTTCCGTTAACACCGCGCCTTCCAGCATGCTGGTATAGGCCAGAGCAATCACCGTCAGCAGGGTGCTGCGAATGTTCGGCAGCACGTGGCGCAGCAGAATGGTCATCTCCCCGGCGCCCTTGGCGCGGGCGAGCAGGATGTACTCTTTGTTCATCTCGCTCAGACAGGCGGAGCGCGTCAGGCGGGTAATGCTCGCCAGCGAGTAGTAGGCCAGCAGCAGCACCGGCAGCACCAGGTGGCTGACGGCATTACGAAATGCCTCCCGGTCGCCGGAAAGCCAGGTATCAATCAGCGCAAAGCCGGTGCGCGGCTCCACGGTAAACTGCCAGATGTCGTCCAGCCTGCCGGGGCCCGCGCTCCACTGCAGCTTCGCGTAGAACAGGGCCAGCATCAGCAGCCCGAGCCAGAAAATCGGCACCGAGTTACCGAGCAGGGTGAGCGTTCTGATGGCTAAATCGAGCGGCGAACCGGCGTAGCGGGCGCACAGTATCCCGGCAACGACGCCGAGCACGGTGCCGATAATCAGCGCCAGGGTGGCCAGTTCGAGCGTGGCGGGAAAGGCGTGCAGCAGATCCTGCAGCACCGGCTGTCCGGTGGCGCTGGCGGTGCCTAAATCACCGTGGGCGAGGCTCTGCAGATAGTGCCAGAACTGCACGGGAAGAGGCCGATCCAGCCCGAGCTGGTGGCGAACCTGATCGTACGTGGACTGGCTGGCGTGATCGCCGACGATCTGCAGCACGCGATCGACCGGGGAAAACGCCGAAAGCGCAAAGGTGACGAGCAGCAGCCCGAAAAGCGTCAGCAGCAGGGTCAGAAGACCCTGAAGCACGCGGGTGGAAAGATGTGGCATGGGAAATCTCTTCATGCCGGGTGGCGGCTTCGCCTTACCCGGCCTACAAAAACCGAGAACGTAGGCCGGGTAAGCGCAGCGCCACCCGGCAACAAGGGCTACTTCGTAACGCGATCGTACCAGACCATATCCGCGTTCAGCCCCTGCTGATACCCCTTCACGTTTTCGCGCACGACGATCTGGGTTTTGCCCTGGTCGACGAACACGTACGGCGAGTTGTGCTGCAGCTGTTCCTGCATTTTCTTGTACAGATCCAGACGTTTCGCCGGATCCGGCTCGGCCACCGCCGCCAGCGTGGCCTTGTTCAGCTCCGGAATTTTCCAGCCGTTCAGTCCGGCCACGGTGCTGGATTTACCGTCGTTCCACGCGAAGGCGCTGGCGTTGGAGTGCGCGTCAAAGTAGTCCGGGATCCACAGACGAATTGCCGCCTGATGCTGCTTCGCACGCACGCGGGCGTACACCTGACTCCCGGCGGCGGGCAACAGATCCACCTTCACGCCACCCTGCGCAAAGCTCGCCTGCATCGACTGCGCGATGGTGATAAACGGCGGCTTGTTCTCCACGTCCAGGGTGAAGTGGGCGTCTTTAATACCCGCTTTGGCGAGGATGGCTTTCGCTTTCGCCGGATCAAATTTAAACGGATTATCTTCCAGCGCGCCCGGCAGACCGACCGGCAGGAAGCTCTGATGGACAAAATACTGGCCTTTCAGCAGGTTTTTGGTAATGCCGTCATAGTCCACCAGCCAGCGCGCCGCTTCCCAGAAGGCCGGGTTGTTCAGCAGCGGGTTGGCGCTGTTGCCGGTGTTAAACACCAGGTAATTCTGCTCCGCAGACGGGATGCTCAGTACCTTCACGCCCGGCTTGCCGTCGAGCGCGCTGATCTGGTCTGCACCCAGATCGCGCGCCACGTCCGCGTCGCCCTGCTGGATCAGCAGGCGGCGGGAAGCCGGATCGGGAACGTTTTTAATGATGATGCTCTTAAGCTTCGGCGCGCCACCGGGCGCCGAGTCGTTGGCTTCCAGCACAATGGCCTGATGCGGCTGGTAGACGCGCATTTTGAACGCGCCGCTGCCCGCCGAGTGCATTTTCAGCCACGCGTTGCCGAAGTCGTTATCCTTCACGTTCGCTGCGACCTGCTTCTCATCGACGATGGAGGCGATCGGCGTGGAGAGAATGTTGAGTGCCACGGCAGGGCTGACGTCCGCCGTCCAGTGCAGCTGCACGGTGTGGTCATCCACTTTCTTCAGCTGGCTGGCGATGTTGCCCGCCTCCCATCCCAGCACGTTGAGAATAAAGGCCGGGGATTTGTTCAGCGTCACGGCGCGGGTATAGGAGAAGATCACGTCTTCCGGACGCAGCGGGTTGCCGGAGGCAAATCTGGCATCGGGCCTGAGTTTGATAGTCAGGGTTTTTGCTGCCGCGTCCGCCTGCCAGCTTTCTGCCAGAATCGGGGTGATTTTTTCCGGGTTGTTGCGGTCCGGCTGCACCAGGCGCTGATACAGGCTGGGCACGGTCTGGATACTGGAAAGCTCGTTGGCTTCTGCCGGGTCGAGGCTCACAATGTCATCAAGTCCCTGGGCGACAACCAGCGTATTGGGGGGTGTAGCCGCGTGAGCCGCAGCGGAAAGTGTAGCCAGCACCAGTAAAGGCAGCAGTTTTTTTGTCATAGCGATCCCTGAAGAAAATATATTGTTTGTTTTATGTTCCGCTACGTTAGGCTGGCGAAGGATATACGCAAAGTCGAAATTCTGCTTTGCTTATGCCCTCCAGGAATAATGCATGCGTTCGGGCTATTAACATACGCTGCTTTTCGCCCGCTTTTTAACCTGCTATAACAAACTCCTTACCTTTCAGGGAGTCATTGCCGTGCCCGAAATTAATCAACATGGTCAAACCGTCAACGATATTGTTCCCGACTGGAAAGGCGCGCGCGTGCTGACCCGCACGCCGCTGTTCGGCCTGTATTGCCGTCTGGAGCCGCTGGATGCCGATCGCCACGCGGCCGATCTTTACGAGGCCTACGCGCTGGGTGACGACAGCGACTGGACATGGCTTGCCAGCACGCAGCCCATGAGTGTGGAAGCCACTGCGCATTGGATCATGGCGAAGGTGATGGACGATGAGCTGGTGCCGTTTGCCGTCATTGATTTACGCACGGAGCGCGCGGTCGGGCTGGTGAGCTATATGGCCAACGAGCGGCTGCTGGGGTCGGTCGAAATCGGTCACGTGACCTGGTCGCGGAAGATGAAAGGCTCCCGCATCGGCACCGAAACGGTATGGCTGCTGCTGAAAAATGCGTTCGAACACGGCTACCGCCGGGTGGAGTGGAAGTGCGATTCGATGAACATCGCCTCGCGCAGGGCGGCGGAGCGGCTGGGGTTTGTCTGGGAAGGGCGGCTGCGGCAGAAGCTGGTGCGCAAGGGGCGTAACCGCGACAGCGATATGCTTTCTATTATTGACGGCGAATGGTCGCAAAGAGACGTGGAACTGCGCGCCTGGCTGGCGGCGGAGAATTTTGACGGGGAAGGGCGGCAGATTACGCGGTTAGAGGCGTTTCGGACGTAATTTTCCCTCATCCCTCACCCACAGGGAATAGGTTGTCACCCTCTCCCTGTGGGCTGAGGGATCCCCAGTAATTTTTTACCGGAAGCGACGAAGGTTGTTTCAGTAAAATGAATAAATTACAGCGATGCCCTGGTCCGGCTGTAAATCGCCGAGGCGTTTCCGTAAGGCCGGGGCGAGGCGCAGGGATGCGCCGAGAGGGCGTGGCCTGCAGGGATGCAGGCTCATGCCCGACCCGATAGCCTGGAGGAATAAGCTGAGGGTACCGCGAAGCGGCGATTTACCGCCGGGAGCCCGGGTAGCCAGGGCGGTGGCGATTGAGCCGCCCTGGCACGTTCACTGGTCATGTTGTTACAGAGTAGCAATGAACATAAAGTGAACGGAATGTCCACCAGAGCCGTATGTTCCCCCTCACCCCAGCCCTCTCCCTCAAGGGAGAGGGGGTCGTCGGGGCAGACATTATTTGGTGGGGAACCCTCAGTCCTGTGGGAGAGGGCCGGGGTGAGGGCATCAGGCATCTCAACGGCGAACCGGTGCCCCGTTCGCCACATAATATGCCGCCGTACTCTTCGCCAGCGGCTCGCGCCCGCGAATGGCGTCGGCAATTTTCTCGCCGATCATTATGGTCGTGGCGTTCAGGTTGCCGGTAATGATTTGCGGCATAATCGACGCATCCACCACCCGTAGCCCTTCCAGCCCGTGAACGCGGCCTTCGCCGTCGACCACCGCCATCTCGTCATAGCCCATTTTGCAGCTCCCGCACGGGTGGAAGGCGGTTTCGGCGTGGTTACGCACGAACTCGTCCAACTGCTCGTCGGTCTGACATTCGATACCGGGACTGATTTCGCGGCCGCGGTATTTGTCCAGCGCCGGTTGGTGCATGATCTCACGGGTGATGCGGATCGCGTCGCGGAACTCCTGCCAGTCCTGCTCGTGTGACATATAGTTGAACAAAATCGCCGGATGCTGGTGCGGATCGCGCGATTTAATACGCACGTGCCCGCGGCTTGGCGAACGCATGGAGCCCACGTGGCACTGGAAGCCGTGCTCTTTTACCGCGTTTGAACCGTTGTAGTTAATGGCTACCGGCAGGAAGTGGTACTGAATGTTCGGCCATTCAAACTCCTCGCGGCTGCGGATAAACCCGCCCGCCTCGAAGTGGTTGCTCGCCCCCACGCCGGTGCCGCCAAACAGCCACTCGGCGCCAATCTTCGGCTGGTTCCACCACTGCAGGGCAGGGTAGAGGGAGACCGGCTCTTTGCATTCGTACTGGAGGTACATCTCCAGGTGATCCTGCAGGTTTTCGCCCACGCCGGGCAGGTCGTGGACCAGCGGAATATCGAACTGCTTCAGCAGGTCCGCGTTGCCCACGCCGGAGCGCTGAAGGATCTGCGGCGAAGCAATCGCGCCTGCACACAGCAGCACCTCTTTTTTCGCCGTCGCTCTGGACGGAATAGTGCTTTCGCCCTCCAGCCACTCGACGCCTGACGCACGTTTGCCGTCAAACAGAATGCGATCGGTCATGGCGTGGGTGCGGATGGTCAGGTTCGGGCGCGGTTTGGCCTGATCGAGATAGCCGCGCGCGGTGCTGGCGCGTCGGCCCTGCGGCGTCACCGTGCGGTCCATCGGGCCGAAGCCTTCCTGCTGGTAGCCGTTGAGGTCGTCGGTGCGCGGATAGCCCGCCTGTACGCCCGCTTCCACCATCGCTTCAAACAGCGGGTTCACGCCCGGTTTGGAGGTGGTGACGCTCACCGGGCCGTCGCCGCCGTGGTAGTCGTTCGGCCCCACGTCGCGGGTTTCTGCCTTGCGGTAGTAGGGCAGGCAGTTGAGATAGCTCCAGTGTTCCAGACCTGGCTCTTTGGCCCAGTTGTCCAGATCCATCGCGTTACCGCGGATGTAGCACATGCCGTTGATCAGCGACGAGCCGCCCAGCCCTTTGCCGCGTCCGCACTCCATGCGGCGGTTGTTCATGTACGGCTCAGGTTCGGTTTCGTACGCCCAGTTGTAGCGCTTGCCCTGCAGCGGAAACGCCAGCGCGGCGGGCATCTGGGTGCGGAAGTCAAAGCGGTAATCCGGGCCGCCCGCCTCAAGCAGCAGGACGGTGGTAGCCGGATCTTCAGTCAGTCGTGTCGCCAGAACGTTGCCGGCAGAGCCGGCTCCGATAATGATGTAGTCAAATTGCAAAAAAACCTCCCGGTTAAAATATGGACTGGAATTTACCCATCTCAACCTGGATGGACTTCACCTGGGTGTAGCTTTGCAGCGTCATCACCCCATTCTCGCGGCCAATGCCGGAGTGTTTGTAGCCGCCAACCGGCATCTCCGCCGGGGATTCCCCCCAGGTGTTGATCCAGCAGATGCCCGCATCGAGCTGATGAATGGCGCCGTGGGCGCGGTTCAGGTCGGCCGTGACGATACCCGCCGCCAGACCGTAGTCGGTGTCGTTGGCGCGGCGGATCGCTTCTTCCTCGGACGCGTAGGTGAGGATGGACATCACCGGGCCGAAGATCTCCTCGCGCACGATGGTCATCTCGTCGGTGCAGTCAGTGAACACGGTCGGGGCTACCCACGCGCCGTTATCAAAACCTTCGCCCTTCAGCACGTCGCCGCCACACAGCACGCGCGCGCCTTCTGCTTTGCCTTTGGCGATGTAGCGCAGCACATTGTCACGGTGCGGGAAGCTGACCAGCGGGCCAAAGTTGGTGCGTTCATCGAACAGATCGCCCGCGCGGATGCGGCCCACGCGCTCAACGATTTTCTGCTCAAACGCCGCCTTAGCCTTTGCGGGGACGAACACGCGGGTGCCGTTGGTGCACACCTGGCCGGAGCTGAAAAAGTTCGCCATCATGGCGATGTCGGCCGCGAGATCGAGATCCGCGTCGTCGAAAATAATCAGCGGAGATTTGCCACCCAGCTCCATCGTCACCTCTTTCAGGGACGAGCCCGCCGCGTTGGCCATCACTTTTTTGCCGCTGGCGACGCCGCCGGTAAAGGAGACTTTAGCGATACCCGGATGTTCAGTCAGGTACTGGCCGGTCTCCGCACCCACGCCCGGCAGGACGTTAAACACGCCGTCCGGCAGACCCGCTTCGGTATAGATTTCGGCAAGTTTCAGGGCGGTAAGCGGGGTCACTTCGCTCGGCTTGAAGATCATCGCGTTACCTGCCGCCAGCGCCGGGGCGGATTTCCACAGGGCGATCTGGATCGGGTAGTTCCACGCGCCGATACCCGCCACTACGCCCAGCGGTTCGCGGCGGGTATAGACGAACGACGTCTCGCGCAGGGGGATCTGGCTGCCTTCCAGCGCCGGGATCAGCCCCGCGTAATACTCCAGCACGTCCGCGCCGGTGACGATGTCCACGGTTGAGGTTTCGGAATACGCTTTACCGGTGTCGAGGGTTTCCAGCTTTGCCAGCTCGTCGTTCCGCTCGCGCAGGATGTCGACGGCGCGACGCAGAACGCGAGAGCGCTCCATCGCAGTCATTGCCGCCCAGATCTTTTGCCCGCGCTTTGCGCTTTCCACGGCGCGGTCCACATCCTCGCGCCCGGCGGCCTGCACGCTTGCCAGGACTTCACCGTTGGCCGGGTTGATGGTCTCGAAGGTGCGACCGCTGGTGGCGGATGTATAACCACCATTGATATAAAGCTGCTGTTCTGCCATTCGGGACATAAATTCTCCTCGGTTATTCGGTCGGTAAATGCTGGCTGATGAAGTGGCTGGTGAGCGACTGGGCCAGATTTTTATCCAGCGGTTTACCGCTCAGGGCGGCGCGCAGCCACAGGCCGTCAATCAGTGCCGCCAGCCCGTAGCCCGCTTCCTGGGCCTGTTCGCGCGGCAGTTCGCGGCGGAACTCGTACACCAGGTTTGAGAGCAGACGGCGGCTGCTCACCTGCTGCAGGCGGTAGAGCATCGGCTGGTGCATGCTGCTCGCCCAGAAGGCCAGCCAGGCCTTCATCGCCGCGCTGCTGACCTGGGTTTCATCAAAGTTACCGCCGACAATCGCCTGCAGGCGCTGCTCCGCGCTGCCGTCCGGCAGGGCATGCAGGCGGCTTAATACCGCGTCGCGCAGCTGGCCGGTGATGTCGCGCATGGTCGCTTCCAGCAGGCCGTTTTTGTCTCTGAAGTAGTGACTGATGATCCCCGTGGAAACGCCTGCGCGACGGGCGATCTGCGCGATCGTCGCGTCATGCATTCCCACTTCATTTATTGCTTCCAGCGTGGCGTTGATCAGTTGCCTGCGCCGGATCGGCTGCATCCCCACTTTGGGCATTATTGCCACTCCATTCATCAGCGTTGGTTAACCATTAAAGCGGTTTTTGATTGGACGTTCAATATAAAATGTGTCTTAATTGTTGCGGATTTGGATTTTAATAGTTACAAAAACAGTGGGGATACTGGATGACAGATCTTTCGCAAAACAGAGAAAAGGACAAAATCAATCCGGTTGTTTTTTATACTTCCGCAGGACTGATTTTGTTGTTTTCCCTGACGACGATCTTCTTTAGCAACTTCTCTGCCGAGTGGATTGGACGCACCCTGAACTGGGTGTCGAAGACCTTCGGCTGGTACTACTTACTGGCGGCGACGCTCTATATCGTCTTTGTGGTCTGCGTGGCCTGTTCGCGTTTCGGCTCCGTGAAGCTCGGGCCCGAGCACTCAAAACCCGAGTTCAGCCTGCTGAGCTGGGCGGCGATGCTGTTTGCCGCAGGTATCGGCATCGATCTGATGTTCTTCTCCGTGGCCGAACCGGTCACGCAATATATGCAGCCGCCGGAAGGGGCGGGGCAGACGATGGAGGCCGCGCGCCAGGCGATGGTCTGGACCCTGTTCCACTACGGCCTGACTGGCTGGTCGATGTATGCCCTGATGGGGATGGCGCTGGGATACTTTAGCTATCGTTATAATTTGCCCCTGACCATCCGCTCCGCGCTGTACCCAATATTCGGGAAAAAAATAAACGGCCCGATTGGCCACAGCGTGGATATTGCAGCGGTGATCGGCACCATCTTCGGGATCGCCACCACGCTGGGGATTGGCGTGGTGCAGCTCAACTATGGGCTGAGCGTGCTGTTTGATATTCCGGATTCGATGGCGGCGAAAGCGGCGCTGATTGCGCTCTCGGTGATTATCGCCACCATTTCGGTGACCTCCGGCGTGGATAAGGGCATCCGCGTGCTCTCCGAGCTGAACGTCGCGCTGGCGCTGGGTCTGATCCTGTTCGTGTTGTTTATGGGCGATACCTCGTTCCTGCTCAATGCCTTAGTGCTGAACGTGGGCGACTACGTAAACCGCTTTATGGGCATGACGCTGAACAGCTTCGCCTTCGACCGCCCGGTAGAGTGGATGAACAACTGGACGCTGTTCTTCTGGGCGTGGTGGGTGGCGTGGTCGCCGTTCGTTGGTCTGTTCCTGGCGCGTATTTCACGTGGCCGCACCATCCGTCAGTTTGTGATGGGCACGCTGATTATCCCGTTCACCTTTACACTGCTGTGGCTGTCGGTGTTTGGTAACAGCGCGCTGCATGAGATTATCCACGGCAACGCGACCTTTGCGCAGGAAGCGATGGCGCACCCGGAGCGCGGCTTCTACAGCCTGCTGGCGCAGTATCCGGCGTTTACCTTTAGCGCGTCCGTGGCGACCATTACCGGCCTGCTGTTCTACGTCACCTCGGCGGATTCCGGCGCGCTGGTGCTGGGCAACTTCACCTCGAAGCTCAAGGACATCAACAGCGACGCGCCAAACTGGCTGCGCATCTTCTGGTCGGTCGCCATCGGCCTGCTGACGCTCGGCATGCTGATGACCAACGGCATTTCCGCCCTGCAGAACACCACGGTGATCATGGGGCTGCCGTTCAGCTTCGTCATTTTCTTCGTGATGGCCGGGCTGTATAAATCTCTCAAAGTGGAAGATTACCGCCGCGTCAGCGCCAGCCGCGACACCGCGCCACGTCCGATGGGGGCGCAGGACAGGCTGAGCTGGAAGAAACGCCTGTCGCGCCTGATGAACTACCCGGGCACGCGCTACACCCGCCAGATGATGGAGACGGTCTGTTTCCCGGCGATGGAGGAGGTGGCGCAGGAGCTGAAACTGCGTGGCGCTTATGTGGAGCTGAAAAACCTGCCGCCGGAAGAGGGGGAAAACCTGGGGCATCTGGATCTGCTGGTGCACATGGGCGACGAGCAGAACTTTGTCTACCAGATCTGGCCGCAGCAGTACTCGGTACCCGGATTCACCTACCGGGCGCGCAGCGGGAAATCGACCTACTACCGGCTTGAGACGTTCCTGCTGGAAGGGAGCCAGGGGAATGATTTGATGGATTACAGCAAGGAGCAGGTGATTACGGACATTCTGGACCAGTATGAACGGCACCTGAACTTTATCCATCTGCACAGGGAAGCGCCGGGGAATAGCGTGATGTTTCCGGATGTTTGAGGCTTGATCTGAAGAACGTACAAAGGCATCGTCGCTGCCCTCATGCCGGGTGGCGGCGATGCCTTACCCGGCCTACAAAACCGGTTTACCGTAGGCCTGATAAGCGAAGCGCCATCAGGCGTTAAATGTGCTATGGGACTGAAGGGCAATATTTTCTTTATTTATATTCACCATTCTGTTTTTCTTTCTGCGCAGGTTTCATCCATGCATCATCATATCTGATATTTCCTTTTACATAGTTCCATTGAATACCACGGAATCGCAGGCCTACTACTTCATGCATGTTAGGCGCAGAACTACCTGGATAGTATACATGTGTAAAATCTAAAGATGAGATTACCACGCTATCAAGCGTAATAGTGTAGATCTCTCTTTCTGCTCCCGCTTCAATAATTTCATAATATTTGATAATTGCTTTTTGCAGGCGTCTTCCTTCGCAAGCGACAACGGCAAGATAAGGACTCACTTTATCTAATTGCTTATGCAGAGTAACCGGACCATGCTGTCTTGTTCCGGTCATATTTCCGGTATGGCTGTCGACGGCTTGTTTTACACTATAGCTGCTGTTCATGATCTCGATTGCACCTTCTCGTCCTGGCATCATACAATCGCCCTGTACGAGCATCCCGTGCTCATCGTAGAGAAGTAGGTAAGCGGGTAGTGACATTATAATCCTCCCAGATTAGTTAGTTGCCCGTCGTTATCGATAAAAAACTCATGTTCATAATCTTCACCATTCAGGCCATAGTTAATTACGTAGGTGTATCCATATTTCCAATTGATATTTATGCAATTGTCAGGGTAGTTAAGATTCAATTGTTGTCTTCCGGAACCCGTCACGATAGTTATATCGTTACCTTCACTAGAATAAATTGTATAGTAATTAAGTTTATCTTTTTTATTTACGCTAAAACAAAGATAATCCCCATTAATGTACGTGGCTCTGGGATGTGGTGCACGTTTGCCTCCTGGACAGCCCGTCAGTAAAATGCATAAACTAAGCAAGGTAATTATTTTTTTCATCCAGGAAAACCTCTCAAAATCGCTTGGTATTTCTGAAGAAGATAATAAATTGTCTCATTTTGGTTAAAATCACGATATTCAAACAAATGCTCATTGTTTTTTAATCCATGGTATTTCAATAACCAATAGTCACTTACTATTGATGCCTGTTGCTCTAAACCATAATGCAATAAATCTGCTTTATCTAAGCTGTATGAATAGTCAGCAATGCCAGAAAATAGTCCCCTGGTTCTGACTAACATTCCTTTTTGTGTCTGCCAGACGTGCATCATTTCATGCATGAATCGATGCTTTTTTCGGAGGCTTTTCTCTAACGAAAAATCCGGTGAATACGTTTCCTCTCTGTACCACATCTCACCATTGGGACTCATCGCTATATCGACAGGCTGGAGATTAAAAGGAAGATAACTTTCCCTGTGCACCCACACCAGATGATAATGGATACTGTAACCATAAAGCGTCTTCGCGAGGGCTATCTCACCGATGGTGAGTTGTCGGATACCGCCTGGGTTAATCGGGGTTCCTGAGGTGGGAATAATGCGTTCATTTACCGGCATCATAAATCCATTTTAATAATGTGGTTATTGGGGTTTTATCCTACTCCTGCCGAAATGGAAAAGAAGATTGATATATTCCTAAAAAGTATTTTTTGCATTGCGAGAAATAAAAGGAGTGAAAGAGTGGCTGAATAAAGATTTTCGATGCCTGACGCGCGTTACAGCAAAGTGATGACTTGATTACCATCAAGTAACCAGTGAAGTGTAAATAGCGTGTTTTCTTTAAAATCCGCCTGTGGGCGGGTCAACGCCAGCGTAAGTGTTCTTTCATCGAGTCGCGTAATACGAGCACAGTCAAAATCCATAAAATTCTTCACCTGCGGAAAGAGCGCCTTAAACAGACTCTCTTTGGCGCTAAACGCCAGCGTCAGCGCCAGCGCGAAAGGGTAGCCCGAACGCATCAGGCACATCGCTTCCTGCGCATCAATAATGCCGTCCTGGATTTCCCGGGCTTCACTGTCTGGAAGTATGGCTTCGCAATCAATACCCACCCTCGCATCGGGATGATGGACGACAACCGCCATTGCCTGCGTGCCGCTGTGGGTGATGCTGCCTGAAATGCCTTCTGGCCAGAGTGGTTCGCCGCTGGGGCCGATGCCGGGAACGGTATGTTCAGGTAAAGCATGCGCGGCGGCGATGCGACCGGCCAGATGCTCTGCTTTGCGTTTGCGTCCGGCGTTTGCAAGTTCAGCGTGATGGGGGAGCCAGAGGAGATCGGCTTCGGTGAAGGTCGTGGGATCGAAGGTGATGTGGTGGACGGTGTGGTTGGCGAGAATGAGCGTGCGGTGGGTGGTGTGCATGGTTTTCCCCTCACCCTGACCCTCTCCCCTGAGGGGAGAGGGAAGGATTGACTTCAGTGCCTTAAAAACGCGTATTCACGCTCATATACCAGGTGCGACCCGGTTCATTATACGTATACGCCCCTGCACCGTACATATACGCGCCGGTGGTGGCGTTACCCGTGGTCTGGGCATTACCCGCACGCCACTGGCGCTTGTCGAAGACGTTATCCACGCCGCCGGTCAGGCTGACGTTTTTGGTCATGTCCCAGGTCGCGCTCAGGCCAACGATGCTGTACGGGCTGACTTCGTCTTTTTCAGAACCGGTCACCGGCTGACCTTTGTAGTTGTACTTCTTCGGCTGCTGCTTGCCGTACCAGGTGAAAGTTGACTGGAGCGACACGTCCTGATGGACCTGCCAGCTCAGGGTCGAGTTCAGCGTGTACTCCGGGATAATCGACAGACGATCGCCGGTCTCCTTGTTCTTGCTCTGCAGCATGTAAGTGATGTTATTGGTCCAGTTAATGGTGTCGCTGACCGGCACGTTCAGGGATCCTTCCAGCCCTTCAACCACCGCTTTCGGCACGTTTTCCCACTGGTAGATATCGGTCTGCACTTTACCGGAGGAGGTGTGACCAATCGGCGCGTAGCCCGCTTCAATCTTGTCGCGGTAGTCGTTGCGGAACCAGGTCACGCCCGCCAGCCAGCCGTCGCGCTTCCACTCCAGACCAATCTCTTTGTTGATGCTGGTTTCGGCCTTCAGATCCTCATTACCCATCATGTAGCAGCCCACACCATCGGAGCTGGCGTAGCAGCCCTGGCCTTTGCTGTAGAGCAGGTAGTTTGGGTTGGTCTGGTACAGGCTCGGCGCTTTGTAGGCGCGCGCGATCCCCATCTTCAGCGTGAAGTTATCCCCCAGACCTTGCGACAGGTTCAGGGACGGGCTCCAGTTGTTGCCGACGATGGTGTGATGGTCGAAGCGCAGCGCCGGGGTCAGCATGGTGCTGTCGGTTAGCTCCATATTGTTCTCGGCGAACAGGGAGAAAATCTCTGCCGAGGTGTACGGACTGCGATCGTTACTCATCCCCGGGATAGTGCCGCCCTGCAGGGTTTGCGTGAAGGAGGTGGAGTCCTTCATGCGCTGCTGGTTCCATTCGGTGCCCAGCGTCAGGTTCTGGTTAACGAGGAAATCAATCGGCAGGTTGATCTCGCTGTGCAACATCACGTCGGCCAGGTCAGTGTCGGTGAATTTATTGCTGTTGAACAGGCCTTCCAGACCTCCCGCCAGCCCTTCGCCCAGGCGGGAGTTGCGGGTGTGCTCGTACTGCGCCCAGTTGCTGGTGGTTATGCCGTTATCCCAGCCGCCGTTCCAGGTAACGGCGAAGTTCTGGCGATAGATACGGTTGGTCTCTTTGCCGTAATTCTTTTTCACCAGCGCGTTGTCGTTGTTGGTGTTCTGAGTATCACCCGCGTAGAGGTTGTTCTGACGGCTGTAACCTGCTTCAAACTCCAGGGACTGCATCGGCGCGAAGTCCCAGCGGACCACTCCGTTAATGTCTTTGTTCTCCACACCTTCCCGGCCAGCCGGCAGGGTATTGGCGTAGGCGCCGGTACGCTCAGACTGGTGACCCTGGTTGATGTCCCACGCGTCGGCTTGCGTTTTGTCCAGGTTACCAAACATGCGGAAGCTGAAATCGCCGCCAAGCGGGCCGCTCAGGCTGAAGTTGGTGCGTTTGGTGGAACCTTCGTCCTTGTGTTCTGGCGCATTCAGGTAGGTGTTCCAGGAGCCATGCCACTGGTCGTCGAACTTTTTGGTGATGATGTTCACCACGCCGCCTGCCGCACCGTTGCCGTAGCGCGCGGCTGCCGGTCCGCGGATCACTTCGATGCGCTCAATCATCTCTGGCGGTACCCAGCCGGTATCGCCGCGGGTATCACGCTCGCCGCGCCAGCCCAGACGGATAGAGTTACGGCTGGTCACCGGCTTGCCATCGATCAGGATCAGGGTGTTTTCCGGCCCCATGCCGCGAATATCAATCTGACGGTTATTCCCGCGCTGGCCGCTGGTGGAGTTCCCGGTCAGGTTCACGCCCGGCATGGTACGGATGATTTCCGCCACGTCGCGCGCGGGCGGGTTTTTACGGATCTCATCGGCGGTGATGGTTGATACCCCCGGTGCCTGCAGGTTCTGCTCGGCGGCGGTAATGACCATGGTGTCTTCGTGCTGCGCGGAGGCGTTGTTATCGTCTGCCAGCGCGGGCAGCGCGGCGCCGTAAATCCCTAAATTGACCAGCAAGGCCAGAGAGTGAATCTTCTTATTCATTGTACGTCCTGCTTTTATGGTTGTTTTATGAGCGCTTCCCACAGCGCGGCCACTACGCTATTGCAAATGCAAATAGTTATCAATAATATTATCAATAAAATTTGCTCTGAAACAAAAAAGACTGTTAAACATGAGGTTATAAGGGTGACGGCGTTAACAACGGGCAGTGAAGCGTGGTGGCAGTCGAAAAACGGGCCTGAATGGACACGGGAAAAAGGGAAATATCGCGTCACGTTCTGGTGGCGTGACCCGGCAGGAACGCAAAGAACGTCACCGATCAAACGCGTCTGGCTCTACGTCACCGGCGTGACCGATCACCACCAGAATGCCCGCCCGCAATCCCTCGAACGCATTCCTGATACCGACGTCTGGCAGTGGCAGGGCGAGTTCACCCCCGCGTGGCGCGGGAGCTACTGTTTTATCCCCTCTGTGAATGAAAACGATTTTGCCGACGCCGTGTTCGCAGGCCAGAAGCCGGACCGCCTGGCGCTGCGCGAAGGCTGGCGAAAACTGCTGCCGCACGCGGTGTCTGACCCGCTAAATCCGCAGAGCTGGCGCGGCGGGCGCGGCCATGCCGTCTCGGCGCTGGAGATGCCGGAAGCACCGGTTCAGCCGGGCTGGCATCATTCCGATACCCCTCACAACGCGCCGGTCTGCATTGAATGGGAAAGCGCGCGCCTGAAAAACCGCCGCCGCGTATGGATTTTTACCACCGGGGACGATAGCCCGGAACGCCCGCTGGCCGTGCTGCTCGACGGTCAGTTCTGGGCCGAAAGCATGCCCGTCTGGCCTGCGCTGGCGTCGCTTACTGCCGGGCGCAAGCTGCCGCCTGCCGTCTACGTGTTGATCGATGCGATCGACATGGCGCATCGCAACAGCGAACTGCCCTGTAACCCCGATTTCTGGCTGGCGGTGCAGGAAGAACTTCTCCCGCTTGTCAAAAAACGCGCGCCGTTCAGCGACCGCGCCGACCGTACGGTGGTGGCGGGCCAAAGCTTTGGCGGACTCTCTTCCCTGTATGCGGGCCTCAACTGGCCGCAGCGTTTTGGCTGCGTGCTCAGCCAGTCCGGCTCCTACTGGTGGCCGCATCGCGGCGGGCAGCAGGAGGGACGCCTTATCGAACAACTCAGAGCGGGGGAGATAACCGCGCGTGGGCTGCGTATTGTCCTGGAGGCCGGGCGCAACGAGCCGCTCATTTTCAATGCGAATCAGGCGATTTACGCCGAACTGCATGCGCAACAGCAGGTTTACTGGCGTCAGGTTGACGGCGGGCACGACGCGCTTTGCTGGCGCGGGGGGCTGACGCAGGGGCTGATAACCCTCTGGCAGCCGCTTATTCAATAACGGAGTCTGTATGGAATTCAGCAATCCTTTCGATAATCCGCAGGGACAGTTCGCCATTTTGCAAAACGACCACGGGCAGTACAGCCTGTGGCCGCAGCAGTGCGAACTGCCGGCAGGGTGGCGTGTGGTGTGCGAGGCACAGTCCCAGGAAGCGTGCCAGCAGTGGCTGGCGGAACGCTGGCAAACGCTGGAACCGTCTCATTTTGCAAAGGGGAACGCATGAACCGTCTTCCTCTCGTCGCCGCCCAGCCGGGTATCTGGATGGCGGAACAGCTGTCCACGTTGCCAAACGCCTGGAGCGTGGCGCATTACACCGAGCTGAAAGGGGATATCGACGCGCCGCTGCTGGCAAAAGCCATTGCGGCAGGCATGATGCAGGCCGATACCCTGCGCACGCGCTTTACGCAAGAGAACGGTGAGGTATGGCAGTGGGTAGATGAAACCTTCATTCTGCCGGAACCGCCCATCGTGCGCGTCGACTCGCATGACGCCGCTATGGCGCTGATGGAGGCCGATCTCAACCAGAACCTGCGCGTTGACAGCGGCCAGCCGCTGGCGTTTCACCAGCTGATTCAGGTGGGGCAGCAGAGCTGGTACTGGTATCAGCGTTATCACCATCTGGTGGTGGATGGCTTCAGTTTCCCGGCCATTACCCGCCAGATTGCCGCAATTTATTCCGCATGGCAAAAGGGCGAACCCACGCCTGAATCTCCGTTCACGCCGTTTGCGGAGGTGGTGGAAGAGTACCAGCGCTATCGCGACAGTGAAGCCTGGCGGCGCGACGGTGCCTTCTGGGCCGAACAGCGCAAGCAGCTGCCTTCGCCGGTCTCGCTCTCTTCCGCGCCACTGCCGGGTCGTGCCGCGACAACGGATATCCTGCGCCTGAAAATCGTAACTGACGGTCGCGCCTTTAGCCGGCTTGTACAGGCGACAGGGCAGGTGCAGCGCGCCGAACTGGCGCTTGCGCTGGTGACGCTGTGGCTAGGGCGCCTCACCGGACGGCTGGACTACGCCGCCGGGTTTATCTTCATGCGCAGGATGGGATCGACCGCGCTGACCGCGACCGGGCCGGTGCTCAACGTCCTGCCGCTGGCGGTGAATATCAATCCGCAGGAAAGCCTGCCCTCGCTGGCGCTGCGCCTGGCAAACCAGCTAAAAAAAATGCGCCGCCACCAGCGCTACGACGCCGAGCAGATCGTGCGCGACAGCGGGAAAGCGGCGGGCGACGAGCCTCTGTTCGGCCCCGTGTTGAACGTGAAGGTGTTCGACTACCGGCTGGAACTCGACGGCGTGGAGGCCATCACCTACACGCTGGCGACCGGCCCGGTGAATGACCTTGAACTGGCGCTGTTCCCGGATGAACAGGGGGGACTCAGTATTGAAATCCTCGCCAGTAAGCTGCGTTATGATGAAGCGACGCTTACCCGTCATGTTGCCCGGCTGAACGCGATGCTCATGCAGTTTGCCGCCAACCCGGACCTGCGCTGTGGCGAGGTGGAGATCGTTTCAGAACAGGAGTACGCACAGCTCGCGCGCATCAACAATACCGGGCTGGCGCTGCCGTCCACTACGCTCGCCGATCTGGTGGCGGAGCAGGCAAGCAACACGCCTGATGCCCCCGCGCTGGCGGATGCGCACATCGAGCTTACCTATCGCCAGATGCGTGAGCAGGTGGTGGCACTGGCAAACCTGCTGCGCGAGCGCGGCGTGAAGCCGGGCGACAGCGTGGCGGTGGCGCTGCCGCGCTCGGTGTTCCTGACGCTGGCCTTGCACGGCATCGTCGAAGCGGGTGCCGCGTGGCTGCCGCTGGACACCGGCTACCCGGACGACCGCCTGCGGATGATGCTGGAGGACGCGAAGCCGTCCCTGCTCATTACCACCGACGAGCAGCGTTCGCGCTTTAGCGATCTGCCGATTCCCTCCTTTAGTTACAACACACTATTACCGATCGCGGATGCTGAACCGCTGCGTCTGGCGAAGCCGGAGCAGACGGCGTACATCATCTTTACCTCCGGCTCGACCGGGCGTCCAAAAGGGGTCATGGTCGGCCATACCGCCATCGTTAACCGCCTGAAGTGGATGCAGGACCATTATCCGCTGGGCGCGGACGATGTGGTGGCGCAGAAAACGCCGTGCAGCTTTGACGTGTCGGTGTGGGAGTTCTGGTGGCCGTTTATCGCCGGGGCGAAGCTGGTGATGGCCGAGCCGGACGTGCACCGCGATCCGCAGGCGATGCAAAGCTTCTTCGCCCACTATGGCGTGACCACTACCCACTTCGTGCCGTCGATGCTGGCGGCGTTTGTCGCCTCGCTGACGCCGGAAAACGTCGGGTGCTGCAACACGCTTAAGCAGGTGTTCTGCAGCGGCGAAGCGCTGCCGACGGCGCTGTGCCGTGAGTGGGAAGCGTTGACCCATGTGCCGCTGCATAACCTCTATGGTCCAACCGAAGCGGCGGTGGACGTCAGCTGGTATCCGGCGTTTGGCCCGGAACTGGCGGCCGTTGAAGGCAACAGCGTGCCGATCGGTTTCCCGGTGTGGAACACGGGGCTGCGCATTCTGGATGCGATGATGCGCCCGGTACCGTTTGGCGTGGCGGGGGATCTGTACCTCACCGGCATCCAGCTGGCGCAGGGGTACCTTGGTCGTCCGGACCTGACCGCCAGCCGCTTTATCGCCGATCCGTTCGCGCCCGGCGAGCGGATGTACCGCACCGGCGACGTGGCCCGCTGGCTGGACAACGGCGCGGTGGAGTATCTGGGCCGCAGCGACGATCAGTTGAAAATTCGCGGCCAGCGCATCGAGCTCGGCGAAATCGACCGGGCGCTGCTGTCGCTGCCGGACGTGGCCCAGGCCGTGGCACACGCCTGCGTGTTCAATCAGGCGGCGGCGACGGGCGGCGATGCGCGCCAACTGGTGGGGTATGTGGTTTCTGAATCGGGTCTGCCGCTGGATCGCGACGCGCTGCTGGCATCACTCAAAGCACAGCTGCCGCCGCATATGGTGCCGGTAGTGGTGCTGCAAATCAGCGCGCTGCCGTTAAGCGCCAACGGCAAGCTCGACCGTAAGGCGCTGCCGCTGCCGGAGCTGACCAGCAAAACATCCGGTCGCGCGCCGGAAAGCGCAACCGAAATCGGCGTCGCGCAGGCGTTTGCCGCGCTGCTGGGCTGCGAGATCAACGATACCGAAGCCGACTTCTTTGCCCTTGGCGGCCACTCGCTGCTTGCGATGCGCCTCGCGGCACAGCTGAGCCGCACGTTTGACCGCAAGGTCACACCGGGGCAGATTATGGTCGCCTCCACGGTCAGCAAGCTCAGCGCGCTGCTGGACTCGTCGATGAGCGACGCGCAGGCGCAGCGTCTGGGGTATGAAACCCTGCTGCCGCTGCGTGAAAGCGACGGTCCAACGCTGTTCTGCTTCCATCCGGCTTCCGGTTTTGCGTGGCAGTTTAGCGTGCTGGCTCGCTATCTTAGCCCGCGCTGGTCCATTACCGGCATTCAGTCACCTCGCCCGGACGGGCCGATGCAGCAGTGTGCGGATCTGGATGAGGTAATCGAACATCACCTGAAAACGTTGCGCGCACAGCAGCCGCAGGGACCGTATTACCTGTTCGGCTATTCCCTTGGCGGCACGCTGGCGCAGGGCATTGCCGCGCGTCTGCGCGCGCAGGGGGAAGCCGTCGCGTTCCTCGGCCTGCTGGATACCTGGCCGCCGGAAACCCAGAACTGGGCAGAGAAAGAGGCGAACGGCCTCGACCCGGCAGTGCTGGCGGAAATCGAGCGCGAGCGACAGGCGTTTATCGCCGCCCAGCACGGACAGGGCTCCAGCGAGCTGTTTAGCGCTATCGAAGGCAACTACGCTGACGCGGTGCGCTTGCTCACCACGGCACACAGCGCGCGCTTCGAGGGTAAAGCGACGCTGTTTGTTGCCGAGCGCACGCGCACGCTGGATCCGCAGCAGGCCTGGTCGCCGTGGGTAGGTGAACTGGAGGTGTATCGCCAGGACTGCGCCCACGTGGACATCATTTCAGCGCAGGCGTTTGAGAAGATAGGACCGGTGTTGAGGGAGATATTGGGGTAGTGAAACTGCCCGGTGGCGCTGCGCTTACCGGGCCTACGGGAGCTGAATGTAGGCCGGGTAAGGCGAAGCCGCCACCCGGCAATTACCGCCGACCTAAAGGCACCACCAGCGGCGTTCCCGCCACTGGATCGTCAATAATCATGCAGCGCATGCCGTAGATCCGCGCGATCAGCTCTGGCGTCACAATCTCCTTCGGCGCGCCCTGCGCCACAATCTCGCCGTCGCGCAGCGCAATCAGATGCGTGGCGTAGCGGCACGCCTGGTTCAAATCATGCAGCACTGCCGCCAGGGTGTACCCCTGCGTGCGGTTCAGCTCGCTCAGCAGCTCCAGCAGGTCAATCTGATGGCTGATATCCAGCCATGTCGTCGGTTCGTCCAGCAGCATGATGGCGGTCTCCTGCGCCAGCACCATCGCGATCCACGCCCGCTGGCGCTGCCCACCGGAGAGAGTGTCCACGCTTTGCTGCGCGAGATCGGTAATCCCGGTCGCCCGCATTGCGCGGTTGACCGCCTCCTCATCCTCTTTACGCCAGCGGGTAAACAGCGGCTGGTGCGGGTAGCGCCCGCGCGAAACCAGCTCCAGCACCGTGATGTCTCCCGGCGTGGTGGCGTTTTGCGCCAGCAATCCGATGCGCCTGGCCACCTCTTTGCTGGGGAAGCGCTGGATCTGCTCGCCGTCGAGGAATACGCTGCCCTCAACGGGCGTCATCAGGCGGCTCAGCGTGCGCAGCAGTGTCGATTTACCGCAGCCGTTCGGGCCGATGATTGCCGTAAAATGGCCGTCCGGGATCGCGACGGTTAAATCACGGGCAATGATTTTTTTGCCGTAGCCGAGGGTGAGGTTTTCGCCGCGCAGGCGGGAGGTGGTATCGGTCATTTCTTGCGTGACTCCTGAACGAGCAAGACGATGAGGTAAATCCCGCCGAGGCTGACGGTCACGACGCCCACCGGCAGTTGATAAGGCATAAACAGCTGCCGGGCGCAGAGATCCGCGGCCAGCAGTAACAGCGCGCCGCACAGTGCCGCCTGAGTTAATCCCCAGCGCGCCGTCCCGCTTAGACGTCGTGCGATATGCGGCGCGATAAGGGCGATAAACGAGATCGGCCCGGCGATGGCGGTGGAGGCTGCGGTCAGCAAGACCGCCACCAGCATCAGCATCAGGCGCGAGCGCTCAACGCCGACACCCAGCGCGCAGGCGCTGTCATCGCCCATCTCCAGCAGGCGCATGCGCCGCACCAGCAGCAGTGCGGCAATAAACATCAGCACAATCAATGGCGCGGCGGGCCAGGTTTTGCCCCAGGTCAGGCCGTTGAGCGAGCCGGCGTACCACAGCCCGGCGGAGAGCGCGGTTTCCAGCGAGGCCTGCAGCAGCAGCCAGGTATTAAACGCCATCAGCATGGCGCGCACGCCGATACCGATGATGATCAGGCGGAAGGTGTCGATACCGTTGCGCCAGGCAAGCGCCCAGATAAGCAGAGACGTGAGAATGCCGCCCGCCATCGCCGTAAAGGTGATGGCCGTCAGGTGCTGACCAAACAGCACCATCGCCACCAGCACGCCGCTCCAGGCGCCGGTATTGAGGCCCATCACGTCCGGGCTGCCGAGCGGGTTGCGCATCAGCGACTGGAATATCGCACCGCTGACGCCGAGCGCCGCGCCCACCAGAATCGCCATCGCCACGCGCGGCAGTCGCCACTCGGTGACCACCAGGGAGAGGTTGCGCGGTGCGCTGCCGAGCAAGGCGTTAAAGACCTGAGTAAAATCGAGCGTGACCGCGCCGCTGCGCAGGCTCCAGACCGCCAGCAGCAGAATGGCGATAAGCAGCAGCGCGACGCTGGTCATTAAACGACGGGACGGGGCCATCATGCGCCACCTCCGCGTTTACGGCGCACAAGGAAGATCAGCACCGGCGCGCCGATAAAGGCGCTGACCACCGAGACGCGCAGCTCGCCGGGCACCAGAAGACGACCCACAACATCGGCCACCAGCAGCAGGGCGGGCGTTGCCAGCAGCGTCACCGGCAGCGACCAGCGGTGATCCGCCCCCACCAGCCAGCGCGCCATGTGCGGCATCATCAGGCCGATAAAGGCTATCGGGCCGACAACCGCCGTCGCGCTGCCGCACAAAACGGTGATGACCAGTAATCCCGTCAGCTGGGTCCGCGCCACGCGGTTGCCGAGCGCGGTGGCGGTGTCGCTCCCGAGACTCAGGCTGTTCAGCGCCCGGCTTAAAAACAGCGCCACGGCGGCGGCGATAACCACCGGGATCGCCACCACTTTTAAGGTGTCCAGCGTGCGGATATCCAGCGAGCCGGCCTGCCAGAAACGCAGCCGATCGTAGACGTCCGGGTTGAGCAGGGCGATGCCGCTGGATAACCCTTCCAGCACCGCGCCGAGCGCCACGCCTGCCAGCGTTAAGCGAACCGGACTCAGCTGGCCGCCGCCCTGGCTGCCGGTAAACGCCACCACCAGCGAGGCGGCCAGCGCGCCGCAGAAGGCCATCACCAGTTGTTCAGATGGCGAGGTCAAACCGAGCAGCGCCGCGCCGAGCACGATGGCAAAGCTGGCTCCGGCGTTAACGCCGAGAATGCCGGGGTCCGCCAGTGGGTTACGGGTGAGGGTTTGCATCAGCGCACCGGCAAGACCGAGTGCGCCACCGGCCAGCAGCCCGGCGAGCGTGCGGGGCAGACGGGCGTCGAGCACGATAACGCAGTCGGCGCTCTGGCAGGTGCCGGTGAGCGCATCAACGATAATGGATGCAGGCAGCGGCTTCGCGCCGACCAGCAGGCTGAGTGCAATCGCCAGAATTAACAGCAGCAATAAAACGGGCACGGCAAGGGCGCGCACCGAAGAAGAGGAAAACGACATAGCAACATCCATGATTTGATAATGATAGTGATTATCGTTATCTATCTTATTTGGCTATGTTAGCATGTGCGCCCATGGAAAGGGTAGAATTACACTCAAGGCTTTGTCATGAATCAAAAATCCTGGCTGCTCAACCTCAGCCTGCTTAAAACACATCCGGCGTATCGCGCTGTGTTTATCGCCCGCTTTATCTCCATTTTGTCCCTCGGCCTGCTCGGCGTGGCCGTGCCGGTACAGATCCAGACCATGACGCACTCCAGCTGGCTGGTGGGCCTTTCGGTCACCTTAACCGGTGGGGCGATGTTTATCGGCCTGATGGTCGGCGGCGTGCTGGCGGACCGCTACGAGCGTAAAAAGCTGATCCTGCTGGCGCGCGGCACCTGCGGGGTGGGGTTCGTCGGGTTGTGTCTGAACGCCATGCTGTCGGAGCCGTCGCTGATGGCCATTTACGCGCTTGGCCTGTGGGACGGTTTCTTTGCCTCGCTAGGCGTGACGGCGTTGCTGGCGGCCACGCCTGCGCTGGTGGGGCGCGAAAACCTGATGCAGGCCGGGGCGATCACGATGCTCACCGTCCGTCTGGGTTCGGTGATTTCGCCTATGGCCGGCGGCCTGCTGCTGGCAACGGGTAACGTGGCCTGGAATTACGGGCTGGCAGCGGCGGGCACGTTTATCACCACACTGACCCTGCTGCGCCTGCCGCTTCTGCCCCCGCCGCCGCAGCCGCGCGAGCATCCGCTGAAATCACTGATGGCGGCTATTCGTTTTCTGTTCAGCAACCCGCTGATCGGCGGGATTGCGCTGCTCGGCGGCCTGCTGACCATGGCAAGCGCGGTGCGCGTGTTGTACCCGGCGCTGGCGGGCGAGTGGCAGATGAGCGCTTCGGAGATAGGCATTCTCTACGCCGCCATTCCGCTCGGCGCGGCGTGCGGTGCGCTGACCAGCGGCAACCTGGCGCAGACCGCGCGTCCGGGATTGATTATGCTGCTTGCCACGCTGGCCTCGTTTATCGCCATTGGCTTCTTCAGCCTGATGCCGGTGTGGGCGCTGGGCGTGATGTGCCTGGTGATTTTCGGCTGGCTGAGCGCTATCAGCTCGCTGTTACAGTACACCCTGATCCAGACCCAGACGCCGGAAGGGATGCTGGGGCGCATTAACGGCCTGTGGACCGCGCAGAACGTGACGGGCGATGCCATTGGTGCGGCGATCCTCGGCGGCCTGGGGACGATAATGACCCCGGTGGCGTCGGCGAGCAGCAGCGGGTTTGTATTAGCCGCTATTGGCGGGATTTTATTGATGTCGTTGGCAGAATTGCGCCGATTCAGGCAGGAGGTTGTGTTTAATAACGGTGCGGCCTGATGCCCTCACCCGGCCCTCTCCCACAGGGAGAGGGAGGGGAAATACCTACTTAAACAATGTATTCAATCTGTCTAACACCAGCATCGCGCTGTAATAGTCCAGACGGAAAGTCTCGGTTCCCAGCGCCCAGACGCGCTTGTTCTTCACCGCTGGCAGATGCGCCAGCAGCGGGTTGGAGTAAATCGCCTCCACGTCTTTCTCGTCGCCGGCAAACACAAACAGCCCTTCGCCGTTGAGCCCCGTCGCCAGGCTTTCACCGCCTAACTGAATAATGTCGTGGCGTTTGCCCTGGCTTTTTGAGGTATGCAGCCCGGCAGGCAAGTCTGCCAGCGTAAAGCCCAGCTGGTGCAAAAGCTTGCCCTGGGCCGATTCCGCGGTCCACAAATTGGCGCTGTGCGCGGCGGCGGTGTAGACGATGGCGTTCACCGGCTGCGGCGGCAGTGTCATCTGCTGCTTTACCTGCGCAAGCTGTTTATCAAATGCGGCAATGCGCCCAGCGGCCTGCTTTTCCTGACCCGTAATAGTACCGAGCTGGGTCAGCAGTTCCTGCCAGCTTTTGTCGTCGTAGTTGATGACAAGCGTCGGGGCGATGGCGGAGAGCTGATCGTACAGCGCCAGCGCGGAATCCCCGCCGGTCGCGCTGATTAAGATCAGGTCCGGCATCTGGGCTGCCACCGCTTCGGCGCTCGGCTCACCGATATACAGCCGTGCGACCTTGCGCTGTTTCGCAATATCCCCCCACTGGCGCAGGAATCCCTGCGCGTCCGCCACGCGGTTGTTGGGCGCGGTTGCACCGCTGGCGACAACCGGGGCGTCAATCGCCAGCAGGGAGCCGGTTAAGGTCACGCTGGTGGAGACAATGCGCGTCGGCTTGCTCTCCAGGGTATGCACGCCGCGGCTGTCCGTCACCTGGCGGGGCCAGTCGGCGGCGGTGGCTGAGGTAAGTCCTAAAACAAAAAGTCCCAATAAAAGCAGGGAAGTACGGTAAACGGCAGGGCATTTCACAGCGCGGTATCCTGTTTTTGTTGAAGATAATGCTTCTCATTTTCAAGGTTGCCGCGCAGGGATGCAAGCTTTTGTCGCACAAGTTATTTGCCCGACGGTTGACAGCGAAGCGATGTGGGATTAGGTTAGCCGACGAAAATATAAATGATAATCATTATTGCTTCTTTTATCATTTTGAGGAGGATGATATGGATACGTCCCTGGCTGAGGAAGTTCAGCACACCGCAAGCACGCTGCAATCAGACCGCTTTTTCTTTATGTCGCCTTACCGCAGCTTTACCACGTCAGGCTGCTTTTCCCGCTTCAATGAGCCCGCCGTCGGCGGCGACGATCCGACGGGTCAGTTCCAGCAAAAATTAGCCCAGGCCTTCCGGAATGCCAAAGCCAGCGGTATCGCTCACCCGGTGATGGTAGGGGCGATCCCGTTCGATACCCGCAAGCCCTCATCGCTGTTTATTCCGCAGCACTGGCAGACCTTTTCCCGTCCTGCACGTCAGCAGTCCGCGCGCTATTTTTCCGGCTCGCAGACGCTGAAGGTGGAACAACGCACCGAGATCCCGCCGCAGCCCGTGTTTGAAGAGATGGTCGCCCGCGCCGCATCGCTCACCGCCACGCCGCAGGTGAACAAAGTGGTGCTGTCGCGCCTGATTGATATCGCGACCGACAGGCCGATGGACAGCGGCGCCCTGATGGAGCGTCTTATCGCCCAGAACCCGGCGAGCTTTAACTTCCATGTACCGCTGGAAGACGGCGGGGTGCTGCTCGGGGCAAGCCCGGAGCTGCTGCTGCGCAAAGAGGGGGCGCACTTTAGTTCGCTGCCGCTGGCTGGCTCGGCGCGCCGCCAGCCGGACGATGTGCTGGATCGTGAAGCGGGCAATAAGCTGCTGGCCTCCGAAAAAGACCGCCATGAGCACGACCTCGTGACCCAGGCGATGAAAGCCATTCTCGCGCCCCGGAGCCATCACCTCAGCATGCCGGACTCTCCGCAGCTGATCACCACGCCGACGCTGTGGCACCTGGCGACGCCCGTGGAAGGCGAGGCGCGCGAAAACGAGAACGCCCTGACCCTGGCCTGCCTGCTGCACCCGACGCCAGCCCTGAGCGGTTTCCCGCATCAGGCGGCAAAAGCGCTGATTGCCGAGCTGGAGCCGTTCGACCGCGAGCTGTTCGGCGGCATCGTCGGCTGGTGCGACAGCGAAGGCAACGGCGAGTGGGTGGTGACCATCCGCTGCGCGCGGCTGCATAAAAATCGCGTTCGCCTGTTTGCCGGTGCGGGCATTGTGCCTGCCTCCTCCCCGGTGGGCGAGTGGCGTGAAACCGGTGTGAAGCTCTCCACCATGCTCAATGTTTTTGGTTTGCACTAAGGAAGACTGATGACCATTCCCTTTACCCGCTGGCCTGAGGCGTTCGCCCGGCGCTACCGAGAAAAAGGCTACTGGCAGGATCTGCCGTTAACCCACATCCTGACCGATCGCGCGGACAGCGATGCGGTAGCGATTATCGACGGCGAACGTCGCGTGACCTACCGCGCGTTTAATCAGGCCGTGAACAACCTGGCCTCAGCGCTTCAGGCGCGCGGGTTGCAGCGCGGCGAGACGGCGCTGGTGCAGCTTGGCAACGTGGCCGAGTTCTACATCACCTTCTTCGCGCTGCTGCAAATTGGCGTCGCGCCGGTCAACGCGCTTTTTAGCCACCAGCGCAGCGAGCTGAACGCCTACGCTGTGCAAATCAAACCCGCCGTGCTGATTGCCGACCGCGACCACGCGCTGTTCGCAGGCGATGATTTCCTCAATGCTTTCGTGGATGAACACCGTTCGGTACGCGTCGTCCTGCTACGCGGTGACAGTGGTGAGCATGCGCTGGAGGAGGCGATCTCCCGCCCGGCGGATAATTTTATTGCCAACCCGACGCCCGCCGATGAAGTGGCCTTCTTCCAGCTTTCCGGCGGCAGCACCGGCACGCCCAAGCTCATCCCGCGCACGCACAACGATTACGACTACAGCATCCGCCGCAGCAACGAAATTTGCGGCATTACTGTCGACACCCGCTACCTCAACGCGTTGCCCGCGGCGCATAACTACGCCATGAGCTCGCCGGGATCGTTAGGGGTCTTTACCGCGGGCGGCTGCGTGGTGCTGGCGAGCGATCCAAGCGCCACGCTCTGCTTCCCGCTGATTGAACAGCATCAGATTACCGTCACCTCGCTGGTTCCTCCGGCGGTCAGCCTGTGGCTGCAGGCCATCGCCGATGGGGCGGGGAACGCGCAGTTGACGTCTCTCAAATTGCTGCAGGTGGGCGGTGCGCGTCTTTCCGCCACGCTCGCGGCGCGTATTCCGGCGGAGATTGGCTGCCAGCTGCAGCAGGTGTTCGGCATGGCGGAAGGGCTGGTGAACTACACCGCCCTCGACGACGCGCCGGAGCGCATCATCAACACGCAGGGCCGCCCGATGTGCCCGGATGATGAAGTGTGGGTCGCGGACGAGCACGGCAACCCGCTTCCGCGCGGGGAAGTCGGTCGTCTGATGACGCGCGGGCCCTATACCTTCCGCGGCTATTTTAACAGCCCGGAACACAACGCCAGCGCCTTCGACGCTGAGGGTTTTTACTGCTCGGGCGATCTGATCGCCATCGATGAGCAGGGCTACATCACCGTGCAGGGGCGTGAGAAAGATCAGATCAACCGCGGCGGCGAGAAGATCGCCGCCGAAGAGATCGAGAACCTGTTGCTGCGCCACGAGGCGGTGATCCACGCCGCGCTGGTGAGCATGGAGGACAGCCTGCTTGGCGAGAAGAGCTGTGCGTATCTGGTGGTGAAACAGCCCCTGCGCGCGGTCGAGGTGCGTCGTTTCCTGCGCGAGCAGGGCGTTGCCGAATTCAAGCTGCCGGACCGCGTGGAGAGCGTGGATGCGCTCCCGCTGACGCCGGTCGGCAAAGTCGATAAGAAACAGTTGCGCCTGTGGCTGGCTGAACGCGCCCGGGGCTGAGGAACAGAGTATGACTATCCCAAAATTAACCGCTTACGCGCTGCCAACTGCCGCAGAGCTACCAACCAGTAAAGTGAACTGGGCCTTTGAGCCTGAGCGTGCCGCGCTGTTGATCCACGATATGCAGGAATACTTCCTGAACTTCTGGGGCGAAAACAGCGGGATGATGCAGCAAATGGTGGCGAACATTGCTAAACTTCGCGCGTACTGCAAAGCGCATAATATTCCGGTGTACTACACCGCCCAGCCGAAAGAGCAGAGTGATGAAGACCGCGCGCTGCTCAACGACATGTGGGGGCCGGGCCTGACCCGCTCGCCGGAGCAGCAGCGTATCGTCTCTCAGCTAACGCCGGACGAAGCGGACACCGTGCTGGTGAAGTGGCGCTACAGCGCGTTTCACCGCTCGCCGCTGGAGCAGATGCTGAAAGAGACGGGCCGCAACCAGCTGCTGATTACCGGTGTGTACGCCCACATCGGCTGCATGACCACCGCCACCGATGCCTTTATGCGCGACATCAAACCGTTCTTTATTGCCGACGCGCTGGCGGATTTCACCCGCGATGAGCATCTGATGTCGCTGAACTACGTGGCCGGGCGCTCTGGCCGCGTGGTAATGACCGACGAGCTGCTGCCGTCGGTTCCGCCATCAAAAGCCGCGCTGCGTGAGCTGCTCCTGCCGCTGCTGGACGAGTCCGACGAGCCGATGGATGACGAAAACCTGATCGACTACGGTCTGGACTCGGTGCGCATGATGGCGCTGGCCGCCCGCTGGCGCAAAGTGCATGGCGACATTGATTTCGTGATGCTGGCCAAAAATCCCACTCTCGACGCCTGGTGGGCGCTGCTCTCCCGCGAGGTGCTGTAATGGGATTTGACTTCACCGGTAAAACCGTCTGGGTGACGGGGGCGGGTAAAGGCATTGGCTATGCGACGGCGCTGGCGTTCGCTGAAGCGGGCGCACAGGTAACCGGGTTCGACCTGGCGTTTCCGCTGGGCGATTATCCCTTTGCGACCGAAGCGCTGGACGTGGCGAATGATGCGCAGGTCAGCGAGGTGTGTGGTCGTTTGCTCACTACCGTTGAACGTCTGGACGTACTGGTTAACGCGGCCGGTATTCTGCGGATGGGGGCAACCGACCAGCTCTCGTCGGCGGACTGGCAGCAGACCTTCGCGGTCAACGTTGGCGGCGCGTTTAATCTGTTCCAGCAGACGATGGGCCAGTTTCGCCGTCAGCAGGGCGGGGCGATTGTGACGGTGGCTTCGGATGCGGCGCATACCCCGCGTATTGGCATGAGCGCCTACGGCGCCTCGAAAGCGGCGCTGAAAAGCCTGGCATTGACCGTCGGGCTGGAGCTGGCGGCCAGCGGCGTGCGCTGCAACCTGGTGTCGCCGGGTTCAACGGACACCGATATGCAGCGCACGCTGTGGAAAAGCAACGATGCAGAGCAGCAGCGCATTCGCGGCTTTGGCGAGCAGTTTAAGCTCGGCATTCCGCTCGGCAAAATCGCCCGTCCGCAGGAGATTGCGAGTACGGTGCTGTTCCTCGCCTCCGATGCCGCCAGCCATATCACCCTGCAGGATATTGTGGTGGACGGTGGCTCCACGCTGGGGGCGTAATGATCTGGAAACGTCATTTATCCCTCGATGAACTGAACGCGACCAGCATGAACACCCTGGTGGCGCATCTTGGCATCGTCTATACCCGCCTCGGTGACGACACGCTGGAAGCGGAGATGCCGGTGGACGCAAGAACCCACCAGCCATTTGGTCTGCTGCACGGCGGAGCCTCGGCGGCGCTGGCGGAAACGCTCGGCTCGATGGCCGGGTTTCTGATGACCCGGGACGGGCAGAGCGTGGTGGGAACGGAACTGAACGCCACCCATCATCGCGCGGTGTCGCACGGTAAGGTGCGCGGGGTGTGTCAGCCGCTGCATCTGGGGCGTTCCAGCCAGAGCTGGGAGATTGTGGTCTTCGACGAGCAGGGACGGCGGTGCTGTACCTGCCGGTTGAGTACGATGGTGCTGGGTTAGTGTTGTGTGGCCTGTTGCCCTCACCCTAACCCTCTCCCACAGGGAGAGGGGACAGTGTCGTGCAAAATTAGAGCATTGAAACGACGCGCTTAAGTAACCGAATTCTCGGCGCTATGGACGCTTTATCCAGCCACTCCGCGGGGCTGTGGAACCCGGCGCCAACGGGCCCGAAGCCGTCAAGCGTCGGGATGCCGAGCGCCGCGGTGTGGTTGGCATCGCTGCCGCCGCCAACCGCCTGCCAGGTAATGGCGATACCTTCCGCTTTCCCCGCCGCTTCAACCTGCTGCATTAGCGCCTGCGTTGCAACGCTTGCTGCCATCGCCGGTTTGTGGTTGACCCGCGTCAGCGTGGTGGTCACGCCGTCTAAAAAGCCTTTTTCACATAACGCCTCCAGCGCCTGATTTACCCGGTCGTACTCATCGTTTTCCCAGAAGCGGACGTCCAGTTCGGCCACAGCTTTATCGGCCACCACGTTGGCCGCGCTGCCGCCCTGTATCACCCCGACGTTGAGAGTGGTACCGCGATCGAGGTTGCTCAGGGCATTAATGGCGATAACGCTGTTCGCCAGGGCGGTAATCGCCGAGCGGCCTTTTTCCGGGTCGTTACCCGCATGCGCCGCCACGCCGTTGAAGGTGAGGTGATAGCCCGCCATGCCTTTCCGCGCTTTCACCAGCGAGCCGTCGGCGCGGGCGGCTTCGCAGACCAGCACGCAGCGGGAGCGTTTTGCCAGCGCGCCAATCCATTCATGGGAATAGACGGAACCCGTCTCTTCGTCCGGGTTCATCGCCACGGCTATCGCCAGACGTTCTTTGTCAGCGGTGTCCAGTTCGCGCATTGCCCATAAAATATTCAGCAGTCCGCTCTTCATATCCGAGACGCCGGGGCCGTACAGGCGAGTATCGTCCTCGCTCAGCGGGCGCCCGGCCACTGTGCCAGCGGGAAACACGGTGTCCAGATGGCCCACCAGCAGCACGTCAAACTGTTGTGCCTGCGGTTTGTTGCAGACGAACACGCCGGGACCCACCTTATCGCCCAGGTTTACCTGTTCGGTATGCCAGCCCTCGCGCTGCCAGAGCTGCTGCATAATGCCTGCCACGGTGGCGACGCCTGCAATCGTCTGGGTTCCACAGTCTACGTTCACCAGGCTTTTCAGTTCTTCGATGTAATGGTCAAGATTCATGTTCACGTCCTGTTCAGAGAATAATGCGCATCAGCAGCATGGCTAAGAATGCGTTGACTACCGAGATGGCGATCATCAGCGGAATGCGCCTGGCGCGGGTGCCGATCACCCCCAGAATGCGGCCCAGGTATTGCACTTGCGAGCCCATCAGGTAGATGGCAGGTGCCAGAATCGCCAGGTGTTCGCCGGTGAGAATGCCCTTATCAAACAGGCCAATGGCGACGCCTATCCCACCGCCCATCGACATCCAGCCGCCAATCAGCACAGCGGCGGCTTCGCCCGGCAGGCCAAACAGCCCCATCAGCGGGGCGAAGAGCATCCCCAGTCCTTTTAGCGCGCCGGTGATCTCCAGCGCTTTGATGATGATAAACGCCATTACCACGTTGGGCAGGGTGCTGCTGGTGGCAATGCTCCAGCCTTTGCGTGCCCCCTCGACGAAGACATCAGTGATAACCGGGTTGGATTGTGGAGCACTCATGCGGCGTCTCCTTTAGCAGTGCAAGAGAGGAGCAAACGCAGCAGATTTGCCCCCACGATTTTCATGATGAACATCACAGCGATGCAGGCGCCGATGGAGGTGGGAACGGCAGCCGTGCCGTCGACGGCCACCAGCGTAAAGAGGATGGCGCCGGAGGAGAAAAAGTTGGTGATCATCGCCCCGGCGGAAAACTGGAACATGGCGAAGACATCTTTCTCTTTTTCGCTGATTTGCCCTTCATCAGACAGGTTTCGGGTGAGGGACGCGCCCACGTCGGTGCTTTGCAGGCTGCCTATCAGCGCCAGCCCGGTGGTGCCGGGAATGCCCAGCAGGGGGCGCAGCAGCGGGGTTAAGAGCTTGCGGGCGGCACGCAGGGCGCCGTAGTGCTCCAGCACGTTGATCATCCCAAGCGCAAACATCACGGCCGGAATGAGACCGAGCGCGAAGAGAAAGCCGTCCATCGCACCGCTGCCGCCTGTGCCGCGAAAGGCGCTGCTGGCCGTCGTCAGAGTGCCATCCTCCAGGCTGGCTTTACTGACCACTTTGCCAAACGCACCGTTAAGGGTGGTGAAATCAAACACGCCGTACCACTCTTTTCCGCCCAACAGGCCAGAGAAGAAGACGGCTGCAAACGCCAGGGCGAAGTACGCGCCGGGCCCGACCTTACTATCCTGAGGTACTGAACTGTTCATATCCTTTTCCTTGTGTGCACGCCATTGCGCAGGGTCATTCTGGCGGGGTTTCGGGCAAAAAAAATGATACAAATCATCCCGTAAGGCCGGGGCGGGACGAAAAAGGCAAAAGTGTGACCGGTGACGGTACGAAAGTGATCGGCTTAACAATGTGGTGTAAATGTCTGGTTTGACCACGCATTATTGCGTTTCAAAGTTGTTAAATTTTCGCTGTTGTTCTAGAAACAAAATGTAACATCTCACTGTTTTCACAACAACGGATCACCATTATGAACAACTCAGGGAAACACCTTTTATGGGCAGGGCTCTCCGTTGTGGGAGCCTTTGCCCTGGGTTATATCGCCCTCAACCGGGGGGAACAGATCAACGCGCTGTGGATCGTCGTTGCCTCCGTCTGCATTTACCTGATCGCGTACCGTTTTTATGGCCGCTATATCGCGAAGAACGTTTTAGCGGTTGACGCCACGCGCATGACCCCCGCCGTTCGCCATAACGACGGGCTGGACTACGTTCCGACGGACAAGAAAGTGCTGTTCGGTCACCATTTTGCGGCGATTGCCGGAGCGGGCCCGCTGGTGGGGCCGGTGCTGGCGGCGCAGATGGGCTATTTGCCGGGGATGATCTGGATCCTTGCCGGCGTGGTGCTGGCGGGGGCGGTGCAGGACTTTATGGTACTGTTCGTCTCCACCCGCCGCGACGGCCGTTCGCTGGGCGAGCTGGTGAAAGAGGAGATGGGGGCCACCGCCGGGGTGATTGCGCTGGTGGCGACCTTTATGATCATGGTGATCATCCTTGCGGTGCTGGCGATGATCGTGGTGAAAGCGCTGACCCACAGCCCGTGGGGGACCTACACCGTCGCGTTCACCATTCCACTGGCCATTTTTATGGGGATCTACATTCGTTACCTGCGTCCGGGACGCATTGGTGAGGTGTCGGTCATTGGTCTGGTGCTGCTGGTATTCGCCATTATCTCCGGCGGCTGGGTAGCGGAAAGCCCGACCTGGGCACCGTTCTTTGACTTTACCGGCGTACAGCTCACCTGGATGCTGGTGGGTTACGGCTTTGTGGCGGCGGTGCTGCCGGTGTGGCTGCTGCTGGCGCCGCGCGACTACCTCTCCACCTTCCTGAAAATCGGTACCATTGTCGGGCTGGCGATCGGCATTCTGATTATGCGCCCGACCCTGACCATGCCGGCGCTGACCAAATTTATCGACGGCACCGGCCCGGTCTGGACCGGCAACCTGTTCCCGTTCCTGTTTATCACCATCGCCTGCGGTGCGGTGTCGGGCTTCCACGCGCTGATCGCCTCCGGCACTACGCCGAAGATGCTGGCGAATGAAAATCAGGCCTGCCTGATTGGTTACGGCGGCATGTTGATGGAGTCTTTCGTGGCGATTATGGCGCTGGTCTCCGCCTGCGTTATCGACCCGGGCGTCTACTTCGCGATGAACAGCCCGATGGCGGTTCTGGCGCCGGCGGGCACCGCTGACGTTGTGGCGTCTGCTGCTCAGGTGGTGAGCGGCTGGGGCTTTGCGATTACCCCTGATACGTTAACGAGTATTGCCAGTGAAGTGGGCGAGCAGTCCATTATCTCGCGAGCGGGCGGTGCGCCTACGCTTGCGGTCGGTATGGCGTATATCCTTCACGGTGCGCTGGGCGGGCTGATGGATGTGTCGTTCTGGTATCACTTCGCCATTCTGTTTGAAGCGCTGTTTATCCTGACGGCGGTGGATGCGGGAACCCGTGCGGCGCGCTTTATGCTGCAGGATCTGCTGGGGGTGATCTCCCCGAACCTGAAGCGTACTGAGTCGTTACCGGCGAACCTGCTGGCGACAGCCCTGTGCGTGCTGGCGTGGGGCTACTTCCTGCATCAGGGCGTGGTCGACCCGCTGGGTGGGATTAATACCCTGTGGCCGCTGTTCGGGATTGCCAACCAGATGCTGGCAGGCATGGCGCTGATGCTGTGTGCAGTGGTGCTGTTTAAGATGAAACGCCAGCGTTATGCGTGGGTGGCGCTGGTACCAACGGCCTGGCTGCTGATTTGTACCCTGACGGCGGGCTGGCAGAAAGCCTTCAGTCCGGACAATAAAGTGGGCTTCCTGGCGATTGCCAACAAGTTCCAGGCGATGATCGACAGCGGTAAGATCCCGGCGCAGTACACGGAATCACAGCTGTCGCAGCTGGTCTTTAACAACCGTCTGGATGCCGGGCTGACCATCTTCTTTATGGTGGTGGTCGTGGTGCTGGCGTTGTATTCTCTGAAGACCGCGCTGGCGGCGCTGAAAGAAGACAAGCCGACGGCGAAAGAGACACCGTATGAGCCAATGCCTGAAAACCTGGAAACGATTGTCACCCAGGCGAAAGGGGCGCATTAACCTTTGTGCCGGGTGGCGGCTTCGCCTTACCCGGCCTACTTTTCCTGTGAGATGAGAATGATGTTCGACACCCTTTCCAAAGCAGGTAAGTACCTGGGCCAGGCCGCCAAAATGATGATCGGCGTACCGGATTACGACAACTACGTCGAGCATATGCGCGTCAACCATCCGGACCAGACGCCAATGAACTATGAAGAATTTTTCCGCGATCGCCAGGACGCCCGCTACGGCGGCAAGGGCGGGGCGAAGTGCTGTTAACCCTCTTTCGGTAAATAGAGGCTGATCTGTTCCTGCTTACAGCCGTAAAGTGCCGCGAGTTTTTCGCGGGTACGCTTTTGCGGGCGAGAGTCCAGCGCTTCCAGCTGTGACACGGCGGACTGGCTGATGCCTAGTTTCTCTGCCACCTCCTGCTGGGACATGCCGCGCAGGATGCGCCATGCGGCCTGCAGGCTGACGTTCTGCCAGGTCATGATGCTGCAAACCTCGCCAGGAAGCTCAACGTCATCCAGACTATCGTGTTCGACTTCAATATCCTCCAGGTCGTCGTCGGTTTCGTCGTCAATTTCTGCCATTTGTAAGAGCATACGAAAATATTCGTGATAGGGAATAACGACGTACTGCGTTTTCCCGTTATCGTCCTTGATTAGCTGTACAGCCATAGGTTGCACTCTCCTCATGCAGGTAAGTCGTTGAAGTTCTACGCTTGATGGCCAAAACATAACAATGGTCATCGGGATCGTCCCGAAGCGTATAGATGATGCGGTAATCGCCAACGCGTAGCCGGAAATGATCTTCTGTCGCCGATATTTTTTTGATATCGGGCCGGGGAGCGGAACGGTCATCCAGTTCAGCAAGCTTTACCTCAATGCGTCGCTGATACCGCTCGTCAATCTTTGAAAACGCCTTCTTTGCACCATTGGACCAGACAATCTTCATCCGTACCTCCACTGTACGCCCACACAAAATATAAGGAAATAATAAGACTATTAGATAAATTCCGAATTTCTTATGGGGTACTGTAGAGCGGAGAATAAACGCCGGTAAGAGGCAAAACGCATTCCCTCGAGGCGGCTTCAAAACGCCTCTGCCGCGCGACAGAGGCTTGCAGAGAATGTGCGATCAGGCGTTCAGACCGCCGTCCACGTCCAGCCCTGTGCCGGAGATCTGCCCGGCGACCGGGCTGGCAAGGAAGGTGACCGCCGCGGCGATATCCTCCGGCTGGCCGTAGTGACCGAGGGCAATCATCTGGCGCTGAGCTTCCGCCTGCTCTCCATCCTCTGGGTTCATGTCGCTGTTGGTAGGGCCTGGATGGACCAGGTTAACGGTGATGCCGCGCGGGCCTAAATCGCGCGCCAGGCCGCGGGTAAGAGAGTTGAGGGCGGACTTCGTCATTGAGTAAACGGCAATGCCCGGCATGGCCACGCGGTTAGCCAGACAGCTGCCAATGTTAATGATGCGCCCGCCGTCAGACATATGCACCAGAGCCTCCTGAATAGCGATGACCACCCCTCGAATATTGACGTTGATCAGGGCGTCAATGTCCGCCAGCGTCATGGACTCCAGCGGGCCGCCGCGCGCGATCCCGGCGTTGTTGACCAGAATGTCCAGCCCGCCGAGGGAGCGCGCCGCATGGGTGACGGCATCCTGAATGGCCTGCGCGCTGGCGCTGTCGGCCTGCACCGCTTCACCGTGCCGCCCAAGCGCCTTAATTTCATCGGCAACCGCCTGGGCTTTATCGGCAGATTTTTCATACGTAATAACCACGTCGGCACCGGCGCGCGCCAGCGACAGCGCGATAGCGCGACCCAACCCACGGCTGGCGCCGGTAACCAGCGCCTTCTTACCTGTTAAATCGATCTGCATGATGACCTCGTTGCGAGAGTGGTGAGAATCATCATTAGGTATAGTTCCTCGGGGCGATTAACGGCTGAAGTATTCCACCTTCTCAAACGCCGCGCGCAGAACCTCAGGCGTTAACGTCACCGGCAGATAATGAATCGACTCTACCGGGCGCAGGGTATGAGCAATGACCTTATCCAGTTCCTCGCGGTTATGGATATCGACCTCCAGCGCGCGAAGCGTGGTCGGCAGGTTGAAACGCTGATACGCCGAGATAAGCTGTGCCAGCACGTCCTCCTGACCGAGCAGAGCGCTTTGCACCAGGATGCCGTAGGCCACCTTGGTACCGTGCAGGTATTTTTCCGTTTGCGGCAGCACGGTTAAGCCATTATGCACTGCATGCGCCGCCGCCACGCGGGTGTAGCGCTCGCCCAGGCCGCCGACCATCCCGCCACCGGCAATAACGGCATCCACCACGTCTCTGAATGCCTGGGTTTGTTCGCCGCGCTGCTGGTCAGCCAGCGCTTCCTCGCTGTGCGCCAGCAGCACGTCGCGGATTGCCAGCGCGCCGTTAATGCCCAGCCGCACGGTCAGCGGCAGGTCTTCAGGCCGAGGCGCGAGCACCACCGCTTCATACCATTTCGCCAGCGTATCGCCAATCCCCGCCAGCAGGTACTCCGCCGGGGCGTTGAGAATGATATGCGGCTCGACCAGCACCAGGAAGTTGGCGTCGTCGAAAATCTCAAACTGCAGCGCCTGACCGGCGTCGTTGTACCAGACGGAAAGTGGCGTCCACGCTGCACAGGTGGCGGCGATGGTCGGAATTGCCACTACCGGGATACCCAGACGGCGAGCCACCGCTTTGGCGGTATCGAGCAGCGCACCGCCGCCAACGCCAATCACCACGCTCGCCTCGCTGCCGGCTTCATGCACCAGGTGGGTGACGTCACGCTCGCTGCAGTGGCCTTTAAACAGCAGGTGTTTCGCCCCCGGCGCGTTAAAACTCTCCGGCAGGAAAGGGCGCGCGCCTTCGATGGCGCGCTCGCCGTAAATCCACACCGCGCGGGAAAGCTGTTCCGGGGTAAAGAAGTCATTCAGACGCGCAAGGCTTCCGGAATGGGAAAAGTAGTTCGCCGGGCCAGGTACGACGCGGATATCGGTGGTGCTCATGAAGGTGTCCTTTTTTAGCAAGCGCTAACCCGATGTTATGTCTGGACATCCGGATGGCTAATAATATTTCGCTTTAACTTATGCCTTTTCCGTCGTTGTCAGTCAACCGGAGCTGTGAAAAATTCGCTAAATCAGAAGAGTAATGAAGGATTTACGCGGATGGTTTCCAGTCGCCTTGAGATGCGCGGTATCAGCCTGGCCTTTTCCGGCTTTCAGGCCCTGTCGCGCGTGAATTTCACCCTAACCGGCGGATCGGTGCATGCCCTGACCGGTGCCAATGGCGCGGGGAAATCAACGCTGATGGCGGTGCTGTGCGGAACGCACGAACGTTATGAAGGTGAGATCTGCATTAATAACCAGCCGGTGACGATCCGCGAGCCGCTGGACGCCAAACGGCTGGGGATCCATCTGGTACAGCAGGAAGTGGATGTGGCGCTGATCCCGGGATTAACCATTGCCGAGAACATCATGCTCGATACGCTGGCGCAGCCGGGACATCGCTTCAGCTGGCGTACGCTGCGCCAGCAGGCGAGACAGGCCCTGGCGCAGCTGGACGTCTCTCTTGACGTACGCCGCGTTATTGATAGCTGTTCGCTTGCCGAAAAGCAGCAGATTTTGCTGGCGCGGGCGTTGTCCCATCACTGCCGTTTTTTAATTCTGGATGAGCCCACTGCGCCGCTGGACGCCCACGAAAGCGAGCGCCTGTTTGCTGTGGTCAGACGTTTACAGCAGCAGGGCATCGGCGTGGTGTTTATCTCGCACCGCATTCACGAGCTGAAAGCCATTTGCGACACCCTGACGGTGCTGCGCGACGGCAAGCTGATTGAGTCCGGTCCAATGGCGGATCTCAGCGGCGAGGCGATTGTCGAGAAGATGCTTGGCCACGTGCTGAGCGATATCTACCCGCCCGCGCGCCCTGCACACGGCGACGAAACGCTGCTACGCGTGGAGGGGCTGCACGACGACGCGCTGCTGAAAGATATCTCCCTGCACCTGCGCAAAGGCGAAATTCTCGGCATTGCCGGGCTGGCGGGCGCAGGCAAAACCGAACTCTGCAAGGCGTTGTTTGGTGCCAGCAAAAGCCGCGTGGCGCGCGGTGAGCTGAATCATCAGCCCTGGAAACCGCGCGACCCGGCGGATTCGGTGCTGCGCGGCCTGGCGCTGGTGCCGGAGGAGCGGCGCAAAGAGGGCATTTTTATCGACGAGCCGGTGAGCATGAATCTGGCGGTGACGGCGGATAACAGCTTCTCGCGCTGGAGCCTGTTCGGCCATCGTCAGGCGTGGCGCTGGGCGGAAGAGGTTATCGCCCGCGTCGGCGTGCGGGCGCGCGGGCCGGGGCAGGTGCTGCGCCGTCTGTCCGGCGGTAACCAGCAGAAAGTCGCCATCGGCAAATGGCTGCGCAATGACGCCAGCGTACTGATATTCGACGAACCGACCAAAGGCGTGGATGTGAAGGCCAAAACCGACCTGTTCCAGCTGATTGACGGCCTGGCGCGCGAGGGCAAAGGGGTCATTTACGCCTCCGGCGAGTTTGCCGAGCTGGTGGGGCTGTGCGACCGCATCTGTGTGCTGTGGGACGGACGTATCGTGGCGGAAATCGCCGGGGCCGAGGCCCGTGAAGAAACCCTGCTTTATTATTCAACCGGAGGAACGGCGTCGTGAGTAAGGCCCTTTCAGTGAACGCGGCGGCGTCTGGCCGTCAGCAGATTTTCGATTTTCTCTATAAGTGGGGCATGTTGCTGACCGTCGTCGCGCTGGTGGCCGTTTTTGGCCTGGCGTCGGACAGCTTCCTCGACCCGAATAACATCATCAATATTCTGCGTTCGATTGCCATCGTGACGGTGATTGCCATTGGCGTGTCGATTTCGCTGACCATCGGCGGGTTCGATCTCTCCGTGGGATCTACCGCGTCGCTGGCGAACGCGCTGGTGATTTCACTCTTCGTCTGGCACGGCTTCGGCACCACCGAGTCGATTCTGATCACCCTCGCGCTCTGCACGCTGGTGGGGCTGTTTAACGCCTTTCTGATCGTCATCCTGCGTATTCCGGATATGCTCGCGACGCTTGCCAGCCTGTTTGTGATCCAGGGCGTGGCGATGACTTACAGCTACGGCGGGTCGATCACCGAGAACATGGTGCTGCCGAGCGGTGACATGGCGGAAGGGACCATTCCGGCGGCGTTCAGCCTGCTGGGGCAGGTGCCAACCATCGTGATCATCATGCTGGCGGTGACCATTCTGGCGCAGCTGGGCCTGTCATTGACCACCCACGGCCGTCGGATGTACGCCATCGGCGGTAACCCGGAAGCGGCTCGCCTTTCCGGCATCCGCACTACCCGTTACAAGGTCGCGGCCTACGTGATTGCCTCTCTGCTGGCGGGCCTGGGTGGGATTTTGCTGGCCTCGCGCATCGGTTCGTCGCAGGTCAATGCGGGCGGCGGCTACCTGATGGATGCGGTGGCGGCGGCGTGGATCGGCTTCTCGCTGGCCGGCTCCGGCAAGCCGAACGCGCTGGGAACCCTGGTCGGGGCGATCATTCTTGGCGTGCTGTCGAACGGGCTGGTGATGCTCTCGGTGCCGTATTACGCCATGGACATTATAAAAGGGCTGGTGCTCGCGGTAGCGCTGGCGATTACCTACATACAAAAACGCTGACAACACAACGGGATAAAAAATGAAAAAGATTGCACGCTCTTTGGTGGCATTAGGGTTATTCGCTGCTCTGCCTGGCTTTGCGGCCACGCCGGCACCGCTTCCACCAGCCATTGCTAACCACGACGGCCCGATCCGCATCGCGGTGATCCGCAACCTCGGCTCAGACGACAACACCACGCAGTTTATTGCCGGGGCGATTCAGGAAGGCAAGAAGCTCGGCTTTAAGGTCAGCACCTTTTTAAGCAACGGGGACGATGCCAAATTCCAGGACTTCGTGAACCAGGCCATCAGCCAGAAATATGACGGGATTATTCTGTCCCAGGGGCGCGATCCGTATGCGACTGCGCTGGTGAAGAAAGCGGTGGATGCCGGGATCAAAGTCGCGGTATTTGATACCGCGGTGAACGGCGAGATCCCGGGCGTGACCGTTACCCAGCAGGACGATGCCTCCCTGACCAATCTCTCCTTCGGCCAACTGGCGAAAGATTTCAACGGCAAAGCCAATATCGTCAAGCTGTGGGTGGCGGGTTTCCCGCCGATGGAGCGTCGTCAGGCGGCCTATAAAGCGCTGCAAAAGCAGTATCCGGAGATCAAAGAGCTGGAGTCTATTGGCGCGGTCTCGTCTGACGTGCAGGGTGACACCGCCAACAAGGTGGGCGCGATCCTGGCGAAATACCCGAAAGGTAAAATCGACGCCATCTGGGGCACCTGGGACGCCTTCAGCCAGGGCGCCTATAAGGCGCTGAAAGAGAACGGCCGCACCGAGATCAAGCTCTACAGCATCGACATCTCCAACCAGGATCTGCAACTGATGCGCGAGCCGGGCAGCCCGTGGAAGGTGAGCGTGGCGGTGGATCCGAAGCTGATTGGGGCCACCAACGTGCGTCTGGTGGCCAATAAAATTGCCGGTGAACCGACCCCGGCCACCTACGATTTTAAAGCCGCGGCCATCCCGCAGGCCCTGCTGACCGCCCAGCCGGGCGCGGTGAACGTAGCGTCGCTGGGGAAAATCATTCCAGGCTGGGGCCAGACGGAAGATTTTATCGCCCCGTGGTTTGCGACGCTGGAAGCGAAAAATAAATAAAACAAGCCGGGTGGCGGCTGCGCCTTACCCGGCCTACATTTTGCACCCGTAGGCCCGGTAAGCGCAGCGCCACCGGGAGAAAGGAATCCACTATGTCAGCATTACCCACCCCCGAATACAGCCGCAATATGCGGCTGATTGGCCATAGCGACCAGGGCGGTCGCCCTGACGGCGTGCAGCTGATGGTGCACCGCGGATTCGCCTGGATCGGCCATATGGTGTCGCAGGGCTTTTCGATAGTGGACGTGCGCGACCCGAAAAACCCCAAACCCGCGGGCTATGTTCCCGCGCCGCCCGGCACCTGGAATGTGCACCTCCAGGCGCATGACGATCTGCTGCTGGTGATCAACGCCCGGGATCTGTTTGCCGATGCCCGCTTTGCCGACGAGAAGGTTTACTACACCCGTCAGGTGGGGGAGACCGTCAGCGACGTGCAGGACAGAGGCTGGAGCGCCGGGCTGCGCGTGTTTGATATCTCCACGCCGGACAAGCCGCGTGAGATCGGCTTTCTGTCACTGAACGGCATCGGCATTCACCGCATCTGGTACGTCGGCGGGCGCTGGGCCTATGTGTCCGCGCTGATCGACGGTTTTACCGACTACATCTTCCTGACCATCGATCTGGCCGATCCGCGTAAGCCCGAAGTGGCAGGGCGCTGGTGGCTGCCGGGGATGAATCAGGCGGCAGGGGAAAAGCCTGACTGGCCGGAAGGCAAACGCTATGCGCTGCATCATGCGATCGTCGCAGGCGATACCGCCTACGGCAGCTGGCGCGACGGCGGTCTGACGCTGCTGGACGTGAAAGACCGCACCCAGCCGACATTAATTAGCCATCGCAACTGGAGTCCGCCGTTTGGCGGTGGGACGCATACCGCGCTGCCGCTGCCCGACCGCGATCTGCTGGTGGTACTCGACGAAGCGGTGCTCGACAATCAGCAAGACGGCGAGAAGCTGATCTGGCTGTTTGATATCCGCGAGCCGGCAAACCCGGTCAGTATCTCGACATTCCCGCAGCCGGATGAGAGAGACTACGTGACGAAAGGGGCACACTTCGGACCGCATAATCTGCATGAAAACCGGCCGGGGAGCTTTGTCAGCTCAACGCTGATTTTTGCCACTTACCAGAATGCTGGCATACGCGCGTATGACATTTCCAATCCGTATCGTCCGGTGGAAACCGGTGCGCTGGTGCCTGCTGCGCCTGAGAGGATGATGGACACGCGGCCGAATCGCCCGCAGGTGATCCAGTCATGCGATGTGTTTGTGGATGCGCAGGGGATTATTTACAGCACGGATTATAACGGCGGGCTGTCGGTGATTGAGTATCTGGGGTGAGAGTTTGCCCGGTAAGCGCAGCGTCACCGGGCAAACGGTCTCAGCTGTACTGCCGAACCCGTGCCACCAGCTCTTCCACGCTGTCGATACGGTCCGCAATCACAATCAACGCCTTGCCGAGCGTAATCGCGTGGCGCAGGCATTCGTGGCGCATGGCGTCATCCGCGATGGTGTCGATATCCGCCACGTGTGAAAGCCCTACGCTGCGGCGGATCAGCTCGGTGCCACTGAAGCCAATGGCATCGTGCCAGACTTTTTTCAGAAACGCGGAGGCATAGCCCGGTACGCTCAGCGCGGCATCGCGCGTTTTCTCATGTGCCAGCGCCTGGAAGCGTTCCGCGAAGGTGTTCCAGAGTTCCTGAATATCGGTCAGGCGCTGTTCGCGCGCGGCGGCGGCATCGCGAATGCCCAGATGCCCCGGCAGGCCGCAGAAATTGAGCAGCAGGTTGCCGATGGCGGTACCCACGTCAAAGCCAATCGGGCCCACGTAGCCGAACTCAGCGTCGATGGCCTTCAGGCTATCTTCCGCCACGAATATCGATCCGCTGTGAATATCGCCGTGCAGCAGCGCTTCGGCATGCGAGAAGAAGCGATGCTTGAGTGAGGCCACGGCAATTTTCAGCTGAGCGTCGTCGCGCAGGGCGGCGACGTCGCTTTCCAGCTCGGCCGGGTAGCTGTTGCGCGCGTGGATCTGGTACGGATCGTTGAAGAACAGATCTTCCGTGATCTCGCACATCTCAGGGTTAATGAACTTCGCCACCTGCGCTTTTTTATCGTGCGGGTGCAGGTAGAAATCGCTGGTGTGGAACAGCGTGTGTGCCAGGTATTCCCCCAGCTGACGTGCGGCCTGCGGGTAGTGATGATTTTTAATCAGCTCGCCGCGCCAGATGCGATGGCTGGAGAGATCTTCCATCACCATCACCGCCAGCTCCGGGTCGTAATGGTGGATTTTCACGGTGTGCTGCGGGCTGTGCCGGTAGTGCTCGACCAGCGTTTGCGCCTCCAGGCGCGCGCGGTCCAGCGTCAGCGGCCAGGACTCGCCAACGCAGCGCACGTAAGGGAGTGCCTGCTTAACGATGATACGGCTCACGCCCTGGGCATCGTAAATTTTGAAAACCAGATTAAGGTTACCGTCGCCCACTTCCTGCGCCTCTACCAGCGATGAGGGATTATCAAGGCCGCCAAACTGCCTGGCATACTCCACGGCGTCCTGGGCGGTAAAGGTACGGTATTGCGACATTGCCTGCTCCTCACTGATTTTGCGAATAAAGACATGTAGACGTCTATACATCTGGATTTCATCCTGACACAATGTGCTACAACAACGCAACAGGGAATTAACGACATGCAGACAATACAGACGACCAGCCTGCGGGTGACGGATAATCAGCTCTTTATTCTCGACCAGCAGGCGCTTCCGCAGGAGAAACGCTGGCTGGACGCGACAGCGGTAGAGGCGCTGGTGGGGCATATTCATGCCCTTCGCGTGCGCGGCGCGCCGCTGATTGGTCTCTCTGCAAGCCTGCTGCTGGCGCTGTTGGCCGAAAACGGCAAAAGCCGTGATGAACTGGCGCTGGCGCTGGAAACGCTGCGCGCCTCCCGGCCGACGGCGGTTAACCTGATGAACAACCTCGACCGCATGAAGCTGGCGCTCTGGCAGGAAGATTTTCTGCCGGCGCTGACGGCGGAAGCGTTGCGTCTGATTGATGAGGATAAACAGCTCTGCGACGCCATCGCGCGTGCGGGCAGTGCGCTGGTGAAGCCCAGTAGCCGTCTGCTGACCCACTGCAACACCGGCGGTCTCGCAACCGCGGGCGTGGGTACCGCGCTTGGCGTTATTGCCCGTGCGTATCAGGAAGGTAATGTCAGCAACGTCTGGGTGGATGAAACCCGTCCGCTGCTGCAGGGGGGCAGGCTGACCGCATGGGAGCTTGGCGAGCTGGGTGTGCCATATCAGCTCATCACCGATTCCATGGCCGCCAGCCTGATGGCGAAAGGGCAGGTCGACGCCGTGTGGGTAGGGGCCGACCGCATTGCCGCCAACGGTGATGTGGCGAATAAAATTGGCACCTACTCTCTGGCGGTGCTGGCGAAATTCCACGGTATTCCGTTCTACGTTGCCGCGCCGCAGACCACGCTCGACCCGGACTGCCCGAACGGGGACGCGATCCCCATCGAGCAGCGTGCCGCCAGCGAAGTGACGGGCGTGGCGGGGAGCTTTGGCGCGGTGCAGTGGGCACCGGAAAATGCACGGGTCTATAACCCGGCCTTTGACGTTACGCCTGCCTCGTTGATTAGCGGCTGGGTACTGGACACGGGCGTGATCACGCCGGAAGCGGTGGCAAACGGGAAATTCGCCTGACTCCGGCTATCCTTTAAGGGGTTCCCCTGAGAGGACAACATCGTGACGCTCGACCCTGAAACAGATTTAAAACTGGAGCGCGTGGTGGATGCACCACGCGACCTGCTATGGCTGTGCTGGACTACGCCTGAGCACATCAAAAACTTCTTCATTCCTGCACCCCATAAGGTGACCGAATGCGATCTCGATCTCCGCGTGGGCGGGCGGTTCAACACCGTGTTTGAGGTGGACGGTCAGCGGATGGATAACCGCGGCGTCTTTCTGGAAATCGATCCTGGCAAAAAGCTGGTCTTTACCGACGGTTATACCGAAGGCTGGAAACCGGCCGAAAAGCCGTTTATGACGGCGATTCTGTTGCTGGAAGATGTCGGGGAGGGCAAAACCCGCTACACGGCCATTGCGCGGCATCCAACGAAGGCGATCCGCGAGCAGCATGAGCAGATGGGCTTCCACGAAGGGTGGGGGATTGTGCTGGATCAACTGGTGGGGTATGTGAAGGGGCTTAACGCGTAGGGCTCTTAGACCCCCTCTCCCTTGAGGGAGAGGGATCCCCAGTAATTTTTTAGCCGAAGCGATGAATATTTCCTCAGGAATATGATTGGATTACAGCGACGCCCTGGTCCGGCTGTAAATCGCTGAGGCGTTTCCTGCAGGCCGGGGCGAGGCGCAGGGATGCGCCGAGAGGGCGGGCTTTACATGGACGTTGCCTCCGCCCGTCCCCGATAAGCCGGAAGGAATAAGCCGAAGGTACCGCGAAGCGGCGATTTACCGCCGGGAGCCCGGGTCGCCAGGGCGGCGGCGACTGAGCCGCCCTGGCACGTTCACAGGCCATGCCGTTACAAAGTAGCAAGGAACATAAAGTGAACGGAATAACCTCTACAGCCGTATGTTCCCCCTCACCCCAGCCCTCTCCCTCAGGGAGAGGGAGAAAAATCATGCCAGTCGCGGATACGCATCCGCAATCGCATCACCGGTAAACCGGGCCACCCAGCCTTCCGGGTTGTCAAAAATACGGATCGCGGTAAAATTCGGCTCTGAACCCATATCAAACCAGTGCGGCGTGCCCGCCGGCACGGAAATCAGGTCGTTTTTCTCGCACAGCACCTGATACACCTCATCACCAATGTGCAGGCAGAACAGCCCGGCACCTTCTACAAAGAAGCGCACTTCATCTTCGCCGTGGGTGTGCTCGTTCAGGAACTTCGCGCGCAGCGCCTCTTTCTGCGGGTTGTCGGCGCGCAGGCTGATCACATCCCAGCTCTGGTAACCCTTCTCCGCCACCAGCTTATCGATCGCATGCTGATAAGCTTCGATCACGGCTTCAGGCGTGGGGTCCTGTCCTAAATCCCGATCGGCCGCCCAGCGTTCAAAGCGCACGCCTTTGGCGTTGAGCTGTTGGGCAATTTCGTCCGCGTCGGTGCTGTGCCACTGATGCTTACTGGCGTCTTTATCAGAGTAAATCGTTAATGCGCTCATGAAGGGATCTGCTCCGGGTTAATCTCATCAAACTGGTGAACCTGATGATGGTGGCTTGCGCCGTCATCATCACCGCGAATCAGCTGCAGGGTGCGAAAACCTGCCTGTTCAGCCGCGTCCAGCTCCTGATGAATATCTGACAGGAACAGGATTTGCGACGGGGAGATGCCCGTTTGCGCCGCAATGTTCTGATAAGACTGCACTTCACGCTTGGCGCCGATGTGGGTATCAAAATAGCCGCTGAACAGATGAGTAATATCACCTTCGTCGCTGTAGCCAAATAACAGTTTTTGCGCTGCGACGGAGCCAGAGGAATAAACATAGAGATCAATCCCTTGCGCTTTCCATTTTTCCAGCGCAGGGAGCACGTCCGGGTAGAGATGGCCGGTAAAGTCGCCATTGACGTATCCGTCGTGCCAGATAATCCCCTGCAGTGCCTTCAGCGCCGTCGATTTGCGGTCTTCATCCATAAAGGTAAACAGGGTGTCGATAAGAGTGCTGACGCTGGCGTGCGGCGCGTCAATTTCATCGCGCAGATTGTCCAGAATGGATTTGACCGGCTCGGCGTACTGCTGAGCGGTGACGAAGGCCGCCAGACGCTCACGCGCGTAGGGGAACAAAACATCATGGACAAAACGGATATCGCTGGTGGTGCCTTCAATATCCGTCACAATTGCGCGAATCATACCTTCTCCAGTTGTCGTAAACGCATTTCGCATTCAAATAAGAATTCTAACCCTTCAAGATGACGACGGGCCTCGGCCACATCGCGTCCCCAGCAGGTTAAGCCATGGCCGCGCAGAAGAAAACCATAATTAAGCGGGCGTTCCTGTGCGTAATGGGCGATTCGCGAGGCGAGGGCGTCGATATCCTGGTCGTTGTCAAACACCGGAATGGCCACCGTATCCAGATGGCTGGTTTGTCCGGTGAGGGATTTTTGCATCTCGAAGCCGTTGATGTTGAGCTCAGCTTCTTTCACCAGACGCGACAACACCGTGGCGTTAACCGTGTGAACGTGCAGCACGGCGTTGGCTTCCGGGAACAGACGATAGATCAGGGTGTGCAGCCCGGTCTCCGCCGAGGGCTTGCGGCCAGATGGCGCGCGGTTGGTGGCGATCTCCACCTGCAAAAAATCCTCTGTTGTGAGGCTGCCTTTGTCTTTTCCGGATTCGCTGAGCCAGCACAGATGTTCGTCCTGACGCACCGACATATTGCCGCCGGTGGCAGGCGCCCAGCCTTTGGCCCCGATCCAGCGGCAGGCGTCGACCAGAGAGGTGAGTTGCGGGTTGTCTGTCATTGCCTTGTATCCTCCCGGACAGGAATATGAATAGCATATAGACGTCTAAGCGTCTTGATTGCCAAAGACTAACATCGTGTTATAGTGGCGGCAACATAAGTATTACAAGCAGGCACAACACAATGAGCACTAACGCATTGATTCCGCAGAGTAAGCTTCCTCAACTGGGGACAACCATCTTTACGCAGATGAGCGCCCTGGCGCAGCAGCACAATGCGATTAACCTTTCGCAGGGGTTCCCGGATTTTGACGGACCGTCATATTTGCAGGCGCGCCTGGCGTACCACGTCGCACAAGGGGCGAATCAGTACGCGCCGATGACCGGCGTGCAGGCGCTGCGGGAGGCCATTGCGGACAAAACGGCTGAGCTATATGGCCATAAGCCTGATGCAAATACTGACATCACGGTGACGGCAGGGGCTACCGAAGCGCTGTATGCGGCGATCACGGCGCTGGTCCGCACCGGCGATGAGGTGATCTGCTTTGACCCAAGCTACGACAGCTACGCGCCGGCGGTTGAACTCTCCGGCGGCGTGGTAAAACGGGTGGCGTTACAGCCACCGCATTTCCGTCCTGACTGGCAGGCATTCGCTGCGCTGCTGAGTGACAAAACCCGCCTGGTGATCCTGAATACGCCGCATAATCCCTCGGCGACCGTGTGGCAGAAGGCCGATTTCGCCGCGCTGTGGCAGGCTATCGCCGAACGCGAGATTTATGTTCTGAGCGATGAAGTGTACGAGCACATCTGCTTTGCAGAGGAAGGGCACGCCAGCGTGCTGGCCCATCCGCAGCTTCGCGAACGGGCTATCGCCGTGTCGTCATTCGGTAAAACCTATCATATGACCGGCTGGAAAGTGGGCTACTGCATCGCGCCGGCCGCCATTAGCGCGGAGCTGCGCAAAGTGCACCAGTACCTGACGTTTGCCGTGAATACGCCAGCCCAGCTGGCGCTGGCCGATATGCTGCGCGCTGAGCCCGGACATTATCTCGAATTACCGCATTTTTACCGCGAACGTCGGGATCTGTTTGTCTCAGCGCTCAGTAAAAGCCGTCTGGAGATTTTGCCTTCGGAAGGGACTTATTTCCTGCTGGCTGACTACAGCGCGGTTTCCGATCTGGATGACGTCAGCTTCTGCCAGTGGCTGACCAAAGAGGTGGGCGTGGCGGCGATCCCGTTATCGGTATTTTGCGCCGATCCCTTCCCGCATAAGCTGATCCGTCTCTGCTTTGCGAAACAGGAATCGACGCTGCTGGCGGCGGCAGAACGTCTAAACGCGCTCTGATTATTTTACCGTCCAGGCTTCGGAGTATCGACGGTCTGCAAAGAGTTCCAGCAGGCCGTTGATTTGCCTGAGGCGCAGGACCTCGTCGTTGTCCATCCCCAGTTCCTGACTGATTTTCTCGTCATCCCAGCCAAGCTGGGCCAGCTCGCGGACGATGTCGGACATCGCACTAATCTGGTGACGACCCCGGGCACGATTATGGCGAATGGTGGCCGCCATCCGGTCGAACTTTTTCTGCCGTTCTTTACGCAGAAAGGTGACGGGCAGGTAGCCTTTAAGCTGGCGCTTTAACACCGCCCGGTTCGAACCCATTTCGTGGCGGTGAAAGCCGTCGACGATTTCATAATGTTGAGTATCGCTTTCCGTTACCACAATGGGCTGGGTGAAACCGTCCAGCTCCAGTGATTTGCAGAGCAGCCGTTTTTCCGGCGGCGCGACGTTATTGGGGTTGTAATCGTTCGCGGTGATATCGTCCTGTTTAATCCACAGCACGCAGTCGACAGGCTGCTCACGGAAAGGGCTATTTTCATGAATGGCCTGACGAAAGGCGTTGATGGCTTCAATGCGTTGGTCTTCGGGAAGAGACTGAAGATAACGTTTAATTTCCTGAATCAATCGTTGCTGCATAATATTCCCCACTCCTTGCGTTTTGACTTTATCCGTTCGCTGTAACGCTGATAATGCTTTGGTTTATTAGGGCTGAATGAAAGCGCCCGACACCAGTAGTCATTATTGAGTAATACCTTACACACGCGTCGCCAGGACGGAATATCTTTCGCCCCGATATCGCCTTCCTGCGTGTCGGGAATATCGGCCATGCCTCTCTTCTGATACCAGTGTAAATAAACCGCGATTTTATTGCGGTAATGTTCCGCCGTCATTTGCGGCATGCTGTCGAGCAGCAGCAGGGCGTATTCCCGCCAGCTGAGCGCGTCGGGTTTCAGAATTTTGCGGTGGCCATAAAAATGATTGTCCTGCCCGGCATAGACGCCACCGCAGTGAACGCCCGCTACCCGCTCGCACATCGCCGCCCAGCGCTCGGGCTCCACGACGTGATAGAGCCACAACCCCTGGCGCTGCTCGGGGCCAAAGGGTTCACAGATGCGCATATAGCGCGGGGGGACGCCCGCCTGGAACATCAGGTCGTAAAGCGGGTTATAGCATCCGCCCGTTTTGGCAAACCATGTCCAGATATCAGCGGTTTTCCAGTCATAAAGCGGATAGATATACCAGGCGTGGCCGCCAGGGGCGACGGTGGTCCAGGGTTTGTCATCGGCAAAACGCTGCTTTCGCGCATTGGCGATGGTCAAAAAACGGTTGTAGGATTCATCGGCGCGAATACCGACCATCATTGCCGCCGGGCGTCGTTGGGCATACCAGTCGGAAAAGGTGCGGACAAAGGCTTCAAACGTCATGCCTGGCTGGTAGAAATCGAAGTAAGCCGGATCGGTAATCGCCTCTGCAGGCGGCTGGCGCACCCACTGTTTCCCTGGCTCCCAGCATTGCCATTCTGGCTCGAATTGTGTCAGGGCATTTTGGGTGGTGAGTGGGAGCGCAACCCACCAGTATTGTTCAATCACGTCGGCGTATTGCGCGAGCATATTATTTACATGCTGAATGGTATAGGTAAACTGCGCTTCCCAGTCGATAAAAAGCAGATGAATTTTTCTCCCCATTTTGCGGGCCTGGCGGGCCGTTAAATGCAGCATAATGGTGGAATCTTTCCCACCTGAAAATGAAACACAAACCCTGGGTAGATTCTCAAGCGTCCATGTTATGCGGTCCTCCGCAGCCTCCAGGACATTTTGATTGAGCGGATATTTATACATTGACATAACCAATCTTCTCCCTGGATATAAATACCGGATGGGTGTCAATTAAGGTGTGAGGATAATAGTAGTGAAAAACAGGAGCAGGTAAATGAAAAAGAGAAAAGTTTTTATTATCTATAAATGAGGATTATCTGTTAATAAATGAAAAGGGCTGTGTTAACCCCAGCCCGAGGTGTTTAAATTTCCGCAACTTGTCCAATAAAGGTCGAGAAAATCGAGCTGTTTAGGGCAGAGCGGTTATAAATCATGAACACATCCACAGGGGGAAGCGTGATCGGGGCGTGCAATCTTTTGAGCCGCATTACGTCTTTGTATTTTTCAAATAATACTTCGGGCAAATAACCAATGAGATGCGAGGCGCTAATCATGGCGAGGATCGTGTATACGGAATCGCAACGGAAACCAATGTTTTTCTCGGCATGCACCTTCGCCACTTGTGACTGGTAGTTCTTCACGCCAGCTTCCTCGCTGAGGAAAATCGTAAATTTCTCTTCCTGAAGTTCTTCCATCGTCACAACGTCTTTCATGCGCGGGTGATCCTGACTGCATACCATAACCATCGAATAGCTCGCATAAGGGACACACACCATGGAACGGTTGTTAACCGGCGCCATAGAAAAAATAAGATCCGCTTTACGGTACGCCAGCAAGTCTTCTGCGGAATCAGCAGTCAGCAGCATATCGTGAAGCTCTATCTCGTAATTATGATGTCTCATCAAGAGCTTAAGCGGGGTAATCAGGTTTTCCGTCGTCAGGATTTGCGGACTGTAGACGATAAAATTCTTTTTAAGTGCAGACGCATTCATAATGTTGATTGTCTGCTCAAGCTGATTGAGGTTTTGCTCAAGATGATGGTGAAGATTGACACCCACCGTGGTGGGCGTAATTCCTTTCCCCGAACGGATAAACAGCGGATCGTTGAGCTGGTTACGCAGCCGCTGCAGCGATTGACTGACGGCTGACGGAGTAATGTACAGCGTTTCTGCTGCCTTGCTGATGCTAAGATGCTGGTAGATACATTCGAAAATGACCAGCAGGTTGAGATCGAATTTTTTAAGGTCGTAAAGGTTTGCCATGTTTCATCCTGAGTGAGCTGCGTTGCGTTATCACATCACTGATAACTATAGAACTAAGTTAACTATTTACCATCCGTGATAGTTAACTAACTTAATTGTTATTGAATGCGAACTTAATATATCACGAACGTAGATTAATGAAATAGAACTTCAATTATGATGAAGATATTTTTATCTTTAAAAACGCAAATAAAATTGAATAAAAATAGTGTCGTTTATATATCGACAAGTAAATATCACTCATTTCTATTTTTCACGCCGGATAAGAGGGGCGTGCGTGAAAAGGACCGTTTGGTAAAACCTATCACAGCCATAGATACGATTACCCCTTTCGCGCATTGCTCTGGGTCAGTACGGGTGCTGTAATCAGGAGGCTGTTACGATCCTGATATAAAGGTAAGTAGAGCGCAACGCAACGCCAGTGTTACTGGCACTGAAAGTTCCTGTGGAAAGTTCAGGTATCAGGGCCGCCCACCAGGGCGGCCTTTTTACTTTCGGGCTTTTGTTTATTCAGTTCTTAACGTTGTCTTGATTGGGTTGTTAGGTTTGGCTGATTGATTTGATAAAGCATACGCATTAGCCCCGATGGATAAAGTTGGTTACCTTACATCTCAACGAAAACACGGAGGAAGTACAGATGTCTTTGATTAATACCAAAATTAAACCTTTCAAAAACCAGGCGTTCAAAAACGGTGAGTTCATTGAAGTCACTGAAAAAGATACCGAAGGCCGCTGGAGCGTGTTCTTCTTCTATCCTGCTGACTTCACCTTCGTTTGCCCGACTGAACTGGGTGACGTGGCAGATCACTACGACGAACTGCAGAAGCTGGGCGTAGATGTTTACTCAGTGTCTACCGACACCCACTTCACCCACAAAGCATGGCACAGCAGCTCTGAAACCATCGCCAAAATCAAATACGCGATGATCGGTGACCCGACTGGCGCCCTGACCCGTAACTTCGACAACATGCGTGAAGATGAAGGCCTGGCTGACCGCGCGACCTTCGTTGTTGACCCGCAGGGCATTATCCAGGCTATCGAAGTTACCGCTGAAGGTATCGGCCGTGATGCTTCTGACCTGCTGCGTAAAGTGAAAGCGGCTCAGTATGTTGCTTCTCACCCAGGCGAAGTCTGCCCGGCGAAATGGAAAGAAGGCGAAGCGACCCTGGCGCCATCTCTGGACCTGGTCGGCAAGATCTAAGTCTGTAAAGCCTGGCGGCGCTGTGCTTGCACAGGCCTGCAGTATCGTAGGCCGGGTAAACGAAGTGCCACCCGGCAATCAATGGGCGCACCCGCGCCCATTTCATTCCAGCACCATGATGCAAGTTGCATTCAGGCCGCCCGCAGAAAGGCTGCTTGCATGATGACGTTTTAAGAGAGGGAAGAATAATGCTCGACACTACGATGAAAACCCAGCTCAAGGCCTACCTTGAGAAACTGACCAAACCTGTTGAGCTGATTGCCACGCTGGACGACAGCGCGAAATCGGCAGAAATCAAGGAACTGCTGGCAGAGATCGCTGAACTGTCGCCAAAAGTGACGTTCAAAGAAGACAATTCCCTGGCAGTCCGTAAGCCTTCTTTCCTGATAACCAACCCAGGCTCTGATCAAGGGCCGCGCTTTGCCGGTTCCCCGCTGGGGCATGAATTTACCTCGCTGGTGCTGGCCCTGCTGTGGACCGGCGGCCATCCGTCGAAAGAAGCACAGGCGCTGCTGGAGCAGATCCGCGATATCGACGGCGATTTTGAGTTTGAGACCTATTACTCACTCTCCTGCCACAACTGCCCGGACGTGGTGCAGGCGCTGAACCTGATGTCGGTTCTGAACCCGCGCATCAAACACACGGCTATTGACGGGGGTACTTTCCAGAACGAAATCACCGATCGCAACGTGATGGGTGTTCCGGCAGTGTTCCTGAATGGGCAGGAGTTTGGCCAGGGGCGTATGACCCTGACGGAAATTGTCGCCAAAGTGGATACCGGTGCCGAAAAACGTGCTGCCGAAGAGCTGAACACGCGTGATGCGTATGATGTCCTGATTGTCGGTTCTGGCCCGGCGGGCGCGGCGGCGGCGGTGTACTCCGCACGTAAAGGGATCCGTACCGGCCTGATGGGCGAACGTTTTGGTGGTCAGGTACTGGATACCGTGGACATTGAAAACTATATCTCAGTACCGAAAACCGAAGGTCAGAAACTGGCCGGGGCACTGAAAGCGCACGTCAGTGATTATGCAGTGGATGTGATCGACAGCCAGAGCGCCAGCAAGCTGGTTCCGGCCGCGGTTGAAGGTGGCTTGCATCAGATTGAAACCGCCTCCGGCGCGGTGCTGAAAGCGCGCAGTATTATCATTGCTACCGGCGCGAAATGGCGCAACATGAACGTCCCGGGCGAAGATCAGTATCGCACTAAGGGCGTGACCTACTGCCCGCACTGCGATGGTCCGCTGTTCAAAGGGAAACGCGTGGCGGTGATCGGCGGCGGTAACTCCGGCGTGGAAGCGGCTATCGACCTGGCGGGTATTGTGGAACACGTTACCCTGCTGGAGTTTGCCCCGGAGATGAAAGCCGACCAGGTTCTGCAGGACAAAGTACGCAGCCTGAAAAACGTCGACATCATCCTGAACGCGCAGACCACGGAAGTGAAAGGTGACGGCAGCAAGGTGACCGGTCTGGAATACCGCGACCGCGTGAGTGGCGATGTCCACAGCGTAGCGCTTTCGGGAATCTTCGTGCAGATTGGCCTGCTGCCAAACACCACCTGGCTGGAAGGGGCGATTGAGCGCAACCGTATGGGCGAAATCATTATTGATGCGAAGTGTGAGACCAGCGTGAAGGGCGTATTTGCGGCCGGCGACTGTACCACAGTGCCTTATAAACAGATCATCATCGCCACTGGCGAAGGTGCGAAGGCGTCCCTGAGTTCATTCGACTATCTGATTCGCACCAAAACCGCATAAAAAAGTAAGACGACACCTGCAATAGCAAGAGGCCACCGGAAGGTGGCCTCTTTTTTTATCTGACAACCATCACCGGAATGTGCGTGTGGCGGATCACGCTGGAGGCGTTCGACCCGAGCAGATGCGTGGTGATGGACGGGTTACGCGAACCGATGACCACCACGTCAGCTTTCAGTTCGTTTGCCAGTTCGTTTACCGCATCACGCACGCTGCCAAACCGGACGTGCGTTTTGATGCGTGAAGGGTCGATGCTGAAATGGCCAACCATGGTTTGCAGGCGAGTTTCCGCCTCGTGCTGCAAGTGCTCCTCGAAGCGACGCACATCGGCGGCGAAGCGGTGAAGGCTCAGGCTGGCGGAGCCTGGCAGCACGTGCAACAGATGGATGACACCGTCCTGCTGCGCCAGGAACTCGGCATGGCGTACGGCCTTGTCGCTCAGCTCCATCTCAAAAACATCAACCGGCATAATGATTCTCTGATACATACCCGTTTCTCCTTGTTTATAAACGCTGAACTCATTCAACCACAAAATAGTCATGGTTTCTGTAAGCGCCTCGTCAGTTTTCTTATCTCGCCAGGAAAAATCTCAAAAGGCCTCTATTCCCGGGCAGACCTTCAGGGGTAGCTACCCTTATACACTTACCTGGAACCTTTCGGAGGTCGCATGAAAGCACTTACGTATCACGGTCCGCACCATGTTCGCGTCGAGAATGTCCCTGATCCCATCATTGAACAGCCCGACGATATCATTCTGCGCGTTACGGCCACGGCGATCTGCGGCTCCGATTTGCATCTCTACCGTGGCAAGATCCCGAAGGTGCAGCACGGCGATATTTTTGGTCACGAATTCATGGGCGAAATTGTTGAGTGCGGCTCAGAGGTGAAGCAGCTGCAGAAGGGCGATCGCGTGGTGATCCCTTTTGTCATCGCCTGCGGAGATTGTTTCTTTTGTCGTTTGCAGCAGTACGCGGCCTGTGAGAATACCAATGCCGGACAGGGCGCGGCTCTGAACAAAAAGCAAATCCCCGCGCCGGCAGCGCTGTTTGGCTATAGCCATCTCTACGGCGGCGTGCCGGGGGGACAGGCGGAATACGTGCGCGTGCCGAAAGGTAACGTCGGGCCGTTTAAAGTCCCGCAACTTCTTTCTGATGATAAGGCGCTGTTCCTGTCGGATATTTTGCCCACGGCCTGGCAGGCGGCAAAAAATGCGCAGATCGAAAAAGGTTCAAGCGTGGCGGTTTACGGTGCCGGGCCGGTGGGGCTACTGACCATTGCCTGCGCACGGCTGTTAGGGGCCGAGCAGATCTTTGTTATCGATCACCACCCGTATCGGTTGCAATTTGCCGAGGCGCGTTACGGTGCCATCCCCATCAACTTTGATGAAGATAATGACGCCGCGGAAAAAATCATCGAGCAGACCGCCGGCCAGCGTGGAGTTGATGCCGTGATTGATGCGGTAGGATTCGAAGCGAAAGGCAGCACCACGGAAACGATCCTCAGCAATCTTAAAATTGAAGGCAGCAGCGGGAAAGCGTTGCGTCAGTGTATTGCGGCCGTTCGCCGTGGCGGGGTGGTCAGCGTACCCGGCGTGTACGCCGGGTTTATTCATGGCTTCCTGTTTGGCGATGCCTTCGATAAGGGGCTGACGTTTAAGATGGGCCAGACGCACGTTCACGCCTGGCTGGGCGAACTGTTACCGCTGATCGAAAAAGGGCTGCTTACGCCGGAAGAGATCGTCACCCATTATCTCCCCCTTGCGGATGCGGAACGCGCCTAGAAGATTTTCGAAAAACGGGAGGAGGAGTGCCGGAAGGTGATCCTGGTTCCTGGCACCGAAACGCCCGAGGCGGCGGAACAGCAGGTTAAAGGGCTGGTAAATGCCTTTCCGGGTGGGGTGGTGTGAGGTGACTCATCTACCAGTGGCGCTCCAGATAAAGCACCGCCGTGACGATAATCGCTACAAAAATGAGAAAAATAAGCGTGATAACCCCTATCTCACTCATGACCGTCCCCGCGGCACCAAAACAGATTAAGCGTGGATTAAGGCCATTTTGCGCGATATAGGAAATTAGGGTGAATTGGCGGAAAGAGGATGCGACTGCATCCTCTGTGCAACGCGGGGCGCGCTTGTTCAGAAGGGGGTTAACGCAGGTAATCGCCCGCCGCTTCTGGCTGGTAGAGTAACGCCAGGACTTCCAGATGGGTTGAGGCGCCGCCCGGTAATTCCCAGTGGATGGTATCTCCCGTGCGCAGCCCCAGCAGTGCGGCCCCTACAGGTGCGAGGACAGAAAGCTGAGTGCTGCTGTCCGTCATCTGCGCCGGGTAAACCAGCGTGCGGGTCAGCTCTTCACCGGTGGTCAGGTTGCGGAATTTTACCTGGCTGTTCATGGTGACCACGTCATGGGGCATTGACTCAGGCGTGCACATTTGTGCCCGGTCGAGCTCCTCATTCAGGGCGTCTGCCACTGGCAGTGAGGCAAATTCTGCTTTTTCCAGCAGTCTGTCGATACGTTCTGCGTCGAGCTCGTTAATGATAATGGTTGGTCTGGACATTTTTACTCCATGTCGTTAATGCTGCGTGTTACGCAGAAACTGATCCAAAAGAAAACCCTCGCCGTCTGGCAGCGAGGGTTTAACTCTCCCGATGATACTGGCTGAGCGCATAAGTTTGAAGTGATGAAGGTCACATTCATGGTCCATATGAATTTTCGTTGAAATTTATTCAGTCTTCCTTTCCGCTGGATTGCGTTACGCTGAGCGTTCTGAACCGGGGTCTGGTGCGAAGCGCCATGCCCACCAACGAGAGAGCACTATGTACTTCTATCAACCGTCTCAGGGGCACGGCCTGCCGCATGACCCGCTGAATGCCATTATTGGCCCACGTCCTATCGGCTGGATCTCCTCATCTGATAAGGCCGGTCAATTGAACCTCGCACCTTACAGCTTCTTTAACTGCTTTAACTATCGTCCGCCTATCATTGGTTTTTCCAGCAACGGCTGGAAGGACAGCGTGCGTAATATTACCGAAACGGGGGAGTTTGTCTGGAACCTGGCCACGCGCGATCTGGCTGAAGCGATGAACCAAACGTCCGCGATGCTTCCGCACGACCGGGATGAGTTTACCTTTTCCGGATTGACGCCGGCGGCGAGCCAGCTTGTTAAGGCGCCGCGCGTGGCGGAGAGCCCGGTGAATTTTGAGTGCCGCCTGTCGCAGTGCATTCAGCTGACCGGCGCCGACGGTACGCCGGTTGATACCTGGCTGGTGCTGGGGGAAGTGGTCGGTATCCATATTGCCGAATCGCTGCTGGAAGAGGGGATCTACCAGACGGCGAAAGCGCAGCCCATCCTGCGTGCGGGTGGGCCGACGGCGTACTATGGCATCAGTGATGAAAACCGGTTTGATATGGTTCGCCCGGGTGCGGGTCAGTAACCGGCCTTATCTACCACGAATTGTTTACCGCAGTTACCCGGATGTGGCTGCGGGGCAAATGACGTCGCAGACAGCGGGTTATTGATGGTGTCTGCCTTGAGTGAAATCTGCATTTCGGTCAGATACGCCGGATTGCCATTGCAGGTGAGCTTGAACGCTTTGACGTTTTCCTTGCCCCAGCTTTTGGCAACGGCGCGGTCAAAGTCGCTACGGTTGACGGTTTTCCCGTAGTTATCGGCGAGGAATTGACCGACAGCGCTGCTTTTTACTTCCTGATTCATCCGCACCATCGTGCCGAAATAGGCATCGGGATCAAAACCAAAGCAGACGCCATGTTTGGCATACTCGTAACGCTCCAGGCAGGAATTACCGCCCGCGCCCGGCATCACGCTGTTAAGCTTTGCGGCACCGGACAGCGACAGTCCGGTTTCGGCGGCGGCACATTTGCGGCTGGCCTTCGCTTCCGGCAGGTTCGGGATCGGGCGCGTGGCGCAGCCAAAGCGCATCCATCGACGTTCATCCACGCCGCGGGCGGCAATCGATTTCGGCAGGCCTGGCCAGAGTCCGTGAACGGTCAGAAAATCGACTTTATTGTCGGTCTCTTTTTGCAGGCGACACTCTTCTGGTTCATTACGGTTGCGCTCGACCATGCTCTGACAAAACCCGGTTTGCCAGGAGAGCGCCAGCACATAACGATCGAAATCGCCATACTGCGTTGCCTTGAGCGGTTCGGCCTGTGCGGAGAAAACACAAAGAGCAAGCGCGATTGCGCCAGACGGGATAACGATATCCTTCCTGAACATATGATTTCCTGATCGAATGAGCACAATAAATTTCTGGAAGTTATTAAAGCACAAAAAGCGCCCGCAGGCGCTTTCTGGATAGCCGTAATTTAGCTTAGGCCGCGCCGGGAACCAGCACTTCGGTGGCGATAATCACGATAATCAGCCCAACAATCACGGGCACTGAGGTGCGTTTGACCACTTCGAATGGCGAAATTTTTGCCATCCCGGCAACGGCGACGACCACGCCCGACACCGGAGAGATAGTACGGCCCAGGTTTGACGCCTGCAGCATGGGAATGGAGAGATACGCCGGGTTAATACCGGAGGAGTGAGCCAGTTTGGGGATCATCTCCACAAAAGCGTAGAAGGGCGCGTTACCGGAGCCGGTGGTCATGGCCGCCAGCATGGTGAGCACCACCAGAACCAGCATCAGGATAATACTGGCCGAGCCGAACGAGGTGGCAATGGAGATCAGGCTCTGGATAAAGCCGATTGTGCTCAGGCCCTGGGCAAAGACGCCTGCCGCAACCAGCAGCATCACCACCCCGGCAAAGGCATCCGCCATACCGCGATACGCCACTTCCAGACCGGAGAAGACGTTTTGCGTGTTAAAACCGCGCACAAATTCCAGCATGGCGGCCAGCAGCATACAGATCACCAGAATGGTGATGATGTGCAGCTGCGGACCCCATTTGCCGTCAAAAATCAGTACCCCGATAATCGGCGTGAAGGGCAGAATGGCATAAAACGCGGGTGCGGTGGTGGTGATTTCACTCACATCCATCATTTCGTGGCTGATGTTCTCTTTCTTATCCAGATAGCGCTGCCAGAAGAAATGCGCGATACCCATTCCCACAATGGCGACAATAGAGATCGGCAACGTGGTTTTAAAGGCGAAGTCGATGAGTGACATTTCCGCTGCCTTTGCTGCCAGCACAACATCACCTGAAGTCGGGGAGAGAATTATCGCTGCCGGTGACGCGCAAATTGCCGCTGCCGCGCCACGGCTGATACCGACGTTGACCATGACCGGGAACAGTGTGGCCATGAGCAGTACGCCAAGTCCGGTAGCCGACGACACGGCCAGCGACATCAGGCAGGCGAGGAAATAGGCGGCGACCATCAGCAGATAGGGCGAGTTGATGTACTGCAGGGGTTTTGAGGCAAGTTTAACGACCATGTCGTTGGCACCGATATGGGTCATGTAGGCGGCAAAGCCGCACAGCATCATGATCATCATACCCAGGTCGCCGCCGCGGCTCATGAGTAATATCTTAATGTATTCAACAATATCAGTGGCGGTGTAACCCGTACTGGTTGCGCTGGCTGGTAATACCTGATGCCCCATTATGGCGCTGATAATCAGCAGTGTTAAACCGCCAACAAATAATACGCCCGTGGCCGAGTAGCCTTTAATGATGTAACGTGCGACACCGACAATGACGACGACCCCAATAAGGAGTTCGATAAACGTAAGCATGATTTCCCCTGTATCTTTGCTGCACTGGAGCACAAAAAATCAATAAAATAAGAAGGATGAAAATGTGCCGAATAAATGGCCCGTTCTTGCTGATTAAAATCAATAAACAGACGACTAGAGAACGGAACAACCGCATTTTTGCCATGGCCCATACATTTATGTCATGAGAGGCTTGACCGTCAGACATCGCGCAGGATGTCTTTATAATGATAACAAAATGTTAATAACCTGTGTAGTTTAGTATGTTATTGATTAAGAAGTTAAAGAGGTAAAAAGCCTACGTAATATGGGCTTATTCGAACGTCCCGACAGGTTTAATTAAGAATATTCCCGAAAAAAGGCCGGATAATTAGGAATAACAGCGATGCCGTTAAGTTCTGGTTCAACTATTTTATGGTAAACTTTGCCTCGAATACTAAGAATGGTAATTGCATTGTGATCGTACGTAATACTTTTTTCTCTATTTTGTTGTTTATTTTTGGGCAGTTAACGTTTTCTTCTGTTGCACAGGCAGCGGACAACGCGACGGATAAAGGCTGGTTCTCAACCTTTACAGATAATGTTTCCCAGACATGGTCGGCACCAGAACATTATGATCTCTATGTTCCGGCAATAACGTGGCATGCGCGCTTTGCTTATGACAAAGAGAAAACCGATAAATACAACGAGCGTCCCTGGGGGGCGGGTTTTGGTCAGTCGCGCTGGGATGAAAAGGGCAACTGGCACGGCATCTACCTGATGGCCTTTAAGGACTCGTTTAATAAATGGGAACCGATTGGCGGTTATGGCTGGGAGAAAACCTGGCGCCCGTTAGCAGACGAGAACTTCCACGTCGGTTTGGGCTATACCGCCGGGGTCACTGCGCGTGACAACTGGAACTACATTCCGATCCCGGTGCTGCTGCCGCTGGCCTCTATTGGCTATGGGCCGGCAACGTTCCAGATGACCTACATTCCCGGTACGTACAACAACGGTAACGTTTACTTCGCCTGGATGCGTTTTCAGTTTTAACTGAAAAAACTTTACATGTTGGTGAAAAAACGCGCAAGCGTTGATTCATAAACGATAAAAATCTGCCAGTGAAAATTAACGCGACTTTAGTCACTTTTTATTAAAGATCCGCTGGACAAAAGGTCCCACAATTGATGTACTGGTAACCGACACAGCATTTGTGTCGTTTTTTAATGTAAAGGTAATTTTGATGTCTAAGATTAAAGGTAACGTTAAGTGGTTTAATGAGTCCAAAGGATTCGGTTTCATTACTCCTGAAGATGGCAGCAAAGACGTGTTCGTACACTTCTCTGCAATCCAGTCTAATGGTTTCAAAACTCTGGCTGAAGGTCAGCGTGTAGAGTTCGAAATCACTAACGGTGCCAAAGGCCCTTCTGCTGCTAACGTAATCGCTCTGTAATTCAGACGCGTCAGCAAGAATTTCAAAACCCGCTCACTGAGCGGGTTTTTTTCGTTTTGAATCAGCCAAGCAGATACATTTTCAGGAAGCTGGCCACGATCAGCACGCTCAACAACACCATTCCTGCGCTCATCAGACTCTGTTTCATTCTGTCACCCTCGTTCAGTATTGCACTCAGAGTGACAGAGAAAAATTAAGCCAACATTAACGTGCTGACTGTTAGTGCTGACTTGCAGTGGAAAATAGCCAAAATGCGATCCCCGTCATCGCAAAGGAGCCCAGCATGTTAATGGCGATGTTCACCAGCGCCCAGCCGATACGACCTTCCTGAAAGAGAAACACCACTTCTGCAGAGAAGGTTGAGAAGGTGGTTAAGCCGCCGCAGAAACCTGTCGTAATCAATACCTTCCATATTGGGTCGATGTGCGTCATGCGGTTAAACCAGGCCAGTCCCATGCCTATGATAAAGGCGCCAATCAGGTTCGCGGCAAGCGTCCCCATCGGAATCGCCTGATGCAGCGGGTTAAACCGCATACTCAGAAACCATCGCGCAACGCTACCCGTTCCCCCACCAATAAAAACGGCTAAAAGTAGTTGTAACACGCTTAATACCTGCTATTTGATGTGTAAGAGAAGCGAGTTTAACGCCGTTTATGATGAGGGGACAAATATGTATGTTGCGGTAGGACAATTTGCGGTCACGCCTGACTGGCAGGCGAACGCGAAAAAATGCGTCGACCTGATGTTGCAGGCCCAACAGAAAGGCGCGTCGCTGCTGGTGCTTCCTGAGGCGCTGCTGGCCAGGGATGATAATGACCCGGATTTATCCGTGAAGTCCGCGCAGCCGCTGGACGGTGAATTCTTACAGCAATTGCTCGCTCAGAGCGTGGGCAATACGATGACGACGATCTTAACAATCCATGTTCCCTCTATGCCGGGTCGGGCGGTGAATACGCTGGTGGCGATTCGCGGCGGAGCCATTGTCGCACGTTACGCCAAGCTGCATCTCTATGATGCCTTCAGCGTTCAGGAGTCCCGGCGGGTTGACCCGGGAGACCGTATTCCCCCGCTGCTGGAGATTGACGGAGTAAAGATTGGGCTGATGACCTGCTACGACCTGCGTTTTCCGGAGCTGGCGCTCCATCTGGCGTTACAGGGCGCGGACGTACTGGTATTGCCTGCCGCGTGGGTCAAAGGGCCGTTAAAAGAGCATCACTGGGCGACGCTGCTTGCTGCGCGCGCGCTGGATACGACCTGCTATGTGGTTGCAGCAGGCGAATGCGGCACGAAAAATATCGGGCAAAGCAGGGTGGTGGATCCGCTGGGGGTGACGATCGCCGCCGCCGCTGAAACCCCCGAGTTGCTGGTGGCGGAGATAAACGTAGACAGAATCGCGCTTGCACGTCAGCAATTACCTGTTCTTCGCAATCGTCGGTTTGCGCCACCGCAATTATTGTGATGTTTTTTTCAACAACGCTTGATTCACCTTGTTACAGATTGCTATTGTGTGCACGCGCTAAATGACCGTTAATAGATTCAGGTTTTGGCGCTGTATGCAGCCTGTTTTAAGTAAAGAAGGTATCTATGGGTGAGATTAGTATTACCAAACTGCTGGTGGTTGCCGCACTGGTCGTCCTGCTGTTTGGTACCAAGAAGTTACGCACGCTGGGTGGTGACCTGGGGGCTGCCATCAAAGGCTTTAAGAAAGCGATGAACGACGATGACGCGGCTGCGAAGAAAAGCGCCGAGGACGACATCCCGGCAGACAAGCTTTCTCACAAAGAGTGACAGCCATGCCTGAGGGCATGCGAAAAAAAAACCGGCTCATGAGGCCGGTTTTTTTGTATTACTGTAAATGAATATTACAGCATTATTTTACTTCTTCGCCTTTCGCCTGCATGTCCGCATGGTAAGAGGAGCGAACAAACGGGCCGCACGCCGCGTGGGTAAAGCCCATCGCCATCGCTTCGGCTTTCATCTCATCAAACTCGTCCGGGCTGACGTAGCGCTGTACCGGCAGGTGGTGACGGCTTGGCTGCAGATACTGGCCCAGGGTGAGCATGGTTACACCGTGGCGGCGAAGATCGCGCATTACCTCGATGATTTCCTCATTGGTTTCACCCAGACCTACCATCAGGCCTGATTTGGTCGGAATGTGCGGATGCGCTTCTTTGAAACGCTCCAGCAGCTTCAGGGACCAGTTATAATCCGCACCCGGACGAACCTGGCGGTAAAGACGCGGCACGTTCTCCAGGTTGTGGTTAAATACGTCTGGCGGCGTGGCGGTCAGAATATCCAGCGCACGATCCATACGGCCGCGGAAGTCAGGCACCAGCGTCTCGATTTTGATGTTCGGGCTTTTTTCGCGAATGGCCGTAATACAATCAGCGAAGTGCTGTGCACCACCATCGCGCAGATCGTCACGGTCTACGGAGGTAATGACCACATAACGCAGCGCCATATCAGCGATGGTCTGCGCCAGTTTTTGGGGTTCGTTAGCATCAGGTGCAACTGGACGGCCATGGGCTACGTCGCAGAACGGGCAGCGGCGGGTACAGATAGCACCCAGAATCATAAACGTCGCGGTACCGTGATTGAAACATTCAGCAAGGTTCGGGCAAGAGGCTTCTTCACAGACGGAGTGAAGGCCATTTTTGCGCATCGCCGCTTTGATCCCCTGGATACGCGAAGAGTCGGCCGGAAGTTTGATTTTCATCCATTCCGGTTTTCTTAACAGCGCCTCGCGCTCTGTAGCCACGTTTTTAACCGGGATAAGGGCCATTTTATCGGCATCGCGGTATTTAACACCGCGTTCCATCACAATGGGTTTACTCATAGCGTGCGTGTTCCAGTTGCGAATATCGAAGGAAAGCGTTTCAATTCAAGGGAATGTTGTATTTATCAACTATTTTTGAACGAACGACAGGCAGTATATCATTGAAAGGGGCGTTAAAGCAGCCTGCCAGGTCGCCAATTTGTAAAATAGTTGTTGTTTTGTGCCTTTTGCCCTGCCTGCAGCAGGGGCTTGTGCTGTCTGAAGCGGTCAGAAGGCCTGACGGATAATGCGGATAACGTTTTCCAGGACCGGATCGCGCAAACTCAGTTTGTTGTAATGCAGTGAAATCTCGACAGATTCCGCATTAAGCTGGCTGAGTGGGATACTTTCCAGCGGCCAGCATTTGCGCAGCAGGTTGTACAGACGTGCCGGCATAATGCATAGCATATCGCTGCTGCCGATCAGGGATGCGGTAGTGAACATATTGTAACTGCTGAAACTGATCTGGCGTTCCGGGAAAATTTCATCAATACGCTGGCGCAGAGCATGATTCGCCTGTCCTTCGGTCATGAAAGACGAGTGGTCATAGTTGCGCAGGTTTTCAAGGGTCAGCGGTTCGCTGAGCGCGGGATGCTGCTGGCGACACACCAGAACCAGATTATCCGCATAAAGCACATTTTGCCCCAGCGCTCTGGCACTGAAACTGCCGCTTTCAATAATCAGGTCCGTCTGGAACTGGGCAAGCTGAATATCAGGCTCACTAAGAGGCACGTTGCGCAGCAGAAGCTGCGGAGCATGCTCTTTCACGGCCTGATAAATTGCAGGCATCACCAGAACGCCCACGGAAGGGGAACAGCCGATGGTAATGGTGCGCTGCTTATCGTAGCTGCCGGTTAAATCCAGCGCGCCCAGAATGGATTCCAGCCCCTGGCTGATGAACTCATGGAGGTGCGTGGCGTAGGCCGTCGGCGTCACTCCCTGGCCCTTACGGATAAATAACGGGTCGGGAAATATAGCGCGCAGCTTTTGAATGGACTGGCTTATTGCTGATGGCGTGAGATTAAGAATTTTCGCAGCGTTAACGATACCCTTATGGACATATACTGCCTCAAAAATAGTCAGTAAATTGAGATCAATATTACGTAAAGTCCGAAAAATTTGCGGCTTGTCTTCGCCACCAGGGTCATTCAGGCGTTTGGCTGGTAAATTATTATACTCCACGCTTTTACTCCGTATACATTCACAATATGAATGATAGTTGAATTTATTTATTATGCTTGTAGAGATTCGTAAAGTGTTGGTTTTGTTTCACTTCTTTATCAAAAATCAAACAGTTGTGTGATTATCACTCATGTTACTTAGACCCTGTTTGTCACGTTTGAGGGAAGCTAAATAATATGTAACGGCAATATTCGGGCGCTTCGAAAATATAGAATCTGTGGTTTATTGTAAAGCGCAAAAGCGGTAAATAAACAGTGGCCCGTCAAATTAGCGAGCCATGTTGTATGATATATTAAGCAGGGATATATTCGTGCGGGGGATTGTTAAGTAGTGCTAACACGTTCTTCAAAAGCACAGGACGAATAGTGTCTGGCGTAGCGGTATCGACCCACTGGCGCATTTGCGTCATCTCCATGCCGGCGTAGCCGCAGGGGTTTATGCGCTGGAAAGGGGTGAGATCCATATTAATATTCAATGCCAGGCCGTGGAAGGAGCAGCCTTTACGAATTCGCAGCCCCAGAGAGCAGATCTTCATTTCCCCGACGTAAACGCCTGGTGCATCGGCGCGTGGATGCGCATCGATACCATATTCCGCCAGCGTATTGACGACAGTTTGTTCCAGTAGAGTAACCAGTTCACGCACGCCCAGTTTTCTGCGCTTCAGATTAAGCAGGACGTACATTACCTGCTGTCCGGGTCCGTGGTAAGTGACCTGCCCGCCGCGATCGCTCTGAATCACCGGGATGTCTCCCGTCATCAATAAATGTTCCGCTTTTCCCGCCTGACCCTGCGTAAAGACTGGCAGGTGTTCGACCAGCCAGATCTCGTCCGGGGTGCTCTCATCGCGTGAATCGGTGAAGTCATGCATAGCCTGGGAGACAGGCTCATAAGGTTGCAGCCCGAGGTGTCGGACCAGAATTTTATCCTGATACAAAACAGCGTCTCCGAAGACGAGGGACAAAAGATGCGGGGGAGTATATCACAGCGGGGAGATGGGTTACCCGGCAAACCGGGTAACCGCAAAGGGACTACAGCACCATACGAACAATTTCGATATTGCCGAGCTCTTCGTACAGCGTCTCAACCTGCTCAATGTGTGTAGCGGTGATGGTAATAGAAACCGAGTGGTAGTTGCCCTTGCTGCTTGGTTTTACTGACGGAGAGTAGTCACCCGGCGCATGGCGCTGTACCACTTCAACCACCTGATCAACCAGCTCAGGCTTCGCCAGACCCATTACTTTGTAGGTAAATGGGGTAGGGAATTCAAGCAGTTCGTTAAGTTTGGTTTTCATGTCAGCTCCGGCGTAACGTCAAAAAGAATAACTCCCACGTCAGGTGGGAGTTATCAGGATACTTAGTATATGGGGATCAAAATCACACTTTCAAGTGTTCAATTTTTAACCAAACCAGTGATGGAACATCAATTTAATGTAATCAATGATTTTGCCGAAGAAATTACCTTCAGGAATTTCTTGCAGGACAACCAGCGGACGCTGATCGATCGTCTTGCCATCCAGCTGGAAATTGATGGTGCCTACAACCTGGTTTTTCTGCAGTGGCGCATGCAGCTCGGTGCTGTTCAGGACGTAGCTGGCTTTGAGATCCTTCATACGACCGCGCGGAATGGTCAGGTACAGATCTTTATCCACGCCAAGGGAGGCACGGTCGTTGTCGCCGAACCAGACGGGTTCGGAAGCAAACTCTTTACCTGCTTTCAGTGGGTTCACGGTTTCGAAGAAACGGAAGCCCCAGGTCAGCAGTTTCTTGCTTTCTGTTTCACGACCTTTAAAGGTACGGCCGCCCATCACGGCTGAGATCAGGCGCATCTGACCTTCAGTGGCAGAGGCCACCAGGTTGTAACCCGCTTTGTCAGTATGGCCCGTTTTGATGCCATCAACGTTCAGGCTGTTATCCCACAGCAGGCCGTTACGGTTGGTCTGACGAATACCGTTGAAGGTGAACTCTTTCTCTTTATAGATGGCGTATTCGTTAGGTACATCGCGGATCAGCGCCTGACCAATGAGCGCCATATCACGCGCGGAGCTGTACTGACCGTCGGCGTCCAGACCGTGTACGGTCTGGAAATGGCTGTTTTTCAGACCCAGCGCGTTCACGTAGCTGTTCATCAGGCCCACGAAGGCGTCCTGGCTACCGGCAGCAAAATCGGCCATCGCCACACAGGCATCGTTACCCGATTGCAGGTTGATCCCGCGAATGAGCTGAGAAACTGGAACCTGCATACCCGGTTTCAGGAACATCAGAGACGACCCTTTGAACACCGGGTTTCCGGTTGCCCACGCATCGTTACCGATGGTGACCAGGTCAGTTTCCTTGAATTTCCCGGCTTTCATCGCCTGGCCGATAACGTAGCTGGTCATCATTTTGGTCAGGCTGGCCGGGTCGCGGCGGGCATCAGCATTCTGTTCTGCCAGCACTTTGCCAGAGTTGTAATCGATCAGGATGTAGGATTCCGCGTCGATTTGCGGAACGCCAGGGATCATGGTCTTGATATTCAGGTCATCGGCGTGAGCTGCAGAAAGTGCAGCAGCGCAAAGGGCCGTGGTCAGCGCCATGCGCTGCACAAAACGAGCAGAAAAAGTGGTCTTCATGGTCAGAACTACGACATCCGTGATGGAATTAAAAAAAGTGCCTTACTATAGCAAATGCTATTCAGGCAGGCATCCGACTTTAAGCATGAGTTTGTGAATGTGTTTTACACAAACTGACATTTCGGACACCGCCGATTAACTACTTTGCCACAGCGATAAATGACTGAAGCTGAGCTTCATTTTGCAAACGCTGCTGCAGGGACGCTGCCTGCGCTTTGCTGGCAAACGGCCCCATCTGAATACGCCAGACCGCACCGTTTTGCTCAACGCGTCCCGGGACGCCAAACTGCTGGCTCAGACGCTGTTGATACTGCTGGGCCCGAGCCTGATCGCTCACTGCGCCTACCTGCACCACATAGCTGCCGCTGGCCGCTGCCGGAGCTGCCACCACCGTACTTTGCGTGGCCGCTGGCGCCGTTACGGGCGCCGGTTGAGCTGCTGGTGCACTCACAGGAGCAGGGGCGGGTGTCGGCTCACTGCCTTCAAGCACGCCCGAGGCTAAGGTCGTTGGTGCGCCAAGAAAGCCGCTACTCTTTACCGGTGCGCCCGTTGAATCATCACTTTGCAGCGTGTCATTGCTGATTGGACGGATTTCTCCCCCCGGCTGAGCAGGTTCGGCCGGAGAAGAGACGCTTCCCATTCCGCCGTCAAGATTTGGACGGTCGGGAAGGGCATAGGTCTGTTTCGCCACTGTCGTACAGGCGGTACCCGGTCCGGAGAGCGAACCATCCTGCGCCACGATAATCGGGTCGATACGGACTTTGGTGTTATTCGACGTGTTCAGGCGATCGGCGGACGCGCGAGACAGGGAGATCACCCGGTCATTGCCGTACGGGCCGCGGTCATTGATGCGCACAACGATCATACGGCCGTTCGCCAGGTTGGTGATACGGGCATAGCTCGGGATCGGCAGCGTCGGGTGTGCTGCTGTCAGCTGCATTGGGTCGAAGGCCTCCCCGGACGCCGTCAGGTTACTGCCGGGTTCGGCATCATAAATGGCGGCAAAGCCAGCCTGACTGAAGCGGGAAGGATCCTGAACAATTTTGTAGCTTTTGCCGTCGCGCTCGTAATCCTGATTCGCACTGGCATTCAGCGGTTCATAAACGGGATCGGCACCGCTGATTTCAACGATCGGGCCATTACACACCGCAGGCTGCGGCGGCGCGACGGTTGCCTGTTGCTGACCATCATCACTTGTGCAGGCCGCAAGTAAACTTGCCGCAATGCAGATCCCCAGCCACTGCTTACGCATTCCGATCCCCTTATTTTTATACGCTTTTTGACAACATTTTTCTGTGGGTATGGATCGACATCACGATACCAAACCCGGCCATCAACACAATCAGTGCCGAGCCTCCGTAACTCACCAGCGGCAGCGGCACGCCAACCACCGGCAGAATACCACTCACCATACCAATATTTACGAAGACATAAACGAATAAAATCAGCATCAACCCGCCTGCCATAACGCGACCAAAGGTGGTTTGCGCGCGTGCTGCAATCCACAATCCGCGCATGATCAGCAGGACGTATAGCGCCAGCAAAATTAAGATGCCCACCAGCCCCAGCTCTTCTGCCAGTACGGCGAAAATAAAGTCGGTGTGGCGTTCCGGTAAAAACTCCAGCTGCGACTGTGTACCGTGCAGCCAGCCTTTACCGCGCAGGCCACCGGAGCCAATCGCAATTTTAGACTGAATAATATGATAGCCCGCGCCCAGCGGATCGGTTTCCGGATCGAGTAGCATCATGACGCGCTGGCGCTGGTAATCATGCATCAGGAAGAACCAGAGAATCGGAATAAACGCGGCAACCAGCACCACCGCGATGCCAATCAGACGCCAGCTCAGGCCCGACAGGAAAAGAACGAACAGGCCGGAGAGGGCGATGAGGATTGAGGTTCCCAGGTCAGGCTGCGCCGCGACCAGCAGCGTTGGCAGGAAAATCAGCACCAGCGCGATGGCGGTATTTTTCAGAGACGGCGGACAGACGTCGCGGTTGATAAAGCGTGCCACCATCAGGGGTACGGCGATTTTGGCGATTTCCGAGGGCTGGAAGCGGACAACGCCCAGATCCAGCCAGCGCTGCGCCCCTTTTGAGATGGCGCCAAACGCGTCTACCGCAACCAGCAAAATAATACAGAAGATGTAAAGATAGGGCGCCCAGCCTTCATAGACGCGCGGCGGGATCTGCGCCATCACCACCATAATGACCAGACCCATCGCGATCTGGCCAATTTTACGCTCCATCATGCCGATGTCCTGGCCGCTGGCGCTCCAGATAACCAGGGCACTGTAAACCAGCAGAGCCAGCAGGATCAGCAGCATGGCTGGGTCGATGTGGATTTTATCCCACAGCGATTTTTTATTTGGATTATCCGTCATGATTATTGGTCCTCCGCCGCAGCGGCGGCCGGGTTTTCAGCCGGCAGTTCGGTGTTGTTATCACCCAGCATAATGTGGTCAAGGATCTGGCGCATGATGGTCCCGACCGCAGGGCCGGCACCGCCGTTTTCCAGAATCATCGCCACCGCGACCTGCGGGTTATCATAAGGGGCAAACGCCGTCATCAGCTTATGGTCACGCAGACGTTCGGCAATGCGGTGGGCGTTATAGGTTTCGTTGGCTTTCAGACCAAATACCTGCGCCGTACCGGATTTCGCGGCCACTTTATAAGGCGTACCGGCGAAATACTTATGCGCGGTACCGTTCGGACGGTTTGCCACGCCGTACATCCCGTCTTTCGCGATTTCCCAGAAGCCTGAATGGATGTCACCCACAGGCGCTTCGTGCGGCTGGTTCCAGGGCACTTTTTTGCCGTCTTCAACGGTACTTTGCAGCAGGTGAGGGACTTTCACCACGCCGTCATTGATGAGGATCATCATGGCTTTGTTCATCTGAAGCGGCGTTGCCGTCCAGTAGCCCTGGCCGATACCCACCGGAATGGTGTCACCCTGATACCACGGTTTCTTAAAGCGCTTCAGCTTCCACTCACGGGTTGGCATGTTGCCAGAGCGTTCTTCGGCAAGGTCCACCCCGGTGTAATGTCCGTAGCCAAACTTACTCATCCACTCTGACAGACGGTCGATACCCATATCGTACGCCACCTGGTAGAAGAAGGTATCCGCGGACTCTTCCAGCGATTTCGTCACGTTCAGATGGCCGTGGCCCCATTTTTTCCAGTCGCGATAGCGTTTTTCCGACCCCGGAAGTTGCCACCAGCCGGGGTCAAACAGGCTGGTATTACGGTTGATGACACCAGCACTCAGCGCAGAGACCGCCACGTACGGTTTAACCGTTGACGCTGGCGGGTAAACCCCTTGCGTAGCGCGGTTCACCAGCGGCGTGTTCGGGTCATTCAGCAGGCCGGAATAGTCTTTACTGGAGATGCCGTCAACAAAGAGGTTCGGGTCATAGCTTGGCATTGACACCATCGCCAGGATGCCACCGGTACGAGGATCGGTGACCACCACGGCCGCACGGCTGCCCGCCAGTAAGGTTTCAATATACTGCTGCAGTTTAAGGTCGAGGGTCAGATAAACGTCATGTCCCGCCTGAGGCGGCACCTCTTTCAGCTGACGAATGACGCGGCCGCGGTTGTTCACCTCAACCTCTTCATAGCCGGTCTGCCCATGCAGAACATCTTCGTAGTAGCGTTCAATGCCCAGCTTGCCGATATCGTGCGTTGCTGCGTAGTTCGCCAGCTTGCCGTCTTTATCGAGGCGCTCGACGTCTTTATCGTTAATCTTGGAGACGTAGCCAATGACATGCGTCAGCGCGGAGCCGTAAGGGTAGTAACGACGCTTGTAACCTTTCACTTCCACGCCGGGGAAACGGTACTGATTCACCGCAAAGCGGGCCACCTGGACTTCCGTCAGATTGGTTTTAACCGGAATGGAGGTGAAACGGTGGGAACGGGCGCGCTCTTTTTTGAAGGCCGCGATATCGTCATCGTTAAGATCGACCACGCTTCGCAATGCTTCCAGCGTGTCCTGAACGTTATCGACTTTTTCCGGCATCATCTCGATTTGATAGATGGTGCGGTTTAACGCCAGCGGGGTGCCGTTACGATCGTAAATAATGCCGCGGCTGGGCGCGATGGGCACCAGCTTGATCCGGTTTTCGTTTGAACGCGTCTGGTAATCGGTAAAGCGGACAATTTGCAGATTATAAAGGTTGGCGATCAGCACGCCGGTAAGCAGCAAAATCCCGGTAAAGGCGACCAGCGCCCGGCGCACAAACAGCGCGGACTCAGCCGTATAGTCGCGAAAAGAATTCTGTAGTTTCATCCGCTGCTTAATCTACCCTGGTCAGTCATTACTCGCGGTGATAGGGGTGGTTGGTAGTAATGCTCCACGCGCGATACAGGCTTTCTGCCACCAGTACCCGAACGAGCGGGTGGGGAAGCGTCAGCGCGGAGAGAGACCAACTTTGTTCTGCTGCCGCTTTGCAGGCAGGGGACAACCCTTCAGGCCCGCCAATCAACAGACTGACGTCACGACCATCCTGCTTCCAGCGCTCCAGTTCGTGCGCCAGCTGCGGCGTATCCCAGGGCTTCCCTGGAATATCGAGAGTGACGATGCGGTTTTTGCCTGCGGCTGCCAGCATCAGTTCACCCTCTTTATCGAGAATACGTTTGATATCGGCGTTCTTGCCGCGTTTTCCGGCGGGGATCTCCACCAGTTCGAACGGCATGTCTTTTGGAAAACGACGCAGATATTCAGTAAAACCGGTTTGTACCCAGTCCGGCATTTTGGTGCCGACGGCGACCAGCTGCAACTTCACGCATTAACCCCAGAGTTTTTCCAGCTCATACAGGCGACGGCTCTCTTCTTGCATGACGTGGACAATCACATCGCCGAGATCGACAACCACCCAGTCAGCGGTCGCTTCACCTTCAACGCCGAGGGGCAACAGCCCTGCAGCACGCGATTCCTGCACCACGTGATCGGCAATTGAAACAACATGACGCGTAGAGGTACCGGTGCAGATGATCATGCAGTCGGTAATACTGGATTTACCCTTAACGTCGATAGCGATGATGTCCTGACCTTTCAGGTCATCAATTTTGTCAATAACAAAATCCTGGAGTGCTTTACCCTGCAAGTTTTCCCCCTGGGGTGAATGAGATTGTATAACGTTGAATTCGTAGCCAGACAGTATACCTGAACTCAGGCCTGTAACGGGACAAATGTCTCCTGCCCGGCTTTTGAAGGCGGGTATCATCCCACCCTCCGCCTGAGATTGCATCGCCATTTTTGTAAAACAATTTCTGTAAAGCAATGATCGGCGGGAAAGTCTGGCAGCGGAGGATAACAGTATGGCTTACCCTGTCAAGGCAGGAAAAACAATAAGCCACTTAATTATGCCCTTCGGCTATTCATCTGCGCTTTTCTGATACAAACCGTGCGTATGGATATACGCCAGCACCGGGGCCGGTAGCAAATCGTCACAGGCTAAACCGTGCTGTAAACGCTCGCGAATGAGGGTCGCAGAGATATCGAACCACGGCGTCTCCGCCAGATAAATCTTCCCGGCCGGCTGTGTGTGAAGATCTTCTATATTGTCGGTGAGATGATCTTCCAGCCACTGCTGATACTGTGCTTCGCGCATGGTCAGCGGATAGCCCGGACGACGGCAGACGAGCAGGTGGCTGTTCTCCAGAATGGTTTCGTACTGATGCCAGGTGGGGAGATTCAGCAGAGAGTCCTGACCGATGATAAAGGCCAGCGGCTGGTCTGGCCCGTGTTCTGCGCGCCACTCCTGCAGCGTTTGCGACGTCCAGGAGGGCGTGTCGCGGCGCAACTCGCGCTCATCAAGGCTGAAGAGCGGTTTATCCGCGATGGCCAGGGCGAGCATCGCTTTTCGTTGCTCGCTGGTTGCCTCGGGCTGCGGACGATGAGGCGGGACATTATTGGGCATAATGATAACGCGCTGAAGACCAATCAGATTCGCCAGAATTTCAACCGGCTTCAGATGCCCGTAATGTACCGGGTCGAAGGTGCCACCATACAGGGCCTGGAGAGAGTGCATACTATCCATCAATAAAAACGTCAGCCAGCGCCTTGTGGCAGAGCAACAGAGAAAGGCTTTCCAGCTCCGCCCAGACCGACTGACCGTAATCTTGTTTTAACGTGAGCTCAGCGCGCATCAGAAGCTGTACTGCCTGACGCAGCTGTTCATGGCTCAGGCGGTTGATGGCCTCGGTGGTTAACGCCCTGCGATTTTGCCACACCCGATGTTTATCAAACAGCGCGCGCAAGGGCGTATGGGCAGACTGTCGCTTGAGCGCGATCAGCAACAGCAGTTCGCGCTGGAGCGTGCGCAGCAAAATGACCGGCTCGCTGCCTTCAAGGCGCAGCTGCTGCAGAATATGCAGGGCGCGTTTGCTCTTCGCCGACAGCAAGGCATCAACCCAGTGGAACGGCGTGAAGTGCGCCGCGTCGTTAACGGCCTGCTCGACGCGCGGCAGGGTCAGCTTGCCATCCGGCCAGAGCAGGGCGAGCCGGTCCAGCGCCTGCGCGAGGGCCAGCAGGTTGCCTTCGTAGCAGTAGCAGAGCAGTTGATTTGCCGCGTCATCCAGCTGAAGGTTGTTCTGCTTTGCGCGTGCTGCCACCCATTTTGGCAGATGCGCCTGCTCAGGCGTCTGACAGGTGACCTGCACCGCATGGGTCGCGAGTTGGGTAAACCACGCCGCGTTTTCCTGCGCTTTCGTCAGCTTATTGCCACGCACGATCAACAGCAGATCGCTGTGTAACAGACTGACCAGCGTGGCCAGTTGTTCATTAATGGCGGCGTTCGGACCATTCTCTGGCAGCAGGATCTGGATCGTCTGACGCGAGGCAAACAGGCTCATCGCCTGGCAAAGCGAGAAGAGGGCATTCCAGTCGGTATTGTTATCCAGCTGGACGGTGTGGTGTTCATCGAAGCCCTGAGCGGCCGCCGCGTGTCGCACGGCATCCAGGCTTTCCTGTAGTAATAGCGGATCGTTACCGAGGAGCAGATACGCCGCGCGCAGCCCTTCATTGAGCTGCGCGCGGAGTTGTTCAGGATACAGCCTGATCATCAGTTACCCATTGAGGTAGAAACAGGAGACGCGTCGGCATCCGGTTTTTCAACAATGTCAGATCCTTGTTTTTTTGACGCTGCAATAGCTGGCAGTTTACGGATCAGCTGTTCCGCTGCCTTGTCGTACATTTCGTTGATGATAATCTGCTGTTCGGCATCTTTTGCCAGCGCCGTCTGCGGGTTATCGAAGAACGAACGGTACACTTTCGTGCTGATCGGGTAGATGTCTTTACCCGGGATCAGAACTGCCGCGTTAACCGCCATGACCATCTGATACTCTGCGGTATGGCCGTCCTGGAAGATAGAGGCCGTATCTTTGCTGAGCGTCATCCCCAGCACACGCAGAGACGGTACATCCTGGCGCAGGGTGCCTTTTTCGATCAGCTCAACGCCGTTCAGACGCAACTGATTACGAATTGCGCGGCTGAGTGGACCGTTAGGATCCGATGAGTCGAAAATCATCGTTTTCATCTCAGCAGGCACCGCCGTGGTATTGCGCAGGTGCCAGCCACAGCCAGCGGTGACAAGCACCGCCAGAGATAAGAGTATTGTTGCCAGTTGTCGCACGTTTCCTCCCGCGCTTAGCCAACGACCAGATTCAGCAATTTACCTGGTACGTAGATCACTTTACGTACGGTAACGCCCTCAAGATATTTTGCGACCAGCGGTTCCTGGCCCGCGCGCTCGCGAACCTGTTCTTCGGTTGCGTCGACCGCCACGGTAATTTTACCGCGGACTTTACCGTTTACCTGGACCACAACCAGCGTGGTGTTTTCCACCATCGCGGCTTCATCAGCCTCTGGCCACGGCGCGTTGTCGATATCGCCTTCGCCTTTCAGCTCCTGCCACAGGGTGAAGCTGACGTGAGGCGTGAACGGGTTCAGCATGCGAACGACGGCCAGCAGCGCTTCACGCATTAAGGCACGATCCTGCTCGCCCTCTTGCGGCGCCTTCGCCAGTTTGTTCATCAGTTCCATAATAGCCGCAATTGCGGTATTGAAGGTCTGACGACGACCAATATCATCGGTCACTTTCGCAATCGTTTTATGAACATCACGGCGCAGCGCCTGCTGATCTTCCGTCAGGGCGGCGGCGTTCAGGGCCGGAGCATCGCCCAGTGAGGTGTGTTCGTAAACCAGTTTCCAGACGCGCTTCAGGAAGCGGTTCGCCCCTTCAACGCCTGACTCCTGCCATTCCAGGGTCATGTCTGCCGGAGAGGCAAACATCATGAACAGACGCACGGTATCCGCACCGTAACGCTCAACCATCACCTGCGGGTCGATGCCGTTGTTTTTAGACTTGGACATCTTGCTCATGCCGGTATAGACCAGCTCATGACCTTCGGCGTCTTTCGCCTTCACGATACGGCCTTTCTCGTCGCGCTCAACGATCGCATCGACCGGAGAAACCCAGTTACGCTCGCCGTTTGCACCCACGTAGTAGAACGCATCTGCCAGCACCATGCCCTGGCACAGCAGCTGTTTAGCAGGCTCGTCAGAGTTCACCATGCCCGCGTCGCGCATCAGTTTATGGAAGAAGCGGAAGTAGAGCAGGTGCATGATGGCGTGTTCAATACCGCCGATGTAAATATCAACCGGCAGCCAGTAGTTTGCCGCGTTGGAGTCCAGCATGCCGTCCTGATACTGCGGGCAGGTGTAACGCGCGTAATACCAGGATGATTCCATAAAGGTGTCGAAGGTGTCAGTTTCACGCAGCGCAGGCTGGCCGTTGACGGTGGTTTTGGCCCACTCGGGATCGGCTTTGATCGGGCTGGTGATACCGTCCATGACCACGTCTTCCGGCAGGATCACCGGGAGCTGATCGTCTGGCGTTGGCATCACGGTGCCATCTTCCAGGGTCACCATTGGAATTGGCGCACCCCAGTAACGCTGACGGGAGACGCCCCAGTCGCGCAGACGGTAGTTCACCTTACGCTCACCTACGCCCAGAGAAGCCAGTTTGTCGGCAATGGCGTTAAAGCCCTCTTCGAAGCTCAGGCCGCTGAACTCGCCGGAGTTGAACAGGGTGCCTTTTTCGGTCAGCGCTTGTTCGGACAGGTCTGGTTCAGAACCGTCAGCCGCCAGGATAACAGGCTTGATGGTCAGGCCGTATTTGGTGGCAAATTCGTAGTCGCGCTGGTCGTGACCCGGAACGGCCATTACGGCACCCGTGCCATACTCCATCAGCACGAAGTTGGCGGCCCAGACAGGAATGGCTTCGCCGGTCAGTGGGTGAATGGCTTTGAAGCCAGTATCCACGCCTTTTTTCTCCATCGTTGCCATATCGGCTTCAGCCACTTTGGTGTTGCGGCATTCGTCGATGAAGGTGGCCAGTTCCGGATTATTTTCTGCCGCTTTCTGCGCCAGCGGGTGACCTGCGGCCACGGCCAGGTAGGTCGCGCCCATGAAGGTGTCCGGACGGGTGGTATAGACGGTCAGGGTCTGGTCGTAGTTCTCAACGTTGAAGGTAATTTCCACGCCTTCAGAACGGCCGATCCAGTTGCGCTGCATGGTCTTAACGGTATCCGGCCAGTGGTCCAGACTATCCAGATCGTTCAGCAGTTCGTCAGCGTAAGCGGTGATTTTGATAAACCACTGCGGGATCTCTTTACGCTCAACTTTTGTGTCACAGCGCCAGCAGCAGCCGTCGATAACCTGTTCGTTAGCGAGAACGGTCTGGTCATTCGGACACCAGTTAACGGCAGACGTCTTCTTGTAAACCAGGCCTTTTTTGTACAGCTCGGTGAAGAACTTCTGTTCCCAGCGATAGTATTCCGGGGTACAGGTTGCCAGCTCGCGGCTCCAGTCATAGCCAAAGCCCAGCATTTTGAGCTGGTTTTTCATGTACGCGATATTGTCGTACGTCCACGGGGCTGGCGCCGTATTGTTTTTTACCGCTGCGCCTTCCGCAGGCAGGCCAAACGCATCCCAGCCGATTGGCTGCAGAACGTTCTTGCCCAGCATGCGCTGGTAGCGTGCAATCACATCACCGATGGTGTAGTTACGCACGTGGCCCATGTGTAGTCGACCAGAAGGATAGGGAAGCATCGACAGGCAGTAATACTTCTCTTTGCTCTCGTCTTCGGTTACTTCAAAGGTGCGCTTCTCGTCCCAGTGTTGCTGGACTTTTGATTCTATCTCTTCCGGGCGGTATTGCTCTTGCATGGCAGCCAGTGGTCCTGTTTTCAATACAGCTACAAATGTAGCCAATGGATGTGGTAATTCAGATCCGCATAGCATAGCCCAAACGCCCGCGTCAAAACAGCCTTTCGCACAAATGCGCTTTGCAGGAATTTACCGGGTCTGTGCTTCACCTGACAAAGCGGCGATGAAATAAGGTCTATTATTAGAAATAGTTACTTACCCGGGAGGCAAAATGATGAACAAGGTTGCTCAATTTTACCGCGAACTGGTGGCGACACTGACGGAACGGCTGCGTAACGGCGAGCGCGATATTGACGCGCTGGTGGAGCAGGCTCGTGCCCGGGTGACGCAAACGGGTGAGTTAACGCGAACCGAAGTGGAAGAGGTGACCCGTGCCGTGCGCCGTGACCTGGAAGAGTTTGCGCGCAGCTACGAGGAGAGCCAGGATGAGATCGCCGACAGCGTCTTTATGCGGGTGATTAAAGAGAGTCTGTGGCAGGAGCTGGCCGATATTACTGATAAAACGCAGCTGGAGTGGCGCGAGGTGTTTCAGGATTTGAACCACCACGGTGTGTACCAGAGTGGGGAAGTGGTTGGGCTGGGAAATCTGGTGTGCGAGAAATGCCATCACCATATTGCGGTGTATACGCCGGATGTGCTGCCGCTGTGTCCGAAATGCGGGCACGACCAGTTCCAGCGTCGGCCGTTTGAGCCATAAATAAAAGCAAAACGGCAACCACGTTGCCGTTTTTAGTGTCTGCGCCCTCTCCCCGTGGGAGAGGGTTGGGGTGAGGGCATCAGGCCGCACAAGGTAAACGCAAAACGGCAACTATGTTGCCGTTTTTAGTGTCTGCGCCCCTCTCCCGTGGGAGAGGGTTGGGGTGAGGGCATCAGGGCGCACTGTAGTAAGCCAGCCTCTCCGCCAGCAAATCCACAAACGCCTGTCTGTCAATATCCACCATCACCGTTGTATTCGGTTTATTCCCCGTCAGCGAGTAGTAGTCCACCACCGTCATGCCCTGGGTATATTTCCCCTGTGTCTCAACGCCTACCCATCGGTCCACCGTGGTAAACATCTCCGGCTTTAACAGCCAGGCGATCGTGCAGGGGTCATGCAGCGGTGCGCCGTGGAATCCCCACTTCTCGGCTTTGTGATACTCCATAAAGAAGTCGAGCAGCTCAGCCACGGTTGTGGCGACCGGGTTACCCACGGAACGGAAACGTTCAATGTCGTCGGCCATAATCTGCGCGCGGTGGGTAACGTCCAGCCCTGCCATCACAATCGGCAAACCGGACTGGAAGACGATCTCCGCCGCTTCCGGGTCGACAAAAATGTTGAACTCAGCGGACGGCGTCCAGTTACCGAGCCCCATCGCCCCGCCCATGATGACGATACGGGCAATTTTGCCGTGCAGTTCAGGATGGCTGTTCAACAGCAGCGCGACGTTGGTTTGCGGTCCCGTTGCCACCAGGGTCACGGGTTCCGCGCTCTCACGCAGCACCTTTGCCATCAGCTCCACGGCGGTACAGTTTTGCGGCGTGAAGCCCGGCTCCGGCAGCGCCGGACCGTCCAGCCCACTTTCACCGTGCACGTTATCCGCAATAATTAATTCACGCATCAGGGGCTTGAGGGCACCGCCAGCGACAGGAATATCCGTGCGGTTAAGCAGCGTCAGCATGCGCAAAGCGTTACGCAGGGTTTTATCCGGCGTCTGGTTTCCGGCAGAAGAGGTGACGGCTTTGACGTCGAGCTCAGGGGAGGCAAGTGCAAGGACGAGCGCGATCGCGTCATCATGACCCGGGTCGCAATCGAAAATAATAGGTTGTGCCATAGCGTTCTCCATTCATAGCGTTATTTTGTGACAAGGTTAACGCTGCAATGGGACACACGACGAGAAGAAGTGAGCGAAAGCGTGAGGCAGTGCGCAATCCGCAGATTGCGCACTGAGAAGATTAGTGCAGGATTTTCGCGAGGAAATCTTTCGCACGTTCTGATTTCGGGTTAGCGAAGAACTCCTCTTTCGGTGAGTCTTCCACGATCTTCCCTTCATCCATAAAGATCACGCGGTTGGCCACTTTACGTGCGAAGCCCATCTCATGGGTTACCACCATCATGGTCATCCCTTCATGCGCCAGCTCAACCATAACGTCCAGCACTTCGTTGATCATCTCCGGATCGAGGGCCGACGTAGGTTCGTCAAACAGCATCGCCACAGGATCCATGCACAGCGCGCGGGCAATCGCCACACGCTGCTGCTGGCCGCCAGAGAGCTGTGCCGGGAACTTATCGGCATGGGCCGCGAGCCCAACGCGTTCCAGCAGTTTCAGGCCTTTCTCGCGCGATGCTTTTTTATCACGCTTAAGCACTTTCACCTGCGCCAGGGTCAGGTTCTCAATAATGGAGAGGTGAGGGAACAGCTCAAAATGCTGGAACACCATCCCAACGTGAGAGCGAAGCTGAGCGAGGTTGGTTTTCTTGTCGTTAACTTTGGTGCCGTTGACCACGATCTCACCCTGCTGCACCGGCTCCAGTCCGTTGACGGTTTTGATCAGCGTCGATTTACCGGAGCCGGACGGTCCGCACACCACCACCACGTCGCCTTTTTTCACTTCGGTGGAGCAGTCGGTCAGCACCTGAAAGTGCCCATACCATTTAGAAACATTTTTCAGGGAAATCATTGTACCGTCCTTTTCTTCAGCCAGCTGACCAACAGCGACGCGCTTAAACTAATCACAAAATAGACCGCTCCCGCGAAGAGCACCATCTCGACCTGCGTACCATCACGTTCACCGATGGTGGACGCGGTACGGAAGAAGTCTGCCAGACTCAGCACGTAGACCAGGGAGGTATCCTGGAACAGTACGATACCCTGGGTCAGCAGGAGTGGAACCATGGCGCGAAACGCCTGCGGCAGAATAATGAGCTGCATGGACTGCCAGTGCGTCATCCCCAGTGCCAGCGCGGCGCTGGACTGTCCACGGGAGATACTCTGAATGCCCGCACGGATAATCTCTGAATAGTAGGCGGCCTCAAACATCGAGAACGCCACCATCGCGGAGATCAGGCGGATATCGGTTTTCGGTGACAGCCCCAGCACGTTTTGCAGGAAGCCGGGCACAATCAGATAAAACCACAGCAGCACCATCACCAGCGGGATGGAACGGAAAACGTTGACGTAGGCGGTTGCAAACCAGGCGAGCGGCTTAAAGCTCGAAAGGCGCATGACGGCCAGCAGGGTACCCCAGACGATACCGACGATGATGGCAATAAGCGTGATTTTTAAGGTAATCACCAGGCCATCAAGCAGGTATGGCATAGAGGGAACGATAGAACTCCAGTCAAACTCGTACATTATTTGCCCCCCATATTGCCCGGCAGGCGAATTTTGCGTTCAACCAGGTTCATCACCAGCATGATGAAAGCGTTAATCAGAACATACGCGAGCGTGATTGCGGTGAAGGATTCCCACGCGTGCGCGGAGTAATCCAGCAGCTTTCCCGCTTGAGCCGCCATATCGACCAGACCGATGGTTGAGGCGATGGCCGAGTTTTTCACCAGGTTCATCATCTCAGAGGTCATCGGTGGGACGATCACGCGGTAAGCGTTAGGCAGCAGCACGTAACGGTAGGTTTGCGGCAGGGTTAACCCCATCGCCAGGCCCGCATTTTTTTGTCCACGGGGTAATGACTGAATGGCGGCACGCACCTGCTCACAAACGCGCGCAGCGGTAAACAGCCCCAGACACATCATTGAGGAGACAAAGAACTGTACATTCGGATCCAGTTCCGATTTGAACCACATGCCAATATTTTCAGGCAGCAGTTCCGGGATAACCAGATACCAGGTAAAGAATTGCACGATGAGCGGAACGTTACGGAACAGTTCCACGTACAGGGTGCCCAGTGTTGAAAGGAAACGGTTAGGGACGGTACGCAGAATACCGAACAGCGAACCGACAAGAAACGCGATAATCCACGCCGTTATCGATAATGCCACGGTAACCTGAAATCCGCTCCACAGCCAGCCAAGATAGGTGGTGTTGCCGAACGGGGCTTGTTGCAGGAATATGCCCCAGTTCCAGTCGATTGACATAATAAACTCCAGAAAAAAAAGGGTAGCAGCGCTACCCTCGAAGATTGGTGAGAAGCTCATTTTTCGTGCTGAGTGGGGAACGACCACTCAACGTATAGTCTGTCCGTGCTTCCCGACAATCGAGAGGGCAGGAGATCCCGCCCCTGTTGTTCTAATTAGTTAAGAGCTTTGTCATTGGGTGATTTGAACAGGGCCTTCATGTCGTCGGACAGTTCAAAGTTCATGTTCAGGTTTTTTGGTGGAATCGGGTTCTTGAACCATTTGTCGAACCATTTTTCCGCTTCGCCGGAGGTTTGCACCTGGGCGATGGTGTCATCGATCAGCTTTTTGAACTGCGGATCGTCTTTACGCAGCATACAGCCGTAGGCTTCTTTCGACTGCGCGGTACCGACGATATCCCAGTTGTCCGGTTTCTTCGCTTTTGCACGCTCGCCCGCCAGCAGGGCGTCGTCCATCATAAACGCGACGGCACGACCACTTTCCAGGGTACGGAAGGAGTCGCCATGGTCTTTAGCGCTGATGATGCGCATATCCATTTTCTTCTCGTCATTCAGCTTGTGCAGCAGCACTTCTGAAGTGGTACCGGAGGTGACCACGACCGCTTTCCCTTTCAGGTCAGCGAAGTCTTTGATCTCACCGCCTTTCTTCGTCAGCAGCCGGGTGCCCACAACAAAGATGGTGTCCGAGAAGGCTGCCTGTTTCTGACGCTCGAGGTTGTTGGTGGTGGAGCCACACTCAAAATCAAAGGTGCCGTTTTGCAGCAGTGGAATACGGTTCTGTGAAGTGATTGGGATCAGCTTCACCTGCAGGTCAGGTTTGTTCAGCTTTTTCTTCACAGCTTCAACGATGGCGTTGGAGTAATCCTGTGAATAACCTACGACTTTTTGCGTGTTGTCGTAGTAAGAGAACGGGACAGAAGATTCACGGTGGCCGACCACGATCACGCCGTTTTTGGCAATCTTGTCGAGAGTGCTGCCGGCTGCCGGCGCATCTTCAGCGTGGACCACGCCAGCAGACATTCCCATCACCAGCATTGCTGTGGCCAGTTTACGTAATTGCATACCCAACTCCTTCTTATCAGCGCCAGTGACGCATTGATACCCATTGTGATGTTGTTATATCTCGCGCGATGCGAGTGCAGTGTTATGCAAGCTTGTTAACATTTAGTCTGGCTTAATGTAAAGATTTTGCTGCGTTATTGTTTATTTTTGCGAAGCGCGCCGCACCATTCAGAGGCAAATATCTCCCGTTGCACCGTTTCGGTGCTACCGGTGATCTACGCTGGTGCGACAAAGTTGCACATTAAGCCAAACTGCGTTTACCTGAATAAACAAAGCAATAGGCGTGCCAGAAATGACCCTCACCCTATCCCTCTCCCTGGAAGGGAGAGGGGAAAAGGCAGAGCTGGATGGTGAAACGGTGCGTGGACTATTCCCTCTCCCCTTAGGGGAGAGGGCCAGGGTGAGGGGTTATTTACGACGCTGACGCAGACTCATCAACACGGCGCCAAAGCCAAACAGCGCGGTCAGGATCCACAGTGGCCAGTTGCCGGTACGCGCATATGGCGTTAACCCGGTCGTTGGCGTGACTGTCGTGGTCAGCACTTCACGGGTGAACTGAGGGATCATGGCCTGAATTTCACCCTGCGGTCCAATCACGGCGGTAATGCCGTTATTGGTGCTGCGCAGCAGTGGACGCGCCAGCTCAAGGGAGCGCATGCGCGCCATCTGGAAGTGCTGCCACGGGCCAATCGACTTACCGAACCACGCATCGTTAGAGATGGTCAGCAGGAAGTCCGTGTCCGGACGGAAGTTATCCCGCACCTGTTCGCCGAGAATGATTTCGTAGCAAATGGCCGCCGTCAGAGCAAAGCCGTGCGCGTGCAGCTGGGGCTGAACGTATGGCCCGCGGCTGAAAGAGGACATCGGCAGGTCAAAGAAGGGGGCCAGCGGACGCAGAATCGACTCCAGCGGAACAAACTCACCAAACGGTACCAGGTGATTCTTGTTATACCGGTCAGTCGAGTGGTAACTGTATTCGCTGTCTTTACCGAGCGTAATGATGGTGTTGTAGGTGTCGTAGCGGTTCTGCTGGTTCAGACGCGCATCCACAATGCCGGTAATCAACGTGCTACCGCGCGCGAGTAGCAGATCGTTCATCATGTTCAGAAACGGCTGCTGGTTGAGTTCCAGATCGGGGATCGCCGACTCCGGCCAGATAATCAGCTGTGATTTTCCCATCACCTCTTCGGTGGCGTTGGCGTAAATCTTCAGCGTATTCAGCAGCTCTTTCTCGTCCCACTTCATGGACTGCGGGATATTTCCCTGCACCATGGAAACCTGCATGGCACGCCCGGGCTCGGGCGTGAACCACTGGATATAGCGCAGCGGGAAAGGCAGGGCGAACAATACGAGCGCCACCACCAGCGGTTTCCAGCAGCGCGTGACCAGCGCCAGTACCAGCAGGCCGCTGATCACCATCAGCAGGAAGTTGATGGCTTCAACGCCCATCACCGGCGCCAGACCTTTTAGCGGGCCGTCAATTTGACTGTAGCCGAACTGCAGCCACGGGAAGCCCGTCAGTACCCAACCGCGCAAGAACTCGGTGAGTTGCCAGACCACGGGCGCGGCAATGGCGACGCGTAGCCAGCTGGTTTTTGGCCACAGGCGAGAAAGGATGCCCGCGAACAAACCGGTATACAGTGAAAGGTACGCGGCGAGCAGTACCACCAGGAAGACATTAACAGGGCCTGGCATACCGCCAAACTGGGCGATGCTGACATAGACCCAGTTGATGCCTGAGCCAAACAGCCCCAGCCCCCAGAAGTAGCCGATGGCGGCAGCCTGGACGGGACGACGATTCAGGGTTAAACCCTGTAGTCCCATCAGGGAGAGGATGGCCGCAGGCCAGATATCGTAAGGAGAAAAAGCCAGCGTACCGCTGGCTCCGATTAACAGCGCCAGCAGCAAACGGACGCGCTGGCGTTCAAACAGTGGGGCAAATGCCATTTACATTACTCTTCCAGTTTTGGCACCGGTGAATCGTCCGGCGTTCTGACGTGAACCTGTATAATACGTCGGCTGTCGGCCATGGCCACTTTGAACTGGTAACCGTCGATGTCAACGGTCTCACCGCGCGCCGGAAGATGACCAAAGGCCTGCATTACCAGCCCGCCAATGGTATCCACCTCTTCATCGCTGAAGTGGGTCCCGAAGGCGTCATTGAAGTCTTCGATGGAGGCCAGCGCACGCACGGTCCAGGTATGGCGGCTGAGCTGACGGAAGTCGATATCTTCCTCTTCGTCATACTCATCTTCGATTTCGCCGACAATCAGCTCAAGAATATCTTCGATCGTGACAAGACCGGAAACGCCACCGAATTCATCAATAACAATCGCCATGTGGTAACGCTGAGAGCGGAACTCTTTCAGCATCCGATCCACACGTTTACTTTCCGGCACAACCACGGCCTGGCGTAACACTTTTTCCATGCTGAAGGCTTCGGCATCGCTGCGCATAAACGGCAGCAGATCTTTCGCCATCAAAATCCCTTCGATGTGATCTTTGTCTTCGCTGATGACCGGGAAACGTGAGTGGGCGGATTCGATGATCACATCGAGGCACTCGTCCAGCGTCTGGTTGCGTTTCAGGGTGATCATCTGTGACCGGGGGATCATGATATCGCGAACACGCTGGTCGGCGATGTCCATAACCCCTTCGAGCATTTCGCGCGTATCTTCGTCGATAAGGTCGTTCTGCCCGGAATCACGAATCAGCTCCAGCAGTTCATCACGGTTTTTCGGTTCGCCGTGGAAAAGCTGGTTCAGAATGAGGGAGAAAAATCCCTTTTTACTGGTTGTCGTGTCGCTACTGTGTGAATTGTCGTCGCTCATGGCGTTTGTTAAGGGTTCTCTTGTTAGTTCAACGTTTACCGCCACGCAATCTCCTTTCGTGGCGGCATGTTAGTCAGTCAGGTGACGGACTATTCTTTCTCGGCAATGTACGGATCCTCATAGCCCAGAGCAAGCATTATCTCTGTCTCAAGGGACTCCATCTCTTCCGCTTCGTCGTCTTCAATATGATCGTAGCCGAGCAGATGCAGGCTGCCATGGATCACCATATGCGCCCAGTGGGCTTCCAGCGGCTTTTGTTGCTCTTTGGCTTCCTGTTCAACCACCTGACGGCAGATGATCAGATCGCCCAACAGCGGCATCTCGATACCCGGTGGAGCTTCGAACGGGAAAGAGAGCACGTTGGTTGGCTTATCTTTCCCGCGGTAGGTCAGGTTAAGCTCGTGGCTTTCTGCTTCATCCACCAGACGAATCGTGACTTCTGATTCTTCCTGAAACTGGGGGATAACGGCATCCAGCCATTTCTGAAACTGTGCCTCATCTGGCATGCCGGAATTATCTTCACAGGCCAGCTGTAAATCGAGGATCACCTGACTCATTTCTGTTCTTGCTCCTGCGCTTCGCGCTTACGTTCTGCGGCCAGTTCGGCCTTACGCTTCTGATCTGCCTCTTCCCAGGCTTCATAGGCGTTAACGATACGCGCGACCACCGGGTGGCGTACCACGTCTTCACTGTGGAAGAAGTTAAAGCTAATTTCGTCGACTTCGGCCAGCACTTCGATGGCGTGGCGCAGACCCGATTTGGTGCTGCGCGGCAGGTCGATCTGCGTCACGTCACCGGTAATGACTGCCTTCGAGTTGAAGCCGATACGCGTCAGGAACATCTTCATCTGTTCGATAGTGGTGTTCTGGCTTTCATCAAGAATGATGAACGCGTCGTTGAGCGTACGGCCGCGCATGTAGGCGAGCGGGGCCACTTCGATTACGTTACGCTCAATGAGCTTCTCGACTTTCTCAAAGCCCAGCATCTCGAACAGAGCGTCGTACAGCGGGCGCAGGTAAGGATCAACCTTCTGGCTCAGATCGCCGGGCAGGAAGCCCAGTTTCTCGCCCGCTTCCACAGCCGGACGGGTCAGCAGAATACGACGAATCTCCTGGCGCTCCAGCGCATCAACCGCGGCGGCAACGGCCAGATAGGTTTTCCCCGTACCTGCCGGACCGACGCCGAAGGTGATGTCATGGTCAAGAATGTTGGCGATGTACTGCGCCTGGTTTGGTGTCCGCGGCTTGATGACGCCACGTTTGGTCTTAATGTTAATGGCCTTGCCGTAGTCCGGCACGCTTTCCGCGCTCTGCTCAAGCACGCGCGCCTCTTTAATGGCGAGGTGGATCTGTTCCGGTTCGATATCCTGAATTTCGCCGCGCATCGGGGCGGTATCGACATACAGGCTACGCAGAATGTCCGCGGCGGCGTTGACGCAGATAGGGCGTCCGGTAAGTTTGAAATGATTATCGCGACGATTGATTTCGATACCCAGACGTCGCTCCAGTTGTTTGATGTTGTCATCAAACGGCCCGCACAGGCTCAGCAGGCGAGCGTTGTCTGCGGGCGTCAGGCTAATTTCACGCGTATCTATGTTCAAACTGTTCCTCATTGATTGGTTAACTGATCCGTTGCGACAGGACGTAATAAAACGGTCATTACCGAAATTATTCACGCCACAGAATAAAGGCGCAAGCGTTGCGGATGATATTGGGGACGATGAGAGGAAATACAAGGCCTGCCGAAGAGGCAGGCCTGAAGGATTAAGGCTGGTAAATTCCCACGCCAGAATCATTTTCTTTGCGGGTACGGGAAATCACAGATTCTGGTGACTCTGCAATACGCAGGCCCATCTCATCTTCGGTACGTACTACTTTCGCACGCAGCGAGTTGGTCAACACTTCAACAATCTCGACATCCACAAATTTACCGATCATGTCCGGGGTACCTTCAAAGTTGACCACGCGGTTGTTCTCGGTACGTCCGGAGAGTTCCATAATGCTCTTGCGCGAGGTGCCTTCCACCAGAATACGCTGGACGGTGCCGAGCATGCGGCGGCTCCAGGCGTTGGCCTGCTGGTTAATGCGCTCCTGCAGAATGTACAGACGCTGTTTTTTCTCTTCTTCCGGTACATCGTCAACCATATCGGCCGCAGGGGTACCAGGACGCGGTGAGAAGATGAAGCTGTAGCTGACGTCAAAATTCACTTCGCCGATGAGCTTCATGGTGCGTTCGAAGTCATCAGCGGTTTCGCCAGGGAAGCCGACAATAAAGTCAGAGCTTATCTGGATATCCGGGCGGGCTTCACGCAGCTTACGGATGATGGATTTGTACTCCAGCACCGTATGCGGACGGCCCATCAGGTTCAGCACGCGATCGGAACCGCACTGAATCGGCAGGTGCAGGAAACTCACCAGTTCCGGCGTATCGCGGTAAACGTCAATGATGTCGTCGGTAAATTCCATCGGATGGCTGGTGGTAAAGCGAATACGGTCGATGCCGTCAATCGCGGCCACCAGACGCAGCAGTTCGGCAAAGCTGCCGGTGGTGCCGTCGTAGTTCTCACCGCGCCAGGCGTTAACGTTCTGACCCAGCAGGTTGACTTCGCGAACGCCCTGGGCGGCAAGCTGTGCAATTTCAAACAGGATGTCGTCTGCCGGGCGGCTGACCTCTTCACCACGGGTATACGGCACCACGCAGTAAGTACAGTATTTGTTGCAGCCTTCCATGATAGAGACGAACGCGGTCGGGCCATCGGCGCGCGGCTCTGGCAGACGGTCAAATTTTTCGATCTCCGGGAAGCTGACGTCAACGACCGGGCTACGATCGCCGCGCACCTTGTTGATCATTTCAGGCAGGCGGTGCAGGGTCTGAGGGCCAAAGACAATATCCACATACGGGGCTCTCTGGCGGATCAGCTTACCTTCCTGCGACGCAACGCAGCCACCCACGCCGATGATCAGGTCCGGATTTTTTCGTTTAAGAAGTTTCCAGCGGCCTAACACGTGAAAGACTTTTTCCTGCGCTTTTTCGCGAATTGAACAGGTATTTAGCAGCAGCACATCGGCTTCTTTCGCATTTTCAGTCAGCTGGTATCCGTGGGTGGTGTCCAGCAGATCGGCCATCTTGGATGAATCGTATTCGTTCATCTGACAGCCCCAGGTTTTTATATGGAGTTTTTTAGTCATCGACTTGCTCAGCTCAGGATTGCAAGCCGCGTATTGTAATGCTTTGGTGGGGTTGTGACCAGTATGAAGGTTATGTGTCTCATGACCGAAAAAATCCGGTAAACTTAAGGGATTCTGCAATAAGGAAAATTGACCATGACACTCCAACACACCGAAGTTGCCGTTGTCGGCGGCGGTATGGTCGGCGGCGCGCTGGCGCTGGGGCTGGCGCAGCAGGGATTTGAGGTAACGGTAATTGAACAGGCAGCGCCTGGGCAATACGATCCGGCGGCCAAACCGGATGTACGCATCTCCGCGATCAGCGCAGCGTCCGTTGATCTGCTGCGCGGGCTGGGCGTCTGGGAGTCGGTGCTGGCGATGCGCGCCCATCCTTACAGCCGTCTTGAAACCTGGGAGTGGGAAAATGCCCACGTCGCGTTTGATGCCGCTGAGCTGAAGTTACCGCGCCTGGGCTATATGGTGGAAAATAACGTGCTCCAGCGGGCACTCTGGCAGGCGCTGGAGGCGCACCCGAAGGTAACGCTGCATGTGCCTGCGTCGCTGAAGGCGCTGCATCCTCACGAGAGTGGCTATGTGTTGACGCTCGACAGCGGCGATGAACTGGCCGTGAAGTTGGTCGTCGGGGCCGATGGGGCTAACTCGCAGGTCAGGCAGATGGCGGGTATCGGGGTGCATGCCTGGCAGTACGAGCAGTCCTGCATGTTGATTACCGTTCAGTGTGAGAATGCGCCGGGAGAGAGCACCTGGCAGCACTTTACTCCGAATGGTCCGCACGCCTTCTTACCGCTGTTCGATAACTGGGCGTCGCTGGTGTGGTACGACAAACCGGCGCGCATTCGCCAGCTGCAGGGGCTTTCAATGGAGCAATTGCAGCGGGAAATTCATCTGAACTTCCCGAGCCGTCTGGGCAATGTTATGCCGGTTGCCGCAGGGGCGTTCCCGCTCACGCGGCGTCACGCATTGCAGTATGCCAGAGAAGGGCTGGCGCTGGTGGGCGATGCGGCACATACCATTCATCCGCTGGCCGGGCAGGGGGTAAATCTGGGGTATCGCGACGTCGATGCGTTACTGGATGTGCTGGGCAGCGCCCGCGGGCATGCGGAGAACTGGTCCAGTCATCAGGTCCTGAAGCGTTATCAGACGCGCCGTATGGCGGATAACTTTATCATGCAGTCGGGAATGGATCTGTTCTATGCCGGGTTCAGCAATGACATAGCGCCGGTGCGTATCTTGCGTAACATTGGTTTGATGGCGGCGGAACGCGCCGGCGGCTTGAAGCGTCAGGCGCTCAAATACGCCCTGGGACTCTAATCTTTTTTCCTCTCCCGTGGGAGAGGGCATCAGACCGCACTATTCTGAGCAACAAAAACAAAAAAGCCCGCAGAGCGGGCTTTTTTGTGACTAAGTGGCTGGGGTGCAGGGATTCGAACCCCGGAATGCTGGTATCAGAAACCAGAGCCTTACCGCTTGGCGACACCCCAATTGCGTTAAACAGACTGCTTAACGACTTTTTAAATTGGCTGGGGTACGAGGATTCGAACCTCGGAATGCCGGAATCAGAATCCGGTGCCTTACCGCTTGGCGATACCCCAACAATTTTTTTTCATTACCGAAATCAATCGATAATCTAAATTTGGTGGCTACGACGGGATTCGAACCTGTGACCCCATCATTATGAGTGATGTGCTCTAACCAACTGAGCTACGTAGCCAGTACTGCAATCTTCGATGGCTGGGGTACCTGGATTCGAACCAGGGAATGCCGGTATCAAAAACCGGTGCCTTACCGCTTGGCGATACCCCAATACCGCGGAGAACCGCAAAATCGAAGAAATATGGCTGGGGTACCTGGATTCGAACCAGGGAATGCCGGTATCAAAAACCGGTGCCTTACCGCTTGGCGATACCCCATCCGTGCAACGCTTACCCGGGAATGGTGCGGGAGGCGAGACTTGAACTCGCACACCTTGCGGCGCCAGAACCTAAATCTGGTGCGTCTACCAATTTCGCCACTCCCGCAAAAAAAGATGGTGGCTACGACGGGATTCGAACCTGTGACCCCATCATTATGAGTGATGTGCTCTAACCAACTGAGCTACGTAGCCATCTTTTTTTCGCGTTACCTTATCGGCGTTGCGGGGCGCATTATGCGTATAGACCCTTGCAGCGTCAACACCTTTTTCAACGAAAATGGCGGGAATGTGACTGTTTGGTTAGGTTGCGAACAGCGTGGCCGAATATTCGGCAATTATTGGTTATTAATCGGTTTTAGAGGAGGAAAAGTGGGGCAAAAAAAATCAGGCCCCGCAGGACCTGATAAAGAAATGATTGATTATTTATAGGCAGACTGGTGAACGCCTACCGCGCGGCCTGATGGATCGTTCATTGCTTTGAAAGATTCATCCCATTCAATGGCTTTCGCGGAAGAGCAGGCGACGGACGGCCCCCCAGGCACACACTCGGCAGCACTCGGTACCGGGAACAGTTCTTCGAAGATCTCACGGTACAGATATGCTTCTTTAGAGCCCGGCGTGTTGTACGGGAAGCGGAAGCTCGCGGTTTCCAGTTGTTGGTCTGAAACCTGTTTCGCCGCCACCTCTTTCAGGGTGTCGATCCAGCTGTAGCCTACGCCGTCAGAGAACTGCTCTTTCTGACGCCATGCCACACTTGCCGGCAGGTAGGATTCAAAACATTCGCGCAGGATATGTTTTTCCATTTTGCCGTTGCCGCACATTTTATCCTGCGGGTTAATGCGCATCGCCACATCAAGGAATTTTTTATCCAGGAACGGAACGCGTGCTTCTACGCCCCAGGCGGACATCGCTTTGTTAGCTCGTGCGCAGTCAAACATGTGCAGCGCCTGCAGTTTACGCACCGTCTCTTCGTGTAACTCTTTGGCGTTTGGCGCTTTGTGGAAGTACAGGTAGCCGCCAAACACTTCGTCAGAGCCTTCACCGGAGAGCACCATCTTAATGCCCATCGCCTTGATCTTGCGCGACATGAGGTACATTGGCGTGGAGGCGCGAATGGTGGTCACATCATAGGTTTCAATGTGATAGATCACATCGCGGATCGCATCCAGACCTTCCTGCACGGTGAAGTGAATTTCATGGTGCACCGTCCCCAGGTGGTTTGCCACTTCCTGCGCGGCTTTTAGGTCAGGCGCGCCTTCCAGACCCACGGCAAAGGAGTGCAGCTGTGGCCACCAGGCTTCAGAGCGCTCCTGATCTTCCACACGACGGGCGGCAAATTTCTTGGTGATCGCCGAGATCACGGAGGAATCCAGACCGCCGGAGAGCAGCACGCCGTAGGGCACGTCAGACATCAGGTGGCTTTTCACGGAATCTTCCAGTGCCTGGCGCAGCTCGGCTTTGTCCGTGACGTTGTCTTTTACGGCATCATAGTCGAACCAGTCGCGCTGATAATACTGACGGATTTCGCCATCTTTGCTCCACAGGTAGCTGCCCGCCGGGAACTCTTTAATGGTGCGGCAAACCGGCACCAGGGCTTTCATCTCAGACGCGACATAGAAGTTGCCGTGTTCATCGTGGCCCATGTACAGCGGGATAATACCAATATGGTCACGGCCAATCAGGTAGGCGTCTTTTTCACTGTCGTACAGGGCGAATGCAAACATACCCTGAAGGTCGTCCAGGAACTCGGGTCCTTTCTCCTGATACAGCGCCAGGATGACTTCACAGTCAGAGCCGGTCTGGAACGCGTAGCGGTCACCGTACTCGGCGCGCAGCGCCTGGTGGTTGTAAATCTCACCGTTAACCGCCAGCGCGTGCGTTTTTTTCTCGTTATACAGCGGCTGTGCACCGGCATTGACGTCGACGATTGACAGACGTTCGTGTGCCAGAATGGCTTTGTCACTGGCGTAAACGCCGGACCAGTCCGGGCCGCGATGGCGCATCAGGCGGGACAGTTCGAGTGCTTTTTTACGCAGTTCGCCCGCGTCAGTTTTAATATCCAGTACGCCAAAAATAGAACACATAACCTTCTCCGTTAACCCTGTTGCATTGTGATGTTGCTTGCTTATGAAAATGCCGCAAAGGGGCAGGGCGCGCAAGCGTTTTACGGGTGAAAACGGAAATAGTGCAATGGCGGTTGCGGATCAGTGAAAAACGCGTATGTGATGAGCGCATTTATTGATGATTATTCAACAGAAGCACCTTTTTGTTAGATGGGGTTGTGTTTTGCATACATAAAAATAAAGAACCACGCCCTGAGGCGTGGTTCGGTATCAGATAATGTCAATTTCGTCGACGGAGGGGTAAATCCAGCTTGGCCGGAACGGCATTGAATCGATGTCATCAAGCTGAGAGACGCCGGAGAGCACCAGAATTGTCTCCAGACCAGCCTGGAAACCGGCCAGAATATCGGTGCGCAGGTTGTCGCCGACAATCACGGTCTCTTCAGAGTGGGCCTGCATCTTGTTGAGCGCGGCGCGAATGATCCACGGGCTTGGCTTGCCGACATAGAACGGCTTGCGCCCGGAGATTTTTTCGATACCGGCGCACAGCGCGCCACAGGCCGGATAAAAGCCACGGCCATGGGTATCCGGGTTGGTGGCAATAAAGCGCGCGCCGTTAGCCACAAAGAAAGAGGCTTTATGCATCATCTCCCAGTTGTAGGAGCGCGTTTCACCTACGATCACAAAGTCCGGGTTGACATCGGTGATGGTAAAGCCCGCTTTGTACAGCTCGTGGATCAGCGCCCCTTCACCGACCACGTAGGCTTTTTTCCCTTCCTGACGCTTCAGAAAATCCGCCGTGGCCATTGCCGAGGTATAAAACACGCTGTCCGGGACGTTGACACCCGCCGTCGCAAAGCGGTTTGCCAGATCCTGACCGGTCTGAGAAGGGTAGTTCGTGAGAAGAACCAGAGGCATTCCTTTGTCGATGATGCGGTGAAGAAACTCCGCAGCACCCGGCACGGCAACGTTGTCGTGCATCAGCACGCCGTCGATATCACAAATTACATTCTTAATGGTCATGGACATTCCGACATCAAAAAAAGAAGGCGTTACTATAAGGTCCGATTAACTTTCCAGCAAATGCTGCAGCAGAATTCCGTTGAGCATAGCCCGTTTGACCAGCGCGAACGCGCCAATCGCTGAGCGATGGTCAAGCTTTGAACGAACCACCGGGAGGTTCTGGCGGAATGCTTTCAGCGCCTGGGTGTTAATACAGCCTTCAATGGCGGGGAGCAGGACCTTTTCTGCCTCCACAATTTCACCTGCGATCACCACTTTTTGCGGGTTAAACAGGTTAATGGCGATGGCGATGGTTTTCCCCAGATGGCGTCCCACCTGTTCGATCACTTCGCAGGCCAGCGCGTCGCCTTTATTGGCGGCTTTACAGATGGTGCCTATCTTGCAGTCGTCCAGCGTCACGCGGCTTTGGTAACCCTGTTCCAGCAGATGGCGGACGCGCTGCTCGATGGCGGTGTTGGCGGCAATGGTTTCAAGGCAACCAAAGTTTCCGCAGTGGCAGCGCTCCCCGAGGGGTTCAACCTGAATGTGGCCAATCTCACCGACGTTACCGTTGCGACCAATAAAAATACGGCCGTTAGAGATAATGCCGGCGCCCGTACCGCGGTGAACGCGCACCAGAATAGAGTCTTCGCAGTCCTGACTCGCACCAAAGTAGTGCTCAGCAAGCGCCAGAGAGCGAATGTCATGGCCCACAAAGCAGGTCACTTTAAAACGCTTTTCCAGCGCGTCGACCAGCCCCCAGTTTTCAACCTGAATATGCGGCATATAACGGATCACGCCGCTTTCCGGGTCGACCAGGCCGGGAAGAATCACGGAGATGGCGATGAGTTCGCGGATCTTGCGCTGACAGCTTTCAATAAACAGCGCGATGGTGTTCAGCAGCGCATGCTCCAGTGTTTCCTGGGTGCGCTCCGGAAGAGGGTAGTGCTCTTCCGCAATGGCTTTGCTGCTCAGATCGTAGAGCGTGAGCGTGGTGTCATGACGACCCAGCCGGACGCCGATCGCCTGAAAATTACGGGTTTCGGTAACAATGGAGATCGCGCGGCGGCCCCCGGTAGAGGCCTGCTGATCGACTTCTTTGATCAGACCGCGCTCGATGAGCTGGCGGGTAATTTTTGTCACGCTGGCGGGAGCAAGCTGGCTTTGTTCGGCTATCTGGATACGTGAGATTGGACCATGTTGGTCAATCAGGCGATATACCGCCGCACTGTTAAGTTGTTTAACGAGATCGACATTACCGATTTGAGCTTGTCCGCCAGGTGTCATACTTTTACTTACTCAGTGACGACCTCGTTACCATTAACGATGGTCTTAATAATTTTATAATCGTGTGTGAATGCCGTCAGGTTTGCAACCATACCTGGTGCAATTCCGCCAAGCTGTTTATCCACGCCCATTGCACGCGCCGGATAAAGGGTGGCCATACGCAGGGCTTCATCAAGCGCAATCCCGCAATGTTCCACCAGGTTACGCACCCCTTCAATCATGGTCAAAGAGGAACCACTCAGCGTACCGTTTTCATCCACACACAGTCCATTGCGGTAGTATATTGTTTTACCGGCAAAAATGAACTGCTCAATATTTGCACCTGCCGGTGCGGTGGCATCCGTGACCAGACAAAGCTTGTCACCTTTCAGCCGCTTGGCATTGCGAATGTTGGTGTAATCGACGTGTAAACCGTCGGCGATAATGCCGCAGTATACGTCTGGCTCATCCAGAATCGCACCGACCAGACCCGGTTCACGCCCCGTGATATACGGCATGGCGTTATAAAGATGCGTCGCAAAGGTAATGCCCGCGCGGAAACCGGCTTTCGCCTCTTTCAGCGTAGCGTTAGAGTGGCCTGCTGAAACCACAATCCCGGCGGCGGCCAGCTTGCTGATGACGTCAGTGCCGGTCATTTCAGGGGCCAGCGTGACTTTGGTGATCACATCAGCGTTCGCACACATGTAATCCACCAGCTCTGCATCCGGTTTGCGCACGTAATCCGGGTTATGCGTCCCTTTCTTGACCATATTGAGCCATGGTCCTTCAAGGTGCAGACCCAGCGCCTGATTGGGGTGTTTGGCCAGGTATTCACGCATCACGCGGATACCCTGTTTCATAAGATCATCACTGCTGGTGATGAGCGTTGGCAGATAGCTGGTGCAGCCAGATTTCTCGTTGGCTTTCTGCATGATCTCCAGCGTTTCGACCGTCACCGCGTCGGCGGAGTCATTAAATTGCACACCGCCGCAGCCGTTCAGCTGTACGTCGATGAAACCGGGGGAGATTACTGCTCCATTGAGTGAGCGCTGTTCAATCTCCGGCGGCAGCTCTGCCAGCGGGCAAACACGTTCAATCAGGCCATTGGCGATAACAATCGCATGGTCATCCAGAATATCATGGCCGGTATAAATCCGACCGTAGGTTAAAGCGTACATAACGACCCCCGGTTAAAAAAAGCGGCCGCCTCTTGTTGAAGAGGCGGTTATTCAATTACAGACCTTTGATGTTCTCAGCTTCTAACTCGTTGAAGTATTTCAACGTTTTTACCTTCAGCTCCATCGTGGATGGCTCGTCGCAGACGATGACTGATTTTGGATGCAGCTGCAGGCAGCTGATGGTCCACATATGGTTAACGTTGCCTTCTACGGCTGCCTGGAGCGCCTGCGCCTTCACGCTGCCCAGCACCAGAATCATCACTTCTTCGGCATCCAGCAGGGTGCCTACGCCTACGGTCAGGGCGTATTTTGGAACCTGGTTCACATCGCCATCAAAGAAGCGGGAGTTTGCCACGCGCGTGTCATGGGTCAGCGTTTTAATACGGGTACGGGACGCCAGAGATGATGCCGGCTCGTTAAATGCGATGTGACCATCATTACCCACACCGCCCATAAACAGGTGGATTTTACCGTAAGAACGGATTTTTTCTTCATACTGACGACATTCTGCGTCAATATCAGGCGCGTTTCCATTCAGCAGGTTAATATTTTCAGCTGGAATATCAACGTGATCAAAGAAATTGCGGTGCATAAAGCTATGGTAGCTTTCCGGATGATCTTTCGGTAAGCCGACGTATTCATCCATATTGAAGGTCACAACATGTTTGAAGCTAACCTGGCCTGCTTTGTGCATCTCAACCAGGGCCTTATACGCGGTCAGCGGTGTGCCGCCCGTCGGGAGGCCAAGTACGAAAGGACGATCGGCGGTCGGTTTGAACGCGTTGATGCGGTTAACGATATGGCGAGCGGCCCATTTACCGACTTGTTCAGCAGTTGCCAGGGGAATCAGTCTCATTGTTCACCTCAAGAGTTAAAGTAGAAGAGTGGGCGGATGGCTATCGGGACCTGATACGTAAGCGTAACCTGGAACCTTTCAGGCCGGATCAATCCGTCTTGATTTTTCGAATGATAAAATAAGTTTTCGTTGTTAGCCAGTGAAAGGGAGGGTGAGAAACGATATTTGGTGACAAAAATCACAAAAAGCAGGTGTTTAATTTGCGATACGAATTAATTTTTCACACACTCACAATGCCAGTGAATCATCAACTGTATCTATAGTTCGTGACACAATAAAAAACAGAGCTGAGAACACGCCTTAAACGGGGTCTCATAGGGGGAAGAAAGTGAGTATTCTAGGTTATTTACAAAAGGTTGGTCGCGCACTGATGGTGCCGGTCGCCACGCTGCCTGCCGCAGCCATCCTGATGGGTGTCGGCTACTGGATCGACCCCAACGGCTGGGGTAGCACCAGCGCGCTGGCGGCGTTCTTTATCAAGTCAGGCTCCGCCATTATCGACAACATGTCCGTGTTGTTTGCGATTGGTGTGGCTTATGGTATGTCCAAAGACAAAGACGGTGCCGCTGCGCTGACCGGTTTTGTCGGTTTCCTCGTCTTAACCACGCTCTGCTCACCAGCAGCAGTGGCGATGATCCAAAAAATTCCGGCGGACCAGGTACCGGCGGCATTCGGTAAGATCAGCAACCAGTTTGTCGGTATCCTTGTAGGTATCATCTCCGCCGAACTGTATAACCGCTTCAGTAGCGTTGAACTGCCAAAAGCGCTCTCCTTCTTTAGCGGCCGTCGTCTGGTGCCAATCCTGACCTCGTTCGTGATGATCGTCGTTGCGTTCATCATGATGTACATCTGGCCGATGATCTTCGACGGTCTGGTTAACTTCGGTGAGCACATTCAGAAACTGGGCTCCATCGGGGCGGGCGTGTACGCGTTCTTCAACCGTCTGCTGATCCCGGTTGGTCTGCACCACGCGCTGAACTCCGTGTTCTGGTTCGACGTTGCGGGTATTAACGATATCCCTAACTTCCTGGGTGGCGCACAGTCCATCGAAGCCGGTAAAGCGGTTGTCGGTATCACCGGTCGCTACCAGGCTGGCTTCTTCCCGATCATGATGTTTGGTCTGCCGGGTGCTGCGCTGGCTATCTACCACTGCGCGCGTCCAGAGAACAAAGCGAAAGTGCTGGGTATTATGATGGCGGGGGCGTTTGCGGCCTTCTTCACCGGTATCACCGAACCGCTGGAATTCTCCTTCATGTTCGTGGCGCCTGTGCTGTATGTGATCCACGCTGTGCTGACCGGTATCTCCGTGTTTATCGCTGCCAGCATGCACTGGATTGCAGGCTTTGGCTTCAGTGCGGGTCTGGTGGATATGGTGCTTTCTTCCCGTAACCCGCTGGCGACCCACTGGTGGATGTTGATTCCACAAGGTCTGGTGTTCTTCGCGATCTACTACGTGGTGTTCCGTTTCACTATCACCAAATTCAACCTGATGACTCCGGGTCGTGAGCTGGCTGTGGCCGGTAGCGAAGCGGATGGTCAGGACGTGAACGTGAGCGGTGCGCAGGATCAGGATGTTTCTGGTCTGGCGCGTCAGTACATCGCCGCTGTCGGGGGTTCTGACAACCTGACCGGCATTGATGCCTGTATCACCCGTCTGCGTCTGAACGTGAAAGATTCCTCTCTGGTGAATGAAGCGCTGGCAAAACGTCTGGGCGCGTCCGGCGTTATCCGCCTGAACAAAACCAGCGTGCAGATTATTGTTGGCTTCGTTGCGGAAAAAATTGCCAACGCCATGAAAACAACCGGCCCGGTCGCCGCCGCTGAAGCAGGCGCTGCTCCCGCTGCCGCACCTGCAGCTGCAAAACCGCAGGCTGTACCAAACGCCAAAACCGTTGCCGCGCTGGTTTCTCCTGTCACCGGTGAAGTCGTGGCGATTGAGCAGGTGCCTGATGAAGCATTCGCCAGCAAAGCGGTGGGGGACGGTGTCGCGGTGAAACCAACGGACAAAACCGTTGTGTCTCCTGCTGCCGGTACCATCGTGAAAATCTTCAACACTAACCACGCGTTCTGCCTCGAAACCGAAAATGGCGCGGAGATCGTTGTCCACATGGGTATCGATACCGTAGCGCTGAACGGTCAGGGCTTTACTCGCCTGGTGGAAGAGGGCGCTGAAGTGGTCGCCGGGCAGCCGATTCTGGAAATGGATCTGGACTTCCTGAACGCCAACGCGCGATCCATGATAAGCCCGGTGGTGTGCAGCAACATCGACGACTTCAGTGGCCTGGTCATTCAGGCGAAAGGTCAGGTTGTTGCGGGCCAAACACCGTTGTATGAGATTAAAGGCAAGTAATCGCTCCTGAGTAGAGTCATGCCTTAAGCGGCGGGGGATCTCCTCCGCCGCTTTTTTTTGCAGCAAATGCCCCCATTATTTTCTTCAGAGCCGTTTTAAGGGTTGTCACTACGTCCGGCTTATAAGATCATATGCCGTTATACGTTGTTTACGCTTTGAGGAATCCACGATGAGTGAGGCAGAAGCCCGCCCGAGTAACTTTATTCGTCAGATCATCGATGAAGATCTGGCCAGTGGTAAGCACACCACAATCCATACCCGTTTCCCGCCGGAGCCAAACGGCTACCTGCACATCGGGCATGCAAAATCTATCTGCCTGAACTTTGGCATTGCCCAGGACTACCAGGGCCAGTGCAACCTGCGTTTCGATGACACCAACCCAGTAAAAGAAGACATCGAATACGTTGAGTCCATTAAGAACGATGTCCAATGGCTGGGCTTCAACTGGTCTGGCGATATCTGCTACTCCTCTGACTATTTTGATCAGCTGTACGCCTATGCGGTTGAGCTGATCAATAAAGGTCTGGCGTATGTCGACGAGTTGTCTGCGGATGAAATCCGTGAATATCGCGGTACGCTGACCGCACCGGGTAAAAACAGCCCGTACCGCGATCGCAGCGTGGAAGAGAACCTGGCGCTGTTTGAAAAAATGCGTGCGGGTGGCTTCGAAGAAGGCAAAGCGTGTCTGCGTGCCAAAATCGACATGGCGTCTCCGTTCATCGTAATGCGCGATCCGGTGCTGTACCGTATCAAGTTCGCTGAACACCACCAGACCGGTAACAAGTGGTGCATCTACCCGATGTACGACTTCACCCACTGCATCAGCGATGCGCTGGAAGGTATCACCCACTCGCTGTGTACGCTGGAGTTCCAGGATAACCGTCGTTTGTACGACTGGGTACTGGATAACATCACCATTCCTGTGCATCCACGTCAGTACGAGTTCTCTCGTCTGAATCTGGAATACACCGTGATGTCCAAGCGTAAGCTGAACCTGCTGGTCACCGACAAGCACGTTGAGGGTTGGGATGACCCACGTATGCCGACTATTTCTGGTCTGCGTCGTCGTGGTTATACTGCCGCCTCTATTCGTGAGTTCTGCAAACGCATTGGCGTGACCAAGCAGGACAACACCATTGAAATGGCGTCTCTGGAATCCTGCATTCGCGAAGACCTCAACGAAAACGCACCGCGCGCGATGGCGGTTATCGACCCGGTGAAACTGGTTATTGAGAACTATCCGCAGGGTGAAAGCGAGCTGGTCTCCATGCCTAACCATCCGAACAAACCGGAAATGGGAAGCCGTGACGTGCCGTTCAGTGGTGAAATCTGGATCGATCGTGCTGACTTCCGCGAAGAAGCTAACAAGCAGTACAAGCGTCTGGTGTTGGGTAAAGAGGTGCGTCTGCGTAATGCTTACGTCATCAAAGCCGAGCGCGTGGAGAAAGATGCGGAAGGTAACATCACCACCATCTTCTGCTCTTACGACGCAGAGACCCTGAGCAAAGATCCGGCGGACGGACGCAAGGTAAAAGGCGTTATTCACTGGGTCAGTGCGCCCCATGCGCTGCCGGTCGAAATTCGCCTCTACGATCGTCTGTTCAGCGTGCCTAACCCGGGGGCGGCTGAAGACTTCCTGGCGACCATTAACCCGGAATCACTGGTTATCAAACAGGGCTATGCGGAGCCATCACTGAAAGCGGCTGAAGCGGGCAAAGCGTTCCAGTTCGAACGTGAAGGTTACTTCTGCCTGGACAGCCGTCACAGCACGGCGGAAAAACCGGTATTTAACCGTACCGTGGGCCTGCGTGATACCTGGACTAAGATCGGCGAATAATAACGCTGTATTGGTCAATGAGAGACAAACGCCGCGTATTGCGGCGTTTTTTTTATTTATGATCATATCGTTAAAGCCGGGCTGTAAACCTTTCGGTAAAAATATCAGGTCAATGAGGTGCTACTTATTTTCCTGAAAAAAGTTTGTTTGTTTCCATAAATACAGAATGAGGAAAACGTTACAGACTTTAACGATCTTAACTACTGAAATTTAATGTCTTACCCCGCCAAATCTCGTCCTCCGGTAAATGTTACAAAGCACTACCAATTATGTGCACTTCGTCATAATCCTGACTTTTGCCCGCTGAAAAGCATTGATAATTCGCGTCGCGAAAAATAACCTAAAGACGGTAGTTAATTCGAGGGTATTTATAACTACCCCTGACCATCGGGTCTTTTTTATTTTCGCCGTTTCAGGCGTTTTAATTCGTCAAAGAGGAATAATCTATGCGTACGTTCAGTGGCAAACGTAGTGCGCTGGCGCTGGCTATTGCCGGTGTGACAGCAATGTCGGGCCTGGTCGTTACCCCAGAGGCAAAAGCGGCGGGTTTCATCGAAGATTCTACCCTCACGGGCGGTATTTATTACTGGCAGCGTGAGCGTGACCGTAAAGACGTTACCGAAGACAAATACAAAACCAACCTTTCTCACTCCACCTGGAACGCCAACCTGGACTTCCAGTCAGGCTACGCCGCGGATATGTTCGGTCTGGATATTGCTGCGTTCACCGCGATCGAAATGGCGGAAAACGGCGACAGCGCCCACCCTAACGAAATTGCCTTCTCCTCCAGCAACAAAGCCTATAAAGAAGACTGGTCCGGAGATAAAAGCGGTATCAGCCTTTACAAGGCCGCAGCGAAATTTAAATACGGCCCGGTATGGGCGCGCGGGGGCTATATTCAGCCAACCGGCCAGACGCTGTTAGCGCCGCACTGGAGCTTTATGCCGGGCACTTATCAGGGGGCCGAAGCCGGGGCGAACTTCGACTATGGTGATGCGGGTGCGTTGAGCTTCTCTTACATGTGGACCAACGAGTACAAAGCTCCATGGCACATCGAAATGGACAAGTTCTACCAGAACGATAAAAAAACCAAAGTCGATTACCTGCACTCGCTGGGCGCGAAATACGACTTCAAAAACGATCTTGTTCTTGAAGCGGCATTTGGTCAGGCAGAAGGTTATGTCGATCAGTACTTTGCCAAAGCCAGCTACAAATTTGATATCGCCGGTAGCCCGCTGAGCACCAGTTATCAATTCTACGGCACCCGCGATAAAGTCAGTGATGGTGGCGTCAACGACATCTATGACGGTACCGCATGGTTACAGGCTTTGACCTTCGGCTACAAGGTAGGCCAGGTTGATTTACGTCTGGAAGGGACGTGGGTGAAGGCGGAAGGGCAGCAGGGTTACTTCCTGCAGCGTATGACCCCGACCTATGCATCGTCCAATGGCCGTCTTGATATCTGGTGGGATAACCGTTCAGACTTCAACGCCGACGGCGAGAAAGCGGTCTTCTTCGGTGCGATGTATGACCTGAAAAACTGGAACCTGCCTGGCTGGGCGGTGGGGGCTTCCTACGCTTACGCCTGGGATGCAAAACCTGCCGATATGGCCACACCAGACGCTTACTACGATCCAAACTATCGCCTGAAAGAGTCCTCCTACAGCCTGGATGCGATCTATACCCTGCAGGATGGTCGCGCAAAAGGCACGATGTTCAAACTGCACTTCACCCAGTATGACAACCACTCCGATATCCCGAGTTATGCGGGCGGTTACGGCAACATCTTCCAGGATGAACGTGACGTGAAATTCATGGTTATCGCACCGTTCACCATCTTCTGATGAATCGTCCGGCGGGCAGTGCCTGCCGGACAGGAGACTGCACATGATGAAAAAAATCGTAATTGTCGCGCTGCTGGCGTCGGGACTAGTGGCGTGTGCTCAGACTCAGGCACCGAAAGAAGATTCCCGGCTGAAAGAGGCCTATAGCGCATGTATCAATACCGCTGAAGGTTCGCCGGAGAAAATTGAAGCCTGTCAGAGCGTGTTAAATGTGCTGAAGAAAGAGAAAGCGCATGAGCAGTTCGCGACGCAGGAGACGGTGCGCGTGATGGATTACCAGGCCTGTATCCAGGCGCGTAAAACCGGTAACGATCAGGAAGTGGCGAAGCGTTGCGATCAGATCTGGAAAGAAATTCGAAGCAATAACAGTAAGTAACTCGCTGTTATCATGCCCGGTGGCGCTGCGCCACCGGGCATTTTTTTAGGCAAAAAAAAGCCAACCTCGCGGTTGGCTCAGAGCATGAACACAAATTATTTTGCGTCGTGCGCGTGATCGTCTTCACGGCAATCGCCTTCAGCACAGTGACCATACAGGTACAGGCTGTGGTTGGTCAGGCGGATGCCATGACGTGCCGCGATTTCACGCTGACGTGATTCGATGGAATCATCGCTGAATTCAATGACCTTGCCGCAATCGAGGCAGATCAGGTGATCGTGGTGCTGCTGCTGGGTCAGTTCGAAGACAGATTTTCCGCCTTCAAAATTATGACGGGTAACAATGCCCGCGTCATCAAACTGGTTCAGCACGCGATAAACGGTAGCCAGCCCAATCTCTTCACCCATGTCGATAAGACGTTTATAAAGGTCTTCCGCACTGACATGGTGATTGTCTGGACCCTGAAGCACTTCGAGGATTTTTAACCGAGGAAGCGTAACTTTCAGGCCAGCCTTCTTTAATGCGGTATTGTTGTCAGTCATGCGGAATCTGTCCTGTTGCTAAACGATTCACTTCTTAGGAAGTGACAGAAAATGCACCTAGGATAATGCGTCTCATTATAGAACTGCCATGGCTAAATGAAAACTGCAAGTCTCAGGCAAAATATGCTTATAAAAACGTGGTATCACCAACAAACTTGCGCAATGGAAAACCACGTTTTATCAGGGAGACATTGTACAGGTCTGGACGAAAAAGTTAAAAGATTGTAGCGATTAATTTAATCGGTTTGACCTGGAACACGGGCGCAACCGCCGTTGCGCCGTGATAAAACTCAGGCGTTGAGAATATCGTCCAGGTGCAGCTCTTCGCGGATCTGCTTCACCCACTTCTCAACACGCTCTGCGGTCAGTTCTGGCTGACGGTCTTCGTCGATGGCCAGACCCACGAAATGGTCGTCATCCGCCAGGCCTTTAGACGCTTCGAAGTGGTAACCGGCAGTCGGCCAGTGGCCGACAATCACGGCGCCATTTGGCTCGATGATGTCGCGGATAGTGCCCAGTGCGTCACAGAAGTACTCGGCGTAGTCTTCCTGATCGCCACAGCCAAACAGGGCAACCAGTTTACCGTTGAAATCCACTTCTTCCAGCGTCGGGAAGAAATCATCCCAGTCGCACTGGGCTTCGCCGTAGTACCAGGTCGGAATGCCCAGCAGCAGGATGTCATATCCTTCAAGGTCTTCTTTGCTGCTCTTGGCGATGTCATGCACATCAGCAACGTCTTTACCGAGCTGTTTTTGAATGTTTTTTGCGATGTTTTCGGTATTGCCGGTATCACTGCCGAAGAAAATGCCGATGATTGCCATGAGTAAAATAACCTCTTGAAACTTAATAGTATGGTGGCGCAATTTGGCCACGGATAAGGGCAATAATAGCAGAACTGGCAACCCTGCGGAAACAGCTATCACGCAGGACTGCACTCTGTGCTACATGAAAAGGGTCATTAAGGGGATTTTCAGACTTATGCCTGGCTGCGCAACGTCTCAAGCTGGGCGATCAACATCTCTTCAATGAGTTCGCTGCGGCTGATATTGCGCGCGTCAGCCAGCTCATTCAGCGCATCGACGGCGTCGGCGTTAAGCTTCAGTTCGACACGCTTAAGCCCACGATTTTTATCGCGTTTAAGCTGATTGCGTTTATTGATACGCAGCTGTTCATCGCGCGAAAGCGGATTCGTCTTGGGTCGTCCCGGGCGACGCTCATTCGCGAACAGATCTAGTGTCGTACGGTCCGTTTGTTCTTTGGCCATGATTCTGAGACTTCGGGGGAAACACGCCGCCCTGCTAATGCCCGGGCGATAAGCGCGCCATCATACATCACCAAAAACGGCGCGCCAACGACTGGAAGCCCGCAGCCTTCCAGTCGCTCTCTTTTTAATCAATTTGCCGTATCAGAGAGATAGCGACGAATGGCGCGCAACACGGCGTCAGGTTTTTCGGCATGAACCCAGTGTCCGGCACCGGCAATCACGTGGGCTCGCGCCTGAGGGAATTGCGCCAGTATAGCGTCGCGGTACGCGTCGGTAACATAAGGAGAGTTACCGCCACGAATGAAGAGGGTAGGGTGTGGCCAGGCAGGTACCGTTTCCCAGCCCACGATGTTGTTGTACTGCGCCCAGAGCACCGGCACGTTAAAACGCCATTGTCCGTCCACAAACGATTTCAGCAGGAACTGCACAACGCCTTCTTCGTCCAGATGGTCACGCATGACGGCCGCCGCCTGTTGGCGGGTCGCGACACCCGCTTCGGTGACCGCATTGATGGCGGCAAAAATGTCGTCATGACGGCGAACGTCGTAATCGACAGGCGCGACATCAATCACCACCAGGCCGTTAATACGCTCCGGCGCACGCGCTGTGAGGGCCATCACCGCTTTGCCGCCCATTGAATGCCCGATGAGGGTTACCTTCTGCAGGCCGTTGGCGTCCAGCGTATCCAGCAGATCCTGCGCCATCGCGGCATAGGTCATCTCGTCTGAACGCCCGGAAAGACCGTGATTGCGCATATCGACCTGCAAAATATCGTGGTCAGTAACCAGATCGCGCGCCAGCACGCCCAGGTTATCCAGACTGCCAAAAAGCCCGTGAACCAGTACGATGGGAGAATTATTGTTCGGCGATTGTGCAGTTTGCGCTCGGGTATTCAATTTCATGGCAAAGTTCTTTTTTTACGTATGTCAGGTTAGGGTATCATGTTGACCATTCTGCCGCCCGGCTGCAAGGTTCCAGTTTAATCTGACTTTTGTGGCCAACCTGGTTTGACGCTATCCGCTGTTGGGATTTGACCTTATAATCCCAATGACTTGTATTCAGATAAGATATCGCACTGGATTAAGATGAAAACAATCGAAGTTGATGACGAACTCTATCAGTATATTGCCAGCCAGACGCGGCATATCGGGGAGAGCGCGTCCGACATTTTACGGCGCATGCTTAAAATTTCCGCCGCTTCACAGCCTGCTACCCCAGTCACCAAAGATGTCGTGTCTCAGCCGGGCGTTGTCGCACAAGCAAAACCTGCCGTGACACCGGCAAAAGATAAAGTGCGCGCGATGCGCGAGCTGCTCCTGTCCGATGAATATGCGGAGCAGAAAAAGGCGGTTAACCGCTTTATGCTGGTGCTGTCTACACTTTATTCACTGGATAACAATGCGTTTGCTGAGGCGACCGAGTCGCTTCACGGTCGTACTCGCGTCTATTTCGCGGGTGATGAGCAGACGCTGCTGCAAAATGGCAACCAAACCAAACCCAAACATGTCCCTGGCACTCCGTACTGGGTGATCACCAATACCAATACGGGCCGCAAGTGCAGCATGATTGAACACATCATGCAGTCCATGCAGTTCCCGGCGGAATTGACTGAAAAGGTTTGCGGTACAATTTAACCCTTGCATCAGAAGGACCCGGTAATGGCAAATCACAGCCGTGCAGGCCAACCTGCACAACAAAGCGATTTGATTAACGTCGCTCAGCTGACCGCGCAGTATTACGTGCTGAAACCGGTCGTGGGCAACGCAGAACACGCAGTGAAGTTTGGTACATCTGGCCACCGCGGTAGCGCGGCGCGCCACAGCTTTAACGAACCGCACATTCTGGCCATTGCTCAGGCCATTGCAGAAGAGCGCGCTAAAAACGGCGTTACCGGTCCGTGCTACGTGGGGAAAGATACCCATGCACTGTCTGAACCTGCCTTTATTTCGGTGCTGGAAGTGCTGGTGGCAAACGGCGTCGATGTGATTGTTCAGGAGAACAACGGTTTTACCCCAACGCCTGCGGTCTCTAACGCTATCCTTGTGCACAACAAAAAAGGTGGCGCGCTGGCGGACGGCATCGTTATCACGCCATCCCACAACCCGCCGGAAGACGGCGGCATCAAATACAACCCGCCTAACGGTGGTCCGGCTGACACCAACGTCACCAAAGTGGTGGAAGATCGCGCCAACGCTTTGCTGGCAGATGGCCTGAAAGGCGTGAAACGTATTTCTCTGGATGCCGCCATGGCGTCGGGTCACGTGAAAGAACAGGATCTGGTTCAGCCGTTCGTGGAAGGGCTGGCGGATATCGTCGATATGGCGGCAATTCAGAAAGCCGGGCTGAAGCTGGGCGTGGATCCGCTGGGCGGCTCCGGTATTGAATACTGGAAACGTATCGCAGAGCATTACAAGCTGGACCTGACCATCGTGAACGATCACGTCGATCAGACCTTCCGCTTTATGCACCTCGATAAAGATGGCGCGATCCGTATGGACTGTTCATCAGAGTGTGCCATGGCGGGCCTGCTGGCGCTGCGCGATAAATTCGACCTGGCGTTTGCTAACGACCCGGATTATGACCGCCACGGTATTGTCACCCCGGCCGGGCTGATGAACCCGAACCACTATCTGGCGGTTGCGATTAACTACCTGTTCCAGCACCGTCCGCAGTGGGGCAAAGAGGTGGCTGTCGGTAAGACGCTGGTCTCTTCAGCTATGATCGACCGCGTGGTTGATGCGCTGGGCCGCAAGCTGGTGGAAGTACCGGTTGGCTTCAAATGGTTTGTTGACGGTCTGCACGACGGCAGCTTCGGCTTCGGTGGTGAAGAGAGCGCGGGGGCATCTTTCCTGCGCTTTGACGGCACGCCGTGGTCAACCGATAAAGACGGCATCATCATGTGCCTGCTGGCGGCGGAAATCACCGCGGTCACTGGTAAAAACCCGCAGGAACATTATAACGACCTGGCGGCACGCTTTGGTGCGCCGAGCTATAACCGTATTCAGGCCAGCGCGACGTCTGCCCAGAAAGCGGCGCTGTCGAAACTCTCTCCTGAGATGGTCAGCGCAAGCACCCTGGCGGGCGACCCGATCACTGCCCGTCTGACGGCGGCACCGGGTAACGGCGCATCCATTGGCGGACTGAAAGTGATGACCGACAACGGCTGGTTCGCGGCACGTCCATCCGGTACGGAAGATGCGTATAAAATCTATTGCGAAAGTTTCCTTGGCGCTGAGCACCGTCAGCAGATTGAGAAAGAAGCGGTAGAGATTGTCAGCGAAGTGCTGAAAAACGCGTAAGTGCGGTTTGTGTGCCGGGCGGCACTGCGTTTGCCCGGCCTACAACAACGATCGTAGGCCCGGTAAGCGCTAGCGCCACCGGGCTTTTTTTCAACTGTGCTTATTCTTCAATTCAAACCGCGGTGACACCAGACCGTACAGCGTCCAGCCCATAAAGGTCACCATCGCACCATACAGCATCGCCTCCTGCCCGGATGAGTAGAGCGCATAGAAGCTGTAAATCGCCCCAATCAGCGCCACGATGTTCGCCACGCGCGCTTTGCGTGGCTCCACTTTCGCGACCTTCTGAATAATCACCAGCGCCGCCATCGACAGAATATACGGAATGATATTCGTCACGACCGCCAGGTTGACCAGCACGTTGAACTGGCTGTTCAGCGACGGGCTGATGGTCATCAGCGACAATCCGCTCTGGAAGATGACAATCGCTAACATGCCCTGCACCGGCGCATCGGCTTTGGTCACGCGGGAGAAGATTTTCGGGAAGTAGCCTTCATCAGCCGAAGATTTAAATACCTGAGCGATAGTAAACTGCCAGCCGAGAAGTGACCCGCAGCAGGACATCACCATCAGACCCATGATCACTTTCCCGACGCCTGGAGTGAACATCTGCGCAAAAGCCAGCCCGAACGGCGCCGTGGAGTTTGCCAGGTCCATGTTCGGCACGATGCCTGCAATCACGTTCGTCGAGACGATATAGATCACCGCCGCGCCGAGCGTGCCACCAAGAACGGCAATCGGAACGTTCTTTTCCGGATTCTCCACCACTTCCGCATTCGCGCAGGCGGATTCCAGGCCGAGGAAGGCCCACAGTGTCATGGCGATAGAAGAGCCCACTGCGGTAAAGAACGGTACATGGTGCGGGTTCCATGAGTTAGCGTACAGGGTCGGGCTGAACCAGAACCAGCCGATGATGCACAGGCCGACAACCGGAATAATTACGCCCCAGACGGTGATGCTGCTGAGCTGGCCGGTGATGCGCGCGCCGCCAAAGTTGGCCACGGTGCAGATCCACAGTACGCCGATGGTGGCTAAACCAATCTGTACCGGGCTAAGCGTCGCGCCAAACAGCTCTGTGCCGTAACCGACGGCGGAAATAGCAATGGCCACGTTAGCGATCAGCAGCGACACCCCGTAGGTATAGTTGGCCATAAAGTTGCCGGACTTACCAAAGGCATATTCGGCATAGCCCCCCATACCGCCTGACTTGCGGCTGAACATTCCGCACTTGGCAAACGCCCATGCCAGCGCCATTGAACCTAAGGCGGTCACCAGCCAGGAGATAATCGAAATGGTCCCCACTTCTGCAAGCTTGGTGGGCAGCATGATGATCCCCGATCCCATCATATTCACCATAGTGAGGATGGTGAGCTGCATTACGCCCATCTTATTGGACTTACTCATAATGTCTCTCCTTTCAGCAGCGCGGGCTGAGCGGCGGGTTGTTTGATGACATTGCAGCGAACCTGTTTGCGACCCTCGCACTCTTCGACGTAGACCCCCTGCAGCTCGGGCGCAAAGCCCGGTAACAGGTTGATGCCTTCTTCCAGCGCGGCAAAGTAGCGCAGCACGGAACCGCCCCAGACTTCCCCCGGAACAACGCACAGCACCCCTGGCGGATAAGGAAGGGCGCCTTCGGCGGCGATGCGGCCTTCCGCGTCGCGCAGGGACACCAGTTCGACCTCGCCGCGCAGATAGGCGTAGTTCGCGTCCTGCGGGTTCATCATCACGCGTGGGAAGTGAGATTTGCGGAACATCTCTTTCTGTAGCTGTTTCACGTTGTGGCGGGCGTACAGGTCATGCATCTCCTGGCAGATCTGGCGCAGAGTGTAATTCGCGTAGCGATCCGGATGTTGTCTGCAGATGGAAGGCAGCACCTCTTTTAGCGGGGCATCACTCTCGAGCAGTTTTTCGAAGCGGACCAGTTGCGCCACCAGCTGCTGCAGTTTGCCCATATCTTCCGCAGGCGTGAGCAGGAACAGGATCGAGTTGAGATCGCATTTCTCCGGCACAATGCCATTTTCACGCAGGAAGTTGGCGAGGATAGTGGCAGGCACGCCAAAGTCGTCATACTCGCCGGTGCGGGCGTTAATGCCCGGCGTGGTCAGCAAGAGCTTGCACGGGTCGATAAAATACTGGTGCTCAGCGTAGCCTTCAAAAGCGTGCCAGTGTTCACCCGGCACGAAATGGAAGAAACGCAGGTCGGTCGCAATTTCCGCCGTGGCCCAGCTTTCCCAGGGACGACCATCTACCGTTTCGGGTACGAACGGACGCAGGTAGTGGCAGTTCTCCAGAATTAATTTTCGCGCTTCGATACCGTTCACCACGCAGTCTATCCACATGTTGCGCCCGCTCTGGCCTTCATGCATCCGGGCGTTGATGTCCAGCGCGGCAAACAGCGGATAGAACGGGCTGGTGGAGGCGTGCATCATAAAGGCGTTATTCAGCCGCTTATGCGGGACATAGCGCTGCTGGCCTTTGATGTGGCTGTCTTTCTTGTGGATTTGCGAGGTCTGTGAGAAGCCCGCCTGCTGTTTGTGCACAGACTGGGTCACCAGGATCCCCGGATCGTTTTCGTTCAGATCCAGCAGCAGGGGAGAGCAGTCGGCCATCATCGGAATAAACTGCTCGTAACCCACCCAGGCCGAGTCAAACAGGATGTAATCGCACAGATGACCAATCTTATCCACCACCTGACGGGCGTTATAGATGGTGCCATCGTAGGTACCCAACTGGATCACCGCCAGGCGGAACGGACGCGCATCGCGTGCACGGCCAGGCGCCACCTCTGCCACAAGCTCGCGCAGATAACGTTCATCAAAGCAGTGGGCGTCAATACCACCGATAAAACCGTACGGGTTGCGCGCGGTTTCCAGATAGACCGGCGTAGCGCCTGCCTGAAGGAGGGCACCGTGATGGTTCGATTTATGGTTGTTACGGTCGAACAAGACCAGGTCACCCGGCGTGAGCAGGGCGTTAAGCACCACTTTGTTAGATGATGAAGTGCCATTCAGCACGAAGTAAGTCTTATCGGCATTAAAGACTTTTGCCGCATGCTGCTGGGCGATGCACGGCGCGCCTTCGTGGATCAGCAGGTCGCCCATCGCCACGTCGGCGTTGCACAGATCGGCACGGAAAAGCGTCTCACCAAAGAAGTCGACAAACTGGTTCCCGGCAGGGTGACGGCGGAAGAATTGCCCGCCCTGATGCCCCGGGCAGTCAAACGCGCTGTTGCCCTGTTTCACATAATCGACCAGGGCGCGGAAAAACGGCGGGCGCAGCTGGGTTTCATACTTCTGTGCTGCCGCTTCAAGTTGACGTCCATAAAAGTCGTTGCTGGTGTCTGAATACTCAAATACGCCTTGAATGCGTGATAAATAGTCTGCCGGGATGATCTCTTCTTTGTGCGTCGCGACAAAAACAGGAATACCAAATCCGGTGGCTTCTATTTCGTCCAGTATACCATCGGTAATATCGCTTACGGCCAGAACAATAGCGGCAACATCAATATAATCCGAGGCCCGTACATCCACCAGTTCACGCTGGGTGGTAAAACAATCCGGACAGGCACGGCTGGCTGCAATTTTTAAACTGTTCATCTTTCTCTCTTTATTTTAGGTAATAAAAGTCCCTCGATTTCTTGCAAAAAAGAAATCGATAATTTTCCGGAAAAAAAGCAAAAGGTGGCCGCTGATTAAAAATCAGTGAATTGCTTTTTTATGATGGCAATTCAGTCCGCCCGGTGCGGATGAGTCTGAATCACGTTAAATGAGCGCACGAGGTTACAGGCAACAGCCTGTAAAATAGGGAGTTTCAGGATAACCTGTAAGCGAGTGCGCCAGAAGTCGAAGGACTACCGGGCATTAAAGAGATGAAAGTCAAAGCAGTTTCGGTGGGCAAACATCATGATATGTGTTGTCCGCCTTATATGGGGCATTAAACGATTGTTGTTTTCCATGTTTCATTTTCCTTTCAGTAATTGAAAGCATGGTCATTTTATCCAGGAAAAGGCGATTAACTGTGAAACAGATCACCGTTAACCGATCAAATCAGAAATAAATATTCGTTTTTGATGAATATTGCAGATCAAAATGCTGATTTGTTGATGGTCTGTTAATGGATTGTATTGTTAATGTCTTAAATGAGCGAAAATAACCCGATAAAATAACGTTGGGTTATTTTTTAACTATTTTTCTGGTTGGTTTTGTTTTTATTTAAAATAAAATGAATAGTTATTCAGAGCATAAACCGATAACCGATACCGGTTTCAGTTAATAAATGGCGAGGGCGTGCGGGATCGATTTCGAGTTTCTGACGAAGGTGCCCCATATATATGCGCAAATAGTGACTATGTTCTACGGCATTGGGGCCCCATACCTGACTTAACAGCTGGCGTTGGGTGAGCACCTTGCCGTGGTTGTTGAGCAGCACGGCGAGGAGGCGAAACTCGATTGGCGTGAGATGGATCTCCTCTTCACCGCGCACAATGCGTCGTGCGGCAAGGTCAACCTGGATATCACCAAACGCGTAAGTGGGATCGGCAGGCGTAGAGGCACTGTGACGACGCAGCGCCACGCGAAGGCGCGCCTGCAGTTCGCCGATACCAAAGGGTTTAATCAGGTAGTCATCCGCCCCGGCATCCAGCGCGGCAATTTTATCCGTCTCTTCTGTGCGGGCGGAGAGCACCAGAATCGGCATCTGGCTCCACTGGCGGACTTCCCGAATGAAATCGATGCCGTCGCCGTCCGGTAGACCAAGATCGAGGATCACCAGGTCCGGTTTGCGGGTGGCGGCTTCAATTAAACCCCGCTGCAGCGTACCCGCATCATGCACGCGCAGGCCGTCTCCTTCCAGCGCAGCGCGCAGAAACCGGCTAATGGCGATCTCATCTTCAACAATCAGAACGTTGATCACAAATCCTCTGGTAATTCATTAAGTTCTGGCGGGGTTTCCAGAGGAAGTGTAACACAAAAACGCGCACCGCCTTCCGGACGATTCTCTGCGGAAATGGACCCGCCGTGAACGTCAATGATCGCCTGGCAAATGGCCAGCCCCAGCCCAACGCCTGGAATGGCCGACTCCTTATTGCCGCGCGCGAATTTTTCAAAAATAGCCAGCTCTTGCCCGGCAGGAATGCCCGGGCCAGTATCCCAGACGTCAAGATGCAGCGTTCCCTCTTCCACCGTCGCATCCACGCCAATCCGTGCACTGGCACCGGCATATTTGCCGGCATTTTCCAGCAGGTTGATCAGCACGCGTTCAAACAGCGGGCCATCAACGTGAATCAGGGTGAGTGGCTCGGGCATGTTGAGCGCGATATGCCGCCCACCGAGGCCAGGCTCGAGCATTTTCAGGGCGCTGCCCACCACCTCTTCAAGCGTGAGCCACTCTTTTTTGAGGTTAAAACCGCCGGACTGAATACGCGCCATATCAAGCAGGTTATTCACCAGGCGCGTGGTATTCAGCACGTGCTGGCGGATCTCGCTGGCCTGAAGGGCGTGCTTAGAGCCTTCCGCCGCCAGGTCCAGCGTCAGGATCTCTGACTGACCAAACAGGACGGTGAGCGGGGTTCGAAGGTCATGAGACAGCGCCGCCAGCAGCGAGTTACGAATACTTTCACGTTCGCTTGCCAGCCGGGCCTGCTCTTCGCTGGCGGTGAGGGCCAGCCGCTCCAGCGCGCTGGCAACCAGCAGCGTAAAGGTCTCCAGCAGCCGCTGCTGTTCGGGGATCATCAACTGGCGCAGGTTGGAGGGCTCAACGATGACCAGCCCCTGATTTTTATCGGCACTGCGCAGAGGCAGAATTTGATAGGGCACGCCGGGCAGGGTATCGGTCCCTGCGCCAGCCGGTAATCCTTTGTCAAAGCTCCAGCGCGCGATAGCCTCGTCCCAGGGGGTCATGCCCGAGGCCGACGTCAGCGGGCGCAGCTTGCCGTGTTCGTCCGGGAGTAAAATCAGGTTGCTGGCATGAAACGTCGAGCGGATAAACTGCTCGCTGGTCTGCACAATATCCAGCGGGGTACGACCCACCGCCAGCGATTTCGACATCTCATAGAGATGGCGGGTGCGCTGTTCGCGGTAGCGGGCGATACGCGCCTGATAGCGCACCCCCGCCGTCAGATTCCCGATCACCAGCCCGACGGTGAGCATTACCGCAAAGGTGAGAATGTACTGCACATCCGACACGGCGAGCGTTCCGCGGGGGGCAATAAAGAACAGATCGAAGCTGATGACGTTGATAACCGTCGCCAGTACCGACGGCCAGCGCCCGTAAAAGAGCGCCACCACCACCACGCCAAGAAGGTAAATCATCACCAGGTTGGCGGCATCAAACGCTATCAGCCACTGGCTGGCAATGACGGTGATCAGGGCACAGAGCACCACGGCCACAAGACAGCCGCGGAGCTGAATGCGCCACTTATCGCTGAAGGTGCGGCTGTCCGGTGCGCGGTTGGGTAACGGCGTGGGTTTGTCATCCAGCGCCACGATCACCAGATCCAGATCCGGCGCGCGGTGGGCCAGTTTGTCGGCAAAGGATTCGCGGCTAAACCAGCGGCGATGCTGGCGACGGCCAATCACGATTTTCCCCAGGTTATGCTCACGCGCGTAGCGCAGAATGGCTTTATCTTCCTGAGGATCGGAAAGGGTGGCGGTTTCCGCGCCCAGCTCCTGCGCCAGGCGCAGCGAACTCAGAATAGCGCGACGCTGGTTTTCAGGCAGAGCGTGCAGCTGCGGCGTTTCGACATACACCGCGTGCCAGACGCTGCCAAATTTGGCCGCCAGGCGAGCGGCGGTGCGGACAAGTTTTTCATTGCCGCTACCGTGCCCCACGCACAGCAGGATGGCGTCCCGCGTATGCCAGACGCGCTCCTGTCCCTGCAGATCTCGCCAGGCACGCATCTGGTCGTCCACCCGGTCGGCGGTGCGGCGCAGAGCCAGTTCGCGCAGGGCTATCAGATTGCCTTTACGGAAGAAATGTTCGATGGCGCGTTCGGCCTGACCGGCGATATAGACTTTGCCTTCATGCAGGCGCTGGCGCAAATCATCGGGGGGAAGATCAACCAGCACCACTTCGTCCGCGGAATCAAAGAAGGGGTCGGGCACCGTCTCACGGACCTGAATGCCGGTCACGCCGCTCACCACGTCGTTCAGGCTTTCGAGATGCTGAACGTTAACTGTCGTGAACACATCGATGCCGGCTTCCAGTAACTCTTCCACGTCCTGCCAGCGTTTGGGATGGCGTGAGCCTGGCGCATTGCTGTGCGCCAGTTCGTCCATCAGGATAAGGGCGGGACGGCGGGCGAGGGCGGCATCGAGATCGAATTCGGTGACTAAACGACCACGATGGCTGATGCGTCGGGGCGGCTGAGTAGCCAGCCCCTTCAGCAGCGATGCCGTCTCTTTGCGGCCGTGGGTTTCAACCACGCCGATCAGAATATCGAGCCCCTGTGCCCGAAGCCGCTGGGCTTCTGTCAGCATGGCGAAGGTTTTCCCGACGCCTGCGCAGGCGCCAAAGAAAATTTTCAGTTTGCCGCGATGGGCTTCAGCTGTTTGTTCGAGCAGCCGGTCCGGATCCGGGCGCATGGGCTCGTCGGTCATTTAGTTTTTCCTTAGCGCGTCCAGCGCCAGATTCAGCTCAACAATATTTACCACGGGCATGCCGATAAAGCTGACCAGCGGCTTTTGCGTGTGCTCGGCAACCAGCTGGCTAACCTGCTCAACGGTCAGCTGACGGGCAGCGGCGACGCGCGGGATCTGCCATGCCACCGCTGCCGGCGTCAGGCTATAGTCCAGCCCGCTGGCCGAGGCAGTTACCAGCTCCACGGGAACATGCTGACTGGCCTGTGGATTAGCGGCGCGAAGAGCGGCCACGCGCTCAGTGACGGCTTTGTCCAGCTCAGGGTTGCTGCCCGCCAGGTTACTGCCGCCGGATGCCATCGGATTATACGGGCTTTCGGCAGTGGCGGAAGGGCGTCCCTGGAAGTAGCGGGCATCCGTAAAGTTCTGACCAATCAGGCGCGAACCGCGGTTTTCGCCATTTTGCATAATCAGCGAGCCGTTGGCCCGATCCTTAAACCACCACTGGCCCAGCGCGGTGGTCACCAGCGGGTACAACCCGCCGGTAATAAGAGACAGCAGAATAAACAGAAGTATAGCGGGGCGTAACATCGTCATTTGATTCACCTTTTAAACCAGGCCGAACAGCGTCAACAGCAGGTCAATAACCTTGATACCGATGAAGGGCACCACCAGCCCGCCCAGGCCGTAAATCCACAGGTTACGGCGCAGCATGGCGGCGGCAGTGAGCGGCTTATAGCTCACGCCTTTCAGCGCCAGCGGGATCAGGAAGACAATAATCAGGGCGTTAAAAATCACTGCGCTCAGAATGGCCGAGGCCGGGGAGTGCAGATGCATCACATTCAGCGCGTTTAACTGCGGATAAGTCGCAGCAAACGCGGCCGGAATGATGGCGAAATACTTCGCCACGTCGTTGGCGATGCTGAACGTGGTCAGCGAACCGCGGGTCATCAGCATTTGCTTGCCGATGTGCACCACTTCAATCAGCTTGGTCGGGTTGGAGTCCAGGTCGACCATGTTGCCCGCCTCTTTTGCGGCCTGGGTACCGGAGTTCATCGCTACCGCCACGTCAGCCTGTGCGAGGGCAGGGGCATCGTTGGTCCCGTCACCGGTCATCGCCACCAGACGGCCTTCCGCCTGATATTGACGAATCAATGCCAGTTTGGCTTCCGGGGTGGCTTCGGAAAGAAAATCATCCACGCCCGCTTCGGCGGCAATCGCCGCGGCAGTCAGCCGGTTATCCCCGGTGATCATCACCGTTTTGATCCCCATCTTGCGCAGCTGGGCAAAGCGCTCTTTGATGCCGCCTTTGACAATGTCCTTCAGGGCAATGACCCCGAGCACGCGCGCCCCTTCGGCCACCACCAGCGGCGTCGCCCCCTGACGGGCCACGCTCTCGACCAGGCTGTCCACTTCCGGTGGGAAATGACCGTTGTTGGCCTCAATGTGGCGACGGATGGCGTCAACGGAACCTTTACGGATCATGCGGTCCTGGATGTTGATGCCGCTCATGCGGGTTTGCGCCGTGAAGGGCACGAAAGTGGCATGCAGGCTCTGCACGTCGCGCTGGCGCAGGTTGAAGCGCTGTTTGGCGAGGATCACAATGCTGCGGCCTTCCGGGGTTTCATCGGCAAGGGAAGAGAGCTGGGCGGCATCCGCCAGCGTTTTTTCATCCACGCCCGGGGCGGGTAAGAAGTCTGACGCCTGGCGGTTACCCAGGGTGATGGTCCCGGTTTTATCCAGCAGCAAGACATCCACGTCACCGGCGGCTTCCACCGCCCGCCCGCTGGTGGCGATGACGTTGGCACCGAGCATACGGCTCATACCGGCCACGCCGATGGCCGACAGCAGACCACCAATGGTGGTGGGGATCAGACAGACCAGCAGTGCCACCAGAACAGTGACGGTGACCGCGGTGCCGCCATAGGCGGAGAACGGCCAGAGCGTTGCCGTTGCCAGCAGGAAGACAATGGTTAAGGCCACCAGCAGGATGGTCAGCGCAATTTCGTTAGGGGTTTTCCGACGCTGCGCGCCTTCCACCATGGCGATCATCCTGTCGAGGAAGGTCTCACCCGGGTTAACGCTGCACTGGATCACCAGCCAGTCGGAGAGAATGCGCGTCCCGCCCGTCACGGAGGCGAAATCGCCGCCGGATTCACGGATCACCGGCGCAGATTCCCCGGTGATGGCGCTTTCGTCCACCGATGCGCCCCCCTCAATAACTTCCCCGTCGCAGGGGATGATGTCGCCCGCTTCCACCAGCACCACATCGCCTTTACGCAGTTCATCCGCCGGGACGTGGTCCATCTGCGCACCGTATTTTGGTTCACGTAGCTTGCGCGCGAAGGCGGTTTTTTTCACCCCTTTCAGGCTGTTGGCCTGGGCTTTACTCCGGCCTTCCGCCAGCGCCTCTGCGAAGTTGGCGAACAGCACGGTAAACCACAGCCACAGGCTGATGGCACTGGTAAACATCGCGTTTCCCGGCATGTGGCCCGTTCCCATGGCAATCGCCAGGGCGGTGGTCAGGACGCTTCCCGCCCAGACAATAAACATCACCGGGTTGTGCCACTGCACGCGCGGGCTGAGTTTTTTCACCGCATCCATGAGCGCCTGGCGAACTAATGACGGTTCGAACAGGGCCAGTTGTTTACGACTCATGACAATTTCTCCGCAAAATCAGCGTAAAGAGAGGTATTCCGCGACCGGGCCTAACGCGAGGGCGGGGATAAAGGTCAGGGCGCCGACCAGCAACACGGTGCCCGTCAGCAGGCCGATAAACAGCGCGCCGTGGGTCGGCAATGTGCCGGTAGTGGTCGGTTGAATTTTTTTATTCACCAGCGATCCGGCAATCGCCATTACCGGCACAATGATCCCGAAGCGACCCACAAACATGCAGAACGCCAGCAGACAGTTCCAGAACGGTGAGTTGGCGCTTAAGCCTGCAAAGGCGCTGCCGTTGTTGTTGGCGGCAGAAGAGACGGCATAGAGCACTTCGCTAAAGCCGTGGATCCCGGGGTTAAAAATGCCGCTGCGTCCGGCCTCGGTCATCAGGGCCAATGCGGTGCCGAGCAGTACAAGCGCCGGGGTGACCAGAATCGCCAGCGCGGTTAATTTCATCTCGCGAACGTCGATTTTTTTACCCAGGTATTCCGGGGTGCGGCCAATCATCAGACCGGCAATAAACACCGCCAGCAGTACGAACAGCAGCATGCCGTAAAGACCGGAGCCCACGCCGCCAAACACCACTTCGCCAATTTGCATCAGCCACATCGGGATCATGCCACCCAGTGCGGTAAACGAGTCATGCATGGCGTTAACCGCCCCGCAAGAGGCTGCCGTAGTGACCACCGCATACAAACTGCTGGCGAGAATGCCAAAGCGGCTCTCTTTCCCTTCCATGTTGATGGCGCTATCGGCACCCAGTGAAAGGAAGTGCGGATTACCCTGCCATTCCGCCCACATCACCAGCGCTACGCAGACCACAAAGATAAGCGACATGGTCCAGAGCAGGGTGCGCCCCTGACGGCGATCGTTGACCACGTCGCCAAAGGCGAAGCAGAGCGCGGCGGGGATCAGGAAGATCGCCAGCATCTGCACAAAATTGGTCAGTGCGGTGGGGTTCTCAAATGGATGCGACGAGTTGGCGTTAAAGAAACCACCCCCGTTCGTCCCCAGCATCTTGATGGCCTCCTGTGACGCCACTGGCCCCATAGGCAGGAGCTGTTTTGCGCCTTCAAGGGAGGTATATGGCGTGTAAGGCAGCAAGTTTTGCAGGGTGCCTTGCTGAACAAAGAACAGCGCGATCAGCAGCGCAATCGGCAGCAGGATCCACAGGGTAATGCGTGTCAGATCGACCCAGGCATTTCCCAGGGTACTGATTTTTTGACGGGCAAACGCACGCGTCAGGGCGAAGATCACCGCGATACCGCTGGCAGCAGAGAGGAAGTTCTGCACGGTTAACCCGGCCATCTGGCTGAAGTAGCTGAGCGTGGTTTCACCGGCATAGGACTGCCAGTTGGTGTTGGTGACAAAACTGACCGCCGTGTTCAGCGCAAGATGCCAGGACAAACCCGGTAAGTGTTGCGGATTCAGCGGCAGGTTGCCCTGCAGCATCAGCATGGCAAAAAGCGCAATGAGCCCCGCGATATTCAGCAGCAGAATGGCGAACAGGTATTCACGCCAGTTCATCTCCCGATCGTCGATTCCCAGTACACGCCAGATCCCTTTTTCAACACTTCCCGTGCCGGGCAAGGGGACGTTGTTAATCAGCCGTGCCAGTACCGATCCCAGCGGCCTTGCCAGAATGAACAATACCGCTAAGAAGCTGGCAATAAGCAAAAACGCCTGAGCAGCCATCAGAATGCCTCCGCGTTAATCAGGGCATAAACCAGATAACCCAATAACAGGAACACCAGCACGATGCCGGTAATAAGACCTGCACTCACAATCCACCTCCGGGTGACTTTTGTTGTTGCTCTAACGGTAGGATTTCCGGCGCAAAGATTTCGCAAAAATGAGAAGGGCGGGTGTAAAAAAAGTATAAAAATGGCAAAAGCCACAATTTAACTATTGATAAGTAAATCGTTAACTTTTTTGTAACTTAATTACGGCGTGAAGGTAAATTTTCACTAAACAGACGAAAATAAGTGGTCGGATGAGTGGTAAAATTACAAACAAAGCGATATTATTTTAGCCAGGTCACAGATTTTGAATTTTCCGGATGACGTTTCCGGCCAACTATAGGGGAGAAAATATGGATCTTTATAAAGAGTATCCGGCTCATATCGTGTTCATGCGTCGCACTTTCGCCGTAGTGGCTGGTGTACTGGCCCTGCCGGTGATGCTGTTCTGGAAAGATCGTGCACGTTTTTACAGCTATCTACACCGCGTCTGGGCGAAAACCAGCGAGAAGCCGGTGTGGATGGACCAGGCCGAGAAAGCGACCTGCGATTTCTACTGATACTAAGACGACACACAGCAATAAAAAAACCGCCAACAGCAATGTGGCGGTTTTTTTGTCCCTCGGGATTCGCGGTCCGTTGGGTGGTCTTGCAAGCTCTCACCAGAGACTGAAGATCTTACTGTTTCTTAATCAATAATCAAACGCTGCTTCTTTAAATATAATCTTAAAAGTTTGCTCAGACGATTCCGGCCAGTATGAAAGCCGACTACCATGCAGCGTCCCTTTCCGCCATCTCGCACATGGGCACCGGTCCCGGGAAAGGTGTTACCACAACCGTAAGGCAGGCTTTCGCCAGAGCTTGTGTCCACCGATTTATCACCGGTGGTAAACGGTGGAGCGGTTAGCTGCAGGGACCGCATAGTGAAACGCTATATATGCATTGCGTTCATTGTCGCCAGCGTACTTGTGGTAAAGCGTGATGAACCGATTATGTTCATTGCATTCACCACGATGGCGCAGGACAAGTAGCGTTAAGGCCGCCTCGGGCGGCCTTTTTTATTTCATCCCGTCTACACTTCATGGCAAAGTACAGTAAAAGCTCGCCGCTTTTTCCTTTGGTGGCGTGCCCTTACGGACATAATGGATATTTGCCTGGAGTTTTATGCCCACCCATCTGGTTTGGTTTCGCGCGGACCTGCGCGTACATGACAACATCGCTCTCGCGGCAGCCTGCCGCTCTCAGGATGCCAGGGTGCTGGCGCTGTTTATCGCTACGCCTGGCCAGTGGCAGCAGCATGATATGGCGCCGCGACAGGCGGCTTTTCTCAGCGCACATCTGAACGACTTGCAACGCTCGCTAGCCGAAAAAGGCATTCCATTGATTTATAAAGAGGTCAGTGACTTCGCTGCGCAGCTTCTGACGATACAGGAAGTCTGCCAGCAGAACGATGTCACGCATCTTTTTTATAACTACCAGTACGAACTGAACGAGCGTCAGCGGGATCGTCAGCTGGAGACGTTACTGAGCGGTGTTCAGTGTCAGGGATTTGATGACAGCGTGATGCTGGCGCCGGGCAGCGTCATGACCGGCGGCCATGAAATGTACAAGGTGTTTACGCCCTTTAAAAATGCCTTTGTGAAACGCCTTAAAGAGGTGCTGCCGGAGTGCGTACCCGCGCCCTCCACCAGAGGGGATGCCATAACCGATCTGCCTGAATTAACGTTTAACTATCCCCAACAGGCATTCGATGCGCTTCTGTTTCCCGCAAACGAGAAGGCCGCTATCGCGAAGCTGCGCCAGTTTTGCAAACAGGGCGCAGAAGACTATGACGCGCGCAGGGATTTCCCGGCAATTGAAGGAACCAGCCGTTTATCCGCGAGCCTGGCGTTGGGCGTCCTTTCTCCTCGCCAGTGTTTACATCGTCTTCTGGCGGAGCAGCCTCAGGCGCTGGATGGTGGCTCAGGCTCGGTGTGGCTGAACGAACTTATCTGGCGCGAGTTTTATCGCCATCTTATGACGTATCACCCTGATTTATGTAAGCATCGTCCATTCATTTCCTGGACCGATAACGTAAAATGGCAGCACGATGTAGTGCTTTTAGAGGCCTGGCAGAAGGGTGAGACAGGCTATCCGATTGTGGATGCCGCAATGCGCCAGCTGAATGAAACCGGGTGGATGCACAACCGCCTGCGGATGATTACCGCCAGCTTCCTGGTAAAAGATCTGCTTATCGACTGGCGTGTCGGGGAGCGCTATTTTATTTCCCGGCTGATCGATGGCGATCTGGCGGCGAATAACGGCGGCTGGCAGTGGGCGGCCTCAACCGGTACCGATGCGGCACCTTATTTCCGCATTTTTAATCCCACGACCCAGGGGCAAAAATTTGATGCCAACGGCGACTTTATTCGCTACTGGTTACCCGCGCTCAGGAATGTTCCTGCTAAAGCGATCCACGACCCGTGGACATGGGCGGATAAACAGGGCGTGAAGCTCGATTATCCGCGTCCGATTGTCGACCATAAACAGGCGCGCGTCGCCACGCTGGCGGCCTATGAAGCCGCCCGCAAAGCTTGAGAGAGTGATGATGAAAAACAGCGAACTGGAAAGCCTGATTAACGAAAAACTGAATACCGTCTCCTTTAGCGACTACGGCCCGAATGGCCTGCAGGTGGAAGGACGCGAAACGGTGCAGAAAATTATCACCGGCGTGACGGCAAGCCAGGCGCTGCTGGACGAGGCGGTTCGTCAGGAAGCCGACGCGGTGATTGTTCATCACGGCTACTTCTGGAAAAACGAATCGCCGATTATCCGCGGTATGAAGCGCAATCGTCTGAAAACGCTGCTGGCGAATGACATCAACCTGTACGGTTACCATCTGCCGCTGGATGCGCATCCGGAGCTGGGGAATAACGTTCAGCTGGCGCGATTATTAGGCATAACCGTGATGGGCGAAATTGAGCCGCTGGTGCCGTGGGGCGAGTTAGCGATGCCGGTGCCGGGGCTGGAACTGGCCTCATGGATAGAAGCGCGTCTCGGGCGTCGTCCCCTGTGGTGCGGCGATACCGGGCCCGATCTCGTGAAGCGTGTTGCCTGGTGTACCGGGGGCGGGCAAGGCTTTATCGATAGCGCCGCGCGCTTCGGTGTCGATGCGTTTATTACCGGTGAAGTTTCTGAGCAGACGGTTCACTCCGCCCGGGAGCAGGGGCTCCATTTCTACGCGGCAGGCCACCATGCGACGGAGCGTGGCGGCATTCGCGCCCTCAGCGAGTGGCTGACGGAAAATACCGATCTGGATGTGACCTTTATTGATATCCCTAATCCGGCCTGATGAGAGGTAGTTAAGTGCAGCGAGCGCGTTGTTATCTTCTGGGTGAAACCGCAGTGGTACTGGAGCTGGAGCCGCCTGTTACACTGGCGACGCAAAAGCGAATCTGGCGGTTGACCCAGCGTCTGGCCGACATGCCAGAGGTGGTTGAGGCCATTCCAGGTATGAATAACATTACCGTCGTGCTGCGTAGCCCGCACACGCTGGCGCTGGATGCTATCGAACGTTTACAGCGCTGGTGGGAAGAGAGTGAAGCGCTGGAGCCTGACTCCAGAACGATTGAGATCCCGGTGGTGTACGGTGGCACGGGGGGACCCGATCTCCCGTTTGTCGCGGAACACTGCGGGTTAACGGAAAAGCAGGTCGTCGAGCTGCACGCTTCGGTTGATTACGTTGTCTGGTTCCTGGGGTTTCAGCCGGGATTCCCGTACCTTGGCGGGCTCTCCCCGCGGCTGCATACGCCGCGTCGCGCGGAGCCTCGCCTGAGTGTACCGGCTGGCACCGTCGCAATAGGCGGCGAGCAGACCGGTATTTATCCCCTGGCTTCGCCTGGCGGCTGGCAGCTTATCGGACATACGTCCATGCCGTTATTTGAACCCGGACAGGCATCGCCGGTCCTGTTGCGTGCCGGCGATGCCCTCCGCTTTATTCCGCAGAAGGAGGGGGTATGTTAACGCTTATTCGCGCCGGGCTTTACACTTCCGTTCAGGATGCGGGCCGCTTTGGCATGCGCCAGTCTGGCGTGAGCTATTGCGGCGCGCTGGACAGGCCCGCGCTGGAGATTGCTAATGTGCTGGTGGGCAACCCCGGCAATACGGCTGCGCTCGAAATTACGCTCGGGCAGTGTGTCATTGAGTTTGGTCAGGAGACCTGGTTTGCCTTAACCGGCGCCGGGTGCGATGCCACGCTGGATGGCAAAGCGGTCTGGACCGGCTGGCGGCTGCGGGCGAAAGCCGGACAGCGTTTAACGCTTAAGCGTCCTCTGCACGGGGTGCGCAGCTATCTTGCGGTCGCGGGCGGGATTGACGTGCCGGAGGTGCTGGGGTCAGCCAGTACCGATCAGAAAGCTGGCATTGGCGGTCACGAAGGACGGTTGCTACGCGATGGGGACCGTCTGGCGATTCACCCCTCTGCGCGCCACTTCTCGACGGCTCAGGGGGTGAAGCAACTGCTCTGGGGCAACCAGATCCGCGCCTTACCAGGGCCGGAATATCATGAGTTCGACGAGGCCTCTAAAGAGTCTTTCTGGCGCTCGCCGTGGAAGCTCAGCCCACAAAGTAACCGTATGGGCTACCGTTTGCAGGGGCAGCCGCTGACCCGTACGACAGACCGTGAATTGCTTTCCCACGGCTTATTGCCCGGCGTCATCCAGGTGCCGGGCAACGGTCAACCGATAGTGTTGATGAATGACGCGCAAACAACGGGCGGTTACCCGCGTATTGCCTGCATTATTGAAGCCGATCGCTACCATCTGGCGCAAATCCCCCTGGGGCAGCCGATTCATTTCGTGCAATGTTCTCTGGAGGAGGCGCTCAAGGCGCGTCAGGATCAGCAGCGTTATCTGGAACAACTGGCGTGGAGGCTCGATGGTAAAGATTGATTTAAACGCCGATCTGGGCGAGGGCGGTAGTGCTGACGCTGAACTGATGACGCTGGTTTCGTCGGTTAACATTGCCTGCGGTTTTCACGCGGGCGATGCCCAAACGATGCTTGAGAGCGTGCGAAACGCCATCAAAAACGGCGTGGCGGTGGGGGCTCACCCGAGCTTTCCGGATCGGGAGAATTTTGGCCGTACCGCGATGGATCTCCCGCCGGAGACGGTTTACGCCCAGACGCTCTATCAGACAGGCGCACTGGAGGCGATTGTTCGCGCCGAGAACGGTGTGCTGCGCCACGTGAAGCCGCACGGCATGCTCTACAATCAGGCGGCAAAAGATCCCGTTCTGGCTGACGCCATCGCCCGCGCGGTACGGGACTGCAACCCGCAGTTGATACTGGTTGGTCTGGCGGGGAGCGAGCTTATTCGTGCGGGGCAGCGTCTGGGGTTAACCACGCGTCAGGAAGTCTTTGCCGACAGAGGGTATTTGCCTGATGGCAGCCTGGTCCCCCGGTCCCAGCCCGGCGCGTTAATCACCGATGCGTCTCAGGCGCTGGCACAGACCCTTCAGATGGTGCGTGAGGGGACCGTCAACGCGACGGATGGCTCAACGGCCAGCGTACAGGCGGAAACGGTTTGTTTACACGGCGATGGCGAACATGCGCTGCAGTTTGCGCGCCGCTTACGGGCGGCTTTTGCAGAGCAAGGTATTCTCGTTAGCGCCTGATCATCATAAGGACAGAAAAATGCCAGAAGGCCCGGAGATCCGTCGCGCGGCGGATAGCCTCGAGGCGGCGATAAAAGGTAAACCGCTGACGGATGTCTGGTTTGCTTTCCCTCAACTGAAACCGTTTGAAGCCCCGCTGGTGGGGCAAACGGTGACGCATATTGAAACGCGCGGAAAAGCGTTGCTTACGCACTTTTCCCATAACCTGACGTTATATAGCCACAACCAGCTTTACGGCGTGTGGCGCGTGGTTAACGCGGATGAACAGCCGCAAACCACCCGCGTGCTGCGCGTCAGGCTGCAAACGGCAGAGAAAGCGATCCTGCTGTACAGCGCATCTGATATCGAAATGTTAACGCCTGAGCAACTGCTTACGCACCCGTTCTTACAGCGGGTCGGGCCCGACGTGCTGGATATGCGCCTGACGGCGAGCGATGTCAAAGCCCGCTTGTTGTCTCCCAAATTCCGCAACCGGCAATTTTCCGGGTTATTCCTCGATCAGGCGTTTCTGGCCGGACTTGGCAACTACCTGCGGGTGGAAATCCTCTGGGAAGTCGGGCTGGCGCCGCAGCACAAAGCGTCTGAGTTAAGTGATGACCAGCTGGAGGCGCTCTCTCATGCCCTGCTGGATATTCCGCGGCTGTCGTATAACACGCGCGGGGTGGTGGATGAGAACAAGCATCACGGGGCGCTTTTCCGGTTCAATGTGTTTCATCGGGCGGGGAAAAAGTGCGAGCGGTGCGGCGGGATTATAGAGAGGGCAATGCTCTCCTCAAGACCGTTTTACTGGTGTCCACATTGTCAAAAATAAAAAAGCCGGGTAGCGGCTACGCCTTACCCGGCCTACGTTTCGCATTTGTAGGCCCGGTAAGCGGTAGCGCCACCGGGCTTAACTTTTAGCGCTTCAGATCAGACTTAAAATCACGCTGCTCGTAGCCGGTGTACAGCTGACGAGGACGGGCGATTTTCATGCCTTCGCTGTGCATTTCGTTCCAGTGCGCAATCCAGCCAACGGTACGGGCCATGGCGAAGATCACGGTGAACATGGAGGACGGAATACCCATCGCTTTCAGAATAATGCCAGAGTAGAAATCGACGTTCGGATAGAGTTTCTTCTCGATGAAGTACGGGTCGTTCAGCGCGATGTGTTCCAGCTCCATCGCCACTTCCAGCAGATCATCTTTAGTGCCCAGCTCTTTCAGCACTTCGTGGCAGGTCTCGCGCATTACGGTTGCGCGTGGGTCGTAGTTTTTGTAAACACGGTGACCGAAGCCCATCAGGCGGAAGGAGTCATTCTTATCTTTCGCACGACGCACGAATTCAGGAATGTGCTCAACGGTGCTGATCTCTTCCAGCATCTTCAGTGCTGCTTCGTTCGCGCCGCCGTGCGCCGGTCCCCACAGGGAGGCGATGCCCGCAGCGATACAGGCGAACGGGTTAGCGCCTGAAGAGCCTGCGGTACGGACGGTAGAGGTCGATGCGTTCTGTTCGTGGTCAGCGTGCAGGATCAGAATACGGTCCATTGCGCGTTCCAGCACCGGGTTCACTTCGTACTCTTCGCACGGTGTGGAGAACATCATGCGCAGGAAGTTACCCGCGTAGGAGAGGTCATTGCGTGGGTACACAAACGGCTGGCCGATGGAGTATTTGTAACACATCGCCGCCATGGTAGGCATTTTGGACAGCAGACGGTAAGCGGCGATCTCACGGTGACGCGGGTTATTCACGTCCAGAGAGTCGTGGTAAAACGCCGCCAGCGCACCGGTAATCCCGCACATCACCGCCATCGGGTGAGAGTCACGACGGAACGCATGGAACAGACGGGTGATCTGCTCATGGATCATGGTGTGACGGGTCACGGTGGTTTTAAATTCATCGAACTGAGCCTGTGTCGGTTTTTCGCCGTTCAGCAGGATATAGCACACTTCCAGATAGTTGGATTCGGTGGCTAACTGATCGATAGGGAAGCCGCGATGGAGCAGGATACCTTCGTCACCGTCAATGAAGGTGATTTTGGATTCGCAAGATGCGGTAGAAGTAAATCCAGGGTCAAAGGTAAACATCCCTTTGGAACCCAGCGTACGGATATCAATAACATCCTGACCGAGCGTGCCTTTTAGCACATCCAGTTCAATAGCATCATCACCATTTAGGGTGAGTTTTGCCTTAGTATCAGCCATTTACGGTCTCCTTAGCGCCTTATGCTTAAGACTGCGCTTTACCGGATTTGCCTTCAGCTGTTAATCATCGTTACCAGATTGTTATTTGGCTTACCGCTCAGCTCACGAGGACAAACCAGGGTACAGAGCTATGGCGCCTTGCAGGTAAACGAATGAAATATCAGTGAAACCACAGCAAATCAGCGTTTTTGCAGTCCGAATTATTCAAACCTGTATATCACTAATAACTGTCCTGATAACTTCGGTCAATACCATCACACTGTTACATAACTATTTGTCAGGTGAAAGTGAGACCTCATAACTTTTGCGCATTATATGCCTTTTCTGATGACGTTTGTAACAATATTGTTTAACATTTGTCAAATCAGATGATTAAAAATTAAAAAGATGTTGTTATCGTGACCCTGATCACTGTTCCAGAGAAAACCCAACAAACTGTATGTAGGTTAATTGTAATGATTTTGTGAACGGCCTATACTGCCGCCAGGTCTCCGGAACACCCTGCAATCCCGAGCCACCCAGCGTTGTAACGTGTCGTTTTAGCATCTGGAAGCAATGTTTTGCATGACGCGCAGTTATAGAAAAGGAACGCTGCTTGACCCGCATCGCAGTCCGGAGGAAGGAAACAATAAGAACAGCATGTGGGCGTTATTCATGATAAGAAATGTGAAAAAACAAAGACCTGTCAATCTGGATCTGAAAACGATCCGGTTCCCTGTAACAGCAATAGCGTCCATTCTGCACCGTGTTTCAGGTGTGATTACGTTTGTGGCGGTCGGCATTCTGCTGTGGTTACTGGGTACCAGCCTCTCTTCCCCTGAAGGATTCCTCCAGGCCTCGGCCATCATGAACAGCTTCTTCGTGAAATTCATCATGTGGGGCATTCTGACTGCACTGGCGTACCACGTTGTGGTGGGTGTTCGCCATATGCTGATGGACTTTGGCTATCTCGAAGAGACCTTCGAAGCCGGGAAACGCTCCGCTAACATTTCATTTGTGATTACAGTCGTGCTTTCACTTCTTGCAGGAGTTCTCGTATGGTAAGCAACGCCTCCGCATTAGGACGCAACGGCGTACATGACTTCATTCTGGTCCGTGCTACCGCCATCGTTCTCACCCTTTACATCATCTATATGATCGGTTTCTTCGCCACCAGCGGGGAGCTTACGTGGGAAATCTGGAGTGGGTTCTTCGGATCGGCCTTCACCAAAGTGTTCACCCTGCTGGCGCTGTTCTCCATCCTTATTCATGCCTGGATTGGTATGTGGCAGGTGCTGACCGATTACGTTAAACCTCTGGCGATTCGCCTCCCTCTGCAGCTGGCCATTGTTGTTGCTCTGGTGGTTTACGTTATTTATGGATTTGTTGTGGTGTGGGGTGTGTAATGAAACTGCCAGTCAGAGAATTTGATGCTGTCGTCATTGGTGCGGGTGGCGCAGGTATGCGTGCCGCACTGCAAATTTCCCAGAGCGGCCAGAGCTGTGCGCTGCTCTCTAAAGTCTTCCCAACCCGTTCCCATACTGTGTCTGCGCAGGGCGGTATTACCGTTGCGCTGGGTAACTCCCATGAAGATAACTGGGAATGGCACATGTACGACACGGTAAAAGGTTCCGATTACATCGGTGACCAGGATGCCATCGAATATATGTGTAAGACCGGCCCGGAAGCGATTCTGGAGCTGGACCACATGGGTCTGCCGTTCTCCCGTCTGGAAAATGGCACCATCTATCAGCGTCCGTTTGGCGGCCAGTCGAAAAACTTCGGCGGCGAGCAGGCGGCACGTACCGCGGCGGCGGCTGACCGTACCGGTCACGCACTGCTGCACACCCTGTATCAGCAGAACCTGAAAAATCACACCACCATCTTCTCCGAGTGGTATGCGCTGGATCTGGTGAAAAACGCCGATGGCGCAATCGTCGGTTGTACCGCACTGTGCATCGAAACCGGTGAAGTCGTTTACTTCAAAGCCCGCGCAACCGTGCTGGCGACCGGTGGTGCAGGCCGTATTTACCAGTCCACCACCAATGCTCACATCAACACCGGTGACGGGGTCGGTATGGCTATCCGCGCGGGCGTGCCGGTGCAGGATATGGAGATGTGGCAGTTCCACCCAACCGGTATCGCCGGTGCGGGCGTACTGGTAACGGAAGGTTGCCGTGGTGAAGGCGGTTACCTGCTGAACAAACACGGCGAGCGCTTCATGGAGCGTTATGCCCCGAATGCGAAAGACCTGGCGGGTCGTGACGTGGTGGCGCGTTCCATCATGATCGAAATCCGTGAAGGCCGCGGCTGTGATGGCCCATGGGGTCCGCATGCGAAGCTGAAACTGGACCATCTGGGTAAAGAGGTGCTGGAATCCCGTCTGCCGGGTATCCTGGAACTGTCGCGCACCTTCGCGCACGTCGACCCGGTGAAAGAGCCGATCCCTGTCATCCCAACCTGCCACTACATGATGGGCGGTATTCCGACCAAAGTGACCGGGCAGGCGCTGACCGTAAACGAGCAGGGCGAAGATGTGGTTATCCCTGGCCTGTTCGCGGTGGGCGAAATCGCCTGCGTATCGGTACACGGTGCTAACCGTCTGGGCGGCAACTCCCTGCTGGACCTGGTGGTGTTTGGTCGTGCGGTGGGTCTGCATCTGCAGGAATCCATTGCCGAGCAGGGTGCGCTGCGTGATGCGACCGACGACGAAATTGATGCTTCTCTTGAACGCCTCAACCGCTGGAATGGCAACCGTAACGGCGAAGATCCGGTGGAAATCCGTAAAGCGCTGCAGGAGTGCATGCAGCACAACTTCTCGGTATTCCGCGAAGGCGACGCGATGGCCAAAGGTCTTGAGCAGCTGAAAGCGATCCGCGAGCGTCTCAAAAACGCCCGTCTGGACGACACCTCCAGCGAGTTCAACACCCAGCGCGTAGAGTGTCTGGAACTGGATAACCTGATGGAAACCGCGTTCGCGACCGCGATGGCGGCAAACTTCCGTACCGAAAGCCGTGGCGCCCATAGCCGCTTCGACTTCCCGGAGCGTGACGATGAAAACTGGCTGTGCCATTCCCTGTATCTGCCAGAGTCGGAATCCATGACGCGTCGTAGCGTCAATATGGAACCGAAACTGCGTCCGGCGTTCCCGCCGAAGATTCGTACTTACTAATGCGGAGACAGGATAATGAAACTCGAATTCTCAGTTTATCGTTATAACCCGGATGTTGATGATGCTCCGCGTATGCAGGACTACACCCTGGAAGCGGAAGAAGGTCGTGACATGATGCTGCTGGATGCCTTAATCCAGCTGAAAGAGAAAGATCCGACCCTGTCGTTCCGTCGCTCCTGCCGTGAAGGGGTCTGTGGCTCCGACGGTGTGAACATGAACGGCAAAAATGGCCTGGCCTGCATCACGCCAATTTCAGCGTTGCAGCGTCCGGGGCAGAAAATTGTTATCCGTCCTCTGCCAGGTCTGCCGGTCGTGCGTGATTTGGTGGTAGACATGGGGCAATTCTATGCACAATATGAGAAGATTAAGCCTTACTTATTGAATAATGGGCAAAATCCACCCGCTCGTGAGCACTTACAGTCTCCTGAGCAGCGTGAAAAACTCGATGGGTTGTACGAGTGTATTCTTTGTGCATGTTGTTCAACGTCCTGCCCGTCGTTCTGGTGGAACCCGGACAAGTTTATCGGCCCGGCCGGTCTGCTGGCTGCCTATCGCTTCCTGATCGATAGCCGCGACACCGAAACCGAAAGCCGTCTGGAAGGACTGAGTGACGCTTTCAGTGTATTCCGCTGCCATAGCATCATGAACTGCGTCAGTGTGTGTCCGAAGGGGCTGAACCCGACGCGCGCCATCGGCCATATTAAGTCGATGCTGCTGCAGCGCAGTGCGTAAGTAAATTTGCCGGACAGCGCTGCGCTTATCCGGCCTACGAGTCTGTAGGCCCGGTAAGCGTAGCGCCACCGGGCAAAATGCAGAAACCTTTAAAAACTGCCCTGACGTTTAGACAGTTTCTAAAGGTTCCTTCGCGGGCCAAATGAAAAGAGCTCGCAGGTGAACCCCGGCACGTACACGGTGTGTACGTGGTAGTTTCTACGGCGAAAGTAAGCATAAAAATGCTTAAGGGATCACGATGCAGAACGGCGCAATGAAAGCCTGGCTGGACTCTTCTTACCTCTCTGGTGCCAACCAGAGCTGGATAGAACAGCTCTATGAAGACTTCTTAACCGATCCTGACTCAGTGGACGCAAACTGGCGTTCCATGTTCCAGCAGTTGCCTGGCACGGGAGTCAAACCGGATCAATTCCATTCCAAAACACGTGATTATTTCCGTCGTCTGGCGAAGGATGCCTCACGTTACTCTTCTGCGATTTCCGACCCTGACACCAATGCGAAGCAGGTTAAAGTCCTGCAGCTTATCAACGCTTATCGCTTCCGTGGTCACCAGCATGCGAATCTCGATCCGCTGGGACTGTGGAAACAAGACCGTGTGGCCGATCTCGATCCGGCGTATCACGATCTGACCGAGGCCGATTTCCAGGAAAGCTTTAACGTAGGTTCCTTTGCCATCGGCAAAGACACGATGAAGCTGGGCGATCTGATTGACGCGCTCAAGCAAACCTACTGCGGCTCCATCGGCGCGGAATACATGCACATTACCTCTACCGAAGAGAAACGCTGGATCCAGCAGCGCATCGAATCCGTAGCAGGCCACGCGACCTTCTCGGCTGACGAGAAAAAACGCTTCCTCAATGAACTGACGGCAGCGGAAGGGCTTGAGCGCTATCTGGGCGCGAAATTCCCGGGCGCAAAACGCTTCTCGCTGGAAGGCGGCGATGCGCTGGTGCCGATGCTGAAAGAGCTGATTCGTCACGCAGGCAAGAGCGGCACCCGTGAAGTGGTGCTGGGCATGGCGCACCGTGGTCGTCTGAACGTACTGGTCAACGTGCTGGGGAAAAAACCGCAGGACCTGTTCGACGAATTCGCGGGCAAACATAAAGAACACCTTGGCACCGGTGACGTGAAGTATCACATGGGCTTCTCGTCTGATATCGAAACCGAAGGCGGTCTGGTTCACCTGGCGCTGGCATTTAACCCGTCACACCTGGAGATCGTCAGCCCGGTGGTTATCGGTTCCGTGCGTGCGCGTCTGGATCGTCTGGATGAGCCAAGCAGCAATAAAGTGCTGCCAATTACCATCCACGGTGACGCCGCGGTCACCGGGCAGGGCGTGGTTCAGGAAACCCTGAACATGTCTAAAGCGCGTGGTTATGAAGTGGGCGGTACCGTGCGTATCGTCATCAATAACCAGGTGGGCTTCACCACCTCTAACCCGCTGGATGCGCGTTCTACCCCATACTGTACCGACATCGGTAAGATGGTTCAGGCGCCGATCTTCCACGTTAACGCGGACGATCCGGAAGCGGTCGCCTTCGTGACCCGTCTGGCGCTGGACTTCCGTAACACCTTCAAACGCGATGTGTTCATCGACCTGTTCTGTTACCGCCGTCACGGCCACAACGAAGCCGACGAGCCAAGTGCAACCCAGCCGTTGATGTACCAGAAAATCAAAAAACACCCGACCCCGCGCAAAATCTACGCTGACAAGCTGGAAAGTGAAAAAGTGGCGACGCTGGAAGATGCGACCGAGATGGTCAACCTCTACCGCGACGCGCTGGATGCAGGTGAATGCGTGGTGAAAGAGCTGCGTCCGATGAACATGCACTCCTTTACCTGGTCGCCGTACCTCAACCACGAGTGGGATGAGAGCTACCCGAACAAGGTCGAGATGAAGCGCCTGCAGGAGCTGGCTAAACGCATCAGCACCGTACCAGACGCTATTGAGATGCAGTCTCGCGTGGCAAAAATTTATGCTGATCGCCAGGCTATGGCCGCAGGCGAGAAGCTGTTCGACTGGGGCGGCGCGGAAACGCTGGCTTACGCGACACTGGTTGACGAAGGTATTCCTGTTCGTCTGTCCGGTGAAGATGCGGGCCGTGGCACCTTCTTCCACCGTCACGCGGTCGTGCATAACCAGTCCAACGGTTCAACGTACACCCCGCTGCAGCACGTGCACAACGGTCAGGGCCAGTTCAAGGTCTGGGACTCCGTGCTGTCTGAAGAAGCGGTGCTGGCCTTCGAATACGGTTACGCCACGGCTGAACCGCGTACCCTGACTATCTGGGAAGCGCAGTTCGGTGACTTCGCCAACGGCGCGCAGGTGGTTATCGACCAGTTCATCTCTTCCGGCGAGCAGAAATGGGGCCGTATGTGTGGCCTGGTGATGCTGCTGCCGCACGGTTATGAAGGTCAGGGCCCGGAACACTCCTCCGCGCGTCTGGAACGTTATCTGCAGCTCTGCGCTGAGCAGAACATGCAGGTCTGTGTACCGTCCACCCCGGCTCAGGTTTACCACATGCTGCGTCGTCAGGCGCTGCGCGGTATGCGCCGTCCGCTGGTGGTGATGTCGCCGAAATCCCTGCTGCGTCACCCGCTGGCGGTTTCCAGCCTGGATGAACTGGCCAACGGCACCTTCCTGCCAGCTATCGGTGAAATTGATGAGCTGGATCCGCAGGCCGTGAAGCGCGTGGTGATGTGTTCTGGTAAGGTTTATTACGACCTGCTGGAACAGCGCCGTAAGAACGATCAGAAAGATGTCGCCATCGTGCGTATCGAACAGCTTTATCCGTTCCCGCACCAGGCGGTGCAGGAAGCGCTGAAACCGTACGCTCACGTACATGATTTTGTCTGGTGCCAGGAAGAGCCGCTCAACCAGGGCGCATGGTACTGCAGCCAGCATCATTTCCGTGAAGTGATTCCATTTGGGTCAGCCCTGCGCTATGCAGGTCGCCCGGCCTCCGCCTCTCCGGCGGTAGGGTATATGTCCGTTCACCAGAAGCAGCAACAAGATCTGGTCAATGACGCGCTGAACGTCGATTAATTAAAGGATACATAATGAGTAGCGTAGATATTCTTGTTCCCGACCTGCCTGAATCTGTAGCAGATGCGACCGTCGCTACCTGGCACAAAAAACCAGGCGATGCCGTTAAGCGTGATGAAGTGCTGGTAGAAATCGAAACTGACAAAGTGGTACTGGAAGTACCGGCTTCGGCGGATGGCGTTCTGGACGCAGTGCTGGAAGATGAAGGTACCACCGTCACCTCTCGTCAGATCCTGGGTCGCCTGCGTGAAGGCAACAGCGCGGGCAAAGAGTCCAGCGCGAAATCTGAAGAGAAAGCCTCTACCCCGGCTCAGCGCCAGCAGGCTTCTCTGGAAGAACAGTCTAACGACGCGCTCAGCCCGGCGATCCGTCGCCTGCTGGCTGAACACAGCCTTGACCCGGCAGCCATCAAAGGCACTGGTGTGGGCGGTCGTCTGACCCGCGAAGACATCGACAAACACCTGGCGAAAGCGCCTGCTCAGGCAGAAGCGAAAGCGCCAGCGGCAGCCCCTGCAGCCCAGCCTGCTCTGGGCGCGCGCAGCGAAAAACGTGTCCCTATGACTCGCCTGCGTAAGCGTGTGGCTGAGCGTCTGCTGGAAGCGAAAAATTCCACGGCGATGCTGACCACCTTCAACGAAGTGAACATGAAGCCAATCATGGACCTGCGTAAGCAGTACGGTGACGCCTTCGAAAAACGTCACGGTATCCGTCTGGGCTTTATGTCCTTCTACGTGAAAGCGGTGGTTGAAGCGCTGAAACGCTACCCGGAAGTGAATGCGTCCATCGATGGCGATGACGTGGTTTACCACAACTACTTCGACGTCAGCATGGCGGTTTCGACCCCACGTGGCCTGGTGACTCCGGTCCTGCGTGATGTTGATACCCTGGGTATGGCTGACATTGAGAAAAATATCAAAGAGCTGGCTGTGAAAGGCCGCGACGGCAAGCTGACCGTAGAAGACCTGACCGGCGGTAACTTCACCATTACCAACGGCGGTGTATTCGGTTCACTGATGTCTACCCCAATCATCAACCCGCCACAGAGCGCGATTCTGGGTATGCATGCCATTAAAGATCGTCCTATGGCGGTAGACGGTAAAGTGGAGATCCTGCCAATGATGTACCTGGCGCTCTCTTACGACCACCGCCTGATCGACGGCCGCGAATCCGTGGGCTTCCTGGTCGCCATTAAAGAGCTGCTGGAAGATCCAACGCGTCTGCTGCTGGACGTCTAGTAACCATTTAGCATCACCTGCCCTGTAGGCCGGATAAGCGTAGCGCCATCCGGCACACAGACCGCGCCGGTCTACAGGTTTGAAGATAACGATTACCCTGAAGGATGGATAGAACACATGAACTTACATGAATATCAGGCCAAACAGCTGTTTGCCCGGTATGGCTTACCGGCTCCGGTGGGTTATGCCTGTACTACCCCGCGTGAAGCAGAAGAAGCCGCATCTAAAATCGGTTCCGGCCCGTGGGTAGTTAAGTGTCAGGTTCACGCTGGTGGCCGTGGTAAAGCGGGCGGTGTGAAGGTTGTTAAGAGCAAAGAAGAGATTCGTGCGTTTGCTGAACATTGGCTCGGCAAGCGTCTGGTGACCTACCAGACAGACGCGAACGGCCAGCCGGTTAACCAGATCCTGGTTGAAGCGGCGACTGATATCGCGAAAGAGCTGTACCTGGGCGCGGTGGTTGACCGTAGCTCCCGTCGCGTGGTGTTCATGGCGTCTACTGAAGGCGGCGTGGAAATCGAAAAAGTGGCGGAAGAGACCCCACACCTGATCCACAAAGTGGCTATCGATCCGCTGGCAGGTCCAATGCCTTACCAGGGTCGTGAGCTGGCGTTCAAACTGGGTCTGGAAGGCAAACTGGTTCAGCAGTTCACCAAGATCTTCATGGGTCTGGCGACGATCTTCCTGGAGCGCGACCTGGCGCTGATCGAGATCAACCCGCTGGTGATCACCACTCAGGGCGATCTGATCTGCCTCGACGGCAAACTGGGCGCTGACGGTAACGCCCTGTTCCGCCAGCCGGATCTGCGTGAAATGCGTGACCAGTCTCAGGAAGATCCACGTGAAGCGCAAGCTGCACAGTGGGAGCTGAACTACGTGGCGCTGGATGGCAACATCGGCTGCATGGTTAACGGTGCGGGCCTGGCAATGGGCACCATGGACATCGTTAAGCTGCACGGCGGCGAGCCAGCAAACTTCCTCGACGTAGGCGGTGGCGCAACCAAAGAGCGCGTAACCGAAGCGTTCAAAATCATTCTCTCCGACGACAATGTGAAGGCCGTTCTGGTTAACATCTTCGGCGGCATCGTACGTTGCGACCTGATCGCTGACGGTATTATCGGTGCGGTAGAAGAAGTGGGCGTTAACGTTCCGGTTGTTGTACGTCTGGAAGGTAACAACGCTGAACTCGGCGCGAAAAAACTGGCTGACAGCGGCCTGAATATTATTGCAGCGAAAAGTCTGACGGATGCAGCTCAGCAGGTTGTTGCCGCAGTGGAGGGGAAATAATGTCAGTTTTAATTAATAAAGATACCAAGGTTATCTGCCAGGGCTTCACCGGTAGCCAGGGGACTTTCCACTCTGAACAGGCGATTGCCTACGGTACGCAGATGGTTGGCGGCGTAACGCCAGGTAAAGGCGGCACCACGCACCTGGGTCTGCCGGTGTTCAACACCGTGCGTGAAGCTGTAGAAGCGACGGGCGCCACCGCGACCGTGATCTACGTTCCGGCTCCGTTCTGCAAAGACTCTATTCTGGAAGCCATCGATGCAGGCATTAAGCTTATTATCACCATTACTGAAGGCATCCCGACGCTGGATATGCTGACCGTGAAAGTGAAGCTGGACGAAGCGGGCGTGCGCATGATCGGCCCGAACTGCCCAGGCGTTATCACCCCGGGCGAATGCAAAATCGGCATCATGCCGGGCCACATTCATAAGCCGGGCAAAGTGGGTATCGTTTCCCGTTCCGGTACCCTGACCTATGAAGCGGTTAAGCAGACGACCGATTACGGCTTCGGCCAGTCCACCTGTGTGGGCATCGGCGGTGACCCAATCCCGGGCTCTAACTTCATCGACATCCTGAAGCTGTTCCAGGAAGATCCACAGACCGAAGCGATCGTCATGATCGGTGAGATCGGTGGTAGCGCGGAAGAAGAAGCGGCGGCCTACATCAAAGAACACGTGACCAAGCCTGTTGTCGGCTACATCGCGGGCGTGACTGCACCGAAAGGTAAACGTATGGGTCACGCAGGCGCAATCATCGCCGGTGGTAAAGGTACGGCTGATGAGAAATTTGCCGCGCTGGAAGCCGCAGGCGTGAAAACCGTTCGCAGCCTGGCGGATATCGGCGAAGCACTGAAATCCATCATTAAGTAAGTCCTCTCTGCTCCCCGGAAGGGGGGCGTTGCAGTATAAAAAATGTCCGTTTCGACATGGTTGGCCGCTGTAAAGCGGCCTTTTTTATTGCCTGCCGGGCGTCATGCAATAGTCACAACTGGGTGTTAATTAGAGAGGATGTAAAAGTAAAATAATTGTTATTTATTTGCCTTAAGAGAGCAGATGGAAAAAAACAAAAAACGTACTAAAATTTATGTCCTGAATAAATCAGTCATTAAGCATTACTAAGTTAATAAAAATCACTTCTGTTTATATTCATCCGTTGATTCGATAACCTTAATTGTATTTCATATACATATCTTTAACATGGTTTTTACCATGTTCACCACATCAAAACACAATTAACACATAGAATTGTTTTTGATTTAAATCAATGTTTAATCCTTGGAAAAAGGCGCCGAAAAGCGCTAAATTGTTCCCGATCAAAATGGCCGAAAAGTGGTAATTTTGCTATAAATTGATCGCCGTCGAAAAACGTAAATATGATTCAATAAAAACCTGTTTATTGTAAGGGTTTTGCAGCGTATTATATTTACGGGATCAATTTGAGTTTTTTATTAACGTATTCGTAACCTCACGTCATCGTTTTTATCCTCCCTCAGGGTAATAACGACGACAAGGATGCGAATAATTTGTATTGGGGCATGCGTGTGGGTCTCGTTCTGACGGGGTTCACTCTCGGAGTCTTCATGCGATGAGCAAGGAGTCATGATGTTAGATATAGTCGAACTGTCGCGCTTACAGTTTGCCTTGACCGCGATGTACCACTTCCTGTTTGTGCCACTGACGCTCGGTATGGCGTTCCTGCTGGCCATCATGGAAACGGTATACGTTCTCTCCGGCAAACAGATTTATAAAGATATGACCAAGTTCTGGGGCAAGTTGTTTGGTATCAACTTTGCGCTGGGCGTGGCAACCGGTCTGACCATGGAGTTCCAGTTCGGGACTAACTGGTCTTACTATTCTCACTATGTAGGGGATATCTTCGGTGCGCCGCTGGCCATTGAAGGTCTGATGGCCTTCTTCCTCGAATCCACCTTTGTAGGTCTGTTCTTCTTCGGTTGGGACCGTCTGGGTAAAGTCCAGCATATGGCGGTAACCTGGCTGGTGGCATTAGGTTCGAACCTGTCCGCGCTGTGGATCCTGGTCGCGAACGGCTGGATGCAGAACCCTATCGCGTCTGATTTCAACTTCGAAACCATGCGTATGGAGATGGTCAGCTTTGCCGAGCTGGTCCTGAACCCGGTAGCACAGGTTAAATTCGTCCACACCGTGGCTTCTGGCTATGTGTGCGGCGCGATGTTTGTGCTGGGCATCAGCTCTTATTACATGCTGCGTGGTCGTGACTTCGCCTTTGCTAAGCGCTCCTTTGCTATCGCTGCAAGCTTCGGTATGGCTGCCATCCTCTCTGTTATCGTTCTGGGTGATGAATCCGGTTACGAAATGGGTGACGTGCAGAAAACCAAACTGGCCGCAATTGAAGCCGAATGGGAAACGCAACCGGCACCTGCTGCCTTTACGCTGTTCGGTATCCCCGATCAGGATGCGCAGGAAAACCGCTTCGCGATTCAGATCCCTTACGCGCTGGGTATCATCGCAACCCGTTCTGTTGATAAGCAGGTGACGGGTCTGAAAGAGCTGATGGTTCAGCATGAAGAGCGTATCCGTAATGGTATGAAAGCCTACTCGCTGCTGGAACAGCTGCGTGCCGGCTCGACAGACCAGGCTGTTCGTGACCAGTTCAATTCCGTGAAGAAAGATCTCGGTTACGGTCTGCTCCTGAAACGTTATACCCCGAACGTTTCCGATGCGACGGAAGCGCAGATCCAGATGGCAACCAAAGACTCCATTCCGCGTGTTGCACCGCTGTACTTTGCGTTCCGTATCATGGTGGGCTGCGGCGTCATCATGCTGCTGATCATTGCGGCGTCCTTCTGGTCCGTGATTCGTAACCGCATCGGCGAGAAAAAATGGCTGCTGCGTACCGCGCTGTACGGTATTCCACTGCCGTGGATCGCGATTGAATCTGGCTGGTTTGTTGCGGAGTATGGCCGTCAGCCATGGGCGATTGGTGAGGTACTGCCAACGGCAGTGGCGAACTCTTCCCTGACAGCGGGCGACCTGATCTTCTCCATGCTGCTGATTTGTGGTCTGTACACCCTGTTCCTGGTGGCTGAACTGTTCCTGATGTTCAAGTTCGCGCGCCTTGGCCCGAGCAGCCTGAAAACCGGTCGCTATCACTACGAGCAGTCCACTGCGACTACTCAGCCGGCACGCTAAGACAGGAGTCATCAAATGATCGATTATGAAGTATTACGTTTTATCTGGTGGCTGTTGGTCGGCGTTCTGCTGATCGGTTTTGCCGTCACGGATGGTTTCGACATGGGGGTGGGGATGCTCACCCGTTTCCTCGGTCGTAATGACACCGAGCGTCGAATCATGATCAACTCCATCGCCCCGCACTGGGACGGTAACCAGGTGTGGCTGATCACCGCTGGCGGCGCGCTGTTCGCTGCCTGGCCGATGGTCTACGCGGCTGCGTTCTCCGGTTTCTATGTGGCGATGATTCTGGTGCTGGCCTCTTTATTCTTCCGTCCGGTCGGTTTCGACTACCGTTCCAAGATTGAAGATACCCGCTGGCGTAACCTGTGGGACTGGGGCATTTTTATCGGTAGCTTCGTTCCGCCGCTGGTGATTGGCGTGGCCTTTGGTAACCTGCTGCAGGGCGTACCGTTCCACATGGACGAGTACATGCGTCTTTACTACACCGGTAACTTCTTCCAGCTGCTGAATCCGTTTGGTCTGCTGGCAGGTATCGTGAGCGTGGCGATGATCATCACTCAGGGCGCAACTTACCTGCAGATGCGTACCGTGGGTGAACTGCACCTGCGTTCTCGCGCAACAGCTCAGGTTGCCGCGCTGGTTACGCTGGTCTGCTTCGCGCTGGCCGGTGTGTGGGTGGTGTACGGCATTGATGGCTATGTGGTGACGTCCGCTATCAACCACGCAGCGCCGTCTAACCCGCTGACTAAAGAAGTCGCGCGTCAGGCAGGTGCATGGCTGGTGAACTTCAACAATACGCCTGTTCTGTGGGTTATCCCTGCACTGGGTGTGTTGCTGCCGCTGCTGACCGTGCTGACGTCTCGCCTGGAGAAAGGCGCCCTGGCGTTCGTGTTCTCTTCACTGACGCTGGCGTGCATTATCCTGACTGCGGGTATTGCCATGTTCCCATTCGTCATGCCATCCAGCACCATGCTGAATGCTAGCCTGACCATGTGGGATGCAACCTCCAGCCATATGACGCTGAACCTGATGACTTATGTTGCTTGCGTGTTCGTTCCGATTGTTTTGGCCTACACCATCTGGTGTTACTGGAAAATGTTCGGACGTATTACTAAAGAGCATATCGAAAGCAACACCCACTCTATGTACTAAGTAAGGAGCTGAATATGTGGTACTTCGCATGGATTTTAGGGACGCTTCTTGCCTGTGCTTTTGGTGTCATCACTGCCCTGGCGCTTGAGCACGTTGAAGCGACCAAAGCAGGTGAAGAAAAACACTGATGAATATTATCGCGACACTTTACGCGGTAATGGATAAGCGCCCGTTACGGGCGCTTTCTTTAGTGATGGCATTACTGCTGGCAGGTTGTATCTTCTGGGACCCTTCGCGCTTTGCAGCGAAAACCAGCGAGCTGGAAATCTGGCACGGCTTCCTCATTATGTGGGCGGTGTGCGCAGGTGTGATCCACGGCGTGGGCTTTCGCCCGAAAGCCATTCACTGGCAGGGGATTTTTTGCCCCCTCATTGCCGATCTGGTGCTTCTCGCAGGTTTGATTTTCTTCTTCTTCTGAATAAGAAATGTCCGTTAACGTTATGGGCTTACCCGAGCCCATAAAAATTTACTCTCCGTTTACTTTCTCCCATTCCAAACCATCTTTCCCGCGCGTATAGTAGCGAAGTTTAAAAGCTCTAACTTTTGTTGCATTACTGGGATGTAAAGTGAATACAACGCTGTTTCGATGGCCGGTTCGTGTCTATTACGAAGATACCGATGCCGGTGGTGTGGTTTACCACGCCAGCTACGTTGCTTTTTATGAACGGGCACGCACAGAGATGCTGCGCCATCATCACTTTAGTCAACAGGTGCTGTTGGCTGAGCGAGTTGCCTTCGTGGTACGCAAGATGACGCTTGAGTATTTTGCGCCTGCCAGACTCGACGATATGCTCGAAGTCCAAACTGAAATTACATCAATGCGCGGGACCTCACTGGTTTTCACGCAGCGGATAGTCAACGCAGAGAACACCGTACTGAACTCAGCTGAAGTACTGATTGTTTGTGTTGATCCAACCATAATGAAGCCTCGTGCGCTTCCTAAGTCTATTGTCGCGGAGTTTAAGCAGTGACTGACATGAATATCCTTGATTTGTTCCTGAAGGCAAGCCTTCTGGTTAAACTTATCATGTTGATTTTGATTGGTTTTTCAATCGCATCCTGGGCCATCATCATCCAGAGAACGCGTATCCTCAATGCTGCTGGCCGTGAAGCAGAAGCGTTTGAAGATAAGTTCTGGTCGGGCATTGAGCTTTCTCGTCTGTATCAGGAAAGCCAGGGACGCCGTGAAAACCTGACCGGCTCCGAGCAAATTTTTTATAGCGGCTTCAAAGAGTTCGCCCGTCTGCACCGCGCAAATAATCATGCGCCGGAAGCGGTCGTGGAAGGGGCCTCGCGTGCCATGCGTATCTCAATGAACCGTGAGCTGGAAAACCTTGAAACCCACATTCCTTTCCTTGGTACTGTCGGTTCCATCAGCCCGTATATCGGCCTGTTTGGTACGGTGTGGGGCATCATGCACGCCTTTATCGCGCTGGGCGCGGTGAAGCAGGCGACGCTGCAGATGGTTGCCCCGGGTATTGCAGAAGCACTGATTGCGACCGCTATCGGTCTGTTTGCGGCAATCCCGGCGGTTATGGCTTACAACCGTCTGAACCAGCGCGTGAACAAACTGGAATTGAACTACGACAACTTTATGGAAGAGTTCACTGCGATTCTGCACCGTCAGGCGTTTACCAGCACCGAGAGCAACAAGGGGTAAACCATGGCCAGATCGCGTGGACGAGGTCGTCGCGAGCTCAAGTCCGAAATCAATATCGTTCCACTGCTGGACGTTCTGTTGGTACTGCTGCTGATCTTCATGGCGACAGCGCCAATCATTACCCAGAGCGTGGAAGTGGATCTGCCGGATGCGACAGAATCACAGGCGGTAAGCACCAATGACGATCCTCCGGTTATCATTGAGGTTTCCGGCGTAGGGCAATATAGCGTCGTGGTTGAAAAAGATCGTATGGATCAGCTTCCACCTGAACAGGTCATTGCTGAAGCGCAGCGTCGCCTGGAGTCAAATCCGAAAACGGTCTTCTTAATCGGTGGCGCGAAAGACGTACCCTACGATGAAATTATTAAAGCGCTGAACTTGCTACATAGTGCGGGTGTTAAGTCAGTTGGCTTAATGACTCAGCCTATTTGATCATCCGCGTAGTTTTTGGGAACCGATAGTGTCAAAGGCAACCGAACAGAACGACAAGCTTAAGCGAGCGATAATCGTCTCCGCAGTGCTGCATGTGATTCTCTTTGCAGGGCTGATCTGGAGTTCGTTCGACGAGCATATTGATGCATCAGGCGGCGGTGGCGGTTCTTCCATTGACGCCGTAATGGTGGATCCCAGTGCGGTCGTGCAGAACTATAATCGTCAGCAACAGCAGCAGGCGAGTGCAAAACGGGCTGAAGAGCAGCGTGAAAAACAGGCGCAACAGCAAGCGGAAGAACTGCGTGAAAAGCAGGCCGCTGAGCAGGAGCGTCTGAAGCAGCTTGAGAAAGAACGTTTGCAGGCGCAGGAAGCGGCGAAAGAGCAGGCACAACAGCAGAAGCAAGCTGAAGAGGCCGCGAAGAAAGCCCAGGAACAGCAAAAGCAGGCGGAAGAGGCGGCAGCGAAAGCCGCAGCGGATGCAAAAGCGCAGGCTGATGCCCAGGCAAAATTAGCGGCAGAAGCGGCGAAGAAAGCCGCTGCTGATGCCCAGAAGAAAGCCGAAGCGGAAGCCGCGAAGAAAGCCGCTGCTGATGCCCAGAAGAAAGCAGAAGCAGAAGCTGCGAAAAAAGCCGCTGCTGATGCCCAGAAGAAAGCAGAAGCAGAAGCCGCGAAAAAAGCCGCTCAGGAAGCAGAGAAGAAAGCTGCTGCCGAAGCCGCGAAGAAAGCGGCTGCAGCCGAGAAAGCAGCAGCAGAAAAAGCTGCCGCTGCTGAAAAAGCGGCTGCGGAGAAGAAAGCGGCCGCAGAGAAGGCTGCTGCCGACAAAAAAGCTGCAGCTGAGAAGGCCGCTGCCGATAAGAAAGCGGCGGCTGAAAAAGCGGCTGCGAAAAAGGCCGCTGCTGCGGAGAAAGCCGCTGCCGCTGCGGGCGTTGACGATCTGCTGGGCGATCTCAGTTCTGGTAAGAATGCGCCGAAAACAGGCGGCGGGGCGAAAGGGAGTGGTCAGCCGTCTAAAGACAGCGGTACTTCGGGTGCCAACGGCGGTGCTACGGGGGCAGATATCAGCGCTTACGCTAAGCAGATTCAGGTGGCTATTCAGAGTCGTCTGTTTGATGCAGGCCTTTACCAGGGCAAACAGTGCGTGCTGCATATCAACCTTGCGCCAGACGGCCGGTTGAAAAATGTGACGTCTGAAGGGGGCGATCCTGCGCTTTGTCAGGCAGCATTGGCCGCAGCAAGATCGGCGAACATTCCTAAACCGCCTAGTGAGGCTGTTTATGAAAAGATAAAAGATGCCAAACTGGACTTTAAGCTGTAATCGACTCTCCTTACGGAAGTATGAAAAACAGTCTATTGTCGTAACCAGGGTTTAGTAGTTTTGTCTATTTGGGTTTGTTAACATTCTGCTAAATTATCGTGGGTAAGGTTACCCGGATAAGGGAGATATGATGAAGCAGGCATTACGTGTAGCATTTAGTTTTTTAATGCTGTGGGCAGCTGTACTGCACGCAGAAGTACGTATCGAGATCACCCAGGGGGTGGACTCGGCACGCCCAATCGGTGTTGTTCCGTTCCAGTGGGCCGGTTCTGGCGCTGCACCTGAAGATGCCGGTGGCATTGTGGCGGCTGACCTGCGTAACAGCGGTAAATTTAACCCGTTAGATCGTTCTCGTCTGCCTCAGCAGCCGGGTAGCGCGCAGGAAGTTCAGCCTGCGGCATGGTCTGCACTCGGTATTGATGCCGTGGTTGTGGGTCAGGTTACCCCTAACCCGGACGGCTCTTACAATGTGGCCTGGCAGCTGGTGGATACCGGCGGTGCGCCAGGTACCGTTCTGGCACAGAACTCTTATAAAGTCACTAAACAGTACCTGCGCTATGCGGCACACGCAGCCAGCGATGCGGTATTCGAAAAACTGACCGGCATTAAAGGTGCGTTCCGTACCCGTATTGCTTACGTGGTACAGACCAACGGTGGTCAGTTCCCGTATGAGCTGCGCGTATCTGACTACGATGGTTACAACCAGTTCCTGGTGAAGCGTTCTTCCCAGCCTCTGATGTCACCAGCCTGGTCTCCGGACGGCTCCAAACTGGCCTATGTCACCTTCGAAAGCGGCCGTTCTGCGCTGGTTATCCAGACGCTGGCTAACGGTGCTGTTCGTCAGGTGGCGTCGTTCCCTCGCCACAACGGTGCGCCGTCGTTCTCTCCGGACGGGTCTAAACTGGCCTTTGCGCTGTCTAAAACCGGTAGCCTGAACCTGTACGTAATGGACATTGGCTCTGGCCAGATCCGTCAGGTCACCGACGGTCGCAGCAACAACACTGAACCTTCATGGTTCCCGGACAGTCAAAACCTGGCGTTTACCTCTGACCAGGCTGGCCGTCCACAAATCTACAAAGTAAATATTAACGGCGGTGCTCCGCAGCGTATTACCTGGGAAGGTTCTCAGAACCAGAACTCAGACGTGAGCAGCGACGGTAAATTTATGGTAATGGTAAGCTCCAACGGTGGGCAGCAACACATTGCCAAACAAGATCTGGTAGCGGGTGGCGTGCAAGTTCTGTCGTCAACGTTCCTGGATGAAACGCCAAGTCTGGCACCTAACGGCACTATGGTAATCTACAGCTCTTCTCAGGGGATGGGATCTGTGCTGAATCTGGTTTCTACAGATGGGCGTTTCAAAGCGCGTATTCCGGCAACTGATGGACAGGTAAAATCACCTGCCTGGTCGCCGTATCTGTAAATAATAATTAATTGATTACTAAAGGAATCATAGAAATGCAACTGAACAAAGTGCTGAAGGGGCTGATGATCGCTCTGCCTGTAATGGCAATCGCAGCGTGTTCTTCTAACAAGAACGCCAGCAATGACCAGAGCGGCGAAGGCATGATGGGTGCCGGCACCGGTATGGACGCGAACGGCAATGGCAACATGTCTTCTGAAGAGCAAGCGCGTCTTCAGATGCAGCAGCTGCAGCAGAACAACATCGTTTACTTCGATCTGGATAAATACGACATCCGTTCTGACTTCGCTGCGATGCTGGATGCTCACGCTAACTTCCTGCGTAGCAACCCATCTTACAAAGTCACCGTAGAAGGTCACGCGGACGAACGTGGTACTCCAGAGTACAACATCTCCCTGGGTGAACGTCGTGCTAACGCTGTTAAAATGTACCTGCAGGGTAAAGGCGTTTCTGCTGACCAGATCTCCATCGTTTCTTACGGTAAAGAAAAACCTGCAGTACTGGGTCACGACGAAGCGGCTTACTCCAAAAACCGTCGTGCCGTACTGGTTTACTAAGAGAATTGCATGAGCAGTAACTTCAGACATCAACTGTTGAGTCTGTCGTTACTGGTTGGAATAGCGGCCCCCTGGGCCGCTTTTGCTCAGGCACCAATCAGTAGTGTCGGCTCAGGCTCGGTAGAAGATCGGGTCACTCAACTCGAGCGTATTTCAAACGCTCACAGCCAGCTTTTAACCCAACTCCAGCAACAACTTTCTGATAACCAAAACGATATTGACTCTCTCCGCGGACAGATTCAGGAAAGCCAGTATCAGCTTAACCAGGTTGTGGAACGTCAGAAGCAAATCTTGTTGCAAATAGATAGCCTGAGCAGCGGTGGTGCAGCGCAAGCACAGCCAGCCGCGGGCGATCAGAGCGGGGCGGTAACCTCTGCGCCGGCAGCGGATGCATCTGCTTCAACAGGCGCGCCTGTACAGAGCGGTGATGCAAATACCGATTACAACGCGGCCATTGCCTTGGTGCAGGATCAATCTCGTCAGGATGACGCGCTTGTTGCGTTTCAGAACTTCGTTAAGAAATACCCTGATTCCACTTATCAGCCGAATGCGAATTACTGGCTTGGTCAGTTGAATTACAACAAGGGTAAAAAGGACGATGCGGCGTTTTATTTTGCCTCAGTGGTGAAAAACTATCCGAAATCGCCAAAAGCGCCTGATGCGATGTACAAAGTGGGCGTTATCATGCAGGACAAAGGCGACACTGCGAAGGCCAAAGCGGTTTATCAGCAGGTGGTTGCAAAATTCCCGGGCACCGAAGGTGCTAAGCAGGCGCAAAAACGTCTGAATTCGATGGGATGATTACCGCATGACCAGAAATCGCGTTATTTCTGGTCGTGCCGCATGATTACTAAGCAGTTAAGTGATCTTCATCGAAATTTTTGTTGCGCTGAATTCTTAAATCAGTAATATATGCCGCCGTTGCCACGGGATATCAAACAACGTGAAAACAGCGTAAAAGTGGGTCGTTAGCTCAGTTGGTAGAGCAGTTGACTTTTAATCAATTGGTCGCAGGTTCGAATCCTGCACGACCCACCACTAAGTCAGGTGGAAGTAGTAGTAAAACGTGAAGGATAACGTTGCGTCAGCAACGGCCCGTAGGGCGAGGCGAAGCCGAGTCATCCTGCACAACCCACCACTTAACGCATTATCAGCAGTACAGAGTGGGTGATTAGCTCAGTTGGTAGAGCATCTCCTTTACACGGAGGGGGTCGGCGGTTCGAGCCCGTCATCACCCACCACTCGGGTCGTTAGCTCAGTTGGTAGAGCAGTTGACTTTTAATCAATTGGTCGCAGGTTCGAATCCTGCACGACCCACCAATTTAATTGGTTCCGAGTGATAATTCAGGCAATACCCAGATGGGTCGTTAGCTCAGTTGGTAGAGCAGTTGACTTTTAATCAATTGGTCGCAGGTTCGAATCCTGCACGACCCACCAGCCTGAATAAATTTGAAGTACATCCCGCAAGGGGTCGTTAGCTCAGTTGGTAGAGCAGTTGACTTTTAATCAATTGGTCGCAGGTTCGAATCCTGCACGACCCACCAATGTTAAAAAGCGCCCTAAAGGCGCTTTTTTGCTATCTGCGATGCAACAAATGCTCCGCATATCTATTCCCGGTGACTTTTCACTTCAGATTCGCTATCTTGTTTAGTATACAAAACACAATTGCCATGCGTTTTGCTATGTCAGGCAAAAGAAAGGCAATATTGTTAAGCCAGTAAAACGAGAAGCCATAATGAGCGTGATGTTTGATCCTGAAGCCGCAATCTATCCGTTTCCGCCAAAGCCTGTCCCGCTAAGCGTGGATGAAAAGCAGTTCTACCGAGAGAAAATCAAGCGTCTTCTCAAAGAGCGAGATGCGGTGATGGTGGCGCATTACTATACCGATCCGGAAATCCAGCAACTGGCGGAAGAGACAGGAGGCTGTATTTCTGACTCACTGGAGATGGCGCGCTTCGGTGCACGGCATCCAGCCTCCACGCTGCTGGTCGCAGGGGTGCGTTTTATGGGCGAAACGGCAAAGATCCTCAGCCCTGAAAAAACCATTCTGATGCCTACGCTTAATGCGGAGTGTTCACTGGACCTCGGCTGCCCCATTGATGAATTTAGCGCTTTCTGTGACGCCCACCCTGACCGTACGGTTGTGGTGTACGCCAACACTTCCGCGGCGGTAAAAGCGCGCGCTGACTGGGTGGTCACATCGAGTATCGCCGTTGAACTGATCGAACACCTGGATAGCCTGGGTGAGAAAATTATCTGGGCACCTGACCGCCATCTCGGCAATTATGTCCAGAAGCAGACGGGGGCAGACGTCCTCTGCTGGCAGGGCGCCTGCATTGTGCACGACGAGTTCAAGACCCAGGCGCTGGCGCGCATGAAGGCGCTTTATCCTGACGCGGCCATTCTGGTTCACCCTGAATCACCGCAGTCAATTGTCGACATGGCGGACGCCGTGGGCTCCACCAGCCAGCTTATCAACGCGGCCAGGACGTTGCCTCACAAGCAGCTTATTGTGGCGACCGATCGCGGTATCTTTTATAAGATGCAGCAGGCCGTGCCGGAGAAAGAGCTTCTTGAAGCCCCCACGGCAGGTGAGGGGGCAACGTGCCGCAGCTGTGCGCACTGTCCGTGGATGGCGATGAACGGTCTGAAAGCCATTGCCGAAGGGTTAGAAACCGGCGGTGCGGCGCATGAAATCCATGTGGATGCTGCCCTGCGTGAAGGCGCGTTAGTTCCACTTAACCGCATGCTGGATTTTGCGGCTACACTACGTACTTAATTCAAAACGCCCTGGGGAAAAGATGGATTTTTTTAGCACACAGAACATTCTGGTTCATATACCGATTGGTGCAGGTGGCTATGACCTGTCATGGATTGAGGCGGTTGGTACGCTGGCAGGGTTATTGTGTATCTGGCTGGCAAGCCTTGAGAAGATCAGTAATTACGCGTTTGGGCTCATTAACGTCACGCTGTTTGCGATTATCTTCTTCCAGATCCAGCTGTACGCCAGCCTGCTTTTGCAGCTGTTCTTCTTTGCGGCAAATATCTACGGGTGGTACGCGTGGTCGCGGCAGAACAGTCAGCAGGAGGCGGAGTTGCAGATCCGCTGGCTGCCCTTACCGAAAGCCATCGCCTGGTTTGTCGCGTGCGTGGTTGCCATTGGTTTAATGACGGTCTATATCAATCCGGTATTTGCATTCCTGACCCAAATTGCCGTGGCGGTCATGTCCGGTATCGGTTTGCATGTGACGATGCCGGAACTGCAGCCGGACGCCTTCCCGTTCTGGGATTCCTGCATGATGGTGCTGTCGATTGCGGCGATGATCCTCATGACCCGTAAATACGTTGAGAACTGGCTGCTGTGGGTCATCATTAACGTCATCAGCGTGGTGATTTTTGCTCTGCAGGGTGTGTATGCCATGTCGCTGGAATATCTGCTGCTGACCTTCATCGCGCTGAATGGTAGTCGGATGTGGATTAACAGCGCGCGTGAGCGAGGCTCTCACGCGCTTTCCCGTTAAGAGTGATGATGATGTGAATGGCCGGACTGCGCCTCGTTAAGGTGGCAGTCTGGCCCGTTACAGGGCTGATACTCCATCTGGACGGTGGCGTGGCCAATATCGTAGTGATGTTCAAGAAAATGCTGGATGCGGTCAAGGAGCGCATCATGGTCGTGAGGCGGGATCACCTGGACGTGCATCGTCATGACCGGTTTTTCCCCGACCAGCCAGACGTGCACATGATGAACGTTGCGTACTTCCGGAACAGAGCGGCGCAGGTTGCGCTTCAGCTCGTCGATATCCATGGATGCCGGTGCCCCTTCAAGCAGTTCATTAACGCTCTCCTTCAGCAGACGCCAGGCGCTGCGCAAGACCAGACATGACACCAGTACGGACAGAATCGGATCGACGGGCGTCCAGCCGGTATAGAGGATCACCAGTGCGGCCACAATCGCCCCGACTGAGCCGAGCAAATCTCCCAGCACATGCAGGGCTGCCGCGCGCACATTGAGGTTCTTCTCCCCACTCCCACGGTGCAAAATCCAGAAAGCCAGGATATTCGCCAGCAGTCCGGCCACGGCAATCACCATCATTGTTGTCCCGGCGATCGGCTGAGGGTGTCTGAAGCGCTGTACCGCTTCCCAGACGATAAGCACGGTAATGACCACCAGCGCAATGGCGTTAACAAACGCGGCAAGGGTTGTCAGCCTCAGCCAACCGAAGGTATGGCGCGCGTTCGGAGGACGACGAGCAAACTGCACGGCCAGCAGGGCGAAAAGCAGCGCGGCTGCGTCGGTCAGCATATGTCCGGCATCAGCCAGAAGCGCCAGAGAGCCGGAAACCAGTCCGCCAATGACCTCGATGATCATAAAGGTTGCCGTGACGCCAAAGGCCAGCATCAGTCGTTTAGCGTTGTCGTTGCCGGGAGTGTGTGAGTGCGAATGGGTGTGCGCCATGTGTGCTTTCCTGGTGTGTTATTGTTTTTAGTGTAGCGTTTTTAATGGGTTACTCCAAAAAGAAAGGAGAGCCAGAGCTCTCCTGTTTCTTCCCGATCACAACAGATTACTGGGTCGTGCCATCGGTTTTGGTATTGGCGTCATTACCCACTTTGTCGTTGGGATCCGGGCATTTGCCGTCTTTACACATCGAGTTCTTATGGACTTCGTCCGAACTCATGTTGTCATGATTCATGGTACCGGAACCACTACCGTTCGGGTGCAACATGGTGCCTCCGGTGTTGGTGTTGCCGGTATTAATCTGGTTGTTATCGACATTATTCGGGGCGATATTCTGTTTTGCATCAGGGGCAACCTGGCCTGCTGATGCTGCCGCATTGGCATCACCGTTGTTGTCTGAGGTGCCCGTTTCAGCGGCAAGGACGCTGCCGCTTGCCAGAGTGAGTGTGGCAGTCAGGAAGAGGGTTGCCAGTTTCGTCATTTTCATCATGGTGCTCCTGTTCTTGTCGTTACGCTGGATAACATTCTCCAACAGTGCATCTTTTTCTAAGGCGAAAGATCCCGCCTTACCGACTTACGTCAGTACGGAATCGCGTTTAAGCGTTTAAAAATGGTTGTTACAGTTAAAAAGCTTAGGTTAGATCTCGTTTTTCGCTATTTTGTGGCGATTTTTAGGCGAATTCCAGGAATTATCTGCGCGAAGTGTAAAACCGTGTTTACACTTCCTGGTCGACAAGATAGATTGAAAGGATTGCTTTCATTACTAAAGATATGGCAGAGCTGGAAAGAAAATGAATTATCAGAACGACGATTTACGCATTAAAGAGATCAATGAGTTATTACCTCCTGTAGCACTCCTTGAGAAATTCCCCGCCACTGAAAATGCCGCAAACACGGTTTCTCATGCTCGTAAAGCGATCCACAAGATCCTGAAAGGTAATGACGATCGTCTTCTGGTGGTGATTGGCCCATGCTCCATACACGACCCTGCAGCCGCGAAAGAGTACGCTGCCCGTCTGCTCACCCTGCGTGAAGAGCTGAAAGGCGAGCTGGAGATCGTGATGCGCGTTTACTTTGAAAAACCGCGTACCACGGTGGGCTGGAAAGGGCTGATTAACGATCCACATATGGACAATAGCTTCCAGATCAACGACGGCCTGCGTATTGCCCGTAAGCTGCTGCTCGAAATCAACGACAGTGGCCTGCCAGCAGCCGGTGAGTTCCTGGATATGATTACGCCACAGTATCTGGCTGACCTCATGAGCTGGGGGGCGATTGGTGCGCGCACCACGGAATCTCAGGTTCACCGTGAGCTGGCGTCCGGCCTCTCTTGCCCGGTAGGTTTTAAAAACGGTACCGACGGCACAATCAAGGTGGCGATTGATGCCATCAATGCCGCAGGTGCGCCGCACTGCTTCCTGTCCGTGACCAAATGGGGACACTCTGCCATCGTTAACACCAGCGGTAACGGTGACTGCCATATCATTCTGCGCGGCGGTAAAGAGCCGAACTACAGCGCAAAACATGTGGCAGAAGTCAAAGTTGGGCTGGAGAAAGCAGGGTTGCCACCGCAGGTGATGATTGACTTCAGCCACGCGAACTCCAGCAAGCAGTTTAAAAAGCAGATGGAAGTGGGCGCAGATGTCTGTCAGCAGATTGCCGGCGGCGAGAAAGCGGTGATTGGGGTGATGATCGAAAGTCATCTGGTTGAAGGTAACCAGAACCTGGAAGGCAGCGAGCCACTGGTTTACGGTAAAAGCGTCACCGATGCCTGCATCGGCTGGGACGACACCGACACGATCCTCCGTCAGCTGGCGAATGCGGTAAAAGCGCGTCGCGGTTAATCCGGCTGGGGAAATAAAAAAGCGCGGAAGGCTCCGCGCTTTTTTTATGGCTGGCGAAAATTACTTCGCTTTACCCTGGTTCGCAACAGCCGCTGCTTTCGCCGCGATCTCATCTGCGTTACCCAGATAGTAGTGTTTGATTGGTTTGAAGTTCTCGTCGAACTCATACACCAGCGGTACGCCGGTTGGGATGTTCAGTTCGAGAATTTCATCTTCGCCCATGTTGTCCAGGTATTTCACCAGCGCACGCAGGGAGTTACCGTGAGCGGCGATGATCACGCGCTCACCGCTTTTCAGGCGTGGCAGAATGGTTTCGTTCCAGTAAGGCACAACGCGGTCGATGGTCAGGGCCAGGCTCTCGGTGGTTGGCAGCTCAGCATCAGTCAGTTTTGCGTAGCGTGGGTCGTGGCCCGGGTAACGCTCGTCATCTTTGGTCAGCTCTGGTGGGGTAACCGCGAAGCCGCGACGCCACTGTTTAACCTGCTCATCACCGTATTTCTCAGCGGTTTCGGCTTTGTTCAGACCCTGCAGCGCACCGTAATGACGCTCGTTCAGTTTCCAGGATTTCTCAACCGGCAGCCAGGCCTGATCCAGTTCGTCCAGCACGTTCCACAGGGTGTGGATGGCACGTTTCAGCACAGAGGTGTAAGCAAAATCAAAGCTGAAGCCTTCTTCCTTCAGCAGTTTACCCGCTGCTTTTGCTTCGCTTACGCCTTTTTCAGACAGATCAACGTCGTACCAACCGGTAAAGCGGTTTTCGTTGTTCCACTGGCTTTCGCCGTGACGTACCAGGACCAGCTTAGTAATAGCCATCTCTTACTCCTCAAGCATTTTTAGAATGATAACAATTCTCATTATATTGCCGTGGCCGTGCCAGCAGCAACGCTTAACCCTAACCATAGCGAAAATAGTCTCTGAGTGTAAGATGCTTGTGAATCCAGGGTTATGATTTTGTCTGCGATCGGCGCTATTTTCAGCAAAGCGTGCAGAAAAAAGCCCTCTGATGGGAGGGCTGAGAATCAATGCGGAATAAAATGGTATTCCGTCACGCTCACGTACTCTTCACCCGGGCGTAGCACACAGTCTGGCTGCGGCCATTCCGGATGATTCGGGCTGTCCGGCAGGAACTCGCTCTCCAGCGCCAGCCCTTGCCAGTCGCTGTACTCAACGTGTTCGCGCGCCGTCGTGCCGCCAAGGAAGTTACCAGAGTAGAATTGCAGGGCAGGCGCGGTGGTGTAAACCGTCATCTGCAGCTTCTCATCGCTGGACCAGACCTGCGCGGCAGGCTGCTTCGCATCGCCTTTTGCCTGCAGCAGGAACGCATGGTCGTAACCTTTCACCTTGCGCTGATCGTCATCGCTCAGGAAATCCTGGGCGATCGTTTTCGCGCGGCGGAAGTCAAAGCTGGTGCCGTTCACGGATTTCAGACCCTGATACGGAATGCCCATCTCGTCAACCGGCAAATAATCATCGGCAAGGAGTTGCAGCTTGTGGTTACGTACGTCGCACTGGTTACCGTCCAGATTAAAGTACGCGTGGTTGGTCAGGTTGACCGGACACGGCTTGTCGACGGTAGCACGGTATTCAATGGCGATACGGTTGTCGTCGGTCAACGTAAAGCGCGCGAAAGCAGTAAGATTACCCGGGAAGCCCTGATCGCCATCATGGGAATCCAGTGAGAACAGAACTTCGCCGTCGTTTTGCCGGACAATTTTCCAGCGGCGTTTATCAAAGCCTTCCGGCCCGCCGTGGAGCTGGTTCTCACCCTGGCTTGGAAGCAGGGTGTATTGCACGCCGTCGAGTTCAAAACGGCTTTTCGCGATGCGGTTAGCATAGCGTCCGACTGACGCGCCCAGATAGGCGGACTGATTAATATACTGCTCAGGCGAGGCGCAGCCGAGAAGGGTTTCGCGTACGCTGCCATCCGGCATGGGGACGCGGGCAGAGAGCAGCGTGGCTCCCCAGTCCATCAGCGTAACCACCATCCCTGCGCTGTTGCGCAGGGTTAACAGGCGATACGGCAGACCATCCGGTGCGAGAGTGGGTGTTTCGTTTAGCACTGTCCGGCTCCTTGTGATGCTTTACACACGTAGAAAGTTTCTTTGATACCTGTTTTGGCTTCGTACTGTTTCTCCACCGTCTGCTGCACGGCAGGAACAAGTTCTTCCGGCACCAGGGCAACAATACAGCCCCCGAAGCCACCGCCGGTCATACGCACGCCGCCTTTATCGCCAATTGCCGCTTTCACGATCTCAACCAGCGTATCAATCTGCGGCACGGTGATTTCAAAATCATCACGCATGGAGGCATGCGATTCCGCCATCAGCTCACCCATACGTTTCAAATCGCCTTTCGCCAGCGCGGACGCCGCTTCAACGGTACGGGCGTTTTCTGTCAGTACGTGACGAACGCGTTTGGCGACAATAGGATCCAGCTCGTGTGCCACTTTATTGAATTCATTAAGCGTAACGTCGCGCAGGGCAGATTGCTGGAAGAAGCGAGCGCCCGTTTCACATTGTTCGCGGCGCGTGTTGTATTCGCTGCCCACCAGCGTGCGTTTAAAGTTACTGTTGATAATCACGACTGCCGCGCCTTTTGGCAGAGGAACGGCTTTGGTGCCTAGCGTCCGGCAGTCGATCAGCAGCGCGTGTTCTTTTTTGCCCAGCGCGGAGATCAGCTGGTCCATGATGCCGCAGTTACAGCCCACGAACTGGTTTTCCGCTTCCTGACCATTGAGCGCAATTTGCGCGCCATCCAGCGGCAGATGATAAAGCTGCTGGAAGACGGTGCCAACGGCGACTTCCAGAGACGCAGAAGAGCTTAAGCCCGCACCCTGCGGCACGTTGCCGCTGATGACGAGATCCGCACCACCAAAATTCTTATTACGTTTTTGCAGATGTTTCACTACGCCGCGCACGTAGTTAGACCACTGCTGGCTGTCGTGCGTCACAATCGGAGCATCCAGGGAAAATTCGTCCGTTTCATTACCATAATCCGCGGCAATCACGCGGACTTTACGATCGTCGCGCTTTGCACAGCTGATGAGCGTCTGGTAGTCAATGGCGCAGGGCAGAACAAAACCGTCGTTGTAGTCGGTGTGTTCACCAATCAGGTTAACGCGGCCAGGTGCCTGGATAACGTGGGTAGCAGGGTAGCCAAATTTTTCAGCAAACAGGGATTGTGTTTTATCTTTCAGACTCATTTTTAGACTCCTGATTCGCGATAGTGGACGTCGCTAACGGCACGCAGACGTTCTGCCGCCTGTTCCGCCGTCAGGTCACGCTGGGTTTCCGCCAGCATTTCATAGCCCACCATAAATTTACGCACCGTCGCGGAGCGCAGCAGCGGCGGATAGAAATGGGCATGCAACTGCCAGTGTTGATTCTCTTCCCCGTTAAACGGTGCGCCGTGCCAGCCCATTGAGTACGGGAAGGAGCACTGGAACAGGTTGTCGTAACGGCTGGTCAGTTTTTTCAGCGCCAGAGCAAGGTCGTCGCGCTGCGCGTCGCTGAGATCGGTGATGCGCTGAACGTGCGATTTCGGCAGCAGCAGCGTTTCAAACGGCCAGGCTGCCCAGTAAGGCACAACGGCCAGCCAGTGTTCAGTTTCCACCACGGTCCGGCTGCCGTCGGCCCGTTCGCGCTGCGTGTAATCCACCAGCATTGGCGAGCCATTTTCGGCGTAATAGGCTTTCTGCAGACGGTCCTCACGCTCGGCTTCATTGGGCAGGAAACTGTTCGCCCAGATCTGACCATGCGGGTGCGGGTTAGAGCAGCCCATGGCCGCGCCTTTATTTTCAAATACCTGTACCCACGGGTAAGTCTGGCCCAGCTCCGCGGTTTGAGCCTGCCAGGTACTGACCACCTCTTGCAGTGCCTCAACGCTCAGCTCCGGCAGCGTTTTGCTGTGATCGGGCGAGAAGCAGATCACACGGCTGGTCCCGCGGGCGCTTTCACAGCGCATCAGCGGGTCGTGGCTCGCAGGCGCGTCCGGCGTGTCGGTCATCAGGGCGGCAAAATCATTGGTAAAAACGAAGGTGCCTTTATAGTCCGGGTTTTTATCTCCCGTTACACGCGTGTTGCCCGGACACAGGAAGCAGTCCGGGTCGTGCTGTGGCAGCGTTTGTTTCGCAGGCGTCTCTTGCGCCCCCTGCCAGGGGCGCTTGGCGCGATGCGGAGAAACCAAAATCCATTGCCCGCTTAGCGGGTTAAAACGACGATGCGGATGATCGACGGGATTAAACGAAGTCATGACGGATCCTTAGTCCGGATACCCCTGAGGATGGCGCGACTGCCAGTGCCAGGTATCCTGTGCCATTTCATCAAGCGTGCGGGTGACACGCCAGTTAAGCTCTTTATCGGCTTTGGAGGCATCGGCCCAGTACGCCGGGAGATCGCCTTCGCGACGCGGAGCGAAGTGGTAGTTCACCGGCTTGCCGCAGGCTTTGCTGAAGGCGTTAACCACATCCAGCACGCTGCTGCCAATACCGGCGCCGAGGTTGTAAATATGTACGCCCGGTTTGTCGGCCAACTGCTGCATCGCCGCCACGTGGCCGTCAGCCAGATCCATCACGTGAATATAGTCACGCACGCCGGTGCCATCTTCAGTCGGATAATCATTGCCGAAAATAGCCAGTGACTCACGACGACCCACCGCCACCTGGGCGATATACGGCATCAGGTTATTCGGAATGCCCTGCGGATCTTCACCCATATCGCCAGACGGATGGGCGCCCACCGGGTTGAAGTAGCGCAGCAACGCGATGCTCCACTCAGGCTGTGCTTTTTGCAGATCGGTCAGGATCTGCTCCACCATCAGTTTGCTCTTGCCATAAGGGCTTTGTGGCGTACCGGTTGGGAAGCTTTCAACGTAAGGAATTTTAGGCTGATCGCCATAGACGGTCGCGGAAGAGCTGAAGATAAAGTTCTTCACGTTTGCGGCGCGCATCGCAGAGATTAAACGCAGCGTACCGTTGACGTTATTGTCGTAATACTCGAGCGGCTTTGCGACCGACTCCCCGACGGCTTTCAGGCCGGCGAAGTGGATCACCGTTTCAATAGCATGGTCGTGAAGGATCTCGGTCATCAGCGCTTCATTGCGGATGTCGCCTTCGACGAATGTTGGCTGTTTCCCGCCAAGACGTTCAATCACAGGCAGCACGCTGCGCTTACTGTTGCACAGGTTATCGAGGATGATGACATCATGACCGTTTTGCAGCAGCTGCACGCAGGTATGACTACCTATGTAACCGCTACCACCTGTTACCAGAACTCGCATAATTCGCTCCATTGGGCTTATGGTATGTAATAACCATAGCATAACAGAGACGCGAAAAGTGTGACATGGGATAAAATAGTGGAATCGTTTACACTGTTTTTAAAATCCGATTTTCAGCGGCCATGAGGCATTGTAGATCAACAGGATAGAGATGTCTTAGTGCAGGTTATCTGAAAAACGGAGGGCCTGGCCCTCCGAAGGTTAATCGATTTTGCTGAGCTGATAATGATACTGTTCCCCGTCCGGAACAAATTCAAGACGATGCGTGATGCAGGCGGGGGCATCCTCGGCATGGTGTGAAACGAACAGCAGCTGCGTTTCACCTTCGCTAATCAGCACATCCACAAAGCGGCGGATAAGTTGTCGATTGAGCGGATCCAGCCCCTGAAGGGGTTCATCCAGAATGAGCAGCGTAGGATGTTTCACCAGCGCGCGCACGATCAGCGCCAGGCGCTGCTGTCCCCATGACAGGCTATGAAACGGCGCGTCAGCGACCCGGTTATCCATGCCCAGAATGTCCAGCCACTGCTGAGCCAGCTTTTGCTGTTTATCCGATACCGCCTGATAAATGCCGATGGAGTCAAAATAGCCTGAGAGGATCACGTTGCGTACCGTGGTGCTGACCCGGTAATCCAGATGCAGGCTGCTGCTGACGTAGCCAATATGTTTTTTGATATCCCAGATAGTTTCACCGCTGCCGCGACGGCGGCCAAACAGCGTCAGATCGTTGCTATAACCCTGCGGGTGATCGCCGGTTATCAGACTCAGCAGCGTCGATTTCCCCGCGCCGTTGGGGCCGACAATTTGCCAGTGCTCCCCAGGATTAACCGTCCAGCTCAGGTGATTAAGGATTGGGCGATCGTCATACGAGACTACGCCATCACGCAGCACGATGCGCGGCTGGTGGGGATCAAGCGCGTGGCGAGCCGAAGGGGCGTCGGGTTCCGGAAGGGTCATTCCGTCAAGCCGTTCGCTGTGTGCGAGCTGGGCGATGAGCGCCTGCTTAAGCAGCGCCGATTTTTCCCCTGTCTCGGCCAGATTACAATCGGCCAGTACGCCTGCATGCTGGATAAAATCCGGGATCTCATCAAAGCGGTTAAGCACCAGCACGAGGGTATATCCCTGCTGATTCAGCGACGCCAGCAGGGCTGCCAGCTGCGCACGGGACTGCACGTCAAGGCCGTCGAACGGTTCGTCGAGGATCAGCAGCTCAGGCTCGCTCATCAGGGCCTGACAAAGCAGCGTTTTCCGCGTCTCACCGGTGGAGAGGTATTTGAAGCGTCGGGTCAGCAGGGCGGAAATGCCAAACTGTTCTGCCAGGCGCTGACAGCGGGCAGGATCCTTCACCTCATCCTGAATGATTTCCGCCGTCGTGCGGCCGGTATCGTCTTCGCCCGGGCTGAGTAAATCGGTGTTGTTGCGCTGCCACTCGTCGCTCACCAGCTTTTGCAGTTGTTCAAATGAGAGGCGCGTCAGGCGGGTAAACTCGCTCTGGTTTTCACCTTTAAGGAGGGGAAGCTCTCCGGCCAGCGCGCGGGCCAGGGCAGATTTACCGCTGCCGTTGGTGCCGACAAACGCCCAGCTTTCACCTGCGCGTATTGTCAAATCAGCAATCGTCAGCGTTCGGGTATCGCCAAGACGAAACGTGCCTTGCGAAATATGCAATGATGACATGATTTATCCCTGTTTTTGCAGCAATAGTTATCAGGGATACGCACTGTCGGTACGATTGTCAATGTGCTTAGCACAAAGTGGCGATAATCACCCGGTCTGCATTGAACCAGGCGGTGACGACAGCACCTTCTTCTAAATCGTCCGCCTCGCTGAGGGGTACCGTCGCGCACAGCATTTGCCCGTCTGCCAGGGTCATCAGCACTTCGCACTGCGCTTCGCCGCGTTCGATACGGCTGATGGTGCCCTGAAGCTGGTTATCTGCTGCCTTTGCCGTATCGGGATTGCGTGTGACGTTGACCCACGGGGCTTTCAGCAGCACCAGCACCTCTTTTCCTTCATCGAGTCCAAGACGTTCTGCGCTCTGCGCCGTGATGGCGGCTTTCAGACGGGTGGTACCATCGGCAAGCAGGATCTCAATATGCTGCTGTATCTGCAGATTATCGCGCGCCGTCACTGTGCCAAACCACTGGTTGCGGGCGCTGGTTTGTAATGAGAAGCGGGAAATAGCGGCCAGCAAACTGTCCAGCGGCACGTTATCGTCGTCACTCAGCACATCAAACGCTTTTTGCTGGATCCTGGCCAGCAGATCGTAAAGCTGAATAAGGCGCTGGCCGTAACGTGTCACGATTGCGCCACCTCCGCCTTTGCCGCCCGTGGCCCTGTCTACCAGCAGATGTTCACTCAGGGTGTTCATCTCATTGATGGCATCCCAGGCGCTTTTATAGCTGATCCCGGCATTTTTCGCCCCCTGGCTAATTGAGCCCGTTTGTTCTATCTGTTTAAGCAGGGTGATACGTCGCGGATCGGCGAAAAGCTTTTGCTGAAGTCTGAGAGTAAGGAGAATTTCGGCCTGCATAACAGTATCCTGGCAAAAAGGGTATTGTGACCCAAATGGTGCAGGGCGCAAAGGGTACCGCACAAAAGGGGATGTTTTTCTCACCTGAAAGGGTAGAATAAGCCACTCACAATATCTGGAGAAAACCATGTTAGAGTTGTTGAAAAGTCTGGTATTCGCCGTGATCATGGTACCAGTAGTGATGGCCATCATCCTCGGTGCCATCTACGGCCTGGGTGAAGTGTTCAACGTCTTTTCGAACATTGGTCACAGAGACCGCGCTAAAAAACAGCATTGATTCCCCACAAAACGCCCGGCCAGTCCGGGCGTTTTGCTCTCAAGTTTTTCTTCTTTTCACCGATATTCTTTTACAGATGACACCGGTTTACCCCTTGAGCGGTACGAATAAACGCTGGGATCTCCCTGACGTTCTCGTTATATTAATGCGTATATAACGCTACTGACAGGAGTGACAAATGGCACGTTCATGGGGACGCCTTTTCGCAGGGGCTGCGCTGACGCTTTCGCTTACCGGACACGCGCTGGCGGACGACGGCAAAATTACGGTCTTTGCGGCGGCGTCGCTGACCAATGCGCTGCAGGATATCGCGGCAGCGTATAAAAAAGAGAGCAACGTCGAGGTGGTCTCCTCGTTTGCCTCTTCCTCTACGCTGGCGCGCCAGATAGAAGCGGGCGCACCGGCGGATCTGTTCATTTCGGCGGACCAGAAGTGGATGGATTACGCAGCGGAGAAAAAAGCGATCGATGTGTCAACCCGCGAAACGCTGCTGGATAATAGCCTGGTTGTCGTGGCGCCGAAAGCCAGTGCCCAGGCTGACATCACCATCAACAAAGCAACAGACTGGACCCGGCTTCTGAACGGGGGACGTCTGGCGGTGGGTGACCCGGATCATGTTCCGGCCGGCATTTACGCCAAAGAAGCGCTGCAAAAACTGGGCGCGTGGGAGACGCTGTCGCCGAAACTGGCGCCAGCAGAAGATGTTCGCGGCGCACTGGCGCTGGTGGAACGCAACGAAGCCCCGCTGGGCATTGTCTACGGCTCTGATGCCGTGGCCAGCAAGGGGGTGAAAGTGGTCGCAACGTTCCCGGAAGACTCCCACAAGAAAGTGGAATACCCTGTTGCGATTGTTGATGGACATAAAAATGCGACCGTAACGGCTTTCCGCGATTATCTGAAGGGGCCGCACGCGTCCGCAATCTTTAAACGTTATGGATTTACGACTCACTGATGATATTGACCGATCCTGAATGGCAGGCTTTTCTGCTGAGCCTGAAAGTTTCTTCCCTGGCGGTTGCGCTGAGTTTGCCCTTTGGGATCTTCTTTGCCTGGTTACTGGTTCGCTGTCAGTTTCCCGGCAAAGCGCTGCTCGACAGCGTGCTGCATCTTCCGCTCGTGTTGCCGCCCGTGGTGGTGGGTTATCTGCTGCTGATTTCGATGGGGCGACGCGGTTTTATTGGCGAAAAACTTTATGACTGGTTTGGGCTGACGTTTGCGTTTAGCTGGCGCGGGGCGGTCCTGGCCGCCGCGGTGATGTCATTCCCGCTGATGGTGAGAGCAATCCGCCTTGCGCTGGAAGGTGTGGACATGAAACTCGAACAGGCAGCCCGCACGCTGGGTGCCGGGCGCTGGCGCGTCTTTTTCACCATCACGCTTCCGCTCACGCTGCCGGGTATTATTGTCGGCACGGTGCTGGCCTTCGCCCGGTCGCTCGGCGAGTTTGGCGCCACGATCACCTTTGTGTCGAACATTCCCGGCGAGACGCGAACCCTTCCTTCGGCCATGTATACCCTGATCCAGACGCCGGGGGGAGAGGGGGCCGCAGCGCGGCTGTGCATCATCTCCATTGTGTTAGCCCTGGTATCGCTGCTGGTGTCGGAATGGCTGGCGAGAGTCAGTCGTGAGCGGATGGGGAAATAGACATGCTTGAGCTTCATTTCACCCAGACGCTGGGAAACCATACCCTGACGCTTAACGAGACGCTGCCTGCAAGCGGTATCACCGCCATTTTTGGCGTCTCAGGGGCGGGCAAAACGTCGTTGATCAATGCGATAAGCGGCCTGACCCGTCCGCAGTCAGGACGGATTGTATTGAATAATCGCGTCTTAAATGACGTGGAAAATAAGGTATATCTGTCGCCTGATAAACGTCGTATTGGCTATGTTTTCCAGGATGCACGCTTATTCCCGCACTACAGCGTGCGCGGCAACCTGCGTTACGGAATGGCGAAAAGCATGGCTTTGCAGTTTGATAAACTGGTCACGCTGTTAGGTATTGAACCGCTGCTCGACAGACTGCCTTCTTCGCTTTCCGGCGGAGAGAAACAGCGCGTGGCGATTGGCCGCGCGTTGCTGACCGCACCCGAACTGCTGCTGCTTGACGAACCGCTGGCCTCGCTGGATATTCCGCGTAAACGTGAGCTCCTGCCTTATCTGCAGCGCCTGACGCGTGAAATCAACATCCCGATGCTCTACGTCAGCCATTCGCTGGATGAGATCCTGCATCTGGCCGATAACGTGCTGGTGCTGGAAGAGGGCAGCGTGAAGGCCTTCGGCAAACTGGAAGAAGTATGGGGCAGCAGCGTAATGCATCCCTGGCTACCGAAAGAGCAGCAGAGCAGCATTCTGAAAGTGAGCGTTCTGGAACACCATCCGCACTACGCGATGACCGCGCTGGCATTGGGCGATCAGCATCTGTGGGTTAACCGGATCGATAAACCGCTGCAGTCAGTCCTGCGGATCCGCATTCAGGCCTCGGATGTCTCTCTGGTTTTACAACCCCCGCTGCAGACCAGCATTCGAAATATTCTGCGTGCCAAAGTGGCAGAGTGTTTTGATGACAACGGCCAGGTGGAAGTGAAGCTGGAGGTGGGGAGCAGAACGCTCTGGGCGCGCATCAGCCCCTGGGCCCGGGATGAGTTGGGGATCAAACCCGGCCTGTGGCTTTACGCGCAAATCAAGAGCGTCTCAATCACTACCTGATTACAGCAGGTGGGTATAAATGTACTGCGCGATGCTGTCGGAGGTGTTGTCACCAATCACCACGTTGGCGCGCGCCTTCACGGCATCATCGGCATTGCCCATCGCCACACCTGTACCGGCGGCTTCCAGCATGCTGATGTCGTTGTAGTTATCGCCAAAGGCAATCACGTCCTGCATCGACCCGCCCTGGGACTCAACGTACTGCGTCAGACGCTTGCCTTTGCTGTTGCCTTTGCGGGCAATATCCACCTGATCGTGCCAGGACCATTCGCACTCCAGACCCAGGGTCTGTTCCACGTGTTTCGCGAAGCTATTCAGTTTGGTGGTATCTTCATCCGTCAGGGCGAATTTCCAGATCGCCTCAACATCCTGAGCGGCCTGACGCAGGGAGGAAACCTGAGTAAAGACCGGACGCTGGGCTTCAGGCAGAGACAACGCCCAGTTGCTGGTGCGCACCACATGGCCGGTTGGACGCTCGTAGACCATTGCGTTGTCCACATACATCAGGCCGTGAACGTCATGCTCATCAAGCAGATCAATCAACTGCAGCGCCTGGGGTACCGGCAGCGGGTCGGATGCTAAAACCTTTTTTGCCTGATAATCATACAAATAAGTGCCATTACAGCAAATTGCAGGTGTATCTAACGCCAGTGCCTGATAAAAAGGGTGAATGGCAACGTGATGTCGACCCGTTACGATAAGGAGTTGATATCCCGCTTCCTGCGCGCGTTTAAGCGCTTCCAGAGAAGAGGGGAGAAGGGTTTTTTGCGGCGTCAGTAAGGTACCGTCTAAATCCAGAGCAATCACACGCGAGGTCATCTGTTTTCCCGGGTTAATATTGAATTTACGTTTTGATGGGATGGTACACCGAGAGGCGAAGGCTTCAAAATTCCTGTCGACAATTCAGCATTCACCGTCAAAAGTTAACTACTTTCATGCGCAGTGAGGAGTGAATATTCATGAAACAAACCGTTTATACCGCCAGTCCTGAAAGCCAGCAGATCCACGTCTGGCGCTTAAATACCGAAGGGACACTCACGCTGGTTCAGGTTGTTGATGTGCCAGGCCAGGTACAGCCGATGGTCATCAGCCCGGATAAACGTTTCTTGTACGTGGGTGTGCGCCCGGAGTTTCGCGTGCTGGCCTATCGCATTTCTCCGGACGACGGCGCGCTGACTTATACTGCCGAAGCGCCATTGCCGGGCAGCCCAACCCACATTTCTACCGATCGTAAAGGCAACTTTGTCTTCAGCGGCTCGTATAACGCCGGCTGTGTTAGCGTAACGCGTCTGGAAGAGGGCATCCCGGTTGAAACCGTGGATGTGGTGGAAGGGCTGGAAGGTTGCCACTCGGCGAATATCTCTCCGGATAACCGCACGCTGTGGGTGCCTGCGCTCAAGCAGGATCGTATCTGTCTGTTCACCCTCAGCGACGATGGTCACCTGGTGGCGCAGAATCCGGCGGAAGTCACTACCGTTGAAGGCGCGGGCCCGCGTCATATGGTCTTCCATCCGAACCAGCAGTATGCCTACGTGGTGAACGAGCTGAACAGCTCTGTGGACGTATGGGAACTAAAAGATCCTAACGGCCAGATTGAGTGTGTGCAGACGCTGGATATGATGCCGTCTGACTTCTCCGACACCCGCTGGGCGGCGGATATTCACATCACGCCAGATGGTCGTCATCTCTACGCCTGTGACCGTACCTCCAGCCTGATTACCGTTTTCAGCGTCTCCGAGGACGGCAGCGTGCTGGCCATTGAAGGCTTCCAGCCAACGGAAACCCAGCCGCGCGGCTTTAATATCGATCACAGCGGTAAGTTCCTGATTGCGGCGGGGCAGAAATCCCACCACATCGCGCTGTACGAAATTAAAGGCGAGCAGGGTCTGCTGGAAGAGAAAGGGCGCTATGCCGTCGGCCAGGGGCCGATGTGGGTGGTGGTAAACGCTCATTAAGCGGCTTAAAACAAAAAACCTCGCGAATGCGAGGTTTTTTTTATGCCCGGTGGTAGCCGGGTGAGCACATCAAAACGTAACCAACACACCCCTGGTGACAGGCAGCGGAAAGGTAAACCAGAGGAGAAGTGCTCTATACCAAAGGAGTGGCGTATGAGCGGTGTGGAATAGACAATTCTGTTCCTGCAACTCATGGTTGCGATTATGCGACTATTGGATGCGTATCTTAAGTTTGGAGCCTGACGCATTCAGTCGCAGTAAAAAGGGGGATTGAACTCCCCCTTTTACTCTCATCTTATTACTGCTTCGGCTCAGCCACCACGTTGCTACCCAGACCGCGGTTGTTGTATTCCCACATGCGGTTGAAGTTAGCGTCGTTCAGGTTACGCTGCACGTTCCCTTTATCATCCACCGTACCGGTATTGCCGGAGAACGGACGTTTGGAAATCGCGGCATCGGCCCATGGCTTCGCCATATTGAAGCCTTCGTTGATCACGCTGTCGCGGATCACCACCTGGCCGTTGGTCGCAGAGTCCACATCCAGGGAGCGACCCAGTTGCGCCACGCCGTCACCGGCAGCGTTAAAGCGGCTGTTCACAGCAAGGAAACCGTAGAACAGGTTAGACTGGGTGGCTGGCGCAAACACATAGCCTTCCTGCTGGGTACGCGAGTTCACCACGCGGAAGTCCGTGTTATCAAACACCACTGTACCACGACCGGAGACCAGATCCACGTCACCTTCAACGTAGCTGTTGGTCACCAGCGTACGGGTCAGACGGTTATTCTGCAGGGTGTTCTGCACGCCGCTGTTGGTCACGAAGAAGGTGTTCTGACGGCCAAGAATGTTGACGTTGTTGATCTGGACTTTATCGCCATCGCTACGCAGCGCAACGGCCTGGTGGGTACCGGCATCAACACTGTCACCCAGGGTATTCTGAATGGTCAGGTTTTGCAGTTGCAGACCGTTATTCTGAGACCAGAATACCGCTGAGCACATCACGCCAACGGTGGCGGAACGCTTGCTCTGGCAGTTATCAAACATATACCACGCCGGTTTGCCCGGCATATATTTGCCAGCCGGGTTGACCAGATGACGCCAGGCGTTGCTGTCGATTTCGGAATCAATCGCCAGGCCAATTTTAACATCGATCGCTTTTTCGCCCAGACCGTACAGGGTAATGCTGCCTGGCGCCGCCGGAACATAGACGGTGCCTTCGTATTCACCTGGCAGGATAGCAATGTACTGGCGAGACGCGCTGTGTTTAGTGATGGCAGCATCCACCGCAGCCTGAATAGAGGTATGCGTTACGCCCTGCGCACCTGCCGGGCCAACCACGAAATCTGGCTGTTTCGGCAGGTTAATAGAAGACGGGGTCCACGGCGCAGCGTTAGGATCCATCGCCGAGAAGTAGTGCGCACGATCGAAGTTCTTCGCTTCATCCGCGGACAAAATCGGGCGGGATGCGGTGCCGGGGGCGACCTGCTCAGACGGTCGCTGGTCCGGTGGTGTTGAACTGCATGCGGATAAGGTCACGCCAAAGGCGAGTGCTAACGCCAGACGGGAAATCCTGGAAATGTTCAAGGTGAAGCTCCTGGGTATGCAAGTCTTTACGGGATAGACGAAATAGCCTGCTTTTTTATACTAAGTTGAGCGAAACGGGAAGATAAAAAGGGTAAAAGTTGCATTTTTCGCCCGCAGGGGGCGGGAAAGTCGTCACAAATAAATAACATTTTCCCTTATTACGGTTGACAGCAGACGGCAGATGAAAATAAATGTCTATACAACCCATGACAAGTGGAATGCCCATGCAGCAGATCCTTCCTGACGATGTAATATGGCGAAATGCGCGACTGGCGACAATGGCGCCGGATATTGCCGCGCCATATGGACTGAAAGAGCAACACGCCCTGGTCGTGCGCGGCCACACCATCCTTGCCGTGATTCCTGAATCTGACATTCCTTATGGACACGGTCACTGCGTCGATCTTCAGGGGCGTCTGGTGACGCCAGGCCTGATTGACTGCCATACCCACATGGTGTTTGGCGGCGATCGCGCGGCGGAGTGGGAGCAACGTCTGAACGGTGTCTCTTATCAAACCATCAGCGCGCAGGGCGGCGGAATTAACGCTACCGTGACGGCGACGCGCAACAGCTCACCCGAAACGCTGCTTAAGCTGGCGCAGCAGCGGCTTCAGCGTCTGATGAACGAAGGTGTCACCACCATCGAAATCAAGTCCGGATATGGCCTAAACGCCGAGGCCGAAGAGAAGATGCTGCAGGTGGCACGCCAGCTGAGCCTGAATAACCCGATTGATATCAGCCCAACGCTGCTGGCCGCGCATGCGGTTCCGACGGAATACAAACACGATCCGGATGCGTATCTTGCGCTGGTCTGCGAGCAGATCATGCCCGCGCTGTGGCAAAAAGAGCTGTTTGAAGCGGTGGACGTGTTTTGTGAAAACGTCGGCTTTACGCCGTCGCAAACCGAGCGACTCTTCCAGGCGGCGACTGCGCTCGGTATCCCGGTAAAAGGGCATGTGGAACAGCTTTCAAACCTGGGCGGTGCGGCGCTGGTTAGCCGATTTAACGGGCTGTCGGCCGATCATATCGAATACCTGGATGATGCAGGCGTTCAGGCGATGGCGCAAAGCGGTACGGTGGCGGTTCTGCTGCCCGGCGCATTCTATTTTCTTCAGGAGCGCCAGCGTCCGCCGGTGGAACAGCTCAGAAAACAGGGTGTGCCGATGGCTGTCGCCACCGACTATAACCCGGGGACGAGCCCGTTTGCCAGCCTGCACCTGGCGATGAACATGGCCTGCGTACAGTTTGGCCTGACGCCTGAAGAGGCCTGGGCTGGCGTGACGCGCCACGCCGCGCAGGCGCTGGGCCGCGGTAAAACCCACGGACAGCTACGGGCAGGTTTTGTCGCTGATTTTATCGTCTGGGATGCTCATCATCCGGTAGAGATGGTCTACGAGCCGGGACGCAATCCGCTGTATCAACGTATTTTCCGTGGGGAGGCAGTATGAGGTTATGGCGGCCCGTTGCAGAATCGGTCTGGCAGGGGCGTGACGACAGCGCCGAGGCCAGCAATGCAACGCGTATTTTTCAGACCATACAACAGCAGGCAACGTTTACCCCATTGCCAGAGGGCATTGCGCTGATAGGCTTTGAATGTGATGAGGGGGTGAAACGCAATCAGGGCCGGCCCGGCGCCGGACAGGCACCGGATATCTTGCGTAAGGCGCTGGCGAATATGGCGAGCCATCAGGGACACGAGCGGCTGGCGGATATGGGCTCGGTCTGTGTGGAAGGAGACGAGCTGGAAGCGGCGCAGCAGGCGTTAAGCGATGCCGTCACCGCCTGCCAGCAGTCCGGAATGCGCACGCTGGTCTTTGGCGGCGGGCACGAGACCGCCTGGGCGCATGGCCGGGGCATTCTGGATGCTTTCCCAGACGAGCGCGTGGCGGTGATTAACCTTGACGCCCACCTTGACCTGCGCAAGGCCGATCGTGCGACGTCCGGCACGCCGTTTCGCCAGCTGGCGCGCTATTGCGATGAACGCGGGCGGGAATTTCGCTACGCCTGTTTAGGCGTAAGCCGGGCGGCGAACACGCAGGCGCTGTGGGATGAGGCTGAACGTCTGAACGTCACGCTGGTGGAAGATCTGCATTTCAGACGCGATGCGTTATCTGCCCTGGAAAAGGTGCTGGCGCAGGCCGATCATATCTACCTGACAATCGATCTGGATGTCCTGCCCGCAGGCGAAATGCCGGCCGTTTCCGCACCGGCTGCGTTAGGCATACCGGCTCTGGATCTCCTGCCTGTTATCGAACATATCTGCCGTAGCGGTAAGCTTCAGGCCGCCGATCTGGTAGAGTTTAACCCGCACTACGATCGGGACGGACAGGGCGCAAAGCTTGCCGCCCGTCTGGCCTGGCAAATTGCTCACTGGTGGGCATAACAGCATTTAAGGAGTCATGATGTTTTCACGCTCACCGCTGCCGCAGTCGAGCCCTCCCGCGCCTTTCTACGAAAAGGTGAAGCAGGCGATTAGCGAGAAAATCGCCACCGGCGTCTGGCGGCCGCACGATCGCATTCCGTCGGAGGCCGATCTGGTGGCGCAGTTTGGTTTTAGCCGGATGACCATCAACCGGGCGCTGCGCGAGCTGACCGACGAAGGGCTTCTGGTGCGTCTGCAGGGGGTCGGGACGTTTGTGGCGGAACCGAAAGGACAATCTGCCCTGTTTGAAATTCGCAGTATTGCGGACGAGATTGCCGCGCGTAATCATCAGCACCGCTGTGAAGTGCTGGTGCTGGAAGAGACGCAGGCCAGCGCCGAACAGGCCGCAGAGCTTAACGTCAGGGAGGGAAGCCGCATCTTCCACTCCGTGATGGTGCATTTTGAAAACGACATTCCGGTGCAAATTGAAGATCGCTGCGTCAACGCCGAACGGATCCCGGAGTATCTGGACCAGGATTACACCCAAACCACGCCCCACGCCTATCTTTCGCTGGTCGCCCCGCTGACGGAAGGGGAGCACATTGTGGAAGCCGTGCGCGCCACGCCGCAGGAGTGCGAACGTCTGCGTATTAAAGAACACGATCCGTGCCTGCTGATCCGCCGTCGAACCTGGTCATCGTCACATATTGTGTCGCATGCCCGGCTGCTATTCCCGGGGAATCGCTACCGGCTGCAGGGTCACTTTATGTCATAAGTTTTAAAAGCGTGATAGCTAACGCAATATAACAAAATTGTATCTTTTTTGTTAAATCCGACCTTGTGTGTGCTTGTCTATACAAGTATATCTAAATGCATCATCTGTCCCGTATGAGGAGCACACAATGTCGTCAGGTAAATACCGCCAGCAGGATGTCCGCGCCGCGCGCGGCACCACCCTTACCGCCAAAAGCTGGCTCACCGAAGCCCCGCTGCGCATGTTGATGAATAACCTTGATCCTGAGGTGGCGGAAAACCCCCACGAGCTGGTGGTCTACGGCGGCATTGGCCGCGCCGCGCGCAACTGGGAATGCTATGACGCAATTGTAAAGTCCCTGACTGAACTCGAACATGACGAAACCCTGCTGGTGCAATCCGGCAAGCCGGTGGGGGTGTTCAAAACCCACAAAAACGCGCCGCGCGTGCTGATCGCCAACTCCAACCTCGTGCCGCACTGGGCCACCTGGGAACATTTCAACGAACTCGACGCCAAAGGGCTGGCGATGTATGGCCAGATGACCGCGGGGAGCTGGATCTACATCGGCAGCCAGGGGATTGTACAGGGCACCTACGAGACCTTCGTGGAAGCCGGTCGTCAGCACTACAACGGCTCGCTGAAAGGCCGCTGGGTACTGACCGCGGGTCTCGGCGGCATGGGCGGCGCGCAGCCGCTGGCCGCCACGCTTGCGGGTGCCTGCTCGCTGAACATTGAGTGCCAGCAGAGCCGCATTGATTTCCGTCTGCGTACCCGTTACGTCGACGAGCAGGCGACTAGTCTGGACGATGCGCTGGCGCGTATCAAAAAATACACCGCCGAAGGTCAAGCGGTGTCGATTGCCCTGTGCGGCAACGCGGCGGAGATCCTTCCTGAACTCGTCGCCCGCGGCGTGCGCCCGGATCTCGTGACCGACCAGACCAGCGCCCACGATCCTTTGCACGGTTACCTGCCAAAAGGCTGGACGTGGGAAGCTTATCAGCAGAAAGCGGAAACTGACCCGGAAGGCACGGTACTGGCCGCGAAACGTTCCATGGCAGAACACGTCTCCGCCATGCTGGCCTTCAGCCAGATGGGCATTCCAACCTTCGATTACGGCAACAACATCCGCCAGATGGCGAAAGAGATGGGCGTGAATAACGCATTTGACTTCCCGGGCTTTGTCCCTGCGTATATCCGCCCGCTGTTCTGCCGCGGTATCGGTCCGTTCCGCTGGGTTGCCCTGTCCGGCGATCCGGAAGATATCTACAAGACCGATGCCAAAGTGAAGGAGATCGTCGCCGATGACGAACACCTGCACCACTGGCTGGATATGGCCCGCGAGCGCATTAACTTCCAGGGCTTACCGGCGCGTATCTGCTGGGTAGGGCTGGCGTGGCGGCAAAAGCTCGGGCTGGCCTTTAACGAAATGGTACGCAGCGGCGAAGTCTCCGCGCCGATTGTTATCGGCCGCGACCATCTGGACTCCGGCTCTGTCGCCAGCCCGAACCGTGAAACCGAAGCCATGCGCGACGGCTCTGACGCGGTGTCCGACTGGCCACTGCTGAACGCCCTGTTGAACACCGCCAGCGGCGCGACCTGGGTTTCGCTGCACCACGGAGGTGGCGTGGGGATGGGCTTCTCCCAGCATTCCGGGATGGTCATCGTCTGTGACGGAACCGATGAAGCCGCCGCGCGTATCGCTCGCGTGCTGCACAACGACCCGGCAACCGGCGTGATGCGTCATGCCGATGCGGGTTACGACATTGCGATTGACTGTGCCAAAGAGCAGGGACTCAACCTGCCGATGATCCCTGCCACACAAGGAAAGCATTAATGAACGCGTTAACACTCACACCCGGCTCACTGACCCTCAAGCAGCTGAGTAGCGTCTGGCGTCAACCGGTCACCCTTTCGCTGGATGAAAGCGCCCACGCCGCCATCAACGACAGTGTCGCCTGCGTCGAAGCCATTGTGGCCGAAGGGCGCACCGCCTACGGGATTAACACCGGCTTTGGGCTGCTGGCGCAGACCCGCATCGCGACACACGATCTGGAAAACTTACAGCGCTCGCTGGTGCTGTCTCACGCGGCGGGCGTCGGCCAGCCGCTGGATGATGAGATTGTCCGTCTGATGATGGTGCTCAAAATCAACAGCCTGGCGCGCGGCTTCTCCGGCATTCGCCTGAGCGTAATTCAGGCGCTAATGGCGCTGGTCAATGCCGAAGTCTACCCGTGGATCCCGGCGAAAGGTTCCGTTGGTGCATCCGGTGACCTCGCGCCGCTGGCGCACATGTCGCTGCTGCTGCTGGGTGAAGGCCAGGCGCGCTGGCAGGGCGAGTGGCTTCCCGCGAAAGAGGCGCTGAAAAAAGCGGGACTCACCCCGATCACGCTGGCGGCCAAAGAGGGGCTGGCCCTGCTGAACGGCACGCAGGCATCGACGGCATTCGCGCTGCGTGGCCTGTTTGAAGCGGAAGATCTCTTTGCCTCAGCCGTCGTGTGCGGCGCACTGACCACCGAAGCCGTGCTGGGCTCGCGTCGTCCGTTCGACGCGCGCATCCATGACGTACGCGGCCAGCGCGGGCAGATTGACGCGGCCAGCATGTATCGTCACGTGCTTACCGACACCAGTGAGATTGCGGATTCGCACCACAACTGTGAAAAAGTGCAGGATCCGTATTCACTGCGCTGTCAGCCGCAGGTGATGGGGGCCTGCCTGACGCAGCTGCGTCAGGCCGCAGAGGTGCTGCTGGTGGAAGCCAACGCGGTGTCCGATAACCCGCTGGTATTCGCCCAGGAAAACGAGGTGGTCTCCGGCGGTAACTTCCACGCTGAGCCGGTAGCGATGGCGGCGGATAATATCGCGCTGGCGATTGCCGAAGTCGGCGCGCTGTCCGAGCGCCGCATTGCGCTGATGATGGATAAACACATGTCCCAGCTGCCACCGTTCCTGGTGCGTAACGGCGGCGTCAACTCGGGCTTTATGATTGCCCAGGTGACCGCCGCGGCGCTGGCAAGCGAGAACAAAGCCCTGTCTCACCCGCACAGCGTGGACAGTCTGCCTACCTCCGCAAACCAGGAAGACCATGTCTCCATGGCCCCTGCAGCCGGACGTCGTCTGTGGGAGATGGCGTCCAATACCCGTGGCGTGCTGGCGGTGGAGTGGCTGGCGGCATGTCAGGGTATCGACCTGCGTGAAGGCCTGAAAACCAGCCCGCTGCTGGAGCAGGCGCGCCAGACGTTGCGTGAGCACGTATCCCATTACGATGATGACCGCTTCTTTGCGCCGGATATTGATAAGGCGATGCAGCTTCTGGAGGAAGGGCGTCTGGTAGGGTTGTTGCCGCCAGTGCTGTGATTTTTTTGCCCGGTGGCACTGCGCTTACCGGGCCTACGGGTACGAAATCCAGGCCGGGTAAGGCGTAGCCGCCACCCGGCTTTTTTTACGAATACATCGCCGTAATCGACGCGCTCCCCAGCGTATGGAAATGCACGTTAAACCCTACCATTGCGCCGCTCGCCCCTTCATCCACGTCAATCTTCTCCACATCCAGCGCGTGTACCGTAAAGATATAGCGGTGGGTTTCCCCTTTTGGTGGCGCCGCGCCGCCGTAACCTGCTTTGCCAAAATCGGTGCGGGTCTGAATGGCGCCTTCAGGCAGCGCAACCAGGTCAGAGCCGGAACCCTGCGGCAGGACCCGCGTATCGGCAGGCAGGTTCGCCACAATCCAGTGCCACCAGCCCGAGCCGGTGGGGGCATCCGGATCGTAACAGGTGACGACAAAACTTTTGGTGCCCGCCGGAACATCATCCCACGCCAGGTGCGGGGAGATATTGTCTCCCTGATACCCCATGCCGTTGAATACGTGACGCTCCGGCAGCTTTTCACCGTCGCGCAGATCTTTACTGATGATTTTCATACGGTTTACCCTCGTGATTCACTCGTTCAGAAAGTGTAACGCATGGGGTTAAATCGTGAAATGCGCGGGATTGTTAACGGCTGTAACGACCGCGGCGGTTAATTTACGCAACTGCTCCTGCGTAATGATATACGGCGGCATCAGGTAGATAAGCTTGCCGAAGGGGCGTACCCAAACGCCCTGATCCACGAAGAAGCGCTGCAGCGCTGCCATGTTCACCGGATGGGTAGTCTCAATCACCCCGATGGCCCCCAGCACGCGCACGTCCGCTACGAAATTCGCTCCCGAGGCGGCGCTCAGCTCTTCTTTCAGCTGCGCTTCGATCGCCGCCACCTGCGTTTGCCACTCACCGCTCTCCAGAATCGCCAGGCTTTCACTCGCTACCGCGCAGGCCAGCGGGTTGCCCATAAACGTCGGGCCATGCATAAAGCAGCCCGCGTCGCCGTCGCTGATGGTGTCGGCGACCTGGCGGGTCGTGAGCGTGGCGGAGAGCGTCATCGTGCCGCCGGTGAGCGCTTTACCCAGACACAGAATATCCGGGGTGATACCCGCATGTTCGCAGGCAAACAGCTTGCCCGTGCGGCCAAAACCGGTGGCGATCTCATCGGCAATCAGCAAAATGCCCTCGCGGTCGCACATCCTGCGAATACGCTTCAGCCATTCCGGGTGGTACATCCGCATTCCACCTGCACCCTGGACAACGGGCTCCAGAATAACGGCGGCAATCTCCTGGCGGTGGGCGGCCATCAGCCGCGCAAAGCCGACCATGTCCATCTCGTTCCACTCGCCGTCAAAACGACTCTGCGGGGCCGGGGCAAACAGGTTTTCCGGCAGATACCCTTTCCACAGGCTGTGCATGGAGTTATCCGGATCGCAGACCGACATCGCCCCGAAGGTATCCCCGTGATAGCCGTTGCGGAAGGTGAGGAACCGCTGACGGGACTCCCCTCTGGCATGCCAGTACTGCAGCGCCATTTTCATCGCCACTTCCACCGCCACGGAGCCGGAATCAGCAAGGAATACGCACTCCAGCGCGTCAGGCGTCATCGCCACCAGCCGACGACATAAATCCACCGCAGGCTGATGGGTGATCCCGCCAAACATCACGTGCGACATCTGGTCAATCTGCGCTTTCATCGCCGCATTCAGGCGCGGGTGGTTATACCCATGAATGGCCGCCCACCAGGAGGACATCCCGTCAATCAGCGGCTCGCCGCTGGCGAGATGCAGCTCGCAGCCGTGGGCGGAGGCGACCGGATAGACGGGTAGCGGGCGGGTCATCGAGGTGTAAGGGTGCCAGATATGCTGCGTGTCGAAGGTGAGATCGTCCTGGGTCATAATCGACTTGTAAACCATTTTGAAAAGTTTTAGGTTTACGAGTATAAACCGAACCGAAAATTAACAAAACCCTTTGGAGAAGCCCCATGGCTCACCACGCACGCTGGACGATGTCGCAAGTCACTGAATTATTCAACAAACCTTTCCTTGAGCTGATGTTCGAAGCCCAACAGGTGCATCGTCAGCATTTCGATCCGCGCCATGTTCAGGTCAGCACGCTGCTGTCCATCAAGACCGGCGCTTGCCCGGAAGACTGCAAATATTGCCCGCAAAGCGCGCGCTATAAAACGGGCCTTGAATCCGAACGACTGATGGAGGTCGAGCAGGTGCTCGACTCCGCCCGTAAGGCGAAAAACGCCGGGTCGACCCGCTTCTGCATGGGTGCGGCGTGGAAGAACCCGCACGATCGCGACATGCCGTATCTGGAGCAGATGGTGAAGGGCGTGAAAGAGATGGGCCTCGAAGCCTGTATGACGCTGGGCACGCTGAACGAAGAGCAGGCGCAGCGCCTCTCGGCGGCAGGGCTGGACTACTACAACCATAACCTCGACACCTCGCCGGAGTTTTACGGCAATATCATCACCACCCGTACCTATCAGGAGCGTCTGGACACGCTTGATAAAGTGCGCGAAGCGGGGATCAAAGTGTGCTCGGGCGGTATCGTGGGCCTGGGTGAGACGGTGAAAGATCGCGCCGGTCTGCTGCTGCAGCTGGCGAACCTGCCGACGCCACCGGAAAGCGTGCCGATCAACATGCTGGTGAAGGTGAAAGGCACACCGCTGGCGGATAACGAGGATGTGGATGCGTTTGATTTTATCCGCACCATCGCGGTAGCGCGCATCATGATGCCGACCTCTTATGTGCGTCTCTCTGCTGGTCGTGAGCAGATGAACGAGCAGACCCAGGCAATGTGCTTTATGGCCGGGGCCAACTCCATCTTCTACGGCTGCAAGCTGCTGACTACGCCGAACCCGGAAGAGGACAAAGACGTTCAGCTGTTCCGCAAGCTGGGGCTGAACCCGCACCAGACCGAGGTGCTGGCGGGGGATAACGAGCAACAGCAGCAGCTGGAGCAGCAGATTATTAACGCCGACACCGACCAGTTCTACAACGCGGCAGCGGTATGACCTGGGAGACACGTATCCATTCCGCGCTCGACGAGCGGCGGGCGGCAGATGCGTTTCGCGTACGCAGGGTTGTCGAAAACGGTGCAGGCCGTTTTCTGACCCGTGAGAACCGGCAGTTTTGTAACTTCTCCAGCAACGATTATCTCGGGCTGAGCCAGCATCCGGCCATCATCCGCGCCTGGCAACAGGGCGCGGCGCAGTATGGCGTGGGCAGCGGCGGGTCCGGACACGTCAGCGGATACACCACCGCGCACCAGGCGCTGGAGGAGACGCTTGCCGACTGGCTGGGCTACCCGCGCGCGCTGCTGTTTATCTCGGGTTTCGCGGCCAATCAGGCGGTTATTACCGCGCTGATGGGGAAAAATGACCGCATTGTCGCCGACCGCTTAAGCCATGCCTCCCTGCTGGAGGCGGCGAATTTAAGCCCGGCGCAACTGCGCCGCTTTGCGCATAACGACGCGGGACAACTCGCTGCGCTGCTGGATAAACCCTGTGACGGGCAACAGCTGGTGGTCACGGAAGGGGTGTTCAGCATGGATGGCGACAGCGCGCCGCTTGCCGCGCTGCATGACGCGGCAAAACGGCAAAACGCCTGGCTGCTGGTGGATGATGCCCACGGCATTGGCGTGATGGGCGACGAGGGTCACGGTAGCGCGCATCAGCAGCAGGTGAAGCCGGAACTGCTGATTGTCACCTTCGGCAAAGGTTTTGGCGTGAGCGGGGCGGCTGTGCTGTGCAGCGAATCCGTCGCCGACTATCTGCTGCAGTTTGCGCGGCATCTGATCTACAGCACCAGTATGCCCCCCGCGCAGGCGGTGGCGCTGTCTGCGTCTGTGCGGGTGATTCGCAGCGCCGAAGGCCGTGAACGCCGGGCTCGTCTGGCGGAACACATCCGGCGTTTTCGACAGGGTCTGGATCGGCTTCCCTTCCGGAGTACCGATTCGCAGAGCGCAATCCAGCCGGTAATCGTCGGTGAAAACAGCCTGGCACTCACGCTGGCGCATACGCTGCGCGAGCGGGGGATGTGGGTCACGGCCATCCGTCCGCCCACCGTGCCGCCGGGTACCGCCCGACTGCGCCTCACGCTGACCGCAGCACACGAAGCCGACGATATTGATGCCCTTCTGGAGGCGTTGCATGTCGCCAGTCAATAAACAGGCCATTGCGGCGGCCTTTGGCCGGGCCGCGCGCAGCTACTCACAGCATGATGAACTTCAGCGTCAGAGCGCAGAGGGGCTGCTGGCGTTGCTCGGCGAAACGTGCTTTAGCCAGGTGCTGGACGCCGGGTGCGGTCCCGGCGGAAATAGCCGCTACTGGCGCGAAACAGGAAGCCAGGTGACGGCCATCGACCTCTCTCCTGACATGCTTGCAGAAGCAAGGCAGCAGCAGGCCGCGCATCACTATCTGGTGGCGGATATCGAAGCGATCCCGCTGGCAGACGCGCAATTCGACCTGGTCTGGAGCCATCTGGCCGTGCAATGGTGCAGCAGCCTGCCGCAGGCCTTAAGCGAGCTTTACCGCGTGGCGCGTCCGGGTGGGAGAGTCGCGTTTACCACGCTGCTGGAAAGCTCGTTACCGGAGCTCAACCAGGCCTGGCAGGCGGTAGATGAACAGCCGCACGCTAACCGGTTTTTACCGCACGAACAGGTCACGCAGGCGCTGGCCGGCTGGCGCTATCAGGGTCAGGTGCAGACCATCACCCTCCATTTCAGCGACGCGCTCAGTGCCATGCGCTCGCTGAAGGGGATTGGCGCCACGCATCTGCACACCGGACGCGAGAAAAAACTGCTCACCCGGGGTCAGTTGCAGCGCCTGGAGCTGGCCTGGCCGCAGGAGCGGGGACATTTCCCGCTCTCTTATCAACTTTTTCATGGGATTATCGAACGTGACTGAACGCTACTTTGTCACCGGAACGGATACGGAAGTGGGGAAAACGGTGGCCAGCGCTGCGCTGCTGCAGGCGGCGCGACGGCTGGGAAAAAACACTGCCGGGTATAAGCCGGTCGCTTCCGGCAGCGAGATGACCGCAGAAGGTCTGCGCAATACCGACGCGCTGGCGCTCCAGCGGAACAGCACCCTTGAGCTCACCTATTCCGCGGTGAATCCGTATACCTTTGCCGAGCCGACGTCGCCGCACATCATCAGCGCCGATGAAGGCCGCCCGATTGATTTTGACGTGCTTTCAGCCGGATTACGGTCGCTGGAACGCCAGGCGGACTGGGTGCTGGTGGAGGGGGCCGGCGGCTGGTTTACGCCACTCTCGCAGGACCAGACGTTTGCTGACTGGGTGCAGCGCGAGCAGCTCCCGGTCATCCTGGTGGTGGGGGTCAAGCTCGGCTGTATTAACCATGCGATGTTGACCGCGCAGGCCGTTTCGCAGGCGGGGCTGCGTCTGGCGGGCTGGATCGCCAACGACGTGGTTGCCCCGGGCAAGCGGCATCAGGAGTATCTGGCGACGCTTAAGCGCGTTTTGCCTGCCCCTTTCCTCGGAGAGATCCCGTGGCTTGCGGACGAGGCCGAACGGGCCGAAACCGGACGCTATCTTGACCTCAGCGCCTTGCTTCCAGCGACATCCAGTGCGCGATAAGCTCATCGTCCAGTTCGTTAACGTGGCCCTGGGCCACGTTACGCCCGCGATATAGCATACAAAAACGTTCCGCGACCCGGCGAATAAATGACAGCCGTTGCTCAGCCAGCAGCACCGTCATGCCCAGTTCGCGGTTCAGGCGTACCAGCAGCTGTGCCAGCTTATGCGCAAAACCGTGACCGGCGCCATGCATCGGCTCATCGAGAATCAGCATCCGCGGACGGTTTACCAGCGCATTGGCCAGAGCCAGCTGGTACTGGTCGTCTGGCGAAAGGGCGTTGGCCCGGGTCTGACGTAACGGGTAGAGTTCGGGTAACAGATCGTACACCTCGCTTTTCGCTTGCGGATCGGGCTTCCCCATCGCCCGCATAGCGATATGCAGATTCTCCTCAATCGTTAACTGGGAGAAGATGCGCCTGTCCTGCGGGACATAGCCAATTCCCGGCCCTGAACGCTGTTCTGGCGCCGGGCTCAGCAAATCACGCGGCGGCGCGCCCGCTTCATGCCAGATGATGGTGCCGCTTTCCACGGGCACTTTCCCGGCGATGCAATTCATCAGGGTGGTTTTCCCCATTCCAGGCAGACCTACGACGCCCGTGCACACCCCTTGCGGAAAATCTAAATCCACGTTCCATAGCGTATGTTGGCTTCCGTAAAACTGGTTCACTGCACGCAGACTCAACATCTTTCTCTCCTTAAAAATGTGTGTAGGTGAGGCTCGATGTTGATTGTGCAAAACCCCTGCCAGAAAGCGGAAAGTGTTTAAAAAAGCGCCTTTTTTAGGACTATGTCACAGGAGGGAGGTTAAAAAAGCGAGGGAGTGCACATCAACGGTGCCGGCGGTGGTGAGTTGTGGTGCAGGAACAAGAATGATGAAATTGTGAGCTATATCTCATCGATTGGTTATGAAAGAGACAACTGTTAATCATCAAAAAATAGCTATAAAAATTTTTTCCTGCCGTCTCGTGGGAAAATCCGGGAATTTGCCGAGCGCCAGTCTGTATGGGCTGGAAGCAGTTATCCACTATTCCTGTGGATAACCATGTGCATTAGAGTTAGAAAACACGCGATAAGCGAGAGAAGACGCGGCTTTCGCCCAAATTGACGCGAAACGCGGCTTTAGAAAATATCGTTTATAATTTAATTGCTTAGATAAAAGCAATTCCCGTCACGAAAGTGTCACCCGTTGCCATAAAACTATCATTACCTGGCTTGACAAATGTTAAAAAAGAAAAAGTTCTGGGGATAACCTCACCTGACTGGTGTTTTATATTGTCACAGTCCAAATTTTGGCCGCTATCGCGCTAATCATTCAGGCGCTATGCTAAATATCCTGACATGCCACTGGTTTTTCATCCAGTGTTTTTTACTGGCAATCCTGGCAACAACGAGTAAAATTACTCACCTGCCGCTTATAACGTCATCAGGTTGTCGCCCATGAGTAAACCGTTCAAATTGAATTCTGCTTTCCGTCCATCTGGCGATCAGCCTGAGGCGATCCGCCGTCTGGAAGAGGGGCTGGAAGACGGGCTGGCACACCAGACGCTGCTGGGGGTAACCGGCTCCGGCAAAACGTTCACTATCGCCAACGTGATTGCCGATCTGCAGCGCCCCACGATGGTGCTGGCACCCAATAAAACCCTCGCCGCACAGCTTTACGGCGAAATGAAAGAGTTCTTCCCGGATAATGCCGTGGAGTATTTCGTCTCCTACTACGATTACTACCAGCCTGAGGCCTACGTCCCGAGCTCTGACACGTTCATTGAGAAAGATGCCTCGGTAAACGAACACATTGAGCAGATGCGTCTGTCGGCGACGAAGGCGCTGCTGGAGCGTCGCGATGTGGTGGTTGTGGCGTCGGTATCGGCTATCTACGGTCTGGGCGATCCGGACCTCTACCTGAAAATGATGCTGCACCTGACCCAGGGGATGATCATCGATCAGCGCGCGATTTTGCGCCGTCTGGCGGAGCTGCAGTACACCCGTAATGACCAGGCGTTCCAGCGCGGAACGTTCCGCGTTCGCGGTGAAGTGATTGATATCTTCCCGGCAGAATCTGACGATATTGCGCTGCGCGTAGAGTTGTTTGACGAAGAGGTCGAGCGCCTCTCGCTGTTCGACCCGCTGACCGGCCACATCGAGTCAGTCATTCAGCGCTATACCATCTACCCGAAAACGCACTATGTGACGCCCCGCGAGCGTATCGTGCAGGCGATGGAAGAGATTAAAGTCGAGCTGGCAGAACGGCGTAAAGTGCTTCTGGCGAACAATAAGCTGCTGGAAGAGCAACGCCTGACCCAGCGTACCCAGTTTGATCTGGAGATGATGAACGAGCTGGGCTACTGCTCCGGGATCGAAAACTATTCCCGTTTCCTCTCCGGACGCGGGCCGGGTGAGCCACCGCCGACACTGTTCGACTATCTTCCGGCCGACGGTCTGCTGGTGATCGACGAATCCCACGTCACCATCCCGCAGATTGGCGGGATGTATCGCGGTGACCGGGCGCGCAAAGAGACGCTGGTGGAGTACGGATTCCGTCTGCCGTCCGCGCTGGATAACCGCCCAATGAAGTTTGAAGAGTTTGAGGCGCTGGCCCCGCAGACCATCTACGTCTCGGCTACCCCAGGCAACTATGAGCTGGAGAAATCCGGCGATGAGGTGGTGGACCAGGTGGTGCGTCCGACGGGGCTGCTGGACCCGGTTATCGAGGTGCGTCCCGTGGCGACGCAGGTGGACGATCTGCTCTCCGAGATCCGTGCCCGTTCCGCCATCAACGAGCGTGTGCTGGTGACCACGCTCACCAAACGTATGGCGGAAGATCTGACCGAGTATCTCGAAGAGCACGGCGAGAAGGTGCGTTATCTGCACTCGGATATCGATACCGTGGAGCGCATGGAGATTATTCGCGACCTGCGCCTGGGCGAGTTTGACGTGCTGGTAGGGATCAACCTGTTGCGGGAAGGTCTGGATATGCCGGAAGTCTCGCTGGTGGCGATTCTGGATGCCGATAAAGAAGGCTTCCTGCGTTCTGAACGCTCTCTGATCCAGACCATAGGCCGCGCCGCGCGTAACGTCAACGGCAAAGCGATTCTGTACGGGGATAAAATCACCCCGTCGATGGCGAAAGCGATCGGTGAAACGGAGCGCCGTCGCGAGAAACAGCAGCGCTATAACGAAGAGCACGGCATTACGCCGCAGGGGCTGAACAAGAAGGTGGTGGATATTCTGGCGCTGGGTCAGAACATTGCCAAAACCAAAGCGAAAGGCCGCGGCAAGGCGCGTTCAGTAGTGGAAGAAGATACCGTCGCGCTGACGCCGAAAGCGCTGCAGCAGAAAATCCACGAGCTGGAAGCGCAGATGATGCAACACGCACAGAACCTGGAGTTCGAAGAGGCGGCGCAGATCCGCGACCAGCTTCATCAGTTGCGGGATCTTTTCATCGCCGCATCTTAGTGAAAGCGGCGTGTTTTCTCCCTCTCCCTGTGGGAGAGGGCCGGGATGAGGGCATCAGGCCGCACAAAATGCGTCTAACCCAGTGCCTGAATCGCCTTCTCCAGCGCTTCGCGCAGCAAGTGCCTGTCATGACGATATTTGATATCGCTGGCCTCCAGCGGTTCCTGTATCACCAGGCGATCGCCAATCCCTGACACATCAACTTTCGGTCCCACTACCACGCCGTCGATAATTTTCTTCCCGACGTACTGCTCCATCAGCTCCAGCTTGTCCGCCAGCGACAAGCTGGCCGCAGCTGGGCTCAGTTCACGGCCCAGGTTACCGATGTAGACCATCGGAGCAGGGGTTCTGCGCAAGGCCTGCGCCAGCTCTTTCACCAGCAGAATCGGCATCAGGCTGGTGTAAAAACTGCCGGGTCCGATCAGGATCACATCCGCCTCGGCGATGGCCTCAACCGCTTCGCGCGTGGCGGGGACGGCGGGGTAGGTCATCAGCTCTTTTGGCGGCAGGGTTAGCTGGTCGATATTCACTTCGCCGTACACTTCATGGCCATCCACGTCGATGGCCATCAAATCGACCGGCTGTTCAGACATCGGGATCAGGAACGCATCCACTTTAAGCAGATTACGTATCAGATTGATGGCTTCCAGCGGGCGCACGCTCAGGTGATCGAGAGCCTTAAGCATTAAATTTCCGAGGTTATGCCCGGAAAGTTCTCCATTCCCGCCGAAACGGTACTCAAACATCGCCGAGGCGACGCTCGGTTCGGTAATCAGCTGGTTCAGGCAGTTGCGCATATCGCCCCAGGCGATACCCCCTTCCGCACGTCGGATGCGCCCCGTAGAGCCACCGTTATCCGTGGTTGTCACTATCCCTGTCAGTCTGGAGCCGAGTGAAGACAGTGAGGACATCACTCGCCCGAGACCGTGGCCTCCGCCGAGTGCGACCACACGGTCAAGATCCGCAAAAGTGCGATTGCGCATACCTGTTCCTTATCACGTTTGATCTGCGTAACACTACCTTAACTACCCCTAAAAGACGATGCCCTACCGGACGCAAAATGACACATATCAATGCGAAGAGGCTGTTTTTGAGTATTCTGTAGCGAAAATACACGATTATGTCGTTATGTAGTTATTTATATAGCGTTAAGCGAGAATAGCGGTGAGAGGATTTACGCGCTACTATCGCCATAACCACGTTTTCAAATTTGAAAACATACACTCTAGCCTTTGTGCCTGTGTCGAAAGATATGGCGCTCTGGCCGTGGCGACTTTGCCACCAGGGTACAGAAAGAAATGACTGTGCCTCCCGTATCTGGAAAGGTGTACATGGCTTCACAACTTACTGATGCTTTCGCGCGTAAGTTTTATTACTTACGTCTGTCGATTACCGATGTGTGCAACTTCCGTTGCACCTACTGCCTGCCCGACGGCTACAAACCGGGCAGCGTCACCAATAACGGCTTTCTCTCCGTGGATGAAGTGCGCCGCATCACGCGCGCTTTCTCTGAACTCGGCACCGAAAAAGTGCGCCTTACCGGCGGAGAGCCCTCGCTGCGCCGTGATTTCCCCGACATCATTGCCGCGGTGCGTGAAAACGAGCGCATCCGCCAGATTGCGGTCACCACCAACGGTTACCGTATGGCCCGCGACGTGGCCACCTGGCGAGATGCCGGCCTGACCGCCATCAACGTCAGCGTGGACAGCCTGGACGCCCGCCAGTTCCACGCTATTACCGGCCAGGATAAATTCCGGCAGGTCATGGACGGTATCGACGCGGCATTTGCGGCCGGCTTCGAAAAGGTCAAAGTCAACACCGTGCTGATGCGTGACGTCAACCACCATCAGCTCGATACCTTCCTGGCGTGGATTAAATCCCGTCCCATTCAACTGCGTTTTATTGAACTGATGGAAACCGGTGAGGGCAGCGAGCTGTTCCGCCGCCATCACATCTCCGGCATGGTGCTGCGTGACGAGCTGCTGAAACGCGGCTGGATCCACCAGATCCGCCAGCGCAGCGACGGCCCGGCGCAGGTCTTCTGCCACCCGGATTACGAAGGTGAGATAGGGCTCATCATGCCCTATGAGAAAGACTTCTGCGCCAGCTGTAACCGTCTGCGCGTCTCCTCCGTGGGCAAACTGCACTTATGTCTGTTTGGCGACGGTGGCGTTGAGCTACGCGATCTGCTGGCAGATGATACCCAGCAGAGTGCGCTTGAAGCGCGGATCTCTGAGGCCCTGACGCATAAAAAACAGACCCACTTCCTGCATCAGGGCAATACCGGCATTACTCAGAACCTGTCCTACATCGGCGGGTAACCAGTCTTAAGAAGGAATCAGAAGATGAGTCAGGTCAGCGCGGAATTTATCCCGACACGCATTGCCATTCTTACCGTTTCCGACCGCCGTGGCGAAGAGGATGATACCTCCGGCCACTGGCTGCGCGAGGCGGCCCATGACGCAGGACATAAGATCGTCGATAAAGCGATCGTCAAAGAGAACCGCTATGCCATTCGCGCGCAGGTCTCTCACTGGATCGCCAGTGATGAGGTGCAGGTGGTGCTGATCACCGGCGGCACCGGCTTTACCGCGGGCGATCAGGCCCCCGAAGCGCTGATCCCGCTGTTCGACCGCGAAGTGGAAGGCTTCGGCGAGGTGTTCCGCATGCTCTCCTTTGAAGAGATTGGGACTTCCACGCTGCAGTCGCGTGCTGTTGCCGGGGTGGCTAACAAAACCCTGATTTTCGCCATGCCGGGTTCGACCAAAGCCTGCCGCACCGCGTGGGAAAACATCATCGCCCCGCAGCTGGATGCCCGTACCCGTCCGTGTAATTTCCATCCCCATTTAAAGAAATAAGCTATGTCACAACTGACCCACATTAACGCCGCTGGCGAAGCGCATATGGTGGACGTCTCCGCCAAAGCCGAAACGGTGCGCGAGGCGCGCGCGGAAGCGTTCGTCACTATGCTGCCGGAGACCCTGGCGATGATTATCGACGGCAGTCATCACAAGGGTGACGTATTTGCCACGGCCCGTATTGCGGGTATTCAGGCCGCGAAACGCACCTGGGACTTAATCCCGCTTTGCCACCCGCTGATGCTGAGCAAAGTGGAAGTGAACCTGCAGGCGCAGCTGGAGCACAGCCGCGTGCGCATTGAATCGTTGTGCCGTTTAACCGGGAAAACCGGCGTGGAGATGGAGGCGCTGACGGCGGCCTCCGTCGCCGCGCTGACCATCTACGACATGTGCAAAGCGGTACAGAAAGATATGGTGATTGGCCCGGTACGCCTGCTGGCAAAAAGCGGCGGCAAGTCCGGTGATTTTAAGGTGGACAGCGATGATTAAGGTGCTCTTTTTTGCCCAGGTGCGTGAACTGGTGAATACCGACAGCCTGACGCTGGATGCCTCTTTTGAAAACGTTGCGGCTCTGCGTGCGCATCTGGCGGCACAAAGCGACCGCTGGGCGCTGGCGCTGGACGAAGGCAAGCTGCTGGCCGCCGTGAATCAGACGCTGGTGGAATTCACCCATCCGCTGAAGGCAGGGGATGAAGTGGCTTTCTTCCCGCCGGTGACAGGGGGCTAAGATGGCGGAAACCCGAATTCTGGTAGGTCCTGAGCGCTTCAGTGTTGGTACAGAATACAGCTGGCTGGCGGAGCGCGATGAAGACGGCGCGGTCGTGACCTTCACCGGCAAAGTGCGCAACCACAACCTCGGCGACAGCGTGAAGGCGCTGACGCTGGAACACTATCCCGGCATGACGGAGAAATCGCTGGCGGAGATTGTGGACCAGGCGCGAAGCCGCTGGCCGCTTGGGCGCGTCACGGTGATTCACCGCATCGGTGAGATGTGGCCTGGCGAGGAGATTGTCTTCGTCGGGGCGACCAGCGCGCACCGCGGCAGCGCGTTTGCCGCCGGGGAGTTCATTATGGATTATCTCAAAACCAGAGCGCCGTTCTGGAAGCGCGAAGCCACGCCGGAAGGCGAACGGTGGGTTGAATCCCGCGACAGCGATAAACAGGCCGCCAGCCGTTGGTAGTCGGTTAACGTGGATGTGTTACTCTTAACGTGTGTGTCTACTTAAACTTAATCAGGAGTGAATCATGGACCGATTTCCGCGTTCCGATTCAATAGTTCAGCAGACCCGTAGCGGGCTGCAGACGTATATGGCTCAGGTGTATGGCTGGATGACGGTCGGCTTACTGCTTACCGCGTTTATCGCGTGGTATGCAGCGAACACCCCTGAGCTGATGATGTTTATCTTCTCCAGCAAAATCACCTTCTTTGGGCTGATTATCGCGCAGCTGGCGCTGGTGTTTGTGCTCTCAGGCCTGGTGCAAAAGCTGAGTGCCGGGATGGCAACGACCCTGTTTATGCTCTATTCGGCGTTAACGGGGCTGACGCTTTCCAGCATTTTCATCGTTTACACCTACTCTTCCATTGCCAGCACCTTCGTGGTGACCGGCGGGATGTTTGGTGCGATGAGCCTCTACGGTTACACCACCAAACGCGATCTGAGCGGCTTCGGCAGCATGCTGTTTATGGGGCTGATCGGTATCGTGCTGGCGTCGCTGGTAAACCTGTGGCTGAAGAGCGAAGCGCTGATGTGGGCGGTGACCTACATTGGGGTGGTGGTCTTCGTGGGGCTGACGGCGTATGACACCCAGAAGCTGAAAAACATTGGCGAACAGATCGACGTGCGCGACAGCTCTAACCTGCGCAAATACTCGATTCTGGGCGCGCTGACGCTCTATCTGGACTTCATCAACCTGTTCCTGATGCTGCTGCGCATTTTCGGCAACCGTCGCTAAGGTTGTTTTGCCGGGTGGCGGTGCGGTCTGGTGCCCTCACCCTGACCCTCTCCCACGGGAGAGGGAACAAACACTAAAAACGGCAACAAGGTTGCCGTTTTGCTTTTATTTGGCCATCGCCTTCTCGTTCTTCGCCCGTAACTTCTTCGCCCGACTCTCCAGCACCAGATAACAGACCGTTGCCAGCGCCAGCGGCAGGAAGTAATAGAGCATGCGGTAGGCGAGCAGGGCCGCAATGATGGTGCCCTGAGAGACATGTTCTCCGGCCAGCAGAGCGATGAAGACCGCCTCCAGCACGCCGATCCCCGCCGGAATATGCACGATCACCCCGGCAATACTGCTCACCAGCAGCACGCCCAGCACGAAGAAGTAATTCACGTCTTCACCCATCAACAGCCAGATGATGGCTCCCATCGCCATCCAGTTAGCGCTGGACACGGCCATCTGCAGCACCGCGAACTTCCACGAGGGCAATACCAGTTTTTGCCCTTTGATCGTCATATGACGGCGTTTCGCAAACGCGCAGGCCCAGAGATAAACGGCGATAATCAACAGCAGCACGATGCCCAGTATGCGCAGGGTGGTTTCGTCGATATACCAGTGCGCGGGCAGCTGTACCACGCCGACAGTAAATATCACCCCGCCAAGCAGAATATAGCCCAGCCAGTTGGTGGTAATGCTCAGGGAAAAAATGCGCGTAATTGTCCCGCCAGGCAGGCCCAGGCGTGAGTACAGGCGATAGCGCATGCCAATCCCCCCGACCCAGGTGCTCAGCGTCAGGTTAAAGGCGTAGCAGATAAACGACACCAGCATGACCTGACGTTTGGCCAGCTTGTGGCCGCAGTAAGCCCGGCCCAGCAGGTCATAGCAGCCATACATCAGGTAGCTCACGATAACCAGCCCAAGCGCCCCCAGCAGCACCATCCGGTTATAGTTGCGGATAACTTTCCACACCTCTTCCCAGTCAACTTTCTGCGCGTAGACTACCAGCAGAACCGCGACGGCGATGAAAAACAGCCAGGTCAGGATCTTTTTTGCCAGCCGCCAGCGCGGATGTGATTTCGACATCAGGGTTTGCCTCCGTCTTCCGCTTCAATACGGTCCTGGGTTTCCATTTCCGGTTGTACCGGCGGGTCCACCTGCGCCAGTTTCGGCGTATGCGCCGGCAGCCAGCCGACCATCGCCGGGAAATGGCGCAGGAAGTGGAACACCACCACGCTGATGCCCAGGTTCCACCAGGTGCGTTTGGGGACCATGGATTCATCCACCCGCACGCAGTCGTTGACGATCAGCGCCTGCAGGTTATCCCGCAGGGTCTGGTTAAACTGGCGATCGTGAATGATCAGGTTGGCTTCCAGATTGAGCGACAGGCTAAGGGGATCAAGGTTACTGGAACCGACGGTTGCCCAGTGGTCGTCCATCAGCGCGACTTTGCCGTGCAGCGGCCGACGGCGATATTCGTAGATCTGAACGCCGCCTTTCACCAGATAGTTATACAGCAGCCGCGCCCCGACTTTGACGATGGGCATATCCGGCTCGCCCTGCACAATCAGCTTCACCCGCACCCCGCGTCGGGCCGCATTGCGCATGGCATGCAGCAGGCGATAGCCCGGGAAAAAGTAGGCGTTGGCGATGATCACTTCGCGCTTCGCGTTGGCCAGCATCTTAAGATAGTGACGTTCAATATCGTCCCGGTGCTCACCGTTATCCCGCCAGACGAAAAGCGCCTGCGCTTCGCCGGGTTTGCGGTTCTCTTCCGGGCGATGATGGCGTCGCCACCAGCGGCGAACGGCCTCTTTCCCCGGCAGGTTTTCCAGCTCAAACAGTAAAATGTCCTGTACCACCGGGCCTTCAATGCGGATTGCGTAGTCCTGCTTCGCTTCCGGGCCATAGTCGGACATGTGTTCCGCGGAGTAGTTAATGCCGCCAACAAACGCTACCGTCTCATCCACCACCACAATTTTGCGGTGCATCCGGCGGAAAAGGTTGGTCCGCATGCCGAACAGGCGAGGGCCGGGATCGTAGTAGCGGAACACCACGCCCGCGGCGGTCAGTTCATTAACGAACGCGTCGCTGAGGTCCGGCGAGCCATAGCCATCCAGCAGCACCTCAATTTTGACGCCGCGTCGGGCGGCGCGCAGCAGCACGCTGTGCAACTGCTTGCCAACGTTATCTTCGAACCAGATAAAGGTTTCGAGGATCACCTTCTGCTGAGCGTTATCAATGGCCTTAAACACGGCCGGGTAATACTCGTCCCCGTTGACCAGCAGCGTGATCCGGTTGCCTTCCTGCCAGGAACATTTCATAAGTGGATCTCCGCGCTGAGCGGGGCATGGTCGGAAAGATGCCGCCAGTTGAGGAGCGCCAGCGCGGTGGGGCTGCTGGCATGGGCATTTTTCACGTAAATGCGATCAAGGCGCAGCAGCGGAAACCGCACCGGAAACGTGCGCGCAGGCCTGCCGTTCGCCCGGGTGAAAATCTCCTCCAGCCCGGCATCCACTTTCAACGGATGGTTTGCCCGCTGTCGCCAGTCGTTGAAATCGCCTGCCACGACAACAGGTTCACCGTCAGGCAGCGCGTTGGCCCATTCGGCCAGCATTTTCAGCTGCGCCTGACGATGGGCTTCGCGAAGTCCCAGGTGAACGCAGCCGACATGGATCGGCAGATCAAGATCGGGCGGTGTAATGCGGCAGTAAAGCAGCCCGCGTTTTTCACTCTCCCCGACGGAAACGTCGCGGTTTTCGTAATGTTCAATGGGATAACGCGACAGCACCGCGTTGCCGTGATGCCCTTCAGGATAGACCGCATTGCGGCCATAAGCGTAATCACTCCACATGGTGTCGGCCAGAAATTCGTAGTGCGGCGTGTCGGGCCAGTTTTCAAAGTGGAGCGGATGCACTTCGTGGGCGCCCATCACTTCCTGCAGGCAGACAATATCCGCGCTGACGGTGCGCACCGCGTCGCGCAGCTCCGGTAAAATGAAGCGGCGGTTAAATGCTGTGAAGCCTTTATGAATGTTTATCGTCAGCACTTTAAGCGAGAAATGCTGCATTTTTTTCGTCATAAGCTCCTTCCTGAGTGACTATCCCGATGAAAATAAAGTGTAGTCGTCGTCACAAAAAGATGCGGCGTTACGGAATTTTCCGTAAAGTGCGGTAGTCTGATTAAGCAGAGAAAAATCCTTCAGGAGAGAAGCCATGAAGTGGCAACAACGTGTTCGTGTCGCAACTGGCCTGAGTTGCTGGCAGATAATGTTGCATTTACTGGTCGTGGCCGTACTGGTGATGGGCTGGATGAGCGGCACGCTGGTGCGTGTTGGCCTGGGACTATGCGTCCTTTATGGCGTCACCGTACTGTCGATGCTGTTTTTACAGCGCCACCATGAAGCGCGCTGGCGCGAGGTGGGTGACGTGCTCGAAGAGCTCACCACCACCTGGTATTTTGGCGCAGCGATGATTGTGCTTTGGCTATTGTCTCGCGTGCTGCAAAACAACCTGCTGCTGGCCCTGGCCGGTCTGGCTATTCTTGCCGGGCCTGCGGTGGTCTCGTTGTTGACGAAAGAGAAAAAGCTACGCGATGTTGCGTCTAAACATCGCGTACGCCACTGAGCCCGTCGTGGCCGCGATGACCAGTAGCGGCCACAAACTTCCCCAGACAATATCCAGACTCGCATCCTTCAGATAGATTTGCTTGGTGATATCCGTAAAGTGACGAATCGGGTTTATCCACGTCAGATCCTGTAGCCACACGGGCATATTCTCAACGGGCGAGACATACCCCGAGAGCAGGATCGCGGGCATCATAAAGACGAACACCCCGATAAACGCCTGCTGCTGCGTCGAACAGAGCGCGGAAATCAGCAGTCCAAACCCCACTAGCGACAGCCCGTAAATCACCATGGTGAAGTAAAACAGCGCCAGCGAGCCGGCGAACGGGATCTGGTAGGCCCAGATACCCACCCCCAGCACGATGGTGGCCTGGAAAGTGGCGACAATCAGCGCCGGCACCGCTTTGCCGACAAAGATTTGCCAGGTGGCGAGCGGGGAAACCAGCAGCTGATCCAGCGTGCCCTGTTCGCGCTCGCGGGCGACGGAGAGAGAGGTCACAATCATCACCCCGATGGTGGTGATCATGGCGATCAGCGACGGCACCACAAACCATTTGTAGTCCAGGTTCGGGTTGTACCAGTTACGCACCACCAGTTCACTGTTGTTGGGTTTCGGTTTTCCCGCCATGAGCTCCTGCTGGTAATCCTTCACTATCTGCTGCAGATAGTTGGCCGCGATCTGGGCGCTGTTGGAGTTACGCCCGTCTAGGATCAACTGAATCGGCGCGGTCTGGAAGGTGTCCAGGTTGCGGGAAAAATCCGCCGGGAAACGCACCAGCAGCAGCGCTTTTTGGGTGTCGATAGTGGGCTTAATCTCCTGCGGGCTTTTCAGCCGCAGGACATGGGTAAAGGCTTTCGCACGGGCAAAGCGCTGGGTCAGCTCGACGGCATGTTTGCCGTTGTCTTCGTTGTAGATGGCGATGGTGGCGTTGGTCACCTCAAGGGTGGCGGCAAACGGAAACAGTAATACCTGAATCAGCACCGGCAGCACCAGAATGGCGCGGGTTTGCGGCTCGCGCAGCAGGGATTGCAGCTCTTTGCGTATTAACGTCCATAAACGGTGAAACATGTTCGCTCCTTAATCCAGTCGCCGTTTGGTTTTCATCCACGTCAAACCAATAAACATCACCGCTGAGGCCATTAAAAACAGCGTGTTGATAATCAGCACCACCGGAATATTCCCCGCCAGAAACAGGCTTTGCAGGGTACTCACGAAGTAGCGCGCCGGAATCACGTAGGTCACGGCGCGGATCACGGCAGGCATACTGTCTATCTGAAAGATAAACCCTGAGAGCATTATCGAGGGCAGGAAAGCGGCGTTCAGCGCCACCTGCGCGGCATTAAACTGGTTGCGGGTAATGGTGGAGATGAGCAGCCCCATGCCCAGCGTGCTGAGTAAAAACAGGCTGGTGATAAAGAACAGCACGATGAGTGAACCGCGATACGGGACGCCGAGGATAAAAACGGACACCAGCATGCAGAGCAGCATCGCCAGCATGCCGAGAAAGTAGTAAGGGATAAGCTTACACAGCAGCAGCTCGACGCGCGTCACTTCGGTTGAAAGCAGGGCCTCCATGGTGCCGCGTTCCCACTCGCGGGCGATCACCAGCGAGGTCAGTATCGCGCCGATCACCGTCATGATAATGGTCACCGCGCCCGGAATAATAAAATGCTGGCTGATGGCGGCAGGGTTAAACCAGTAGCGCGTCTCGACGTCGATCAGCGGTTCAAACGTCTCGCCACGATCCTCGGCGCGCTGCATTTGCCACAGCTGCCAGATCCCCTCTACGTAGCCCTGAACGAAGTTCGCGGTATTCGGCTCACTGCCGTCGGTAATGACCTGGATCGGCGCATCGGTATTCGCACGCGCCATGTTGGCGGCAAAATCCACAGGAATAACGATCAGACCGCGAATTTTCCCGGCCTGCATTTTCTGGATTAATTCCTGCCGGTTATCGCTGATGGTGGCATCAATGTAGGGCGAGCCGGTCATGGCGTGGGTGAAGTCCAGCGCCTCTTCGCTCTGCTGTTCCAGCAATATCCCAACCCGCAGCTTGCTGGAGTCCAGATTAATACCGTAGCCAAAGATAAACAGCAGCAGCAGGGGGATCACCACCGCAATCAGCCAGCTACTCGGGTCACGCACGATCTGCCGCGTCTCTTTAACGCACAGCGCGCGGACCCTGCGCCAGGAAATGGCATTACTGCGCATGGGCATTCTCCTTATCCCAGTCGTGGATGAGGGTGATAAACGCCTGCTCCATGGTCGGGTCCGGAACCTCATCGTCGGCGGCCTGCGCTTTCAGGTCGTCGGGGGTGCCGTGGGCAATCAGTTTGCCGCGATACACCAGCCCAATGCGGTCGCAATACTCCGCCTCGTCCATAAAGTGGGTGGTGACCATGACGGTCACCCCTTTTTCCACCATGCTGTTGATATGCAGCCAGAACTCGCGGCGGGTGAGGGGATCAACGCCGGAGGTTGGCTCATCCAGAAACAGAATATCGGGCTCGTGCATCAGCGAACAGGCCAGCGCCAGCCGCTGCTTAAAGCCGAGCGGCAGTTCGTCGGTGGCGTGAGAGGCGATGCTGGTTAACCCGAAGGCCTCGCTCATGCGGCGAATTTTCTCATTCTGCGCCCGCCCACGCAGGCCATACACCCCGGAGAAAAAGCGCAGGTTTTGCTCTACGGTCAGGTTGCCATACAGGGAGAACTTCTGCGCCATATAGCCCAGATGCTGGCGCGCTTTACCGGAGCTGACCTTAAGATCCATATCCAGCACCAGCGCTTTACCAGACGTCGGGACCAGCAGACCACACATCATCTTAAAGGTGGTGGACTTCCCCGCGCCGTTCGGCCCGAGCAGGCCAAAAATTTCCCCGCGCTTCACCGCGAAGTTGACGTTGTCGGTGGCGGCGAAATCACCAAACTTTTTGGTCAGGGATTTGGCTTCAATCACCGTTTCCCCGGGTGTCCCTTCCACCGTGTGCAGGATTGCGCCGAGGGGGGACTCCGATGTGCCGGCACCTCCCAGCAGGTCGATAAACGCATCTTCAAAACGCGGCGCGGTTTCTTCCATCTCGAGCTCAGGCATGCCCTGCGCACGGCGAATATCGTCAACGGTGGCCTCTTTTTTGAGGATCACCCGCACCGAGCGGCCCTGAATCATCCCGTCGCTGATCTGCGGCAGTTTCAGTACCCGCTGAAGCAGCTTGCGGTTGGATTCCTGCGGACTGTGCAGCAGGAAACTGCGCCCGGCCATGCTCTGCGTCAGCGTCGTCGGCTCGCCCTGGTAGAGCAGTTCGCCTTCATTCATCAGCAGCACGTCCCGACACTGTTCGGCTTCGTCGAGGTAGGAGGTACTCCAGAGGATCAGCATCCCGTCGCCTGCCAGCTCGTGCACCATCTGCCACAGCTCGCGGCGTGAAATCGGGTCAACGCCCACGCCCGGCTCATCCAGCAGCAGGACCTTCGGCTCGCCCACCAGCGTGCAGGCCAGGCCCAGCTTCTGCTTCATCCCGCCGGAGAGCTTGCCCGCCAGGCGGTCCGTGAAGGGACCGAGGGAGGTGAACGCCAGCAGGCGGGCGAAGGTTTTCTGCCGCGTTTCGCCGGTAACGCTGCGCAGATCTGCATACAGGTTCAGGTTTTCCATCACCGTCAGATCTTCATACAGGCCAAACTTCTGCGGCATATAGCCAAGCATGGCGTGCAGCGCACCGTCGTCCTTAATCGGGTCAAGACCCAGCACGCTGGCCGAGCCTTCATCCGGCTTCAGCAGGCCGGCCAGCATCCGCATCAGGGTGGTTTTGCCTGCGCCGTCCGGGCCCACCAGCCCGGTGACATAGCCTTTCTGGATGGTGCTGTTCAGCGGGGCAACCGCGGGTTTATCCATTCCCTTAAAGCGTTTAACCAGATTGTTGAGCTGAATAACCGCGTCATTCATGTCGTTCCCCGTTGTTCACTTTTACGGTAACAGGCATGCCCTGACGCAGCGCGTCGTCCGCATCGGTCACAATGATGCGCAGGCGATAGACCAGGTCGGTGCGCAGGTCTGGGGTTTCAACGGTTTTCGGTGTGAATTCGGCGGTAGGGGAGACAAAGCCCACTTTGCCGTGATACGGCTTGTCCGGGCGGCCATCCGTATAGAGCAGCAGCTCGCGGCCCGGCTGCATCTGGCCGAGATTCGGCTCGTCGATGTAAGCGCGTACCCAGACCGGGCGGGTCAGGGAGAGGGTTAAGACGGTGCTGCCCGCACTGAGCATGCTGCCCGGCTCCACGGCGCGGGTCATCAGCGTGCCGTCTGACGGTGCCACCAGCGTGGTGTCGTGCAGATCCAGTTCCGCCTGGGCCAGCTGCGCCTGCGCCTGTTCAAGGCTGGCTTTGGCCTGCGCAATGTCCTGCGGACGGTTACCGGTGCGGTACTGGCTCAGCTTGTCCTGGGCGGATTTCAGCGTCGCCTGGGCCTGATCGCGTGATGACCGGGCATTTTCCAGATCGTTAGCGGAAATCGTACGGCTTTTCCATAGCCCCTGCTGGCGGGCATAGAAGTTCTGCGCGTAGTCATAGGCCGCCTGCGCCTGTTTGACGGCCGCCGCGGCCTGGGCAATCTCTTCATCGCGGTAGCCGGCCAGCATCAGATCATACTGCGCCTGGGCAACGGACACGCCGGCTTTGGCCTGCAGCAGCGCATTTTCAAAAGGCGCTTTGTCGAGCATACCCAGCGTCTGGCCCGCCTTAATGGCATCGCCTTCGTCAACGTTCAGCGAGGCGAGACGTCCGCCGACCCGGAAACTCATGTTCACCGTGCGAATATCAACATTACCGTACAGCGTCAGGCCCCGGTCCTGATGGCTCTGATACCATAGCCAGCCACCGACTCCCGCAGCAAGCAAAACAACAACCACCAGAAGGATGGCGACAGGTTTTTTCATGACTTCAGGCTCCTTTGCGTTAAGCCTTGCAGGATCAGATCGAGATGACAGGCGATGACCTGGCTAATCTGCGCGGCTTTATCCTCATCAAATTGTGTCCAGCCGGTGCGTAACAGGATGGTCTCCCGGCCCAGACGGAAGGCCAGGATTTCACCCAGCAGGGCGTGGGTATGCAAAATTGTCCCGGTATCGTCGGCATCCCGTCCGGTATAGGCGGCAATGAGCCGGGTCAGGTGGGTATGCATCGGGGCAATCACCCGATCGTGTACCCGCTGGTAGGCGGCAGTGGGGGAGAGCTGCTCGCGGGAGATAAACTTGCTCAGGTTGAGCGTATCGTCGTGCGTCAGCAGGCGGATCATGTTGTGACAGGCATTAAGAATCAGCTGGCGGATGGCCTCGCGATCGGGCGCAGGCTGGCTGAGCAGCGCGGTGGCTTCCTCGACGTGCGGGTGAAATTGCGTGCCGATAAAATCGGCGATCCAGTCGGCGCAGGCGAGGTATAAATCCTCTTTTGAGCCAAAATAGTAGGGAATGGCAGCGATGTTCTGTCCGGCCAGCGCCGCGATATCCCGGGTAGTCGCGTGCAGCCCGTACTCGCCAAACTGCGCCAGCGCGGCGGCAATAAGCTGATTTTTGGCCTGTTCACCTTTTGATGTCGTCGGGGTTGTATTCATGGCGGCATTAAAAATTAATCAATCGATTGATTAAGACTATGCCTGATTCCCCTTCTCGTCGAGGGAACTGAGGGATATTTTATGCGCCACGTCACAAAAGCTGCTACACTCCGCCCCTTCGCGACATTGTGGTTTTTGTCCTCCTAATTGTTATATCTCCCTGAAAACTACACCTGTGATGGTCGGGGCGGTTCGGAGTTTTTATGTCTTTTGATTCCCTTGGCCTGAACCCGGAAATTCTGCGCGCGATCGCAGAGCAGGGCTACGTTGAGCCAACCCCAATCCAGCAGCAGGCGATCCCCGCCGTCCTGCAGGGCCGCGACCTGATGGCCAGCGCCCAGACCGGGACCGGTAAAACCGCGGGCTTTACCCTGCCGCTGTTAGAGCTGCTGGTAAAAAATCAGCCGCACGCCAAGGGCCGTCGCCCGGTCCGCGCGCTGATCCTCACCCCAACCCGTGAGCTGGCCGCCCAGATTGGTGAGAACGTGCGTGACTATAGCCGCTATCTCAACATTCGCTCGCTGGTCGTTTTCGGTGGTGTCAGCATTAACCCGCAGATGATGAAGCTGCGCGGCGGTGTGGACGTGCTGGTGGCCACGCCGGGCCGTCTGCTGGACCTGGAACACCAGAACGCGGTGAAGCTGGATAACGTTGAAATTCTGGTGCTGGACGAAGCCGACCGCATGCTCGACATGGGCTTTATTCACGACATTCGCCGCGTGCTGGCTAAACTGCCGCCGCGTCGTCAGAACCTGCTCTTCTCCGCGACCTTCTCCGACGAGATCAAGGCGCTGGCGGAAAAACTGCTGCATAACCCGCTGGAAGTGGAAGTGGCGCGTCGCAACACCGCCTCCGAACAGGTGACGCAGCACGTTCACTTTGTGGATAAAAAGCGTAAGCGGGAACTGCTCTCGCAGATGATCGGCCAGGGCAACTGGCAGCAGGTGCTGGTCTTTACCCGCACCAAACACGGCGCGAACCATCTGGCGGAACAGTTGAACAAAGACGGCATTCGCAGTGCGGCGATCCACGGCAACAAGAGCCAGGGCGCGCGTACCCGTGCGCTGGCGGACTTCAAGTCTGGCGATATCCGCGTGCTGGTGGCGACCGACATCGCCGCCCGTGGCCTCGACATTGAAGAGCTGCCGCACGTGGTGAACTACGAGCTGCCAAACGTGCCGGAAGACTACGTGCACCGTATTGGCCGTACCGGTCGCGCGGCGGCAACCGGTGAAGCGCTCTCGCTGGTGTGCGTGGATGAGCACAAACTGCTGCGCGATATCGAACGCCTGCTGAAGAAAGAGATCCCGCGTATCGAAACCCCGGGCTATGAAGTGGACCCGTCCATTAAAGCGGAGCCGATTCAGAATGGTCGTCAGGGTGGTCGCGGTCAGGGCGGCGGCGGTCGTGGCCAGCAGCCACGTCGTGGTGAAGGCGGTGCGCCGAAATCATCGGGCAAACCTCCGCGTCGTAACAACGAGGCCAAACCCGCCGGTGAAAATCCGTGGCGCAGTGGTGAAGGCAAGCCTGCAGGGGAAGGGCAGCGCCGACGCCGCCCGCGCAAACCTGCTAACCCGCAGTAATATGGAAGCCCGGTCGTAAAGCCGGGCTTTTCTTTTTGCGGCAGAGAAGAGAAAGTGCCACAATAGTGGCTGTTTATACAGTGTTTCAGGTTTTCCGATGGCTTTAACCGCTGCGCTCAAGGCGCAAATTGGCGCATGGTATAAGGCGCTACAACAGCAGATCCCTGATTTTATCCCCCGAGCGCCGCAGCGGCAGATGATTGCCGACGTGGCAAAAACGCTCGCCGGGGACGACGGGCGACATCTGGCGATTGAAGCCCCGACCGGCGTCGGGAAAACCCTGTCGTATCTCATTCCCGGCATCGCCATCGCGCGGGAGGAGGACAAAACGCTGGTGGTCAGCACCGCCAACGTGGCCTTGCAGGACCAGATCTTTAGTAAAGATTTACCGCTGCTGCGCAAAATCATCCCCGACCTGCGTTTCACCGCAGCGTTTGGGCGCGGGCGCTACGTGTGCCCGCGCAACCTGGCCGCGCTCGCCAGCAGTGAACCCGGTCAGCAAGATTTGCTGGCGTTTCTCGATGACGAGCTAACGCCGAACAACAAGGTCGAGCAGGAGCAGTGTGCAAAACTGAAAGCCGACCTCGATGGCTATAAGTGGGACGGCCTGCGCGATCACACCAGCCAGGCCATTAGCGACGACTTATGGCGCAGGCTCAGCACCGATAAAGCGAGCTGCCTCAACCGCAACTGCCACTACTACCGGGAGTGCCCGTTCTTTGTTGCCCGCCGCGAGATTCAGGAAGCGGAAGTGGTGGTCGCCAACCATGCGCTGGTGATGGCCGCACTTGAGAGCGAAGCCGTATTGCCGGAGCCCAAAAATCTGCTGCTGGTGCTCGATGAAGGCCACCATTTGCCGGACGTGGCGCGGGACGCGCTGGAGATGAGCGCCGAAATCACCGCGCCCTGGTTCCGTCTGCAGCTCGATCTCTTCTGCAAGCTGGTGGCAACCTGCATGGAGCAGTTCCGCCCGAAAACCACGCCCCCGCTGGCGGTGCCCGAGCGGCTGAGCGACCATTGCGAAGAGGTCTACGGCCTGATTGCCTCGCTCAACAACATTTTGAATCTTTATCTTCCGGCAGCCCAGGAGGCCGAGCACCGCTTCGCCATGGGAGAGCTGCCTGAAGAGGTGATGGAGATTTGCCAGCAGCTGGCGAAGCATCTGGAAAAGCTGCGCGGTCTGGCAGAGTTGTTCTTAAACGATCTCAGCGAGAAAACGGGCACCCACGACGTCGTGCGCCTGCACCGCATTCTGCTGCAGATGAACCGCGCGCTGGGGATGTTCGAAGCGCAGAGCAAGCTCTGGCGGCTGGCCTCGATGGCGCAGGCCTCCGGCGCGCCGGTTACCAAATGGGCCACCCGCGAAGTGCGCGACGGGCAGGTGCATCTCTTTTTCCACTGCGTGGGCATCCGCGTGGCCGATCAGCTGGAAAAGCTGATCTGGCGCAGCGTACCGCACGTGGTGGTGACCTCTGCGACTCTTCGCTCCCTTAACAGCTTCTCCCGTCTGCAGGAGATGAGCGGCCTGAAAGAAAAAGCGGGCGACCGCTTTGTGGCGCTGGACTCGCCGTTTAATCACTGCGAACAGGGCAAGCTGGTTATTCCCCGCATGAAATACGAGCCGCTGATTGACAACGAAGAGCAGCACATCGCGGAGATGGCGGCCTACTTCCGCGAGCAGGTCGAGAGCAAAAAATACCCCGGGATGCTGGTGCTGTTTGCCAGTGGGCGCGCCATGCAACGGTTCCTTGAGCACGTCACCGACCTGCGTTTACTCCTGCTGGTGCAGGGCGACCAGCCGCGCTACCGGCTGGTGGAAACGCACCGCAAGCGCATCGATGGCGGTGAGCGCAGCGTGCTGGTGGGGCTGCAGTCGTTCGCTGAAGGGCTGGATCTAAAAGGGGATTACCTGACGCAGGTGCATATCCATAAAATCGCCTTCCCGCCGATCGACAGCCCGGTGGTGATCACCGAAGGGGAGTGGCTGAAAAGCCTGAACCGCTATCCGTTTGAGGTGCAAAGCTTACCGGCAGCGTCGTTTAACCTGATCCAGCAGGTGGGACGCCTCATCCGAAGCCACGGCTGCTGGGGGGAGGTTGTTATCTATGACAAACGTCTGCTCACCAAAAACTACGGCCAGCGGCTGCTGAATGCCTTACCGGTGTTCCCGATAGAACAGCCTGAAGTACCGGAAATAAAAAAACGCCCGGCAAAACAGACTGACGGGCGACGGAAAAGCATCCGTGCTAAGGGGCGCGGTCCTACTGGTAAGTAAAGGTGGCCTGAACAACGCTACTGAAGGTGCCAGCCGTTACCGGCATCGATGTTGCGTAATAGCGTGCGGCCATCGGAAAATCAGCAGTATGGGTTGAGCCGTTAATCATCGTGTTGAAACTGGCTTGTGGGGCGAGGGTGATAAAATCTATCCGGTCTGCCAGTTCAAGGGCGAGGCCACCTGCTGTTCCCGTGTTGGCGTACTTGTTGGGATGCTTTGCGTCCGGCTGGCCATTGACCGTGATGGTGGCGACCATCAGGCTGGCAGGACAATTTGTCAGGAGAAGGTCAAAGTCTTTCCATTTCCCCGTATCACCGACGGATTTAAAATTGCTGGAAAGCGTCTGACCCAGATCGACCACCATGTTCTGGCTGCTGCTGTCCACCTGGCAGGTGGTATCGTAAATATTCCCTGCAATATTGACGGTGACGTCGGTTGCGGCCACCGGGAGAGTCGCCAGCCAAAGACAGTACAAAAACGGTTTCATCGGTTCATCCTTACTGATATTCAAGATCGATGGTGGCAACGGTATTGGCTGTTCCGGCCGTTACGGTGGCATCAGTCTGGTAATACTGAACGGAAAAGGGGATGACGTCGGGCACGTTGGGCTCGGTACTTCCGCCCACCGGAATAGGGTAGTTGTAGCGAAGATCGACGCCGTCAAGCAGCATTCGCACGCCGATACCCGTGGCGCTACCGCTGCCAGGCGTCAGGTTCAGGACATCAGGATACTGGCTGTTATAGCCATTCGCGCTGGTGACCGACGCGGTAAGATTGACCGTTTCAGTACAGGTTGCGGTGATATTGAATGATTTCCATGCCGTATAACTGCCCACATGGGTAAATTGTGAGACCGGGAAGTCCCCTAACGTGACCGTCAGATTGAGCGGGTCAATGGAGCAGGTGGCCGTTCTCTCCGAAATCGTAGTGGAATAGTGGCTGGTATTGCGGGCGCCAGAAATACCGACAGAGTTATATACCCCGAATCCAAACGGATCCTGCGCACTGGAAACTGTCCCCGCTGCGATGTGTGAGGCGGTTTTAATTAACCGTTCGGTATAGCTGAAAGAGAATGTTTGCCCGCTGTCGCTGCTGACACTGCCTACCGGCGTAGCGCTTGAGTCACAGGTATACCCCGTTCCGCGAACGACCTGCCCGCTGCTGTTCAGAAGCTCAATGCCAATGCCGTCAATATTGGTGGCATAAACGCCTGGCATGCCCGGCACTTCAGCTCCCGTCCCGTAATAACAGGCAATAAGGGTATGATTTGCAAGCGTTCCGGTGCAGCTGCCGCTGACGGTGTGCGTCTTTGCAGATCCCGGAATGACGCTGCCCGTGTCGAGGGTTGTTGGAACGGACAGCGTGCCGACATTAATGTTATAGGGCAGATCGGCACTGTCGCAGGTTGTCGCCGCATGGGCGTGCGGCATGAGACATACGCTGATGAGGAGCACCAGCAGCGCAAAGGCATATTTAAACATGTTCATTTTTCCCCGGAAAAGTCATACGCATTGCGCCGTGATGTTAAGAACAGCACCGTCGTCTTTCGCCGGCAGGTGATACGCCGCGGAACAATGGCTGTCGGCGGTTTTTCCCCAGCTGACCTTCACCGTGCCTTGCTCATGCATACCGGTCAGGTAGACCTGACCGCCGTCACCGACAATAAATTCACCGTCCTGATGGACCTGCGAGGCCGTTGCCCCAAACGGAATCGGCCGACCATCCGCGCGTGTTAAGGTCATCAACACCCGGCTGCCAACGTGGGTTTCATAATGCGCGCGCACAATCGCGCCGCGCGTTGGTGTCACCGTTTTCGCGGCCTGGTCAATATCCGCATTGCCCGGCAGGGTCTCGGTATTCAGCGCGAGGGTGTTATGTCGATATGGCGTGACGTACGGCACAATGGCGTAGCCGCGGAAATCCGTATTCACGCCTGTCTGATTGGTGATGTTCGTGTCGTCTGCGCCCGGCGCTTCCACCAGCGCTGCGGTCTCACCCATTGGTTGACCGAGGGTGATGCCGTGAGCATGGGCAATCACACTGCCCTGAAGACCGACGTTGAGCTGTTGCTGCTGGTTGTCCTGCGAATAGCCAGCGCTCACTTCACCATAGGTGCCTTTGTAATCGCCGTTCAGGCTGGTGCTGTCGCCGCTGCTCTGGCTGTGGCCCTGCTGCACGCCCCAGCTGAGATTATTGCCCGCCAGCGCGGTGCCGTTCAGGCCTACGCTTTGGGTTGTGTCGTGTCTGGTGCTGTTCAGGTTGTAGTTCACCCAGGTGTTGCTGAGCCAGCGATCGAGGGGAACAGAGACGTTGAACGCGAGGGTCTGTTCGCTGGTTTTCTCATTATTATCGTCACTGCCGCCACGCGTGTTTTTATCCAGCCCGTAACTCAGACCGTAGCTGATCCCGTGCCAGGCGTTGTTATAGCCGAGGCTCAGGGAGGTCATCCCCTGGCTTGCGTTCCAGTAGTTCTCTTTCACCAGGCTTAACGTCAGCGAACCAAACGTGCCGCCGAGCGACTGGTCGACAGTGGCCTCTTCACGGCTGCGCCGGGTATCCGGGGTTTCCCAGTCATCATTGCGGGTATGGGAATCCAGGGTGTCCTGCAGGGTGTAGAACCCCTTGCTGTTATAGCGATAGCCGGCAATGGAAAAATGGGTGCCAGTGGTGGCGAAATCTTTGCTGTAGCGGATGCGCCAGGAGCGACCGTGGGTGGCATCCTGGTCCTGCATCTCCGATCTGGCGTCGGTGACATCCACTGAAAACGCGCCGAGCTCGCCGATGTTCTTCCCGAACCCCAGCGCCAGCGCTTCGTAGTACTGGCTGGCCTGCACGCCGCTGTAGGCCGTAAAGCCATAAGGCAAACCGTAGATTGCGGTCCCCTGGATGAACGGCGTTTTCTCGACGTCGCTGTCATAGCTGCGATAGCGCCCCGCGGTAAGGCTGTATTTAAAGTGGCCTTCACGCTGCAATACCGGCACCGACGCGTAGGGCACGACAAAATGTTGTTCACTGCCGTCCGTCTCTTTCACGGTGACGTTCAAATCTCCACTCCCGCCGGTGGGGTAGAGGTCGTTAATCTCAAACGCGCCGGGTGCGACATAGTTCTGGTAAATGACGTAACCGTTCTGGCGGACAATCACCTGAGCGTTACTGTGCGCGGTACCGCGGATCACCGGCGCAAACCCTTTCATGCTGTCCGGCAGCATATCGTCGTCCGAGGCGATCTGCGCCCCGGTGAAAGAGATGCTGTCAAACACGTCCGCAGGGGAAGAGCTTTGCCCGAATTTGACGTTACCGCCAAGCGGCACGATATCGCGCTGGGCATAGGTATAGACGGAGGAAAACGCACTCTCCGCGTCACCGTCACTGCTGGTTTTGCTCCAGGTGGAGTAGTTCCGTAAACGCCACGCCCCGAGGTTAAGACCCGGACGCAGGTTAAGAAATTCACTGTGCTGATCGGTACTGTTTTCACCTTTGCCGCGGTTGTTCCCGGCGCTGAAGCTGTAATTCAGCAGCAGGGCGTTAATTCCCTCGTCGTATTCCTGCGGGTCGACGTAATCACGCGGGACCTGGGTAATCGCGGTCTGCGGAATGCTTAACAGCAATTGCTGGGGATTAACATGAAACGTTGCGCTGGCGGAGGGGATGAGGCTCAGATCAATACATTGGGCCTTATCGTCCTGCACGTATTTATCGATATTAATGCCGAAGCTTTTTAACTGAGCCGCGCTCAGGCACGGCTGCAGCGTTGATTTTCCGCTGGCGTCTTTTTTCAGCGTGAATTCAATCTCTTTGGCTGCAACTTTATTGTTGTTAACGAACACGTCGACGTGGTATTTACCCGGCGCCTGGCCTGGGCCAATCTCAAAGATACTCAGGTCAGTCTTTCCCTGGCTCGGGTTGTCAATATCCAGCAGCGCCGGGTTGAAATAATCATCGGCCAGAACTTTTTGCACACAAACACCCAACAGGGTACAACCCAATGCAATCAGCATTGAGCGCCCGTGTTGTTTGGGTGGTTCGGTGGAATATTCCCAGCTCATAATGATGTTTAGCGAATCCAGCGGTTATTTAATTTGCGCAGAATATGACTGGCTAATACCGCCGTAGTCATTGATGATTTTCCAGCTCACGGTATGTGCAGTTATATTTCCCGGGGCGGTGAAAACCGTTTCACTTTTCGGTGCGGCATAGGTGGCTTTGTCAACTTTTTTACCGTCGAGTTTTATTTCCTGGAAATTCATATAAAACGGCGTGGGGTTTTCGATAATCAGCTGATTTCCCCGCGTGTGCCAGGATAATTGCGTGGTCATATCTTCCGGATTACCGGTAATACTCGCCGGGCGATACAGCAATTTAATTCGGGTTTTAATCGCGATCTGCAGCGTGTTGATGTTTGCATTGCGCTCGGAAGAGGGAATGGATTTAATATTCAACCAGAACAGCGATTCGCGATCGGCGGGTAAATTCCCACCGGTTCTGATGATACGCAGCACGTTTTCCTGCTTTCCGTCAAGGCGGAACAGGGGCGGCGTGATCAGGAACGGGGCTTTCTCGCGTGCGTTATCTTCCGTTTCCACCCATGACTGGACAAGGTAGTCGAGGTTGTCCGGGTTGGTGATTCCAATGGAAGACTCTTTTTTATTTTCTGGATAGACCACGCGCGTACCGCCGATAGTAATACCGGCATGGGCGACAGAGACAATAAATAAAAAGGAGGAGGCCAGAAGATATTTTCGCATAGTGAAACCGTCATCAAGAAATAACAGATATTAGCCACTGGGGTAGCTAATATCTGTTTTATTAGTTGTAAACGATGGTGAAGGTGGATGCAGCATTCGCCACGCCGGCGGAAACGGTTCCTCCGGTCTGGATATAGCGTGCACCAAACTCCAGATCGTTCGTTGTAGTACCTGACGTGAGGGTATACGCAGCGGAAGACGTATATAAACTCAGTGGGGTTTGCGTTTTATCCAGCAACTGAACACCCACTCCTGACGCGGTACCGGTTCCTGACGTCACAGCAAGGATATCCTTATTGTTACCATCAGGTGTCCCGCCGAATGTTACCGAGGCGCTGGTAACAGTATCGGGACAATTTTTAAGTTGAATACTAAAGCGAGTAGTCGACGTCGTCGAACCACTTCCGGTAAATGCCGATTTCGCAACCTTACCTAATGATACGGTAAGTGGATTGCTTAATCCGTTTACAACCGTACATGCCGAGTCAATAACTTCACCGGTGAAATTAATTTGACCCTCACCACTGGATGCAATAGCAGAAACGGAAGCACACGCCATCCCGGCAGCGATCCCCGCAATAATTAATTTTTTCATTTAAATCCTCTGAATGAAAATAGGACACTTCGGGTATTAATCATCACGTGGCTGATTAATTCGGCAGGAACTATCGCTGAGAACTATCTTTCGTTCAATTTAACTTCAGACCATTTTTACCCTCGAAGCGCCTTCGGCGGGGCGGGGAGAGGAAAATGATTACCCGCCAGGCATTTATCAGGGCTATAGTATCTGCAAAGAGCCGCAAGGAGAGATGTCGTGGATTATCGTAAAATTATCAAAGAGGTAGGGCGAGGAAAAAACCATGCCCGCGACCTGGATCAGGAAACGGCCCGTGCCCTGTACACCCATATGCTCAACGGCGATGTTCCCGATCTGGAGATGGGCGGTATCCTGATTGCGCTCCGTATTAAAGGCGAAGGGGAAGCGGAGATGCGCGGCTTCTATGAAGCGATGCAGGCGCAAACGCTGCGTTTAACCCCCCCGGTAGCAAAACCGATGCCGATTGTCATCCCCACCTATAACGGCGCGCGCAAGCAGGCGAATCTCACCCCTCTGCTGGCGATTCTGCTGCACAAGCTGGGTTTTCCGGTGGTGGTCCATGGCGTCAGCGAAGATCCCACGCGCGTGCTGACGGAAACCATCTTTGGCATGTTAGGTATTGAACCGACGCTGCACGCCGGCCAGGCGCAGGCGAAGCTGGATGGCCATCAGCCAGTCTATATTCCGGTGAAGGCACTCTGCCCGCCGCTGGAAAAGCAGCTGGATATGCGCTGGCGCATGGGCGTGCGCAACAGCGCACACACGCTGGCGAAACTCGCCACCCCCTTTGGCGAAGCGGATGCCCTGCGCCTCTCCAGCGTGTCGCATCCGGAGTACGTGACGCGTGTAGGCACATTTTTTGAAGAGATTGGCGGCAGGGCACTGCTGATGCACGGCACAGAAGGGGAGGTATACGCCAACCCGCAGCGCTGTCCGCAGCTGGTCTTAATCGATCCCGCAGGCACGCGGCCCGTACTGGAACGTCAGGAAGAGAATGTCGGCGTGATAGTGCCTGAGGCAAAAGATCCGCATACCACCGCCCACTGGATTGAGCAGTGTCTGGCCGGAAATGTGCCTGTTCCGCATTCGATCAAACTCCAGATGGCCTGCTGTCTGCTGGCGACCGGAGAGGTGGAGTCAGTCGAGGCCGGGCTTGCACGCGTGGCGCAGGCGTTTTAGATAAAAAAAAGCCCGTCCAGTGGCGGACGGGCAAGCAAGGGTAACAAACAACAGGGTCAATGAGGGTTGGAGCAGCTCACCAGAGGGTATGGCGAGGGGACAGCATTCATTCAGTCGATTATTTGTAGATAACCGCAGTACCGCTCAGCTTGTTATTGGTGTTCGCGGAAGTGATGCTGTATCCGCTTGCACCGGCAGCTGCCGCTTTCTCAGCCAGTTTGGCTTCCAGACCGTCCAGCGTGGTCGCGCCTTCTGCACTCACCACACCGATTTTATTCATGTTTTGCGCCTGAGCTGGAGAAACAGGTTCTGCAGCGAATGCACCAAAAGACAGAGCAGACAGGGCAACAGCAGCAACAGCATATTTGATGGTTTTCATAATTAATCTCTCGCAGGTTATTCTGTTAAGGGGACGATGTTCCGTCGATGTGATAAGTATCACGCTTTTTTCCGACAGATAAAATCGAAGAGAATTGACGTGGTTGCTCAAAAAAATTGAATGACAAATAACTTATTGAATATTAATAAATTCACAAGAGGGATTTACATTTCTTGTCGCTGCGCTTTACAGAGGCGTGATGAAGGGCACATTTTGCTACGCGGCGGGCAAAAAATCGTGAGCGTAAAGGAACGCATTTTCGGGGTTTACTTAGGTAAAGGAAAGTCAACGTAACTGGCTGTCTTTCGATCCTCTGCGATTATATCCCGAATGAGATTTATTTTTCGAATCTTTATTCTGCTGGCACTGGATGCATAACCGCACACCGGGAATGGCTTTACGCCGCGCCTCCGGGATGGGCTCTCCACATTCTTCACATTCCGTTAAGCTCTCACCGCGCGGAATTTCGCCGCGAGCGCGGGCAACGGCATCTTCAATTGTACTGTTGATCTGTTCGTTAACGGCGTCGTCATTCGCCCATCCGGAAGCCATGGCATTCTCCTCACACGGGGGTTATCTGAGTCATATGGGGTCAAAAAATGTGCAATCAAGACAGGGGGATGAGAACTGCACCTGTCGGCCAGATGCAGTGATTCTCAGAAGGGGAGACTATTTATAGATGGTTGCTGTGCCATACATGTGGTTATCGCCACCGGCGGAATTCACCACGAAGCCTTTCGCACCTTCCTCGCGGGCTTTTTCAGCCAGTTTATTTTGCAGATCGTCAAGGTTGCTGGCACGGCTTACCGACACGGTGCCCGCAGGGCGGAGCTGGCTGGTATCGGTACTTTGGGTCAGTGACTGAACGGCCATGGCAGAAAATGACGCGGTGGCCAGAACACCGGCAACAACGACAAGGGTCAGATATTTTTTCATAATCACATCCTCAGGGGAAACAACAGGTGATTCCCTTTAAGTTTAGAAGCCGGACGAGTGTGATTAGGCGCAAATATTTGATGATGATCTGCTTATTTTTTGAACGATGTTAATTGACAATTCGCTGACAGATCATAGACATAAAGGTGTTTGATTTATGGCGTTTTTTTAAGCGCAGAAGAGAAAGATTTACCGTTGGGCCAGCAAAGGGTATCTTACGCCGCTGTTTAAAGGAGAATGCCATGACTTCCCAAAAGCCGGGATTGCACCCGCGAAATCGCCACCGCAGCCGCTACGACATGAAGGCCTTATGCCTGAGCTGCCCGCCGCTGCAGGATTACCTTGTTCAGACCCCAGCAGGTGAACCGTCGGTCAACTTTGCTGACCCGCAGGCGGTTAAAATGCTGAACAAAGCCCTGCTGGCGCATTTTTACGGTGTGGCGCACTGGGATATTCCGGAAGGCTTTCTCTGTCCGCCTGTACCAGGCCGCGCGGATTATGTGCACCATCTTGCCGATCTCCTCGCAGACGATCGTGACGGCGTGGTACCCCAGAACGCTTCCGTGCTCGATATCGGGACCGGCGCGAACCTGATTTATCCGCTGATCGGCGCGCATGAGTATCACTGGCGCTTTACCGGAAGCGAAATCGGTGCCGAGGCCTTCGCCAGCGCCCAGGCGATTATCAGCGCTAACCCGGGATTAAGCCGTGCTATTCGCCTGCGTCGTCAGAAAGACGCCGCCTCTATTTTCAACGGCATTATCCATAAAAATGAAAGCTACGACGCGACGATGTGCAATCCGCCGTTTCATGATTCAGCCGCCGCCGCCCGCGCGGGCAGCGAGCGCAAGCGCCGCAATCTCGGTCAGGCGGAAGACGCTGCGCTGAACTTTGGCGGCCAGCAGCAGGAGCTGTGGTGTGAAGGGGGCGAAGTCGCATTCATTCTGCGCATGATCGCAGAAAGCAAGCAGTTTTCCCGTCAGGTGAAGTGGTTCACAACGCTGGTTTCCCGGGGAGATAACCTGCCGCCACTGTACCGCGCGCTGACCGAAGCCGGTGCCGTCAAAGTGGTGAAAAAAGAGATGGCGCAAGGCCAGAAACAGAGCCGTTTTATCGCCTGGTCGTTTATGGACGATAATAAACGTCGCAAATAACACGCCGTCGTAGGCCGGGTAAGGCGAAGCCGCCACCCGGCTCGGTCACAGCGTCGGCTCCTGCGGAGGGAGCGGTGAGGCGGGCGGTGACAAGACCTGATATGTCTGCACCGGCATCCTTACATTTGCCAGATCAAAGTGTTTTTTCACCATGCTGTCGAGGGCAAAGCGCACCGTCCACTGCTTCAGCGGCTGGGTGGTGAAGGAGACGCGAAGGGTAAATGCCGTATTCGTCAGCCCGACAATGCCGGCAAATGATGGCTCGCCAATCACCAGCCCGCGAATATCCTCCATCTGCATCAGCTCTTCTACCGCATCTTTCAGCGCCTGCTTCGCTTTGTCTGCATCCTCATGACGATCCACATCGTAGTTCGCCACGACGGAACCAATCCCGCGCACAAAGTTGGCGAAGGTAGTGATCGAAGACCAGGGAATAATATGGTACGCCCCGGTGTCCTGACGCACGCCGACAGATCGGATGGACATGCGCTCCACCGTGCCGGTGAGCGGCCCAATCGTCACCAGATCGCCGGTATTCATCCCGTTCTCAAACTGGATAAAGATGCCGGTAATAATATCCTTCACCAGCGTCTGTGACCCGAAGGAGATCGCCAGCCCCAACGCACCGGCACCGGCCAGCAGCGGGGCGATATTCACGCCAATCTCGGACAGCACAATCATGATGGTGATGGTACTGATAATTACCGCCAGCGCATTGCGGAACAGCGTCAGCAACGTGCGGGCACGCGCGCTGGGCAGCGGCCTGCCGTGAATGTCGGAGACCAGACGGTTCTCTATCAGGCTTGCCAGCAGCGTCCAGCCGACGGCAGAGAAGAACAGGATCAGCGCGATTCGAATTAAAATATCAACGGTCTTTTCCCCGGCACCGTTATGCAGCCAGTTCCAGAAATCGAACAGCCCCCAGGCGTTGAGCAGCAGCATAATCGCCACGCAGACGGTCAGGATGCGCGCGACCTTGAGCGAGACTGACATCCAGCCGTTCACCCGTTTTTGCAGTTCCGGGTAATTGCGCTGCACCTGCGGTGAGAGGGTGATGGTTTTTGATATCCAGCGGGATAACAGGCCCGACACAAACGCCGCGATGCCGATAATGGCCAGGCTTTTGAATGTGGCACCCATCATAAATTTCAGGCTATTACCCGGGTCGAACAGCGAAAAGAAGCACAGCACAATGAAATAAGCGCTGGCCAGCCAGTGCCACACGAGGGCGAAGGCGCGAATAAAGAGGCTAAAGAACGAGAGGGAGCGATCGGCCAGATGCAGCAGACTCTCGGTGATGGTCTTTTTATTATGGAAGATGAGGTACAGCGACCAGACGGTAATGCACAGCATGATCACCACATTTGCCAGCGCGCCAAACTGGACGTTCACCTGGTTCGAGATGATCGGCACGGCCACCAGCAGACCATAACCAATTAACCCGCTGAGCACGCTCAGACGCAGCGCCCAGTATTTCGCGCTCTCATCCCGTATGGAAAAAGGACGCAGTTCCGGCACGTGGGGGCAAAACAGTAGCCGCAGCAGTGCCTTGAAGAACTCAATCAGGGCAAAGGCATTGAGGAACAGCGATTGCTGGAAGGCGATGGTTTTGTTGCCCGCATTCAGCCTGTCGGCCAGCATCTGGCCTAAAAACAGCGTCAGCGCCAGCAGCAGTAAATCGATGATAAACGCTGACGCGATCATCAATGGCAGGTGGAGCCAGCTGCTTCTCTGCTGATTCTTCCTGCGACCCCATTGTCCCATTTTGCGGTACAGCGGCCACGCGCTCAGGCGCACCAGCCAATAAAAAAGAAATACTGCGCCCGCCAGCATCAGGAACTGCGTGGCGGCGACGGTAAACGTTTGTGGGTTAAAGGGCTTATGCGGTGAGCCAATCAGATTACGATAGAGCTGGGCAAAGCGTGAGGAGAGGGCTTCGCCATAGTGGCGGCTGACGTCGGTGACGTTTTCCAGCACCGTTTTTTGCTCCTCCACCTGCGGAGGGATGATGTCAGGAACCGGCTCCTGTGACGGCGTGGCGGCGACTTTTCGCAGCTGGCTGATGAGCTCCTGGCGGGAAGCATCGTTCTCAAGAACGTCGACAAGGGCGCTGTAGGCGGCTTTTTTCTGTTCGACATCGGGCTCTGGTGGCGGTGTATTTTCCTTCGTCGCGGTCGTTCCGGTGGTGACGCCGGGGATCGTAACGGCGAACGATGGCGCACTAAACAGGCTTATCAACAGCAACAGGATCCACGGCACGGCGTCCTCCGGTGAAAATGTCGAACAAAATGATAAGTATAGAAGTCGGGACGCAGAGGAGGATTTTTGAGAACAATCTGGCGTAAAAAAGCCGGGCATGCCCGGCTCAGCGTAACGCGGTGGATCAGGAGACGTGCTGCAGGAACTCCTGCAAACGCGGGCTCGGCGGATTCGCGATTAATTCCTGCGGGTTACCGTCTTCCGCGATACGGCCTTTATCAATAAAGATCAGACGGGAAGCCACTTTCTCCGCAAAGCCGATTTCGTGGGTCACGATAACCATCGTCATCCCTTCTTCGGCCAGATCCTGCATGACCTTCAGCACTTCATGACGCAGTTCCGGGTCAAGCGCTGAGGTTGGCTCATCAAACAGCATCATTTTCGGTTTAACCGCCAGCGCGCGGGCAATCGCCACACGCTGCTGTTGGCCGCCGGAGAGCTCAGAAGGGTAGTGGTGCGCACGCTCTGCCAGACCCACTTTCGCCAGCAGATCTTTTGCCAGCGCTTCGGCCGCCGCTTTGTTGGCGCCGCGCACGCGCAGCGGGCCAAACATCACGTTTTCCAGCGCCGTCAGGTGCGGGAAGAGGTAGAACTGCTGGAACACCATGCCCGCTTCCTGACGAATCAGACGGTCATCCACTTTCGGGTCATTCACCTTCAGACCATCGACGATCAGATCGCCGCTGGTGATCTCTTCCAGCTTGTTGATGCAGCGCAGCAGAGTCGATTTACCGGAGCCGGACGGCCCGATAATCACCACCACTTCACCCTGTTTGATGCTCAGATCGATATTGTGCAGCACCTGGGTTGGGCCAAAGTGCTTGGAAACGTTTTTAAATTCAATCACAGGATTTTCATCCTTCTTTCAAGACGACGCAGAACGAAGCTCAGAACCAGAGTAATGATCAGGTAGACAACGGCTACCGCACTCCAGATTTCCAGCGCACGGAAGTTGCCAGCGATGATCTCCTGGCCCTGACGGGTCAGCTCAGCCACGCCGATAACAATGAACAGCGACGTATCTTTAATGCTGATGATCCACTGGTTACCGAGCGGCGGCAGCATGCGGCGCAGCGCCAGCGGCAGAATAACGTGACGGATCGTTTCGCGACGAGAAAGACCTAACGCCAGACCGGCTTCACTGAAACCTTTATGAATCGACAGCACCGCACCGCGGGTGATTTCCGCAATGTAGGCGCCTGAGTTGATCATAATGGTGACGACGGCGGCGCTGAACGGGTCGATGCGCAGGTCGGTGAACGCCATGGGCAGGGCGAAGTAAATGAACATGACCTGCACGACAATGGGCGTGCCGCGGATCACTTCGATGAATACCAGTGCGATGTGGTTTGCAATCCAGCCGCCGTAGGTGCGGGCGAAACCGGCGACAAGACCGATAATCAACCCACCAACCAGACCCAGGACCGAAATCCACAGGGTCATTTTAGCGCCTTCAAGCAAGAGTGGAATGGCAGGCCAGATGGCGCTCCAGTCAAACTGCATGATAATTTCCTGTTACTGTTACCGTGTTTCAAAAATATCAGGGGCGAAAGGTCGCCCCCGAGTGAACGTCATTTTTACGTCTTATTATTTAGGCTCGGTACCGAACCATTTTTTGTAGATTTCGTTATAAGTGCCGTTCTCTTTCAGCGTTTTCAGCGCGCCGTTAACTTTGGTGCGCAGCTCGTCGCTGCCTTTCGGGAAGGCGATACCGTACTGCTGTGCTTCCAGAGACTCACCCACCGCTTTGAACTTGCCGTTGCCCGCCGTTTTGATGAAGTACAGGATGTTAGGCGTGTCGTGCAGAACCGCGTCAGCGCGGTTGGTGCCGAGTTCCATGTAGGCGTTATCGATGTTCGGGAACTGGCGCAGGTCTTTGGTTTTGATATTCGCTTTGGCGTAATCAACAGAACCTGTGCCGCTCTTCACTGCAACCACTTTGCCGTCGAGATCTTTCACGCTTTTTACGTCGTTATTATCGGCTTTGACCATCACCAGCAGGCCGCTTTTGTAGTAGCCGTCAGAGAAGTCGATCGCTTTTTTACGCTCATCAGTGATGGTGATACCCGCCAGCGCCAGATCTACGTTTTTGGTTTGCAGTGCCGGGATAATGCCGCTGAAGTCCATTGGCTTCAGGGTGTAATCCAGCTTGAGTTCTTTTGCGACAGCGGCCCACAGATCCACATCAAAACCAACGTATTTATCACCCTGTTTGAATTCAAACGGAACGAACGCCGTGTCGGTCGCCACAACCAGTTTGTCGGCAGCCTGAGAGGACACCGCAAAAGCCAGGGTAAGTGCAGCCAGTGAAACTTTTAATACAGACTTCATAGCATTTCCTTTTATATCCACGGGGCGATCCCCTGCGAGAACACGTGGCACAATGAAAAAATCGTGCCAACTTTACAAGCTATTGTTTTGTAAAGGGGATGATGTCATGCATTGCACAATAAACGTGGCAATGGCGTTCTGTTGCACCAATGTGGAGCACTGTTTTGGTGCGTCTGGTTTGGTGCAACTGACGGGGAGACATTTAGCGGAAATTCTGACGAAAAAACAATCTTTCGTTAACGGTTGTGTGAGGTGATTATTACAATTTCTTCACTTTTGCACGGTCTCAGGCAAAAAGTGTGCACCATAGATGTGCAAAACCCTCGCCAGTGGGCGAGGGCTTAATAGATAATTCGTATGAATTATTCGATGTTAGATTCGATAAACCACAAGAATTGATCCAGGTCGCGGGAGGCAGCAGTGAAGATGTCTGCGGTATCTTCGTCTTTCGCCTGGCTGATGGCTTTACGCACATCGTTTGCCACGATGGCATAACGGTCCGCCAGCTCTTTCAGGTGCTCCTGAACGGTATGGATATCCAGCGGATAGCTTTTCAGTGGCGTTTTGCTGTTGATCACCTGCGTGGTACCCAGCGCCACACCGCCCAGCTGCACAGCACGTTCGGCCATGGTATCGAGGTGGGTCACCAGTGCTGTGCGGAAGCCATCCAGCATTTCATGAACGGCAATAAAGTTTGCACCGCGCATATTCCAGTGGGCCTGTTTGGTGATCAGCGAAAGATCGATGAACTGGATCACCTGGCGATTGAGCAACTCAATCGTTGCTTTTTTGTCGCTGTCCGATACATCGTTACGGGTATAAAGCAGATTAGACGCTTTCGTTTTCACCAGTTTAGCGGTACTCATAATCTCATATCCTCTTGATGTTTATGTCCCAGGTAATTACGGAACTAAGTATAGCACCGGATTTTTTCCCTGCGGTCTGGCTGTGCCTATTGGTTTAATAGCAAGAAGTGCGTTGTATTTTTAACTCACTGATAGACAAGGAGGATTCTGGAATTGATGCAGATCAATCTTAATTCTGCTTACCGCTTTGGGTACGAGGAGAATATGTCTTCTTTGTGACAAAGCATGTCCGGAAATATAAGGGTTTTCTCCCTGGCATTTATTCTGCATGACAATGAAGCCATGCAGAATATACGTCATTAGCTAAGGTCTACTTTCTGAACTTTTGACTCGGGACGCATGGTGAGCGTCGAGCCCATAGATGCCGCAATAATGGAGCACAGTGCCAGCGTCTGGGTAAAGGTCAGGGTTTCACCGAGGAAGATCATCCCGGAGATAGCGGCAAGCGCGGGCTCCATGCTCATCAGCGTACCAAAGATGCGTGTGGGCAGGCGGGTGAGGGCAATCATCTCCAGCGAATAGGGCAGCGCAGTCGAGAGGACGGCGACAGCGAGCCCAACCGGCATCACTGACCATTGCCAGATGGACTCCGTGGCCTGCGCCATGCCGAGCGGCACAAAGATGATGGCCGCTATTAATGACCCCAGCGCGACGGTCGCCGGCCCATGCTCTTCCCCGGCACGTTGACCCGTAAGGATATAAACCGCCCAGCAGGCTCCCGCCCCCAGAGCCAGCGCGGCCCCCGTCAGGTCGATCTCTGAAACGTTCTGGCCCAGCGGTAACAGGAACCATAATCCCAGAACGGCTAATATCACCCAGATAAAGTCAACAGGCCGACGGGACGCGAAAAGCGCCACTGCCAGCGGGCCGGTAAATTCCAGCGCGACGGCAATACCCAGAGGAATGGTCTGGATAGAGAGATAGAACATATAGTTCATTGCCCCCAGCGCCAGTCCGTAGAAAAGCAGCGGAAGTCGCTGCGCTTTCTGGACACGCAGCCGCCAGGGTTTAAAGATGACCACGAGGATCAGGGTGCCTAATGCGATACGCAGCGCCGTCACGCCCGGCGCGCCCACCAGCGGGAAGAGTGATTTCGCGAGTGATGCGCCGCTCTGAATGGACAACATCGCAATCAGTATTACAGCAACCGGCATCCAGACCGACGACCTGCGGGATAACCCTGGCATCCTTTCTCCTGTCATGTTTTGTCAAAAAGGGTAAAAGCCGCAGTGTAATGGAAATATGGCGCAACGGTTGAGCTACTGTTGAAAAAAAACCAGGGAAAATCCGTAAAATAGATAAGCACTGCTGGTTTTATCGCCTGCCAGATTAGGAATAATCTGGATGAATGTAACGGCATTGACGCGCACTATTGGCGTTTTGCAGCAGAAATCCTTCGTGATTTGAATAAGATAACTGTCGATGGAAACGTTCTGTTACAGGAAAGGCTTCGTTAGACATCACGAATCACAAAGAGTTTCGCAAATTTTTTTGATATATTTAAAACTTACGGACTTACTTGAAGCACATTTGAGGTGGTTATGAAAAAAATTGCATGTCTTTCAGCACTGGCCGCTGTACTGGCTGTTTCCGCAGGTACCGCTGTAGCTGCTACTTCTACTGTAACTGGTGGTTACGCTCAGAGCGATATGCAGGGCGTGATGAACAAAGCTAACGGTTTCAACCTGAAGTATCGTTACGAGCAGGATAACAACCCACTGGGCGTGATCGGTTCTTTCACCTACACCGAGAAAGATCGTTCTGAAAACGGCGCATACAACAAAGGTCAATACTACGGTATCACCGCAGGTCCAGCTTACCGTCTGAATGACTGGGCAAGCATCTACGGTGTTGTTGGTGTTGGCTACGGTAAATTCCAGCAGACCGAAAACGAAGGTCTGAACCGCACTGCAAGCAACAGCGACTATGGCTTCTCCTATGGCGCAGGCCTGCAGTTCAACCCAATCCAGGACGTTGCTCTGGACTTCTCCTATGAGCAGAGCCGTATCCGCAACGTTGACGTTGGCACCTGGATCGCGGGCGTAGGTTACCGCTTCTAATCACTTCGGTGATTAAATAAAAAATCCGCCCACTGTGGCGGATTTTTTTTTGCAAGGTAAAAGCAAAACGGCAACCCTGGGTTGCCGTTTTTACTGTTTTTTCCCTCTCCCCGTGGGAGAGGGCCAGGGTGAGGGCATCAGGCCGCTACTTACTCTTAATATCGAAAATATCCGTACCCAGATGGTTGTAGTCAACTTTCTGTAACTTGAAGTTGGTAACGTACACTGGGGGCGCTTTCTTGTTTGAGACAAACGGGTAAACATTTTTTATCTGTCCGGCAGTAATCCCCGTCCACTGCGAGAAGAACTGCAGGAAGTCATTTGCCGAACGACGCGCTTTAATGATGCGGTGCGTTTTATCATCACTCGACAGCACCATAAACGGTACCTGGAAGTTCTGCTGGAACTTGTCATCGTGCGCCAGATACTGCACCTCTTTGCCGCGCTCTTTAAACGCCAGCCCGTGATCCGAGAAATAGACCATGGAGAAGCTATCGCCCGTATTGCGTAACTGCTCGTACAGCTTGCTGAGCAGGTCGTCGGTTTGCGTCATGGTGTAGAGATAGCACGAGGTCTCTTTGGACTGCACAAACTCCGCGTACTTCCCGCCAGTACGGTCGCACGCCTGCGGGTGTGACCCCATCAGGTGCAGGACAATCAGCTGAGGCTGCGTGCGCTGGGTGGCAAAGACCTGCGCCGTCATCTTAAGCAAGGCTTCGTCTTTGGTGTTTTTATCGGCTTCAAAATCACCGTTTTTCAGGAACTGCACTTCATCAGCCCGTTTGGCGATGCTGGCGATGGCGGTATCGTATTCGCCAATTTGCCCCTGATTGGAGAACCACCACGTCTGAAAACCTGCGCGGTTTGCCAGAGTGACGAAATTATCCTGATACTGGGGTTTGCCATCCACCACCCGGTTAAGAGTCAGGCCGAGCGATTTCTGCGTCGAGCCGCTGGCCGCGACATAATCGGTAAACAGGGTCCCCTTGACCGAATCAGCAAACGGGGTGTTATTCCAGTGCCCGCCAAACGCCCCCATGGCATCGCGACGCGCGCTTTCACCAATCACCACCACATAAGTGTGATATTTCGGCTTCACCGCCAGCACGTTCCAGGTGTCTTTCATATTGGAAAGCTCAGCCATACGCGCCTGTTCGTCGAGCACCTCTTTATTGTTCACCACCACATCTTTCACGAAGCGGAAAACCGGATAGCCTACATTGATCAGCCTTAGCTTGCCGTCCCAGGGAATATTCTGGATGGGGGCGACAAACGCCACGGCAACGCTGAACACCAGACAGAGTACTTCGATCTTACCCCAGGATTTTTTCTCGTCAGACTGACGACGAATGGCGATAACGCCCAACGCGAAGATAAAGAGCCCGACCACGTAGCTGTACCACGGGAAGATCGTCAGGATCTCCGTCGACTCTTCCATGTTGGTCGAGTGCAGCGCCAGCAGGGTATTAAAGTTTGGCGAGCCGTACGCCTGACCAAACGGAAAATAGAGCGCAGCAACCAGCGAACATATGCCGATTAACGCTTTTTGCACACGTGGCGCGGTTCGCCACAGCAGGTGCAGAATGCAGGTAAAAGCCACTGCGTAGAGCAGACTAAAGGGATAACCGAGTGCAAAGTTAATCAGTAATGACTGCAAAAAGTAAAATCCCGTCCACGGGCTTAAGGCCCGGCTGCGGGTCACAACGGTATCTATCAGGGTTAAATTCATAGGTCACTATCATGGATGAAAACGCCATGTGCTCACCCTGGCGTCAAGGGTCATAACCTGCCTGACAGTGCGTGGAGAGGGAATGAGGGTCCGCTTCAGCGAGCCGCAAATTGTGCAGGGCTGCAAGAAGATAGTGCGAGCGCTAAATAATATCAACAGTTGCTAAGCAGATGTTTTGCGAAGGGGATTGCAAATCCGTAAAAAAGATCGGGAATAGGGCGGCTAAAAGCCAGTTTACAGCGAGAGTGTGACGGGAAAATGACGCGGCGTACCGCAACGCCGCTTAGTGGGAAGGTTTGTCGTCCTGATGCGGTTTGTTGTTAAACATATCGCACAACATGTTCAACAGCATTAAGCGCACTTTAAAAGGAGAGTGGGTAAACACGGTCATACACCTCTTGAATTCGTTCATAAGACCTCCTGATTTTTGATCCCTTCGATCCGTGAAGGGTGACTGCATTACATACAGATATAGCACAGGCTATATTGTATAGCTATGGCTATTTCGTTAATTTTTTGTGCTTGCAGAGCTATGGTTTACAATGTGCGCTCTCGATACCGGGCGCTGGAAGCGTCACCCCACTGAGGAAGTACAATGAACCGTCGCGCAGGTAAGCCAGCAATGAGGAAAACGACGCAACTGGTGAATGTTGAAGAACATGTCGAAGGTTTTCGCCAGGTCCGTGAAGCGCACCGGCGTGAACTGATTGATGATTATGTTGAACTCATTTCCGATCTGATCCGTGAGGTTGGGGAAGCGCGCCAGGTCGATATGGCCGCCAGGCTGGGAGTGTCGCAACCAACCGTTGCGAAGATGTTAAAACGGCTTGCTTCTGTGGGGTTGATCGAAATGATCCCCTGGCGCGGGGTTTTCCTGACGCCAGAAGGGGAGAAACTCGCGCAGGAGAGCCGCGAGCGCCATCAGCTTGTCGAGAATTTTTTACTGGTGCTGGGCGTCAGCCCGGAGATTGCCCGCCGGGATGCGGAAGGTATGGAACACCACGTCAGCGAAGAGACGCTGGTGAAGTTTCGCGAATTTACCCTTAAATATGGTCCCTCCGCTGAATGAAAATCCCTGGACTGCAGGCCCTGGCACGCGATCGCTTCTTTCATCTGTTATTGATCACTGGCGCAGGGTTAAGCCTCTTTGTGCCGTTTGCGCCGCACGCCTGGCCTGCTGCGATTGACTGGCGCACCATTATTACCCTGAGCGGCTTAATGATGCTCACCAAAGGGGTCGAGCTGAGCGGCTATTTTGACGTGCTGGGACGTAAAATGGTGCGCCGCTTTGCCACCGAGCGCAGGCTGTCCCTGTTTATGGTCTTCTCCGCCGCGGTACTGTCGACGTTTCTGACTAACGACGTGGCGCTGTTTATTATCGTGCCCCTCACGCTCACCCTGCGTAAGCTGTGCGAGATCCCGGTTAGCCGGCTGATCATCTTTGAAGCGCTGGCCGTCAACGCGGGTTCGCTGTTAACGCCTGTCGGCAACCCTCAAAATATCCTTCTCTGGGGGCGTTCCGGGCTGTCGTTCGCCGCATTCACCTTGCAGATGGCGCCGCTGGCGCTGGTGATGATGGCGTCGCTGCTGGCGGTCTGCTGGTTTGCGTTTCCGGATAAAAAACTGCAATACCACAGCGGTACAACCGGCCCGCAGTGGCAGCCTCGTCTGGTCTGGAGTTGCCTTGGGCTATACATCGTCTTCCTGTTCGCGCTGGAGCTGAAGTATGAGCTGGCGGGCGTGCTGCTCGTGGCGGCGGGGTTTGTCGTGCTGGCACGTCGCGTGCTGGTGAGCGTGGACTGGACGCTGTTGCTGGTCTTTATGGTGATGTTTATTGATGTGCATCTGCTTATCCAGCTTCCGGTGCTGCAAAACGTGCTGCACAGCGTCAGTACGCTGTCTCAGCCAGGACTGTGGCTGACGGCGATTGGCCTGTCGCAGGTTATCAGCAACGTGCCTTCCACCATTCTGCTGCTCAACTACGTTCCGCCGGACACGCTGCTGGCCTGGGCCGTTAACATTGGCGGGTTTGGGCTGCTGCCTGGATCGCTTGCCAACCTGATTGCCCTGCGGATGGCGAACGATCGCCGTATCTGGTGGCGCTTCCATCTCTGGTCGCTTCCGATGCTGATCTGGGCCGCGACGATCGGTTTCGGAATATTCCTTCTCATATAGTGCGCAATTTGTCAGTTTTTCCTGGCAAACGTATAGCAACGTCCTAGCTTTAGTGAACGGCATAGTGTGATGCCGCTCACTGACAGGACTGTTGCTGACCTATGGCTGAAGATCAAAATCCGCCTGCTGACGAGCAGGACAAAAACAATAATGAGCGTAAGCGTCCGGGCAAAAAACCGTTAATCATCCTCGGCATTGTCGTGGTGATCATGGTCGTTGTGGCGCTGGTCTGGTGGTTTTTAACCCGTAACGAAGAGACAACCGACGACGCCTTCACCGACGGCGACGTGGTGACGATTGCCCCCAAAACGGCAGGCTATGTCACCGAGCTGCGCGTGCGCGATAACCAGCGCGTGAAAAAGGGCGATCTGCTGGTGGTCATCGATCCACGGGATACCACCGCACAGCGCGATCAGGCTCAGGCCCAGCTTGGGCTGGCTATCGCGCAGCTGCATCAGGCCCAGGCGCAACTGGCGCTCTCCAGAGTGCAGTATCCCGCCCAGCGTGATGAGGCCAGAGCGCAGGTGCTGAAAGCGCAGGCCGATCTGGCGAACGCGCAGGCAGAGTATCGCCGCCAGCGCGGCGTCGACCCGCGTGCGACCACCCAGCAAAGTATTGATTCCGCGAATGCGCAGCTGCGCAGTGCCCAGGCGGGTCTGGCCAGCGCCCAGGCGCAGCTGGAAGTGGCAGAGCAGGTACAGCTGCAAATCCGCCAGCAGGAAACCAACGTTGAAGCGCGCGAGCGTCAGGTCGAGCAGGCCAAAGCGCAGCTGGAAACGGCCAATCTGAACCTCTCTTACACCGAAGTCCGCGCCCCGTTCGACGGGTTTGTCACCAAACGCAACGTGCAGCCCGGCACGCTGGTGCAGGCGGGGACGGCGCTGTTCTCACTGGTTTCCCCAAATGTGTGGGTCGTAGCGAACTTCAAAGAGTCGCAGCTTGAGCGGATGAAGCCGGGTGATAAGGTCACCGTCTCCGTGGACGCGTGGCCGGATATGGAACTTAAGGGGCATGTCGACAGTATCCAGCAGGGGAGCGGCTCACGTTTCTCCGCCTTCCCGGCAGAAAATGCCACCGGTAACTTTGTCAAAATTGTGCAGCGCGTGCCGGTGAAAATTGTGATTGATAAGGGGCTCGATCCGAACAAACCGCTGCCGCTGGGGCTGTCGGTGGCACCGAAGGTGACGGTGGAATGACGGATCACAGCCACGACAACTGGAAACCCGCCAGTAATCCGTGGGCGGTGGCGATTGTCGTCACCCTGGCGGTGTTTATGGAGATCCTCGACACCACCATCGTCAACGTGGCGCTGCCCCACGTGGCGGGGTCGCTCTCCTCCAGCTACGACGAATCCACCTGGGTGTTAACCAGCTATCTGGTCGCGAATGGCATTGTGCTGCCCATCTCGGCGTTTCTGAGCCGGGTGTTTGGTCGTAAGCAGTTCTTCCTGATCTGCATCGTGATGTTTACGGTCTGTTCGTTCCTGTGCGGGATTGCCACCGAGCTGTGGCAGATCATTCTGTTTCGCGTGATGCAGGGCTTCTTTGGCGGCGGCCTGCAGCCTACCCAACAGTCGGTACTGCTCGACTACTTCAAGCCTGAGGACAGGGGCAAAGCGTTTGGGCTCTCGTCCATTGCGATTATCGTTGCTCCGGTACTCGGCCCGACGCTGGGGGGCTGGATCACGGATAACTACTCCTGGCGCTGGGTCTTCTTTATCAATATCCCGGTGGGGATTGTTACGGTGCTGGCGATCTACCAGCTGCTGGAAGATCCGCCCTGGGAGAGTAAATCGAAAGAGAAACTGACCATCGACTGGACGGGGATCGGCCTGATCGCGCTCGGCCTCGGCTGCCTGCAGGTGATGCTCGACAGGGGCGAAGACGAGGACTGGTTCTACTCGCACTTTATTCGCACCTTCGCGGTGTTAACCCTGATCGGCATTATCGGCGCCATTTACTGGCTGATGTATGCCAAAAAACCGGTGGTGGATCTGCACTGCATGAAGGACCGCAACTTCGCCGTCTCAAGCCTGTTGATGGCGGGGATGGCGATGATCCTCTATGGCAGTTCGGTGGTGATCCCGCAGCTGGCGCAGCAGGATTTGGGCTACACCGCCACCTGGTCCGGGCTGGTGCTGTCGCCTGGCGCGGTGTTGATTGTGTTAACCATCCCGCTGGTGCTTAAGCTAATGCCGGTGGTGCAGACGCGCTGGATTATTGCCTTTGGCTTTACCTGTCTGGCGGTGTCGTTCTTCTGGTCGCGCACGCTCACTCCGGATATCGACTTCGAAACGCTGGTGCTGTTCCGCAGCGCCCAGTCGCTGGGGCTGGGGTTCCTGTTTGTTCCGCTGACCACCATTGCCTTTATTTCGATCCCGCGACGGCTGAACGCCGATGCGGCGGCGCTGTTTACCATGTTCCGTAACGTTGCGGGCTCGGTTGGGATCTCGCTGTCGACGGCGGCCATCACCGAACGCTCACAGGCGCACAGCGCGCATCTGGCGTACCACGCCTCGCCGTTTAACGAGCAGTTCCAGCAGGCGATACGCGAGAGCGCCCAGGCGATCCAGAATTTCACCACCCAGGTGGGGGATCCCACCGGGATTGCCACCGGACGCCTGTACCAGACCATGATTGAGCAGTCGCGCTTCCTGGCCTACATCGATGTCTTCACCCTTCTGAGCGCGGTGGCCTTGTTGCTGATTCCGTTTTGTTTGTTGCTCTCGCCGGTTAAGAGCGAGGGGAGTGCAGGAGCACACTGATGATACACAGACGTTTACACCCCCTGATGATAATGATGCTGCTGGCCGGCTGCGCCGTCGGGCCGGATTATCAGCCGCCCGCGCCGCCTGCCGTGACGCACTGGAACGATAAAGGCGACAGCGCGGTGAAATCGCAAACCACCTCCGCCGCGACCAACCCGCGCTGGTGGAAAACCTTCGGCTCGCCGCAGCTCGACAGCCTGGTTGAACGCGCCATCGCCGGAAACCTGACGCTGCAGCAAACGGTGCTGCGCATCGCGGGAGCGCGTGAACAGATTAACCAGGCGGGCGGGGCGTTTTACCCGTCGGTGAACGGCAATCTGCAGGCGACGCGCCAGCAGCTCGGTCTGGAAGGCGAACTGAAATCCCACGGGGTGTATGACCAGCTGGATAATGTCGATCCTGAGCTGCGGGGCGCGTTAGGACCGCTGACGCAGCCGATCAACCTCTATCAGGGCAGCTTCGACGCCCAGTGGGAAATCGACCTGTGGGGCAAGGTGCGCAGGCAGGTCGAGGCGGCACAAGCGCAGCAGAAAGCGGCTATTGAACAGCGTAACGATGCGCTGGTGTCGCTGGAAGCGGAAGTGGCCCGCGCCTGGCTGCAGCTGCGCGGGGCGCAGAGCATTATCGCCACCCTGAACACGCAGATTAAAAGCGCGCAACAGACGCTGGATCTCACCGAAAGCCGCCAGCGCGGCGGGCTGTCACCGCAGATGGATGTCGAAAACGCCCGGGCGCAGTTGGGCAATCTTGAAGCACAGCTGCCGCAGTATCAGGCGCAGGAGCGCCAGGCGATGAACGGTCTGGCGATCCTGCTCGGCAAGCCGCCGGGGGCGCTGGATGCAGAACTACAATCCGCGCAGCCGATGCCGGCCCTGCCGGATATCGTACAAACGGGCATTCCGTCGACGCTGGCGCGACGCCGCCCGGACGTGCGGGAAGCGGAAGCGAATCTTCATGCCGCCACGGCGCAAATCGGCGTCTCGGTGGCCCAGCTGTTCCCGAGCTTTACCCTTTCCGGGCAGTTTGGCCTGCGAAACAGCGAAACCAACTGGCTGACCGACTGGAGCAGCCATTTCTACAGTTTTGGTCCGCAGGTATCGATTCCCATCTTCCAGGGCGGACGGCTGGTCTCCAGCGTGAAACTGGCGCGTGCGCAGCAGGGGGCGGCGGTGCTGGACTATCGCCAGACGGTGCTGACCGCGCTCGGGGATGTGGAAAATGCGCTGGTGAGCTACCGTACCGATCAGCAGCGTGAAGCGGGCCTGGCGAAAACCATCGACGCGCTGCAAAACGCCTTTGACCTGGCGAGCGACAGCTACCGGCAGGGGATCGCCAGCTTTATCGACGTGCTGGACGCCCAGCGACAGCTGGCGCAGGCCCAGCAGCAGCGCGCCCAGGCGCAGGTGCAAAGCGCCCTTGACCTTGTGGCGCTCTACAAGGCGCTCGGTGGCGGCTGGGAGCCGTATCAGCAGGTGCAATTACCGGACTACACCGTCTTTGGCGATGCCCCGCGCGGATAAATTTTCAGAGGATTGGGCAAGAAACGGACAGGAACGCCACATTCGCGATGGCTGAGAGGCGGGTATAACTATCGGGTACCCAATCGACATGCGAGGAATGACATATGCGTTATCAAAAACTGGGCAACACCGGTCTGTTTGTTTCTGAACTCTGCCTCGGCACCATGACGTTCGGCGGTGAAGGCGGCATGTGGGGCAAGATTGGCCAGCTGCAGCAAAATGAGGCCGAGCAGCTGGTGGGCCGCGCGCTGGATGCCGGGATCAACTTTATCGACACCGCGGACGTCTATTCGGAAGGGCGCTCGGAGGCGATCACCGGCCAGGCGCTGAAAAACCTGAAAATCCCGCGCGAAAACGTGGTGGTGGCCACCAAAGTGTTCGGCGAAACGGGGACGGCAGGGGTGAACTCACGCGGCAGCTCGCGCTATCACATTATCAGCAGCGTGAAGGAGAGCCTGCGCCGTCTGCAGCTCGATCATATCGATCTCTACCAGCTTCACGGTTTCGACCCGGCCACGCCGATTGAAGAGACGCTGTACGCGCTGGATAACCTGGTGCAGAACGGCCATGTGCGCTACATCGGCGTCTCGAACTGGGCAGCATGGCAGATTGCCAAAGCGCTCGGTATTTCTGAACGTCTCGGCCTTGCGCGTTTCGCATCGCTCCAGGCGTATTACACCATCGCCGGACGCGATCTGGAGCGCGAGCTGGTGCCGATGATGCAGAGCGAAGGTGTCGGGCTGATGGTCTGGAGCCCGCTGGCGGGTGGCCTGTTGAGCGGGAAATATGGCCGCGACGGGCAGAGTGAAGCCGGTGGTCGTCGTCTGGAGTTCGACTTCCCGCCGGTGAATAAAGATCGCGCCTTCGACTGCGTGGACGTGATGCGCACTATCGCCGAAAGCAAGGGTGTCTCCGTCGCGCAAATCGCACTGGCGTGGCTGCTGCACCAAAAAGCCGTCACCAGTGTGATCATTGGTGCCAAACGCGTCGAACAGCTGGATGACAACATTGCCGCCACCGGGATCCGCTTAAGCGAAGACGAGCTTAAACAGCTTGATGCGGTCAGCGCGCTGCCGCGCGAATATCCCGGCTGGATGCTGGAGCGGCAGGGGGAATATCGTCGTAATCAGCTCGCACAACAATAACCTTCCTTTCCCCGGTAGGCGCTTCGCTTACCGGGGCTTTTTTTCCCGCCTTGCTCACAAAAAACGATCCTCCTCTTTGATCGCTTTTACCTCTTCGTCTATATGACTAGTCATGAAATTTAAATGACTAGTCATATAGGGAGAGACCATGAACAATCAGCTGCCAGCCAACTTTTTATGGGGCAACTCGGTATCCAGCATGCAGACGGAAGGGGCATGGAATGAGGGCGGAAAGGGGATGTCGGTCTACGACATTCGCGAAGCCGGGGAGAACATCTCTGACTGGAAGGTGGCGACCGACTCCTACCACCGCTACCGGGAAGATTTCGACCTGATGCAGGATCTGGGGATGAACTGTTACCGCTTCCAGATCTCCTGGAGCCGGGTCTGCCCGCAGGGTGACGGTGCGTTCAACGACGAGGGCATCGCGTTTTATGACCGCTTTATTAACGACCTGATCGCTCGCGGTATTGAGCCGATGGTCTGCCTCTACCACTTCGATATGCCGCTGGCGCTGGCGCAGGAGTACAACGGCTTCAATGACCGCCGGGTGATGGATGCCTTTATCCGCTACGGTAAAAAGATGATCGACTGCTTCGGTGACCGGGTGAAGTACTGGCTGACCTTCAACGAGCAGAACATTTTCCATATGCCGGAAGCGTTTCGTATTTCCGGCTACATGAAAGGGGAGAAAACCCTGCGCGAGCTGTACGAACTGCAGCACCATACGATGGTGGCGCACATGGCGCTGACCGAGTATCTGCACCAGACCCGCCCGGGCCAGCTGATGGGCGGCATGCTGGCGCATCAGCTGATCTACCCGGCCACCTGCAAACCGCGCGATATCTTCTGCGCCCAGCAGTACGACGAATTCCTCAACCAGAACCTGCTGCGTGTTTTTGCCGGTCAGGGCTACAGCCCGGCGGTCATGGCGGTGGTGGAGCAGGAAGGATTTGGCGATCTCTACCGCGCCGAGGATTTAGCGCTACTGGCGCGCACCAAAAACGACTTTATGGCCTTCAGCTATTACGCCAGTAAAACGCTGGACAGCGATGCGATCCCGGAGGGCACGCCGGTCAACTATTACCTGCTGCACGGCGAGAAAAATAACCCATACCTGAAAGCCACCGAGTGGAACTGGCAGATCGACCCGCTCGGTTTTCGCACCATCATTACCCGCTACGCCAACGACTGGCGCATGCCGGTGTTCCCGATTGAAAACGGCATTGGCGTGATTGAGTCCTGGGATGGCGTCAACCCCATCGAGGATACCTACCGCATCGACTACCACCGGGCGCATATTGAGGCGATGAAAGCCGCGATATTTGAGGATGGTGCAGAGGTGATGGGCTACCTCGGCTGGGGTTTGATCGACATTCTCAGCTCCCAGGGCGATATGCGTAAGCGCTACGGGGTGGTCTATGTCAATCGTGAAAACCACGACCTGAAAGACCTGAAACGCGTGCCGAAAAAGAGCTACGCGTGGTTAAAACAGGTAATCCATACCAACGGACGCGAGATGTAAGCCGTACGCTGCCGGGCCGTTTTTGTGACTGATTGATGGGAACTATCCGCTATGTCTGAAACAAAAATCACACCGCATATGCAGTCCTTTGTCGATAAATTTGTTGAGTTCTCGGCGCGCCTGGCAAACCAGGTGCACCTCCGCTCCCTGCGCGACGCCTTCGCCACGGTGATGCCGATTTTCATCCTCGCCGGACTGGCGGTGCTGGTGAACAACGTGGTGTTTCCGTGGATCCTGGAAGGCGACACGCTTACCCACTTTAAGGTGTGGGGCGAGGCGATCATCAACGGCACGCTGAACATCGCCGCGCTGCTGCTGGCGCCGATGATTGCCTGGTCGCTGGCGCGCAACAAGGATTTCGACAATCCGGTCTCGGCAGTGGTTATCGCCGTCAGCAGCTTTATCATCATGATGCCGATGCGCTTACAGGTCACGCCCGTCGGCAGCGACACCGCGGTTAACGTCACCCAGGTGCTGACCTTCGCCAATATCGGCTCGACCGGAATTTTCGCCGGCGTGTTGATTGGTCTGCTGTCGACGGAGCTGTTTATCGCTATCTCGCGGCTGAAGGCGCTGCACATTTCGCTCGGCGAAAACGTGCCGCCGGCGGTGAGCAAATCCTTTACCGCGCTGATCCCGACCATCCTGACGCTCTCGCTGTTTGCTATCCTGGCAGCCCTGCTGGCAAACATGCTGCACACGGATCTGATCCATCTCATTACGACCTTTATCCAGCAGCCGCTGCGGCTCATCAACACCAGCCTGCCGGGAACGATTTTCATCTATAGCTTCGGCAACTTCCTGTTCACGCTCGGTATTCATCAGTCGGTGGTCAACAGCGTGGTGCTGGAACCGTTCCTGCTGATCAACACCAACGAGAACATGCTGGCCTTCGCCAACGGTCAGCCGATCCCGCACATCATCAACAACATCTTCGTGCCGACGTTTGGCATGGTGGGCGGAACCGGCAGCACGATCTCGCTGCTGATCGCCATCTTTATCTTCTCGCGGCAACAGTCGGCGAAGCAGGTGGCGCGTCTGTCGCTGGCGCCGGGTCTGTTCAATATCAACGAGCCGGTGATTTTTGGGCTGCCGATTGTCTTTAACCTGCCGCTGATGATCCCGTTTGTGCTGTTACCCGCCATCGGCATCTATTTTGCCTGGCTCTGTACGACCCTGGGGTTGATGTCGCGCTGCGTGGTGATGATCCCCTGGACGACACCGCCGATCCTGAGCGCCTGGCTGGCGACGGCGGGGGACTGGCGGGCGGTGGTGGTGCAGTTGGCAATCATTGTATTTGGTGTATTCTTCTACCTGCCTTTCCTCAAGATTGCCGAGAGAGTGGCGTTAAAAAACAGCGGGATAGAAACTAACTGAAAGGAAGGACGATGGCGGCGAAGTACATCACCATAGCGCGGGAAATTAAGAAACGCATCATCAGCCAGCAGTACGCCGCCAATGAACCGCTGCCGGATCAGTTTGCGCTGGCCGCGGAGTTCAATACCAGCCGGATGACCATTCAGCAGGCCATGCGTCAGCTGATTGTCGAAGGGCTGGTGTATACCCGTCAGGGGCAGGGTACGTTCATCCGCAAGAATTTTCTTCAGCTGTCGCAGTGGGATCTCTCCGGCAGCGACTACTTTGGCGCGACCAAAACCTGGGAGCATCTGGGTACGGTGACCAGCCAGGTGGTGCATTTTGAACTGCGTTTTCCGAACGAGAAAGAGCAGGCTTCGCTGATGATCAACGTCGATACGCCCGTCTATGATTTCATTCGCCTGCGTCTGCTCAACGGTGAGCCGATGTCGCTGGACGCCACGGTGATGCCGCTCAATCTGGTGCCCGGCCTGAATAAGAGCCATCTTGAAAGCTCGGTGTTTCGCTATGTCCAGGAGACGCTGGGGCTGAAGATTATGGGGTCGTACCGGGTAGTGCGGGCATTAAAGCCGAATGCGCTGGACATGCAGCATCTGGTCTGCGAGGAGAGCGACCCGGTGCTGGAGGTGGAGCAGGTGATCTATCTGGAAGATGGCACGCCGCTGGAGTATGCCCACTGCCACTACCGGTACGACCACGGCGGGATTGTGATCGTCAATAACGGGTAAAAAAAAAGCGGGCATCGAAGCCCGCTTTTTTCTTTTTGGCGATTAGTTCAAACGCACCGGCATACCGGAGCGGTTCTGCACCGCCTGGTCAACAATCGTCGTCTCGACGTCAGGCTGAGAGGTCACCGCCTGCACCGCGCTGTTCAGCGTAATCGGTACGATTTCGTTATTGTTGATCTGATCTTCGCTGGTGGACAGCGGGTTGTGCACTTCGATGTAACGGCTACCGTCTGGCTCAGACGTGGCTTTCACCGGTTCGTTGATGAACTGCACACGCGTCCCGACAGGTACGTTTTCGAACAGGAATTTGATGTCGTCGTTACGCAGGCGTACGCAGCCGTGGCTGACGCGCAGGCCGATACCGAAGTTGGCATTAGTACCGTGAATAGCATACAGACGGCCAATGTACAGCGCGTACAGACCCATCGGGTTATCCGGGCCTGCCGGGACCACGGCTGGCAGCGGCTCGCCTGCCGCGATGTATTCCGCGTGCATTTTCGCCGTTGGGGTCCAGGTTGGGCCTGCTTTCTTACGCTCAACTTTGGTGGTCCAGTTCAGCGGGGTGTCTTTGCCCAACTGGCCGATACCGATTGGCAGCACGATCACGGTGTTGGTGCCTTTCGGGTAGTAATAAAGACGCATTTCCGCGCTGTTGATGACGATACCTTCATGAACGGTATCCGGCAGGATCAGCTGCTGAGGAATGTTAAGCACGGTCCCGGCTTTTGGCAGATACGGGTCAACGCCCGGGTTCGCTTCCAGCATATTAGACAGGCCCAGCTGGTACTGCGCCGCGAAATACTCCAGCGGCTGAGTGTTACCCTCAGGCACCGTCACTACCTGGTTTTGACCCACCAGACGGCTACCGTCTGTCGGCAGCGGATAAGTCACCGCAGAAGCGGTTTTGCAAAAACCTACTACGGCTAACGCCGCCGCAAAAAGCGTTGTTAATTTCATGTTCATGTTGTGCGAGGTATCTAAGCCATTCAGGCGTGAGTTGATAAGTCTGAATCTGTGATGGGAGCGCATTATATGTGCATTCCCGCTAACAGGGAATTCAGATGTGTACGAAATCACATTTTTTTCGATTTTGTTAAAGTTTAGCGGAGCGTCGCAACACGGGATCTCAATTCGGAATTGTGGCATAATGCCGTGTTTATCACACTTTTCGCAGGAATCTCCCCGTGTTAGTTACCAGCAACGTCACTATGCAGTTTGGCAGTAAGCCGCTGTTCGAAAACATTTCCGTCAAATTTGGCGGCGGCAACCGTTACGGCCTGATTGGTGCCAACGGTAGCGGTAAATCCACCTTTATGAAGATCCTCGGCGGTGACCTGGAGCCGACCCTCGGCAACGTTTCGCTCGACCCTAACGAGCGTATCGGTAAGCTGCGTCAGGATCAGTTCGCCTTTGAAGAGTTCACCGTGCTCGACACGGTGATCATGGGGCACGCGGAGCTGTGGGAAGTGAAGCAGGAGCGCGATCGTATCTATGCGCTGGCCGAGATGAGCGAAGAAGACGGTTATAAAGTGGCCGATCTGGAAACGCAGTACGGCGAAATGGACGGTTACTCCGCGGAAGCCCGTGCGGGCGAGCTGCTGCTGGGCGTGGGTATTCCGGTAGAACAACACTACGGCCCGATGAGCGAAGTTGCGCCAGGCTGGAAGCTGCGCGTGCTGCTGGCGCAGGCGCTGTTCTCAAACCCGGACATTCTGCTGCTCGACGAACCAACGAACAACCTGGACATCGACACCATTCGCTGGCTGGAGCAGACGCTGAACGATCGCGACAGCACGATGATCATCATCTCGCACGACCGTCACTTCCTGAACATGGTCTGTACGCACATGGCGGATCTGGACTACGGCGAGCTGCGCGTGTATCCGGGCAACTACGACGAATACATGACGGCGGCCACCCAGGCGCGTGAACGTCTGCTGGCGGACAACGCCAAGAAAAAAGCGCAGATTGCAGACCTGCAGTCCTTCGTTAGCCGCTTCAGTGCCAACGCCTCTAAATCGCGTCAGGCCACCTCGCGCGCGCGTCAGATTGACAAAATCAAGCTGGAAGAGGTTAAAGCCTCCAGCCGTCAGAACCCGTTCATCCGCTTCGAGCAGGACAAGAAACTGTTCCGTAACGCGCTGGAAGTGGAAGCCCTTACCAAAGGCTTCGATGAAGGTCCGCTGTTCAAAAACTTCAACCTGCTGCTGGAAGTGGGCGAGAAGATTGCCATTCTGGGGGCGAACGGCGTGGGTAAATCCACCATGCTGAAAACCCTGGTGGGCGAACTGCAGCCGGACAACGGCACCGTGAAATGGTCTGAAAACGCGCAAATCGGTTACTACGCGCAGGATCATGAGTATGAGTTCGAAAACGATCTGACCGTCTTCGACTGGATGAGCCAGTGGAAGCAGGAAGGCGACGACGAGCAGGCGGTGCGCAGCATTCTCGGGCGTCTGCTGTTCAGCCAGGACGACATCAAGAAGCCGGCTAAAGTGCTCTCCGGTGGCGAGAAGGGCCGCATGCTGTTCGGCAAGCTGATGATGGAAAAACCCAACATTCTGGTGATGGACGAACCGACCAACCACCTGGATATGGAATCGATCGAGTCGCTGAACATGGCGCTGGAGATGTATCAGGGCACCCTGATCTTCGTCTCTCACGACCGCGAGTTCGTCAGCTCGCTGGCGACCCGCGTGATCGAAATTACGCCAGAGCGCGTGGTGGACTTCACCGGTAACTACGAAGATTACCTGCGCAGCAAAGGTATCGAAAGCTAAAAACCTTGCCCGGTGGCGCTACGCTTACCGGGCCTACGGGTTAGTTTGTAGGCCGGGTCAGGCGAAGCCGCCACCCGGCAATGTTCAGAGCACCCACTCGCCCCCTTCAACCCCATTCACCCGCAGTTTGCGTTTCTCCCCCGCCGGTAACGACACCTTCAGGGCTTTCCACGCCGGACGGTAATCCCCGCGCGCGTTGACCTTCAGGTCGATGGTTGCCCCGTCGCATACCATTTCCCATTCCACCCACAGCGCATTGCCATTCTGGTAGCCCCAGCTTTCACCGTCGTCTTCAAACAGCAGGCCAGCGCTGGCGCCGACACCTTTCACCGGGAACAGCTTCAGTTCGCGGGCGTCGTCCTTTTCAGCAGACACATGCGTAATACGTTCGCTGAGCGGCAGACCGGCACCGGCGCGCACCAGCAGCGGCAGTTTTTCCAGCGGCGCGTCGAGGACGAACCACTGCCCGCCCGCATACCACTCATGGGTATAAAAATCGTACCAGCCGGTTTCGTTATCCGGCAGCCAGAGACGGCGTGCACGCTGACCGGCTTCGACGACGCTTGCGACCAGCACATCGCGGCCCAGCAGGAAGTCATCACACTCTTCGAAAGTCTGCGCGTCGTGCTCGTGGTCGAGGAAGGTTGGGCGCAGCATCGGTTCATCGTCTGCGTGTGCCTGCCAGAGCAGGGTGTAGAGATACGGCAGCAGGCGATAGCGCAGTTCAATGGCCGCGCGAATGGCAGGGGTCACGCCCGGGTACATCCACGGCTCGTTCACCGTGTGGTCATCGTTCCACGAGTGAATGGTGAAGCGCGGGTGCATCACCCCGTTCTGCACCCAGCGGACAAACAGCTCGGCGTCCGGTTTGTCCCCAGAAAAACCGCCCACGTCGTGGCCGACGTTAAACAACCCGGACAGGCTCATCCCCAGCCCCATGCGGATGTTATAGCGCAGGGTCTCCCAGCTGGTGCGGTTATCCCCGCTCCATGTCTGAACGTAGCGCTGCATCCCGGCACAGCCGGAGCGGGAGATCAGATACGGACGCTTTTCCGGGGCAAAGCGCTGCTGCGCTTCCAGCGAGGCGCGCATCATCAGCAGCGGCATCACCGGGCGAATATGCTTGATGGCGATCTCCTTGCCAAAGCCGTGGCAGCGGGCTTCGCCATCCCACACTTCATATTCATTGTTGTCGTTCCAGGTGGAATCAATGCCCATCTCCAGTAGCTGCGTGGTGACACCGTTCTGCCACCACTGCACCGTCTGCGGGTTGGTAAAGTCGAGATGCGATCCTTCGTCATCCCAGAAGCTGGAACGTTCGGGGGCATCGGTTTCTGAATCGCGGATGAACAGGCCGCTCTCCGCCACTTCGCTATAGCGCGGATGGTCCTGCAGCAGGCACGGCTTGATGTTTGCCGCAAGTTTCAGCCCCGCGTCGTGGAACGCCTGGGTCATCACCTTCGGCTGCGGCACTTTGTCATGGTTCCAGTTAAAGACGTAGCGCTTGCCGTTGATCGAGGTATAGCCCGAGGAGAGCTGGAACGAGTCGCACGGGATGGCGTGCTCTTCGCACAGGCGAATAAAGTTCATCAGCTGATTCTGCGCATCCGGCGCGTCGGTGTAGTGCATGGTTGAGCCGCTGTAGCCCAGGCTCCATTTCGGCCCGAATAACGTTTTCCCGGTCAGGCGTACGAAGGCTTTGGTGACGTCCAGTACCCGTTTGCCGGTAAAGAGGTAGTAATCGATATCGCCCGCTTCCGCCTGCCAGCGGCGATAGGCGGTGTGGTAGTTGTCGATCTCGTTACCCAGGTCCAGCCAGCAGCTGCTCAGGTTGTCATAGAACAGGCCGTAGCTCACGTCGTCGCGGCGGGTAAGGGTGAACGGAATATGCTTGTACAGCGGGTCGGTGCTGGCGGCGTTGTAGCCCATCGCATCGAGGTTACGCATCTCATAGCGTTTACCGTTACGCTGCAGATCGCCCGCTTTCTCACCCAGACCGTAAAAACGCTCGTCCTTGCGGCGGCTCAGGTAGTGCGCCACCCCGTCGCCGTGGGCATTCAGCAGGTAGGCACTGGTCGGACGGTCGTTGACCAGCGGCTGCCACTCACCCTCGTCATTGCGGTAGTGCCACTCCAGCCACAGCGGCTGGTGGACGGTCACGCGCAGCCGTTCGGTCGCCACGGTTAACGTGTCGTCCTGCTGCGTCAGCGTCCAGGCCGGGCAGGTGAAGCCGCTGAGATCGTCGCGACGGCGGCCTTCCCACGGTACGTCTTTCTCCGGGGCGATGCTCCAGGTACGGTCGAGCGCCAGTTCGCCTTTGCGTTTGAACAGCACGCGGAACAGGTTCTCTTCCAGCACATACAGGCACAGGCGGTGCTGGTTATCCACCAGCAGTTCCAGATGGTTTGCCGACTGCTTATCGACGGTCCAGTTTTTCAGGGTTTTCATATGCAATACATCCACTATCAGGCGCGCTTGGCGCGACGTTCAGCAATAAATGCTACCAGGAAGAGAGCGCCAATCAGGTCAAAGAAGCCCATGGCAATAAAGAGCGGGTTAAAGCCGATTTTGTCGGCGGTCACCCCAATTAACAGCGAGAACAGGAAGCTGGCGATCCACGCCGCCGAGCCGCGCATGCCGTTTACGGTCGCCATCTGACCTTTATCAAACGACTCCACGACCAGGGCGCTCAGCATGCAGGAGATGATCTGGTGCCCGAAGCCGCCGATGGAGATCAGCACGATGGTGATATACGGGTCGCGGGTAATGGCCACGATGGCCAGAGAGATCATCAGGAACGCGCCGGTCACGGAGCTTGCCACGACCGAGTTCACGCGGGAGCAGCCGAACAGACGGGTGTACAGGCGGGTGAGGTAGCCGCTCGCTACGCTGCCAAGGTCAGCGGCGAGGAACGGCAGCCAGGCAAACATCGCGATCTGTTTCAGATCCATGCCGTGCTCTTTGGCGAGATACAGCGGCACCCAGAAGCTCAGCACCGCCCAGGCCGGCTCTGCCATAAAGGCCGGGATGGCGATACCGTAAAAACGTTTGTTCTTCGAGACGGTTTTCAGCGCGGTCAGGAACGGCAGCTTCACCGCAGGCGGTTCATTATCCTGTTTGATAAACGCCAGCTCGTCTTTGCTCAGGTTCGGGTGCTGCTCCGGGTTGTGGTAGAACGCCCACCACAGGATCACCCACAGCAGCGCCAGCACGCCGGTGAACATAAACGCTCCCTGCCAGCCGAACGAGGCGTGGGCAAAGTAGATGATAGGCGGAGCCAGCATCGCACCGATGGAGAAGCCCACCCCCGCCCAACCGGCGGCGACAGGACGCTCTGATTTCGGGAACCATTCGCCAATCGTTTTGGCATTCGCCGGCGTGGCGGCCGCTTCAGAGGCCCCCATAAAGAAGCGCAGAATAGCGAGATGTAGCCAGCTTCCGGCGCCCGCGTGGAAAATACACATCAGCGCCCAGATCCCGGCGCAGATCATAAAGCCAATCTTCAGGCCGATGACGTCAATCAGCCAGCCGCACAGGGGCTGGAAAATGGTGTAGGCGATCTGGAAGGCCCCGACGATCCAGGAGTACTGCTCGGTGGTGATCCCGAGGCTCTCTTTCAGCTCCGGCGCGAGAATACCTAACGAATTTCGGGTGATGTAGTTAACGGTGACGCCCAGTAAGAACAGCACCAATACGTACCAGCGCAGGTTTTTAATGACGCGACGGGTTTTGCTTGCCGCAACGGTGTTATTGATGTCCTGACTCATTTTACTCTCCACAAGACGGACGCTAAGGGGACGGAGGTTCAGGTGTCACACAGTTTTTTATGGCTTTGATTTCTATCCGTTTAGAATGCTTAAGTTGCTATACAACTAGTATGGAAGTTGTGTGACAAGTTCACCTTAAGGGAGAAAATGAGTGGGCAGTAGTGGATTTTGTGCAAAAATTCTCATAACTGAGCTTAATCATTTGGCATGATGGTTTACGCATCAGTAATGACCTGACAGACACGCTATGAAAATTTTGTCATTTCGCAAATGGAGCCAGATCACAAAATGGACAAAAGGCTAAAAATCACCGAAATTGCCACCCGGACTCAGCTCTCGATCAGCACCGTTTCGCGGGTGCTGGCGGGGAAGGCCAATACCAGCGAAAAAGCGCGGGCGAAGGTGCTGGAGTGTGCCCGCGAGCTGGGGGTGCTGGACGGGATGGCGGCGGGGCGTTTGCTGCTGAACAGCCTGGTGGTGTTCGCCCCGCAGCGGGCATTTGACGAGCGGTCTGACATTTTTTACTACCGCGTGATCCAGAGCGTGAGCAAAGGCCTTGCTTCCCACGATGTACGCCTGCGCTACTGTGCACTGGAGGAGAACGACAGCGACGCCCAGCTTTTTCTGGCACGTATGAACGAACCGGACACCCAGGCCGCCATCCTTCTCGGGATTGACGATCCGCATATCCACGATCTGGCGGTGGATGTCGGTAAACCCTGCATGCTGATTAACTGTCGCGATCGCCATATGCGCCTGCCGGCCGTGGCGCCGGATCATCGGGCGATTGGCGAGCGGGCGGCGGAGTATCTGTTTGAGATGGGGCACCGCGAAGTGATGAACGTGCTCTGCCTGCGTCGCTACACCATGGAACTGCGCCTCTCCGGCATCCGCGATGCGTGGCAATCCCACAACCTGACGTTCAACGACAAACGCGATCTGCTGGTGGTACCGAGTTTCAGCGCGCGCGAAACGGAACAGATGGTCAGCGACTGGCTGAGCCAGATGCAGGGCAACGATCTGCCGACGGCGTTTCTGGTCGGTGGCGACTTTATGGCGGCGGGCACCATCAGTGCGCTGCAAAAACAAGGGTTGCGCGTGCCGCAGGACATCTCGGTGATGAGCATTGACGGCTTTAATCTGGCAGCCATTCAGGATGTACCGTTAACGGCGGTGCATGTTCCGCGCGACGAGCTGGGAACGGAAGCGGTGCATATGCTCCAGCAGCGGCTGATGCGCCCGGACGCGCCGGTGGGCACCTTGCTGCTGAACGGCACCCTGACCGTACGGGAATCGGTCCGGCGGATACGTCAGGGGAAACGACGTACCGCCGTGGAGCGGGAAGGGTTGTACGACAGTTAAACCATGCCCAGCGCGCGCTTGCCGTGGATATTCAGGTCGGCCACGGTAAAACGGCCCTGCCAGGTCTTTTCATAATCTTCACGCGGGAAGTCACCCGGCGACGCGCCGGTTTCCAGCGCTTCCCGGACCTTTTTCGCATAGGCGAGGTTCTTCTCGCACATCGGCGCGGCAGGGATGTACATCACGTTACCCCAGCCCTGCTGGTTCTCAACCGGTGCAACCGAGTGGATCACATCGCAATGCCACCACACGGAATCACCCGCCTCCAGTGCTGGAATGCTGCTTAACGCCTCGATAAGCAGCGGGTGCCACTTCTCCGAGACCGGCAACACGCGCCCCGGTGCGACGCCGCAGAGCTCGTCCTCCGGTACGTCGTCCAGCAGCGGGCGCAGCAGAATGTACGCCATGGCTTCCGGGATGGGCACCACGTGCAGCAGCCCCTGGCCCGGGATCATGTCCGACAGCGCCGTCCAGCCCTGGAAGGTGCGGAACACGGAGCATTTGGTGGTGTTATCCACGGTGTACTCCTCCACTTCGGTGCGGTGCGCGGCGTTCCACGGGTCGTATTTATCGACGTTGCCGTCAAACACGCGGGCAAAGACCTGCTGATAGGCCGGCAGCAGCCAGCGCTCCAGCGCGCCGGAGTCGGTATGCGCCCCCAGCCCTTTCGAGGTGGTTCCCGGCGGACGGCGGCGAATACGATCCGGATAAATCACGCTCACATCCGGGTCGAACCACTGCTTGCCGTTGCTCTCGAATGTCCATAAACGGTTCAGGAACGACTGCACCTGCGCCATCTCTTCACTCTGACGCGCCTGCATTTGCGCCTGCGACCAGTAGATCGGGTATATCTCCGGGCGGGAGGCCGTTAGGGTGCCGAAGAAGTTATCGCCCGGGCCTTTATACACCTCGTCAAACTGGTTGAGATCGAGGTAGTCGAGCATCGACTGATCCCACGCCAGGGCCTGCTCGCGCGGGAAGTGACCTTTAATCACCGCGCAGCCCCGGCGTTTGATGGCGTCGCGCTGCGCGGGCGTGATGGTGCCATTTTTCACATCCGCAAACGGGATCACCGGCCAGACCGATTCACCTTTGTTTTTCAGGGCGTTGATTTCCGCCACGCGGGTGGCGATTTTATCACTGAGCTTGTCGAACACCGCCTGCACGTCGCCAATCTGCGCGCGTAACTCACGTTTCAACTGACGGATTGCCGCTTTGTGATCCGCCGGTAAGGTTTCACTGGTAAAGGTCATAACTGCCTCGCATCTTTCATTCGAAAGTAAAAATATCTACAAGTGATACTTTAAGTTAAAAATAAGTTAATGCAAGTTTAAAAACTTGACGCGTGCCACAGGATGAAAAAGAAGGAGAGAGCCGGAGCGAGGCTCCGGCGGGGAAGGATTAGGCGTCGAACGGGGAATGGGCATCGAGCACGGCCTGAATTACGTTCAGCGCGCCCTGGTGGTTATTGTCGTCGGTACTGTAGCGGCAGATGTCTTTGATAGTGTCGGCCGCGTTGCCCATTGCAAACGAGTATTTCACCAGCTTCAGCATTTCCGCGTCGTTGCCGCTGTCGCCGATACCCACACATTCTTGCGGGGAGATAGCCCAGCGCTTCAGCAGTCGGCTGATGCCGTTGGCTTTGTGCAGGCCAGGGATAATCAAATCCACAAAACCAAAGCCGCTGGTGACCGGTTTCATGATGCCGTCCAGCGACACGTGCAGTTTGTCGATAAGATTCGGGATATCGCTGTCCGGCAGGTTCAGGGAGAACTTGAACAGCACGTCGTCAATGTCATGGTAATCGCTGACGCGCTTTAAGCGGTGATAGTGCTTTGACATCAGCGCCACGAACGCCTCCGGCGCTTTATCGCTGACGTACGCACTTTCGAGACCGCAGGCCACAAAGTTCAACCCTTTGTCTTTCAGCAACTCGCCAGTGACGATCTGCGACTCATGGCGCGTCAGCTCGCCGTGGAAAATTTGCTCGCCGTGATCGAACACCAGCGCGCCGTTTTCCGCCACGAAGGAGATCTGCTCTTTCAGCTCCGGGAAGAAGGAGATGAGCTGGTAATACTGGTTGCCGCTGGCGACAACGAATTCAATATTGCGGGCTTTAAGCTGCTCAAACTGTGCCTGAAAGCGGTCCCGATCGTACTGCTTGGCATCATCAAGAAAAGTTCCGTCCATATCGGTGACGATAACTTTAACGGTCATACATTGCGCTCCTGGGTCACTGCGTTTTGAAACATTCTAATAACAAGGTGACGGGGAGCACAAATTTAATTTCATTCGAAAGTCAAAGCAAAACGGCAACCGAGGTTGCCGTTTTTAGTGTTTTCTCCCTCTCCCCGTGGGAGAGGGCCGAGGTGAGGGCATCAGCGCGCGTATTCCCCCTCACCCTAACCCTCTCCCTCAAGGGAGAGGGGATAGCTCGGTTACAGCGTATGCTCCGTACGCGCAATAATATCGTCCTGCGCATCCGGCGACAGGGCGGTGAAGAACGCCGAGTAACCCGCCACGCGCACCACCAGGTCACGATACTGGTCAGGGTGTTTTTTCGCTTCCAGCAGCGTTTCGCGGGAAACAATGTTGTACTGAATATGCCAGCCCTTATGCACCTCGAAGAAGGTGCGCAGCAGCACCATCAGCTTCTGGCGGTCGCTGTCGTTTTCCAGCGTTGACGGGTTCAGCTTCTGGTTTAGCAGCACGCCGCCGAGAATCGCTTCGGTCGGCAATTTGCCCACGGAGCCAATGACCGCCGTTGGACCAAGGTGATCGGTACCGGATGCCGGGCTGGCGCCTTCCGCCAGCGGGGTATGGGCTTTTCGTCCGTCCGGGGTGGCCATCGTCGCCGCGCCAAACGGCACGTTAGCGGAAATAGAAGAGGTGCCTGCGTAATAGTTTCCGCCAATCGGGCCGCGGCCGTAACGCGGGTTGTGGTACTGCTTCAGCTCTTCTATGTAGGTCTGGTAGGCACGCGTCAGCAGCATATCCACGCTGTCGTCGTCGTTACCGTATTTCGGCGCACCGTTGATCAGACGCTGACGCAGTTGCTCGTGGGTCAGCCCGTCGAAGTCATCCGCCAGCGCGACCGCCAGCTGCTGCTGACCAATGACGCCCTGCTCGAATACCAGCTTCTTCACCGCCGCCAGGCTGTTGCCGAGGTTGGCGATCCCCACCTGCAGGCCGGAGACCCAGTCATACTTCGCGCCACCCTGCTTGATGCTCTTCGCCCGTTCGATACAGTCGTCCACCAGCGCGGAGCAGAGAATATCGTGGACGTTCTCTTCCAGCATGGTGTCCACCACATATTCAATCTCGATGGATTTGCGGGTGTAGTAGCGGATCTGGGTATCCCACGCCGCCATCACCTCGTCGAAGTTATCGAAGTTACCGGCAGAGAGCGCTTTCTCCTGCGGCAGGAACACTTTCCCGCTGGTGGCGTCCCGGCCGCCTTCCAGCGCCGCCAGCATCACACGGGCGAAGTTGATAAAGCTCATGCCGGTGCAGCGATAGCCCCATTTGCCGCCGACGGCGGTTTCGATGCAGCCAATCGCCGCGTAGTCGTAAGCATCATCGCGCTCAACGCCGAGCTTGATGAATTCCGGGATCACGATTTCATCGTTATTGAATGCCGGCATCCCGAAGCCGCAGCGGATCACCTGCACGCAGGCGTCGAGGAAGTCGTTGCTCATGCCCGCGTGGTAGCGCACGCTCAGGTTAGGCTGGGTGGAGCGCAGACGGCCGCAGGACTCCAGAATCGCGTAGGAGAGCGGGTTGACCGCGTCCATCGGCTCACCGTTGACCAGCGTCTGGCCGCCGATGGTGACGTTCTGGTACAGCGGGCTACCGGCAGAGGCTTTCGAGTGCGAGCCGGAACGGATTTTGTTTACTTCCAGCAGCTTCAGCCAGCAGCTGTGCAGCAGCTCGATGGCATGCTCGCGGTCGAGACTCTGGTTCAGCTCCACGTCGCGGCGGTAGAACGGATAGAGATACTGGTCCATCCGGGCAAACGACACGGAGTGACCGTTGGACTCAATCTGCAGGATCAGCTGAATGAAGTAGCACAGCTGCAGCGCCTGCCAGAAGGTTTTTGGCGGTTCGTGGGCAATCACGTCGCAGTTTTCCGCCATCGCCAGCAGTTCGTCGCGGCGGCTTTCGCGGGTTTCGCTGGCGGCCATGTCACGTGCCAGGTCGGCAAAGCGTTTGATGTGCAGGCTCACCGCTTCCAGCACGATATCAATTGCTTTCAGGAACTGATCGCCGTGCAGGTCTTCCAGCACCGTCAGGTTAATGCGCGAGCGGCGCTCGGCCACTTTGGCGCGCAGGCCGTCGAGACCTTTCTCCAGCAGCAGCGGGAAGTTAACCGCAAGGTGCGCATCGCCGGAGGTCATGTTGCCTTCGGCTTTGATGATGCCGGTTTCCAGCAGGCCTTTCTGCTCGTCGGTGAACATGCCGTAGCAGCGATCCTGGACCGTCTGGCCGCGCCACCACGGGCAGATCGCATGCAGAACGCGCTTGTTCTCTTCGCTCACCGCAAAGCCCGCGCCCGGACGGTCGGCCAGATCGTCGATCTCTTTCTCAATCCAGGAAACGGTATATTCCGGGAAGATCGGCGCGGCGCGCACTTCGCTTGCCTGGTTACCGATGATGAGCTCGTCGTGTTTGATCCAGATGGTGCGCCGGGCCAGGTGATGCGCCAGCGCCAGGGCGCGACGCACCGGGATCGGTTTGTCCATGTGCTGCTGATACATTTCGGTGTAGTGCTGCGCGCGTTCGGTACACACCGGCGGCTTGACGATATGCACCAGGGCCATTTTGTGCGCCTTAATGCGCTCGCTGAGGGTGTTGAGATTCAGGGTGGTCATGAGTTTATCCTCGTAAGGTCGCGGTTAACCCTTTCTGGCAGGCGTACTGCTGCGCGAAGTCCAGCAGGGCAGGGTTATCCAGCGGTTTGTCAGGGGCAGAGTAGGGTTGGCCGAGCAGGGTGTATTTGTTCATGCCCAGCGTGTGGTACGGCAGAAAATGAATATCGTTGACGCCGAGCTCGTCGGCGGCGAAATTGGTGATGGCGGTAACAGACGCTTCATCGGCGTTAAAGCCCGGGATCAGCGGCACGCGAATGGTCATCTTTTTCCCGGCTGCCGCCAGGCGTTTCAGGTTATCCAGGATCCGTTTCGCTGAGCCGTCCGTCCATTGTTTGAATACCTCGCCATCGACGTGCTTCAGGTCGGTGAGGAACAGATCGACGTACGGTAAAGAGGGCTCGATATAATGCCACGGCACGTGCAGGCAGCTTTCAACGGCGGTGTGGATGCCCTGGTCGTGGCTGGCTTTAAACAGCGCAAGTGCCAGATCGGGGTTCATAAACGGCTCGCCGCCGGAAAGCGTAATTCCACCGCCGCTGCGGTCGTAGAAGGGTTTGTCGCGCAGGACGGTCGCCATGATCTCCCCGACCTGCTGCTCTTCACCGCAGACGGTCAGCGCCTGCGTCGGGCAGCAGTCGGTGAGGGCGTTGAGCGTGGCGTCATCAAGCTTCTCACGGTGAATGACCAGCCCGTTCAGCGCACGTTCGATGCAGCCCGGCGCCGCCTGCTGGCACAGGTCACAGCCGTCCAGGCACAGGCGTGCATCAAACAGCACGTCCCGGCTGCGGGAGCGGCTTTCCGGGTTCTGGCACCAGCGACAGCCCAGCTAGCAGCCTTTCAGGAACACCACGGTACGAATACCGGGGCCGTCGTGGGTAGAGTAACGCTGAATATTGAAGATCATGTTTTTGCCTCTCATCTTGCATATGAAGATTAAATTACTTTCGAATGAAAGTTATCTTGATGCAGGTCAACTCCTGAGCAGGTTTTGTCGTGATAGGGTAAGTGCAGGCTAATTTTGAGGGTGACATCATGGAACTTTATCTCGACACATCTGACGTTGCGGCGGTGAAAAAGCTGGCGCGTATCTTCCCGCTGGCAGGCGTGACCACTAACCCAAGCATCGTTGCGGCCGGGAAAACGCCGCTGGAGGAGCTGTTGCCAGCCCTGCACGATGCTCTGGGCGGCAAGGGCCGTCTGTTCGCGCAGGTGATGGCGACCACCGCCGAAGGGATGGTGGAAGACGCGCGTAAGCTGCGCGCCATCATTAACGATCTGGTGGTGAAAGTGCCGGTGACCGCAGAAGGGCTGGCGGCGATCAAGATGCTGAAGGCGGAAGGGATCCCGACGCTGGGCACGGCGGTATACGGCGCTGCACAAGGGATGTTGTCCGCGCTTGCGGGGGCTGAGTATGTCGCGCCTTACGTTAACCGCGTGGACGCGCAGGGCGGGGACGGGATCCAGACGGTGGTGGAATTACAGCAGCTGCTGACCCTGCATGCCCCGCAGTCAAAGGTGCTGGCCGCGAGCTTTAAAACCCCGCGTCAGGCGCTGGATTGCCTGCTGGCAGGCTGCAAGTCCATCACGCTGCCGCTGGACGTGGCGCAGCAGTTTATTACCTCTCCGGCCGTGGACGCGGCGATTGTGAAGTTTGAGCAGGACTGGCAGGGGGCGTTTGGACGGACGTCGATCTGACGCTGTTGCCGGGTGGCGGCTTCGCCTTACCCGGCCTACGATTTTCTCCCTCTCCCTGTGGGAGAGGGCCGGGGTGAGGGCATCAGGCCGCAGTAGGGTTTAACCTCCGCAAATCTCACATCCCGGATTACGCATCAGCTTCATCTCGCGGAACTGGCAGGTCATTGCGTCGTACATCACGATTTTCCCCGCCGCCGGCGTACCGTAATGCGCCAGCACCTTGATCGCTTCCATCGCCTGCAATGACCCAATCACGCCGACCAACGGCGCCATTACGCCGGCTTCGACACAGGTGAGCGCGTTCTCGCCAAACAGACGGCTCAGGCAGCGGTAGCAGGGTTCACCGTCCGCGTATGTGAAGACGCTGATTTGCCCCTCCATGCGGATCGCCGCACCGGAGACCAGCGGAGTTTTGTGGGCAAAACAGCCTGCGTTTAGCTGGTTACGGACGGCGACGTTGTCGGTGCAGTCGAGCACCAGATCGTGCCGGGCAATTTGCGCGGAGAGCGCGTCATCATCCAGCATCGCGTCAAGCAGAGTGAACTGAACGTTGGGGTTAATGCGGGCCAGCGCCGCGCGGGCAGAATCTACTTTCGGCTGGCCAACCGTTGCGTCGCTGTGCAGCGTCTGGCGCTGCAGGTTAGACACCGACACGGTATCAAAGTCCAGCAGTGTCATCCTGCCCACACCCGCCGCGGCGAGGTACTGGGCGGCGGCGCAGCCCAGACCGCCAAGTCCGACGACCAGCACGCTGGCCGCCTTGAGCGCTTCCTGACCCTCGAAATCAAAGCCGTGCAGCACAATCTGGCGGTTGTAGCGCATCATCTCCTGGTCGCTCAGCTCCACCGTCATGTCAGCCCCCGAACAACTGGTTAAAGCGCTCCACCTCAACCCATTCGCCCGCTTCCACGTTGCCGCGCTCGCGCTCGAGGACGATAAAGCAGTTGCCCTGGCTGAAGGAGCTGAAAATGTGCGAGCCTTGGTGCCCGGTGGTGCTCACTTCGAGCTCACCGTCCGCGTTGCGCGTCAGGATCCCACGCTGGAAATCGAGACGGCCCGGTGATTTTTTCAGGCGCGTCGCGGCACGCACGCGCAGGCGTTCCGGCAGCGGGTGGGCCCGGTTACCGGAGAGCTTCGCCAGCAGCGGGATCACCAACTGGTAGAAGGTGAGTGCCGCCGAAACCGGGTTACCCGGCAGGCCGCAGAACCAGCTGTGCCGCAGTTTACCAAAGGCGAACGGTTTGCCCGGCTTGATCGCCAGCTTCCAGAAGGCGATTTCACCCAGCTCTTCAAGGATGGTTTTGGTGTAATCCGCCTCGCCCACGGAGACGCCGCCGGAGCTGATGACCACGTCGGCGGTGTTGTCCGCCTCAATAAACGCAGCGCGCAGTTTTTCCGGATCGTCAGGAATAATGCCGAGGTTAATCACCTCGCAGCCCAGTTGCTCCAGCATCAGGTGTACTGCCAGACGGTTGGTGTCGTAAATCTGTCCGTCCTGCAGCGGCTGGCCCGGAAGCTGCAGTTCGTCGCCCGTCGAGAATACGGCGACGCGCACTTTACGGATAACCTCGATCTCCGCGATGCCGAGGGAGGCCAGCACCGGCAGTTCACCCGCCGTCAGCTTCTGTCCGGCGGCAAAAACCGTCGCGCCAAGGGCAATATCCTCGCCAGTGCGGCGAATGTTCTGGCCCGCTTTGACGCTGGCGGTAAACCGTATGCCGTCATCCGTCTGCTCGGTCTCTTCCTGCATCACGACGGCGTCGCAGCCTGCCGGCACCGGCGCACCGGTCATGATGCGCACACAGGTGCCCGCAGGCCAATCACCGTTAAATGGCTGTCCGGCAAACGCTTTACCCGCCACCGGCAGCGCCTGACCGGTCCGGAGATCCGCCAGGCGTACCGCATAACCGTCCATCGCGGAATTATCGAACCCTGGCACGTTAAGCGGGGAGACAATATCGCGCGCAGCAATACGGCCAAAACAGCGCACCAGTGGCAGCGTTTCAACGTCCTGCAGCGGGGAAACTCGGTCAAGCATCTGCGTGAGTGCCGTCTCAAGCGACATCAGTCCGGCGGTAAAATCCATGGTGGGCTCCTGCACAGTAACAACGAAAGCGGCCATTATGGCAGAAAAGTGCCACTAACAGTATGACCCGGAGGTGTACGCTTTACATCACAGTTGCGTCTTTCTATATTCAAAAATCATCTGAAGTTTCATTGACGATAATGATATTTATAGAAAAAGCCGCAAATCAGGCTAACGGGTGATGTGAATGGGTAATGCGGTAATCGCAATTCATGGCGGCGCCGGGGCTATCACCCGTGCACAGCTCAGTCCCGAGGATGAAAAGCGCTACATTGACGCGCTGTACGCCATTGTGGAAACGGGCCAGAAAATGCTGGAAGCGGGCGAAAGCGCGCTGGACGTGGTCACCGAGGCGGTACGCCTGCTGGAGGAGTGTCCGTTATTTAATGCCGGGATCGGCTCGGTCTTTACCCGGGACGAAACCCACGAGCTGGATGCCTGCGTGATGGACGGCATCACCCTGAAAGCGGGGGCCGTGGCGGGCGTCAGTCGCCTGCGTAATCCGGTGCTGGCGGCGCGTCTGGTGATGGAAGAGAGCCCCCATGTGCTGTTGACCGGTGCCGGGGCGGAGGCGTTTGCCTTCGGGCACGGGATGGAACAGGTATCGCCCGATCTCTTTTCTACCGAGGCGCGCTACCAGCAGCTGCTTGAAGCGCGTTCGGCGGGCATGACGCAGCTTGACCATGCTGCGCCGCTGGATGAAACCACCAAAATGGGCACGGTCGGCGCGGTGGCGCTCGATAAGGCCGGAAACCTCGCGGCGGCGACGTCAACGGGAGGGATGACCAACAAGCTGCCTGGACGCGTCGGCGACAGCCCGCTGCCCGGTGCCGGCTGCTATGCCAATAACGCCACGGCGGCGGTGTCCTGTACCGGCACCGGGGAAGTCTTTATTCGTGCCCTCGCGGCCTATGACATCACCGCGCTGATGGATTACGGCGGGCTAAGCCTGAGCGAGGCCTGCGAGCGCGTGGTGATGGAAAAGTTGCCCGCGCTGGGCGGCATCGGCGGGCTGATTGCCGTGGATCGTGAGGGCAACGTGGCCCTGCCGTTCAACAGCGAAGGGATGTACCGCGCCTGGGGTTATGCCGGTGATGAACCGAGCACGGGGATCTATCGTGAATAAGGGGGCAACGCGTGCCGCACAGTGACGAGCTGGACAACCGCGAAGTGCTGGCTGTCCATCAGTTGAATATTGCGTTTCAGGAAGAGCGGCAGTTCATCCCCGCAGTACAGAATTTATCCTTCTCGCTCAAACGCGGCGAGACGCTGGCGATTGTTGGCGAGTCCGGCTCCGGTAAATCGGTCACCGCGCTGGCGCTGATGCGTCTGCTGGAGCAGACGGGCGGGCAAATCAGCAGCGAGAAAATGCTCCTGCGCCGCCGTAACCGTCAGGTCATTGATATAAACGATCTGAGCAGCGCGCAGATGCAGGGCGTGCGCGGGGCGGATATTGCCATGATTTTCCAGGAGCCGATGACCTCGCTCAATCCGGTGTTCCCGGTGGGGGAACAAATTGCCGAGTCCATCCGCCTGCACCAGGGGCTCGGTGGCGATGAGGCGCTCAGTGAAGCCAGACGGATGCTGGAGCTGGTGCGTATTCCGGAAGCGCAGGCCATTCTTGGTCGCTACCCGCATCAGCTTTCCGGCGGCATGCGCCAGCGGGTGATGATTGCCATGGCGCTCTCCTGTCGTCCTGCGGTGCTGATCGCCGATGAGCCGACGACAGCGCTGGACGTGACGATTCAGGCGCAGATCCTGCAGCTCATCAAAGTGCTGCAGCAGGAGATGGAGATGGGGGTGATATTCATCACCCACGATATGGGCGTGGTCGCCGATATCGCCGATCGCGTGCTGGTGATGCACAAGGGCAGCGGGGTAGAAACGGGCACAGTTGAGCAGATTTTTCACGCGCCCGTTCATCCTTATACCAAAGCGTTGCTGGCGGCGGTCCCGCGTCTCGGTGCCATGAACGGCCGCGATTTGCCGCGCCGCTTCCCGCTGATTTCCCTCGATGCGACAGGGCCGGAGGAGGAGGAACGCGAGCAGGATACCGTGGTGCCGGGTAAGCCCATTCTGGAGGTGCGTAATCTGGTCACCCGTTTCCCGCTGCGCAGCGGCGTGTTGAATCGCGTGAAGCGCGAAGTGCACGCGGTGGAAAACGTCAGTTTTGATCTCTGGCCGGGCGAAACGCTGGCGCTGGTGGGGGAGTCCGGCTGCGGTAAATCTACCACCGGGCGCGCGTTGCTCCGTCTGGTGGAATCGCAGGAAGGGAGCATTACCTTTAACGGCGAGCGCATTGATACCCTGCCGGACAGCAGGCTACAGGCGGTGCGGCGGGATATTCAGTTTATTTTCCAGGATCCGTATGCCTCTCTCGACCCGCGCCACACGGTGGGGTACTCGATCATGGAGCCGCTGCGGGTACATAACCTGCTGGACGGCGACGCGGCACAGCGTCGCGTGGCCTGGCTGCTGGAGCGCGTTGGCCTGAAGCCGGAACACGCCTGGCGTTACCCGCATGAGTTTTCCGGCGGGCAGCGCCAGCGGATCTGCATTGCCCGCGCGCTGGCGCTGAACCCGAAAGTGGTGATTGCCGATGAGTCCGTTTCGGCGCTGGATGTCTCTATCCGGGCGCAAATCATCAACTTATTGCTCGATTTACAGCGGGATATGGGCATCGCTTTTCTGTTTATCTCGCACGATATGGCGGTGGTTGAGCGCATCAGCCATCGCGTGGCGGTAATGTTTATGGGGCAGATCGTCGAGATCGGCCCGCGACGAGCGGTGTTTGAGAACCCGCAGCATCCGTACACCCGCAAGCTCATTGCGGCGGTTCCGGTCGCCGATCCGGCGCATCGTCACGGCCAGCGCGTGCTGCTGCAGGATGAAATGCCGAGCAATATTCGTAAACGCGGCGAGGTCGTGGAACGTGTCACGCTGCGCGAAGTGGGTCCGGGTCATTTCGTCGCTCCCCCGCGTCAGGCAAATGCTTTCTCGCGGTTATAACTTACAACAGGCAGGAGAACACAATGGTTACATTTGTAGCGCGTAAATGGTTGTTAGCCGCGAGCGTGACGGCAGCCCTGGCCGCTGCCCCCGCGTTCGCTGCCAAAGATGTGGTGGTTGCCGTCGGCTCTAATTTCACCACCCTGGATCCGTATGATGCCAACGACACGCTGTCGCAGGCGGTGGCGAAATCGTTTTATCAGGGACTCTTTGGCCTGGATAAAGAGATGAAGCTGAAAAATGTGCTGGCGGAGGGCTACACGGTCTCCGATGACGGGCTGGTGTATACCATCAGACTCAGAACCGGGGTCAAGTTCCAGGACGGTACCGATTTCAACGCAGAGGCGGTGAAGGTTAACCTCGACCGCGCCAGCAATCCGGAAAATAGCCTCAAGCGCTATAACCTCTATAAAAACATCGCCAAAACCGAGGTGGTTGACCCGGCGACGGTAAAAATCACCCTGAAAGAGCCGTTCTCCGCGTTTATCAACATTCTGGCACATCCGGCAACGGCAATGATCTCGCCCGCCGCGCTGAAAAAATACGGGAAAGAGATCGGTTTCCATCCGGTGGGTACCGGCCCGTATGAACTGGTGACCTGGAACCAGACCGACTTTGTGAAGGTGAAAAAATTTAGCGGCTACTGGCAGCAGGGGCTGCCGAAGCTGGACACCATCACCTGGCGTCCGGTAGTGGACAACAACACCCGCGCGGCGATGCTGCAAACCGGTGAAGCGCAGTTTGCCTTCCCGATCCCCTATGAGCAGGCCGCGATTTTGCAGAAAAACAGCAAGCTGGAGCTGGTCGCCAGTCCGTCGATCATGCAGCGCTACATCAGCATGAACGTGACGCAAAAGCCGTTTGATAACCCGAAGGTGCGTGAGGCCATCAACTACGCCATTAATCGCCAGGCGCTGGTTAAGGTCGCTTTTGCCGGCTATGCCACCCCGGCCACCGGCGTGCTGCCGCCTGCTATCGCCTATGCCCAGAGCTATCAGCCGTGGCCGTACGATCCGGCTAAAGCGCGCGAGCTGCTGAAAGAGGCGGGCTTCCCGAACGGGTTCAGCACCACGCTGTGGTCGTCGCATAACCACAGCACCGCGCAGAAAGTGCTGCAGTTCACCCAGCAGCAGCTGGCGCAGGTGGGGATTAAGGCGCAGGTCACCGCCATGGATGCCGGACAGCGTGCGGCTGAAGTGGAGGGCAAAGGGCAGAAAGAGAGCGGCGTGCGGATGTTCTACACCGGCTGGTCGGCCTCGACCGGTGAAGCTGACTGGGCGCTGTCGCCGTTGTTTGCCTCGCAGAACTGGCCGCCAACCCTGTTCAATACCGCGTTCTACAGTAACCCGCAGGTCGACAAAGACCTTGCCGATGCGCTGAAAACCACCAAACCGGAAGAGAAAGCGCGCCTCTACAAAGACGCGCAAGATATCATCTGGAAAGAGTCACCGTGGGTGCCGCTGGTGGTGGAGAAACTGGTGTCAGCCCATAACAAAGCGTTGACCGGGTTCTACATCATGCCGGACACCGGCTTTAGCTTTGACGATGCGGATTTAAAATAAACCTCATGCTGAATTATGTTTGTAAACGCCTGCTGGGGCTTATTCCGACGCTGCTGATCGTGGCGGTACTGGTGTTTTTGTTTGTTCATCTGCTGCCGGGCGATCCGGCGCGCCTGATTGCCGGGCCCGAAGCGGACGCGACGGTGATAGAGCTGGTGCGTAAGCAGCTGGGCCTCGACCAGCCGCTGTATATGCAGTTTCTGCACTACATTGGCAACGTGTTGCAGGGCGACTTTGGCATCTCGATGGTGTCGCGACGTCCGGTGTCGGAGGAGATAGCCAGCCGCTTTATGCCGACGTTCTGGTTGACGATAGCCAGTATGAGCTGGGCGGTGGTGTTTGGCCTCTGCGCCGGGATTGTCGCAGCCGTCTGGCGAAACCGTTGGCCGGACAAGCTCGGGATGGCGCTGGCGGTGACCGGTATCTCCTTCCCGGCGTTCGCGCTGGGGATGCTGCTGATGCAGATCTTCTCCGTTGAGCTGGGCTGGCTGCCGACCGTCGGGGCCGACACCTGGCAGCATTACATTCTGCCCTCCATGACGCTGGGGGCTGCCGTGTCGGCGGTGATGGCCCGCTTTACCCGCGCCTCGTTCGTTGACGTCCTGAGCGAAGATTATATCCGTACCGCCCGGGCGAAAGGGGTCAGCGAGAAGTGGGTCATTCTCAAGCACGGGTTCCGCAATGCGATGATCCCGGTGGTGACGATGATGGGGTTACAGTTTGGCTTCCTGCTGGGCGGCTCTATTGTGGTGGAAAAGGTCTTCAACTGGCCGGGGCTGGGACGCCTGCTGGTCGATTCCGTTGAGATGCGCGACTATCCGGTTATACAGGCGGAAGTCCTGCTGTTCTCGCTGGAGTTTATTCTTATCAACTTAGTGGTGGATGTGCTCTACGCTGCCATTAACCCGGCCATCAGGTATAAGTAAGATGCGATTGTTGAACTGGCGACGCCAGGCCGTTTTAAACGCTATGCCGGGGCTTAAACCGGAACATATCCGCACGCCGTGGTCTGAATTCTGGCGGCGTTTTCGTCGTCAGCCGGTCGCGATGGCGGCGGGGCTGTTTGTGTTGCTGCTGATTGCGGTGGCGATCGTTGCGCCATGGGTGGCGCCGTTTGATGCGGAAAACTATTTTGACTACGACCGCCTGAACGACGGCCCCTCCCTGATGCACTGGTTTGGCGTGGACTCCCTCGGGCGCGATATTTTTAGCCGCGTGCTGGTCGGGGCGCAGATCTCCCTTGCCGCCGGGGTTTTCGCGGTGCTGATTGGCGCGACCATCGGTACCGTGCTGGGGCTCGTCGCCGGGTATTATGAAGGCTGGTGGGACCGCATCATCATGCGCATCTGCGACGTGCTGTTTGCCTTCCCCGGCATCCTGCTGGCGATTGCCGTGGTGGCGATCATGGGCAGCGGTATGGCCAACGTGATTATTGCGGTAGCGGTGTTTTCGATTCCGGCGTTTGCGCGCCTGGTGCGCGGCAACACGCTGGTACTGAAACAGCAGACCTTTATAGAATCCGCCCGCAGCATGGGGGCCAGCGATGCTACCATCCTCTTTAGCCATATTCTGCCGGGAACGGTGTCGTCCATCGTGGTCTATTTCACCATGCGTATCGGCGTGTCGATTATCTCGGCGGCCAGCCTGTCGTTTCTGGGACTAGGCGCACAGCCGCCGACCCCGGAGTGGGGGGCGATGCTCAACGAGGCGAGGGCGGATATGGTGATTGCGCCGCACGTGGCGATCTTCCCGAGTCTGGCGATATTCCTGACCGTGCTGGCGTTTAACCTGCTGGGTGACGGGCTGCGCGACGCGCTGGATCCGAGGATTAAGGGGTAAAGCGGTGGAATGTGCCGGGTGGCGGCGACGCCTTACCCGGCCTACAAAAAAGGCGCTGGGTGTTTAAACCCGGCTACCCCACAGATCATACTCATCCGCGTTTTCAACCTTCACGCGAATAATATCACCCGGCTTAACGTTGGTTTCGCCATTGAGGTACACTGCGCCGTCGATTTCAGGGGCGTCCGCCATGCTGCGGCCAATCGCGCCTTCTTCGTCCACTTCATCGATAATGACCAGAATTTCGCGACCCACTTTCTCCTGCAGGCGTTCAGCAGAGATCTGCTGTTGCAGCTGCATGAAGCGGTTCCAGCGCTCCTCTTTTACCTCTTCCGGCACCTGGTCCGCCAGCTCGTTGGCGGTTGCACCTTCTACCGGGCTGTATTTGAAGCAGCCGACGCGGTCCAGACGCGCTTCCTTCAGGAAGTCGAGCAGCATCTGGAAATCTTCTTCGGTTTCACCCGGGAAGCCGACAATGAAGGTGGAGCGCAGGGTCAGATCCGGGCAGATCTCACGCCACTGCTTGATGCGCGCCAGCTGACGGTCAACGGAGCCAGGACGTTTCATCAGCTTCAGAATACGCGGGCTGGCGTGCTGCAGCGGGATGTCCAGATACGGCAGAATTTTACCTTCCGCCATCAGCGGGATCACATCGTCAACGTGAGGGTACGGGTAAACGTAGTGCAGACGCGTCCAGATACCGAGTTTAGACAGCTGCTCGCACAGGCCCACCATGCTGGTTTTCACCGGCTCGCCGTTGTGGAAGCCGGAGCGGTGTTTGACGTCCACGCCGTAAGCCGAGGTATCCTGGGAGATGACCAGCAGCTCCTTCACGCCCGCGTCGGCCAGACGTTTCGCTTCCGCCAGCACTTCGCCAATCGGACGGCTCACCAGATCGCCACGCATTGACGGGATGATGCAGAAGGTGCAGCGATGGTTGCAGCCTTCGGAAATTTTCAGGTACGCGTAGTGGCGCGGCGTCAGCTTCACGCCCTGTTCCGGCACGAGGCTCAGGAACGGGTTGTGCTTGGGTTTTGGCACGTAGTGATGAACATGTTGCAGCACCTGCTCGTAGCTGTGCGGGCCGGTGATCTCCAGCACCTTCGGGTGAACTTCGCGGATCTGGTCTTCTTTCGCGCCCAGACAGCCGGTCACGATCACTTTGCCGTTTTCGGTCAGGGCTTCACCGATGGCTTCCAGTGACTCCTGAACCGCGCTGTCGATAAACCCGCAGGTGTTAACGATCACCATATCGGCGTTGTCGTAGCTTGGCACCACGTCATAGCCCTCGGTGCGCAGTTCGGTCAGGATGCGTTCTGAATCCACCAGGTTTTTCGGGCAGCCCAGGGAGACGAAGCCGATTTTCGGCTGGTGCGTAACATTGCTCATAGGTTAAAAATTCATCAATTATGGAGTTATCAGGGCGGGATTTTACAGCGTATCGCGGGGGATTTATACACTCTTTGCAAGGCGGATGCGCCGGGGAGACGTTGTAACATTGTAAATAATGTTAATCAGTTAATAAAAATTGATCCCAGGCATTAAACTGTACAAAAAATGAACTTATCCTGACTATGCACAATGGCTGACAGAGGAGGAAAGAGCATGACCGTTGACAGACTAAAACGCGATCTGCTGAACAAGCTGATCAATGCCCGAATCGACCTGGCCGCGTACCTGCAGTTGAGGAAGGCAAAAGGGTATATGTCAGTCAGCGAAAGCGAACATCTGCGTGATAACCTGTTTGAACTTTGCAATTTCATGCGTGAAAAAGCACCGACCCTGAAGGCGAATTACGGCGAAAGCGAACTTATCGCACTGCGCCGCGCCGCCGAGGTGCTCTCCATTGCAGGGGTGTGTCTGATGAACGGACGCCACGACTGCCCGAATTTTATCGCCGTAAACGCGGAGAAGCTTGAAAACTGCCTGACAACGCTCTCTCTATGCATCATGTGCCTGAACAAGCACGAACAGCTTGAACAGCACTGATCCAGGGGGAGGCAACTCCCCCTTCTGATTAAGCTTTTGTAAAAGTGGTAACGCGCCCGGGCGCAGTGGCTAACCTTTATGCCATATGCCGATAAAGGAGCGCGTTATGCCTCGATCCTCGCTGATTTTCCTGCCTACGTTATTTATTCCCTTTTCGCTGCTCGCTGCGCCAGAGGCAGTCAGGGTTGAGGTGCTGCAAAACAGACTCGATCATCCCTGGTCTCTGGCGTTCCTGCCGGATAATAACGGGCTGCTGGTAACCCTGAAGGGCGGCCAGCTTAAACACTGGCAGGCCGGGAAAGGGCTTTCCGATCCGATCGTCGGTGTACCAAAGGTTTGGGCAAACGGTCAGGGCGGATTGCTGGATGTCGTCCTCGCCCCGGACTTTAAACAATCACGCCGCATCTGGCTCAGCTACGCCGAAGCGGGAAAGGACGGCAAAGCCGGAACGGCAGTAGGCTATGGTCGTTTAAGTGACGATCTGACGCGCATTGAGGCTTTCCAGGTGGTGTTCCGCCAGACGCCGAAACTCTCTACCGGTAACCATTTTGGTGGCCGACTGGTGTTCGACGGCAAGGGCTATCTCTTTATCGGACTCGGCGAGAACAACCAGCGCCCGACGGCGCAGGATCTGGACAAGCTACAGGGTAAAGTGGTGCGTCTGACGGAGGACGGAAACGTGCCGCCAGATAACCCGTTTGTGCGTACGCCCGGCGCGCGGCCGGAAATCTGGTCTTACGGCATTCGTAATCCGCAGGGAATGGCGATGAACCCCTGGAGCGATACGCTGTGGCTGAACGAGCACGGTCCGCGCGGCGGGGACGAGATCAACATTCCTGAGAAAGGCAAAAACTATGGCTGGCCGTTGGCGACGCACGGTATCAACTACAGCGGGCTGAAAATTCCGGAAGCCAAAGGCGAGCACGTTGAGGGGACCGAAAAACCTCTGTTTGTCTGGAAAGTTTCACCGGCCGTAAGCGGCATGGCGTTTTACAACAGCGAGGTTTTCCCGCAGTGGAAAAACAAGCTGTTTATTGGCGCGCTGAAGGAGAAGGATGTGATCGTGCTCAGCGTGAAGGGTAACAAGGTCACGGAGGACGGACGCATTCTGGGCGACCGGGATCAACGTATTCGTGATGTGCGGGTGGGGCCGGATGGATATCTGTATGTCCTGACCGATGAGACGGACGGGCAACTGTTAAAAGTCAGCCCGTCCGGGACGTGATCAGGTGACCGGGATCATCACGACGTTACGGTACGCCGGGCGATCGCTCAGCTGTTTAAGCCAGCGCTCCAGGTGCGGGCGCGGCGTCCACTTCAGACCCATGTTGGTCAGGTTCCAGACGAACGGCGCCACGGCGATATCGCCTGTGCCGAACGCATCACCGGAGAACCACGGGTGCTTCGCCAGTTCGTCATCCATCATCGCAAACAGATTTTCGCAGGCATCCTGCGCGGCATGAATGGCGGGATAGTCGCGTTCAGCTTCCGGGGTGCGGATAAGCCCCATCAGGATCACCCGGTGAGTTGGTGAAAGCGTCTGGTTCGCCCAGTCCATCCACTTTTCCCCTTGCGCGCGGCGGGCCGGGTTTTCGACCCACAAACGACCCTGTCCGTACTGGGCAGCCAGGTAACGCACAATGGTGTTAGATTCCCACAGCGTGGCATCTGTTTCGTCATCGCGCAGCAGCGGCACCAGGCCATTCGGGTTCATGGCCAGGTAGTCGGCCTCTTTATTCACGCCAAACGACATCCCGGCCATGATTTGATTGAACGGTAAATCCAGCTCTTCCAGCGTCCAGAGCACTTTCTTAACGTTGGTCGAATTATTTCTGCCCCACAGCGTAATCATATTTACTCCCGATGAGATGTGAATCCGAATCAGCTTTTGGTCATGGTGAGATAAACCTAACAATTACGCAACAGAAGAGAAAAAAATCGCCTGAATCAAAGCGTATCTGAATGTTATTGCATAAACTTTAATAACTTTACCCTCGTTGGGTTTCTTTAACGGTTTTAGTGCGCTATTACTCATCGCTTCTTGCGACACGGTGATGTGACGTAATTTTTGAATGGACACTCGGGTGGCATTTATGACGCGAAAAATGACTTCTCTGCGCAGCCTGGCGGCAGGCTCTGCGCTCCTTTTCCTGTTTGCACCAACGCTCTACGCAGCCGAACAGTCTGCGCCCGAAGCGCCGCCTGTGGATGCGCGCGCCTGGATCCTGATGGACTATGCCAGCGGTAAAGTGCTGGCGGAAGGCAATGCGGATGAGAAACTCGATCCGGCAAGCCTGACCAAAATCATGACCAGCTATGTGGTAGGCCAGGCGTTAAAAGCGGGCAAGATCAAGCTGGACGATATGGTCACCATCGGGAAGGACGCCTGGGCGACCGGCAACCCGGCGCTGCGTGGATCGTCGGTGATGTTCCTGAAGCCGGGCGATCAGGTTTCCGTTTCGGATTTGAATAAAGGGGTGATTATCCAGTCCGGTAACGACGCCTGTATCGCGCTGGCGGACTACGTTGCGGGCAGTCAGGACTCGTTTATCGGTCTGATGAACGGTTACGCGCAAAAGCTGGGCCTGACCAACACCACCTTTAAAACCGTTCACGGCCTGGATGCGCCGGGCCAGTTCAGCACCGCCCGCGACATGGCGCTGCTGGGGAAAGCGCTGATCCATGACGTGCCGGATGAATATGCCATCCATAAAGAGAAAGAGTTTACCTTCAACAAAATCCGTCAGCCGAACCGTAACCGCCTGCTGTGGAGCAGCAACGTCAATGTCGACGGGATGAAAACCGGCACCACCGCCGGGGCGGGTTACAACCTGGTGGCCTCCGCGACCCAGGGCGATATGCGCCTGATCTCGGTTGTTCTGGGGACCAAAACCGACCGTATCCGCTTTAACGAATCCGAAAAACTGCTGACCTGGGGCTTCCGCTTCTATGAAACCGTGACGCCGATAAAACCGGATGCCACGTTCGTCAGCCAGCGTGTCTGGTTTGGTGACAAGAGCGAAGTGAACCTGGGCGCGGGTGAAGCGGGTTCAGTGACCATTCCGCGCGGTCAGCTGAAAAACCTGAAGGCCAGCTACACCCTCACCGACCCGCAGCTCACGGCTCCGCTGAAAAAGGGCCAGGTGGTCGGGACGATTGATTTCCAGCTCAACGGGAAGTCGATTGAACAGCGTCCGCTGATTGTGATGGAAGCGGTAGAAGAGGGCGGCTTCTTCAGCCGGATGTGGGATTTCGTGATGATGAAATTCCATAGCTGGTTTGGGAGCTGGTTCAGCTAATTTTTTGCCGGGTGGCGCTGCGCTTACCCGGCCTACGTTTTTCTCCCTCTCCCTGTGGGTGAGGGCATCAGACATCAGACCGCACCCCACTTAATACATCAACTTCACCTGCTGCGCCTTCGCGTGGGCCACTATCTCGTCATCCGGACGGCAGTCGCTGACGATGGCATCAAACTGCGCCAGTTCGCCCATTCTTGCCGAACGCACCTTGCCAAATTTACTGTGATCGACCACCAGTACGTGATACTGCGCTGCGCTCAGCGCCCAGTGCTTCACCGGTAACTCTTCCAGATTAAAGCAGGTTGCGCCCTGGCGGACACTGACGCCAGCGGCGGAATAAAACGCGATATCCGGGCATAAATTGCTGAGCGTGTCCTGCAGGTTAAGCGGCTTAAAAATCGCGTTGCTGGCGTGAAACTCACCGCCGCAAAGGATCACCCGGCACTCGGGCTTCTCCTGCAGCGCCAGAAAGGTGTTCAGGGAGTAGCACACAGCAGTGAACGGAATTGTGCTGTCGATGGCTTCGATAATCCACGGCGTGGTGGTACCGCAGTCAAAAAACAGCGTCTGGTGCGGCTGTACCAGGGAAGCCGCGAGCCGTGCAGCTTTGCGTTTCTCTTCAACCAGACGCGTTTTCTGGTCGCTGATCAGATAATGGCTGGCACTACGCGGTTCAAGCACAATATACCCGCCCAGCAGCACAACCGGCGCGCTCTCGCTGTTCAGATCCCGACGAATGGTCATCTCTGAGACGCCGAGGAGGGTGGCGGCTTCCTTAAGATGCAGCTTATCACTGCGCTTCAGCGCCTGTAGCAGCTGAGCAATGCGGTCATCGCGTCGTGTTTCCATAGTTCCTCGGCATAAAAAAGTGAACCCCCGCAGGGCGGGGGCTCAAGTGTAACCTGTCAGGTCGGGGTTAGTCACGTATCCAGCCTTTGCGGATCGGGATGGCGAAAACGGCCCGATAGAGTGAAGAGAGCCCGCGGTAGAGCGCTTCCCCGATAAGATTCCACAGGATCGCCGCGCTGACGCAGCCAATCAGTCCCACCAGGAAACCGCCCACCATATCCAGCGGCCAGTGGACGCCCAGATAAACGCGGGACCAGGCGATGGCCACGGCCACCGCCATCAGCACCGCACCCGACCACAGGCGATGCCAGAACAGGAAGGCCAGCGCGAAGGTGAAGATCACCGTACCGTGATCGCTCGGGAACGAGTCATCTGGCGCGTGGTGCAGGAAGGTATAGCCGACGTGATCGACGAAAGGACGGTCGTGGGGAAACGCGTGGCCGAGAATATAGCTCACCAGCACGCTTACGCCGAGCGCCATCGCCATTTTGATCACCAGCTGGCGCTGCGCTTTTAACTGACTGCGGGGACCCCACAGCCAAAGGATGGCGGCCAGCGCAGGCACGATACTGATCAGATCTTTTGCCAGGAAGGTGGCGAAATCGATCATCCACTCTGGCGAGGCCGGCGTGGCGTTGATCAGATAAAACAGCTGGTAATTCAGACTCTCTAACATAATGTCATCACTCTTTAGCAAACCAGGTGGAAACAAGGCCATAGACCACCACCTGGGAAAACCAGACCCACCACCCGGCCCACAGGTTGTGAGAGAAAAAATGTGCCCCGCGCATGACCTGGCCGAAGCCCATCGCCAGACCCAGCACCACGCCGAGGATCACAAAGCTCCAGGCGAGGCGCGGACGCTCGCGCCAGAAGGCAAAAAACAGCCCCATCACCATAAAGCCGCTGGAGGCATGACCGCCGGGGAAACAGCGACCCGGACCGCTGTCTGCCGGGACAGCGCTGAACAGGGGATAAGACACGGCCTTACCGCCATACTCCACCAGATCCCACGGACAGCTGTGATGGCTGATGCTTTTCAACGCCCCCACCACCAGCGCACCGAGTCCCATCAGCAGCGCCGCCGTAACCAGCCTTGCGTTACGCTTGTAAGCACCGAATAACAGCGCCACGACCCCTGAGGCGATGGCGATGTACTTCGCCAGGCGATGGTTCAGCAGATCCAACAGGTGGTCTTTCTGCAGCGGGAAGCTTTGCGTCGCCGCGTCATACCAAAAACCACTAATCCATCTGTCCAGCGCTTCATTGCGCGATAGCCACGTGAACACCACGGCAAGAGCAATCAGCACGAAAAGCTGATAACCATAAAAGCGGGTCGGTAAGCGGTAAAGGCGTTTTGTCTTATTTGTCTGTAAGTTAGATAATTCTGAGCGGCTGGACGTGAGTGACATAATTTGGGATCGTTGACGAGTCATCGGGCTATCATAAATCTGTCAACTTAAGGAAACCTTAAACGAAGACGATATGTGCTTTATTTCTGTTTATCCTCGATAAATCACTATCTCGGGCTGCGGCATTTCATTACACTCGTCGCGATTTTGTCATTATAAAGAGATTGCATGTTAAACCGTTCTTCTTCAGGTTCACGTCTGGGTCGTCAGGCGCTGCTTTTCCCTCTGTGTCTGGTGCTCTACGAATTTTCGACCTATATCGGCAACGATATGATCCAGCCCGGTATGCTGGCCGTTGTGGCGCAGTACAACGCGGGGATCGAATGGGTGCCGACCTCGATGACCGCCTATCTGGCAGGTGGCATGTTTTTGCAGTGGCTGTTAGGCCCGCTGTCGGATCGTATCGGCCGTCGTCCGGTGATGCTGACCGGTGTGGTGTGGTTCATCGTGACCTGCCTCGCCACGCTACTGGCGCAAAACATTGAGCAGTTTACCCTGCTGCGTTTCCTGCAGGGGGTGAGCCTGTGCTTTATCGGTGCTGTAGGGTATGCCGCCATTCAGGAGTCGTTTGAAGAGGCGGTGTGTATCAAAATTACCGCGCTGATGGCGAACGTGGCGCTGATCGCCCCGTTACTCGGGCCGCTGGTGGGGGCCGCGTGGGTGCACGTTGCGCCCTGGGAAGGGATGTTTGTCCTCTTTGCGGTTCTCGCCGCCATCGCCTTCTTTGGCTTGCACCGTGCCATGCCGGAAACGGCGACCCGCATTGGCGAGAAACTCTCGCTAAAAGAGCTGGGTCGGGATTACAAAGCCGTGCTGAAGAATGGCCGCTTTGTGGCCGGTGCGCTGGCGACAGGGTTTGTTAGCCTGCCGCTGCTGGCGTGGATTGCGCAATCACCGGTCATTATCATCAGCGGTGAAAAGCTCAGCAGCTACGAGTACGGTCTGTTGCAGGTGCCGATTTTTGGCGCGTTGATTATCGGTAACCTGGTGCTGGCGCGTCTGACGTCACGCCGCACCGTGCGTTCGCTGATTATCATGGGCGGCTGGCCGGTTGCCGCGGGGCTGATTCTGGCGGCGGTGGCGACCGTGGCGTCCTCCCACGCTTATTTGTGGATGACGGCGGGGCTCAGCCTCTATGCCTTTGGAATTGGCGTGGCGAACGCCGGTCTGGTGCGCCTGACGTTATTCGCCAGCGAGATGAGTAAAGGGACGGTCTCCGCGGCGATGGGAATGCTGCAGATGCTGATTTTTACCGTCGGTATCGAGGTGAGCAAGCATGCCTACGCGATGGGCGGCAACGGTTTGTTCAGCCTGTTTAACCTCGCCAACGGCGTGCTGTGGGTTGGCCTGATGGTGGTGTTCCTGAAGGACAAACGCGTCGGAAACGCCCTGCAACCTTAATTATTATTCCCTCTCCCTGTGGGAGAGGGCCAGGGTGAGGGCACCAGACCGCACGGTATCAATTAAACGGCGCCTCCCCGTTCAATACCTTCTCAATCACATTTAAAACGCCTTCCTCGTTATTGTGCGGTGCCTCAAAGCGAGCCACCGCCTTAATATGCGGTCTGGCATTCGCCATCGCAAAGCTGAAGCCCGACTGACGCAGCATCTCCACGTCGTTGCCGCTGTCTCCGAAGGCCACCACCTCGCTGTTATCTATCCCCCAGCGCTGTTGCAGGATCCGCAGACCGTTGGCTTTATGCACGCCCGGGATAATCAGGTCGATACTGCCGTGACCGGTGGTGACGGGCACCATGATATCGCTTAACTTTTCATGCAGCAGCGCCTGAATACGCGGAATTTCATCGTCAGAGACGTTAAGCCCGAACTTGAAGAAAATATCGTTCAGATTGTCGAAGTTGCTGACCATTTCGAGTCGGTGATAGTACTTCGCCGCGATAGCCTTGAAGCTCTCGTCATAGCACTTCAGCGTGTAGGCGCTGCTCTTCCCGCAGGCGATGATCTCAATGCCCGGGACGTCGTTCAGCACGTTTGCGACGGTTTCAAAATGGGCTTTCGACAGTTCACCGTTAAAGACGTCTTCACCTTCACTCACAACCCAACCGCCGTTTTCCGCGACGAACGCAATTTCATGCGCAATTTCCGGGAAGAAAGAGATCAGCTGGTAGTACTGGTTGCCGCTGGCGACCACAAAACGAATGCCCTGCGCCTTCATGCGGGCGTACTGGGCCAGAAAACGTTCGCGATTATAGGTTTTGGCATCGCTCAGAAAAGTACCATCCATGTCGACGGCGATCAGTTTAACGCTCATATCCCTTCTCCAGTGTCGTTTGTTTCGTTTCCGGCCTGGCCACCGCGCGTGCCACCAGCGCCGCGATGATGACCAGCCCTAATACCACCAGCATGGCGCTGCGCAGGCCGTAGTGTTCGCCCAGGAAACCGAGCAGCGGCGGCCCGACCAGGAAGGCGAGATAGCCGGTGGTTGCCACCACGCTGACGCGCGTCGGGGCATCCGGGCCGGTGTCGCTGGCGGCTGAAATGGTCAGCGGGAAGCCGAGTGAGGCCCCCAGACCCCAGAGGATCACCGAGACGCCGGCAATCCAGCCCACATCCACAAAGATGATCATCGCGATACCCAGGCCGCCGAGCAGGGCGCTGGCGCGCACCACCGCCACGCGGCTGTAGCGGTCGATAAACCAGCCGCCAGTGAAGCGTCCGACGGTCATTCCCAGCGTAAACCCGGCGTAAATGAGCGAGCCGGAGGTCGGGCTGAAGCCGTGACCGTCCACCATCAGCAGCGGCAGCCAGTCGTTGGCGGAACCTTCCGCGAATGCCATCGCCAGCACTACCACGCCAATCAGCATCAGCTGATAATCGCGGTAGAAGGGCAGTCCCTTTTCGGCCGAGTGCTGTTCGTCCGCGGCATTCTTGCCATTACCGTTCGGGATGGCACGGATGCCGATCAGAATCGGAATGATGCACACCAGCGCCGCCAGCAGGATATGCAGATTCGCGCTTACGCCAGCAGCCGTCAGCGCCATGCCCACGCCAGCACCGGCCAGCGTGCCGAGGCTATAGAAGCCGTGCATCATGGGCAGCACGGTTTTGTTCATCTCGCGCTCAACCGCGGCCCCTTCAACGTTTATCGCCACTTCCGCCGAGCCTAAGCTGCCGCCAAATACCGTCAGCCCCAGGGCAAACAGCACCGGTGAGGCAAACCAGAGCGCCGCGCTCAGCACAATCATCCCAATCACCCCGCAGCACATGGTCGTGCGGATCACCGCCCGCGTACCGAAGCGTTTCACCAGCCACGCGGAGCAGAGGATGCCGCTCATCGAACCTATCGACAGGCCGAACAGCACGATGCCCATTTCAGCGGTAGAGACGGACAAAATATCGCGAATGGCGGGCGTACGCGTGGCCCAGGAGGCCATCAGCAGGCCCGGAATAAAGAAGAACATAAACAGCGCCCACAGGCGGAGCTGCAGGGCTTTACGGGAAGAGGTTTGCGTCATCGGGGTTGCACCAGAAGTACATCAATAGCGACAACACTAGCAAGTTTGTGTACATTTGTACACAAACCACATGAGGAATTTATGAGCAGACCACCGAACGATCCGCATCGCCGGGAGAAGATCCTGCAGGCAACGCTCGATACCATTGCTGAACACGGTATTCACGCCGTCACGCACCGTAAAATCGCCACCTGCGCCGGCGTGCCGCTGGGGTCGATGACCTACTATTTTGACGGAATGGAGCCGCTACTGGAGGAGGCCTTCACGTGGTTTACCCGGCAGATGTCGCAGCAGTACCGGGATTTCTTCGCGGGCGTCACCGGCCCGGAGATGGCGTGCGAATCCATCACCACCCTGATCCACAGTTCGCAGGTGACGACGCCCCACAACATGGCGCTGATGTATCAGCTCTACGCCTTCATGCACCGCAGCGCGGCGCTCAAAACGGTGATGCAGGACTGGATGAAGATGAGCCAGACCACGCTGGAGCAGTGGTTCGACCCGGTCACTACGCGTGCGCTGGATGCCTTCATCGAAGGGATGACGCTGCACTACGTGACTGACCGGGCACCGTTAACGCGCGAGGAGATCCGGGCGATGGTGGGAAGGATCGCGGGTGAGGGAAGCCGCTAACCCGCGGTTGCCACTTATTTTCGAGTGATTTTTTTCCCACTGGCGTCCACGACGGCTTCGCCGTCCTCTTTGACAAACGCCCCTTTCTGCGCGTCCGGCAGAATGTCGAGGACGACTTCAGAGGGGCGGCACAGGCGGGTGCCCAGCGGTGTGACCACAATCGGACGGTTAATCAGGATCGGGTGCTGCAGCATAAAATCGATAAGCTGGTCGTCGCTGAATTTATCTTCGGCCAGGCCGAGTTGTTCATAGGGCTCCACGTTTTTACGTAGCAGATCCCGCACTGAAATGCTCATGTCGGCAATCAGTTTAATCAGTTCATCGCGTGACGGCGGGGTATCCAGATAGAAGATAATCTCTGGCTCCGTGCCGCTGTTGCGGATCATTTCCAGCGTATTGCGCGAGGTGCCGCAGGCGGGGTTGTGATAAATAGTGATGTGGCTCATATCAGTGGCTCATTACAGTGTGAAGGAGAGACGTAGCGCCAGCGCGGCGAGCGTCACAAACAGGACCGGCAGCGTCATGATGATGCCCGTCCGGAAATAGTCGCCCCAGGTAATCGTCATGTTTTTCTGCGCCAGCACGTGGAGCCAGAGCAGGGTGGCGAGGCTACCGATGGGCGTGATTTTCGGCCCCAGATCGCAGCCAATCACGTTGGCGTAAATCATCGCGTCCTTAATTAACCCTGTTGCCGTGCTGCCATCAATGGAGAGTGCGCCAATCAGCACCGTGGGCATGTTGTTCATTATGGATGACAGAAACGCGGTGATGAACCCGGTACCCAACGTGGTGGCCCACAATCCATGTCCGGCCAGGCTATTCAGAACGCCTGTGAGCGAATCTGTCAGCCCGGCATTGCGCAGGCCATACACCACCAGATACATCCCCAGCGAGAAGATAACAATCTGCCATGGCGCGCCACGCAGCACTTTTCCGGTGTTTATCGCATGTCCGCGTTTTGCAACGGCAAACAAAATCAGCGCGCCTGCAGTCGCAATGGCGCTGACCGGAATACCGAGCGGTTCAAGCACGAAGAAGCCGACCAGAAGCAGCAGCAGGACGATCCAGCCCGTTCTGAACGTCGGGAGATCGTGAATGGCCCGAGCGGGTTCGCGGAGTTTTGCCAGGTCATATGCCGGGGGAATGTCTTTGCGAAAGAAAAGATGCAGCATCACCAGCGTTGCGGCAATCGCGGCGATATCGACCGGGATCATCACCGAGGCGTATTCGCTGAACCCCAGCGAAAAGAAGTCTGCCGAGACAATGTTGACCAGGTTAGACACAATCAGCGGCAGGCTGGCGGTATCGGCGATAAAACCTGCCGCCATGACAAACGCCAGCGTGGCCTGCTTGCTGAACCCCAGCGCCAGCAGCATGGCGATAACAATAGGGGTCAGGATCAGCGCCGCGCCGTCATTGGCAAACAGCGCCGCTACGGCTGCGCCCAGCAGGACTATCCAGGTAAACAGCAATCTTCCGCGACCGTTCCCCCAGCGGGCGACGTGCAGCGCTGCCCACTCGAAAAAGCCGGACTCATCCAGCAACAGGCTGATAATGATGACGGCAATAAACGTTGCCGTGGCGTTCCAGACAATATTCCAGACCACCGGAATATCGCTTATGTGGATCACGCCGCTGGCCAGCGCCAGCACGGCGCCAAGGGTGGCACTCCAGCCGATACTCAACCCTTTGGGCTGCCAGATGACCAGTACCAGCGTAAACAGAAAAATAGTCCCTGCCAGAAACATTTTTTACTCCATTACATCTGTATTTGTGAATGTGTTTTGCTTAGCACGAGCCCGGAAGTCGGTTTTTCAGCTTCAGGCGCGTCTCTTCCCGCAGGCAGTTCCAGCTGGTGTCGATGACGGTAGCTGCCCATGCAGGCATGTTGGGGGAGAGACGGTAATGGACCCACTTACCCTCGCGGCGGTCGATCACCAGCCCGGACTCGCGCAGCAGGGCCATATGGCGCGAGACCTTAGGTTGCGGCTCGTTGGTGGCGGAGCAGAGATCGCAGACGCACAGCTCGCCGGCTTCGCGGAGCAGCATGACGATGGCGAGCCGCGTTTCGTCGGCGAGGGTTTTGAACAGCTGGAGCGGGTGGTGCATGGGAGTTCCTGCTGGCGCGATTATCATATATGTTTAATCATATATGTTTTGTTGGCAGGTGAGAAGGTGAGATTAGAGGCAGGGGAATTTCAGACAACAAAAAACCCATCAACCTTGAACCAAAACGGCGGGGTTGATGGGCTCCACAAATTGGGGACATCAAAGAAAAGCAGTGGCACTAGTTATGACTGCCCCCTGATTAAAAAGTTCTGCGCGTAACAAAAATTTTTTCGTTATGCGCAAACGTCAGCGTTATCCGAGTCCTGGCCAGATGATGATGATCAGCGTACCCGCCAGTGTCAGCAGTACGTTAGCGATAGCATACGTGCCCGCATAGCCCAGCGCCGGGATGTTGCTGCGCGCGGTATCACTGATGATTTCCATGGCCGGCGCACAGGTACGCGCCCCCATCATTGCCCCGAAGAGCAGGGCACGGTTCATGCGCAGCACGTAGGCGCCGAACAGGAAGCAGATCACCACCGGCACCAGGCTGACGATAAGTCCGGAAACCAACATCTGCCAGCCGACAGCGCCCAGGCTGTGGCCAATGCCGCTGCCGGCGCTTAAGCCAACGCCCGCCATAAAGACCATCAGACCGAACTCTTTCACCATGTTCAGCGCGCCCTGCGGAATGTAACCGAAGGTCGGGTGGTTCGCGCGCAGGAAGCCCAGCATGATCCCGGCGAACAGCAGCCCGGCGGCGTTACCGATGCCGAAGCTAAAGTTGCTGAACTGGAAGGTGATCATCCCGATCATCAGGCCAACGATAAAGAAAGCGCAGAAGGCCAGCAGGTCGGTGACCTGGCTGTGAATGGAGATAAAGCCGATGCGGTCAGCGACGGTTTTCACGCGGCGGGCGTCGCCGCTCACCTGCAGCACGTCACCTTTATTCAGGACAACGTTGTCGTCGATGGGCATCTCAATCTGGCTGCGGATCACGCGGTTGAGGAAGCAGCCGTGGTCGGTCAGCTTCAGCTGCGCCAGACGGCGGCCTACGGCGTTATGGTTTTTCACCACGATCTCTTCGGTGACGATGCGCATGTCGAGCAGATCGCGGTCGAACACCTCTTTGCCGTTACGGAAGCTCGGGTCGAGTCGCGCGTGGGCATCCGGGTAGCCCACCAGTGCAATGTCGTCGCCCATCTGCAGCACCGCATCGCCGTCCGGGTTCGCCAGAATGCCGTTGCGGCGGATACGTTCGATGTAGCAGCCCGTCTGACGGTAAATGCCCAGTTCGCGGAGGTTTTTGCCGTCCGCCCAGGCCACCAGCTCCGGCCCGACGCGGTAGGCGCGGATCACCGGGAGATAAACTTTACGTTTGGAGTCGGTATCCAGACCGCGCTCGCGGGCGATTTGCTGGGCGCTGGTCTGCAGATCCTGATGCTGCAGTTTTGGCAGATAGCGTGCGCCCACAATCAGGCTCACCAGACCAATCAAATAGGTCAGGGCATAACCCAGGCTCAGGTGGTCGAGGGCGGTAGAGAGCTGTTCCCCGGCCATACCGGAATGGCGCAGGGTATCACCGGCACCCACCAGCACGGGGGTGGAGGTCATGGAGCCTGCCAGCATACCGGCCGTTAACCCGATATCCCAGCCAAACAGTTTGCCCAGCCCTAAGGCGATCAGCAGCGCGCTGCCGACCATCACCAGTGCCAGCATCAGATAATTTTTGCCGTCACGGAAGAAAATTGAAAAAAAGTTAGGTCCCGCTTCCACGCCAACACAAAAAATAAACAGCATAAAACCTAAGTTGAGCGCGTCCGTGTTAATGCTGAAATGCTGCTGGCCTAATAATAAGGAGACGACTAAAACGCCAATGGAATTACCCAGTTGAACTGAACCGAGACGCAATTTACCCAGGCAAAGACCCAGCGCCAGTACCACAAATAATAACAGGATGTAATTCCCGTTTAACAAGTCTGCGACGTTTATATTCACGGAGGCTAACTTCTTGTTTACCAGTAAGTTGTTGAATGAAAGGACTATTTGGGCTACTGTTTTCTGGGTCAGGGAACGCGTACAACACTCCCTGTATCCTAATTTATTCCCTAAAACATTAGCTGGCCGATAGTTTAATCGTATTAGCTACTGACAGCTACCTATTATCGCATAACCCTGTGCGGGCTTTGGCAAGGATTGCCACATTGCTTTATCTGACTGGGCGTCCACTGGACGAAGCTGTATTTGATAGAGATGAAGTCAGGAGGATAGTTTGAACATTACACGGAACTGGGCGGGGGTGATCAGCTGCTTTTTGCTGTTTATCGTCGTATGCATGGCGCTCGCTTTTAATGTGAAAGGGGCGTTCAGGGCTGCCGGTCACCCGGAGCTCGGGCTGCTCTTTTTTACCCTGCCGGGAGCGGCAGCCAGTTTCCTCTCCCGTAAAGGGGAGGTGGTTAAGCCACTGATCGGCGCCATGCTGGCCGCACCGCTCTGTTTGCTGCTGATGCGGTTACTGTATGTCCCGACGAGAAGTTTCTGGCAGGAGCTGGCGTGGTTACTGAGTGCGGTATTCTGGTGCGCGCTGGGGGCGCTGTGCTATTTGTTTGTGTGCAGTCTGCTTAAGCACTGGCGACACCACAAATAAAAACGCCCTCCAGGTGAGGGCGTCTTAGTGTTACTGGGCGGCAAACAAACCCAGATGCTCTTTAGCGTAAGCTTCAAAGTCGGTGCAGCCACCAATGTGTTTCTGATCGAGGAAAATCTGCGGTACGGTTTCTACCGGTTTACCCACGGTTTTTTCCAGATCGGCTTTGGTGATGCCTTCTGCGTGGATATCCACATAGCGGAAGTTAAAGTCATCACGCTCTTCAGTCAGTTTTTCAGCCAGCTCTTTTGCGCGCACACAGTAAGGGCATCCTGGACGACCAAAAATTACTGCAAACATTTCTCTCTCCTCAAAAAACAAGCCTGACGGCGAATAGGACATATAGTGCCCGATAAACTGCCGTCATTAAAGAAGGTTTCGCCTGTCACTTTGATACAGTAAGGCTATGTTTCGCCAATTACACCGCGCAAATGATTGCCTATACTGGCTGCAATACGGTTTAAGCACGACAAAGAGAGACAAGATGACACCAACGATTGACCTGCTCCTTTCCCATCGTTCCATTCGACACTTTACCGGTGAACCGATTACCGAAGCGCAGCGCGAAGCGATTATTAACAGCGCAAGAGCGACCTCCAGCTCCAGCTTCCTGCAGTGCAGCTCCATTATCCGCATCACCGACCCGGCCCTGCGCGAGCAGCTGGTTTCACTCACTGGCGGGCAGAAACACGTGGCGCAGGCCGCGGAGTTCTGGGTGTTCTGTGCCGACTTTAACCGCCACCTGCAGATCTGCCCTGAGGCCGAATTAGGCCTGGCAGAACAGCTGCTGCTGGGCGTAGTGGATACCGCGCTGATGGCGCAAAACGCCTTTACGGCGGCAGAGTCGCTGGGGTTAGGCGGTGTGTATATCGGCGGGCTGCGTAACAACATTGAAAGCGTGACCGAACTGCTGAAGCTGCCAAAACATGTCCTGCCGCTGTTTGGCCTGTGCCTTGGCTGGCCGGCGGATAACCCGGATCTGAAGCCGCGTATTCCTGCTGCCATGCTGGTGCACGAAAACCACTACCAGCCGCTCGATCGCGACGTGCTGGAGCAATACGACGAGGAGCTGGCGCACTACTATATGACCCGCGGGAGCAATACCCGTCGCGATACCTGGAGCGACCATATTCGCCGCACCATCATTAAAGAAAATCGTCCGTTTATTCTTGATTACCTGCACAAACAGGGCTGGGCGACGCGATAGTCCATTTATCCTGTGCCTGCCTGCGTATATGATACGCAGGCTTTTTCCATGTCTTTAGCGAGGTGCAGGGTGAAAATTGCCATATTATCCCGGGATGGAACGCTCTATTCATGTAAACGCCTGCGAGAAGCGGCGGCAAAGCGCGGGCATCAGGTTGAAATCCTCGATCCGATGTCCTGCTATATGAACATCGATCCCGCGGCCTCATCGATTCACTACAAAGGCCGCAAGCTGCCGCATTTTGATGCGGTGATCCCCCGCATCGGCTCCCAGATCACCTATTACGGCACCGCCGCGCTGCGCCAGTTCGAGATGCTGGGCAGCTACCCGCTCAACGAATCCGTCGCCATTTCCCGTGCCCGGGATAAGCTGCGCTCACTGCAGCTGCTCGCCCGTCAGGGGATCGATCTTCCGGTGACCGGCATCGCTCACTCCCCGGACGACACCAGCGATCTCATCGACATGGTGGGCGGCGCGCCGCTGGTCATCAAGCTGGTAGAAGGCACCCAGGGCATTGGCGTGGTGCTGGCGGAGACGCGTCAGGCGGCGGAGAGCGTGATTGACGCCTTCCGGGGCCTGAACGCCCATATTCTGGTGCAGGAGTACATCGAAGAGGCCAAAGGGCGTGACATCCGCTGCTTCGTGGTGGGGAATGAAGTCGTGGCGGCCATCGAACGCCAGGCGAAAGAGGGCGATTTTCGCTCCAATCTCCATCGCGGAGGCATTGCGCGGGTGGCAACGATCAGCGATCGTGAGCGTGAGATAGCGGTGAAAGCTGCGCAAACGCTGGGGCTGGATGTCGCGGGTGTTGATCTTCTGCGGGCGACGCGCGGGCCGCTGGTGATGGAGGTGAATGCCTCGCCGGGGCTGGAAGGCGTGGAAAAAACCACAGGGGTCGATATTGCGGGTAAAATGATCGCATGGATCGAGCGTCATGCGACCCCAGGTTACTGTCTGAAAACGGGTGGGTGAATGGTATTGATCGTACTTTTTGCGTACCCTATGCGAAGTTTTTATTAAAGAGGCTGCACAGCGATGGATTTACAGGTCGTTCCAACACTGGATACGTTACGTCAATGGCTCGATGATGCGGGTATTACGTTCTTTGAATGTGATTCCTGCCAGGCGCTGCATCTGCCTCATATGCAGAATTTTGACGGCATTTTTGACGCCAAAATCGATCTCATTAACGACGTGATCCTCTTCTCCGCGCTGGCCGAAGTGAAGCCGTCTGCGCTGCTGGCGCTGGCCTCGGACCTGTCAGCGATCAACGCCAGTTCTTTGACGGTGAAAGCATTTCTCGACATACAGGATGATAATCTGCCAAAACTGGTCGTTTGCCAGTCTTTATTCTCCGGTGCCGGGCTGTCGTTCAAGCAGTTCGCCTGGTTTATGCGCTTGAGCGAAGAGCAAATTTCCATGGTCATGATGGAAGCCAGTGCACACCATCTTCTGTACAGCGCGGAAGATGATGCAGAGAATAATGATGCATCTCCCAATTTTCTTCACTAAACCTGTCTGACTTTTGCGCAGTCGCTGCCATAGCGGCTGCAGAAGGCCATTTTTTCTGCTGCTTTTAACCTTTCCTTAAAGAATTTTTCACCTCCCCAAAGGCCATTTCGGCTTATCACGTAGACATAACCTGCATAAAAAATTGATAAAAGGCGTTTTTTCGTCTGGGCTATAGCCGGGGACACGGGCTACAGTTATTCTTGCGATGCTTAAAAAAGCGAGCGGAGGCTGCCGGATAAAGAGGTTTCTTTTTATTTCGGGCAGAGCGACAAACTATGCATGATTTTTGCATATATCCAGATTGCACAGTTTTAGTTCGTTTGTTAACGAGCTTTCAGAAGGAATAACACTATGATCGCCTTGAATAAAAAATGGTTATCGGGTCTGGTTGCGGGTGCTCTGATGGCCGTCTCTGCCGGCACGCTCGCTGCGGAACAAAAAACGCTGCACGTCTACAACTGGTCTGACTATATTGCGCCGGACACGGTCGCGAATTTTGAAAAAGAGACCGGCATTAAAGTGGTCTATGACGTGTTCGATTCCAACGAAGTGCTGGAAGGCAAACTGATGGCAGGCAGCACCGGGTTCGACCTCGTGGTACCGTCTGCTAGCTTCCTGGAGCGTCAGCTTACTGCCGGCGTCTTCCAGCCGCTGGATAAGAGCAAATTACCGAACTGGAAAAACCTCGACCCGGAAGTGCTGAAGCTGGTGGCCAAACACGACCCGGAGAACAAATACGCGATGCCGTATCTGTGGGCGACCACCGGTATTGGCTACAACGTCGATAAAGTCAAAGCGGCGCTGGGCCCGGATGTCAAGCTGGACAGCTGGGACGTGGTGCTGAAGCCGGAAAACCTTGCGAAGCTGAAAAGCTGCGGCGTCTCCTTCCTCGATGCGCCGGAGGAGATCTTCGCCACCGTGCTGAACTACCTGGGCAAAGATCCGAACAGCAACAAGGCGGATGATTACACCGGTCCGGCGACGGAGCTGCTGCTGAAGCTGCGTCCAAACATTCGTTACTTCCACTCGTCTCAGTACATCAATGACCTGGCGAACGGCGATATCTGCGTCGCGATTGGCTGGGCAGGGGACGTATGGCAGGCGGCTAACCGCGCGAAAGAGGCGAAAAACGGCGTGAATGTCTCCTACTTCATTCCGAAAGAGGGGGCGCTGGCCTTCTTTGACGTCTTCGCGATGCCGACGGATGCGAAAAACAAAGATGAAGCTTATCAGTTCCTCAACTACCTGATGCGTCCTGACGTGATCGCCCACATCAGCGACCATGTTTACTACGCAAACGGTAACAAGGCCTCCGTGCCGCTGGTGAGCGAAGAAATCCGTAATAACCCGGCTATCTATCCGCCAGCGGATGTGTTCGCCAAGCTCTTCACCCTGAAAGTTCAGGATCCAAAAATTGACCGTGTGCGTACCCGCGCGTGGACCAAGGTGAAAAGCGGTAAATAACGGCGTTTGGGATGGTTGCCCGGTGGCGCTATCGCTTACCGGGCCTATACAACCCGTAGGCCGGGCAAGCGTTAGCGCCGCCCGGCGATGCGCACCCTGACGGTGCGTTTGCACCAGTTTTGATCTATGCCGGAGAGCACCCCGTGAATGACGCGATCCCCCGCCCGCAGGCGAAAGTCCGTAAAGCGCTGACCCCGCTTCTTGAAATTCGTAACCTCACCAAATCTTTCGATGGCCAGCATGCCGTGGACGACGTCAGCCTGACTATCTATAAAGGCGAAATTTTTGCCCTACTGGGGGCGTCTGGCTGCGGCAAATCGACCCTGCTGCGTATGCTGGCCGGTTTTGAACAGCCCACGGCCGGGCAGATCATGCTTGATGGCGTGGATCTCTCCAGCGTGCCGCCGTATCAGCGCCCCATTAACATGATGTTCCAGTCTTACGCGCTTTTTCCGCACATGACGGTGGAGCAGAACATCGCCTTTGGCCTGAAGCAGGATAAGCTGCCGAAGGCTGAAATTACCGCGCGCGTGGCCGAGATGCTGAGCCTGGTGCATATGCAGGAGTTCGCGAAACGTAAACCGCACCAGCTCTCTGGCGGTCAGCGTCAGCGTGTGGCGCTGGCCAGAAGCCTGGCGAAACGCCCGAAGCTGCTGCTGCTTGATGAGCCGATGGGCGCGCTGGATAAAAAGCTGCGCGACCGTATGCAGCTCGAAGTGGTGGATATTCTCGAACGCGTAGGCGTGACCTGCGTGATGGTCACCCACGACCAGGAAGAAGCCATGACCATGGCCGGACGTATCGCGATCATGAACCGCGGCAAGTTCGTGCAGATTGGCGAGCCGGAAGAGATTTATGAGCATCCGACCACCCGCTACAGCGCTGAGTTCATCGGTTCGGTTAACGTCTTTGAAGGGCTGCTGAAAGCGCGTCAGGAAGATGGCCTGATCATCGAATCGCCGGGGCTGCAGCATCCGCTTAAGGTCGATCCGGATAACTCCGTGGTGGATAACGTGCCGGTCTACGTCGCGCTGCGCCCGGAGAAGATCATGCTCTGCGACGATCCCCCTGCCGATGGCTATAACTTTGCCGTGGGTGAAGTGGTGCACATTGCCTATCTGGGCGATCTCTCCATCTACCACGTGCGCCTGAAAAGCGGGCAGATGCTGAGCGCCCAGTTGCAGAACGAACACCGCTATCGCAAAGGCCAGCCAACCTGGGGTGACGAGGTGCGCCTGTGCTGGGATGCGGACAGCTGTGTTGTGCTGACGGTATAAGGAGCGGCCAATGAGTACACTTGAACCTCCAGCCCGCGCAGGTAAACCGGGCGGCGTTGCCAGCTGGCTGACTCGCATGCAGATGAACCACGGCCGCAAGCTGGTGATCGCCATGCCTTACGTGTGGCTGATCCTGCTGTTTCTGCTGCCGTTCCTGATTGTTTTCAAGATAAGCCTGGCGGAAATGGCGCGGGCGATCCCTCCCTACACCAACCTGCTGGACTGGGCCGACGGGCAACTGACGCTGACGCTGAATCTCGGCAACTTCCTGCAACTGACGGATGACCCGCTCTATTTCGAGGCGTACCTGCAGTCGCTGCAGGTCGCGGCGATCTCGACGCTCTGCTGTCTGGTGATGGGCTATCCGCTGGCATGGGCCGTGGCGCACAGTAAACCGTCGACGCGGAATATTTTGCTGCTGCTGGTGATCCTGCCGTCGTGGACCTCGTTCCTGATCCGCGTTTACGCGTGGATGGGGATCCTGAAAAACAACGGCGTGCTGAACAACTTCCTGATGTGGTTAGGCGTTATCGATCAGCCGCTGACGATCCTGCACACCAACCTCGCGGTTTATATTGGCATTGTGTATGCCTATCTGCCGTTTATGGTGCTGCCGATCTATACGGCGCTGACGCGTATTGATTACTCGCTGGTGGAAGCCTCGCTGGATCTCGGTGCCCGTCCGCTAAAAACCTTCTTCAGCGTCATTGTCCCGCTGACCAAAGGCGGCATTATCGCCGGGTCGATGCTGGTCTTTATCCCGGCGGTAGGGGAGTTTGTGATCCCGGAACTGCTCGGCGGGCCAGACAGCATCATGATTGGCCGCGTGCTGTGGCAGGAGTTCTTCAATAACCGCGACTGGCCGGTGGCGTCGGCGGTGGCGATCGTGATGTTACTGCTGCTGATCGTGCCGATCATGTGGTTCCACAAGCATCAGCAGAAACAGATGGGAGACCACGGATGAACAACTTACCGGTAGTGCGCTCCCCGTGGCGAATAGCGATCCTGGTTATCGGCTTTACCTTCCTGTATGCGCCGATGCTGATGCTGGTGATCTACTCGTTCAACAGCTCCAAACTGGTGACGGTGTGGGCCGGCTGGTCGACGCGCTGGTACAGCGAGCTGTTCCACGATGATGCGATGATGAGCGCGGTGGGGCTGAGCCTGACCATTGCGGCGCTGGCGGCGACAATGGCGTCCGTGCTGGGCACGATCGCCGCGCTGGTGATGGTGCGCTTTGGCCGTTTTCGCGGTTCGAACGGGTTTGCCTTTATGATCACCGCGCCGCTGGTCATGCCCGACGTCATCACCGGTCTTGCGCTGCTGCTGCTGTTCGTGGCGCTGGCGCATGCCATCGGCTGGCCGGCGGATCGCGGCATGCTCACCATCTGGCTGGCGCACGTCACCTTCTGTACCGCGTATGTCGCGGTGGTGATCTCCTCGCGCCTGCGCGAGCTGGATCGCTCCATTGAAGAGGCGGCGATGGATCTCGGCGCGACGCCGCTGAAGGTCTTTTTCATCATCACCCTGCCGATGATTATGCCGGCGGTGATCTCCGGCTGGCTGCTGGCGTTTACCCTGTCCCTCGACGATCTGGTGATCGCCAGCTTTGTCTCCGGCCCGGGCGCGACGACGCTGCCGATGCTGGTCTTCTCCAGTGTACGCATGGGGGTCAATCCGGAGATCAACGCTCTGGCCTCGATCATCCTCGGCGTGGTCGGAATTGTCGGATTTATCGCCTGGTATTTGATGGCGCGCGCGGAAAAGCAGCGCGTGCGTGATATCCAGCGTGCAAGACGCGGCTGAAGGATTTAAAATTTCCAGTGATGTGCCGCGCATGACGCGGCACTGTTTTTCAGGGAAGTAAAACATTGGGATTATTAAAGAAATCACGTATTACGCACGCGCGTCCTAACGTTCCTGCGCTGGTTCAGGTGGCGGCGCTCGCCATTATTATGATCCGCTGCCTGGATGTGCTGATGATTCTCAACACCCTGGGCGTGCGCGGCATCGGTGAGTTCATTCACCGCAGCGTGCAGACGTGGAACCTGACGCTGGTCTTTTTGAGCAGCCTGATGCTGGTGTTTATCGAGATCTACTGTGCGTTCTCGCTGGTCAAAGGGCGCAACTGGGCGCGCTGGGTCTATCTGCTGACGCAGGTAACCGCGGCGAGCTATCTGTGGGCGGCTTCGCTGGGATACGGCTACCCGGAACTGTTCAGCATTGCCGGCGGATCCAAACGCGAAATCTTCCACGCGCTGGTCATGCAGAAATTGCCGGATATGCTGGTGCTCCTGTTGCTCTTTGCGCCAGCTTCAAGCCGGCGGTTCTTCCGCCTGCAATAATGTGTATAATCGCAGCCCTCGCTTTCCTTAAGGTTTTCATATGCAGTGCGCACTCTATGACGCCGGACGCTGCCGCTCCTGTCAGTGGATAGAACAGCCGGTCTCTCAACAACTCACCGCCAAAATGGCCGGCCTGCAACAGCTGCTGGCAGCACACGCGGTGGCGGAGTGGTGCGCACCCGTCAGCGGCCCGGAGCAGGGCTTTCGTAATAAAGCCAAAATGGTGGTCAGCGGCAGCGTTGAAAAACCGCTGCTCGGGATGCTGCATCGCGACGGCACGCCGGAAGATTTGACCGACTGCCCGCTCTATCCTGCCTCGTTTGCGCCTGTTTTTGCCGCGCTTAAACCGTTTATCGCGCGGGCCGGGTTAACGCCTTATAACGTCGCCCGCAAGCGCGGTGAGCTGAAATACCTGCTGCTGACGGAGAGTCAGAGAGATGGCGGCATGATGTTGCGTTTTGTGCTGCGCTCGGAAACCAAACTGGAGCAGCTGCGCGCGGCGCTGCCGTGGCTGCAGGAACAGCTTCCGCAGTTAAAGGTCATAACCGCTAACATTCAGCCAGTGCATATGGCGATCATGGAAGGGGAGAAAGAGATCTTCTTCACCGAACAGCACGCGCTGGCCGAGAACTTCAACGGCGTGCCGCTGTGGATCCGCCCGCAAAGCTTCTTCCAGACGAACCCGACGGTGGCGAGTGCGTTATACGCCACCGCCCGCGACTGGGTGCGGTCGCTGAATATCCATCATATGTGGGATCTGTTCTGCGGCGTCGGTGGTTTTGGCCTGCACTGCGCCACGCCTGAGATGCAGCTCACCGGGATTGAGATCTCCGCCGAAGCCATTGCCTGTGCGAAACAGTCCGCCGCCGGGCTGGGTTTGACGAATATCCACTTCCAGGCGCTGGACTCCACGCAGTTCGCGACCGGCCAGGGCAACGTGCCGGCGCTGGTGCTGGTCAACCCGCCGCGCCGTGGCATCGGCAAGGCGCTGTGCGACTACCTGAGCCAGATGGCGCCGGAGTACATCATCTACTCCAGCTGTAACGCGCAGACCATGGCGAAAGACATCGCTGAACTGCCGGGCTATCGCGTTGAATGCGTTCAGCTTTTCGATATGTTCCCGCATACCGCCCATTATGAAGTGCTGACGTTGCTCGTAAAATCTTAAACAAAATGTGAACTCTTCATCCCTGCGAAATCAGGTAAGCTTACGTCATAAGACATGAATGAAGGCTTACCCATGAAGCAGATCCTGCTGGTGGAAGACGACCACGATATCGCGGCGCTTCTGCGACTCAATTTAGAAGACGAAGGCTATGCCATTACCCATGAGCCCGACGGGGGCAACGCCCTGCAGCGTCTTGAAAAACAGCCATGGGATGCGGTGATCCTCGACCTGATGTTGCCCAACGTTGACGGGCTGGAGATTTGCCGCCGTATTCGTCAGATGACGCGTTACCTGCCGGTCATCATTATCAGCGCCCGCAGCAGCGAAACCGACCGCATTACCGGGCTGGAAACCGGTGCCGATGACTATCTGGCAAAACCGTTTTCGGTGCAGGAGTTGATTGCGCGCATCAAAGCCCTGTTCCGCCGCCAGCAGGCGATGGGGCAGGCGCAAACCGACGGTCACATTCAGGCTCATGGTCTGACCATCGATCCGCTGGCGCGCAGCGTGCTGCTTCATGGCCAGGTAGTGGATCTCACCCCGCGTGAATTCGAACTGCTCTACTTCTTTGCCCGTCATCCTGGCGAGGTGTTTTCGCGTCTGGCCCTGCTGGAGCAGGTCTGGGGCTACCAGCACGAAGGCTACGAGCACACTGTGAACACCCACATCAACCGCCTGCGCATCAAGATTGAGAAGGATGCTGCCGAGCCGGAGATCATTCGCACCGTCTGGGGCAAGGGCTACAAATTTGCGGAGGCGCACCATGATGCGCCGCTTTAGCCTCAGCCAGCGCCTGATGCTGCTGTTTATTCTGCTGATGATGCTCTGCGCCACCGTCGCCTGTGCGGTGCAGCTCTACAGCAGTATGCAGTACGGTAATGCGATGGTGCAGCGGTTGTCGGGCGGGCTGGCGCAGCAGATTGTCCAGCGTGAACCGATTCTGGACGCGCAGGGCAGGGTTGACCGCAGCGCGCTGAAACCGCTGTTTGGCCGGCTGATGACCTTTAACCCCAGCGTTGAGCTGTACGTCGTCTCCCCGGACGGCACGCTGCTGGCCGATGCCGCACCGCCCGGCCATATTCAGCGACAAACTATCGACCTTGCTCCGGTGCAGAGCTTCCTCAGCGGCGAGGTCATGCCGATCTATGGCGACGATCCGCGCAGCCAGAGTAAAAAAGTCTTCAGCGCGACGCCGCTGCGTCAGGACGGCGAGCTTAAAGGCTATCTGTACATTATTTTGCAGGGCGAGGAGTCGAACGCGCTGGCGGAAATGGCCTGGCATAAGGCGCTGTGGAGTACCGTCCTCTGGTCATTGCTGTGGGTAGCGCTGTTTGGACTGCTGGCGGGCTTACTGATCTGGTACTGGGTCACGCGTCCGGTCAAACGCCTGACCCGTGAAGTGGCCGGGCTGGAGCAGGACAGCATCAGCGCCATCAGGCAGCTGGCGGCACAGCATCCGGACGCGGCGGCGAAAGATGAAGTGGCGCTCCTGCGCAACAGTTTTATCGAACTGGCGCGTAAAATCACCCAACAATGGGATCAGCTGGCGGACAGCGATCGCCAGCGCCGGGAATTTATCGCCAATATCTCACACGATCTCCGCACACCGCTGACGTCGCTGCTGGGCTATCTCGAAACCCTGTCGCTCAAATCCGCGACCCTGACGCCGCAGGAGCACCAGCAGTATCTCGCCACCGCCCTGCGTCAGGGGCAGAAGGTGCGACATCTCTCCCAGCAGCTGTTTGAGCTGGCGCGTCTTGAACATGGCGGCATTAAACCGCAGCGCGAGCGTTTCGCGATGGCGGAGCTGATTTCAGACGTGGCGCAGAAGTTTGAATTAACCGCCCGCACCCGGGAGGTGAACCTGCATATTGATGTGCCGGGACCGCTGCCGCTGATTAATGCCGATGTGTCGATGATTGAGAGGGTGGTGACCAACCTGCTCGATAACGCGATGCGGCATACGCCAGCCGGCGGGGAGATCCGTCTGGCGGTCTGGCAGGAGAATCAACAGCTTCAGGTTGAAGTGGCCGACAACGGAACGGGTGTTGATGCCGCGCTGCGCGACGATCTGTTCCAGCGGCCATCGGCGTTGACGACCCAGGCATCACGCGAGGATCGCGGCGGGTTAGGACTGCTGATTGTGAAACGGATGCTGGAGCTGCACGGAGGCGGGATCAGGCTGATGGAGTCGGTGAGTGGGGCGCGTTTTCGCTTCTTTGTTCCGCTGTAGAATTGCCGGATGACGCTACGCTTATCCGGCCTGGAATTCCCCCCGCAGGCCGGGTAAGGCGTAGCCGCCACCCGCCAAAAAAATCTTACTGCGGGAACCACTGCTCGCTGATTTTCTGATACGTACCGTCGGCTTTAATCGCTTTCAGCGCGCCGTTCAGTTTTTCCAGCAGGGCTTTGTTATCCGGACGAACCGCGATACCCAGACCCGTGCCGAAGTACTGTGGATCGGTCACTTTTTCCGTGGCGGTGCCCAGCTGCGGGTTGGTTTTCAGCCATTCGTTCACCACGGCGGTATCACCGAATACGCCATCGATACGGCCGTTTTTCAGGTCGATAATCGCATTCTGGTAGCTGTCATAGGCCACGGTTTTCACTTCAGGATGCTTGTCCTGCAGGTACTTCTGGTGGGTGGTGCCGTTTTCCATCCCGATGCGTTTGCCTTTCAGCTCGTCGAAGGACTTGTACGCCCCTTTCTTCGCAATCACCACCGCCGAGTTGGCGTAGTACGGGTCGGTGAAGGCCACCTGCTTGCTGCGCTCAGGCGTGATGTCCATCCCGGAGATCACCGCATCGTATTTTTTAAATTTCAGCGACGGGATCAGGCTGTCGAAGGCATGGTTGGTAAAGGTGCAGTCGGCCTGCATCTGTTTGCACAGCGCTTTCGCCAGGTCGATATCGAAACCGACGATCTGGTTGCTGGCATCCAGCGATTCAAACGGCGGATAGGTGGCGGAAACGCCAAAATTGATTTTATCCGCAGCGGATGCGCCAGCGGCGAACGTTGCCAGTAAGGCGGCCAGAACTAACTTTTTCATTATCATACTCCCGTCTGTAGGTCCTATGAATAAACAATGCCAGCAAATGAATTTATATTCAATAAAAATGATTAAATATTATTTCTGATATAAAAAAAAGCGGATAACCAGAAGGTTACCCGCATTGGTGTTTATATTTTATGCATTATGTAGGTCGGGTAAGGCGAAGCCGCCACCCGACTAATTCCGGCGCTCAAACGCCAGCGCTTTACGCTCGATCAGGCGCATCATCAGCGTCAGTAGACCGTTAACCACCAGATACACCACGCCCGCCGCGCCGAACACCATCACATCATAGGTGCGTCCGTACAGCAACTGTCCATGCCCCATTACTTCCATCAGCGTAATGGTGTAGGCCAGAGAGGTACTCTTGAACACCAGCACCACTTCGTTGGAGTAAGAGGAGAGGGCGCGCTTAAAGGCGTACGGCAGCAGGATCGCCAGCGTGTCTTTCTTGCTCATGCCCAGCGCCCCGCAGGACTGCCACTGTCCTTCCGGAATGGCACGGATCGCCCCGTAGAACAGTTGGGTGGTATAGGCCGCACTGTTCAGCGAAAGGGCTATCAGGGCACACAGCCACGGCTCAGAAAGCAGGTGCCAGATAACCGGATACTCCTGCAGCGACGGGAACTGGCCCGGGCCGTAGTAAATCAGGAATATCTGCACCAGCAGCGGCGTACCGGTAAACAGGGTGATATAAGCGCGCACAATCCACACCAGCACCGGCGTTTTCAGCGTCAGGATGATGGTGAAAATGAGCGCCAGGATCAGCGCCACGATGATGGACGCCACGGTCAGCGTCAGGCTGGTGTGCAGCCCTTTCATCAGCTCGGGAAAGTATTCAAGCATCAGCCTGGTCTCCGTTCAAAGCGCGTGGCACGCAGGTCAATCCGCTTGAGGATGTACTGGCTGAGCAACGTGATCACCAGGTAGATCGCCGCCGCCACAATGTACCAGGTAAAGGGTTCCTGGGTACGGGTGGCGATGCTTTTGGTTTGCAGCATCAAATCGTTAACGCTTATCAGGCTTACCAGCGCGGTATCTTTCAGCAGCACCAGCCACTGGTTGCCGAGGCCCGGCAGGGCATGACGCCACATCTGCGGCATCACCAGACGGAAGAAGATCGCGGATTTCGACAACCCTAACGCCTGACCCGACTCCCATTGCCCCTGCGGCACGGCCTTCAGCGCACCGCGCAGGGTTTGCGACGCGTACGCGGAGTAGAGCAGGGAGAGGGCAATCACGCCGCACAGGAACGGGCTGACGTCGAAGTTTTCAATCTGCATCTGCACCGGGATCTGCGCAAAACCGAGATTGAGGGTAAAACCGTCCGACAGCGTAAGCAGCAGCTGTGAGGAGCCGAAATAGATAAACAGGACCACCAGAATTTCCGGTAGTCCACGCAGCACGGTGACTAGTGCGGAGCCTGTCCAGGCGACGGGGAACCATTTCGCGGATTCCCACACCGCAAAGAACATCGCCAGCACAAGGCCGATAATCAGTGCGCAAACGGCAAGGCCGACGGTCATCCCGGCGGCGCTTGCTAAAGGAAAAATTTCATTCATCAGGAATTACTTCTGGAACCATTTTTTGTAGATGGTTTCGTAGGTGCCGTCTTTCTTCACTTTTTCCAGCGCAGCGTTGAATTTCTGCTGCAGCTCAGTGTTGCCCTGACGAACGGCAATCCCCAGACCGGTACCGAAGTAGTCCTTATCGGTCACTTTGTCGCCCACTGGCGCCAGCTTGTCATTGGCTTTCAGCCATTCAGTCACGACCGCGGTATCACCAAATACGCCATCGATACGGCCATTTTGCAGATCCAGCTTCGCGTTCTGGTAGCTGTCATACGGAACGGTGGTGATTTCCGGATGCTTATCCATGATGAATTTCTGGTGGGTGGTGCCGTTCTGCACGCCCACTTTTTTGCCTTTCAGCTGATCAACAGAGGTGAATTTGCCTTTCTGACCAATGAACAGGGCGGAGTTGTCGTAGTACGGGGTGGTGAACAGCACCTGCTTTTCACGCTCAGGGGTGATGTCCATACCGGCCATCACGGCGTCGATACGGCGGAACTTCAGGCTTGGGATCAGGCTGTCGAACGCCTGGTTGCTGAAGGTGCAGGTCGCATCGATCTCTTTACACAGGGCATTCGCCAGATCTACGTCGAAGCCAACAATTTTGTTGTTCGCATCCATAGACTCAAACGGAGGATAAGACGCTTCCGTGGCGAAACGAATGGTCTGGGCTGCGGTAGCGGAAAGGGTAACGCCAGCAAGCAGCACGGCAAGTATTACTTTTTTCATTATATTTCCCCTGACACAATCAATGAGATAAATAGTTTTTGAAGGCATCGGTTTGCGGGTTCGCGAAGCAGCTCGCATCACCTTGCTCAACGATATACCCGTTTTCCATATAGACAACACGGCTGGCGGTTTTACGCGCCACTTCCACTTCGTGGGTGACGATAACCTGCGTAATGTTGGTTTCCGCCAGCTCGCGAATGATGCTGACGATCTGAGCGGTGATTTCCGGATCCAGCGCCGCCGTCGGTTCATCAAACAGCAGTACCGCAGGCTCCATCATCAGCGCACGGGCAATCGCCACGCGCTGCTGCTGACCACCGGAAAGGTGCAGCGGGTAGCGGTCGCTGTAGGGCTTAAGACGCAGACGCTCCAGCAGCTTTTCCGCACGCGCGATCGCCTGATCCTTGCTTAAGCCCAGCACGCGGCATGGCGCTTCAATCAGGTTTTGCAGTACGGTGAGATGCGGCCAGAGATTGTATTGCTGGAAGACCATGCCGACGTTTTGACGCAGTTCGCGAATCGCCTTATCAGAGGGCGTTTTGGCGAAGTCAAAATGGTTACCGGCGATAGCCAGCGTACCTGAACGGGGCATTTCAAGCAGATTAAGGACACGCAGAAGGGAGCTTTTGCCTGCGCCGCTTGGACCCAGCAAAACCAGCGTTTCGCCTTCCGGGCAGTTCAGCGTGATGTCAAACAGCGCCTGGTGTGCGCCGTAGAAGCAGTTAATGCCGTTTAGTTTAATACTCATCGGGGCAGTCTTTACTCATCCAGGCAATCTATAGCAATTGAGGCCGCAGATAGTACCGTTGACAGAATAGTTATGCAATATTTCTGCGTTAAAAGTTAAATATAACCCGTGTTTCCCCTTAAACATAGCACAAAATAGCGAGCGGCAAGGTCGGCGAGTATAAATGTCGGCATTCCGCATGAAATGCCGCACATTTTACGGGGGTTACCGCGCGGTATCGCAGAAGTTAGCGATTCTCAATCGACTGGCGAAGCGTGCCGGCCGGGGCATGAACGCTGCCGCCAACGTAGCGCACGTCATCCACCGCCCAGCACTGGCCTTCACGGATCATCAGCACTTCATCCTGCCAGGTTTGGCTGTCCTGGGTCAGCTTCACGCGCAGCGGTATATTTCGCGCATCGGTGTTCGGAATGGTGGACGCGCTGGCCACCTCGGCGCTGTCTGGCAGCGTGGTGCGGCTGGAGAACGGGTCGGACTTCAGCAGCGCGTTATGCTGCGGATCGCGGGTGGCGTCGTTGAGCAGTTTTGCCAGCCCATCGCTCAGGTAAGGACGCAGACCGGTGAGATCGTTGCTGCGGTGCTGAATGCGATAATCATAGAACTGTTGCGCCACGGTATCCGGCCCACCCTCGATACAGGGGCCGCTGCGGGTACCGATATCCTTAAAGGCTGGCGTGACCGTGGTGGTACAGGCGCTGAGCACCAGCGCGCAGGGCACTAAAAGTGTTAAAGCTGAATAGCGCATGTTGATTTCCTTATTTATTAACTATCCTTTCAATCATAGCGTAACGAACCGATAATGCTGTCTCTAAGGCATTGAACGCTAAAGAAGGAGAGAAACCATGCAGTTTTCAACAACGCCAACCCTGGAAGGGCAGACCATTACCGAGTATTGCGGCGTGGTCACCGGTGAGGCGATTCTCGGTGCCAATATCTTCCGTGACTTTTTTGCCGGTATCCGCGATATCGTGGGCGGCCGCTCTGGCGCGTACGAAAAAGAGCTGCGCAAAGCGCGCGAAATTGCTTTTAAAGAGCTCGGCGAGCAGGCGCAAGCCCTCGGCGCTGATGCGGTTGTGGGGATCGACATCGACTACGAAACGGTCGGTAAAGACGGCAGCATGCTGATGGTGAGCGTAAGCGGTACGGCGGTGAAAACCCTGCGATGAGGCGTGCGTTTGCTCCACTCCTGCTGGCGCTGTTGCTGGCAGGATGTGTCTCGGAAAAAGGGATTGTCGATAAAGGTGCCTACGAGCTGGATACGCGCCATCAGGCCCAGGCGGCGTATCCGCGCATAAAAGTGCTGGTTCTTCACTACACCGCGGATGATTTTGACAGCTCGCTGGCCACGCTGACGGATAAAAACGTCAGCTCTCACTATTTGATCCCTGCCACACCGCCTGCCCCGGACGGTAAGCCGCGCATCTGGCAGCTGGTGCCTGAAAGCGAACTGGCCTGGCATGCGGGTATCAGCTTCTGGCGCGGCACCAACCGTATCAATGATACCTCGGTGGGCATTGAGCTCGAGAACCGTGGCTGGCAGAAAACGGCCGGGGTGAAGCATTTTACGCCGTTCGCACCTGCGCAAATTGCGGCGCTGGTCCCGCTTGCTAAAGACATTATCGCCCGCTACAACATCAAGCCTGAGAACGTGGTGGCTCATGCGGATATTGCGCCGCAGCGCAAGGACGATCCCGGACCGCTTTTCCCCTGGCGTGAGCTGGCGCAGCAGGGAATTGGCGCGTGGCCTGATGCTGACCGGGTGGCATTTTATATGAATGGCCGGCCGCCTTATCAGACGGTGGACACCGCCGCGCTGCTGGATCTGCTCGCGCGCTATGGTTACGAAGTGCCTGATAACAGCACTCCCGCCCAGCAGAAACGCATCATCATGGTGTTCCAGATGCACTTCAGGCCGCAGTTGTGGAACGGTGTCGCGGATGTCGAAACGCTGGCCATCGCCGAAGCGCTTCTGGAGAAATACGGGCAGGGGTAATTCTTCGGAAAGCCCCCGAAAGAAAGATTAGCTATAAATGCGCTTGAGATTAATCTTAAGTACATTCTCAATTCATTTTAAGTTAATTGATTTAAAATCGTCCTCAATTAAGATGGATTCATCGATTCACAGCATGAATCAAATTAAAAAAACAGAACTTGTTTGGTTTTTTTAATTTTAAAAGAATACAGAATTAACTTTACGGCAACATTTATCGCTGCCGAGCACTTTCCCTTTTAAACATCTTAATCAGGTATAACAATGTTAAGCATCTTTGGTAAAAAAACACGTCCTCATAAAGAAATGGAAGCTATTATTTCCGCAACGTCTGGACACGAGGAAAAGACGTTAAAAAAATGGCAAAAAATCTCCACCGAAAACTCAGATAATATTCACATTATCGTCAGCGGTGAAGTTGAGTTCCGCCGAAGCTCTGATGATTTATGTATGTTTACGCTGCAGGGACAATGTATATTTGGTCTCTCCGCTATTTTTTATAACTCGGCACATATGCAGGGCGTGGTACGGAGTAACACCGTGGTACGCACCATTCATAAAGATGAATTTCAGCGGTTAATAACCCAGCATGGGCTGTGGCCTGATTTAACCAAAGTGCTGGCATGGTATATCTGTTTGCTCAGCAAACGTGATGACGTTTTAGTTGCCCGCAGTGCGTATTCCGTGGTGCGTGAATTCCTGATTGAAATTAACGATCTGATTGTTCAGCAACAGCGTGATATTAATATTTATGATTATATTCAGGAATACACCAACCTGGCACGCAGTACCATTATCAAAATTCTCTCCGACCTGAAAAAAGGTCAATATATTGTGGTGGAAAAAGGGCGACTGCTCAGCCTGACGACCTTACCTGAAAAATATTAATCCCCTCCTGCGTCTCCTTTTATCACCGAAGGAGACGCATTTTGCGTTTCATCGACCGGTGGTGCCGGCATTTTTCCCTTCGCCATATCATCCTGTTGCTGTTTTAACGCCTGCATAAACAACGCTTTTAACGCACCGTCATCCTCAGATGTCGTCGCCTGTTCGTGTGCCTCGGTGCCGGGTAAGGTATCGCGCGAGGTGTCATGCGTGACGGGGCTATCCGGTAAGGTGCCATCAGGCGCCTGCTGCCAGTCATTTTCGTCGCTGTTGATCGGCATATTCTCCATCGGCGGTAAATCGTCCTTTATTTTCACCGGCTGCGGTTTGGGCTGCGGGTGCGGGAACGGCTTCGTTACATAGATATAGTGCATATCCGAGAGGCTGGTTTCCGGCTTCGCGACGCTGACCTTTTTCACCACCGGCGCCGGATGGCGTAAGTTCCAGTACACATGGGCATAAAGCCCGGCGACGATCAGCGCGCACATCCCCAGACACCAGAGCGTGACCACGCTGAACATTTTACTGAACGACGGTAACCGCCAGGAAAACCAGACCGGTTCCCCGGTGGTATAGCTGCGCTGGGCAGCGAGACAGATAGTAGACATTATGCGTGTTTCTCTTGCGTGTTCGGGGTGGTCTGCGATGCCTGGATCTGAACGCTCGGTGTGGTATGGGTTTCGCGCATTAGCTGCATCAGGGTCTCTTCCCCTGGGATACCGTCGACGCGAAGGTGCATCTTCTCCTGGAATTCGCGGGTGCGTTTCATCAGCTCCGCCGTCCAGTTTTTATCATGCGTTTCGTTTTCACCCAGCGCGACGCTGAGCTGCTGATCCAGCCACTCAAGATCTTTGCTGTCGCTGGCCGCGGTAATTTCATCTTTGCCGGAAGGCGTCAGGCGGTGAAGCAGGGTGTAATTCCCCGTGGCGTGTTGGTTATACCAGGCACGGCTCACCTGCCAGGTCCGGTTGTTCATCAGCAGATCCAGAGAGGTTTTTCCGGCGCGCGCCACCACGGCGTAGTTAATATGATCGCCCGTTTTCATTTCGCTGACCCACGGGTACCCTTCGCTGGTCAGGGTATCCAGGCTGGCCGTTCCCTGTTTACACATCAGGTTCACTTTGGCCGCGTTCTGACACAGGGCGTCGTCTGCTGAAGCGTCATACCCCCACATGGCGTACAGCTGGTGCATGGCATCAGGCTGATTCACCACCTCGTTTTCGATAACCGGGACCACCGGCGCGTCTGGCGTTTTGACTGGCTGTTTCCAGCTGGCCGGCACCGGCAGCGCCACCGGCAGTTTTGCCGTAATGGAAGAGGTCATCATCCAGCCGCAGGCAGCGAACAGGACGGAGGCGAACAGCCCGACGGTAGCCAGCGCTTTACCGCGTTTCCGCGCCGGGAGCACTTCGCCGATGGCCAGACGCAGATGGCGCGGCCCGACGTTCGGCGCGCGTTCGGTCCAGGCGGCCAGCATCGAAAGATGCGCCAGCGCATTCAGCTTGCTGATATTACCTTTGGTCAGGGCGTGGATTTTTTTCACGCGAGCAGGCGTCAGCGGGGAGAGCGCTGCGCCGTGCTCTTCGCACTGGGCGTCGACATAGCTCAGGAACTCGCGGCAGGTCAGGTTACGCAGCGTGTGGCTGGTCAGAACAAACGCCTGCAGCGCGGAATCGGTCAGCATCGTCTCCTGATCTTCACTGCCCATCAGGATGACCGACAAACACACGTCCAGCTCCTGGGCACGCGTGAGCAGCATGGCCAGCAGATCATAGCAGTTGTGCTTCATCGCCTCAGCATGGGTGATGACCAGCACCTTCTGCATGGCACGGGCATCGCGCCACTGGCGCAGCACGGCATCCACGGCCTGCAGTTTATTTTTGCTCTCTTTCACCGACGGGTTGAGCTTATAAAGGAGGTTATTAGCGCTCAGCTTCGGAAAGGCATTAACCGGGATGACGGCGTTGCTGCGCTTCAACGCCTCGCTGAACTGCCCCAGCAGTTCGCTGTCGTGGTAAAAGAGTCCGGTGATCCCTGCCTGCTGGCTTTTTTCTTTCAGAAGATTGAACACATCCTGATGATAAGGCACCAGAAAATCGCCCGATTTGCGGGTGATATTTCTGAACGGAGGGGTACTGAATTTAAAATGACTCTGATACATAGCGACTAACCGTCTCTTCTCTTTAATAGCAATGGGCGAAAAGTACGGGATGCACAAGCCCTGGTCAATTTAACACCAGAGTAAAAATAACCTGCTGTCAGGCTCTAACATTCCCCTTTTTTCCGGTCAATCATTTTCTTCATTAAAGTTAATAGCGAAGCCGATAGTCCACCTTCAGGGGGTTGATTATTATTAGCTCACTCAGTGATGCAGCACGTCGCTGCGAATGACTGCTTTGCAAAAAGGCCAGATAAATAATGAGGAACGCATTCCTTTCCCGTTTAATGACACCCTGCGTCATGCTTGTCATGCTGATATTCTGCAGCCAGCAGGGATATGTCGTTTATAAAGATTATAAGAAAGTTACGAATAAGTTAGCGAATGCTGATAAGCCGGCGCTAAAAAAACCTGATGCTGAAAAATCCTTTGGGCTTTTCACCGCCGCAGTGCGTCAAAGCGACGCGCCGGCCGCGGCAAAAGCGCCACTGTCGGCAGAGATTGAGGGCATTATTCGTAGCGATGAATCCTGGTTATCGTTCGCCGTGATTAAGACGCCCGCCGGTCAGCAGAGCTACCGGGAAGGGGAGCCGCTGGTGGGCTTTGACGATGCCTATGTAAGTGAAATTAATCAAGATAATGTGGTGGTGCAGTACGAGGGGGCGAAACAGACGCTGGCCCTCAATAAACCGGCGTATTTCAAGGGCGGCGTTGACAGCGCCCCGGTTACCAAATCGAAAAAAGATGCCGGCGCCGACATTCTGCATCTCGATGATTATCTGGTGTTAAAGCCGTTAATCGATAAAGGCCAACTGGAAGGCTTTACTATTAATCCACGGAACGCAACGCCTTTTTACCATAATGCAGGACTGGAAAAAGGCGACGTGGTGTTGAAAGTCAATGACGTCGATATGACGCAAGAAGCGCAGGCGAAAAATATCATCGCCAACTGGTCGAAAATGAAAGAAGCGGATGTTGTCGTCAGACGGCACGCTCACCTTGAAAATATTCGGGTTAATGTATTCAACAATTAACAAGTGTACATCATGAAGAAATTTCCGTGGGCGTGCGTGGCGCTGACCGCATTGTCGTTATATTCCGGTTCGCTGCTTGCAGCCAACTTTAGCGCCAGTTTTAAAAATACCGATATCCGCGAATTTATCGATACGGTAAGTCGTAATCTGAATAAAACCATTCTCGTCGACCCGTCCGTTCAGGGCACCGTGTCGGTGAGAACCTATAACGTGCTGTCGGAGGAGGAATATTATCAGTTCTTCCTGAGCGTGCTGGACCTGTATGGTCTGTCGGTTATTCCGATGGATAACGGCATGGTCAAAGTGGTGCGTTCAAGCGTGGCGCGTACTGCCGGTGTACCGGTGGCCGACAGTAAAAACCCTGGCAAAGGGGATGAGATCATCACCCGCGTGGTGCGTATGGAAAACGTCCCGGTGCGCGAGCTGGCGCCGTTGCTGCGCCAGCTGAACGATGCTTCGGGCATCGGCAACGTGGTCCATTTTGAACCTTCAAACGTGCTGCTGTTAACCGGTAAAGCCTCGGTGGTGAACCGCCTGGTGGATCTGGTGGAGCGCGTGGATCGTTCCGGCATGCAGCGTCGTGAAATCGTGCCGCTGCGCTATGCCTCCGCCAAAGAGCTCTCTGACATGTTGAATAACCTCAACAATGAAGAGCAGAAAGGGCAGAACGCGCCGCAGCTGGCAACCAAAGTGGTGGCAGATGACGAAACCAACAGCCTGGTGATCAGTGGGACGGAAGATGCACGTGCGCGCACCCGTTCGCTGATCGGTCAGCTCGACCGCGAGCAGAATAACGAGGGCAATACCCGCGTCTTTTACCTGAAATACGCCAACGCCTCAAAAGTGGTGCCGGTGCTGACCGGTATTGGTGAGCAGTTGAAAGACAAAGCGGGTACGCCGAAAAGCAAAACCGCAAGCCCTTCAGGGGATCTGAATATTACCGCCGATGATGCGACCAACTCCCTGGTGATCACCGCCCAGCCAAACGTCATGAACTCGCTGGAGAAGGTGATCGACAAGCTGGATATTCGCCGTCCGCAGGTGCTGGTGGAAGCGATCATTGCTGAGGTACAGGACGGCAACGGCCTGGATCTCGGCGTGCAGTGGACCAGCTCACACGGCGGCGTGCAGTTTGGCTCGACCGGTCTGCCGATCAGCCAGATTAAAAACAAGACGCTGAAAACGGCCAGCTTTACCGGCCTGGCGACTGGCTTCTTTAACGGCGACTTTGGTGCGCTGATGACTGCGCTGTCGACCACCGGTAAGAACGACATTCTCTCCACGCCGAGCGTGGTCACGCTGGATAACAAAGAAGCGTCGTTCAACGTCGGTCAGGATGTACCGGTACTGTCCGGCTCCCAGACCACCAGCGGCGACAACGTCTTTAATTCGGTTGAACGTAAAACCGTCGGTACCAAACTCAAGATTGTGCCGCAGATCAACGACGGGGATATGATCCACCTGAAGATCGAACAGGAAGTCTCCAGCGTCGATGCCAGCGCCACCACGGACGCCAGCCTGGGGCCAACCTTCAACACCCGCACCATCAATAACGAAGTGATGGTTCACAGTGGCCAGACGGTGGTGCTCGGCGGGTTGATGGAGAATGTCAACAAACAGAACGTGTCAAAAGTGCCGCTACTGGGTGACCTGCCGCTGGTGGGACAGCTGTTCCGCTATACCTCGCAGGACACGTCGAAACGTAACCTGATGGTGTTTATCCACACCACCGTGCTGCGTGATGACGACAACTACAGCGCGGCGACGAAAGAGAAATACGATCAGATCCGCGCCCGTCAGCAGCAGCGTATGGAAGAGCAGAAGCTGGGGATTATTGAAAACAGTGATAACCCGGTACTGCCGGCACTGCCATCGCAAAGCCATTCGACGCCGGTGGGGACGACTGCGCCGTCATCGACCCGCAATCCCTTCAAAGAGTAAGCGGAGGTGATGCGTGGATGAACTGACGAAACAGCTTTGCACCAGCAGCTTTGCGAAAGACAACGGCATCCTGTTCTGGAACGACACGGTCTATATCCGTGAAGATGTGCCCGCGTTTGCGCTGCTGGAGATGCGCCGGGTGCTGGGGCGCGCCTTTGTGCCCCAGACGCTGAGCGCCGAAGCGTTTGATGAAATGCTGGCCAAAATCTGGCAGCAGAACAGCGGCGTTTCGCAGCAGCTGGTGGACGACATGGATGCGGACATCGATCTGATGGCCTTAACCGAGGAGATCCCGGACAACGAAGATCTGCTGGATAACGACGAAAACTCGCCGGTGATCCGCCTGATCAACGCCATTCTTGGCGAAGCGGTGAAAGACGGCGCTTCGGATATCCATATTGAAACCTTCGAGCGCACGCTGAGCATCCGTTTTCGCGTTGACGGCGTGCTGCGCCCGGTGCTGCAGCCGGCGCGTAAGCTGGCGCCGCTGCTGGTGTCGCGAATTAAGGTGATGTCGAAGCTCGATATCGCCGAAAAACGTCTTCCGCAGGATGGCCGTATCTCCCTGCGCATTGGCCGTAAAGCGATCGACGTGCGTGTCTCGACTATTCCGTCGCAGTACGGCGAGCGCGTGGTCATGCGTCTGCTTGATAAGAGCAACCTGAAGCCGGACATCAACAAGCTCGGGCTGATTGATGAAGAGCTGGAAAAACTGAAAGGGCTGATTGCTCGCCCGCACGGCATTATCCTGGTCACCGGGCCGACAGGCTCCGGTAAAAGTACCACCCTGTACGCCATTCTGTCGGCGCTGAACGGCCATGAACGTAACATCCTGACCGTCGAAGATCCGATTGAGTATGAGCTGGAAGGGGTGGGGCAGACGCAGGTGAACCCGCGCGTGGACATGACCTTTGCCCGCGGTCTGCGCGCCATTTTGCGTCAGGATCCGGACGTGGTGATGATCGGGGAGATTCGTGACGGCGAAACCGCGCAAATTGCGGTGCAGGCGTCGCTCACCGGTCACCTGGTCATGTCTACGCTGCACACCAACAGTGCGGCGGGGGCAATTACCCGTCTGCGGGATATGGGCCTTGAGTCCTTCTTGATTGGTTCATCGCTACTTGGCGTCATTGCCCAGCGTCTGGTGCGTCGGCTGTGTCCGCACTGCCGGACCACCAGTCCGCTGGACGATAATGAAAAAGCGCTGTTTAGCTTTATGGATAAACCGCCGAAGGCCATCTATCGCGCCGTGGGCTGCGAACACTGCCGTCTGAGCGGGTATCAGGGACGGGCGGGCATTCACGAGTTTCTGGTGGTCGACAGCGCCATGCGCCGCGCCATTCACGAAGACAAAGATGAAATGTCCATTGAGACCGAGCTGTTCAAACAGGCCTACAGCCTGCGCGAAAACGGCCTGATGAAGGTCATCAGCGGTATCACCTCGCTGGAAGAGGTGATGCGCGTGACCGCCGAGCGTGGAGGCGATGAATAATGGCTTTCTACGTGTGGACCGCCACCGATGCCGCCGGGAAAACCCAGCGCGGCACGCTGCAGGCGGAAGGACCGAAGCAGGTGCGTCAGTCGCTGCGTGAACAGAAGCTGATGCCGCTGACCATCACCGAAACCCGTGAAAATGCGGTCAGCGCCAAAGCCAAAACCGGCGCCAGACTCTCTGTGCCGGTGCTGTCGATGTTTACCCGTCAGCTGTCGACGCTGGTCAATGCGTCGCTGCCGCTGGAAAGCGCCCTGAAGGCGATTTCAAAGCAGACGGAAGACAAAAAGCTGGCGGCGATGGTGACCGAAATCCGCGAGAAAGTGGTGGAAGGCCATACCCTTTTTGACGCCTTCAGCCAGTTCCCGCGCACGTTCGACAAGCTCTACTGCACGCTGGTGATGGCCGGCGAAAAAACCGGCCACCTCGGCGACGTGCTGGAGAAGCTGGCGGAGTACAACGAGCAGCGTCAGAAGATGAAAAGCAAGCTGACGCAGGCGATGGTCTACCCGATCACCCTGACGGTGGTCGCCGTGGCGGTGATCAGCATCCTGCTGGTGGCGGTGGTCCCGCAGGTGATCGAGCAGTTTGTGCATATGAAGCAGCAGCTGCCGATTACCACCCGCACCCTGATTGCCGTCAGTGATTTCCTGCAGGCATACGGGATCTTCATTGCAGGTGCCTTCTTTGGCGCGATGGTCGGCTTTAAGGTCTGGGTCAAGAAAACGGCGAACCGTTTTCGCTGGCACAGCTGGCTGGTGAACGGCTCGCCGATCAAAAAGCTGGTCTGCGCCATTAACAGCGCGCGCTATATCCGCACGCTCAGTATCCTGCAGGCCAGTAGCGTCCCGTTGCTGGAGGGGATGTATATCGCGATGGACGGCATCGAAAACCGCTATGCCCGGCAGGTGCTGGAGCAGGCGGCGGATACCGTGCGTCAGGGGGCCTCCCTGTATAACGCCCTGGACCAGGCGAAACTGTTTCCGCCGACCATGCTGTACATGATTGCCTCCGGCGAAGAGAGCGGGGAGTTAGGTTCATTAATGGATCGCGCCGCGGAAAATCAGGAATCGGCTTTACAACATCGAATTACGTTAACGCTGTCGGTCTTTGAACCGGCACTGGTGGTGACAATGGCGACAGTGGTTTTATTTATCGTGCTGTCAATATTACAACCGCTCCTTCAGCTCAATAATATGGTGGGTTAAATATGTGCTTAAAAATAAATAGCCTGAAACGTCAGGCCGGGTTTACCTTGCTCGAATTAATGGTGGTAATCGTTATTCTTGGCGTCCTCGCCAGTATGGTGGTGCCAAATTTAATGGGAAATAAAGAAAAAGCCGATGCCCAGAAAGCGACCAGCGATATCGTGGCGCTGGAAGGTTCGCTGGATATGTACAAGCTGGATAACCACCGTTATCCCACGACAGAGCAGGGGCTGCAGGCGCTGGTGACCAAACCGGAAATCGCCCCGATCCCGAAAAACTATCGTGACGATGGCTATATTCGTCGTCTGCCGGAAGACCCATGGGGTAATGATTATATCCTGGTAAGCCCTGGTGAACATGGCGCGGTGGATGTGTTCTCTGCCGGTCCGGATGCCGAAGCGAATACCGCGGATGATATTACCAACTGGTCTTTAGATAAAAAAGAGAAGTAATGAATAAGCAACGTGGGTTTACCTTACTGGAAATTATTCTGGCGCTGGTGATATTTGCCAGTTGCGCCATGATGGTGGTGTCGACTATTCCGTCGCGCAGCGGCGCGGATATTTTCGGTCAGCAGTTAAAAGCCCTCGTTGAATATGGTTCGGACCGTGCGGTGATGGACGGCAATATTGTCGGGCTGGTGATCACCCCTTCGGAATATCAGCTGGTCACCTGGGCCGAAAAAGAGGGCGAGCGTCACTGGGAACCTTTAACCGCCGGGCGCATTGTCACCCACGGTCAGTTCCCGGAAGAGATGCACGTCTCACTGTCACCGCAGCGCCTTGCGGCCACGACTGACGCGACGCCGCAGATTGTCTTTTTGCCGGACGGGGAGATCGGCCGCTTCACGCTTTCCCTGCAAAGTTTTGACAAAAAGCAACGTTTTCGCGTGGTGTCGCAGGGGGCATCACCGGTTTTGGTAGAGAACGATGACTAAACGCAAAGAACAGGGGATGACCCTGCTGGAAGTGATGGTCGCTCTGGTCATCTTCTCCACCGCCGCACTGGCGCTGATGAACTCCGTCTCGCTGAACGTGCGCTTCACCCACGGTCTGGGCGACTCGCTGCAGGCGAGCTGGGTAGCGGAAAACCAGCTGGCGGAAGCGAAACTGAGCAACACGCCGCTCCCGGATGCCCTGCAGACGGGCACGGAGATGATGGGCGGGCGCAACTGGACCTGGCGCAAGCAGCGGGTCAACGTCACCGAAAAACGCTTTGCCGATGAGGTGCAGGTGTTCGCCGAGGGCGACGAAGACAAGCCGGTGATTACCCTGCAGGTGCCGGATCCCGGAGAAGTGAAATGAGCAAGCAGATTCAGCGTCAGCAGGGCTTTACGCTGCTGGAAATCATGATTGCGCTGACCATTTTCGCGGTTATCAGCTTGCTTGCCTGGCAAATTCTTGACGGGGCGATGCGCACCTCGAACGCCACCGACGCGGCGGCCACCCGCTTAAATCAGCTTCAGCGCGCTTACAACCTGCTGGAGCGGGATTTCTTCCAGCTTCAGGCCCGCGCCCCGCGCAACGAGCCTGAGGTTTTTGTCCAGCATGACGATGCGCTGGAGCTGACCACGCTGAACGGCGTGAGCGGTCAGGTTCAGCTGGAGCGCGTGCGCTGGCGGCTCGAAGATAAAAAGCTGTGGCGGGATATCTGGCCGGTCATTGACGGCCCGGCGGATGCGAAGCCGGAAGAGGTGGCAATCCTCAGCGAGGTGAAAGAGATCTCCTGGCGCTTCTGGAAAGCGAGCTGGCTCGACAAGTGGACCGACACGGCGCATCAGCCGGACGGCGTGGAGCTGCTGCTGACCATGGAAAATGGCGATACCTGGCGCTGGGTCTTTACCACCCCGGGCGATCTGCCGGACGCGCCTGCGGTGCCAAAAGAAGCTACGCCAGCAGCCCCCGGGGATACGCAACCGCAGCCGGCACCTGCCCCGTCCGGAGAGAAGAAATGAGCGGAAAATCGGTTCGAAAACAGCGCGGTGTCGCGCTGCTGGTGGTGCTAATTTTGCTGGTCATGATGTCAGCGCTGGCGGCCAAAATCAGCCAGCAGTTCTGCCGCAATCTGCAGAAGACCCGCTATCAGGTGAGCCAGCAGCAGCTGCGCTGGTCCATTCAGAGCCAGCAAAAAAAGATTGAAGACCGGCTGCAGACGTACGCCAGCGGTGAGAGCAAAGGGCTGTCGCCAAAAGGGGAATGGACGGATCCGGTGGAAACCGAAGGCGAACATTACACCGTGGTAAGCCAGATTGAGGACGCCCAGACCTGTTTTAACGTGAACAATTTACTGGCCGCCGACCCGACACCGGCGACCCAGACGGCGGGTGCGCTGCCGGAAAAACCGGTCAAAGAGCGCATCGTTGAACAACTGCTCACCGACAGCGGGATCTCCACGGGGGATGCCGAAGAGATCTACCAGCAACTGATGGACTATCTCGATGGCGATACCACGACGGTTAAAGAGGGGCTGGAGACGGATGCCTGGGCCGGCGTGGAGCCAGCGCGGCAGCCCGCGAATCAGATGATGCGCACCCCGGGGGAGTTAAAGCTGCTGCCCGCCTTTCCGGCGGCGGCCTACGGCAAGGTCAGTAAGGTGCTGTGCGCCTTACCCGACACGGCCAGCAAGGTGGATGTGAATACATTGACCGAAGAACAGGCGCCGCTACTGGCCGCGCTGTTCATCGGCTCGCTGAGCGAGGATGAAGCCATCCGGCTTATCGCCTCCCGCCCGGAAGAGGGCTGGGAGTCGATGGAGGCATTCCTGAAAGCGCTTGAGACAAATTATCCGCAGACCAAAGACGCCCTCAAGCAGGTTCAGGCGTTGCTTGCGGTGAACAGTAACTATTTCCGGGTCAACAGCACCGGCAATACCGATGATTTAACGCTGCGCGTCGTCAGCCAGCTTCATGTTGATAATGAAGCCGGGAAGGTGATTACCTGGCAACGTCGCTACCGAATGGTTGAATAACACAAGACGATCTCTATGAAACAGGTGCTTTTTATTCGTCCCGATACGCATGAAGACGGGAACATAATGTGGTGCGAGTCCGGTAGCGACCAGGTGGGAGAACGCCAGGGGGCGGCGTCACTGGCGGAACTCGCCGGTCACGCGCTTGCCGCGCGGGTATGTCTGTTACTCCCGGCCTGCGAAATGATCTTCCGCCATTTCACCTTGCCGAAAAAAGGGAGCGTTGAATTCTCCTGGCTGGCCGAAGAGACGCTGATTGGTGACGTGGACACGCTCCACTGGACGGTGCTCAACAAGAAAGGGCGGGATGTTGACGCAGTGGCCATTGATGCGGCGCGTCTGCGCTACTGGCTGGACCGCTGTGCCGGGGCCGGACTGACGGTGGTGCAGGTGCTGCCCGATGCCATCCTTCTGCCGGTGGCTGAAGGCGGGACCACGCTGGTGTCCACCGACGACGGCTACTGGATGCGCTACTCGCCGTTTGGCGCCTGTGAAACCGACGCCGCGCTGCTGCCGCTGCTGCTGAGCCAGCAGCGCGCCGGGGAAATCGTCTGCTACGGCGAGGCGCCCGCGGGCGTGCAGGTGGATGAGCAACTGGCCTGGCAGCACCCGCTGGTGCTGATCCAGCCGCAGTGGAAAACCTGCAAAGCCAATCTGCTGCACGGCGAATTTTCTGCCAAAGGCACAGACGGCGGTTTTCGTTACGCCAGACCGGCTATCGCCGCCGTGGCGCTGCTGAGCCTGGGACTGCTGATCGGCCCTCGCATCGGCATGGCCTGGATGCTGACTCACCAGGAAAATCTGGCCCAGCAGCAGATGGTTGAGCTGGCTCAGCACTACTTTCCCACGCTGCGCCAGACCACCAACCTGAAGTACCACTTCGGGCAGAACATTAAGAAAGAGAAAAAAGGCGTCTTTCTGCAACTGGAGGCGCTGGAGCAGATCAAAGCCGCGCTCCCGTCGGTTGAACTGAGTGAAGTCGGGTATGACGACACGCAGAATCAGCTCACGCTCAACATCAGCGCCACGGATCCCGCTGCGTTGCAGGCGTTCGTCAATAAGGCCAGTGACACCTTCGACTTTACGCTGCAGCCGGTTTCCAGTGAAGCGCCGTATACCGCCATTATCACAGGGAAATATAAATGAAAGAGAAAGTTGGACAATTAAAGGCGCGCTATCAGAGCTACAGTCCGCGCGAGCGAAATCTGTTTAAACTGTGCGGCGCGGCGCTCTGCTGCGCCATTATCTGGTACGGCGTGATGACCCCGCTGGACAGTATGATTAAAAATAGTGAAAGCACGCTGGTCAAACAGAAACAAACCCTCAACTGGATGCGTGCCGAAATAAATAAAAACCATCTTCAGGCCAAAATATTAAAAACCAGTAATCCACGTAGCGTGGTGGAAGAGAGCGCGAAAGAGATCCACGTTGCGCTGAGTAATATTCAGCAGGACGGTCAGACCCTGTCATTTAATATTGATCGGGTTAACGTCTATGAACTGAAAAACTGGCTCCGGGAGGTGAATTTAACCACCGGGGTGCGTCTGGAGAAAATGGATCTCACCCCGGTCGATCATCTCAGCGACGTAAAAGCGCAGATAAAACTCACCTGGGCGAAAGTGGCATGAACCCGCTGATGTTGCTTCAGAGCAGCCAGATGCCCGCCCTTTGCCTGTTGAGCGGTACGCTTGGCGGCATTATCGGCAGCTTTCTGGGCGTAGTTGTCGAGCGCATTCCCCCGCTTATAAACGAAGAGGAGGGCGCCGGGAACCTGCTGTTTCCGGCCTCCCACTGCCCCGCGTGTTCCCACAGGCTCTCCTGGTGGGAAAATATCCCTGTTGTGAGCTGGTGCTGTCTGCGCGGGCGCTGCCGCTGCTGTAAAACCGCGATCCCGCTGCGTCTGCTGCTGCTTGAGCTTTCCAGCGCCCTGTTTTTTGCCCTGACGGCGGCGTTTGCCCCGTCTGCGGCCGCATTGGCCTCACTGTGGATGCTCTGGTGCGGGCTGCTGCCGCTGGCGGTGATTGACGCGAAACACCTGCTGCTGCCGGATTGTCTGACGCAACCCCTGCTGTGGGCGGGGCTGTTAAGCCATGCACTGTTTCATCAGTTGCCGCTGACGGATGCACTGTATGGCGCGGCGGCAGGCTACCTGTCGCTGTGGCTGATGTACTGGGCGTTTCGCCTGAGCACAGGCCGCGAAGGTTTGGGCTACGGTGATTTTAAGCTGCTGGCCGCGCTGGGCGCGTGGTGCGGCTGGCAGGCATTGCCTTCTTTATTGCTGGCGGCTGCATTGAGCGGCATCGCGTTGTATTTCCTTTTTTATAAATCTGTTAAAGAAAATAGCGTTATTCCGTTTGGACCGATGTTGTCACTGGCGGGTTTGGTTATTTTTATTCTGCAGACCTTGCACATTACATTCTGAACGGCGTGGTCAAGTTTTTTTTGAAATTTTTTCGATAAGGGAATGGCAGGATTTTATTAAATTCCCGGCGTATTGTAAGAGACATAAACTGTAAGGATTGTCGCTCATGTTTTTTTATGGAGGGTGATTTGGCGTAATAGCTATTTGGTTTAATTAAGCAAGGCTCACGGTTTTAGTTAAATAATATATTCACTACCCGCCCATGTTATATGGAATACATGGTTGTTTTAATTTATCACAAATAAGATTATCAGGAATTAATAATGAAATTTATGAAGCCTAAATATCTGGCACTCTTTGTTGCTGCTGTCTCAGGCACCGCATTCGCCGCAGCGCCAGGTACGCCTTCAATCAGCAGTGGTAATGATAAGTTTGCCCTCGTTGAAGTAGACCAGGCCGCACAGGATTACGGTACTCTCGTTAAAGTTCATAACGACGGTGTGGACGTAAAAGTGGAGTGGAACGTCTGGAGCGGCGATGCGCCGACCACAGGTAAAGTGCTGCTCGACGGTCAGACCGTATGGTCTGGCGCGGCCGGTGCCTCCGGCTCCGCAACCTTCAAAGTGAAAAAAGGTGGCCGCTATCAGGAGCAGGTCGAACTTTGTAACACCAGCGGATGTTCCAAAAGTGCCAGTAAGCTGATTATCGTTGCGGATACTGACGGTAGCCACCTGCTGCCGCTGAATGCCCCTCTGCAGGAAAACAACAAAACCCTCACAAAACATACTGACAAAGTCGTTGGGGCTTACTTCCCGGAGTGGGGCGTCTATGGTCGTAACTTCCCGGTTGATAAAATCCCGGCAGCTAACCTGAACCACATTCTCTACGGCTTCATTCCAATCTGTGGCGGCGATGGCATTAACGACGGTCTGAAAACCGTAGAAGGGGGCAATAGTTTCGCGGCGCTTCAGCGCGCGTGTGCAGGCCGTCAGGACTTCACCGTGGCGATCCACGACCCGTGGGCGGCACTGCAGAAACCTCAGTCTGGCGTGTCTAACTGGGACGACCCGTACAAAGGTAACTTCGGCCAGCTGATGGCGCTGAAAAAAGCCCATCCAGACCTGAAAGTGTTGCCATCCATCGGTGGCTGGACCATGTCCGATCCGTTCTACAAAATGAACGATACCGCAATCCGCGCACGCTTTGTGGCGTCCGTTAAAGACTTCCTGAAAACCTGGAAATTCTTCGACGGCGTGGATATTGACTGGGAATTCCCTGGCGGCGGCGGCGTGAACGAAACGCTGGGTAACCCGCAACAGGATAAAGCGACCTACACCGCGCTGATGCACGATCTGCGCACCATGCTGAACGAGCTGTCTGCGGAAACCGGTCGCACCTATGAGCTGACCACGGCAATTGGTTCCGGTAAAGATAAGATCGAAGATGTGGACTACAACACTGTCCAGCAATACCTCGACCATATCTTCCTGATGAGCTACGACTTCTACGGCGCATGGAGCATGACCGATCTCGGCCACCAGGCGGCACTGCATGCACCAGCGTGGCGTCCGGATACCAACTACACCACCTCTAACGGCGTTGACGCGCTGCTGGAGCAGGGCGTACAGCCAGGTAAGATCGTTGTGGGTGCGGGTATGTACGGCCGCGGCTGGACTGGCGTACACGGCTACACCGGCGACAACCCGTTCACCGGTACTGCAACGGGCGCAGTGAAAGGCACCTGGGAACCGGGGGTCGTTGACTATCGTCAGATTGTGAACGAGTACAAAGGCAAGCCAGGCTGGGAATACGGTTATGACGCGGATGCGGAAGCGCCTTACGTCTTTAACAAATCCACCGGCGATTTGATCTCCTATGAAGATGCCCGTTCCACTACTGCGAAAGGGAAGTATGTCCTGGCGAAAAACCTGGGGGGGCTGTTCTCCTGGTCTATCGATTCCGATAACGGCGACATCCTGAACGCGATGAACGAAAGCCTGCTGGGTGGTTCAACGCCGGATCCGGTGGTAACAAACCACGCCCCTGTCGCTGTGGCGGCGGATCAGGCCGTGACTGGTCCTGTGAGCGTTACCCTGGACGGCTCTGCGTCTACCGATCCTGATGGCGATGCGCTGACGTACAAATGGACCCAAATCTCTGGCCCATCCGTCACGCTGACCAACAGCACCAAAGCGAAAGCGACCTTCTCCGTTGGCGCGGTGACCAGCAACCAGACCCTGGCATTCCGTCTGACCGTGACCGATGCAAAAGGGCTGAGCAGCACTGCTGACGTGCAGGTACTGAACAAAGCACCGAAAGCGAACCAGGCACCGGTGGTTAACCAGATGCAGGCCGTCACTCTGGAAGCGGGCCAGTCTTATACCCTGAACGTGCAAGCAGCGGATCCGGATGGTGATGCACTGACCTATACCTGGAGCGTTCCAGCGGATATGCACGCAACCGGTACTGACACCGCCAACGTGAACATCACTGCACCAGACGTGAACGCTGACTCTACCTACACCCTGAGCGTGATGGTAAGCGACGGTAAAACCAGCGTACAGTCCAACGTACAGGTCACCGTAACGCCGAAAGCAACACCTGTGGTACCTGATGAAGACACCAATCCGTCTGACGAAGGGACTAAGCCGTCTGACGAAGGCGACAAACCTTCTGACGAAGGGCAGGCAACCGGCAGCTGTGACAACCCGGTTGACGCCAACGCCAGCAAATATGCGGCATGGGAATCCAGCAAAGTCTACAACAATGGCGATATGGTCAGTTCCGATAATCTGGTATGGAAAGCGAAATACTGGACTCAGGGCAACAAACCTGGCTTTGATGCAGACGCATGGGAAATGGTAAGTCAGGTGAAAATGAACTGGCGTGCCGATAAAGTCTACAACGGTGGTGACAAGACGACCTATCAGGGCTTTGAATACCGTGCGAAATGGTGGACTCAGGGCGACAAACCCGGTAACAGCGATGTATGGGTGAAAGAAGGCGCGTCTGCGGACTGCAAATAATCTTCTGAACTTGAAATTGTGGGTGTGATATCTGCCCACAATCACTGGTCACACCCCGCTTCGGGTGTGGCCAGTCACTTCACCTAATTTAACAGGACGTGTTTGAGGAGAATCGAGTCATACCACAGCAGGTGAATAATGAAGCGTTTACTGTTTCTGTTATTGATATTAAGCCAAAGCGCGTTAGCGAATTGCTGGAATAAAGCAGCGCACTATTATCATGTTGATCCGTATTTGCTGTATGCGATTGCTAATGTTGAATCAGGAATGAATCCCTACGCTGTCGGGAAAAATCACGATGGCACGATTGATGTGGGATTAATGCAAATTAACAGCACGCACTTTACGGCGCTTGAACAACACGGTATCAGCGAACGAAGACTCATGACTGAACCTTGTACCTCCATTATGGTGGGCGCATCGATCCTCTCAGGCATGATTAAAGTTTACGGTTATAACTGGGAAGCCGTCGGCGCTTATAACGCCGGGCTCAAAAAAGAGAATTACCCCAAACGCATGGTGTATGCCCATAAAGTCTGGGAAAAATATCAGCAACTCAAATCCGTTGCCCATGAAAGAAATGACTGGTGAGTTTTTTCTTTTTTGAAGAGTACCAATACGTATTCTTCAGAAAATGAAAAGCAGCTGTCTGGAGTTTATTTATTAATGGATTAATAAATAAACTGGATTTTTATTTAACACTATCGAAATTAACAGGAATAACCGAGATGAATAAAAGGACATTACTGAGCGTGCTTATTGCAGGTGCATGCGTAGCACCTGTTATTGCTCAGGCCACCATGCTGAAGGCGGATAACAGCGAGCCTTACACCATGAAAGCCAGCGATCTGGCGAAAAAGGAGAAAGCGCTCACCGATTTCCCGCTGATGAAATCCGTGAAGGATACTATCCGTACGCTGGACAACGCGTCAGTTGAGCAAATTGAGCCAGGCCGTGCGGCAAACCCGGATAACGTAAAACGCGTTGAAGGGATCCTGAAAGAGAGCGACTGGGAATACCTGTTCCCACTGCGCGCGAAGGATTACAGCTACAGCAACTTCCTGAAAGCGGTGGGCAAATTCCCTGCACTGTGCGACACCTATAAAGACGGCCGCAACAGCGATGCCATCTGCCGTAAAGAGCTGGCAACCATGTTTGCTCACTTTGCGCAGGAAACGGGGGGGCACGAAAGTTGGCGTCCGGAAGCCGAATGGCGTCAGGCGCTGGTGTACGTGCGTGAAATGGGCTGGAGTGAAGGCCAGAAGGGCGGTTATAACGGCGAATGTAATACCAGCGTCTGGCAGGGTCAGACCTGGCCGTGTGGTAAAGACAAAGACGGTGATTTCCTGAGCTACTTCGGTCGCGGTGCGAAACAGCTGTCTTACAACTATAACTACGGTCCTTTCTCTGAAGCGATGTACGGCGATGTCCGCACGCTGCTCGACAAACCAGAGCTTGTGGCAGACACCTGGCTGAACCTGGCGAGTGCGATCTTCTTCTTCGCCTATCCACAACCGCCAAAACCAAGCATGCTGCAGGTTATCGACGGGACCTGGCAGCCGAACGACCACGACAAGGCTAACGGCCTGGTCCCAGGCTTCGGCGTCACCACCCAGATCATCAACGGCGGCGTTGAGTGCGGCGGTCCAACCGAGATTGCCCAGTCTCAGAACCGTATCAAGTATTACAAAGAGTTCGCAAACTACCTGAAAGTGCCTGTTCCTGCTGATGAAGTGCTGGGTTGTGCCAACATGAAGCAGTTCGATGAAGGCGGCGCGGGTGCCCTGAAGATCTACTGGGAGCAGGACTGGGGATGGAGCGCGGATACGCCTGACGGCAAAACCTACGCCTGCCAGCTGGTGGGCTACCAGACGCCATTCAGCGCGTTCAAAGACGGCGACTACACCAAGTGTGTACAGAAGTTCTTTAACGTGAAGATCGTGAATGACGATGGCTCAAATGTGAACCCGGCGGATAACACCCCTGCTGACAACACCCCGGCAGATAATACGCCAGCGGACAACACGCCAGCAGACAATACCCCAGCGGATAATACGCCTGCTGACAACACGCCGGCTCCGGTAAACCACGCACCGGTTGCGCAGATTGCCGGTCCGATTGGTGCAGTTGAAGCGGGTGCGCAGGTGTCTCTGAGCGCGGAAGGTTCTACTGACGAAGACGGTAACCAGCTGACTTACACCTGGCGTTCCCAGGACGGCCAGACGGTGACCGGTCAGGATAAAGCGGTGATCACCTTTACGGCACCAGAAGCCGCCACGGCGAAACAGTACGAAGTCAGCCTGACTGTCAGCGATGGTGAACTGAGCAGCACCACCACTTACCTGTTGAACGTCAAAGCCAAAGCGGCGACCCCGTCTCAGGATGAAGGTACCTACCCGGCGTGGAGCGCGAATAGCAAGTACAGCGCAGGCGATATCGTGAACAACCACGGTAAACTGTTCCAGTGCAAACCATTCCCGTACAGCGGCTGGTGTAACAACGCCCCGGCATACTATGAACCAGGCGCAGGCCTGGCATGGTCTGAAGCCTGGACGGCTCTGTAAAAACAAAACGGCAACCGAAAGGTTGCCGTTTTTGTTTTTACTCCCTCTCCCTGTGGGGTGAGGGATCCCCAGTAATTTTTTTACCGTAAGCGACGAAGGTTGTTTCAGGAAAATGAATGAATGACAGCGATGCCCTGGTCCGGCTGTAAATCGCCGAGGCGTTTCCGTAAGGCCGGGGCGAGGCGCAGGGATGCGCCGAGAGGGCGTGGCCTGCAGGGATGCAGGCTCATGCCCGACCCGATAGCCTGAAGGAAAAAGCTGAGGGTACCGCGAAGCGGCGATTTACCGCCGGGAGCCCGGGTCGCCAGGGCGGTGGCGATTGAGCCGCCCTGGCACGTTCACAGGTCATGTCGTTACAGAGTAGCAATGAATATAAAGTGAACGGAATATCCACCAGAGCCGTATGTTCCCCCTCACCCCAGCCCTCTCCCTCAAGGGAGAGGGGGGCGTCTGTGCAGACATTATGTTGTGGGGATCCCTCACCCCTGTGGGTGAGGGCATCAGGCCGCACCAGATTAACTACCGATGCAACTTTCCGTGATCCCGCAGCCACGCCGCGGTACGCACAATCCCTTCATCCAGCGTCACAATCGGTTTATACCCCAGCTCATTCTCTGCGCGGGAAATATCCAGCGTGAAATCAAAATTAAGCTTTGAAACGCCATAGTGGGTCAGCGCAGGCTCTTTGGCCGATTTACTGCCAAAACGTTCCATGCTGCGGGCGATCATATCCAGCATCGGGTAAGGCACGGAACGGATACGGCAGTTGATCTGCAGCTCATCAATCAGGCGCTGCACAATGCTGCGAAGCGTGCAGGGCTCGCCGTTGGTGATGTTATAGGCGCGACCGGAAATCAGCGTATCGCAGTCCGGCTGGCTGGCCAGCCACATGGCGTGGACCGCATTTTCGTAATAGGTCATATCCACCAGCGCGTCGCCGCCGCGCGGCAGCAGTACGCTGCCGTAGTGGTGCATCATCTGCGCCAGACGGGGAATAAACACTTTGTCGTGCGGTCCGAACAGGCTCTGCGGACGCAGAACCGTAAAACGGGTATGCGGGTTCGACTGTGCCAGCAGATCAATCACCTCTTCGCTGGCTGCCTTGCTGCGGGCAAACTCACAGGCAAAACGGGCTGGCCGGAAATCTTCCTGCACATCGCGGTGGTGGTGATAGTCGAAATAGAGCGACGGAGAGGAGATATGAATAAAGTTACGCACGCCCCAGGCGACGGCCCATTCGCCCAGACGGCGGGTGGCCCGCACGTTGGCGAGATCAAAGGCTTCCTGGGTACCCCACGGAGAGGTAAAGCTGGAGCAGTGCCACAGGGTATCGATACCGGCGAGCATCACTTTGGCCTGAGAGGAGACCAGCTCCGTCAGATCGGCATGGACGAACTCTGCGCCCATTTTTTGCAGCAGTTTTCCCATCGCTTCGTTGCGACCGGTAGCCCTGACGCTGATGCCCTTGTTGCGCAGAAATTCGACCGCATTTCGGCCTAAGCCGCTGGTCGCCCCGGTAACCAGTACCTTCATATCAATCCACTGTGTTGAAAAGAATTTCGTGCGCATTCTTTCGTGAATTACGGCGCTATGCAATGGGAAAGGTGAAAGAAAGAGAGTTTTATTTAGATCTTTTCCGTCTTTTGTTCTGCCCGTTGCGCAATCCGCTTTGCCATCCCGCGAAAGATAAACAGGTGCGCCGGGATCATGAACAACCAGTAGAACAGACCGGGCATGCCGTGCGGATGCCACCAGGCGCGGACGTCCAGTTCACGATGATCGCCTTTGTCTTTCAGGGTAAAGCAAAGCCGGCCGAGTCCCGGCGCTTTCATACCGAACAGCAGTGCCAGCTGTTTTTCCGGTTCGACGATGATCACCTTCCAGCTGTCCACCGCGTCGCCCACCTCAAGATACGGGCGCGCCGGGCGGCCTTTTGCCAGCCGGTGGCCCACCAGCAGGTCCATCGCTCCGCGGGTTTGCCAGAGCAGGTTGCCGAAGAAATAGCGCTCTTTACCACCAATCTGGTTTACCACCTCCCACAACGCGGCCAGGCTTGCCGGGGTTTCTACCGTGCAGCCCGCCTGTTTCGGGTAATAACCGTACTCCGGCCGCCAGCGGGCAAACGCCTGGGCGTCGTAGCCCCAGTCGCTGGAGTTCACCAGCTGCGCCTCTTCTTGCAGGGTGTTGCGCACGGCCTCGTCAAAGCGGATCAACGTCTGGGGAATTAAGGCGCGAAGCGCGCTATCGTCTGCCAACAGATCGTGTTTCAGCCCCTGGATCAGGGCTTTGGCGGTCGTCGGCGGGACGGAGGTGATCACATTCAAAAACCACACCGAGATCCAGCGGGTCGGGAAGGGGATCGGGATCAGCCAGCGTCGACGGCCGCTGACGCGCATAAAGTGTTCAAACTGTTCCTGATAGCTCAGCACTTCCGGGCCAGCGGCTTCGAACACGCGGTGCTGTTCCGCCGGATGATCCAGTAATGCCACCAGATAATGCAGCAGATTCTCCAGCGCGATGGGCGTGGTACGCGAGCGGACCCAGCGCGGCGGCGTGAGCACCGGCAGGTTGTAGACCATATCGCGCATCACTTCGAAGGCGGCGGAACCGGCACCGACGATAATGCCGGCGCGCAGTTCCGTGACGGGAATGTTCGCACTTCGCAACGTGTCAGCGGTAAGCTGGCGTGCACGCAGATGATCGGACTGCTCGTTTTCAGGAGCCTGAAGCGAACTTAAAAAAATCACCTGCTTCACCGGCGTTTGCCGCAGCGCATCGCGCACGTTGAGGGCCACCTGACGTTCGTGGGCGATAAAATCGCCCCCTTCGCCCATGCTGTGCACCAGGTAATAAAGCGTATCGACCCCCTCCAGCAGTGCTGGCAGCGCGACAGGCCAGTTGAGGTCGACGTTGTGGCAGGTCACGCCGGGCAGGTTCTGCTTTTGCAGGCGTTCCGTGTTGCGTGCCGCCGCCAGCACCTGATGCCCCTGCTGGCTTAACGCCGCGGTGAGATGCTGACCGATATACCCGCTGGCGCCAAGCACCAGAATACGCTGCGGCACGTTCTGCTCCTTAACGCTGTAAAAACGCCTGCCAGTGTTTCACCACGTCCGCCAGCTGTGCGCGACTCACGTCGAGATGCATCACCAGACGCACAACGGGTGACGCATTGATCAGCACGCCACGCGCTTTCAGAAACTCACCCAGCGCCGCGGCATGGTCATCGCCCACGCGAACGAACAGCATGTTGGTGTCGTGGCGCATCACGTCGGCGCCAATTTCACGCAGCTGCGTCGCCATCCACGCGGCGTTGTCGTGATCGTCCTTCAGGCGCGCCACGTTGTTTTTCAGGGCATACAGACCCGCCGCCGCCAGAATACCGGCCTGGCGCATGCCGCCGCCGGTCATCTTGCGCCAGCGGTTCGCGCGCTTAATGTAGTCCGCGTTGCCCACCAGCAGGGAGCCGACAGGCGTACCCAGCCCTTTAGAGAGGCAGATGGTGAACGAATCGCAGTATTGCGTAATCTCTTTCAGCTCGCAGCCGTAGGCCACCACGGCGTTAAAAATACGCGCGCCGTCCACGTGCAGCCCGAGTTTGCGTTCGCGGGTGAATTCCCACGCCGCTTTCAGGTACTCGCGCGGCAGGACTTTGCCGTTATGGGTGTTTTCGAGGCTGAGCAGCCGGGTGCGGGCGAAATGGATATCGTCGGCTTTGATTTTCGCGGCGACTTTGTCGAGCGGCAGGGTGCCGTCCGGTGCGGCGTCAATCGGCTGCGGCTGAATGCTGCCGAGCACTGCGGCACCGCCTGCTTCGTAGAGATAGTTATGCGCCCCCTGGCCGACAATGTACTCTTCGCCGCGCTCGCAGTGGCTGAGCAGCGCCACCAGGTTAGCCTGGGTTCCGGTGGGCAGGAACAGGGCGGCCTCTTTGCCGCTGAGCTCCGCGGCATAGCGCTGCAGCTCGTTTACGGTTGGATCGTCACCGTAAACGTCGTCCCCGACCGGGGCGGCCATCATCTCTTCGAGCATGGCGCGACTCGGGCGGGTAACGGTATCACTGCGTAAATCAATCATGGCATGTCCTTATATTTAAAAGGCGATGCCAGATGTTTTACCTGAGCCAGTTGGTTTTTGCCAGTTCGATCACCTCATCGCCGCGGCCGCTGATGATCGCACGCAGCATGTAGAGGCTAAAGCCTTTGGCCTGCTCCAGCTTGATCTGCGGCGGGATGGCCAGCTCCTCTTTGGCGACCACGACATCCACCAGCACCGGGCCGTCGATGGAAAAGGCGCGCTGCAGGGCTTCATCCACCTCTGACGCTTTCTCCACGCGGATGCCGGTAATGCCACAGGCCTCGGCGATGCGCGCGAAGTTGGTGTCGTGCAGCTCGGTGCCGTCTGTCAGATAGCCGCCGGCTTTCATCTCCATCGCCACAAAGCCCAGCACGCTGTTATTAAAGACCACGATTTTCAGGGGCAACTTCATTTGTACCACCGACAGGAAATCCCCCATCAGCATGCTGAACCCGCCATCGCCGCACATCGCCACCACCTGACGCTCCGGCGCTGTCGCTTTTGCTCCCAGCGCCTGCGGCATGGCGTTCGCCATCGAGCCGTGGTTGAACGAGCCGAGCAGACGGCGTTTGCCGTTCATTTTCAGATAGCGCGCCGCCCAGACGGTGGGCGTGCCCACGTCACAGGTGAAGATGGCATCGTCGTCTGCGAAATGGCTGATCTGCTGGGCCAGATACTGCGGGTGGATCGCTTTGTCGCTCGGTTTAGCGAGGTCGTCCAGCCCCTTGCGGGCATCGCGATAATCGCTGAGGGCCTTGTCGAGGAACCTGCGATCTGTTTTCTCTTCCAGCAGCGGCAGCAGGGCGGCAAGGGTGGATTTGATGTCTCCCACCAGCGCCATATCGACCTTACTGTGTGCGCCGATGCTGGCCGGGTTGATATCAATCTGAATGATTTTGGCATCCGTCGGGTAGAACGCGCGATACGGGAACTGGGTGCCGAGCAAAATCAGGGTGTCGGCGTTCATCATGGTGTGGAAGCCGCTGGAAAAACCGATCAGCCCGGTCATTCCCACGTCATAGGGGTTATCGTACTCGACATGCTCTTTGCCGCGCAGGGCATGAACAATTGGGGCTTTCAGCTTGCCCGCAAATTCAAGCAGCTCCTTGTGCGCGCCGGCACATCCGCTGCCGCACATCAGGGCGATATTGCTGGAGTAGCGCAGCAGCTGCGCCAGCTTTTTCAGCTCCTCTTCCGCTGGGGTGATGATCGGCTGCGGCGCGTGGTACCAGTGGGTACTGGCCCCTTCAGGCGCCGCCCTGAGGGCCACGTCGCCCGGGATGACGACCACAGAAACGCCCCGGTTCAGCACCGCCTTGCGCATGGCAATCGCCAGCACCTGCGGGATCTGCTCCGGGGATGAAACCAGCTCGCAATAGTGGCTGCATTCACGGAACAGCTCCTGCGGATGCGTCTCCTGAAAATAGCCGCTGCCGATTTCGGAAGAGGGGATGTGGGCGGCTATCGCCAGCACCGGCACGTGATTGCGGTGGCAGTCGAACAGCCCGTTGATCAGATGCAGGTTACCCGGCCCGCACGACCCGGCGCAGACGGCCAGTTCACCCGTGAGCTGTGCTTCGGCACCGGCAGCAAAGGCGGCGACCTCTTCATGACGGGTCGACATCCATTCAATGGTCTTCATCCTGTTAAGGCTATCGCTGAGTCCGTTAAGGGAATCCCCGGTTACGCCCCAGATACGTTTTACGCCTGCCTGTTCCAGGGTCTTCGCTATATATGCAGCCACGGTTTGTTTCATGGTGGTCCGTCTCCTTTTTGTGATATCGCCTACAAGCTTAGAAGAAAGTCACTGTATTGCCTGCCTAATACCCCTCATTTAAAGGTGGTTTTCATGGGTAATTGTTCGGCATAATCTGTTCGGGTACAGGGTGAAAAATAAAGGATTTCAAATGGTTAAATCATTGTTAATGGCTGTAAATGAAAAGCTCGCGTGTGACGATCTCGGCAAACTCTTGTTACGACTTGCCGTCGGCGGACTGATGCTGTTTCACGGTTTACACAAGTTGTTTGGCGGCGTCGGGTTTATCAGCGGCATGCTGGTGGAAAAAGGGTTGCCGGGGTTTATCGCTTACGGTGTGCTGATTGGCGAAGTGGTGGCACCGATCCTGATTATTGTCGGGCTCTTCACGCGCCCGGCGGCGCTGGTGCTGGCGTTCACCATGATCGTGGCATGGCTGATGGTGGGCACGGGTAAAACCTTTACGCTGGATGCCGTGGGGGCCTGGGCGATTGAGAGCCTGATGTACTTCTTTATCGGCTCGCTGGCGGTGGCGTTTTTAGGGGCAGGGCGTTACGCGCTGGGGAAAGGTCCTGCGTGGCGATAGGGTTGTTGTAGGTCGGGTAAACGTAGTGCCACCCGGCAAAAAAGCCCGGTGGCGCTTACGCTTACCGGGCCTACGAACGAGCGTTCATTGTTTATGCGAGGATCAGATCGCCCTGCGGATGGCACGAACACGCCAGCACGTAACCTTCCGCGATCTCTGCGTCCGTTAGCGTCATGGTGCTGGTGACGGTATAATCACCGGACACCACTTTCGTTTTACAGCACCCACACACGCCAGCACGACAGGCTGCAGCCACCGGTACTTTATTGCTCTCCAGCGCCTCCAGCAGCGTGGTGCCCACGCGGCCAAAGAAGGTCTGCGCCGGTTGCAGTCTGGTGAACTGGATCCCGCTGGTTGCCGCCTCTGCCACCGGCGTGAAGAACTGCTCTTTGAAGAAGCGGGTGACGCCGAGCGCTTTTACGTCCTCTTCCACACTCGCCATGTACGGTGCCGGGCCGCAGGTCATCACGGTACGGTTTGCGATATCTGGTACGCTTCGCAGCAGTTCGCGGTTCAGACGCCCCGCGACAAAACCGTGCGTCGCGTTGCGTTCTGCCACCAGCGTGACCGGATAATTGCGCCACTCGTCGGCAAAGATCACATCGTCCGGTGAACGCACGCTGAAGATCACCTGCACGTCAGCCTGCGGGCGGTTTTTGGCCAGCCAGCGGCGCATTGACATAATCGGCGTCACGCCACAACCGGCCGCCAGCAGCAGGAATTTATCCTCTGCTTTGTCGTCACAGGTGAAATCGCCCTGGGCGTCAGACAGCCAGAGGTAATCCCCACGCTTCACGTCCCGGGTCAGCCACCGGGAGCCAGCCCCGTCATCAATACGGCGGATGGTCAGCGTAATGTACTCGCTCACGCCCGGCGTGGAGGAAAGCGTGTAGGCGCGCAGTGTATCCGCACTGTTGCGGACACTGACCAGTGCATACTGACCCGCGCGGTACGGATAGTAGTCATGGCACAGTAGTGACAGCGTCCACACATCCGGCGTCTCCTGATGGATGTGATGGACCTGCATCCGCCACGGACATTGTGAGGTTGGCATGGTCATGAATAACTCCTTACGCGCTCAGCAGCTGCTGCATGTCTTCTTCAACGGTGGTCACGGAACGCAGACCGAATTTTTCATTCAGTACGGCCAGCAGGTCCGGTGTCAGGAAGCCTGGCGCAGTCGGGCCGGTGACGATGTTGGTTACGCCCAGCGAAAGCAGGGTCAGCAGGATCACGATGGCCTTCTGCTCAAACCAGGAGAGCACAAGAGACAGCGGCAGATCGTTTACGCCACAGCCCAGTTTTTCCGCCAGGGTGACCGCCAGAATGATGGCTGAATAGGCATCGTTACACTGACCGGCATCCACCAGACGCGGCAGACCTTCGATATTGCCGAAGTCCAGTTTGTTGAAACGGTATTTACCGCAGGCCAAAGTCAGGATCAGGCAATCTTCCGGCACGCGGGTGGCGAAGTCGGTGAAGTAGTTACGCTCGCCGCGCGCGCCGTCGCAGCCGCCGATCAGGAAGATATGACGCAGTTTTTCACGGCTGACGAGATCAATCAGGGAATCTGCAGCGCCGAGCAGGGTTTCGCGACCGAAGCCAACGGTGATGAGATGTGGGATCTCGCTGTACGGGAAGCCGGCCATCTGCTGCGCCTGCGCAATCACCGGACCGAAATCGTCACCTTCGAGGTGGCTCACGCCCGGCCAGCCAACGATGCTGCGGGTCCAGATGCGGTCGTCATATGCGCCGACAGTCGGGTCGATGATGCAGTTTGAGGTCATCACAACAGGACCCGGGAAGCGGGCGAACTCGACCTGCTGGTTCTGCCAGCCGCTGCCGTAGTTACCGATCAGATGCGTAAATTTACGCAGCTCCGGATAGCCGTGCGCCGGTAGCATTTCCCCGTGGGTATAGACGTTAACGCCGGTGCCTTCGGTTTGTTTCAGCAGGTTGTAGAGATCTTTCAGGTCATGACCGGAGATCAGAATGCATTTGCCTTTGGTCGCTTTGACGTTGACCTGGGTTGGTGTTGGGTGCCCATAGGTGCTGGTTTCACCGGCATCCAGAATGCTCATCACACGGAAGTTCATCTGGCCGATTTCCATGGCGCATTCCAGCAGCGCATTCATATCGGCAGGCCAGGTCCCCAGCCACGCCATAATGTTGTGGTACTGGGCGTAAATCTCATTGTCGTACTGACCCAGAACGTGCGCGTGCTCCATATACGCCGCAGCGCCTTTCAGACCGTACAGGCACAGCAGGCGCAGGCCGAGAATGTTCTCACCAATCACGGCTTTGTCTTTATTTGGGGTGAATTCCGCCGCCTGACGCTGCAACTCGCCCAGATCGTCACTCACCAGCTGAAGTTCAGACATCGGGTTTTCCACGCGGGCGCTCGCATCCGCCTTCAGGCACTGCGCTTTCAGCGCTTCACGCAGGGCAATTGCTTCGCGGGCATACCCGACGATGCGCGGGGAGTCGAAGTTGACGTTGGTCAGCGTGGAAAAGAAGGCGCGCGGGGCGAAGCTGTCGACGTGGTGGTCGGTGATGCCGTATTCCCGGGCTTTGGATGCCCATGCGGAAAGGCCTTGCAGGGCCGCAATCAGCAGGTCCTGCAGGTCAGATGTTTCTGCGGTTTTGCCGCACATACCCTGTGCGTAAGAGCAGCCATTGCCTGCCGGGGTACGGATGGTTTGTTCACATTGCACACAAAACATAATCACACCTGTTAAAGTTATATTTGATATACATGTTTAAGGTTATGCCTGTGTCAGAACGGTGAAAAGGGCTTTCTGTGACAAAATAGAGGGAGCTTGATTTAGCGCAATTTTGGCGGCAGGTTCGCTACCGCCAAAGAGGTATCAGGCAGAGAAGAGTGCCATCAGAACGGGAACCAGCAGGCTTAAAATAAAGCCGTGAACAATGGCGGCGGGGACCATCTCCAGTCCGCCAGAACGCTGCAGTACCGGGAGGGTAAAGTCCATAGACGTCGCGCCGCAAAGCCCCAGCGCGGTAGAGCGGCTGCGGCGCACCAGGCCCGGGATTAGCATGATAGCAAGCAGCTCACGCGCCAGATCGTTAAAGAAGGCGGCGCTGCCAATCACCGGACCGAAGGACTCGGTCAGCAGAATGCCGGAGAGGGAGTACCAGCCAAAACCTGACGCCATGGCCAGACCGGTTTTCAGTGGCAGGTCGAGAATAAAAGCGTTAATCACGCCCGCCACCATAGAACTGGCGATAACAATAACCGCGACCATCATTCCCCGACGATTGAGGACAATTTGCTTCAGGGTCATGCCATTATTTCGCAACTGGATACCAATCAGGAACAGCAGGAAGATCAGCGTATATTCGCTGGCCTCTGTCGCGTGCTGTAAAAACGCCCAGCCGGTCAGCCCAAGAAGAAAACCGAGCACCACGACTCCGCACAGTTTTAATGATTCCAGCGCCATCGCTATGCGGGACGGAAGTTTTTCCTGATGGTGGTGGTTTTTCCACGGAATAGTGCGTTCAAGCCAGAACAATGCAGCAATATTGCACAGCAAAATAACCACAACAGTGACCGCAGAATAATGCAGGATCGCCAGCAGATTGGTCGCCAGGTTATCCAGAAAGGCCAGGCTTATTCCCATAAAAAAAAGAATGACGTAAACAATCCAGCTGAGAAAACGGTTAATCAGCCGTAAGGCGGATTCCTGATGCAGTGGGATAAGATAGCCCACAATCAGGGGCAGCAGAATAATGAGGAGTCCTGAAAACATGAACAGCCGGTCCTTGTGAGTATCTGTTGAGCGCCAGAGACACTACCCAATAAAGGCTGTCAGGTAAAGGAGCAATAAAAAAGCCGGGTGGCGGCTACGTCTTACCCGGCCTACAACGTGCACTCTCACGTAGGTCGGGTAAGCGTTAGCGCCACCCGACACCGAGTGCTATTAATCGCGTTTTTCCAGCAGGGTGCGATACAGCACGCCGCCCAGAATACCGCCGACGATAGGCATGACCCAGAACAGCCACAGCTGCTCCAGCGCCCAGCCACCCTGGAAGATAGCCACTGCGGTACTGCGCGCCGGGTTAACGGAGGTGTTAGTGACCGGAATGGAGATCAGGTGGATAAGCGTCAATGCCAGACCAATGGCAATCGGTGCGAAACCAGCAGGCGCGTATTTGTCGGTTGCGCCGTGGATCACCAGCAGGAAACCAGCGGTCAGCACAATTTCAATCACGATAGCCGACAGCATGGAATAACCGCCCGGAGAGTGTTCGCCGAAGCCGTTAGAGGCGAAACCGCTGGCTGCCGCGTCGAAGCCCGCTTTACCGCTGGCGATGACGTACAGAACGGCTGCGGCAATAATCCCGCCCACCACCTGGGCGACGATATAACCGATCACCTCTTTCGCCGGGAAACGACCGCCGGCCCATAAACCCAACGTCACGGCCGGGTTAAAATGACCACCGGAAATATGACCCACGGCAAAGGCCATGGTTAATACGGTTAAACCAAAGGCCAGCGCCACGCCGACAAAACCAATACCTAATTCCGGGAATGCTGCTGCCAGAACGGCGCTACCGCAGCCACCAAATACCAGCCAGAATGTACCAAAGCATTCTGCTGCCAATTTTCTAAACATAACCACCTCAACATAATTTCCGCACGCTTTCCCGCATGCGGGATATATCGCCATAAAGGGATGACGACTCAAAGAGCCTGTATTTTAAAAACCAATAACATCCCTTCGCCACTTAAATAAATTTGTTTAATTTGATTTAAGGCAATGTGATGTCAATCCTTGTTCAAACTGGAGGTGAATAGAGCATAGTCCAATTTGCGGACAATAGTTTGTTGTGCTGTTGACACTATTTCAAATGAAACCTGCCACGGAAATTCTTAATTTTTCGTGCTTGCGCAGAATAATCAGGACCTCTGGCAGTGTTCTGCGCGGCATCCTCCCGCTATACTGCTGATAACTTAAAGGAAAAAGTGATCATTTCGCGGGGGACTTATGCTTCTCGAACGAGTGGAAATTGTCGGGTTTCGCGGTATTAACCGCCTGTCGCTGCAGCTGGAGCAGAACAACGTCCTGATCGGCGAGAACGCGTGGGGTAAGTCCAGCCTGCTGGATGCGCTGACGTTGCTGCTTTCGCCCGAAGACGATCTGTATCACTTCGTCCAGGACGATTTCTGGTTTCCGCCCGGTGATGTCAATGGCCGCGAGAAGCACCTGCATATCATCCTGACGTTCCGGGAATCCGAACCGGGCCGTCACCGCGTGCGGCGCTTCCGTCCGCTGTCACCCTGCTGGGTGCCGTGCGATGACGGCTTCCACCGGATTTTCTATCGGCTGGAAGGGGAGATGGCGGAGAACGAAGGCGTACTCACGCTGCGTGAGTTTCTCGACGAAAAAGCCAATCCTATCCCGCTGGACAATATTGACGATCTGGCCCGCCACCTGATCCGCCTGACGCCGGTATTACGCTTGCGCGATGCGCGTTTTATGCGGCGTATTCGTAACGGTACCGTACCGAATATGCCGGAAGTGGAAGTCACCGCCCGCGAGTTGGATTTTCTGGCGCGGGAGCTGGTGTCTCGTCCACAAAATCTGACCGATGGTCAAATCCGCCAGGGGTTGTCCGCGATGGTACAACTGCTGGAGCACTATTTTTCCGAGCAGGGGACCTCGGAGTCCCGCCATCGTCTGATGCGCCGCCGCTCTCATGATGAGCAACGAAGCTGGCGCTATCTCGATATCATTAACCGAATGATTGACCGACCCGGCGGGCGTACGCATCGGGTGATTTTGCTGGGGCTGTTCTCCACGCTTCTGCAGGCCAAAGGCACCGTCCGTCTTGACCGGGACGCCCGACCGCTGTTGCTGGTGGAAGATCCTGAAACCCGCCTGCATCCCATTATGCTCTCCGTGGCATGGCATCTGCTGAATCTGCTGCCGCTCCAGCGCATTACGACCACCAACTCCGGTGAGCTATTATCCCTGACGCCGGTTGAACACGTCTGTCGTCTGGTGCGTGAATCCTCCCGTGTCACCGCTTACCGACTGGGGCCGGGCGGCATGAACGCGGAAGACGGGCGGCGCATCGCGTTTCATATCCGCTTTAACCGGGCGTCATCGCTCTTTGCCCGCTGCTGGCTGCTGGTGGAAGGAGAGACGGAAACCTGGGTCATTAACGAGCTGGCGCGCCAGTGTGGTCACCATTTTGATGCGGAAGGCATTAAGGTGATCGAATTCGCCCAGTCGGGATTAAAGCCGTTGATTAAATTCGCACGCCGGATGGGGATCGAGTGGCACGTCCTGGTCGACGGTGATGAGGCGGGCAAAAAATATGCCTCGACCGTGCGTAGCCTGCTCAATAACGAGCGGGAAGAAGAGCGCGACCATTTAACTATGCTGCCCGCGATGGACATGGAGCACTTTATGTATCGTCAGGGGTTCGACGACGTATTCCACCGAATTGCCATGGTGCCTGTCGATGTCCCGATGAACATGCGGCGCGTGATCGCCAAAGCCATTCATCGTTCGTCAAAACCGGATTTAGCCATTGAAGTGGCGACAGAAGCGGGAAGGCGGGGCGTGGAGGCGGTACCGACTCTGCTACGTAAGATGTTTTCCCGCGTGCTGTGGCTGGCGCGCGGGAAAGCGGATTAGCGTTGGGTTGCCTGATTGACCTGCTGAATCAGGCTATCCAGCAGTTCATAACGACGGCGATACTCGGCGCGCTTTTTGCTCGCGATCTCTTCCATCGGTTTACGCGGCATGACAAGCGGCAGCAGGAAGTGACCATTATCCTGTTTTTCACCGCCGATCGAGACCCAGAAACTATCGTAATCAGCCAGCAGTTTCCCCTCTTTTTTCTTGCGGTAACGCCAGCTGCGATAGATGTGTGTGGCGTTACTGACGGCAACGATCTGCTCGACCGGGAAAGCGGTGCCAAGCGTCATCGCGGCTTCCAGCAGCAGACGTTTCGGGAACAGACCGTGACAGGCTTTCGTCGCCCCCTGGATCAGTTCATGGGGAACGTGCGCTTTTGCGCCCTGTAGACCACCGATGAACAGCGTCGTTTTTCCTGCAAACTGGCAGAGCGTAAAGGTCATTTCCGCCAGCACCGTGTTGTGCCTGTCGCAGAAGGCGAGTGTGGCTTCCCCTTCTTTATCCAGGAACGCATCAGCGCACAGACGAACGGTGAACTGCTGTTCCTCTTTGCCGGTTAAGGTCAGCAGGGTGTAACCTGGCTTAGAAAGATAACCCGCAAGCAGCGTCGCAGGAAGCTGGCGGCTCAGGGTCTGATAGTGCCAGTTAAGCGATTCCAGCGCATGCTGACGATCCATCTTCACCGTCAGCCAGGGGCGATGCAGCCGGCACGGCAGTCCTGGCTGGACCTGCAGCATCTGCATCAGACGCGGTTGCTTAGCAAGGCTCGTTAACAGGCGCGCGGTGCTAATGGGCGTCGCCAGCGAACGTAACATGAATTTACGTCGATAGGCGGGGTTCTGCCACGCCAGCCCTGGCGTGAGCGTACCGAAAGCCAGATTTTTGAAGAGCTGCCAGCCCGATTTAGGCTGTGGCAGGCTGGAAAAAGGTGTATCGACGATGGAAGACATGATAGATCCTGCTTCTTGATGAATATCTCCATTTCAGCAGGCGAACGTTCAACGTCTCGTAAACAAATTGTGACGATTTCAGGGAACGGGGGTTTCGTTGAGGAGTCGTTTAGTTAGAATCAACATTTATTATTGCCAGAACATTTAATTGGAATATTTATGAACCTTAAGGGAAAACGCAGAACGCTGTTTCTGCTGCTGGCGGTCGTGGTATTAGCCGGTGGGTACTGGCTATGGCAAGTGCTTAATGCGCCTGTGCCACAGTATCAGACATTGATTGTTCGTCCTGGCGAACTGCAGCAAAACGTCCTCGCGACGGGCAAGCTGGATGCCCTGCGCAAGGTTGACGTGGGTGCCCAGGTGAGCGGCCAGTTGAAAACGCTGTCGGTAGAGATTGGCGATAAGGTGAAAAAAGGCCAGCTGCTTGGGGTTATCGATCCTGAACAGGCTGAGAACCAGATCCGCGAGGTGGAAGCCACGCTGATGGAGCTGCGCGCTCAGCGCGCCCAGGCGCTGGCAGAGCGCAACCTGGCTCAGGTCACACTCACCCGCCAGCAGGCGCTGGCGAAAACCCAGGCCATTTCGAAACAAGATTTAGATACGGCCACCACAGAGCTGGCGGTAAAACAGGCGCAGATTGGCACCATCGACGCGCAAATCAAACGCAACCAGGCCTCGCTGGATACGGCGAAAACCAACCTCGACTATACGCAAATCGTCGCGCCGATGGCTGGCGAAGTCACCCAGATCACCACCCTGCAGGGGCAGACGGTGATTGCCGCGCAGCAGGCGCCAAACATCCTGACGCTGGCGGACATGAGCACCATGCTGGTCAAAGCTCAGGTCTCCGAGGCGGACGTTATCCATCTCAAACCGGGGCAAAACGCCTGGTTTACGGTGCTGGGGGATCCGCAGACCCGCTACGAAGGCGTGCTGAAAGATATTCTGCCGACGCCGGAAAAGGTTAACGACGCCATCTTCTACTATGCCCGTTTTGAAGTGCCGAACCCGCAGGGCGTGCTGCGTCTGGACATGACCGCGCAGGTGCATATCCAACTGACCGGCGTGAAGAACGTGCTGACCATTCCCCTCTCTGCGCTGGGCGAGTCCGCCGGGGATAACCGCTATAAAGTCAAAGTGCTGCGCAACGGGGAAACGCGCGAGCGTGAAGTAGTGATTGGCGCGCGCAACGACACCGATGTGGTGGTGGTGAAAGGGCTGGAAGAGGGTGAGGAGGTTGTCATCAGCGAAAACCTGCCCGGAGCCGCGAAATGACGGCGCTGCTTGAGCTGAACGACATTCGTCGCAGCTACCCCTCGGGCGATGGCCCGGTGGAGGTGCTGAAAGGCATCTCCCTGCGCGTAGAGGCGGGTGAGATGGTGGCGATTGTTGGCGCATCGGGATCCGGTAAATCGACGCTGATGAACATTCTCGGCTGTCTGGATAAACCGACCAGCGGCACCTATCGCGTGGCCGGAACGGACATCTCCACGCTGGACGGCGACGCGCTGGCAAAGCTGCGTCGGGAGCACTTCGGCTTTATCTTCCAGCGTTACCATCTGCTCTCTCACCTCAATGCGGCGCAGAACGTCGAAGTGCCGGCAGTCTATGCCGGCGTGGAGCGGAAAAAGCGTCTTGAGCGCGCGCAGATGCTGCTGACGCGTCTGGGGCTGGCGGAGCGGGTGGAGTATCAGCCCTCACAGCTTTCAGGCGGCCAGCAGCAGCGCGTAAGTATTGCCCGTGCCCTGATGAACGGCGGGCAGGTGATCCTCGCGGATGAACCCACCGGGGCGCTCGATAGCCATTCCGGCGAAGAGGTGATGGCGATCCTCCACCAGCTGCGCGATCAGGGACACACGGTGATTATCGTGACGCATGACCCACAGGTGGCGGCGCAGGCGGAACGCATTATTGAGATCCACGACGGCGAGCTGGTCAGCAATCCGCCGCCGGGAGCGTCCAGAGCGGCGGCGACGAAAGAAGCGCTACCGCCGTCCACCGGCTGGGGACAATTCTCTAGCGGCTTTCGTGAAGCGCTTGCCATGGCCTGGCTGGCGATGGCAGCGAATAAAATGCGCACCCTGCTCACCATGCTCGGCATCATTATCGGTATCGCCTCGGTGGTATCGATTGTGGTGGTGGGCGACGCGGCCAAGCAGCTGGTGCTGGCCGATATCCGCGCGATTGGCACCAATACCATTGACGTCTATCCCGGCAAAGACTTTGGCGACGACGAGCCGCAGTATCAGCAGTCCCTGAAATATGACGATCTGGCGGCGATTCAGAAGCAGCCGTGGGTCAACTCGGCTACGCCGGCCGTGTCGCAAAATTTGCGCCTGCGCGTGGGTAACGTGGACGTTGCCGCCAGCGCGAACGGCGTCAGCGGGGACTATTTCAACGTTTACGGTATGACCTTCAGTGAAGGTGCGACCTTCAATGCCGAACAGCTGGCAGGCAGGGCGCAGGTGGTGGTCCTGGACGCGAACTCACGCAGACAGCTTTTCCCTAATAAAGCGAATGTGGTGGGGGAAGTAATCCTGGTCGGCAACATGCCGGCTACGGTCATCGGCGTGGCGGAAGAGAAGCAGTCGATGTTTGGCAGCAGCAAGATCCTGCGCGTCTGGCTGCCCTATACCACCATCTCCGGGCGGATTATGGGGCAGTCCTGGCTTAACTCCATCACCGTGCGCGTGAAGGAGGGCTACGACAGCGCGCTGGCTGAACAGCAGCTTGAGCGGCTGTTAACCCTGCGCCACGGGAAGAAGGATTTCTTCACCTGGAATATGGACGGCCTCTTGAAAACGGCGGAAAAGACCACACGTACTCTTCAGTTGTTCCTCACGCTGGTGGCGGTCATTTCGCTGGTCGTTGGCGGTATCGGGGTGATGAATATCATGCTGGTATCGGTGACCGAACGCACCCGTGAGATTGGTATCCGCATGGCGGTCGGGGCCAGAGCCAGCGATGTCCTGCAACAGTTTTTGATTGAAGCTGTGCTGGTGTGTCTGGTGGGGGGCGCGATGGGCATTGCGCTCTCGATGATGATCGCATTTGCGCTGCAGCTCTTTTTACCCGGCTGGGAAATTGGCTTCTCACCGGTGGCCATTCTTACCGCGTTTTTGTGTTCAACCTTTACCGGCATTTTGTTTGGCTGGTTACCCGCCCGCAATGCGGCGCGGCTGGATCCGGTGGATGCTCTGGCCCGTGAATAGGCTGAAAATAAAAATGCCAGCCGATCGGGCTGGCATTTTGACTGCGGGATGTACACAATAAAACAGAGAGCTATGCAACCGTCTCTGCTTCAATGGGTACGATAAGGCTTGCGTGATTGCCTTTGGGTCCCTGGTGTACATCGAACCGGACGGACTGCCCGGCTTTGAGCGTTCTGTAACCATCCATCTGAATGGTGGAATAGTGAGCGAAGATATCCTCGCCGCCGCCTTCGGGGCAGATGAAGCCAAACCCTTTGGCGTTGTTGAACCACTTAACAGTACCCATTTCCATGCTTCGACATCCTTCGTAAATCTTATAAGTTAAGATGGAATGAACCGGTGGTGGAGTGGGGGCTGTTCAAAACCTCGCCATCTCACGCTTGTACAATTTAGAGAAACGAAAGAAGTCGTCAAGCGTTTGGCGCTGGAGATGGGACAATAATCAACCAAAGTTTGAAGCAGTTAACGCTATTGCAACAGTTTGTGACAGACATCGCGGATGACAGTAATAGATGATTGTTATCTAACATCTGAGGTAGATTCAAAGTGGTTATGCAAAATGGGTAAGACCAACGACTGGCTGGATTTTGACCAGCTGGCGGAAGACAAAGTGCGTGACGCGCTAAAACCGCCATCTATGTATAAAGTTATGTTAATGAACGATGATTACACGCCGATGGAATTTGTTATTGACGTGCTACAAAAGTTCTTTTCTTATGATGTAGAACGTGCAACGCAACTGATGCTTACCGTTCATTATCGTGGCAAAGCTATCTGCGGCATCTTCACAGCCGAAGTGGCGGAAACCAAAGTGGCGATGGTGAACGACTATGCGAGGGAGAACGAGCATCCGTTGCTGTGTACGCTGGAAAAGGCCTGATAAGGCATAAAATTGGGGGAGGTGCCTATGCTCAATCAAGAACTGGAACTCAGTTTAAACATGGCTTTCGCCAGAGCGCGTGAGCACCGACATGAGTTTATGACCGTCGAGCACCTGTTGCTCGCACTGCTTAGCAACCCATCTGCCCGCGAAGCGCTGGAAGCCTGCTCCGTGGATCTGGTGGCGCTACGTCAGGAACTCGAAGCCTTCATCGAACAAACCACACCGGTGCTGCCAGCCAGTGAAGAGGAGCGCGACACGCAGCCGACGCTCAGCTTCCAGCGTGTGCTGCAGCGCGCGGTATTTCACGTCCAGTCTTCCGGACGTAGCGAAGTGACTGGCGCAAACGTCTTAGTCGCCATCTTCAGCGAGCAGGAGTCACAGGCTGCCTACCTGCTGCGCAAACACGAAGTCAGCCGACTCGATGTGGTTAACTTTATTTCTCACGGAACGCGCAAAGACGAGCCTAACCAGGCATCGGATTCCAGCAATCAGGTCAATAACAATGAAGAGCAAGCAGGCGGGGAGGATCGTATGGAAAACTTCACCACCAACCTTAATCAGCTTGCTCGCGTTGGCGGTATCGACCCGCTGATTGGTCGCGATAAAGAGCTGGAGCGTGCGATCCAGGTATTATGCCGTCGCCGCAAGAACAACCCGCTGCTGGTGGGGGAATCTGGCGTAGGTAAAACCGCGATTGCCGAAGGTCTTGCCTGGCGCATTGTGCAGGGCGATGTGCCGGAAGTGATTGCCGATTGCACCATCTACTCGCTGGATATTGGCTCACTGCTGGCGGGCACGAAATACCGTGGTGATTTTGAAAAACGCTTCAAGGCGCTGTTAAAACAGCTGGAGCAGGACACCAACAGCATCCTGTTTATCGATGAGATCCACACCATCATCGGTGCCGGTGCGGCCTCCGGTGGCCAGGTGGATGCCGCAAACCTGATCAAACCGCTGCTCTCCAGCGGCAAGATCCGCGTGATTGGCTCCACCACCTACCAGGAGTTCAGCAACATCTTTGAGAAAGATCGTGCGCTGGCGCGCCGCTTCCAGAAAATCGACGTGACCGAACCGTCTGTCGAGGAAACGGTGCAGATCATCAACGGCCTGAAACCGAAGTACGAAGCGCACCACGACGTGCGTTATACCGCGAAAGCGGTGCGTGCGGCGGTGGAGCTGGCGGTGAAATACATCAACGACCGTCATCTGCCGGATAAGGCGATCGACGTCATTGATGAGGCAGGGGCGCGTGCGCGTCTGATGCCGGCCAGCAAGCGTAAGAAAACCGTTAACGTGGCGGATATTGAGTCCGTGGTGGCCCGTATTGCGCGCATTCCTGAGAAGAGCGTCTCTCAGAGCGACCGCGACACGCTGCGTACCCTTGGCAACCGCCTGAAAATGCTGGTCTTTGGTCAGGATAAAGCCATTGAGGCCTTAACCGAAGCGATCAAGATGGCCCGCGCCGGGCTGGGGCATGAGCATAAACCTGTTGGTTCCTTCCTGTTCGCCGGCCCAACCGGCGTGGGGAAAACCGAGGTGACGGTTCAGCTCTCCAAAGCGCTGGGCATTGAGCTGCTGCGCTTTGATATGTCCGAGTATATGGAGCGTCACACCGTCAGTCGTTTGATCGGTGCGCCTCCGGGTTACGTGGGCTTTGACCAGGGCGGGCTGCTCACCGACGCGGTGATCAAGCATCCGCACGCGGTACTGCTGCTTGATGAAATCGAGAAAGCGCACCCGGACGTGTTCAACATCCTGCTGCAGGTGATGGACAACGGGACGCTGACCGACAACAACGGACGCAAGGCGGACTTCCGCAACGTGGTGCTGGTGATGACCACCAACGCCGGGGTACGTGAAACCGAGCGTAAATCCATCGGTCTTATCCACCAGGATAACAGCACCGATGCGATGGAAGAGATCAAGAAGATCTTCACGCCGGAGTTCCGTAACCGTCTGGACAACATTATCTGGTTCGATCACCTGTCTACCGAGGTGATCCATCAGGTGGTGGATAAGTTCATCGTCGAGCTGCAGGTTCAGTTGGATCAGAAAGGCGTGTCGCTGGAAGTGAGCCAGGAGGCCCGCAACTGGCTGGCCGAGAAAGGCTATGACCGTGCGATGGGGGCCCGTCCGATGGCGCGTGTGATTCAGGATAACCTGAAGAAACCGTTGGCGAACGAGCTGCTGTTTGGCTCGCTGGTGGACGGCGGTCAGGTGACCGTGGCGCTGGATCAGGCGAAGAACGAACTGACGTACGATTTCCAGAGTGCGGCGAAGCACAAGCCGGAAGCGGCTCACTAAGTGGAAAGTTAAACGTAAAAACCGGGCACAGGCCCGGTTTTTTTATGCCTGGTCCTGGAAAATCAGAGCCGTATCTGCTTTCAGGGTGCGGTTTTTTCTGCCAGGCGAGGATCAAAAATAAACGGGAGTGGCTTAACCGTACCCAGTACCTGATGAAACGCCGGATGTAATGGATTAAGTATGGCGTTATTTTCGTAAGGAATAATGCAGGAAGGCAGGATAAGCGCCAGCGCGCTGCGGGATTGTAGCCAACCGGCGCCCAGATCCATCGTTGAGACCGGTGCCGGGTTTTCCTGCCAGTCATCGGGCAGCCATGCTTTGTCCAGATAATCAATCTGCTCATCCGGGATATCGATGCTAAACAGCTGGTACTGATTCAGCACGGTGTCTTTTTTGACATGTACCAGAATTTCCAGCGATGCCAGCGAGATGGCGGTGGAAACATACACGGCAGGATGCCCCTTATGATTCCAGCGCCCGCCATACTGGTTTGCACCGCCTCCACTCCACGCTTCGCTGGCGTAGCGTCCCGTCACCAGCCGATAAAAAATCATGCAAACACACCGTGTTCAAGCCGACCAATCAAATCGGTCACTTCCAGCGCGCCGGTTTCTGTCGCAATTAAATCGACAGGTGCTCTGTTCCCTAACCCTCGCACCGGAGATTGCAGCCAGGTCCAGGCGTCGTCTTTACTGCCAAAGTAATCGACGGCAGCATCCAGCACCCGAACGAAACGCGCCACGCGTTCGCTTTCATCTGGGGTCAGCGTACGGCCCGCGCTTTTGCGGCGCGCGACGTTACGCTCGTTAATCCCCGTCACGCGCAGGATGTCCGCTTTCGACATCGCCGTCCACTCGTGGATATTGTCGAGGACGCTTACGGGTAACCCCTGATTGAGATACTCAACCAACCGCATACCCCGGTTTGCCGGTAACCCCGCAAATCGCCAGAGCGCGTTATCAGCAGGCTTCTGCGCAGGAACCCATGTTCTCATTTTTACCTCCTGATGATTGTCATTTGTCATGGTTTATTATAGACATTTGTCAGAAGGTAGGAAGTGATTGTTTTACGCAGGGGTAAATAAAGGAAGGCGGGCTATGATCCTAATTTTTAATTGAAGTGTAATGAACTGATTTTCAATGATAATTTAATGGCTGTAAAAAAGAGGGTGAGAAAAGCGTTTTTAGATTTTTTGTATGAAAATCATAAAGTTGTTTAGATAATATTTCAGTGCACTGCCGTACAGGCAGCTTAGAAATTACCGTCCGGAACCATATGATCGCAGTACTGGTGCACTGTTGTATCCGGGTTGTTCGCGGATGGATCAACTATCACGGCATCTCAGATAATAAAAGGCGAGTGGGACAGTTCATCTACCAGAGCAAGCGAATCATCTACAGATGGTTTAACCGCAAAGTTCTGCGGAGGGGCCTGACCGGGTAACCGGCGGGTCTACTCACCCGGAACCCCAATATACAGGCTTGCCGTACAATCACTGACGCCCTAACGCGGCGTACCCATCCATCATGTGCAAAATAGTGTATCCTGTGTCCACAGGTTAAACAGAAAGAAGGTCGGTGCCAGTGGAAGAACATGATCTACACGCGTCAGGTTTTACAAAAAAGGAAATCATAAGGATTAAACGTTACCTTGAAACTGGTGATTCACTGGACAGGGTTCTGTTAGATCTTTCCCGTTACTTCAAAATGTTCGTTTGGGTCACAATTATTATGACCGTGATTACCATTCTCAGTTTCATTTTAGGCAGCACCGTACAGGCAATCTCAAGCGCGATAGCAGCAGTTTTCCTGTTTGTTGTTTTTCTCCTGGTGATGCCTGTTAAAGTTGGTTATAAATCCTGGAAGCTATTGAGAACGTATGTTAGCGATTTTGATCGTCGTGGGTGAGTCGCTCCAGTACCACCTTTGCATTGACTCCCCACCCTAAAACTTTCATGCTTAATTTGCCGGAAGATATCTGAATAACCGCCAGGCCTCGGCTTTGCCTGTCAATCCGAACACACCATAGACGCTTGCCGCTAAAGTAGTGGCATTGTAAACGCCAAGACCAACATCACGACTAAATCCCTTGAACTCAGCAATGGGCATCGCGCTGTCTGCGAACATCCCCTGTGAGGCAGGTGCATTCAGCAATTGCCTGGCCGCTTCTCTGGATATCGTATTAAAAGCGTCACCGATGAGGATAGCTCCCAAGCTTACGGGCTTCGAGATTTATCATAGTGTCAGCCCACTGGCGCCTGTTCTGACCAGGAAAAAGCGCGATATCCATCAAAACATCCTTATGTATGATCCATAAACACAATTGGACTTAAATTTATGGCAGATGCATAAAGCTCGATGCAACCATTTTTTAGAGAGCAGGAGCAAGAGGTTACCCCTGGGTTCACCGGGCTAGTCTGGTCAGTACATTGGGGGTCTACGACGGAACCCCAGAAAATTCCGTCACTTAAGCTAAAAAACATCTGATTTGCATGACACTGAATAAATGGCGGGTTATTTGACAGATTCCAGCATTTGAACCGTCGTTTTAATCGTTGTCACCCAACTGGTCGTTTGTGTGACAAGAGCCTGTCAGCAATTCTGTGTAACTGCCACGGAATATCGCAGCAAGTGCACTGCCGGGCAGGCAGCATAAAAAAGCAAATAAAGAGGTTTTACATACTACCGCGTCGCCTGGCGGCGCTACGCTTGCGCAGGCCTACAATGTGTTGTGCAATTTTGGCGTGTAGGCTGGGTAAGCGCAGCGCCACCCGGCAAGAAAGGCGACTGTATAGTTAAGGGGAGGGTTTTCCATAAATTTAAGGCCGGGAAGAACCCGACCTTATTTAATATTCATCTGCCATTACAGGCGAAAACAATTAGCGACTACGGAAGACAATGCGGCCTTTGCTCAGGTCGTACGGGGTCAGTTCAACAGTCACTTTGTCGCCCGTCAAAATGCGGATGTAGTTTTTGCGCATTTTACCGGAGATGTGCGCAGTTACCACGTGACCGTTTTCCAGCTCTACGCGAAACATGGTATTAGGCAACGTATCAAGTACGGTACCCTGCATTTCAATATTGTCTTCTTTGGCCATCTAATCCTCTGGGGTATCACTACCAAGTTTTGAACCGGCAAGATAATGCCGAAATTCATCTATTAAGTAAAGAATTGCGCGATTAAAACGCAGCAAAACAGTTTCGGCGCATTGCCCAAGCGTCACGGTACAACCGAACAGGAAGCGCATTCGTAAAGGGGAGACAACAGGATAAACGTCAGGACGTTATCTGAAGCGAGGGTCCCAAACGGCGGCGGGGCAACAGGCAGAAGCTACTCTGCGGCATAATTATAACACCCTCACAAAAAATATGCGGAAAACATTTAGGCATAGGGCATAAAGAGCGTTCTCGGGACCCAGAAGTCGCGCGGGAGCTTCTCCTGACGGCTGGCATCCAGATGCCCGATATACTGGCGTCGCGGGATTTCAACGGCACCCAGCGAGGCCGTGTGTTCGTTGAGCACCTGACAATCGATCAGGCGTCCGCCGCATTGGGCAAAGGCCTGGCAGAAAACCAGCAGCGCGGTTTTCGAGGCGTTGACCGAACGAGAAAACATCGACTCGCCACAAAACAGCGTCCCCTGCGCCACGCCGTACATGCCGCCGACGAGCGTCCCATCTTGCCAGACCTCGATAGAGTGGGCGTAACCCAGCTCATGCAACTGGTGATAGGCGGTAATGATATCGCGGGTTATCCATGTCCCTTCATAGCGGTCTTCAGCACAGCCTTCTATAACCTGACCAAAGGCGTGATTCAGGGTGACACGGTACGGTGATTTTGCATGGAAACGCTTCATGCTGCGGCTCAGGTGAAACTGCTCTGGCCACAGCACGGCGCGGGGATCGGGAGACCACCATAAAATCGGGTCGCCGGGGGAAAACCACGGGAAAATGCCGCGCTGGTACGCCATTAATAGCCGCGCAGGGCTAAGGTCACCGCCAAGGGCCAGCAGCCCATTGGGCTCGCGCAGCGCCCCCTCCGGCGAAGGGAACGCGATATTATGACGAGAAAGCTGGACCAGGCGCATGACAGCAAAACTCCAGTACGCGAGTGAGGACGCTACAAATATAGTCTACAGACGCTGTTTAAACTGGTAGTAGCGACCCTGTTTCGTCAACAGCTCTGCGTGACTACCTTGCTCAATAATCTGTCCGTTGTCCATCACAATTATCCGATCAAAACTCGCCAGACCGCGCAGGCGGTGCGTGACCATCAGCACGGTTTTCCCGCGCATGACATTCGCAAGCAGATCAAGGATTTGGCTCTCAGTTGTCGCGTCCAGCCCTTCGGTGGGTTCGTCGAGCAACATCAGCGGGGCATCGTGCAGCAGCGCGCGCGCAATCGCCAGTCTGCGCAGCTCACCGCCGGAGAGTTGACGGCCACCTTCGCCCAGCCAGCTGTTTAATCCCTCGTCCTCAAGCAGCTTATGCAGACCGACCTGCTCCAGCATGGCGCGAAGAGCGTCATCCGACGCGTGCGGTGCGGCCAGCAGCAGGTTATCACGCAGGGTGGCGCTAAACAGGTGTACGCGCTGTGGAACGACGCTGACGGTTTGACGCAGGGCCTGCTCGCTGAAATCTGTCAGCAACGTATTGTTAAAACGGATCTGGCCGCGCTGCGGATCCCAGGCGCGGGTCAGCAGCTGCAGCAACGTCGATTTACCGCACCCGGTACGGCCGAGGATCGCAATCCGCTCTCCGGCGTTAACAGACAGGTTGATGCTTTCCAGCGCGTTTTGCGCCTGTTTGTCGTAGGCGAAGGTGACATCATCCAGCGCCAGCGCAACCTGCGCGGGTACCGCGGTCTGTCCGGCACTGAATGTTACTTCAGGTTCCTGTTCGGCAATCTGGGTGATGCGCAGGGCAGAGGCGATGACCTGCCCCAGATGCTGGAAGGCGCCCGTAACGGGTGCCAGCGCTTCAAACGCGGCCAGCGCACAAAAAACGAAGAGGGCGATCAGGGGACCTGGCTGTGTATTTCCCCCGACACTCCCGGACGCCAGCCACAGCATGGCAATCACCGCGATGCCGCCAATGAGTGTCATCAGTGCCTGGGAAAAAGCAGTCAGTTCCGACTGTCGGCGCTGAGCTTCATGCCAGTTCAGCTCCGTACTTTCCATACGCGCGCGATAGCGCTTGCTGGCACCGAAAATGGTCAATTCTGCCTGGCCCTGAAGCCAGGAGGTCAACTGCTGGCGGTAATCTCCGCGCAGACGCGTCAGGTTTTCCCCGGTGGATTTCCCGGCGCGGTAAAAGAGCGGCGGCAGGATAATAAGCGTCAACAGCATGATCCCGCCCAGCGTGAGCGCAACGGGAACATCCAGAAAAGACAATCCCAGCGTCACTACCACAATCACCACAAACGCGCCTGTAATCGGGGAGATCACGCGCAGATAAAGGTGATCCAGCGTGTCGACATCGGCAACGACACGGTTAAGTAACTCACCCTGACGAAAACGCGCCAGCCCGGCAGGGGAGAGGGGCAGCAGTTTACTGAAGGTGTAGATGCGCAGGTGCTGCAGCACGCGGAAAGTGGCATCGTGGCTGACCAGCCGCTCAAAATAGCGTCCGGCAGTACGGGTGATGGCGGTACCGCGAACGCCGGCCGCCGGGAGCATATAGTTAAAGCTGTACAACCCGGCAACGCCCGCGACGGCAGAGGCCGACAGGAACCAGCCGGAAAGCGTGAGCAGACCAATGCTGGCGAGCAGAGTCACTATCGCCAGCACGATCCCCAGCGTCAGCATCCATTTGTGGCGTTTATAGAGCGCAAGATAAGGCAGCAGAGCACGCATCAGATGTCCTCCTGACGGTTCGCCAGCAGGGCGGCAAACGGCCCCTGCGCGGCAACAAGAGAGGCGTAATCGCCTTGCTCAACAAGACGGCCATTTTCCATGGCCCAGATCTGGTCCCAGTCGGCAAGACCTTCCAGCTGGTGGGTGACCATCAGGGTCGTTTGCTGGCGTGAGGCGGCGTTAAGCGCTTCCATCACGCGCTGCTCACTGTGGGCATCCAGGCTGGCTGCAGGCTCATCCAGCAGCATCAGCTGACATGGGTTAAGCAGCGCGCGGGCAACGGCTACACGCTGCGCCTGGCCAACAGACAGCCCGGCGGACTGGTCACCGACGACGGTGTCCACCCCTTGCGGGAGCAGCGGCAGAAACTCGCTGACCCAGGCGCGGTCGAGCACCGATTGCAGTTCATCTTCACGCGCATCCGGACGCGCCAGAAGCACATTTTCACGTAGCGTGGAGGCCGGAAGCTGCGGGTTTTGTCCTACCCAACTGAGCTGTTTACGCCAGGCGTCAGGGTCGAGTTTACGCAACTCGGTTTTGTTTATTTGCAGCGAACCGGTGTAGGCCATAAAACCGGATAGCGCATTCAGTAACGAACTTTTCCCGGAACCGCTGGTGCCGACGAGCACCACGCGCTGTCCGGCCGGCAGGGTAAAGTTCAGCGGGCCTGCCAGCACCTTACCTTCCGGTGAGAGGATGCAAAAATCCTGGGCCTCGACGGTCACGGGTTCTTTGGCATTTAGCATCACGTCACCCCGCTCCGGGTGTGCCAGCGGTGTTTCCAGGAACGTTTTCAGGCTGTCGGCCGCGCCAACCGCCTGGGCTTTAGCGTGATAGAAGGTCCCCAAATCGCGAAGGGGCTGAAAAAATTCCGGGGCCAGGATCAGCGCCAGGAAACCGGCAGAAAGGGTCACTGCCGTGCCGTAATGGCCGAAATCCAGCGCACCGAGATAGGAGAAGCCGAAGTAGACGGCCACAAGGGCGATCGACAGCGAAGTAAAGAATTCCAGCACGCCTGAGGATAAGAAGGCGAGGCGTAACACTTCCATGGTGCGCTGGCGGAAATCCTGCGATGCCAGACGAATATTGTCGGTTTCCGCTTCACCGCGGCCAAAAATGCGTAACGTCTCCATGCCGCGCAGACGGTCAAGGAAATGGCCGCTTAAGCGACCCAATGCCAGGAAGTTACGGCGGTTGGCATCCGCCGCTCCCATCCCAACCAGCGCCATAAACAGGGGGATCAGCGGGGCGGTGCCCAGCAGAATCAGTGCTGCCATCCAGTTAACCGGGAAGATGGCGATCACAATCAACAGCGGAACGAAGACGGCAAGCGCCATTTGCGGCAAATAGCGCGCGTAATAGTCGTGCATATCGTCAATCTGCTCAAGGATCAGCGTCGCCCAGCTTCCGGCTGGTTTTCCCTGAATCCACGCCGGGCCGGCTTCCTGAAGCCTGTCGAGCACCTGACGACGGATCTCGTAGCGGATATGCTGTCCGGCATGAAAACCGACGCGTTCACGCAGCCAGACCACCCAGGCGCGCAGGATAAAAACCAGGATCAGGACAATAAAGGGCAGCAGGAGCGCCTCGCGGGGAATGTTCTCCATGATCATGTGATTGAGAATGCGGGCCAGCAGCCATGCCTGGGCAACAATCAACAGACCGCTAACAAATCCCAGCAGACGGGAAATGGTAAGCCAGCGGCGGGAAATAACGCTTTGCTGTTTCAGCCAGCGTGTTAACTCTTGTTGACGGTTTTTTTCCATTGCGTACTTTGCAGGTGACGTTATTAGAAATTGGGCAGCGCAATGTTACAACGGGGAGACAATAAAGGCGACTTATCGCCGCCTTTATTTACGTTTGTTACTGACTTGTAAAGATTATTTACCTTGTTCCGCCAGTCCATCGAGGTAGCGTTCAGCATCCAGCGCGGCCATACACCCGGTACCCGCAGAGGTAATTGCCTGACGGTAAATATGGTCCATGACATCGCCCGCCGCAAACACGCCCGGGATGCTGGTCTGCGTCGCGTTACCGTGAATGCCTGACTGCACTTTAATGTAGCCGTTTTCCAGCTCCAGTTGCCCTTCGAAGATTGCCGTGTTCGGGCTGTGACCGATAGCAACAAACAGGCCCGCCACGTCCAGCGTTTCGACGTTATCGCTGTTCTGGGTATCACGAATACGCAGACCGGCAACGCCCATCTGATCGCCCGTGACCTCTTCCAGCGTGCGGTTGGTGTGCAGCACGATGTTGCCGCTTGCCACTTTATCCATCAGACGTTTGATCAGGATCTTCTCCGCGCGGAATGTATCGCGGCGGTGGATCAGGTGCACTTCTGAGGCAATGTTCGCCAGGTACAGCGCTTCTTCCACGGCAGTGTTGCCGCCGCCGATGACCGCAACTTTCTGATTGCGGTAGAAGAAACCGTCACAGGTTGCGCAGGCAGAGACGCCGCGGCCTTTAAATGCTTCTTCTGATGGCAGACCCAGGTAACGGGCAGAAGCACCGGTGGCGATGATCAGCGCGTCACAGGTGTATTCGCCGCTGTCACCCGTCAGGCGGAACGGACGGTTCTGCAGATCGACCTTGTTAATATGGTCGAACAGAATTTCGGTTTCGAATTTGGCAGCATGCTCGTGCATACGTTCCATCAGTAGCGGCCCGGTCAGGTCGTTCGGGTCGCCTGGCCAGTTTTCCACTTCGGTGGTGGTGGTCAGCTGACCGCCTTTTTCCATGCCGGTGATTAATACCGGTTGCAGGTTAGCGCGTGCAGCATAGACCGCCGCGGTATATCCCGCAGGTCCAGAACCAAGGATTAGCAGCTTACTGTGTTTGGCCGTGCCCATGAGATCCCCATTGTTGTTGGCAGACATTTGGCTGGATTGTAGGGAATTTGTTGTCGTAAAAAAAGAGCGCAGCAATTTTGATATCAATCTGTGTAATAGTCACGGACGATGAATGGCGCGCGATAACATCAAGCTTTCTCCTGAAAACCGGTTGTTTATAAGGCAATAAAATGAGGATTAATACCCTGCCGTAATGAATATCCGGCATGTTGTACTAAAAAACGATGTTTTGCTTTGACAATCCCCTGCGCTTTTGCGAAAACATTCAAGGAAGAAAAAAAACCGCGTTAACCGTATGCCGCATAGGCATGCACGTAAATGCCATTTTTACCGGGTCAGTGAAATCTACGCATGGCGTGGACAGACGCCATACGTGATGTCGGTGACAGCCTTCGGGCAACGGTCTTCTTACCAACAGAACCCGAATCCGCATCGCGTCTAATACAAAATCAGGCGATGTGATGACTAACGGGTACAGGCTCTGAACAGTGATGTGCACAGGGTCCAGGCAGGAGTAGGGAAGGAATACAGAGAGACAATAATAATGGTAGATAGCAAGAAGCGCCCTGGCAAAGATCTCGACCGTATCGATCGTAACATTCTTAATGAATTGCAAAAGGATGGGCGTATTTCCAACGTCGAGCTTTCAAAACGTGTGGGACTTTCCCCGACGCCATGCCTTGAGCGTGTGCGCCGACTGGAAAGACAGGGTTTTATTCAGGGCTATACAGCTCTGCTGAACCCGCATTATCTGGATGCCTCACTTCTGGTATTTGTTGAGATTACTCTGAATCGTGGTGCGCCGGATGTGTTTGAGCAATTTAACGCCGCTGTACAAAAACTTGAAGAAATTCAAGAGTGTCATCTGGTGTCCGGTGATTTCGACTACCTGTTGAAAACCCGTGTGCCTGATATGTCCGCCTACCGTAAGCTGCTGGGGGAAACCCTGCTGCGTCTGCCAGGCGTGAACGACACCCGTACCTATGTGGTGATGGAAGAGGTCAAACAGAGCAATCGTCTGGTTATTAAGACTCGCTAACACGGAACAGGTGCAAAATCAGCGTAGTTTGATTACACTCCTGTTAATCCATACAGCAACAGTGCCGGGGAGTCCCGGCGCTGTTGTCCGTTTTAGCAAACAGGCAGGATATGCCTGATACCTGGAGAGCCTTTCTTGAGCCAGGAATACACTGAAGACAAAGAAGTCACACTATCGAAGCTAAGCAGCGGACGTCGTCTCCTCGAGGCTTTGCTGATTGTTATTGCCCTTTTTGCCGTCTGGCTGATGGCAGCCTTACTCAGTTTCAACCCCTCAGATCCCAGCTGGTCACAAACTGCATGGCATGAGCCTATTCATAATTTAGGCGGCGTACCCGGTGCCTGGCTTGCGGACACGCTCTTTTTCATTTTCGGTGTGATGGCTTACACCCTTCCCGTCATTATTATCGGCGGGTGCTGGTTTGCGTGGCGACATCGTCAAAACGATGATTACATCGATTATTTCGCCGTTTCGCTGCGCCTGATTGGCGCACTGGCGCTGATCCTCACCTCATGCGGGCTGGCGGCCATTAATGCGGATGATATCTGGTACTTCGCTTCGGGCGGCGTGATTGGCAGCCTGTTGAGTTCTGCGCTGCAACCGATGCTTCACAGCAGCGGCGGCACCCTTGCGTTGCTGTGCATCTGGGCGGCGGGGCTGACGTTATTCACCGGCTGGTCCTGGGTGAGCATTGCCGAGAAAATTGGCAGTTTTATCCTCACTATTCTGACCTTCGCCAGCAACCGTACCCGTCGTGACGATACGTGGGTTGATGAAGATGAGTACGAAGATGAAGAGGAAGATGACGCGCCTGTACAGCGTCGAGAGTCTCGTCGTGCTCGAATTCTGCGTGGCGCGCTGGCGCGTCGCCAACGTGTTGCAGAGAAATTTGCCAACCCGTTGGGCCGTAAAACTGATGCGGCGCTCTTCTCTGGTAAACGCATGGATGAAGACGAGCAGGTGGTCTATCGCGCTGCGGGAAATCAGGTCGATCCTGACGATGTGCTCTTCTCCGGCAACCGTGCCACCCCTGGCGATTTTGACGAATACGATCCGCTGTTAAACGGTCATTCGGTCACCGAGCCGGTTGCCGCCGCCGCCGCCGCGACGACCGCTGCTCAGGCCTATGCCGCCCCCGTTGACGCCGTGATGCCATCTGCGCCGGTTTCACCGCCGGAATCCGTTATTCAGCAGCCTCAGGTAGACTGGCAGACTGCGCCGGGTGTTCATACCCCGGAGCCGGTTATTGCGCCTGAACCAGAAAGCTATATTCCCGTTCAGCAGGAACAGTGGCAGCAGCCTTATCAGCCGCCGCAGCCTGCGTATGAACCACAACACAACCCACACTATGAACAGTCTGTGACTCAACCGTATCAGGAGTATGTGCCTGAACCGGTTGAACCCGTCCAGCCTTATGTCGCACCGGAACCTGAGCCCGAAATCGTGGAAGAGGTGAAGCCAGTGCGTCCGCCACTGTACTATTTTGAAGAAGTCGAAGAGCGCCGTGCGCGTGAACGCGAACAGCTGGCGGCCTGGTATCAGCCAGTGCCTGAACCGGTGCAGGAACCTGTTACGAAAGCAGCTGCTGTTTCGGCTCCTCAGGTTGATCCAACACCTTCGGTTGCCCCTGTAGCGGAAAGCGTGAAGCAGGCCACCGCGGCGGCGGCCGTGGCTGCACCTGTCTTTAGCCTGGCAACAGGGGGAGCGCCACGTCCTCAGGTGAAAGAGGGGATTGGTCCTCAATTGCCTCGCCCTAACCGCGTCCGCGTGCCAACCCGTCGTGAGCTTGCCTCTTACGGTATCAAGCTGCCTTCCCAGCGGATGGCCGAAGAAAAAGCCCGCGAGTCTGAGTACGAGGATGATGCCGATGACGTGCAGCAGGCTGAGCTGGCTCGCCAGTTCGCCGCGCAGCAGAATCAACGCTACGGTGAGGAATATCAGCACGATGAGCCTGCGCTGGACGACGATGACGCGGCGGAAGCCGAACTGGCGCGCCAGTTTGCCGCTACCCAGCAGCAGCGCTATTCCGGCGAACAACCGGCTGGCGCAAATCCGTTCTCCCTGTCGGATTTTGAATTCTCGCCGATGAAAGATCTGGTGGATGATGGCCCGAGCGAGCCTTTATTTACCCCGAGCGTGATGCCGGAAGCGGAGCCTGTGCGCCAGCAACCCGCACAGCCGTCATACGCACCGCAACCGCAGCAGCCGGCGCCGCAGGCTTACGCGCAACCGCAGCAGCCACAACAGCCGCCGCAGTTCCAGCAGCCTGCGCCACAGCCGCAGGAGAGCCTGATTCACCCGCTGCTGATGCGTAACGGTGACAGCCGTCCGCTGCAGCGTCCAAGCACGCCACTGCCGTCGCTGGATCTGTTAACGCCGCCGCCAGCGGAAGTTGAACCGGTTGATACCTTCGCGCTGGAGCAGATGGCGCGTCTGGTCGAAGCGCGTCTGGCTGATTTCCGCATTAAAGCGGACGTGGTGAACTACTCCCCGGGGCCGGTCATCACCCGTTTCGAACTGAATCTGGCGCCAGGCGTAAAAGCCGCGCGTATTTCTAACCTCTCCCGTGACCTGGCGCGTTCTCTATCGACCGTGGCGGTGCGTGTGGTGGAGGTCATACCGGGCAAACCGTACGTTGGCCTTGAACTGCCGAACAAGAAACGCCAGACCGTCTACCTGCGTGAAGTGCTGGATAACACCAAGTTCCGCGATAACCCTTCCCCGTTAACGGTGGTGCTGGGTAAAGATATTGCGGGCGATCCAGTGGTGGCAGACCTCGCGAAGATGCCTCACCTGCTGGTGGCCGGTACGACCGGTTCCGGTAAGTCCGTCGGTGTGAACGCCATGATCCTCAGCATGCTCTATAAAGCGCAGCCGGAAGATGTGCGTTTCATCATGATCGACCCGAAAATGCTCGAACTGTCCGTCTATGAAGGCATCCCGCACCTGCTGACGGAAGTAGTTACCGACATGAAAGACGCGGCCAACGCCCTGCGCTGGAGCGTGAACGAGATGGAGCGTCGCTACAAGCTGATGTCGGCACTGGGCGTGCGTAACCTGGCCGGTTATAACGAGAAAATCGCCGAGGCGGCGCGTATGGGCCGTCCGATCCCTGATCCGTACTGGAAACCGGGAGACAGCATGGATGCACAGCATCCGGTGCTGGAAAAACTGCCTTATATCGTGGTGCTGGTAGATGAATTCGCCGACCTGATGATGACCGTCGGTAAAAAAGTGGAAGAGCTGATTGCCCGCCTGGCGCAGAAAGCGCGCGCCGCCGGTATTCACCTTGTGCTGGCGACCCAGCGTCCATCCGTGGACGTTATCACCGGTCTGATTAAAGCGAACATCCCGACGCGTATCGCCTTTACCGTATCCAGTAAAATTGACTCACGTACCATCCTTGATCAGGGCGGTGCAGAGTCGCTGCTGGGGATGGGGGACATGCTCTATTCCGGCCCGAATTCCACCTCTCCGGTGCGTGTTCATGGCGCATTCGTTCGCGACCAGGAAGTGCACGCGGTAGTGCAGGACTGGAAAGCGCGTGGTCGTCCGCAATACGTTGATGGCATTACCAGCGACACGGAAAGCGAAGGCGGCGGCGGCGGCTTCGACGGCGGCGAAGAGCTGGATCCATTATTCGATCAGGCGGTGAACTTCGTGACCGAAAAACGCAAGGCCTCCATCTCTGGCGTACAGCGTCAGTTCCGCATCGGCTATAACCGCGCGGCGCGTATCATCGAACAGATGGAAGCGCAGGGTATTGTCAGCGAGCAGGGGCACAACGGTAACCGCGAGGTGCTGGCACCGCCGCCGTTTGATTAACCTTCGGCAATTGCAAAGAAGGGTAAATCAACCAAAATTAAGCATTTTCTTCTGTCGCCTGCCTGCGGGCAGGTCCAGAATAGAAGACGGAAACCCCATATCGGGAAGACGTATTTTAAGGAATAACAATGAAAAAAATCGCCATCGCCTGTGCATTATTCACCAGTTTTGTTGCCAGCAGCGTCTGGGCTGATGCAGCCAGCGACCTTAAAAGCCGACTGGATAAAGTAAGCAGCTTCCACGCCAGCTTCACGCAAAAAGTGACTGACGGCAGCGGCAACGCGGTGCAGGAAGGTCAGGGAGATTTGTGGGTAAAACGCCCGAATCTGTTTAACTGGCACATGACCCAGCCGGATGAAAGCATCCTGGTGTCTGACGGTAAAACGCTATGGTTCTTCAACCCGTTCGTTGAGCAGGCAACGGCGACCTGGCTGAAAGATGCCACCAGCAATACGCCATTTATGCTGATTGCCCGCAACCAGGCCAGCGACTGGCAGCAGTACAATATTAAGCAGACGGGGGACGAGTTTGTCCTGACGCCAAAAGGCAGTAACGGCAACCTGAAGCAGTTCACCATTAACGTAAGCCCCAACGGTACCATTAATCAGTTTGGCGCCGTTGAGCAGGACGATCAGCGCAGCAGCTATCAGCTTAAGTCTCAGCAGAATGGCGCTGTAGATGCATCGAAATTCACCTTTACCCCGCCGCAGGGCGTAACGGTGGATGACCAACGTAAGTAAGAGGCGTGAGTGAGCAATCTGTCGCTCGATTTTTCAGACAACGCGTTTCAACCTCTGGCCGCTCGTATGCGGCCAGAAAATTTAGCGCAGTATATCGGCCAGCAACACCTGCTGGCTGCCGGTAAGCCATTGCCGCGCGCCATTGAGGCCGGGCATCTTCACTCGATGATCCTCTGGGGTCCACCCGGCACGGGCAAAACCACGCTTGCCGAAGTGATCGCCCGCTATGCGAACGCGGACGTTGAACGCATCTCTGCAGTTACGTCCGGCGTGAAAGAGATCCGCGAAGCGATCGAGCGCGCGCGGCAGAACCGCAATGCCGGGCGCAGGACTATCCTCTTCGTGGACGAAGTTCACCGCTTCAACAAAAGCCAGCAGGATGCCTTTCTGCCGCACATTGAAGACGGCACGATCTTCTTCATCGGGGCGACTACCGAAAATCCCTCGTTTGAACTGAACTCGGCGCTGTTGTCTCGTGCGCGCGTTTACTTGCTCAAATCGCTGACCGTCGAGGATATCGAAAAGGTTCTCACCCAGGCGATGGACGATAAAGCGCGCGGCTACGGCGGGCAGGATATCGTTCTGCCTGACGACACGCGTCGTGCGATTGCGGAGCTGGTGAACGGTGATGCGCGTCGGGCGCTGAACACGCTGGAGATGATGGCCGACATGGCCGAAGTCGACGATGCTGGCAAACGAGTGCTGAAGCCGGAACTGCTCACCGAAATAGCCGGGGAGCGCAGCGCGCGTTTCGATAATAAAGGCGATCGATTTTACGATCTCATTTCTGCCCTGCATAAATCCGTGCGCGGCAGCGCGCCAGATGCGGCACTGTACTGGTACGCGCGCATTATTACTGCCGGTGGCGATCCGCTGTACGTTGCGCGCCGCTGCCTGGCGATCGCCTCAGAAGATGTCGGCAATGCCGATCCTCGTGCCATGCAGGTCGCGCTGTCGGCGTGGGATTGTTTCACCCGCGTGGGTCCGGCGGAAGGCGAACGTGCAATTGCCCAGGCGATTGTCTATCTGGCCTGTGCGCCGAAAAGCAATGCCGTTTATACCGCGTTTAAAGCGGCGATGTCTGATGCGCGTGAACGCCCGGACTACGATGTGCCGGTTCACCTGCGTAATGCGCCAACGAAACTGATGAAAGAGATGGGGTATGGGCAGGAGTATCGTTACGCCCATGACGAACCCAATGCCTACGCGGCCGGTGAGGAATATTTCCCGCAGGAGATGGCACAAACCCGCTATTATCACCCCACAAACAGAGGTCTTGAAGGCAAGATTGGCGAAAAGCTCGCCTGGCTCGCCGGACAGGATCAAAATAGCCCTATAAAACGCTACCGTTAGTGCAGTCGTTGCGGTAATGTTGGCGTTGTATCCCTGTGATCGCAGGCTGTGGTCACTTTTTCCTATTTTAATTCGATAAGCACAGGATAAGCATGCTCGATCCCAATCTGCTGCGTAATGAGCCAGACGCAGTCGCTGAAAAACTGGCACGCCGGGGCTTTAAGCTGGATGTAGATAAGCTGCGCGCTCTTGAAGAGCGTCGTAAAGTTCTGCAGGTACAAACTGAAAATCTGCAGGCAGAGCGTAATTCTCGATCGAAATCCATTGGCCAGGCGAAAGCGCGCGGGGAAGATATTGAGCCATTACGCCTGGAAGTGAACAAACTGGGTGAAGAACTGGATCAGGCGAAAGCCGAACTGGATGTTCTTCAGGCCGAAATTCGTGATATTGCCCTGGCTATCCCGAATATTCCTGACGACAGCGTCCCTGTCGGTAAAGATGAAAACGACAACGTTGAAGTGAAACGCTGGGGTACGCCTCGTGAGTTTGACTTCGAGGTGCGCGATCACGTGACGCTGGGCGAAATGCACACAGGCCTGGACTTTGCAGCAGCAGTTAAGCTGACCGGTTCTCGCTTTGTGGTGATGAAAGGCCAGATTGCTCATCTGCACCGCGCTCTGGCGCAGTTCATGCTGGATCTGCATACCGAGCAGCACGGTTACAGTGAAACTTATGTTCCGTATCTGGTTAACCACGATACCCTGTACGGCACCGGTCAGTTGCCGAAATTTGCCGGCGATCTGTTCCACACCCGTCCGCTGGACGAGGAAGCGGACAGCAGCAACTACGCGCTGATCCCAACGGCGGAAGTGCCGCTGACCAACCTCGTGCGTGATGAGATCATCGATGAAGACGATCTGCCGATCAAACTGACGGCGCACTCTCCGTGCTTCCGTTCTGAAGCAGGCTCTTACGGTCGCGACACGCGCGGTCTGATCCGTATGCACCAGTTTGATAAAGTTGAGATGGTACAGATCGTCCGTCCTGAAGATTCTATGGATGCGCTGGAAGAGATGACCGGTCATGCAGAGAAGGTGCTGGAGCTGCTGGGTCTGCCGTACCGTCGTATGGCCCTGTGCACCGGTGATATGGGATTTGGCGCCCGCAAAACCTTCGACCTTGAAGTGTGGGTGCCTGCGCAGAACACCTACCGTGAAATCTCTTCCTGCTCTAACGTCTGGGATTTCCAGGCGCGCCGTATGCAGGCACGCTGCCGCAGCAAATCTGACAAGAAAACCCGTCTGGTGCACACCCTGAACGGTTCTGGTCTGGCGGTTGGCCGTACGCTGGTTGCCGTGATGGAAAACTACCAGCAGGCAGATGGTCGCATCGAGATCCCTGAAGTGCTGCGTCCATACATGAAAGGCCTGCAGTACATCGGCTAATGATTTGCCTCAAAACAAAAAAGCGCCTGCGGGCGCTTTTTTTATGTCTGTGAATTGATACGACGCAATACCCCCTCCCTCCAAAGTAGTAATACTGTTGCGAATGAAAGTCAGCATAAAAAGCTGAATACCCGGAAATTCGATATCTATAAAGCTATGTTGCGGTTCGCGCCGCCTCTCTTTTCTTTGTGAGCAACCAAAGTGAGTTTCTATGAAAATCAACGCGCCTGAAGCACTCATGGCTGCCGAGGTCACTCGCCGTGGGTTGATGAAAACCACGGCAATAGGCGGTCTGGCTGTAGCCAGCAGCGCCTTCACGCTCCCTTTTACCCGACTGGCATCGGCGGCAGAGGCACTCTCCCCAGCCACGACGCCGGAAAAAGTGGTGTGGAGTGCCTGTACCGTCAACTGTGGTAGCCGTTGTCCCCTGCGTATGCACGTGGTGGACGGCGAAATTAAGTATGTCGAAACCGATAATACCGGCGACGATAGCTATGAAGGATTACATCAGGTTCGGGCTTGTCTGCGTGGCCGCTCCATGCGTCGTCGCGTGTATAACCCGGACCGTCTGAAATACCCGATGAAACGCGTCGGTAAGCGTGGAGAAGGGAAGTTCGAGCGGATTAGCTGGGATGAAGCCTACGATATCATCGCCAGCAATATGCAGCGTTTGATCAAAGAGTACGGCAACGAATCCATCTACCTGAACTATGGCACCGGAACGCTCGGCGGTACGCTGACCCGCTCCTGGCCACCGGGTAAAACGCTGGTAGCGCGCCTGATGAATTGCTGCGGCGGTTACCTCAATCACTACGGTGATTACTCCTCGGCGCAGATCGCCGCTGGCCTGAACTACACCTATGGTGGCTGGGCGGACGGCAACAGCCCGTCGGATATCGAAAACAGTAAGCTGGTCGTGCTGTTCGGTAACAACCCGGGTGAAACGCGTATGAGCGGCGGCGGGGTGACATACTATCTGGAACAGGCCCGCGCCAAATCCAATGCCCGCATGATCATCATCGATCCGCGCTATACCGACACCGGTGCAGGGCGCGAAGATGAATGGATCCCCATTCGTCCGGGGACCGATGCGGCGCTGGTCTCCGCACTGGCCTGGGTGATGATCACCGAAAACCTCGTCGATCAGCCTTTCCTGGATAAATACTGCGTCGGCTATGACGAGAAAACCCTGCCGGCCAGTGCGCCAGCAAACGGGCATTACAAAGCGTATATTCTCGGCCAGGGCAGTGACGGCGTGGCGAAAACGCCGGCGTGGGCCTCTACCATCACAGGTATTCCGGCGGAACGTATTGTGCAGCTGGCACGTGAAATTGGCTCAGCCAAACCTGCCTACATCAGCCAGGGCTGGGGCCCGCAGCGCCATGCGAACGGCGAAATTGCCACCCGCGCTATCTCTATGCTCTCTATTCTGACCGGCAACGTCGGTATTCACGGCGGTAATACCGGCGCGCGTGAAGGTTCGTACTCGCTGCCGTTTGAACGGATGCCGACCCTGGACAACCCCGTGAAGACCAGCATCTCCATGTTTATGTGGACCGATGCGATTGAACGTGGCCCGGAAATGACCGCCCTGCGCGACGGTGTTCGCGGCAAGGACAAGCTGGACGTGCCGATTAAGATGATCTGGAACTATGCCGGCAACTGTCTTATCAACCAGCACTCCGAAATCAACCGTACCCATGAAATCCTGCAGGACGACAAGAAGTGCGAGATGATTGTGGTGATCGACTGCCACATGACCTCCTCGGCAAAATATGCCGATATTCTGCTGCCGGACTGCACCGCCTCTGAGCAGATGGATTTCGCGCTGGATGCCTCCTGCGGCAACATGTCCTATGTGATCTTCACCGACCAGGCCATCAAGCCGCGCTTTGAGTGCAAAACCATCTATGAAATGACCTCCGAACTGGCGAAACGGCTTGGTGTAGAGCAGCAGTTTACCGAGGGGCGGACTCAGGAAGGGTGGATGCGCCATCTTCACGCGCTCTCCCGTAAAGCGATCCCCGATCTGCCGGACTTCGATACCTTCCGCAAGCAGGGTATGTACAAACAGCGTGACCCTGAAGGGCATCACGTCGCGTACAAAGCGTTCCGTGAAGATCCGCAGGCGAACCCGCTAACCACGCCGTCGGGGAAAATCGAAATCTACTCCGAAGAGCTGGCAAAAATCGCCTCTACCTGGGAGCTGCCGGAAGGGGACGTTATCGATCCGCTGCCGATCTACACGCCGGGTTTTGAAAACTATAACGATCCACTGACGGCGAAATTCCCGCTGCAACTGACCGGCTTCCACTACAAAGCGCGTGTTCACTCCACCTACGGTAACGTCGATGTCCTGAAAGCGGCCTGTCGACAGGAGATGTGGATCAACCCGATGGATGCCAAAGCGCGCGGTATCAGCAATGGCGATCGCGTGCGGATCTTTAACGGCCGCGGCGAGGTCCACATTGAAGCCAAAGTGACCCCACGCATGATGCCCGGCGTGGTGGCGCTGGGGGAAGGTGCCTGGTACAGCCCGGATGCTAAGGGCATCGATCAGGCTGGCAGTATTAACGTACTGACCACGCAGCGCCCGTCGCCGCTGGCGAAAGGCAACCCATCCCACACAAACCTTGTCCAGGTTGAAAAGGTTTAAGGAGTAACCGATGACAACCCAGTATGGATTTTTTATTGATTCCAGCCGTTGCACCGGGTGCAAAACCTGCGAGCTGGCCTGTAAAGATTACAAAGACCTGACTCCGGACGTGAGCTTCCGTCGCATCTACGAATACGCCGGGGGCGACTGGCAGGAAGATAACGGCGTCTGGCATCAGAACGTGTTCGCTTATTACCTGTCGATTGCCTGTAACCACTGTGAAGATCCCGCCTGTACCAAGGTCTGCCCGAGCGGCGCGATGCATAAGCGCGAAGACGGTTTTGTGGTGGTGGATGAAGATGTTTGCATCGGCTGTCGCTATTGCCATATGGCCTGCCCCTACGGCGCACCGCAGTACAACGCCGCGAAAGGGCATATGACCAAATGCGATGGCTGCCACACCCGCGTCGCAGAGGGCAAAAAGCCGATTTGCGTCGAATCCTGCCCGCTGCGCGCGCTGGACTTCGGCCCAGTTGAAGAGCTGCGTCAAAAACACGGTCAGCTTGCCGCAGTGGCGCCCCTGCCGTCTGCGCACTTCACTAAGCCGAGTATTGTGATTAAACCTAACGCCAACAGCCGTCCTACAGGTGATACCACCGGCTACCTGGCAAATCCGAAGGAGGTGTGAGATGGGAAGTGGATGGCATGAATGGCCGCTGATGATCTTCACGGTCTTTGGTCAGTGCGTGGCTGGTGGCTTCATTGTGCTCGCGCTGGCGCTGCTGAAGGGTAATCTCAGCGGCGAACAGCAGCAGCGTTTAGTGTTGAGCATGTTTGGCCTGTGGGTGCTCATGGGGATTGGCTTCGTTGCTTCTACGCTGCACCTGGGCTCGCCGATGCGCGCATTTAATTCTCTGAACCGTGTGGGCGCCTCGTCCCTCAGTAATGAGATTGCCAGCGGGGCGATTTTCTTTGCCGTTGGCGGGCTGGGCTGGCTGCTGGCCGCAATGAAGAAGCTGCCTGCGGCTCTACGCAGCCTGTGGCTGATCGTGACCATGGTGCTGGGCGTGGTGTTCGTGTGGATGATGGTGCGCGTCTATAACACCATCGACACGGTTCCCACCTGGTACACCGTCTGGACGCCAATGAGCTTCTTCCTGACCATGTTTATCGGCGGACCGCTGCTGGGCTATCTGTTGCTGCGCGTGGCGGGGGTAGACGGTTGGGCTATGCGCTTGCTGCCTGCCGTTTCGCTGCTGGCGCTGGTCGTGAGTGCTATGGTTGCCCTGATGCAGGGCGCTGAACTGGCAACCATTCACAGTTCGATTCAGCAGGCGTCTGCCCTGGTGCCGGATTACGGCTCGCTAATGGCCTGGCGTGTCGTTCTGCTGGTCGCGGCATTGGTATTCTGGATTGCACCGCAGCTCAAAGGTTATCAGCCCGCGCTGCCGCTGCTGTCACTGGCCTTTGTACTCATCCTGGCGGGCGAACTGATTGGCCGTGGGGTATTCTACGGATTGCATATGACCGTGGGTATGGCTGTCGCCAGTTAAGACGGTCATCCCTTCTGTAAAGCCGGGTCAGAGCGCCCGGCTTTTCTTTTTTTCGATCATGAAATTTTTCGACTGTCGTTTTGTTTTAATTTAGGCCATTAATAAATAAAAACAGAGACATAATTAATATCTATAGCAGGCGTGGCATTAGCAGGATAAGTTTTTTAAATCGACAGGGAACATATTGTGCCTGGCGGCTAAGTCAGTGGATTGACTTTGTTTTTGCCAGTGGCATGATGCGCACGAAATCTGAACTTCCTCACGGCTTTTAATCCATGACCACCTATACCCGGCCAGTGCTGCTGTTGCTCTGTGGCCTGCTGCTGTTGACCCTGGCGATCGCAGTGTTAAATACGCTCGTTCCGCTGTGGCTCGCCCATGAAAACTTACCGACCTGGCAGGTGGGTATGGTCAGCTCGTCCTTTTTTACCGGAAACCTGCTGGGCACGCTGGTGACCGGGAGCCTCATTAAGCGCTTAGGATTTAACCGCAGCTATTACCTGGCCTCGCTGATTTTCGCTGCCGGGTGTGCGGGGCTGGGCCTGATGGTCGGCTTCTGGAGCTGGATGGTGTGGCGTTTTATCGCCGGCGTAGGCTGCGCGATGATTTGGGTGGTCGTTGAAAGTGCGTTAATGTGCAGCGGCACGTCGCGCAACCGCGGGCGCCTGCTGGCAGCCTATATGATGGTGTACTACGTGGGGACCGTGCTGGGACAGCTGATGGTCAGCAAGCTGCCAACCGACCTGATGAGCGTTCTGCCGTGGGTGACGGGTATGGTGCTGGCCGCGATCCTGCCGCTGCTCTTCACGCGTATTGTGAACCAGAACAGCGAACATCAGGAAGCCACCCACGTCTGGCCAATGCTGAGACTCCGGCAGGCACGTCTGGGGGTAAACGGCTGCATTATTTCCGGGATTGTACTGGGCTCGCTCTATGGCCTGATGCCGCTCTATCTGAACCATCAGGGCGTCAGCGATTCCGGGATCGGCTTCTGGATGGCGGTGATGGTGAGTGCGGGCATTCTCGGCCAGTGGCCTATTGGCCGTCTGGCGGACCGTTTTGGCCGCCTGCTGGTGCTGCGCGTTCAGGTCTTCGTGGTGATTATGGGATGCCTCGCCATGCTCAGCAACGCCGCGATGGCACCGGCGCTGTTTATTCTTGGGGCTGCCGGTTTCACGCTCTATCCGGTCGCGATGGCCTGGGCCTGTGAGAAAGTGGAACATCATCAGCTGGTGGCCATGAACCAGGCGCTTTTACTGAGCTATACCATCGGCAGTTTGTTAGGGCCGACGTTTACCGCGATGCTGATGCAGAATTATTCCGACAATTTGCTGTTCATCATGATTGCCAGCGTGTCGTTTATTTATCTCCTGATGCTGCTGCGCAAAGCGGGCGAACATCCAACGCCAGTGGCGCATGTCTGATTAAATTAAAGCCAGTCATCGACTGGCTTTTTTGTCCCCATCACATCTAAGACTTTTACGCATTGTTTGTTTATCGCGCCAGGCGATAATTCAGGTGAGTTCTATCACTAAAAGGCAGCAATCATGGCTACACGTCGTTTAACCACTACCGCACTGGCAGTAGTGTTGTCTTTAACGTTTGCTACAGCACCGGTCATGGCTAATCCTGGAAACGGGAATGGCGGTGGTGGTCACGGTAACAGTGGCGGACAAGGTAATGGTGGTAATCACGGCAATTCCGGGAATCATGGTAACGGAAATTCCGGTACCCATGGTAGTAAACACAATACAGACAACCCGGGTAAATCAAATAAAAGCGTCAGCGATGATGTCGACGCCCGTGTAAGCTTCGATCATGCCCGTCATCTGGCAGTGAACTATGGTTTAACCGGCTATGAGTCACTGCCTCCGGGCATTGCGAAAAACCTCGCACGCGGTAAACCACTGCCTCCGGGGATTGCGAAGAAAACCGTGCCGGCTTCTATGCTGGACCAGTTGCCTTCCTATCCTGGCTATGAATGGCGCGTGGTCGGTGACGATCTGGTCTTAATTGCACTCAGCACGGCTGTGGTGACGACCATTATTAACGGTGTGTTCAAATAGAATAAATAAGGCCCGGTTTTTACCGGGCCTTTTCTTTAATACATTACTTTGTGACCGTACTGTTCAAGAATACCTTTCACGCGCTCCATCGTCTCTTTTTTCGGCGGCTTCACGCCATCAAGCTTATATTCTTCGCCCATCGCTACCCATTTATGTTTACCCAGCTCATGGTAGGGCAGCAGCTCAATTTTCTCGACGTTGCCCATGTCGCGGGTAAATTCGCCCAGGCGGTGCGCGGAATCGTCGTCATCTGACCAGCCAGGAACCACCACGTAGCGGATCCAGGTTTTAATGCCTTTCGCTGAGATATATTTAGCAAACTCCAGCGTACGGTGGTTGGACACGCCAACCAGATTCTGGTGGATCTCGTCGTTCATCTGTTTGAGATCGAGCATCACCAGATCGGTTACTTCAAGCAATTCATCAATAACGGGATCGTAGCGGCGCACAAAACCGTTCGTGTCGAGGCAGGTATGAATACCTTCTTTGTGGCAGGCGCGGAACCAGTCGCGGACAAACTCGGCCTGAAGAATGGCCTCGCCACCGGACGCCGTCACACCGCCGCCGGATGCGTTCATAAAGTGGCGGTAGGTCACCACCTCTTTCATCAGATCGTCGACGGTCACTTCTTTCCCGCCGTGCGTGTCCCAGGTGTCGCGGTTATGGCAGTACAGGCAGCGCATCAGGCAGCCCTGGAAAAAGGTAATAAAGCGGATACCCGGGCCATCGACGGTGCCACAGGATTCAAAGGAGTGAATGCGACCAATAGTTGACATTGCGGTGATATCTCCAGCATCGGCCCGTCCGGGGCCTGTGTATGCACAGCTCAAAACCGGCTGTGTTGAAGTCTGTTTTGGCTGATATCCATAGAGTATAGATAGCGGACAAAAGAGACTAAGGTGGAGAGGGTGCTAAAAAGGCCCCACTGACGTGGAGCCTTTATTGTACGCTTTTTAACGCGTGATTTCAGTCATTTCCACTTACATGGACTGAGTGAAAGTACGGGTGATAACGTCCTGCTGCTGTTCTTTGGTCAGGGAGTTAAAACGTACTGCGTAGCCAGATACGCGGATGGTCAGCTGAGGATATTTCTCAGGGTGTTCCATCGCGTCGAGCAGCATTTCACGGTTCATTACGTTCACGTTCAGGTGCTGACCACCTTCGATGGACGCTTCGTGGTGGAAGTAACCATCCATCAGACCCGCGAGGTTCGTTTTACGCACTTCGTCGTCTTTACCCAGCGCGTTTGGCACGATAGAGAAGGTATAGGAGATACCATCTTTCGCGTAAGCAAACGGCAGTTTCGCAACGGATGTCAGAGAGGCAACAGCACCTTTCTGGTCACGACCGTGCATTGGGTTAGCACCTGGGCCGAATGGCGCGCCAGCACGACGACCGTCTGGGGTGTTACCGGTTTTCTTACCATACACAACGTTAGAGGTGATGGTCAGAACAGACTGAGTCGGGATAGCGTTACGGTAGGTAGTGAGTTTCTGAATTTTCTTCATGAAACGTTCTACCAGGTCAACCGCCATGTCATCAACGCGAGCGTCGTTGTTACCAAATTGCGGGTATTCGCCTTCGATTTCGAAGTCGATAGCCAGACCATCTTCGTCACGAATTGGTTTAACTTTCGCATATTTGATTGCAGACAGGGAGTCAGCAGCAACGGACAGACCTGCGATACCACACGCCATGGTGCGGATAACGTCACGGTCGTGCAGCGCCATCAGAGATGCTTCGTAGCTGTACTTGTCGTGCATGTAGTGGATAACGTTCAGTGCAGTGACATACTGTTTAGCCAGCCAGTCCATGAAGTGATCCATGCGGTCCATGACTTCGTCGAAGTTCAGAACATCGCCTTTGATCGGCTCAGACTTAGGACCCACCTGCATTTTCAGTTTTTCATCAACGCCGCCGTTGATAGCGTACAGCATGGTTTTCGCCAGGTTTGCACGCGCACCGAAGAACTGCATTTGTTTACCAACAACCATTGGGCTTACGCAGCAAGCGATAGCGTAATCGTCGTTGTTGAAGTCCGGACGCATCAGGTCATCGTTCTCGTACTGCAGAGAAGAGGTGTCGATGGACACTTTAGCGGCGAATTTCTTGAAGTTCAGAGGCAGTTTTTCAGACCACAGAACGGTGATGTTCGGCTCCGGAGAAGGACCCATGGTGTACAGGGTGTTCAGGAAGCGGAAGCTGTTTTTAGTTACCAGAGTACGGCCATCAACGCCCATACCACCGATAGATTCAGTTGCCCAGATTGGGTCACCGGAGAACAGCTCATCGTATTCAGGGGTACGCAGGAAGCGAACCATACGCAGTTTCATGACCAGGTGGTCAATCATTTCCTGTGCGTCTTGCTCGGTAATTTTGCCAGCTTTCAGGTCACGTTCGATGTAGGCATCCAGGAAGGTGGATACGCGACCGAAGGACATTGCGGCACCGTTCTGAGACTTAACTGCGGCCAGGTAGCCGAAGTAGGTCCACTGGATAGCTTCCTGAGCGTTGGTTGCAGGACCAGAGATATCGCAGCCGTATTTCGCTGCCATTTCTTTGATCTGACCCAGCGCGCGGTGCTGTTCAGCAATCTCTTCACGCAGACGGATAGTCGCTTCCAGGTTTACGCCGTTTTCCAGATCGGACTGCAGGGAAACAAACTGCGCGTACTTGTCTTTCATCAGGAAGTCGATACCGTACAGCGCAACGCGACGGTAGTCACCGATGATACGGCCACGGCCATAGGCATCTGGCAGACCAGTCAGAACGCCAGATTTACGGCAGTTCAGAATGTCTTTGGTGTAAACATCGAATACGCCCTGGTTATGGGTTTTGCGGTATTCGGTGAAGATTTTTTTCAGCATTGGGTCCAGCTCGCGGTTATACGCTTTGCAGGAACCTTCAACCATTTTAATACCACCGAACGGGATGATTGCGCGTTTCAGTGGTGCTTCAGTCTGCAGACCAACGATTTTCTCAAGGGCTTTGTTGATATAGCCAGCGTCGTGAGAAGTGATGGTGGAAGCCACGGAGGTGTCAAAATCAACTGGCGCGTGAGTGCGGTTTTCCAGTTTAACGCCTTCCATTACGCTGTCCCACAGCTTGGTGGTCGCTTCAGTTGCGCCAGCCAGGAAGGATTCGTCACCTTCATACGGGGTATAGTTTTTCTGAATGAAGTCACGTACGTTGACTTCATTCTGCCAGTCACCTTTCGCAAAACCTTCCCAGGCTGTGGCTAACTTTTCATTAAGCTCGGACATGTAACACCTACCTTCTTAAGTGGATTTTTTATTTACTGCCTGAGAAAACCATCAATGATGATCGTCGCCACGCAGGTAAATGACCCAGTATGTCAACCCAACTAACAGACCCCCACCGATAATGTTCCCGATAGTGACAGGGATCAGGTTATCAGTAATGAAATTCATAATAGTCAGGTGAGAGAAACTTTCCGGGGATGAACCAACTGCGGTCCAGAACTCCGGGCTTGCAAAGTCGCGGATGACAATGCCCATTGGGATCATGAACATATTCGCGATACTGTGCTCAAAGCCGCTGGCAACAAACATCGCAACCGGCAGAACCATGATTAAGGCTTTGTCCATCAGGCTACGACCGGAGTAGCTCATCCATACAGCCAGGCAGACCATCAGGTTCGCGAGGATGCCGAGAGCAACGGCTTCAATAAATGTGTGGTGCATTTTGTGGTCGGCGGTTTGCAGGACGTTCAGTCCCCAGCCGCCGTTGGCGGTCATGTACTCGCCAGAAAGCCACATCAACAAAACAAAGAGCAGACAGCCAACCAGGTTACCCACGTAGACGTTAAGCCAGTTACGTGCCAGCTGACCCCAGGTAATTCTTCCGCTGGCCTTTGCCACGACAATCAGCACCGTTGAGGTGAAGAGATCGGCACCGCAAATGACGCAAAGAATCAGACCCAGTGAGAAGCAAATGCCGCCAATCAGTTTGGCCATGCCAAAAGGCATTCCGGCAGTACCGGTGGTGGCGGTGATGTAGAAGACGAAAGCGATAGAGATGAACACACCAGCCGTGATCGCCAGATAGAACGTCTTCATCGGGTGTTTCGTTGCTTTATAGACACCCGCTTCTTCGGCGACTTTTGCCATCGCAGCGGGGAGTAAAAGATCAAAAGGGTTGTCAGCTTTCACACTAACTCTCTCTTTATTAAGTCGGCGACGAGATACTAACAAAGCATTATAGAAGAGAAATTGATATAGATCATATCTCGCCTGGCTTATAGGCCCGCAGTGTGTATGGTTTTACACCAAATGCGGAGTAAGTATTTGATTATCCGTATAAAAATAAATTTTAAAAGTTGTGAAAAGAGTTGAATTTTTTCGTTCGGCCACCTCTGAAACAGTTAATTAATATGGAGTATTAGCCATAAAAAGTAACAGTAAAGTCCGGGTAGATATTATTATATTTACCCATGATTAACTTTATTATTACAATCAACAGTCATTGCCGAAGAAAATAAAAAAAGGGGCAATGAAATTGCCCCGTAATATAGCCCAGCTGATTGAATACGCCTACTGCTGGTAATGTTATGTGCGCTTATTTTGACCAGTAAGCGGCTTTCGCTTTCTGCAGCTTCTCATAGGCCTTCAGCAGCGACTGATGCGCCGGGAAGGCTTTCAGATCGCTGTCAACAGCCTGCAGACCGTAGAACGGCTCTTCTCCGCTCAGCGCCGCGCTGGCCGCTTCTACCGCCTCGGCACCGTACATGCGCACAAAAGCATTCAGATACTGCAGCGGCTCACGATCCTCTTCCTGCGCGAGAAGCAGGAGGGTTTGCAGGCAGCGGTAATAGTTGGTGCGCTCGGCAGAGAAGACCGACTGGTTAAACTCCATGGTCCACTCGGTCCAGGCCAGGGCCTGATCCAGATCGCCGCCCGCCAGCGCCAGCATCGCTTTCAGCTCGCCGATGCGCAGGGTATACCAGCCGTTATCTTTGCCGGTCGCCAGGCCCAACAGCTCGCGTACGCGTGTGAAGTCATCGTGGCCTTCCTCGTCCAGCTGGGCGATCAGGTTCAGATAATCCTCTTTTTCCCATTCGCTGCCCGGCAGTGCCAGCAGAGTTTCACGCAGATGTGCGCCCATGCTGTTATTCGCCAGCCACAGATCTTCAGCAGGGTAGATGTCGGACATGCCAGGAACAATAATACGGCACGCATAGACGCCCAGGTGCTCGTAGTCAGCAATGTAGACTTCTTTATCTTCAGATTTGAAGATGGCCATCAGCGTGGCGAACTCTTCTTCCGTGGTACCGGCAAAGCTCCAGTCCACGAAAGGATAGTCGGCATCCTGTTTGAACAGATCCCATGAGATCAAACCGCTGGAGTCGATGAAGTGGGTTTCCAGATTGGTATGCTCAGCCACTTCTTCATCGTCGAACGTTGGCGGCGTAAATACGTCGAGGTCTTTCAGGCTACGGCCCTGCAGCAGTTCGGTCACGGTACGCTCCAGCGCTACGCCGAAGTCCGGATGTGCGCCGAAGGAGGCGAAGCAGGTGCCATTCGTCGGGTTAAACAGCACAACGCAGATAACCGGGTATTTACCGCCCAGCGAGCCGTCATACGCAAAGATTGGGAAACCTTCGGCTTCCAGTTTGGCGATGGATTCCACCACGCCCGGATAACGCGCCAGCACGTCCGCCGGAATTTCAGGCAGGCTGATGGATTCGGCAATAATGCGGTTTTTAATGTGGCGTTCGAAGACTTCAGACAGACCCTGCACGCGCGCTTCATTGCGGGTGTTACCGGCGGACATGCCGTTAGACACGTACAGGTTGCCGACGATGTTCATCGGGATATAGACGGTTTGTTCATCCGACTGACGGGTAAATGGCAGGGCGCAAATGCCGCGATCTTCGTTTCCTGACTGCAGATCGATCAGCATGCTGGCGGTCAGTTCGTTTTCGGGATCGTAAAACGCGCGCAGACGCGTATCCAGGATACCTTCCGGCAGTTCGTCATCTTCGGTCAGCGGGAACCATTTTTCATTCGGGTAGTGAACGAATGGGCCGTTAGCGATGGTTTCACCCAGCCAGAAATCGGCGAAGAAGTAGTTGGTGGACAGACGCTCAAAATACTCACCCAGCGCAGAGGCCAGTGCCGCTTTTTTTGTCGCGCCTTTACCGTTGGTAAAGCACAGGGCACAGTCTTTATCGCGAATATGTACGGACCAGACATGCGGCACCGGATTGAGCCAGGAGGCTTCTTCGATGTTAAAACCCAGGTCGGTCAGTTTCTGCTGGAAGCGAGCGATGGAATCTTCCAGGGCGGCGTCTTTGCCGGGGATAAACGTTTGAGTCATGGCGTTCACTTTTATCGTACGTAAAGCGCGCAATGATACGGGTTTTGCGTGACAGGTGCTATCTCCGGCGAAAATAAAAGACTGGGCTATGCTTACTGTCAGTAACTCACTGTTAAGGCATAGAAAAATGAAAGCATTCGATCTCCAGCGGATGGCGTTTGATAAAGTCCCTCCTGAATTTTTAGGCGAAGTGGCGCTGCGTAGTCTGTATACCTTCGTTCTGGTCTTCCTGTTTCTTAAAATCACCGGTCGTCGCGGCGTGCGGCAGATGTCGCTTTTTGAAGTATTGATCATCCTGACGCTGGGTTCAGCGGCGGGGGATGTCGCTTTTTATGATGATGTGCCGATGGTGCCGGTGTTTATCGTTTTTGTCTCACTGGCGCTCCTCTATCGCCTGGTGATGTGGCTGATGTCGAAAAGCGAAAAGCTGGAAGATCTGCTTGAAGGAAAGCCGGTCGTGATCGTCGAGGACGGTCAGCTGGCCTGGGAAAATGTCCAGAGCGCCAATATGACCGAGTTTGAGTTCTTTATGGAGCTGCGCCTGAACAGCGTGGAACAGCTCGGGCAGGTGCGTCTGGCGATAATGGAAACTAACGGGCAGATCAGCGTCTATTACTACGCGGATGAGGACGTAAAGCCTGGTCTCTGTATTTTGCCGGATATGCTGATCGAGCGTTTCAGGACGGTCCCCGAAGCAGGCGATTACGCTTGCGTAAGATGTAGCCATGTTGTGGCCATGAAGCCTGGCGATCGTCAATTATGCCCTCGCTGTGCAAATCCGGAATGGACGAAGGTTAGCCGGGCTAAACGGATCACCTGACAGCCATTTTGTCGGTTTTGCGATAGCGAGGCGGCAGATTGTTTTGTGTGACGCGGGGCACATTTCACCGGTCATTAGTTTTAGACATTGCGGCGCGTGTCACTGAATGATAAAACCGATATCCACAGTTATAACTTATGGCTTTTAGCGTGGTGAGGGGAAATGGCTCAAGTCTTTAATTTCAGTTCAGGTCCGGCAATGTTACCGGCAGACGTGCTTAAACAGGCTCAACAGGAACTTTGTGACTGGAACGGTCTGGGGACGTCGGTGATGGAAATCAGCCACCGGGGTAAAGAGTTTATTCAGGTGGCGGAAGAGGCAGAAAAGGATTTTCGCGATCTGCTGAATATTCCCTCGAACTACAAAGTATTGTTCTGTCATGGCGGCGGACGCGGCCAGTTTGCTGGCGTGCCGCTGAACATCCTTGGTGATAAAACGACGGCAGACTACGTTGATGCGGGCTACTGGGCGGCCAGTGCGGTGAAAGAAGCGCACAAGTACTGCACGCCGAATGTTATTGACGCCAAAGTGACCGTTGACGGTCTGCGCGCCGTGAAGCCCATGAGCGAGTGGCAACTCTCTGACAACGCTGCGTATCTTCACTACTGCCCGAACGAAACCATCGACGGTATCGCCATTGACGAGACCCCGAACTTCGGCAAAGACGTAGTGGTTGCCGCAGATTTCTCCTCCACCATTCTTTCTGCGCCAATTGACGTCAGTCGCTACGGTGTAATTTATGCGGGCGCGCAGAAAAATATCGGCCCTGCTGGCCTGACTATCGTCATCGTGCGCGAAGACCTGCTGGGTAAAGCGCATAAATCCTGCCCGTCGATTCTCGATTACACCGTGCTGAACGATAACGACTCCATGTTCAACACCCCGCCGACGTTTGCCTGGTACCTGTCCGGCCTGGTCTTCAAATGGCTGAAGCAAAACGGCGGTGTGGCGCAGATGGACAAGGTTAATCAGCAGAAAGCCGAGCTGCTGTACGGCGTGATTGATAAGAGCGATTTCTATCGTAACGATGTGGCGAAAGCCAACCGTTCGCGCATGAACGTGCCGTTCCAGCTGGCGGACAGCAACCTGGATAAAGTCTTCCTGGAAGAGTCCTTCGCGGCAGGTCTGCACGCGCTGAAAGGCCACCGAGTGGTGGGCGGCATGCGTGCCTCCATCTATAACGCCATGCCGCTGGAAGGCGTTAAAGCGCTGACCGATTTCATGATTGACTTCGAACGTCGCCACGGTTAATTGCGCTGTTTTCACCCCCGTAGCCCTGCTGCGGGGTTTTTATTATGTTGAGTTGAGATAAGTTTCATGGAATCCCTGACGTTACAACCTATCGCGCGGGTAGATGGCACCATCAATCTGCCTGGTTCAAAAAGTGTCTCGAACCGCGCTCTGCTGCTGGCAGCTCTGGCAAACGGCACCACCGTCCTCACGAACCTGCTGGACAGCGATGACGTGCGCCATATGCTCAATGCGTTGAAAGCGTTGGGAGTTCATTACACGCTGTCTGACGACCGTACCCGCTGCGAAGTGACGGGGAACGGCGGCGCGCTACGCTCGGCTGATGAGCTTGAACTGTTTCTGGGTAACGCGGGGACCGCAATGCGTCCGCTGGCGGCAGCGCTGTGTCTGGGCAGCAACAACATTGTCCTGACAGGCGAGCCGCGCATGAAAGAGCGCCCGATCGGCCATCTGGTGGATGCCCTTCGTCAGGGCGGCGCGCAGATTGAGTATCTGGAGCAAGAGAATTATCCACCCCTGCGTCTGCGCGGAGGGTTTACCGGCGGTAACGTCGAGGTTGACGGTAGCGTATCCAGCCAGTTCCTGACGGCGCTGCTGATGACCGCACCGCTGGCACCGCAGGATACCGTTATCACTATTAAGGGCGATCTGGTTTCCAAACCGTACATTGATATTACGCTGCATCTGATGAAGACCTTCGGTGTAGAGGTTGAAAACCAGGCTTATCAGCGTTTTGTCGTTCGCGGCGCCCAGCAATATCAGTCTCCGGGCCATTACCTGGTGGAAGGGGATGCCTCTTCCGCTTCGTATTTCCTGGCTGCCGGGGCGATTAAAGGCGGCACGGTGAAAGTGACCGGCATTGGCCGTAACAGCGTGCAGGGCGATATTCGTTTTGCTGACGTGCTGGAGAAAATGGGTGCCATTGTCACCTGGGGCGATGATTTCATCTCCTGTACACACGGTGAATTGAAGGCCATTGATATGGACATGAACCATATCCCGGATGCGGCGATGACCATCGCCACGGCGGCACTGTTTGCAAAAGGCACCACCACGCTGCGTAACATCTACAACTGGCGCGTGAAAGAGACCGATCGTCTGTTCGCAATGGCCACCGAGTTGCGTAAGGTGGGAGCTGAAGTGGAAGAGGGCGAAGACTACATTCGCGTTACGCCTCCGGCAAAACTGCAGTTCGCGGAAATTGGGACCTACAACGATCACCGTATGGCGATGTGCTTCTCGCTGGTGGCGCTGTCCGATACCGCGGTGACCATCCTCGATCCAAAATGTACAGCGAAAACCTTCCCGGACTACTTCGAGCAGCTGGCCCGCATCAGTACGCTGGCCTGATAACAGCGTGCCGCATCGCCCGATGCGGCATTTGCTTACGCTTCCTGACGTTCATTCACGCGCATTTCTTCTACACTCTGCTTCATTAATTCCCTAATTTGCACGCAAAGGTAACAGTTGCGCACGTTGGCGCGTATAATGCGCGGCGTTTATGTAAACGGTATGCCTTATTTAAGGAGAAAAAGATGACGGCAGTTGCCCCGGTAATCACCATTGATGGGCCTAGTGGCGCAGGGAAAGGTACGCTGTGCAAAGCGATGGCAGAAGCATTGCAATGGCATCTTTTAGATTCGGGAGCAATCTATCGCGTGCTGGCGCTGGCTGCACTGCATCATCATGTGGATGTAGCCTCTGAAGAGGCGCTGGTTCCGTTGGCGGCGCATCTGGATGTGCGTTTCGTGTCGACCGATGGCAACCTCGAAGTCATCCTTGAAGGGGAAGACGTGAGCGGCGAAATTCGTACGCAGGAAGTGGCGAATGCCGCCTCCCAGGTGGCGGCCTTCCCGCGCGTTCGTGAGGCGCTGTTACGCCGTCAGCGCGCGTTCCGTGAAGCCCCGGGTCTGATTGCGGACGGGCGTGATATGGGAACCGTGGTATTCCCTGATGCGCCGGTGAAAATTTTCCTTGACGCCTCTTCGGAAGAACGTGCGCAACGCCGCATGCTTCAGTTGCAGGAGAAGGGGTTTAGTGTTAACTTTGATCGCCTTTTATCCGAGATAAAAGAGCGCGATGACCGCGATCGTAACCGCGCCGTCGCCCCACTTGTTCCTGCAGAAGATGCATTAGTTCTGGATTCCACCAGTTTAACTATTGAGCAAGTGATTGAAAAAGCGCTACAATATGCGCGCCAAAAACTGGCACTCGCGTAATCGCGACCGATTTAGCAGTACCCCCGCTGCAATGGATTGACGGCGGGTATGTGAAACAACCCCATCCGGCACGGAGCCAGGTGGACGTTAATATTAACCTGAAGATTAAACATGACTGAATCTTTTGCTCAACTGTTTGAAGAATCCTTAAAAGAAATCGAAACCCGTCCGGGTTCCATCGTTCGCGGTGTTGTTGTTGCTATCGACAAAGACGTAGTACTGGTTGACGCCGGTCTGAAATCTGAGTCCGCCATTCCGGCAGAGCAGTTCAAAAACGCCCAGGGCGAGCTGGAAATCCAGGTGGGTGACGAAGTTGACGTTGCTCTGGACGCAGTAGAAGACGGCTTCGGCGAAACCCTGCTGTCTCGTGAGAAAGCTAAACGTCACGAAGCATGGATCACGCTGGAGAAAGCTTACGAAGAAGCTGAAACTGTGGTCGGTGTTATCAACGGCAAAGTTAAAGGTGGCTTCACTGTTGAGCTGAATGGTATTCGTGCGTTCCTGCCAGGTTCTCTGGTAGACGTTCGTCCAGTCCGTGACACCCTGCACCTCGAAGGCAAAGAGCTTGAGTTCAAAGTAATCAAGCTGGACCAGAAGCGTAACAACGTTGTTGTTTCCCGTCGTGCCGTTATCGAATCCGAAAACAGCGCAGAACGCGATCAGCTGCTGGAAAACCTGCAGGAAGGCATGGAAGTCAAAGGTATCGTTAAGAACCTCACTGACTACGGCGCATTCGTTGACCTGGGCGGCGTTGATGGCCTGCTGCACATCACCGACATGGCGTGGAAACGCGTTAAGCACCCAAGCGAAATCGTGAACGTGGGCGACGAAATCACTGTTAAAGTGCTGAAGTTCGACCGCGAGCGTACTCGTGTATCCCTCGGCCTGAAACAGCTGGGCGAAGATCCATGGGTAGCTATCGCTAAGCGTTACCCAGAAGGTACCAAACTGACTGGTCGCGTGACCAACCTGACTGACTACGGCTGCTTCGTTGAAATCGAAGAAGGCGTTGAAGGTCTGGTACACGTTTCCGAAATGGACTGGACCAACAAAAACATCCACCCATCCAAAGTTGTTAACGTTGGTGATGTAGTGGAAGTGATGGTTCTGGATATCGACGAAGAACGTCGTCGTATCTCCCTGGGCCTGAAGCAGTGCAAAAACAACCCATGGCAGCAGTTCGCGGAAACCCACAACAAGGGTGACCGTGTTGAAGGTAAAATCAAGTCTATCACTGACTTCGGTATCTTCATCGGCCTGGACGGCGGCATCGATGGCCTGGTTCACCTGTCTGACATCTCCTGGAACGTTGCAGGCGAAGAAGCAGTTCGTGAATACAAAAAAGGCGACGAAATCGCTGCAGTTGTTCTGCAGGTTGACGCAGAGCGTGAGCGTATCTCCCTGGGCGTTAAACAGCTCGCGGAAGATCCGTTCAACAACTGGGTTGCACTGAACAAGAAAGGCGCAATCGTAAACGGTAAAGTAACTGCAGTTGACGCTAAAGGCGCAACCGTAGAACTGGCTGACGGCGTTGAAGGTTACCTGCGCGCTTCTGAAGCTTCCCGTGACCGCGTTGAAGATGCCACTCTGGTTCTGAACGTAGGCGACGACGTTGAAGCTAAGTTCACCGGTGTTGACCGTAAGAACCGTGCAATCAGCCTGTCTGTTCGTGCTAAAGACGAAGCTGATGAGAAAGATGCAATCGCAACTGTTAACAAACAGGAAGATGCAAACTTCTCTAACAACGCAATGGCTGAAGCTTTCAAAGCAGCTAAAGGCGAGTAATATCAGGTTCTCAGCATCATTTGAGCTGTAACGCATTTACAGCGCGAAGGATGAGGAGCAAACTTGACAGATTGCAGGATCCGTCCTGTAATCAATAACAAAGGGCGGCTACGGCCGCCCTTGTTTAATGAGCTGTTCAGCTAATTGGTTTGAAAGGAACCGGAGGAATCATGACCAAGTCAGAATTGATTGAAAGACTTGCCAGTCAGCAACCGCATATCCCTGCCAAGGCAGTGGAAGATGCCGTAAAAGAGATGCTGGAGCATATGGCCTCCACTCTTGCCCAGGGCGAGCGCATTGAAATCCGCGGTTTCGGTAGTTTTTCTCTGCACTATCGTGCTCCACGTACCGGGCGTAACCCGAAAACGGGCGATAAAGTCGAACTGGAAGGTAAGTACGTTCCGCACTTTAAGCCAGGTAAAGAACTGCGCGATCGCGCCAATATTTATGGCAACTGAGTTTATCTCTTGGGGTAAACTGGGTTCGAAAGAAAGCACCTGCGGGTGCTTTTTTTGTGCTTAACGTTTTCGTTCTGAAGAGCTCCCGCATTTTTCATTTCCGTTTCTGCAAACGGATAAAAACAGTACGGCACGTGCTGTAAAACCTGGTCTTTCCACCTGACAACACGCTCTGCCTGCTTACATACTGCCATCCTGAAACAGGGAGGTAGCAATGGGCATACCCGCGCTGAGCATCTGCGCCATTCTGGCAATAACCCCTTTGCTCTGGTTACCTGAGCTGCCATCACGTCATCTCGTCTGGATAATGATTGTGGGTGGTGTCGTGCTGGCTGCACGGCGAAACGTACAACTGAAGTATGTGGGGATGGGGGTGTTATTTTGTGTATGGGGGATCCTGGCCGCACAGGAGAGCGTCTGGCCTATGGCGCATTTAACCGCGGGCGCGGTGCGGGCTGAGGTCGAGATCACCGCGACCGATGGCAGAACCCTGCTCCAGGGAAACATTCTCAGCGTGGATGGTCAACGCTGGTGGGCGTTCACAGGCGTAACCCTGTATGGCAACGATCTGCCACAGAACGTATGTGCCGGTCAGCGCTGGGCCATGACGCTCAGACTCAGGCCAGTTCACGGCGAACTGAACGACGGAGGCTATGATGCCCAGCGAAGCGCTCTTGCTCAACATCAAACGCTGAGCGGGCGGTTCACCCATGCGGAACGCGTCGATGGACGCTGCAGCCTGCGCGCGCAATACCTGATGTCACTGCGAAACCGGCTTTCTGCTTATCAATGGGGAGCGGTTATCCTCGGGTTGGGGATGGGGGAGCGTCTGGATGTCCCGCGGGAAATAAAAGATCTGATGCGAGAAACCGGCACGCTGCATCTCATGGCGATTTCAGGTCTGCATATCGCACTGGCAGCATCCATCGTCTGGTTACTGGCTCGCGGTTTCCAGTTTTTATTACCCGCCTATCGGATCCACTGGCAAATTCCTCTCCTGGCCGGGTTGGCCTTTGCCGCTTTTTACGCCTGGCTTACCGGTTTACAACCACCGGCAATGCGAACGGTTATCGCCCTTGCTGTACTCGCGACGTTACGTATTACGGCCCGTCAATGGTCTCCCTGGCAGGTATGGTTTTGCTGTATTGCGGCGATCCTGCTAAGCGATCCGTTAGCCGTACTGTCGCAAAGTCTGGCTCTGTCAGGGTTTGCCGTCGCTGCGTTGATTTTCTGGTTTCAGTGGTTGCCGCTTCCTCACTGGCACCGGGTTCGTCGGATACGACCACTCCTGAACCTCGTATATCTACAGGTCGGAATGTTGCTGCTGCTTATGCCGTTGCAGGTGCTGATTTTCCATGGGTTCAGCCTCTCGTCTCTCATTGCCAATCTCTTTGCCGTTCCCCTGGTGACATTTATCTCCGTGCCGCTGATCCTGCTCGGTATGTTGCTCCATCTGCTGCCGCTGGCGGCGGTAGAAAGTGCCGTCTGGTTTGCGGCCGATAAGTCGCTTGCGGGACTCTTCTGGCTACTGATGCGCCTGCCTGATGGCTGGCAAAATGTGGACCAACGCTGGCAGTACCTGTCATTGCTGCCCTGGCTTGCCATCGCGGGCTGGCGTTTTCGTGCCTGGAAAATCGTTCCTGCCGTTTGTCTGGCAGGAAGCGTCCTGTTGACATATCCCCTGTGGCAAACAACAAAAAGCGATAGCTGGACGCTACATATGCTGGATGTAGGGCAGGGGCTGGCTATGGTCATTGAACGGCAGGGAAAAGCCATTCTGTATGATACCGGGCTCGCCTGGCCGGGCGGAGACAGCGCGCAGCGGGTAATTATTCCGTGGCTTCGCTGGCATCACCTGCGGCCGGAAGGCGTCATTCTCAGTCATGATCACCTCGACCATGCAGGGGGCCTGGCATCGCTGAAAAAAGCCTGGCCTGAAATGTGGATAAGAAGCCCCTTACGTCAGGCAGGTCATCGCCCTTGTTTCCGGGGACAACGCTGGCAATGGCAGGGACTTACCATCACCGTTCACTGGCCACCAGAGAATTATCCCTCCCAGGGGAATAACGCTTCCTGTGTGGTAAAAGTTGATGACGGTGAGCAGAGTGTTCTGCTGACTGGGGATATTGAAGCGCCTGCGGAACAGGCTATGCTTAGCCATTACTGGCGTCATCTGAGGACCACGCTCATACAAGTCCCCCATCATGGCAGCAATACGTCTTCATCGTTGCCACTGGTACAGCGGGCGGAAGGGCAGATTGCACTGGATTCGGCGGCCCGCTACAACGCATGGCATTTCCCGTCGGCTAAAGTCGTGCGGCGTTATCGAAAAGAGGGGTATATCTGGCACGATACGCCTCATTCTGGACAAATATCGGTGACATTCTCGCAACATCACTGGCAAATCCGACGCTTGCGAGAACAAATTTTACCCCGCTGGTATCATCAGTGGTTTGGCGCGCCCGTAGATAACGGGTAGAATATGCGGCTATTTCAACAATGCTGGTTTTTTGAATGCATAACGACAAAGATCTCTCCACGTGGCAAACGTTCCGCCGACTCTGGCCGATGATTGCTCCTTTTAAAGCAGGCTTGATCGTGGCGGGTGTAGCGTTAATCCTCAACGCAGCCAGCGATACTTTTATGCTATCGCTTCTTAAACCGTTACTGGACGACGGTTTTGGTAAAACGGATCGCTCAGTGCTGCTATGGATGCCTCTGGTGGTGATCGGACTGATGATCTTACGCGGTATCACCAGCTATATCTCCAGCTACTGTATTTCCTGGGTATCAGGAAAAGTGGTGATGACCATGCGCCGTCGACTGTTCAGTCATATGATGGGCATGCCGGTTGCGTTCTTCGATAAACAGTCGACCGGAACGTTGCTGTCACGTATTACCTACGACTCCGAGCAGGTTGCCTCTTCCTCTTCCAGCGCGCTGATTACCGTTGTGCGCGAGGGTGCGTCGATTATCGGCCTGTTCGTGATGATGTTCTACTACAGCTGGCAGCTGTCGCTGATCCTTATCGTACTGGCTCCGGTCGTGTCCGTGGCTATTCGCGTCGTGTCGAAGCGCTTCCGTAATATCAGCAAGAATATGCAGAATACGATGGGACAGGTGACCACCAGCGCAGAGCAGATGCTGAAAGGGCATAAAGAAGTTCTGATTTTTGGTGGTCAGGACGTCGAAACAAAACGCTTTGATAAAGTCAGCAACAAAATGCGTCTGCAGGGAATGAAAATGGTGTCGGCCTCTTCCATCTCTGACCCGATTATTCAGCTGATTGCCTCACTGGCGCTGGCGTTCGTTCTGTACGCGGCAAGCTTCCCAAGCGTGATGGAGACGCTGACGGCAGGTACCATCACCGTGGTCTTCTCCTCCATGATCGCCCTGATGCGTCCGCTGAAATCCCTGACAAACGTCAACGCCCAGTTCCAGCGCGGGATGGCGGCCTGTCAGACCCTGTTCAGCATTCTCGATTCCGAACAGGAGAAAGATGAAGGCAAGCGCGTCATTGAGCGCGCGAACGGTGACGTTGAGTTCCGTAATGTGACCTTCACCTATCCTGGCCGCGAAACACCGGCTCTGCGCAATATCAACCTGACCATTCCGGCAGGAAAAACCGTTGCGCTGGTAGGCCGTTCCGGCTCCGGTAAATCGACCATTGCCAGCCTGATCACCCGGTTCTACGACATTGACGAAGGTGAAATTCTGTTAGACGGCCACGATCTGCGCGAGTATACCCTGCAGTCGCTGCGTAACCAGGTGGCGCTGGTCTCCCAGAACGTGCACCTGTTCAACGATACGGTGGCAAACAACATCGCTTATGCGCGCACTGAAGAGTACAGCCGTGAGCAGATTGAGAATGCCGCGCGTATGGCCTATGCAATGGACTTTATCAACAAGATGGATAACGGTCTCGATACCATCATCGGCGAGAACGGCGTACTGCTCTCCGGTGGTCAGCGTCAGCGTATCGCCATTGCCCGCGCGCTGCTGCGTGACAGCCCGATCCTGATCCTGGACGAAGCGACCTCTGCGCTGGATACGGAATCAGAACGTGCGATTCAGTCGGCGCTGGATGAGCTGCAAAAGAACCGTACCTCGCTGGTGATTGCGCACCGTCTGTCGACTATCGAGCAGGCTGATGAAATCGTCGTGGTTGAGGATGGGGTCATTGTTGAACGCGGCAGCCATGCCGATCTGCTGGAACACCGCGGCGTTTATGCCCAGCTTCATAAGATGCAGTTCGGCGAATGATTGCACGCATCTGGTCCGGTGAATCCCCGCTGTGGCTGCTGCTTCTGCCGCTCTCCTGGCTGTACGGCCTGGTGAGCGGTGCTATTCGCCTGCTTTACCGTCTGGGGCTGAAGCAGGCATGGCGCGCGCCGGTACCGGTTGTGGTGGTGGGTAATCTTACGGCGGGTGGCAACGGTAAAACCCCGGTGGTCATCTGGCTGGTTGAGCAACTGCAACAGCGCGGTATCCGTCCCGGCGTGGTGTCGCGAGGGTATGGCGGTAAAGCGGCGAAATACCCTCTGTTGCTGACGGCGGAAACCACGACCGCCGAGGCGGGTGATGAGCCAGTATTGATTTACCAGCGTACTGGCGCCCCTGTCGCGGTCTCGCCGGTGCGCAGCGATGCCGTCCGGGCCCTGCTTGCCGAACATGCAGTACAGATAATCATCACGGATGATGGCCTGCAACACTACGCGCTGGCGCGTGATAAAGAGATTGTGGTCATTGATGGGGTTCGTCGTTTTGGTAACGGTTGGTGGCTGCCCGCCGGCCCCATGCGAGAACGGGCTTCACGCCTGAAGTCCGTGGATGCGGTGATTGTGAATGGCGGTGAGGCAAAAACGGGCGAAATCCCTATGCACCTCCAGCCTGGCATGGCCGTCAATCTTGTGACGGGCGAACGTCGTCCGGTTTCTCATTTACCTGCGCTGGTCGCCATGGCGGGTATTGGTCATCCTCCCCGCTTCTTCTCGACGCTGGAACAGGGCGGTGCCCGGCTTGAAAAACGCGTTCCGCTGGCCGATCATCAGGCGCTGTCGGTGGAACAGGTTGACGCACTGACGACGCCCGGTCAGACATTGATCATGACTGAAAAAGATGCGGTGAAATGCCGTCTCTTTGCGAAAGATAACTGGTGGTATCTGCCGGTTGACGCTGAACTCAGCGGCGAGCAGCCGGAACACTTGCTCCAGGAACTGATGGCGTTGGTAAAATAAACGCTTACGCGGTTCTGGTGGCGCTTTGACTGACAGGAAAACGCATGTCTTTACCGCAACTCTCGCTTTCAGCCGCACGTCATTTACACCTTGCTGCACAGGGGCTGCTTAAAAAGCCCCGTCGCCGTGCACAGCCTGCCGATATTCTCTCTACCGTCCAGCGCATGTCGCTACTTCAAATTGACACCATTAACATCGTGGCCCGCAGCCCTTATCTGGTGCTGTTTAGCCGGCTGGGGAGTTATCCTTCACAGTGGCTGGATGAGTCGCTCAGCAAGGGGGAGTTGATGGAGTATTGGGCGCACGAAGCCTGCTTCCTGCCCCGTAGCGACTTTGCCCTGGTTCGTCACCGTATGCTTGCGCCGGAGAAGATGGGCTGGAAATACCGCCAGGCGTGGATGCTGGAACATGCGGCTGAAATCGAGCAGCTTATCGCACATATTCAGGAGAACGGTCCGGTACGTTCCGCCGATTTTGAACATCCCCGGAAAGGCACGAGCGGCTGGTGGGAGTGGAAGCCACACAAACGTCATCTGGAAGGCCTGTTTACCTCAGGCAAAGTCATGGTGATTGAACGGCGTAATTTTCAGCGTGTTTACGACCTCACGCATCGCGTGATGCCGCACTGGGACGACGAGCGCGACCTGCTTTCCCGTGAGGCCGCTGAGGCCATCATGCTGGAAAACAGCGCCCGCAGCCTGGGTATTTTCCGTTCACAATGGCTGGCAGATTATTACCGTCTGCGCCAGCCCGCGCTAAAACCGCTGCTGGAAATGTGGCAACAAGAACAGCGCATAATCCCCGTCATGGTAGAAACACTGGGCGAAATGTGGCTGCATAAGGAGCTCTTCCCGCTATTGCCTCAGGCGCTGGAAGGGAAACTTCAGGCAACCCACAGCACGGTGCTGTCGCCTTTCGATCCGGTGGTCTGGGACAGAAAACGCGCCGAGCAGCTGTTCGGTTTCAGCTACCGGCTGGAGTGTTACACCCCGGCACCCAAGCGCCAGTATGGCTACTTCGTCTTACCTCTGCTGCATAAGGGGCAACTGGTCGGGCGTATGGATGCCAAAATGCACCGCAAGACCGGTACGCTTGAAATCATAGCGCTTTACCTGGAAGAGGGCGTCAGGGTGACGGCGGCTCTGGAAAAAGGGTTAACGCTCGCCATAAGCGAATTCGCGCGCTGGCAGGGGGCTCACGACGTGACGCTGGGTCGGGTACCTGATGGATTGTTTACATCCTGTCGAAGTGGCTGGGAAACAGGCACTCCCTGAAAAAGGAATGTGTTAAGCTTTAGCGATTACCCATACGGAGGAACTATGGATCACCGTTTACTTGAAATTATTGCCTGCCCGGTATGCAACGGCAAACTCTACTACAGCCAGGACAAACAAGAGCTGATTTGCAAGCTGGACAGTCTGGCTTTCCCGCTGCGTGACGGTATTCCGGTATTGCTGGAAAACGAAGCCCGTTCCCTGGTGGCAGAAGAGAGCAAACCATGAGTTTTGTTGTCATTATTCCTGCGCGTTACGCCTCAACCCGTCTGCCGGGTAAACCGCTGGTGGATATCAATGGCAAGCCGATGATCGTGCACGTCCTTGAACGTGCCCGTGAGTCGGGTGCTGAGCGCATTATCGTGGCGACCGACCATCCCGATGTGGCGCGTGCGGTTGAGGCTGCTGGTGGGGAAGTATGTATGACCCGCGCCGATCACCAGTCTGGCACCGAGCGTCTGGCGGAAGTGGTTGAGAAATGCGGTTTCAGCGATGATACGGTCATCGTGAACGTGCAGGGTGACGAGCCGATGATCCCGGCGGTCATTATTCGTCAGGTGGCAGAAAACCTGGCGCAGCGTCAGGTCGGAATGGCCACGCTGGCGGTGCCCATTCATCATGCAGAAGAAGCGTTCAATCCGAATGCGGTAAAGGTGGTGACGGATGCTGAGGGTTATGCGCTCTATTTCTCCCGCGCCACCATTCCGTGGGATCGCGATCGCTTTGCGGTTTCAAAAGAGACTATTGGTGATACCTTCCTGCGTCACATTGGCATCTACGGCTATCGCGCTGGCTTTATTCGTCGGTATGTGAGCTGGGCGCCGAGCCCACTGGAACATATCGAAATGCTGGAGCAGCTGCGCGTGCTCTGGTATGGCGAAAAAATCCACGTTGCTGTTGCCGAGGAGGTCCCTGGCACGGGCGTTGACACTCCTGAAGATCTTGAGCGCGTTCGCGCCGAACTGCATTAATCCTGCCTGCATCCCTCATGGAGGGATGCACTCTCCGGTTTATTTTTTCCTGTCTTTTCCATAATTGATCTCTGCAGGGTGACATCTGCTTTCAACGCGCTCATTATAAAAGCAGTAGTCTTAATGGGGGTAATCTCATATGGAACAGCTGCGTGCCGAACTGAGTCACCTGCTTGGCGAGAAATTAAGCCGGGTTGAATGTGTGAGTGAAAAGGCTGATACCGCGCTCTGGTCGTTGTACGACAGTCAGGGAAACCCAATGCCGCTGATGGCCAGGAGCTTTACCTCGCCGGGGGTTGCCCGCCAGCTCGCCTGGAAAATTTCAATGCTCGCACGGCAGGGAACCGTCCGTATGCCGACGGTTTATGGCGTGATGACGCATGAGGAGCACCCCGGCCCGGATGTGCTGCTGATTGAGCGGCTGCGCGGGGTGTCTGTTGAAGCCCCGGCACGTACGCCGGAGCGCTGGGAACAGCTCAAGGACCAGATTGTCGAGGCGCTGCTGGCCTGGCATCGTCAGGATAGCCGTGGACTCGTTGGCCCGGTCGACAGTACCCAGGAAAACCTGTGGCCGCTATGGTATCGCCAGCGGGTCGAAGTGCTGTGGGGGACGCTTAACCAGTTCAATAACACCGGTTTAACCATGCAGGACAAACGTATTCTGTTCCGCACCCGCGAGTGCTTACCGGCGCTGTTTGAAGGTTTTAATGACAACTGCGTGCTGATCCACGGTAATTTCACCCTGCGCAGCATGCTCAAGGACTCCCGCAGCGATCAGCTTCTGGCCATGCTGGGGCCGGGAGTCATGCTCTGGGCGCCGCGCGAATATGAGTTATTCAGGCTCAGCGACAGCGGGGCGGCGGAAGGTCTGCTTTGGCACTACCTTCAACGTGCGCCCGTTGCCGAAGCGTTTCTCTGGCGGCGCTGGCTCTACCTGCTGTGGGACGAGGTGGCACAACTGGTGAATACCGGTCGTTTCAATCGCGCCAACTTCGATCTGGCGACAAAATCACTCCTGCCCTGGCTTGCCTGAGGACCCCTTCAGCCACTGCCAGAGGCGTCCAAGCGTTTCATAACCCACGCGATCGCTGTGCATCAGCCAGGTCGGGGACGGGATCGCCCGTTCCCAGGGGTTAAGCGGCGCGTCTATGGCCATCTGGTTTGCCGGTGCCGGGAGCGGGTGCAGGCCCTGCTTTTCAAAGAAGATCATCGCTCTTGGCAAGTGCGAGGCGGAGGTCACCAGTAAGAACGGGACATCACCAATCGCCTGCTTCACCGCAGCGGCCTCTTCTTCGGTATCTTTTGGGCGGTCCAGGGTAATGATCGATGACCGCGGCACGCCGAGCGATTCCGCCACCCTGGCCCCCGCTTCAGCCGTACTCACCGGGTTGGTTTTAGCCGCTGCACCGGTGAAGATCATTTTTGATCCCGGATTCGCCAGCCACAGGCGAATGCCTTCGTTGAGCCGTGGCAGGCTGTTGTTGATCAGGTTTGAGCTGGGGGCCCAGTCCGGGTCCCAGGTATATCCGCCACCCAGCACCACGATGTAGGCCACTTTCTGATTACCCTGCCATGTTGGGTACCTGTTTTCGATGGGACGTAACAGGCCATCCGCGACCGGTTGCAGGCTCAGCAGCAGCAAGACCAGCCAGCCGAACGTAATAAGCGTTTTGCCACTTTTCTGAAAGCGACTGAACCACACCAGCGCCAACCCCAGCGCGATGATGAGCAGCAGGAGCGGAAGGGGAAGCATCATCCCTCCCACATATTTCTTCAGGGTAAAAAGCATCCTTTTTGGTTCCTTTTTTAACCATATAGCAGGTGAATACCCGTGATATTACACCAGAGAGGTTCATTCTCCGCGCGGGTGTGACAAAATAGCGGTTTTGCAGTTAGCGAGTGGAACTCTCCCAATGCGGGATCGCAATTTTGATGACATCGCGGAAAAGTTTTCGCGCAACATTTATGGCACCACTAAAGGGCAGCTCCGGCAGACGATCCTCTGGCAGGATCTGGACACGATTCTGGCCACCTTCGGGGGTCAAACGTTGCGCGTGCTGGACGCCGGAGGCGGTGAAGGACAGACGGCCATAAAAATGGCGGAACGCGGTCATCACGTCACGCTTTGCGATCTTTCTGCTGAAATGGTCGCCCGTGCGACGCGTGCAGCGGAAGAGAAAGGTGTGAGCGACAACATGCATTTTATACAATGCGCCGCTCAGGACATTGCACAGCATTTGGAAACCCAGGTTGATCTGATATTGTTTCATGCGGTGCTGGAGTGGGTGGCCGATCCGCAAAGCGTGTTACAAACCTTGTGGTCGATGTTGCGCCCGGGCGGCACGCTGTCGCTGATGTTCTACAATGCTAACGGCTTCCTGATGCACAACATGGTTGCGGGTAACTTCGACTATGTTCAGGTCGGGATGCCTAAAAAGAAAAAGCGCACGCTTTCCCCGGACTATCCGCGCGATCCGCAGCAGGTTTATGGCTGGCTGGAAGCGATCGGCTGGAAGATAACCGGGAAGACGGGCGTCAGGGTGTTTCATGATTATCTGCGTGAAAAACACAAACAGCGTGACTGTTTTGACACCTTAACAGAATTAGAAACGCGGTATTGCCGTCAGGAGCCTTTTGTCAGCCTTGGCCGCTATATTCACGTCACCGCGCACAAGCCGCAGATGCAAGGATAACCTATGAGTGAATTTTCCCAGACAGTCCCCGAACTGGTTGCCTGGGCCAGGAAAAACGATTTCTCCATCTCGCTGCCGGTAGACAGACTCTCTTTCCTGCTGGCGGTGGCCACGCTGAACGGCGAACGGCTGGACGGGGAAATGAGCGAGGGTGAACTGGTGGACGCGTTCCGCCATGTCAGTGATGCGTTTGAGCAAACCAGCGAAACCATTAGCGTGCGTGCCAACAACGCAATCAACGATATGGTGCGTCAACGTCTGCTGAACCGCTTTACCAGCGAGCAGGCGGAAGGAAACGCCATCTATCGCCTGACGCCACTGGGCATCGGCATTACCGATTACTACATCCGCCAGCGGGAATTTTCCACGCTGCGTCTCTCAATGCAGCTTTCGATTGTGGCGGGTGAGCTTAAGCGTGCCGCTGATGCTGCGGATGAAAACGGTGATGAGTTCCACTGGCACCGTAACGTCTACGCCCCGCTGAAATACTCGGTGGCGGAAATTTTCGACAGTATCGATCTGACCCAGCGTCTGATGGACGAACAGCAGCAGCAGGTGAAAGACGATATCGCGCAACTGCTGAATAAAGACTGGCGTGCGGCCATCTCCAGCTGCGAACTGCTGCTCTCAGAAACCTCCGGCACGCTGCGCGAATTGCAGGATACACTGGAGGCGGCGGGGGATAAGCTGCAGGCGAACCTGCTGCGCATTCAGGATGCGACTCTGGCGCATGACGATCTGCATTTTATCGACCGTCTGGTCTTTGATTTGCAGAGCAAGCTCGATCGCATTATCAGCTGGGGCCAGCAGTCGATCGACCTGTGGATCGGCTACGATCGCCACGTGCATAAATTTATCCGTACCGCGATCGATATGGATAAAAACCGCGTCTTTGCTCAGCGTCTGCGCCAGTCGGTACAGACCTATTTCGATGCGCCATGGGCGCTGACCTACGCCAACGCCGATCGTCTGCTGGATATGCGCGACGAAGAGATGGCGCTGCGCGATGAAGAGGTGACCGGTGAACTGCCACCGGATCTGGAATATGAAGAATTTAACGAAATTCGCGAGCAACTTGCGGCCATGATCGAAGAACAGCTCGCTGTCTACAAAACCAGACAAGTGCCGCTGGATCTTGGCCTCGTGGTGCGCGACTATCTGGCGCAATATCCTCGCGCGCGCCACTTCGACATTGCCCGCATTGTGGTAGACCAGGCGGTACGCCTGGGCATCGCGCAAGCAGATTTCACCGGACTGCCGCCGAAGTGGCAGCCAATTAACGATTACGGAGCCAAGGTACAGGCGCATGTCATTGACAAATATTGAACAAGTGATGCCAGTTAAGCTGGCACAGGCGCTGGCGAATCCGTTATTTCCGGCGCTGGACAGCCAGCTGCGTGCCGGTCGTCACATTGGCCTCGACGAGCTGGATAATCACGCCTTTTTGATGGACTTCCAGGAGTACCTGGAAGAGTTTTACGCACGCTACAACGTGGAGCTCATTCGCGCGCCGGAAGGGTTTTTCTACCTGCGCCCACGCTCCACGACGCTGATTCCGCGTTCCGTACTCTCCGAGCTGGATATGATGGTCGGCAAAATTCTGTGCTACCTCTATCTCAGCCCTGAACGTCTGGCCAATGAAGGTATCTTCACCCAGCAGGAGCTTTACGATGAGCTATTAACGCTGGCAGATGAGAGCAAGCTGCTTAAGCTGGTCAATAACCGTTCAACAGGGTCGGATCTCGATCGTCAGAAATTACAGGAAAAAGTCCGCTCCTCCCTGAACCGTCTGCGCCGTCTGGGGATGGTCTGGTTTATGGGCCACGACAGCAGCAAATTCCGCATTACGGAATCTGTCTTCCGCTTCGGCGCCGACGTGCGTGCGGGTGACGACGCGCGTGAAGCGCAGCTTCGCATGATCCGCGACGGTGAAGCGATGCCGGTGGAAAACCATTTGCAGCTCAATGATGAGCATGAAGAGAATCTGCCGGATAGCGGGGAGGAAGAGTAATGATTGAACGCGGTAAATTTCGCTCACTGACGCTGATTAACTGGAACGGCTTCTTTGCCCGAACGTTCGATCTGGACGAGCTGGTGACAACCCTCTCCGGCGGTAACGGCGCAGGGAAATCCACCACCATGGCGGCGTTTGTCACGGCGTTGATCCCTGACCTGACGCTGCTCCACTTCCGTAACACCACCGAAGCGGGGGCGACAAGTGGCTCCCGCGATAAAGGCCTCCACGGTAAGCTGAAGGCCGGTGTCTGCTATTCGGTGCTGGACGTCATTAACTCCCGTCATCAGCGTGTGGTGGTGGGCGTGCGACTGCAACAGGTGGCCGGACGCGACCGTAAAGTCGATATTAAACCGTTCGCCATTCAGGGACTGCCAACCTCAATGCAGCCGACGGCGCTGCTGACGGAAACCCTGAACGAGCGCCAGGCGCGCGTACTGACGCTGCAGGAGCTGAAAGATAAGCTTGAGACTATCGAAGGCGTGCAGTTCAAGCAGTTCAACTCGATTACCGACTACCACTCCCTGATGTTCGATCTGGGCGTGGTGGCGCGTCGTCTGCGCACGGCATCTGACCGTAGCAAATACTACCGTCTGATCGAAGCGTCCCTGTACGGCGGGATCTCCAGCGCCATTACCCGCTCCCTGCGCGACTACCTGTTGCCGGAAAACAGCGGGGTACGGAAGGCGTTCCAGGATATGGAAGCGGCGCTGCGTGAAAACCGCATGACGCTGGAAGCCATTCGCGTTACCCAGTCTGACCGCGATCTGTTTAAACACCTGATCAGCGAGGCCACCAACTACGTGGCGGCGGACTATATGCGTCACGCCAACGAGCGCCGCGTGCATCTCGATCAGGCATTAGAGTATCGTCGCGAGCTGTTTACCTCCCGTAAACAGCTGGTGGCCGAGCAGTATAAGCACGTTGAAATGGCGCGTGAACTGGGCGAACACAACGGTGCTGAGGGCGATCTGGAAGCCGATTACCAGGCTGCCAGCGATCACTTGAACCTGGTGCAAACCGCACTGCGTCAGCAGGAAAAAATCGAGCGCTATGAAGCGGATCTCGATGAACTGCAAATTCGTCTCGAAGAGCAAAATGAAGTGGTGGCCGAAGCCGCCGAGATGCAGGAAGAGAACGAAGCCCGTGCCGAAGCCGCCGAGCTGGAAGTGGATGAGCTGAAAAGCCAGCTTGCCGATTACCAGCAGGCGCTGGACGTGCAGCAGACGCGTGCGATTCAGTACACCCAGGCCCTGCAGGCGTTACAGCGCGCAAAAGAGCTGTGCCATCTGCCCGACTTAACGCCGGACAGCGCCGACGAATGGCTGGAAACCTTCCAGGCAAAAGAGCAGGAAGCAACGGAAAAACTGCTCTCTCTCGAACAGAAAATGAGCGTCGCGCAAACGGCGCACAGCCAGTTTGAGCAGGCTTATCAGCTGGTGGTGGCGATTAACGGCCCGCTGGCCCGTAACGAAGCGTGGGACGTTGCCCGCGAGTTGCTGCGCGATGGGGTGAACCAGCGCCATCTTGCCGAGCAGGTTCAGCCGCTGCGTATGCGCCTGAACGAACTGGAGCAGCGCCTGCGTGAGCAGCAGGAAGCCGAGCGTCTGCTGGCGGAGTTCTGCAAGCGCCAGGGGAAAAATTACGATTTCGACGAGCTTGAAGCCCTGCATCAGGAGCTGGAAGCCCGTATTGCCGCGCTTTCCGATTCCGTATCCAGCGCCAGCGAACAGCGCATGACCCTGCGCCAGGAGCTGGAGCAGCTTCAGTCCCGCTCTCAGGCGCTGCTGCAGCGTGCGCCGGTCTGGCTGGCGGCCCAGAGCAGCCTTAACCAGTTGAGTGAGCAGTGTGGCGAGCAGTTCGAATCCAGCCAGGAAGTCACTGAATACCTGCAGCAGTTGCTGGAGCGCGAGCGCGAGGCGATTGTTGAGCGTGATGAAGTGGGTGCGCGCAAGCGTGACGTCGACGAAGAAATTGAGCGCTTAAGCCAGCCGGGCGGTGCGGAAGACCCGCGTCTCAATGCCCTGGCGGAGCGTTTTGGCGGCGTGCTGCTGTCCGAAATTTATGACGATGTCGGTCTGGATGATGCGCCGTACTTCTCGGCGCTGTATGGCCCGTCGCGTAACGCGATTGTGGTCCCGGATCTGTCGCTAATTTCTGAGCAGCTTGCCGGTCTGGAAGATTGCCCGGAAGATCTCTACCTGATTGAAGGGGATCCGCAGTCATTTGATGACAGCGTATTCAGCGTCGATGAGCTGGAAAAAGCGGTGGTGGTGAAAATCGCCGATCGCCAGTGGCGTTATTCCCGCTTCCCGGAACTGCCGCTGTTCGGTCGCGCCGCGCGTGAAAGCCGCATTGAAAGCCTTCACGCCGAACGTGAAACGTTGTCTGAACGTTTTGCGACCCTGTCGTTTGACGTCCAGAAAACCCAGCGCCTGCACCAGGCGTTCAGCCGCTTTATCGGCAGCCATCTGGCTGTGGCCTTTGAAGCTGACCCGGAAGCGGAAATTCGCAAGCTCAACACCCGCCGTGGTGAGCTGGAGCGTGCGATTGCCGCGCACGAAAATGATAACCAGCAGAGCCGCGTCCAGTTCGAGCAGGCGAAAGAGGGCGTTGCGGCCCTTAACCGTATCCTGCCGCGCCTGAATCTGCTGGCCGATGACACGCTGGCTGACCGTGTGGATGAGATCCAGGAACGTCTGGATGAAGCGCAGGAAGCCGCCCGCTTTGTGCAGCAGCACGGCAACCAGCTGGCGAAGCTGGAGCCCGTCGTGTCTGTGCTGCAGAGCGACCCGGAACAGTTCGAGCAGTTAAAAGAAGATTATGCCTGGTCGCAGCAGGTGCAGCGCGAAGCGCGCCAGCAGGCGTTTGCCCTGACGGAAGTGGTGCAGCGTCGTGCCCACTTCGGCTACTCCGACTCGGCCGAAATGCTGAGCGGTAACAGCGATCTGAACGAAAAATTACGTCAGCGTCTTGAGCAGGCTGAAGCGGAACGTACCCGCGCCCGTGAAGCGATGCGCAGCCACTCCGCTCAGCTGAACCAGTACAACCAGGTGCTGGCTTCACTGAAAAGCTCCTTCGATACCAAGAAAGAGCTGCTCAACGATCTGCACAAAGAGCTTCAGGACATCGGCGTGCGTGCTGACAGCGGGGCAGAAGAGCGGGCGCGCATTCGTCGTGACGAATTGCATGCCCAGCTCAGTAATAACCGCGCACGACGCAATCAGCTGGAAAAAGCGCTGACCTTCTGTGAAGCGGAAATGGATAACCTGACCCGTCGCCTGCGCAAGCTGGAGCGTGACTACCATGAAATGCGTGAGCAGGTCGTCAGCGCGAAGGCGGGCTGGTGCGCGGTCATGCGGATGGTGAAAGACAATAACGTTGAGCGTCGTCTGCACCGCCGTGAACTGGCTTACCTCTCTGCCGATGAGCTGCGTTCCATGTCGGATAAGGCGCTGGGTGCGCTGCGTCTGGCGGTGGCAGATAACGAGCATCTGCGCGATGTTCTGCGGATGTCAGAGGATCCGAAACGTCCGGAACGTAAAATTCAGTTCTTCGTGGCGGTTTACCAGCACCTGCGCGAGCGTATTCGTCAGGACATTATCCGTACCGACGATCCGGTTGAAGCCATCGAGCAGATGGAGATCGAACTGGGGCGTCTGACGGAAGAGCTGACCTCCCGTGAACAGAAGCTGGCGATCAGCTCCCGCAGCGTGGCGAACATCATCCGCAAAACCATTCAACGCGAGCAGAACCGTATTCGCCAGCTGAACCAGGGGCTGCAGAGCGTGTCGTTTGGTCAGGTGAACAGCGTGCGCCTCAACGTCAACGTGCGTGAAGCCCACGCGACGCTGCTGGAGGTGCTGTCTGAGCAGCATGAGCAGCATCAGGACCTGTTCAACAGCAACCGTCTGACCTTCTCTGAAGCGCTGGCTAAGCTGTATCAGCGCCTGAACCCGCAGATTGATATGGGGCAGCGTACGCCACAAACCATCGGTGAAGAGCTGCTGGATTACCGTAACTACCTGGAGATGGAAGTTGAGGTCAACCGTGGCTCCGACGGCTGGCTGCGTGCTGAATCCGGCGCGCTCTCCACCGGTGAAGCGATCGGTACCGGGATGTCGATTCTGGTGATGGTTGTACAGAGCTGGGAAGATGAAGCGCGTCGTCTGCGCGGGAAAGACATCTCCCCATGCCGACTGCTGTTCCTGGATGAAGCGGCGCGTCTCGACGCCCGATCCATCGCCACGCTGTTTGAGCTTTGCGAACGTCTCGATATGCAGCTCATCATTGCGGCACCGGAAAACATCAGCCCGGAAAAAGGGACCACCTATAAACTGGTGCGTAAGGTGTTCCAGAACAGTGAGCACGTACACGTTGTCGGGCTGCGCGGTTTTGCCCCGCAGCCGCCGGAGTCATTGCCGGATGCGGCTGGCGCTTCGTAGCGTATTTTTATCAATAATGTAGCCGTCTGTCCTGCCGGGCGGTGCTACGCACAACATGTCTTTTTTAAACGCAACCCCCGGGTTGCGTTTTTATTTTAATGTAAGATGTTTTAAAGTTTTTATTAAGTAAATATAAAGACCTTCTGATAACAACATTGTCGCTGCAATTTATTCACGCCATAAATGAATCTGGCTGTATTTACGTATTATAAATAAAATTATTTGTTTTTATATTGATGTGATTTATTGGTTGCAGTCGGAATGCCCTCTCTATACGCAAAGCTCTCTTCCCGAGTGGTATTGAAAACGTTCTGAGTGAACAATAGAATAATAATTTGCAATCTTCTTTTAATGGAAATGGTAATATTATGAAATCAGGAACAAGGAAGTTGTTCGCTGTCATACAAATTGCGTTACAGCTGCTTCCTCCCTCATCAGTACTTTATTTGTCTCCGGTATTTAACGCCAGCGCGCAGGAAAAAATATCTTCTCCTGAAAAAGTATCGGCAAAAAATTCAGATCAAGGTGCAGACAGCATCGCGCAGACGGCCGTTCAGGCTGGCTCCCTGCTCAGCAGCGACAACGCCTCTGACGCCCTCGTCAGCACGGTGGTCAACGCCGCCACCGGCAAGGCGGCCTCCAGTGTGCAGGAGTGGCTGAGCCAGTTTGGCACCGCCCGGGTGAATATCAGCACCGATGAACATTTCACGCTTAATGATTCCGATCTGGATTTACTGCTTCCGTTATATAACGGAAAAGAAAACCTGCTTTTCACCCAGTTAGGTGGCCGCCGTCACGATGACCGTAATATTGTCAATGGCGGATTTGGCTATCGCCATTTTAATGATAACTGGATGTGGGGAACCAATATTTTCTACGATCGGCAGGTTTCCGGTAATGAGCATCAGCGTCTCGGTTTTGGCACCGAGTTGGGATGGGATTACTTGAAGTTGTCCGCGAACGGTTATTTACGTCTGAGCGACTGGATGTCCTCTTCCCGCTATGAAGATTACGACGAGCGTGTGGCGAACGGATTTGATATTCGCGCCACCGGTTATTTACCGGCGTACCCGCAGTTAGGGGCGAATATTATTTACGAACAGTATTTTGGCGACAGCGTCGGACTGTTTGGCGATGACGAAGACGACAGACAAAAAGATCCCTATGCCGTCACGGTCGGCGTGAACTACACGCCGGTACCGCTGGTGACGATGGGTCTGAACCAGAAGATGGGCAAGAGCGGTGAGAATGACACCCAGGTGAACCTGGCGCTGACCTGGACGCCGGGTGTGCCGCTGAGTGCTCAGCTCGATCCGTCGCAGGTGGCGCAGCGCCGCACTCTGCAGGGGGGCCGGATGGATCTGGTCGATCGCAACAACAACATCGTGCTGGAGTACCGCAAGCAGGAGCTGATTTCCCTCTCGCTGCCACCGGAACTGGAAGGGGCGGAGAAGTCAAAACAGGCCGTGACGGCGAAGGTAAAAGCGAAGCACGGTCTCGACCGCATTGAATGGCGGGGCGACAGCTTCTTCAGCCACGGCGGGAAAATCACGGCGGGCAGCAGCCCGGAACAGGTTGTCATGACGCTGCCGGTCTGGCAGGGCAGCGGCAGCAACAGCTACACCCTGAGCGCCACCGCGTGGGATAAAAAGGGCAATGCCTCGTCGCCGGAGCGGATAAACGTTACGGTGAACGGGATCGACGTCAACACCCTGCAGTCCACGACCACGGTTTCGTCGGCTAAGGTACCAGCAGACGGAAAAAGCACTGCTGTGGTGAGCGTGACGCTCAAAACCAGCGCGGGTGAAGCCGCAACGGGCCTGGCTTCACGTCTGACGGCCACGCTGACTTCATCGGTCACCGCTGCTGCGAAAGCCGCGGGGGCGATAACCGACAAGGCGCCGACGATGGGGGCCTTTACGGAGTCCGGCAGCGGCATCTACACGGCCACGCTGATCAGCGGTACTACGCCGGACACTCTGACCATTCAGCCGTTGATTGATGGCACCACAACACTGGCCACCGCGACGCTGATTGAAGAGGCGACGGTCATTTTACCGCAGTTAACCACGCTCGATACCTCCGCAAACAGTGCGCTGGCGAGCGGCAGCGCGCCTATCACCCTGACGGCACACGTGACGGATCAGTACGGCAAGGTTCTGAAAGATGCCGTGGTGAACTGGTCTGCCGACAGTGCTCAGGCGGTACTTTCGGCTTCTCAGACCAGTACCGATGAGACCGGCGCCGCGCAAATCCAGGTGTCCAGTAAGGATGTCATTACCACGGTGGTGACGGCGCAATTGCAGGGCGGCAATGCTCTGAGCTCGCCATCACTGACGTTCACTGCTGATATGTCCACGGCAAAAGTGGTGGCGATTGACAGTGAGAAAGACAGGGTGGTGGCGAACAATACCGACACTAGCGTGGTAACGGCGCAGGTCACGGACGGCTACAGCCATCCGGTCTCCGGCGTGACGGTGAACTGGACGGTGAAAATGGACGATACGGCGGTTGCCACGAAAACATCGACCACCGACAGCAGCGGTAATGCGGTGTTGTCCCTGAAGTCGTCAAAAACCGGCACCATTACGGTGAATGCAGAAGTCAACGGCACCACCCAGGAAACGAACCCGATCACCTTTGTGGCGGATACCAGCACGGTAGTGATCAGCCAGATTACACCCGACAAGCAACAAGGGGTGGCAAACGGCACGGACAGCATCACCTATCAAGCCACGGTGACAGATGCGAAGGGGAACGCGATCGCGGGCGCGACGGTGAACTGGTCGGCGGATAACCGCGATGTGAAGCTGAGTGCCGCGCAGACCACCAGCGCCGCAGACGGCACGTCGCAGATTACGATCACCTCCGTTAAGGCGGGCGATGTGGTGGTAACGGTGCAGACCAGCGAGGCGACGCCAAAGGCGGCGGATAAGGTGACTTTCGTGGCGGACGCTGCGACAGCGAAGGTCACCGGCATCCAGGCAGATAAAACGCAGGCGGTGGCTGACGGCGCCGATGTGATCACCTGGACGGCCACGGTGACGGATGCGAACGATAACGTGGTGACGGGGACCACCCTGAACTGGAGCACCACCCAGGACGGTGTGACGCTTACGCCAGCCAGCAGCGATACTGACGTTAATGGCACGGCGACCACTGCGGGAACCTCAGTGAAAGCGGGCACGGCGGTCAAGGTGACGGCAACGCCAGCGACGAACACCAGCGGTGAGAAAACCGACGGTGCGGTGACATTTATCGGAGATGTCAAAACAGCAACGGTGGCCTCCCTGACGCCGTCTTCCACTCATGTGTCGATAAACGGGAGTGGGGTGACCTATACCGCAGTGGTAACTGATGCTAACGGTAACCCGTTACAGGGGGAGACGGTCACCTGGACAACCAGTATTAATACATTGTCTGCAACGGAAAGCACGACTAACAGTTCCGGTAAAACAAGCGTAACGCTGAGAGGTGCAACCCGTGGGTCGGTGACGGTAACGGCTACGGCAGGCGGCACCACACTGGAAGACAGAAGTGTGGATTTCTTTGATACTGTCTCTTATGACTGGACTATCACGGGTGCATCAGGACAATATAAAAGTGAGGTTATTACGGATTATTCATCGGTCGGATTTATCGCCACAGGTGATACGGTTGGACCAACATCTTTATATAAAAGCGGACGTTCGGGTCAGCCAGCAACGACCCTGACCGTGCCGATGAAGGATGAGAACGATGTTGTTCACAACGTTGTATTTAAAGGTGTCAGACAGACAGAGGGATGTGTTACTGTTCCGTTTAACGACGCAACTGTCTGCGAAACTTTACGTAATAAACCGCAACTGAATTATAACGCAAGCGACAATCCGTCGTTACCTAAGGGGATCTATGAGGGCGTGATTACGTTTGATGGCCAGGACTACAATACCCAGGCTCGGCTATTAAGTTATCACATCAATACTCTCTTAACCGTAGAGTAATTCCTTCCCCCCGCAGCCACCCTGCTGCGGGGTTTTTCTCTTATCACTTAACTTCTTTCTTCCGCTGCGTTATCTTTAAGCTTCTTTACATAAGGTAAGGCAACACTGATTACGCCTTTCTATAATGAAGAAAAGCCCCATTGTGATGGGCATGTCGTGAGAAAACAGGGGGCAAGGGATGTTGCTAAAGAATCAATGTGGTCGTCAGCTGTCAGCACTCGGTTTGTGCCTGGCAGTGATGTTTGCTCCACTGTTAACCGCTCAGGCCGATGAGCCTGAAATCGTGCCGACTGACAGCTCCGCCACGACCGGCGCGCAGCCGACGTCGCTGTCGCAACCGCTGGACCAATCTCCGGCGACGGCGATTATGGCCGGCATCAGGCCGTTACCGGAGGGTATCGACGCAGAGTCTCTTAGTCAGCAGCTGCGCTCCGGGCTTCCTGCCGGATACACACCCGCCTATATTAACCAGCTCACGCTGCTGTATGCGGCACGCGATATGAAACCCATGTGGGAAAACCGGGATGCCGTGCGTGCCTTCCAGCAACAGCTGGCGGAAGTGGCGATAGCAGGTTTCCAGCCTCAGTTTACGCAGTGGGTGGAACTGCTAACCGACCCGGCGGTCACCGGTCAGGCACGGGATGTGGTGCTCTCTGATGCCATGATGGGCTACCTGCAGTTTGTGGCTGGTATTCCGGTCAACGGCAATCGCTGGTTGTACAGTGATAAGCCTTACAAGCTGGCGACGCCAGCCCTGTCAGTGATTAATCAGTGGCAACTGGCCCTGGACAACGGCCAGTTGCCGCAGTTTATTGCCAGCCTCGCGCCGGCGCATCCGCAATATGCCACGATGCATCAGTCGCTGCTTACGCTGGTGGCGGATTCCCGTCCGTGGCCGCAGATGCGCGGTACCGCGACGCTGCGTCCGGGACAGTGGAGCAGCGATGTTCCCGCCCTGCGTGAAATTCTGAAACGTTCCGGTCTTCTGGACAGCGGGCCGAAGATAGCCCTTCCAGGCGATGAGGCGCAAGACGCTGTGGTTAGCCCGTCAGCCTCAGTAAAAGAGAAGAGGTTGAGTGATAAGCCTGCAGCTTACGATCGGGAACTGGTTGCGGCGGTTAAACAGTTCCAGGCGGCTCAGGGGCTGGGCGCGGACGGCGTAATCGGTAAATCAACGCGTGACTGGCTGAACGTTTCACCTGCGCAACGCGCCGGGGTGCTGGCGCTGAACATCCAGCGGTTGCGCTTGCTGCCGGGCACGCTCTCCACCGGGATAATGGTTAACATTCCGGCGTATTCGCTGGTCTATTACCAGAACGGCAGCGAAGTATTGGCGTCGCGCGTCATTGTCGGGCGGCCGGATCGCAAAACACCGCTGATGAGCAGTGCGCTGAATAACGTGGTCGTCAACCCGCCGTGGAATGTGCCGCCGACGCTGGCGCGTAAAGACATTCTGCCGAAGGTGTGGAACGATCCGGGTTATCTGGAACGTCATGGCTATACGGTGATGCGCGGCTGGAACAGCAAAGAAGCGATTGATCCTTATATGGTCGACTGGTCGACGATCACGCCGTCGAATCTGCCGTTCCGTTTCCAGCAGGCTCCCGGGGCGCATAACTCGCTGGGACGTTACAAATTCAATATGCCGAGTTCAGAAGCGATCTATCTGCACGATACTCCGAATCACAACCTGTTCCAGAAAGAGACCCGTGCGCTAAGTTCTGGCTGTGTACGCGTGAACAAAGCCTCGGAGCTGGCCAACATGCTGCTGCAGGATGCGGGCTGGAATGACACCCGTATTTCGGATGCTCTGAAACAGGGGGATACGCGTTACGTTAATATTCGACACAATATTCCGGTCAATCTTTACTACCTGACGGCGTTTGTTGGCGAAGACGGGCGTACCCAGTACCGTACAGATATTTACAATTATGATCTCACCGCGCGATCCGGTGCACAAATTTTGCCAAAAGCGGAACAATTAATCAGGTAAATGAAGCAGTTCGGGAAAAATGATTGTCGTAAGTTATGGTGAACACGGGGCGATATCGCTGTAAGCCGCGTGTTCACTGGGGTTGGGCGCCTTGACGTACCCGGTTTTGCCAGTTATGGTGCCCTTCGTGCGCTAAGCATATTACGATTTCTTTGACCTGTAGACCTGATTATCATGGACAAATTTGACGCTAATCGCCGCAAACTGCTGGCGTTAGGTGGTGTTGCGCTTGGCGCAGCGGCCATCTTGCCGACGCCAGCATTTGCCACCCTCTCGACACCTCGTCCGCGAGTTTTAACGCTCAACAATCTTCACACCGGTGAGTCGCTAAAAGCGGAGTTCTTCGATGGCAGAGGCTATATTCAGGATGAATTAGCAAGACTTAACCATTTTTTCCGTGATTTCCGCGCGAATAAAGTAAAAGCCATCGATCCAGGACTGTTTGACCAGCTTTTCCGCCTTCAGGGCCTGCTGGGTACCAGCAAGCCGGTGCAGCTTATTTCGGGTTATCGTTCCATTGATACCAATAATGAGCTGCGCGCCCATAGTCGCGGGGTAGCGAAAAAAAGCTACCACACGAAGGGACAGGCAATGGATTTCCATATTGAGGGCGTTTCGTTAGCCAATATTCGCAAAGCTGCGTTATCTATGCGCGCAGGTGGTGTAGGATATTACCCCAGCAGCAACTTTGTGCATATTGATACCGGTCCGGTCCGGCACTGGTAATAACGAAACACAGGAGCAGTATGAACTATCGTATTATTCCGGTTACCGCGTTCTCCCAGAATTGTTCACTTATCTGGTGCGAACAAACTAAACTGGCCGCGCTTGTCGATCCCGGCGGCGACGCTGAGAAAATCAAGCAGGAAGTCGCTGACAGCGGTGTGACGCTGATGCAAATTTTGCTGACGCATGGTCACCTTGACCATGTTGGCGCAGCGGCGGAACTGGCACAACATTATGGCGTGCCGGTGATTGGTCCGGAAAAAGAAGATGAGTTCTGGCTGCAGGGGTTACCTGCCCAAAGCCGCATGTTTGGCCTTGATGAGTGTCAGCCTCTGACGCCCGATCGCTGGCTAAACGAAGGAGAGCGCGTTAACGTAGGGAATGTGACTTTACAGGTGTTGCATTGTCCTGGGCATACGCCAGGCCATATTGTCTTCTTTGATGACCAGTCCCGTCTGCTGATTTCCGGCGACGTGATTTTCAAAGGTGGCGTAGGACGCAGCGATTTTCCGCGCGGCGATCACGGGCAGTTGATTCAGTCGATTAAACAGAAGTTGTTGCCGCTGGGTGATGACGTGACGTTTATCCCTGGACACGGCCCGATGTCGACGCTGGGCTATGAACGGCTCCACAACCCGTTCCTTCAGGATGAAATGCCTGTCTGGTAATCCGAAATAAAAAAAGCCTGCATAACGCAGGCTTTTTTATGGGCGCATATTACAGTACGGCGACAATCGCTTCGCACAATGGCGCCATGTTGTCAGGTGTCATGCCCGCAACGTTGACACGGCCAGACGCCACGGCGTACACGCCAAACTCTTCACGCAGACGCAGAACCTGCTCTTTGGTCAGGCCGCTGAAAGAGAACATACCGTTCTGTTTGGTGATAAAGCTGAAGTCGCGGTCAGCACCTTTCTCCGCCAGAGTGTTCACAAACAGCAGACGCATGCGCTGGATACGCTGACGCATATCGTTCAACTCTTGTTCCCAGATGGCGCGCAGCGCATCGTTGCTCAGAATAGTGGCAACAACAGAGGCACCGTGTGCTGGTGGGTTAGAGTAGTTCGCACGGATAACCGACTTCATCTGGCTGAAGGCACGATCGGCGGTCTCTTCGTTTGCCGCAACCAGCGTACAGGCACCTACACGCTCATTATACAGACCGAAGTTCTTGGAGTAGGAGCTTGCAACAATCAGCTCCTGATGGACGGCTGCGAACGCGCGCAGGCCTTCGGCGTCTTCTTCCAGACCACGGGCGAAGCCCTGGTAGGCAAAGTCAAACAGCGGCAGCCAGCCCTTCTCAACAGAAAGCTTAGCCAGCTGTTCCCACTGCTCAAGCGTTGGATCGATACCGGTTGGGTTGTGGCAGCAGCCGTGGAACAGTACCACGTCGCCTGCCTGCGCGTCGCTCAGGCTTGCCAGCAGGCCGTCAAAATCAAGAGAGTGGTTTGCCGCATCATAGTAAGCATATTCGCGCACTTCGAGACCCGCAGAGTTGAAGACGCTCTTGTGGTTTGGCCAGCTTGGGTTACTCACCCAGACGCGCTTAACAGAGGTGTTTTTCGCAAGGAAATCCGCCGCCACGCGCAGAGCACCGGTACCGCCAGGGGTCTGTGCTGTACGGGCACGTTTGTCACTTACAATTGCGCTGCCTTTACCGAACAGCAGCTCCTGGGTGCAGCGACCAAATTCAGGGATACCATCAATACCGAGGTAGTTTTTGGTGGTTTCATTTTCCAGCAGATACTGCTCAGCTTTCTTGACGCTGGTCAGTACCGGAGTTTTGCCGGTTTCATCTTTATATACACCAATACCCAGGTTGATTTTGCCAGGGCGGTCGTCGGCACGAAACAGATCGGCCAGGCCCAGAATCGGGTCGGCAGGAGCGGCGGTAATGTTCTCAAACATGACGAAGTTCCATTGTGATTACAGAAGTGAAATCCGCTATCAGGTTAACGGTAGATTTACAAAATGCCAACCGTTTGCGACGAAAAGCGTGCGGCTTTTCAAAAGTCGCTATTATTTTCTGTCGGGCATAAAAAAACAGGGCCGAAGCCCTGTTCATTAAGCATATAACATAGTGGTGTTCTGATTAGAACTGGTAGGTCACAGCCATTGCAACCTGGTCGTCTTTACCGTTCACGATGCCGACGTTACGAGAGTAGTCGGTGTCGTCGATCAGGTTCAGCTGGTAGTCAACATAGATGTTGAAGTTTTTGTTGAAGTAGTAAGTCGCACCCAGTTCAACGAATTTCTGCAGGTCAGCATCGCCGCCAGAGAAGGTGCCACGCTGTGCCAGGTTTTTACCTTTAGACTGAACGTAGGACACGGACGGACGCAGACCGAAGTCGAACTGGTACTGAGCGATCACTTCGAAGTTCTGAGTTTTGTTCGCGAATGAACCGTCAGCTTCACGGGTCATGTTGCGGGTTTCAGCGTAGGTGGTCGCCAGGTAGATGTTGTTCGCGTCGTATTTCGCGCCAACTGCCCATGCTTCAGCTTTTTCGCCTTTACCGTCAGCGCTCTGCGCATTAGTACGGTCAGAGTTGCTGTAAGCACCGATCAGGCCGAAACCTTCGCCGAATTCATAGCCCAGAGAGGTACCGAAGCCGTCACCGTTAGCCGTTCTCACGTCGGTACGCTCGTTTTTACCCTGATACTGCAGGCCCAGGCTCAGACCGTCAACCAGACCGAAGAAGTCAGAGTTGCGGTAGGTCAGCAGACCAGAGTTACGGCCAGTCATGAAGTTATCAGAGTAGTTAGCCCAGGTCATACCAGAGAAGGATGGGGCCATATCGGTATAAGATTCTACATCGTATACGATACCGTAGTTACGGCCGTAATCGATGGAGCCCGCATCACCGGCTTTCAGACCAGCGAACGCCAGACGGGTACGCTGAGTCTGGTTGCTTTCTGCCTGGCTTGCCAGCGCACGGTATTCCCACTGACCGTAACCGGTCAGCTGGTCATTAATTTGAGTTTCGCCTTTGAAACCGATCTGAGCATAGGTTGCATCGCTGCTGTCAGTGTTGTCACCTGAAGTTACGAAGTCGTGCTCACCTACAACTTTCCCGTACAGATCCAGTTTGTTGCCGTTTTTGTTATAGATTTCTGCAGCGTTAGCTGCACCGGCTACCAGCAGGGCAGGGATTACCACTGCCAGAATATTGCGCTTCATCATTATTTATTACCCTCATTGGTTTTTTTATGACACTCGCCACTGCCGTCAATAAATTCTGTCAATAAATATTTCCGGAACTATTGATGAGAGTTTGGTGTCTTTATGTATCTGACAGGCATCTTTCCATTCACCGAAGCGTTTCGCTAGCCTCAAAGTGCTACAAATCTCAAGATTAAGTAACAACAAGAAAATATGTGTAACTAAATATGTATTTTTCGGAACTTTGTGAACCATCTCAAACTTCAGAACTCGCTGGCGAATTAAACAACAGGGTGTTTCCTATATATATGAATTCCTTATGATTAATTTGGATAAAGGCATTTCATATAAACAGACCTTAAACGACTCGCTTTTTCTTATGGCGCAATAAAGACGTCTGGATGGCTTAAAAAGTGGTTGAAATTTGTGCTATTGCTTGAGGATGTATTAATCGCAATAAGAATGGGGTTTATTTTTTGTGGCTGGATATTTCACGGAAACAAAACGTAACAGGTAGTGGTTGTGACGGGGAGAAGGTTTAAAGATGCTGACTTTACGCTGACGAAAACTGACAATGCAGAATAAAATAATGGCCAGCATGATCTGGCCATTTTCTGTTTTACCGATTAGAAGCTGGCATTACGCGGAGTACGTGGGAACGGAATCACGTCACGAACGTTCTGAACACCGGTCACGTAAGCGATCAGACGCTCGAAGCCCAGACCAAAACCGGCATGCGGTACGGTGCCGTAGCGGCGCAGATCGCGGTACCAGCTGTAGTCTGCAGGGTTGAGACCCATCTCTTCCATGCGCGCGTCCAGCACGTCCAGACGCTCTTCACGCTGCGAACCACCGATAATTTCACCGATGCCCGGCGCCAGCACGTCCATCGCTGCCACGGTTTTACCGTCTTCGTTAAGGCGCATATAGAAAGCCTTAATGTCTTTCGGGTAGTTTTTAACAACAACCGGTGCCTTGAAGTGTTTCTCAGCCAGATAGCGTTCGTGCTCAGACGCCAGGTCAACGCCCCAGTAGACCGGGTTTTCGAACTTCTCACCGCACTTCTCTAGGATTGCCACCGCGTCGGTATAGTCTACCTGTGCAAAATCAGCGGAGACGAAACGCTCCAGACGGGCCACCGCATCGCTGTCTACTCGCTCAGCGAAGAATTTCATGTCGTCCGGACGCTCTTCCAGCACCGCTTTGAAGACATACTTCAGCATCGCTTCTGCCAGACCTGCGACATCGTCCAGGTTAGCGAACGCCACTTCCGGCTCCAGCATCCAGAATTCCGCCAGGTGACGGCTGGTGTTGGAGTTTTCGGCGCGGAAGGTTGGGCCGAAGGTATAGATTTTGGACAGCGCACAGGCGTAAGTTTCGCCGTTGAGCTGGCCAGAGACCGTCAGGAAGGCTTCTTTACCAAAGAAGTCTTTATCGTAGTCCACTTTGCCTTCTGGCGTGCGCGGCAGGTTTTCGAGATCCAGCGTAGAGACGCGGAACATTTCACCTGCACCTTCTGTATCAGACGCAGTGATCAGCGGAGTCGAAACCCAGAAGTAACCCTGCTCATCGAAGAAACGATGCAGCGCCTGCGCCAGCGTATGACGCACGCGCGCCACCGCACCAATCAGGTTGGTGCGCGGACGCAGGTGCGCGACTTCACGCAGGTACTCAATGCTGTGACGTTTTGCCGCCATCGGATAGGTGTCCGGATCTTCAACCCAGCCGGTAACCTCAATGGATGTGGCCTGAATTTCAAAACTCTGGCCCTGACCCGGTGATGCCACCACAACGCCGGTCACAATTACGGAACAACCCGTTGTCAGGCGCAGAACGTCATCATTGTAATTGGGCAGAGAATTATTAATGACGGCCTGTACAGGATCAAAGCAGGAACCGTCATAGACGGCAAGGAAGGAGATGCCAGCTTTAGAATCTCGGCGGGTACGCACCCATCCGCGCACGGTGACTTCTGCGTCAACGGCGACACGGCCCTGGAGTACGTCGGCTACAGGCACAACGCTCATAATATTCTCTCTGTTAATAGTCGGAAAAAATAAACACTTGTCCACCCTTATGGGGGATATCTATGTTACCTGCCATCCGCTATCAGACAAGTAAATTTCGCAGTCAAAAGAGAAGATTTAAGAAATAAATAAGAAGAGGGGAGCCAGTTAAGGCTCCCGTGAGCGCTTAACTGGCTTTTTTAACCTGGGGGAGATCGAACGCTTCGCGTAACGCGCGGACAAACGCTTTGTCATGACAGATGGTTTTGCCCGGGCTGTCGGAGAGCTTCGCCACCGGCTTGCCGTTACATTCCACCAGTTTTATGACGATATTCAGCGGTTTCACCTGGGGAATGTCGCAGGTCAAACGGGTACCAATCCCAAAGCTCAGGTTCACTCTGGTGTTGAAATGACGGTAGAGCTCAACGGCTTTCGCAAGATCGAGGTTATCGGAGAAGACCAGCACTTTGCTCATCGGGTCAATACCCAGCTTTTCGTAATGGGCAATCGCCTTCTCGCCCCATTCAACCGGGTCTCCGGAATCGTGGCGTAACCCCTGGTAACGCTCGGCGAACTCGGGACCGAAGTCGCGCAGGAAGGCATCCATCGTAATACAGTCGGTGAGGGCGATCCCGAGTTGATTCGGGTACTCCTCGAGCCAAGCGGCCAGTGCCGCACGCTGGCTGTTAGCCAGGTCGGGGCTTATCTGCTGATGCGCCTGGAACCACTCGTGCGCCTGGGTTCCCATTGGCGTCAGGTCGAGACGACGGGCCAGGTCGTAGTTGCTGGTGCCCACGAACCACGGCTCCTGCTGCAGACGTTTCACGATCGCCTCCTGAACGTCGCGGGAGAAACGGCGACGGGTGCCAAAGTCCATCAGACGGAAGCGGGACATATCCAGCCCTTCAGTCATCGTGGAGAAGGCGGCCAGTTTGTTTTCCAGCGAGGCAACCGCCTGCGCGACGCCTGTTTCCGGCGAACGGTAGCGGTGGGCCAGCTCGCTGATTACCGCCAGAAGCGGCACTTCCCACATGATCACTTCCCGCCACGGGCCTTCAAGGCGAATATCCAGCTTGCCATTATCGTTAACCACGGTCACCTGCTCCGGCTTATAGCGGAAATCGCGCAGCCAGTTCAGATAGTCGGTTTTGAAGAAAGGCAGGCCAGAAAGCCACTGATATTCGTCGTCCTGCAGCGTCAGATGCTGCATAGCATCGACCTGTTCACGAATGGAGTCTGCGTAGATACCGAGCAAGTCGTCGCCACGGCAGCGGAATTCCGCCGCGACATGAACGTCATAGTAATGGTGGAAAACGGCTTGCTGCATATGCAGTTTATACGCGTCGGTATCCAGCAACGTATGCAGAACAGGAGAAGCGAATTGAGTCATAGGTGCGCAGTAGCATCCTCTCACAGGAGCGTTTAGTACAATAAACAACTCCGGAGTATACCTTGTTTAGTGATTTATTGAACCCCGATCACAACATAAGCGCGTTTAAGGGTCGAGGGCATTTTGTGCCCCGTGTTATATAAATGTAGCAAAAAAGGGTTTTGTTCCTGAAAAGATGAACATTCTGCGTAGCGCGTTTTACACAACAGGAATATATTGAAACGTTACTCGACAAACGATGCATAAGGTTTTCTATGACACAACAGCCACAAGCCAAATACCGCCACGACTACCGTGCGCCGGATTACCTGATTAGCGATATCGATCTGACTTTTGACCTGGATGCCACTAAAACCGTTGTGACGGCGGTGAGCCAGGTGACGCGCCACAGCGCAACGGCCGTGCCGCTGCGTCTGGATGGTGAAGACCTGACGCTGGTCTCCCTGCAGATTAATGATGAAGCGTGGTCTGACTATAAAGAAGAAAACAACCAGCTGGTCATCGACAACCTGCCGGAAAAGTTTACGCTGCGCATCGTGAATGAAATCAGCCCGGCCGCCAACACGGCGCTGGAAGGGCTTTATCAGTCTGGCGTGGCGTTGTGCACCCAGTGCGAAGCGGAAGGGTTCCGTCACATTACCTGGTATCTGGACCGCCCGGACGTTCTGGCGCGCTTCACCACCAAAATCATCGCCGATAAAAAGCTTTATCCCTTCCTGCTCTCCAACGGTAACCGCGTCGGTGAAGGCGAGCTGGAAAATGGCCGTCACTGGGTTCAGTGGCAGGATCCGTTCCCGAAACCGTGCTACCTGTTTGCGCTGGTAGCGGGAGATTTCGACGTGCTGCGCGACACCTTCAAAACGCGCTCGGGTCGCGAGGTGGCGCTGGAGCTGTTTGTTGACCGCGGAAACCTGGACCGCGCCCCATGGGCGATGACCTCGCTCATCAACTCTATGAAGTGGGACGAAGAGCGCTTCGGCCTCGAATACGACCTCGACATCTATATGATCGTCGCTGTTGACTTCTTCAACATGGGCGCAATGGAGAACAAAGGTCTTAACGTCTTTAACTCCAAATATGTGCTGGCGCGTACCGATACCGCCACCGATAAAGATTATCTCGATATCGAGCGCGTCATCGGCCACGAGTATTTCCACAACTGGACCGGTAACCGCGTCACCTGCCGTGACTGGTTCCAGCTGAGCCTGAAAGAGGGCCTGACCGTCTTCCGTGACCAGGAGTTCAGCTCCGATCTGGGGTCTCGTGCGGTAAACCGCATCAACAACGTGCGTACCATGCGTGGCCTGCAGTTTGCGGAAGATGCCAGCCCAATGGCGCACCCGATCCGCCCGGATAAAGTCATTGAGATGAACAACTTCTACACCCTGACGGTGTATGAAAAAGGGGCGGAAATTATCCGTATGATCCACACCCTGCTGGGTGAGGAGAATTTCCAGAAAGGGATGCAGCTGTACTTTGAGCGTCATGACGGCAGTGCGGCCACCTGCGACGACTTTGTGCAGGCGATGGAAGATGCCTCCAATGTCGATCTCTCTCATTTCCGCCGCTGGTACAGCCAGGCCGGTACGCCGATTGTCACCATCAAAGACGATTACAATCCGGAAACCGAGCAGTACACGCTGACCATCAGTCAGCGCACGCCGCCTACGGCAGAGCAGGAAGAGAAATATCCGCTTCATATTCCGTTCAGTATTGAGCTGTACGATAACGAAGGCAACGTCATCCCACTCCAGAAGGGCGGCCACCCGGTGCACCACGTGTTGAACGTGACCCAGGCCGAGCAGACCTTTATCTTCGATAACGTCTATTTCCAGCCGGTACCTGCGCTGCTGTGTGAATTCTCTGCGCCAGTGAAGCTGGAGTACAAGTGGAGCGATCAGCAACTGACGTTCCTGATGCGTCACGCGCGCAACGACTTCTCCCGCTGGGATGCGGCACAAAGCCTGCTGGCAACCTACATCAAGCTGAACGTGAACCGTTACCAGCAGGGCCAGCCGCTGACGCTGCCGGTTCATGTGGCTGACGCGTTCCGCGCCATCCTGCTGGACGAGAAGATTGATCCGGCACTGGCGGCTGAAATCCTGACTCTGCCGTCCGCGACGGAAATTGCGGAGCTGTTTGACATTATTGACCCGATCGCCATCGTGGCGGTGCGTGAAGCGCTGACCCGCACGCTGGCGACCGAGCTGGCCGATGAGTTCCTGGCGGTCTACAACGCCAATAAGCTTGACGCGTATCGCGTGGAGCATGCGGACATCGGTAAACGTTCTCTGCGTAACACCTGCCTGCGCTATCTGGCGTTTGGTGAAACCGGGCTGGCGAACACCCTGGTGAGCAAGCAGTATCACGACGCGGATAACATGACCGACGCGCTGGCCGCGCTGGGGGCAAGCGTTGCAGCTGAACTGCCTTGCCGTGATGCGCTGATGCAGGAGTACGACGACAAATGGCATCAGGATGGTCTGGTGATGGACAAGTGGTTCATTCTGCAGGCGACCAGTCCGGCGGCCGATGCCCTCAGCACCGTTCGCAGCCTGCTGAAGCATCGCTCCTTTACCATGAGCAACCCCAACCGCGTGCGCTCCCTGATTGGTGCGTTTGCCAGCAGCAACCCGGCGGCGTTCCACGCCGAAGATGGCAGCGGTTATCAGTTTATGGTTGAAATGCTGACTGAGCTGAACAGCCGTAACCCGCAGGTGGCATCGCGTCTGATTGAGCCGCTGATCCGTCTGAAACGTTACGACGAGAAGCGTCAGGCGAAGATGCGTGCCGCGCTTGAGCAACTGAAAGGGCTGGAAAACCTGTCAGGCGATCTGTACGAGAAGATTGCTAAAGCGTTGGCCTGATGTAAAAGCCCGGTGGCGCTACGCTTACCGGGCCTACATAGGGTTTTCTCCCTCTCCCTGTGGGAGAGGGTCGGGGTGAGGGCATCAGGCATTAGCTTTGATCAACGCGCGCTCATTCCCCCCCCGTTTCATCACCCGATCCAGCACTTCAGCTTCGAGCTCCGCCAGCCTTGCGGAACCGACGCGACGAGGGCGTGGAAGGTCTACCGTCAGATCCAGCCCAATTTTCCCGTCTTCTATTAACAGCACCCGGTCGGCCATTGCGACGGCTTCGCTCACGTCATGCGTCACCAGCAGCACCGTAAAGCCGTGCGCCTGCCAGAGGGATGCAATCAAATCCTGCATGTCGATTCGCGTCAGGGCATCGAGCGCGCCCAGCGGTTCATCGAGCAACAGCAGGCCCGGACGGTGAATCAACGCCCGCGCCAGCGCCACACGCTGCTTCTGTCCACCCGACAACGCCGCAGGCCATTCATCGGCTCGATTTTCCAGCCCAACCGCGGCCAGCGCCTGGCGGGCTTCATCCCGCCAGTTGCCCTTAAGACTGAGCCCGACATTGTCGATGACTGTTTTCCACGGCAGCAGCCGCGCGTCCTGGAACATCATACGGGTATCGTCCTGAATATTGGCCAGCGGCGTCGTGCCTGCCAGAATGTCGCCGCCGTTGGGGGACTCCAGCCCCGCTAAAAGACGCAACAGTGTGCTCTTGCCGCCGCCGCTGCGGCCGACAACGGCCACAAATTGCCCGGCGGGAATGTGCAGATCCAGTCCGTTAAGAATGGTGTTTTCACCATAGCGTTTGGTGACACCGCTGAGTAACAGCGGGGTACCCTGAGTCAGTCGGGCTGTGTTCATGCTTTCGCCTCCGAAGTGGTATAGGCCGGATTCCAGCGTAGCCAGCTGCGTTCCAGCCACTGGGCGCTCACATCGGCGAGTTTGCCGAGCAGGGCGTAAAGGATGATGGCGACCACGACCACATCCGTTTGCAGGAATTCGCGGGCGTTCATCGCCAGATAGCCAATGCCGGAGTTGGCAGAGATGGTTTCCGCGACGATCAGCGTCAGCCACATCAGACCGAGCGCAAAACGCACCCCGACCATAATCGAGGGCAGGGCGCCGGGCAGAATGACGTGAGTAAATAGCGCGAAGCCTGATAAACCGTAGCTGCGCGCCATCTCCACCAGACCGCGATCGATGTTGCGGATGCCGTGCCAGGTGTTGATGTAAATCGGGAATAGCGTGCCCAGCGCCACGAGGAAAATCTTGGCGCTCTCATCAATACCAAACCATAAAATCACCAGCGGGATCAGCGCCAGATGCGGCACGTTGCGCAGCATCTGAATGGACGTATCCAGCAGCCGTTCACCCCAGCGGGACAGGCCGCTGATCAACCCCAGCACCAGGCCGATGCTACCGCCGATGGAAAAACCAATCACCGCGCGCCAGGAGCTGATCGCCAGATGCTGCCACAGCTCGCCGCTGACGCTTAACGACCAGAACGCTTCGATAACGCCCTCCGGGGAGGGCAGAATGCGGCTCGACAGCCAGCCGGTGGACGACGCGAGCTGCCAGATAGCCACAATACCGACGGGTAAAAACCACGGCGCGGCGCGCAGCAACCATTTTTGTGAGGTGGCAGACATGGTTACTCCTTAGCTTTGCGCAACTTTTCGCGGGATAAATTCGTTGGCCACGGCTTCGCCCTGCAGCTGCAGCTGGCGGGGCTGGGGAATTTCCGGGATGGCCACATCCAGATGCGGGAACAGCAGTTCGCCCACCTTATACGCCTCTTCCAGGTGCGGATAGCCTGAGAGAATAAAGCTGTCGATCCCAAGCTCTGCGTATTCATTAATCCGCGCGGCCACGGTTGGACCGTCGCCGACCAGCGCCGTACCCGCACCGCCGCGCACCAGACCCACGCCTGCCCACAGGTTCGGGCTGATCTCCAGATTCTCGCGTTTGCCGTTGTGCAGGGATGCCATCCGGTGCTGTCCTACAGAGTCAGTTTTGGCAAACGCGGCCTGCGCTTTGGCGATAGTCTCATCATCCAGATGAGAAATCAGACGGTCGGCCGCCTGCCAGGCTTCTTCATTGGTCTCACGCACAATCACATGCAGACGAATACCGAAGCGCACCTTGCGGCCATGCGCGGCCGCTTTGGCGCGGACCTGGTCAATTTTTTCTTTTACCAGCTCAGGCGGTTCGCCCCAGGTGAGATACAGATCGACCTGCTCTGCCGCCAGGTCCTGCGCCACATCTGACGATCCGCCAAAATAGAGGGGAGGGCGCGGCTGCTGCACCGGCGGGAAGTAAAGCTTCGCGTCGCGAACGTGAATATGCTTGCCTTCGAAGGTCACGGTTTCACCCTCCAGCAGACGTCGCCAGACGCGGGTGAACTCGGCAGAGGCCTCATAGCGCTCGGTGTGGTCGAGGAACACTCCGTCGCCCGCCAGCTCCTGGGGATCGCTACCCGTCACCAGGTTAAACAGGGCGCGACCGTTGGACAGTCTGTCGAGGGTTGCCGCCTGACGCGCTGCCACGGTGGGGGAGACGACGCTCGGGCGCAACGCAACCAGGAACTTTAGCCGCTGAGTCACCGGGATCATCGAGGCGGCGACCAGCCAGGCATCTTCACAGGATCGTCCGGTTGGGATCAGTACCCCGGTGAAACCGATGCGATCCGCCGCCTGCGCTATCTGCTGCAGATAGCCGTGGTCAACCGGGCGTGAACCCTCTTCTGTACCAAGATAGTGTCCATCACCGTGGGTGGGTAAAAACCAGAAAAGATTCAGACTCATGATTTTGTTCCTTCTTTGCCTGCGGGTTGCCAGATACGTTCACGAATATCCACCTGCTTAGGAACCAGGTGATTTTGATAGAAGAGGTCAGCGGTTTGCTGCTGAAGTGCGGCAACGTGTGCATCTACGGGGGAAATGGTGGTCGGTGGACGGTGGCTGAGATAGCTCGCGATCACCGGTTCAGGTAAGCCCATGGTTTTTGCCAGCAGGGCAATACTCTCCTGACGCTGGCTTTGAGTCAGGGCATCGGCCTGGGTAAAGGTATCCAGTACGTTCTGAATAAATGCGCCGTTTTTTTCCGCATACGGTTTTGCGGCAAGGTAGAACGAGCCGGTCTGTTTCAGGGTGGTACCGTCTTTCAGTACCCGCACGCCGCCCTGCAGCAGTGCGGCCGAGTAGTACGGATCCCAGATGGCCCAGGCATCCACATTCCCTTGCTGGAAGGCGGCGCGCGCATCAGCCGGGGTCAGATAGACGGGCTGAATATCGGTGAACTTCAGCCCGGCTTCCTGCAGGGCACGCAACAGCAGGTTATGCGAGCTGGAACCTTTCTGAAACGCAACTTTATGTCCTTTAAGATCGGCGACGCTTTTGATGTCGCTCTTTTCCGGTACCAGAATCACTTCGGCCTTCGGTTTAGGCGGCTCAACGCCCACGTAGACGAGGTCCGCTCCGGCGGCCTGGGCGAATATTGGCGGAATATCGCCTGTACTGCCCAGATCAATACTGCCGACGTTCAGGGCTTCCAGCATCTGGGGGCCAGCGGGAAACTCAACCCAGGAGAATTTGGTGTCCGGGAAGCGTTTTTCCAGAAGCTGGTGGCTTTTGGCCAGCACCATACTCACGCTGCCTTTCTGGTAACCGATGCGTAAGCTCTCAGGGGCGTTATCTGCGGCATGGGCCAGCGACGTCAGTGCCATCAGACCTGCCAGTCCGACGCGTGATAAGATTTTAAACATGAGCGACTCCTTGAGGCTGACCAAACGCCGGAGCCTGAATATCCCTGCGATGCAGGGCATGCCAGAAGGTTTCCAGAGCGTTATCGAGGCGGGTTTGCAGATTAGGCGTAAAGTGTGGTTTGTGCTGATAGTCAATGACCTGGGAGTCATCCGCGAAGACGCCGTGGAGGATCTCCTGCGCTTTCAGCGCATTCAGGACCGGCTTCAGGGCGTAATCCACCGCCAGTAAATGGGCGACTGTGCCGCCTGTGGCCAGCGGCAACACCACCTTGCCATCCAGTGCGCGTTCAGGAAGCAAATCAAGCAAGGTTTTCAGTGCGCCGGAAAAAGAGGCTTTATAAATCGGCGTGGCGACGATTAAGCCGTCCGCGTCTTTAAGCTGTTCTGTCAGGGTTTTGAGCGCGGGGCTGTCAAAACGGGCGTAGAGCAGATCCTCAGGTTCGAAGTTATGCAGGTTCCAGTGGCACACTTCCACATCCAGGGCATTGAGCTTTTCACGGGCATATTCCAGCAGGGCGCTGGAGCGCGAAGGGAATCGTGGACTTCCGGCCAGAGTAATGACGCGCATACTTCCTCCTTATAACCAATTGTTTGCTTTTATCTAACATTCATAACAATTTTCAGGAGTGTGACATCGCGCGGTTATTCCACTAAATGATTTATCTGCAATTAAAATGCGAAAAAGAGCATAAGAAATCCCCGGGCAGGTAAACGATTGCGTTTTACGCGGCTTTTTTTGCCACAGGTCAATTCCCTTTCGCGCCGGGATCGCCCATAATCCCCTCCCGGTTTGCACACCGGGAATCCAGGAGAGTTCATGTACTACCCCTTCGTTCGTAAAGCCCTTTTCCAGCTCGATCCTGAGCGCGCTCATGAATTTACATTCCAGCAATTACGTCGTATTACCGGAACGCCGCTGGCGGCACTGGTGCGCCAGAACGTGCCGGAAAAACCTGTGCAGTGCATGGGACTGACTTTTAAAAACCCGCTGGGTCTGGCGGCAGGTCTGGATAAAAATGGCGAGTGCATTGATGCCCTGGGCGCGATGGGATTTGGCTCCATCGAAATTGGTACCGTCACCCCGCGTCCGCAGCCGGGAAATGACAAGCCGCGCCTGTTCCGCCTGGTCGAAGCCGAAGGGTTGATCAACCGCATGGGCTTTAACAACCACGGTGTGGATCACCTGGTGGAGAACGTAAAAAAAGCCCATTTTGATGGGGTATTAGGCATCAATATCGGCAAAAATAAAGATACGCCAGTCGAGCAGGGTAAAGATGACTACCTGATTTGTATGGAAAAAGTCTACGCCTATGCCGGTTATATCGCGGTGAATATTTCTTCACCCAATACTCCGGGCCTGCGATCCTTACAATATGGTGAAGCGCTGGACGATCTTCTGAGCGCCATTAAAAATAAACAAAATGCCCTGCAGGCGATCCACCATAAATATGTTCCGGTGGCGGTTAAGATCGCCCCGGATCTTTCTGCGGAAGAATTGATCCAGGTTGCTGACAGTTTAGTTCGCCATAATATTGATGGCGTGATTGCGACCAATACCACCCTCGATCGCTCCCTCGTACAGGGAATGAAAAACTGTGATGAAGCGGGTGGGTTAAGCGGTCGTCCGGTACAATTAAAAAGCACCGAAATTATTCGTGCCCTGTCTGCGGAATTAAAAGGACGCCTGCCGATTATTGGCGTCGGTGGCATTGACTCCGTGATAGCTGCGCGCGAGAAGATGGCGGCAGGTGCGTCACTGGTGCAAATCTATTCCGGCTTTATTTTTAAAGGGCCGCCGCTGATTAAAGAAATCGTTACTCATATCTAATCTTTTCTCCTAATCAGACAACCAGGGCTTTATTTCCAGCCCTGGTTGTTTTATATTCCGTCACTGTTGCTTATTTAGACATTATGGTCTTTTATTAATGGTGTTATAAACGAAGCGGCAATCAGGACATTTTTAGTACAGGACGTTTGGGTACGGGAGAGAAACATGCGAATTAAACCTGACGATAACTGGCGCTGGTATTTTTGCGACGAGCACGATCGAATGATGCTCGATTTAGCCAATGGCATGTTGTTTCGTTCTCGTTTCGCCCGCCGAATGTTAACCCCGGATGCGTTTTCCCCGTCTGGCTTTTGCGTGGATGACGCTGCGCTTTATTTCTCCTTTGAGGAGAAATGTCGCGATCTGGTTCTCTCTAAAGAGCAGCGTGCCGAACTGGTATTAAATGCGCTGGTCGCGATCCGTTTCCTGAAACCACAGATGCCGAAAAGCTGGCACTTTCTTGCGCACAACATGAACTGGACCCCGGCAACGGGTGACGCAGCCTGCGTCAACCTGAGCGATACGGCAGAAGATGTCAGTTTGCTGGTGGTTGAGCCTGGCGAAAATGCCGCGCTCTGTCTGCTGGCCCAGCCCGGCGTGACCATTGCCGGGCGGACGATGCAGCTTGGGGATGCCATAAAGGTAATGAACGACAGGCTGAAACCGCAGTTGCGTATGGACTCGTTCAGCCTTGAGCAGGCGGTTTAAGCTTCCAGCTGTACCGACGTTTTTGGGATACAGCTGCAGCACAGAATGGTCCCGTCTTCGGCAATCGCTGACTTTTTCAGCGCACTGACCTCGCCCTCCACCAGTTTAATTCGACAGCAGCCACAGATCCCCGCGCGGCAGGAATAGGGTATGCGGATCCCCGCTTGTTCCAGTTGCTCAAGTAAAACCTGCTGATTGTTTCCCCGAATGACGCTGCCCTGCCAGTGAATATCCACCGCCGAGCTGACTGGCGTCTCAATATCGACAGACTCCTCTTCCTGGCCTGCGCCGTAAACGCGTGCGGGTCCACGGGCAAGAATTTCTACCTCGTCACCGACACGGATCGCGCCGCTGGAGCGTGGGATAAGGTTCTGGCCAAAATCGACATCGCCGTTATCCTGCGCGGTACGGAAGGACTGCAGGGTTTTCAGCGGCTCGCCGGAAGGGTGCTTCTGGCCTTTCTCCGGACTCACCGTCGTGAAAATGCAGCGGCTGCAGGGCTTCACCACGTCGAAAATAACGCTGCCAATGCGGATTACTTTCCAGGTATCTTCTTCCCAGGCGTCTGCTCCCGTCACCACCAGGTTCGGACGGAACTGCTCCATCTGAACGCTGGCTTTGCAGCGGCGTTGTAAATCACGCAGCGAGGCTTCATTGGTCAGCAGGAACGGGAAACCATCGGCGAAGGAGAGCGGAACCGCGTCGTGACGCTTCACGCGACGTGTCAGTTCCGGCCCAACCCAGCGAAGCTGCACGTCGCGGGAGAAAAAGCCGCTCAGCCAGCGGTTAATTTCTTCCGGGGCAATGCGCGCGGTAAAATGATTGCCCCACACTTCCGTTGGCGCATCGACAGGCGCAAAATCAGCAAAGCGGATCACCCGACTTTCACCATCCGGTGCGGTCAGGTGCAAACCGTCATGAAGCGGGGAAGGGGTAAAGCGAACCATCTGCGGGAACTGGCGTGCGGTAATGAACGTCCCGTCCGGCTCGGTGACCATGAAGATACGATCGAAGGCAAATCCGCTCATGTCGGCCAGGGCGTGAGAAACGCCGATGCCACGCATGGATTTCACCGGATGAATAAAAAGCCTGGATAAGGTCGCCACTGCACAGTCCCTCGAATGAAAATAAGCCCTCAACTTTATGACATACACGCCATATTAGCTATAATGCGCGACAATTTTCTTAGAGTAAAAGTGACGATATGAATTCTCTGTTTGCCAGTACGGCCCGTGGGCTGGAAGAGCTGTTAAAAACTGAACTGGAAGCCCTGGGTGCGCAAGAGTGCCAGGTGGTTCAGGGTGGTGTCCATTTCGAGGGCGACACACGGCTTATTTACCAGAGCCTGATGTGGAGCCGTCTGGCATCGCGCATCATGCTGCCGATGAAGGAGTGTAAGGTTTACAGTGACCTTGACCTCTATACCGGCGTTCAGATGATCGACTGGACAGAGATCTTCACTCCAGATGCCACCTTCGCGGTGCATTTCAACGGCGTGAACGACGAGATCCGCAACAGCCAGTACGGTGCCTTGCGCGTCAAAGACGCCATTGTGGACTGTTTCACGCGTAAAAATAAGGAACGACCAAACGTCGATCGTGAAAACCCGGATCTGCGCATTAACGTCTGGCTCAATGGTGACACAGCAAGTATCTCTCTCGATCTGAGCGGGGCGGGCTTACATCTGCGTGGCTACCGCGATCGCACCGGTATGGCACCGATCAAAGAAACCCTGGCCGCCGCCATCGTGATGCGCTCCGGCTGGCAGCCAGGCACGCCATTGCTCGACCCGATGTGTGGCTCCGGTACGCTGCTGATTGAAGCGGCTATGCTGGCCACCGACCGCGCGCCGGGACTGCACCGCGGCCAGTGGGGCTTCAAAGGCTGGGCGCAGCACGATGAAGCCATCTGGAAAGAGGTGAAAGCGGACGCTCAGGCCCGCGCACGTAAAGGCCTGGCGGAGTACACCTCCCACTTCTACGGTTCGGACAGCGATCCGCGCGTGATTGAACGTGCGCGCAGCAACGCCCGTCGTGCCGGTATCGGCGAGCTGATCACCTTCGAGGTGAAAGATGTCGCCAACCTGACCAACCCGCTGCCGAAAGGGCCTTACGGTACGGTTATCAGCAACCCGCCATACGGTGAGCGTCTCGACAGCGAACCGGCGCTGATTGCCCTGCACAGCCTGCTCGGCCGCAACATGAAAGATTACTTTGGCGGCTGGAATCTCTCCCTCTTTAGCGCCTCACCGGAATTGCTGAGCTGCCTGCAACTGCGCGCCGATCGCCAGTTTAAGGCGAAGAATGGCCCGCTGGACTGCGTGCAGAAAAACTACCATCTGGCAGAGAAGGCGGCGGACAGCAAACCGTCGGGCGTGGCGGAAGATTACGCTAACCGTCTGCGTAAGAACCTGAAGAAATTTGAAAAATGGGCGAAGCAGGAAGGCATTGAATGCTATCGCCTGTATGACGCCGATCTGCCGGAGTACAACGTGGCGGTTGACCGCTACGCGGACTGGGTGGTGATTCAGGAATACGCGCCACCAAAAACCATTGATGCGCAAAAAGCGCGTCAGCGCATGCTGGACGTCATTGCCGCCACCATCGCCGTGCTGGGGATTGCGCCAAACAAACTGGTGCTCAAAACCCGTGAACGGCAGAAAGGGAAAAACCAGTATCAGAAGATGGGCGAGAAGGGCGACTTTATCGAAGTGGGCGAATATAACGCCCGCCTGTGGGTTAACCTGACCGACTACCTCGATACCGGTCTGTTCCTTGACCACCGTATCGCCCGCCGTATGCTGGGCCAGATGAGCAAGGGTAAAGATTTCCTCAACCTGTTCTCCTATACCGGCAGCGCCAGCGTGCATGCGGGTCTGGGCGGTGCGCGCAGCACTACCACGGTCGATATGTCCCGCACCTATCTGGAGTGGGCGGAGCGCAACCTGCGCCTGAACGGCTTAACCGGGCGTCAGCATCGTCTGATGCAGGCCGACGTGCTGGGCTGGCTGCGTGATACCGATGAGCAGTTCGACCTGATCTTTATCGATCCGCCGACCTTCTCCAACTCCAAGCGTATGGAAGATAGCTTTGATGTACAACGCGATCACCTGCGCCTGATGACCGACCTGAAACGCCTGCTGCGTAAAGGCGGCACGATTATGTTCTCGAACAACAAACGCGGCTTCCGTATGGATCATGACGGCTTAGCAGCCCTGGGACTGAAAGCACAAGAAATCAGCCAAAAAACGCTGTCTCAGGACTTTGCCCGTAACCGTCAAATCCATAACTGCTGGTTGATTACCGCGGTCTGAAAGGAAAAATAAATGTCTTTAATTAGTATGCACGGCGCGTGGCTCTCATTCAGCGACGCACCACTTCTCGATAATGCCGAACTGCACATCGAAGATAACGAGCGCGTCTGTCTGGTGGGCCGCAATGGCGCGGGTAAATCCACGCTGATGAAAATCCTCAACCGTGAACAGGGCCTGGATGACGGCCGGATTGTTTACGAACAGGATCTGATTGTCTCCCGCCTGCAGCAGGATCCACCGCGCCACGTGACCGGCAGCGTGTACGATTTCGTGGCGGAAGGCATCTCTGAGCAGGCTGAATACCTGAAGCGCTATCATGAGATTTCGCATCTGGTGATGACCGACCCGAGCGACAAGAATCTCAACGAGCTGGCTAAAGTGCAGGAGATGCTCGATCACCACGGCCTGTGGCAGCTTGAAAACCGTATTAATGAGGTGCTGGCGCAGCTTGGTCTCGAAGCGGATATGGAGTTGTCGGCGCTCTCCGGTGGCTGGCTGCGTAAAGCGGCCCTGGGTCGCGCGCTGGTCAGCGGGCCGAAGGTGCTGCTGCTGGACGAACCCACCAACCACCTGGATATCGAAGCGATTGACTGGCTGGAAGGGTTCCTGAAAACCTTCAGCGGCACCATCATCTTCATCTCTCACGACCGTTCGTTTATTCGCAATATGGCGACGCGTATTGTCGATCTCGACCGCGGTAAGCTGGTGACTTATCCAGGCGATTACGATACCTATCTGCTGGAGAAAGAAGAAAACCTGCGCGTGGAAGAACTGCAGAATGCCGAGTTTGACCGCAAGCTGGCGCAGGAAGAGGTGTGGATCCGCCAGGGGATTAAAGCCCGCCGTACCCGTAACGAAGGCCGCGTGCGTGCCCTGAAGGCCATGCGCCGTGAACGTAGCGAACGCCGTGAAGTGATGGGCAGCGCCAAAATGCAGGTGGAAGAGGCCTCCCGTTCCGGCAAGATTGTCTTCGAAATGGAAAACGTGAACTATCAGGTTGACGGTAAAGTCCTGGTGAAAGAGTTCTCGGCTCAGGTCCAGCGCGGTGACAAAATCGCCCTGATTGGCCCGAACGGCTGCGGTAAAACCACGCTGTTGAAACTGATGCTCGGACAGCTTCAGGCCGACAGCGGACGCATTCACTGCGGTACGAAACTCGAAGTGGCCTACTTCGATCAGCACCGCGCGGAGCTGGATCCGGACAGAACGGTGATGGATAACCTCGCCGAAGGTAAGCAGGAGGTGATGGTGAACGGCAAGCCGCGCCATGTGCTGGGCTACCTGCAGGACTTCCTGTTCCATCCGAAACGTGCGATGACGCCGGTACGTGCCCTGTCAGGCGGTGAGCGAAATCGTCTTCTGCTGGCACGTCTGTTCCTGAAGCCAAGCAACCTGCTGATCCTCGATGAACCGACCAACGATCTGGATGTCGAAACGCTGGAACTGCTGGAAGAACTGATTGATGGCTATCAGGGAACCGTGATGCTCGTCAGCCACGATCGTCAGTTTGTTGATAACACCGTGACCGAGTGCTGGATTTTCGAAGGTGAAGGTCGAATTGGACAATATGTCGGCGGCTATCACGATGCAAAAGGGCAGCAGTCGCAGTCTCTGGCGCAGAAACAGGCAAAGTCCAAAATAAGTTCTGAACCTGTTGTAACAAAAGCAGAAACTGTCAAGAAAACCTCGGCTAAACTAAGCTATAACCTGCAGCGCGAACTGGAGGGGCTACCGCAGCGTCTTGAAGAACTAGAGGCCGCGCTTGAGGATCTGCAAAAACAGGTTGCTGATGCGTCATTCTTTACCCAATCGCATGACTATACTCAGAAAGTATTGGCTGAACTCTCCGCGGCTGAAAAAGCCCTGGAAGACGCCTTTGAGCGCTGGGAGTACCTTGAGTCTCTTAAAAACGGCGCATAAACAGGGATAACATATGTGTGACCAGCACCATGCCGACAGGCATATATTATGCTCGCAATGCGATATGCTCGTGGCGTTGCCAGAGCTTGGTCACGGACATAAAGCCCTGTGTCCACGTTGCGGTACGACGTTGACAACCGAGTGGGACGCGCCGCGGCAGCGTCCCACCGCTTACGCACTGGCGGCACTGTTCATGCTGCTGCTCTCCAATCTCTTCCCGTTCATCTATATGAAGGTGGGGGGGATGACCAGCCAGGTGGATTTGCTTGAAATTCCGGGCGTGATGTTCTCAGAAGATTACGCCAGCCTCGGCACCTTTTTTCTGCTCTTCGTTCAGATAGTCCCGGCTTTTTGTCTGGTCGTTATCCTGATGCTGGTAAACCGCGTCAGGATGCCACCATCACTGAAAATCAAACTCGCGCGTATCCTTTTTCAGCTCAAAAGCTGGGGGATGGCCGAGATCTTCCTGGCGGGCATTCTGGTCAGTTTCGTGAAGCTGATGGCGTACGGTGACGTGGGGATCGGCAGCAGTTTTATTCCCTGGTGTCTGTACTGCGTCCTGCAGCTGCGCGCCTTCCAGTGCGTCGACAGGCGCTGGGTGTGGGACGATATCGCGCCGGCACCGACGCTTGCGCAGACGGTGAAAGTTGGCGTACCGGGTATTCGGCAGGGGCTGCGTTCGTGCCCGTGCTGTACCGCTGTGCTGCCCGCCGATCTTGACGTTTGTCCGCGCTGTGAAACGAAAGGTCATGTACGCCGTAAAAATAGCTTGCAGTGGACGATGGCGCTGCTGGTGACCTCCATCATGCTCTATCTGCCGGCCAATATTCTGCCGATCATGATCACTGATTTGCTCGGGGATAAAATGCCCTCGACGATCCTCGCCGGGGTCATACTGCTGTGGGGGGAGGGTTCCTACCCGGTCGCCGGCGTTATCTTTATCGCCAGTATTATGGTGCCAACGTTAAAAATGATCGCCATCGCCTGGCTCTGCTGGGATGCGAAAGGCCACGGAAAACGCGACAGTGAACGCATGCATCTGATTTATGAAGTGGTCGAGTTTGTCGGACGCTGGTCAATGATTGACGTGTTTGTGATTGCCGTTCTCTCTGCGCTGGTGCGGATGGGCGGTCTGATGAGTATTTATCCCGCGATGGGGGCTTTAATGTTTGCGCTGGTTGTGATTATGACCATGTTTGCGGCCATGACCTTCGACCCTCGTTTATCGTGGGATCGTGAGCCTGAATCAAGCCATGAGGAAGAGTAAGAGCATGGAAAATAAGAGTGGAGAGGCGAAAGTGCAGAAGGTCAAAAACTGGTCACCGGTGTGGATTTTTCCCATCGTGACGGCGCTGATCGGTGCCTGGATCCTGTTTTATCATTACAGTCATCAGGGACCGGAAGTGACGCTGATAACCACCAATGCCGAGGGGATTGAGGGCGGTAAAACGACCATCAAAAGCCGTAGCGTGGATGTGGGGGTGGTTGAAAGCGCAACCCTGACCGACGATTTGACCCATGTGGAGATTAAGGCGCGCCTTAATGCCGGCATGGAAAAACTGCTGCATGGCGATTCCGTGTTCTGGGTCGTTAAACCGCAGGTGGGGCGTGAAGGGATCAGCGGTTTAGGGACGCTGCTATCGGGGGCCTATATTGAGCTTCAGCCCGGCGCTAAGGGTAACCAGCCAGCCAAATACCAGCTTCTGGATTCGCCACCGCTTGCGCCGCCTGATGCCAAGGGTATCCGCGTGATCCTCGACAGCAAGAAAGCAGGCCAGCTCACGGCGGGAGACCCGGTACTGTTCCGTGGCTATCGCGTCGGGTCGGTTGAGAAAAGCACCTTTGATCCGCAGAAAAGAGCGATCAGCTATCAGCTCTTCATTAATGCGCCAAACGATCGACTGGTCACCAGCAACGTCCGTTTCTGGAAAGACAGCGGGATCGCAGTGGATCTGACGTCGGCAGGCATGCGCGTTGAAATGGGTTCGCTGACCACGCTGTTTGGCGGAGGCGTAAGCTTTGACGTCCCGGAAGGCCTCGATCTGGGGCAGCCGGTTACAGAGAACACCGCCTTCCGACTCTTTGACGATCAAAAAAGTATTCAGGATGCGCTCTATACCGATCACGTTGACTTCCTGATGTTCTTTAAAGATTCCGTTCGCGGCCTGCAGCCGGGGGCGCCTGTTGAGTTCCGCGGCATTCGTCTCGGTACGGTGGGGCAAGTTCCGTTCTTCGTCCCGGGCCTTCAGCAGGTACTGGATGATGATTACCGCATTCCGGTGCTGATCCGCATCGAACCGGAGCGTCTGCTTAACCAGATTGGCGAAAATCGAGATATTGTTGCCCATATCACCCAGCTGATGGAACGCGGTCTGCGTGGATCGTTGAAAACCGGCAATCTGGTGACCGGTGCGCTGTATGTGGATATGGACTTCTATCCGAAAGCGCCGCCGATTACCGGTATCCGTGAATTCGGTGGCTACAAAATTATCCCAACGGTGAGCAGCGGTCTGGCTCAGATCCAGCAGCGTCTGATGGAAACCCTGGATAAGATTAACAATCTGCCACTGAATCCGATGATTGAAGCGGCGACCGGTTCGTTACACCAGAGCCAGGAGACAATGCAACGTCTGCAGACCACGCTGGATAATATCAACAAGATCACCGCCAGCCAGAGTATGCAGCAGTTGCCGCAGGACATGCAGAAAACGCTGCGTGAGCTGAACCGCAGTATGCAGGGCTTCCAGCCTGGCTCAGCGGCCTATAACAAGATGGTGGCGGATATGCAGCGTCTTGATCAGGTCTTGCGTGAACTGCAGCCCGTACTGAAAACGCTCAACGAGAAGAGCAACGCGCTGGTATTCGAAGCGAAAGATAAAAAGGATCCTGAGCCGAAGAGGGCAAAAGAATGAATAAGTGGCTAGTGATGGTGAGTGCTCTGCTGTTAACGGCATGCAGTTCAGGCGTAGATAACAAAAGCTACTATCAGCTTCCTGTGGCGACCCAGAGTGGCGGGCAAAGCACGGCAAGTCTGGGAAGCCGCCAGCTGTGGGTTGAGCAGGTTAACGTGCCGGATTACCTCGCCGGAAACGGCGTGGTTTATCAGACCAGCGACGTTAAATACGTGATTGCGACGAACAATCTGTGGGCCAGCCCGCTGGATCAGCAGCTGCGCAACACGCTGGTGGCCAATCTGGGCAGCCAGCTTCCGGGTTGGGTTGTCGCATCGCAGCCGCTGGGTAACGATCAGGATACGCTGAATGTTACAGTAACGGGCTTCCATGGCCGTTATGACGGTGCGGTGGTGATCAGCGGGGAGTGGTTGCTGAATCATCAGGGGCAACTGATCAAGCGTCCTTTCCATCTGGAGTTGAAACAGCAGAAAGATGGTTATGACGAAATGGTGAAAGTCCTGGCTCAGGGTTGGGCACAGGAGTCGGCCAGTATCGCCAGGGAAATTTCTCGGCTGCCATAAGTAAAATTCATCATCAAAAACCGCAACCGGCCCGTCGCTGATTGCGGTTTTTTTTCGTTTTCACTTCAGTTTGTTACTTGTGCCGCATCACATTTTTTGTACAAATTATCTTCTGGCTAGCTCACAAATATGACACCCGTATGAATTTTGAACATTGACGCTGCGACTAATTCGGGGTATTCGTTATCTGTGCCTGTACATAGAGTGCAGACACTGTTTTCTTTCCACCAGACAAAAGAATGAGGGAAACGAGGCATGAAGAGACAGAAACGAGATCGCCTGGAACGGGCTCATCAACGTGGTTATCAGGCCGGCATCGCTGGACGTTCTAAAGAAATGTGTCCTTATCAGACGATAAATCAAAGGTCACAATGGCTTGGAGGCTGGCGAGAAGCCATCGGCGACAGGGCACTCATAGCCTGATAACGTCTCTTTAAAAAAAGAAACCTCCGCAATGCGGAGGTTTCGCCTTTCTGGTCTGGCGTTGCGAAACGCACTATCAGAACGCGGAGGTGTCCTGGAACAGACCCACTTTCAGGTCGCTCGCGCTGTAAATCAGACGACCGTCTACCAGCACTTCGCCATCTGCCAGGCCCATAATCAGGCGGCGGTTCACGATGCGCTTGAAGTGAATACGATAGGTCACTTTCTTCGCGGTAGGCAGCACCTGACCCGTGAATTTCACTTCGCCCACGCCCAGCGCGCGGCCTTTACCTTCGCCGCCCAGCCAGCCCAGATAGAAGCCAACCAGCTGCCACATAGCATCCAGGCCCAGACAGCCAGGCATTACCGGATCGCCAATAAAGTGGCAACCGAAGAACCACAGGTCCGGGTTGATATCGAGTTCTGCTTCTACGTAACCCTTATCGAAGTTGCCGCCGGTTTCGGTCATTTTCACGACACGGTCCATCATCAGCATGTTCGGGGCCGGTAACTGCGGGCCTTTTGCGCCAAACAGTTCACCGCGACCAGAGGCAAGAAGATCTTCTTTTGTATAGGATTCGCGTTTATCTACCATGTTCTCAGTAAGCCTTATTATAGTGAAGGACGCAGGATAGCTAACACGTGTACGCTGAACAAGTCCGATCAGTTCGAACTAAACCAGCTTAACCAGCGTAACGGCCATGGATAACGATGACGAGCATCCTGTTGTGTCGCCTGAGCAATTCGCTCCTGGATGGTCTGCATCAGGGTTGTTTGCCCTTCGCCATCCCAAACCAGGTTTGTCAGTAAGGGTAGTGCATCCTCAATCCCTTCGATGGCCCAGAGAGTGAATTGCCCTTGTTCAACCGCATCCAGAATATCCTGACTGAGGCTTAAATGGCGTGCGTTAGGCGCAGGAATAATCACACCCTGTTTGCCGTTTAAACCACGCTGCTGGCAGATGGAAAAGAAGCCTTCGATTTTTTCATTGAGGCCTCCTACAGGCTGAGCACGACCAAATTGATCCACCGAACCAGTGATTGCGATGTTCTGATTGATCGGCACGTCCGCCAGGGCGCTGATTAAGGCACACAGCTCTGCCATAGAGGCACTATCGCCATCCACTTCGCTGTAGGACTGCTCAAACGTCAGCGAGGCGGAGAAGGGGATCTGCTGCTCAAGCTGCAGCTCAGACATTAAAAACGCCTGCATGATCATCATGCCTTTCGCATGAATGTTCCCGCCCAGTTCGGCTTTGCGTTCGATATCGGTGAATTCACCATCACCAATATGCACCACGCAGCTGATACGGGAAGGCTCCCCAAACGCGCGTGGGTGGCCAGGGAACTCAATCACCGACAGGGCGTTAATCTGCCCGACGCGTTCGCCTTCGGTCTCCACCAGAATTTGTTCCAGCAGGATTTCATCCTGCATACGGTCAGCAAGGTAGCCTTCTCGCCACTCGCGCTGCGCCAGCATCTGAGCAAGCTGTTCTCCGGTGAACGTACCGTTACCGCTGATAACACCCACTTCACGCAGCTGTTTGCTGATCCACAGCGGGCAGAGAGGCAGGGTTTCTTGATCGCCGGTATAGCGCACCGCTTCGCGCATTAAGCCCGGCCACGCGTCGGCCGCAGGCGTTGGCAACGCAAAACGTTCCGCCACCGTCATCACCCACTGACACCACTGGGTCATATCATCGGCATCGGCAATCTGGATGTTATCTTCGTATTCGCTATACACCGCCTGCTCAGCCAGCTCCGGCTCCATTTCCTGGAAATCCGCCAGCGATTCACGGTCGCCCGTCAACACGACGGTCAGCGTCAACGGCATAGATGGCACAGCGACCGGCAGGGGACGAGACTCATCATAGCCAACCCAGTCGAAGCGTTGCTGGTGTACGATGGTTTTCAGACGCATCCACAACAGCGGCTGCGAGAGCAGGGTACGCAGTGAGATGATGAGGACACCGCCATTTGCGCGATGCACCAGCCCAGGCTGCAGGGACAGCTCACCGTTAAACTGGCGCAGACAACCAAAGAGTTGTTCAGCCTCGACCCAGTTAGCGGTAATCACCTCGCCCTTAGCGGCAAAACGGTCATCAGCCTGGGTTGAGGGTTCGAAAGTGACATCATGTCCCGCGATACGATATTGGCCGCCAAAGACTGCGTTCGATTCCGGCTGTAACTGGCGCACAGCATCCCCAATCAGCGTCAGGTATTCCGCTTCTTCCGGGGCTTTGAGCAACATGAAGGGCGCTGTTGCCCATGGGCTCAACACCTGCTCCAGCGCATAATGCAAACGTGGCTGCGTATCGCTAAGGATGAATTCGTGTTCTTTTGCGAGATCTGGCTGTGCAAACACGTCCTGATAGCTTTCGCTATCCGGAACAAGGTCACGCCATGCAAGTTTCGTAATGGTCAAAGTTGATGTTTTTTAGTCAGATGTAAAAGGGGGGAGTATACCGTAAGCGGGGGGCTCTACCCAAGCAGGATTGGGGATTTCGAATGCGGGACGGGCTGCATTCCATCACAGGATATGATTTCTTTTCAGCAGATTGCTAAAAAACTGATATTCTGAACAGAGTTACGTGGTAACACTGAGATCGCAATGAAATATCAACAACTGGAAAATCTCGAAAGCGGCTGGAAATGGAAGTACCTGGTCAAAAAGCACCGTGAAGGGGAGCTGATCACCTGCTATATCGAAGCCAGCGCGGCGCAAGAAGCCGTGGATATTTTGCTGACCCTCGAAAATGAACCGGTACAGGTTAACGGCTGGATTGAAAAACACATTAATCCTGCGCTGTTAAACCGGATGAAGCAAACTATCCGCGCGCGACGAAAACGGCATTTTAATGCTGAGCATCAACACACGCGCAAAAAATCAATCGATCTGGAGTTTGTTGTCTGGCAACGCCTGGCAGGGCTGGCACAGCGCCGGGGCAAAACGCTGTCGGAAACCATCGTGCAGCTGATTGAGGATGCCGAACATAAAGAGAAGTACGCCAACCAGATGTCGTCACTGAAGAATGATCTTCAGGCTCTGTTGGGCAAAAAGTAGATTTTACTTTCTTCGGACAATAAAAAACCCCGCATTGCGGGGTTTTTTTATAAGACGATAACTTATGCCGCTGGCTGAGTTACAACGTCTTTGATGCCTTTAACTTCGATCTCAACGCGACGATCTGGAGCCAGGCAGTCGATCAGTGCAGCGCGAGCTTTCACGTTGTCACAGGTGTTGCCAGTAACTGGGTTAGCTTCGCCCATACCACGTGGGGAGATCTTGTTAGCTGGGATACCTTTAGAGATCAGGTAATCAACAACAGACTGAGCACGTTTCTCAGACAGTTTCTGGTTGTAAGCGTCAGAACCGATACGGTCGGTGAAGCCCAGAACCACTACAGAACCGTCTTTAGGATCCAGGTTGCTCAGCTGGGTGTACAGCTGATCCAGTGCCTGCTGACCTTCTGGTTTCAGGGTAGCTTTGTTGAAGTTGAACAGAACGTCAGACTTCAGAGTGAAGTGCTTGGTCTGTACTTCTGGAGCTGGAGCCGGCGCTGGAGCAACAACTGGTGCTGCTTCTTCCTGCTGGCCGAAACGGTAGGAAACACCTACGCTCAGCATGCCGTTGTCTGGACGAACACCAACGGTGTTGCCGTCGCCGATGTTGTTAACCCACTGGTATTCCAGACGGGTAGCGATGTCACGGGTCATAGCCCACTCAACGCCACCAGCGAATACTGGGGAAACACCGGTGTCATGGTCGTCGCCAGCGATGCTGTTGCTGGAGTCAGCGCGCCATACCATGCCGCCCAGACGGGTGTACACGTCCAGATCGTCGGTTACTGGGTAACCCAGTTTAGCGGTCAGCTGAACGCCCTGTGCTTTGAAAGCGCCGTTTACGGTGTCGCCTTTGTATGGCATACGACCTAACCAGTCGTAACCCATTTCAAAACCAACATACGGGTTAACCTGATAGCCACCGAACGCACCTGCACCAAGCTGGCTCTCGTGAGTTGGGCCATCATTGTTCAGGCTGCTGTTGTACCAGCCGGTGTCGTGGAACTGAGACCAGCCCAGTTTACCACCTGCATACCAGGTATTATCTTTCGGAGCGGCCTGCGCTACGGTAGCGAAGCCAGCCAGTGCCACTGCAATCGCGATAGCTGTCTTTTTCATTTTTTGCGCCTCGTTATCATCCAAAATTCGCCATGAAAGTCTCAAGAGAGAATCACGGTTAAATCCTTCACCGGGGGGCGTGGTCAAATATAAATCTACCGATATCTTCGGCTTAGGCCGAGCACCCCTGGCGATGTAAAGTCTACAACGTAGCTGAAAACTTACAAGTGTGAAGTCCGTCAGGCATATGAAAAAAAAAGTTCCGTATACCTAATATTTAACATTTTCTGAACGAATTTTGTGCAATAAAATTAAGGAGAACCGCACCAGACAAGCCTTGCCGCAGTTTTGAGGTGGGGAACTAAAATCCCATCTCGCTGTCAAAAAAATTTCCAGGAATAATCTTAATTTCACTCAATGATACAAATTTGAGTGAATTTTTAGCCCAGAAAGTTGTCCTCTGCGGTAAGAATCCGAACGAACCGGACGCATAATAAACCCGATCGCGTTCCCCTCTTCGGCCGCTTCCGTCAGACGGAAATGTTCCTCTTCCGTCAGTTCTTCTGGCAACCAGCCAATCACCACGCTGTAATTTCCAGTGCGTAACGCACGGATCATCGACTCAACGGTATCGCAAGGCGAGAGTTGATTAATCTGCATAACCTTTGTCAGCGGGAGGCCCGCGGACTGAACCCACTCACGGCTCAGCTTTTGCTGAGGCGTGAGCCAGAGCTGCCAGCGCGATTGCTGGCCGAGCTGTTGCAATAACGGCAACAACAGAAGTTGCGTCAACAGGGGCTGGTCTTCACGATAAACCACTTCACTGATAAGCCCCGTGGACACACGCTCGACGGAATTCTGCGCGACATTGCCTGCGGTAGAAGAGAGAGAGGTTGAGCGATTTGCATAGCCTGAAGTGTACATATTCATTCCAGCCCTGTAGTTACTGTATGAATATACAGTAACCCCTGTGTGCATAAAGATCAACCTCATTTTCGGAAAGCGACTCGCAAAATTCATTCAATCTTGATGCCCCTCGAAAAATCATCTTGCTCAACGGCGACAAGTTGCCTATTTTCCTGCTAACGGATCCGTTAGTAAGAAAAGTCGTGGTTAGCATATGATTTTCAAGGGAAATATCATGAAAAAGATATCTTATGAACGGATTTATCAATCCCAGGAATACCTCTCTCCGCTGGGCGAAATCCATCATCGTGCGCTGTTTGGCGGTTACACCCTGGCGGTGGATGATGCGGTCTTTGCCATGGTGTCAGACGGCGAACTTTATCTTCGTGCGTGTGAGGAAAGTGCAAAATACTGTGTAAGAAATGCCGCCTCGTTTTTAACGCTGATGAAGCGAGGTCGTCCGGTACTGCTCAACTATTATCGTGTGGACGACGGCTTATGGCAGGACAGGGAGCGGCTGCTTCAGCTCTCCTCGTATGCCCTCAGTGCCGCCAGAAAAGAGCGCAACCTGCGGCATCAACGAAACCGGCTTAAGGATCTGCCGAACCTGACTTTTCAGCTTGAAGTCCTGCTGTTTGAAGCTGGTATCACCAATGAAGAGACACTCCGGGCGCTGGGTGCCAGAGCCAGCTGGCTGAAGATGCGGGCGAAAAATAAAGCGCTGAGTATAAAAGTGCTCTTCGCGCTGGAAGGGGCGATTGAGGGGCTGCATGAGGCGGCGCTCCCGGCAGGTATTCGCCGGGAGCTGACGGAGTGGTTTAATGCGCTACCTGAGGCACAGGATAATCACTCCTCCAGGTAGCGATTTGCTGCTGCAGCCGGCAAATTTCAGGCAGCAAAGCGATGAGCAGGCCGATTTGCTGAAGAACCAGCGGCGCTTTGCTGTCGTTACCCGGATCAAGATGCGCAATGCGCTGAGCCAGTTCATCCAGTGCCTGTTGCACCCGCGGTTCATCCGCCGGTCGGTGATGAAGTGCGTCATCGACGTAGCATACGGCGTCGTCCAGCAGGTTGAGAATACCCGGGTTGGTGAGCTTCTCGCGGTGGGCACCCAGCGTCGAAATGTAGCTGGTAAAGGTATGGTTCAGGCACAGCAGGCGGAAGGCTGTCTCACGAATTTCTGCGGTGGCGCGAGGCTCCGTTGACATGTTCGAGACAACAGAAGCCAGCTCAGCATCGCTGTTGTGTGCATCGCGGCGTGCAATCCGGTAGGCCAGGCGGTTATCGCGCCCCTGGTGGTACTGCTCCAGAATGGCGTCAAGGTATCGGCAGTTGGCGTTCAACGCCCGCTCAATCACGCGCGGCAAATTACGAAAACGCCAGTCCGGCCAGATAAAGCTGACTGCCGCCCAGGCGATGGCGCAGCCTATCAGGGTATCGATCACCCTGGGCAGGGCGACCTCAAACCCTTCGCCCAGCAGGTTAAAGCAGAGCAGCACCAGCAGCGTAATGAACATGGTGGCATGCGCGTACTGCACGTTGCGAAACGCGAAGAACAATACGCCGGTGATCACGATCAGAATCAACTGACCTTCAATGGACGGCACGAAATAGAGCACCGGCAGGCCAATCGCGACGCCCACCAGCGTACCGATAATACGCAGCGCCAGCCGGTGCCGGGTGGCGTTATAGTTGGGCTGACAGACGAACAGACTGGTGAGCAGGATCCAGTAACCGTGATGTAACCCGGTAATCTGGATAAGCGCATAACCTACGCACAGCACCAGGGACATTCTCACCGCGTGGCGAAACAGCGCCGACTCGGGCGTAAAGTTGCGGCTCAGCCGTAGCCACATATCGCTCACGCTGTGCACGCTGTCATCCGCGAGCTGGTTATCTACCTCACTGCCCGGCTGTGCCATCGCCTGTTCGGACTCAATGGTCGCCAGCTGAGCATCAATCGCCCGCAGGTTGTTCAGCAGGAAACCCAGGGCTTTGATGTGTTCCGGTGAGGTTCCGCTGGCCTGAACGCGGTCGAGCGCCGCATCCAGGTGGCTGAATACGCGTTCAAAGCGTGGGTCATGCTGATAGGGCGTGCGCAGCAGAATAGAGCGCGAGAGTTGCTGACACGCCTGGGACTGCATGGAGAGCAGGCGCTGGAAGCGGAACATTACATCGCTGTAGCGGAACTTCTCGCGCAGGGCGGCATACTGAACGTGCGAGGAGCTGGCGCGCTCATGAATATCCTGGGCGGCAAAATAGTAGTGTAAGGTTCGTCGCGTTCCGCGCTGGCCACGATCCCCGCGCAGACGGGTCAGCAGCGAGGCTTTGGTCTGGTTAAGAGTGGCGACCAGTTGACCGTTCGCCAGCGCCAGATCGTAGAGCGGCGCCTGGCTTTCTTCTTCGATATCGGGGTCAAACAGCCGGGATTTCAGTTCCAGATAGTGGGCTAACTGCTCGAAGCTGCGGGCAAGGTTATCCTGCAGGGGGCGAACCGGGAAGATCAGATGGCCGGTTAACGTCAGCAGGTTATACCAGATGGCGCCCAGCAACAGCAGGACAGGCTGTTGATACCACTGATCGTAAAGCGACACGCCCAGCATGGTATAGATGGCGATCAGCAATGCGCCAAACGCGATGGTGGCATAGCGCTGCCCAAGGCCGCCCAGCAAAATAAACCCGCTGGTGGAGAGCGTAAGACCCAGGGCAAACAGCCAGGGCCACGGGAAAAGCAGCTCAACGGATGCGGAAGCAATAAAAAAGCAGATGAGCGTAATGACCAGGTTACGTAAACGCCCGGCCAGACGATCGTCCAGGTCCGCCAGCGCCCCGGCCACCACGCCCAGCGTGAGCGGGATGGTGAGTTTGACATCATTCAGCCACCAGGGCAGGGCAACCGTGCCGCAAAGGGCGATAAAAATCCTGACGTTATAAAGCCAGGTACTGTTCCAGGTATAACGGCGAAGCAGTGGGCTTAGCATAAATGCGGCCAGTCCTTATTTACTGAAAACGACGACGAGCATTTGCTTCACGCGCGGCCTGAGCCACTTCTACCGGAACCACCCTGCGCCCGACGGGCCAGAGAGCTATCGCGGCGATCTTAAAGTTCGCGAGTCCCACCGGAATACCGATAATCGTGACGCACTGCGCAATCCCCGCAAAAATATGCATGATGCACAGCCACCAGCCGAAGAAGATCAGCCACAGAATATTCAGCAGGGTCCCGCCCGTATTCATCAGGGCGTTTTTGCTCTCCGGATTCAGTTCGTCAACGTGGATGGCCTCATTCCCGTAGGGGACAAACGAGAGTTTGGTGATCTCCCAGCAGGAACGGGTCAGGGGAAGCGTGAAAATCAGAACGATGCTCACCAGCGTGGCAAAAAGCCAGGAAAGGGTGGTGGCAAAACCGCCCAGCACAAAATTCAACACATTCAGAACGGTACGCATAAACCCTCACTTCCTTTCGATAAATTAACGCCCAATGATTGTAACGTTTTTTTAGGCTGGAGCACCTTAAAACTGGCAGTTAAACTATCAGACAAATTATCTCTTCGTGGATTTGGCGGGACATGGAACTGAAAGCAACTTCAATGGGCAAACGCCTGGCGCAACACCCTTACGATAGGGTGGTTCTCCTTAATGCCGGGGTGAAAGTCTCCGGAGAACGCCACGAATACCTTATTCCGTTTAATCAGCTTCTGGCTATCCACTGCAAACGCGGGCTGGTGTGGGGCGAACTGGAGTTCGTTCTGCCAGACGATAAAGTCGTGCGACTTCACGGCACCGAGTGGGCGGAAACCCAGCGCTTTCATCATCACCTGAACGCGCTCTGGCAGCAGTGGAGCCAGGAGATGAGCGTGGTTGCGTCCCAGGTGCTGCAGCAGGTGCTGGACGACATCGCGCAAAGCAACGCACAGCAAACCTGGCTGACCCGTCAGCAGACGGCCGGGCTACAGCAAAAGATCAGGCAGGCACTCTCGGCGCTGCCGATATCCGTGACGCGTCTCGATGAGTTTGACAATTGTCGTGACGCCTGGCGCCAGTGTCAGGCCTGGCTGAATGACGTGGATAAAAGCCGGCTTGCCCATAACCAGGCCTGGACGGACGCCATGCTTACCCAATACGTTGATTTCTTTAGTACGGTGGAATCTTCCCCCCTCAATCCGGCGCAGGCGCGTGCGGTGGTGAATGGTGAGCAATCGCTGCTGGTGCTTGCGGGCGCCGGAAGCGGTAAAACGTCGGTGCTGGTGGCGCGTGCAGGCTGGCTGCTGACGACCGGAGAAGCCGTACCCGATCAAATTCTGCTTCTGGCTTTTGGCCGCAAGGCGGCTGAGGAGATGGACGAGCGTATTCAGGCGCGCCTGCATACCCGGGATATCACCGCCAGAACCTTCCATGCGCTTGCGCTGCATATTATTCAGCAGGGCAGTAAAAAAGTGCCTTCCATCAGTAAACTGGAAAACGATACGCAGGCGCGTCAGGCGCTGTTTATCAAAACCTGGCGCCAGCAGTGCAGCGAGAAAAAGGCGCAGGCGAAAGGATGGCGTCAGTGGCTGGAGGAAGAGCTCAACTGGACGGTGCCAGAGGGCAGTTTCTGGCAGGATGACAAACTGGCGCGCCGGCTGGGGTCGCGGCTTGACCGATGGGTAAGTCTGATGCGAATGCACGGTGGGTCGCAGGCGGAGATGATAGAGAGCGCGCCGGAGGGGATCCGCGATCTGTTTTCAAAGCGCGTCAAACTGATGGCGCCGCTGCTGAAAGCCTGGAAAACGGCGCTGAAGGAGGAAAACGCCGTCGACTTCTCCGGGTTAATCCACCAGGCCATTATCATTCTTGAGAAAGGGCGTTTTGTCAGCCCGTGGAAACATATTCTGGTGGATGAGTTTCAGGATATCTCCCCGCAGCGTGCCGCGCTGCTCTCGGCGCTGCGGGCGCAGAATAAACATACCTCACTGTTTGCGGTGGGGGACGACTGGCAGGCAATCTATCGCTTCAGCGGCGCGCAGCTCTCCCTGACGACCGCGTTCCACCACTATTTTGGCGAAGGGGATCGCAGCGATCTGGACACGACCTACCGCTTCAATTCCCGAATCGGTGAGATTGCTAACCGCTTTATCCAGCAGAACCCGCATCAGCTGTCCAAGCCGCTCAATAGCCTGCGGTCTGGTGATAAAAAAGCCGTCACTCTGCTGGCGGATGACCAGCTGGAGCCGCTGCTGGACAAGCTCAGCGGCTATGCGAAGCCCGATGAACGTATCCTGGTGCTGGCGCGTTACCATCACCTCAAACCTGCGGCGCTGGAAAAAGCCGCCACCCGCTGGCCGAAGCTGCAGATTGAATTTATGACCATTCACGCCAGCAAAGGGCAGCAGGCCGATTATGTCATCGTGGTAGGGTTGAAAGAGGGGAGCGATGGTTTCCCGGCCCCGGCTCGCGAGTCGGTGATGGAGGAGGCCTTACTGCCGGAACCGGAAGACTTCCCGGACGCCGAAGAGCGGCGTTTGCTGTATGTGGCCATGACCCGCGCGCGTCACCGCGTGTGGCTGCTGTTCAACAAAGAAGAGCCATCCGTATTTGTGGATATCCTGAAGAGTATTGATGTGCCGGTGGCGAGAAAGCCATAACGACGACGGGCAAAGAGGAGCAGGCCGGGTAAGGCGTAGCCGCCACCCGGCAAAAAAAGCTACTTCAGTCTTTCAGAAAGATAACGCTGATAATCCGGAATAAGGATCTCAACCGGGGAGTTAAACTGCGGGGATTCAATAATGAAATCCGCCGTCGACAGGTTGGTCGCCACCGGGATATTCCACACCGTCGCCAGACGCAGCAGCGCTTTGACATCCGGATCGTGCGGAACCGCGTTCAGCGGATCCCAGAAGAAGATCAGCACATCAATCTTTCCTTCGGAAATCTGCGCCCCGACCTGCTGATCGCCGCCCATCGGGCCGCTCAGCATGGCATTTACCTCCAGACCCGTTTCGCGCTGAATCAGGTTACCGGTTGTGCCGGTCGCCGACAGGGCGTGCTTTTCCAGCAAAGACTGATGGCGGCGAACCCAGTTAAGCAGCATTTGTTTACAGTGATCGTGCGCAACCAGAGCAATGTGTTTACGTTCCGGTAGCGTGCGTGTTGTCAGTTCCATAATCATATCCATCAGGTTAACTGACTACACGATGACGGGAACCGCCTGACGCTGCAAGAGCAAGGCGTAAAAAATGTGGCTTATGAGGAAGGTTGTTGTTTTGCCCATTGTAAAAACCGGGCGCGCGTATCAGGATCGGCCTGCTGAAACCAGAATTTGAGGCGTTGTTCCGTCAGGGTCTGTGACTGAGGAGGAATAACGTCCAGTTCAGAGACACCCGATAGCAGCGTACTGTCGTCAGCCATCATGGTGGCAAACTGCGGAAGCGAGGCGCGTTTACCTGCTTTGTTATAGGCCTGGGCCGCGGCCTCGTAATCCGGTCCTTTCGGTGAGGTAGTCAGCGCCAGAATATCCAGTTTTACCGGAATCGGCATTGCATCCCCGTCCAGCAGTTCAATACGCGGTGACGCGTCAAAGGTCGCACTCTCTTTCTCTGTTTCAATACGCGGCAGGGTAATATTGACCTGACTGATTTGCCGGGTATTAAAGCTGACAATCAGCGGCGGGGAGATGTACATCCTTTGCTCATGATTGGCGAGGCCGATCGATTTTTCTACCCGGAATACCAGCTGATGCGGGCCGTTATCCAGCTCGATGCTGTCGGCACCACGCAATAAGGAGCTGGAGACCTTTTTTCCATCCAGCACCAGGAGATCAATATCGCCAGAGAGCCGAAGCGTGGTAGCAAAGACGCAGACCGGCATCACTAATGCAATCAGAGCAGTGGCAATACCGGTTTTCATAGAAGGCTCCTGTCAGAAATTCTGTCGGCGCATGAATGTATCTAAATTTTTCGATAATCACGTTTACTAACATATAGACATATTTGGCCGTTTTGCCCTCATACATCTGTATGGGATGGATGGTTGAGTTGTGCCCTTTGGCGTACACTTTGAAAAAAGCCAGGAGAAAAACCATGAAAGAGAACGATATTGCCGAGATTTTGACATCCACGCGCACCATTGCGCTGGTGGGCGCGAGCGATAAACCCGATCGTCCAAGCTATCGGGTCATGAAATACCTTCTCGATCAGGGTTATCACGTTATCCCTGTCTCGCCGAAAGTAGCCGGTAAAAGTTTACTGGGCCAGCAGGGCTACGCCACGCTCAACGACGTACCGGAAAAAATCGATATGGTGGATGTTTTCCGTAATTCGGAAGCAGCGTGGGGCGTGGCTCAGGAAGCCATTGCGATTGGGGCAAAAACGCTGTGGATGCAACTGGGTGTGATTAACGAGCAGGCCGCGGTGCTGGCGCGTGAGGCGGGTCTGAAGGTGGTCATGGACCGCTGCCCGGCCATTGAAATCCCCCGTCTGGGGCTGGCGAAGTAATAAAAAAAAGCCCGTTCATCGGGCTTTTTTTACACGCTTAGTTCCGCAGGCGCGGAGCCTGTAACTGTTTGCGGATAGTCTGAGCCAGTTCATCCATCGTAGGTTGCTCCGGATGTTCTTCCCGCAGTTCACTGCTGAGCTGCGCTTCAGCAAGATAGGTGTGAACGGGTTGTCCGTCATCACCTTCCATTACCACATGGTACCAGGGCGCGGCGCGAAGCTCGGCGTTCACCGCCAGCTCGTCTGCTGACGGCTCTACAAGGGAATACTCCGGGTCGATATCCACGACCACACCCAAATACCCTAGCAAAGTGTGGCGGACCTGCTGGCCGATACCGAATTTGCTGGCAATCATAGTCACCTCCCGGGAAATACGACTTACACGTTATGTGCGGGCAATATTTCTCTTTTCAAGTTACATGACGCGACAGGCAAACCCTTTCAGATAGAGCCCTTCCGGGTAGGTAGCAATCACCGGGTGATCGGCTGCCTGACGGAACTGCTCTATAAATTGTACATCACGACCAGCATCTATTGCGGCATCGGCGATGATTTTTTGGAATAAATCGGTGGTCATCAGGCCAGAGCAGGAGAACGTGAGCAGGACGCCACCCGGATTCAGCAGCTGGATGGCCAGCATGTTGATATCTTTATAGCCGCGGCAGGCGCCCATCAGCTGACTTTTGTTTTCTACAAACTTCGGCGGATCCATCACGATAACGTCGAACTTCTCGCCCTGATCGCGATATTTACGCAGCAGCTTAAAGACGTCGTCACGAATAAATTCGGCTTTGCTCAGATCAAGCTTATTCAGCTCGACGTTCTGTTTCGCCACGTCCAGCGCTTCCTGTGAGGTGTCCACGCTCACCACCTGGGCACAACCGCCCATCAGCGCTGAAACGGCAAACCCGCCGGTATAGGAGAAGCAGTTCAGCACGCGTTTGTCGGCAACGTACTGACGCGTCGCCAGGCGGCTGTCGCGCTGGTCGAGGTAATAACCCGTTTTGTGTCCGCCCTGAATATCCACCAGCAGCTTCATGCCGTGCTCTTCAATCGGCAGCAGGGCAGGCGGCAGTTCACCGGTCACAGGGCCTTGCGTCAGCTCCATGCCCTCTTTTTTGCGCACCGCCACATCGCTGCGGTCGTAAATGGCGCACTGTGGGAACAGCGTCTGCAGGGCGCTAATCAGCGCGGCACGCTGATATTCCGCCCCGGCGCTCAGAAGCTGCAGCACCAGGAAGTTGCCGAAGCGGTCAATGGTGACGCCCGGGAGACCATCGGACTCACCGGCAATCAGGCGGTAGCTGTCCAGCCCGTCGCGTTTTGCCAGCCAGTCCCGCCACTGTTGCGCCTGCTGCAGACGACGAACGAAGAAGTCGATATCAATGGTTTCATCTTTATCGAAGGTCCAGACGCGGGCACGGATTTGGGACGCTGGCGAGTAGGCGCCTCGCGCTAACCATTTCCCCTGATGGTCAACAATATCAATGGTTTCACCGAGGCTGGCTTTGCCTTCCATGCGGGCAACCGCGCCGGAAAAGACCCAGGGATGACGGCGCAGTAAAGACTTCTCGCGCCCTTTGGCTAACACTAAACGTACACTCATAATTTGCTGTTCTGTCAATTTCAGGGAAATGGCGCGTAGAGTAGCACATCAAAACGGATCAGAGCTTCTCAAAATCTCTGATGATTTTTCGATAACGCCAGGATTTATACGACAGTACAGGAGGTTGTGCGAGAGTCATAATGCTAACCCCTACGATGATCGCCAGCCCCCACGCCAATGCCTTGACAGGTGAACTGAAAACGACAAGAACAATCAGGAACATGAAGCATACGCTGATTACCCAGAGTAGGGTATTGAATCGACGGGCGAGATCGTAAACTGCTTCTTCAGGCGTTCCCCCGTACCTCTCAACGTTATTTTTTATCTTCTGCAAATCAGACAGTGTAAAACCAGAACGCAACAGGTCTTCATCAGTAACATTCATATCGTTTTCCTTTCGCGCATAGCATTCCATTTACTGTTTGTTCACGAACAGACTCACTGCGCGTAGAGTAGAACTTTCAGCAGGGCGCAATCATCTGCGGATACCCTTGAGCGTTTCGGCACAAAATCAAATCGCTTAGGCACATTACAAGATTGCCGAGGGATATACAGTGGGGCTTCCGGTACAGCAAAGGGAGCCCCCATGAAAAAGCACAGTGTAATAGCAATAGCCGCTCTGACGGCAATGAGTTTTCAGGTTTTCGCCGCAACGCCTTTCAGCATGACCAGCCCGGACATTTCCGGCGAACGGCGGTTAGCGCCACAGCAGGTGTTTGAGGGATTTGGTTGCCACGGTGGGAATACCTCGCCACAGCTGGCGTGGAAAAATCCGCCCGCGAGGAGGTAAGGATGGCCGTGGCGTTGTCACAGCTACAGTCAACCCGATTACCGATTGGCGAAATCGCATTACAATGTGGGTATCTTTCCAGCTCTCGTTTCACCGCCCGTTTTCGGCAACACTACGGCTGTTTACCGAAAACGCTACGTTAAGGAGAAGAAAAAATGGCAAAAGTCTGCACTATTGCCTGGGTTCACGGCATCGTTCAGGGCGTGGGTTTCCGCTACAGCACTCAGCGCGAGGCCGTTCAGCTTGGGTTAACGGGATATGCGCGTAACATGGATGACGGCAGCGTTGAGGTGGTCGCCTGTGGCGAAGCGGAGCAGGTCGACAAGCTGGTGGCGTGGCTGAAAGCGGGTGGGCCGCGCAGCGCGCGGGTTGATAAGGTCTTAACGGAACCGCATCAACCCGGCCGGGAGTACGTTAACTTCGGTATTCGCTATTAAATGCACTTCACCGGTTTAGGCAGGCCGGCAATTTTGGTGGCCTGTTTTGCCGGGCCCTTCGGGAACAGGCGATAGAGATAGCGGCTGTTGCCTTTCTCTTCACCGAACTTATTGGCCATCGCTTTGACCAGCATGCGGATGGCCGGAGAGGTGTTGAATTCGAGATAGAACTCGCGCACAAAACGCACCACTTCCCAGTGTTCGGGGGAGAGGGCGATGCCTTCTTTCTCAGCAATGACTTCTGCCAGCGCTTCGTTCCACTGGCCACTTTCTTTCAGATAACCGTCGTTATCGGTCTCGATCTCTTTGCCTTCAAAACTCAACATAGTCATTCACGCGTCAGTCAAAAACGCTGCAGTGTAGCAAAAAACAAAGCCCCGCATAAGCGGGGCCAGATTCACAGCGTTGCGGCTTAATCCCGGCTGGCAAAGCCCAGGATGCTCAGCAGGCTGACAAAGATGTTGTACAGCGAGACATACAGGCTCACGGTGGCGCGAATATAGTTGGTCTCACCGCCGTGAATGATGTTGCTGGTTTCATACAGGATTGCGCCGGATGACAGCAGGATAAACACCGCGCTAATCGCCAGGTGCAGAGCAGGGAGCTGCAGGAAGATGTTAGCCACCATACCAACCAGCACCACCACGATACCCGCCATCAGCATACCGCCGAGGAAGGACATGTCCTTGCGGGTGGTGAGCACGTAGGCCGAGCAGCAGAAGAACACCAGCGCGGTGCCGCCCAGCGCCATGCCAATCACGTCACCCATGCCGGCAGACAGGTACGCGTTCAGGATCGGCCCCAGGATGTAGCCCAGGAAGCCGGTGAAGGCAAACGCGGAGAGAATACCGACCGGTTTATCAGCGGTTTTGTAGGTCAGGAACATCAGACCGTACATCCCCACCAGCGTCAGGATCAGCCCCGGGGACGGCAGCATCAGCACGGTGCTGGCAGTGGCGGTGATCGCCGAAAACGCCAGCGTCAGGCTGAGCATGAAATAGGTATTGCGCAGCACCTTGTGGGTGCTGAGTAGCGATGTGCGGTCGCGCGAAGAAGTAATTATACGATCCATGAGTCACTCTCTTATGACAGATGTAATTAACGGAAAGAATAGGAAACGGCGCGTCACTCTCAAAGTGGTTTTACCCATCTTTACTCAGCAGGTTAGGGCGGGAGCTGGTTGTTTCTTCTGCATAAATACGTTTCACCAGTATGAACAGCGGTTTGACGCGATTAATCAGATCAACCTCTTATAGGTTACTGAAAATTATTGCGTTATTACCATAAGGCCGCTAAGAGTTATTTCCGGATCGTCACAAAAACAGACAATAAGGCGAAGGAAATGAAACCACAAACACGCACGCGCTTTACGCTCTCTTTACTTACCGCAGGGATCCTGTGCGCCAGCACGGCAACCTGGGCGGCGAACGTGCCGGCAGGAACGCAGCTGGCCGATAAGCAGGAACTGGTCAGGAACAACGGTAATGAGCCGGCCTCGCTCGACCCGCATAAAGTCGAAAGCGACGTCGAATTCAATATTATCAGTGATTTATTCGATGGGCTGGTCAGTGTCTCCCCGGCGGGGGACATTCAGCCACGGCTGGCGGAAAAATGGGAGAACAAGGACAACACCGTCTGGACGTTCCATCTGCGCCCGGGCATCACCTGGAGCGACGGTACTGCCATCACCGCGGAAGATGTGGTCTGGAGCTGGCAGCGTCTGGTTGATCCTAAAACCGCTTCACCGTATGCCAGCTATCCCGGCAACATGCACATTGTGAATGGTGCGGATATTGCGCAGGGGAAAAAAGCCCCCGATACGCTGGGCGTGAAAGCGATAAACGACACCACGCTGGAAGTCACATTGACGCAGCCTAATGCGGCATTCCTGGCCATGCTGGCGCACCCGTCACTGGTGCCGGTGGACAAAGTGCTGATTGGCCGCTTTGGCGACAAGTGGACCAAGCCTGAACATATCGTCACCAGCGGGGCCTATAAGCTGTCCCAGTGGGTGGTCAACGAACGCATTGTGGCGGAGCGCAACCCGCGCTACTGGGATAATGACCATACCGTGATTAATAAGGTGACGTATCTGCCTATCACCTCCGAGGCCGCAGATGTGAACCGCTATAAAGCGGGCGAAATTGATATTGTCTACACAGTGCCGATCAACCAGTTCGCTCAGCTCAAAAAAACGCTCGGCAGCGAGCTGGATGTCTCTCCGCAGCTGGCAACCTATTACTACGAATTTAATACCACCCGGCCGCCGTTCAACGATGTCCGCGTGCGCAAGGCGCTGAACATGGCGCTCGATAAAGACATCATTGCCGGGAAAGTCTTAGGGCAGGGGCAGCGTCCTGCGTGGCTCATCAGCCAGCCGGATATCGGTGGCGTTAAGTTACAGAACCCGGATTACGCCAGTTGGCCGCAGGACAAGCGCATCGCTGAGGCGAAAAAATTGCTCGAAGCGGCCGGGTATAACGCCAGCCATCCTCTGCGCTTCAACCTGCTCTATAACACCTCTGAATCGCACCAGCGTATCGCGATTGCCGCCAGCTCCATGTGGAAAAAGAACCTCGGCGTGGAGGCGAAGCTGCAAAATCAGGAGTGGAAAACCATGCTGGATACCATGCATACCCACAACTTTGACGCGGTGCGTTACGCCTGGATTGCCGACTACGACGACGCGGCGACCTTCCTGAACAACTTCCGCACCGGCGACAGCGAAAACACCAGTCAGTACAGCAATCCGGAATACGACCAGGCGCTGATGAATGCCGCAAAAGCCAAAACAACGGAAGAGCGGGGTAAGTTCTACCAGCAGGCGGAAGATCTGCTGGGACGTGATGTGCCCGCCATTCCGGTGTATCACTACGTCCGTACGCATCTGGTCAAACCGTGGGTGGGCGGATTTACGCCGGATAAGCTGGGGTACTATTACACGAAGGACATGTACATCAAAAAACACTAAGCCTGTGCTGATAAAATCGTCGATGTGTTGTCAGTTCAACCGATTAAACACGTTTTGACTATTTTTACAGCGAACGAATGCCGCGACTCTTTACAGCGCGCGGTGAGGTGTTTATAGTTCGCCTCAATCAGGAAGTGTGGCCGAGCGGTTGAAGGCACCGGTCTTGAAAACCGGCGACCCGAAAGGGTTCCAGAGTTCGAATCTCTGCGCTTCCGCCAGATATAAACCCCAGGTTACTTGTTAACCTGGGGTTTTTCTTTTGGATTGAATGATTCAGGTCACACTTTTCAGCTTCCGCTGTTTTCCGGTCAAAATCAGGCGTTATCATTCACCCCGTAAATACCTTTTCATCTCTTACCGAGGCTTTGATGCTGGAGAATGTTTTCATCAGATAATCAGCTTCCCGCCCTTCTCAGGACGGACTGGTTATCGCTGCGCTTAAACCTTACGCACGCACCTGCTGGTGTGGGCTCGTTTTTACGCATGATGATTACACAGGTTTTCCAGTATGAATTTATCCCGTCAGGAACAACGTACCTTACACGTTCTCGCCAAAGGTGGACGTATTGTGCACGTCCGCGACAGCTCTGGCCGCGTCACGTCCGTTGAGTGCTATACCCGTGAAGGGCTGGTGCTGAGCGACTGCACGCTCAGCGTCTTCAAAAAACTCCGCACTAAAAAGCTGATCCGTTCCGTGAACGGGCAGCCTTATCGCATCAATACCACCGGGCTGAATAACGTTCGCGCCCAGCTGGACAATCGCTAAGCGGAAGAAATCACGCCACCCTCGGGTGGCGTTCATACATTGAACGGAATGTAGACCGGGTAAGCGCAGCGCCACCCGGCAAGAAACGCGGCGTTAAGAGCGGATAAAAGCCAGAATATCCGCGTTGATGGTATCCGCGTGGGTGGTATGCATCCCGTGTGGGAAGCCCGGATAAATTTTCAGTACGCTGTTCGCCAGCAACTGGTCCTGCAGAAGGGCGGCATTTTTATACGGCACGACCTGATCGTCGTCGCCCTGCATCACCAGAACGGGAACCGTAATGGCTTTCAGATCTTCCGTCTGGTCGGTCTCTGAAAACGCCTTGATCCCTTCGTAGTGCGCTTTGGCGCTGCCGATCATGCCCTGACGCCACCAGTTCTGAATCGTTCCCTGCGAAACCTCGGCGCCATCGCGATTAAAACCGTAGAAAGGACCGCTGGCGACGTCGAGGTAAAACTGGGCGCGGTTAGCCGCGAGCGCCTGGCGAAAACCATCGAAAACCTCAATCGGCGTGCCGCCGGGGTTAGCGTCCGTTTTGACCATCAGAGGAGGGACGGCGCTGACAAGCACCGCTTTGGCGACGCGTCCCTGCGGCTGGCCGTACTTCGCCACATAGCGGGCGACCTGACCGCCGCCGGTGGAGTGACCGACGTGCACGGCATTGCGTAAGTCCAGGCTTTCAACAACGGCTGACGCATCGGCCGCATAGTGATCCATATCATGCCCTTCGCTCACCTGATCCGAACGTCCATGACCGCGGCGATCGAGCGCGATAACGCGATAGCCTTGCGCAAGAAAGAAGAGCATCTGATTATCCCAGTCATCGGCACTTAACGGCCAGCCGTGGTGGAAGACGATGGGCTGTGCCTCTTTTGGACCCCAGTCTTTGTAGTAAATGTTGACGCCATCTTTCGTTGTGACGAATGCCATACCGCAGACTCCTCTGTTAAAGGCAAAACGATTGCGGACTGAACACAGAGCGGATCAGTAATGCCTTAATTAAGTTAGATTTTTTCTGTTTACCGTACCGACAGTACTCCTTAAGTGTAGGAGAAAGCATAAAAGCAGGCGGTTTCATTTCTGTGAAAGGCACGCATGCACGTCATCACCGCTCCGCTACCCGTTTACGGGTATACATCGCTTTGTCAGCGCTATTGAGCAGCGTATCGGCATCTACGGCGTCATGAGGGAAGCGGGCGATACCAATACTGCCCGAGATAGTAATCACCTGTTCGTTAATCAAAAATGACTGCGCCAGTGCAGCGCTGATCTTTTCGGCCGTTTGTGTGGGTAAGGGATCGCTGGCAGCTAAATCGGGGAGGAGGGCGACAAACTCATCGCCACCGAGGCGGGCAATCGTGTCACCTTCGCGCAGCAGACTTTGCAGACGAAATGCCACAAGCCGTAGCAGTTCATCGCCGACGGCATGACCGTGGAGATCGTTCACCGGTTTAAACCGATCGAGGTCGATAAACAGCAGCGCCACTTCTATGCTGTTGGCGATAGCCTGAGTGATTGCCAGTTCCAGACGGTTAACGAGTAATCTCCGGTTCGGTAATCCGGTCAGGGCATCAAAGTTGGCATGCAGCCAGGCGATGTGTTCGCGCTGTTTGCGATCGGTAATATCGCGGATAAATGCCGAAAATATCTGCTTCCCCCCTTGCTGGTGCGGCCATATCGACAGTTCAATAGGGAACTCACCTTTGGTGCGATGCAGCGCAGCGATCTCGATAGTGCGGTTGAGAATATTCGATGGTTGCGCGGCCTTAAAGCGCATCAGGCCGCGCGCGTGTTGCTCGCGAAACGCTTGCGGTACAATCATCTCGCCAAGGCTGTTGCCTATCGCTTCTCCGGCTGTCCAGCCGAACATGCGTTCTGCGGCCTGGTTCCAGTTCACAACGACGCCAGCCTGATCGATGGTAATCACAGCATCCTGGGCGGTCTCAACCAGCTGGCGATGGTACTCTTCACTCTCTTCCAGCGCACGCTTCATCGACTCAATCTGGCGGATGCTCTCCTGCAGTTCGCGGTGCATTTCCTCAAGCGAAAGAGAGAAAAAGCGGATCCGTTCTTCAACAGACATCTTTTTCATTTCTGAGCACAGGTCACTGGCGGTACGTGGCGGCATATTCTCTTCCTGTCAAAAAGTTAAGCACTCATCCATTATGGAGCCTTAGATAACTTTTTGTACCTGCCGGGTTAACGGTGTTCTTCAATATAGCGGGCCAGGTCCGCCGGGGTTTTCAGCACCGTCGCCACGTCTGTTGGCGGGATCATACAGCCGTAAACGTCCTGCACTTCCAGTACCATATCGACCGCCAGAATGGAGTCGAGAATGTCTGAGTCAATCAGTTCATCGTGGAAACCGACCTTACGGGATAATACGTTTTCGAACAGGGCGAGAATTTCTTGTTCCATCATTTTTTCCTGGTGTCATTAATGTGTGCGGGCGTAAGCGTCCAGCAGTTTGCGGTCAATTTTGCCGTTAGGATTCAACGGCAAAGCGTCTTTGATGATAATTTGTGACGGTACCATATAGGGTGGAACCACCTTCGACAGGGCGGTTTTGATCGTATCCGGTGCCAGCTCCGTCACGCAGAAGGCGGCAATGCGCAGCACGCTGCCGCAGGGTTTCATCAGCGGCAGTACCACCGCTTCGTTAATGCCGGACATGGCCAGCAGGCGGTTTTCGATCTCGTTGATTTCAATACGGTAACCATTCAGTTTGATCTGGCTGTCATTGCGGCCCTGACAATAGATGAGCCCCGCTTCATAACCCAGATCGCCGGTACGGTAGCCGCGAAAGGCTTCATTTTCACGGTGGAGCAATTTTGCCGCATTCTCCTGCGGCAGGCCGAGGTAGCCGCGCATAACGTTCTTACCCCAGATAATCAGCTCGCCCTCGGCGGTAATTTCCATTTTGCTCTCTGGCATCATGACCCCCACCGGCAGCACGGCGCTGTCGCTGTTGAGGATCTCATCCGTTATTTCCACCACGGTTGTCGCAATGGTCGCTTCCGTCGGGCCATAAGCGTTAATGATGTTGGCCTGCGGGAAACGGCGGCGTAGCTGCTTAACCAGTGCTTTATTTAACACCTCACCAATGAAGATAAAGACCTTGAGTGCTGGCAAATACTCGCTGTTAAACTGCGGGGACAGCAGCTGCTGGTAAGCAAAAGAGGGGGTGGAAACCCAGGCGGAAACCGCGTTGCTTTTCAGCCGCGCCAGCCAGTTCGCTTTCTGAATATCCTCTTTGGCGTTCAGTACTATGTGTCCCCCCATCGCCAGATTCGCCAGTAACGGGATCAGAGAGAGGTCAAAACTGAATACCGCGTGGTTCATCAGCACCGGTTGTTCCGGCAGTGAAAAATCTTTGCTGACCCATTTCATGAAGTGCCATACGCTTTCACGCCCAATCTGCACGCCTTTAGGTTTGCCGGTGCTGCCCGAGGTAAACATGATATAGGCCAGATTTTGCTCCTCCAGCACCTTGCCTGTCTCACCGGTAGCGATGAACTGCCGGGTCGCCACGTCGTAATAGTAAGGGGCACTGGCCAGATGGCAGATCTCCTTCAGCCTTTCCTGTGGATAGATGCAGTCGACCGGGATATACGGAATGTTATGCAGCAGGCAGCTATAAATCGCCACGGCAAATTCCGCCTGCTGGTGTCCGTACAAGACGACCGGCGTACCTGCAACAGGCTGGCAACGCTGATAGCGCTGCGCCCAGTCCGTCACGGCCGTGGAAAGCTGTTCCCAGCTTAGAGATTCGTCGCTGCCGCTGATGGCCAGCTGTTGCGGACGCGCGGGATCGCATAATGCCGCACGTAAGAAATCCTGCAGTGCCTGAAGGTCGGCGTGATTATTCATAGAGGTGACATTCCACTAAAGATGTAAAGGGACCCTGCCGCGCTTCCCAGCGTCAGAATTCGCCCCAAAAATGCAACAGCCGGATACTGCAATCCGCGCTGTAATGCCGGGCTGCGTTTGGCTGACCACAGCAGCATGTTATGGGCCACCGAAATCGCGCCAAACAGCGCGCCGCTGATGACATAATGGCGTTCCAGACCATTCCACGCGCCCATGCAGAACAGGGTGCAAAAAATGCCGATATTTTGCGCCAGCGTTTTGTTCTGACGGAAAAAAGTAAACTTCATCAGGTTCATATAGACGGGCATAAAGACCACATCACGCAGCCATTCAGACAGGCTAATGTGGAAGCGACGCCAGAAATCCTGCGGATTCTTTGCCAGAAGCGGCATATTGAAGTTTGCCGGAATGTTCAACCCAAACAGGCGGCCTGCGCCGATGGCCATATTGCTGTAACCCGCAAAATCAAAATAGAGATAGGCGCTATAGGCCAGTGACATCACCACGCCCACGGTCAGCGTAAACGGCTTATGGCTCCAGGGCTGCACAACGAGCGTATCAACCAGCATGGCAAACAGGAACTTCTGGACAATGCCGGTAATGATTTGCTCCAGCGCCACTAAAAACTGTTCGCGGTTAAGGGCAAAGACGGGCTTACTGACGTCGCTCATCCATGTCCGCCAGCGGTACATGGGGCCCGCCAGAATAATAAAGGGCATAAACAGATAGCAGAAATAATGCAGGAAATTCTGTCCTTCTTTTTTACTGCGATAGAGCAGCACGTCCACCGCGCGGAACGTCATAAAAGAGAGGCCGATCATGCCGAGATGATGATTAAGATGCAGTTTCACCAAAAATAAAGGCAGCAGCGTTAACACAATCGCCTGCCAGGTTTTTAACCAGCCTTTTTCTTTTAACGTGGCGACAAGGTAAAAACTGAAAAAAACGACCGCGGGAACACGGTAATCACCCTGAAAAATATAGCCCCAGCCTAATGCAGCGAGGACGGATAACGCCGATAAATACGTCAGGCGATGACGTAATACGCGATTAACCAGCGCAAATACCAGCGCGGAGGAAAATAAATAGACAAAAAACATGCCTGAGCTATACATCATTCCGCCTCAGAACTTTTGATATTCAAAATGCAGCTGCATACTCATGCTGTCATCGACAGAGGTCCACGCGACGATGGTGATCGCCAGCAGGAGATAAAGGAAAAAAAGACGGATCGCAATTTTCATTATTTAAAACTCTGTGCAATAAAGCGAATCATAGGAACCCAGGCCAGCTCGGAAGGGTGCAAACGATCCCAGTTCCAGCCATTCTGATAAGGCATGGCGTACATATCGAAATAAGGGATCTGGTTCGCTTCCAGAATGGTTTGAATTTGCTTATCAACCGGACGGAAGGTATCGGTATTGTAAAGCGCCCAGGGATTCACCGGGTCGACGATAGCAATCACCTGCACGTGACGGTCTTTCAGCAACTGGACAGTTTTTCTGAACGCGTCGATTTGCGCAGGTACGACCGGCGTGTCATCCCACTGCTGTCGCGTACCGTCCTCCTCGTAAATCGTTTTGTCCATCCACAGAGTGGCCGCGCTCTGCTGGCGTTTTTTATTGAGCTCGCGTGCATGAGCCAGCTCTTTATCCCAGTCCGGGGTGATGTGGGTTGTGGGCTGCTGCGGCCAGGGCTGCGCCGTCCCGGGCGTGACGTGGAGCAGCGCCAGCCAGTCGTTTTTAATCAGGATGCAGATATTGGCAAACTGGTAACTCAGCTCGTCCCACATCAGACCGGGGTGCCAGCCAAAGACGCGCATTTGACCAAAGGTTAAATGACTTATTTCTTGAGCATCAATATGCTTTAAGTAATTTACCAGCAACGGGCGCGCCTGCGGATTCTGCATCAGCGGATTAAAAACAGAGGCCGGGAAATTATCGGCATAGATAGCAGGAGGCAAACCTTTTGAATAAAAGCTGTCCGGTGCCAGAAGCAAAACAACTTTACTGTTTGCGTTAAGGCTATTTTTAAAACGTGAGAGCAGCAAAAATTGCGTTTCGTCATCGACAAAGGCATCGCCATACGCCACAACGGGTTGGTGCAATTGCTTATTAAAGTAATTATATACCGCGTAATGTTCATCTTCCGAGGTCGCAACCTCAGACGCACCAATGAAAAAAATCGCATTCCCTTCTAAGGCATGGGAAATAGTCGCTATTTTTTCCGCTTGTTCTTTCGGCGTGCCCGCCATTGATTTAATCAGCGGCTGGAAGGTGAGGGGCGGATTAACGCCCGACACGAACGGATGAACACAAAGGAACAACATGGCCAGGGTCGCCATCAGGATATGTAAGCAAAGCGTATTTTTGATTTTCATCATCAACCAGTAAGACTACATGGCATTAATTTCTACAATCTGTGGGTAATCAAATTCATAACAATTACACAACAAATGGCGGTCTATTTTTTTTGGGCATTCTATACCAGAGTGTTTTAAAAGGATGAGCGTTGCTGTGTAACGGTATGTACAAGGGGGCGAAGAAAGAACGGGGACCCCGGCCCGGTGGCTTTTTGAGCAATCAACCCTCCGTAGTCAAAAATAGAAAAATTCCTGCTTTACAAGGCGCTAATAGATGTTTATAGTGCGCCTCACTTTGGAAGCGTGGCCGAGCGGTTGAAGGCACCGGTCTTGAAAACCGGCGACCCGAAAGGGTTCTAGAGTTCGAATCTCTACGCTTCCGCCAAATTCGAAACCCAGGTCGTTATGCGACCTGGGTTTTTTGTTTTCTGTCGGTTTCAGCATGCATGCTGACGAGGCGCAGGAACGGCGTTCTGGTACCCGTCACGCTGGCGCTGTCAGGGAGCGAAAAGCGTTATCAGCAGGACACACAAAACCCTGCTCTATTTATAGCTCAACGGGTTGTTTTATATTTTTTAACATCCACTCCCTGGTTATTCCTGATTTTAATGGCCATACGTTTTTTCGTATAATAAACCGCTGCCTCTATTACCCGAGACACAAAAGTGAACAGGTTCTTAATAATCTTTCATGTTTCATTTCATTTTCTGCAAGTAGTTTGGCCTGAGCCGCAAAACTGATTAAATCATGGTATGGATCACTGCCGACAAAGCCTAACTAAAATATAATGGCGGTATCGTTCTGAAGCATGTTTATTCGCTTCAAAAAAATACTGTTACCCACCATGAATGGAAGACATGATGAGAGGAAAAATCCCCAAGAGCGAGTTGCTGGTGACGTTCGAAGTTGTGGCACGTCACGAAAGCTATACCCGCGCCGCAGAAGAGCTGGCGTTAACGCAGAGTGCAGTGTTCAGACAGGTGACGGCCCTGGAGGAGTTTTTACACACCTCATTATTTAACCATGCCAAAAAACGGATTTTTCTGAATGCGGCAGGAAAGCATTATCTGAATATCGTCAAAGAGACGCTGAATAAGCTGGAACGCGATACCAATATGATAATGAATTGGCAGCCTGCTGTTCAGGTAGTGGAGCTGGCTGTCAATCCAACCTTCAGTACGCATTGGCTGATCCCCAATTTATGGGAGTTTAATAAATTAAATCCTGATATTATTGTTAATATTCACTCGCTGGCCAATATCGGCGATTTTTTGAATCGTGAATATGATGCGGCTATTATGCGCGCAGATTTTTGTTCTCCGTGGTCGGAAGTCGATTATTTATTTGAAGAGGAGATCCTGCCGGTCTGCAGCCGCAGCTTGCTTCCTCATGCGGAGCAGAAGCTGGGGGTTGAGGAGTTGCTAAGGGAGTTCCCGCTGTTACATCAAAGCACTCGCATCAATGGCTGGCAGGAGTGGTTTGCGCTTTCCGGTATTACCAGTCCGGACGTGAATCTGGGCCCGCGTTTTGACCTCCTCTCGATGCTGATTGCCGCAGTACGATCGAATCTTGGGGTCGCGCTGCTTCCCCGTTTCGCCATCCAGCATGACCTGGACTGCGGCGAGATGGTAATCCCCTGTGATGTGCCTATCCGCACCGGCAACCGCTTTATCATGACATGGCGGGAAGAAAAGTCTCAGGCACAGCCGTTACAAGTCTTCCGCGAGTGGCTGTTGCAAAAATCAGTGGTATCCCCGGTTGAGTCATAATGCCGGATGGCGGCAGTGCAACGCGCCATCCGGTGCAGACACGCTTACCAGTCGATGCCCTCCTGTGCCTGGATACCGCTGTCAAATGCGTGTTTAACCGGGCGCATTTCGCTGACCGTGTCGGCAAGCGCCAGTAATTGCGAGTGACAGCCGCGTCCGGTGACAATCACGGTCTGCTGTACCGGACGGTTCTCCACCGCCGCGATCACCTCCTGACTGTCCAGATAGTGATAAGCCAGCATATAGGTGAGCTCATCCAGAACCACCAGGTCATAACGTGGGTCAGCCAGCATGCGTTTGCTCTCCTGCCACACCGCCGTTGCGGCCTGAATATCCGTTTCCCGGTTTTGTGTTTCCCACGTAAAACCGGTGCCCATAATGTGAAATTCGACGCCGAGCGGATGCAGGGTGTTGTATTCGCCATTATCCCACTGACCTTTAATAAACTGCGCGACGCCAACAGTTTTACCGTGCCCGACGGCACGCGTCGCCGTGCCGAAGGCGGCGGTGGACTTTCCTTTTCCGTTGCCGGTGAAGACGATCAGAATGCCTCTCTTCTCCGTTGCCGCCGCTACGCGGCTCTCAACCTGCTCTTTACGCTTTTGCTGCCGTTGGCGGTGTCTGTCTGCGTTAGCTCGCGCTTCCATAATGGCTCCTTAATGTCCGGCAGGGCAGGATGCGCAGCGATGCTGCTGCTCAAACTGGCTGAAGAAATTGTTTCCTTTGTCGTCAACCAGCATAAAGGCCGGCAGATTTTCGACCTCCATCATCCACACCGCCTCCATGCCCAGTTCGGGATACTCAAGGCAGCGCAGGCTTTTCACATACTGCTGCGCCAGCAGAGCCGCCGCACCGCCGATACTGCCGAGGTTGAAGCCGCCGTGCTTATGGCAGGCATCGGTGACTTGCTGGCCGCGGTTGCCTTTGGAAAGCATGATCAGGCTTCCACCCGCGGCCTGGAAAGCATCGACGTAGCCATCCATGCGCCCGCCGGTGGTCGGGCCGAGGGAACCGCAGGCCTGATTCTCCGGTGTTTTCGCCGGGCCAGCGTAATAGACGATATGGTTTTTCATATACTCCGGCATCGGTTCGCCGTTATCCAGCCGCGCTTTGATTTTGGCGTGAGCGATATCGCGGGCGACCACGATCGGGCCGCTTAATGACAACCGGGTGCCGATCGGCAGGATGGACATATCGCGCAGAATCTCGCGCAGCGGGCGGTTCAGGTTGATCTGTACGGTCCGGGCGTCGTTTTCCTCACGGCAGGCGTCCGGGATGTATTTCCCTGGGTTATGTTCCAGCTTCTCCAGCCAGATACCCTGCTTGTTGATTTTCGCTTTGATATTTCGGTCAGCGGAGCAGGAAAGTGCCATGGCGACAGGGCAGGAACCGCCGTGTCGCGGCAGGCGGATGACGCGAATATCGTGGGCGAAGTACTTGCCGCCAAACTGGGCGCCGATGCCGAATTCGCGGCTGGCGTTGAGCAGCGTGGTTTCCAGCGCCGTGTCGCGGAACGCCTGACCCAGCTCGTTCCCGCTGGTGGGCAGATTGTCATAGTATTTTGTTGAAGCCAGCTTCGCGACCTTCAGCGCCTGGTCGGCAGAGAGGCCGCCGACCACAAAGGCAATGTGATACGGTGGACAGGCTGCAGTACCGAGCGACTTCATCTTCTCGATCAGGAACGCGGTGAGTTTCTCCGGCTGTAAAATGGATTTCGTTTCCTGGAACAGCGCGGCTTTGTTAGCAGAACCGCCGCCTTTATTGACAAACAGGAAGCGGTATTCGCTCCCCGGTGTGGCGCTGATGTCTATCTGCGCCGGCAGGTTGGTTTGGGTATTAACCTCGGTATACATGTCCAGCGGTGCGTTTTGCGAATAGCGCAGGTTACACTCGCTAAAGGTGGCGTAAATCCCTCTGCTCAGCGCTTCGGCATCGTCACCACCGGTCCAGACGTGCTGGCCTTTGCTCGCCACAATGGTGGCCGTGCCGGTATCCTGACAGTTTGGCAGTATGCCTTTTGCCGATACTTCGGCGTTGCGCAGCAGCTGCAGGGCGACATACTTATCGTTACTGCTGGCCTGCGGGTCGTGCAGAATGCTGGCTATCTGCTTTAAATGTCCGGCGCGCAGGAAAAATGAGGCTTCATAAAATGCCTGCTGGGCCAACAGGGTCAATGCCTCAGGCGCCACTTTAATGACCTCCTCGCCCTCCAGCTCCGTCACCGTAACGTGTTGCGCGCTGAGGAGTTCATATTCCGTCGTATCTTTACTCTGAACAAACAGGTCCTGCCAGACAAATGGTTTAGACATAGTACTTCTCACTTTGTGGTTGTTTTTACCGGGCACTGGCGCAACTGCCGCGCCCGGCTTACAGAATCACAGTCGGTTGGGTTCAATGGGCTAAAAAGAGACTGGCCTGCGTCGCCTCAGCGACATACGCAATCGTCTGCTGGGCGCGGACGCTATTCCCGGCGGCATCCAGCGGTGGCGAATAGACCGCGATGGCGTATTGGCCGGGCACGATGGCAACCATGCCGCCGCCGACGCCGCTCTTCGCCGGGATCCCAACGGTGTACAGCCATTTGCCGCTGCCGTCGTACAACCCGGCAATCGCCATTTCCGCCAGAACCTGCGGCACGTAGCGTTCATTCAGCAACTGCTTACCGTTGAAAGGCGATTTGCCCCTGTTCGCCAGCACTGCGCCCATTTTGGCGAGCTGCTCAACGGTGATGTCTACAGAACACTGGCGGGTATAGATTTCGACGGCATCCCGGGTATCGCCATAAAAGCTGTTATAGGACGCCATCAGCATCGCCAGCGCCTGGTTATGCTGATTGGTCTCCATTTCTGATTTGAACACCGGCTCGTTGACGGTCAGCGAGGCATCCGCCCACGCGTTGAGGTTATCGAGAATTTTGTTCCAGCGGTCGGACTTATCTTTCGCCTCAATCAGGCTTACCGTGCTCATCGCCCCTGCATTAACCAGCGGGTTTTCCGGCGCCCCTTTGGTCAGCTCAACCGCCAGGCCGGAGTTGAAGGGCAGACCGGTCGCACTGGCGCCGAGTTTATCCAGGACCTCCTGTGGGCCACGCTGCTCCATCGCCAGCGCCAGGGTGAAAACTTTGCTCAGCGACTCCATGGGAAATGCTTTTTTCACATCGCCAACCTGGTAAATGTTGCCGTCAACGGTGGCGAGGGTGATGGCGAAATTGTTGGGGCTATAGGTCGCCAGGGCGGGAATGTAGTCGGCGACTTTTCCCTCAAAATTATCTTTAAATTTTTGATGAGCCTGCTCCAGCAGCTGCGTGTAATCCGGCGCGGGTTGCGCCAGTGTGGCGGCGCTAAAAAACAGGCTGACCGATAAGAGGCTGACGCCGAAAATGTTTATCTTCATGGGCTATCCTGTAAATCGAAAAACGACAGGCCAACGACCGTTGGCCTTTGTAATCAATACATGGCGATTTCTGTATCTGAAGCGGTACTTTCTTTGGCTGGAACCTTGCCGCGGCAGCCGACGCCGAAGTGCTCGCCTTCCCAGCGACCGACGATAGCGGCACCCATCGCGTTACTCATCACGTTGGTGGCGGAACGGCCCATGTCGAGGAACGGATCGACGCCCATCAGCAGAATCAGGCCCGCTTCCGGAATGTTGAACTGGTTGAGCGTGGCGGCAATAACCACCATTGATGCACGCGGCACGCCCGCCATCCCTTTCGAGGTCAGCATCAGGATCAGCAGCATGGTGATCTGCTCCCCAATGCTCAGTTCGATATTGCACGCCTGGGCGATAAACACGGTAGCAAACGAGCAGTAGGCCATTGAGCCGACGAGGTTAAAGGAGTAGCCGATCGGCAGGACAAAGCTGGCAATCCTGGAGGAGACGCCGAATTTTTCCAGTTTGTTCAGCGTGCCAGGGAAAGCCGCTTCTGAACTTGAAGTCGTAAAAGCCAGCAGCGCAGGTTCGAGGATCGCTTTTGTCAGACGACTGATGCACGGACCGACAATCATGGTGGACAGGCCAATCAGAATCGCCCACAGCAGGCCGAGCGTCATGTAGAACTCGCCCATGAAAATACCGGCGCTGACCATCACACCCAGACCGCGTTCGGCAATCAGCCCGGAGATCGCGGCAAACACGGTCAGGGGTGCAAACAGCATGACGTAGCCCGTCAGCTTGAGCATCACATGTACCAGAGAGTCGAGCACCTTAATGATGGGCTCGGCTTTCTCGCCAATGGCCGCCAGGCTGCAGCCCAGGAAAATGGAGAACACCACGATTTGCAGAATCTCGTTACGGGCCATGGCATCAACGATGCTGGTCGGTACCGCGTGAGAGATAAACACTTTCAGCGTAAACGGTTCGGACTGAACGGCCGCAACGGCCCCGGCGTCATGAGCCACAAAGTTAATGCCTGCGCCAGGCTGGAAGATATTGACGATAACCAGCCCCAGCGCGATCGACAGCAGCGAAGCACAAATAAAGAGGAAAAAGGTTTTGGAGAATATACGGCCGAGTGTTTTCGCATCACCCATTTTGGCTATGCCGACCACCAGGGTTGAAATAACCAGCGGGGCGATAATCATTTTCACCATGCGTAAGAATATCGTGGTGAAAATAGAAATATCCTGTGCGTACGATTTTGCTGTATCTGCTGATGCCATATTATTAATGACCACCCCGGCTATCATGCCGAGTATCAAACCTAATATGATCATTTTTGTTAAGCTTATTTTTTTCATGTTTACTCCATCGGATAAAGGTTGGTTAAGGTGTAGGGCCGCGTGCGCCTGAGCCCTGACGAACCGCTCAGACGCACGTTTGTTGTGACCAACCGCATGAATTATCTGGAATACAGTGATACAGCAAATATCTATATCCCAATGGACGTTGTTGTATTTGTAGTGTTACAGATCAAACTCAATGCTTAATAACGGTGCATGCTGCTGGGCACCATAAACATCATTATCACCAATGTTGCCGGAGATAATATCGCGAGGCATGACGATTTTGACCGCATTGGCCGGGTCGAACCAGACAATGCGATGTATAAAGTCAGGCTTCACGTTATATAAACGGGCGATAAGCTGTGGCGTTAATTGCTTCGAGGCTTTTACCCGCTGATAGTCTTCATGCGTTTTAAATAAAATATCCAGAACCAGCTCATACGGTCCGGCGTTTTTTGAGCGAATGACCTGCGCCAGTGAGCGAATACTCTGTTTCATAACTGAACCCCTTCTGGCGTGACCTGCTCAAGGTGGAAATCAAATCGCAGCGCGTCGCTCGCTTCGATCAGGTGATAGATTGAGAACTCATACACCGGGCCGCTCTGAATGTCGGAAGGGGAGAACGGGAACGCGAGGTTACCCGCTGTGGCGATCCGGTTTTCATAGCCGTAATGCAGCAGGGTAGAGCGCACCAGCGAACAGACGCTGTTGGCGATATCCTGGGTGGGAGCCACCACATCCAGCAAAATACCCAGCTCGTGCCCGGCTGACTGCACCGGCTCATGGTTGCCCATCACGCCATTCTTTCCGTACAGGTGGAACGTCATGCGGATACTGTCGTCATTCAGCGAGAGGTTGCGCTTCACGCTGACCTGCACTTCTTCGAGGATGTTATCGATCCCGGCAATCATGATCGGGTCGCGCGTACCGGCAATGGTCAGACAGCGGAAGCCGACCCGTCGAGCGCCTTCCAGCTTCAGCGCATACGGCGTTTCTTCGTGGCGGGAACCGCTGACGTACACTTCGCCCTCATTGACCGCTTTGAAGCTGCACCCTTTCAGGTTCAGCACGCCGCCCGGCCCCGGCAGGAAGTACGGGTCGGATTTCTCATAAAGGGTGTGCGCCGCGGCCGACGTTTCGGTGAATTTACGCTTCGGATTAAACGTTTTCAGCGTAAAGCCGTGCTCGTCAATGATGCCCATCGCGCAGTCGGAACCGGATCCTGGCGTAGCGGCAATCGCCGCGCACTCAAGGATCTTACCGCAGTGCAGCGCCAGACCTTCATCGAAGCCCTGCATAATGGGCAGTGCGGCAAAGCAGGCCGGATCGTACGCCCGTCCGCCCAGCACCACCTGTGCCCCGGCCGCCAGCGCCCTCTGGAAAGGCTCAATGCCCATCTGCGCCACGATATAGGTGCTCTCTTCGATGGCCTCGTGGGTCAGTTCCGGGACGAAATCCAGGGCTGTGATTTTCCCGTTATCCAGCGCCTGATGCACCGTGGCTTTATCGACATCCGATGGGATCAGCGCCATAGAGAATGAGAGCTTCTCTTCCTGAGCAATCTCAAGGATTATCTGCCGACACCACTCCAGATGCGGCGCGGCACCGGACCCTCCGGCGGTACCGATCACCACCGGGATGTTGTGCTTAACGCCAGCCACAATCATATAGCGCAGATCGCGTTTTACCCCCGCCCGGTCGGTGAAAGGCTTACCTGCCCCCAGGTAGTGGGGACCCGGGTCGGATGAGCCCGCGTCAACAGCAATAAGATCCGGCGAGGCTTCCATGGCCTTACGAAAACTCTCTTCAGGGAAGCCATAACCCAGGATTGCCGTTGGCGATAAGATCTTAAATGTACGTGCCATCATTTAATCCTTAGTTTGCAACAATGCGATGGTGCGGTGCATTTCGTTAAACACGATGTTAAGGCCTTCATCGAAGCCCATGCCCGGTTTAATCAACATGCGCATCGGGCGAGCAGCCAGAGCCACGTGCACGCAGGTGCGGGCGCTGATTTCCGTTTCGTTACAGGTACCGCCCTGATAGGCTTCCATGCCATGTTTGTTGCAGTACAGCACCGCATCAACGATGTTGTGAATACCGCCCAGATCCGGGGTTTTGATCTGCACCATGTGGCAGCTGCCCGCATCGGTGAAGTCCACAATGTCCTGATAGGTGTTACACCACTCATCGGCAACGATTTTCACGCCAGAGCCCAGACGCATCAGCTCGTGGGTGATGGCGGTCAGCAGGCGGATTTGATCCGGTTTATTACCCGCATCCACCGGTCCCTCAATATAGAGCGGCAGGCCCTGGGCCTCTTTTTCGAGGCTGGCGATATAGGCAGCGCAACGTACCGGGTCCATATCGAAAATCAAACCGATAGTGCCGTACACGTCGATGTGCAGCGTCGGGCGATAGTGCGGGCTGGTGCGCAGGCTTAAGATGCGGTCGGATAACCAGCGCACATACTCACGCAGTTTTTCCCCCTTCAGGCCCAGTTTCTCTTCCACGTTGTTGATAAGCGCATGCGGCAGTACGTCAACGCCTTTGAGGATCATCTTGTCGACGGCGATATAACGGTCGTCGCCGCTCTGTCCGAATAACGGAATGGCTTCAGGGACACACGGCAGCTGCCATTCATCACAAACGACTTCCGTTTTCAGACGACCGGTCGCCAGTGCCGTCGCGTCGAGCAGCGCCTGCGACAGACCATAACGTACGGCGGTATGCAGCAGATGGCCGTCGATACGCAGTTCGTCAAAGAATCGGGCGTTCGTCAGGAAGCGGTCAACGTCGCGGCCTTCCAGCAGCGGCTTGATGTGATCGTTAAGGAACGGAATGAAGTGTTCAGCCAGGAACAGCGGATCGCGACCGCCTGCACCTGAATATTGCACCGCTGCACAATCGCCCACCGCCACCGCGCCGTTTTCCAGAATCAACTGTACGGAGACGCATTCACCCGCCTGACGAACTGACGTAAACCCAGGCGTGACCGGGTTGCCGGTATAGATAAATCCGTCATGCCCGGCACCGTTTTTAATTGCCTGCTGATCGTCAAAATAGAATGAGGAGTAGCCTGCGGTGAAAAGGGCCTGTTTAATTTTCATTATGGTCTTCCTATTAATTTACTGTGGGATACCGCGTTGATGTCATCAACAACCATCTGGAATGAGGGTTTACGTCCTTCAAAACGCGCGCGCTCGGCGACGTAATCGTGATGCAGGTCGAGGATATCTTTCGGCAGCGGAACCGCGCCGGCTTCCAGCACGCGAATGGCACCGGCGTTATCACGAACCGGCAGAATTTTGCCCGCGTTGCAGGAGGCGGGGGCAAACGGCACGTCCAGCACGCCAGCTTCAAACGCCAGCACCGTACCGCGCGCGACATCCCCGTTGCCCAGCTCGAAGACTTTCTTCAGCACGGCGCGGACTTCACTCTTAATCAGCTCGACTTCCTGCTCGACGGCGGCACACGGCGGGAATTTCTGATCGCTCACCATGTTGAGCATCTGACGCGAGGCTTTCAGTCCCTGGGCGTTGGCGGCGGCGGTGGGTATTCCGAATGCTTCGTGCGGGCTCTTGGTGATCACTTTGGTCGCTCCGGACATACCGGCCACCGCTGCGCCCCAGGAGATAATGGCAAACGCTTTCGACTCATCTTCCGGGAACCCCCCCATCCACTGGTGGAAGACGGTGCTCAGCTCGTAATCGTCAAAACCGTGGTTATGGAAATATTCGTGGGACAGTTCACGCAGAGCCTGAATAGCAGCAATATCCTGCGTCAGGCTACCCACCTGGCCGTAGCCAACGGTGATTGACTTCACGCCCTGTTCCAGCGCCAGCAGACCTTCGATAATCGCCACCGAGTGGGAGACAAACGGCGGGATCAGGGTGCCGGTCAGCGGGCCAAACGGTTCACGGTTGATACGAATACCGTTCTCTTCGTACAGACCCATCAGACGGTCGCAGTATTGCCAGTCGCGAATGGATTTTTCCAGGGTGACGCGCTTAGCGTACGGAATGTTGTAAGAGATACCGCCGCCTTCATAGCTGGTAAAACCGCTGGCCATAGCGATCTCCGCCAGCAGGCGCGCATCCGGCGTGCCGTGACGTACCTGAATCGGTTTCTCCAGCGCTTCGGTCATGCGTCGGCACGCGGCGACGCCGTGGTTGACGACCGGTAAGCCGTTGAGTTTGGAGGTACCCGCTTCGATGGATTTTTGGATCCCTACCGCGGCCTCTTCATAGCGATTCAGACGGGTATAGGCATCGATGGTGCTGGGCAGCAAATCACACTCTTCCTGCAGCGTTTTCAGCAGGGCGATATGTTCATCCATGAGCGCTACGCCTGCGCGCGGCTGGCTCAGGGTTTTACCTTCCTGGTCGGCCTTCAGTAGTGCGTGAGAAAAGCGTTTTTGCTCAGGAATGGTTTGCTGGTACTTCACGCCATCTTCGAAGTTCTCAACGTCCTTGCCGGTATGCCAGGTTTGTAAGACCTGTTGCCGCTCAGTCATGAATTCGTCATGGGTTAGCTTTTTATTTCGAAGTTCCATTCGTTGCTGCCTTAGGTTTTATAGGGTTAAACAATGAATACTGGTGCGAGCCGCCGCCTGCGGGTCCAGCCTGGCGACATTCGCCAGCAGAGGAAGCAGACCTTTTGCATCGCGGTAATAATCAAACTGCCCGGGTAAAAGAACGCGTCTGCTGCTGTCGTCCAGCTCGCGGTACTTCAGCCAGCGGTGCACATCGAACTGGCTGGCGCGGGAGAGCCATCCCCCGGAACCCACCACTTTGCGCACGGTGGTGAGATCGCGCCCCACCTGCAAATCGACGTTGCCGACGCAGGTACAGACCTGTTTTTTGGTGCCGGCATGGCGTTCGCTGGCGTACCCCACGCACAGCCCGGCCAGTAGCGTGTCGAAATGTTTTTCTTCTTCGGTGACAGGCAGATAATCCGGATGTGCGACCAGATGACGCAGATAGCCATAAAACGCGTCCTTGCGTTGAGGCTGATGGGCGAACACCGCGTTCACCAGTTCCTGTGTACTCTCACCGACCACGACCGCCGAGACGCGCATGCCGAGGTCTCCCTCTACGGTGCGTTTCACAAATGGCTCAGGCACGCCGTGCAGAACGGTATCCGGCGAGAGCGTATTGGCGCTGGCGGAATAGACGTCGGTGGTGGCACCGCCCATGTCGATCAGCATGAATTCTTTCCACGCGCTGTCGACCTCACTGATCGCTTTCACCAGTTCGTAGACGGTCCACGGTGTGGGCATCGGCTCTTCGCCGGTTTCCCCGACGATAACGTCCAGTCCTTTCCCCTTCACGATGCGGGAAAGAAACACATCGCAGATGGCCTTGCGGGCGGCATAAGGATTCGGGTGATCGAGGTCAGGCAACACATTGTCGACGGTGATCAAATCCTTATGGCCAAGAATGGCCTGCACGTCGTCCTGAATATCGCGATTTCCGGCGTAAATAATGGCGCAATCCAGCGAGGACGCTGCCAGCGCGCGGGCATTGGCAAGTCCGTAGCTCTCTTCTCCGCCGTCCGTACCGCCTGTGAACAGCAGGATGTCCGGCGGGGAATCCTCCAGCGCCTGGATATCGTGGCGGTTCAGTTTGTAGGAGTAGTACTGAGCGATTTTGGCGCCCGCTGAATGGGCGGTGACTTTGGCCGACTCCAGGGTTATCGACGGCACCAGCCCCATTGCGGCAACGGCGAGGCCGCCTTTTGCCGACGAAGAGTATTTCAGCGTAACGTCCCCGCTGTTCAGCAACGGTCGCGCATCGGCAACGTTAAGCACCTGGTTCAGGCTGGTAAAGAAGCCCTCAGCCAGATGGTGGGTCGTCGTTGGGGTCAGCACGTGGTTGACCAACGTAAGCGCATCACCCTCCGGCGTGAAGAGTGCGGCTTTGGTCCACGTCGAGCCAATGTCGACTGAGACGATTTGCATCAGAAGCCCTCTTCAAGACAGAGCTCTTCAACGCGCTGACGCTGCTGGATATCATTCGCCATCAGCTGACAGACGTCTTCCAGGTCGTGGCTCGGGGCGAACACGCGGTTGAAACCCATCTCTTTGAATTTGGCTTCGACATCGGCAAAATCGTGCTTACCCACGACCAGATTACCGCCAACAAAAAGCAGAATGTCGCCGATACCGCGTTCGATGCAGCGCTCACGCAGCCCCAGGCAGTCGATGTCGCCATGGCCGTAGATGGATGAAACGACAATAGCATCAGCACCTGTTTCGATGGCCGCATCAATATATTCATCCTGGCTTACCATGACACCAAGATTGATAACGTGAAAATCATGAGAAGTAAAAACGCGGTCCAGAACTTTATTGCCTACCGCATGGCAGTCAGCACCAATGACGCCAATGACAAGTGTTGATTTCTTCATGGGTAATCCTCTGTAGGGCTGCTTGTGAAAATACAATGGGTATTAAAAATGAATAATGTACACAGGGTCTGCTAATGGTGTTGAAGTGTGTTTGGAAGAGGAAAGGGAAGCAATTGATCTATTTTCAAAAAATCCTTCCTAAAACGATGATGGTGATGTTTTGCTATTATAAATCCTTTTAAATCAAATAATTGGCTGTGGTTTATTTTTGTCTTGATATTTATCTGTAAACGTTACTGACAAAACCATTGTAATATTTGTGATCGCGCACCTGTTTTATTGCTGAAGGCGTTTAATATTGTTTTTAAGCGTGACAGGCATCGCGATATTGTCGTGCGGGCAGGGCGGGGAGGTTATTTGCGGTTTTATTGATATTGGTCATAAATACCATTCGTACAATTAAGGGAGAGTGATAAACACATCAACTTTTTGACCTGTGGAGGGGATATATAATTCAGCGCTAATTTTAATTATCCGTTTTCTTGCGTCTTTGAATATTTAATCTGAGGATATAATGATGAGTAAAGGGAAAGTTTGGCTTGTAGGGGCAGGGCCTGGCGATGCGTCTTTGATAACGGTAAAAGGTCTGCACTGTATCCGCCACGCGGAAGTGATTGTCCACGATCGCCTGGTTAACCCCGAACTCCTGGCGCAGGCTCCGGCAGGCTGTTTGATTATTGATGTCGGTAAAACCCCGAGCCATCATCCGGTTCCTCAGGAACAAATCAATGCCCTGCTGGTCAGGCATGCCGGGGAGGGACGGCAGGTGGTGCGCCTGAAAGGCGGGGACCCTTACGTTTTTGGTCGCGGGGGTGAAGAGGCCGAGCAGCTGGCGAAAGACGGTCTGTCGTTCGAAATTGTGCCGGGGATCAGTTCTGCGATTGGCGGGCTGGCCTATGCCGGGATCCCGGTCACGCACCGTCATTACGCCTCCAGTTTTCATATTGTGACCGGTCATATGTGCCAGGGGAACGACCCGCAAAACTGGCATGCGCTGGCGAAAATCAACGGAACGCTGATCGTTTTGATGGGAATGACCCGGCTGACGGAAATCTGCCAGCAGCTGATCGAGGGAGGCATGTCCGCTGCGACGCCGGTAGCGGTGGTGATGTATGCCAGCCAGTCTCGTCAGCAGATCGCCAAAGGTACGCTGACCGATATCCATCTTGAGGTTGAACGTCAAAAACTGCATGCCCCTGCGCTTATTGTCGTCGGTGAGGTCGTCAACCTGCAGGAGATACTGGCGTTTTCCGCATCACATCTTGCGCTGAATGAGGTTGCTGTCTGATGTTATCCTCACATCTAGCGAAATAGCCGAGTGAAACGAATGAGTGAGCATGGTGGTAACGTTCTGGAAACGGGGCTGCAGTTGGGGATCGATCCCGGGTTGCTGTTGGACTTTAGCGCGAACATCAATCCGTTAGGGCTACCCGAGCGCGTCAGGTCGCTCATTGTGTCCCATCTGGATATCATCATGCAGTATCCGGACGTTGAATACCGCCATCTTCATCAGGCGCTGGCCAGCGCCAGTCGGTGTGACTATGACCAGACGATTGCCGGGAATGGCGAAACGGAGTTGATCTATGGCCTGGTGCGAACGCTTGCCCCCCGCCGGGCAATGCTGCTGGTGCCGGGGTTTGCCGAGTATCGCCGGGCATTGCAGCAGCAGGGATGCCAGATAATCGATTATGTACTGAGTGAGTCGAACGGGTTCCAGGTGGATTTTTCCCTACTGGATGCCGTTCGCGCGCACCGGCCCGATTGCCTGTTCATCGCGACCCCAAACAACCCTACCGGGTTAATGCCTGATGCCGATCTACTCGACCGCCTGGTCTCGCTGTGCGAAGCGCTGCAGATTGCGCTGATTGTTGATGAAGCATTCATCGATTTTATGCCGCAGGGCTCGACGCTGGCACCACGGCTGGCTGAGTCACGCTATCTTTACCTGCTGCGTTCCCTGACCAAGTTTTTTGCCATTCCCGGACTGCGCCTGGGATATCTGCTGAGCGGAAATACGCACACTATTCGCCAGATGAAACGCACCCGTGAACCCTGGTCCGTGAATGCGTTATCGGCGCTTGTGGGGCAGCATTTGTTACTGGATGAGGACTATATTTCTCGCAGCCATGCCTTTATCGCCCGGGAGCGGGATTTCCTGTGGCAGGCGATGACGCGCTTTTCATCGCTGGTGGTCTGGGAGCCGCAAGCCAATTTTATTTTCTTCCGCTGCCTGCGTCAGGGGTTCAACCTGAAGGCAGCGCTGCTCGGCCATCACATCCTTATCCGCCACTGTGAAAACTACCCGGGGCTCGATCGTGACTACTATAGAATTGCCGTGCGTACCGAAGCGGAGAACCGCCGGTTTATTGCCGCGCTGAGTCAGGTTTTAGAAGGCTAAGGCGATGGACTATTTTCCGATTTTTTGCAACCTGAAGGGTAAACGCTGCCTGATCGTCGGTGGCGGGCAGGTGGCGACGCATAAGGCGAAGAGTTTGCTGGCAGCCGGGGCAGTGCTGCGTCTGGTTGCGCCCACCCTGACGCCAGAACTTGCCGGCCTGCACGCGTGCGGTGACATCGAATGGTTCCCGGCAACGTTTGCGCCGCAGTATCTGCTCGCCTGCTGGCTGGTCATTGCCGCGACCAGCGATCCGCAGGTGAACCGTCAGGTCGCCGGGGCTGCCAGCGCGAGGCATCTGTTTTGCAATGTCACAGACGACCTTTCTGCTGCCACCTTTATTTCACCGGCCATTATTGACCGTTCGCCGGTTATTATTGCGCTCAGCTGCGGGGGCAACGCGCCGGTGTACAGTAAGATACTCAAAGCGCATGTCGCCGCGCATCTTCCTCCGGGTATGCAGAATAGCGTGCGGCTGGCGGGAGCGCTTCGTGAAAGGGTAAACGGTATGTGCAGCGACCGGGAGCGCAAGCGTGCATTTTGGGCCGCGTTCTTCCGGCATGTTCCGCTGCAACAGGCCTTAGCGCAGGAACACGAACACGAGGTCAGGCAGCAGGTGGAGTGGCTCATTCAGCACAGGCTGCTCTCAGAGTAGCGTCACGCCGCCTTTTACCATCCGCAGCAGGTGTTGTTCTGGCCAATGGCGGGTGAGCTGTTTTTTCGCTAACAGCCATTTCACATAATCGACATCGTCTTTATTTCTGTCCAGCATCAGCCCCACGACGCTGCCGCTGTGCGCCACGTTGACCCCGTAGATACCGCACTCCTCCACCAGTGAGAGCAGAGCGTCAAAATCCGGTTTTGGCAACAGCGTCTGGCTGGCGATGGCGCTGAGGGTGGCCGCTTCGCCCAGCCGGTAAGGGTTTTGCGTCATACAGGCTTCCTGTACTTTTTCCCATGCGCGTTTCAGCGCTGGCGCACCGGCATGTAGCCCCGCCTGACGCGGGATGCGGTGGTAATCGGCCGTGCGCAGCGTTTGCGGACTTTCCAGAACAAGCAGGTCGAGAGTGGGGTGGGCGTCACAGGGAATTTGGGTAGAGGCGTCGTTATGATCGAAAAGGGTTAACTGGCGAAACACGGTACTGTCGGTGGGTTCGAGCGAAACGCAAAGCGTTGCCAGCGTGCTTTCGTCGAGCTGATGCCCCAGATGGTGGGCGGTGGCGACGGCGGTGGCGGCAATATCTGCGGTGCTGCTGGCCATCCCTTTGGCAATCGGGATGGTCGAATGCACATCAATGCGAATCTCCTGGCTCAACTGCGCCGGGTAGTGCCAGTACTGCAATAACCGTTCAACCATCGCGCGCGACAGCGGGCGTTCATCCGCCAGAGGTGAGCCGTGGCTCACCTCAACAGTGCTGTACCATTCGACAGGGCAGGAGACCAGCTTTTCACTGCCCAAAATCCAGCCCTGGATAAGCTCACCGCACGACGCGGGGCATTGCGCAACAGCCACGTTCTCACCTTTCTGGTCAGTCATTTCTGAAACATAGTGTCATGAGGATATTCCTCTTACCTTGATATACCGCAAATTCCCTTTCTGGATAACCTACATATTATTCTGCGATCCCGCTGAACGCGTAATGCATCAATAAAATCGTACGGGCTTACGTTTAATAGCCATATTATGGTATTGCCAGTTTTTAATATCTTAATGAATTTTGATCACGATAAAATGAAAAAATATCAAGTGATGCAATAACTTGTCGTAGCGCAATAAATATCGAGATTTTAAGCGTAATTATCTTTGCTTTTTATTTTTTGTGATAAAACGTTGAGTTATTGAGAAAGGCGTCAATTACTCTGATGCCACGTTTTACTCAGCAGGTATTTTTCTTACGGTTAAGTAATTACCTAAGGTGAATTGAAACGCCGTAAATAGCATTGCTGTTTTTTTTCTCATAATGTAAGCCGACAGGTTTGCCACATTTGTGGCAGGGAAGGGGGTGACAATCCCCCGCAGCCCCCGCTGCTGTGATGCTGACGACCCCGTAATGACCACTGATCGTGAGATTGGGAAGGACGGGCGAGGAGGACGCTAAGCCAGAAGACCTGCCTGTCGGGAACGTTCAACAACTTCGGTGGGAAGTGGGTTGTACTGATGCATACAGTCGAAAGACTGGGGCTACGTGTATCTATACCACTCATCCACCCTGAACAGGATCAGGGTCATGGAGCCAAAGCAGTACGCGTTTGTTCTGGCAGGTACAGGAAGCGGTTGTGGTAAAACCACGGTGACGCTTGGCCTGTTGAGTCTGTTAAAACAGCGTGGGTTACGCGTCCAGCCGTACAAAGTGGGCCCTGACTATCTTGATACCGGCTGGCATACCAAAGTCAGCGGTACCGCCTCCCGCAACCTCGACAGCTTCATGCTACCTGAACCGATCCTCAACACGCTGTTTTGCGAGCATATGCAGCAGGCGGATATCGCGGTCATTGAAGGCGTGATGGGGCTGTATGATGGCTACGGCACCGATCCGAATTATTGCAGCACCGCCGCGATGGCAAAACAGCTGGGCTGTCCGGTGATTCTGCTGGTAGACGGCAAGGCGGTTTCTACGTCGATTGCCGCGACCGTAATGGGTTTTCAGCGATTCGATCCCACCCTCAATATTGCCGGGGTGATTGTTAATCGAGTTAACAGCGAATCACATTATCAGTTGCTCAAAGCGGCAATTGAACACTACTGCACGGTACCCGTCCTGGGTTATGTGCCTCGCGTTGAGGGTGTCAGTTTACCCGAGCGCCATCTGGGATTGGTCACTGCCCGGGAGTCGGTTGCGGACTCGCAGACCTGGCAGAATTTTGCCGCCATTCTCGAACGTACGCTGGATATCGAACAACTTCTCGCGCTCAGCCAGATGGCGTCGCTGCCGCAGGGCGCCTGGCCTGCGCTGCCTGATGGGGACGCCGGGCGCGGGTTAACGCTCGCGATGGCTGACGACGACGCCTTCAACTTCTATTATCCGGATAACATCATGCTGCTCGAACGTACCGGGGTCGAGATAATCCGCTTTAGTCCGCTCCGGGAGAGCCGTTTACCTGACTGCCAGATGGTCTGGCTCGGGGGCGGTTACCCGGAGCTTTATGCGGCACGGCTTGCGGAAAACACCACAATGCTCGCCAGCCTGCAGGAGGCGCACCGGCGCGGCGTGGCGATCTACGCCGAATGTGGCGGGCTGATGTATCTCGGCAGCGCGCTGGAAGATAGCGAAGGGGTGACCCACCGGATGGCCGACATTCTCCCCGGCTACAGCCGGATGGGTAAACGGCTGACCCGTTTTGGCTATTGTGAGGCGCAGGCGCGCCAGCCCACGCTGCTGGCCGATGGCGGGGAGGTGCTGCGTGGGCATGAATTCCACTATTCCGACTTCTTCCCCGATACCCCAGCGGTGCTGGCGTGCCGAAAAGTGCGCGATGGCGTGACGATGCAGGAATGGGCGGGCGGCTGGCAGGTTGGCAACACGTTCGCAAGCTACCTTCACCTCCACTTTGCCCAACGTCCCATGATGCTCAGCCGCTGGCTGGCGGCGGCGAGGGGGGCGCGATGACTCTGCTGGCATGGTGCGTCGCGTGGCTGCTTGATGTCATCATCGGCGACCCACAAAACTGGCCGCACCCGGTGCGCTGGATAGGCAACCTGATTAATGCGGTGCAGCGCGGCATACGCCACTGCTGCCATAGTGACGCGGCGTTACGCATTGGCGGCGGCGTAATGTGGCTGGCGGTGGTGGGGCTGACCTGGGGCGTGGCCTGGGGCGTGCTGACGCTCGGACGGATGGTGCATCCCTGGCTGGGCTGGGCCATTGAGGTGTGGATGATTTTTACCGTGCTGGCCGGACGCAGTCTGGCAAATGCCGCACGGGACGTTCAACGCCCTTTGCAAGCGGGCGACCTTGATGAAAGCCGCGAAAAACTCTCCTGGATAGTGGGGCGCGATACCTCTCAGCTTCAGCCGGAACAGATCAACCGGGCGGTGGTAGAGACCGTCGCGGAGAACACGGTCGACGGCATTATCGCCCCGCTGTTTTTCCTTCTGCTGGGCGGTGCGCCGCTGGCGATGGCCTATAAAGCGGTGAATACCCTCGATTCAATGGTGGGCTACAGGCACGAAAAATACCGCGCGATCGGCATGGTCAGCGCCCGTATGGATGACGTGGCGAACGCAATTCCCGCGCGCCTGAGCTGGCTCTTGCTGAGCATTGCGGCATGGCTATGCCGCGAGGGATCCTCCCGCGCGCTGCGCGTCGGCTGGCGCGACCGCTACAACCACAGCAGCCCCAACTGCGCGTGGGCTGAAGCGACGGTTGCCGGTGCGCTGGGCGTCCGGCTTGGCGGACCCAACACCTATTTTGGCCAGCGCGTGGAAAAGCCCTGGATTGGCGACGCGCTGCGCCCGATTGCGGTAGACGACATTTCCCGAACGATTCGACTGATGTGGGTTTCCTCCACCCTGGCGCTGGTGCTGTTTATCGCAGCACGCTGGCTGACGGTTGGCGTGGCCTGAGGACAAGAGACAATGCAATACATCCAGCACCCCCAGGCGATTGAAGCCAAAAGTTTCGACATCATTGGCGAGATCATTCGCGAAACGCGGCCGGAGTACCGGTTCGCCAGCCCGCTGCATGAGGCGATCGTCAAGCGGGTAATCCATACCACTGCAGATTTTGACTGGCTGGATATTCTCTGGTTTTCAGATGACGCCATAGAGCAGCTTTGCGCGGCGCTCCGTCGCCCCTCCGTCATCTATACCGATACCACGATGGCGCTCTCCGGGATCAACAAAACGCTGCTGGCCACATTCGGGGGCGAATGTCGTTGCTATATCAGCGACCCGCGGGTGGTAGCACAGGCAAAAGCACAGGGAATAACCCGCTCGATGGCGGCCGTTGATATCGCGGTGACGGAAGGGAGTGAGAAGATCTTCGTCTTTGGCAATGCGCCAACGGCACTGTTTCGCCTGCTTGAGCATGATGTTGCCGTCAGCGGCGTGGTGGGCGTCCCGGTGGGGTTTGTGGGGGCGGCGGAGTCGAAAGAGGCGCTGACGCACAGCCATTTGCCCGCTATTGCGGCACTCGGGCGCAAAGGCGGCAGCAATGTGGCAGCAGCGATTGTGAACGCCATGCTCTATTACCTGCAGGGGGCGCGATGAGCGATTCAACCTACGATGCCCCGGTATGGCATAACGGGAAGGCGTTACGCAAAGGCTACACCACCGGTTCCTGCGCGACCGCGGCAGCGAAAGTCGCCGCGCTGATGGTGCTGCGCCAGCACCTCATTCATCAGGTCTCCATTGTCACGCCCTCCGGCGTTACGCTGTGTCTGAACGTGGAATCGCCGCACATTGAAGGACAGCAGGCGATTGCCGCCATCCGCAAAGACGGCGGTGATGACGTCGACGCCACGCACGGCATGCTGATTTTTGCTCGCGTGACGCTCAACGACAGCGGCGAGATTACGCTGTCGGGCGGCGAAGGCGTAGGGACCGTGACGCGCAAAGGAATTGGCCTGCCCCTCGGCAGCGCGGCGATCAACCGCACACCGCGTCACACCATTGAAACTGCGGTGCGTGAGGCGATTGGCCCGACCCGCGGGGCCGACATAACAATTTTTGCGCCTGAAGGGGAAGAGCGGGCCCGGAAAACCTACAACTCACGCCTCGGGATCCTGGGCGGCATTTCGATCATCGGCACAACTGGCATTGTGACTCCGATGTCAGAGGAGAGCTGGAAACGATCGCTTTCTCTTGATCTGGAGATTAAACGCGCGGCCGGGCTGGAACGGGTCGTGCTGGTACCGGGCAATCATGGCGAGCGTTTTGTGCGTGAGCAGATGGGCATCGATGAAGATGTCGTGGTCACCATGAGCAATTTTGTCGGCTACATGATCGAAGAGGCGGTGCGGCTGGGATTTCGCCAGATAGTGCTGGTCGGCCATCCTGGCAAACTGATCAAAGTTGCCGCCGGGATTTTCCACACCCACAGCCATATCGCTGATGCGCGCATGGAAACGCTGGTGGCGCATCTGGCGCTACTCGGCGCGCCGCTGGAATTACTGACCGCCGTCAGCGATTGCGATACCACCGAAGCGGCGATGGAACATATCGAAACCTGGGGTTTTCAGGTTCTTTACAGCCACCTTGCCGAACGTATCTGCCTGCGCGTGATGCAGATGCTGCGCTTTACCAAAAATCCGCCGGCCTGTGACGCCATTCTGTTTTCCTTTGATAACCAGGTGCTGGGCAGCAACCGCCCGGTCGAGGCGATAGCCCGGGAGCTGCAATGTTAACGGTCGTGGGAATGGGGCCAGCGGGACTGTCCCTGATGACGCCCGCTGCGCGAGACGCCGTTGAGCACGCCGATGCGCTGGTTGGCGGAAAACGCCACCTGCAGGCGTTTCCGGCGTTTGGCGGCGAGACGTTTGTCCTCGGCGCCAACATTCCGGAGCTGCTGGCCTGGGTTGAGGCGCGTCAGGAGAAAAAGGTGGTGATTGTCGCCTCCGGCGATCCGCTGTTTTACGGCATCGGATCGCGGATGGTGGCGCATTTTGGTATTGCGCGCGTGCGCGTGATTCCCGGCATCAGCGCGGTGCAGTACCTGTGCGCGCAGGCGGGCATTGATATGAATGAGATATGGCTCACCAGCAGCCATGGTCGCAGCGTGAATATTGATGAACTGGTACGGCATCGCAAAGTGGCGATGGTTACCGATAGCCAGTGTGGGCCGAAAGAGATTGCCGCGCAGCTGATCGCACGCGGTAAGGGGCATCGCTGGATGGTGATTGGTGAAAACCTGGCGATGGAAAACGAACGGATCCACTGGCTTACCGTCAGTGAGGTCAGCGCTGACTATGAAATGAATGCCCTGGTGATACTCGATGAAAGATGAACTGTTTCTGCGCGGCGAAACGGTGCCGATGACCAAAGAGGCGGTACGCGCGCTTGCCCTCGCGAAACTGGAGCTGCACCGCGTCAGCCATCTGATTGATGTAGGCGCGGGGACCGGGAGCGTGTCGATAGAGGCTGCGCTGCTGTTTCCCTCTCTGCGCGTAACGGCCATTGAGCGTAACCCTGCGGCTCTGCAACTGCTTGCGGAAAATTGCCAGCATTTTGCCTGTCGCAATATCACGATTTTGCCGGGCGTTGCACCGTTACCGGTGGCGGATAAGGCCGATGCGGTATTTATGGGCGGCAGCGGTGGCCATCTGACATCGCTTATTGACTGGTCCATGCGCCAGTTACATCCAGGCGGACGTCTGGTCATGACCTTTATCCTGATGGAAAACCTCACCACCGCGCTGACCCATTTGCAGCAGATCGGCGTGCAGGACATTGATTGCCTGCAAATGCAGAGCTCCGCGCTGACCTCGCTCGGCAGCGGCCACTATTTCAAACCGAATAATCCTGTTTATGTTATCGCCTGTCAGAAGGAAGAACACCATGTCTGAGACGTTTGATTCCCGTTGTGTGTGGTTTGTCGGTGCAGGTCCCGGCGATCGTGAGCTCATCACGCTCAAGGGTTATCGGCTGCTGCAGCAGGCGCAGGTGGTTATCTATGCCGGTTCGCTTATCAATACCGAACTGTTGGCCTATTGCCCGCAGGAGGCCGAATGCCACGACAGCGCGGAACTCCATTTAGAACAGATCCTTGACCTGATGGCGGCAGGCGTGAAGGCCGGAAAAACGGTGGTACGTTTACAAACCGGTGATGTCTCGCTCTACGGTTCCGTCCGTGAGCAGGGCGAAGAGCTGACCAAACGCGGCATTGCCTGGCAGGTGGTGCCCGGCGTCAGCGCCTTCCTCGGCGCCGCGGCGGAGCTTGGGGTCGAATACACCGTTCCTGAAGTCTCACAAAGCCTGATTATTACCCGCCTCGAAGGCCGTACGCCGGTACCGGCGCGTGAACAGCTGGAGTCATTTGCCAGCCATCAGACATCTATGGCGATTTATCTCTCGGTCCAGCGTATTCACCGGGTGGCGGAACGTCTGATAGAAGGTGGATACCCGGACACCACGCCCGTAGCCGTCATTTATAAAGCGACCTGGCCAGAAAGCCACACCGTACGCGGCACGCTGGCGGATATCGCCGACAAGGTACGCGAGGCGGGGATCCGCAAAACGGCGCTCATTCTGGTCGGGAAGTTCCTGGGCGAGGAGTATCACTACTCAAAACTCTATGCTGCGGATTTTAGCCATGAATACCGCCAGGCCTGAGTCCATCGCGCTGTTTTGCCTGACGCCGGGTGGCGTGCAGCTGGCGAAACGCCTGGCATTGATGCTGCCGGTAACCTGCTTTGCCAGCGAGCATTTGCAGGAAGAGGGCTTTGTCTCCTTCAACGGCGGCTTTGCCCCGGCGCTTCGCGAAGCGTTCACGCACTACCCGGCGCTGATTTTTATCGGCGCAACCGGCATTGCGGTTCGCGTCCTGGCGCCTTTGATCGACGACAAACTGAGCGACCCGGCGGTGGTAGTGATCGATGAGCGTGGGCAGCACGTGATTAGCCTGCTTTCCGGCCATGCTGGCGGCGCGAATGCGCTGACTCGCTACCTGGCGGGAATACTGGGGGCTGACCCGGTGATAACCACCGCCACGGACGTCAACGAGATGGCCGCGCTGGATACCCTTGCCATTCAGCTCAATGCCCGAATGCGCGATTTCCGAACGACGGTAAAAATCGTCAACCAGATGCTGGTGAGCCACCAGCGGGTAGGGCTGTGGTGGGATGTCGAACTCGATAGCGACGTCAGTCAGTGCGATCGGCGCGGATTTATTACCGTGAGCGACCTGCAGCACCTCCCTGAACTGGATGCGCTGGTGTGTATTACGTTGCGAAATACGTTGCCGGAACTGCCGCTGCCGCACTGGAAGCTGGTCCCGCAGCGGGTTGTGGCAGGCATCGGCTGTCGACGCAACACGCCGTATTCGCTACTGGCGACGCTGCTGTCGCGTCAGCTTGAGGCGCAGCAGTTCGATCCGCTGGCGCTGAAAGCGATTGGCAGCGTCTCCCTTAAAAAAGACGAAGCGGGCCTGCTTCAGCTTGCCGCCTGCTGGCGTGTTCCTTTTGAAACCTTTACCGCTGACGCGCTGCGTGAGCACGAACATCGCTTTGCGGCCTCATCCTTTGTACGCCAGACGGTTGGGGTGGGGAGCGTCTCGGGTCCGGCAGCGTGGCTGCTGAGCCATGGGCAACTACGAGGAGAAACCCTGCGCGAACAGGGCGTCACTATCACTTTGGGAGTTTCACACTGATGTTAACCGTAATTGGAATCGGCCCGGGCTCGCAGGCCATGATGACTATGGAGGCCGTAGACGCGTTACAGGCGGCAGAAATCATCGTTGGCTACAAAACCTACACCCATCTGGTGAAGGCGTTCACGGGCGACAAACAGGTCATCAAAACCGGTATGTGTAAGGAGATTGAACGCTGCCAGGCGGCGATTGAGCTGGCGCAGGCCGGGCATAATGTCGCGCTTATCAGCAGCGGCGACGCCGGTATTTATGGCATGGCGGGGCTGGTGCTGGAGCTGGTCAGCAAACAGAAACTGGACGTTGAGGTTCGCCTGATCCCCGGGATGACGGCCAGTATCGCCGCCGCCTCTCTGCTTGGCGCACCGCTGATGCACGATTTTTGCCACATCAGCTTAAGCGATCTGCTGACGCCGTGGCCCCTGATCGAAAAACGCATTGTCGCCGCGGCAGAAGCGGACTTTGTCATCTGTTTCTATAACCCGCGCAGCCGGGGTCGCGAGGGCCATCTGGCACGCGCATTTGAGCTGCTGCGCGCCAGTAAAAGTCCGCAAACGCCGGTAGGGGTAGTGAAATCTGCCGGGCGTAAAAAGCAGGAGAAGTGGCTAACCACGCTGGGTGACATGGACTTTGAGCCGGTCGATATGACGAGTCTGGTGATTGTCGGAAATAAAGCCACGTATGTGCAGGAGGGGCTGATGATCACACCGCGGGGTTATGTGCTGTGAAATATGGCGACGTGCTGGTCTTGGGGGGCACCAGCGATGCCCGCGCGATCTGCCACCAGCTGGATGCGGCTGACGTGGCCTACACCCTGTCGGTGGCGACGCCCACCGGGCAGCGGCTGGCGGGCGACATTAAGGGGCGCGTGCGCTGTGGTCGTCTGGAGCCGCAACAGATGGTTGACTGGCTTACGGAAAACAGGACCCGTTGGGTGATTGACGCTTCGCATCCCTACGCTGAAGTGGTCAGCCGCAACATCCTGACGGCCTGTGAGACGGTGGGCGTGTTGCTTAGCCGCTATCAGCGCCCCGAACAGCTCAGTGAACTGACGCATCCGCTGCTCTACAGCGTGCCGGGAATTGAAGAGGCCTGCGACATCGCGCGGCGTCTTGGCGAACGCGTGCTGTTGACAACCGGGAGTAAAGATCTGGCGCGCTGGCGTACCGCGCTGCCGGAGAAAACGCTGCTGGCCCGGGTACTGCCGGTGCCCGAGGTCCTTGAGCAATGCGTCGGGCTTGGCTTTGGTGTTACCGAGATTTTCGCCCTGTGCGGACCATTCAGCGCTGAGTTTAACGCGGCGTTTTATCGCCAGTGCCGGGCTGACGTGATGATAACCAAAGCGTCCGGTGCGGAAGGCGGTTATCGGGAAAAGGTTCAACCCTGTCTGGATGCGGGCATTCCCTGCATCGTGATTACACGCCCGGCACCGCTGGTGACGGGAGACGAGTTACTGGAAAGTCAGGCCGCATTCGCCGGGCGTTTAGCGCGTTGGATGGCCGTTGCTTAAGGAGATAGTGATGAAAAAGGCGCTTCTGGTGGTCAGCTTTGGTACCAGCTACCACGATACCTGCGAGAAGAACATTGTGGCCTGCGAGCGTGCGTTGGCAGAAAGCTGCCCTGACCGTGAGCTGTTTCGGGCATTCACCTCCGGGATGATTATTCGCAAGCTGAAACAGCGTGACGGCATTGAGATCGATACGCCGCTGCAGGCGCTGAAAAAGCTTGCGGCTCAGGGATATCAGGATGTGGCGATTCAGTCCCTGCATATCATCAACGGCGATGAGTACGAGAAAATCGTCCGTGAAGTGCAGAGCCTGCGCCCGCTGTTTACCCGCCTGACGCTGGGGGTACCGCTCCTGAGCAGCCACGACGATTACGCGCAGCTGATACGCGCATTGCAACAGCAGATGCCAGCGCTTAGTGCCACGGAAAAAGTGGTGTTTATGGGCCACGGCGCCAGCCATCACGCCTTTGCGGCCTATGCCTGCCTTGACCACATGATGATGGTCCAGGGTTTCCCTGCCCGCGTCGGTGCGGTGGAGAGCTACCCGGAAGTCGACATCCTGATTGAGAGCCTCGCTAAAGAGGGCGTCACCGCCGTGCATCTGATGCCGCTGATGCTGGTGGCAGGCGATCACGCCATTAATGATATGGCCTCTGATGCCGAGGATTCCTGGAAGACGTTGTTTAACGCAGCCGGGATCGCGGCGACGCCGTGGCTGAGCGGGCTGGGAGAAAACCTGGCGGTGCGCGCGATGTTCGTCGCCCATCTGCAGCAGGCGCTGAGCGTCGCGATGGAGGAGGCAGCATGAGCGGCAAACTGTACGCCCTGAGTACCGGGCCGGGCGCGTCTGACCTTATCACCGTGCGCGCCTCACGGATCCTCGGTTCGCTGGATATTCTCTATGCCCCGGCCGGCCGCAAAGGCGGCGATAGCCTGGCGCTCTCTATCGTCCGGCCGTTTATCGGCCAACAGACCGACATCCGCTGCTGCCATTTTCCCATGAGCGCCGACGATGCTGAAAAAGAGGCGGTATGGGATGAGGTGGCCGACGCGTTAGTCAGGGCGGTGAACGACGGAAAACAGGTTGGCTTTATCACCCTGGGCGACGCCATGCTGTTCAGCACCTGGGTGTTCTTACTGCGACGCATCGGCAATCCGGACTGGCTGGAAATTGTGCCCGGGGTGACGTCGTTTGCCGCGATTGCCGCGCGGTCCAAAACGCCGCTGGCGATGGAACAGCAGTCGCTGGCGGTGATCGCCTGTACCGCGCCGGAAGCGGAGATTGCACAGGCGCTGCAGCAGCACGACAGTCTGGTGCTGATGAAGGTGTATGGCCGGTTTGCGCGCATCAAAGCGCTGCTGGCGCAGGCCGGGCTGCTGAACTGCGCACTGATGATGTCAGAGGCCACGCTCCCTGGCGAGCAGTGCTGGCGGCATCTGGATGAGGTTGCTGATGACCAGCCGTTACCCTATTTCTCGACCATTCTGGTCAACAAACAGTGGGAGTATGCGTAATGAAACTCGAACAACAGCTTAAACAGCTGTCATTTGGTGGCCTGGCGGCGGCGCTATTGCTGATGGTGGTGCCGGAGCAGGCGTTCGCAATGCACATCATGGAAGGGTTTTTACCGCCGATGTGGGCGCTGGCGTGGTGGCTGCTCTTCTTACCGTGTTTGTGGTACGGACTGGTGCGTCTGCGCCGTATCGTGCAGGAGGATAGCCACCAGAAAGTCCTGCTGGCGCTGTGCGGGGCATTTATTTTCGTGCTGTCGGCACTGAAGATCCCATCGGTAACCGGCAGTTGCTCGCATCCCACCGGCGTGGGACTCGCCGTGATTCTGTTCGGGCCTGGGGTCGTCGCCATCCTCGGCGCCATCGTGCTGTTGTTTCAGGCGCTGCTGCTGGCACACGGCGGTTTGACCACGCTTGGCGCGAACGGCATGTCGATGGCGGTGATTGGGCCGGTTGTCGGGTATATGGTGTGGAAGATGGCCTGCCGTGCCGGGCTCCGTCGTGATGTCGGGGTATTTTTGTGCGCGATGCTGGCGGATCTGATGACTTATTTTGTGACTTCGGTTCAGCTTGGCGCGGCGTTCCCGGACCCGGTGACGGGTACCACGGGCTCGATGGTGAAATTCATGGGCATTTTCTGCCTGACGCAGATCCCCATCGCCATCGCAGAGGGATTGTTAACCGTCATGATTTATGACCAGTTGACCAAACGTCAGCTGATTACCGCACAAGGATACTGAGATGAAAAAAACGCTGATGCTGTTGGCGATGGTGCTTGCCCTGATCGTACTGCCATTTTTTATCGATCACGGGGGGGAATTTGGCGGCTCGGATGGTGAAGCCGAAAATCAAATCCAGGTGGTGGCGCCACATTACACGCCATGGTTCACGCCGCTCTATGAACCCGCCAGCGGCGAAATTGAAAGCCTGCTGTTTACGCTCCAGGGCTCCATTGGCGCAGCGGTGATTTTCTATATTTTGGGCTACACCAAAGGCAGACAGCGCCGTGATGACCGGGCTTGACAGGCTTAGCTACCAGAGCCGCTGGGCTCACGTTGCGCCGGAACGCAAGTTTCTGCTCTGGCTGGCGCTGATGATGCTGGCGTTTGTGCTGCCGCCGCTGGGACAAGGGATCGTACTGGCGTTGACGGCGGGACTGACCTGCTGGCTGCTGCGTATGAGCTTCTGGCGCTGGTGCCGCTGGATGGCGCTGCCGTTTGGCTTTCTGCTGGTCGGGGTACTGACGATCCTCTTTAGCGTCACCCGAGACCCGCACACGCTGGTGGTCAGCGTCCCCGTGGGGCACTACTGGCTGGGGATCACCGTTTCCGGGATGACCGCCGCCAGTGAAACCTTCTGGCGCAGCCTTGCCGCGCTGGCGGCGACGTTCTGGCTGGTACTGAACTTGCCGTTTCCGCAGCTGATTGTACTGCTTAAGCGGGCGCGCGTGCCGCGTCTGCTTACCGAACAGATTCTGCTGACCTGGCGCTTTATTTTTATTTTGCTGGACGAAGCGCTGGCGATTCATCGCGCGCAGACCCTGCGTTTTGGCTATCGCAGCCTGCCAAAATGCTATCGCTCTCTGGCGATGCTGGTCGGTTTGCTGTTTACCCGGGTGTTGATTCGCTATCAGCAGATGGCGACCACGCTGGATATTAAACTCTACCAGGGTGATTTTCCCCTGTAAGGAATCGCACCATGCTGACCACCGCCAATCTCTGGTTTCGCTATCAGGAGGCGCAGGTACTTAAAGGGCTGACGCTGGATTTTTCGACCCATGCCGTCACCGGGCTGGTCGGGGCTAACGGTTGCGGAAAGTCGACGTTATTTATGAACCTGAGCGGCCTGCTGAGGCCGCAGCAGGGGGCGGTTCTGTGGCAGGGGAAGCCGCTGGACTACAGCAAACGCGGACTGCTGGCGCTCCGTCAACAGGTCGCAACGGTGTTTCAGGACCCCGATCAGCAGATCTTTTATACCGATATTGATAGCGACATCGCCTTCAGCCTGCGCAACCTGGGGGTGGCGGAGCCGGAGATCGCGCGGCGCGTCGACGATGCGCTGACGCTGGTCGATGCGCAGCGTTTTCGTCAGCAGCCGATCCAGTGCCTGAGCCATGGGCAAAAGAAGCGAGTCGCCATCGCTGGGGCGCTGGTACTGGGGGCGCGCTATCTGCTGCTGGACGAGCCCACGGCCGGGCTTGATCCTTCAGGACGCACGCAGATGATCGAGATTATCAGACGTATTGTGGCGCAGGGGAACCACGTGGTGATCTCCAGTCATGATATTGACCTGATTTACGAAGTTAGCGATGCCGTCTACGTGCTGCGTCAGGGAGAAGTGCTGGCGCACGGTGCGCCGGGCGAGGTGTTTGCCCGCAGCGAACTGATTGAACGGGCCGGATTAACGCAGCCCTGGCTCGTCAAACTGCATGCGCAACTTGGCCTGCCGTTATGCAAAACCGAAGATGAATTTTTCAGCCGTATGCGACAAAAAAACGTAATGAAGGAGGCCTCATGACGCAGGCAATTATGTTGCAGGGAACCGCTTCTGACGTCGGTAAAAGCGTCCTGGTGGCAGGGCTGTGCCGGATTTTTTATCAGGATGGCCTGCGTACCGCGCCGTTTAAATCGCAGAATATGGCGCTCAATTCCGGTATCACCCCTGAGGGAAAAGAGATGGGCCGCGCGCAGATTTTTCAGGCCCAGGCGGCGGGAATCACGCCGGACGTACGGATGAATCCGGTGTTGTTAAAACCGACCAGTGACCGTAAAGCGCAGGTGGTGCTGATGGGGCAGGTGGCGACCGATATGGACGCGGTCAGCTACCACGCGTACAAACCGCGTCTGCGGGAGCAGATCCTTGATGTCTATAACAGCCTGGCCAGTGAATATGACGTGCTGGTGCTGGAAGGCGCGGGTAGCCCGGCGGAAATTAACCTGCGCGATCGCGATATCGTCAATATGGGAATGGCAGAAATGGCGCAGTGCCCGGTGATCCTGGTGGCGGACATTGACAGAGGCGGCGTGTTTGCCGCCATCTACGGTACGCTGGCGCTGCTGCACGACCACGAGCGGGCGCGCGTGAAAGGGGTCATCATCAATAAATTTCGTGGCGATGTTGCGCTGCTCTGTTCGGGCATTGAACAGATAGAAAACCTGACCGGCGTGCCGGTGTTGGGCGTTATGCCGTGGCTGGATGTGGATCTGGAAGATGAGGACGGCGTGGCGCTGCAAAAGGGAAAATACCTGCGAACCGCGCCGCGTGATATCGACATTGCCGTGGTGCAGGTTCCGCATATCTCCAACTTCACCGACTTTAACGCCCTGGCGGCGCAGCCCGATGTTCGCGTGCGCTATGTTCGCTCTCCCCAGGAGCTGGCGGGGGCTGACCTCGTGATTCTCCCCGGCAGTAAAAATACGCTGGGCGATTTGGGCTGGCTGCGGGAAAGCGGCATGGCGCACGCGGTGTTGCAGTCCCACCAACAGAACGTGCCCATCCTGGGCATTTGCGGCGGCTACCAGATGCTTGGCGACACCATCATTGACGAGGTGGAATCGGGAATAGGAACCCAACCAGGGCTGGGTCTACTTCATACCGTGACTCGCTTTGCGCAGCGAAAAACCACGACGCAGGTTTCTGCGCGGATGGCGTCGGCACTGCCGACGTGGCTTGCCCCGTTATCAGGCATGAAGGTGCAGGGTTATGAGATTCATATGGGAGAGACCCGGCTGATCTCCGACGGTGACCCGACGCTGTTTCTGGAAAAAGGGGGCACGCACATAGCCGATGGTGCCATCAGCGCTGACGGGAAGGTGATAGGAACGTATCTCCATGGGTTATTCGATAACGATGCGTTCACGCGCGCCATGGTGGATGGTTTACGCCAGCGCAAAGGACTGGCGCCATTAGACGTTGCGGTAGATTACGCGGCTTATAAAGCGCAACAGTTTGATATCCTGGCGAGCGCGATGCGAGAACATATTGATATTAAAAAGATCTATCAAATTATGCGGGAGCATCAGGAGGAGGGCGCATGATATTAGTCACCGGAGGCGCGCGCAGCGGGAAAAGTGCGCACGTCGAACAACTGGCGGCGCAGCAGTGCGAACGCGTGCTGTATATCGCGACGTCAGTGATAACCGATGAAGAGATGGCGCTGCGCGTTGACAAGCACCGCGCCCAGCGTCCTGCGCACTGGCGAACCTGGGAAGGGTATCGCGATCTGGGCGATGTGATTCGCCACCAGGTGCAGCCGGGCGAAGGCGTTGTTCTGGAATGCGTCACCACCCTGTTGTCGAACCTGCTCTATGACGCCAGCGGCGGCGCGTCGCCAGAAACCCTCGATTTTTCCGCGCTTGAGACGGTGTTGCAAGAGCAGGTGGACGACCTGATTGCGGCCTGCCAGCAGTCGGCGGCGCCGGTTTATATTGTGACCAATGAGCTGGGCATGAGCATTACGCCAGAGAATCGGCTGGCGCGTCATTTTGTTGATATTGCCGGGCGCGCGAACCAAAAGCTGGCGCGGGCGGCGCAGGACGTGTGGCTGGTTGTCTCGGGAATTGGAGTAAAGATTAAATGTCGTTAAAAATGTTGTGGGCGACGCTGGGTTTTATTACCCGCATACCGGTGCCGCAAAAATGGAGCGACGGCGTTGAATTTTCGCAGTATGGCCGTGGCGTTCCCTGGTTCCCCGTGGTGGGCTTGATCGTTGGCGGCCTGGCCGCCGTAAGCTATCTGGCGGTGAGCCAGACCGGCGGGGGCATCACCATCGGTGCGGTTGCCTGGGTGCTGGCGCTGGTGCTGCTGACCGGCGGGTTTCATCTGGACGGTCTTGCGGACACCTGCGATGGCGTTTTTTCTGCCCGCACCCGTGAAAGGATGCTGGAGATTATGCGCGATAGCCGGTTGGGGACTTACGGCGGTCTGGCCATCGTATTCTGTATCCTTATTAAAGTCGCTACGGCGATCTCCCTGGCTCATCTTCCCGTTAATACCCTCTTTGCACTGCTGGTGTGTGCGCCGATCGTCGGGCGCACGGGCATGGTGTTGGCCATGTACCGGCAGCACTATGCGCGTGAAGGTGCAGGCATGGCAAACGCCTACCTCGGCCATATCAGCGGCAAAGAGACCATCATCACCCTCTGCATCGGCGTAGCGCTCGTGGGGCTGATGGCGGGGATGCAGGGGCTTGTCGCCAGCATCATCGCCTGGATTGTCGTCAACGCGGTAAAGACGTTTTTAAGCCGCCGGCTGAACGGGCTAACGGGGGATACCCTGGGCGCGATGGAGGAGATTGGCGAAATGGTCTTCCTTCTGGCGCTTCTGTGGGTCTGACGTATGCGTATTTTTCTGGTCCGGCATGGTCAAACCACCGCTAACCTCAGCGGTGTATTTTACGGGAGTACCGATTTGTCGCTCTCGCCGCAGGGCATTGTGCAAAGCCAGCGTGTTGCCGGGTTTTTGGCCGGGATCGCGTTCGGGCAAACGCGCGTCAGCGCGCTCCAGCGTGCTCAGCAAACGGCGCAGCTTATCGTGCCAACTGCCCATGATGTTCATGTGGATGCGCGTCTTAACGAGCTGGATTTTGGCGAATGGGAGATGCGGCACTACAGCGACATTGAAAAAGAAAATCCCGCGTCGTGGCAGCGCTGGATGGATGACTGGCAAAACGCAACGCCCGACGGCGGCGAAGCCTTCCCGCATTTCGCCGCACGTGTCAGGGCGGCAGCGGATGAGATGAGTCAACTGCAGCAGCACGAAGAGATGCTCATTGTGGCCCATCAGGGCGTGCTGAGCCTGCTGCTGGCAACCTGGTTAGGGATGCCTCCGGCAGCGATGTGGCATTTCCCGTTCAGTCATGATGCCTACACGGTCGTTGAAAATCGGGCCGGGTATTGGGTATTACGCGTATTTAATGGCAGAAGCGTTTGGCAAACTGAAGAGTGAGGGTGATGAGGATGGGGACAGTGAAGGCGCTGGCGGCGGCCATCAGACCGCTTGATAAACAGAAGATCGAGGCGGCCTCGCGGCATGTTGATGGCTTAATCAAGCCGACAAACAGCCTCGGTCGGCTGGAGAGTCTGGCAATACAGCTTGCGGGAATGTGGGGAATCGACAGGCTCGATAATCTGCAAAAAGAGATTATCGTGATGTGCGCCGACCATGGCGTGTTTGATGAAGGCGTGGCTGTGACGCCGAAGGTGGTGACCAGGCTTCAGGCCGTCAATATGCAAAAGGGGTTGACCGGGGTATGCGTGCTGGCCCGCACTAGCCAGACGTCGGTGCTGCCTGTTGACATCGGCATTGACGGTGAGCCTGTTGACAATATGCTCAGCCTTAAACTCTCTCGTGGCTGTGGGAATATCGCCAGGGGGCCTGCGATGAGCCGTCAGGATGCCGAACACCTGCTGCTGGCGAGCGCCAGCCTCGTTAAAAAACGTGCTCAGGAGGGGATTTCCGTCTTTGGCGTTGGCGAGCTGGGTATTGCGAACACGACGCCGGCCTCGGCAATCATCAGCGTACTGACCGACAGCGATCCGCATGAGGTGGTGGGGATTGGGGCAAATTTGCCGCAGGACCGGGTACAGCATAAGGAAGCCATTGTTCGGCAGGCGATACGCATTAACCAGCCGGATGCGCGCGATGCGGTTGACGTTCTGGCCAAAGTTGGCGGCTATGACCTGGTGGGTATGACCGGGGTGATATTAGGCGCTGGTGCATGCGGACTGCCCGTTGTGTTGGACGGTTTTCTCTCGTATGCCGCAGCCATCGCCGCCTGTCAGATTGCGCCAGAAGTTAAGAACTACTGTATTCCCTCTCATTTTTCCGCCGAAAAAGGGGCCAGACGTGCGCTGGAGCACCTTGGGCTGGCGCCCTTTATCCATCTTGACATGCGTCTTGGCGAAGGGAGCGGTGCCGCGCTGGCAATGTCTATCGTCAGTGCGGCATGCGCGATGTATTGCGAGATGGGGCTACTGGCGCAAAGCGGCATTGAATTACCCGTTCCGGCGTGACGGAATGCGATACGTTTGATTTGTTACGGATTGTAGGCCGGGTAAGCGCAGCGCCACCCGGCAAGAAAGCGTGTGCAGGTGGTTTACAGCCCGATCACCAGCTCCCCGGAATGGCTTCGCGAGCAGCACAGCGCCACCTGCTGCTCGGTTGCGTTTTTTTCCGCCTCTGACTGCACGCTATCCCGGTGATCCACCACGCCGTCAATCACTGGCGTCAGGCAGGCGCCGCAGATCCCCATCTCGCAGGACAGCGGTACGTCCACGCCATTTTCCAGCAGTACCTGGGCGATAGTCTTATCCGCAGGGACCGGCCAGCGCTCGCCGGTGGAGGCCAGTTTGACCGTAAAGATCTCACCCGCTGCACCGCCACTTGCGGGCGCAGCAGGCTGAAACGCCTCGCTGTGAAGATGGGCGTCGTCCCAGCCTTTCGCCGTGGCGACCTCACGTACTTTTTCCATAAACCCTGCGGGTCCGCAGATCCAGGCGTGAAGCCCCGGCTCAGGCATCGGGAGATGCCCGTCCAGCGTGGTGCGCGGGCTCTCGGTATGGATGACGCACGCATCGCACGCTGAAAGCGCGCGGGCAAACGCCGCGCGTTGCTGGTCCCGGACGTAGTAGTGCAGCGAAAACGGCGTGCCGGCGGCCTTCAGCTGCAGGGCCATCGCATACAGCGGCGTAATGCCAATCCCCGCCGCCAGCAATAAAACCCGTTCTGCCTGCACCAGCGGAAACAGATTGCGCGGGGCCGAAATCAGCAGCTTCTGCCCCGGACGTAGCGTTTCGTGAACGTAGCGCGACCCACCCCTCGAGGCGGCTTCCCGCCCCACGCAGATTAGATACCCCTCATCGCCGCACGCCCCGGTCAGGGAATACTGACGAATAACTCCGCAGGGCAGATGCACGTCGATGTGCGCCCCGGGCTGCCATGCCGGCAGCGCTTCGCCGTTTTCGGCCACCAGCCTGACGGCGAGGCTCTTGTCCCCCTCGCGCCACAGTCCGTCAACAATCACGCTCAACATACGGGCCTCCGTCATACCAGGAAAAATGCGCCAAAGCCCATCTTCTTCAGTCCCCGGCGGTAGGCAATCGAGCTTTTATCCGCGGGGATATGCGCTTCCAGGGTGAGATCCAGCGGCAGGCTTTCCGGACGCTGGGTTTCCACCATCAGGCGATCTTCTTCAAAGATGCGCAGGTTAAAGGCATGCACCTCTTCCACCGGAATATGCAGATCAAAATTACGCGCGATAGGGGCGAACATGCGGGTCACGCGTGAGGAAACGGGCGACGCGGCATTCATGATTACCAGCCGGGATTCTCCCGGAAAATGGATCGTCAGGGTGGCGGTAAACGGCAGGTGCATTTCAAAATGGCGCAACCAGCGGAAGCCCTCCGGGGCCTGCACATCCGAAGCGGGAGGATAGTTACTCACCGTACTCCAGTAATCGGCAACAAAGCCAAACGGCGTCTCCTGGGGTTGATAGTCAGGGACCAGCGGGTTATTGGGATCCGCAAAGGTATCGGTATGGATCCAGGCAAAGTGCGCCACGTCCAGAAACCCTTCCACCTGACGCCCGGCGAAGCCATTCACCTCGAACGCCGGGCAGTTAATCTGCTGAAATCCATCGTCATCCCAGTGCGGCAGGGTGGGCAGCGGCGCGGGATTATCCGGATCAAACGCCAGGCAGGTCCAGATCAGCCCAAAGCGCTCCTCCACGGCGTAATTAATCAGGTTCAACTTTGCCGGAACGGGCTGGTCGGGGCTGGACGGAATGCGGTTGCAGCGCCCGTCCTCCCCAAAACGCAGGCCATGATAGGGACAGATAATCCCGTGCTCATCGTGAAAGCCGAGCGTCAACGGCACGCCGCGGTGCGGGCACACGTCCCGGGCGACCACGACCTGGTCGTTGATCCGGTAAATCACCAGCTGTTCGTCCAGCAGGGTCGCTTTAACCGGCGCCGGGCCGATGTCGCAGGCCCGGGCGACCGGATGCCAGCATTTCGCCAGACGCAGCCAGTCCTCTGGCTCAAACGTGCAGTGGGCGGGTGGGGTCGGTTCTCTTTTCATGTTCATCCCTCTTGCGTTCAGCCTAACGGGCCGCCCTGAATGGTGTCGCACAGACCGTTGATGATGCGCTCTCCGGTCTCCTCTTTGAGTTCCTGATACCAGGCCTCCGTCAGCGCCATGTCTTTGCCGTGGGTCACGTCGCAGCGTTTACGCGCCTTCAGCACCAGGTCGCGCACCCGGTCGCAGCGCAGCGCTTCGTACTGTCGCAGCGCCAGCGTCACGTTGTGGTTTTCACGCAGGCATTGACCCAGCACCACCGCATCTTCCATGGCCGCACAGCCACCCTGGCCGATATCCGGCGTGGTGCTGTGTGCGGCATCGCCCAGCAGCGCGACGTTGCCGCGCACCAGCGTGTCGAACGGCTCAATGTCGTGGATCTCAATGCGGTTGGTGGTCTGCGGGTCGAGCGCGGCGATAAGCTTTTGCACCGGCGGCGCCCAGCCGCGGAAGTAGCCCGTGAGATCGGCGCGCAGGGTGGTGCGATCCTCCGCCAGGCCCAACGGGAGCGGCACGTCAAAAAAGAAATAAAACCGTCCGCCGGAGACGGGCATCAGCGACACGCGTTTGCCTTCGCCAACGAAGGTGGTCCACTGATGAGCCGGTGCAATCTCTTCGTCAATCTTCACCAGCCCGTTCCAGTTCACGTAACCGGCATAGCGGCGCTCCGGGGTATAGCCCAGCACGTACGGGCGAACCGCCGAGTGGGCGCCGTCGGCGGCAATCAGAAAATCCCCGTGCGCCGTGGTGCCATCGGTGAAGGTCACGCTCACGCCAGCGTCGTCTTCATGGACGTGTTCGACGCGCTTGCCGAACTGCACGTTATCGCGTCCCCAGAACTCCAGCATTTCGCGCTGGAGTTCAGTGCGCGAGACGGGGCAGGGACGCCCTCCGGTACGCTCAACCAGCGGGGCAAGGCTGAAGCGGGTCAGGGTCTCGCCGCGCCGGTAATCTTTATAGGCCATGAAACGCATCGGCCCGCCGTACGTCTCAACGATCTCCCCCATCCCGAGGTGCTGCATGCATTTCACGCCGTTAGGCCAGATGGAGATGGCCGCCCCGACGGGCCTGATCTCTTTTACGGCTTCAAATACGGTACAGTCGATTCCCGCTTTCTTCAGTGCGACGGCGGCGCTCAGGCCGCCAATACCCGCGCCAATGACGATTGCTCTCATGCTTCTCTCCTTTTGCTGGGGTAAGGTTATTCAGCAATTTGCGTACCAGGCTGCAGCGTGGCGAAAACGGCGTTGTGAGAGCGGTACTTGCACTGCTAAGGTGCGTAAACGCGGTGAGCGTGCCTTTTTTTGAATCAAAAATTTCCGCTTCACGCATCCGGAATCGACTGTTTCACGCCGGGGCAACTGTGGCGTGGTTTGTGCAACAGCCCGGAAGAGGACACCACAGGAGACGCTATGATCGCACTGCACGACTTTAATCATCTTCCGGCCCACGACGCGGGGGCGCTGCTTCACCCCTGCGTGGCGATCCCCGGCTGGGCCGACGCGCTGGTTCACGGGCGGCCTTACCCGAGCCGGGAGGCGTTGTTCATCACGGCGCAGGCCCTGACGCAAACCTGGGATGACGCGGCATTAACCCTCGCCCTGAGCGCGCACCCGCGCATTGGCGAAAAGCCCGCGGGCAGCGGGGCGGAGGCGGCGCTGTCGCGCCAGGAGCAGGGCGCGGTGAATGACCGTGATGCCGGGCTGGTGCAGGCGTTACGCGAGGCCAACGCCCGCTACGAAGCCCGTTTTGGACGGGTCTTTCTGATCCGCGCCAAAGGCCGCAGCGGTGAGGAGATGTTACAGGCGCTGCACGCGCGGCTGGAAAACAGTGACGCACAGGAGGTCCGTGCCGCGCTGGAACAGTTACGGGAAATTACGCTGCTACGGCTGGAAGGAGTCATTAGCGAATGAGTACGTTAAGCACACATATTCTGGATATCTCAACGGGCAAACCTGCAGAGGGCGTGACCGTCCATCTTCAACAGGAGGGGAAGACGCTCGCCACGGGGGTAACCAACGCGCAGGGGCGCATCGCCGCGTTCGTTCCCTCGCTGCCCGCAGGCCGTTACCGGCTGGTGGCGGAGATCGGCCCATGGTTTCGCGACACCGGTCGCGACACGATCTGGCCCTGCGCGCAAATTGATTTTGTGACGGGAGAAACGGCAGAGGAGCACTTCCATCTGCCGTTTGTGATTGCCCCCGGCGGATGGTCAACCTACCGGGGCAGTTGACCACACCTGCTCGCCGTTGACCCAGGTCTCGCTGATGTTGCGCTCGTCACCCAGGGTCATCAGCACAAAAAGCTGCTCGTAAATATCCCTGCAGCGCCGATTGCGCAGGCGCTGCAGCGGCGTCACGTCAGGGTCGATAACCACGAAATCCGCCTCTTTGCCGGGGGCGAAGTTGCCAATTTTATCGTCCAGCCGCAGCGCGTGCGCCCCGCCCAGCGTGGCGTGATAAAACGCCTCGCTGGCGCGCAGGCGGTAGCTCTGAAGCTGGCCGACCTTATAGGCTTCCCCCAGCGTGCGCAGCATGCTGAAGGTGGTGCCCGCCCCCACGTCGGTGCCGATGCCCATCCGCACTCTGTGCTGCCAGCAGGCGGGCAGGCGAAACAGCCCGCTGCCGAGAAACAGGTTAGAGGTGGGGCAAAACGCCACCGCCGAACCGGTGTCATGCAGGCACTGCCACTCGCTGTGGTGCAGATGAATACCGTGGGCAAACACGCTGCGCTCGCCGGTCAGGCCGTAGTGATGATACACGTCCAGATAACGCTCGTGCTCCGGCCAGAGATCGCTCACCCAGGCCACTTCGTTGGGGTTTTCGCTCAGATGGGTCTGCAGCCAGGTATCCGGGAACTCCTCTCTGAGCAGGCTGACCGCGGCAAGCAGCTCGGGGGACGAGGTCGGGGCAAAGCGCGGCGTAATGGCATAGCCCAGCCGCCCCCGGTGGTGCCAGCGCTGGATCAGCGCCCGCGTTTGCCGGTAGCTCTGTTTGGGATCTTCACTCAGGTAGTCCGGCGCGTGCCTGTCCATCATCACCTTTCCGGCAATGAGGCGCATATTCAGGCGCAGGGCTTCGGTAAACAGCGCCTCGACCGATTCGGGATGGAGGGTACAAAACACCAGCGCGGTGGTGGTGCCATTGCTGACCAGCTGGTTAATGAAAAATTCGGCAATCTCTTTCGCGTAGGCTTCATCGGCAAACTGGCTCTCCACCGGGAAGGTATAGGTCGTCAGCCACTCCAGCAGTTGCTCGCCAAACGCGCCGATCATCTCCGTTTGCGGGTAATGGATGTGGGTGTCGATAAATCCGGGCAGCAGCAGCTTGCCGCGCAGGTCGGTGTAACCTTTGTGCGGGTCAAGATACTGCTCACCCTCCTGCCAGGACATGTGCGCCAGAATTTTTCCGTTCTGGATAAACAGCACCCCGTCCTCAAGATAGCGCGCGTGTTGGGCAATCGCGTCTGCGCTGTCGCAGACCTGGGCAATGTCAAAAAATGCACCGCGGATCGCTGTCTGGTAATCCATCATGGTTCCTGCCTTAGTGTGTGCGTAGCGGGGTGATAAGGCTCAGCAAGAAGGGTGCCAGAATGAACAGGCCGCAGATAAACTGCGGCCGGAAGGGAAGGGTTACTCTTTTTGCGTCGCCACGCGGGAGCTGAACGACGTCGCCTTTGCCGTCTCGCGCTCTTCCCGCGCCAGCCAGCGGTAGGTTACACCGCCGAGGAAGACGCCGATAAACCAGCTGAAGTTTGCCACCTCATGCAGGGCCGGAATAAAGCTAATCACCAGACCCACGGCAACGGAGGGGATCAGCGCGCCAATGGCCTTCGGGTTAAAGCCGTTGCGGTACCAGTATTTGCCCTCTGGCGTGTCGTTGAACAGATCGTCGACTGACACCTTGCCGCGTTTAATCAGGTAGAAGTCGGCAATCAGAATGCCGAACAGCGGGCCGATAAACGCCCCAAGCACGTCGAGGGTGTAGTGGATAAGCTCCGGCGAGTTAAACAGGTTCCACGGGGTGAGCAGGATCGAGCCGACGGCGGCAATCATGCCTCCGGTGCGGAAGCTGATTTTCTGCGGCGAGCAGTTAGAGAAATCAAACGCCGGAGAGACGAAGTTCGCCACGATATTGATCCCGATGGTGGCGGTGATCATCGTCAACAGGCCAATCGCCACCGCCAGATCGTTACCCACGCGGCTGACGGTCTCAATCGGATCGGTGATCATGCGGCCAAACAGCGACTGGGTACCGGAAACAATCACCACGGTGACGATGGAGAACAGCAGGAAGTTAAACGGCAGGCCCCAGCGGTTACCACGGCGGATCTCACCCATGCTCTTCCCGTAGCGGGAGAAATCACCAAAGTTGAGCAGCGGGCCGGAGAAGTAGGAGACCACCAGCGCCGTCGCGGTGATCATCTGCCAGGTCTGCTCGCCCGCGCTCAGGGACTTGCTGGCGAGGGTAAAGGAGATCCCGTCAAAACCGGTCTTGTATACAATCCAGCCGGCGAGGGCCAGCATGACTACATAGACCGCCGGACCGGCGATATCAATAAAGCGTTTGATGGCGCTCATGCCGTGCCAGAAGACCATCGCCTGCAGGACCCACATAATAGCAAAGCAGATCCAGCCCAGATGCGACAGGCCCAGGAACGCGCCGGTGGTGAGCGAAGAGAGCGACGGCCAGAACTTCAGCGCCACCAGCATCAGCGCGTTAGCGGCCAGATAGGTCTGAATGCCGTACCACGCAAAGGCGATAAGCCCGCGGATCACCGCCGGAATATTGGCCCCGAAGACGCCAAAGGCCTGACGGCTGATCACCGCGTAGGGCACGCCCGCCATCTGGCTCGGTTTTGCCACCAGATTGGCGCACAGCTGCACAATACAAATTCCCACCAGCAGGCAGAGCAACACCTGCCAGCTTGCCAGCCCGAGCGTAAAGAAGCTCGCGGCGACAACATACCCCCCCATGCTGTGCACGTCCGACATCCAGAACGAAAAGATGTTGTACCAGCTCCAGTTCTGGTCACGCGTCGGTGCCAGATCCTCATTGCAAAGACGTGGGCTGTAAACCGCACCGGAATCAGCGGCCGTACCCTGTGGTGTATTTTGACTGTTTGGCATGAAACCTGCTCCTGTGAATGAAAACCCGTTGAGTGGGAGTGCAAACGGTGTTGCAGGATCCAGGCCAAAATAATAAATCTTGTATGCAATATTTTATTTTTATGTATACGATTCGATAACGGAAAGTAAAATTCGGAGTGGTGAATGAACAACATAAATGCCCTGCAGACCGCGCCAGACCTGCATGACAAAGACGAATCCATCTTCCAGGCGCTGATGACCGCGATTGTCGAACATCAGCTGCTGCCGGGGAGCAAATTACCTGAAGAGGCGCTGGCGGAGGTGTTTGGCGTGAGTCGTACGGGCATCCGCAAGGTACTGCAGCGACTCGCCGCTGTGCAAATGGTCACCTTAACGCCCAGGCGTGGTGCATACGTTGCCAGCCCGACGGTCGAAGAGGCGCGGCACATCTTCCGCACCCGCGCGCTGCTGGAGGTTGCCAACCTGCCGGACGTGCTGGCGCACTGTCAGCCGCCGCATCTTGCCGCGCTGGAGGCCATTATTCGCCAGGAGCAGCAGGCCCACGAGGCCTATGACGGTCCGGCGGCGATCCGCCACTCCGCCCGTTTTCACATTCAGCTGCAGGCCATCTCCGGCAATCAGGTGCTGACGGAGATGGTGACCGGCCTGAGCCAGCGCTCCTCGCTGGTGATTGCCACCTGGGGGGCGCCGTGGCGTCAGGGCTGCCGCTGTAACGATCACGAACAGCTGGTGGATCTGCTGCGCCAGAAGGCGCTCCAGCCGCTAAGTGATGCCTTAATGCACCATTTTGAACATATCGTCGCCAGCCTCTGCTTCGAGCGGGCGGGTGAGTGCCTGCCTGATTTTGCCCGGCTGTTCGCCGGTCACAAGGAGTCGTAATGTCAGTTTGTATACAAGTGATCAACCCCAACACCAGCCTGGCGATGACGGAAACCATCGGCGCGGCGGCCCGTGCGGTGGCCGCACCGGGCACGGAAATCCTCGCGGTCTGCCCCAGTGCAGGCGTGCCCTCTATAGAAGGCCACTTTGATGAGGCTATCGCCGCGGTGGGGGTTCTCGAACAGGTCAAACTCGGCAGGCAGCAGGGCGTGCACGGTCACGTCATCGCCTGCTTTGGCGATCCGGGTCTGCTGGCGGCGCGCGAGCTGGCGCAGGGGCCGGTAGTCGGCATTGCTGAAGCCGCCATGCATATGGCCACGCTGGTGGCGACACGCTTCTCGGTGGTCACCACGCTGCCGCGCACGCTGATCATTGCCCGTCATCTGCTGCACCAGTATGGCTTTCAGGATCATTGCGCGGCGCTGCACGCTATCGATCTCCCGGTGCTGGCGCTGGAAGACGGTAGCGGTCTGGCGCAGGAGAAGGTGCGCGCCCGCTGTATACAGGCGCTGAAAGAGGATGGCTGCGGCGCCATTGTGCTGGGCTGTGGCGGTATGGCGACGCTGGCGCAGGAGCTGACGCGCGAGCTGCGCGTACCGGTGATCGACGGCGTCAGCGCGGCGGTGAAGATGGTGGAGTCGCTGGTGGCGCTGGGGCTGTCGACCAGCAAGCACGGGGATCTGGCGTTCCCGGAAAACAAAGCGTTAAGCGGACAATTTCAGGCATTGAATCCATTTTAAAGGTGAGGAGAGACGCGATGGCGCTATTTGAACAGGATTACCCGCGGGATCTGCGCGGTTACGCGGGCAACCCGCCGCACGCGCAGTGGCCGAATCAGGCGCGCATCGCGGTGCAGTTTGTGCTCAATTATGAAGAGGGGGCGGAAAACCACGTTCTGCACGGCGATGCCGGGTCGGAGCAATTCCTGTCGGACATCATTGGTGCGGCCAGCTACCCGGACAGACATATGTCGATGGACTCCCTCTACGAATACGGCAGCCGCGCCGGGTTCTGGCGGATCCACAATGAATTTCAAAAACGCGGCCTGCCGCTGACGGTTTTTGGCGTGGCGATGGCGCTGGCGCGTCATCCGGAGATCGTCGAGGCGATTAAGTCAGCGGATTACGACGTGGTCAGCCACGGCTGGCGCTGGATCCACTATCAGAACATGGATCTCAGCCAGGAGCGTGAACACCTGCAGAAAGCGGTGCACGTTCTGACCGATCTGTTCGGCAAGCCACCCACCGGCTGGTACACCGGGCGCGACAGCCCTAATACGCGTCAGCTGGTGGTGGAGCACGGTGGCTTTGACTACGACAGCGACTACTATGGTGACGACTTACCCTTCTGGACGGAAGTGGCCTGCAGCGACGGCACCCGCAAACCGCACCTGATTGTGCCCTACACGCTGGATGCGAACGACATGCGCTTCGCCACCGCGCAGGGGTTTAATACCGCCGAGCAATTTTATATGTACCTGAAGGACAGCTTTGATGTGCTGTACGAAGAGGGGGAACGCGCGCCGAAGATGATGTCCATCGGCATGCACTGCCGCCTGCTGGGGCGCCCTGGGCGTTTTCGCGCGCTGCAGCGTTTCCTTGATTACGTCCAGCAGCACGAGCGGGTGTGGGTCTGTACCCGCCAGCAGATTGCCGATCACTGGCGGGAGGTGCATCCGTTTCAGAAGTAAGCGTGCCGTGTTTAGCCGGGTGGCGGCTGCGCCTTACCCGGCCTACGGGACAACGTTGGCCCGGTGGCCCTACGCCATCACACTCACCTGCGCCGCCACAATCCGCCACCCGTACGCAAACCGCACCCACGTCTGCTGCTGGCGGCCAATGCGCTGCGTGCCCTCGCGGGTAAATTCGGTGCTGCACACGGCATAATCCTCCCCGAAGGTGGTGATGACGGTGTGACGCAGCGTGCGCTGCAGCCCGGCGGCAGGGCGCGCCGCGCGAAAGGCGCGGATTTCATCAATCCCGTACAGGTTCTCACCCGCCCCCAGACGCACCGTGTTTTTGTCGTGCCAGAACAGCTCGTCCAGTACCGCAATGTTGTTGCTCACCAGCGCGTCTTCATAGCGGTAAAAGGCGGCCGTCACTTCCGCCACCACCCACGGGAGGTTGATGTCATCGTGATTCATCATACCGCTACCTCCGCCGGGCGGGCATCGGTGATTCCATTCTCCTCCAGCACGCGCGCGACGCGCAGGCAGGCCTGCTCGTTAAACGGCGCGGCAATGAGCTGCAGGCCAATGGGCATTCCCTGCGCGGTGCGCAGCGGTACGGTGGTCACGGGCAGGCCTAAAAACGAAATCGGCTGGGTCAGCATCCCCATGCTGGCGCGAATCGGCAGCGGCTGGCCGTTAATGTCCATGGTTTGCTCGCCCGCCAGCGTGGCGCTGCGCGGGGTGGCCGGGGCGATCAGCACGTCGGCCTGCGCGAAGAGGGTCTTAAACGCCTGCCGGGCATGCGCGCGAAACCGCTGGGCCTGAATGTACCAGGCGGAGGGGATCATCGCCCCTGCCAGCAGCCGCTCGCGGGAGTGCGGCTCAAAACGCTCCGGCTCGCGGCGAAGCGCGGGCAGGTACTGATTTCCCCCTTCGGAGGCGCTGATGATAAACGCCGCGGCGCGCGCCAGTTCGGCCTCCGGAAAGTGCAGTTCATCCTGCACGTCGAGCGCCTTCGCTACCCGCGCCACGGCATCTCTGGCCTGGGCGTCACACCAGGTGGTGAAGTAGCCGCCGAGCACCGCGCAGCGCAGGCCCTCCAGGCCGCGGTCGAGCAGGGGACGCGTCTGTTCATGCGGATGTTCTGCCTGAAAACCATCGCTGCTGTCCCGCCCCTGCAGCGCGTCGTACACGGAGGCCAGATCGCCCACCCGACGGGCAAAGGGGCCGATATGATCCAGACTGGCGACAAAGGGATGGCTGCCGGATCGCGACAGACGACCAAAGGTGGGCTTCAGGCCATAGATCCCACACAGGGAGGCCGGGACGCGAATCGAGCCGTTGGTGTCGGTGCCGAGCGAAAAGTGCACCAGCCCGGCGGCCACGGCGGCGGCCGAACCGCCGGATGAACCGCCCGCAATGCGCGTCAGGTCGTGCGGGTTACGCGTCGTGCCGTAGTGGCTGTTTTCGGTGGTAAAGCCGTAGGCGTAGGCGTCCATATTCACCATGCCGGTCAGCAGCCCGCCCGCGCTGCGCAGCTGGCGCACCGCGAAGCCGTCAGCGGTTGCGGCAGGGCGCTGGCTGAACAGTTCAGCCCCGGCGAGAGTGGTGTGGCCGACAACGTCAAACAGGTTTTTCACCGCGTAGGGCACGCCCGCCAGCGGCGGCAGCGGACGCTTTTCGCGGCGCAGGGTGTCGATATTGTCCGCTTCGGCGAGCATGCGCGCTTGCGTCACCGTGGTCCAGGCGTTGATCTGCGGGTTAACCTTCGCAATCGTCTCCAGCGTCTGGCGGGCGATCTCGCGGGCGCTCAGCTCGCCTGCGCTGAGCGCCTGCTGAATGTCGCTGATACTCATCTCGTGTAGCGTCATGCTTTATACACTCCTGCAATCTCCAGACGGTCGTCGAGCGGTAGCGCCATCAGTGGCGCGGCCATGCCGGCAATGCGGCTGAACTGCAGATGCAGCTCGGCGCGGCGGGCCTCATCCAGCGCAATGCCAAGTACGGACTCCATTTGCGCCAGATAGGCGTGCCACTCAGGTTGTACGTCGTTCATTCTTCTCTCCTCAGAATCCGGTGGCGGCGCCGTTGCTGCGTGGGTCGAACGCGCCTTCAAACAGCCCGTTCGGGTGGCGGACTATCGCACCCGCGTGGCCCATGGCTTCGCTAAAGTCCGGGAAAAGCTCTACGTCGTGACCGAGCCCCTGCAGGCGTGCGACAGTCTCGGGAGAAAAACGGCCCTCCAGTTTTAAGGTGTCCGAGGTTTGTCCCCAGGTGCGACCCAGCAGCCAGCGCGGGCGGGAGATGCTCTCCTGCAGCGGCACGCCCTGGACCACGTAGCGGGTAAAGAGGGCGGCCTGGGTTTGCGGCTGTCCGTCACCGCCCATCGAGCCGTAGACCATCACCCGCCCATCCTTAAGACGTGCCGCCGCCGGGTTGAGGGTATGGAACGGCTGTTTACCCGGCGCGAGGGCCAAAAGATGATTGGGATCGAGACTGAATGAGGCGCCGCGGTTCTGCCAGACGATGCCGGTATCGGGCAGCACCACGCCGCTGCCGAATTCGTGATAAATGCTCTGAATAAACGACACGGCCAGGCCGCTGCTGTCCATCACCCCCATCCACACCGTATCGCCGGGGCCTTTGCCAGCTCCCCATGGGGCGGCGCGGCTGTCGTCAACCCTGTCGGCAAGCGCCTGAAGGGCAGCGGGGTCCAGCAGGCGCTGAATATCGGTTTTCAGCTCGCGCGGGTCGGTGATATGGGCATCGCGCAGGCCAAAGGCCAGCTTGGTGGCTTCAACAATGCGGTGAAGGGTGTCGGCGTCGTCGGCGTCCGCCATGTTCAGCCGGTCGGTGATGCCGAGGATTGCCAGCGAGACCAGCCCCTGGGTCGGTGGGGCGAGGTTAAACACCTCCCCCTGCTGATGCTGCAGCGTCAGCGGCGTGGTGCGCCGGGCTGCGTGGGCGTGTAAATCGGCCAGCGTCACGGGCAGGCCCAGCGCCTCCATACCGTGTGCCAGCACCTCCGCCAGCGGACCGCGATAGAAGCTGTCCAGCCCGTCCTCCGCCAGCCGCTTGAGGGTGGAGGCCATCGCCGGTTGATAAAAGCGGCTCCCGACCTCTGGCGGCTGACCGTTCACCAGCCAGGTTTCCGCAAAACCGGGGATATCTTTCAGCTCGTCGAATTTACTCGCCGTGGCGTGAGCCTGAGAGGGCGTGACCGGCGTGCCGTGTTGCGCATACTCAATGGCGTCGGCCAGCAGGCGGGCCAGCGGCAGCGATTTACCGGTCATTTCACGTGAGACCTTAAGCGCCTCGTCCCAGCCGCTGACCGTTCCGGCGACGGTGAGCGCCGCCTGAGGTCCGCGATGGGGAATATGTGCCAGCCCGTCGTAGGCGGCGAGCGTCGCGCGCGATCCCGCCGCGCCGCTGGCATCGATGGCGATCGGGTCGCCCTGCGGCGGAACGATAAGCCAGAAGCCGTCACCGCCGAGGCCGTTCATATGCGGGTAAACCACGGCGATGGTCGCCGCCGCCGCCACCATCGCTTCGATGGCGCTGCCGCCTTCGCGCAGCACGGCCAGCGCGCTCTGGCTAGCAAGATGGTGGGGCGCAACGGCCATTCCGCGTGTGGAAACATTACTGTGCATGAAGAGTCCTCATAACCCTGAAGGTCACAAGGCGCTGCAAAAGTTGTTCCAGTTCTGAAAGAAAAGTTTCAGTAAACTGGCACGTATAATGATACGTATAATAAAAAGCAAAATGTGATGAAACAAAAGTTACAGAGGCGCTATGGAACAGTTAGATGAACGTCTGAAAGCACAATACCCGTCGCTGTCGCCGCAGGAGCAGCGGGTGGCGGATTTTATTTTCGATCATTTTGACGACCTGATCGGCTACAACAGCGCCGAGCTGGCGCAACTGAGCGGGGTGTCGAAAGCGACAGTCAGCCGTCTGTTTAAACGCCTGGGCTATGAGAAATATAAGGACATGCGCGACGAGTTGCGCACCCTGCGCCAGAGCGGGATGCCGCTTACCGACAACCGCGACGCGGTGCAGGGCAACACGCTGCTGGCGCGCCACTACAAGCAGGAGATGGCGAACCTGACCCAGTGGGTTAATGCCCTCGACGCGCAGCAGTTTGCCGAGGCGATGGCCTGTATGGTGAAGGCGCGTCGCATTGTCATCATCGGCATGCGTAACGCCTATCCGGCGGCGCTGCACCTGCGCCAGCAGCTGCTGCAGGCGCGCGGGCAGGTGCTGGTGCTGCCGCAGCCGGGGCAGAGCCTGAGCGAGGAACTGGTGGATTTAACGCCCGACGATCTGGTGGTCATGATGGCCTTTCGCCGCCGCCCGCGCATTATCCGCCCGCTGATGCAGCAGCTTCAGAGCAGCGGCATTCCGGTGCTGCTGATGTGCGAGCCGCAGGCCCACAGCCTGTTTCCGCTGGCGAGCTGGCAGCTCTGCGCCCCACTGGACAGCGTCTCGGCCTATGACAGCTATTCGTCCGTCAACAGCCTGATCAACCTGCTTTCAAATGCCTTGCTGCATGAGATCCTCGATAAAGGCCGCCCGCGCATTCACGATATTGCCTCTCTCTACCAGCAGCTGGATGAACTGGAACAACGATAATGGGGCATCAGGCTGGTGCTTTGCATTGAAATGGTGCAGAACGGCGGGGCGAAAATGGGGCACATTTTCGCCCCGCCCGCGTTTTATCAGGCGTTAACAGAAAATTCTCCGCGCTGCGTTATCTGGCACATTAGTTGCAAAAACACATTCAAAGAATCTTTTGTTTCATGTTAACGTTACGGGGAAGCACCATGAAAAAACTGTTAATTGCACTGGCCGGGGCCGTCTGTCTGTTCACCAACCTGCCGGTAAAGGCTGACCAGCTTCAGGATATCGAGAAGCGCGGCACTATTCGTATCGCCGTACCGCAGGACTTCCCGCCGTTTGGAACGGTGGGGACCGATCTCCAGCCGCAGGGCTATGACATCGACATGGCGCGCTACCTGGCCAAGCAGATGAAGCTCAAGCTGCAGCTGGTCCCGGTGACCAGCGCCAACCGTGTGCCGTACCTGCAAACCGATAAGGTGGACCTGGTCATTTCCAGTCTCGGGAAAAACCCGGAGCGCGAGAAGGTGATCGACTTTAGCCGCGCCTACGCGCCGTTCTTCCTCGGCGTGTTTGGCCCGAAAGGCGCCGAACTGAAAGATGCCGCCGCCCTGAGTGGAAAAACCATCGGCGTGACGCGTGGAGCAGTGGAGGACATGGTGCTGACCAGCCTGGCACCGAAAGATGCCAACGTAAAACGCTACGAAGACAATAACACCACGCTGTCGGCGTATCTCTCCGGGCAGGTGCAGTACGTGGCGACCGGCAACCTCGTGGTGGCGGCCATTTCGCGTCAGAACGCGGCGAAAGCCCCCGTGCCGAGCTTTATGCTGAAAGACTCGCCGTGCTTTATTGGCCTGAAGAAGAACGAACCGGCCCTGAAGGCAAAAGTGGACGCGCTGATTGAGCAGGGCATTAAGGACGGCACGCTGAACGGCCTGTCCGAGCAGTGGCTGAAGGCTCCTCTGCCGGCAAACCTTGGCGCCTGAGCCGATGACGGAGCAACTTGATTTCTCCGCGCTCTGGCCGCACTGGCCGGAGCTGCTGGCGGGGCTGTGGGTCACCATTCAGCTAACGGTGCTGGCGACCGTGGGCGGTCTGGCGACAGGTATTTTCGGGGCGGCGATCCGCAGCGGACGCCCAACATGGTACAGCCGGATCTGGGGTGGTTACGTCGAGATCATCCGCAACACGCCGTTCGTGGTGCAGCTGTTTTTCATTGTCTTCGGCCTGCCGAATCTGGGGCTGAAGATGACCGCGGGGGAAGCGGCGCTGCTGGCGATGGTGGTGAACCTCGGTGCGTACAGCACCGAGATTATCCGTGCCGGCATCCAGGTGACGCCGAAAGGGCAATGGGAGGCCGGACGCGTGCTGGGGTTGACCCGCCTGCAGACATTTATTCGCGTGGTGCTGCCGCCCGCGCTGCAGCGCATTTACCCGGCGCTGGTGAGTCAGTGCATTATTGTAATGCTCGGCTCGTCGGTGGTGTCGCAGGTTTCGTATGAAGAGCTGACCTTTGCCGCCAACCTGATTCAGTCCAGAACGTTTTTGAGCTTTGAGGTCTATCTGGTGACAACCGGGATTTACTTAGCGCTGTCGATTACCCTGCGCCAGCTGATGATGGCCGCAGGACGCAAATGGCTGGGGGTACAGGCATGATGACCACCTTTACCGACTGGGACATTATTCGCAACCTGCTGCTGGCCGGGCGCTGGACGGTGCTGCTGTCGCTGGTGGCGTTTGTCGGCGGCGCGGTGGTGACGCTGCCGCTGTTGCTGCTGCGCCTGACGGGCGGACGCACGGTGAAGCGCATCATTCGTGGCTATATCGAGCTGTTTCAGGGCACGCCGCTGCTGATGCAGCTGTTCCTGGCCTTCTTCGGCGTGGCGCTGTTTGGTATTGACGTTTCGCCGTGGACCGCCGCCTCGCTGGCGCTCACGTTCTACACCAGCGCGTTTTTACTCGATATCTGGAACGGATGCATTCGCGCGCTGCCGAAGGGGCAGTGGGAGGCGTCTCGCTGCCTGGGGCTGACCTTTGGCCAGACGCTTTATCGGGTGGTTGCTCCGCAGGCGCTGCGGATTGCGATTGCCCCGACGGTCGGCTTTGCCGTGCAGGTGATCAAGGGTACCGCGCTGGCGTCGATTATCGGCTTTATCGAGCTCACCAAGGCCGGGACCATGCTGACCAACGTGACCTATCAGCCGTTTAAGGTCTTTGCGCTGGTGGCGCTGGGCTACTTTATTCTGTGTTATCCGCTGTCCCGCTACAGCCGCTATCTGGAGACGAAATTCAATGCCTCTCATCACCATTAATCAGGTGCAGAAGTACTACGGCGATAACCACGTGCTCAAGGGCGTCGATCTGGATATCGACATGGGCCAGGTGATTTCCATTATCGGGCGCAGCGGATCGGGCAAAAGCACGCTGTTGCGCTGCATTAACGGCCTGGAAGGCTATCAGGACGGCAGCATCAAGCTGGGCGGCATGACCATCACCGACCGGGACTCTCAGGCGCGTGAAATCAGCCGCTCGGTCGGGATGGTGTTCCAGAGCTTCAACCTGTTTCCGCACATGACGGCGCTGGAGAACGTCATGCTCGCCCCGCGCCGGGTACTGAAGAAAAGCGCCGCCGAATGCCGGGCGCTGGCGCAGCAGATGCTGGAGAAAGTCGGCCTTGGCGACCGTCTGGATTACTACCCGTCGAGCCTCTCCGGCGGCCAGCAGCAGCGCGTGGCGATTGCCCGGGCGCTGGCGATGTCGCCGAAAGTCTTGCTTTGTGACGAGATCACCTCCGCGCTCGACCCGGAACTGGTGGGCGAAGTGCTCAAAGTGCTCGAGCAGCTGGCGGCCGAAGGGATGACGCTTATTCTCGTGACCCATGAAATGAATTTCGCCCGCGAAGTGGGCGACCGCGTGGTGTTTATGCACCAGGGGAAAGTCTGGGAGCAGGGCGACAGCAAAACGCTGTTTGCCAACCCGCAGACCACCGAACTGAAGCAGTTCATCTCCTCCGTGCGCGGCCTCAACTGATAAGGACTGAACAATGGATATCGCACACTTTCCGCAAATCAACCCGCCGCAGCGCCTGCTGATGGGCCCGGGCCCGATCAACGCCGACCCGCGCGTGCTGCGCGCCATGTCGAGCCAGCTGATTGGCCAGTACGACCCGGCCATGACCCACTACATGAACGAGGTGATGGCGCTTTATCGCGGGGTGTTCCGTACAAAGAACCGCTGGACGATGCTGGTGGACGGCACCTCCCGCGCGGGGATTGAAGCGATTCTGGTCTCCGCCATTCGCCCCGGTGATAAAGTGCTGGTGCCGGTGTTTGGCCGCTTTGGTCACCTGCTGTGCGAAATCGCCCGCCGCTGTCGGGCAGAGGTGCATACCATCGAGGTGCCGTGGGGCGAGGTGTTTACCCCGGACCAGATAGAAGATGCGATTAAACGTATTCGTCCGCGCCTGCTGCTGACCGTACAGGGCGATACCTCTACCACCATGCTGCAGCCGCTCGCGGCGCTTGGCGAGATCTGCCGCCGTCACGATGTGCTGTTTTATACCGATGCCACCGCGTCGCTCGGCGGCAACGCGCTGGAGACCGACGTCTGGGGGCTGGACGCGGTGTCAGCCGGCATGCAGAAGTGTCTCGGCGGCCCGTCGGGCACGTCGCCGATCACCCTGAGCGCGCGGATGGAAGAGGCGATCCGCCGTCGCAAATGCGTTGAGGAGGGCATCCGTACCGACGCCCACCGCGACGGTGACGAGGAGATGATCTACTCCAACTACTTCGATCTCGGCATGGTGATGGACTACTGGGGGCCGGAGCGTCTGAACCATCACACCGAAGCGACCACCGCGCTGTTTGGCGCCCGCGAATGCGCGCGGCTGATCCTGCAGGAAGGGCTGGATAACGGTATCGCGCGTCATAAACTGCATGGTGACGCTTTGCTGAAGGGCATTCAGGCGATGGGGCTGGAGACCTTCGGCGACCTGAAGCACAAGATGAACAACGTGCTGGGGGTGGTGATCCCGCAGGGGATCAACGGCGACCAGGTGCGTAAGCTGATGCTGGAAGATTTCGGCATCGAAATCGGTACCTCGTTTGGTCCGCTGCACGGCAAGGTGTGGCGCATTGGCACCATGGGCTATAACGCACGCAAAGACTGCGTGATGACTACCCTGAGCGCGCTGGAGTCGGTGCTGAATTACCTGAAGTTCGCGACGACGCAGGGGGCGGCGATGCAGGCCGCGTGGGATCACTATCGCCGCGAGACGCCGCTGTGAGCCCGGCAGAACGGGTGATGGCACGTGCCGACGCGCTGGCCGCCATCAGCGAAACCCCGGACGGGCTGACGCGGGTGTATCTCTCCACGCAGCATCTGCAGGCCAACCAGCTTGTTGGAGAGTGGATGCGCCAGGCGGGCATGACCGTCTGGCAGGACAGCGTGGGCAATATCTGTGGACGCTATGAAGGCCAGCAGGAGGGGGCGCAGGCGGTGCTGCTTGGATCGCATCTGGATACCGTGCGCAACGCCGGGCGCTACGACGGCATGCTCGGGGTACTCACGGCCATTGAGGTGGTGGACAGCCTGCATCAGCAGGGAGAGCACCTGGCCCAGGCGATTGAGATTGTCGGCTTTGGTGACGAAGAGGGGACCCGTTTTGGCATCACCCTGCTGGGCAGCCGTGGTCTGACGGGAACCTGGCCGCAGGGCTGGCTGGAGACCTGCGATGCCCAGGGCATCAGCGTGGCGCAGGCGATGGTGCAGGCAGGACTCGACCCCACCCGCGTGGCGCTGGCGGCACGCCATCCGCACGATTTCAGCGCTTGTCTGGAGCTGCACATCGAACAGGGGCCGTGTCTGGAGCAGGAGGGGCTGGCGCTGGGCGTGGTGGAAGCCATCAACGGCGCGCGCCGCCTTAACTGCCGCTTCGCCGGCGAGGCCGGACACGCCGGTACTGTGCCGATGGCTCACCGTAAAGATGCCCTGGCCGCCGCCGCCGAATGGATGGTGCTGATTGAAAACACCACCCGGCAAGCCGGCGGCAATCTCGTGGCGACAGTGGGGGAGTTACGCTGTCTGCCCGGTGCGGTTAACGTCATTCCCGGCGAGGTTGCGCTCTCGCTGGATATTCGCGGCCCGCAGGATGTCCCGCTGGACGCGCTACTCGCTGAACTGCTGGCGCAGGCGCAGGCCATCGCTGCCCGTCGCGGGTTACGTTTTGGCGCCGAGGAGTTTTACCGGATCGCCGCCACGCCGTGCGATGCGCGTCTGCAGCATCTGCTGGGCGACGCCGTTGAATCGGTGCAGGGGCGTACCGTGTCCCTGCCCAGCGGCGCCGGGCACGACACCATCGCCCTGGCAGAGCGCTGGCCGGTGGGGATGCTGTTTGTGCGCTGCAGGGGCGGCGTCAGCCATCATCCGGCGGAATCGGTGATGGCTGAGGATGTCGCGCTGGCGATTGAGGCGTTTGGGCGGGCGGTGAGAGCGCTTGGTGCGATCTGATTGTTGCCCGGCAGCGCCACCCGGCAAGGAATCACATCACTCCAGCCCCAGCGTATATTGCGCGATTTTGAAGTAAATAATCAGCCCGGTACCGTCGATAAGCGTCGCGATAAACGGCGCGGAGACAACCGCCGGGTCAATGCCGCAGCGCTTGAGCACCATCGGGATCACGGACGAGACGATGGCGCTCCACAGCGTAATGCACACCAGCGTCAGGCTGACGATAAGCGTGATTTCCAGCCCAATACCCATCATCCAGGCCCGGATGCACCCGGCGAGGCCCAGCGTGGCGGCAATCATCAGCGAGGTGGTCATCTCTTTGCGCAGCACGCGTCCGACATCGCGCAGGTGCACCTCTCCCAGCGCCATGGCGCGCACCAGCGTGGAGGTGATCTGCGTTCCGCTGTTGCCACCTGTGCCAATCAGCAGCGGGATAAAGAACGCCAGCGCGATGGCGGACTCCAGCGCCTCTTCGAAATGCTGAATGACCGAGCTGGTGTAGGCTTCGGCGACAAACAGCAGCAGCAGCCAGACGGAGCGTTTTTTCCACAGATTAAAGGCGCTGGTTTCCAGATAGGGCTTCTCCAGCGGCAGCGTCGCCCCCTGAAGCTGGGCATCTTCGGTAACGTCATCTTCCAGCAGATGGGCGATTTCCCGTTCGGTCAGGCAGCCGACAAGCTTCCCGTGGGTGACCACGGGCACGACATCCGCGTCGCCGTGGGCCAGCAGTCCGGCAACGTCGGCACGCTCATCCTCCGGTTTGACCTGTAAAAATTGCGAAATCATCAGCGATTTCACCGGCTGTACCGTATCGGAAGTCTGCAGCAACTGGCGCACGGCAATCATCCCCGCCAGGCGGCCATGGTCTTCAATGAAAATATGCGACGGGATATCATCGTCTTTTAATTTTTCGAAGAATTGCTCGCGCGCCAGCGCCACGCATAATGAAATATCGAGGACGATAAAATCGGTATTCATATACTGCGCGATGGCGCTGTCATTGAATGTCGGGTTCTGGTTGTGAATAGCGTAAGACATAATGAATTCCCTTTGAATAATAAAAATCTCTCAGGGGCGAGCAAGACAGGGCATGTCGAAGAGGAGATCCCCACGTCCTGGGTTCAGCACTGTACACCGTATCCCGCGAGGGAAGTTATACTGACAAAGCCTTGATTCGACAGTGCCTGTTTTACCCTGTGCCGGTTCTCTCGAACCCACCAGAGCGATAACGTGTATTTGTACAGGAGCCTCGCCATAACGAGATCGTTGTATACCCGTCATACTTCAAGTTGCAGGTGCGTTGGCTGCACTCACTCACCCCAGTCACGTACTTGTGTACGCTCCCGGGGATTCGTTCCCTTGCCGCCTTCCTGCAACTCGAATTATTTAGGGTATAAAACGAGAGGGATAATACGCTTAATTAATTTTGCCGCTCAGGAATTTAAAAAATGTTTAAGAACGGTTTAGAAGAATCTTATTAATAAGACGTTGAGGGTTTATTTAAGTGAATTCATTTTAAATGAAGAATGATATTTACATCGGGGGAGGGTAAATGACGTGGCTTGATACTTTGCTGAATCACTTTGCGCTCTATCCGGCACATCTTTTCGCGCTGTTATTTATGATGGCGCTGAGTAAATCAACGGTGCTGATCTCCTCTGTGCTGCCACCTGCCTCGGTGATGCTGTTGACCGGCATTACCGTAAGTCAGGCGAGCATGCATCCGGCGCTGGCGTGGCTGGCCGTGGTGATGGGGGCAACGGTGGGTTCAGCGCTGAACTTCCATATCGGCCAACTGATGGGGCACACGCGATGGATAACCCGCCTCACCGCAAAACACGCCAGTAAATTTTTGCGGGTGCAACATCAGCTGCAGAAAAACGGCGTGCTGGTACTGTTCAGCGCGCGTTTCCTGGCGGTGCTGCGCTATATCGTACCGCTGGCGGCAGGCATGCTCAGGCTTAACGTGGTCAAGGTTTATGTGGTGAGCCTGCTCTCTGCCGCCGTCTGGGCGGCGCTGTATGTCGGCATTGTCACCGGCATCAGCGCCTTCTGAGTTACAAACTTCCCATCCCGCCGTCCACCAGCAGCTCCGTGCCTACCGTATAGCTGGACTCGTCGGAGGCCAGATAGAGCGCGGCTTTTGCCAGCTCCGTCGTGGAGCCCATTCTGCCCAGCGGCACAAGTTTGATGATCTCCGCCATCATCGCGTTAAGCGCTTCTTCGCTTAAGCCCGTTTTGTTAAAGGCCGGGGTTTCCACCGGACCGGGGCTCAGGCCGTTGACGCGGATCCCGCGCGGCAGCAGTTCTGCCGACAACGTGCGCGCCAGCGACAGCAGGGCGGCTTTGCTCGCGGCATATACGCTGCTGGTGGGCAGGCCGATGCGCGCGCTTACGGAGCCGCACAGGATCACGGAGGAGGGATTATTCAGCAGCGGCAGCAGTGCCTGAATTAAAAAGAACGGTCCCTTCAGGTTGATGCCCATCAGACGATCCCAGGCTTCTTCCTGCCACGCTTCCAGCGGCGCGTGCGTCACATCACCGGCGTTGAGAAATACCGCGTCCAGGCGTGGCCAGCGGGCGGCAAGGATCTCCGCCAGCGCTTTTTGCGAAGCAATATCTCCCGCATCGGTCGGGATCACCCAGGCGTTTTCACCCAGAATGCGCTCTGCTTCGGCGAGCGTGTCGGGATTGCGTCCGGTGACGGCGACGTGTGCGCCTTCGGCGATAAACGCCTGCGCGGTAGCAAGACCGATGCCGCTGGTGCCGCCGGTAATCAGCGTGTACTTATCGGTTAAACGACCCATTTTCTTCTCCTGAAATGTCTCTGGAGAAAACACTATAGAAACGTTAGTATCGAAAGGAAACAAGGTACCAAATGGATACTAACGAGGCAAGAGGTGTGCAATGGCAGAAAGTCTGGACGTGTGCTGCGAAAAAAAATCTGAGGTATATACCTGCCCGATGACGCAGTTCGTCAACCTGATTTCCGGTAAATGGGCGATCCCCATTCTCTATCGCCTGATTGTGTTCAATACGCCCGTTCGCTTTGGCGATCTGCTGCGCGCGGCTGCCCCGATTACGCAAAAAGAACTGACGAAGCAGCTTCGCCTGTTCGAGCAGCGCGGGCTGGTGACGCGTACGGTCTACCCTGAGATCCCGCCGCGGGTGGAGTACCAAATTACCGCGCTCGGGCTCACTCTGCAAAATGCACTCTCGCCGCTGGCCGCCTGGATGACTGAGTACGGCGACCAGCTGGAGCGTTAGGCTACTGTTTTACGTAGCGCGGGGCCGGAATACCGGTGCGCGCGCTGTTAAACAATTCCAGACGCGCCGTTTCGTAGCGATCCCACAGGCCAGCGTCATGCATCGGCGGGATGGTGATCAGTTCACCCTGATCCAGACCCGCCAGCGACGCATCCACCATATCTTCCGTGGTCATTACTGACCCTTCCGGCAGATCGTTAACCGTGACGCCGGAATGGCTCCAGATCTCCGTCGCCGTGGCGGCAGGCAACACCGCCTGAATGCGCAGGTTGCTGTCGGCAAACTCTTCCTGCAGCCCGCGGGTAAAGCTGAGCACCCACGCCTTGGTGGCGCTGTAGAGCGCGCTGCCCGCCCGCACGTGCAGGGCCAGCACGGACGCGATGTTGACAAGCGTGCCGCGGTTATTCTCTGCCAGGCGCGGCAGAATGGCATACGTTAAGCGCATCAGCGCCGTGGTGTTCAGGGTGTTAATGGCCTGATGCCGGGCCACATCACCCGCGAGGAACGGGGCCATCTGTGCGGTGCCCGCGTTGTTAATCAGCGTATCGATGGCGGTGTTGCTGCGCAGTGCTTCTTCCACGGCGCGGATCCCGGCTTCCTCCGTGAGATCGGCCACCAGAACCTCGACCGCAACGTCATAGCGTTCGCGCAGTTCACTGGCCAGCGCCTGCAGTCGTTCCTCACGCCGGGCGACCAGCACCAGATTAAGGCCGCGAGCGGCAAGGCGATCGGCATAGACAGCACCAATTCCGGAAGAGGCACCTGTTACCAGGGCGGTAGAGCGTGGCGTAGTCATCGTGTGTTACCTCAAAGCAAAGTGGGTTATTTGGTTTCAACATGAAACTTAATCCACTCTCTGCTATTTGGTTTTATAATGCAACCAAATTGGTGGGCATTTTGTGCTTTTGCTGGCGGGAGCGATCAGGAGGGGAGTTTGGCCACAATCTGCTCAGGGGTCAGTTCGCGACCGTCGTCGGCGATAAGCGCCAGTTTTCGCAGGGGTTTGCGCTTTTCGCTATCGACAAGGACCGTGCCGCATTCGTGTTCAGCAAATAAATATTCATTGCCCCACTGTGACAGGGCAACCAGAACCGTCTGCAGGGCGCGTCCCTTCTCGGTCAGGACATACTCCTGCCAGGCGCTGCCGTCGGAGGCGGGCTGAAGCCGAAGGATACCTTCGTCAACCAGCAGCTTAAGCCGCGTGGTCAGCATGTTTTTCGCAATTCCGAGGCTTTTCTGAAACTCGCCAAAGCGCGTAACCCCGCGGAGCGCGTCGCGAACAATCAGCAGCGACCACCAGTCACCGATGATATCCAGCGAACGGGCGACGGGGCAGGGGCTCTCTTCAAGACGGGTACGTTTCACAGCACATTCTCCGGTGGGGTATGGTTTTATTATAAAACTAATCGACGCTCACCGTAAGCGTGTTAATCATCAGTTTGAGAAATGCTTCCCGGAAAATTGTCACGGTTCTGTCACACTGAACGCGACATTTTAAAACGAGTGAGGAATTAGGGATGAGAAAAGCACTACTCGCGCTGGCAGTCGCCGGTTCCATTTCAGCAACGTTTGGCGTGCAGGCGCAAGAGACGCCGGAAGGGTATCAGCTGGAGCAAGTTTTAATCATGAGTCGTCATAACCTGCGCGCTCCGCTTGCCAACAACGGCAGCGTGCTGGAGCAGTCGACGCCAAAGCAGTGGCCTGAGTGGGAAGTGCCGGGTGGTCAGCTCACCACCAAAGGCGGCGTGCTGGAAGTCTATATGGGTCATTATATGCGCGAGTGGCTGGCACAGCAGGGGATGATCAAGACCGGCGAGTGCCCGCCAGCGGATGCGGTGTATGCCTATGCCAACAGCCTGCAGCGTACCGTCGCCACCGCGCAGTTCTTTATCACCGGCGCCTTCCCGGGCTGTGATGTGCCTGTTCATCATCAGGAAAAAATGGGCACCATGGACCCGACCTTTAACCCGGTGATTACCGATAACTCCCCTGAATTCCGCGACAAAGCGCTGAAGGCGATGGAGGCCGAGCGGCAGAAAATGCAGCTTGCGGAAAGCTACAAGCTGCTGGAGCAGATGACGAACTACGCTGAGTCGCCGTCGTGCAAAGAGAAAAAGGTCTGCTCGCTGGCGGATGCGAAAGATACCTTCAGCGCTGATTACGAAAAAGAGCCTGGCGTTTCCGGGCCGCTGAAGGTGGGTAACTCGCTGGTTGACGCATTTACGCTGCAGTATTACGAAGGTTTCCCGGCGGACCAGGTGGCCTGGGGAGAGATCAAAACCGACCAGCAGTGGCGCGTACTGTCGAAGCTGAAAAACGGTTATCAGGACTCGCTGTTTACCTCTACCGAGGTGGCGCAAAACGTCGCCAAACCGCTGGTGAAATACATCGATAAAACCCTGGTCACCGAACAGGCGAAAGCGCCGAAAATCACCCTGCTGGTGGGGCATGATTCAAACATCGCTTCCTTGCTCACGGCGCTGGATTTCAAACCGTACCAGCTGCACGACCAGCAGGAACGCACCCCGATTGGCGGCAAAATTGTCTTCCAGCGCTGGCATGACAAAAACAGCAACCAGGAATTGATGAAAATTGAGTATGTTTATCAGAGCTCGGAGCAGCTGCGTAACGCCAGCGTGCTGTCGCTACAATCTCCGGCGCAGCGCGTGACGCTTGAGCTTAAGGGCTGTCCGGTCGATGCGAACGGCTTCTGTCCTGTCGACAAATTCAATGCGGTGATGAACAACGCGGCAAAATAGAGGATAACCCCCCGCATGGCGGGGGGAAACGTTCAGACGTTTTTACGTTCGATGGTTTGCTCACCCCAGAAGAGCGAGTCTTTGTCCGTTTTTTCGAAGGCGCGCACCAGCACTTCATCGTTGCCTTCTTCCCAAATCTGCTCTGCCAGTTTTTCGTCATACTTCGCGACTTCAAAAATGGCTTCGGCGATCTCCGGCGAGGTATTGCGTAAACTTGCCCATTCACCCACGTGGTGAGCTTTTGATTCTTGCGTTGGCATGCTTGTCCTCCTGTTGGGTTAGCCGTTCAGTTTTTTGGCGAGACCCGCGACGTATTCACCCTGGTAACGGGCGATAGCGAGCTCTTCATTGCTCGGCTGTCGGGAGCCATCGCCGCCGGCAATGGTGGTTGCGCCGTACGGCGTACCGCCACGTACCTGAGAAATATCAAATAACTCCTGTGCCCCGTAGCCAATCGGCACAATCACCATCCCGTGATGAGCAAGGGTAGTCCAGGTTGAGGTAATCGTCTGTTCCTGGCCGCCGCCGGTCCCGGTGGAGCTGAAGACGCTGGCGAGCTTGCCGTATAACGCGCCTGATGCCCACAGGCCGCCCGTCTGATCGAGGAAGGTACGCATCTGGCCGGACATATTGCCAAAGCGGGTCGGGGTGCCAAAGATGATGGCATCGTAATCAGCCAGTTCCTGCGGGGTGGCCACCGGGGCATTTTGTGTTTTACCCCCGGCTTTTGCGAATGCTTCTGCCTGCATGGTTTCCGGTACGCGTTTCACCACAACCTCAACGCCGTCCACCTTGTTTGCACCCTCTGCTACCGCGTGAGCCATGGTTTCAATGTGTCCATACATGGAATAATAGAGCACCAGAACTTTTGCCATTTTGCATCACTCCTCGTTTGTTTTCTCTGACAGCGGATCGCTGCGCTCTTTTAAAGATATGTCATCACAGCCAGACTGCAAAAATGAACGCCATTTATTTGATTTATAACAATATGGGTCTGAAAATGGCTTTGTAGCAAAATGATACAACTTTCCCGCTGCCGATTTTTAAAATGATAAGAAAGGCTTATGGATTACCGCCGCGTCATCTCACCCGAAAGACTGGGATCATGTTGCAGGATATTACCTTCGACTTGCCGGATAACCTCATTCCACTAAGCTTAGTTTCACGCGGCACAGATAAAGGCGTTGTCCTTGGGCCGCGAGGTGAAAGAATCCTCTTTTACTGAATGCAATATGATGTCTAATGTTTCACACTCTGGAGGTTAGAGATGGCAAACCATCGTGGTGGTTCAGGTAATTTCGCAGAAGACCGTGAAAGAGCATCAGAAGCAGGCCGTAAAGGTGGCCAGCATAGCGGGGGTAATTTTAAAAATGACCCTCAGCGCGCATCTGAGGCTGGCAAAAAAGGGGGTAAAAACAGCCATGGCGGCAATAAGTAAGTCGCCGGGTTGATCTCCCTGCCGCCGGGGCTTCCCGGCGGTTTTTTTATTTCTGCAACATTGAACTGTAACCAAAGGCAACGCACACTAGGGAATTGTTCTTCATTGCGAGTGCCGCATGTCTGTCTCACGTTTCAAATTTTCCGTTAAACCGCAGGAAGCCATCCTTATTCTCATCACCATGTTCTGGGGCGGGACGTTTCTGGCCGTCCAGTACGCGGTGACCCTTAGCGATCCGTTCTTTTTTGTTGGCCTGCGCTTTGCGACGGCGGCGATTGCCGTGGGGCTCTGCTCGCTTAACACGCTGCGGGGTCTGACGTTGAAAGAGCTTAAGGCCGGGGTGGCGATTGGGGTGGCGATAGCGATGGGCTATAGCCTGCAGACGTGGGGATTGCAGACCATCTCCAGCAGTAAATCCGCATTTATTACCGCCATGTATGTGCCGCTGGTGCCGCTACTGCAGTGGCTGTGCCTGGGGCGACTGCCGGGGCTGATGTCCTGCATCGGGATCGTGCTGGCGTTTATCGGTCTTATTTTGCTGGCCGGGCCGGAAAACAACTTGCTGGCGCTGGGGACGGGGGAGATCATTACCCTGATCGGGGCAATTGCCATTGCGGCGGAAATTATTCTGATTAGCGCCTGGGCGGGGAAGGTCGACGTCAAGCGCGTGACGGTAGTGCAGCTCGCCACCGCGTCGCTGGTGGCATTTGCGACGATGGTACCGGCTGGGGAGTCGGTACCGCCAATGTCCACCGGCCTTGTCGTGGTGGCGCTGGGGCTGGGCATTTTCAGCGCCATTATTCAGGTGACTATGAACTGGGCGCAGCGCAGCGTGTCGCCGACCCGTGCGACGGTGATCTATACCGGGGAACCGGTCTGGGCAGGGATTTTTGGCCGGCTTGCGGGCGAGCGTTTGCCGCTGCTGGCCCTGGTGGGCGCAGCGTTTATCGTCGCCGGGGTGCTGGTGAGTGAATTAAAGCTAAAAAAACGTCGCCGTGAGGTGAGCGATGTGACGGCTGAAGAAGGTTTAGATTGAAAAAAAGGACGGATGTCTCTACGATATGTACGGATAAACACCGTACACGATAAAGTCAATTATGCCAGCACTTAAAAAACAGCGTATCGATCTTCGCCTGACGGACGAAGACAAAACAATGATTGAAGAGGCGGCGGCGATGACGAACCAAACGATCACCCAGTTTATGGTGAACAGTGCGTCTGAACGTGCTGCAGAGGTCATCGAACAGCATCGGCGTCTCGTCTTAAACGAAACATCATGGAATGCCGTGATGAACGCCATCGACAATCCGCCAGAGCCAAATGAACGCCTGAAGCGAGCGGCAAAACGTCTTCGAAACATGGAGTGAAGCGTCGTGGAAAATCTCACGATCGAAATGTTTTCAGAGGGAGAAGAGTATGATTTCAGGAATTTCGATTGTGGTGAACCCTCGCTAAATTCCTTCCTGGTAGACCATCTGGTGCGTCAGCACACTGGGCGTATTTTACGCGGCTATCTGCTTAAAGATCGCGACCATCCTCGTGTCCTCGGCTATTACACGCTGTCCGGAAGTTGCTTTGAAAAAGCGATGCTTCCTTCTAAGACTCAGCAGCGTCGGATCCCTTATATCAACGTACCGAGCGTGACGCTGGGGCGTCTGGCTGTCCATAAAGACCTGCAGGGACGCGAGTGGGGAACAACACTCGTTACGCATGCTATGCGCGTGGTTTACCTGGCATCGCAGGCGGTAGGCGTACATGGACTCTTTGTCGATGCGATTAACGAACAGGCTAAACGGTTTTATCTGAAGCTGGGCTTTATCCCTCTGACGGGTGAAAACAGTCATTCGCTTTTTTATCCCACCAAATCTATTGAACGCCTGTTTGAAGAAGAGTAGACCTGCGTCCTGAAAGTATGAGGGGGCGTTTTTTGCGCCCCTCACCCTAACCCTCTCCCCGAAGGGGCGAGGGGACTGGCTGGTGCGGTCTGTAAGACCAGCACAGGTCTGCATTTCTCCCTCTCTCCTTCGGGGTGACTTATCACGAATCCTGATGCACGACCTCGCCCTGCGGCGCGGCCGCTTCCCGCCGGTTCAGCAGGGCGTTAAGCAGAATGGCGCCAAAGGTCGCCGTACCAATCCCGCCAATCGTGAATCCGCCCAGCGTCAGGGCGAAATCCCCCGCGCCCAGCACCAGTGTGACGGCCACCATAATCAGGTTGCTGTTCTGGCTGAGATCGACGCGATGCTGCACCCAGATGCGTGCTCCCGCCACGGCGATCAGCCCGAAGACCACAATCGATGCGCCGCCAATAACCGGTGACGGAATGGTGTGGATCAGCGCGCCGAATTTCGGTGAGAAGCCAAGCAGTATCGCCATCACTGCCGCCGCCACGAACACCAGCGTCGAGTAGACTTTGGTCACCGCCATCACGCCGATATTTTCGGCATAGGTGGTGACGCCGCTGCCGCCCACGGAACCGGAGAGCATGGTTGCCAGCCCGTCGCCGACGAACGCACGGCCCATATACGGATCCATACTGCGTCCGGTCATGCCCGCCACGGCCTTCAGATGACCCAGGTTCTCCGCCACCAGGATCACCGCCACGGGGGCGATAAGCATCATCGCCTGGCTGTTGAAGGCTGGCGATGTGATTTGCGGCAGACCGAACCAGGCGGCCTGATGGAGCAACGTGAAATCGACAGGTTTGCCGAGACCAAAGACATTTGCCAGCAGTGCGTAGAAAAGACAGGCCACAATCAGCCCAACCAGAATCAGCAGGCGCTGGACCATACCGCGGGTAAATACCGCTACCAGGCCAATACACAGCACGGTGATCACCGCCATCCAGCTCTCAAACGGCGAGGCGGAGACGCTCCTGACCGCAATCGGCGCGAGATTCAGGCCGATTGCCATCACCACTGCACCGGTCACGACGGGGGGCATCATGCGTTCGATCCAGCGCGTACCGATCTTCATCACCACCAGACCAATCAGGGTGTACACCAGACCGCAGGCGATGATGCCCCCGAGGGCCACGCTCAGGTTAGGGTTGATCCCCTGGCCGTTAAACCCGGTGGTGGCGATGACCACCCCCACAAAGGCGGCGCTGGAACCCAGATAGCTGGGCACGCGCCCGCCGGTGACAAAAAAGAACAGCAGCGTACCGATTCCCGACATCAGAATAGAGAGGTTGGGATCCAGCCCCATCAGCATCGGCATCAGCACCGTGGCGCCAAACATGGCAACCGCGTGCTGGACGCCCATTACCAGGGTTTGCCCGAGCGGGAGCCGTTCATCCGGCGCGACCACGCCGGCGTCTGTGGAGGTCGATTTCAACTGCCAGTGGGGAAATCCGAACATGGTCTGTCTCCTTAAAGCGCCTCAGCAGGCGGGTCGCATCAGCGCGTGGTAGCCGCGGTCAAACCACACCAGCCCTTGCGGTGCCGGGTGGCGGATAATCGAAACGATGTCGCAGAACAGAATGTCATGGGTACCAACGCTCACCACCTGGCTGATGCGGCAGTCAAAGGAGGCCAGCGCATCCTCCAGCCGTGGGCAGCCCGTGTCGCCCCTCTGCCAGCGGGCAGCGGCAAAGCGCTGTTCCATCGGCGTTTTGCCGCCAAACAGATTGGATAACGGCTCCTGCCCGGCGCTCAGGGTATTCACGCACAGGGTGCGGTTTTCGCTAAACGTGGGCCAGACGGACGCGCCGCGGTTCAGGCACACCAGCAGGGTGGGCGGTGAATCCGTGACGCTGCACACCGCGCTGGCGGTGAAGCCTGCTCTCCCCGCCGGGCCGTCAGTGGTGATGATATTGACCGCTGCGCCAACGCAGGCCATGGCGTCGCGAAAGGTCTGTTTATCCGGTGCTGTCATGTTCGCTCCTTACGCCAGCCCGCAGGCATCGTCGAAGTCCAGACGCGGCAGGCGTCCGTAAAGTTTGCCCGGGTCGCCATAGCCAATGTTGATCAGCAGGTTGCTTTTAAGCGTGGTGCCGGTGAAAAAGGCGTCGTCGACTTTTTGTCGGTCAAAGCCCGACATCGGGCCGGTATCCAGCCCCAGGGCGCGGCAGGCGAAAATCAGGTAAGCGGCCTGCATGGAGCTGTTGCGAAACGCCGTCTCTTCCGCAAGGGCGGGGCTGGTGGTAAACCAGCTTCTGGCATCACCGTGCGGGAACAGTTCGGGCAGGCGATCGTAAAATTCACTGTCCCAGGCCATGATGGCCGTAACCGGCGCCTCGAGCGTTTTCTCCAGGTTGCCGCTGGAGAGCGCCGGGCGCAGCTTCTCTTTTCCCTCTGCGCTTCGCACAAAGACTATCCGCGCCGGAGAGCAGTTGGCGGACGTTGGCCCCCATTTCATCAGGTCGTAGATCTCGCGCAGAACCTGGTCGCTGACCGGCATATCCAGCCAGCCGTTATGGGTGCGCGCGGAGGTAAACAGCGTCTCCAGCGCAGTGGGATTAATGGCTTCGCTCATTACAGCTCCTTATAACGCGGGTTCATGGCTGTGCAGCAGGCTGGCAAGCCCGTTCAGCAGCAGCGTGTTAAAGGTGTCTGGCTCGGTGACGTTGCAGGCATGTCCACCCTGGCGCATCACCACTTTCTGACTGCCGGGGATTGCCGCCTGCAGTTCAGCGGAGCAGACAGAAGGCACCAGCATGTCGTCGCTGGAGCAGATAAGATGTACCGGGCAGCGGATACGCGCGGCATGGCGGCTGAAGTCGGCTTTCTTCAGGGCGCTTAGCCGATGCAGCAGGTTGGTTTTCCCCTGGAAATGGGCCAGCGCCAGCGCCTCTTCCGCCTCCAGACGAGGGGCGCGGGCCGCCATCCAGTCTGCCGGGTAGAGAAACAGCGGCTGCGCCTCTACCCACGCCTGCGGGCCGCCGGAATGCAGCAGGCGCTCGCGGATCTGAAAGCAGCGGCGGGTGTGCGCGTTAAGGGTTAACCAGCCGTTAACGCACACCAGCGCGGTGAGGGCGTCGGGATGATCCAGCGCCAGCTGCAGGCCGACCAGCGCCCCCAGCGCATGGCCGACGACGCTGTAGCGGGCAATCCCGGCCTCCGCCAGCGCCCGGGCCAGTTCGTCCGCCATCTGCGCAAGGCTGTACCCTTCCGGCAGGGTATCGGGATTATTGCCCGTTCCGCGCTGGTCATAACAGACCACCTGATACTCCTGCTCCAGCGCGGCGAGCTGGGGCAGCCAGTAGCTGCCGCTGCCGCCGAGACCGGCAATCAGGACCACCGCGGGTGCCCCCTCATACGGGGGCGGTGAGACGGAGAGTTTCATGGCCGCCTCACTTCGCGATGTGGGCAACGGTGGCGATCTCAACCAGCGCTTCCGGCTTCACCAGCCCGCACTGAATGCAGAACCGGGCCGGTTTATCGCCGGGGAAGAACTCCGCGTAGATTTCGTTAATCGCGGCGTAGTTTTTCCAGTCGGTGATAAAGATGCTGTTGAAGGTCACATCCTCCATCGTGCCACCCGCTGTTTCGATCACCTTTTTGATGGTTTCCAGCACGTAGCGGGTTTGCGCCTTTGGGTCGTTGATAAACACCACGTTGTTGTCTTTATCAAACGGCAGCGTGCCGGAGACGTACACCACGCCGTCGGCGAGCGTGCCGGGCACAAACGGGGCGATGGGCGTGCTGGTGCCCGGCGGAATAATCACGGATTTCGGCATCGTTTTTCTCCTCAGGCGATACGGGCGAGTGGAGGATTCAGGGCGTCGCAGAACTCCGCGACGTTACTGACCCAGCCAAAAAAGGTTTCGATATTGAACAGGGCCGCTTTCTGGGCGAATTCCGGCCCGGCCTGATGGGTCGCGTCTTCCAGCACCACGCCGAAATACTCCAGGAAGAAGCCGTCGCGCAGGGTGGACTCCACGCAGACGTTGGTGGCGATACCGGTGAACACCAGATGGCGTATCCCCCGGCTGCGCAGCAGGCTGTCGAGCGGGGTGTTGAAAAAGCCGCTGTAGCGCGGTTTGGGCAGCACAATATCGCCTTCCTGCGGGACCAGTTCGTCCACCAGCTGATAATCCCAGCCGCCTTTCGCCAGCAGTTTGCCCTGCAACTCGGGCCGCTTGCGCATAGTTTTCAGGGCGTTCGATTTGTGGAAATTCGGTGAACCGGGGCCGCCGGCCTCAACGTACTGGTCGTCCCAGCCGTTCTGGAACCAGACAATGAGCATACCGGCGGCGCGTGCGGCGGCTACGGCGGTTTTGATATTCTCGATCACCGGTTGCGTCGCCGAGACGTCGAACCCCGCCAGATCCAGATACCCGCCGGGGCTGGCGTAGGCGTTTTGCATATCCACGACAATCAGCGCGCTCTGCTCAGGCGCAAAGGTAATGGCTTCCGGGCGTGCATTCAGGGTCGTCATTACGCCACCTCCTTCGTGACGGCAGGGATATGGGCGCGGCACTGCATCAGCGGCTGGATGCGCTCGCCGAAGGTTTCCACGCCAGTAAGGAAATCATCGAAGGTCAGCAGGACGCCTTCCGCGCCGGGAACGGCCGCCACTTCGTCAAGCATTCTGGCGACGCTGGCGTACGAGCCGACCAGCGTGCCCATATTGATGTTGACAGCGGAAGTCGGATCGGCCATCTGGCGCACGTTGGTATCCGCCCCGGAGCGGGTATCTTTCTGGCTCTGTTCGGTGAGCCAGCTCAGGGCCTCCTCGTCGGCGCCGTCTTTATAGCGCTCCCATTTCGCGCGGGCGGCGTCGTCGGTTTCGTCGGCGATCACCATAAACAGTACATACGAGCCCACGTCGCGCCCGGTTTTGTCGGCGGCCTCTTTCATCCGCGCGGCGGTCGGGGCGAAGGCGGCTGGCGTGTTGACGCCTTTACCGAAGCAGAAGTTGAAGTCGGCATATTTCGCCGAGAATGCCATTCCCGCGTCGCTCTGCCCGGCACAAATCACCTTCATGGGAACCGACGGCTGCGGGCTGACGCGGCAGTCGTTCATGGTGAAGAAATCCCCTTTGAAGTCGCTTTTGCCGGTACCCCACAGGTCGCGCAGCACCTGCACGTATTCGGTGAGGTAGTCGTAGCGACGAGAGAAGTAATCGTCACCCGGCCACAGCCCCATCTGCTCGTACTCCGGCTTTTGCCAGCCGGTGACCAGGTTGACGCCAAAACGCCCGCCGGAGATGGAGTCGATGGTCGAGGCCATGCGCGCCACGATGGCCGGAGGCAGGGTGAGCGTGGCGGCGGTCGCGTAAATCTGAATCCGCGAGGTGACCGCGGCCAGCCCGGCCATCAGGGTGAAAGACTCCAGGTTGTGATCCCAGAATTCGGTTTTGCCACCAAAGCCGCGCAGCTTGATCATCGAGAGCGCAAAGTCGAAGTGGTAGTGCTCCGCTTTTTGCACAATGGCCTTATTCAGCTCAAAGGTGGGCATGTATTGCGGTGCCGTGGTCGAGATAAGCCAGCCGTTGTTGCCGATGGGTACAAATACGCCAATTTTCATCACGAACCTCTCTTCATCTCAGTGTGGGGTGAAAGTCAGACGTGGCGCTGCATCCTGCATATCCTGTTAAGCCTCGTGAAAAGGGATCTGCAAAGGGGATGCCAGTTTTTAAAAAGGCTTTGTTATTAATGTGTTAATCAGAGGTTGGTGAATTGGAATCAAATAAAGTGGACTAAATGGTCAAAAGTAATGCACGCAAAAAAGGCAGCGGTGCGCGATGACGGTGCAGGGAGGCGAGGGTAATGCGGCAACGATCCCGGTGCGGAACAATTCATCACCAGACAACACGGATAGTGGTGCTCCATTCGCAAATTTCTTCACCCTTTTCAAATGCTTCATTTCCGTTTGGGAAACACAGGGTCAAATGTGCAAAAGGACACTGGCGCGCCTCACCGATGACTATCAAGCTTCCATTATTCAGTGGGGCGCTTCTAAGATAATTATTTAGGACACATATCTCTATAGCTTGTCATTTTCATCCTGGTTGCTGCCCCAGTTGATTTATTTATCTCATATAACTCAAAATAGCACATGTTATCGTCATTCCGGTTCCTGAATTCATATAATTTGTCTTTTTCAGGCCGGATAACAAAGTCTTTAGTACAAAGTCTACCATCGCTAAGATGGTTTGAAGGCCATACGCCTAATAATTTCCCCGCTCGAACATAATATTCTGCGCGGTCAAGAGGGTATACGCCATCTGGCAATTTTGATTTTTTAAAGCCCTTATCGATATATACGGGGTTACTTTCGAAAGTTGTTCTTACGTGAGGGTAGTATCCTTTTGGAGGCATCTTATATGGCTGATTACAATCAAAATCCCCCCACATCATAGAATCGCTGGTAAAACCAATAATTCTCACTTCAGCCCGGTCTCCAGAGGTGACATCCTGCACATGATTAACGACAACCTCGCGTTGTATGCATCCTGTCATTGCAATAGATATGAGGACGAAGGGGACGGCAGCCAACGTTTTTGTTTTTTTTTTGACATAAATCAAATCCTTTTTAACCATTATGTGTAACGGCATCACTCTACCAGTCCAATAATATTAACTCCAGCAGAACTGGACGGTGACAGTTGTATTCGCAATGTGATGCAGGGTAAAGAAAAATGAGTAACAAGGCTGCTGATGCGTCGTGGTGAGTCGGAAATAAAGACTTAAGTCAATTTTTTAAAATTAGGGATGTTCGTTCATATAGTGCTACCATATAATTTCAATGCTGGTATGTTTTTTTCAGCATTTGGTAAACTTGATACATATTACTGGGTGGGGGCTAACGTGGGTGTAAAAAGAGAATCGCATATGTAGCAGCATACCGATTTGGACCACATAAGCAGAAGTGCAGAATGTCCGCCTCTGGCACCACCGGGAAAAGAATTTCTGCTTTGAGCAAAAAGCGGACATCTTAAGTGGTTTTTTTGTTACTACCTCTATGTAGCCATGTTATATGGCTACATTTATAAAGAAGTAAGGATTAGTCTTTTCCCGGACCATAATTAAATTTTGTACCTTTGCCAATGGCGTAAAACTGTCCGCCAGCCACGTAATGGACAGTACGCAATTCATCAGGCGCATCATCAAAAATCCAGTGCCCATTTTTGAAAACGCGGTCATCACTCCATGCTCCGACAATTTCCCCCATGAACAAGTTGTGCTGCTTTTCATTTTCTACATTGGGTATGACCTTACAGACTAACCAGCCTGCGCAACCTTCAACTAAAGGAAGATCAAACTCTTTCTGATAAAACAGTGGAATTTTACTGTTTTTATCGGGTGTATCAGAATAACTGTGGCCTCCAGCATATAAAACCATTTCCATTTGTTTTACTACTGGGATCTGGACAACGTAATATCCGCTTTTTTCTACAAGCCCGCGAGTAAATGCCTGTGGACCTATAAAAGCCATCACTTTGTTATTGCCTACTAACCCCACCCAAGCCGCTGCCATGACATTTTCAATGCCATCATTTTTAGCAGATATCATCGTCGTTGGCCCGACCTGCAATAAACGATAGGCTTTGTTTAACTCTACTGGTTGAATTGACATAATTTACTCTTTTGGGTTCTGATAAAAAATTAAGACAGGTTACTTATTTGATTGTTCGATTATATGACTGGAATAGTTGCAAATTAATTGCTATTATCTAAATACATTATTGCAATTTTCACAACAATCATGAACAAACTTGATGCTCTAAAATTTTTTATCATTGCCTCTGAGACCCTAAACTTCCGCGAAGCAGCCATAAAGTTGTCGGTTTCACCATCAGTAGTAACCCGAACAGTCGCTGAGTTGGAGAAACAACTTGGTGAACCTCTTTTCAAACGCAATACTCGTTCGATCTTTCTCACCAGTTTTGGTGAGTTATTTTTACCCCAAGCGAAGCGACTGCTGGAAGATTCTGAAAAACTATTTCAGACAGCGAAAGATGATAATGAAATGAAGGGTATTGTTCGTATCACATTACTTCGATTTCCAAATCATGAACAAATCTTGTATGAACTATTGACTGCACTACGTCCATATCCTGAGTTATTTATCGATTGGCGTTTAGATATGATGAAACTTGATACTATCGAGCATCGTATCGATATAGGTATACGCGTAGGGCGAGAACCTAATCCAAACTTTATCATTAAAAATATCGGGCAAGTTGAACATATTTTGGTTGCGTCTCCTGAACTCATTGCGCGCCTGGGAGCACCAATTGATTTAGAAGATCTTCGACAGCGTTATCCATTTAGTGGTTTAATTAATCCTGAGACGGGAAAATCATTTGAGTTTATGAGTGACGCAGTGAATACTTTTGTCCCTCGCCATATTGAGTTTTATACTACAGACCCATACGCCGAAATTCAGGCTGCATTGGCCGGGAAAACGGTTGTACAATCCAGCGATTTTATCTGTAGGGAGTACTTAGCAAGCGGCCAACTTGTTCCCACACTGCCTGAACTGCGACAGGAGAAATGGCAATTTTATTTATATCGGCCTTACCAGTTGATTACTCCCAAAAGGGTGACGGTCGTTTTTTCGCTATTAGAAAAAATATTACGCAAATATTTCGCATCAAAATAACCGTCTCCTCAACGTCCGCTCCTGGCACAAAGCGGACTGTCTAAAGGGCCGAGGAACCCGCTATAAAGAACGGTTAGTCACATTCGCATTGGCCTCCCACAATAGCTTTTCCTTGTCGATTTTGCACAGACTCTGTACCCCAGGATGTCGAGAGAAAGCAGGGCTTTTGCTATGCTATGGCAAACCAATAAGGAGAGCGGGAATGACACAAGGCGCAGTGAAAACACCAGGTAAACGTTCGCAGGCCGTGAGTGCCAAGAAGCAGGCGATCCTCAGCGCGGCGCTGGAGACTTTTTCACAGTTTGGTATTCACGGCACGCGCCTGGAGCAGGTGGCGGAGCAGGCCGGGGTGTCCAAAACCAATCTGCTCTACTATTACCCGTCGAAAGAGGCGCTGTATGTCGCGGTGATGCAGCAGATCCTCGACATCTGGCTGGCGCCGCTGAAAGCGTTTCGTGAAGAGTTGGCCCCGCTGGTGGCAATCAAAGAGTACATTCGCCTGAAGCTGGAGGTCTCGCGCGATTACCCGCAGGCATCAAGGCTGTTCTGTCTGGAGATGCTGCAGGGCGCGCCGCTGTTGCAGGCGGAGCTGACGGGGGATTTAAAACAGCTGGTTGACGACAAGTCGGCCATTATTGCCGGATGGGTGGCCAGCGGAAAGCTGGCGCCCGTCGACCCGCATCATCTGATCTTTATGATTTGGGCTTCAACCCAGCATTACGCTGACTTTGCGGCCCAGGTTGAGGCGGTGACCGGAAAAACGCTTCAGGATGAAGCGTTTTTCCACAGCACCCTGGAAAACGTGCAGCGGATGATTATCGAAGGGATTCGCGTGCGTTAGTTTCCCGGCGGGAGAGGGCAGCTTAAGTCGCCCTCTTCACACTGCATCAGCGAGGCCAGAAACGCTTCACGCTCCGCGGTTTTCTCCGTCAGGCACTGATTAACAATCATCGGCTGAATGCTGCCGCCTTCCGTACCCGAACCGATAAACGTACAGTCCGCATCACGCAGGGTAATCCACGCCTGCTGCGCTTTTTTCAGCAGGTCGCGCTGAGGGGCTGCCGCGCGCTTGATGGCCGCCTGATACGTCTGGTTGAGCTTTTTATCGGCAGCCTGATACTGCTGCGCGCTACAGGTATTCAGTTCAAGCTGGGTGGTCGCTTTGTCGCACTCGTCGGCCAGCGCGCTGGCGCTCAGCAGCAGTGCTGCACCTGCGATAAGAAATCGTTTCATACACTCCCCAATTAAATAAGGCTCCGTCTCCGGAGCCTTATTAGCACAGCGTTAGCCGATTGTCATCAGGCTGGCGTTACCGCCTGCCGCCGCGGTATTGACGCTGAGTGAACGTTCCACGTACAGACGCTCCAGCAGCAGGTTGGTTTCCCCGCGCGCGAAGCCCTGCACCGAAACAATTGCCCCGCTGCGGGCCGCCACCTGTTCGCACAGTTCGCGCAGCTGGTCCGAATCACCGTGATAGATCACCGCGTCAAACGGCTGCGTCAGCAGCGCATCGGCCTTCGCGAAGTGAATGCGCGCCGAGACCGCTTTCGGCAGCTGTTTTGCCAGGTCGCGGTGCAGCGCATCTTCCGGCCACAGCACTTCACAACCGGTTGCCATCGCTGCGGCCAACTGCACCAGCGCATCCTGCTCGTTATCCGCCACGCACAGCACGCGCTCGCGCGGCATCAGCGTCCAGGTGTTGCGCTCGCCGGTTGGCCCTGGCAGCAGACGCTGCGTACCGGCCTGCGCCAGCTCGCCGTACTGCTGTGCGAGCGCACGCAGTTCAGGACGTTTTTCCGCCCATGTGATGAGGGCTTCCAGCGGCTGCGTCAGCACGGTTTTCAGCTGCGCGTCTACCGGATAGTCCGCGTCCTGACGCGCCAGCGTTACGCCCAGCGCGTTCTCCGGACGGTTCGCCAGCAGACGGTACAGGTAGAGCGGGCCGCCCGCTTTCGGACCGGTGCCGGAGAGGCCTTCGCCGCCGAACGGCTGCACACCCACCACCGCGCCGACCATGTTGCGGTTAACGTACAGGTTACCCACTTTGGCGTTACCGGTGACCTGCGCGATGGTCTCGTCGATACGGGTATGCACCCCGAGCGTCAGGCCATAGCCGGAGGCGTTGATCTGCTCAATCAGCGCGTTGAGGTTATTGCGGTTGTAGCGCACCACGTGCAGTACCGGACCGAAGACCTCTTTTTTCAGCTCGTCGAAGCTTGCCAGCTCAATCAGCGTTGGCGGCACAAAGGTGCCGGTACGCCATTCGCGGGCATCTTCACTGGTTTCACGCACGGCCTGGAACACCGGACGGCCTTTCGCGCGCATCGCCTGAATATGGTTTTCGATATTGGCTTTCGCTTCCGCGTCGATCACCGGCCCGATGTCGGTGGTGAGACGGCCCGGGTTGCCCATGCGGCATTCGGCCATCGCGCCGCGCAGCATCTTCAGCGTGTGGTCGGCCACGTCATCCTGCAGGCACAGCACGCGCAGGGCGGAGCAGCGCTGACCGGCGCTGTCAAAGGCGGAGGCCAGCACGTCAACCACCACCTGCTCGGTGAGCGCGGAGGAGTCGACGATCATGGCGTTCATCCCGCCGGTTTCGGCGATGAGCGGAGTCGGACGACCCTGCGCATCCAGACGGGTGGCAATATTGCGCTGCAGCAGGGAGGCCACTTCGGTTGAGCCGGTGAACATCACGCCGCGCACGCGGTTATCGGCGGTCAGTCTGGCGCCTACCGTTTCACCACGTCCTGGCAGCAACTGAACCACGCCCGCCGGCACGCCGGCTTCCAGCAGGATGTTGATGCCCTGCGCGGCAATCAGCGGGGTTTGCTCTGCCGGTTTGGCCAGCACGCTGTTGCCTGCGGCCAGAGCGGCGGCAATCTGGCCGGTGAAGATCGCCAGCGGGAAGTTCCACGGGCTGATACAGACGACCGGACCCAGCGGACGGTGGGTTTCGTTATCGAAATCATCGCGCACCTGGCCTGCGTAATAATGCAGGAAGTCGACCGCCTCGCGCACTTCGGCAATGGCGTTGCTGAAGGTTTTCCCCGCTTCGCGCACCAGAATGCCGATAAGCTGTTGCATCTGATCTTCCATCAGCACCGCCGCGCGTTCCAGAATGGCGGCGCGCTCCTGCGGCGGGGTGGCGAACCAGATAGGGGCGTTGTTCACCGCGCTCTGCAGCGCCTGCTCTACTTCCGCGTCGGTGGCTTCACGCACGTAGCCGACGATATCTTTTGGCTCCGCCGGGTTGATCACCGGCTGCATTTCACCGTCAGCAACCGGCTGCTCCAGCATCGGTTTGGCCTGCCATTTCTGCAGCGCGCTGTTGAGCAGGGCAGAGGAGAGGGAGGCCAGACGGTGTTCGTTGGCAAGATCCAGACCCGCCGAGTTAACGCGGCCTTTGCCGTACAGCTCGCGCGGTAGGGGAATTTTCGGATGCGGCAGGCCAATCTGACCTTCCTGAGCCGCCATCTTCTCAACGGCCAGTACCGGATCGGCCACCAGCTCGTCCAGCGGCAGCGTGGTGTCGGCGATGCGGTTAACGAAGGAGGTGTTCGCACCGTTTTCCAGCAAACGACGCACCAGGTACGCCAGCAGGGTTTCGTGGGTGCCCACCGGGGCGTAAATACGGCATGGGCGGTTGAGCTTGCCGTCCGCCACTTTCCCGGTCACCTGTTCGTACAGCGGTTCACCCATGCCGTGCAGGCACTGGAACTCGTACTGGCCCGGATAGTAGTTCTGCCCGGCCAGGCTGTAAATCGCCGCCAGGGTGTGGGCGTTGTGGGTGGCGAACTGCGGATAGATCAGGTTCGGCACGCCAAGCAGTTTTTTCGCACAGGCGAGGTAAGAGACGTCGGTGTAAACCTTGCGGGTATACACCGGATAGCCTTCCAGCCCTTCCATCTGGGCGCGTTTGATTTCGCTGTCCCAGTAGGCGCCTTTCACCAGACGGATCATCAGGCGGCGACGGCTGCGGCTGGCGAGGTCAATCAGGTAATCAATGACGAACGGGCAGCGCTTCTGGTAGGCCTGGATAACGAAACCAATGCCGTTCCAGCCCGCCAGCTCCGGCTCGAAGCACAGTTTTTCCAGCAGATCGAGGGAGATCTCCAGACGGTCGGCCTCTTCGGCGTCGATGTTGATCCCAATATCATACTGGCGCGCCAGCAGGGTCAGGGACTTCAGGCGCGGATAGAGCTCTTCCATTACCCGGTCGTACTGCGCGCGGCTGTAGCGCGGGTGCAGGGCGGAGAGCTTAATTGAGATGCCCGGGCCTTCATAAATACCGCGGCCGTTAGAGGCCTTGCCGATGGCGTGGATTGCCTGCTGATACGAAACCATATAGGCCTGCGCGTCGGCGGCGGTCAGGGCGGCTTCGCCCAGCATGTCATAGGAGTAACGGAAACCTTTATCTTCCAGTTTGCGGGCATTCGCCAGCGCTTCGGCAATGGTTTCGCCGGTCACAAACTGCTCGCCCATCAGGCGCATCGCCATGTCCACGCCTTTGCGGATCAGCGGCTCGCCGCTCTTACCGATAATGCGGTTCAGGGAGCGGGAGAGGTTGGCTTCGTTATGGGTCGAGACCAGTTTACCGGTAAACAGCAGGCCCCAGGTCGCGGCATTAACGAACAGCGACGGGCTGCGGCCAATGTGCGAATGCCAGTTACCGTTGCTGATCTTGTCGCGGATCAGCGCGTCGCGGGTGGCTTTATCCGGAATACGCAGAAGCGCTTCCGCCAGACACATCAGCGCCACACCTTCCTGTGAAGAGAGGGAGAACTCCTGCAGCAGACCCTGTACCATCCCGGCGCGGCCGGTGGCGGTCTTCTGGTTACGCAGTTTGTCCGCCAGCTGATACGCCAGGCTGTGCGCCCGGGCGGCAATCTCCTCCGGCAGACGGGCCTGCTCCAGCAGCATCGGTACCGCGTCGGTTTCGGCGCGACGGTATGCGGCGGTAATGGCGGCGCGGCTGACGGACTGCGGCAGGATCTGCTCGGCGAAATCGAGGAACGGCTGGTGATTTTCGTCGCCAGTGACCGGTGCTTCCTCGCTTTCATTGGCGGCACCGGCGAGCAGGGCAGGCAGTTCCGGCAGGCCCTCGTCGCTCTCGAGCCTTTCGAGGTAGTTAAAAATCGCCTGCTTAATTAACCAGTGCGGCGTGCGGTCAATGCGGGTTGCTGCGGTCTTAATCCGTTCGCGGGTAGCGTCATCCAGCTTAACCCCCATGGTGGTCATACCCATGCCAAAGCTCCTGTTGTTCTTTCATCGTGTTTGGTCGTTAGCGTGAAATATCCACCATGTTGCAACTTTGTGCAACCGTGTTAAATGTGACCTGGTCTGCAACCCAGAAAATGAATGGATTGTTAATGAATGGTTAGCTGAAAAAACGCACCAGACCCGTGACGGGAAGCCTGGTTTTATGCGGGAGTTAACACTTTTCAAAGGTGCAACCCGTAAAAGCGTGAGCGAGTGCAACCTATAGGAAACTCGTATCAAACCGGGGATGAAATTGATGTAAATGCAGTGTTAAATCGTTTGTCAGCGGGAGGCGCATACGGCAGGATAGCGCGCCCAACCGAAACACAAGATACCATCACCTCGTTCCGGTGATCATATAACAAGGCAACCTGGACGGTTGTCGCTCGACACTTTTGGAGAATTTGAATGGCAATTAGCACACCGATGCTGGTGACATTTCTCGTTTATATTTTTGGCATGATCCTGATAGGGTTTTTGGCATGGCGTTCAACGAAAAACTTTGACGACTACATTCTGGGCGGACGCAGTTTAGGCCCGATGGTCACCGCACTCTCAGCGGGCGCATCGGATATGAGCGGCTGGCTGCTGATGGGTCTGCCGGGGGCGATTTTCATCTCTGGTATCTCCGAAAGCTGGATCGCCATCGGTCTGACCGTGGGCGCATGGATCAACTGGAAGCTGGTGGCAGGCCGTCTGCGCGTGCATACCGAAGCGAACAATAACGCCCTGACGCTGCCGGATTACTTCACCGGACGCTTTGAAGATAACAGCCGCATCCTGCGCATTATCTCTGCTGTCGTTATTCTGCTGTTCTTTACCATCTATTGTGCCTCCGGCATTGTGGCCGGTGCGCGCCTGTTCGAAAGCACCTTCGGCATGAGCTACGAAACCGCCCTGTGGGCCGGTGCTGCCGCCACTATTCTGTACACCTTCGTGGGCGGCTTCCTCGCCGTTAGCTGGACTGACACCGTGCAGGCGAGTCTGATGATTTTCGCGCTGATCCTGACCCCGGTGATTGTGATTTTCACCGTCGGCGGCTTTGGTGAATCGCTGGAAGTGATCAAGCAGAAGAGCATTGAAAACGTCGATATGCTTAAAGGGCTGAACTTTGTGGCCATCGTGTCGCTGATGGGCTGGGGTCTGGGCTACTTCGGTCAGCCACACATTCTGGCGCGCTTTATGGCCGCGGACTCTCACCACACCATCGTCCATGCCCGTCGTATCAGTATGACGTGGATGATCCTCTGCCTGGCCGGGGCGTGTGCGGTAGGCTTCTTCGGTATCGCGTACTTCAGCAATAACCCGGCGCAGGCGGGCGCGGTGAACCAGAACGCCGAGCGCGTGTTTATCGAGCTGGCGCAGATTCTGTTTAACCCGTGGATTGCCGGTATTCTGCTCTCCGCCATTCTCGCGGCGGTGATGTCCACCCTGAGCTGTCAGCTGCTGGTCTGCTCCAGTGCCATCACCGAAGACCTCTACAAAGCCTTCCTGCGTAAGGGCGCGAGCCAGAAAGAGCTGGTGTGGGTAGGGCGCTTTATGGTGCTGCTGGTGGCGCTGGTGGCGATTGCGCTGGCGGCCAACCCGGAAAACCGCGTGCTGGGCCTCGTGAGCTACGCGTGGGCAGGCTTCGGTGCGGCGTTTGGTCCGGTGGTGCTGTTCTCCGTCATGTGGTCACGCATGACCCGTAACGGCGCGCTGGCGGGGATGATTATCGGTGCGGTCACCGTTATCGTCTGGAAACAGTTCGCTTGGCTGGGGCTGTACGAAATCATTCCAGGCTTCATCTTCGGCAGTATCGGCATCGTGGTCTTCAGCCTGCTGGGTAAAGCACCGTCTGCCTCCATGCAGAAACGTTTTGCCGAAGCAGATGCGCACTACCACTCTGCACCGCCGTCTAAGCTGCAGCCTGAATAATCCTCCCCCTCACCTTAACCCTCTCCCCAAAGGGGAGAGGGAATAAACCTCTCTTGCTAAATTCTGCAATTTACGTTGATATCGCTGTGCTTATAACAATGAGGATAGCGACACATGACAATCAAAACAGGGTTAATGGCAGGGGCATTATTGCTGCTGGCAGGCTGCACCGTACCGTCGCAGCACGCTACGGTTGAAACCTGCAAAGCGGATAACCAGATGCAGCAAACCACGCTCTATTTCGGACTGAATCGCCCGGCCGGGGCGCAGATCACCAGCAACGAATGGCAGCAGTTTGTCGACCAGGACGTGACGCCGCGTTTTCGCGATGGCTTAACGGTGTTTGACGCGCGGGGGCAGTGGCTGGGGAACGACGGGAAAGTGGCGCGTGAACCGAGCAAGGCGCTGATGCTGATCCACGGTAACGATGCGCAGAGCGAGAAGAACATCGAAGCGTTACGCGGGATATATAAGTCCCGCTTTGCGCAGGAGTCGGTGATGCGTGTCGACCAGCCGGTGTGCGTACAGTTTTAATGAAAAACGGCGGGATTACCCGCCGTTGTTGTACCGTAGGCCGGGATCGCTGCGCGTCACCCGGCAAAAAAATTACAACACCAACCCCGCAAAGCTCGCCGACAGCAAACTCACCAGCGTCGCGCCGTAGACCAGACGCAGACCGAAACGCGACACCACGTTCCCCTGCTGCTCGTTCAGGCCCTTGATCGCGCCCGCCACGATGCCGATGGAGGCAAAGTTCGCAAACGACACCAGGAAGACGGATAAAATCCCCAGCCCGCGCGGGGACATCTGATGCGCGATTTTTTGCAGCTCAATCATCGCCACAAATTCATTCGCCACCAGTTTGGTTGCCATAATACTGCCCGCGTTTAAGGCGTCACTGAGCGGTATCCCCACCAGCCACGCCAGAGGATAAAATACATACCCCAGGATCTGCTGGAAGCTCATGCCAAATACGCTGGAGAAGAGGGCGTTAACGGCGCTAATAAGGGCGATAAAGCCGATCAGCATAGCCAGAATAATCATCGCCACTTTAAAACCGGCCAGAATATATTCGCCGAGCATCTCGAAGAAACTCTGGGATTCATGCAGTTTTTCGAGCTTAACCTCCGGCTCCGCTTCCGGGCGCGCCGGGTTGATGACCGAGAGAATAATAAAGGTGCTGAACATGTTGAGAATCAGTGCCGCGACGACATATTTGGCATCGAGCATGGTCATATAGGCGCCGACAATCGACAGGGAGACCGTCGACATGGCCGTGGCCGCCATGGTGAACAGACGACGAGAAGAGAGATCGCCCAGCACGCCTTTGTAGGCAATGAAGTTTTCAGACTGACCGAGGATCAGCGAACTCACCGCGTTAAAGGATTCCAGCTTGCCCATACCGTTCAGTTTGGACAGCAGCGTGCCAATCACCCGAATAAAAATCGGCAGAATGCGCCAGTGCTGAAGAATACCAATCAGCGCGGAAATAAAAATAATCGGGCAAAGCACGCCGAGGAAAATGAACGCCAGCCCTTTTTCCCCCATTCCGCCAAAGACGAAATTGGTGCCTTCGCCGGCAAATTTGAGCAGTGACTCAAAAAATCCGGAGACGTATTTAATCAGGAATAACCCGCTTTCGGCATGCAGGAAAAAGAACGCCAGCGCAATTTCAATAACAATCAGCTGTAAAACAAAACGAAGGCGAATTTTTCGGCGGTCAAAACTTGTAAGCCAGGCCAGCGCAAGAATAATGACCAGCGCCAGCAGGAAATGGACAATTTTAAACATGGTTTATTTTCAGTTAGGTTGCGAGGCGGATATTTAGCCACAGCCCTGAATCAGCGTAAATGGGCATTTTCGTTATAACTTATAAACCTGAACGTTACGTACGTCATTATTATCAGGCTTTGCGTTTACAACTCGTCATCAAAACAGCGTACATTTCGCTTGTGTTTCTTTCCGCGGTAATGATAATCACTATCACAAGAATTTACCTTTCTTTGCATCAGTTGACCGCGATAAACATTTAAGGTGTCGGCATGTTTGTTCCATTTCTCATTATGTTACGTGAAGGGCTCGAAGCTGCCCTCATCGTTAGCCTCATCGCCAGTTATCTGAAGCGAACCCAGCGTGGGCGCTGGATTGGCGTGATGTGGGTCGGGGTATTCCTTGCCGCGGCGCTTTGTCTGGGCCTGGGTATCCTTATCAACGAAACCACCGGGGAGTTCCCGCAGAAAGAGCAGGAGCTGTTTGAAGGTATCGTCGCTGTGATTGCGGTGGTGATCCTCACCTGGATGGTGTTCTGGATGCGTAAAGTCTCGCGTAACGTGAAGGTGCAGTTGGAACAGGCGGTGGATAACGCGCTGCAAAAGGGCAATAACCACGGCTGGGCGCTGATCATGATGGTCTTTTTCGCCGTCGCGCGTGAAGGGCTGGAGTCGGTTTTCTTCCTGCTGGCGGCATTCCAGCAGGATGTGGGGATCTGGCCACCGGTAGGCGCCTTGCTGGGCCTTGCCACCGCCGTGGTGCTCGGTTTCCTGCTCTACTGGGGCGGTATTCGCCTTAACCTGGGCGCCTTCTTCAAGTGGACCAGCCTGTTTATTCTGCTGGTGGCGGCGGGGCTGGCGGCGGGGGCAATTCGCGCCTTCCATGAAGCAGGCCTGTGGAACCATTTCCAGGACGTGGCGTTTGACCTTAGCAACGTTCTCTCCACGCACTCGCTAACCGGCACCCTGCTCGAAGGTATCTTCGGTTACCAGGAAACGCCGAGCGTCAGTGAAGTGGCGATGTACTTTATTTATCTGGTTCCGGCGCTGGTGCTGTTTGCTCTGCCGCCGCGCACCGGCACGCAGGCGTCGCGCGTTACGCCATAATTTTAGTTTTAGTTACAACATACTTTTAAAGGGAAGAGTCATGGCAATTCAGTTCCGTCGTAGTGCGTTATGCGCAGGCATTGCCGCGCTGTTCGCTTCTGCATTCTCCGCCTGGGGCGCGGATGTTCCTCAGGTTAAAGTGACCGTCAATGACAAACAGTGTGAGCCGATGACGCTCACGGTGAACAGCGGCAAAACCCAGTTCATTATTCAGAACCACAGCCAGAAAGCGCTGGAGTGGGAGATCCTGAAAGGGGTTCTGGTGGTGGAAGAGCGCGAAAACATCGCCCCTGGCTTCAGCCAGAAGATGACCGCTAACCTGCAGCCGGGCGAATATGAGATGACCTGCGGCCTGCTGACCAACCCGAAAGGAAAGCTCATCGTCAAAGGTGAAGCAACGGCCGATGCGGCGAAAGGCGCTGCGGTGCTGAGCCTGGGTGAGGCCATTACCGCGTATAAAGCGTATGTCACAAAAGAGACGGCGGACCTGGCGGCAGCAACCAAAGCCTTTACCGATGCGGTGAAAGCCGGTGACATCGAAAAAGCGAAATCCCTCTATGCGCCGACCCGTCAGCACTACGAGCGTATCGAACCGATTGCCGAGCTGTTCTCCGATCTGGATGGCAGCATTGATGCCCGCGAAGATGATTTCGAGCAGAAAGCCGCCGATCCAAAATTCACCGGTTTCCACCGTCTTGAGAAAGCCCTGTTCGGCGATAACACCACCAAAGGGATGGAGAAGTATGCCGACCAGCTGAACAGCGACGTGCTGGAGCTGCAAAAGCGCATCAGCGAGCTGGCCTTCCCGCCGTCAAAAGTGGTGGGCGGTGCGGCCGGTCTGATTGAAGAAGTGGCCGCGAGCAAAATCAGCGGTGAAGAGGACCGCTACAGCCATACCGATCTGTGGGACTTCCAGGCTAACGTCGACGGCGCGCAGAAAATTGTTAACCTGCTGCGTCCTCAGCTGCAGAAAGAGAACGGCGAACTGCTGGCGAAAGTGGACGCCAACTTCAAAAAGGTCGACACCATTCTGGCGAAGTACCGTACCAAAGACGGTTTTGAAACTTACGACAAGCTGACCGATGCCGACCGTAACGCGCTGAAAGGCCCGATTACCGCCCTGGCGGAAGATCTCTCCCTGCTGCGCGGCGTACTGGGTCTGGACTAAGCACCATGAATAAGCATAACGAGAACGACGTGGCTGAGCCTTCCCGTCGTCGGTTGTTAAAAGGGGTCGGGGCGCTGGGTGGCGCCTTTGCCCTGGCAGGCGGCTGTCCGGTGGCGCATGCGGCGAAACCGCAAAGCGCGCCCGGCACGCTGCCACCCAATGCCCGCATGGAGACGCAGCCATTTTATGGCGAGCATCAGGCTGGCATTCTGACTCCACAGCAGGCTTCCATGATGCTGGTGGCCTTTGATTCGCTGGCCAGCGATAAAGCTGACCTGGAGCGTCTGTTCCGCCTGCTGACCACGCGCATCGCGTTTCTCACGGCGGGGGGACCGGCTCCCGACACGCCGAACCCGCGGCTGCCGCCCATGGACTCCGGTATTCTGGGGCCGTTTATCGCCCCGGATAACCTGACCATTACCGTTTCGCTCGGGGAATCGCTGTTTGATGCGCGCTACGGGCTGGCAAAACAGAAGCCGAAAGCGCTGCAAAAAATGACGCGTTTCCCTAATGACTCGCTCGATGCCGCCCTCTGCCACGGCGATCTGCTCCTGCAGATTTGCGCCAATACGCAGGACACGGTGATCCACGCCCTGCGCGACATCATCAAGCACACGCCGGATCTGCTCAGCGTGCGCTGGAAGCGGGAAGGGTTTATCTCAGACCATGCCGCCCGCAGCAAAGGCAAGGAGACGCCTGTCAACCTGCTGGGCTTTAAGGACGGCACGGCTAACCCGGACAGCCAAAATGGTGCGCTGATGAAAGAGGTGGTGTGGGTTACTGCCGATCAGGGCGAGCCGGCATGGGCGGTCGGCGGAAGTTACCAGGCGGTGCGAATTATTCAGTTCCACGTCGAGTTCTGGGACCGTACGCCGCTCAAAGAGCAGCAGACGATCTTTGGTCGTGATAAGCAAAGCGGGGCGCCGCTCGGCATGAAGAATGAGCATGACGTGCCCGACTACGCCAGCGATCCGAATGGCGATGTGATTGCGCTCGACAGCCATATTCGTCTGGCCAACCCGCGCACCAAAGAGACGCAGTCCAGCCTGATGATGCGCCGGGGATACAGCTACTCGCTCGGGGTGACCAACTCCGGTCAGCTCGATATGGGGCTGCTGTTCGTCTGCTACCAGCACGATCTCGAGAAGGGGTTCCTGACTGTACAGAAGCGCTTAAACGGCGAAGCGCTGGAAGAGTACATTAAACCTATCGGCGGCGGCTATTTCTTTGCTCTGCCAGGCGTGCGCGACAGCAACGCGTATCTCGCTCAGGGTCTTATTGAAGCCTGATAATTGTCCCCGCAACCGTTCGCGGGGACATTATTTTTTCATATGACTATCCTGCTGTTATATTTCTGTAATATTTCTGTATGAGACTGATTTCCACTGTAGGGACAGTCCTAAAAGTTGCATTCAGGTAAAATAAATGTTGCATTTATGATAACTCCTGATGTACTTAAGATAAGACAGCGGTAGTTCCCGGCAGTGATGCTGTATCACTATGGAGATCGCGAATGGTTGCGTCCTGTACTGGACAAGGTAAACATAACAACCGCAGCACCCGGCGCGGAGGCTCAGACTCCGGCAGCGATTTCCTCACCACTAAATTCTCCCCCATCCCTCAAGAATCTGATTCGACCGACGTGCAGAACGGTGCGCGTAGCTGTTCCGTATCGTCATCCGATAAAGCAAGCAATGGCTTACAAGGAAGCCAACCCTCTGATGTTCGTGCGCATAATCGTGCCGAAGCTGGCGCGTGTGATGAATACCAACAACTCAAGGTGCTATCCATGGGAAGACAAAAAGCAGTGATCAAAGCTCGTCGCGAAGCAAAACGTGTGCTGAGACGGGATTCACGTAGCCATAAACAGCGTGAAGAAGAATCGGTCACCTCGCTTGTGCAGATGAGTGGCGTAGAAGCAATTGGCATGGCCCGTGACAGCCGTGATAATTCTCCAATTGTGGCGCGCAATGAGGCTCAGGCGCACTACCTGAATGCTATCGAGAGTAAACAACTCATCTTTGCAACCGGTGAAGCCGGATGCGGGAAAACCTGGATCAGTGCGGCCAAAGCGGCGGAAGCGCTGATCCATAAGGACGTGGAAAGAATCATTGTTACCCGTCCGGTACTGCAGGCTGATGAAGATCTCGGTTTCTTACCCGGAGATATTTCGGAGAAGTTTGCCCCGTACTTCAGGCCCGTCTATGACGTGCTGGTGAAACGTCTGGGCGCATCCTTTATGCAGTACTGCCTGCGACCAGAGATTGGCAAGGTGGAAATCGCGCCGTTCGCCTATATGCGCGGACGTACATTTGAAAATGCGGTCGTCATTCTTGACGAGGCTCAGAACGTGACCGCTGCGCAAATGAAGATGTTTTTAACGCGCCTCGGGGAGAACGTGACGGTTATCGTTAACGGCGATATTACCCAGTGTGACCTGCCATCCGGCGTGAAATCCGGATTAAGCGACGCCATGTCACGTTTTGAGGAAGATGAGATGATTGGGGTGGTACGCTTTACCAAAGAGGATTGCGTGCGCTCGGCGCTCTGTCAGCGGACGCTGCAAGCGTATTACTGAATTTGCTGTTGTGTTCAAGGCCCGGGAAACCGGGCTTTGTTTTTTGTGCATTTTATTCCCTCTCCCTTGGGGAGAGGGCCAGGGGGAGGGGCTCAGACCGCACCGAGCTGCATCTGGCTCCGGGGGGGATTGACTCGCTGCGCTCGCCCTGCGGGCAGCCTGTTCGCTGCGCTCCCAGTCTGTCCAACTGGCTGTCGCCAGTTGTCGAACCCCGGTCGGGGAGTCTCATCCCCCCTGCATGTTTGCAACATGCAAAAAAAAAGCCCGCATTTTCATGCGAGCTCTTCTTTAAATATGGCGGTGAGGGGGGGATTCGAACCCCCGATACGTTGCCGTATACACACTTTCCAGGCGTGCTCCTTCAGCCACTCGGACACCTCACCATATTGTTTTGCTGCCTGACCGCTTGGGGGGCAACGGGGCGCTACTATAGGGAGTTGCGCTAACACGGTCAAGCAGATTTTCAGCTTTACTGCCTGTTCGGTTAAGCAATAATCAGCTCCACGGTTTTTACGCCGTGGAGCAGGGGATTAACGCTGTGAATCGAGCACTTCGCTGTTTTTAACCACTTCCTGCGCTTTGCTGTAGCTTTCGATCAGCAACTGATACGCCGGGAAGATGTGGGTGTACACTTCCGCCCACTCCGCAGCATCTTCACGGTTCCATGTCCGCTGGATCTCAGAAGCTACCGCCGCCGTGTCCATCGGCACCACGCCAGCCTGTACCACACGCGCCAGGGTGATCTCTTGCGCCATTTTGCTGTAGGTACCGGAGGCATCAATTACCGCAAACACTTTATACCCGTCGGCAACCGCGCTGATTGACGGGAACGCCATGCAGACGCTGGTAATGGTGCCCGCAATAATCAACGTTTTGCGTCCCGTCGCTTTCACCGCCGCCACGAATTCCGGGTTATCCCAGGCGTTGATCTCACCTTTGCGGGCAACATACTGCGCATGTGGCGCGTTGGCGTGGATCTCCGGGATCAGCGGTCCGTTCGGCCCTTGGGGGACAGACGCCGTGGTAATCACCGGGATCTTCGCCAGGGTAGCGATTTTTGCCAGCGCTGCCGCACGGGCACGCAGCTCCGGCATTGGCATATCCCCGACGGTCTGGAACAGACCACTCTGGTGGTCAATAAGCAACATCACCGCATCGTTAACATCAATGACCGGACGAGCGCCATTAAAATTGGCAGGTGTAGACATGTTCTTCTCCTTTATTACGATCGGATCTGGCCGAAGCGGCCGGAATTGAAATCACGAATGGCTTCGTTGATTTCGGTTTTACTGTTCATCACAAACGGGCCATAGCCCACGATAGGTTCATTCAGTGGCTCACCCGCCATCAGCAGCACTTTGGCATCGCTGCTGGCTTCCAGGTGCAGCTTGTCGCCTTCCTGACTCAACACGACCAGCTGGGCTTCACCCGCCTGAGCGGTACCGTTCACCGAGATACTGCCTTCAAGTACAACCAGCGCTGTGCTCCAGCCTTCCGGCTGAGTGAACGTGACGTGACTGCCCTGATTCAGGGTGATGTCCCAGACGTTCAGCGGCGAAAACGTGTGCGCCGGGCCGGCCACGTCGTTGTAATGACCGGCAATAACCCGCAGCGAGCCGCTGTTTTCAGGCAGCGTCACCACCGGAATATCGGCTTTGGTGATACTCTGATAGCCTGGCGCGGCCATTTTGTCTTTCGCCGGCAGGTTGACCCAGAGCTGCATCATTTTCAGTTCCCCGCCTTTCTGCGCGAAGGCGCTGGAGTGGAACTCCTCGTGCAAAATGCCTGCGCCTGCGGTCATCCACTGCACGTCGCCGGGGCCAATGACGCCGCCTTTCCCGGTGGAGTCGCGGTGCTCTACTTCGCCGGAATAGACGATGGTGACCGTTTCAAAACCCCGATGTGGGTGCTGGCCAACGCCGCGCTTTGCGCCATCTGCCGGGAAGCTGTACGGGCCCGCGTAATCCAGCAGCAGAAACGGGCTGAGGGGCTCGCCGTGCGTCTGATAAGAGAACATTGAACGGACCGGGAAACCGTCGCCAACCCAGTGCTGACGAGGAGCGGTATAAACGCCAGTTACGTTTTTCATGATTTACTCCTGATGTTCTGTTGATGTAATTAGCTTATATTCAGCGTTAATATCCCGGTAGATAGTGAAAATGGCATTCACTGTTCTGAAATTGGAACGATGAGGATTTATGCAGGATCTCAATGACTTCGTCTGGTTTGTGAAAGTGGTCGACTACGGTGGCTTTGCGGCGGCGGGACGGGCGCTCGACCTGCCCAAATCCAGGCTAAGCCGCCGGATAGCGCAGCTTGAAGAGCGGCTGGGCGTGCGGCTTATCCATCGCACAACCCGGCAGTTTACGGTGACCGAGGTCGGACAGACCTTCTATCAGCACTGTAAAGCGATGATGGTGGAGGCGGAGGCTGCGGAGGAAGCCGTGGCGGCGCTGCAGGCAGAACCGCGCGGTATCGTCAGGCTTACCTGTCCCGTCACCTTATTGCATGTGCATGTTGGCCCAATGCTGGCAAGATTTATGGCGCGCTATCCGGGGATCAACCTCCAGCTGGAAGCGACAAATCGGCGGGTCGATCTGGTAGGAGAGGGAATTGATGTGGCGATCCGCGTGCGTCCACGGCCGTTTGATGACAGCGACCTGGTGTTAAGGGTGCTGGCCGACCGGGGACATTGCCTGGTGGCAAGCCCGGCGCTGATTGCACGGCTGGGGAAACCGTCCATGCCGTCTGAACTCAGCGCCTGGCCTGGTTTAAGTATGGGTGAGGGTAAACACATCCACAAATGGACACTCTCCGGACCCGACGGGGCGAAAGCGGAGGTCCATTATCATCCCCGGTTGATCACCACGGACATGCTTGCGCTCCGTGAAGCCGCGATGGCAGGCATTGGCGTGGTGCAGTTGCCGATTTTGATGGTGAAGGATCAGCTGGCGTCCGGGGAGCTGGTTCGGGTACTTGAGGCATGGGAACCGCGACGGGAAGTGATTCATGCTGTTTATCCTTCCAGACGCGGGTTGCTGCCGTCTGTCAGGGCGCTGGTGGATTTTCTTACCGAAGAGTATGCGAAGATGGCGGAAGACTAGCACTTCCCTCTCCCCTGGGGAGAGGGCAGGGTGAGGGGCTCAGGCCGCACCGTGCTGCATCTGGCTCCGGGGGGGATTGACTCGCTTCGCTCGCCCTGCGGGCAGCCTGTTCGCTGCGCTCTCAGTCTGTCCAACTGGCTGTCGCCAGTTGTCGAACCCCGGTCGGGGAGTCTCATCCCCCCTGCATGTTTGCAACATGCAAAAAAAAAGCCCGCATTTTCATGCGAGCTCTTCTTTAAATATGGCGGTGAGGGGGGGATTCGAACCCCCGATACGTTGCCGTATACACACTTTCCAGGCGTGCTCCTTCAGCCACTCGGACACCTCACCATAATGTCATCCCGTTGTTGTCGGGACGGGCGCTAATGTAAGGAAAAGCTGAACTGCCGTCAACTCACTTTTTCAGTAATTTAGCGCGTTTAGACAAACTTCAGGCAACATGATTCTTAAATGTGCTGAAAGCGTCTTTTTTATCAGCAACACCCTCGTGCAATAAATTTGTTATGCTGACACTCCAGTTAAAAAGCAAAATAAATCAGCGCAATAAAAGGCAGGAATCACTATGGATATACTCTTTTATCACCCTACTTTTGATACGGCCTACTGGATCAAGGCGCTCACGGCGGCGATCCCCGGCGCACGCGTCCGCGAGTGGAAGCGGGGTGATAACGAACATGCAGACTATGCGCTGGTCTGGCATCCGCCGGTAGAAATGCTTCAGGGACGTAACCTGAAGGCCGTTTTTGCCCTGGGTGCCGGGGTGGATTCCATCCTGAGCAAACTGAAGGCGCACCCTGAAATGCTGCCGGAAGTCACACCTCTGTTCCGCCTGGAAGATACCGGAATGGGCCAGCAAATGCAGGAATACGCCGTGAGCCAGGTGCTGCACTGGTTCCGCCGCTTTGATGATTATCAAGCGTTTAAACAGCAAGCCCGCTGGGAGCCGCTGCCGGAGTATCAGCGCGAGGATTTCACCATAGGCATTCTCGGTGCCGGTGTGCTGGGATCCAGAGTGGCTGAAGCCCTCGCCCCGTGGGGGTTCCCGCTGCGCTGCTGGAGCCGCAGCCGCAAGGATTATCCCGGCGTAGAGAGCTTTGCCGGAACCGATGAGCTCCCGGCTTTCCTGAAAGGCACACGGGTCCTAATCAATTTGCTGCCAAACACGGCGGAAACGGCAGGGATCATCAATGAAGCCTTGCTCAACCAGTTAGCCGATGAGAGCTACCTGATGAACCTGGCGCGCGGAGTGCATTTGGTCGAGCCGGATCTGCTGAAGGCGCTGGACAGCGGCAAGTTAAAAGGTGCCATGCTGGATGTCTATAGCCGTGAGCCGCTGCCGAAGGAGAGCCCGCTGTGGGCACATCCGCGTGTGGCGATGACCCCGCACGTGGCGGCCGTGACGCGCCCGGCTGAAGCGGTGGCCTATATATCCCATACCATCAGCGAACTGGAAAAAGGCAACGCGGTCACCGGCCAGGTCGACAGACGGCGTGGTTACTGAGAGAAACCCGGCGTTTGCCGGGTTTTTGCTAATATTCGCTGCTGATAACTGCTATCCTTTGGAAAAACCGCAGAGGAGAGAGAGATGTATCCCGTTGACCTGCATATGCACACCGTCGCCAGTACCCACGCGTATAGCAACCTCCATGATTATATCGCCCAGGCGAAGCTCAAAGGCATCACGCTTTTTGCGATCACCGATCATGGCCCGGATATGGCGGATGCGCCGCACTACTGGCATTTTGTGAATATGCGGATCTGGCCACGTCTGGTGGACGGCATCGGAATACTGCGCGGCATTGAGGCAAACATCAAAAACATCGACGGTGAAATCGACTGTACCGGCCCGATGCTGACCTCGCTTGATCTTATCCTTGCTGGTTTCCATGAACCGGTCTTTGCGCCTCAGGATAAAGAGACCAACACCGCCGCGATGATTGCCACCATTGCCAGCGGCAATGTGCATATTATCAGCCACCCGGGCAACCCGAAGTACCCGATTGATATTCAGGCTGTCGCGCAGGCGGCTGCAAAACACCGCGTGGCGCTGGAAATTAACAACTCCTCCTTTGTTCACTCGCGTAAGGGCAGTGAAGCTAATTGTCGCGAAGTGGCGGCCGCCGTCCGTGATGCGGGTGGCATGGTGGCACTGGGTTCAGATTCCCATACCGCGTTCACGCTCGGTGACTTTAGCGAGTGCCTGAAAGTGCTGAATGACGTTGACTTCCCGGAAGCGCAAATCCTGAACGTCACCCCACGCCGCATGCTCGATTTCCTCGAGTCGCGCGGAATGGAGCCGATTGCCGAATTTGCCGATCTTTAATTGTGTAATGGAATAAAAAAATGAATGAGTTTTCCATCCTCTGCCGCGTGCTGGGTACGCTGTATTACCGTCAGCCACAAGACCCGCTGCTGGTTCCGCTCTTTACATTGATTCGTGAAGGGAAACTGGCGCAGAACTGGCCGCTGGAACAGGATGATTTACTGGAGCGTCTGCAAAAAAGCTGCGACATGCAGCAGATTGCGACGGATTATAATGCTCTGTTCGTGGGGGATGAGTGCCGCGTTTCGCCATACCGTTCTGCCTGGCAGGAAGGGGCAACGGAAGCGGAAGTCCGTGCTTTTCTCTCCACGCGTGGGATGCCGCTGACCGATACCCCTGCGGACCATATCGGTACGCTGCTGCTGGCCGCGTCCTGGATCGAGGACAACGCGGGGGATGATGAGAACGAAGCCATCGAAACCTTGTTCGAAACGTACCTGTTGCCGTGGGTCGGGACTTTCCTGGGTAAAGTCGAAGCGCATGCGACCTCGCCATTCTGGAGAGCGCTGGCACCGCTGACCCGCGACGCCATCGCGGCAATGTGGGATGAGCTGGAAGAAGAGAACGAAGAGTGATGCTCGTCACATAAATCCTGCAACTCCACATTTCAATTTGCACGTAATGTGCGGATGATCTCATTTCCATGGTGCGCTTCTGCTAAGATGCGCGCCATGAACATATTACTTTGTATCGCATTAACGACAGGCATTCTCTCCGGGCTGTGGGGGTGGGTGGCCGTGTCTCTCGGATTGCTCAGCTGGGCCGGGTTCCTCGGCTGTACGGCCTATTTCGCCTGCCCGCAGGGGGGTATAAAAGGGCTCTTTATCTCAGGTTGCACGCTGATGAGCGGTGTTATCTGGGCGTTGGTGATCATGAAAGGCAGCGCGCTGGCGCCGCATCTGGAGCTGCTGGGGTATATCATGACGGGTGTTGTCGCCTTCCTGATGTGCATCCAGGCCAAGCATCTGCTGCTTTCGTTCGTGCCGGGCACCTTTATGGGAGCGTGCGCGACGTTTGCAGGGCAGGGCGACTGGAAGCTGGTGGTCCCTTCGCTGCTGCTGGGGTTGCTGTTTGGCTATGCCATGAAAAACAGCGGACTTTGGCTGGCATCGAGGCGGGAAAAAGCGCAAAACGTCGCGACGGTGAGTGAATAAAAAAAGGCGAGATAATCATCTCGCCTTTTTTATACGCTTCCTGTCAGGATTCCGGAGGCACTGACATATCGCGGTATTTCACCAGTATCGGGTTCTGGACGTCCGCTTTATTTTGCAGATCCCACAATCCGCGATCGATACCGTCGTTGATTAAGAAGATCACGCCGGTTTCAATGGCTGACATCAGGCACATCATGACCGGTTCGTTAGAGGTGTAACCAATTTCACCCTCCAGCAAACGCTGGTAATCGATGAAGCGGAACACCCCTGCCTGCACTTCATAGGACAGGATGGTTTTGCTGGTATTCACCGAAGAGAGCACTTCACCGGTACTGACGTTGACCACACGCAGGTTAACGGCGATTTGGTCGAGCTGATACTGGGTATCCGCGCCGATACCGAAGTAACGCGCACCCGCACCACCCGATTTAACGTTACTTTCGTAACCAATAATCGATCCTTCAATCATTACGTTCGCCGCCGCCAGCGATTGCAGAGGCATACGGTTATTGTCCGCGACGGTGCCATTTTCCTGGGCGGCACGGATAATTTTGCGTTCATTTAACAGGTTCTGTAGCCCCTGGCGTTCCAGAGGAATAAACCAGTGTGAATCCTTGAGCGCAGTTACCAGCATCGCGGTGGCGCTTTGCGGGACAGCCGTGGAGAAGTTACTTGCCGGGTAAGGCTTAAATTGCCCGGTTTCATCCTGAATATTATATACGGAGACAAATATTTTCCCCGTCGGAGAAGGTAAATGCGTTAAATCACGATAACTCTGGGCCCGAGGCATTAAAGTGGGTTTTGCAGCTTCTTTAGGGGGAGCAGTTAAACAACCGCTCAATAAGCACACTGCAACAAATATCAGGAAGCGCTGCATGATCGTTGTCCTTATTTAGCTGTTGTTTAGAAGTCAGTTGAATTAGTTTGTAGACCGGAAACCTGAATGGTTGAGGTTTTACCGGTTTTACGATCGGTCACGTTCAACTGGAGCTGTCCGTCCCTGTTCGCGATGTCGACAATAAAGTCGTTGGTCACCATCCGGCCGGGTTTGCCGGTATTGATGTTGGTCAGCAACCCGCCCAAAATCTGCGACTGGATAGCCTGCGTGAAGTTGTCCAGTGCGGACGGGGTATCCACGCCAAGATCCTTAAAGCTGGGATCTTTATAAGAGTTTTGCGCCTGAGCTTCATTCAACATGAACGCGCCGTTGTTAGGGTTACCCCCAAAGTTAGGGTTACGGAACTGGAATGTCATGTTCCCGGCCCAGCTTAAGGGTGTTATTAGCATTATCGAAACAACTGCATATGCAATACGCATGACAGCCTCCGCATATCGGTTCGCTAGAACTCGTCTTTTGCTAAATCGCGGGTGCTTAATAGGGCTTTATCTATTTGCAGGCGATTAATAGCGTCTTCTGATTGGGCCAGCGCTAAGGCGACGTTTTTATCGAAGTCTATTTTCGTGGGGAATAAAAATGTTTGATAGATAACGGTCTGGTTCGCCGTTATTGTTATCCAACTTCCCCATCGTGCACTGGGCCGCTCGTTGATTGTTATATTTCCGGTGTAGGTACTGTCCCATTTATCACTGAAGGCGCGATAAAAATTGTGCCCGACAGAGGAAACAGTGTGGTCTGTTAACAATCCGGGAACTTCGACCTCGACGGCCTGTAGGTTCCCTGCAGCGAGGAGAAAGCCCGCTGCGGCAATCCAACTCACGGTGCGTTTCATGTGATTAACGCCTGAGGTTATCGTTTGCCCACGAAACAGCCTGAGTTCGGTTTTTAACAGCTATCTTCTTGAAAAGATTATAAAGGTGCGTCTTTACTGTATTTTCGCTGATAAATAACGAACGGGCGATTTCAATATTTGAAGCACCAATGCGTAATTTGTTCAGGATCTCTTTCTCACGGTGTGTGAGCAGTGCGGACTCTGAGCTGTTATAGCGATAATTGCCGGAATGCGTGATGAGATAGCTGGCAAGTTTTTGCGAAAAATAACATTCTCCGCGCAAAATACCCTGCAAGCCCTCTACCACCCGATCTTCTTCTTCAGTAACGTAGAACACGCCATTGATATGCGGCCAGCTTTCAATATCTCTGAAAGGATATTCATCAGGCGTATTCAACAATAGCACGCGGATATTGTTGTTTTTCCTGCTTAAAACATCCTGCCAGTAATGGATGAGCTTTTTATCAGCTTCCATCATATCAAACAGAATAATGCTGCCAGGGGCAATATCATCAAAAGAACGTTGAATATTATGCAATTTCCCGTTCAGTGATAACGATTGCTTTAAATGTTGTAATAACGCTGTCGCTTGCAAAGAAGGTTTTGTGATCAACAGTAATGTATGACCATGTAAACTATGGACTTCATTAAACATGATGAAACCCCGCTTTTTTTGGCACCTGGCAGCTGTCCTCCTGATTAAAAGAGGACTCCAGAAGTACTGACAGATGTTGCACTGCTGTGTGTAGAATCAAACCATAACCTCCACAGGGAGGTAAATATAAAACCAATTTCGTACATCTAATTTCAATCTAGCTTTTACGAAGTTTAAAGCAAGTGTTAAACGTGTAACAGAATGTAAAAATCAATATTAATTTGTTAAATCAGGATGTGTGCAATGATTCAATTTGATACAAAAGTTGTACATGTGAATATGGCTGCACAGATTTTAAAAATCATACAAATATTTTTATCTATTTGAATTTAGTCGTTATCTTTTATTTTTTGAATGCTGAGTTCAGGTATGAGTGACGGGATATTTCTAATCCTTTAAATGAATGGCTTTCCGACTTAAGAAAACACGTGTCGTGTCACGCACTATGACAAAATGTTCTTTTGCCGTTGCGTTTAAACAATGCGGGGGCAGTGTGGAGAGCCTTCCTGCCGTTGTTCAATCGCCTCTGTGAAGGGAGTGAATAAAAAAATAAGCTGGCCTGTTTAATGTCTTTTTTGCCGGAAATTACAACTTTGTGGTGATCTGATAAATAAAAATAAGCCGCGCGGGTGAGATATTTAAAATGTTTCAGCGGACATACTCTTCACCGTAACGACGCGTTAACACAAAACGAGTCGCTTTAACAAATATCCATGTTACATGGTTATGAAATGATTTAATAACCAGGTCCAGGGTGACAACATGAAAAACACATCGTTATTTATGATGTTTACATTACTGGGTGCGCCTGGATTTGTAACCGCAGCAAATTCAGATTTAGCCAGGGCTGAATATAACTTTGCGGTTAATGAATTAAGCCTTTCATCATTAAATCAGGCAGCCATTATTGGTCAGCGGGGCGTATCAAATGACGCTCAGGTTCGCCAGGACGGTTCAAAATTACTGTCCATTGTTTCCCAGGAAGGGGGAGGTAACAGGGCGCGGGTTGATCAATCAGGGACTTATAATTTTGCGTATATCGCTCAGAGCGGCTTCGCGAATGATGCTGATATTACGCAAGACGGATATGGTAATAGTGCGAAAATTATCCAGAAAGGGTCGGGTAATAGAGCAAGCATCACGCAGTACGGTACACAGAAAACCGCAGTTGTAGTGCAAAAACAGTCGCAAATGGCCATTCGCGTTATTCAACGTTAGTTATTCGCGGCGACTTAAATCAATCCGATGGGGGTTTTACCATGAAATTTATCAAAGTGGCAGCTCTTGCAGCAATCGTAGTTTCTGGTAGTGCTATGGCTGGTCTTATTGATCAAGGTGGCTGGGGTCACGGACACGGTCATGGTCACGGCGGTTATGGCCCAAATTCAACCCTGAATATTTACCAGAGCGGTGGCGGTAACTCAGCGGTCGCCTTGCAGACTAATGCCAGAAATTCAACTCTGTCTATTAGCCAGAGTGGTGGCGGTAATGGCGCGGATGTTGGACAAGGCTCTGACGACAGCACCATTTCCCTGACCCAGAATGGTTTTGCCAACAGCGCAACGCTTGATCAGTGGAACAGTCACGACTCAACAATGAATGTTAGCCAGTACGGTGGATTTAACGGCGCGCTTGTTGATCAGACTGCCTCTAATTCTACCGTCAATGTTACCCAGATTGGTTTAGGTAACCACGCATCAGCTTATCAGTATTAATACTGAAATCTGTGCTACAAAAAAACAGGGCGTGCGCCCTGTTTTTTTTCGGGAGTTCATCATGAATACCTTAATTCTTCTTGCCGCGCTTTCCAGCCAGATAACCTTTAAAACGTCTTTGCAGGACAATATGACCACCATTATTCCGCAGGTCGTGCTGACGGAGTCGTGTGATTGTCAGGTTCAGATTATCGCCGTGCGGGAAGGACAGGGAGGGCAGAGTACTTCCCGGCAGCAAAATACACTTTTTATACCCGCTAATCAGACGATTGATTTAACGCGGTTGAGTTTAAATATTAACGCAGGAGACACGGTCAACATTGTGGTCACCGTTTCTGATGGTAAATCGATTCATCTATCGCAGCAGTGGTCTCCCGCGGGGAGCGCGCTTTAATTATTTATAAAATCAATGCGTTGTGAATGTGGCGGGGCTGTGCCGTTGAGCTATGCTGATATCAGGAACCTGGCCGTTATGTTCCGTAACGTGAAACTTCGTTTGCCCTAACGAAGCGCGTTTGCCCCTCAAGGACGATTTTCATTGAGGAGTATTTATAATGCACAACGCTTTCGCTCAACTCGCGACAGGTCTGGGCCTGATCGTCTCTGCTTTTAGTCTTCCGGCTTATTCGACCACTATTGTTGATGGCGGTGTCATTCATTTTCGCGGGGCCATTGTGGCAGACCCCTGTGAAGTTACAGCGCAGCAGCGTCAATTTGCCATGTCATGTCCGGATAATAACCGGATGCAAACCCGGATGGTCAGCTATGAAGAGGCGCTTAATGGCAAGGTGGCCGATTCGAATCTGGCGACACTCCATATGAAATACCTTAACCCTGAAAAAACGCTCGCCGTTGTTGAAATCCAGTATCGCTAATGCCTGCTATTTCGCCTTACCGCGAAAGAGGATTTTTTCTGATAGTTTTTTCTCCCGAACGCCTCTGCGATACACTTAAGAAAAAGGCGGGTTGCAGAGGGGCTTTATGAAACCGCAAATAGACGTTATTCATGGCGATATCACGACAATGCATGTCGATGTCATCGTCAATGCGGCCAATCCCTCCCTGATGGGGGGAGGCGGTGTGGACGGGGCTATCCACCGGGCTGCCGGACCGCAGTTACTGGAAGCCTGTAAAATCGTGCGTCAGCAGCAGGGCGAATGTCCTCCCGGACATGCGGTCATCACGCTCGCGGGCAATCTACCTGCCAGAGCGGTGATTCACGCGGTTGGGCCTGTCTGGCACGGTGGTGACCAGCACGAAGCGAGTATTCTGGAAGAGGCTTACCGAAACTGTCTGCGGCTGGCCGCCGACAACGGCTATAAAACAATGGCGTTCCCGGCCATTAGTACCGGTGTGTATGGCTACCCGAAAGCTGCCGCTGCGACTATCGCCGTCGAAACCGTTTATCGCTATCTGTCGCTTAAGCCGATGCCTGAGAAAGTTTTCTTTGTCTGTTTCGATGAAGAAACCACGCACCTGTATCAACGGTTGCTGACCCAGCGCGGGCAGGAACTGGACACCTGAAACAAACGCGGCGCACTGAGTGCGCCGCGTTTGTTTATGCCGCTTTCGTCTGCGGTTTTCCGGAAAAGAGGAAACGCAGGAGCGGGATCCGCAGGTGGATTTCGTAGAGCACAATCGCAATCCCCACCACAAAGACCAGCCCGGTAAAGAAGCCCAGCGTGTTAGACGCGATATGCGGTGTGATATAGGCCCCGAAGAACAGCGTTAAGGGGTGATGCACCAGATAGATAAACAGTGAAGCGTTGACAAAGTAGGTTACGCGGCTGGACTTGAAGTTCAGCAAACGGTGTCCCAGCGCGAAGACCACGTTTACCATCCACAGGCCCAGCAGCATAGTGATGACGCTCTCCGTCTCATACATCCAGGCGTCGCCGCTACCGTAGCGCTGGTTCAGCAGATAGGCCATGAACGCCAGGGCGGATCCCAGCGCACACCACGGTGATGGGGTGGTAAACAGCGATTTAAGTTTTGGATGAATAAAGGCCAGAGCGCCGATTAAAAAGAACGGTATGTAGAACAGCGATTGCATCACCACAAAATTAAATAACCCGTCACTCAGAATCGGCGGATAGACGATAAACAGGGTACGTCTTACCGCGGCATAGGCGATCCCCAACAGCAAAAAGAGCACGGACAGTTTGCCCATGGTCAGGTTGGCGAAATAGGTGTCGGCTTTATGACTCAAATGATGGCGCAGGCGGCTGAAAATCAACAAACTGACCGTTGTGAGTACCACCAGGACCAGCAGGAACCACAGGTGAGAGACCAGCTCCCAGACCAGCGTATTGTACTTTTCATACAGTGACAGATTCGGCCAGTTCTCCGCCTTGCCTTTGACGTATTGCAACATGATGAACTGCGGCAGCGTCAGCAGCGGGATGGCGGTCAGCATGGGTATCCCCACGCGCTCCACGCGCACTTTCCACCAGCGCTTGAGCGGATATCGCAGAAACAGCATGTAAGAGAAATAGCCGGAAATGACAAAAAACACCTGCATACGGAAGGCGTGAATAAAGTCATTAAACAGCGTCAGCCACCAGGAGGGCATCGTGCTATTAACATGCCAGGTGTGGCTGGAGTAAATCAGTGAAATGTGAAAAGGGATCCCCAATAGCATCAGCCATGCCCGGATCGAGTCGAGGAAATATTCACGTTCTGTAGGTGTTGTGCTCATATAACGTTGTGCATTCTCAGACTTTTCGTCTTATCCCTAAGACTCATAATGGTTACATTCGAAGCCAACCCTACACCAAGACCGACACCCTGTCTCCAGGATAAGCACGCAAAGTGAATAGAGGGTTCTTTCATTGCTTAATCCATGAGCCAGCAGCTGAACAAAGCAGTGATAATGTTGTCGGATTGCCTGAGTTTCCATTAAAATGGATCGGATCGATATAAGCACACAAAGGGGGAAGTGCTTACTTATTATGAAACATAAACCACAGATGATGAAAATGCGTTGGTTAGGTGCTGCAGTGGTGTTATCACTGTATACCTCATCGGCACTGGCCTTTAACATCGACGATGTCGCAAAACAGGCAAAATCGATGGCAGGCAAGAGCTACGAAGCGCCGAAAAGTAACTTGCCCTCCGTTTTCCGCGACATGAAGTATGCGGACTATCAGCAGATCCAGTTCAATCACGACAAAGCGTACTGGAGCAATATTAAAACCCCGTTCAAGCTTGAATTTTATCATCAGGGTATGTATTTCGACACGCCTGTTGCCATCAATGAAGTGACGGCGACAGCGGTACGTAAGATCAAATACAGCCCGGATTACTTCAATTTTGGCAATGTGCAACACGACAAAGATACGGTGAAAGACCTGGGCTTCGCAGGCTTCAAGGTGCTTTACCCGATCAACAGCAAAGATAAAAACGACGAAATCGTCAGCATGCTTGGCGCCAGCTATTTCCGCGTGATTGGCGCGGGGCAGGTGTACGGGCTTTCTGCGCGTGGCCTGGCCATTGATACTGCGCTGCCATCAGGTGAAGAATTCCCGCGTTTCCGTGAGTTCTGGATTGAACGTCCAAAACCAACGGACAAACGTCTGACCATTTATGCGCTGCTGGATTCCCCACGTGCAACCGGTGCTTATCGCTTTGTGATTATGCCGGGCCGTGACACGGTGGTTGACGTTCAGTCTAAAGTTTACCTGCGTGATAAAGTGGGCAAACTGGGCGTTGCGCCGCTGACCAGTATGTTCCTGTTTGGACCGAACCAGCCGTCGCCGGCAACCAACTTCCGCCCGGAACTGCACGACTCCAACGGTCTGTCTATTCATGCCGGTAACGGTGAGTGGATTTGGCGTCCGCTGAACAACCCGAAACATCTGGCGGTGAGCAGCTTTGCTATGGAAAACCCGCAAGGTTTTGGCCTGCTGCAGCGTGGTCGTCAGTTCTCCCGCTTTGAAGATTTGGACGATCGCTACGATCAACGTCCAAGCGCCTGGGTCACGCCAAACGGTGACTGGGGTAAAGGTAAGGTTGAGCTGGTTGAGATTCCAACCAACGACGAAACCAACGATAACATCGTGGCTTACTGGACGCCGGATCAACTGCCGGAAGCCGGTAAAGAGATGAACTTCAAGTACACCATCACCTTCAGCCGCGACGAAGATAAGCTGCATGCGCCGGATAACGCGTATGTGATGCAGACTCGCCGTTCAACGGGTGATGTGAAGCAGTCTAATCTTATCCGCCAACCTGACGGTACCGTGGCCTTCGTCGTGGACTTCACAGGCCAGGATATGAAGAAACTGTCGCCGGATACCGCCGTTGCCGCTCAGGCCAGCATCGGTGATAACGGTGAAATCGTTGAGAATACCGTGCGTTACAACCCGGTAACGAAAGGCTGGCGTCTGACCCTGCGCGTGAAAGTGAAAGATCCGAAACAGACCACTGAAATGCGTGCTGCGCTGGTCAGTAACGATCAGCCGCTGAGTGAAACCTGGAGCTATCAGCTACCTGCCAATGAATAATACATCTGAATATATTGATGCCATGCCGCTGACGGATATTGAGAAAGCGGCACTGCCTGAGAGCAACATTCGCGCGGTTCACGCCGCGCTGGATGGTGAACATCGTCAGTTTTCCCGTGATGATGATACGCCGCTGGGGTCAGTAAAGGCGCGTCTGGAGCAGGCATGGCCAGACTCGCTGGCAGAAGGGCAGTTGATTAAAGACGACGAAGGACGCGATCAGCTTCAGGCAATGCCGAAGGCGACCCGTTCCTCGATGTTCCCTGATCCCTGGCGCACCAACCCGGTTGGCCGCTTCTGGGATCGCCTGCGCGGGCGTGATGTCACGCCGCGCTATCTGTCACGCCTGACGAAAGAAGAGCAGGCGTCCGAACAGAAATGGCGTACCGTGGGGACTATCCGTCGCTATATCCTGCTGCTGCTGACGCTGGCACAGACGGTCGTCGCGACCTGGTATATGAAAACCATCCTGCCTTACCAGGGCTGGGCGTTTATCAACCCGACGGACATGATGGGCCAGGATCTCTGGGTCTCCTTCATGCAGCTGCTGCCGTACATCCTGCAGAGCGGCATCCTCCTGCTGTTCGCTGTCCTCTTCTGCTGGGTCTCGGCCGGTTTCTGGACCGCGCTGATGGGCTTCCTGCAGCTGCTGATGGGGCGTGACAAATACAGCATTTCGGCGTCAACGGTCGGGGATGAACCCCTCAATCCTGAGCACCGTACTGCGCTGATTATGCCTATTTGTAACGAAGACGTTGACCGCGTGTTTGCGGGCCTGCGTGCAACCTGGGAGTCCGTAAAGGCGACCGGCAACGCGGAGCATTTCGACGTTTACATCCTGAGCGACAGCTACAACCCGGATATCTGCGTGGCAGAACAAAAAGCGTGGATGGAGCTGATTGCGGAAGTGCAGGGCGAAGGTCAAATCTTCTACCGTCGTCGCCGTCGTCGTGTGAAGCGTAAAAGCGGTAACATCGATGACTTCTGCCGCCGCTGGGGTAACCAGTACAGCTACATGGTGGTGCTGGATGCGGACTCCGTCATGAGCGGTGACTGCCTGAGCGGGCTGGTGCGTCTGATGGAAGCCAACCCGAACGCGGGTATCATTCAGTCTTCGCCAAAAGCCTCCGGTATGGACACGCTGTATGCGCGCTGTCAGCAGTTTGCGACGCGTGTTTACGGGCCGCTGTTCACGGCGGGTCTGCACTTCTGGCAACTGGGTGAATCCCACTACTGGGGTCACAACGCCATTATCCGCGTGAAGCCGTTCATCGAACACTGTGCGCTGGCGCCGTTGCCGGGTGAGGGGTCGTTTGCCGGCTCTATTCTGTCGCACGACTTCGTGGAAGCGGCGCTGATGCGTCGTGCTGGCTGGGGCGTCTGGATTGCTTACGACCTGCCGGGATCCTACGAAGAGCTGCCGCCGAACCTACTGGACGAGCTCAAGCGTGACCGCCGCTGGTGTCATGGTAACCTGATGAACTTCCGTCTGTTCCTGGTTAAAGGGATGCACCCGGTTCACCGTGCGGTGTTCCTGACGGGCGTGATGTCTTATCTCTCTGCACCGCTGTGGTTCATGTTCCTTGCGCTGTCGACTGCGCTGCAGGTCGTTCATGCCCTGACGGAGCCGCAATACTTCCTGCAACCGCGCCAGCTATTCCCGGTGTGGCCGCAGTGGCGTCCGGAGCTGGCGATTGCGCTGTTTGCCTCCACCATGGTGCTGCTGTTCCTGCCTAAGCTGCTCAGTATCATTCTGATCTGGTGCAAAGGCTCGAAAGAGTACGGCGGTTTCTTCCGCGTGACCCTTTCACTGCTGCTGGAAGTGCTTTTCTCCGTGCTGCTGGCACCGGTGCGTATGCTGTTCCACACCGTATTTGTGGTCAGCGCGTTCCTGGGCTGGGAAGTGGTCTGGAATTCACCGCAGCGTGATGACGACTCCACGCCGTGGAGTGAAGCCTTTATGCGTCACGGCTCTCAGCTGCTGCTGGGGCTGGTATGGGCGGCCGGGATGGCCTGGCTGGATCTGCGCTTCCTGTTCTGGCTGGCGCCGATCGTCTTCTCGCTGATCCTGTCGCCGTTTGTGTCCGTCATCTCCAGCCGTGCAACGGTGGGGCTGCGTACTAAACGCTGGAAACTGTTCCTGATCCCGGAAGAGTATTCCCCGCCGCAGGTGCTGGTGGATACCGACACCTATCTGGAGCAGAACCGCAACCGCTCACTGGATGACGGCTTCATGCACGCTGTGTTTAACCCGTCATTCAACGCCCTGGCCACGGCAATGGCGACCGCGCGTCACCGCGCCAGCCAGGTGCTGGAGATTGCCCGCGATCGTCACGTTGAGCAAGCGCTGAACGAGACCCCGGAAAAACTCAACCGCGACCGTCGTCTGGTGCTGTTGAGCGACCCGGTCACGATGGCGCGTCTTCACTATCGGGTGTGGTCTGCTCCGGAGAGATACTCTTCGTGGGTAAACTACTATAAAGAACTGAAACTGAACCCGCTGGCGTTGAAGGCGAAGTAAGTTGTTAACCAGGGCGAGTAAGCGAAGCGTCGCCCGCCAGATAAAATACCGGCTTAATCGCCGGTATTTTTTTAGAGGTCACCCATGAGAATCATCATCGTCGTCATGATGGCATGCCTGCTTAGTGGCTGCGGCAGTATCATCAGCCGCACCATCCCAGGGCAAGGTCACGGCAATCAGTATTACTCGGGCGTTAAATGGGATCTCCGTGATTCCGCATGGCGCTACCTCACCGTACTCGATCTGCCGTTTTCGCTGATTTTCGACACGCTGTTGCTGCCCATCGATGCCAGCCACGGCCCTTACGAGTAGTGTAAATTAACGCTCGTCCCATTCGTCAGCCGCGGTTTGTCCTTCTTCCGTATCCAGCGGCGGTTCGAGTTGAAATTCGCCCTCATCCCATTCATGCAGGGTGTTTTCTTCCAGCCATTCCTGCCGTAACTCGATTTCATCGTAGTCGCCATCAAAGACGGCCTGCGCACCTTCACCGCTCAGGACCGGCAAACATTCCCCTTCTTCACCTTCATCGGCAAAAAATTCGGCCTGCCACATAATATCCCCATCCTGCAGAACGTATTTTTGGATATTAAGTTGTTGCACGTCAGCATCTTCTTCCTCAACGCCGGGATTGTCGGCGAGGAACTCTTCGCGAGCGGCATCAATAGCTTCTTCCAGTGTGCTATAAAAAACATATTCTTTAGGGGCCATAATCAGTGCCTCGTCGGTTAATGTTAACAAATGTATAGGTTGGGGCAGGAAGATTGTCAAAGCGTATGTCTATAGTAGGATAACCCGCAAGGAACAGGTTGATGCTTTTGGCTTAGATTGACGATTACCCCAGCATCAGGCATCAGAGAAGTGCTCCAAAAGCCTGAATGTTCCGACTTCAGAAGTGGTTTACCTACCTGACAGAAGCGATTTAAATACATAGATAATTATTTTACCTCTTGTCAGAGTAACGGAATGATATGTATTAAATTGCCGATCAATAGTAGATATATTTACAATGGCCTATAACTTGTTCCGTTACAGAACGAGTGCTTTTTCAGTACTACATTCAGAAAATAATTTCCAAATTAATCCTACGATGCTGTTTGTATTTCTCTCGTATGGTAGACTTTCTCTATGCACACAGCAGGGAATACAGTATGCAAATAATGAGGATGACGTATCGCGTGGTAGTTTCCGTTTGCATCTATTACGGCCAGATGGAACGGGTGTATCAGAGGGATGCATAACATTCGTCAATCGCCCTGATTTCTATACTGTACGTAGTCAGTTGCTACGTACTAAAAAGGTTAAAGTACCAGGTTCCAGAACTGGATTAATGGCGTATGGCTGGGTGGACGTGCAAGGAGGTAGCAACTATGCAAACTGTAGGATTCGTTAAGAATGCAGCCTTATATAGTATCTGCATCATCTTTTCATGGTGGCTATCAAGCTTTGGTAAGCCCCTGAACGGCATAACGCAATGGGCGATGGATACCGCCTATAGTACTTTCGGTTCCGGCCTGAGCGGGTCATATGAAGCTGATGCAGATCCAGTAAGATTCATAGCCTTAATCGTTATGGTACTCATCTACGCTACGGTACTATTCCTGCTCATACGCTTAACCCTCAGTAAGTTTCAGAACAAAAGAAATTAATTGTAAAAAGAAGCCCCATAAGGGGCTTTATTTCTTTTTACGAATAATGAAATCTTTTATTGGTCTGTTTTAAGAATAAACTCTATTGATCTCGTTCCTGATATAGGTGCTGTTTTTCACTGCATCATGTAGGATATCAAACAATTCTTTCTCAAAAGCATCTTTAGCTTTTGATCTGTATATTGAAGGCGTTCGTCTTATTCCGTCGGGGGCCGTAACGCACGGGATAAACTGAACCATGAATAGATCGCATTAAACAGCACCACGCCTGCCGTGACGATAAAGACGGCGCGAAAACCGAAGCTGGCGGAGATCCCTGCCCCGAGAAGCGGTCCGGTGACATTACCGATGTCGCGGAAGGACTGGTTATAGCTGAATATCCGCCCGGCAATCTGGTTTGTGGAGTTGTAGACCAGCAGGGTCTGGACGGCAGGCAGCAACGCCCCGTCGGCGGCACCCAGCAAAAAGCGCAGCACGCCCAGCTGCCAGGGGGATTGCACCAACGACATGGGGATAAGCAGCAGCACGGAAATCACCAGCGCACAGATCAGGATTTTCTCCGGACCGACGCGGTCCCCGAGTTTCCCTAACCGCGGGGCGCTAAGCAGCGCTGCCACGCCGGGCACGGAGGCAATCAGTCCACTGATAAAGGCGATGTTACTGACGTTACCCGCGAGATCGCGGACGTACAGCGTCAGAATCGGGGCAATTGAACCGGTTGCCACCTGAATAATCAGGGTCGTTACGAACAGGCTCAGCACCAGTCTGGGGTTTTTAAGCGAGGCCAGCACGTCTCTGGCGTGAAGCATCTCTTTTTTGGCGACGGGTGTGAAATTTTCACGGATACAGAGCAGGGTGACAACAAAGCACAGGAACAGCACGCTGGCGGTGATAAAGAACACCGGTCGCAGGCCGTAGCTATCGGCCAGTAACCCACCGGCAAGAGGCCCCAGCAGGGCACCACTCACGCCGCCGGTTGAGAGCGTTCCCAGTGCCCAGCCGCTCTTATGGCGAGGAATTTGCGTGGCGATGAGAGCATTCGCGTTAGGAATAAATCCGCCCAGCAAACCCAGCAATGCGCGCAGGATCAGGAACTGCCAGACGTTTTGCGCCATGCCCATCAGCGCCATGATTATCGCCATCCCCAGCGCTGAACGGAGCAGCATAATTTTTCGGCCCTTGCGGTCAGCAAGGCCGCCCCAAAAGGGCGAGGCAATAGCGGAAAAGAGAAACGTGATGCTGAACACCAGGCCAGACCACATATTCAGCGCACTGTGACCCGTCACGCCCAGCTGTTCGACGTAGAGCGGGAGGAAAGGCATGACCAGGCTAAACGCCGCGCCAGTGAGAAAACAGCCAAGCCACGCAACCGCGAGGTTACGTTTCCAGTTTATGGGGGCATCTGAGGGTGACATAACAATCCGCATAGTGAGGTGCAGAGCACCTGAGGCATAAAGTAATAAGCCTGCTAATTATGCGCCTGAGTTATGATTGCCGCAATGAAGGTGAGCTTTTAAAGCTAAAACAGCAGGCGGCCCAGAGAGCCGCATGATGAATTAATAGCGGGACGGTGTCCCTTTTGGCCGCGTTTTAAAGCGGCGGTGCAGCCACATATACTGCTCCGGCGCGAGGAGGATGCACTTCTCGACAATGCCGTTCATCCAGCGGGCTGTTGTCTCGGCGTCATCCAGCGGCGGTGCAAGTTCTGGCTCCAGCATTATCAGCTCGTAGCCTGAGCCGTCCGGCTTGCGGCGGGGAACAAAGGGGACGATGGCGGCTTTGGACATGCGCGCCAGCATCCAGGTGCCGGTCGTTGTAGCGGCCTCTTCAACGGCGAAGAAGGGAACAAATACGCTGGATTGCGGACCATAGTCGTGGTCGGGGGCATACCAGACCACTTCACCGGATTTCAGCGCGCGGATCATGCCCTTCAGATCCTTACGGTCAATCATGCTTTTATTGGAGCGCATGCGCCCGTTGGTCTGGATTAAATCGATGACCGGGTTATCGTTAGGGCGATAAACGCCAATGCCGGGTGCCTGCATGCCAAACATTCGCGCGCCGATCTCCAGCGTCAAAAAATGGACGCCGATCAGCAGAACGCCCGTCTGGCTGGACTGAAGCGTATGCACAGGCTCCATGCCGGTTCCCGTCACTTCGCTCCAGCGAGCCATGCGTTTATCCGGCCAGAACCACGCCATACCGGTTTCCATCAGCCCCATCCCGACGGATTCGAAATTCTTCGTGACCAGCTGGTGACGCTCTGACTCACTCATCTGCGGGAAGCACAGCTCAAGGTTGCGGTACGCAATCCTGGCGCGGCGCTTCATCACCTTTTGTGCGAGACGGCCCAGAGCGTTACCCAACCGGAAAATAACAGGGTAGGGAAGCTGTACCAGTAGCCATAAAAAGCCGATGCCAAGCCAGGTCAACCAATAGCGGGGATGCAAAAGGGCGGCAGTAAATTTTGGTAACTGGGTCATGTCTTTCCTGTGTTTAAACGTCCTGTTCCGCTAGTGTCTCATTTTTTGAGACGTAGCCAAAATATCTGCTTTCGAAACGTGCACGAATACAGCAATTGTTAACCCTGATTAATCAGGGAGTGTGAAATGTAGCGTAAATTGTGTGGATGTAAATTGGTTTTGTTTGCTATATCATGCCGACCGATTTTTCATTCTCTCTGACGAACCCAGGACTGTACACCATGCCAGTGTTACACAACCGCGTATCGAATGAGATGTTAAAAGCGCGTATGTTGGCTGAAACCGAACCGCGCACGACCATCTCCTTCTACAAATACTTCACGATCAACGATCCGCAGGCGACCCGCGATGCGCTTTATCAGGCATTCACGGCGCTGAACGTCTTCGGACGCGTCTATCTTGCCCGCGAAGGTATCAACGCGCAGATTAGCGTACCGGAAAGCAAAGTGAGCGCTTTCCGCGAGTGTCTTTATCAATTTGATCCGGCCCTTGACGGCTTACGCCTGAATATTGCGCTGGACGATGACGGGAAATCCTTCTGGGTGCTGCGTATGAAAGTGCGTGAACGCATCGTGGCGGATGGCATTGACGATCCTGAGTTTAACCCGGCTGATGTCGGTGAATATCTGAAGGCTGCAGAAGTGAATGCGATGCTGGACGATCCGGATGCCGTATTCATTGATATGCGTAACCACTATGAGTATGAAGTGGGGCATTTCGAGAACGCCATGGAAATCCCGGCCGATACCTTCCGCGAGCAACTGCCCAAAGCGGTTGAGATGATGCAGGAACATAAAGATAAAAAGATCGTGATGTACTGCACCGGCGGTATCCGCTGTGAGAAAGCCAGCGCATGGATGAAGCACAACGGCTTCAATAAGGTCTGGCACATTGAAGGCGGCATTATCGAGTACGCCCGCCGCGCCCGTGAGCAGGGTTTACCGGTACGTTTTATCGGCAAAAACTTTGTCTTTGACGAACGTATGGGGGAACGTATTTCTGAGGACGTGATTGCCCATTGCCATCAGTGCGGCGCGCCGTGCGATACCCATACCAACTGCAAAAACGACGGATGTCATCTGCTGTTCATCCAGTGCCCGGCCTGCGCCGAGAAGTTTAACGGCTGCTGTAGCGAATTGTGCAGTGAAGAGAGCATGCTGCCGGAAGAAGAGCAGCGCCGTCGTCGCGCAGGTCGTGAAAACGGCAATAAGATTTTCAATAAGTCCCGTGGCCGTCTGAATACCAAACTGGGGATCCCAGACCCGGAATAATGATAACGCCCGGCTGCGTAAAAACCTGCCGGGCGTATTTATCACTACTTCTGCTGAACCCCTTCAACGGAAATAATCAGCTCCACGTCCTGAGAGGCCGGGCCCAAATCCGTTGTGATATTAAAATCTTTCAGGTGAATTTTTCCCGCCGCTTCAAAGCCCGCACGTTTACCGCCCCACGGATCGTCTCCCTGACCCAGTAATTTTGCTTCAAGGGTGACAGGTTTCGTGACGCCATTGAGCGTCAGGTTGCCGGTAATATCCAGCTTATCGCCCGCTTTCTTTACTTGCGTCGATGTAAAGGTCGCCTGCGGGAATTTAGAGACATTCAGGAAATCGGCACTGCGCAAATGTTTATCACGCTCTGCATGATTCGTGTCGACGCTGTTGGTATTAATCGTCACATTGACTTTATCGGCGGCGGGGTTTTTATCGTCAAACGTGAACGTGCCGTCAAAATCTTTAAAAGTACCGTACAGCCAGCTATATCCCAGATGCTGAATACGGAAATTGACGAAAGCATGCTGGCCCTCTTTATCAATTTTATAATCAGCCGCCACGGCGGAACCGGCGGTCAATAACAGAGAACCCAGTGCGATACCCAGCAGGTGTTTTTTCATTTTATGCTCCAGAGTCAACAGACGAGCGGCCAAGCATGCGCTTGAGCGTATCGTCTTTATCAATAAAGTGGTGTTTGAGGGCGGCAAGCCCGTGCAGTACAGACAGGATCACAACGCTCCAGGCAAGCCAGAGATGAACGACCCCAGCCGTGTCTGCCTGAGATCCGGCATCGCTGATCGTTGCCGGAACGTCAAAAAGACCAAAGACGCTAATCGGCTTACCGTCCGCTGTCGAGATCAGGTAGCCGCTAATCAGGATGGCGAAGAGCAGCGCGTAGAGCGCAATATGTGCCGCGACGGCACTTACGCGGGTCATTTTACCGTGGCTTTTCGGCGGCGCGGGCGGCGGGGAAATATGTCGCCAGATCACGCGAAACACCAGCCCCAACATCAGCAGAACGCCAATGCTTTTATGTAACTCCGGTGCCTGGTGATACCAGCCATCGTAATAGCTGAGCGTGACCATCCAGAGGCCAAGACCAAACATACCGTAGACGGCAAGAGCAAATATCCAGTGCAAAGCTATGGATATTATTCCGTAGCGTCGGGAGGAGTTACGCAATTGCATCAGAATGTCCATTTTCAAATTAACCGAAGAGTAAAAATGAACGGGGCGGCAAAATATTGCAACTGAAAAAATGATATATTGATTTTTATTTTTCTTATTTCAGCAATTTTGAAAAGAAACGCTAAAGTTAATTCAATTGCTTCGTGCAAGTAGAAATAGTGAATTTCAAAAAAGATAAATTAATGTCAATTACTGTCAGTGCGGGCTTTCAATAAAATACAATGTACACGAAATCGATAATAGCCAGCAGCGCCCACAATAAGAGGTAGAGCATAAAATGCTCGCGAATATTATTGATGAGGAAGTTAACAATCCTGCGCATATCGCTCCGCAATACAGTGTGAATGAAACGGGCTCCGGGAAGCCCGAAGCCCGCGAGGGATTATCCGTTAAAACGCGAGAGTGAGAAGGGCGTCAGATCAAACTGCGGCGTGATACCCTGGGCAAACTGCGCGGCAATTTCCCCCAACACGGAGGCAAACTTAAATCCGTGACCGCTCAGCCCGGTGATAAGCAGGGTGTTGTCATGGCCTGGCAACGTATCAATGATAAAGTCTTCATCCGGCGTGTTGTCATAGGTACAGGCTGCGCCATACAGCAAGCCGCCGATACCGGGAAGGATGTTACGCAGGAATGAGAAGGCTTCTGAACCATCCTGCGGGAAGGCGCCGAAGGGTTTGCGCTCTTCAGGGGAGGCGATCGCCTGGCCTCCGTTGTGTTTACCGATTTTCAGCGCGTCTTTCTCGGAAGGGAAACCGTAGAACTGGTCGCCATTCGGCAGTTCACCGGTAAAGGCCGGGAATTTATTCTGCGCGCTGAAACGACCATCTGACTGGAACCAGGAGAAGACCTTACGCACCGGCTGAATGGGCAGGTCTGGCATCAGACGGGTGACCCAGGTTCCCGCGCTGACCAGCAGGCGGGACGCGGAATATTCGCCGTCGAGGGTCTTCACGGTGACGCCGTCAGCGTCATGGGTGATGGCGTCCACCGGGCAGTTAAACAGCTGCGCACAGCCCGCTTTCGCGGCAAGATCGATCCAGGTTTTGATCGCGGTTTCGCAATGCAATACTCCGGAATTGGCTTCAAAGAGACCAATGTAATCGTCCGGGACGGTAATTTCAGGCCAGCGCGCCGTAACGCCCGCGGCGTCGAGTTTCTCAACGTCAAGATTAAAGGCTTTCGCGCTGCGTTCGACATTAGCGAGAAATTCCGAACGGGCCGGACCAAGATTGATAACCCCGGTACGCTCGAAAATGCGATCTTCGGTCTGTTTCGCCAGTTCATCCCATAGCGTCTGGGCGCGGAGCACCAGAGGAACATAGCGTTCGCCTTCACCGTAGGCATGGCGCATGAGGCGGGTGTCTCCATGATGGCTACCCTCCGCATGAGGCGGAAGATGGGCATCAATCATCAGAACGTTCAGACCCGCCTGCGTCGCGTAATAACCGGCGGCCGAACCTACGGAGCCGCTACCAATAATGATTAGGTCGTATCTCATATCTTTCTCGTAAACTGATGTTTTGTTAGCAGAGTAATTAACAACGCGGGGTTAGACAAGGGAGAAATAAATAAGGCACCGCGAGGGTGCCTGTTGAGTGAAAAGTGGGCATACGGTTAGTGCCGTTTATACTCATTTTCCTGATAGTCGCCAGATTCTATTTTGGCAATACCTGCCTCCAGAATAGAAATAAACTGACGAGCGACGTCTGTTGTTAGCCACAGCGTCTGTCCAACTTCCGCTTCTTCACGGTTGAGTTGATTCGGGGTCTGGTAGTGCAAACGCAGCATCAGCGCATCGTAGCTATCTACGGTACTGATATCCCAGCCAACAAGTGGGTGGGTCTGGATGACTTCACTATTCTTTTCCATTATAACCCCCTTAATGCGTGTTAGAAGACAACGGCTCTGAGGTTCAATGCATGTTTTTCTGAAAGCATCTTCAGTATACCAAGTAATAAGGGTTCCAACGGGAAAAATAAACAGGTGGCAACACATTTTTCTGCTTTTTAGGATTGTTCGAACAATAAAACACCATCTCGTTCACGATTTTTAACGAAGATACCGAATTAATTTGAACTTCCAGAATGTTCAGACGAAAAAAAGCCGGGGCGACCCGGCAAAAAAACACAATGAGGGAGCAGTGTTAATCTGTGATGAACCAGTCGTCGGCGCTTTCCCACGTTTCCTGCAGGATTTCGCTGATGCGATCTTTATCTTCTTTCGCGCCGCCAATGACGGAGAGGTTGTTCGCTGAGGCGTAACGCACCGTTACGGCACCCGCGTTGTCAGGAAAGGTATTATTAATACGACGGGACAATTCGCCTGCCAGTGCATCAAGCGCGCCGGCAGGCAGAATAGTCGTTTTGGCTATGGTGACTTCAATACGCATAAAGGCCCCCTGTGTAATATACTGTTTATTTATACAGGTATATTCTCGGTTTGACAACAAGGGGCATTGATTTTTTAACGTTTTACCGTCCAGTTTACGGTTTCACCCGCCAGGAATGGGATCAGCGTGTCATCCGTCAGCGCGATGGACTCCTCAACGTGGCTTGTCTTACGCTCCAGTTCGATGAAGGTCTCGTTCACCGGCAGGCCATAGAAACGCGGGCCGTTGAGAGAGCAGAACGCTTCGAAATGCTCCAGCGCGTTCATCTCTTCAAACACGGTCGCGTAGCTGGCAAGCGCAGTTGGGGCGTTGAAACAGCCTGCGCAACCGCAGCTTGCCTCTTTACGATGGCGGGCGTGAGGGGCGGAATCGGTGCCCAGGAACGCACGGGAGAACCCGCTGGCCACCAGCTCACGCAGCGCCTGCTGGTGGATATTGCGCTTAAGAATAGGCAGGCAGTACAGGTGAGGGCGCACTCCGCCGACCAGCATGTGGTTGCGGTTAAACATCAGGTGCTGTGGCGTAATGGTCGCGGCGATAAGTTCGTTGCCGTCACGCACGTACTCTGCTGCGTCTTTGGTGGTGATATGCTCGAAGACCACTTTCAGCGCCGGCAGGCGCTGGCGCAGAGGCTCCATGACGGCCTCAATAAAAAGGGCTTCACGGTCGAAGATGTCAATCTCGGCATGCGTGACTTCCCCATGAACCAGCAGCGGCATGCCCAGTTTCTGCATGCGTTCCAGAACCGGCATGATGGCATCAATACTGGTGACCCCGTGGCTGGAGTTGGTGGTGGCATTCGCCGGGTAGAGTTTCGCCGCCGTAAATACGCCTTCGTTGAACCCGCGCTCCACTTCGTTCGGATCCAGGGAATCGGTCAGATAGCAGGTCATCAGCGGGGTAAAATCATGTCCCGCGGGAACTGCATCAAGGATGCGCTGGCGGTAGGCCATCGCCGCATCAACGGTGGTGACTGGTGGCACCAGGTTAGGCATGACAATCGAGCGGCCATAAATTTCGCTGGTATAAGGCACGACAGTTTTCAGCATATCGCCATCACGCAGATGGATATGCCAGTCGTCAGGGCGGCGGATTTTAAGAACCTGGGGTTGTGCAGTCATGGAAGCTCCGGCTTGTCAGGGATCAGTCATAAGGATGGCTGTTTTTGCCGGACACAAATCATAAGCGGAAACGTTTTCCTTTGCACACTTTTCCGTAAAAAAAAGGGCGCCGCGGCGCCCCTTCAGGTTAATCGGTGAAAGGAATAATAATCTCTCCCGGTTTCACCTCTATGCCTTTAGCATATTTTTTCGCCAGGGCTTCCCCTTTGCTTTTGTCTTCACTTAAGACGTACGCGGGCTGCTGGTTAAAATAATTACGTAGTGACTGGTTCAGATAAGGCATCAGGGTTTGCAGAACCGGCGCCATCTTGTCCGGGGAAACCTTCGCATCGACGACTTCCATCTCCTGCAGGAAAATCGCCCCTTTCTCCTTGTTGAAAACGGGCAGTGCCTTCAGCTTGAGCTTGATGTTGGCTTTCTGATTGCCAAAAAGGGATGACATGTCGAGGTCCGCATCTCCTGACAGGGTGACTTTGTTTGGCTCTTCACGTCCGATCTGACTGGTCAGATTCGAGAGCACGATATGCGCGTCCGCAAGCCCCGGCACGCCAATGTCTTTAGAAAAATTATTATGTTTTTCCAGCGCCTGATTAATTTCCTGTTCACTGACGGTATATTGCGTGAGCTGGTTACAGCCAACCAGCAGACCGCTGACAATGAATGCAGCAGCAAAGACAATCTTCTTCATAGTGTTCCTCAACGAAAAATCGGCGCTTCTGTCCTGTTACGCCAGTATGTCAGTGTGAAATGGCAGAAACCAGCAGAAAAAACTGAGAAATGGGGCGGGAAGGGCTCCCGCCCGAGGGAAAGGCTACGCGCCGGGTTCGAGCATGCCGCTCGCGCTGCGTTTCTGGCTGAACTGCCACCACAGGGCAAGGAGCGTCATAAAGCCCACCACGCCGAGCATCATCCAGGGGAGTTCGGGTTGCTGTAACGCTTTGCCGGCATCAAACAGCCAGCCGCCGCCGGTGTATCCCAACGCGCCGCCAAGGGCCAGTCCCAGGCGGCTGAACCCCATATAGCTGCCGCGTGCGCGCGCATCCGCGAGCGAGGCGCTCAGCGTTTCACGGGCAGGTTCGGCGATGATGGAGCCAATATAGAACGTGCAAATCAGCGTAAACAACTGCTGAAGCGAGTTCACCAGGCCAATAGGCATCATGCTCAGCGTCATCAGGAACAGCCCGGCCATCAGGCGATGTTCCAGACGAAAACGTCGTTCGCTCCAGCGGGCAATCGGATAGAGCAGCGTTAGGGAAAGCGCGGCTTCAATGGCGTACATCCATTTAACGGCAGCAGGGGTGCCCGCAATGTCGTTCACCATGATCGGCAGCATCAGCATCACCTGCACGGCAAGCATGTAATACCCCGTCAGGGTCAACACATAGGTGACAAAGCGCTTGTCATGCAGGACGCGTCCCAGCCCTTCCCGGACCGGCGCTTTGACCGTCGACAGCTTCCACGCTGGCAGGAACAGGCCATTAAACAGCGCGCACAGAACAAAGAGCACCGCGCCCGCCGCGCAGACCAGACGGAAGTCATACTGCAGCAGCCAGCTTCCCAGCAGTGCGCCGACAACTGCCCCGGCACTGTCCTGCATCATCAGAATTGAGAAAAAACGGCCGCGGTGCTGCGGACGAATGAGCTTCACCACCAACGCGGTGCGCGGCGGATCGAACAGGGTCCCCCCGATACCGGAGAGAAAGCAGGAGAACCAGAGCAGCCAAGGCTCGTGGGCGATGGCCATCGTGGCAAAACCTGCCGCGCGGAGCAGCATGCCGGTCACGATCATTGGTTTAGCGCCAAAACGGTCAGCGATGGCACCGCCAAAGACGCCGAGACCTTGCTGCACAAACTGGCGTAACCCCAGCGCGATGCCGACCATCAGCGCTGCCCAGCCCATTTGATCGACGAAGCGAATTGAGATGAGGGGGAATACGACAAAAAAGCCGAGCACGACGAGCATGTTATCGACCAGCAGGAAATATTTACCCAGGCTCCTGGCCTGTGATACGCGGGACATTTTCCCTCCAGGGAAAATAAGATGGTGAGCACGCTAACATTCTGCGGTGTCGCTGAGTTTTTGCCCACCCCTGGGCGTGACAATATTTTTTTATCAAAAGCGCGCTTTGATAGAGAGTTCTCATCGAAAAAGAGGAAAAGGAGGCAAAATGGTATGTCACTGTTTTCACAGACGGCAGCGGCGCAGGTATAGTAAAGCTAATGGGTAAGCAGAAGTGACGGGAAGGAGTGGTATCGATGTTTGGCTATCGCAGTAATGTGCCAAAAGTGCGTCTGACAACGGACAGGCTGGTCGTTCGTCTGGTGCATGAGCGTGATGCCTGGCGTCTGGCGGATTATTACGCCGAGAATCGCCAGTTTTTAAAACCCTGGGAACCCGTTCGGGATGAGAGTCATTGTTACCCTTCCGGCTGGCAGGCGCGCCTCAGCATGATCACGGAATTTCACAAGCAGGGCAGCGCGTTTTATTTCGCCCTGCTGGATCCTGAAGAGAAAGAGATTATCGGGATCGCCAATTTTTCAAACGTGGTGCGGGGATCGTTCCACGCCTGTTACCTTGGCTACTCCATTGGCCAGAAATGGCAGGGGCAGGGGCTGATGTACGAGGCGCTGACGGTGGCTATCCGCTATATGCAACGCACGCAACATATCCATCGCATTATGGCGAACTACATGCCGCATAATCAGCGCAGCGGGAATTTGCTGGCGCGGTTAGGGTTCGAGAAAGAAGGCTATGCCAAAGACTATCTGCTGATAGACGGAGAGTGGCGCGACCACGTTCTGACGGCATTAACCACCCGGGACTGGACTGCAGGTCGTTAAGGAGAAAAGATGAAGTATCAGCTAAACGCTACAGAAGCGCGCGTGATTGGGTGCTTGCTCGAAAAACAGGTCACCACCCCGGAGCAGTATCCGCTCTCCGTCAATGCCGTGACCATGGCCTGCAACCAGAAGACGAACCGCGAGCCGGTCATGAACCTCAGCGAGCATGAGGTTCAGGACGTGCTGGATGCGCTGGTAAAACGCCATTATCTGCGCACCGTCAGCGGTTTTGGTAATCGCGTGACCAAATACGAACAGCGCTTTTGTAACTCCGAATTTGGCGACCTGAAGCTGAGCAGTGCAGAAGTTGCGGTCATCACCACGCTGCTGCTGCGCGGGGCGCAAACGCCGGGTGAATTGCGCACGCGAGCCTCCCGTATGCATGAGTTCGCGGATATGCAGGAAGTTGAACAGGTTCTGGAAGGGCTGGCTTCACGTGAAGACGGCCCTTACGTGGTGCGTCTGGCACGCGAGCCGGGTAAACGTGAAAGCCGCTATATGCATCTCTTCAGTGGTGAAATTGATATTTCAGATAAATCGATTACCCCCGATATCACTGTGGGTGACGACGATTTGGTTGCCCGCGTGGCGGCGCTGGAAGACGAGGTCGCAGGACTGAAACAGCGTCTGGATGCCTTGCTGGCTCATCTGGGAGATTAATAGTGAAAAAATTACGTGTAGGCGTGGTGGGGCTGGGCGGCATCGCGCAAAAGGCCTGGCTTCCGGTATTAGGCGCGGCGACGGACTGGACCCTGCAAGGGGCATGGTCACCCAGCCGGGAAAAGGCAGAACGTATCTGCGAAACCTGGCGCATGCCGTATGCAAACTCTCTTTTGGATCTGGCCCGCGAGTGCGATGCGGTGTTTGTTCACACCTCAACGGCAACCCATTATCAGGTCGTGAGTGAGCTCCTTAATGCAGGCGTCCACGTCTGTGTGGATAAACCGCTCGCTGAAAATGTACAGGACGCCGAACGGCTGATTGAGCTGGCGGCGCGTAAAAACCTGACGCTGATGGTCGGTTTCAACCGCCGTTTCGCCCCGCTTTACCAGCAATTAAAGGCGCAGTCCGGCAGCTTCGCTTCGCTGCGCATGGATAAACACCGCACCGACAGCATTGGGCCAAACGATTTGCGCTTTACGTTGCTGGATGACTATCTGCACGTGGTGGACACGGCGCTGTGGCTCGCCGGTAGCCAGGCGCAACTGCAAAGTGGGACGCTCCTGACGAACGAACAGGGTGAGATGGTCTATGCCGAACATCATTTCGCGATTGAGCATCTACAGATAACGACCAGCATGCACCGTCGTGCGGGCAGCCAGCGCGAGAGCGTTCAGGCCGTCACTGACGGCGCACTGTACGACGTTACCGACATGCGCGAATGGCGAGAAGAGAAGGGCAGCGGCGTGGTGATGCAGCCGGTCCCGGGCTGGCAGAGTACCCTTGAGCAGCGCGGTTTCGCCGGTTGTGCCCGCCACTTTATCACCTGCGTGCAAAATCAGACGGTTCCTGAAACCTCCGGCGAACAGGCCATTATGGCGCAGCGCATTGTGGAACGGCTGTGGCGCGAAGCCATGAGTGAATAACTGGCGGTAACATCTGCGGATAGTAATTCGTTGAAATCCGGTTAGACTAAGCGCCGCTTGTTGGCTTTGCCGGGTGGCGCTTACGCTTACCCGGCCTACACATCCGTATGGTTCTGGAAATTCACGTTAATGAACTTATTAAAATCGCTGGCAGCCGTCAGCTCGATGACCATGTTCTCACGCGTACTCGGTTTTGCGCGTGATGCGATTGTGGCAAGGGTCTTTGGTGCAGGGATGGCAACGGACGCCTTTTTCGTCGCGTTTAAATTGCCGAACCTGCTGCGTCGTATTTTTGCTGAAGGGGCATTTTCCCAGGCGTTCGTTCCCATCCTGGCGGAATATAAAAGCAAACAGGGTGAAGACGCGACGCGCGTATTTGTGTCGTATGTCTCCGGACTGCTGACGCTGGCCCTCGCTGTGGTGACCGTGCTCGGGATGCTGGCCGCGCCCTGGGTAATAATGGTGACCGCGCCCGGTTTTGCCGACACGGCCGATAAATTTGCCCTGACCACGCAGCTGCTGCGCATTACCTTCCCCTATATTTTGTTGATCTCGCTGGCCTCGCTGGTGGGGGCGATCCTGAACACCTGGAACCGCTTCTCCGTTCCGGCGTTTGCGCCGACGTTTCTTAATGTCAGCATGATCGGTTTTGCCCTGTTCGCTGCGCCGCATTTCAACCCGCCGGTGCTGGCGCTGGCGTGGGCGGTCACCGTGGGTGGCGTACTGCAACTGGCGTATCAGCTGCCGCATCTGAAAAAAATTGGCATGCTGGTGCTGCCGCGCATCAATCTTAAAGATGCCGGGGCGATGCGCGTCATTAAGCAGATGGGGCCCGCCATTCTAGGCGTCTCCGTCAGCCAGATCTCGCTTATCATCAACACCATTTTCGCCTCTTTCCTGGTCTCCGGCTCGGTTTCCTGGATGTACTACGCGGACCGGCTGATGGAGTTTCCGTCCGGAGTGCTGGGCGTGGCGCTGGGGACAATTCTTCTGCCGTCGCTGTCGAAGAGTTTTGCCAGCGGCAATCATGATGAATACTGCCGCCTGATGGACTGGGGGTTACGTCTCTGTTTCCTGCTGGCCCTGCCAAGCGCAGTGGCGCTGGGTATTCTGGCCAAACCGCTCACGGTGTCGCTCTTCCAGTACGGGAAATTCACCGCGTTTGACGCCGCCATGACCCAGCGGGCTCTGATCGCCTATTCGGTCGGATTGATGGGGCTTATCGTCGTCAAGGTACTGGCGCCGGGCTTCTATTCGCGTCAGGACATCAAAACGCCGGTGAAAATTGCCATCGTGACGCTGATTATGACGCAGCTGATGAACCTGGCGTTTATTGGTCCCCTGAAGCATGCAGGTCTGTCATTGTCGATTGGTCTGGCAGCCTGTCTGAATGCCGGGCTGTTGTACTGGCAGCTGCGCAAGCAGGATATTTTCACGCCGCAGCCAGGCTGGGCGAGTTTCCTCGTGCGTCTGATCGTTGCGGTACTGGTGATGTCTGCTGCGTTACTGGGCATGATGTCCATCATGCCGGAGTGGTCCCTGGGCACCATGCCTTACCGTCTGATGCGGCTGATGGCCGTGGTTGGCGTTGGGGTGGTGGCTTACTTTGCCACGCTCGCCGTGTTGGGTTTCAAAGTGAAAGAGTTTGCCCGCCGTACGGCATAAACGCCAAAAGGGGAGTTCACCTTAGGGTGCTCCCCATTGCATGATTTGTCGCTTATGCTTCAAATCGAAATCTTTTTAACACCCGCAATACGCGCCGTCGCCGTCTGACCATCCGCACCGTACAATCCGGTCTCTTTATGCGGTTTCAGCACCTCAAGCGCCTGCTGATTACGCTCAATCTGACCTTCCAGCAGCCAACCGTTATGCTGATTAAGATCGCGCAGATGCTGGGTTTTTTCTGTAATAGTCTGCCAGCGCTCAACAATATCGTCATTGGCGCTGCGCTTAGGATCTTGCTCAGCGCGGCGTTGTTGCTCCAGATAATCCAGCGTCGCCAGAAGCGAACTTTTATCTTCAGTAATACGCTGCAACGCGCTGCCGTTGATGTGACCGGAAGAGAGATGCTGTTGCTCAGCGTCCATTACCGTTTTCAGGTCGTTCAGGACAACCGTCATTTGATCCAGTATTTCTGACAGTCGACTCATACGGTTAGTTACTCTGTAAGAAACTCTGTGCTTCCTGAATCAGGGCATCAGCGATTTTGCTGGTGTCCATTTTCAGTTCACCGTTACGAATAGCCGTTTTCAGCGCTTCAACACGTTCCATATTGATGTCGTTGCTGCCTGGCTGCATCAGTTTTGCCTGCGCATCGCTCAGGGTTACGCTGGTGCTGTTGGAGGTTGACGGTTTTTCCAGACGCGTTTTCTGAGGGGACGCGTCATTCGTTTCGCGAGGTTGTACAGCGCTTACCGGCTTCAGGGCTGATGTACGATCAATGCTCATAGTGTTGTCCTCATCGAGGGTTCGCGGCGTTTGCGCCTGACATCATCATTAGTTGAATATTTATCGGCACGCGCAGCGAAATCTTTAAAAAGATTATAGGTTAATCAGAATATTCCCATCAGAATCGACGGTTCCGCTAACCACCTGGCCTGAGGACATTCTGACGCGGGCGTTTTGCGCTACCGCGGCATTGTTCAACGCTTTGCCTTCGCTGTTGATACGAAAGCCATCTCCGTTGGCCACGACCATGACCTGTTGACCGGCTTTGACCCGCCATGCCTGACGCAGCATCGAGATCTGTATCGGCTGACCCGGGGCGACGTCGCGCAGGCTGACGGCGTCCTGTGCCTGGTTAATATCCAGCATGGTTCGTGGCGGCAGTTGATCGAGACGGCCACGTTTCAGCGTCACGCTGTTTGTTTGCAGTACGCTGCCGCGCGCAATGGGCACGGCGGCAACAACATAATTGCCCGTCGCCTGAACTGCAACCTGTAAATAGCGTTTTTCGTTGGCGCAACGTGCCAGTACGTTCACATTTCCCCACAGCTTTGTGAACCCCACCACGCTGAATGACGGCTGGTCACACGTCGGGTACAGATTCGGTGGTGTGCGCACGCTGACGGTCACGTCATCGCTGAAGCCAGCCAGTTTATCCGCAAAAAAAGCCGTGAGCCGATCCTGGAGACCATCAGCCTGCACCAGGGGGCTTAACAGCAAGAGAGTCGCCACCAGACCACGTTTTAACGTTTGCATCGTCAGTTCCACCGTTTCCAGAGTTGAACAAATTCTACCTGCAGTGGTTTTGCATCAACGGAATAAATAGCGACGCATTTTGCGCTTATTCCGTCGATAGGGGAGACCGGGTGAGATTTAAGCTGTGAACTGAAATTTTGCCATCAGCGGAGGAGACATGCTCGATAAACTCGACGCCGCGTTACGTTTTCAGCAGGAAGCGCTCAATTTGCGCGCCCAGCGGCAGGAGATTTTAGCCGCCAACATCGCTAACGCCGATACCCCGGGGTATCAGGCGCGCGATATTGATTTTTCCAGTGAACTCAAAAAGGTGATGGAGCGTGGACGTGCCGAAGGAACGGGTGTTGCACTCGCCATGACATCCTCTCGCCATATTCCTGCTCAGGCGATGACCGCGCCAACGACCGATTTACTTTATCGCATCCCCGATCAGCCTTCACTCGACGGTAACACCGTGGATATGGACCGGGAGCGCACGCAGTTTGCCGATAACAGCCTGAAATACCAGACGGGCCTGACCGTACTCGGCGGACAAATCAAAGGCATGATGAACGTCCTGCAGGGGGGTAACTGATAGATGGCGTTGCTGAATATTTTTGATATCGCCGGCTCGGCGTTAACCGCTCAGTCCAAACGTCTGAACGTGGCCGCCAGTAACCTGGCGAATGCGGACAGCGTAACCGGACCTGACGGACAGCCTTATCGTGCCAAACAGGTGGTCTTTCAGGTTGATGCTGCGCCAGGCGCGGCGACGGGCGGCGTGAAGGTTGCTGATGTGGTCGAGAGCCAGGCGCCGGACAGGCTGGTGTATGAGCCTGGTAATCCGCTCGCGGATGCCAACGGATACGTGAAAATGCCCAACGTGGATGTGGTGGGTGAGATGGTGAACTCCATGTCGGCTTCCCGTAGCTACCAGGCCAACGTCGAAGTGCTTAATACCGTGAAGAGCATGATGCTCAAAACACTCACTCTCGGCCAGTAAAGGAGACATGCATGTCCATCGCCGTAAATGTGAATGATCCTACGAACTCGGGTGTCAGTAACACCAAAAGTTCGACAGGTTCTAACTCCCTGACGGGGAGTAACGCCGCCGATCTTCAGGGCAGCTTTCTGACGCTGCTGGTGGCTCAGCTGAAGAACCAGGATCCCACTAACCCAATGCAGAACAACGAACTGACCACGCAGCTTGCGCAGATCAGTACCGTGAGCGGCATTGAGAAACTCAACACCACCCTTGGTTCCGTCTCCGGACAGATTAACAGCGCCCAGTCTCTGCAGGCGGCAAGCCTGATTGGTCATGGGGTGATGATCCCGGGAACCACGATTCTGGCGGGCACCAGCACCACAGATGGCAATGCCACAACGACGACCACGCCGTTTGGCGTTGAGCTGCAGCAGCCGGCTGACAAGGTGACCGCGACGATCACCGACGCAACCGGTGCCGTGGTTCGCACCATCGACATTGGTGAACTGAAGGCGGGCGTTCACACCTTTACCTGGGATGGCACCCTCACCGACGGCACCAAAGCGCCAAACGGTTCCTACAAAGTGGCAATCAGCGCCAGCAAAGGGACAACCCAGCTGGTGGCGCAGCCGCTGCAGTTCGCGCTGGTCCAGGGCGTGATTAAGGGGAGCGACGGCAACAAACTGGATTTGGGTACCTCTGGTACCACCACACTCGACGAAGTTCGGCAGATTATCTAAGCCTTAACACTTATCAGGAGTAAGTCATGGCCTTTTCTCAAGCGGTCAGCGGCCTGAATGCTGCGGCCACCAACCTGGATGTCATTGGCAACAACATCGCCAACTCCGCGACCTATGGTTTTAAATCCGGTTCTGCTTCCTTTGCAGATATGTTTGCCGGTTCTAAAGTAGGCCTGGGCGTTAAAGTGGCGGGCATCACTCAGGACTTTACCGACGGTACCACTACCAACACCGGTCGTGGTCTGGACGTTGCTATCAGCCAGAACGGTTTCTTCCGTATGGTTGATTCCAACGGTTCGGTGTTCTACAGCCGTAACGGACAGTTCAAACTGGATGAAAACCGTACGCTGGTCAACATGCAGGGCATGCAGGTGACAGGCTACCCGGCAGCGGGTACCCCACCGACGATTCAGACGGGTGCGAACCCTCAGGCTATCACCATTCCGAATACGCTGATGTCGGCGAAAGCCACCACCACCGCCTCACAGCAGATCAACCTCAACTCAACCGATCCTGTGCAAACTGCCCCGTTCGATGCGACCAACCCGGATACCTATAACAAAAAAGGGACCGTGACCGTTTTCGACAGCCAGGGTAACGCCCATAACATGTATGTCTACTACGTGAAGACAGCCAACAATAAATGGGATCTTTACACGCAGGACGGCAGCGTAGCGGGTTCTACCGCGACGAAAGCGGCGCAGATGAACTTCGATGCGAACGGTAACCTGGCGGGCGTTTACAACTACAACGCTGCGGGTGTACTGAGCGCCACGCCAAAAGCCACGCCGGCCATTAACATCACCACCGGCTCTGTCGGCGGGGCGACGGCGGCGACCTTCTCCCTGAGTTTCCAGAACTCCATGCAGCAGAACACCGGCGCCAACAGCGTGGTGGCAACCAATCAGAACGGCTACAAGCCGGGTGACCTGGTGAGCTATCAGATCAACGACGATGGCACCGTGGTCGGTAACTACTCCAACGAACAGACTCAGGTTCTGGGTCAGATCGTGCTGGCTAACTTCGCCAACAACGAAGGTCTGAAATCTGAAGGCGATAACGTCTGGTCGGCTACCCAGTCCTCCGGTGTGGCGCTGCTGGGTTCGGCAGGCACCGGTAACTTCGGCAAGCTGACCAACGGCGCGCTGGAAGCATCCAACGTGGATATGAGTAAAGAACTGGTGAACATGATTGTCGCGCAGCGTAACTATCAGTCGAACGCGCAGACCATCAAAACCCAGGACCAGATCCTCAACACGCTGGTTAACCTGCGTTAAGCGGCTAACAGGAAAGCGCAATGGATCACGCAATATATACCGCGATGGGCGCGGCAAGTCAGACGCTCAATCAGCAGGCTGTTACCGCCAGCAACCTGGCAAACGCCTCTACGCCGGGCTTTCGCGCGCAGCTCAATGCGCTGCGCGCGGTGCCGGTGGAAGGATTGTCTCTGCCGACCCGTACGCTGGTCACGGCCTCTACTCCTGGCGCCGATATGACGCCAGGGCAGATGGACTACACCTCGCGCCCGCTGGACGTTGCCCTGCAGCAGGACGGCTGGCTGGCGGTGCAAACGGCGGACGGCGGCGAAGGCTATACCCGTAACGGGAATATCCAGGTGAGCGCGACGGGGCAGTTGACGATTCAGGGGCATCCGGTGATGGGGGAAGCGGGTCCGCTGACCGTGCCGGAAGGTTCTGAGCTGACCATCGCCGCGGACGGCACCATTTCGGCGCTGAACCCGGGCGATCCGGCCAATACTGTTGCACCTGTCGGACGTCTGAAACTGGTTAAAGCGGAAGGCAAAGAGGTGCAGCGTGGCGACGACGGCATGTTCCGTCTGACCCAGGCGGCACAGGCGACGCGTGGTGCCACGTTACAGGCCGACCCGAGCATCCGCGTGATGTCCGGCGTTCTGGAAGGCAGTAACGTCAAGCCGGTCGAGGCCATGACCGACATGATCGCCAGCGCCCGTCGCTTTGAAATGCAGATGAAAATCATCAGCAGCGTGGATGAAAACGCGGGCAAGGCTAACCAACTTCTGGCTATGAGTTAACAGGACTCCTTATGATCAGTTCTTTATGGATCGCGAAAACTGGCCTCGACGCCCAGCAAACCAATATGGACGTGATTGCCAACAACCTGGCAAACGTGAGCACCAATGGTTTCAAGCGTCAGCGCGCCGTTTTCGAAGATTTACTTTATCAAACCATCCGCCAGCCGGGTGCGCAGTCTTCTGAACAGACGACGCTGCCATCGGGTCTGCAGATCGGTACCGGTGTTCGTCCAGTGGCCACCGAGCGTCTGCACAGCCAGGGCAACCTGTCTCAGACCAACAACAGTAAAGATGTGGCGATCAAAGGCCAGGGCTTCTTCCAGGTACAGTTGCCTGACGGGACCTCTGCCTATACTCGCGACGGCTCGTTCCAGGTCGATCAGAACGGTCAGTTGGTCACGGCGGGCGGTTTCCAGGTTCAGCCTGCGATCACCATCCCGGCAAACGCCCTGAGCATCACCATCGGCCGTGACGGCGTGGTCAGCGTGACCCAGCAGGGACAGGCCGCGCCTGTTCAGGTGGGACAACTCAACCTGACTACCTTCATGAACGATACCGGCCTGGAAAGCATTGGTGAGAACCTCTACACCGAAACGCAATCCTCCGGTACGCCGAATGAGAGCACCCCGGGTCTGAACGGCGCGGGCCTGCTCTACCAGGGCTATGTAGAAACGTCCAACGTGAACGTAGCGGAAGAGCTGGTGAATATGATCCAGGTCCAGCGCGCGTATGAAATTAACAGTAAAGCAGTGTCGACGACCGACCAGATGCTGCAGAAACTGACGCAACTCTAAGGTGTAGCCCGGTGCGGTAAACGCCGCACCGGCTCCCTGTTTTCGAAGATGAAGGCAATGCAAAAAAACGCGGCGTTTCGTTATCCGATTCTGACTGTTCTGGCCGTCTCCCTTAGCGGATGTGCCTGGATCCCGTCTAAACCATTGGTCCAGGGTGCGACGACTGCCCAACCCGTTCCTGGCCCTGCGCCAGTTGTCAACGGCTCTATTTTCCAGACCGCGCAGCCGATTAATTACGGTTATCAGCCGCTGTTTGAAGATCGCCGCCCGCGTAACGTCGGCGATACCCTGACCATTGTGCTGCAGGAAAACGTCAGCGCGAGCAAGAGCTCGTCGGCGAATGCCAGCCGCGATGGCAAAACGAATTTTGGCTTCGATACTGTCCCGCGCTACCTGCAGGGACTGTTCGGCAACGCGCGAGCAGATGTCGATGCCTCTGGCGGCAATACCTTTAACGGTAAAGGTGGCGCGAACGCCAGCAACACCTTCAGCGGCACGCTGACGGTCACGGTTGACCAGGTGCTGGTTAACGGCAACTTACACGTTGTGGGTGAAAAACAGATCGCCATTAACCAGGGCACTGAATTCATTCGCTTCTCAGGCGTGGTTAACCCTCGCACCATCAGCGGCAGCAACACCGTTCCGTCCACCCAGGTGGCGGATGCACGCATTGAGTACGTCGGTAACGGCTATATCAATGAAGCGCAAAATATGGGTTGGCTGCAGCGCTTCTTCCTTAACTTATCGCCAATGTAAGCGAGGTGACCCATGTTTAAATCGATCTTCGCCGTGGCGCTGGCGCTGGTGGCTACGTTTGCCCAGGCTGACCGTATTCGCGATCTCACCAGTGTCCAGGGCGTGCGCGAAAACTCGCTGATTGGCTATGGCCTGGTGGTCGGTCTGGATGGTACCGGTGACCAGACAACCCAGACGCCATTCACTACCCAAAGCCTGAACAACATGCTTTCCCAGCTCGGCATTACCGTGCCGGCGGGAACCAACATGCAGTTGAAAAACGTGGCTGCGGTAATGGTCACCGCCTCCTACCCGGCGTTTGCGCGTCAGGGGCAGACCATTGACGTGGTCGTCTCCTCCATGGGTAACGCCAAAAGCCTGCGCGGCGGCACGCTGCTGATGACCCCGCTGAAGGGTGTTGACAGCCAGGTCTATGCGCTCGCGCAGGGCAATATTCTCGTCGGCGGTGCAGGGGCATCCGCAGGGGGAAGCAGCGTGCAGGTGAACCAGCTGAACGGTGGGCGTATCACCAACGGTGCGATCATTGAGCGTGAATTGCCAACCCAGTTCGGCTCGGGCAACACCATCAACCTGCAGCTTAATAATGAAGACTTCACGATGGCGCAGCAAATTGCCGATACCATCAACCGCAACCGCGGTTACGGCAATGCAACGGCTCTCGATGCGCGTACCGTGCAGATCCGTACCTCTACGGGCAACAGCAACCAGGTGCGCATGCTGGCCGATATCCAGAATATGGAAGTCAACGTTCCGGTACAGGATGCGAAGGTGATCATCAACTCCCGTACGGGCTCGGTGGTGATGAACCGGGAAGTGTCGCTGGACAGTTGCGCCGTTGCCCAGGGTAACCTCTCTGTGACGGTCAACCGCTCGGCAAACGTCAGCCAGCCTGATACGCCATTTGGCGGTGGTCAGACGGTGGTAACACCGCAAACGCAGATTGATATGCGTCAGAGCGGTGGATCGCTGCAGAGCGTTCGCTCCAGCGCCAACCTGAACAGCGTGGTACGCGCCCTGAACGCCCTGGGGGCAACGCCGATGGATCTGATGTCCATCCTGCAATCTATGCAAAGCGCGGGCTGTCTGCGCGCCAAACTGGAAATCATCTGATGCTGACCGATAGCAAACTGTTGACCAGTGCCGCCTGGGATGCCCAGTCGCTTAACGAACTGAAAACCAAAGCAGGAAAAGACCCGGCGGCGAATATCCGCCCGGTCGCCCGCCAGGTGGAAGGGATGTTTGTCCAGATGATGCTGAAAAGCATGCGTGAAACCCTGCCGAAAGACGGGATGTTCAGTAGTGATTCAACGCGTCTGTACACCAGCATGTATGACCAGCAGATTGCGCAGCAGATGACCGCCGGTAAAGGCCTCGGTCTGGCTGACATGATTGTGAAACAGACCGAAGCCGCGCAGGGCATTCAGCCTGAGGAGCAGCCGCAGCAGGTGCCGATGAAGTTCGACCTGCAAACGGTGACCAGCTATCAGAATCAGGCCCTGACGCAAATGGTGCGCAAGGCCATACCCAAAGCCACGAGCAGTAATGATGAGCCGCTCTCCGGTGACAGCAAAGACTTCCTGGCGCAGCTTTCGCTGCCTGCGCGTCTTGCCAGTGAACAGAGCGGCGTGCCGCATCACCTGATTCTGGCTCAGGCCGCGCTGGAGTCGGGCTGGGGGCAGCGCCAGATCCGTAAGGAAAACGGCGACCCAAGCTTCAACATCTTTGGTGTCAAAGCCACCGCCAGCTGGAAGGGGCCGACAACGGAGATCACGACTACCGAATACGAGAACGGCGCCGCGGTGAAGGTCAAAGCAAAATTCCGCGTCTACAGCTCGTATCTGGAAGCCTTGTCCGATTACGTGGGGCTGCTGAGCCGAAATCCGCGCTATACCGCTGTGACGCAGGCGGCGACGGCGGAGCAGGGGGCGCAGGCCTTACAAAACGCCGGCTACGCGACCGATCCGAACTATGCCCGTAAGCTCACCAGCATGATCCAGCAGCTGAAATCCATGGGCGAGAAGGTCAGCAAAGCCTATAGCACAGATATTGAAAATCTGTTCTGAAAGTTCTCAAGTCCCGGTGGAGGTTGCCGATAACCTTCATCAGGACTTGTGTCTGAACGTATAAAAGGAACCCCCATGTCCAGTTTGATTAACAGCGCCATGAGTGGCCTCAGTGCTGCACAGGCGGCACTCAATACCGTCAGTAATAATATTTCAAGCTATAACGTGGCCGGCTATACCCGCCAGACCACGGTGCTGGGCGCATCTAACAGCACGCTGACCGGCGGTGGCTGGGTGGGTAACGGGGTTTATGTCTCCGGTGTCCAGCGTGAGTATGACGCTTTCATTACCAACCAGCTGCGCGCCGCACAGACGCAAAGCAGCGGGCTGACGACGCGCTATCAGCAGATGTCAAAAATCGACGATGTGCTCTCCGATACGACCAACTCGCTCTCCACCACGTTGCAGGACTTCTTCAAGAGCCTGCAAACGCTGGTGAGCAACGCGGAAGACCCGGCGGCACGTCAGACGGTGCTGGGTAAAGCGGGTGGTCTGGTGAATCAGTTCAAAACCAACGATCAGTATCTCCGCGACCAGGATGCGCAGGTAAATACCGCCATCTCGAGCAGCGTTTCACAGATCAACAACTACGCGGCACAGATTGCCAATCTGAACGATCAGATTTCTCGTCTGACCGGTGTAGGCGCGGGCGCGTCCCCTAACGACCTGCTTGACCAGCGCGACCAGCTCGTGACTGAGCTCAACAAAATCGTGGGCGTGGAAGTCTCCGTACAGGATAGCGGTACGTTTAATATCTCTCTCGGCAACGGGTATACCCTGGTGCAGGGGAGCAAAGCGAGCCAGCTGGCGGCCGTGAAGTCCAGCGCCGATCCGGCGCGTACCACCATCGCCTATGTCGATGACGTGGCCGGGAATATTGAGATCCCGGAAAAGTTTATCACCAACGGCTCTTTAGGCGGTTTACTGACCTTCCGTGCGGAAGATCTGGATAAAGCCCGTAACAGTCTGAACCAGATGGCGCTGGCCTTTGCCGATGCGATGAACACCCAGCATGAAGCCGGTTTTGATGCTAACGGTGATGCTGGCGGCAAGCTGTTCGACTTCGGTTCTCCGGCGGTGCTGTCCAATAGCAAAAACGGCGGTTCCGCCGTTGTCACGGCGTCTGTGACGGACAGTAAACAAGTCCAGGCGACAGATTATACCCTGCAGTTTAATGGCACTGACTGGACGGTCACCCGTACATCAGACAAAACCAGCTTTACGATGAGCCCGGACGCCAGCGGTAATCTGGCGTTTGATGGACTTAAGGTCAATGTGAGCGGCACGGCAAACACCAAAGACAGCTTTACCGTGAAGCCTGTTGCCAATGTCATTATGAACATGGATCTGGCCATCAGCGACGAGTCCAAACTGGCCATGGCTGCGGTGCAGAATGGCGGTGAGAGCGACAACCGTAATGGCCAAAAAATGCTTGATCTGCAAAACGGCAAAGTGGTCGGTGGCAACAAAACCTTCAACGATGCGTATGCCTCTCTCGTCAGTACCGTAGGTAGCACGACGGCGTCACTGAAGGTGAGCAGCCAGACGAAAGCCAATGTGGAAACCCAGTTAATCAAGCAGCAGCAGACCATCTCTGGGGTAAACCTCGACGAAGAGTATGGCAATTTGCAGCGTTATCAGCAGTATTACCTGGCCAATGCCCAGGTGTTACAGACTGCCAGTACGCTCTTTGATGCAATTATCAACATTCGTTAAGGTTGAGGTGAAAAATGCGTATTAGCACCCAGATGATGTACGAGCAGAACATGCGTGGGATCACCGATTCCCAGAGCAGATGGCTGAGCTACGGTGAGCAGATGTCCACCGGTAAGCGTGTTAATCGTCCGTCGGACGATCCCATCGCGGCGTCGCAGGCTATCGTTCTGTCTCAGTCTCAGTCCCAGAACAGCCAGTTTGCCTTAGCGCGTACCTTTGCAACGCAAAAGGTGTCGCTGGAAGATAGCGTGTTAACGCAGGTGAACACCGCGATCTCCAGCGTGCGCGAGAAGCTGGTTTATGCCTCGAACGGGACGTTAAGCGATGACGATCGTCTTTCTCTGGCGACCGATATTCAGGGGATCCGCGATCAGCTTATGAACCTGGCCAACACGACGGATGGTAACGGTCGCTTTATCTTCGCGGGATACAAAACCGAGAGCGCACCGTTTGATGCGGCAACCGGCGATTATAACGGTGGCACTGAGGCGATTACCCAGCAGGTTGATACGGCGCGAACGATGGCCATCAGCCATACCGGACAGCAGATTTTCAACAGCATTACCAGCAATGCTGAAGAGCTGCCGGGCGGTGGGTATGGCGAAACAAACATGTTCAAAATCCTTGATTCTGCTATTGCATCGCTGAAGACACCGATTGAGAACGATCCGGCAGCCGCCGCGGCGCAAAGCCAGGTGATAGCCAACACGCAGATCGGCATTAAAAATGCCCAGAACAACATCCTGACGGTTGTGGCGGATGTGGGTACCAAGATGAACGAGCTGGAAAAACTCGATACGCTGGGTGATGACCGCGCGCTGGGTCAGACAAAGCAGATGAGTGACCTGGTTGACGTTGACTGGAACGAAGCGATCTCTTCCTACACCATGCAGCAGGCAGCCCTGCAGGCATCGTATAAAGCGTTTAGCGATATGCAGGGCATGTCTCTGTTCCAGCTGAACAAATAACATCTTGACCTCTTGAAACATGTCTTGAAACTGGGCATGTTTTACTGCCCAATCCGTCTGGATTGGGCATTTTTTTATGCTGCTTCTGCCGCAGCGGAGGCGATACGTGCGCTTTCCATCAGGCGAATTGCCAGCGCAATGATGCCGCAGAAGGTTGCCAGAGCGACTACCCCCGTCCAGCCAGCCAGCGAATAGATGTTACTGCCTAACGCCGAACCCAACGCCATTCCGATAAACACCATCGTGAAGAGCAGCGCATTAAGACGACCGCGTGCCTGCGGTTCAAGGCTGTAGACCAGGTTCTGGTGGGCGACCAGACTGGATTGCAGACCCAGATCGAAACCGACGGCAGAGAGGGCGATAAGCATCAACTGCCCATGAACACCCAGTACGGGCATCAGGAACATCAGGGCGAAGGAGACCGTCACCAGAACAGCACCAAGCTGCGTGACTTTTCCTGCGCCCAGCTTGTCCGCCAGACCTCCTGCCAGCGGGGCCGCTAACGCACCGGCGGCACCGGCAATACCAAAACCGCCCGCGACGGCACTGCCCAGGTGATAACGTTCCAGCAGCATGACTGCCAGCGTAGACCAGAAGGCGCTAAAGGCAATGGACAGAAAACCCTGAGCCAGCGCGGCGCGGCGCAGCGCCGGATAGCGACGCCACAGGTGCTCCATTGAACGCATCAGCGCGGGGTAGCTCAGCGTGGAGTGAATGGCAAAACGGGGAAGTACAAACCACATCATTACCCCGATGAACGCAATGCTCGCAGCCGCCAACTGGTACATGACGCGCCAGCCGAACGCTTCGCCCACCACGCCGCTCACGGTCCTTGATAATAAGATACCCAGCAGCAGCCCGGTCATTACCGTTCCTACGGTTTTCCCCTGTTTGCCTTCCGGGGCGAGGATCGCCGCGGCGGGAACAATATCCTGTGCCATGGTGGCGGCCATACCGATAAGCAGGCTTGCTACCAGCAGAGAGTGGAGCTGCCCGGTCAGGCTACAGCCGAGGAGAAACAGGGCCAGTGCCGCGCTTTTGATCAGGATTAACGTCCGGCGGTCATGACGATCGCCAAGCGGAAGCAGGAACAGGATACCTAACGCGTAGCCTGCTTGCGTCAATGTGGGAACCAGCCCCATACCTTCAATCGTGAGATGAAGATCGGCACCCATCAGCGGCAGAAGAGGCTGGGCGTAGTAGATCGATGCCACGCTGAAGCCAGCCCCGAGGGCCAGCATGAAAATCACCCAGCGGCTTGCAGCATGGGGCGTTGTAGTTGTGTTCATAGGTTGTTCCTCATTCGTCGTGTGAAGCTATTTTTTACCAGCAGGCGTTGCGTGGGTAGCCAGCCCGGTGGTAAAACGCTTATACGTTGAGCGTATAGGCAAAAAGGCGATGAAAAGAACTGAGCGTATAGACAGGGTGGAGTTGATGCGGACGTTTGTCCGCATTGTTGAGGCGGGTTCACTCTCTGCGGCGGCACGGCAGCTGGCAACAACCCAGGCCACGGTGAGCCGACGTTTACAGTCGCTTGAGACAATGCTGGGCGTGCGCCTGCTGCTGCGTACCACCCACACGACGCGGCTGACGGATGACGGCGAACGCTGCTATCAACACGCTCGTCGGGTGATTGACAGCTGGCTGGCGCTGGAAGATGAGGTGGGGCAGTCGGAAGATGAACCGGTAGGCGTGCTGCGGGTGCGGGCACCGCACGCCTTTGGGCAGGATCAGCTTCTGAAGCCGGTAACCGAATTTTTGCAACGTTATCCGCAGCTTTCTATCGAGTGGATGCTTAACGATCGGTCAGCTGATTTTCTCGGCGACAACCTTGACTGTGCGATTCGGGTGGGCGTGGAAGTCGATCCGGCGACCGTCTCCGTGCTGCTGGCTGAAGTGCCGCGCTCGGTGGTGGCTTCTCCGGCACTGCTGGCCCGTTTCCCGACGGTTAACACCCCGGAGGATTTGCAACAGCTCCCCTGGATAGCCATCAGCTCGTTCTACCAGCGTCATGTGGAGCTTTTTCACGAGGCATCACTCGCCACCGCGCGAGTGGCGATTACACCCCGCCTCAGCACTGACAGTCTGTATGTCGCGCGCAATACGGCCCTCACCGGGCTTGGCGTCGCGGTCGTATCCAGCTGGACGGTACAGGATGATATTCGGGAGGGGCGGCTGGTGCATTTACTGCCAGAGTGGCAGCCGGCGGCATTACCGGTGCATCTGGTATACCCCTGGTCCCGTTATTATCCAGCGCGCTTGCGGCGCTTTCTGGAGCTGATGCGGCAGGTCATGCCGGAGGTCACCGGGATGAGAAAACCCGTACAGCAGCCATAAAAAAAGCCGACCCGGAGGTCGGCTTTTTACGTTCAGCGTCGTTATTCAACAGACTGTGGACGCGTTGCCGGGGCGGTCGCCTGGTGCGTTGCACTGTGGCCACCTGCAGCGCCTTTACCGTCGAAGTTGAACGCCGGGCGTACCCAGTCACTGTGACGCGGGGCTTCAGGCACGTATTCCGGTGCTGGCGCGCGCGTCATCGGTGCTGTCGCTACGTGGGCAGCGGCTGGCGCAGAAACCACCGGCTCTGGTTTCACCTCAGGTGCTTTCGCTTCTTCGGCTTCACGAACAGGTTCCACGGCAATCTCTACGTCCTGAACCACTTCTTCAGTGACGGTTTCGACCACAACCTCTGCGGCTTCTTCAACCGCGGCGGTAGGCTGCGCTTCTTCCACAACGCTTTCAGCCACGGCGGTGTCTTCTTCAGCAATCAGCTGTGGTGCGGCATCAACCGGCGTGGCAATCACTTCAGGATGCGTGGTTTCCACTTCAACCGCCTGCGGCGCTTCAGCTGCAACAGCCTGCGGTTCCACCACGGTAGCGGCTTCAGCCACCACTTCTTCAGCGACAGTGACAGGTGCAATCACCTCTTCGGTTACCGGCTGTTCTTCAACAACCTGCTCCGGACGAGCAACCGGGTAGCGGATCCAGACCTTACCGGAGGCCATTTCTGGCGAAGCACAGGCAATAGTCAGCGGCATTGGCGACTGGGTCGGGTAACGCTCGTCACGATAGCGACGACGGCGCTGACCGCTGACGCGCAGATGACGTGGGGAACGACGCGAACGACGTGGCATGCCGGCGTTATCACGGTTTTCACCGTTTTCATCCTGCTCTACGTTGTTGTCCACGACCGCTGGCAGGTCAACTTTTGCCAGCTGCGTACCGGCTGCGCTCTCGTTTGTTTCCGCAGCGATTGCTGGCGCTTCGGTGGCTTCGGAAGCGAAACGCACTTTCTGGGTAAGCTGGCGCTGCTTACGACGCGGCATTACCTGAGTGCGTTCTTCCTGCTCGCCGTCCTGCTGTTCAACAGGCTCTTCGCGGTTCAGGTTTTTGACTTCCTGCTGCGCCTGACGCTTCTCGTCGTTACGACGACGGTTACGTTCACGGCGTGGCTGCTGGTCGTCACGCTGTTTGCTCTTCTCAGACTCATCGCCCGCCTGCTGGCGAATTTCACGATCGTCAACGTTCTGCTGTTGTTTCTCGCGACGGTTACGACGGTTGTCTTCGCGTTGCTCACGGCCTTCGTTATTCTCAGCGCGGTTGTCACGACGTTCGCTACGGTCGTTACGGTCGCTGCGGTCATTACGATCGCGGCGGTTGTTCTGACGCTTGCGGCGGTCCTGCTGACGCTCAGGTTTAGCGGCTTTCGGCTCTTCTTTCGGCTGCTCTGGTTGAACTTCCTCGCCGGCAAACATTTTCTTCAGCGCACCGAAGAAGCGGCTCAGCAGGCCAGGCTGCGCAGGCTGGGCTTTCGCCGCTGCGGCCTCTGGTTTCTGCGTTGCGGCTTTCGCTGCCGGTTTTTCCAGCGCCGTTTCTGGCGGAGCTTCAGGCATGATAAAGGTGGCTAACGCAGGCTGCTCTGGCAGTTTGCGCTCGGCCGGCTCTTCATCGGAAGGCAGAGCCATCTCTTCTTCATGCAGCTTCGGCAGCAGGTAGCTGAGGGTCGTTGTCTCTTCGCCTTTACGGACGCGCAGCACGTGATAGTGCGGGGTTTCCATCTGATCGTTTGGCACGATGATGCAGCGAACGCCACCCTGACGCGCTTCAATGGCACTGACCGCGGCACGTTTTTCGTTCAGCAGGTAGGAGGCGATTGGCACAGGAACAATGGCGTGAACCTCTTTGGTATTCTCTTTCAGCGCTTCTTCTTCAATCAGACGCAGGATAGAGAGGGACAGAGATTCGTTATCACGTACGGTACCGGTGCCGGAGCAGCGCGGACAAACGTGATGGCTGGACTCACCCAGCGACGGGCTCAGGCGCTGACGGGACATCTCCAGCAGGCCGAAGCGAGAAATATGGCTAATCTGGATACGCGCACGATCCTGACGAACCGCTTCGCGCAGACGGTTTTCTACCGCGCGCTGGTGGCGAACAGGGGTCATGTCGATGAAGTCGATGACAATCAGACCACCCAGGTCGCGCAGGCGGAGCTGGCGGGCGATTTCATCAGCGGCTTCAAGGTTAGTGTTGAAGGCTGTCTCTTCGATGTCGCCACCACGCGTCGCACGCGCGGAGTTAATGTCGATAGCGGTCAGCGCTTCAGTGGTATCGATAACGATAGAACCGCCGGATGGCAGACGCACTTCACGCTGGAAGGCGGACTCAATCTGGGATTCGATCTGATAGTGGCTGAACAGCGGGATTTCACCGGTGTACAGTTTGATTTTGCTGGTGAAATCCGGACGGCCCAGTGCGGCGATGTGCTGGCGAGCCAGCTCAAGGACTTTCGGGTTATCGATCAGAATCTCACCGATATCCTGACGCAGGTAATCGCGGAAGGCACGCACGATGACGTTGCTTTCCTGGTGGATCAGGAACGGAGCAGGGCGGCTTTCCGCTGCTTTCTGGATAGCTTCCCAGTGCTTCAGACGGAAGCTCAGGTCCCACTGCAGCGCTTCGGCAGATTTACCTACGCCTGCGGTACGCACGATAAGCCCCATGCCATCAGGCAGTTCCAGGCTTGCCAGCGCTTCTTTCAGCTCGGTACGGTCATCACCTTCGATACGGCGAGAGATGCCACCCGCACGCGGGTTGTTAGGCATCAGAACCAGATAGCTCCCCGCCAGGCTGATAAAGGTGGTCAGTGCGGCACCTTTGTTGCCACGCTCTTCTTTATCAATCTGAACGATAACTTCCTGACCTTCACGCAGAACATCTTTGATGTTTGGGCGGCCATGGGCGTTGTAGTTTGCAGGGAAATATTCGCGGGCGATTTCTTTCAGAGGGAGGAAACCATGACGCTCAGCACCGTAATCGACAAATGCAGCTTCAAGGCTTGGTTCAATGCGGGTGATTTTACCTTTGTAAATGTTCGCTTTTTTCTGTTCGTGTCCAGGACTTTCGATATCCAGATCGTACAGGCGCTGCCCATCCACAAGGGCGACACGCAACTCTTCTTGCTGAGTTGCGTTGATTAACATTCTTTTCATCGTAACTTACTCGTTATTCTTACATTGACGACAAAGCTGCGGGCAAGGTGACGCTTTCCGGGGTATGAACCGATGGCCTCGTGTCTATTCACGTCGCCAACCTCACGGTTGTCGCTCGCTTAAGAGGCGCAGAGTGTCGGTTGCCTGTGTTTCATACGGAAACACAGCGCAATTATCAGGGGAATTGCCTGGGTAGAACTCTCCAGAGAACAATCCTTATACCGGGAAGTACTGCAACCCGCAGCCCGCTAACTGCCTGAAAGATCAATACGTCTTACGCCATTGCTGCGTGGATGATCGGTCAGACAAAATTGGTCATTCCGTCGAGATCCTTACAAAACCCGGATTTAACGCGGAAAACGGCTTCATTATTCCACTGCTAGCCGGGTTATAGCAAGATGACTTTTACCAATTATCACCCGGTTACTCACAGTTTCTTCACTTCAAGGTGGTGATTGGTTTAATAACCACCAAACCGATTGCGCGAAACAGGGGGCAGGCCGGATAAAAGTAAATATAAGCATAGAAAAATGAGTGGCGCTAATGGCTGACGATATTTAGAATCGCCCACCATGAAAACAGAGACTCCAGCCGTAAAAATGGTTGCCATCGCCGAAGACGAAGCGGGGCAACGTATCGATAACTTTTTGCGCACTCAGCTGAAAGGCGTGCCAAAGAGTATGATTTACCGCATCCTGCGCAAGGGCGAGGTGCGGGTTAACAAAAAGCGCGTCAAGCCTGAGTACAAGCTCGAAGCCGGTGACGAAGTGCGCATTCCACCGGTGCGCGTTGCTGAACGCGAAGAAGAGGTTGTGTCGCCGAAGCTGCAGAAAGTGGCGGCCCTGAGTGATGTGATCCTCTACGAAGATGACCACATTCTGGTGCTCAATAAGCCGTCCGGAACGGCGGTGCATGGCGGGAGCGGTTTGAGCTTCGGCGTGATTGAAGGGCTGCGTGCCCTGCGTCCGGAAGCGCGTTTCCTTGAACTGGTTCACCGACTTGACCGTGACACCTCCGGCGTACTGCTGGTGGCGAAGAAGCGGTCAGCGCTGCGCGCGTTGCATGAGCAGCTGCGTGAAAAGGGCATGCAGAAAGACTATCTGGCGCTGGTTCGCGGTCAGTGGCAGTCCCATGTGAAAGTGGTGCAGGCGCCGCTGCTGAAGAACATTCTGCAAAGCGGCGAACGTATTGTCCGCGTGAGCCAGGAAGGCAAACCTTCTGAGACGCGTTTTAAGGTGGAAGAGCGCTATGAGTTTGCCACGCTGGTGCGCTGCAGCCCGGTGACCGGACGTACCCACCAGATCCGCGTGCATACACAGTTTGCAGGCCATCCGATTGCGTTTGATGACCGCTATGGCGATCGCGAATTTGATAAGCAGCTGGCGGGCACGGGGCTGTCGCGTCTGTTCCTGCATGCGGCAGCGCTGAAGTTTACCCATCCTCATACGGGTGAAATCATCCGTATTGAAGCGCCGCTGGATGAGCAGTTGAAGCGGTGTCTGAAAGTGCTGCGCGGCTGATTTTGCCCGGCGGCGCTACGCTTGCACGGGCCTACGGTTTTGTAGGACGGGTAAGCGTAGCGCCACCCGGCGAAGATCACATTGTCAGTGGATTACACGCTTCTCGCCTTAACATCTGACACAACGCAATCAGGGGCAATCCCACCAGCGTGTTGGGATCCCGGCCTTCCAGCTTGTCAAACAGCGCAATCCCCAACCCTTCACTTTTAAAACTACCCGCACAATTGAGCGGGCGCTCCCGTCGCACATAATCCTCAATTTCTTGCTCACTGAGGTGGCGGAAGTGAACGTCGAAGGGCTCGCATTCTGTTTGCAGATGACCAGAGGCGGAGTTATAGAGCGCCAGACCCGTATAAAAAGTGACGATATTGCCGCGCGCCTGCAGTAATTGCTGACAGGCTTTCTCCTCGGTGTGAGGCTTGCCGGTGATTACGCCGTCCAGCACACAAACCTGATCGGAGCCTATAATCAAATGCGAAGGGTAGCGTGCGGCCAGCGATTGCGCTTTCTCTTTCGCCAGACGCGTCACCAGATGACGCGGTGACTCACCCGGTTGCGGCGTCTCATCAACCTCTGGCGCGGCACATTCAAACGGGATCCCGAGCTTTTCCAGCAACATTCGGCGGTAGGGAGAGGTGGACGCAAGAACGAGATTTGGCATATTTTTATCACCAGATATAGCGTATCGATGCCAGCCATTTTAAACTACAGGCCGCAATGTGTGCGAATAATTGGCAAAAGGCAGCCCAGGTTGCCTTTTTCTTTGACTCTATGACGTTACAAAGTTAATATGCGCGCCCTATGCAAAAGGTAAAATTACCCCTGACTCTTGATCCGGTTCGTACGGCTCAAAAACGCCTCGATTACGAAGGTATTTATACTTCCGATCAGGCTGAGCGTATTGCCGAATCCGTAGTCAGTGTGGACAGTGATGTAGAATGCTCCATGTCGTTCGCTATCGACAACCAGCGTCTCGCCGTTTTAACCGGTGATGCAAAGGTGACGGTAACGCTCGAGTGCCAGCGTTGCGGGAAACCGTTTGTACAGCATGTTCACACAACGTATTGTTTCAGTCCGGTTCGTTCTGACGAACAGGCTGAAGCACTCCCGGAAGCGTATGAGCCGATTGAGGTTAACGAATTCGGTGAAATCGATCTTCTGGCTCTGGTTGAAGATGAAATCATCCTCTCCTTGCCAGTGGTTCCGGTGCATGATTCTGAACACTGTGAAGTGTCCGAGGCGGACATGGTCTTTGGGGAACTGCCTGATGAAGCGCAAAAACCAAACCCATTTGCCGTATTAGCCAGCTTAAAGCGTAAGTAATTAAGGAGTAAGGTCCATGGCCGTACAACAGAATAAACCAACCCGTTCCAAACGTGGCATGCGTCGTTCCCATGACGCGCTGACTGCAGTTACCAGCCTGTCTGTTGACAAGACTTCTGGTGAGAAACACCTGCGTCACCACATCACCGCTGACGGTTTCTACCGCGGCCGCAAGGTTATCACTAAGTAATCACGCGTCAGCGTGATTAGGCTTAGTGAGGAGCTCCCCGTGCAAACGGGGAACTTACCGAACCAGGCTGCGACGATACCTTGACACGTCTAACCCTGGCGTTAGATGTCATGGGGGGAGATTTCGGCCCTTCCGTGACAGTGCCTGCAGCATTGCAGGCACTGAATTCTAATTCGCAACTCACTCTTCTTTTAGTCGGTAATCCCGACACAATCACGCCATTACTTGCAAAAGCTGACTTTGAACAACGTTCGCGTCTGCAGATTATTCCTGCGCAGTCAGTTATTGCCAGTGATGCCCGGCCCTCTCAGGCTATTCGTAATAGCCGTGGCAGTTCTATGCGCATCGCGCTGGAGCTGGTGAAAGAAGGGCGCGCTCAGGCCTGCGTCAGTGCGGGGAACACCGGCGCGCTGATGGGGCTGTCGAAATTATTGCTCAAGCCTATTGAGGGCATTGAGCGCCCGGCGCTGGTGACGGTGTTACCGCATCAACAGAAGGGTAAGACGGTGGTGCTCGACCTGGGCGCTAACGTCGACTGTGATAGTACAATGCTGGCTCAGTTTGCCGTGATGGGATCGGTGCTGGCAGAAGAAGTGGTCGGGATTAATACTCCCCGTGTTGCGTTACTGAACATTGGTGAAGAAGAGACCAAAGGCCTGGACAGCATTCGCGATGCGGCTGAATTGCTCAAACAGGTTCCCTCCATCAACTATATTGGTTATCTCGAAGCCAATGAGTTGTTGACGGGTAAAACGGATGTTCTGGTGTGCGATGGTTTCACCGGAAACGTCACGTTGAAGACCATGGAAGGGGTGGTGCGTATGTTTCTTTCTCTGCTGAAATCGCAGGGAGAAGGCAAAAAAAGCGCCTGGTGGTTGATTTTATTAAAGCGTTGGTTACAAAAAAGCCTGACGCGGCGATTCAGTCACCTCAACCCCGACCAGTATAATGGCGCCTGTCTGTTAGGATTGCGCGGCATCGTGATTAAGAGTCATGGCGCCGCCAATCAGCGAGCATTTGCTGTCGCGATTGAACAGGCAGTGCAGGCGGTGCAGCGACAAGTCCCTCAGCGGATTGCCGCTCGCCTGGAATCTGTATTAGCTAAAAGTGACTGAGCGTACATGTATACGAAGATTTTAGGTACCGGCAGCTACCTGCCAAAACAAGTGCGTACCAACGCCGATCTGGAAAAAATGGTAGATACGTCTGACGAGTGGATTGTCACGCGCACAGGTATCCGTGAACGTCGTATTGCCGCGCCAGACGAAACCGTGTCGACCATGGGTTACGAAGCCGCACAGCGTGCTATCGAGATGGCGGGCATTGATAAAGAACAGATTGGTTTGATCGTGGTCGCCACGACGTCTGCCACACACGCTTTCCCAAGCGCGGCGTGCCAGGTGCAAAATATGCTCGGCATTAAGGGCTGTCCGGCGTTTGACGTCGCTGCCGCGTGTGCAGGTTTCACCTATGCACTGAGCGTTGCCGATCAGTATGTTAAGTCCGGTGCCGTCAAATATGCGCTGGTGATCGGTGCTGACGTGCTGGCGCGTACCTGCGATCCGACCGATCGCGGAACGATCATTATTTTTGGTGATGGTGCAGGTGCGGTGCTGCTGGGCCAGTCCGAAGAGCCGGGCATTATCTCCACGCATTTGCATGCCGACGGAAGCTACGGTGAGCTGCTGACACTGCCTAACGCCGATCGCGTTAATCTAGACAATGCCATTTACCTGACCATGGCAGGTAATGAGGTGTTCAAGGTGGCGGTGACTGAGCTTGCGCACATTGTTGATGAGACGCTGGAAGCCAATAACCTGGAACGCACTGCACTCGACTGGCTGGTGCCGCACCAGGCGAACCTGCGTATCATCAGCGCGACCGCGAAAAAGCTGGGCATGTCGATGGATAACGTCGTGGTGACGCTGGATCGCCACGGCAACACCTCTGCGGCGTCAGTACCGTGCGCATTTGACGAAGCGGTACGCGACGGGCGAATCAAACGGGGCCAGCTGGTCTTGCTTGAAGCCTTCGGTGGCGGGTTCACCTGGGGTTCCGCGCTGGTTCGTTTCTAGGATAAGGAATAAAAAATGACGCAATTTGCTTTTGTGTTCCCGGGGCAGGGCTCTCAAACCGTTGGGATGTTGTCTGAAATGGCAGCAAACTATCCGGTAATTGAAGAGACTTTCCGTGAAGCTTCCGATGCACTGGGTTATGATTTGTGGGCGCTGACCCAGCAGGGGCCGGCCGAAGAACTGAACAAAACCTGGCAGACCCAGCCAGCACTGCTGACCGCGTCCGTTGCGTTGTGGCGTGTCTGGCAGCAGCAGGGCGGTAAAGCGCCAGCGCTGCTCGCGGGCCATAGCCTGGGTGAATACTCTGCGCTGGTTTGTGCCGGTGTGATCGCGTTTGCTGACGCGGTACGTCTGGTGGAATTGCGCGGTAAATTCATGCAGGAAGCGGTGCCAGAAGGCACGGGCGGTATGTCTGCCATCATCGGTCTGGATGATGCCGCGATTGCAAAAGCGTGCGAAGAATCCGCTGAAGGCCAGGTGGTTTCTCCGGTTAACTTCAACTCGCCGGGCCAGGTCGTTATCGCCGGTCATAAAGAAGCGGTTGAACGTGCTGGTGCGGCCTGTAAAGCGGCGGGTGCCAAGCGTGCGCTGCCGCTGCCTGTTAGCGTGCCGTCACACTGTGCGCTGATGAAACCTGCTGCCGAAAAACTGGCGGTCGAGCTGGAAAAAATTACGTTTAACGCACCGACGATTTCCGTTGTGAACAACGTCGACGTGAAATGCGAAACTTCGCCGGAAGCTATCCGTGACGCGCTGGTTCGCCAGCTCTACAGCCCGGTACAGTGGACCAAAACCGTTGAGTTTATGGCAGCGGAGGGCGTTGAGCATCTGTATGAAGTTGGCCCAGGGAAAGTCCTCACCGGTCTGACTAAACGTATTGTTGACACCCTGACTGCCTCGGCGATTAACGAGCCGGAAGCGATGTCAGCGGCACTCTCGCAATAAAAGAGGAATACCATGAGTTTTGAAGGAAAAATCGCCCTGGTGACTGGGGCTAGCCGCGGTATCGGGCGTGCGATTGCTGAAACACTGGTTGCGCGCGGCGCGAAGGTGATTGGTACAGCAACCAGCGAGAATGGTGCGAAGAGTATCAGCGAATATCTGGGTGCGAACGGTAAAGGTCTGGTACTGAATGTGACCGAGCCTGCATCTATCGAATCTGTTCTGGAAAATATTCGCGCAGAGTTTGGCGAAGTGGATATTCTGGTAAACAATGCCGGGATCACCCGTGATAACCTGTTAATGCGAATGAAAGACGACGAGTGGAACGATATCATCGAAACCAACCTGTCATCTGTATTCCGTCTGTCAAAAGCGGTAATGCGCGCTATGATGAAAAAGCGTCATGGTCGTATTATCACTGTCGGTTCTGTGGTTGGTACCATGGGAAATGCTGGTCAGGCTAACTACGCTGCGGCGAAAGCAGGTCTGATTGGTTTCAGTAAGTCGCTGGCGCGTGAAGTCGCGTCCCGCGGTATTACTGTAAACGTTGTTGCTCCGGGCTTTATTGAAACGGACATGACGCGTGCGCTGACTGATGAGCAGCGTGCGGGTACGCTGGCAGCTGTTCCTGCGGGCCGCTTAGGCGACCCGAAAGAAATTGCCAGTGCGGTTGCATTTTTAGCCTCTGACGAAGCGGGTTACATCACTGGTGAGACCCTCCACGTCAACGGCGGGATGTATATGGTTTAACCACGATAAAAAAATTTGCGTTATTTGGGTAAAAGGCCTCAAAATAACGTAAAATCGTGGTACGAACTGCCGGGATTTAGTTGCAAATTTTTCAACATTTTATACACTACGAAAACCATCGCGAAAGCGAGTTTTGATAGGAAATTTAAGAGTATGAGCACTATCGAAGAACGCGTTAAGAAAATTATCGGCGAACAGCTGGGCGTTAAGCAGGAAGAAGTTGTGAACTCCGCTTCCTTCGTTGAAGACCTGGGCGCAGATTCTCTTGACACCGTTGAGCTGGTAATGGCTCTGGAAGAAGAGTTTGATACTGAGATTCCGGACGAAGAAGCTGAGAAGATCACCACCGTTCAGGCTGCCATTGATTACATCAACGGTCACCAGGCGTAAGTGAACATCTCCAGGCGGTCATTCGACCGCCTGAGTTTTATCTTTTTTAGTCCCACGAATCTCTTTTTTTATCCCTCCCTGGAGGACAAACGTGTCTAAGCGTCGTGTAGTTGTGACCGGACTTGGCATGTTGTCTCCTGTCGGCAATACCGTAGAGTCCACCTGGAAAGCTCTCCTTGCCGGTCAGAGCGGCATCAGCCTAATCGACCATTTCGATACTAGCGCCTATGCAACGAAATTTGCTGGCTTAGTAAAGGATTTTAACTGTGAAGAGATCATCTCGCGCAAAGAACAGCGCAAGATGGATGCCTTCATTCAATATGGAATTGTCGCTGGCGTTCAGGCCATGCAGGATTCTGGCCTTGAGATTACGGAAGAGAACGCAACCCGTATCGGCGCCGCTATCGGCTCCGGGATTGGCGGTCTTGGTCTGATTGAGGAAAACCATACATCTCTGATGAATGGCGGACCGCGTAAAATCAGCCCGTTCTTCGTTCCGTCCACGATTGTTAATATGGTGGCGGGTCACCTGACCATCATGTTCGGCCTGCGTGGGCCAAGCATCTCTATTGCGACCGCATGTACGTCTGGCGTGCATAACATCGGCCAGGCCGCGCGCATTATTGCGTACGGCGATGCAGATGCTATGGTGGCGGGCGGCGCTGAAAAAGCCAGTACCCCGCTTGGCGTGGGTGGCTTCGGTGCCGCGCGTGCGCTGTCTACCCGCAACGATAATCCTCAGGCGGCAAGCCGTCCGTGGGATAAAGACCGTGACGGTTTCGTGCTGGGCGACGGTGCAGGTATGCTCGTGCTGGAAGAGTACGAACACGCGAAAAAACGTGGTGCGAAAATTTATGCTGAAGTCGTTGGCTTTGGTATGAGTAGTGACGCTTACCATATGACGTCTCCTCCGGAGAACGGCGCGGGTGCTGCGCTGGCGATGGAAAACGCAATCCGCGATGCGGGTATCACTCCAGCCCAGATCGGCTACGTTAACGCGCACGGGACGTCAACACCAGCAGGTGATAAAGCAGAAGCGCAGGCGGTTAAGTCTATCTTCGGCGAGTCTGCCAGCCGCGTACTGGTGAGTTCTACCAAATCCATGACCGGTCACCTGTTGGGTGCGGCGGGTGCAGTAGAATCTATCTACTCTATCCTTGCGCTGCGCGATCAGGCTGTTCCGCCAACCATCAACCTGGATAACCCGGATGAAGGTTGCGACCTGGACTTCGTTCCTCACGAAGCGCGCCAGGTTAGTGGTATGGAGTACACCCTGTGTAACTCCTTTGGCTTCGGCGGCACGAATGGTTCTCTGATCTTCAAAAAGATCTGATCCAGACTCACGATAGCCCTAAAAAAGGTCCGCTTGCCGGACCTTTTTTATTAAGGCTAATCTTCTTGTCGGCTGCATAACATCCTGCCAGACTAAACGCCCACGCATAAGGAGCCACCATGTTTTTAATCAATGGCCTTGAGCAGGACACGCTGCCTGCCAGCGACAGGGCGACGCAGTTTGGTGATGGTTGCTTTACCACGGCGCGCATTGCCGATGGTGACGTATGCCTGCTTGATGCCCACCTTCGTCGTCTGCAAACGGCCTGCGAGGCGTTACTGATCCCCTTTACACAGTGGGACACATTGCGTCAGGAAATGTGCCACCTGGCATCCGGGAAACAGAGCGGCGTACTTAAAGTTATTATCAGCCGTGGCAGTGGTGGCCGGGGGTACAGTGCCGCGTCGTGCCTTAACCCAACGCGTATCCTCTCCACGTCTGCTTATCCCGCCCATTACGCTCGCTGGCGAGAAGAGGGCGTCACCCTGACGTTGAGTCCCCTGCGGCTGGGACGAAATGCCATGCTCGCCGGCATTAAGCATCTCAATCGCCTGGAGCAGGTGTTGATTCGTACTCATCTTGAGCAGACGGACGCCGATGAGGCGCTGGTTCTTGACAGCGAAGGCGTCATTACGGAATGCTGTGCGGCTAATTTATTCTGGCGGCAGGGGAATGATGTTTTCACGCCGTCACTGGAACAGGCGGGGGTGAACGGTATTATGCGTCAGTTTTGTTTGCAGCAGCTGGCACACTCCGGCTTTCGCGTTGTCGAAGTGAGCGCAGGCGAAGCGGCGCTACAGACCGCAGATGAAGTCATCATATGTAATGCGCTGATGCCTGTTGTACCGGTCCGTGCATATGGCCAACACCGCTGGGCCTCGCGCGAGCTGTTTCAGTTTTTAGCCCCGATATGTGAGCAAACCAGATAGTCATGAAAAAAATGTTGCGCTTTGTCCTTCTCCTGATCGTTGCGCTGGGTGTCGCTGGCGGAGCAGGCGTATGGAAAGTTCGCCAGCTGGCGAACAGTAAAATCCTGATTAAAGATGAGACAATCTTCACCCTGAAAGCGGGGACGGGCCGCCAGGCGCTTGGGGAACAGCTCTATAGCGACAAGATTATCAATCGTCCGCGCGTTTTCCAGTGGCTATTGCGCGTGGAGCCTGGCCTGTCTCATTTCAAAGCCGGTACCTATCGCTTCACGCCGGGAATGACCGTCAGGGAGATGATGCAGCTGCTGGAAAGCGGCAAAGAAGCGCAGTTCCCCCTGCGATTTGTGGAGGGGATGCGCCTGAGCGATTACCTCAAACAACTGCGCGACGCGCCGTATATCAAACACACGTTAAAAGACGATCGCTATCAGACGGTGGCCGAGGCGCTGAAATTAGACCATCCGGAATGGGTGGAAGGCTGGTTCTGGCCAGACACCTGGATGTACACCGCCGGTACAACCGACGTGGCGATTCTGAAGCGGGCGCATAAAAAAATGGTCGCAGCGGTCGATGCCGCCTGGGAAGGGCGAATGGAAGGGCTGCCTTACAACGATCGGAACCAGTTTGTAACGATGGCGTCAATCATTGAAAAGGAGACGGCCGTCGCTGCTGAGCGGGATCGGGTGGCGTCTGTCTTTATCAACCGTCTGCGTATCGGCATGCGTCTGCAAACCGACCCTACTGTTATCTACGGCATGGGTGAGAGTTATACCGGCAAAATTTCCAGAAAAGATCTCGAGACACCCACGGCGTATAATACGTATGTGATTAGTGGTTTACCGCCTGGCCCGATTGCCACGCCGAGCGAGGCGTCGCTCAGGGCAGCCGCGCACCCGGCTAAAACACCGTATCTCTATTTTGTGGCGGATGGAAAAGGGGGGCACACCTTTAACACCAACCTTGCCAGCCATAATCGTTCCGTTCAGGACTATCTGAAGGCACTTAAGGAAAAAAATGCGCAGTAAATACATTGTCATTGAGGGACTCGAAGGGGCAGGTAAAACTACCGCCCGCAACGTGGTGGTGGATACGCTCAAGGCGCTTGGCGTGACGGACATGGTATTTACCCGTGAACCGGGTGGTACGCTGCTGGCCGAGAAGCTGCGCAGCCTGGTACTGGACATTAAATCGGTTGGCGACGAAGTTATCACTGACAAAGCGGAAGTGCTGATGTTCTACGCGGCGCGTGTACAGCTGGTTGAGACGGTGATTAAGCCCGCGCTGGCCGAGGGCAAGTGGGTTATTGGCGATCGTCACGATCTGTCTACTCAGGCGTATCAGGGCGGGGGACGCGGTATTGACCAGACAATGCTGGCAACACTGCGTAATGCCGTATTGGGTGATTTTCGCCCCGACCTGACCCTCTATCTGGACGTTACGCCGGAAGTGGGGCTCAAACGCGCACGCGCGCGCGGCGAGCTGGACCGCATTGAACAAGAGTCCTTTGATTTCTTTAACCGCACCCGTGCACGCTATCTTGAGCTGGCGGCACAGGACAGCGCTATTCGTACCATCGATGCGACGCAGTCGCTGGATGACGTCACGCGCGATATTCAGCAGACCGTTACACAGTGGGTACAGGAGCAACAGGCATGAAATGGTATCCATGGTTGCGTCCGCACTTTGAACAGCTGATCGGCAGCTATCAGGCGGGGCGGGGGCATCATGCGTTACTGATTCAGGCATTGCCAGGGATGGGGGATGAGGCGCTAATTTATGCCATCACCCGTTTTCTGATGTGTCAGCAGCCGGAAGGGCACAAAAGCTGCGGCAAGTGCCGTGGATGTCAACTGATGCAGGCGGGCACACATCCTGACTACTACACGCTTGAGCCTGAGAAGGGCAAGAGCGCACTGGGTATTGATGCCGTGCGTGAAGTCAGTGAAAAATTGTACGAACACGCGCGTCTGGGCGGCGCTAAAGTCGTCTGGCTTAAAGACGCCACCCAACTGACCGAGGCGGCGGCTAATGCGCTGCTTAAGACCCTTGAAGAGCCGCCGGAAAAAACATGGTTTTTCCTCTCGTGCCGCGATCCGGGGCGATTGCTGGCGACGTTGCGCAGCCGCTGCCGTCTTCATCACCTCGCGGTGCCTCAGGAATCATGGGCGCTGAGCTGGCTGGAGCGAGAGGTGACAACGTCACCTGAAAGTGCGCTGTCCGCCTTGCGCCTGAGCAGCGGAGCCCCGGCGGCGGCACTGGCCTTATTGCAGCCGGACGTCTGGTCACAGCGAGAAGCGCTCTGCCGGACCGTCGAGTCTTCGCTTCACAGCGGTGACTGGCTAAGCGTATTGCCGGTGCTCAACAGCGACCAGGCCGCCGAGCGTCTGCACTGGCTGGCCGCCTTACTGCTGGATGCGCTAAAAATCCAGCAAGGGGCAACGCTGCTGACCAATCCGGATGCATGGACACTGGTGAATACGCTGGCGAACCGCCTCTCAGGTGCGGTTCTTCACGCGATGCTGCATGACATTTGCCAGAGCCGTGAACAGCTTTTCACCGTTACGGGTCTTAATCGCGAGCTGTTACTGACCGACCAGTTATTGCGTATTGAACATTACCTGCAACCCGGCGTCACACCGCCGGTTTCCCACCTCTGAGAGAGACATTATGTTTTTAGTCGACTCACACTGCCATCTTGATGGCCTGGATTATCAATCCCTGCATAAAAACGTGGATGACGTACTGGCGAAAGCCGCGGCCCGCGATGTGAAATTTTGCCTTGCGGTGGCGACGACGCTGCCGGGTTATCGCACGATGCGCGAGCTGGTAGGCGTTCGCGATAACGTGGTGTTTTCCTGCGGCGTTCACCCGCTGAATCAGGATGAGGCGTATGACGTCGAGGACCTGCGCCGACTGGCCGCAGAAGAGGGCGTGGTGGCGATGGGTGAGACCGGGCTGGACTATTTTTACACGCCGGAAACGAAACCGCGCCAGCAGGAGTCTTTCCGCCATCATATCCGCATCGGCCGCGAGCTTAACAAGCCGGTTATCGTGCATACCCGCGATGCGCGTGCCGATACGCTGGCGATCCTGCGGGAAGAAAACGTGACGGATTGCGGGGGCGTACTACACTGTTTCACAGAAGACAGAGAAACGGCGGGTAAACTGCTTGATTTAGGGTTTTATATTTCGTTTTCCGGGATCGTCACGTTCCGTAACGCTGAGCAACTTCGTGATGCTGCGCGTTATGTTCCGCTCGATCGCATTCTGGTGGAAACAGACTCTCCTTATCTGGCACCGGTACCGCATCGCGGTAAAGAGAACCAACCGGCGATGACGAGAGATGTTGCGGAGTACATGGCCGTGCTTAAAGGTGTCAGTATTGAAGAGCTGGCTCGCGTCACCACGGAAAACTTCTCTACGCTGTTCCATATCGACCCCGCCCGCCTGCAATCTGTCTGATACACCTGTTTTTTTTAGGCTCGTAATTAATAAATAAAACGAGTAAAGTTCACCGCCTCATTTGGGGCGGTGAGGGTGTTTTTAGACACATCCGGACATGCTTTTTGTAAATAACTGAAAGTTTTTCGACCGCCTTAAGCTGAAACGTGATAGCCGTCAAACAAACTCAGAGGGAATTATTTTACTCTGTGTAATAAATAAAGGGCGCTTAGATGTCCTGTCCACGGCACGGTACTCCCCCCGGGCCAATGCGTGAAAGCCTAAAAAAAGCACAAATACTCAGGAGCACTCTCAATTATGTTTAAGAATGCATTTGCTAACCTGCAAAAGGTCGGTAAATCGCTGATGCTGCCAGTATCCGTACTGCCTATCGCAGGTATCCTGCTGGGTGTCGGTTCTGCTAACTTCAGCTGGCTGCCAGCCGTAGTTTCCCACGTGATGGCCGAAGCAGGCGGTTCTGTCTTTGCTAACATGCCACTGATCTTCGCGATTGGTGTGGCTCTGGGCTTCACCAATAACGACGGCGTATCTGCGCTGGCTGCAGTGGTGGCTTACGGCATCATGGTGAAAACCATGGCTGTGGTTGCGCCGCTGGTTCTGCATTTACCGGCAGAAGAGATTGCCGCGAAACACCTGGCGGACACCGGTGTTCTGGGCGGTATCATCTCCGGTGCGATTGCAGCGTATATGTTTAACCGCTTCTATCGCATCAAGCTGCCTGAGTATCTGGGCTTCTTCGCGGGCAAGCGTTTCGTTCCGATCATTTCTGGTCTGGCAGCGATTTTCACTGGCGTGATCCTGTCCTTCATCTGGCCACCAATCGGTTCCGCTATCCAGACCTTCTCTCAGTGGGCTGCTTACCAGAACCCGGTTGTGGCGTTTGGTATCTACGGCTTCATCGAGCGTTGCCTGGTGCCATTCGGTCTGCACCACATCTGGAACGTTCCATTCCAGATGCAGATTGGTGAATTCACCAATGCCGCAGGCCAGGTATTCCACGGTGATATCCCACGTTACATGGCGGGCGACCCAACTGCAGGTAAACTGTCTGGTGGCTTCCTGTTCAAAATGTACGGTCTGCCAGCAGCGGCAATTGCTATCTGGCACTCTGCTAAACCAGAGAACCGTGCAAAAGTGGGCGGTATCATGATCTCCGCAGCGCTGACCTCGTTCCTGACCGGTATCACCGAGCCGATCGAGTTCTCCTTCATGTTCGTTGCGCCGATCCTGTACGTGATTCACGCGATTCTGGCAGGTCTGGCATTCCCAATCTGTATTCTGCTGGGTATGCGTGACGGTACGTCCTTCTCTCACGGTCTGATCGACTTCATCGTTCTGTCCGGTAACAGCAGCAAACTGTGGCTGTTCCCAATCGTGGGTGCGTGCTACGCCGTTGTGTACTACACCATCTTCCGCGTGCTGATCAAAGCACTGGACCTGAAAACCCCAGGCCGTGAAGATGCGACAGAAGACAGCAAAGCGGGTGCAACCAGCGAAATGGCACCAGCACTGGTTGCCGCGTTCGGCGGTAAAGAAAACATCACTAACCTGGACGCGTGCATCACTCGTCTGCGTGTGAGCGTGGCCGACGTCGCGAAAGTAGACCAGCCGGGTCTGAAAAAACTGGGCGCAGCCGGTGTGGTTGTTGCAGGTTCCGGTGTACAGGCAATCTTCGGTACCAAATCCGATAACCTGAAAACCGAAATGGATGAGTACATCCGCAACAGCTAAGTTGTGACCTGGGGAGACTAAGGCAGCCGAATGGCTGCCTTTTTTATTTCTGTCTTAAAAAAACGCACCCGCGCGCTTTAACGGTCACTCTTCGTTCAGCTGATGAACATTCAGGAAAGAAATCGGGGGAGGAGGTTGAAAGGACAGGAGAAACTCGCTCATACTCTTGAATTGTGTCACGCACTCAATCAGAGCGTGTGTTAACAGCGATTGCTCGCGCCAGATTAAACAAAAAAGGAAAAGGTCATGGCTGAAGAAACGATTTTCAGTAAAATTATCCGTCGCGAAATTCCGTCGGATATCGTCTATCAGGATGAACTGGTGACGGCTTTCCGGGACATTTCCCCTCAGGCACCGACGCACATCCTTATCATTCCTAATATTCTGATTCCGACCGTAAACGACGTAAAAACCGAGCATGAAGTGGCGTTAGGTCGTATGCTGACGGTGGCCGCGAAAATCGCTGAACAGGAAGGCATTGCTGAAGACGGTTATCGTCTGATCATGAACTGCAACCGTCATGGCGGCCAGGAAGTTTATCATATTCATATGCATCTGCTGGGTGGACGTCCTCTGGGGCCGATGCTGGCACACAAAGGTCTTTGACATGTTTAAAGGGCGTATTGCAGCGCTGATAATGGCGATGACGATCGTGGGGTGCAGTTCACGCCCGGCGATCCCCGTGAATGATGAGCAGACGCTGGTGATGGAATCCTCTGTGCTTGCTGCGGGCATTACCGCGCAACAGCCCGCGCTGACCATCAGTGAAATCAACTCGTCTGCCTCCTCTACGCTCTTTAATGAAAGACATGAACCAGTAACGGTTCACTACCGTTTTTTCTGGTATGACGCAAGAGGTCTTGAAATGCACCCGCTGGAGGCGGCGCGCAGCGTTACCCTTCCGGCAAGGTCGTCGGTAACGCTCTATGGCAGCGCCAACTATCTGGGTGCGCATAAAGTGAGACTTTATCTTTATCTCTGAGGGGTGAACCTTGATTAAAAATGTGAGCCGTTATGCGCTCGTGACCGCTTTTGCCCTGTTCCTGGCAGGGTGTGTGACCCGTACTGAACAACCGGCGCCTGTGGAAGAGGCTAAACCGGGCACGGAACAGCCAACGCAGCCAACGCAGCCGCAGCCAACTGTGCCGTCTGTACCGTCTATTCCGGCGCAGCCGGGGCCAATTGAACATCCTGACCAGACGTCGCAGCCCACGCCGCGCGTGCGCCATTACGACTGGAACGGGGCAATGCAGCCGATGGTGGGCAAAATGCTGCAGGCACAGGGTGTGACCGCAGGTAGCGTGTTGCTGGTTGATAGCGTGAACAACCGTACCAACGGTTCTCTGAACGCGGGCGAAGCGACAGAAACCCTGCGCAATGCGCTGGCAAACAACGGTAAGTTTACGCTGGTCTCCGCCCAGCAGCTCGCGGTAGCCAAACAGCAGCTTGGCCTGTCGCCACAGGACAGCCTCGGCACACGTAGCAAGGCAATCGGTATAGCCCGTAACGTGGGCGCACAGTATGTGCTGTACTCTAACGCCACCGGCAACGTGAACACGCCAGCCCTGCAGATGCAGCTGATGCTGGTTCAGACAGGCGAAATTATCTGGTCAGGTAAAGGTGCGGTTACGCAACAATGACAGCACGCGTGACGAGATCCTGACACGCTATTTTCCGCAGTATCGCCTTATCGCGCCGCAGGCCCACTCCGGGCTTGGCGGCGCGAGTTGCATTATTGCGCAGGGTGAGCAATGCCTGGTCCTGCGGCAAAATCACGATCCTTTCGCGCCTGCCTCCCATTTTCGTCGTCAGTTTCGTGCCCTGAGACGTCTTCCGTCAGATCTGGTACCCGCTCCCCGTTTTTTCAGACAGGGATGGATGGCCGTTGAGTATCTGGAAGGCGAGGTTAAAAGCGCGCTGCCGGACACGCCACAGCTTGCGGCTATGCTGTATCATTTGCACCGGCAACCCCGTCTGGGATGGCGAATCACGTTATTTCCCTTGCTCGAACATTACTGGCAGCAAGCCCTGCCGGAGAGACGCAGCCCGGCGTGGCTGGCACAGCTCAAACGGCTGCGTAAAACGGGCGAGCCACAGCCGATTCGGCTCTCGCCGTTGCACATGGATGTTCATCCCGGAAATATTGTGCATACCCCGGCGGGGATCAGGCTGATCGACTGGGAATATGCCGGAGATGGCGATGTGGCGCTGGAGCTGGCGGCGGTCTGGACGGAAAGCGACGCCGCGCGGCAGGTGCTCATCAGGGACTACGCCAGGCTGGCACAGATTGACGTCGACGCGCTGAAGCGTCAGGTCAGACGCTGGCGACCCTGGGTCGTCATATTAATGGCCGGCTGGTTTGAAATGCGCTACCAGCAGTCCAGAGACAAACATTTTATTGCGCTGGCAGACGATGCCTGGCGTCAGTTACAAACTAAAGGATAAGAGAGGTGGATGTGGGTCCAGTCATGTTGGATGTAGAAGGGTTTGAGCTGGATGCGGAGGAGCGTGAAATTCTGGCGCATCCGCTGGTGGGGGGGCTGATCCTGTTTACCCGCAACTATCACGATCCGGCTCAGTTGCGTGAGCTGGTGCGTCAGATCCGCGCCGCATCGCGCAACCATCTGGTGGTGGCCGTGGATCAGGAAGGCGGACGCGTGCAGCGTTTTCGCGAAGGATTTACCCGTCTGCCGGCGGCCCAGTCTTTTGCCGCACTGCTCGGTACGGAAGAGGGCGGGAGACTGGCGCAGGAGGCCGGCTGGCTGATGGCCAGCGAGATGATTGCCATGGATATCGACATCAGTTTTGCCCCGGTACTGGACGTGGGGCATATCAGCGCCGCCATTGGCGAGCGTTCATACCATGAAGATCCGCGTGTTGCGCTGGCAATGGCAACCCGCTTCATCGACGGCATGCACGCTGCAGGGATGAAAACCACCGGGAAACACTTCCCGGGCCACGGGGCGGTAACGGCGGATTCCCACAAAGAGACCCCGCGCGATCCGCGCCCGGAAGCGGAAATTCGCGCCAAAGACATGTCGGTGTTCCGCTCGCTTATCACCGATAACAAGCTGGACGCCATCATGCCTGCGCATGTGATTTACAGCGACGTTGATCCGCGTCCTGCCAGCGGCTCTCCGCACTGGCTGAAAACCGTTTTGCGCCAGGAGTTGGGCTTCAATGGCGTGATCTTCTCTGACGATTTATCGATGGAAGGGGCGGCGATCATGGGCAGCTATGCTGAACGCGGTCAGGCCTCGCTGGATGCAGGTTGCGATATGATCCTGGTCTGCAATAATCGTAAAGGTGCGGTTAGCGTGCTGGATAACCTGTCGCCGATCAATGCAGAGCGTGTTACACAATTGTATCATAAAGGTTCATTTAGCCGTCAGGAGCTGATGGATTCGGCGCGCTGGAAGACGGTCAACGCCCGGCTTGAAGACCTGAATGAGCGCTGGCAGGCACATAAAGCCAGCCTGTAAACCCTCCCGGAAGGCGTAGCGTGGTGAGAAGACGATGATCATCTATTTACACGGTTTTGACTCAAACAGTCCTGGTAATCATGAGAAGGTGCTGCAGTTGCAGTTTATCGATCCGGATGTACGGTTGATCAGCTACAGCACGCGCCATCCGAAGCATGATATGCAGCATCTGCTTAAAGAAGTGGACAAGATGCTGCAGCTTAACGTCGACGATCGTCCGTTGATCTGTGGCGTAGGGCTGGGCGGCTACTGGGCAGAGCGGATTGGCTTCCTGTGCGACATCCGCCAGGTGGTATTTAATCCTAACCTTTTCCCGAACGAGAACATGGAAGGCAAGATTGACCGCCCGGAAGAGTATGTCGATATTGCGACCAAGTGCGTCAGCAATTTTCGGGAGAAAAACCGTGACCGCTGCCTGGTGATCCTGTCGCGTAACGATGAGGCACTCAACAGCCACCGGGCTGCAGAATTGCTGCATCATTACTATGAGATCGTCTGGGACGAAGAACAGACCCACAAGTTTAAGAACATCTCTCCGCACCTGCAGCGTATCAAAGCGTTTAAAACGCTGGGTTAAGCCCCGTCAGCAGATCCAGAAGCCCGGACGCGAAAGCGTACCGGGCTTTCTTTTTGACCAGAATTGTCTACTTTTAAGCCATCAAAACTTGATGCATATCAATTTTGGTATGACCAATGCGCCTGACGTGTTATTCTCAATTCACCTGAATGGTTTCAGTGCTGTAACCTGTTGTTAATTAAGGGTTATTTTTATAACTTTTAATTAACAATTGGTTAATTATTTGAGGGGGTCACGTTGACTACGCCATTGAAAAAGATAGTGATTGTAGGCGGTGGTGCTGGCGGGCTGGAGCTGGCGACACAGTTGGGCAAGAAACTGGGTCGCGGTAAAAAAGCCAAAATTACGCTGGTGGATCGTAACCACAGTCACCTGTGGAAACCGTTGCTGCACGAAGTGGCGACCGGCTCTCTGGATGAGGGTGTGGACGCACTGAGCTATCTGGCACACGCGCGCAACCATCACTTCCAGTTCCAGCTGGGCTCGGTGGTGGACATTAACCGTGAAAGCAAAACCATTACTCTGGCAGAGCTGCGTGATGATAAAGGGGAGCTGCTGGTCCCGGAGCGCAAGCTGGCGTATGACACGCTGGTTATGGCGCTGGGCAGTACCTCTAACGATTTCAACACGCCTGGCGTGAAAGAGCACTGTATCTTCCTTGATAACCCGCACCAGGCGCGTCGTTTCCATCAGGAAATGCTGAACCTGTTCCTGAAGTACACCAGTAATCTGGGGGCGAACGGCAAGGTGAATATCGCCATTGTCGGCGGCGGCGCGACGGGCGTAGAGCTGTCTGCTGAGCTGCACAATGCGGTGAAGCAGCTGCACAGCTACGGCTACAAAGGGTTAACCAACGAAGCGCTGAACGTGACGCTGGTTGAAGCGGGTGAACGCATTCTGCCTGCGCTGCCACCGCGTATTTCCGGCGCGGCGCACAATGAACTGACCAAACTGGGCGTGCGGGTGCTGACACAGACCATGGTGACCAGCGCTGACGAAGGTGGCCTGCACACCAAAGACGGCGAGTACATCAAAGCGGATCTGATGGTCTGGGCGGCAGGTATCAAAGCCCCTGATTTCATGAAAGATATTGGTGGCCTGGAAACGAACCGCATTAACCAGCTGGTGACGGAGCCAACGCTGCAAACCACCCGCGACCCTGACATCTTTGCTATTGGCGACTGCGCTTCCTGCGCGCGTCCTGAAGGTGGCTTCGTGCCGCCGCGTGCTCAGGCCGCTCACCAGATGGCAAGCCTGGTGCTGCACAACATCCTGGCGCAGATCAAAGGTAAGCCGATGAAAGCGTATGTCTATAAAGACCACGGTTCGCTGGTATCGCTGTCCAACTTCTCAACCGTCGGCAGCCTGATGGGTAACCTGATGCGTGGCTCGATGATGGTAGAAGGGCGCATTGCCCGCTTCGTGTATATCTCCCTGTACCGTATGCACCAGATTGCGCTGCACGGCTACTTCAAAACCGGACTGATGATGCTGGTGGGCCGCATCAACCGCGTGATCCGTCCGCGTCTGAAGCTGCACTAATCTTTCACTCCCTCCGGGCTCTCTGGAGGGGGTTTTTAGCATTTCATGCTGCAGATCACAGTTTGAGTGCTTAAGAGTTCTCCTAAATCGACTCTACCCCCCGTAATGCCGCTTTTTTGATCCTTTATCTGATTGGCGAAATCGTGCCTCCATTGCAAAATTGTTACCAATAGCAACAAAGGAGGAAGTCCCGTGAATAAATCAATGTTGGCGGGTATAGGGATTGGTGTTGCGGCTGCGTTAGGTGTGGCTGCCGTTGCCAGTCTCAACGTATTAGATCGCGGCCCGCAGTATGCTCAGGTGGTTTCTGCTACGCCGATTAAAGAAACCGTGAAAACCCCTCGTCAGGAGTGCCGTAACGTCTCGGTAACTCACCGTCGTCCGGTACAGGATGAAAACCGTATTGCCGGTTCTGTTCTGGGAGCGGTAGCGGGTGGCGTGATTGGTCACCAGTTTGGCGGTGGTCGGGGCAGGGATGTGGCGACCGTGGTCGGCGCACTGGGTGGCGGCTATGCCGGTAACCAGGTGCAGGGCGCGATGCAGGATAACGATACCTACACCACCACTCAGCAGCGCTGCAAAACCGTCTATGACAAGTCGGAGAAAATGCTGGGTTATGACGTGACGTATAAAATTGGCGATCAGCAGGGCAAAATCCGCATGGATAAAGATCCCGGCACGCAAATCCCACTGGATGGAAATGGTCAGCTGGTTCTGAATAACAAAGTGTAAAAAATAGATGTTCTCTGAATTTAGCTCCTCATGCGCTCAGGCTGAGGAGCTTTTTTTTTTGCATCAGAGTTTGAGGAGCTCAGGCCACAGTCGCAGCGTGGTGTCGCTGATAGTCTGCAGTTTTTCCAGCGAGGCCCCTTCACGGGCGCTGATCGACATCCCCTGCAAAATACAGCTCAGGTATTGCGCCAGCACCTGAGGGTTACAGTGCGCCGGGATTTCACCGCGCTGCTGACGCTGAGCCAGAAACGCGCTGAGCGTCTCCTCCTGCATGGCGTGACGCGATTTCACCGTATTGGCGATCTCTTTTGACGACGCCGCAAGGGTGGCAGAGGTGTTAATCATAAAGCAGCCCGCAGGCGTGTCTTTACTGGTAAAACAGGTTGCGACGGCGGTGAAGTAATCCCGCAGAGCCTGTTCAACGCTTTTTTCTTCACAAAAAAGCTGGGCTTCGTGCTTCGCCGCAAAGCGCGAAATGTACCTGTCCAGCACTGCCCTGAACAGCCCCTCTTTATTGGTAAATTCAGCATACAGCGTCGGCGCTTTGGCTCCGGTGGCTTCCACCAGATCGGAAAGCGAGGTCGCTTCATACCCATGTTGCCAGAAGAGAGTCATGGCCTTATCAAGCGCTGCATCCCTGTCAAACACTTTTGGTCGGCCACGGCTTTTCTTCGCACAACTCGTGACATCGGTTGTCATGTGCCGTTGGTCCTCTGTTGGTTTGTTGAATAACCATTATAAAAATAAACGCAAGCCACCACCAGCGTTGAATGCTTAAAAATAAATTAATCATATGCGTATGAAAATTAACGACTTTAAAAATAACTTAACGCTCATTATAAAATTATGTTGACGCGTGAGCTGGATCACATTTATGATTTACCTATCGATCGTTAACTAAATGGCTAACGACCTCCAAATTCATCTGCAAAAGGTAAAGATCATGAAAAACGTAAAAACTCTCATCGCTGCCGCTGTTCTGAGCTCACTCTCTTTCGCCAGCTTTGCTGCTGTTGAAGTGCAATCCACCCCTGCCGATCAGCATAAAGTCGGGACTATCTCAGCATCTGCCGGGACTAACCTGGGTTCTCTGGAAGATCAGCTGGCGCAAAAAGCGGAAGAAATGGGTGCGAAATCTTTCCGTATCACCTCTGTGACCGGTCCTAACACTCTGCACGGCACAGCTGTTATCTACAAATAAGCTGGGCATAAACCCTCATTTATGCCACTGCAATAAAAAACGCCCTGCACATGTGCAGGGCGTTTTTCTTTCTGAATTACATCGACTGCTGGGCGACATCGTGATGCCGGGTGACATCGGTCGGCATTCCTGAACGAGCCTCCATGGCGCGCTCCATGACGGTGCCATCGGTGTTCGCATTGGTTTTAAAGCTCACCATGGCAGCATTCAGGTTGATGGGCAGCGTCTGCGGATCGTCGCCAATGTTTTTCGACAGCGGCTGGTGAATTTCAACCAGCCGCACGCCGCCTGGCTCCTCAGAAACCTTGATCGGCGTGTTGATGATATTCACTTTGGTTCCCGGCGTAACGACGTTAAACAGTGTTTTGATGTCGTCATCGCGCAGACGAATACAGCCGGAGCTGACGCGCATGCCGATGCCAAAGTCCGCATTGGTGCCATGCAGCAGATAGACGCCACCGTAGGCCGCCAGGCGGATGGCATGGTGCCCCATCGGGTTATCCGGGCCTGCCGGCACCACGGCGGGAAGATCGATACCCTGTGCTTTATAGCGGGCACGAATGTTGGCCGTCGGGGTCCAGGTGGGATTCGCTCGTTTATCCGAGACGGTGGTGACCATCGTCGGCGTCAGGGTGTCGCCGCCCAACTGGCCAATCCCAATAGGGTAGACGGTCACTTCATTTTTGCCCGGTGGATAATAATAGAGACGTAACTCCGCCAGGTTTATCACGATCCCCTCCCGCGGGGCATCCGGCAGCAGAGTTTGTAACGGGATAGTCAGTACGCTGCCCGCGCGCGGGACGTACGGGTCAACGCCCGGATTGGCCTGCAGCAGCGCCAGAAAACCAACGTTATATTTTTTGGCAATCGCTTCCAGGGAACCACCGTTGTTTTCAACCACATGAAAGCGGTTTTCCCCGACCACCTTGCTGCCAGGAGGGGGAAGGGGCCAGGTGTTTGCCCGGGCGGAAAGGGCCACCGCGACGGTGGCTGCCAGCGCAAACAAGGTTATCCAGCGAGTCATACGCATAGAGATCGTCATCACCATAGTCCATATAAATGATAAGGTTATTGTTTTATAAGAGGTTAATGATAATTATGGCGAATGGGTGTGTCGGGAAGATCGGGTGAAGTGCAAAGAGTTTGTAAATTGTCCCCCCGCAACAGGACGCTAACGGGGGGAAAGGGCGTCAGGCGATCGCGTTCTCTTCCAGCTGGCGCATAAAATTACGCACCCAGTCCATCCGGGTTTTGCGCTCCGTCAGCTCCCGGGTAAATCTCAGACGCGTCGGGCCATCCAGGCGGAAATGCTGCGGCTGTTTTTGCAGCAGGCCGATCAGCCACATCGGGTTGACGTGGTTCTTCTCGGCGAATTCAATCACGCCGCCTTTTTCGTTGCCTTCAAGCTTCCGAATGCCCAGCTTCTGTGCCTGTTGACGCAGGCGCGCGATATCCAGCAGGTTTCTCGCCGCATCGGGCAGCAGGCCAAAGCGGTCAATCAGCTCCACCTTAATCTCTTCCAGCTCGTTTTCCGTCTTCGCACTGGCGATGCGCTTATAGAACGACAGACGCGTATTCACATCCGGAATGAAATCGTCCGGCAGCAGAGAAGGCATACGCAACTCGACTTCGGTCTGCTGGCTGGTGAGATCCTCCAGCGACGGTTCGCGTCCGGCCTTCAGGGCATCAACCGCGTTCTCCAGCAGCTCCATATAGAGTGAGAAGCCGATGGTTTCCATGGAGCCGCTCTGGTCTTCCCCCAGCAGTTCACCGGCACCGCGGATCTCAAGATCGTGCGTGGCCAGCGCAAAGCCTGCCCCAAGGTCTTCCAGCGAGGCGATGGCTTCCAGGCGCTTTTGCGCGTCGGTGGTCATCGCTTTCGGGTGCGGCGTCAACAGCCAGGCGTAGGCCTGATGGTGCGAACGTCCGACGCGGCCGCGCAGCTGGTGGAGCTGCGCCAGACCGAAGTGATCCGCGCGCTCGATAATAATCGTGTTCGCTGTCGGAATGTCGATCCCGGTTTCAATGATGGTGGTACACACCAGCACGTTAAAGCGCTGGTGGTGGAAGTCGTTCATGACCCGCTCCAGCTCGCGCTCGCGCATTTGCCCGTGACCGATGGCAATGCGCGCTTCCGGTACCAGCTCCGCCAGCCGGTCTGCCGCTTTCTGGATATTTTCCACGTCGTTGTAGAGGTAGTAGACCTGCCCCCCGCGCAGCACTTCACGCAGAATGGCCTCACGCACCACCAGATTATCGTACTCACGGACAAAGGTTTTCACCGCCAGACGGCGCGCAGGCGGCGTGGCGATAATCGACAGATCGCGCATGCCGCTCATCGCCATATTCAGGGTTCGTGGAATAGGCGTCGCGGTCAGGGTCAGGATATCGACATCGGCGCGCATCGCCTTGATCCGCTCTTTATGACGCACCCCGAAGCGGTGCTCTTCGTCGACAATCAGCAGCCCCAGATCTTTCCACTTCACGTCGCTTTGCAGCAGCTTGTGGGTGCCAATCAGAATGTCGATCTTACCCTCGCTTGCCTGTTCCAGAATTTGCGTCTGCTCTTTGGTACTGCGAAAACGCGACAGCATCTCGATGCGTACCGGCCAGTTGGCGAAGCGGTCGCGGAAGTTGTCAAAGTGCTGTTGGGCAAGCAGGGTGGTTGGCACCAGTACCGCCACCTGCTTGTTATTTTCGACCGCAAGGAAGGCGGCACGCATTGCCACTTCGGTTTTGCCGAAACCGACGTCGCCGCACACCAGCCGATCCATTGCCAGCGGCTGGCACATATCGCTCAGCACGGCGTTAATGGCCTGGGCCTGATCCGGCGTGGTTTCAAACGGGAAACTGTCGCAGAACAGCTGATACTGCTCTTTATCATGCTTAAAGGCGAAGCCCTCTTTGGCCGCGCGTTGCGCGTAGATGTCCAGCAACTCGGCTGCCACATCGCGCACTTTTTCCGCCGCTTTCTGGCGCGCGCGCGCCCAGGCGTCACCGCCCAGTTTATGCAGCGGCGCATTCTCCTCGGCGCCCCCCGCATAGCGGCTGATCAGATGCAGGGAAGAGACCGGGACATACAGTTTGGCGTCGTTAGCGTAGGTCAGCATCAGGTATTCACCTTTGATACCGCCCGCTTCCAGCGTCGTCATTCCCTGGTAACGACCCACGCCGTGTTCAAGGTGAACAATCGGCTGGCCCGGATGCAGCTCGGCCAGGTTGCGGATCAGCGTGTCCGGATTGATGGTACGACGGCTGTCCTGGCGGCGACGCGCGACGCGTTCGCCCAGCAGGTCGCTTTCGCAAATCAGTGCCAGGTTGTTGAGCGTATCAATAAATCCATGCTCGGCGGCACCGATCATCAGGTAACGACCATTTCCGGTCGCGTCGCTCAGACGCAGGATGCGCTTTGGCGCCACTTTAATGCGCCCCAGCAGTTCACCGAGTGCTTCACGGCGGCCCTCACTCTCAACGGAGAACACCACCGGGCCGGTAAAGGATTCCAGGAACTTGCGCAGATTTTCCAGCGGAGATTTCTGCTGGGCCTGAACGGCCAGATCCGGCAGCGCCTGGAAGGCGAGGTTGGTGTTAGCGGCCTTATCAGCAAGCGAATCGGTCTTGAGCTGCACTCGAGGCCAGCGCTTCAGCTCGGCGTTGAGCTCATCAGTACGCAGCCACAGCGCTTCCGGTGGCAGAAGCGGGCGCATCGGGTCAACTCCGCGGTTTTCAAAGCGGGCGCGGGTTTCGCTTTCAAAGCGGCTGGCGCTGGCATCGATATCGCCGGTGTTCACAATCAGCGTGTTCGCCGGGAAGTAACTGAACAGGGACGGCAGCGGCTCGTTAAAGAACAGCGGCTGCCAGTATTCGATGCCGGCAGGCAACGTGCCTTTGCTGACCTGCTGGTAAATATGTTCAGCGTCGCGCTTCACCTCGAATTTATCGCGCCACTGGCTACGGAACAGTTCGATGGCGGTTTTGTCCGTCGGGAACTCATGCGCGGGCAATAAATTAATGGACTCGACCTCCTCCAGCGTGCGCTGGGTATCGGCGTCGAATACCCGCAGACTGTCGATTTCATCATCGAAGAAGTCGAGACGATACGGCTGGTCGCTACCCATCGGATAGAGGTCAAGCAACGCGCCGCGGGTCGCGTATTCCCCGTGCTCCATCACCTGATCGACGTGGCGATAACCGGCGCCGTCAAGCTGCGCGCGCAGGGCGTCACGGGACAGGCGCTGGCCTTTTTTCATCACCAGCGCATGACCATGCAGATAGCTGTGCGGGCAGACGCGCTGCATCAGGGTGTTCACCGGCACAATCAGCACACCGCGCTGCATGGTCGGCAACTGATAGAGCGTCGACAGGCGCGAGGAGATGATCTCCTGATGCGGAGAGAAGCTGTCATACGGCAGCGTTTCCCAGTCGGCCAGGCTGAACACCAGGTTATCGGTGAACTGGCGAATTTCGTCGTGCAGGCGCAGGGCGTTTTGCATATCCGGGGCAACCAGGATCACCGGGCCAGGATGGCGCTCAGCAATTTCTGCCACCAGCGTGGCGCACGCCGCGCCCGTGAGTTCACCCAGCTGGCGCTGGTCGCCCGCTTTGACAGGTAAGGAATAACGATAGTGTTCAGGCATGGCTTTGTCAGAGTCTCTTATGGATATACCAACAGTATTGGGGCATATCACTGATACGCAATGTCTTTATTATCCTCGATCGTTTTACATAAGCAAATCGTAAGCGCAGGGTGGGGCTGTACGCCCCCGAAACGGGGGCGTGAAGGGGATTAACGGGTGGTTGGTGACAGCGTGAGCGTTGAGGGTGGGGAGAAGAAAATGTCCCCAAACAGGGCGGTAGAGAGTTTACGCACCCCAAGCCCGGCCAGGGTACAGATAAGCAGGCTGGCAAACGGGTAGACCAGGATCAGGGAAAGCTCTGCCCAGACCGGCCAGTATGCGGCATTCATTTCGCCAATCAGGACCAGGCTGAAGGCCTCAATGAGGATGCGATGGGTGGTATAAATCGCAATGGTGTTAGAGCCAATCACGTTCAGCAGGTTATTCGGTTGAACGGCATAGCGCTGCTCCAGGCTGTAAAACAGCTTCATGATCAGCACAATCGACAACAAGGAGAGCAGCAGCGGAACATTAGCAAACCACAGTACCACGGAGACAGCAGCGAAAGCGCCAGTTGCCACCCAGGTGCGGCGCAGGCTTAGATTTTTCATCCATGCCATTAGCTCAGCGCCATACCACGCCCCGAGGCTGTAGTAGACCATATTGCGTACCACGCTGTTCATCCCCCACCACGGCAGCGGCAGGAAGTTAATCGCAATGCTCGCCAGCGCCAGCAGCCCCAGCACCGGCAGCTTCCAGCGGCTGAGCAATTTACACAGCGTGAAATAGACCACCAGGGCGTACAGATACCACAGGCTGGTACTGGCGGTGAGCATCCCCAGCACAAATCCTGAAAGCGAGTCGGCGTAGGCCGCGTTCGATGAGGTGGCAAGCTCACGCTCCGGCGCCAGCCAGGCATTCAGGTGGCTCAGCGCCTGCCACTGCAGGATGCCCCACAGGGCCAGCACCCAGACGATACTCCAGATGCGTTTGTCGAGACTGGTCCGCCAGTCCACCTCGTCAATATAACGACGAATCAGATAGCCGGAAATAAAGAAGAAGACCGGCATACGGAACGGTGCGAGATAAAGGTTAAAGTAGATCCAGCATTTGGCGAGAAGCCCGGAGAGCGGGTGTTGCAGCCCGTTCAGGTGCGGATAAAACGTAATGACCGAATGATAGATAACCACCAGGCAGATACACAGCCCTTTTATCTGGTTAATCCATAATGCTTTTTGCTTCATTGTTCGCAACTACCTTATTGCCATAAACGAACGAGCAATTGTTCAAAAACGAAACCGGGATGTAATGGGTAACAGTCTGTATCAGGAGGTTTTTCGGAAAAGGTGGAGGTTGCGAGGTGCGGTTTCAGCCATTAGTACCCTGATTTATCTGAATTTTTCGGAAAAATGATTACCAAAGCTTACGGTTTCAGTCATTTACGCTTAACGGATTCGCTTATATACTCGTGGGTCTGCTATCAGCAAACAGACGGACTTCATGTATCAACCTGTCGCACTCTTCATAGGCTTACGCTACATGCGTGGGCGCGCCGCGGACCGCTTCGGTCGCTTTGTCTCCTGGCTTTCGACTATTGGCATTACGCTTGGCGTGATGGCACTGGTGACGGTGCTTTCCGTCATGAATGGCTTTGAGCGCGAGCTGCAAAACAACATCCTGGGGCTGATGCCGCAGGCCGTTCTCTCATCTACTAACGGTTCGGTTAACCCACAACAGCTGCCGGAAAGCGCGGCGAAGTTACAGGGTGTCACGCGCGTTGCGCCACTGACGACCGGTGACGTGGTGCTGCAAAGCGCCCGCAGCGTGGCGGTCGGCGTGATGCTGGGGATTGACCCGGCGCAAAACGATCCGCTGACGCCATACCTGGTTAACGTGAAACAGACCGATCTGCAAGCGGGTAAATACAACGTGATTCTCGGCGAACAGCTTGCTGGCCAGCTCGGCGTCAACCGCGGCGACCAGCTGCGCGTGATGGTGCCTTCAGCCAGCCAGTTTACGCCGATGGGGCGTCTGCCAAGCCAGCGCCTGTTCACCGTGGTTGGCACCTTTGCGGCCAACAGTGAAGTCGATGGTTATCAGATGCTGGTTAACATCCAGGACGCGTCACGCCTGATGCGCTACCCGGCCGGGAATATCACTGGCTGGCGTCTGTGGCTCGACGCGCCACTGAAAGTCGATACCCTCAGCCAGCAAAAGCTGCCGGAAGGCACGAAATGGCAGGACTGGCGCGAGCGCAAGGGCGAGCTGTTCCAGGCCGTGCGCATGGAAAAAAACATGATGGGGCTGCTGCTGAGCCTGATCGTGGCCGTGGCTGCCTTTAACATCATCACCTCGCTGGGGCTGATGGTGATGGAAAAGCAGGGCGAAGTCGCCATTCTGCAAACCCAGGGACTCACGCCGCGCCAGATTATGGCGGTCTTTATGGTGCAGGGTGCCAGCGCCGGGATCATCGGCGCGCTGCTCGGTGCCGTGCTGGGTGCGCTGCTTGCCAGTCAGCTAAATAACTTAATGCCGATCATCGGTGCATTGCTCGATGGTGCGGCGCTGCCGGTGGCTATCGAGCCGCTGCAGGTGATCGGTATTGCGCTGGCCGCGATGGCCATTGCGCTGCTTTCTACGCTTTATCCTTCCTGGCGCGCTGCCGCCACTCAACCCGCTGAGGCTTTACGTTATGAATAAGATCCTGTTGCAATGCGACAACCTGTCCAAACGCTATCAGGAAGGCTCTGTGCAGACTGACGTGCTGCACAATGTGAGCTTCAGCGTGGGTGAAGGCGAGATGATGGCGATTGTCGGCAGCTCCGGCTCCGGTAAAAGTACCTTATTACATCTGCTGGGCGGGCTGGACACGCCCACCAGCGGCGACGTGATTTTCTCCGGCCAGCCGATGAGCAAGATGTCTTCCGCGGCGAAAGCGGACCTGCGTAACCGCGAGCTGGGCTTTATCTACCAGTTCCACCACCTGCTGCCGGATTTCACGGCGCTGGAAAACGTGGCGATGCCGCTGCTGATTGGTAAAAAGAAACCGGCAGAAATTAATGCCCGTGCCAGCGACATGCTGAAAGCGGTAGGGCTGGGCCATCGCGGTAACCACCGCCCGTCGGAGCTCTCCGGCGGTGAGCGTCAGCGTGTAGCCATTGCCCGTGCGCTGGTGAACAACCCGCGTCTGGTGCTGGCGGATGAGCCTACCGGTAACCTCGATGCGCGTAATGCAGACAGTATTTTCCGGCTTCTCGGCGAGCTGAACGCCTCGCAGGGCACGGCGTTTCTGGTGGTCACCCATGACCTGCAGCTGGCAAAACGCATGGGACGTCAGCTTGAGATGCGCGACGGCCATCTGAACGCGGAACTGACCCTGATGGGAGCAGAGTAATGGCGTCACCGTTATCGTTACTCATCGGTTTACGTTTTAGCCGCGGTCGCCGTCGTGGCGGCATGGTGTCGCTGATCTCCGTTATCTCGACCATCGGTATTGCGCTGGGCGTGGCAGTGCTGATTGTGGGCCTGAGCGCCATGAACGGCTTTGAGCGCGAGTTGAATAACCGCATTCTGGCGGTCGTGCCGCATGGGGAGATCGAGCCGGTTAACCAGCCGTGGACAAACTGGAACGATGCGCTTACCAAAGTCGAAAAAGTGCCAGGCATTGCCGCGGCTGCGCCCTACATTAACTTTACCGGGCTGGTGGAGAGCGGGGTAAACCTGCGCGCCATTCAGGTGAAAGGGGTCAATCCCGCTCAGGAAGCGCGTCTCAGCGCGCTGCCGAACTATGTGCAGAACGGCGCGTGGGCCAACTTCAAGGCTGGCGAGCAGCAGATCATCATGGGTAAAGGCGTTGCCGATGCCCTGAAGGTGAAGCAGGGCGACTGGGTGTCGATCATGATCCCGAACGCCAGCGCCGATCATAAATTGCAGCAGCCTAAACGCGTGCGCCTGCACGTCACCGGTATTCTTCAGCTGAGCGGTCAGCTTGACCATAGCTTTGCAATGGTACCGATGGAGGATGCGCGCCAGTATCTCGATATGGGCGACAGCGTGACGGGCATTGCCATCAAGGTTAACGACGTCTTTAACGCCAACAAACTGGTGCGCGATGCGGGCAGCGTGACTAATAACTATGTCTACATCAAGAGCTGGATCGGCACGTACGGCTATATGTACCGTGATATCCAGATGATCCGCGCCATCATGTATCTGGCAATGGTGCTGGTGATTGGGGTGGCGTGCTTTAATATCGTCTCGACGCTGGTGATGGCGGTCAAAGACAAGAGCGGTGACATTGCCGTGCTGCGCACCCTGGGGGCAAAAGACGGTCTTATTCGCGCCATTTTTGTCTGGTACGGTTTGCTGGCGGGGCTGCTCGGCAGCGTGTGCGGCGTGGTGATTGGCGTGGTAGTTTCCCTGCAGCTGACGCCAATTATCAATGGCATAGAAAAGCTGATTGGTCACCAGTTCCTGTCGGGTGATATCTATTTTATTGACTTCCTGCCGTCTGAACTGCACTGGCTGGACGTTTTTTATGTGCTGGTTACAGCACTTTTACTGAGTCTGCTGGCAAGCTGGTACCCGGCGCGTCGCGCAAGCCGAATTGATCCGGCGAGGGTATTAAGTGGCCAGTAATTTCGTCATGATCTAGCGACTTTCGGGCCGCCAGGTTAAAAGAGGAATGCGTTATGTATTACGGATTTGATATTGGCGGCACCAAGATTGCGCTCGGCGTATTTGATAAAGATCTCAAACTGCAGTGGGAAACCCGCGTTCCCACGCCGCGCGACAGCTACGACGAATTTTTAACCGCCATTGCCGCGCTGGTGGCCCAGGCCGATGAACGCTTTGGCGTGAAAGGCAGCGTTGGCATTGGTATTCCGGGGATGCCCGAAACCGACGACGGCACGCTGTATGCCGCCAATGTGCCTGCTGCCAGCGGCAAACCGCTTCGCGCCGATCTCTCCGCTCTCCTTGAACGCGACGTGCGTTTAGACAACGATGCCAACTGCTTTGCGCTCTCTGAAGCCTGGGATGATGAATTCCGTCGCTATCCGCTGGTGATGGGGCTGATCCTCGGTACCGGCGTGGGCGGGGGGATTGTCATCAATGGGAAGCCCATCACTGGCCGCAGTTACATCACCGGCGAGTTTGGTCATATCCGCCTGCCGGTGGACGCGCTGGAGGTGGTGGGCCGTGATTTTCCGTTAACCCGCTGCGGCTGTGGTCAGCACGGCTGTATTGAGAACTACCTGTCAGGTCGCGGGTTTGCATGGCTTTACGAACACTTCTATCATCAGAAACTTGAAGCCCCTCAAATCATTAGCCTGTGGGAGCAAGGGGATGCGCAGGCGCGTGAGCACGTCGAGTGCTATCTGGATCTGCTGGCGGTATGTCTGGGAAATATTCTCACCATCGTCGACCCGGATCTGCTGGTGATTGGGGGAGGGCTTTCAAACTTTACCGCGATTACGGAACGGTTGTCCGGGCGTTTGCCCCGACATTTATTGCCGGTTGCCCGCGTGCCGCGTATTGAACGTGCGCGACACGGGGACGCAGGAGGCATGCGCGGAGCCGCATTCCTTCATCTCACCGATTAGTTTACGAGGTTTCTATGCTGTCGCGTCGCCAGGGTCGACTCAGCCGTTTTCGCAAAAACAAACGCCGCTTACGTGAGCGCTTGCGCCAGCGGATCTTTTTCAGAGACAGAATAATGCCAGAAGCGATGGATAAACCCAGAGTGGTGGTGCTGACCGGAGCGGGGATCTCCGCAGAGTCAGGAATTCGAACCTTCCGAGCGGCGGATGGGTTGTGGGAAGAGCACCGCGTGGAGGATGTGGCCACGCCGGAAGGTTTTGCCCGCGATCCGGATCTCGTGCAGGCGTTTTACAACGCCCGCCGTCGCCAGCTTCTCCAGCCAGAGATTGCCCCGAATGCGGCGCATCTGGCGCTGGCAAAGCTGGAGGAGGCGCTGGGCGATCGTTTTCTGCTGGTGACGCAGAATATCGATAACCTGCATGAGCGGGCCGGTAACAGGAACATCATCCATATGCACGGTGAGCTGCTCAAAGTTCGCTGCGCATGGAGCGGTCAGGTGCTGGACTGGAAAGAGGACGTGCTGCCAGAGGATAAATGCCACTGCTGCCAGTTCCCGTCACGCCTGCGTCCGCACGTCGTCTGGTTTGGCGAGATGCCGCTGGGCATGGATGAGATCTACAGCGCGCTGGCGATGGCCGACGTATTTATCGCCATCGGCACATCCGGTCATGTTTATCCGGCGGCGGGATTTGTTCACGAAGCGCGACTGCACGGTGCGCATACGGTGGAACTCAACCTTGAGCCAAGCCAGGTTGGCAGCGAGTTTGAAGAGAAGCACTACGGCCTGGCCAGTGCCGTCGTCCCGGCGTTTGTCGACAAGCTGTTGAAAGGGCTGTAACGGCAATCGCGTGAAAAGGCACCCGTCCTGCGGGTGCCTTATTTTTTATGAATGAAAGAACGCCAGCGTCTTCTCCAGCGATTTAGCCTGCTCATCCAGCGACAGCGCCGCCGCAGAGATCTGCTGAACCAGAGAGGCGTTCTGCTGGGTTGTGCTGTCCATCTGGTTAACGGCGGTGCTGACCTGGCTAATCCCCCGATTCTGTTCGTCCAGCGCCTGAACAATATCGTTGATGACCAGATGTACGTGCGATACCGCCTCAATCACCTGTTTCATCATCGCACCGGTTTCATTGACCAGCGCGACGCCTTTGCTGACGCGACCAGAGGACTCGGCAATCAGCTGAGAGATCTCTTTTGCCGCGTTAGCGCTTCGCTGAGCCAGATTACGGACTTCGCCTGCCACCACTGCAAAACCGCGTCCCTGTTCGCCAGCCCGTGCTGCTTCAACGGCCGCATTCAGCGCCAGGATATTAGTCTGGAAGGCGATTCCATCCACGATGCTGTTAATCTCACCGATCTTACGTGCACTCTCATCAATCTCCCCGATCACAACGACCACGTCGTTCACCAGCGTTTCGCCATGTCCGGCGAGCGTCGCGGCGCGATCGGTCAGCGTGGTCGCCTTGTGCGCATTGTCGGCATTATTCTTCACCGTGACCGAAATCTCTTCCATACTGGCAGCCGTTTCAACAATAGCGGCTGCCTGCTCTTCGGTACGCGAGGCGAGGTCAAGATTGCCCGCCGAAATTTCGCTGGTGCCACCGTGTACGGAATGACTGGCTTCGCTGATATTGTCAACGATGCGCTTGAGCTGCATCTGCATGGTATGCAGGGCGTAAAAAATACTTTCGGTATCCCCGGAACGCACCGGGATAGTGTTATTCAGATCCCCGCGGGCGACAGCCAGGGCGATCCCGGCCGCCTCCGAAGGTTCACCCCCCACCGGGCGGTCAACTTTACGGGTAAAGATTTGGGCCATCACCAGGCTAACCGCAACGATGCTTAACACCATCAGGACGATGGCTTTCAGTAAAAATGCGCGCGCTTCGGCCATCACTTCGCTGACCGGCGTGACAATGGCGAGTTTCCATGGCGTCTGGCTGTTACCAATGGCGATCGCCTGCCAGGTGATAAACACCTCCTCCTTCAGCAGCGGATCGTTTATACGGATAACCTCATGACCGGCAATTTTGCCCGCGTAAGGCTTGCCTGCAGCACGTTTGTCCGGGCTGGACACCACGTTGTTACCTGCTGAAAGGAGCAGGGCGTAGCCGGTGCCATTCCACGGTTTAATCGCCCCAATCATGGCTTGCAGGGTGGCAAGGGAGAAGTCAGAGGTGACCGAACCCAGGAACTGACCGTCACGCATGATGGGCGCGGCAATTGAGGTGAGCATCACGTCTACGCCGTTGTAGGGGTAAATATAGGGCTCGATGATCACGTCTTTATGCCGTTGCTTCGGCAGCAGATAGTAATCCCCACTGCCAGGCGTTTCGAAATCCGTCAGCAGGTGCAATGCCGGCTTGCCGGTGGCGTCGCGGTCGACATAGCGGGCGTAGCGCCCGGCAGGATCTTCACCGCTTTGACCGGCAAATGTCGTGTCTTTATCGTCGAACGCGTTGGGCTCAAAGGCCATCGACATAGAGAGAAACTGGGGATGAGCTGAGAGGTAATGGATAAGCAACTGGTTGAGACTCTGGCGATCGGCTATCCCCGCATCGTGCAGTGCCAGGGCGCTGTTGCCCATGTCCCGGGCGGCAGCCAGGGCGGCGTCCAGCTGTTTACCAACCTGTAAAGACTGTACTTCGGCAATTTGACGGATATGTTTTTTGGCCAGAATTTCCTGCTGTGCCATCCACTGCCACATCATAAACCCGATCGTTGCCGTAAAGCCCACCGTCACGGTAAGGAAAATAGACAATAGCATCAACGTCTTGACGCTTATTTTTTGTTTTCGGACCATGGCGTTTTTCATTCTCATCTCCCGTAATGTTGTGCATGTCGGGCAGGCACATATGACTTATCGGATATTTTCTCCTTTTTCTGTAGAGCGCCGGGTATATTTAATTTAAATTGCCGGATATTAAACCCGGTTAATTAGTGTGGATGCTTTTATTTTGTGCATTAAATCAAAATAGCACTCGATAATGCTCGTTATAGTCGTGTAGAAAGAGGATGCTAATAAATATTAAGTTGTAGAGGAGGATGGGATATGTACGGATTTATTGCGCGACAACCCATTTTTAACCCTGAGATGAAAACGGTGGCCTATGAGCTGCTCTTCAGAGACGGGATGACAAACCGTTTTCCGGATGTGTCGGCGGAGTATGCCACCTCCAGAATGATTTCCGACCAGTTCTTATGTGTGCCTTCTCAGCGCATCGCCGGGACACATACGTCGTTTATCAACTTCCCTTCACGCATGGTCATTGACCGCAGTGGTGAAGCGCTCGATAAAGAGCATGTGGTTATTGAGATCCTGGAGGATGCTGTGCCGGGGGATGAACTCTTGCAGGCCGTTAAGGAGATGAACGCGCAAGGTTATCAGTTTGCGCTTGATGATTTCACCCTTGCAGCTGAATGGGATGCTTTTTTACCTTATATTTCCATCCTGAAATTCGATGTCAGAAATTACACCTTAGCGCAAATTAAAACGTATCTGAAAGAGCGTAAACATCTGACCGGACATATTAAATATCTCGCTGAAAAAATTGAGACTAAAGAGGAATTCAAACAATACAGGGAAGAGGGCTTTTCTCTGTTTCAGGGGTATTTTTTCTGCCGTCCGGAGGTCATTAAATATAAACGGTTGTCGCAAAATCAGCTGGCGATTTTCCGTCTGCAAATGGAAGTGGGTCGCAATAAACCTGATTTTCGCATCATCGAGTCGTTGATTAAAACCGACCTGACGCTCTCCTGGAAAATCATGCGCTACATGAAACACACCGCATTTAAACATATCGGCGCCTGTAATTTCAGTAAGTTGACGCTGAGTGAGGTGCTGAGATACCTCGGTGAAAACCAGCTAAGACGGTTTGTTGCCGTCGTGGTCCTGGCGAGTGCAGGGAATGATACCGTCAGCGAGCTATACCCCTTGAGTATGATGCGCGGGAAGTTCTGCGAACTGATCGCAGAGACGATGAACGAGCCGACGCTGGCTGAAAATGCGTTTATGTGCGGTCTGTTTTCACTGCTCGATACCCTCCTTGAGCTGCCGATGGCAGAGTTGATGAAGCAAATTGCGGTGCCGCAGAATGTGAGCAATGCGTTGTGCCATCAGGAGGGACAGTTAGCCGATATGGTCACGCTTTGCCGTTACTACGAACAGCAACAATGGGAGGAGGCAGCCACGGTCCGTGAGGCGCTGGGTTTGTCGGATGAGGCGGTAGTTGAAGCGATGAGAAAAGCGACCCTCTGGGCAGGGGAGAATGCGGTCAGTTAATCCTTCCTCACGCCGTGCAGGCGGCGCGAGGAAGAACGCGATACCGTTTATCGGCCCGCTTTTAATTTCTGGTAATACTCTTCGTAGAGGCGGCTGGCGTCGCCGACATCATTCTGCCACTCCCCTTTGCTGATGGTCTGGGCATCCGGATAAAGCGATTTATCGTTCGCCACCTCAGGCTTCAGCAGCTTGCGCGCAGCCAGGTTGGGTGTTGGGTAGCCAATCGTCTCAGCAACCTGTTTCGCCACGTCCGGCCGCAGCAGGAAGTTAATCAGCTTTAGCGCACCGTCCACGTTTTTCGCATTGGCCGGGATAGCGAGGCTATCCATCCAGAAGATCCCGCCTTCCTTCGGCCAGACCACCTCAAGCGGCGTGCCGGCCTGACGGGCGACAAAGGCAGAGCCGTTCCAGACCATCCCCAGATTCACTTCGCCTTCCATATACGGATTTGCCGGGTTATCAGAGTTGAATGCCGCCACGTTAGGCATCAGCTTTTTCAGCTCGTTATACGCCGCTTCGATCTCTTTCGGATCCGTCGTGTTGCCTGAATAACCCAGCTTGCGCAGCGCCACCTGGAACACTTCGCGCGCATCGTCGGTTAACAACAGGCTGCCTTTGTATTCTGGTTTCCACAGATCGGCCCAGCTTGTCACTGTTTTCGGATCGACGGCATCGCTGTTCACGCCAATCGCGGTCGCACCCCAGATATACGGAATGGAGTAGTCGTTATTGGGGTCGAACGGTTTGTTAAGCATCTCCGGATCGAGATTTGAAAAATTGGTTAGCTTTGTTTTATCGATCTTCTGAATCATGCCCTCTTTGCGCATTTTGTCGACAAAGTAGGTGGAAGGCACGACCAGATCGTACGCGCCGTCCTTGTAGGTTTTTAGCTTGGCGTACATGGTTTCATTCGACTCATAGGTGGAGTAGATAACCTTGATGCCCGTCTCCTTCGTAAACTGTTCCAGCAGTCCCGGCGGCACATACTCGGTCCAGTTATAGAAGTAGAGCGTTTTGCTGTCATCTGCGTGCGCGGCACCCATGCCAAGCACCAGCGCCGCAGCGGCGAGCATTTTTTTCATTTCATTGTCCCCTGAGATTTTGTTTTATCACGAGCAATAACCTGGCTTGTGATCACCAGAACCAGCGAAAACACCAGCAGAATGGTCGCCAGCGCGTTCACCTCAGGTGAAACGCCGACTTTCACCATCGAATAAATTTTCAACGGCAGAATTTCATAGCTCGGCCCGGTCACGAAGGAGGAGACCACCACGTCATCCATCGACAGGGTAAAGCTAAGCAGCCATCCCGCGGCAACAGCGGGCATCGCCAGCGGCAGGATGATTTTGCGCAGGATAGTCATCTCGCTGGCACCCAGATCCTTCGCCGCCTCCAGCATACGCACGTCGAACCCTTTCAGGCGTGCAAAGACCGTCACCACCACAAACGGCAGGCAGAAGGTGATATGGGAAAACAGCAGTGACCAGAAGCCAAGCTGAACGCCGAGCAGCATAAACAGCACCAGCAGCGAAATCGCCATCACGATGTCCGGGGACATCATCACCACAAACAGCATACCGCTAACGAACGGTTTTCCGCGGAATCGGTAGCGATACAACGCCACGGCAGTGAGCGAACCAATCAGCGTGGCGAAGGTGGCGGAGAAGATCGCCATCGTCAGCGAGTGCTGAGCGGCCTGCAGCAGGCTGTCGTTATTCATCAGCAGGCTGTACCAGTCGGTGGTAAAGCCCTGCCAGTTGATACCAAAACGCGAGCTGTTAAATGAGTTCACGATCAAAATGATAATCGGGATATACAGGTATGCATAAATGGCGGTCATAAAACCGCCGCGAAGCAGTCGACCGATCATTCGAGTTCCACCTTCTTGTTCAGCAGTCGTGAAGCGCGCCAGTAGACCAGCAGCATCAGACCCATCACCACTGTTAGCGTTATGCTGGTGGCGGAGCCGAACGGCCAGTCGCGAATGTTCAGGAACTGGCTCTTGATGACATTACCAATCAGCAGGTTTTTCGCGCCGCCCATCAGGTCAGACACGTAGAAAAGCCCCATCGCCGGAAGCATCACCAGCAGACAACCCGCGATAATGCCAGGCATCGTCAGCGGGATGATAATGCGGATAAAAGTCTGCAGCTTATTCGCCCCTAGATCTTTTGCCGCTTCCAGCAGCGGTTTATCCAGCTTCTCAATACTGGAGTAGAGCGGCATCACCATAAACGGCAGCAGGATATAGACCAGACCGATAATGACCGCGCCAGGCGTAAACATGATGCGGATCGGGGTATCGATTACCCCCAGCCACAGCAGAAACGCGTTGAGATAGCCTTTGGTACTGAGGAAAATTTTCAGCCCGTAGATGCGAATGAGTGAGTTGGTCCAGAACGGCACAATCAGCAAAAACAGGAGCAGTGGGCGCACCTTTTGCGGCAGGCCCGCGAGGAACCAGGCGAAAGGATAACCCAGCACCAGGCAGGCAATCGTGGCGATCAGCGCCATATTGAGCGAGTGCAGCAGCACGTCAAAATAGAGCGGATCGAGCAGGCGCGCGTAGTTGTCCAGCGTAAAGACCAGCGAAACGAAGCTAGCGTCATCGCGGGTCAGGAAGCTGGTGGCGATGATCATCAGGTTGGGTAAAAAGACAAACAACACAAGCCAACCGACGATCGTGGCAATCACCACATTCTGGAACTTACTTGTGTTCTTCATCAGCCAGCACAACCTCCCAGCTTTCTACCCAGTTGATAACCATTTTCTGGTCGAGAGAGTGGTCGAAGTCCGGGTCGTCCTCGTTAAAGAACTCACTGACCATCACCATTTTGCCGTTCTCCAGTTCAACGACGGATTCCAGCGTCATCCCTTTGTAGTTGCGCTCGCGGATATAGCCGATGAGCCCTTCGGCCTCAGTGTTGCCGTGAATTTCGTCAACGCGCAGATCTTCCGGGCGCAGCAGAACGTTGAGCTTTTGCCCCTTCTCGACGGGGAAATTTACGGTGATGTTGCACTCGCGACCTTCAACGCTGGCCCGCACGCGCTGGTCATCCAGACGTTCAATCACCGTGGCGTTAAAGATATTGATCTCACCAATGAAGCTTGCGACAAACAGGTTCTTCGGCTCTTCGTAAATTTCACGCGGCGTGCCGTCCTGCTCGATTTTGCCGTCACGCATCACCACGATACGGTCGGACATGGTCAGGGCCTCTTCCTGGTCGTGAGTGACGAAGACAAAGGTAATGCCGAGCTTGCGCTGCAGGGCCTTAAGTTCGTTCTGCATCTGCTTGCGCAGTTTGTAATCCAGCGCGGAGAGGGACTCATCCAGCAGAAGCAGGCGAGGTTTATTGACCACGGCGCGGGCGATGGCTACACGCTGCTGCTGACCACCGGAAAGCTGATGCGGTTTACGTTTAGCAAACGTCTCAAGCTGCACCATGCGCAGGGCTTCGGTGACGCGCGGTTCTATCTCGTTCGCCGGGGTTTTTTGCATCCGCAGGCCAAACGCCACGTTCTCAAACACCGTCATGTGCGGGAACAGGGCATAGCTTTGAAAGACCGTGTTGACGTGACGATCTTCGGCGGGAACCCGCGTAATGTCCTGGTTTTCAAGAAGGATTTGACCGTTATCGACGCTTTCCAGCCCGGCGATAAGGCGCAGTACAGTGGTTTTGCCGCAGCCAGAGGGGCCAAGCAGCGTAAGAAACTCACCGTCATTGATGGTGAGATTGAGGTCGGAAATAACGTCTTTACCATCAAAACTTTTACGAATTCGTTCCAGTTGCACCAGCGGCGCACGTGAACGGGATTGTGTATTCAATTTTTGCGCTGTCCCATATAGACGCCTCAGGCAGCAGACTGAAGCGGGGTTTGTGTGTAACCACCTTGGTGACTCGTAATGAGGGCGGACATTCTACGGCAATCCCCCGCAATCGCCAATCCTTGTCACTGATTCATAAGCTACATTTACTGACGTGTAACGATATAAACGGAAAATATTCTCGTTTGCGGGATAAAAGTGACCTGACGCAATATTTGCGTTTTGATGCTTATTGATAATGTTGTCACAAAAAGTGAGGGTGACTGCATGGATAAATTACTTGAGCGTTTTTTACAGTACGTTTCGCTGGATACCCAATCTAAACCGGGTGTCCGCCAGGTGCCGAGCACCGAAGGCCAGTGGAAGCTATTAAACCTGCTCAAAGAGCAGCTTGACGCCATGGGGCTGGTCAACGTCACGTTAAGCGAAAAAGGCACTGTGATGGCAACGCTGCCGGCGAATGTCCCGGGTGACATTCCCGCGATTGGCTTTATCTCCCATGTCGACACCTCTCCGGATTTTAGCGGTAAACATGTGAACCCGCAGATTGTTGAAAACTACCGTGGCGGCGACATTGCGCTGGGGATCGGTGACGAGGTACTTTCCCCGGTGATGTTCCCGGTGCTGCACCAGCTGCTGGGGCAGACGCTGATCACCACCGACGGGAAAACGCTGCTGGGGGCGGATGACAAGGCCGGTATCGCGGAAATCATGACGGCGCTGGCGGTACTGAAGGAAAAAAATATCCCCCACGGGGATATCCGGGTGGCTTTTACGCCGGACGAAGAGGTCGGTAAAGGCGCAAAACATTTCGACGTGGAAGCCTTCAACGCGCAGTGGGCGTATACCGTCGATGGCGGCGGCGTTGGTGAACTGGAGTATGAAAACTTCAACGCCGCGTCCGTGACGATCAAAATTGTCGGCAACAATGTTCACCCCGGTTCGGCGAAAGGCGTCATGGTGAACGCGCTATCGCTGGCCTCCAGAATTCATGCGGAAGTCCCGGCAGATGAGAGCCCTGAACAGACGGAAGGGTATGAAGGGTTCTATCACCTGACCAGCATCAAAGGCACCGTGGACAGCGCCCAGATGCACTACATCATCCGCGATTTTGATCGCAAAGCCTTTGAGGCGCGCAAGCGCAAGATGATGGAGATCGCCAAAAAGGTCGGGAAGGGCTTACACCCTGACTGCTATATCGAGCTTATTATCGAAGACAGTTATTACAATATGCGTGAGAAGGTGATGGCCCATCCGCATATTCTTGATATTGCCCAGCAGGCCATGCGCGACTGCGATATTGAACCGGTATTAAAACCGATTCGTGGCGGTACCGACGGTTCTCAGTTGTCGTTTATGGGACTGCCGTGCCCGAACCTGTTTACCGGTGGCTACAACTATCACGGTAAACATGAGTTCGTCACCCTGGAAGGGATGGAAAAAGCGGTGAAGGTGATTGTGCGGATTGCGGAGTTAACCGCGAAGCGGTAGTCGCGTTTTGCTAAATGTAGGCCGGGTAAGGCGAAGCCGCCACCCGGCATTGAGGCAAAGGAGTGCCCATGTCAAACTATCGTCGCCATTACGTCCCCGGAGGCACCTGGTTTTTCACCGTCAACCTGCAAAATCGTCAGAGCGATTTGCTTACCCACCATATCGATAGCCTGCGTTCCGCCACCTCAATGGTTAAACGTGCGAAGCCCTTCACCATAAACGCCTGGGTTATTTTGCCTGAACATATGCACTGTATCTGGACCCTACCGGAAGGAGACAGTGATTTTTCCGCCCGCTGGCGCGACATCAAAAAGACTTTTAGCCGCATCATCGACACGCGCCACATCTGGCAGCCACGCTTCTGGGAGCACACCATTCGTAACGAAGAGGACTACCGGCGGCATGTGGATTACATCTACATCAATCCTGTAAAACACGGTTATGTCAGTAAGGGCAGTGACTGGCCGTATTCAACATTTCATCGTGACCTTCGGGAAGGCGTGTATCCGGTGAATTGGGCGGGAGAGATCGAGGATTTTGCGGCGGGGGAGCGGAAGTAAAAAGCCGGGTGGCGGCTGCGCCTTACCCGGCCTACAAAACCCACGATCGTAGGCCCGGTAAGCGAAGCGCCACCGGGCGTTAAGGCGACTCAGTCCTCAAAGAACCAGTACCCGCTGTTGACGAGCGCAGCCAGCATCGCGAGGAAGGACGGGTCCTCCAGCGCGTCGCCAAAGGTCTCGGCGGTCAACACCAGATGGCTGGCAATGGCATCCAGCGCCGGACGGTGCGGGGAGTCCAGCTTCTCACCGTTGACGAAGACATCCTCACCAATGCGCAGCACGCGCAATCCGCCCAGACGTACCAGCTTGTCGCCCTGCTGAAGGGCATCATAAATCTCGTCGGCCTGATACGGCGGCTCTGGCGGCGCAACGTCCAGCTCATGACGAGACTGGCTGATAAACTCACCAAACCACTGTCTGAAATGTTCCGGCTCGTTGATCAGATCCAGCATCATGCCGCGCAGCTTATCGAGCTCCGCAGGCAGGATGTCTGCCGGATGCTCGCGCGCAGGCACATCCGGATCGCTATAACGATAGCTGCCCAGCTCGCGTTGCAGAACGTAATCGGCAAACCCGCTGATCATCTCGCGGCCGCTTGGTGCGCGGAACCCGACGGAGTAGTTAAGTGAGTTTTCCAGGGAATAACCTTCATGAGGGAATCCTGGCGGGATGTAGAGAATATCACCCGGCTCCAGTTCTTCGTCGATAATCCCTTCAAACGGATCAACCTGAAGCAGATCCGGATGCGGGCAGTGCTGCTTCATGGGCACTTTTTCGCCCACGCGCCAGCGGCGGCGGCCCGTCCCCTGAATGATAAACACGTCGTACTGATCCAGATGCGGACCTACGCCGCCGCCAGGCACCGAGAACGAGATCATCAAATCGTCCATGCGCCAGTCGGGCAGGGCACGGAACGGACGCATTAATGCGGCCGTCGGCTCGTGCCAGTGGTTGACCGCCTGCACCAGCAGCGACCAGTTGTTTTCACCGAGGTGATCGTAGCTTTCGAAAGGACCGTGGCTGACCTGCCATTTCCCGTCCTGGTGGCTGACCAGGCGGCTGTCGACTTCGTTTTCCATAGCCAGACCGGCCAGCTCATCAGGGGAGATAGGGTCGACAAAATTGCTGAACCCGCGTTTAAGAACCACCGGGCGTTTTTGCCAGTAGCGTTCAATAAACTCGGGCCAGTTAAGTGTTAAGTGATAATCCATATTTTTTTATTCCGCAGGCTCTTACTGACTCGGATTATAACGGAAGCTCAGCCCCCCGGCTGCGAGATCCTCGCATTTTTCACATAACGGGTTAACTATCGTTCGATGCAGGCTGTTGACGGCCAAAAATGACCTCCATTCTGGCACCGCCCAGCAAACTTTCGCCGGTTTCGATCTTTCCGTCGTACTGGTCAACAATCTCCCGGGCCACGGCGAGTCCCACACCCTGGCCGGGACGCAACGTATCAGCGCGTTGACCGCGATCGAACACCACATCGCGTTTATTGCGCGGGATCCCCGGGCCATCATCCTCAACGATAATATGCAGTTCGTTATCGGTCTGACGCGCAGACACTTCCACGAACTCCAGACAGTATTTGCAGGCGTTATCCAGCAGGTTGCCCATCACTTCCATAAAATCATTTTTCTCACCGACAAAACTTATCTCAGGCGAGATATCGAGGCTGATGTTAACCCCTTTACGCTGATACACCTTGTTGAGGGCGGAAGTGAGGTTATCCAGAAGCGGGGCCACGGGATGCAGTTCGCGGCTCAGCAGCGCGCTTCCTGAACGCATACTGGCGCGGTGCAGATAATAGCCAATTTGCTGGGAGATGCGGCTGATCTGTTCCAGCATGACCGGCTCGGCATCATCCACGCTCAGCGTGGAGCTGCGCATGGAACGCAGGGTACTTTGCATGACCGCCAGCGGCGTTTTCAGGCTGTGGGTCAGGTCGGTCAGGGTGGTACGGTACTTATCATAGCGTTCGCGTTCACTTTTCAGCAGGCGGTTGAGGTTACGTACCAGGCTGGTGAGCTCGCGGGTGGTTTCCGGATTAAGCTTCTCGCGATGATGTTCCTCCAGCTCGCGAACCTCTTTCGCCAGTGACTCAATGGGCCGCAGGCTCCACCAGGCCGCGACCCACAGTAGCGGGATCACCAGCAGCAGATTCGCCGCAAGCACATAGACGAACCAACTCCAGACCATATAGGAACGCTTAAGCTCGACCGGAATGGTGTCGATCACCACGATGGTCAGCTGCGGCATGTTCAGCGTCGCCGGATAGAGATTAATTGCAACGGAGTGCGTCATCTCGGTTTCGGCATCATCGGCGCGGATCTCATTCAGCTTTTGCTGCAGAGAGCGATCTTCCCGGATCAGAGAGCTGGTGGTATTGAGATCGGCTTCAATTTCATGAAATCCGTTGGTTTTGAGCCACTCCGGCCGGATGCTTTTGACCAGCCAGGGAATATCACGCTGCGCCCAGAGTAGCTTGCCCTTTTCGTTATAAATCAGGGCCAGCGTGGGGCTCTGCTGGTTGAGGTTTTCCGGCATCTCGACGGTGATTTTGTTGTTTTCCCATTTCGCCAGGGTATAAAACAAATTGCTTTCGCCACGCAACAGGCGAAAGGTGGTTTTATCAAAGCTGACGCTGTAACCCACCAGCGCGACCATACCGTAGGAGAGCGACAGCACGAGCACGACGGCAGCCGTTGCCAGTAAAAAACGTACCCGCAGCGACAGGGGCAAAATATGGCGCAAGATCCGTCTCATTTAGCGTAATTCGAACAGATAGCCCTGGCCACGGACGGTAGTAATGACGTCCTGCGGATACTGTGCCTGGATTTTCTTACGTAAACGTCCCATCAGCACATCAATGGTATGGCTCTCGCGCAGTTCGGCATCAGGATAGAGCTGAAGCATTAAGGAATCTTTACTCACCACCTTGCCGCTGTTACGGATCAGCGTTTCCATAATGGTGTATTCGAAGGCGGTTAGCTTGATCACTTCATCGTTGATCGCTAATTCCCGACGGGAGAGGTCAACCTGGAAGGGCGGGATGGAGATAACCTGTGAAGCCAGTCCGCTGTTACGGCGCAGCAGGGCCTGCATGCGGGCCGCCACCTCTTCAATATGAAACGGCTTGGTAACGTAATCATCTGCTCCCGCGCTGAGCACCTCGACCTTATCCTGCCAGCCTTCACGGGCGGTCAGAACCAGAACCGGCAGGGAAACATCATGGCTGCGCCAGCGACGAATCAACGAGAGGCCGTCTTCATCGGGCAGCCCTAAATCGACAATGGCGATATCCGGCAGATGTTCATTGAGATAATAATCGGCTTCTTTTGCATCTTCAGCATCGTCCACCTGATGTCCCATCTCCTGAAGCTGAACCTTCAGGTGATGACGTAGCAATGCGTTATCCTCAACAACCAGTACGCGCATCATCTTTTCTCCCAGAATGAATAGTATGAATAGTTTAACGCTGATTATGTTGCTGTGGGGATAAACATTGAGTAAACCGGGGAAAAGCAACCCCCTTTCCAGGCGGAAAGGGGGGAAGGTACTTTACTTAAGCTCGTCGACCATGGTGATGGCGCGGCCAATGTAGTTCGCCGGGGTCATCGCTTTCAGACGCGTTTTCTCTTCTTCTGGCAGGGCCAGACCGTCGATAAACTGCTTCATGCCTTCGGCATCAACGCGTTTGCCGCGGGTCAGCTCTTTCAGTTTCTCGTACGGTTTTTCGATGCCGTAACGACGCATGACGGTCTGAATCGGCTCTGCCAGCACTTCCCAGTTGTGATCCAGCTCGTCCAGCAGACGATCGCGGTTCACTTCCAGTTTGCTCACGCCTTTCAGGGTGGACTGGTAAGCGATCAGCGCGTAGCCAATGCCCACGCCCAGGTTACGCAGTACGGTGGAATCGGTCAGGTCGCGCTGCCAGCGGGATACCGGCAGTTTGCTGGCCATATGCTGCAGTACGGCATTCGCCAGACCCAGGTTGCCTTCGGAGTTTTCGAAGTCGATAGGGTTCACTTTGTGCGGCATGGTTGACGAGCCGATTTCACCGGCGATGGTTTTCTGTTTGAAGTGGTTCAGCGCGATGTAGCCCCACACGTCACGATCGAAGTCGATCAGAATGGTGTTGAAGCGTGCGATGCAGTCAAACAGCTCCGCAATATAGTCATGCGGCTCAATCTGGGTGGTGTACGGGTTCCACTGAATGCCCAGCGAGGTCACGAACTCTTCGCTGAACTGGTGCCAGTCCACTTCCGGGTACGCGGCGATGTGGGCGTTATAGTTACCGACAGCACCGTTGATTTTGCCGAGGATCTCAACCTGCTCCAGCTGACGATACTGGCGCTCCATACGGTACGCCACGTTCGCCATCTCTTTACCCATTGTGGAGGGGGTCGCTGGCTGACCGTGGGTACGGGAAAGCAGCGGGATGTCGCGGTATTCCACGGACAGCGCTTTCACCGCGTCGATGATTTTACGCCAGTATGGCAGCACCACCTCTTTACGTGCGGTGGAGAGCATCAGGGCGTGGGACAGGTTGTTGATGTCTTCTGAGGTACAGGCGAAGTGAATGAACTCAGATACGGCGTGCAGCGCAGGAACACTTTCCACTTTCTCTTTCAGGAAATACTCAACCGCTTTTACGTCGTGGTTGGTGGTGCGCTCAATGGTTTTAATGCGCGCAGCATCTTCTTCGTTGAACTCAGCCACGATTTTATCAAGGTAATCGTTTGCCTGGGCGTCAAAAGCAGGAACTTCCTTGATTGCTGCCTGGGCGGCCAGCTTTTGCAGCCAGCGTACTTCAACCTGAACACGGAACTTCAGCAAACCATATTCGCTGAAGATCCCGCGCAGCGCGCTGACTTTATCGCCGTAGCGTCCATCGACAGGGGATACGGCGGTCAGTGAGGATAATTCCATAATTCGCAACTCCGGGAGGTTAACAATGAGCAAGAATTTGTTTTGCCTGAGTGGTCAGGCGATTACGAGAAAACATTAACTGCAGGCGGCCACCGCCAACCTGGTGCCACAGCACGGCGGCACGGATCCCTGCCAGCAGGGAGGCGCGTACTTTTGCCTGTACCTGTGGGCTTTGCAGCACAGCAGGGGAGCCGGTGACCTGAATACGCGGGCCGAGCGGGCTGATGACATCGACATAAATGCCGGCCATGGCGCTCAGCAGCGTGTCGGACTGCAGGTCAAAATGGTCGAGCTGACGCTGTAACCCGGCAATCCGATCGCCCAGGGTATTGAGCGCGCCTTTTGCCGCGCTCAGTTTACGCTCCAGCACCATCAGGCTTAACGTGTAGCGGGTCAGCTCTGCGTTTAACCCCTGACGGCTACTGGCGTTGAGCACGCCAAGCAGGGTTTCAAGACCGAGACGAAGATTGGTTTCACTGCCGCCGAACACACCCAGGGTAGAGCCGGGATTGAGGTCGATAACGCTGTTGAGTGAAACGTGCAGGGCATCAGCGTCGCAATGACCCTGATGTGCCAGCTGTTGCACCAGACGGGCTGACTGGCAAATTCCCGCCAGTGCCAGGGTGATGTCATAGTAGTTCTTCGCCACACGGTCTCCTTTATGTGTGCAATCGTGTTAAACAGCGGGCAGGGGCAGGCGCTGTTCAATAATCCCGCCGCCCAGGCAGATTTCGCCGCTGTAGAAGACAGCAGACTGACCCGGCGTGACGGCCGCAACCGGCTCATCGAAACGCACGTCAATGCGATCGTCATCAAGCGCAGTCACGGTGCAGGGAATATCGGTCTGACGGTAACGTGTTTTCACCGTGCAGCGCAGTGTGCCTTTTAACGGCTCACGATCGACCCAGTGCAGCTGTTGCGCGATAAGACCAACGGACATCAGACGCGGATGGTCGTGTCCCTGGGCCACAACCAGAATATTGTTTTCGACATCTTTGTCGACAACGTACCACGGATCTTCGCTACCCTCTTTGGTACCGCCGATACCCAGGCCTTTACGCTGGCCGAGCGTGTGGTACATCAGCCCCTGGTGTTGGCCAATTTCGTCGCCGTCGACGGTGACAATTTTGCCCGGCTGTGCCGGCAGGTAACGACCGAGGAAATCACGGAACTTGCGCTCGCCGATGAAGCAGATGCCGGTAGAATCTTTTTTCTTCGCGGTGATCAGATCCAGCTCTTCCGCGATTTTACGCACCTGCGGCTTTTCCAGCTCGCCAACCGGGAACAGGCTCTGGGCGATTTGCTCGTGGCTCAGCGTATAGAGGAAGTAGCTCTGATCTTTGTTGCCGTCCAGACCGCGCAGCAGCTGGCTTTTGCCATTCACATCTGCGCGACGCACGTAGTGACCGGTCGCAATGTAGTCTGCGCCCAGATCTTCCGCGGCGAATTCCAGGAAGGCTTTAAATTTGATCTCTTTGTTGCACAGAATATCCGGGTTTGGCGTACGTCCGGCTTTGTACTCTTCGAGGAACAGTTCAAAAACGTTGTCCCAGTATTCTGCGGCAAAGTTAACGGTGTGCAGTTCAATGCCGAGCTTATCGCACACGGCCTGCGCATCGGCGAGATCCGCAGCGGCAGTGCAGTATTCCTCGCCATCATCTTCCTCCCAGTTCTTCATGAACAGGCCCTCCACCTTATAGCCCTGTTGCTGTAACAGGTAGGCGGAAACGGAGGAATCGACACCGCCGGACATGCCGACGATTACTTTTTTCTGGCTGTTATCTGACATGGAATACTCACGACATTGAACTTCAAGGCGGCGTATTCTATCACGCCCCCCCACCATTGACACCCTCTGTAAACGGCCAGTTAAATGCGCCGATGACATCCAGCGGTAAGCGACCGGCAGATTGCCAGCAGCGGATGCTTTCCGCAACCAGCGGCGAGCGCAGGTTTGGCGCGTTCAGGATCTCGTCGGCGGTGACCCACAGGCAGCGGTCGATATCGTCATCCTGCGGTTCAGTGGTGCACGTTTCGCTAAGCTCAACGGCAAACAAAAAACGCAGGAACGGGGTGCTGTCGGGCGCAATCCACTGGTGCAAACGGATGAAGTGCTGGGGCTCAGCGTGAATACCGGTCTCTTCCCACAGCTCGCGTTTCGCCGCCTGCAGCAGGGTCTCATTGGCTTCAAGGTGTCCGGCAGGCTGATTCCACAGCGCTTTGCCGTTAATGCTCTCTTCCACCACAAGGAATTTCCCCTGGGCGTGGACCACACAGGCAACCGTGACATGAGGTTTAAACATAGTGACTCCTTAAGAGGTAACGTCCCGCCATTCACCGTTGGCGAGCGTTTCCAGCGTGTAGTTGCCCATGGCGTAGCGGATCAGGCGCAGGGTCGGAAAGCCAACGTGTGCGGTCATGCGCCGAACCTGACGGTTGCGGCCTTCATAAAGGGTGATTTTGAGCCAGCTGGTCGGAATCGATTTGCGTTCGCGGATAGGCGGGTTGCGCGGCCACAGCCAAGCCGGTTCATTCACGCGCTCAATACCTGCGGGCAGGGTGGGGCCATCGTTCAGCGTGACGCCTTTGCGTAATGTTTCCAGCGTCTCGTCATCCGGCTCGCCTTCCACCTGGACGAAGTAAATTTTTCCGGTGCGTTTCCCGGGCTGGGTGAGCTTCGCCTGCAGCGCGCCGTCGTTGGTTAAGACCAGCAGGCCTTCGCTGTCACGGTCCAGACGACCGGCCGCATAGACCCCCTGAACAGGAATGTAGTCCTTCAACGTGCTGCGCCCGGCTTCGTCGGTAAACTGCGGCAAAACATCGTAGGGTTTATTGAACAAAATCACCCGCTTCGGCTGGGTTTGTTGCGGTCTTCTGGCGGCTTGTCGCGAGCTGAATCGCTCAACCCGGTGTTTTGTAAAAGAAGTTTTCTTCATGGTATTTTCAGGCGTTATCAATTGCCGCATTATAGCCTAATAACGAAGACCTTTCATGGCGTCGGACAATCAGGTACTATCGAAGGGCTCATTACAATTTATTAACATAAGATCAGTAACAACCAGAAGCGCTCGAAGGAGAGGTTAATGGAAAGCAAAGTAGTTGTTCCGGCGGAAGGTAAAAAGATCACCCTGCAAAACGGCAAGATTAACGTTCCTCACAATCCGATTATCCCGTTCATCGAAGGTGACGGTATCGGTGTAGACGTTACCCCGGCAATGCTGAAGGTGGTTGATGCCGCTGTTGAGAAAGCCTACAAAGGCGAGCGTAAAATTTCCTGGATGGAAATTTACACCGGTGAGAAATCGACTCAAGTTTATGGCCAGGACGTCTGGCTGCCAGCTGAAACGCTGGACCTGATCCGCGAATACCGCGTTGCTATCAAAGGCCCACTGACGACGCCAGTCGGCGGCGGTATCCGTTCCCTGAACGTGGCACTGCGTCAGGAGCTGGACCTGTACGTCTGTCTGCGTCCGGTTCGTTACTATCAGGGCACCCCAAGCCCGGTTAAGCACCCAGAACTGACCGATATGGTTATCTTCCGCGAAAACTCAGAAGACATCTACGCCGGTATCGAATGGAAAGCTGACTCTGCAGACGCAGAAAAAGTGATTAAATTCCTGCGCGAAGAGATGGGCGTGAAGAAAATTCGCTTCCCTGAGCATTGCGGTATCGGCATTAAGCCATGCTCCGAAGAAGGGACCAAGCGTCTGGTGCGTGCGGCCATTGAATACGCGATCACCAACGACCGTGACTCTGTGACCCTGGTTCACAAAGGCAACATCATGAAGTTCACCGAAGGCGCGTTCAAAGACTGGGGCTACCAGTTGGCGAAAGAAGAGTTCGGCGGCGAGCTGATCGACGGCGGCCCATGGCAGAAAATCAAGAACCCGAACACCGGCAAAGAGATCATCATTAAAGATGTGATCGCCGATGCGTTCCTGCAGCAGATCCTGCTGCGTCCAGCGGAATACGACGTGATCGCCTGTATGAACCTGAACGGTGACTACATCTCTGACGCCCTGGCCGCTCAGGTTGGCGGTATCGGTATCGCCCCTGGCGCGAACATCGGTGACGAGTGCGCCCTGTTCGAAGCGACCCACGGTACTGCGCCAAAATACGCAGGCCAGGACAAAGTGAACCCAGGCTCAATCATCCTGTCCGCAGAGATGATGCTGCGCCATATGGAATGGTTCGAAGCCGCAGACCTGATCGTTAAAGGGATGGAAGGCGCGATCAACGCGAAAACCGTAACTTACGATTTCGAACGTCTGATGGAAGGCGCTAAGCTACTGAAATGTTCAGAGTTTGGCGACGCGATTATCGCGAACATGTAATCCAGATTCTGGGTTAACCTGTAACGGGAGCCTGAGGGTTCCCGTTTTTTTTGCCTCTGCCTGTGGGAGACAACACGATGTTAGCCACCGTCCTTATCACGGTTGTTGCGTTAATTCATCTCTATATTCTGGTGCTGGAGATGTTTCTGTGGAATACCAAAACCGGTCATAAGGCCTTTAACCTGCGTCCCGACTTTGCGCGCGACACCCGCGTGCTGGCCGCAAATCAGGGGCTGTATAACGGTTTTCTGGCGGCTGGGTTGCTCTGGAGCCTCTGGCTTGGCGAAAAAGGTATTCCGGTGGCGATCTTCTTCCTGGCCTGCGTGTTGATTGCCGGACTATTCGGCGCAGTCACCGCCAGCCGAAAAATTCTTTATGTGCAGGCCATGCCCGCGCTCGCAGCGCTGCTTGCGTTACTCATCTGAAGCAAGGCTTTGGTTGCGGGAAAGCGTCCGATATACTGATGCCTTTACCCTTACTGGTTAGCGACGAGACTGTTATGAACAACACTATCCCATTGAAATATTATGACATTGCCGAGGAATATGCGACGGAAGCGGTAGACCAGGTCGCAGAGTCTGAGCTCGATGCGCTGGCACATTATTTCCAGCTGCTGCTCACCCGTTTAGCGAATAATGAGGAGATAAGCGAGGACGCTCAGCAAGAGATGGCCGCAGAGGCCGGGATCCGCGCTACCCGCATTGATGATATTGCGAATTTCCTCAATCAGTGGGGAAATGAATAACCTGCCTCAAACACCCTTATGCTGATGCTTTGCCTGACCGCTCGGCATCACGCTATCGGATCACAGTCATTTATTCCGCAGAACATGCGACGCCAGTGAGTCGTTTTGCCAGCTCACTGCGGGTCAGTGATTTAGAAAAGTACCATCCCTGGATTAGCGCATCGGGATATCTGTCGGCAATGAAGCGATACTGTATTTCATTTTCCACCCCTTCAAATACCAGGGTTTTATTCAGTTTTGCCAGCGCGTCGCTAAAGATCACAAAGATATTTTGCTTATAATGCTCGCTGATGCCATCAACCAGCGACTTATCGATTTTGATTTCATCATATTCGAGCAGCGACAGTCTGGCGAGGTTGGAGTTTTGCACGCCAAAATCATCGATTGATATTTTAACGCCGAGCGCTTTAAGCTCCTGACAAAATCCTTCGAGAATATCGGCGCTGGAAACGGCTTTTTCAGAGAGCTCAACCTTTACCAGGGAGAGGGGAAGGTGATTGGCCATACAGACTCGCTGCAAAACGTGAATAAACTGGCCGTCTTCAATTTCCTTGCGTCCAACATTCAGTGAGACAATCAGCTGATGTTTAATCGCCAGCGGAGCGATTTCAGAGAGCGATTTTTCGATAATGTTACAATAATATTTTTTATAGAGACCAATCTTCTTAATTAATGGAATGAAAAGCTCTGGGGAGACATCCCCCTGTTTTTGATCGCGCCATCTCGACAGCACTTCTACGCCCACTATTTTTTGATCGTGAATGCGAATAATCGGCTGATAGTTAACGCTGATGGTGTTCGTTAACACGGCTTTAATCAGCGTGCGTTCCAGCGAAAAACGATCTTCATAGAGACGGAAGATAAATAGCGTTATCGCGACCCAGATAAAATATAAAATGACAGCCAGAAGCGCAAAGATAAACGGGGGTAACGAGGCCAGCCCTGCGTCGTGATGCGTCACAATAACACACAGGTCCCAGAAGGCGCTGCACCGGGTAAGGGTCAGGGTAAACAACTTCGAATGCAGCCAGCTCTGCTGCGTTAACTCAGGGGCGGTGGTAAAAAACGTTCTGCCGAGGTCTTTGGTGGTGGCGCTCAGCGAATAGCTTGCTGTAACCGGGGTGAATTTATCGTAAGCATAGCGGGAGGTGAAAATAATAATATTGTTATAAATTGCCGCGTTGCCCGTGAAAAAATCTTTTCTGGAAAACTGCGCCAGCAGAAAGCCTCTCGGCGTTTTATGCAGTTCTGTGGGAAGCGCAACGGGCGTGGCAAGTTTTCCCCAAAACGCGGTACAGACTATTTTTCCATTTTCAATAAAACCGATATCACCGAAATAGAGGCTATCCAGCTTTATTTGTCTGTAGCTATCAAGACTGGATTTATCGCACCCTTGTGTCGTAATACTTTTCAGGGCCAGCGCCACGCTTTGGGAGAGATCTTCTGAATAACGTAAGAGGGTATGGGATATTTCACGCTGTTTGCTCTTCTGCTGACCCACGATAACAGCATTGACCGCATAAAGAGAGAGGAGGACCAGAAGCGTTGAAACGATAGCAACGGCAATCATTTTTTTCATTTTCCAGCGATCCTGTCCACTCCCTGATTGCTCAAATATTAACACAGCCAGGGCAAGGCACAAGCCCGTCAGTCGCAGCTTGTGAGCGCTATCAGGCGGATGAACTCATACGAAAGCATCAGTTTTTTAAGATAAATCTCAGCTAAGCTTTTTTCATTGCTATTAAGGTACGCCGGTTTTGCCACAGACTTTTCTCCAGAACATCCATGCTTGTTTTTTCTATTAAGGAAAACATCGTGCGCAACGTAACGATCGCTATTGTCAGTGCTGTTTTTCTCTTTCTGAGCGGTATTGTGATCGTTAACGGGCAGTTGGCTAAACAGAATAATATTCATACCGCGACAGCCGTCAGTGCGGCTCAGGTCTGTACCCGTAGCGGACAACGGGTGTCAGGGACAGAGGCCGCGTTAAAACCGCATCAGCGCATCATCATGTTCCTGCAGCAGGGATGGAGCCTCATATTGCTCGTTCTCGCGCTGTCCGTGACGGTGGGCATTTTAATCCACCGCTACAAGGGAAAAAGCACCTCCATTGAAGACGATCTGCGTAAGGCCATTTTGCAGGGAGAGATTGTTCCCTATTATCAGCCCATCGTGAATGGTGATACCGGCGGGTTGTACGGTGTGGAAGTCCTGGCCCGATGGAAACATCCGAAATCAGGCTTTATCCCGCCGGATGTCTTTATCCCGATTGCTGAACGTAGCGGCTTGATTATTCCGCTGACCAAAGGGTTAATGGCGAAAGTGGTTACTCAGCTTAAGCCGCTGTTGTCGAAACTGCCGGACGGCTTTCATATTGGGGTGAACATCAGCGCCAGACACATCGATGCTCCTTCTTTCATCGGCGATTGCCGCGTGTTCGGCAAAGGGTTTCAGGGGAAAGAAGTCAAACTGGTGCTCGAGGTGACCGAGCGTGAGCCGCTGGTTGATAATCCTCACCTGGTGGAAAACCTCAACCTGCTGCATAAGGCCGGTTTTGTCATTGCCCTGGACGATTTTGGCACGGGCTATTCCGGGCTGTCGTGCCTTAATGCGCTTGCCATTGATTACATTAAAATTGATAAGAGTTTTGTGAACCGGGTGTCAGAGGAGAAGGACTCCACGATCCTGCTGGACTGTGTTATTGATCTCGCGAAAAAACTCTCATTGCGTATTGTGGCGGAAGGTGTAGAAACGAAGGCGCAACTGGAGTATCTCAACCGTAATGAGATTACCCTGTTACAGGGATATTATTTTGGTAAACCCGTCTCCTATATAGACTTTATTAAAGTCATTTTATCTAAGCCCAGGGAGGCCGTAAGTCTGTAAAAACCTCGTTCTTTGCAGTGCGCCAGGAATAAGGCGGTCGCCAGGCGGTGAAAAAAGAAATAAAGACGAGCTTCTGTTGTATGCTTAAGTGCAATTCATTTTCCTCTTATCCTGAGCTTTGTTACAGTGACAAGAGTTGTCAGCCAGGGACGTCAGGCGTGATAAGGTGGAATAGCTCGTGCATGTGAAAAATACTTTTTACACAACAACCATTACCGTCATCATTGTCTCCTTGATCATCTCGCTGTCGCTTGCCGTCCAAATTGCCACGTCCAGACAGCAGTCAATCCAGCAAATTAATACCAGCGTCGCCAATCTGAGCCATACCCTTGATGTCTACACTGAGGGGATCATGCGCCAGAGTGAAATGTTAATTACTACCGTTTCCGACATGATCGAAATTTATGGCATGACCGCGCAACAGGCGATCAATATTCAGCGGATGATAAACGATCAGGATAATCTTCTTACCCAGATTAATAATGTGGTTGTTTACAATGCACAGGGCGATATCTTTACCGCATTGCACGAAAGTTTTACCGGGCCGCGTAAAGGCTCGGACAGAGAATTTTTTATCTACCATAAGGAAAATAAAAATCAGCAGATTTTTATTGGTGAGCCGGTGGTAAGTAGAACCAATGGTAAATGGGTGATCACCATCAGTCGGCGCCTTGAAACCCCTTCCGGGGCTTTTAACGGTGTCGTGGTGGTCACGCTGGGTATCGAGAATTTTCTCGCGCTGTACGGGCAGATTAATATCGGTCACTCGGGGGTGATTGGCTTAACGACACAATCTGGCGTGCTACTGGTTCGTTATCCTTTTAAAAATACCTATATCGGCACCATTGTTTCTGATTCACCCCTCTTCAGGAAATACCTCAAGGTACAAAATACAGGGATAGCCAGCTCCATTTCGCGGTTTGATAAAATCGAGCGCATTTATGCCTATGAGAAAAACAAACGCTACGGGCTGGTCACCACCGTGGCCGTCAGCATTGATGAAGCGCTCTCCTCCTGGCGCAAACAGGCCATTCAGCTGGCGGTACTGATTTTCGTTTTCGCGGCGATACTCATCGTTGCGTCATGGTTCCTCTATTCCGACTTGTCCCGAAAAGCGCGGGATAACAAAGCGCTAAAAATTATCGCCTCTGAGGATGCGCTGACCGGGCTGTACAACCGCCGCATCTTTGATGAAAGGATCCTCTCGGAAATCGCGCGGTGTGCTGCCCATGACGCACCGATATCAATGCTCCTTGTGGATGTGGATTACTTTAAAAAATACAACGATAACTACGGTCATCCGGAAGGGGACCGGTGCCTGGCATTGCTGGGTAACAGTCTCCGGGAGAGCCTGACCCGTGATAACCAGACTGTGGCGCGATATGGCGGAGAGGAGTTCGCTCTGATATTACCTGATACGGATATTCAGGAGGCGCTTCGTCTGGCGCAGACCATTATTCGCAATGTCTATTCCCTGCAAATCGATCATGCTTTTAGCCCCTTCAGGCGAGTTACGGTCAGCGTCGGGATTTCCACTGCGCGCGCTGTCGACATCGCAGGCAGCCAGCAGAACCTGATTATTGCCGCTGACCAGGCGCTCTACCAGGCAAAACGCGCCGGACGTAATCGTTATGCGTTTGTCGGGCTATGAGCAAAAAAAAGCCCACTCAGGAGTGGGCAAGAAATACTGGAAGCAATGTGAGCAATGTCGTACTGAATACCTGAGTGTTTCTCTCAACTATTCAGTGTTGAGAAAGATAATCTTTCTCAACAAAAGATGCAACCCTACATTTCATGTGGCGCGATCTGTCCGCTGGCTAATCGTTACGCACTCTCTCGTTGTGATGCTTATCACGAATTTCCTTTCTCAGATCCTGTGCTATTCTTTTTGTGTCGTTGATTTAATGACAAAAACCATACAGAGAGGAACGTTATGGGAATTTTATCCTGGATTATCTTTGGGCTTATTGCGGGTATTCTGGCGAAGTGGATCATGCCGGGCAAAGATGGCGGTGGGTTTATCGTCACCGTAATACTGGGTATTGTCGGCGCGGTAGTCGGCGGCTGGATCAGTACGTTGTTCGGGTTTGGCAAGGTCGATGGCTTTAACTTCGGTAGTTTCGCCGTCGCGGTGATTGGTGCACTGGTTGTTCTGTTTATCTACAGAAAGATCAAAAGCTAAGCCCTGTAAGCGTTAAAAAAGGCTGCCAGATGGCGGCCTTTTTACGTAGTGGGTTTACCACCAGCCAAGCTGCGTGCCGGCGAACGCCGCGAGGGCAACGATCAGCATAATGACGGTTGTTTTGCGCATTTATGCCCCAGGAGCCGCATAACCGCCGACAAAAAACCATGCTAAAAAGACCACCGCCGTTATAAAAATAACGACCGGGAAGAGGATCCCTATTCTCATACCATCACCTGTTTCGGTTTCTATAACGCCGTAGAGTGTACGGGGTTAATCCATAGTGAGAAAGCGTGTTTTGCTTTTTCCTTTCTTATCCTGATACATCGCGACGTCCGCGGCACGTAACGCGCTGTCCGGATCGGTTGCGCCTGGGTCAACTTCGATAACGCCGAGGCTGGCTCCCGGATAGATAATGTGAACGCTGCCCAGCCAGTATTCACCGGCAATACAGGCGCTGAGACGTGATTTGAGCAGGGTGACCTGCGTGATATCGCCTTCACTGTGGGGCTGGCCCAGCGACGCCACCAGAAACTCATCACCACCCAGCCGGCCGATGATGTCGTCCTGCTGCTTTCCTTCCGTCAGACGTTTGCCCACTTCAACCAGGAACTGGTCGCCGGCTTCGTGTCCATAACGGTCGTTAATCAGTTTAAAATCATCCAGATCGATAAACGCGATGATGGCGTTACGCTTCAGATGCCGGGCCAGCGAGAACAGGGTGGTCAGATCCTCAAACAGGGCACGACGGTTGGGTAAACCGGTCAGGGCATCGGTATAAGAGTGCGCAATGAGGGCCGCGTTGGCTTCGCGAAGCTGGGTGACCAGCGACTCCTTCTGGATGTACTGGCCAATCAAACCCGCGAATAATCTCAGCACCTGCTCACCGCGCTCGCTGAGGGGTTTCTTCGCCGTGCTGGTGGCGCAGAGCGTTCCGTACAATGAACCATCGGCAAAATGGACGGGGATGCTCATATAGGTAGTAATGCCAAGCGCTTTTGCCGCTTCACACTCAGGCCAGCGTTCGGGGACGTCGTTACTGAACAGGGTATCGCTATCCAGCGCACGCTTGCACAGCGTTTCATCCCAGGGAACGCTCAACCCTTCGGGGATCGTCATCTGCTTGCTGTTGCGGGCGTAGAGGATATGCTGCAGCCGGGCCTGGATATCAACTTTAGTGAGGTAAGTTGACTCCATGTCGGTCACGATCTCCAGCATCTCCAGTAACTGACGAACGAGGCTTTCAAGGGATTGTTCAGTGGCGAGGGTTTCTGAAACACGGGCAAGGATAATATCCGACATGACGTAGAATGACTCCCAGGCAGAAGACGTCTGCATCTGCATGTTATGCTGAATTTTTAGGCTTCAGCCATAGTAAAACATGAATATAAAAAATTTAATATATGCGCGGGTTGGGGGAGAGGGCGAAAAAAGCCCCGGCGTTGAGGACCGGGGCAAAGACATCTTGATTACGGAATGATGTTCTCTGGTCATATCGAGAACATTCCGCACTATAGGCTGGAAAAGTGCAGTTAAAATGGAGAAATCATGGAGAACGCGGCGCTGGCCCGTTACCCTTAGCCTGTCATGATGTCAAAAGGATCAATAAGATGAGATTTCTGCTTCTGGCCCTTGCGCTACCGCTGGCGGCTTGCACCACAAAAACTCCCCCACCGGATGCGCCTCAGCCACCGCATGCTATCGGGATGGCTAACCCGGCTTCCGTTTACTGTCTGGAAAAAGGGGGGGAACAGATCCCGATCCAGAGCCCACAAGGCGTGCGCACGGAGTGCAAATTACCCGATGGTAAAGTGATCGATGAATGGGACCTCTACCGTCGCGATCACCCGCAGCCCGCCAGGTGACAGCGGGGCCGGGATTGCGATACACTTCTCTTTAGGATTATTCTTAGCCAGTTTCTGGCCATCGTTATCGTGAGAGAAGTATGTTTCAGCTTAAACCGGGCAGCATGGCGTTAATCGTGGGTGCCCGCACGGCGTCAGGCCGTCGCAATATTGGTAAATCTGTTGAGTTATTTGGCCTTTGCCAGCCCGGCCTGCGCTTCGTTAACCCGGTTAACGGCGTAATGACACAATTACCCGCCATGGCAGATCGCGCACTTTGGCTGGTGACGGGTGATGTCTACGCCTTTGACAATCAGCACGGCTTTGCGTTTGTTCGCGCCGAACATCTGATGCCGCTCAACCCGGATGGAGCACCGCAGATTCTCGGTGAACTCACCGTCAGCTGATTACAGATGGCGCAGCCAGTCAGCTAAGACCTGCGCGTGATTTTGTTCCGTGTTTTTGGCAGCAAACAGCAGCGTGACGGTCTGCTTTTTGGCCCTCGCCGCCAGAAGCATGCCGTCGTCCACATGCTGCGCCAGCTCTTCCCGATAGGCCTGACTGAAGGCCGCGAAATCAAGGGTTTCGCTGTGAAAGGCCTTGCGTAATTCATTCGACGGCGCGAGCGCTTTACACCATTCATCATAGACGAGGTCCGTTTTTTTAACCCCGCGCGGCCACAGTCGGTCCACCAGCACCCGATATCCGTCGTCCGGGCTAGCCTGTTCGTATACCCGTTTGCATTGAATCATGATCCCACCCTCCCAATTTAAGGTATTGTGATAACTGCAAAAGATCGGTAGTCTGAGGTTCCTTATGTTATCTGATAATTCTCTGGCATAAGGAACCTTTCATGGAACACCTCCCGGTTAAAACGACGCTGCGCATTGCGCTGGTTGGCGACTACAATCCCGCTGTTATTGCGCATCAGGCGATCCCGCTGGCCATTGACGATGCCGCTGCTGTCCTTGACCTCACTGCCGATTACGACTGGCTTGCCACCACGGAGCTCACCAGCCCGGAAGATCTGGTGGGCTACGATGCCATCTGGCTGGTTCCTGCAAGCCCCTATAAAAACACGGAAGCCGCTTTTATCGCCGCGCGCTACGCCCGTGAAAACGGCATTCCGTTCCTGGGCACCTGCGGTGGGTTCCAGCATGCGTTGATCGAGTATGCCCGTAATGTGTTGGGCTGGAGCGATGCGGCACACGCTGAGACGGATACCGAAGGCACTATGGTGATTGCGCCGCTCACCTGCTCGCTGGTGGAAAAAACCGATGCCATTGAACTGCGTAATAATACGCTGATTGCGAAAGCGTACGGCAAACCGGAAATTGAAGAGGGGTATCACTGTAATTATGGCGTGTCGCCGGCGTTTGCCCAGGCGCTGGAGAGCGGTGATATGCATGTCACAGGCTGGGACGATCAGGGAGAAATTCGAGCCGCGGAACTGGTTACCCACCCGTTCTTTGTGATCACCTTATTCCAGCATGAGCGTGCTGCGCTGGAAGGCCGTCCGGTGGTGCTGGTGCAGGCGATGCTGCGCGCGGCCCGCGGATAAAAAAGGCAGACCCGAGGGTCTGCCACCGTGTTTAACGGGGTGCGATCTCCCGGTCTCGCCCGGCCAGCATGCCGCAGACGGCCATGATCATCGCGGCCAGCGCGCAGCCCAGAAGCGGGAGACGCCAGTCTCCCGTGGTATCATGAATTTTCCCCATTACCGGCGGGCCGCAGGCCGCGAGCAGATAACCAATCGACTGTGCCATGCCGGACAGCGCCGCCGCCTGATGCGCAGAGCTGGCGCGCAGACCGATGAACGTCAGACCGAGGATCATCGTTGCCCCGGTACCAAAGCCAAACACCAGCGTCCACATTACCGCCAGCTCAGGCATAAACCACAGGCCCGCCGCACTCACCGCGCACATCAGCGCCACCGCGCCGGCGATGCCCCGCTGATCCTTCAGACGGTGGAGGATCAGCGGAACGGCAAGACCCGGTACCGCCGTGGCCAGCTGTAAAAGTCCATGCACCGAGCCGGCCTGCGCTTCGCTGTAGCCGTGGCTGAGCAGTATCGCCGGCAGCCAGCCGATGATGACGTAGTAAATCAGCGAGTTGATCCCCAAAAAGAGCGTCACCTGCCAGGCGAGAGCCGAGCGCCAGATGGCGCGGTTATGCAGCGCGCCAGCGCCCGTGACCGTCGCGGCGTGTTCCTGACGCCACTGCGGCAGCCACAGCAGCAGCGCGAGCAGTGGAAATACCATCAGCATCAGCAGCGCGCCATGCCAGCCCGCCGCCCCCTGCGCCAGGGGAACAATCAGTGCCGAGCCGAATGCCGCCGACACGCCCATCGTCAGGGAATAGGCACCGGTGAGTTTCGCCACCTGGCCGGGAAAGTCACGTTTAATTAACCCGGGTAACAGTACATTGCCGAGCGCAATGCCGCAGCCTATCACCGCCGTTCCCGCGAAAAGCGCAGCGGCGGAGGGCAGGGAGCGCACGGCAATCCCGGCGCAAATCAACAGCAGGGCGATAAACAGGCTGCGCTCCATGCCGATGCGCCGGGCCACACCGGCTGCAAGCGGCGAGACCAGAGCGAAGGCCAGCAGCGGCAGGGTGGTCAGCAGACCGGTTTGCGCCGTGCTTAAGCCATAATCAAGACGAATAGTATCGAGCAGCGGGGCTGCCCCGGTAAAGGTGACGCGAAGCGTCGTGGCAATCATCAGGATGCCTGCGATCAGCAGCACGCCGTGTTTTCCTGAGGTGCGAAGTGCAGTAGTCATTTTGTTCTCATACGTTCAAGCGAGTGCACACCATACCGATTTTCGCGGCGGTTGAAATCAGGCTAAAATGACAGTTTATCGCTAAAATCGGACAACCTGATGATTGGTCTGGGACTGGACGGCTACGATCCTGATAGCCAGCACGATGCGGCCGTCGCATTTCGCATTCGCGTGGTGGCAGAGGAACAATATATTCCGCTTCATCACCACCGCAAGGGACAGCTAATTCTGGCACTTGGCGGGGCGATCACCTGCGAAGTGGAAAATGCCATGCTGATGGTGCCGCCTCAGTATGCCGTCTGGATCCCCGGCCAGATGCCGCACAGCAACAGAGCCACGCCGGGGGCACAACTCTGCTTTCTGTTCATTGAACCGGGGGCCGCGCGGTTGCCCGACCGCTGCTGCACCCTGAAAATCTCTCCGCTGGTACGGGAATTGATTTTATCGCTGGCAGAAAAATCACGTGAACAGCTGCACCATGCGGCCACCTCGCGGCTGGTGAATGTCCTGTTTGATGAACTGCCGCTCCAGCGCCAGGAGCATCTGCAACTGCCCGTCTCACCCCATCCCAAAATCCGGCTGATGAGCGAGAAGATGGCGGAAGAGCCGGCGGCCTGGCAGACGCTGGCGCAGTGGGCAAGCCACTTTGCCATGAGCGAACGCAACCTGGCACGGCTGGTGGTGAAAGAGACCGGCTTGAGCTTTCGCCGCTGGCGTCACCAGCTGCAGTTGATTGTGGCGTTACAGCATTTGATTAGCGGCAAATCAGTGCAGCAGGTGGCTCAGTCACTGGGCTATGACTCGACCACCGCGTTTATCACCATGTTTAAAAAGGGGCTGGGTCAGACGCCGGCGCGTTATATGGCCAGCCTGACTACGACTTCCCGATAAACAGCGAGACAAGACCCGCCGCAATCAGCGGGCCCACCGGAACGCCGCGAAAGAGCGCCACACCCAGCACGGTGCCCACCAGCAGGCCCGCTACCAGCGAGGGCTGGCTGCTCATCAGCGTGACGCCGCGTCCCCCCAGCCACGAAACAAAAATCCCCACCGCGATCGCCACCAGCGATTTCCAGTTGACGAACGAGTGCAGCAGCGTTGAGGCGGGAAGGGTACCGCTGGCGATGGGTGCCATCACCCCAATGGTTAAAATGATGATCCCGATGGTCAGCCCTTGTTTTTCTATCCACGGGAAAAAGGTATTTAGCGGCGTTACGCGCACAATGATAAGCACCAGAATCGAGATGGCGACGGTAGTGTTATGGCTGATAAAGCCGAGCGCGGCGAGCGCCAGCAGAATGAGCAAAGTCGGGTCAAACATAGGGGAATCCTTGCCAGAAAAATGATCCTGCTTACTGTACGCGGAAAAACGGTGGACAGGTTTAAAAAGATTTTTATCGCTGTCATAACCTTGTCATTTACGCGGATTAAAACGAAGGGAGATATCGCAAAAGGGGTCGCCATCATGAACGATCACATGTTTGTCGAAACGCTGATTATCTCCTCATCGTTTTTCGCCATCGCCGTTATTCTGGTCGCTTCCGTGCTGCTTCTGGAAAGAAAAGGCTGACAGGAGCGCCAGCCAGCGCGGTCAGGCTCTGTGGAACGCCACCAGCTCTGGACGGGCGATGCGCAGGTAATCCTGGGTGTCCATAATCACGGATTTCTCCAGCAGACCAGCGTTAAACGCGATTTCGTCAACGCGCTCGAACAGCAGCGGGTCGGCAACCAGCGCCAGATCAGGATGGAAGCTAAAGGGCGGGATGGCGCCAAACACGCAGGCGGTGAGAGCATCGACCTCAGCCGGGCTGGCGAGAGAGGCTTTCAGCCCACCAAAATGGCTGGCAAGCTGGCTCAGGTCGGCCTGCAGATCGGCGGCCAGGATTGCCAGAACGTGTTTTTTTACGCCGTTTCCCTTCACTTTGCACACCAGCGCTTTTGCCCCCTGGCGCAGTTCGGTCCCGCGAATTTCACTTACCGCTTCGCATTTTCCGACCGCCTCATGCTCCATGATGCGAAACCGTGCGCCCTGCTCGGTGAGTAAAGTAATCAGTTGCTGATGGGTTCCTGCCCCAATAACCTCGCCAGTCATAACGTTTTCCCGGTGAAAATCCAGTAGGTAGCCTTCTACATTAGCACGGGATGTACGGGGTCGGAAGAAAACAGCCAGCGGGTTCGCTGGCTGTTGGATTATGCGTTGCTGGTGGCGGACTGCTTGTGGAACAGCTCCCTGAACACGGGATAAATATCATCCTGGTCACGAATGTGCTGCATGGCAAAATTATCAAACATCGACTGCAGATGTTCATACTCCCGCCAGAGGGTCTGGTGTGCGCGACGGGTGATTTCGATATAGCTGTAGTAACGCACCACCGGCAGAATCTTTTTCGCCAGAATTTCGTGACACAGCGGTGAGTCATCTGCCCAGTTATCGCCGTCCGACGCCTGCGCGGCATAGATGTTCCACTGCGCCGGGTCGTAACGCTCTTTCACCACTTCATCCATCAGCTTCAGCGCGCTCGAGACGATGGTGCCCCCGGTCTCCTGAGAGTAGAAGAATTCATGTTCATCCACCTCTTTAGCCTGGGTATGGTGGCGAATATAGACCACTTCCACGTTCTTATACGTTCGGCTCAGGAAGAGATAGAGCAGAATATAAAAACGCTTCGCCATATCTTTGGTGGCCTGGTCCATGGAACCGGAAACGTCCATCAGACAGAACATCACCGCCTGGCTGGAGGGTTCCGGACGCTTTTCGTAGTTCTTGTAGCGCAGGTCGAAGGTGTCGATAAACGGTACCCGGTCGATCTTCGCTCTCAGCTCGGCAATCTCTTTACGCAGGCGCTCCTCTTCCAGCAGTTGCGCCGGCTCGCTGTTTTCAACCACCTTCAGGCTGCTCTCCAGTTCGCGCAGCTCACGACGTTTTCCTGCTGTCATGGCCGTGCGTCGCGCCAGCGAGTTCTGCAGCGAACGCACGACGCTGATATTGGCGGGCACGCCGTTGGCGGTATAACCCGCGCGATGGGTTTTGTATTCATTGAGCTGACGGTGCTGATTCTTTTTCAGATTCGGCAGCGCCAGGTCTTCGAACAGCAGGTCGAGATATTCATCTTTTGAGATCTGGAAGACAAATTCGTCCTGACCTTCACCGTCCTGGCTGGCCTGTCCCTGACCGCTTCCTGAACCACCGCCGCCGCCCTGAGGACGCTCAATTCTGTCGTTCTGAACGAAGTGGTCATTACCTGGGTGTACGCGATGGCGCAGGCCGCCTCGCCCTTGATGAAACATCGGTTCGCTGATGTCATCGGTGGGGATGGAGACAGACTCGCCGCTGTCGACGTCGGTCACCGAGCGTTTGTTGATGGCCTCGGAGATAGACTGTTTAATTTGCGCTTTATAACGACGCAAGAAGCGCTGGCGGTTCACCGTGCTCTTGTTTTTGCCGTTAAGACGCCGGTCAATAAACCAGGTCATATACCCCCCGTACTGCATTTGCCAACTTGCATTTTGTAGGCCCGGCAGGCGTTAAACGCCACCGGGCACTTGTTTTAAGACGATTTACGCACACGCAGATACCATTCGCAGAGCAGGCGAACCTGTTTGCGGGTGTAGCCTTTCTCCATCATACGGTCGACAAAATCGTCGTGCTTTTTCTGTTCATCGGTTGAGGTTTTGGTGTTAAACGAGATCACCGGCAACAGCTCTTCGGTATTAGAGAACATTTTCTTCTCAATGACCGTGCGCAGCTTCTCGTAGCTGGTCCAGTTCGGATTGCGGCCGTTGTTGTGCGCTCTGGCGCGCAGCACAAAGTTCACAATCTCGTTACGGAAGTCTTTCGGGTTGCTGATCCCGGCCGGCTTCTCGATTTTTTCCAGCTCCGCGTTCAGGGATTCACGGTCAAACAGCTGGCCGGTATCCGGGTCGCGGTACTCCTGATCCTGGATCCAGAAGTCAGCGTAGGTGACATAACGGTCGAAAATGTTCTGCCCGTATTCTGAATAGGACTCCAGGTAGGCCGTCTGGATCTCTTTGCCAATGAACTCGGCGTATTTTGGAATAAGGTAACCTTTCAGGAACTCCAGGTAGCGTTCAGCCTGCTCCTGTGGGAACTGCTCGCGTTCGATTTGCTGCTCCAGCACGTAGAACAGATGAACCGGGTTAGCCGCCACTTCCGCATGGTCAAAGTTAAAGACACGGGAGAGGATCTTAAACGCAAAACGCGTGGACAGACCGTTCATCCCTTCATCAACCCCGGCGTAATCGCGGTATTCCTGATAGGACTTCGCTTTCGGGTCGGTATCTTTCAGGCTTTCACCATCGTATACGCGCATTTTTGAGTAGATGCTGGAGTTTTCCGGCTCTTTCAGACGCGACAGGATAGAGAAGCGTGACAGCGTTTCCAGGGTGCCGGGCGCGCACGGGGCATGCGCCAGCTCACTGTGGTTAAGCAATTTCTCGTAAATTTTGATCTCTTCGGAGATCCGCAGGCAATAAGGCACTTTGACGATGTAAACGCGGTCAAGGAACGCCTCATTGTTTTTGTTATTACGGAAAGTCACCCATTCAGATTCGTTCGAGTGGGCGAGAATGATCCCGTTAAACGGCAGGGCGGAGATACCTTCCGTCCCGTTATAGTTCCCTTCCTGGGTCGCCGTCAGCAGTGGATGCAGCACTTTGATCGGTGCTTTAAACATCTCGACGAATTCCATTATCCCCTGGTTTGCGCGGCAGAGCGCGCCGGAGTAACCGTAGGCATCCGGGTCATTCTGCGCGAAGTTTTCCAGCTTACGGATATCGACTTTACCCACCAGAGCGGAGATGTCCTGGTTGTTCTCATCCCCGGGTTCTGTTTTCGCGATGGCAATCTGTTCCAGGATAGACGGCCAGACTTTCACCACGCGGAATTTGGTGATGTCGCCGCCAAACTCGTGCAGACGTTTCGCCGCCCACGGCGACATGATGGTGCCGAGATAGCGACGCGGGATGCCATACTCTTTATCCAGAATTTGCGCATCTTCCTGCGGGTTAAACAGGCACAGCGGATGGTCGTTGACCGGGCTGCGCTCGCCGTTCGCGCTCAGCACATAGATAGGTACGCGCTGCATCAGCGACTTCAGGCGTTCTGCCAGCGAGGACTTACCGCCCCCCACCGGACCGAGTAAATAGAGGATCTGTTTCTTCTCTTCCAGGCCCTGAGCAGCATGCTTCAGGTAAGAGACGATTTGTTCAATGGCATCTTCCATACCATAGAACTCTTCAAACGCCGGGTAGCGGGCGACCACCCGATTCGAAAAGAGACGGGAAAGCCGGGGTTCCAGGGCAGTATCAACCATGTTTGGCTCACCAATAGCCATCAATAGCCGTTCTGCCGCATTGGCATAAGCACTGCGATCTTGCCGACAGATGGTAAGAAACTCCTGCAGTGTGAACTCTTCGTCCTTGGCAGCTTCATAACGCTGGCGATAGTGATCGAATATATTCATGGCATGCCGTCCTTTCGTTTTTTAGCACAGGATAAGAGCCGTTCGTATGAGTAGTGGAGGCTCCCGGAAGAGGATCTCTCGCACCTCACTGCCAGAGCAGCAACCTGTGTGCCAGGTCGGACGCTAAGCACTGCGGGGTGTTCAGGAAAACTCTTCTTAAATTAAAGCGTAGATGGCATTTGCAAAACTTGCATGCCGATAAAATCTAATTTCAATGACATATCAATAACTCATCCAAAAATTTCCACTGTGGTGATAAGGCAAATGCCCCTTTTTCATACAGTGGTCATATAAATGAAAGCGGGTTGTCATCAGAAAAGTTAAAAATAATGGGTTAATCAGACTGATTAGCAGGCAAAAAATTTTGGGATGTACGGGAATGGCGGTTACACTTCACCCGCTGATTATTTGACTACAGGAAAGAATGGATTGTGACCAAACTCAAACTTCTGGCATTGGGCATCCTTGCCGCGACCGCAGTAAGTACCGCACAGGCGGAAAGTCAGTGGACGGTTGGCGCGGGCGTTGGCGTCATTAACAGCCCGTACAAACAGTATGACCGTGATCTTTATCCCGTTCCCGTTGTCACCTATGAAGGCGATAACGTCTGGTTCCATGGGCTCGGCGGTGGCTACTATCTGTGGAACGATACGGCCGATAAGCTCTCCATTATGGCTTACTACGACCCAACGCACTTCAAGCCGGGCGACAGCGACAGCCACGCGCTTCGTCAGCTCGACAAGCGTAAAGGCACCCTGATGGCTGGGCTTTCCTATGTGCATAACACCCAGTACGGTTTCCTGCGTACTGCCCTCGCGGGTGACACGCTGGATAACAGCAACGGCTTTATCTGGGATCTGGCGTGGTTATACCGCTACACCAACGGTGCGCTGACCCTGACGCCAGGTATCGGTGTGCAGTACAACAGCGAGAACTACAACGACTATTATTACGGCGTCTCTAAAAACGAGTCCCGTCGCAGTGGTCTGAAAAGCTACAGCGCTGATGATGGCTGGAATCCCTACCTGGAGCTGACCGCTAGCTACAACTTCCTCGGGGACTGGAGCGTATACGGTACTGGCCGTTACGAGCGTCTGAGCGATGAGGTGAAAGACAGCCCGATGGTCGACAAGTCCTGGGCAGGCATTTTCTCAGTCGGTGTGACCTACAAGTTCTGATTGCACTACTAACGTGCAGTCCGTGCATTAAAACGGGGCGCTTGCGCCCCGTTTGCTTTGGTATGGTGCAGAGAAGCACAATCCCCTAGCGCTTCACAATCTTGATTGTCTGTCCTAAGCGAGAGGGTTTTTCATCGCTCGCTTTCTGCGGCGTGCTCACGCAAGCGGTTTCCACACAGACAAATGTTTTATACCCCTCATCCGTCATGTCGGCCATGCTGACAGAAAGCGCCGGGCCCGGGTTCCAGCCCACCACGTCGCTGTGATGATGATGAACCACTTCGATGCCACGGTTCAGGGCGCCGTCGTGGATCACGCTGCAGGCTTCCGGATGCAGATAGACGCGGTCAGTACGGTCAGGGAAAGTCTGTACCCCGTCGCTCAGTTTACCTTCTTTCGCGTTGTCGACTTTGTCGATATACGTATCGCCAAGGCCGCTCACCTTCACCGCGCCGATGTCACCCACGTGGAAGTAGGTATGCAGGGCAGAGGTGGTTTCGAACTCACCGTGGGCTTCCAGTTCAATTTCACAGGTCTTGCCCAGCTTAAAGCGGGCGTACAGGGTGAAATCATGCGGCCAGAGGGCACGGGTTTGATCATTCGCCTGAAGTTCAAAGGTCAGCACAGCGCCGTTGTCATCTTCATTATGCGCTTTCAGGGTCCACTGCTGGTTACGGGCAAACCCGTGAGAAGGCAAACCCGGCTGTGCGGACGGGCCAAACCATGGCCAGCAGATCGGTACGCCACCGCGGATGGCTGCCCCTTTTTTAAAAGAGGTCGCATCGCTCAGCCATAAAGCTTCGGCTTCACCTTCCGGTTTCCAGGAGAGCAGGTGGGCGCCGTTCAGTGCCACGGAGGCTTTAACGCGCGGATGGTCAACGACGATGACATCGGCACCGTCAATCTGACGGCGGGAAAGCACAGGGGTAAGCTGTTCGACTACCGGAAGTGCAAAAATTTTATTAATCATTAAGCAATCCTCTGTCTTGGCAATAAAAAAGGCGACCGAAGTCGCCTTTTTGGATCAAACACTCATCTCAACTTATTTGGAGATGTGAGCGATCAGGTCCAGTACTTTGTTAGAGTAGCCGGTTTCGTTGTCGTACCAGGATACCAGTTTAACGAAGTTGTCGTTCAGTGCGATACCTGCTTTAGCATCGAACACGGAAGTGCACACTTCGCCGTTGAAATCGGTAGAGACAACGTCGTCTTCGGTGTAACCCAGAACGCCTTTCATTGCGCCTTCGGAAGCAGCTTTGATGGCTTTCTTAATTTCTTCATAAGAAGCAGCTTTTTCCAGACGAACGGTCAGGTCAACAACGGATACGTTAGGAGTTGGAACGCGGAACGCCATACCAGTCAGTTTGCCGTTCAGTTCTGGCAGTACTTTACCTACTGCTTTAGCAGCACCGGTAGAGGATGGGATGATGTTCTGAGCCGCGCCACGGCCGCCGCGCCAGTCTTTGTGAGACGGGCCGTCAACGGTTTTCTGAGTAGCGGTGGTTGCGTGAACGGTAGTCATCAGACCTTCGATGATGCCGAAGTTGTCGTTGATAACTTTAGCCAGCGGTGCCAGGCAGTTGGTGGTGCAGGATGCGTTAGAAACGATGTCCTGGCCAGCGTAAGTCTCGAAGTTTGCACCACGAACGAACATTGGGGTGTTGTCTTTGGAAGGACCCGTCAGAACAACTTTTTTCGCACCCGCAGTGATGTGTTTACGTGCAGTTTCGTCGGTCAGGAAGATACCGGTTGCTTCAGCAACAACATCAACACCGATTTCGTTCCATTTCAGGTTAGCTGGGTCTTTCTCAGCAGTAACGCGGATGGTTTTGCCGTTAACAACCAGGTGGCCGTCTTTCACTTCAACGGTGCCGTCGAAACGACCGTGAGTTGAGTCGTACTTCAGCATGTACGCCATGTATTCAGCGTCCAGGAGATCGTTGATACCAACGATTTCGATGTCAGAACGTTTCTGAGCAGCACGGAAAACAATACGGCCGATACGGCCAAAACCGTTGATACCTACTTTGATAGTCATATATTCCACCAGCTATTTGTTAGTGAATAAAAGGTTGCCTGTAAAATTACAAAAACCTTACGCAGCGTCAAGCGGAATCGTGTCAATCATTGCGACAAATCAATCCTGTGACTAACGTTTGTGCGACTGACTCGCCTCACTTTCCCTTTGAGCTTGCAACCACATGGGGGCTGCGCCCGGAATTTTAAAGTCCTCTCAGGATAAAAATGTGAACGTGATCACAATTGCCTGACCGCCTTTTCGCGACACATAAGTTTAGATCAAAAGTGCACGCAAGGGTGTTAATGTTTTGTTAGAATCCGGGGTAAAAGATGTCTGTTTCTACAGCGAGATGTAAGCCTATGTCGAACCAACGTAACCCTGACGATTTGAAAAAAAACCTCACAGAAATGCAGTTTTACGTGACGCAGAATCACGGCACGGAACCGCCGTTCACCGGACGTTTACTGCATAACAAACGCGATGGCGTTTACCACTGTCTGGTCTGTGATGCGCCGTTGTTCAATTCCCAGACGAAATACGATTCTGGCTGCGGCTGGCCGAGCTTTTACGAGCCGGTGAGCGACGAGGCAATCCGCTACCTGACTGACTCATCCCATGGCATGGTGCGCACGGAAATACGCTGCGGCAACTGTGATGCGCACCTGGGTCACGTCTTCCCGGATGGACCACAGCCAACGGGCGAGCGTTTCTGCGTCAATTCAGCCTCCCTGAGCTTCAGCGACGATGAAAACGGCGACCAGATTAAAGGTTGAAGAAACGATTCAGCAAATTATTCCTGCTAAAGGGAGCGATTGTGAATATTGAAGAGATGATTAGCGGCATGACGCCGGAGATTTATCAGCGTCTGGTCACCGCCGTTGAGCTCGGAAAATGGCCTGACGGCGTCGCGCTGAAGCCGGATCAAAAAGAGAACAGCCTGCAACTGGTCATGTTATGGCAGGCGCGCAATAACACCGACGCGCAGCATATGACTATCGACACCAACGGCCAGATGGTGATGAAGAGCAAGCGTGAGCTGAAAGAAGAGTTCGGCATCACGCCGAAGCCGATTGCCACTTTCAAATAATGAACTCAATGTAGGCCGGGTAAGCGTTAGCGCCACCCGGCACAATACTGCTTAGTGCGGGATCCCCAGCGACGCCGCCAGCTGCTTCGCTAACTGGTTTTCGTCATCCGCGCCATACTCCCAGAACATCGCCCCGGCGAGGCCTTTCGCTTTGATATAGTCCGCTTTGATGGCAACGGAACGTGGGTTCTCATACGAAATCGCAAACAGCGCGTTGCCATCGGCACCCTTCACTGAGAGCCACGGCACTTTCGCCTGGTCGTCCCAATGCTCGGTAAAGCGCTTCTGCGGATCGTTCAACAGCTTCTTCACGATGTCGTTGTACTTCACGTAGGTATCTTTGGTCAGGTCATAGCCGAGTGACCTGAACAACCCGATCTCCTGTGGCCCGAAGTAGGGCTGCGTGACCGGATTTTTTTGTGCGTCGGGTTTGCTCCAGTCAATGCCCGGCTCCACGGCGCGTTTCGGCACGCGGCCATAGAAACCGATTCCGAGGTTCATCTGCTGCGGCTTCAGCCCGGCGGCCAGATAGTTGTTCACCACAAAATCGACGCTGTATTTATCTGCGGCGGCCACCGTCGGCCAGGTGCTGGAGTCATACAAATTGGCGTTGAAATATTGCGTTCCGTACGCCATGTCGTAGGTCATCAGGTTGATGTAGTCGAGCAGGGGAGCGATGGCGGTGACATCCACCCAGCTTTTCGGACTTTCTGCGTTGGCGCCCACCGCAATGGTCACCAGCTTTTTGTGCCCGAAGGCGGCGCGCATCTCTTTTAGCAGGGCGGTGAAGTTATCCCGGTCGGCGGGCTGGCTTGCAACCAGACCCCATGCGCCATTCACCGGGTACTCCCAGTCGAGATCGATCCCGTCCAGACCGTACTTGTTGACAATCTCCTGCGCGGAGCGGATAAACACCGCGCGGCTCTCTTTGGTTGCCGCTGCGCCAGAGAAACCGCGTGCGCCCCAGCCGCCGACGGAGAGCAGGACCTTAAGGTTCGGGTTTTGTTTGCGCAGGGTCGGGATGAATGCGAGGTCGGAGGTGACTTTGGGTGATAACCAGATCTGGTGCAGCCTGGTCGAGTCTTTCAGCGCGGCGTTGGTTTCGTCTTTTTCGTCGTTATAGATCAGACCAAACGAGTAGTTGAGATGCGTAATCTGGCGGACGTCTAATTTGTTGATGTCGCCACCCGGTCCGGCAGTGACGTCACCTCCGCCGTTAAAGTAGCCCACGGACATCAGGTTGCTGGCAGAAGCAACGGAAGCGCACAGCAGGGGCAATACTGCCAGCAAAGGCATACGTTTCATACAAGTTCCTCTTTGACATAATAAAATTAACCACACCACGGAAAAGGCGTGGCGAAAAAACAACCTGATGAGAATAGCATTGCCGCTTCGCTGAGGATGCGAGGGAGTTCACTTTATGGGGATTGGGGAAGAAATGCCGGGTGGCGCTGCGCTTACCCGGCCTACAAAACCAAAGAAAGTAGGCCGGGTAAGCGCAGCGCCACCCGGCATAAAAGACTACGCCTGCGTTTCCAGCCAGTCTTCGAGCGTATACAGCGTCGCGCCTTCCGCGGCCATGTCCATAAACGCCTGGGCACTGTCCTGCGGCTGAATATTCACCCCACGGCAACCGTCGGTGATGACGCTGACGGTATAGCCTAACTGGAGCGCATCCAGCACGGTAAACTTCACGCAGTAATCGGTTGCCAGCCCCAGCACAATCAGCTCCGTGATTTCATGGTGACGTAACCACGCGTCCAGCGCCGTTTTCTGGCGATGCCCGTTATCAAAAAACGCGCTGTAGCTGTCGATAGCCGGGTTTTCCCCTTTATGGAACACCGCATCGATGGCTTTCTGTTTCAGGAGCGGATGCAGCTCCGCGCCCTGTGTCTGCTGTACGCAGTGATCCGGCCAGAAGGTTTGTGGCAACCCGTCGAGTTCTCCCTGAGTGAATGGCTCGACGTGATGCTGGCTGGCAAAGCTGCCGTGATTCGCCGGGTGCCAGTCCTGGCTTGCGACAACGGCTTCACCGCGGGCTTTGCACCAGTCAATCAGCGTGTTGGCCACGTCAACGGTGCTGTCACCTTCGGCGACGGCCAGCGCACCGCCCGCGCAGAAATCATTTTGCAAATCGACCAGTAGCAGGGCGCGTTGCTTCATGAGACCTCCTTATTCGTCAGGCGTCAGTTCGCCGCGCAGGTTTTGCATCATCGCGCTGCGAATGGACTGAATATCCAGATCCTGGCTCAGTAAATAGTGAAGTTTAGTCAGCGTTGCCTCAACGGTCATGTCGAAGCCGCTGATCACCCCCGCATGCGCCAGCGCGTTGCCGGTGGCATAGCCGCCCATATTGACTTTACCGGACATGCACTGCGTCAGGTTCACCACTACAATTCCGCGCTCGCTGGCCTCCTGAAGCTCTTTCAGGAATTCGCCGTTCTGCGGCGCATTGCCCACGCCATAGGAGCGCAGAATCAGCGCTTTCACCGGCTGGCGCAGGAAGTTACGCACCACGTCCGCAGAGATCCCCGGGTAGATGGTGACCACGCCAATCGGTTGCGGCGTGATCGGATGCACAATCAGCTCGCCTGCGGTGTTTGGCGCAGGCGGGGTTCCCAGACGACGAATATGAATACCGGCTTCCAGAAGCGGCTGAAGGTTGGGTGAAGCGAATGCGTCAAACCCGTCGGCATGGGCTTTGGTGGTGCGGTTGCCCCGATACAGGCGGTTGTTAAAGAACAACGACACTTCGTTAATTGGGTAATTCGCCGCTACGTACAGGGAGTTCAGCAGGTTGATCTGACCGTCGGAGCGCAGCTCCGCCAGCGGAATTTGCGAGCCCGTCACGATAACCGGCTTGCTCAGATTCTCCAGCATGAAGGAGAGCGCCGAGGCGGTAAAGGCCATGGTGTCGGTACCGTGGAGGATCACGAAACCGTCATACTGGTCGTAATGGGCTTTGATGTCATCCGCGATGTGCTGCCAGTCTTCTGGCGTCATATCGGAGGAGTCCATCAGCGGCTCATACTCGTGGATAGTGAAGTCAGGCATTTCCGGACGGTGGAATTCTGGCATCAGCGCAAGCTGACGCTGAAGGTGGCCGGAGACGGGGATATAGCCGTTTTCAGAGCGTTGCATACCGATGGTACCGCCAGTGTAGGCTACATAAATCGATTTCTTCTGCATGATAGTGAGTTCTTGTTCTTCAAAAGAAAAAAATCCCCTCTTCGCGAGAAGAGGGGACGGTTTTTAACGGACGTTCGCGCAGGTCAGGCAAAACGCGTAACGACTTTGTGGATCATTAAAGGCCGCGAGCTTATCGCTTTCCGCTTTCATCGCTTTTGCCGCCGTGGCGACGGGCGCAGGCAGATAGGCCTGCAGCGCCTCCGGCAGCATGGCGCGCACGGAGCCGGACATGCTGTCCATGACCATATCAAAGAACGACGGCTCGTCCTGATAGTATTCAACATGCCACTGTTTCAGCTTCGCCAGTTCAGCGGCCTTCTTCACCGCGTCATCGAAGTCGCCCAGGCTGTCGACCAGACCGTTGCTCTTCGCATCCTGGCCGGTCCAGACGTGGCCCTGGGCAATCTGGTCGATCTGCTCAGGCGTCTTTTTACGCGAATCCGCCACCAGGGTGATAAAGCGTTTATAGCCGTTCTCAATGCTGAGCTGCATCATCTCAGAGACTTCCGGCGGCAGAGATTTTGTCACCGACACATCCGCCAGCGGGGAGGTCGCCACGCCGTCGGTATGCACGCCCAGAGAATCCAGGCTGTTTTCCACGGTGTTGATCACCCCGAAGATGCCAATTGATCCGGTCAATGTGCTTGGGTTAGCCACGATATAGTTAGCGGGAGTGGAGATCCAGTACCCCCCGGAGGCGGCCATTCCGCCCATTGAGACGACGACCGGCTTGCCGGCGGCACGCGCGGCAGCCAGTTCAGCGCGGATCACCTCGGAGGCGCTGACGCTGCCGCCAGGGCTGTTCACCCGCAGCACAATCGCTTTCACTTTCGGATCCAGGCGCGCATCGCGGATTTGTGATGCCGTGGTATCACCGCCCACGTTCCCCGGGGTCTCCTGACCGTCCATGATGGCACCGTTGGCAAAGACCACCGCGACGCTGTCACCGCTCTCATCCGGTTTTTTCGCCGAGTAGTCGTACATGCTGATGGCGCTGTAATTTTTGTCCTCTTTGCTCCAGCCAAACTGTTTGCTCAGGGATTTTTCAATTTCGGCGCTGGTGCCCAGGGCATCAACCAGTTTGTTGTCGAGCGCATATTTCGCGGTATCGCCATCCACTTTACGCAGGCCGTCCAGCACGCCCTGTGCGCCAGGGAACACCTGTTCCGGCGTAATCTGGCGGTTAGCGGCAACGGTGCCCAGATAGTTCTGCCACAGTTCGCCAATCCAGCGGCTGTCCGCTTCACGGGCGGCAGGGGACATATCATCGCGGATGAACGGCTCAACGGCCGACTTATAAGTCCCGACGCGGAAGACGTGGGTGGTGACCTTCAGCTTGTCGAGCAGCGATTTGTAATACAGCCCGTTGGTGGCAAAACCGTGCAGATCGACCGTGCCCTGCGGGGAGAGCCAGATCTTATTGGCAAAGCTCGCCAGATAATATTGCCCCTGGCTGTAGCTGTCGCCCACGGCAATCACCGGCTTGCCGCTGTCGCGGAATTCGCGCAGCGCTTTACCGATGTACTGCATGGAAGGCTGATCGCCGCCGGCAAAATCTTTCAGATCCAGCACGATCCCGGTGATGTTACGGTCGTCTTTGGCCTGACGAATGGTATCGACAATATCAAACAGGGAATTTTCCTGCAGACGGTCTGATGTCGCGCCAAACAGCTGGCGGCTGATTACCCCCAGACGGCTGCTGGCAGACGGTTTATCAACAATAACGCCGGTGATATCGAGTAACAGCGCCCCGCGAGTCGAATGCTGCGCCTGATTCGCGTTACTGATGTGCATCCAGATGCCCGCGCAAACCAGAACCAGGAAAATGAAGAAGATGTTCATCACCAGGTTGCGGACGAAGTTGAGCAGTCGCCACGTCCATTTAAAGAAACCGGCAAAGATTCGCCAAAGGGTTCGCATGTATTCTCCCTAACCAGAAAATGACTGTTTCCGCCGCCACTGGACGGTAATGTTGGGTTATCGTAATGACCCAACCGCCACTTGTCAGCAGGAATCGCCTGCCAGGCTGTAACAAAATCTGCCGTCGTGTTAATTTTGTGAGTAAATTTCAAGAAAGGAGTTAACCAATGGATGCACTCGAACTGCTTGTTAACCGCCGTAGCGCTTCACGTCTGGCCGAACCGGCCCCGGCGGGCGAACAGCTGGAGAACATTCTGCGTGCCGGTATGCGTGCCCCCGATCATGGCACTCTGCAGCCGTGGCACTTCTTTGTGATTGAAGGCGAAGGCCGCGATCGTTTCAGCCAGTTGCTGGAGCAGGGCGCGGTGGCCGCAGGGCAGGATGAGAAAGGTATCGACAAGGCGCGTAATGCTCCGTTCCGCGCCCCGATGATCATCGCTGTCGTGGCAAAATGCCAGGCTGACCATAAGGTGCCGGTCTGGGAACAGGAAATGTCTGCCGGCTGCGCCGTGATGGCGATGCAAATGGCCGCTGTCGCGCAAGGCTTCAATGGCATCTGGCGCACCGGTCCGCTGACCGAAAGCCCGGCGGTCCGTGACGGTTTTGGCTGCGGCGAGCATGACAAAATTGTCGGCTTCCTCTATCTCGGTACCCCGCAGCTTAAAGCCTCCAGCACCATCAGCGTGCCGGACACCACGCCTTTCGTCAGCCGTTTCTGATAACGCACGCTAAACTGTCTGGATTCTGAGCATCTGCCGCAGAATTCAGACAGTCATACTTACCTCTTTATGGAATGAGCGCTACCATAGCGCGATTGAGATGACAGGAGACGTCCATGAGCGAGCAAACCATTCGTTTAACGCAGTACAGCCACGGAGCCGGTTGCGGTTGTAAAATTTCCCCGAAAGTGCTGGAGACCATCCTGCACAGCGAACAGGCGAAGTTTGTCGACCCGAACCTGCTTGTCGGCAACGAAACGCGTGACGATGCAGCGGTTTATGACCTGGGTAACGGCACCAGCATTATCAGCACCACCGACTTCTTTATGCCGATTGTCGATAACCCGTTCGACTTCGGGCGTATTGCGGCCACTAACGCCATCAGCGATATCTTCGCCATGGGCGGCAAACCGATTATGGCGATCGCTATTCTGGGCTGGCCGATCAACACCATCCCGCCTGAAGTTGCCCGCGAGGTGATAGATGGCGGGCGTTTCGCCTGTCAGCAGGCGGGGATTGCGCTGGCCGGCGGTCACTCGATTGATGCGCCGGAGCCTATCTTCGGGCTGGCCGTCACCGGTGTGGTGCCGACCGAGCGCGTGAAGCGTAACAGCACCGCGCAGGCGGGCTGCAAGCTGTTCCTCACCAAGCCGCTGGGCATTGGCGTGCTGACCACTGCCGAGAAAAAATCCCTGCTGAAACCAGAGCACCAGGGGCTGGCGACAGAAGTCATGTGCCAGATGAACCTCGCGGGTGCCGCTTTCGCCAATATCGACGGCGTGAAGGCGATGACCGACGTGACCGGTTTTGGTCTGCTGGGACACCTCTCCGAAGTGTGTCAGGGGGCGGGCGTGCAGGCGCAGGTCTGGTATCAGGACTTGCCGAAACTGCCGGGCGTGGAAGAGTACATTGCTCAGGGCGCAGTCCCGGGCGGTACCCAGCGCAACTTCGCCAGCTACGGTCATCTGATGGGCGGAATGCCTGAAGAATGGCGCAACCTGCTGTGCGATCCGCAAACTTCCGGCGGTCTGCTGCTGGCGGTCACGCCGGAGTCTGAAGCCGAGGTTCAGGCGACGGCTGCCGAGTTTGGCATTACCCTGACGGCGATCGGCGAGCTGGTGACCGCACGCGGTGGCCGACCGATGATTGAGATCCGTTAATTCGATGCGGTTGTTTATTGCCGAAAAGCCGAGTCTGGCGCGAGCCATCGCCGATGTGCTGCCTAAACCGCATCGCAAAGGCGATGGCTTTATTGAATGCGGTAACGGGCAGGTGGTCACCTGGTGTATTGGTCACCTGCTTGAGCAGGCGCAGCCGGATGTCTATGACAGCCGCTACGCCCGCTGGAATCTGAATGATTTGCCCATCGTGCCCGAAAAATGGCGCCTGCAGCCCCGACCTTCGGTCACCAAACAGCTCAACGTGATCAAACGCTTCCTGCATGAAGCGGCTGAGATCGTGCACGCGGGTGACCCGGACAGGGAAGGGCAACTGCTGGTGGATGAAGTGCTGGACTACCTGGAGCTGGCACCGGAAAAGCGCCAGCAGGTACAACGCTGCCTGATCAACGACCTCAACCCGCAGGCCGTTGAGCGTGCGATCTCGCGTCTGCGCGCCAACAGCGAGTTTATCCCGCTGTGCGTCTCCGCGCTGGCGCGTGCGCGTGCGGACTGGCTGTACGGCATCAACATGACCCGCGCCTACACCATCCTCGGGCGTAACGCTGGCTATCAGGGCGTGCTCTCCGTGGGCCGCGTGCAGACGCCGGTGCTGGGGCTGGTGGTGCGTCGCGACGAAGAGATTGAGAATTTCGTCGCCAAAGATTTCTTTGAAGTGAAAGCGCATATCGTCACCCCGAAAGAGGAGCGCTTTACCGCTGTCTGGCAGCCGAGCGATGCCTGCGAATCGTATCAGGATGAAGAGGGGCGGTTGCTGCATCGTCCACTGGCGGAGCATGTGGTTAACCGCATCACCGGGCAACCGGCCATCGTGACCAGCTATAACGATAAACGGGAATCAGAACCCGCGCCGCTGCCGTTTTCACTTTCTGCCCTGCAGATTGAGGCCGCGAAGCGCTTTGGGCTTAGCGCGCAGAACGTGCTGGACATCTGCCAGAAGCTGTATGAAACCCACAAACTCATCACCTATCCGCGTTCGGACAGTCGTTACCTGCCGGAAGAGCATTTTGCCGGACGCCACGCGGTGATGAACGCCATTAGCGTCCACGCGCCGGATCTGCTGCCGCAGCCGGCGGTGAACCCGGACACTCACAACCGCTGCTGGGATGATAAGAAGGTGGATGCCCACCACGCGATTATCCCGACGGCCCGCGCCAGCAGCGTTAACCTGACGGATAACGAAGCGAAGGTCTATAACCTGATCGCCCGTCAGTACCTGATGCAGTTCTGCCCGGATGCGGTGTTCCGCAAATGCGTTATCGAACTGGAAATTGCCAAAGGCAAATTTGTCGCCAAAGCGCGCTTCCTCGCGGAAGCGGGCTGGCGCACCCTGCTTGGCAGTAAAGAGCGCGACGAAGAGAACGACGGCACGCCGCTGCCGGTGGTGGCTAAAGACGACGAGCTATTATGCGAGAAAGGGGAAGTGGTTGAGCGCCAGACGCAGCCGCCGCGCCATTTCACCGATGCGACGCTGCTGTCGGCGATGACCGGGATCGCCCGGTTTGTGCAGGATAAAGATCTGAAGAAGATCCTGCGCGCCACCGACGGTCTGGGCACCGAAGCGACCCGTGCCGGAATCATCGAGCTGCTGTTTAAACGCGGTTTCCTGGAGAAAAAAGGACGCTATATCCATTCGACTGAGCCGGGACGCGCCCTGATTCATTCCCTGCCGGAGCTGGCCGCAAGGCCGGACATGACCGCGCATTGGGAATCGGTGCTGACGCAGATCAGCGAAAAGCAGTGTCGTTATCAGGACTTTATGCAGCCGCTGGTGGGGACGCTTTATCAGCTGATCGATCAGGCGCGCAGCACGCCGGTGAAGCGGTTCAGAGGAATGGTGGCACCGGGTAGCGGTGCGAAGAAACCGTTTAAAAAGAAAAAGAGCTCGGCCTGATACGCCCGGTTTTCTCCCTCTCCCCGTGGGAGAGGGCCGGGGTGAGGGCACCCGGCCGCACGATAAAGCTTAAATCACACCCTGCCCAATCATCGCATCCGCCACCTTGACGAACCCGGCGATATTCGCGCCGCGCACGTAGTTGGTTTGCGACGCCTCTCCGCCGTACTCCACGCAGGCGTGGTGAATATCCAGCATGATATGGTGCAGACGCGCATCCACTTTCTCCGCTTTCCAGCCGAGACGCGCGGCGTTTTGCGCCATCTCCAGACCGGAGGTCGCCACGCCGCCTGCGTTGGCGGCTTTGCCCGGCGCAAACAGCACGCCCGCTTCCAGGAACAGATCGGTGGCCTCGATGGTGGTCGGCATATTGGCCCCTTCGGCCACCGCCTTCACGCCATTGCTAATTAATGTCCGCGCGGCGTCCACATCAAGTTCGTTCTGCGTGGCGCACGGCAGGGCGATATCCACCGGCACGCTCCACGGCTGTTTGCCTTCCAGCCAGGTCAGGCCAAACTCTGCGGCATAGTCGGCGAGACGGCCATCGCGGCTGGCTTTGATTTCGCACAGGCGCGCCAGCTTTTCCGCCGTAAAGCCCGCTTCATCCACCACCGTGCCTCTGGAGTCTGACGCCGTCACCACGCGGGCACCAAACTGCATCGCTTTTTCGATAGCGTACTGCGCTACGTTACCGGAGCCGGACACCGCCACGCGCATCCCTTCAAAGCCCAGTCCGTGGCGCTTGAGCATCGCCTCAGTGAAATAGACCAGGCCGTAGCCCGTGGCCTCCGGGCGGATCAGGCTGCCGCCGAAGGACAACCCTTTGCCGGTGAAGACGCAGGCGCTGTTGTTGGAGAGCTTTTTCATCATCCCGGCCATAAAGCCCACTTCGCGGGCTCCGACGCCGATATCTCCCGCTGGCACGTCGGTATCCGGGCCAAGGTGGCGGTAGAGTTCGGTCATCAGCGCCTGACAGAAACGCATCACTTCGCCTTCGCTTTTGCCTTTGGGATCGAAATCACTTCCGCCTTTACCGCCGCCCATCGGCAGGGTGGTCAGCGCATTTTTAAAGGTTTGCTCGAAACCGAGGAATTTGAGAATCGACAGGTTAACGGAGGGGTGGAAGCGCATCCCGCCCTTAAACGGCCCGATGGCGGAGTTAAACTGCACGCGCCACGCGCGGTTAACCTGAACCTGATTACGATCGTCCACCCAGGTCACGCGAAACTGGATAACGCGCTCTGGTTCAACCAGGCGCTCAAGCAGAGACAGCTGACGATAACGTGGATTTTCTTCAAGGAAAGGCCACAGGGTGGTCATCACTTCACGAACGGCCTGGGCAAACTCGCTTTGATGCGGGTCGCGCTGCTGAACATGGGCAAGGAAACTTTCCAGAGAGCGTGTCTGATCCATAGATATAAGAACCTCTTATAGTTATTTGTGTCTATTGCTTATGCAATTTGTGTTGTTTTTTTGACTATACCACCCGCACCGCTTTGTGAAGCAAGCAGAAATTCATGCCGAAAGGGAAATTAATGACCCGGGGCGGGTCATAACAAAAAGCGATGACGAGATAAATTAAAGGTTCCGCGTGGATTAACCGTTATAGTCTTTATCAGGACACGACAGGAAGATAAGTCTATGAACCGTTATGTATTCACCGCGTTATGTTTGATGTTCTCCGCCGGCGCGCAGGCAGACCGTATTCGCCCGGATGTGGAAGTGAATGTCCCGCCTGAGGTCTTTAGTTCCAGCGGCCAGAGAGCGCAGCCCTGTAACCAGTGCTGCATCTATCAGGATCAAAACTATTCCGAGGGAGCGGTGGTGAAGGCGGACGGCGTGCTGCTGCAGTGTCAGCGCGATGAGCGCGCCATCAGCACGAACCCGCTGGTCTGGCGTCGCGTAAAACAATAAACGCTTCCAGCAGCGGAATATCGGCCGGGGCTAAGGGGTAGCTGAACGCCTCTTCTGGCGTACACCACACCAGCGCGCTGTGGTAGTGCGCCGTGAGCTCGCCGCTAAAAGCGGGCACGTGCCAGGCATGCAGGTGGATCAACCGCTGCGAGACCTCCCGCTGGTGGCTGGCGACATACTGGCCCGGAAGGGCCACAATACCGAGTTCTTCCTGCAGTTCGCGGATAAGCGCCTCCGGTTGTGTTTCGCCGGCTTCCACCTTTCCGCCGGCGAATTCCCACATCCCCGGTTGGTCAGCGTGAGCAGGGCGCTGTGCCAGTAAAATGTTGCCGTTTTTTTCGATGATGGCCGCAACGACATCGACTGTTTTTAGCATGGGCGTCAATACTTAATAACGAAAAACACCATATTATCGTGCCCTTTGTCAGAGTCCAGCCATCAGGAGAATCCGGTGAAAGAGACGTACACCTGGGTCGACCCCATCCCAACCCTTCCGGCGAGTTTAAAACCGATTGCCGCCATGCAGAAAAAACATTTTGGTGCCGTGCTAAACCCCACGCGCTGGTGGGGACGTATGCCGCGTCTTTTCTGGCTGGTGGCGCTGTTTGTCGGTTTTCTGGAGCGTCGTGACGCGCGCCTGACGCCCGTACTGCGCTCCCTGCTCATGACGCGGGTATCGCAACTCTGCCACTGCGCTTTTTGTATCGATGCCAATAGCCTGCGGCTGGCCGAACGCTGTGGGGCGCTGGATAAAGTTCAGGCCGTGAGCAACTGGCAAGACTCCGCGCTGTTCACGAGCCAGGAGCGTGCGGCGCTGGCCTACGCCGAGGCGGTGACCGCCACGCCGCCCCGGGCGGATGAGGCCATCCGAACGGCGCTGAAACATCACTTCACGGACGACGCGATTACTGAGATGACGGCGCTCATTGCGTTTCAGAATCTCTCTGCCCGCTTCAATGCCGCCCTGGATATTCCGGCTCAGGGATTGTGTGCCACGTTTAACGAGACGCCTCATGCTTGATCGCCACCTGCACCCGCGGTTAAAACCGACACTGAATCGACTGGTGTCCGTGCTGGATAAGCCGGGCATCACCCCCGACGGATTAACCCTGACCGGGTTTGCCATCGGCGTGCTGGCGCTGCCGTTTCTGGCCCTTGGCTGGTACTCCGCGGCGCTGGTCGCTATTGCGCTCAACCGCCTGCTGGATGGTCTGGACGGCGCGCTGGCGCGTCGGAGAGGGCTGACGGACGCAGGGGGATTTCTCGATATCGCGCTCGATTTTCTGTTCTACGCCCTGGTGCCGTTTGGTTTTGCGCTGGCGGCACCCGCTGAGAATGCGCTGCCTGCCGCCTGGCTGCTGTTTGCGTTTATCGGCACCGGCAGCAGTTTTCTGGCGTTTGCGGCGCTGGCCGCGAAGCACGACATTGACAACCCCGGCTATGCGCACAAGTCGTTTTATTACCTCGGCGGGTTAACGGAAGGGACGGAGACCATCGCGCTGTTCGTACTGTGCTGCCTGTTTCCGGCGCACTTTGCGCTGTTTGCGTGGGTATTTGGCGCGCTGTGCTGGCTGACCACAACAACGCGCATCTGGAGCGGGTACGTGACGCTTAAATCACGTCACGCTTAGCGGGCGCTGTCGGGCCCGCGCTCGCCGGTGGAGACCGGGTTCTGCGGGTAACTGCTCCATTCGTACCAGCCGCCGTCATAGACCGCGACCTTCCTCCAGCCCATCGCCCGGGCGTACATGAAGGCTTCAGACGCCCGCCAGCCTGTACCGCAGTAAAACGCGACCTGTTGTTCCGGCAGAATGTTCCAGCGTTTCCACATGGCGGCAATATCGTCAGCTGTGCGCATGGTGCCATCCGGGTTATGAAAATCTTCCATGTGGGTGGCATCGCTGCCGGCGTGGCCCCAGCGGGCACCGGCAATGTCACCTTTGGGTTTGATGTAGCTGTAGCCGCTGGTTTCGCCGATGAACTCCGGCCACGAACGAATGCTGACCAGGGAGGCATCCTGGCGGTGCAGCATCCCGCGCGCCTGCGCCATATCAACCATCAGCTGCGGCTGGCCGGGGATCGGCGCGCCAAAATCAGGGGCCGGCGTCACCTTCGCTGGCGTACCGCGCTCAACCGGAAGGTTGGCATCTGACCACGCCTTCCAGCCGCCATCGAGAAGGCGCACATCTTTCACCCCCGCATAGAGCATAATCTGCGCCACGCGTGCGGCGGCGTAGACGTCACGGCCATACAAAATGACGGTCGTGTCGTGTCGGATCCCGTGCTTCGCCAGCATCGCTTTCAGCTTATCGTCGGAGACTTTATTCCATAGCGGCTCGCTCTCCACTTCGTTGGTGTCGATATAGCCCGCGCCGGGAATGTGATTTAGCAGATAAAACTTCGGCGCGCCCCAGGCGGCCTCAATCACTTTCCAGTCACCCTCCGGTGCGGCAACCACCGGTTTACCCTGCTGAAGCTGATGGATCCACTGCGGGTAGACGAGCTGTTCGAAATGGGGCAGGCGCTGAAGGCGCTCGGGCGTCTGCAGGGCATCGCTGAGCAGCGAAACAGAATGGAATCCAGCTTTCTCCAGACGGGCTCTCACCGCCTGGTTATCGCGCGCGTTCCCATACAGCGCGATGGCCGACGAGGGGGTAAGCTGATGCTGTTTGGCCCACAGCGCAATCTGCTCGTCGCTCATCGCGTCCAGCCAGGCGGCTGACAGATTAAGTGCGGCGGGTTCATGCCCGGAGGGACCGCTGAGCGTTTGCGGCCAGCCGTTATAGAAGGCGCTGGCGCGGGTGTCGACAGGCGTGCCGTGCTGTGCCTGAAGCTGGGACAGCGTAATCGCGTTGGGCATATCAGCGGCCAGAGAGGAAAAAGAGGCGAGGCCGCAGAGCAGGGCCAGCGCGGTCAGTTGAGAAACACGTTTCATCGAATAACCTGACGTCAGTAAAAGAGGGGGGCATTGTCGTCTCTCCCGTCATGGAAAACATTGCGTTAGCACATTATTGCCAGCGAGAAATCTCAATCAGCTCGCCGCCGGGCGGAATATCGTCCTCATCGTGGGTGACCAGCACCACCGGAATATCGCGTGCGCGAATGGCGTCAAATACCCATTGCCGAAATGAGGCCCGTAGCGTTTTATCGAGGCGGCTGAACGGTTCATCCAGCAGCAGAGCCTTCGGCTCCGCGAGCAGGGCCCGCAACAGGCTGACCCGGGCGCGCTCCCCGCCGGAGAGGGTTGCCGGATCACTGGCGTAATGGCCGCCCAGACCAGCGGAGTTCAGCGCCTGCTCGACAGCTTCCCGACGCGCGCCTCCGACGATCCGCTCAGGCAACGCCAGCAGCAGATTTTGCCCGACGCTGAATGTGTCGAACAATAGCGCGTCCTGAAAGAGAATACCCAGCCCGCGGGATTCCACGGGAAGGCCGTCGCAGCGACGCGCGTCGAGCCACAGTTCGCCCCGCGCCTGAAAATCGTCTGACAACGCGCCGACCATCCAGGCAAAGAGGGTCGATTTGCCGCTGCCGGAGGGGCCCATCAGGGTGACTATCTCCCCGCGGGGCACGCAAAAATTGACCTCGCGGAACAGCGGTTCGATGGTGAGATTTTTTACCTTCAACATTAACGTAATCCCTGGCGGTAGTGGCCCACGAACCGGGATAGCAGGGCGGCAAGGCCAAACACGGCCCCCGTAACCAGCAGTAACCCCAGCGCCCGGTTAGCCAGAAGAGGAATGCTGCCCCCGCTGCTGAGCGCGACGGTTTCGGTAGTCAGCGTGGCGAAACGCCCTGCGCCCAGCCACAGCGTTGGCATGTACTGCGCCATGCTGACGGAAAAACCGGTGGCAAAGGCCAGCAGCGCGGGGCGTAGCAGCAGCGGACATTTCAGCAGGCAGAAGATTTTTGTCCGTCGCCAGCCCAGCGTTCTGGCGGTAAGGATAAGCCGGGGATCGATCCGGCGCCAGGCAGGTTGCAGCACCAGCAGCATCCACGGTAACACCCACAGCAGATGGCTCCAGAGCACGGCGGCATACTGCCCGTCGAGCCCCAGCTGCAACGCAATCGTATACTGGCCGGTGACGAGCGGCAGTGCCGGAAGGGCAAGCGGAGACCATACCCACACTGTGCCGCGCAGCGGTCCCCATTCCAGCCAGAGCGCGCTGACGACCAGGCCGAGCAGGCCAGACAGCAGGCCGAAGGAGAGGCTGTTCCCCACAGGGCCCACGTCGTCCCGCTGCGCCAGCATCAGCAGCACCGCAGCGCACAGGACGCCGCATGCGGGCAGAAACCCGCTTACTGCGCTTTCCGGCAGAATGCGCTCAGATCGGCGGCGCGTCCCGGTGAGGTCGGCAACCGTGCGGCGCCATGCCTTCCAGAAGCCGTACCCCAGGGCGGCCAGCGCAGCCAGCAGCAAAAGCAGAACCAGGCACAGCAGCATCCCTTTCACCTGCTGCCCGGCATCGCCCTGGCTCAGCCACTGCCAGGCCAGCACGGCCAGGGTAGGCGGATTTCCGGGGCCGAGAACGATCGCCACATCCACGACCGACAGCGACCACGCCAGTACCGCCAGCATCACCGCGCCGAGGACAGGGGCGATCGCCGGGAGGATCAGCCAGTTAAGTATCTGAAACCGCCCGTAACCGAAGGTTCGCAGGACAATCTTCTGCTGTGCCAGCCGTTTTTCCGGCAGCACGGCGTAAATTGCCCACAGCACAAACGCGCTCTCTTTTACGGCGAGCGTCAGCCCCAGCCCAACGCCGTAGCGGTCAAAGGGAGCCGTACAGACGGTACAGAACTGGTAGAACAGACCGCCCTCGGCAAACAGCAGTAATGCGCTGGTGGCAAACGCTACGTGCGGGATCGCCAGCAGCCACGGCAGGCGCGTGGTGAGACGTCGCCAGCGTTTGCCGGGCCAGAAAAGGCTGACGAAAATCAGGGCAATCAGCAACGCGCCCAGCGTGGCGATGAGCGTTGAGACCAGCGTGGCCACGGCCGCCTGCGGAAGCTGCGGGTCGTCCAGCAGCCTCTGCCAGTTTGCCGCAGAAAACGCCGGGGCTAACAGCATGGCGCCAGCGGGCAGGATCGGCAGATAGATAACCGCCATCGCCAGCCAGACCAGCCCGCTTAGCGGGTGCCGTAACGACGCAGCCATTCCTGCTCCAGCGCGTTCACCCAGCCGGACTGCGGCTCTGCAAGCACTTTCGGTAGCCCCTGAGGCGTGTAGGCCTGCAAGCGCGTTGCTTCACTGTCAGGCAGCGCCCTGGCATCCAGCACGCTTGGGTCGCCCCAGACAGCGGGGTCAGCTTTGCGGATCTGCGCCTGCGGCGAGAGCAGGAAATTGGCGACCACCTTCGCGCCTGCACTGGCGCGGGCGTTGGCCGGAATCGCCACAAAATGGACGTTACCGATCGTTCCGCCGTGGAAACCAAAGCTGTAGCTGTCGGCGGGCAGTTCGCCGCGGGCGACTTTTTGCTGCGCATGGGCCGGGTTAAATGTCAGCGACAGGTTCAGACTGCCGCTGGCAAGCAGGGCATCCATCCGGGCAGGTGAGGGCGGGAAATCTTTTCCTTCGCGCCACAGCAGCGGGTGGAGTGTGTCGAGGTAATCCCAGAGCGGCGCGGTCACCTGGGCAAAGGTATCATCGGGCGCTTTTTGCAGCGCCTGTGGACGAGCGGTAAGCGCCAGCAGCAGCTGCTCAAGGAATGCCGTGCCGGTAAAATCGGGCGGGCGAGGGTAGCTCATCTTACCCGGATGCTGCTGCGCGTAAGCCAGCAGCGCCTGCGGATCCGCCGGTGGCGCTGGCATGCTGCCTTTGCGGGCGATAAAGGTCAGCTGCGCGCCGCCCCACGGCGATTCTGCCCCGTCTGTGGGCACCGCAAAGTCTTCGGTAACGGGTTTGCGGGTATCGACATAGCGCCAGTTCGGCAGCGTCTGTGCCCATCCGCTCAGCAGCAGGTTAGCCTCTTTTAACGTGCGGAAATTTTCACCGTTGACCCACAACAGATCGACGGAGCCGTTGCTCTTACGTCCTGCGGCGGCTTCCGTCTGAATGCGTTTTACCGCGTCGGCAGCGTCCGCCAGCGGGACGATCTTAAGGGTAATGGCATAGTGCGTTTGCATCTCACCGCTGACCCACTCCAGATAGCGGTTTACCGCCGGATCGCCGCCCCAGGCGTTAAACCAGACGGTCTGGCCTTTGGCCTGTTGTTGGATTGCCTGCCAGCTGTCGGCAGCACAGAGGGGGGCTGCCAGCAGCAGGCCGGTCAGAAACGCGCAAAAACGCACACGGCGCATAATGCCTCACTTTTTAGACAAGGGGGTGTAGCGGGAAAAGAGCTGGCGTGTGACCAGTGGTAATAACCCCAGTAGTGTAAAGGCGAATACCATGCCCGGCGACAAAATATCGCGAAGCGATGCCACTTTTCCCAGTTCGCGCCCGGCGTTCAGAAAGACAACCGTCGCGGGCAGCATCGCCACCTGGCTCACCCACCAGTAGCGGAATACCCCCATGCGGGTCAGCCCCATCAGCAAATTCACCAGAAAAAACGGGAACAGTGGCATCAGGCGCAGGGCAAAAAGATAGCCCGCGCCGTCATGCCTCATGCCAGCGTTAACCGTTTTCATCTGCTGAGCAAATCGCTGCTGGACCCACTCACGCAGCAGATAACGGCTGGCGAGCATCGCAAGCGTTGCCCCGAGCGTCGAGGCAAACGAGACCAGCACGATGCCTTCACCCAGGGGAAACAGCGTCCCACCCAGCAGGGTCAGTATCGCTGCACCGGGTATCGACAGGGCGGAAACCAGCACATAGAGCGCAAAAAAGATCATGGCGCTCTGCAGCGGCGCGTGGTCGACGTGGGCGAGTAACGCCTGCTGATGCGTTTTAATCCCTTCCAGAGAGAGTGTGCCCGGTGGAAGGAGAACAAACGTCAGAATAAATGCGCCCAGAAGGGCGCACAGGAGAAGGATTTTTCGACTGTTCACGCGTCATTACAGCTTGAAGGTCGCCCACACTGGCGCATGATCGGACGGCTTTTCCATGCTACGGATATCGTAGTCGATCCCGGTTTCGATGCAGCGTTCTGCCAGCGGCGCGCTGGCCAGCAGAAGATCGATGCGCAGGCCACGGTTGTCGTCAAAGCCTTTTGAGCGATAGTCGAACCAGGAGAAGCGGTCCTGCGTTTCCGGGTTGGCATTGCGGAAGGTATCCACCAGGCCCCAGCCCAGCAGGCGCTCCATCCACTCACGCTCTTCCGGCAGGAAAGAGCATTTGCCGGTACGCAACCAGCGCTTGCGGTTCTCTTCGCCAATACCGATATCGAGATCCGTCGGGCTGATATTCATGTCGCCCATGATCAGCACCGGATTCTCTTTTTTGAGTTCGGTTGTCAGGAAGTCCTGCAGATCCTGATAAAACTTCGCTTTGGCCGGGAATTTTGTCTCGTGGTCACGGCTCTCACCCTGCGGGAAATAGCCGTTAATGACCGTGATATTGCCGAGCGCAGAAGGCACTTCCGCCATGATGATGCGGCGCTGGGCTTCTTCACCGTCACCGGGGAAGCCGCGGCGTACGGAAACCGGCGGCGCTTTGGTCAGCAGCGCGACGCCATAGTGACCTTTCTGACCGTGGTAAAAGACGTTATAACCGAGTTTCGCCACCTCTTCGAGAGGGAACATGTCGTCGTGGACCTTGGTCTCCTGCAGGCCAATCACATCTGGCTGATGTTGCTCAACGATAGCTTCAAGCTGATGAGGGCGGGCACGCAGGCCGTTGATATTAAAAGAGACAAATTTCATAGTCGCTGCCAGTGCAAGGTGAATAGTGCAAGGATGGTAGCAGAATTTGCGTCAACTGTTACCGGCTTCGACCAATAACTGCGACAGATATTGCCGGTGGTGCAATATTTGCACCATTCTGACGCGCATCGCCCTCAAACAGGGCGTAAATGGCCGATAAATTTCGCGAGCGATCACAATTCCAGAATTATATTTGGCCTGTGCATACTCTTTCTGATTTTCATGCGGCAAAGCGCCGCTTGTCGTAAAAATATTCACTTTTTATGCACTAACAGTGAATAACTCCATGTTGTAACTCATTGATATTCTGTTCATCAGACCCGTTTATGCATTTTTATCGCTGGCTGGCACGAAGGCTGCAATCTACATTCACAGTGCAAACACTCAATTATTTAACATTCAAATAACCTTTTATTTACCGGATGAGGTCGCTATGTCTCTGTCAATTACGCGTGAAAATTTCGATGAATGGATGATGCCGGTTTACGCTCCGGCGGCTTTTATTCCGGTTCGTGGGGAAGGCTCGCGCCTGTGGGATCAGCAGGGTAAAGAGTATATCGACTTTGCGGGTGGGATTGCGGTAAACGCGCTGGGTCATGCGCACCCGGCGCTGCGTCAGGCGCTAAATGACCAGGCGGCGAGGTTCTGGCATACCGGCAACGGCTTTACCAACGAGCCCGCGCTGCGCCTGGCGAAAAAGCTGATCGACGCGACGTTTGCCGAAAAAGTCTTTTTCTGTAACTCAGGGGCGGAAGCCAACGAAGCGGCACTGAAGCTGGCGCGCAAATATGCCCACGACAAATTTGGTGCCCACAAGAGCGGTATCGTGGCGTTTAAAAATGCCTTCCACGGGCGCACGCTCTTTACCGTCAGCGCGGGCGGCCAGCCTGCTTACTCGCAGGATTTCGCACCGCTGCCGCCGGATATCCGTCACGGTATTTATAACGATCTGCAGTCCGCCAGCGAACTGATCAACGACACCACCTGTGCGGTAATTGTCGAGCCGATGCAGGGTGAGGGTGGCGTTCTTCCGGCACAAAAAGCGTTCCTGCAGGGGCTGCGCGAGCTGTGCGATCGTCACAATGCGGTACTGATTTTCGATGAAGTGCAGACTGGCGTGGGCCGTACGGGTGAGCTGTATGCCTATATGCACTACGGCGTTACGCCTGACGTGCTTTCTACTGCCAAAGCGCTGGGCGGCGGCTTCCCGATTGGGGCGATGCTGACCACCGATAAATTCGCCAGCGTGATGACCGTGGGCACCCATGGCACCACTTACGGCGGCAACCCGCTGGCCACCGCTGTCGCCGGGCAGGTTCTCGACATTATTAATACCCCGGAGGTGTTGAAAGGCGTTAAGCAGCGTCACGACTGGTTTGTTGAGCGTCTGAATGCCATCAACAGCAAAACGGGGCTGTTTAAAGAAATTCGCGGTCTGGGGCTGTTAATTGGCTGTGAGCTCACCGCTGAGTTTGCCGGAAAAGCTAAACTTATTTCACAGGAAGCGGCAAAAATGGGCGTGATGGTCCTGATTGCCGGTGCCAACGTGGTGCGTTTTGCTCCTGCGCTGATTGTCAGCGAGGAAGAGGTGCAAACCGGTCTGGACCGTTTTGCGCTGGCGTGTGAACAGGTGAAGTCCGGGGTGTCATCATGATGGTCATCCGTCCCGTTGAGCGCGGCGATCTCGCCGGGCTCATGCAGCTTGCCGGTAAGACGGGAGGCGGGCTGACCTCGCTTCCTGCCGATGAAAAAACGCTGTCGGCGCGCATTGAGCGCGCCCTGCAAACCTGGCAGGGGACGTTGCCAAAAAGCGAACAGGGATATGTGTTCGTGCTGGAAGACACCACCACGGGAACCGTGGCCGGGATCTGCGCTATCGAAGTGGCCGTGGGGCTTAACGACCCGTGGTACAACTACCGCGTTGGCACCATGGTACATGCTTCCAAAGAGCTGAACGTTTATAACGCGCTGCCGACGCTGTTTCTCTGTAATGACCACACGGGCGCCAGCGAGCTCTGCACGCTGTTCCTCGACCCGGCGTGGCGCAAAGAGGGCAACGGCTATCTGCTCTCTAAATCGCGCTTTCTGTTTATGGCCGCCTTCCGCGATCGCTTTAACGAAAAAGTGGTTGCGGAGATGCGCGGTGTGATTGACGACAAAGGCTATTCGCCGTTCTGGGAGAGCCTGGGCGAGCGCTTCTTCTCGATGGAGTTCAGCCGGGCGGACTACCTGTGCGGCACCGGTCAGAAAGCCTTTATCGCCGAGCTGATGCCGAAGCATCCTATTTACACCCATTTCTTAACGCCGGAAGCGCAGGCGGTGATCGGCGAAGTCCATCCGCAAACCGCGCCTGCCCGCGCGGTGCTGGAGAAAGAGGGCTTCCGCTACCGTAACTATGTGGACATCTTTGACGGTGGGCCAACGCTTGAGTGCGATATCGACCGCGTCCGTGCGATCCGTAAAAGCCGGCTGGTTGAAGTTGCCGAAGGTCAGCCCGCGCCGGGTGACTGGCCGGCGTGCCTGGTGGCGAACGAAAATTACACCAACTTCCGCGCCATGCTGGTGCGGACCAACCCGAAATGTGAACGTCTGGTACTGACGGCTGCAGAACTGGATGCCCTGAAATGTAACGCCGGCGATACGGTTCGCCTGGTGCGTCTCTGCCCTGAGGAGAAAACAGCATGACATTATGGATTAACGGTGACTGGGTCACGGGCGAAGGCGAACAGCGCGTAAAAACCAATCCGGTAGGCAAAGAGGTGCTCTGGAAGGGGAACGACGCCAGCGCCGCGCAGGTGGAACAAGCCTGCCATGCCGCGCGTCGCGCGTTTCCGGCGTGGGCAAAACAGCCTTTCGCCGTGCGCCAGGCACTTGTTGAAAAGTTCGCCGGGCTGCTGGAAGCGAACAAAGCCGAGCTGACGCGCATTATTGCCTCTGAAACCAGTAAACCGCGCTGGGAAGCGGCTACGGAAGTGACGGCGATGATCAATAAAATCGCCATTTCAGTGAAGGCCTACCACACCCGCACCGGCGAGCAGCATACCGAGATGCCGGACGGCGCGGCCACGCTGCGCCACCGTCCGCACGGCGTGCTGGCGGTGTTTGGTCCGTACAACTTCCCGGGGCATCTGCCGAATGGCCACATCGTGCCGGCGCTGCTGGCGGGCAACACCGTTATTTTCAAGCCGAGTGAGTTAACGCCGTTTACCGGCGAGGCGGTGGTTAAGCTGTGGGAACAGGCGGGCCTGCCGCCGGGCGTGCTGAATCTGGTGCAGGGCGGGCGTGAAACCGGTCAGGCGCTGAGCGCGCTGAGCGATATCGACGGCCTGCTGTTTACCGGCAGCGCCGGGACGGGCTATCAACTGCATCGCCAGCTGGCGGGGCAGCCGGAAAAAATCCTCGCCCTCGAGATGGGCGGCAACAACCCGCTGATCGTGGAAGATCCTGATGATATCGACGCCGCGGTGCACCTGACGATTCAGTCTGCTTTTATTACCGCCGGGCAGCGTTGCACCTGTGCCCGGCGTCTGCTGGTGAAACGGGGCGCGCAGGGGGATGCGTTCCTTAAACGTCTGGTTGAGGTGAGTGCGCGTCTGGTCCCCGCCGCGTGGGATGCCGACCCGCAGCCGTTTATCGGTGGGCTGATTTCCGAGCAGGCCGCGCAAAACGTGCTGAAGGCCTGGCAGGAACACGTCGCTCGCGGGGCGAAAACACTGCTCGAACCGAAGCAGGTTCAGCCGGGTACCTCGCTGCTAACGCCGGGCATCGTTGAGATGAGCGGGGCGAGCAACGTGCCGGATGAAGAGGTCTTTGGTCCGCTGCTCTGCGTCTGGCGTTATGACGATTTTGACAGCGCCATCGCAATGGCCAACAACACCCGCTACGGCCTGTCGAGCGGACTGATTTCGCCGCAGCGTGAGAAGTTTGAACAGCTGCTGCTGGAAGCGCGTGCGGGGATTGTGAACTGGAACAAACCGCTGACCGGTGCTGCGAGCACCGCGCCGTTCGGCGGCGTGGGCGCGTCGGGCAACCATCGCGCCAGCGCGTGGTACGCCGCAGATTACTGCGCATGGCCGATGGCGAGCCTGGAAAGCCCGGCGCTGACGCTGCCGGAAACGCTTAATCCGGGGCTGGACTTTACCGGAGGGGAACGTCATGAAAGCGCGTGAAGTCAACTTTGACGGGCTGGTGGGGCTGACGCACCACTACGCCGGTCTCTCTTTTGGTAATGAAGCCTCGACGAAGCACCGCTTTCAGGTCTCCAACCCGAAGCTGGCGGCGAAGCAGGGGCTGTTGAAAATGAAAGCGCTGGCGGATGCCGGTTTCCCGCAGGCGGTTATTCCGCCGCAGGAACGCCCGAACGTGGCGGTGTTGCGTCAGCTCGGTTTCACGGGCAGCGATGAGCAGGTCGTTGAAAAAGCGGGCACGCAAACGCCGCACCTGCTCTCTGCGGCAAGTTCGGCCTCTTCGATGTGGGTCGCCAACGCGGCCACCGTCGCCCCGTCAGCCGACACGCTGGATGGCAAAGTCCATCTGACGGTGGCGAACCTGAATAACAAATTCCACCGCGCCACCGAAGCGGAAACCACCGAGCGCGTGCTGCGCGCCATATTCAACCATGACGCCCATTTTGAGGTGCATCAGGCCCTGCCGCAGGTGGCAATGTTTGGCGATGAAGGCGCGGCCAACCATAACCGGCTGGGGGGCGATTACGGTGAACCCGGCGTGCAGCTGTTTATCTACGGGCGCGAGGAGGGCGGTCATTCTGCCCCTGTTCGCTATCCCGCGCGCCAGACGCTGGCCGCCAGTCAGGCGGTCGCCCGCCTGAACCAGGTCAATCCTTCGCAGGTGATTTTTGCCCAGCAAAACCCGCAGGTGATCGACCAGGGGGTGTTCCATAACGACGTGATCGCCGTTTCGAACCGTCAGGTCCTCTTCTGCCACGAGCAGGCGTTTGCCCATCAGGAGAAGCTGCTCGCCACGCTGCGTGAACGCGTACCCGGTTTTATGCCGATTCAGGTGCCCACCCGGGCGGTGAGCGTCCAGGATGCGGTCGAAACGTATCTGTTCAACAGCCAGCTGTTGAGCCGTGATGACGGCAGCATGATGCTGGTCCTGCCGCAGGAGTCGCGGGATCATGGCGGGGTGTGGCGTTACCTGACCGAACTGGTGAAGGCCGATAACCCGATTGACGAGCTGCGGGTGTTTGACCTGCGCGAAAGTATGGCCAACGGCGGCGGACCGGCTTGTCTGCGCCTGCGCGTGGTGTTGACGCAGTCAGAAATGCAGGCCGTTAACCCGGCAGTGATGATGAATGAGACGCTGTTTACTACCCTGAACGACTGGGTGGACCGCTACTATCGCGACCGGTTAACGCAGGCTGACCTCGTTGACCCGCAGCTGTTGCGCGAAGGTCGCGAGGCGCTAGACGCGTTAACATCAATCCTGCAGCTGGGATCGGTTTATCCGTTCCAGCGCTAAGGAGTGGGTATGGAAAATTTACTGGCGCTGACCCTGGCCGATGAAACGCCGGAACAGAGTGAGGGGGAGGGCCCCACATTCCACTGGCGGTGGCTGGGGCGTGGGGTGCTTGAACTGACACCGGTTGTAGAGAGCGATCTCTCGCTACTGCTTTCGACCGGTATTCACGGGAATGAAACGGCGCCCGTGGAGATTGTTGACCTGCTGCTGCGCGCGTTGTATCGCAAAGAGATTACGCTTCAGTGCCGTGTGCTGGTGGTGCTTGGGAACCCACCCGCGCTGGCGCAAAACAAACGTTATCTGGTGAGCGACATTAACCGCATGTTCGGCGGGCGCTGGTCGCAGTTCCCGCAGAGTGACGAGACGGCGCGGGCGCAGTGGCTGGAGAACGTGGTGAGCGCGTTTTTTGCGTCGGCGGGGCCAGTGCGCTGGCATCTGGATCTGCACACGGCCATTCGCGCGTCTTACCATGTCCGCTTCGGCGTGCTGCCGCAGCGCAATCAGCCGTGGGATGAAGCGTTCCTCGACTGGCTGGGTGATGCAGGGCTGGAGGCGCTGGTGTTCCACCAGTCGCCGGGCGGAACCTTTACGCACTTTACCTGTGAACACTTCGGCGCGCTGGCCTGTACACTGGAGCTGGGGAAAGCGTTGCCGTTTGGGCAAAACGATCTCACTCGCTTTGCGCCAACGCATCTTGCCCTGCGGGCATTGCTGGGTGGGGCGGCGCCCGAGCACACGCATCAACCCGTCGAGCGGTATCGGGTCGTACAGCAGATCACGCGCCGCAGCGATGCTTTCCAGCTTCATATGGCCGCGCACACCCTGAACTTCACGCCGTTTCGTAAAGGGGCGCTGTTGGCTGAAGATGGCGAAGAGCGTTACGAGGTGCAGAAAACCACCGAGTATGTGTTATTTCCCAACCCCACCGTGGCATTTGGCCTGCGTGCCGGGCTGATGCTGGAAAAAATATCCTGACTTTTTCCCCTCTCATCACTCGGGAGGGGAAAAACATTTCTTAGCAATTAAAGCGCTCATACCTCTTTTGCGGATTATTCCTGGTGAATTGCTTTATTATTAATCCGCTCTCCGCTATACTTCTGCTCATTCTCTTTAAAATCATCGTTTTAAATATTATTTGTTGCAACTCTCCACGCTTTATCCTTATTTTCTCCACATTTGACGAAAATTTGTTTTTTACACTTTCATTGTTTTACCGTTGCTCTGACTAATTGACGATAAACCCCGTAAAGTTAATCTCGTCAACACGGCATAGCGCCGAAGAATAACTGAAAGAAAGGAAATAAATTATGCGTAAGTTTACTGCACTGTTTGTTGCTTCTACCCTGGCTCTGGGCGCTACCAGCATGGCGTTCGCCGCAGATACCGCAACCACCCCTGCCGCGCCTGCTGAAGGCAAAATGATGATGCATCATAAAGGCAAGCCGGGTATGCACGAGATGATGATGTTTAAGGACCTGAACCTGACAGATGCGCAGAAGCAGCAGATCCGCGACATCATGAAAAGTCAGCGCGATCAGATGAAACGTCCGCCGCTTGAAGAGCGTCGTGCGATGCATGACATCATCGCCAGCGACAGCTTCGATAAGGCGAAAGCTGAAGCGCAGATCGACAAAATGGCCGAGCAGCATAAAGCCCGCATGCTGGCTCACATGGAAACCCAGAATAAGATCTACAACATTCTGACGCCGGAACAGAAAAAACAATTTAATGCGAATTTTGAGAAGCGTCTGACAGAACGTCCGGCGATGGAAGGTAAAATGCCAGCACCAACCGAATAATCGGTTCACACTCTTAAGACCGCCGGGATCCTGTCCACAAAAGCGCAATCGCTGTGGACAGGACCGGCGGTTTTTCTTTCCTGCCCTCTTGCCTGCCGCCGCCAGCGCGGTATTCTCCTGTAGTCGCTTCAGAGAATGTTTGTAGAGTCATGACGTTAGTAAATTTATTGACGTTGCGCTAAGGCTTGCCCGCTCTGCTGCCGATACTGTGTCTGTGAATACCCAACGATAACAAACAAGACAGCAACGATAGCAATATCCTTGCCCTGGCACGGGTTGTGCCATTCAGGAGTGGTGATGGAGTTCTTTGATATCCGTAAGATGCCGGTCAGCCTCTGGCGCAATGGTGCTGGCGAAACGCGTGAGATTTGTTGTTTCCCACCCGCAACGCGTGATTTTCACTGGCGTGCCAGTATCGCGACTATCGCCAGCAACGGCGAATTCTCCTCATTCCCCGGCGTCGATCGGGTGATTACCTTGCTGGAAGGAGGGGAGGTGACGCTCGATGCCGGTCAGGCGTTCTTCCATACCCTCAAGCACCATCAGCCTTACAGTTTTGCCGGCGATCTGCCGGTCAAGGCGCTCCTGTCCGATGGGCGGATGGCGATGGACTTCAACATTATGACCCGTCGCGACTGTTGTCGGGCTAAGGTGCGCGTGGCCGACCGTACCTTTACCACCTTTGGCACACGCGGGGGCGTGGTCTTTGTCTTAAGCGGGGCGTGGCAGTTGGGGGATAAATTGCTGACGGCCGATCAGGGCGCCAGTTGGGAGGAGGGTACCCATACTCTGCGTCTGCTGGAGCCTCAGGGCACCCTTTTGTTCAGTGAAATTACGTGGCTGCCAGGCCATTGAGTTCAATGACCTCAAACTTACCGGCTAAGACGGGTTTACAGAGAATTTTATAGCCATCGTGGTCAAATCCGGCGGGTGTGCGTAACAGGGTTGCCGCGTCGTTGATATCGTCGACGGCGCCCAGCCAGAACCAGTTGTTGACAATGTGGTACTGGGTTATGGCTTCACCCACCTCTTTTAGCGCAACGGCGCCTTCCCAGGGCCAGCAGTTAACGCTGATGGTCGCCAGGCCGGCGAGGAGCCGGGCGTGATGCGCGTCGACACTCTCTTTCCCGCAGCAGGCGCCTGCGCAGCGCTTAAGTGCGGACCGGAAACAGGCCCGTTCGCGGGTGGTTGCCTCGAGACCCAAAAGGCTGTAGCAAAGCTGCAGTTCATCCGCCAGGGTTTGCAGCGCCTGGAGCGCGGCACGTTTATTCGCAAACAGGCCGTAAAGATTCGGGGCATGAGAAAAATCGACCTCGCGCGCGTAGACAACCTGCGGCTTGCCGGCGGTTATTTGCAGGGAGCAGAGCTGACGATTGCGGCGCAGGCGCTTGTTAAACAGCGGCTGTTGTTCTTTGATAAGTCTGGCTTCCAGTAACAGCGCGCCCATTTCTCCCGCCGTCTCGAACCAGGATATGCGACGCGACTGGCGCAGCATGGCGGCCTCGTCCGGCGTACGCAGATGGGATAACACCCGGCTGCGAATATTCACGCTTTTGCCGATATAGAGCGGCAGGGTGTCGCTTTCACCGTGAAAGATATACACGCCCGGCAGCTTAGGCAGCGCTTCAAGCCAGGGACGAAGGTGCTCGGGATATTCGTAGATAGCCGCCGCTTCAAATTCAAGACGCGGGGCGGATTGACGCCTGCTCACATACCACTCCATATACTGTTCAGGTATACAGTGTAACAGAGGCGGTTTGGTTAAAAAAGAGCCGGGTGGCGGCTGCGCCTTACCCGGCCAGGATGTGCGGCCTGATGCCCTCACCCCAACCCTCTCCCACGGGAGAGGGTGTAAACACTAAAAACGGTAACCTGGGTTACCGTTTTGTTTTTATTTCTTCCAGAAATCGTCAAACACCGTAATCGGTGGGCGACGCTTGTGTTCGGTTTTCAGATACCAGCCTTCAATGATTTTGGCGGTACCTTCATCCAGCGTTTTGCCTTCAAGATAATCATCGATATTGTCATAGGTCACGCCCAGAGCCGCTTCATCCGGCAGGGAAGGACGATCGTCCTCCAGATCCGCTGTCGGCGCTTTCTTGTACAGATGCTCCGGGCAGCCCAGCGCGGCAAGCAGCTGCTTACCCTGACGCTTGTTCAGCCGGAAGATCGGGTTAATGTCGGTGCCGCCGTCGCCGTATTTTGTGAAGAAACCGGTGATCGCTTCGGCTGCATGGTCGGTGCCGACCACGACGCCTTTGGTCATCCCGGCGATGCTGTACTGCGCTTTCATGCGCTCACGGGCTTTTTCGTTGCCGCGAACAAAATCGCTCAGCTCAATGCCCGCTTCGCGCAGAGCCTGCTCGCTCGCCAGCACCGATCCTTTGATATTCACCGTCAGTACGCGGTCAGGCTGAATAAAGGCGATGGCATCCTGACAATCCTGTTCATCTGCCTGTACGCCATACGGAAGGCGCACGGCGATAAACTGCAGGCTTTCATCTCCCGTCTCCTCGCGCAGCTCTGAAATCGCCATCTGGCATAGCTTACCGGTCAGCGTGGAATCCTGGCCGCCGCTGATGCCCAGCACCAGAGATTTCAGGAAAGAGTTGGTCTTTAAATACGCTTTTAAAAAATCCACGCTGCGGCGGATCTCTTCATTTGCATCTATCGCGGGCTTCGCGCCCAGCGCCTGGATAATCTCTTGTTGCAGAGTCATCACGCTCTCCATAAACAGAATGTGTTAACTGTTAAAACTAACCCTTTGGACGGAAAACGACAAGGATCACAGTTTCGAGTGCGTTAATTTGCGCCGTTTTAGCAGGTTATCGTTGTTTTATTAGAATTTTCCTAAATTCGTCTGGCGTAACTCACAAAGTTGAACAATAGTACTTTTTATCCCATGCTTAGATAACACGCTGATAAACAAGAGGACGGAATATGAACAAGAACGTAGCAGGAATTCTTAGCGCAGCGGCGGTACTGACTATGCTGGCAGGGTGTACGGCGTACGATCGCACCAAAGATCAGTTCACACAGCCCGTGGTGAAAGATGTCAAAAAAGGCATGACGCGTTCGCAGGTGGCTGCGATTGCCGGTAAGCCGTCTTCAGAAGTGACGATGATCCACGCGCGTGGTACCTGTCAGACCTATATCCTGGGTCAACGTGATGGTAAGGCAGAAACCTACTTTGTCGCCCTGGACGATACCGGCCATGTCATCAACTCCGGGTATCAGACCTGTGCAGAATATGACACCGATCCGCAGGCACCTAAGGCGCAGTAACCTTGCTGCTCTGAGGATGTTAACAAACCGGCCCATCGGCCGGTTTTTTTATCCATACGTAAATCTTATTTCTTTGCGCGAATTATTTGCCCGAAATGTGAAGGTAGTCAACAAGCCAGGTCAATGAGAGACAATTTAGGCCTGTCCAGAATTATCCCCCCTCTGTACCATTACGTATACTCACTCCAACGATAAACAACAGTCAGCACACTACCTGTCAGCCAGGAGAGCGAGTCGAGTGATAGCGAGACGGCAGGTAGTCATACAAGAGGGAAATAACGATGGAAAAGAAACATATCTACCTGTTCTGCTCAGCGGGCATGTCAACCTCGCTTCTGGTGTCAAAGATGCGTGCGCAGGCTGAAAAGTATGAAGTGCCTGTGGTGATCGAAGCGTTCCCGGAAACGCTGGCGGGTGAAAAGGGGCAGACTGCGGATGTTGTTTTACTCGGGCCGCAAATTGCCTACATGCTGCCAGAAATACAACGTCTGTTACCCAATAAACCGGTCGAAGTGATCGACTCGGGGCTGTACGGCAAGATTGATGGTTTAGGTGTACTTAAAGCTGCTGTGGCAGCCATTAAAAAAGCGGCTAATTAATTTTTATTTTTCCCGTCAAAGAGTTATTTCACACACAATACGCCGTAACAGTCGTTGCGGCATTTAAGGGTATTTTCCTATGAGTAAAGTCATCGCTTCACTTGAAAAGGTACTCCTTCCTTTTGCTGTTAAAATAGGAAAGCAGCCTCACGTTAACGCCATCAAAAACGGCTTTATTAAATTAATGCCATTGACGCTGGCCGGGGCAATGTTCGTTTTAATTAACAACGTTTTTCTGAGCTTTGGTGAAGGTTCCTTCTTTTATTCATTAGGAATTCGCTTAGACGCATCAACAATTGAAACCCTTAATGGTTTTAAAGCCATTGGCGGTAACGTATACAACGGTACGTTGGGTATTATGTCGCTGATGGCGCCTTTCTTTATCGGGATGGCACTGGCAGAAGAGCGGAAAGTGGATCCGCTGGCCGCCGGGTTATTATCCGTTGCCGCCTTTATGACCGTCACCCCCTACAGCGTCGGTGAAGCCTATGCGGTGGGCGCCAACTGGCTGGGTGGGGCCAACATCATCTCCGGTATTGTTATCGGTCTGGTGGTGGCAGAGATGTTTACCTTTATTATCCGTCGCAACTGGGTGATTCGCCTGCCGGATAGCGTGCCGGCGTCCGTTTCCCGTTCATTTTCCGCGTTGATTCCAGGCTTCATTATTCTCTCCATCATGGGGATTATTGCCTGGGCGCTCTCTCACTGGGGCACAAACTTCCACCAGATCATCATGGACTCTATCTCTACGCCGCTGGCGTCGATGGGTGGTGTGGTCGGTTGGGCGTACGTGATTTTCACCTCCCTGCTGTGGTTCTTCGGCGTGCATGGTTCACTGGCACTGGCCGCGCTGGACAGCGGTATCATGACCCCATGGGCACTGGAAAACGTTGCACTTTATCAGCAGTACGGCTCCGTTGACGCGGCGCTGGCGGCCGGTAAAACCTTCCATGTGTGGGCGAAGCCGATGCTGGACTCCTATATCTTCCTGGGGGGGACCGGGGCGACGCTGGGTCTGATCATCGCGGTCTTTATTGTCTCTCGTCGCGCAGACCATCGTCAGGTGGCGAAGCTGGCACTGCCGTCAGGTATCTTCCAGATTAACGAACCGATCCTGTTTGGTCTGCCAATCATCATGAACCCGGTGATGTTCATTCCCTTCATCCTGGTTCAGCCGCTGCTGGCGGGGATCACCCTGACCGCGTATTACCTGGGCATTATCCCACCGATTACCAACATTGCGCCGTGGACCATGCCGGCGGGTCTGGGGGCGTTCTTCAACACCAACGGTAGCGTCGCCGCCTTCCTGCTGGCGATATTCAACCTCGGGATTGCAACGCTGCTCTACATGCCGTTCGTGGCCATCGCCAACAAAGCCGCAACCGTTATTGATGAAGAAGAGAGCGAAGAGGATATCGCCCTCGCACTGAAATTCTAAAATTGCACGGCGCGGGGCAACCCGCGCCAGCGAAAAGGAGCTTAAAGATGTTAGATTTGGACAGTATCGTTGCAGAAGAAAGCGCAGAGAATGACCTCGAAGAAGTGGTGATGGGCCTTATCATCAACTCCGGTCAGGCACGCAGCCTGGCGTATGCCGCGCTCAAGCAGGCTAAGCAGGGGGATTTCGCCGCCGCGAAAACCATGATGGAACAGTCCCGTACCGCGCTCAATGAAGCGCACCTGGTGCAGACGAAGCTGATTGAAGGCGACCAGGGCGAAGGGAAGATGAAGGTCAGTCTGGTGCTGGTACACGCCCAGGATCACCTGATGACCTCGATGCTGGCGCGCGAGCTGGTGGCGGAGTTAATTGAGCTTCACGAGAAGATGCAGTAAGTCAGACTGAGTAGCAGGAGGTCAGCACGATGGAAATTAAAACCGCACTTGAGCAGCAACTGTTTAATGGCAAGAATTTTCACGTGGTTATCTACAACAAGACGGAGAGCGCGAGTGGTCTGCACCAGCATGACTACTACGAGTTCACGATTGTTCTGACCGGCCGCTACTATCAGGAGATCAACGGTAAGCGCGTTCTGCTTGAGCGCGGAGATTTTGTCTTTCTGCCGATGGGCTCACATCACCAGAGCTTTTACGAATTTGGCGCCACCCGCATTCTGAACGTGGGTGTCAGCAGACGCTTCTTTGAGAAGCACTATCTGCCGCTGGTGCCGTTCTGTTTTGTGGCATCACAGGTCTATCGCGTCAAAAACGAGTTCATGACCTGGATTGAAACGGTGATTGCCTCGCTCAACTTCCGCGACAATGAGTTCGATGAGTTTATTGAAACGGTGACCTTCTACGTGATGAACCGGCTGCGCCATCACCGTGAAGAGCAGCAGGTGACGGATGATATTCCACAGTGGCTGCGCAGCACCGTTGAGCTGATGCACGATAAAGGCCAGTTCAGCGAAAATGCGCTGGAAAATATGGTTTCACTGTCAGGGAAATCCCAGGAATATCTGACCCGTGCGACCCAGCGCTATTATCGTAAAACGCCGGTGCAAATTATTAATGAAATCCGCATTAACTTTGCCAAAAAACAGCTGGAAATTACCAACTATTCTGTCACGGATATTGCCTATGAGTCCGGGTACAGCAGTCCCAGCCTGTTTATTAAAACGTTTAAGAAATTGACCTCATTCACACCAAATAGTTACCGGAAGAACCTGACGGTAATTAATTAACGTTTGGCGGTTTGCCCGCCACAAATATTGCTTTAATGGCTTGCCCAAATAGCGGGAAGAGTACGCTATACCTTGCAGGCGATTAACCTGATACGCTAAGGGAGATATTATGCAGAAGAAATTGAAAGTCGTAACCATTGGTGGCGGCAGCAGCTATACCCCGGAATTACTTGAAGGTTTTCTGAAACGGTATCACGAATTACCGGTCAGCGAATTATGGCTGGTTGACGTTGAGGAAGGGCAGGAAAAACTGGATATCATTTTTGACCTGTGTCAGCGCATGGTGGCGAAAGCCGGTGTGCCCTTAACCGTACACAAAACGCTCGATCGCCGTCTGGCGCTGAAAGATGCGGATTTCGTTACCACCCAGCTGCGCGTGGGCCAGCTGAAAGCGCGCGAGCTGGACGAGCGTATTCCCCTGAGCCACGGTTATCTGGGGCAGGAGACCAATGGCGCGGGCGGCCTGTTTAAAGGTCTGCGTACCATCCCGGTCATTTTCGACATCGTCAAAGACGTGCAGGAGATCTGCCCGAACGCGTGGGTGATTAACTTCACCAACCCGGCTGGTATGGTGACCGAGGCGGTCTATCGGCATACGAATTTCAAACGCTTTATCGGCGTCTGTAACATTCCGATTGGCATGAAGATGTTTATCCGCGACGTGCTGGCGCTGACTGACAGCGACGATCTCTCCATCGATCTGTTCGGCCTGAATCACATGGTGTTCATCAAAGATGTCATCGTGAACGGAAAATCGCGCTTTGCCGAACTGCTCGACGGCGTGGCGTCGGGACGTCTGACCGCCGCATCCGTGAAAAATATCTTCGACCTGCCGTTCAGTGAAGGGCTGATCCGTTCCCTGAATCTGCTGCCGTGCTCCTACCTGCTCTACTACTTCAAGCAGAAAGAGATGCTGGCCATTGAAATGGGCGAGTACTATAAGGGCGGCGCACGGGCTCAGATCGTGCAGAAAGTTGAGAAGCAGCTGTTTGATTTGTATAAAGATCCGAACCTGAACGTCAAACCAAAAGAGCTGGAGCAGCGCGGAGGGGCTTACTACTCCGATGCGGCGTGTGAAGTGATCAACGCCATTTACAACGACAAGCAGGCCGAGCACTACGTCAATGTGCCGCACCATGGCCATATCGACAATATCCCGGCCGACTGGGCCGTGGAGATGACCTGCATCCTCGGCCGCGATGGCGCGAAACCTCATCCGCGTATTACCCACTTTGATGAGAAGGTGATGGGGCTCATTCACACCATCAAAGGGTTCGAGGTGGCGGCCAGCAACGCGGCGCTGAGCGGTGAGCTGAACGACGTGCTTCTGGCGCTGAACCTCAGCCCGCTGGTGCATTCCGACCGCGACGCAGAAGTGCTGGCGACGGAGATGATCCTGGCCCACGAAAAATGGCTGCCAAACTTTGCCGCCACGGTAGAGAAGCTCAAGTTCCAACACCGTTAAGAGGATGTGCGATGGAAAACCTGCTGATCGTCAATGCTGATGATTTTGGCCTGTCGAAAGGGCAGAACTACGGCATTGTTGAAGCCTGTCGTCGGGGGGTAGTCACCTCGACGACGGCGCTGGTGAATGGAGAAGCGATTGAGCATGCGGCGCAGCTGAGCCGCGAGGTGCCTGACCTGGGCGTGGGCATGCACTTTGTGCTGACCCTGGGCATGCCGCTTTCAGCGATGCCGGGCCTGACGCGCGACGGACAGTTGGGGAAATGGATTTGGGAGATGGCGGAAGACGCGCTGCCGCTTGAAGAGATTGCCCGCGAGCTGGACTGTCAGTTCAACCGTTTTGTAGACCTCTTTGGTCATGAGCCGACGCATATCGACAGCCATCACCATGTGCATATGATCCCGGCGATTTTCCCTCTGGTTGCGGAATTTGCGCAGCGTAAGGGCGTCGCCATGCGCGTGGATCGCGACGTGCGCGGGCTGCCGGCGTACGCCGTGGCCACAACCGAGGGGTTCAGCAGCGCGTTCTACGGCGATGCGATCGACGAGGCGCTGTTCCTGAAGGTGCTGGATGATTCCGCCGCACGGGGTGAACGGTCGCTGGAGGTGATGGCGCATCCCGCCTTTGTCGATAACATCGTGCGTAAGAGCGCCTACTGCTGGCCGCGCCTGGCGGAGCTGGATGTGTTGACGTCGCCATCGCTCAAGTACGCGATTGCCGAGCGCGGATATCGGTTGGGGACGTTCGGGGATCTTTGAAATAAAGCCCGGTGGCGGCTTCGCCTTACCGGGCCTACAAAACCAATCGAATGTAGGCCGGGTAAGCGCAAGCGCCACCCGGCTTTTTTTACGCCGGAATCTGATCGATCTTGCTGCTGCGCGACCATACGCGGTGCGCGGCGAGCAGATCAAACAGCTTCGTCATAAACGCGTCGTCAACGTTATCTCCCTCGACAATGCCGTCCTCACCTTGCTCGGCCACCTTCAACGGCGCTTTAAACTGTCGCGCATCGCCGGAAAGGGCGATCGGTTTCAGGTGCTTATAGGCTTCGAGCAGATAATAGACGGCGTCACCGTTGGTCAGCAGGCTGGTTATATCCCCGCCCGGCACAATCACCGCGTCCACCGTCAGCGACGGTGCACCGGCAAAGGTTGCCGCCACCGGCAGCACGGAGCCGTCATCAGCGGTCACTTCACCCATGCGCGAATAAAGCAGTTTGGCGTGTACGCCTTTGGTTTTCAGCGCCTGCATGATCCCCAGTACGTCGCTGGCGCGGGTTTTGTCGTTCAGCAGGATTGCCACCACGCGGCCTTTGATCGACCCCCCAGGCACCGCGTACAGGCTCAGCGACGGATCTTTCTTGATGCCGTTAACCTCTTTCGGCGGCGCAAGATTGCGCTGCTCATCAGTCAGCGTGATACCAAGGTTATCCGCCACGCTCTGGGCTAGCTGAATATCAATATGCGCCAGCTGGTCGACTACGCGCTCGCGAATATACGTGCGCACCACTTTGCTCAGTTCGAAGCTAAAGCCGCCGATAATATGCTGCTGTTCAATCGGCGTCTGGCTGTTCCAGAACAGGCGTGGGTGGGCGTAATACTCGCCGAACGACGGGCTGCGCTCGCGAATTTTATTGCCATCGATCCGCTCCTGATACGATTCGAATCCACCACGTTTTGGGGCCGGAGGGGTTTCACGCGGCCAGTTATCGTTGATGGAGTTCGGCTCATAGTTGGCCGGGTTGGTATCAATATCCTGACGGTGCATCCCGTCGCGCTGGAAGTTGTGATACGGGCAGGTGGGGCGGTTGATCGGGATCTCGTGGAAGTTCGGCCCGCCAAGGCGGCTGATCTGCGTATCGGTATACGAGAACAGGCGTCCCTGTAACAGCGGATCGTTGGTGAAATCCAGCCCCGGCACGATATGCCCAGGGTGGAAGGCGGCCTGTTCGTTTTCGGCAAAGAAGTTATCCGGGTTGCGGTTGAGCACCATTTTACCCACCAGCTGAACCGGCACCAGCTCCTCCGGGATCAGTTTTGTCGGGTCCAGGAGATCGAAATCGAACTTAAATTCGTCCTCTTCCGGGATCAGCTGCAGGCCCAGTTCGTATTCCGGGAAGTCACCGGCTTCAATGGCCTCCCACAGCTCCCGGCGATGGAAGTCCGGATCTCGCCCGGTCAGCTTCTGCGCCTCATCCCACACCAGCGAGGCTTTACCCGCCACTGGTTTCCAGTGGAAACGGACAAACGTGGCTTTCCCCTCGGCGTTGATCATCCGGAAGGTGTGAATGCCAAACCCCTCCATGGTGCGGTAACTGCGGGGGATCCCGCGGTCTGACATCGCCCACATCACGTTGTGCAAGGTTTCAGGCTGCAGAGAGACATAGTCCCAGAAGGTGTCGTGCGCACTTTGTCCCTGCGGTATGGCCCAGTGGGGCTCCGGTTTTACCGCATGGACAAAGTCAGGAAATTTATGCGCATCCTGAATGAAAAACACCGGGGTGTTGTTACCCACCAGATCGAAAATACCCTCTTCGGTATAAAACTTGGTGGCGAAGCCGCGGATATCACGCACTGTATCCGCCGAGCCCGCACCGCCCTGAACGGTGGAGAAACGCACAAACACCGGCGTTATTTTGTCCGGGTCGGAGAGGAAGTCCGCTTTGGTGATCGCTTTCAGGCTCTTGTAGGGCTGGAAGTAGCCGTGCGCAGCGGAGCCGCGCGCGTGGACGATGCGCTCCGGTATGCGTTCGTGGTCAAAGTGGGTAATTTTTTCCCGCAGGATAAAATCTTCCAGCAGGGTTGGCCCGCGGGACCCGGCGCGCAGGGAGTTCTGGTCGTCAGCGATGCGCACCCCTTGGTTGGTGGTCAGCGCATAGCCTTCTCCGCCTTTGCGATGAGGATCGAGGGATTTCAGCTTCTCATTGCCGGTGTCCGGTGATTTCAGACTGCCCGGCGCGGTAGGCTGCTCGCCTGGGGCGGACGGGCCAGGGGAAGGGCGATGAGAGCCATCTTCAGGGGCAAGGGAGTCCATCCCAGGTTGCGATTCTTCGGTGCCATGAATGGGTGATTGATGTGTTTTATCTTTGTTCGACATTGCACGCTTCTCCTTTATTCATTCCTAAAAAACCCTGTTAACTATAGAACAATGTAGGGAAAGGGCAGGTGAACTAAGAGTTTTCAGATACTGACTGCGTAAAAGGCACGCTCAACCACACGCAAGGCGCGACGCGTGGGGGCAGGATCGGCTATCATAGAATTTTCCTGCTTCAAGAATTTGTTTTAGTGAATCCGTCGCTTATGAAACCTCTTCGTCAACAAAACCGCCAGGTTATTAGCTATGTGCCCCGCGTTGAGCCCGCGCCGCCTGACCATGCCCTGAAAGTGGAGGGGTTTCGCGATGTCTGGCAACTGCGGGGTAAATACGTGGCCTTTGTGCTGATCGGTGAGCACTTCCGTCGTTCCCCCGTGTTTACGGTGCCGGAGTCCGCGCAGCGGTGGGCGATGCAGATACGCCAGGATGAAGAGGTTGAAGAATAACAGTCATAAAAAAACCGCCATCAGGCGGTTTTTTTATTTCTACAGTGATTAACGGTGCGCCAGCTCGGCGTCGTCTTCACTTTCCAGAATCGCTTTGTCAGTTTGCTTCAGCCACTGGCTGGTCAGCGTACCGGCGGTCATCGAGCCGCTGACATTCAGCGCGGTACGGCCCATGTCGATCAGCGGTTCAACGGAGATCAGCAGGGCGACCAGCGTAACCGGCAGGCCCAGCGCTGGCAGAACAATCAGCGCGGCGAAAGTTGCGCCGCCGCCAACGCCCGCAACGCCTGCGGAGCTCACGGTCACAATCCCGACCAGCGTGGCGATCCAGACCGGATCCAGCGGGTTAATCCCCACCGTTGGCGCGACCATCACCGCCAGCATTGCCGGGTAGAGGCCTGCGCAACCGTTCTGACCAATGGTTGCACCAAACGAGGCCGAGAAGCTGGCGATAGACTCAGGCACGCCCAGACGACGGGTCTGCGCTTCCACGTTCAGTGGAATAGACGCGGCGCTGGAACGGCTGGTGAAGGCAAAGGTCAGCACTGGCCAGACTTTACGGAAGTATTTCAGCGGGCTGACGCCGTTTACACCCAGCAGGATACCGTGCACCACGAACATGATGCCCAGACCCAGGTAAGAGGCGACGACGAAACTTCCCAGCTTGATAATGTCCTGCAGGTTAGAGCCGGCGACCACTTTGGTCATCAGCGCCAGCACGCCATAAGGGGTTAACTGCATCACCAGACGTACCAGCTTCATTACCCAGCTTTGCAGGGTATCGATGGCGGTCAGCACGCGCTCGCCTTTTGGCGCGTCGTCTTTCAGCAGCTTCAGCGCCGCCACGCCCAGGAACGCGGCGAAAATCACCACGCTGATGATGGAGGTTGGGTTCGCGCCGGTCAGGTCAGCAAACGGGTTCTTCGGAATGAAGGAAAGCACCATTTGCGGCACGGTCAGGTCAGCCACTTTACCTACGTAGTTGGTCTGAATCGCGGTCAGACGCGCCGTTTCAGCACTGCCCTGAACCAGACCTTCGGCCGTCAGGCCAAACAGGTTGGTCACCAGCACACCCACCAGCGCGGCAATCAGCGTGGTAAACAGCAGCGTACCGATGGTCAGGAAACTGATTTTGCCCAGTTGAGTGGCGTTATGCAGGCGCGCAACGGCGCTCAGAATAGAGGCGAACACCAGCGGCATAACGATCATCTGCAGCAGCTGAACATAGCCGTTACCGACAATGTTGAACCACTGAATAGAATCTTTCAGAACTGGATTCTCGGAGCCATAAATCGCCTGTAATGCCAGACCAAATACGACACCCATGGCCAGACCGACCAGTACTTTCTTCGCCAGGCTCCACTGTTTGTGGCGCGTCTGCGCGAGAAGCAATAGCAATACAACGAACACAACGACGTTCGCGATGAGTGGAAAATTCATCCCCGTTCTCCTGATTTATTATCGGGCCGGTTTTTACCGATCCTGTTGGCGGAAGGTTAGCAGAAGTGTGATGTAGCGCTTATATCCAAATGGAATGGGTTATGACAAATGGGATGATTTTGTCGGTTTACTGTTCAATCTGGTGATGAATAAAACGATTGAACTGAAATTGCAGCGAATTAATCATCTGGGACGACCAGCGGACTGCACTGTTTTCGGGCAATGTTTGCGGCATCCAGACGGCGTAAGCAAATAGCGCCATGCACAATGCGCGCTCAAGCTGGTTACCTTTCTGTGGAACAAGGATGGGAAAACGAAAACGCCAGCGGCAGGGCCACAGCAGCGGCACGCCCGCAGGCGTCAGCATATCGGCGAGAATATGGCTCAGATAACCCAGCACCATGCCCTGAATGGCATCCGCAGGCACTATCCAGCTGTCGGGCACTTTTAAATAGAACAGCGTCAGCAGGCCAAATACGGCCAGCAGACTGTGGGTAAATCCCCGGTGGCCGAACGCGCGGGCGATGGGTTTTGACACCCACTTCAGACGTTGCCCGAGGAAGGATTTCGGGTGGTCGATGTCGGGCAGCAGACAGGTTAAGACGGCGGAAGGGACAATATGCCACCAGTCCCCCTGTGCCAGCACGGGGGTGAGTTCAGCATTTTTGGCAAATACTGCACACGCAATAGAAAAAAGCAGGTGGCCTTCCGCCGTCATGATAAAACCCACGAAACTGTCAATTCATACAGTATAGGGTTTTTATACAGTAGGCGGAAGAGGTGACGGTGTAACTGTTTGTCACAAACCGGTGGTAAGGGTTAACCGCCCAGCAGGTGTCGCGCCGTGAGCTCTGTCAGCGACGTGAGCTTCACATCGGCCAGGGCAAACCGGGGATCGTGACGGCCCTCTTCAGCGGGCACCACAATGGAGCGCATCCGCGCGGCTTTGGACGCCACCATACCGTTAACGGAATCTTCCAGCGCGACACAGTTAAGGGGATCCAGGCCCAGTTTCGCGGCGCAGACCAGATAGACCTGAGGATGCGGCTTGCTGTAAGGCAATTTTTCAGCGGACGCCAGGGCGTCGAAACTGTCGCGCAGCTCAAACATGGTGAGCACTTTTTCCAGCATGTGCAGCGGGGAGGCGGAGGCCAGGCCGACCTTCAGCCCCTGAGCCTTGCACAGCGCAACGGCATCACGTACGCCGGGCAGCAACGGCCTGTTCTCTTCCACGAGGGAAATCGCGCGACTGATAATACGTGCGGTCACTTCATCACGGTCGGGGCCCACCCACGGCTGTTGGGCAAACCACAGGTCCACCACCATGTCGATGCGTAGACCCAGCGTATCAGGAAGTTCATTACGGCGGTTGATATCAACGCCCAGACTGGCCATGACGTCCAGTTCAGCGCGATCCCACAACGGCTCGGAATCGATCAGTAATCCATCCATGTCAAAAATTGCGGCAAGAATTTGGCGCGGTGTCGACATCACAACGTCTCCTTATCCAGGGTGTTCGACAGACGATACGTGCTAAGCACACTCTGCAATTTAGCATATTGCTTTTAAAGAGCGGGCGAAATTGATGACCAGCAGGTAGACTTAGGCACAAATAACGCGTCTTTATGAAGAGGAACTGATGACGTATCAACAAGCTGGACGCATTGCGGTCTTAAAACGGGTTGCTGGCTGGGTGATTTTTATTCCTGCCGTTATTTCTACGCTGATTTCTGTGCTCAAGTTCATGTACGATCACAGCGAAAAACAGCCGGGTATTAATGCGGTCATGCTTGATTTTGCGCATGTCATGATTGAGATGATGCGTTTTAACACGCCATTTCTGAATGTCTTCTGGTTCAACTCCCCCACGCCGGACTTTCATCAGCAGCTCAATATTGGGTTCTGGATTATCTATGCGCTGATCTTTATCGCCATGGCGTTGCAGGCCTCCGGCGCACGGATGAGCCGTCAGACGCGTTTTCTTCGTGAAGGGGTTGAAGACCAGATGATTCTCGAGCAGGCCAAAGGCCCGGAAGGGATGACCCGGGAACAGATTGAGTCCCGGATTGTGGTTCCGCGTCACTCCATTTTTCTGCAGATCTTCCCGCTCTATATCCTTCCTGCGATCGTCATTGTGGCGGGGTATTTCTTCTTCTCACTGCTTGGTTTTCTGTAAGCGATAAGGGTGGCGTTCAGGCCACCCGTTTTGTTGTCAGGCGGCAAGCATGCGCTCGAGCGCCCGCTGGGCGTTAACAAGGTGTTCGCCACCAAAGAGGATGGCGCGGTTCATCAGCGTATACAGCTGATATACCGGTTGACGATCGAGGAAACCGTGCGGCAGGGGGGAAACGGACTGGTACCCGTCGTATATTTGCGGCGGCTGCTCAGGATGCAGCGGCAGCATGGCCAGATCGCACTCTCTGTCACCCCAGTAACAGGCCGGGTCGTAGATATAGGGGCCGTTGGGACCCAACGCGCAGTTATCGGACCATAAATCACCGTGCAGCAGAGACGCCTGCGGCTGGTGGGAGGCCAGACGCTGCTGAACGTGTTCGACGATGGCATCAATATTGCCAAATTCCAGCCCTTTCTCAGCGGCCAGCTCAAGCTGCCAGCCAATGCGTTGCTCGGCAAAAAACGTCGACCAGCGGCGCTGCCAGGCGTTGGGCTGAGGCGTGGTGGAGAGATCGTTGTCGAAATCGAGACCAAACTGCGGCTGGTCGCTCCATTGATGAAGTCGCGCTAACTGCTGGCCGAGAATGAAGGCGTTATGGGCATCCAGCGGACGGGCAGGAAGATATTCCATCACCAGAAAGCTGTAGTCGCGGTCGCTACCCACGGCCAGGACCTGCGGAACTGTCACCGTTTTGCTGCGGGACAACAGCTCCAGCTGGTCGGCTTCGGCGGTAAATATTGGAAGAAGCTCACGTTCATCGCATTTTACGAAGAGATCGCGGCCTGCGTAGCGTAAATGCCACGCGGCGTGGATCTCTCCGCCTGGCAGTTCGTTACGCAGTTCGATTTCACCTTCACCCAGTTGCTCACTTAAAAGATGACTGATAGCCTGCCACATGATGTCTCTCCCATGTTGTCTGCCAGATCATAAAGTTAGCGCATTATTGCGGTAAAAAAATACGAACTAACGCACACCTGAGCGGTTTAAATTCATGCAGGGCACTTATTGTTCTTTTTTCTGCCAGCTTTCCCAGGTATCGACGTCAATCTCGGTGGGTTTGTCGGTCACACTTTCCACCAGACTGGCGGCCAGCGCATGCACTTCTTCTTTAGTCAGCGCAGAAATGAGACCAAATGCCAGGGTGCCTAAATCGTGAATATTGCCCTCGTCATCCGTGAGCGTGAGGAGAAAATTGGCCCGGGTGAAGGCGTTGTTGAGCTCATTCAGCTCCGTCAACGAGGCTTCATGAAGGTTGACGGTTACGACGTAGCGGGTGATGTCACCACTGCTCATAATTCACCTCATTGTTATCATGGAAGTTTTCTTAGCATAGTCGATAGTTTGCGTTTGGCGACTAAGAGATGACATTCCCCTCCATAACGATGAAGGGGAACGGGCGTTAATCTCGGGACAGGTAATCGACGATTTTTTGCGTATCGGCCAGCGAACATAGACGCGTGCCCTGGTTGATGGTTGCGGCGCTACCCGCCGCCACACCGTAACGCGCCATTTCCAGCAGAGACGCGCCTTGCGCCAGTTTCAGCGTCATCGCGCCAACCATGCTATCCCCGGCGCCAACCGTACTCTGGCTTTTCATTGGCGGTGGGACAACCTGAACGGCCGACGTTTCATCGACGGCCAGTGCCCCCTGAGGGCCCAGAGAGACCACAACGCGTCGTGCTTTGCCGCTGCGTACCAGCTCCTGTGCGGCGGTGCGAACATCATCCGGTTGCGTCAACTCACGGTTGACCAGCGCGCTGAGCTCTTTCTGGTTCGGTTTGACCAGCTCCAGATTGCCCGGCACGAGTGCCGCCTGCAGGGCCTCGCCGCTGCTGTCGACAATGCAGCGGATACCGCGCTGCTGCGCCGCCTGAATAAGCGCGGTTAATTTATCCGTACTCATTCCGGGCGGCAGGCTGCCGCTTATCACCAGCAGTGCGCCGCTTTCTATAGTCAGCACTTTCTCTTCAAGCTGACGAAACTCGTCATCACTGAGCTTCGCGCCGGGCATCACAAAGCGATACTGCTCGCCGCTGGATTCCACGTGCACGTGCAGGTTCTGCCGCGTCCAGTCTTTGGCCTCCACGGTCTCTACGGCGACCTGTTCATCTGCCAGCAAAGAGACCAGGTGTTCGCCAGTGGCGCCGCCGATGGGAAAAATTGCCGTGGCGTGGCCGCCAAGGTGCGTAATGGCGCGCGCCACATTGATACCGCCGCCGCCGGGCTCAAAAACAGGGGCGCTACAGCGCAACTTACCTTCCGGGTAAATCTGCGGCGTCAGGGTTGCGGAATCAAGGGAAGGGGAGAGCGTCAGGGTGTAGATAGAAACCATCATTACCTCCTTTTAGCGTGGGTTCCTATTAGTCTGGCACCCTTTGTCTGGAACGCAATGTAAATAACAGTATGATTTTAAATATGAATATAGACGTAAAGTGAGGCGCGGGATATATAAAATAAAACGCTTTTTGGGATCGTTCTTATTCAAAAAATGAAATAAGAAAACATTGCTATGTTATTTGCGGCTTTTTATAATTTGTTACCTTTCTCTGGACGCCTTGTCATTGATCCTCAAGAAAGATTCCGGGACCGTGTGGTCTCTTTTTTTGTTGTACGGACTCCTTAATAAAATGAAGCTTTTAAAGACAGTTCCCGCTGCACTGATGCTGGCGGGTGGCGTGTTTGCAGCTATGAACGCAGCCGCCGATGATACCGTTTTTACTGTCATGGACGATCCCACCACCGCGAAAAAACCTTTTGAAGGTAACCTGAACGCTGGGTATCTGGCACAATCCGGTAACACCAAAAGCTCCTCTCTGACAGCGGACAGTACGCTCACCTGGTACGGTAACACGACCGCCTGGTCGCTGTGGGGAAATGCCAGCAACACGTCCGCGAATGACGAACGCTCTTCCGAGAAATATGCGGTAGGCGGACGTAGCCGTTACAACATGACCGACTATGACTACCTGTTTGGTCAGGCAAGCTGGTTAACCGACCGCTACAACGGTTATCGCCAGCGCGATGTGTTTACCGCCGGTTATGGTCGCCAGTTCCTGAACGGCCCGGTACACAGCTTCCGTTTTGAATTCGGTCCAGGTGTGCGCTATGACGAGTACACCGATGGCGATACCAAAACCCAACCGCTCGGTTACGCGTCCGGGACCTATGCCTGGCAGATGACTGACAACACCAAATTCACGCAGGGTGTTTCTGTATTTGGTGCCGACGATACGACGCTGAACTCTGAGACGGCGCTGAACGTGGCCATCAACGAACACTTTGGGCTGAAAGTGGCCTACAACGTCACCTGGAACTCGTCACCGCCAGAAACGGCACCGGATCATACCGACCGCAGAACCACGGTTTCACTGGGTTATAAAATGTAATTATGGCGGGCCGATGAAAATGTCGGCCCGTTTCTCATCTCAGGCCAGTTGGCTTTCCTTTTGTTGACGTTTAGCCCCAAATCATCGCCGCCCAGCGAAGTAGCAGCATTGCGCCGCAGATGGCAATCAGCACCAGTACCATTTTCCAGTGTTTTACGGCAAATCGTTTTGTTGGCATAACCTGATCCTTGTTTGTTAACACCCACAGTCTATCAAACAGGGCTGATACATGCCCCTTCACAGGATCGATCAGGTTATGCCAGCGTAGGGTTGGGCTTAGAACCAGTGGAATCGTTCGGCGAGAATCAACAATAAACCTGTCGCTGAAAGGATGTTCAATATCACAACCGTTCTACTGGATACGTTCATGGTATGCACCTTTGGGTTTAAAGATCTGTTCAAGAGTAGCCCAGCATTTCAGGAATGCGAGCACCGGGAATAGGCCACCTGCAAATTCATGCAAAAGTGCCAGCGCATCAATCTGCCAGCAGAGGATGCATACGCCCTGTGATTAGTGTTACCATTACGAAGCCTGCCGTAAATCCGAATTATTCTGATTCTGGCAGGTGAATGATGACGAACCAATTTGACGATTGTTGGTCAGATGGTGTCGTAATCTATTGTCAAATCACGATTATTTTCTTTGTATATGCTCTTATGTGTGGGGCATCACTGCAAATAAGGATATAAAATGCCTGTAATTACTCTTCCTGATGGCAGCCAACGCCATTTCGATCACGCTGTAAGCCCAATGGATGTTGCCCTGGATATCGGTCCGGGTCTCGCGAAAGCGACTATCGCCGGCCGTGTTAACGGTGAACTGGTGGACGCGTCCGATCTCATCGAAAACGATGCGACGCTTGCCATCATCACCGCGAAAGACGAAGAAGGTCTGGAGATCATTCGTCACTCCTGCGCGCATCTGTTAGGTCATGCCATCAAACAGCTGTGGCCCAACACCAAAATGGCGATCGGTCCGGTGATCGACAACGGTTTCTACTACGACGTTGACCTTGACCACACCCTGACTCAGGAAGATATCGACGCGCTCGAAAAACGTATGCACGAGCTCGCCGAAACCAACTATGACGTCATCAAGAAGAAAGTCAGCTGGCACGAAGCGCGTGAAACCTTCGTGAAGCGCGGCGAGAGCTATAAAGTCTCTATTCTTGACGAAAATATCTCCCATGATGACAAGCCTGGCTTGTACCATCACGAAGAATACGTCGACATGTGCCGTGGACCGCACGTGCCGAACATGCGCTTCTGCCATCACTTCAAACTGATGAAGATCGCAGGCGCTTACTGGCGTGGCGACAGCAACAACAAGATGCTGCAGCGTATTTATGGTACCGCGTGGGCCGACAAAAAAGCCCTGAACGCGTACCTGCTGCGCCTGGAAGAGGCCGCGAAGCGTGACCACCGTAAAATCGGTAAGCAGCTTGACCTGTACCACATGCAGGAAGAAGCGCCGGGTATGGTGTTCTGGCATAACGATGGCTGGACCATCTTCCGTGAACTGGAAACCTTCGTACGCTCCAAGCTGAAAGAGTACCAGTATCAGGAAGTGAAAGGTCCGTTCATGATGGACCGTGTGCTATGGGAAAAAACCGGCCACTGGGACAACTACAAAGATGCGATGTTCACCACCTCGTCTGAGAACCGTGAATACTGCATCAAGCCAATGAACTGCCCGGGCCACGTTCAGATCTTCAACCAGGGTCTGAAATCCTACCGCGACCTGCCGCTGCGTATGGCGGAGTTCGGTAGCTGCCACCGTAACGAACCATCAGGTGCTCTGCACGGTCTGATGCGCGTGCGTGGCTTTACTCAGGATGATGCGCATATCTTCTGTACTGAAGACCAGGTCCGTGATGAAGTTAACGCCTGTATTCGTATGGTCTACGATATGTACAGCACCTTTGGCTTCGAGAAGATCGTGGTCAAACTCTCAACGCGCCCGGAAAAACGTATCGGTAGCGATGAGACCTGGGATCGCGCAGAAGCGGATCTCGCCGTGGCACTGGAAGAGAACGGGATTCCGTTTGAATATCAGCTGGGCGAGGGCGCATTCTACGGTCCGAAAATTGAATTTACCCTGTATGACTGCCTCGATCGCGCATGGCAGTGCGGAACGGTACAGCTGGACTTCTCCCTGCCGCAGCGTTTAAGCGCCTCTTATGTTGGCGAAGACAACGAGCGTCAGGTACCGGTTATGATTCACCGTGCAATTCTCGGTTCTCTGGAGCGCTTCATCGGCATCCTGACCGAAGAGTTTGCTGGCTTCTTCCCAACCTGGCTTGCGCCGGTGCAGGTCGTGGTGATGAACATTACCGATTCTCAGGCGGATTACGTTAAAGAATTGACGCAGAAACTACAAAATGCGGGCATTCGCGTAAAAGCAGACTTGAGAAATGAGAAGATTGGCTTTAAAATCCGCGAGCACACTTTACGTCGTGTCCCGTATATGTTGGTCTGTGGTGATAAAGAGGTGGAAGCAGGCAAAGTTGCCGTTCGCACCCGCCGTGGTAAAGACCTGGGCAGCCTGGACGTAAGTGAAGTGATTGAGAAGCTGCAACAAGAGATTCGCAGCCGCAGTCTTCAACAACTGGAGGAATAAGGTATTAAAGGCGGAAAACGAGTTCAAACGGCACGTCCGAATCGTATCAATGGCGAGATTCGCGCCCAGGAAGTTCGCTTAACAGGTCTGGAAGGCGAGCAGCTGGGGATTGTGAGTCTGAGAGAAGCAATCGAAAAGGCTGAAGAAGCTGGAGTAGATTTAGTTGAAATCAGCCCTAACGCCGAACCGCCAGTTTGTCGTATCATGGACTACGGCAAGTTCCTTTATGAAAAGAGTAAGTCTTCTAAGGAACAGAAGAAAAAGCAAAAAGTTATCCAGGTTAAGGAAATCAAATTCCGTCCTGGTACCGACGATGGCGATTATCAGGTAAAACTCCGCAGCCTGATTCGCTTTCTGGAAGATGGCGATAAGGCCAAGATCACACTGCGTTTCCGCGGTCGTGAGATGGCCCACCAACAGATCGGTATGGAAGTGCTTAACCGCGTCCGTGACGATCTGAGTGAACTGGCAGTAGTCGAATCCTTCCCTACGAAGATCGAAGGCCGCCAGATGATCATGGTGCTCGCTCCTAAGAAGAAACAGTAGGCCTTCAAGTAGCATTTCCTGTGGAGCCTTTGAGCTTCACAGGTTTTGTTCGCCTGTGTTTCGTTTATTTAACAATGCGAAGTGGAAGTTATTAAAATGCCAAAAATTAAGACCGTACGCGGTGCTGCTAAGCGCTTCAAAAAAACCGGTAAAGGTGGTTTTAAGCACAAGCACGCTAACCTGCGTCACATTCTGACTAAGAAAGCTACCAAGCGTAAACGTCACCTGCGTCCAAAAGCCATGGTTTCTAAAGGCGATCTGGGCCTGGTTATCGCGTGCCTGCCGTACGCATAAGTCGTTTCGTTTAACTTTTTTAACTTAGAATAGATACAGGAGAGCACACATGGCTCGCGTAAAACGTGGTGTAATTGCACGTGCACGTCACAAGAAAATTTTGAAACAAGCTAAAGGCTACTACGGTGCGCGTTCACGCGTATACCGCGTTGCCTTCCAGGCTGTTATCAAAGCAGGTCAGTACGCTTACCGTGACCGTCGTCAGCGTAAGCGTCAGTTCCGTCAACTGTGGATTGCGCGTATCAACGCAGCAGCACGTCAGAACGGTATTTCTTACAGCAAATTCATCAACGGCCTGAAAAAAGCCTCTGTTGAAATCGACCGTAAGATCCTGGCTGACATCGCAGTATTCGACAAAGTAGCGTTCACCGCTCTGGTCGAAAAAGCGAAAGCAGCACTGGCATAAGCCAGTTGAGAGAGGGGGCCTGGCTCCCTCTTTTCGTTTCAACAGCATCAAAACGTTGACAATTTTTGGGCTACCCTTTTCAATAAGGCGTTAGGTTCCTTACCACACAAGGTAACGCAAGCATGAATGCTGCTATTTTCCGCTTCTTCTTTTACTTTAGCACCTGACATCAGGAGGCTAGCGCGTGAGAGACGAAACGGAAAACAGCGCCAGAAAGCCTCCTGATGGAGGCTTTTTTTGTATCTGCCGCTGGTAAATATCGCTACATAACGAGGAAAATCATGTCACATCTCGCAGAGCTGGTTGCCAGTGCAACAGCCGCCATTAATCAGGCCTCAGATGTTGCCGCGTTAGACAATGTCCGCGTCGAATATCTTGGTAAAAAAGGGCACCTGACCCTTCAGATGACAACCCTGCGTGAACTGCCGGCAGAAGAACGCCCGGCAGCAGGTGCGGTAATTAACGAAGCCAAAGAGCAGGTACAGCAGGCTCTGAACGCGCGTAAGGCTGAGCTGGAAAGCGCGGTGCTGAATGCGCGTCTGGCCGCAGAGACGATCGACGTTTCTCTGCCGGGTCGCCGAATTGAAAACGGTGGTCTGCATCCGGTTACCCGCACTATCGATCGTATTGAAAGTTTCTTCGGTGAGCTCGGCTTTACCGTGGCGACTGGCCCGGAAATTGAAGATGATTACCATAACTTCGATGCCCTGAACATTCCTGGCCATCATCCGGCACGTGCTGACCACGACACTTTCTGGTTCGACGCGACCCGTCTTCTGCGTACCCAGACCTCCGGCGTTCAGATCCGTACCATGAAGGAGCAGGAACCGCCAATCCGCATTATCGCGCCGGGCCGCGTCTATCGTAACGACTACGATCAGACTCACACCCCAATGTTCCACCAGATGGAAGGCCTGATTGTTGATAAAAACATCAGCTTCACCAACCTGAAGGGCACGCTGCATGATTTCCTCAACAACTTCTTTGAGGAAGATCTGCAGGTTCGTTTCCGTCCTTCCTATTTCCCGTTCACTGAACCGTCTGCGGAAGTGGACGTGATGGGTAAAAACGGTAAATGGCTGGAAGTGCTGGGCTGCGGTATGGTGCATCCAAACGTGCTGCGCAACGTGGGCATCGATCCGGAAGTTTACTCTGGCTTTGCGTTCGGTATGGGCATGGAACGTCTGACCATGCTGCGCTACGGCGTGACCGATTTACGTGCATTCTTCGAAAACGATCTGCGTTTCCTCAAACAGTTTAAATAAGGGCAGGACAGAACAATGAAATTCAGTGAACTGTGGTTACGCGAATGGGTTAACACCACGCTGGACAGCGACGCGCTTTCTAACCAGATCACCATGGCGGGTCTGGAAGTGGACGGCGTTGAGCCGGTTTCTGGCGCGTTCAATGGCGTGGTCGTGGGTGAAGTGGTGGAGTGCGGTCAGCACCCTAACGCGGACAAACTGCGCGTAACAAAAGTCAACGTGGGCGGTGACCGTCTGCTGGATATCGTCTGCGGTGCACCAAACTGCCGTCAGGGGCTGAAAGTGGCCGTGGCGACCGTCGGTGCTGTGCTGCCGGGCGATTTCAAAATCAAAGCTGCCAAACTGCGCGGTGAGCCGTCAGAAGGTATGCTGTGCTCGTTCTCTGAGCTGGGGATTTCCGACGATCACAACGGCATCATTGAGCTGCCGCTGGATGCGCCGATCGGTACCGATATCCGCGAATATCTGAAGCTTGATGACAACACCATCGAAATCAGCGTCACGCCAAACCGTGCTGATTGCTTAGGGATTATCGGCGTGGCGCGCGACGTTGCCGTGCTGAACCAGACCGAACTGAACGCGCCGGAGATCGTCCCGGTTGAAGCGACCATCAGTGACGTTCTGCCTATTCAGGTTGATGCAGCGGATGCCTGCCCACGCTACCTCGGTCGTGTGGTGAAAGGCATCAATGTGAAAGCACCAACCCCGCTGTGGATGAAAGAGAAACTGCGTCGCTGTGGTATCCGTTCTATCGATGCGGTGGTTGACGTGACCAACTACGTACTGCTGGAGCTGGGTCAGCCGATGCACGCGTTCGATAAAGATCGTATCGAAGGCGGTATTGTGGTGCGCATGGCGAAAGAGGGTGAAACCCTGGTTCTGCTCGATGGCAGCGAAGCGAAACTGAACGCCGACACGCTGGTGATTGCTGACCACAGCAAAGCGCTGGCGATGGGCGGTATCTTCGGTGGCGAACACTCTGGCGTGAACGATGAGACGCAAAACGTGCTGCTGGAATGTGCATTCTTCAGCCCGCTCTCTATCACCGGTCGCGCACGCCGTCACGGCCTGCACACCGATGCCTCTCACCGTTACGAGCGCGGTGTTGACCCGGCGCTGCAGTACAAAGCGATGGAACGTGCCACCCGTCTGCTGATCGACATCTGCGGCGGTGAAGCGGGCCCGGTGATTGATGTCACCAACGAAGCCACGCTGCCGAAGCGCGCGACCATCACCCTGCGTCGCAGCAAGCTGGATCGCCTGATTGGTCACCACGTACCTGATGCGCAGGTGACTGATATCCTGAAGCGTCTGGGCTGTGAAGTGACCGAAGGTCAGGACGAGTGGCAAGCCGTTGCGCCATCCTGGCGTTTCGACATGGAAATTGAAGAAGATCTGGTGGAAGAAGTGGCCCGCGTGTACGGCTACAACAACATCCCTGATGAGCCTGTGCAGGCGGGTCTGGTGATGGGGACCCACCGTGAAGCCGACCTGTCCCTGAAGCGTGTGAAAACCATGCTGAACGACAAAGGCTACCAGGAAGTGATCACCTACAGCTTTGTTGATCCAAAACTGCAGCAACTGATCCACCCGGGTCAGGAAGCCCTGATCCTGCCAAGCCCAATCTCCAGCGAAATGTCGGCTATGCGTCTGTCTCTGTGGACCGGCCTGCTGGGCACTGTCGTTTATAACCAGAATCGCCAGCAAAACCGCGTGCGAATTTTCGAAAGCGGTTTGCGCTTTGTGCCGGATAATCAGGCAAATTTAGGCATCCGTCAGGATCTTATGCTGGCTGGTGCGATTAGCGGTAACCGCTATGAAGAGCACTGGGACCTGGCAAAAGGCACGGTTGATTTCTACGATATGAAGGGCGATCTGGAAGCGATTCTCGATCTGACCGGTAAATTATCTGAAATTGAATTCCGCGCAGAAGCCATCCCGGCCCTGCATCCGGGTCAGAGTGCAGCCATCTATTTAGCCGACAAACGTGTTGGTTTTATTGGCGTTGTTCACCCTGAGCTGGAGCGTAAACTGGACCTGAACGGCCGTACCATCGTGTTTGAGCTGGAGTGGAACATGGTGGCAGACCGCGTGATCCCTCAGGCTCAGGACGTCTCCCGCTTCCCGGCAAACCGCCGTGATATCGCGGTTGTGGTCGCCGAAAATGTGCCTGCAGCAGATATTTTGGCCGAATGTAAGAAAGTTGGCGTAAATCAGGTAGTTGGCGTAAACTTATTTGACGTGTACCGCGGCAAGGGCGTAGCAGAAGGTTTCAAGAGCCTCGCTATCAGCCTTATCCTTCAGGATACCAGCCGTACACTCGAAGAAGAGGAGATTGCCGCTACCGTCGCCAAATGTGTAGAGGCATTAAAAGAGCGATTCCAGGCATCATTGAGGGATTGAACCTATGGCGCTTACAAAAGCTGAAATGTCAGAATATCTGTTTGATAAGCTTGGGCTTAGCAAACGGGATGCTAAAGAGCTGGTAGAGCTGTTTTTCGAAGAGATCCGTCGTGCTCTGGAAAATGGTGAGCAGGTAAAACTCTCCGGCTTTGGCAATTTTGATTTGCGAGACAAAAACCAACGTCCGGGTCGTAACCCGAAGACGGGGGAAGATATTCCCATTACAGCCCGCCGCGTGGTGACCTTCAGACCCGGCCAGAAGTTAAAAAGCCGTGTCGAAAACGCAACGCCCAAAGCAGAGTAATATGAACTAACTAAAAAGGCCGCCCATGCGGCCTTTTTTCTTTGCGCTCCCTGGCAAACCCGCCGTAAAATCAATGATATCTCTCGCAAATAAAACCGACTCCATGCTTGATTACGCCCATCGCCAGCACCGTTCCGATCAACGTCGCCTGCTTTTACTGGTGCTGCTGCTCATTGTCGCCGCAGGGGTTAGCCTCTGTGCCGGTGACAGGTGGATAGGGCCTGAGAGCTGGTGGGGGCCAGACGGACAACTCTTTGTCTGGCAAATTCGTCTGCCGCGCACCGTCGCGGTGATGCTGGTGGGGGCCGCGCTGGCGCTGGGCGGCACCATTATGCAGGCGTTATTTGATAACCCGCTGGCGGAACCGGGGCTGCTCGGCGTCTCGAACGGGGCTGGCGTGGGGCTGATTGCCGCGGTGATGCTAGGTGGGGGAGAGCTCTCCGGGTGGAGTATTAGCCTGAGCGCCATTCTCGGCGCATTACTGATCACGGTCATCCTGCTTCGCTTCGCCAGACGGCACTTATCGACCAGCCGTCTGCTGCTTGCCGGCGTGGCGCTCGGGATTATCTGCAGCGCGCTGATGACCTGGGCCGTCTACTTCTCAACCTCCTTTGACCTGCGACAGCTCATGTACTGGATGATGGGCGGCTTTGGCGGCGTTGACTGGCACCAGGGCTGGCTTATGGTGCTGTTGGTGCCGGTTATCGTGTGGGTTGCCCTGCAGGCGCAGCCGCTGAATATGCTCGCGCTGGGTGAAACCTCTGCCCGTCAGCTCGGTATGCCGATTGGGTTCTGGCGTAATGTGCTGGTCATTGCCATTGGCTGGCTGGTCGGCGTCAGCGTCGCCCTCGCGGGGGCAATTGGTTTTATTGGGCTGGTGATCCCGCACATGCTGCGCCTGTGTGGCCTCACTGACCACCGAACCTTGCTTCCGGCCTCGGCTGTTGCCGGGGCCGTCACGCTGCTGGTGGCCGATATCATCGCCCGGCTTGCCCTGACAGCCGCAGAGTTGCCCATTGGCGTGGTGACCGCCACGCTGGGCGCGCCGGTCTTTATCTGGCTACTATTAAAAGCTGGACGTTAAATCACGATACCCGTAAGACAACCTGAGGGAATGCTATGCAGTCAGATATCCTGAATACTGAAGTGACCACCATTGATGGCGATAACACCACGCTGGAAGGCTACAAAGGCAACGTGTTGCTTATCGTCAACGTGGCATCCAAATGTGGCCTGACGCCGCAGTACGAGCAGCTGGAGAACATTCAGAAGGCCTGGGAGAAGGACGGATTCACCGTGCTGGGGTTCCCGTGCAACCAGTTCCTGGGCCAGGAGCCGGGCAGCGAAGAGGAAATTAAAACGTTCTGTAGCACCACCTACGGCGTCACGTTCCCGCTGTTCAGCAAAATTGATGTCAACGGTGAACATCGTCATCCGCTGTACGCGAAGCTGATCGCTGCCGCACCGAAAGCCGTTGCGCCGGAAGGAAGCGGTTTTTATGAACGTATGGCCAGCAAAGGCCGCGCGCCGCTCTACCCGGATGACATTCTGTGGAACTTCGAAAAATTCCTGATTGGTCGTGATGGCCAAGTGGTGCAACGTTTTTCACCGGATATGACGCCTGAGGATCCGATTGTGATGGAATCTATCAAGCTGGCGCTGGCGAAATAATGTCACTGCTGATGCAGCTCACGGACGTAGCCGAAAAGGGACGTCTGGCGCCGGTAACCGGTACCGTCAATGCGGGTGAAATTCTGCATCTTGTCGGGCCGAACGGCGCGGGCAAGAGCACGCTGCTGGCGCGGATGGCAGGCCTGGTTGGTGGTGAAGGGCAGGTAACGCTGCTGGGGCATCCCCTCACCGACTGGACGCCAGTCTCGCTGGCGCACCGGCGCAGTTACCTTGTGCAGCAGCAGACACCGCCCTTTGCGATGCCTGTCTGGCACTACCTGACGCTGCATTTGCATGATAAACACCATACGGCGCTGCTGACGGACGTGGCTGCCGCCCTGGGGCTGGAAGATAAACTGGCTCGTCAAGCCAGGCAGCTTTCGGGTGGAGAGTGGCAGCGGGTGCGTCTGGCGGCCGCAATCGTGCAGATCCACCCGGCCGGTAATCCTCACGGGCGGCTGCTGCTGCTTGATGAACCGATGAGCGGTCTGGATGTGGCGCAGCAGGCGGCACTGGATACGCTGCTAAGCACCCTGAGCCGAAAAGGCATCGCCGTGGTAATGAGCAGTCATGACCTCAACCATACCTTGCGTCATGCCCACCGGGTATGGTTGCTGTCGAAGGGAAACATGATCGCCAGCGGGACGCGGGATCAGGTTCTCACGCCACCCAATCTTGCCCGCGCGTACAATATGGCGTTCCGCAGGCTGGATATAGAGGGACATAAGATGCTGATTTCTACCGGGCAGGAGTAACCGTTTCTTGCCTGTTCACACACTTGCACGCTAAATTACGAAAAGAACAAAAAAAGCAGAGGATTCGTCTGAAATGCGATTCTGGTTTCTCCTGATGGCTGCACTCTTTCTTGCGGGATGCAGTAGCCATCGTGCTCCGCCGCCTAACCCACGGCTTTCAGATTCGATCACCGTCATTGCCAGCCTTAACGATCAGCTGAGCAACTGGCGCGGCACGCCTTATCGCTACGGCGGCATGAGCCGTGGCGGGGTGGATTGTTCCGGCTTTGTGCTGATGACGTTTCGCGATAAGTTTGATTTACAGCTGCCGCGCGAAACGCGTAAACAGGCTGAAATCGGTACGGAAATTGATAAAGACGATCTTCTGCCGGGGGATCTGGTTTTCTTCAAAACCGGGTCGGGTGAAAGCGGTCTCCATGTGGGGATATATGATACAGACAATCAGTTTATTCACGCGTCGACCAGTCGCGGGGTGATGCGTTCTTCTCTGGATAATGTTTACTGGCGTAAAAGTTTTTGGCAGGCTCGACGTATTTAGTCGCCGCCGGACGCCTCTTATGACGGCAGGGTAACTAATAAATCATGCCGTTTTTTCTCAAATAAGATGATTAAAGTTAAATTTACCTAAAATTAGCTTAGCCCGCATGTGTCTGTTTTATCTAAAACTGGCTATTATTCTACAACCAGGATAAGATTATTTTAGATTCAGGGATAAATCTGAAAATTAATACGGAACTAATGAAATTAATCTTATTAAAATCAAGACAGTGGAATTGTATCAGCAATTGCTCCAGGATGTCCTCTCTCATCTTTAATGCGGGGCGAGTGCAATGATTATTACGCTAGATAATGCTTACCAGTCTGAACTGTTGCTTCAGCCTGCCCGTAATAGCGCAGGTGAGCTGAAAGGTTTAGACATTTTGGTTAACTTTACTGGCGTCGGCAGCGAAGTGAGGATCCCTACTGAACTCGTTATCCCGCGGCTTTCCGAGGCGGAAGAGTTAGCGCTGTTTAACGAAAAACTGCAATTGCTTGATACCTGTAAACTGTTTTTTATTCAGCATCAGTTAATTGCATGGATCAATATTACACCTGTAATTGTTGAGTTTTTATTAAGTAATGGAAACGCTGTTTCAATTCTTGAGCGCTATCCGTTTCTGGAGTTTACTGTTAATGAGAATTATCCAGGTTTAAATAACGGAAAGGACGATCTGCAGCTGGCAAGAATGGCGATCCATTTCCCGTTGGTCCTGGCAAACTTTGGCGCAGGCGCAGCATCGCTCAAAGCGGTCTATGATGGATTATTCAAACGGGTCATTCTCGATAAAGGATTCATTCAGCAGCGTGCTCAGGAACTCTCCTTTGAGCCCTTTATGCGCGCAATCCTCTGGCAAATCACGCCGCACTGCCAGTCGGTGATCGTCTCGGGCATTGACGATCACGCCCTGTTGCAGCGCGTCCTGTCCTTCAATTTTGGTGCCATGCAGGGGGCGCTGTGGCCTGCCGTCTCTGCTGAACACGTCACCACGCTGGTTCAGCAGCGATAACCCTTGCTTTCGCCCGTGTTTAAGACCGGGTAAACCCTCTACACTAAAAGCAGGAGGACTTATGACCCTGTCTTTTACTGCTCACTGGCATGACGAGTTGCCTGGTTTTTACACCGCACTCAAACCGACACCGCTACAAAATTCCCGTCTCATCTGGCATAACGATCGGCTGGCAGACGAGCTGGCTATTCCACCCGCGCTGTTTCAGCGTTCAGACGGCGCTGGCGTCTGGGGCGGCGAAACGCTACTCCCCGGGATGCAACCCCTGGCTCAGGTCTACAGCGGGCATCAGTTTGGCGTCTGGGCGGGTCAACTGGGCGACGGCAGGGGGATCCTGCTCGGCGAACAACAGCTTCCCAACGGGGAGACGGTTGACTGGCACCTGAAAGGCGCAGGGCTGACTCCCTATTCACGCATGGGCGACGGGCGCGCGGTACTGCGTTCAACGATTCGTGAATGCCTGGCATCTGAAGCGATGCATGCGCTGGGTATTCCAACGACCCGTGCGCTGTCGATTGTCACCAGCGATACGCCGGTCGCGCGTGAAACGATGGAAAAAGGGGCCATGCTGATGCGCATTGCGCAAAGCCATCTGCGCTTCGGTCATTTTGAGCACTTTTATTATCGCCGCGAGCCGGACAAGGTTCGCCAGCTTGCGGATTTTGCCATCCGTCACCACTGGCCGCATTTGCAGGACGAGGCGGATAAATACGTTCTCTGGTTCAGGGATGTGGTGGCCCGCACGGCCACGATGATCGCACGCTGGCAAACGGTGGGCTTTGCCCATGGCGTCATGAATACGGACAACATGTCGATCCTCGGGCTGACCTTCGATTACGGTCCGTTTGGTTTCCTCGATGATTATCAGCCGGGGTATATCTGCAACCACTCCGACTACCAGGGGCGCTACAGCTTTGACAATCAACCGGCTGTGGGTCTGTGGAATCTGCAGCGTCTTGCGCAATCCCTGTCGCCGTTTATCGACGTGGATGCCCTCAATGATGCGCTTGATGGCTATCAGGAGACATTGCTGCGCGAATACGGCACGCTGATGCGCAACAAGCTGGGGCTGATGACCCAGGAGAAAGGCGATAACGATATCCTGAATGGTCTGTTTACCCTTATGGCGCGTGAGGGCAGCGATTATACCCGTACCTTCCGCATGCTGGGCCAGACGGAGCAGCGCAGTCCTGCCTCGCCGCTGCGTGATGAATTTATCGACCGACAGGCGTTTGACGACTGGTTTACTCAGTACCGCACGCGGCTTCAGCAGGAGCAGGTGGATGACGCTACCCGCCAGAGGCAGATGAACGCGGCGAACCCGGCGATGGTGTTGCGCAACTGGCTGGCGCAGCGGGCGATTGAGCAGGCAGAGCAGGGGGAATACGCTGAGTTACACCGTCTGCATGTGGCGTTGCGCACGCCGTTTGCCGACCGGGATGATGATTACGTCAGCCGCCCCCCTGACTGGGGCAAGCGGCTGGAGGTCAGCTGCTCAAGCTAGTCTTTTGCCGGGTGGCGCTACTCTACCCGGCCTGGATATTACTGAGCGACCCAGCCGCCATCCATATTCCACGCTGCGCCGCGAACGTTAACGGCGCTGTCGCTACATAAAAACAGCGTCAACTCACCCAGCTGTTCCGGGGTAACAAACTCCCCGGAAGGTTGTTTCTCGCTCAGAAGCTGGTCGCGCGCCAGATCCGGCGCGACGCCCTGGGCAATACGTTTGTCGATCTGCTGTTGCACCAGCGGAGTCAGTACCCAACCGGGGCAGAGCGCATTTGCGGTAATACCGGTGCGCGCGGTTTCCAGTGCCAGTGACTTCGTAAAACCCACCACCCCATGCTTGGCAGCAACGTAGGCTGACTTCTCTTTTGAGGCCACCAGGCCGTGAACGGAGGCGATATTAATGATGCGCCCCCAGTTTTTCTCCCGCATGGCAGGCAGCGCCAACCGGCTGGTGTGGAACACAGCGGAAAGATTAATGGCGATAATGTCATTCCATTTTTCAACCGGAAACGCCTCAACCGGAGCCACATGCTGAATCCCGGCGTTATTGACCAGAATATCCACCCCGCCAAACTGCGTTTCGGCGTAGCGCATCATGGCTTCAATCTGCAGGACATCACGCAGGTCCGCATCGTGATAGCCCGGTTTTTTGCCCAGTTGCGCGATCTCTGCGCGCGCCGCTTCGCTGTCACCGAAGCCGTTAAGAATTAATTGTGCCCCGGCTTTCGCCAGTCCCCGGGCGATCCCCAGGCCAATGCCGCTGGTTGAGCCGGTCACCAGTGCGGTTTTACCGTTCAGATTCATCTTTTTCTCCTTACACAATGCCGGTCAGATAGAACACGGCAATGACAAAAAGCACTGCCAGACTTTTAATGATAGTGATAGCGAAAATGCCGCCGTAGGCCTGACGATGGCTCAGACCGGTGATCGCCAGTAAGGTGATCACCGCGCCGTTATGGGGAAGGGTATCCATCCCGCCGCTGGCCATGGAGGCTACGCGATGCAGCACCTCAAGAGGAATATGGGCCGCGTGGGCGGCGGCAACAAACGTGTCGGCCATGGCCGCGAGAGCAATGCTCATACCGCCGGACGCCGAACCGGTGATCCCTGCGAGAACGGTCACGCTGATGGCTTCATTGAGTAACGGATTTGGAATGGCCGCCAGCGCGTGGGATAACACCAGAAAACCGGGCAGGGCGGCTATCACCGCGCCAAAACCGTATTCCGAGGCGGTATTCATCGCGGCCAGAATGGCCCCGCTGACCGCCGTGCGGCTGCCTTCCGCCAGACGTCCGCGGATATTGCGAAAGCCAAAAACCAGCACCAGCACGATACCGGCGATCAGCGCCGCTTCCACGGCCCAGATGGCGGTGATCTTACTTACCTCGGTCACAATCGGCTTTGCCAGTCCGGGCAGGGTCAGCTCGTGGCTGGTGCCGTACCAGCCGGGGATCCAGCGGGTAAGCAGCAGGTTGAGGATCCCGACCAGCAGCAGAGGAGAGAGGGCAATCAGCGGGTGAGGAAGGTTAATGTCGTCCGGCGTTTCCGGTTCATTTTTCAGATCTGTGCCGTACCCCTCGTTGTTCTGGAGCGCTTTGCGGCGCTGGCGCTCCAGCCAGAGCAGACCAAAACAGATAATAAACAGCGAACCAATCAGCCCCAGCCACGGCGCGGCCCAGGCGTTTGTGCCAAAAAAACTGGTGGGGATAATGTTCTGGATCTGCGGCGTACCGGGCAGGGCATCCATGGTAAACGAGAATGCCCCGAGCGCCACGGTGGCCGGGAGCAGCCGTTTCGGGATGCCGCTCTGGCGGAACAGCTCGGCGGCAAAGGGATAAACCGCAAACGCCACCACAAACAGCGATACGCCGCCGTAGGTTAACAGCGCGCACACCAGGACAATCACCGGGATGGCGTGACGCCGCCCGAGGATCCGAATCGCTGCGGCGACGATAGCGCGCGAGAAGCCGGAAAGTTCAATCAGCTTGCCAAACACGGCACCCAGCAGGAACACCGGGAAGTACAGCTTGACGAAGCCGACCATTTTTTCCATAAACAGCCCGGTAAACGTCGGGCCGACGGCGCCAGGATCGGTCAGCAGCACGGCGCCGAGCGCCGCAATCGGGGCAAACAAAATCACGCTGTATCCGCGATAGGCCGCCAGCATCAGCAGTGCCAGCGCCGCCAGGGCAATTAACACACTCATTACGACTCCTCACTTTAATTATTATTCGGGTACCAACGAGAGGCTTAACGCTCGACGGTCAGGGCGATGCCTTGTCCGCCGCCTATGCACAGGGTAACGAGCCCTTTTTTAACGTCGCGGCGCTGCATTTCGTACAGCAGCGTCACGAGGATGCGGCAGCCGGAGGCGCCAATCGGATGACCAAGAGCAATCGCGCCGCCGTTTACATTCACCTTGCGCTCATCCCAGCCGAGCTGCTTGCCCACCGCCAGCGCCTGCGCGGCAAAGGCTTCATTGGCTTCAATGAGATCCACCTCATCCAGCGTCCAGCCCGCCCGCGCCAGCGCCGTCTGGCAGGCGCTCACCGGACCGATGCCCATCACCGACGGGTCAACCCCCGTCACGGCGTAACTCACAATGCGACCGAGGATCGGCAGTCCGCTCTGCCGCGCATTTTCTTCGCTCATCAGCAGTACCGCAGCGGCACCGTCATTGAGCGTCGAAGCATTTCCCGCCGTGACCGTGCCTTCCTCGCGTAAAAATGCGGGGCGCAGTTGCGCAAGCTGCTCAGCGGTGGTCTCTGGTCGGGGCTGTTCATCACAACGAATAACCCGCGGTGGCTTTTTGCCCTCTTTCACCGTGACTGGCGCTATCTCGGCGTCAAACCGACCGGACGCAATGGCGGCCGCCACTTTTTGCTGCGACCGGGCGGCGAAATCATCCTGCTGTTCGCGGGAAATACCGTACTGCCGGGCAACGTTTTCAGCGGTGATACCCATGTGGTAATCGTTGAATGCATCCCACAAACCATCGGTAATCATGCTGTCCTGCAGACCCGTATGGCCAAACCGCAAACCTGACCGCGCCCCGTCCAGCAGATAGGGGGCGTTGCTCATGCTCTCCTGACCGCCTGCGATAACTACCCCGGCGTCGCCGCTGCGGATCGCCTGCGCGGCGAGTTGCACCGCTTTCAGGCCCGCGCCGCACACCAGATTGACCGTTGTCGCTGGCGTGCTGACGGGTAACCCGGCGGCGATGGCCGTCTGACGCGCCGGGTTTTGTCCACATCCCGCCGTCAGCACCTGACCGAAAATCACGTCGTCAATCTTCCCTTTATCAAGACCGCTGCTCTCAAGCAGGTGACGTACCGCGACAGCCCCCAGCTCAACCGCAGAGAGGGAGGCGAGCGATCCGCGAAAACTGCCGACAGGGGTACGCGTTGCCCCGACAATCATGACCTGTTTCATCCGAAGCCCTCAGCTAAAGCGCATCTCGCGCACGTCGTCCGCCACAATGATTTTCCCGGCCGTTTTCGCCACGATCTCGTCAATACTGACGCCGGGGGCATACTCCCGCAGGATGAACGCGCCGTCCTCAATTTCCAGCAGCGCGAGGTCGGTTAACACCCGACGGATGCAGCCCACGCCCGTGAGCGGCAGCGTGCAGCGCGGCAGCAGCTTTGACTCACCGCTTTTTGAGGCGTGGGTCATCACCACAATGATGTTCTGCGCCCCGGCGACGAGATCCATCGCGCCGCCCATCCCCTTCACCATTTTTCCGGGGATCATCCACGAGGCGATGCTGCCCTCAACGTCCACTTCAAAGGCACCCAGCACGGTCAGGTCGACATGACCGCCGCGGATCATGGCAAACGACTGCGCTGAGTCAAAAATGGCGGCCCCTGTCCGTGCGGTGACGGTCTGTTTACCGGCGTTGATCATGTCGGCGTCGAGGCTCTGCTCATCGGGGAAGGCGCCCATCCCCAGCAGACCGTTTTCCGACTGGAGCATCACGTCCATCCCGGCGGGAATGTAGTTCGCCACCAGCGTCGGAATGCCGATCCCCAGGTTGACGTAGTAACCGTCGCGCAGCTCGCGGGCCACGCGCATGGCCATCTGTTCACGGGTCAACATCGTCACACTCCTTGCGCGCGCAGCGTGCGCTGCTCAATGCGTTTTTCAAACTGGCCGACAATCAGCCTGTCGACGTAAATGCCCGGCGTATGAATAGCCGACGGAGGCAGTTCACCTGGCGGAACAATCTCTTCCACCTCCACCACCGTTATCCGGCCCGCGGTTGCCATCAGCGGATTAAAGTTTTGCGCGGTATGGCGATAGATAACGTTGCCGTACCAGTCCGCCTTCCAGCCTTTGATGAGCGCGAAATCCCCCGTAATGGCTTCTTCGAGGATGTAATGTTTACCCGCAAACTGGCGCACCTCTTTGCCTGCAGCCACAGGCGTGCCATAGCCGGTCGCGGTGTAAAACGCGGGGATCCCGGCGCCGCCTGCGCGCACCTTTTCGGCCAGCGTCCCCTGCGGCGTGAGTTCCACCTCCAGCTCGCCGCTCAGCACCTGCTGCTCGAACAGCGCGTTTTCGCCGACGTAAGAGGCCACTACCTTGCGAACCTGCCGCGTCTCAAGCAGGAGCCCGAGACCGAAGCCATCCACGCCGCAGTTGTTTGAGACCACAGTCAGCCCCTGCACCTGCCGGCGTCTGACTTCGGCAATCAGGTTCTCCGGAATGCCGCACAGGCCGAAGCCGCCCGCCAGCAAGGTCATCCCGTCCGTCAGCCCATCCAGCGCCTGCGCATAGCTGCCGACGCGCTTATCCAGTCCTGCCATACTCATCCCTCCCGTTAACCGTGCCGGTATCATTAGGGGTGGCGACTCATTTGTTAATTTTGAATTTGTGACCCACTCATTTGGTTTTTTTATTAATTTCCTGTTAACTAAATTTTTTCAATTAGTTAACAGGATGAAAAATGAGAATGAGTGTCAAACAGTTACGCGCGTTTTTAGCGGTAGCTCACACTCTGAATTTCGCGCACGCCAGCGAACGGCTGAATCTCTCTCAGCCAGCCCTGAGCCTGACGATAAAAGGGCTGGAGGACGCGCTGGGCGGACCGCTTCTTCAGCGCAGTACGCGCAAGGTGGCCCTGACGCAGGAAGGGGAGACTTTTTTGCCGATGGCGCGGCAGCTGCTGGCGGACTGGGATAACGTCGAAGAGGCCATGCACCAGTGCTTTACCCTGCAGCGCGGTAAAATCTCGGTCGCGGCCATGCCGTCGTTTGCGGCGAATGTCTTACCCGAGGTGCTAAAAGCGTTTCGCGACCGCCACGCCGGGATCAACGTCACCGTGCATGATGTGATTAACGAGCAGGTGATAGAGATGGTCCGGGAAGGGCGCGTGGAGATGGGGATCGCATTCGAGCCTGCGCCAACGCACAACCTGCTGTTTACACCGCTGGGCCTCGACCGGTTTATTGCCATTGTGCCGAAAGATTCTGCGCTTGCAGGCAAAAAGCGCCTGACATGGGACGCGCTGCTGACGCTGGATTTCATTACCCTGCAGCGTCCCTCTGCGGTGCGTCTGATGATGGAAGAGGAGCTGGCGCGAAGCGGCAGAAAACTGGAGGTCGCCCTGGAGAGCCATCAACTGGTGACGGTTGGGCGCATGGTCGCGAGCGGGCTGGGCGGCAGTGCCGTACCGGCGCTGTGCGAGACCCAGATGGCCTCATTAGGGGCGGTGTGTATTCCGCTGGACAGCCCGCCCATTGAAAAGTGTATCGGGGTGATCCATCCCGGGCACACGCAGCTTTCTAAAGCAGCGCATGCCCTGCTGGAAACCCTGAAAGATTTTTATCAGCCGGGTCAGGGGGCGAGAAATACCTGCGGCGCGGCGTGAGCCGGATGCCGGCCAACGTGGACCTGCGCGCCGTACCATTTTGCCAGCGCATCGGCCTGCAAAACGGTTTCCGGTTTCCCCTGGGACACGATTTTTCCGCCGTGCAGCAGCAGGATGCGATCCGCCCACAGCGCCGCCAGATTAAGGTCATGCAGCACCACGCACACGTGCAGATGTCCCCGACGGGTCAGGGATTTCAGCAGGCGCAGCAGATGCTGCTGGTGGAAGAGATCCAGCGCAGACGTGGGTTCATCCAGAAACAGCCAGCCGCGTGGCGCACCGTCGCACCAGAGCTGAGCCAGCGCGCGGGCGAGCTGGATGCGCTGCTGCTCGCCACCGGAAAGTGCGGCAAACTGCCTGCCCGCCAGCGGTAAACACCCGGTAACGAACATCACCGCTTCTACTACCGAGGCTTCAGGCGTGCGGGTCCAGGGCGCGCGGCCCATGCCGATTACTGCTTCAACCGGCCAGTCAAATCCAATCTGCGTGTTCTGACGCATCACCGCCCGGTAGCGGGAGAGCGTCTCCGGCTGCCAGGCGGCGATCGGCGTGCCCGCCAGGCTGCATTGTCCGCCAGCCGGTTTAAGATAGCCGGTAAGCAGCCGCAATAGCGTGGATTTCCCGGCGCCGTTGGGGCCAATCAACGCCACCATCTCGCCCTGAGATAAGGTCAGCGACACGTCGTTAATCAGCGTCCGTTGCCCGACGCGAAAAACAAGGTTTTCGCCACAATAGCGTTCAGCCATGCGCACCTCCACGACGAAAGATAAGCCACAGAAACCCCGGTGCGCCGAGAAGGCTGGTCAATAAGCCGACCGGCATTTCCGCCGGAGCGACCACGCTGCGCGCCAGCGTATCGGCAACCAGCAATAACAACGCTCCGGCCAGCACCGAACCAGGGAGTACGGCGCGGTGGTCGGCTCCCAGCCACATGCGCACCAGGTGCGGCACCACCAGGCCGACAAAGCCGATAATGCCGCTGACCGCAACGGCGGCAGCCACCAGAAGGGCACTGCACAGCAGCAGGATCCGCTGCACGCTGGCGACGTCCACGCCGAGGTAGTGCGCCTCTTCGTCACCCAGTTGCAGCAAATTAAGGGCGCCTGCCATACGCCAGATAACCAGTACGGTGGGTATCATCAGCGACGCGACGGCCAGCAGCGTCGACCACTGCGCCTGGCCGAGGCTGCCCATTCCCCAGAGCGAAAGCTGGCGAAGCTGGGTATCATTGCTGAGCCATGACAGCACGCCGACGGCCGCACCGCACAGGGCGTTGATGGCAATACCTACCAGCAGCAGGCGCGACAAAGAACCGTCACGCTGTCGGCTGAGGAGAAAAATCACCAGAGTGGCGGCCAGCGCACCGAGAAACGCCGCCAGCATCGGGGCATACAGCATCACCAGGGCAGGCAGCGAGAGGGGAAGCACCACCCACAGCGCGACGGCAAGTGCCGCGCCGCTGCTGATGCCGAGCAGGCCCGGGTCTGCCAGCGGGTTGCGAAACAGCCCCTGCATCACGCAGCCCGCCACTGCCAGTGAACCGCCGATCGCCAGCGCCAGCAGCACGCGAGGCAGGCGGATCGTCAGCCAGATCTGACGCAGCGCTTCGTCTGTGCCGTTCCACAGCAGGCTGACCGGCAGGTGTAATGCCCCGACCCCGGTTGCCGCGAGGGTGATGATGGCCAGGATCGCGGTCAGCATCCATAACGAAAAGGTGATCCGCCGGGACATCAGGGCAGCTGCTCCGCTTTGCTGCGCAGCTGCTGGATGGCCTCTGGCGTTCGCAGGCTGAAGCCCAGTAGCGCCATATCGTCAATCGCCAGCACCTGCTTGTTTCGTCCTGCCGGGGTTTGCGCCAGGCCGGGCAGCTTCCACAGGTTCGCTTCACCGCCCAGGGCGGTGATGCCGGCCGAGGAAATCACCACCAGATCGGGCCGGCTGGCGATGATGCCTTCCTGAGACAGCGGCTGATAGCGGCTGAACCCCTGCATCGCGTTCTGCAGTCCCGCCGCGCGGATAGCGGCATCGGCGGCGGTCTGTTGTCCGGCAGCCATGGCGGTCATCCCGCCGTGGTTGAGAATAAACAGCACCCGCTTGTTGAGCGGCGATGCGGGAAGTGTCGACAGCGCCTGACGCAGCCTGTTGCGCAGGGCTTCCCCCTCGGCCTCGCGGTGCGTTGCTTCCGCCACGATCCGCACCTTTTCATCAATGACGCTCAGGTCGTTACTGGCGGGAATTTCGATCACCCTGACGTGGCTTTGTTCAACCTGCTTTAGCGCCAGAGACGGCTGCGCCTGAGCACTGGCCAGCACCAGCGTGGGGCGCAGGGATAAGATCCCTTCCGCGTTGAGCTGGCGCAGATAGCCTACGTCAGGCAGCGCATTCGCCGCCTGAGGCCACTGGCTGGTGCTGTCGCGCGCCACCAGCGAAGAAGCCGCACCGAGGGCGTAGACAATCTCGGTGACGTCGCCGCCGAGCGTGACGATTTTCTCCTGCGGCGCAGCAAACGCCAGCAGGGGCAGGGCGCCGATCAGGGCAAACCACCGTTTCATGCGGCCAGCCCTTTCGCCGTTAAGGCGTCAATCTGGCTGCGCCACCGGCTCTGCTCCGGCTCGCCTTCGGTACGCTGGCCGTACAGCTGGGCGATTTGCGTCCCGTCGGCGGCAAACAGCTCCAGGCTGGTGACATGCCCGTCTGCCGTTGGTTTGCGCGTGACCCACGTTTCCGCAATGGATCCTTCAAGCAGATGCAGGGTAAAGGTTGGGTTAAAGATGTTCAGCCAGCCTTTCATCGGCACCAGCTTTTCCACCGCACCGGTGAAGATCTGCACGCAGCCGCGGTTGCCGACGAAGATCATGATGTCGTTCCCGTCCCGGCGCGCCGCTTCCAGCAGCTGCGCCAGCGCGGTGTTCGCTACCCTGCAGGCCAGATCGTCCCCCACCAGGCGAAACGCCTGCTGGCGGCTGAGGTTATGGCGCTTGAGCAGGCTGAAGAACTGATGCACATCGGTCATGGCGCGCCACTCGGCATCCACGCGCGCGGCTTCCGGCTGTTCAGCGTGGGCCGGGCGATCGGCCACCTGTAACCCCAGCGGGGGATTCTCGGCAAAGATAAAGCGGGTCAGCATGTCGCCCCAGGCGGAAACGTCGGTGTTCTCCGTGGCGTAGACCTTCAGCAGGGCATCGCCCTGGTGGTCGAAGAACTGAATGCTCTGCCGCTCGCCGCGGGCGGTGGCTTCACTGATGTGAAATGCGCTTGCCCACTGGTTGAGGAACAGGCGCAGATCCAGCGCGCGCGGGTTAAGCACCAGCCCGGCGTGTCCGTTCAGGTGCTGGTTGGTGAAGCTCCCTGTCTGTTCATGTACGGCATAGTCGTTACGGCAGATACATTTGGTTTCGCCCACCGCTTCCAGCGCGCCCAGGATCTCGCGGATTTCACCGCGCAGTCGCCAGGCGTCGTGACCCACGCGGGCAAAGGCCAGCTCTGCTTCGCTGATGTGCATTAAGCCGGCGATATCGCGTGCGTACTTTTCCGGATTATCTTCTTTGAGCTCAAGCCAGCGTGTGTAGTGATTCATTGTCTTTTCCTTCTGAAGAGTGGCCCCGACGGGAATTACCACTGATAACTTACGAAAATCTTGCCGTTACGGCCGTCCTGCGGAATGCCCTGAGGTGACCAGTACGCTTTGTCAAAGGCGTTGCCCAGCACCAGCGTTGTGGTTACGCCTTTGAGCCGCTCCTGGCCTTTGTAGCTCACGTAGAAATCGTTGACCGCATAGCCTGGCTGCTGGCTGTAGCTGCTGCTGATATGCGTTGAGCGATCGACAAAGGTGCCAATCCAGCCGACGGAGAAACCGCTTTGCGCCACCGGAATGTCCAGCTTGCTGGTGACGGTGTCCGGGTTGATGCTGGAGATGGATTCGCCCGTATCGGTGTCTTTCCCGCGCGTGCGGTTATAGGCCAGGTCAAGGTTAAAGAGGTCGGCCGAGTACGTTGCCATCATGTCCCAGCCCCAGATTTTGGCGTTCGGGACGTTATAGGACATGGTGGTCGCCGCCGCAAAATCGACGGTGGTGGAGATGTAGTCTTTAGCTTTGGTGTCGAAATAGCTGGCTTTGAACTCCAGCGCATCGTTGGCAAGCAGCAGATCGTCGAAGCGCAGGCCAAAACCAAACTCCTGCGTTTCGTTGGTTTCCGGGCGCAGGTTCGGGTTGGGCACCCAGTAGTTGGTATAGAAACTGCCGATGGAGAAGTGTTTGGCGTCGTTATACATCTCGCCCATGGTGGGCGCGCGGAACGCCTGCGCGTAAGAGCCAAACAGCATCAGCCAGTCAGTCGGGCTGATGGTTAACCCGGCGCGGGATGACCATTTATCGGCATCGACATCGTCGTAGCCATCGCTGCTGCCGCGGTAATTGTCATAGCGTGTGCCGCCAAGGAGGGTGACGGGAAGATCGCGAAGGGTAATTTCATCCTGCAACCAGCCAGAGCTGAAATCGATTTTCGCTTCCGGGAAACCGGTGGTGGCCCCGCCCGGGTGCTGCTCCTGACGGTAGTATTCCCCACCGTAGGTCAGCAGATGTGCCGCAAAGGTGTCGCTGAACAGGCGCGTGCGGTTTTCCACTTTGCCGCCTTTGGTGGTCTGTTTGCGAAACTCACCGCTGCTGTCGATATTCTGTGCGTTAATGCGCGCTTCGGACCAGTAAATTTTCGCGTCGGCGTTCAGCCAGTCGTTACCCGCCGGGGCAATGTTATAGCCCAGCTGCGCGTCACGCTGAATGGTGGAGCGATCGGTCATCGGGTTACTGCTGTTCGCCCCGGGGGTTTGCGGGTTTTTCGGCTCCCGGGCAGCGTTGTTGTAGTAGCGCAGGGAGCCGCTCAGGGTCTGGGCCGGGTCGATTTTCCAGCTGCCTTTCGCCAGCATGTTATTGATGGATTCGTCGTTAGGCGCCGTTGCACCGTCGCTCTGGCGAATATCTCCGCGATCGCGGCTGGACCAGGACACCAGCCCGTCCAGCGTGTCGGTGCGGCCGTAGGCGCTGGCCCCCATGCCAAGGCTACGATCGTCCGTCGCGCCGGTACCAAACACGCGGTAACCGCTGCTTTTACCCGGCTCCAGCAGATCCTTCGCATCGACGGTGTCATACGAAATCACGCCGCCCAGCGCGCCGCTGCCGTACAGCAGGGCCGACGGACCGCGAACCACTTCGATACGTTTAATCAGCGCCGGGTCGAGGAAGGTGCTGTTCAGGTGTCCGGTATCGGTTCCCTGGCGCACGCCGTCCACCAGCACCAGCACGCCGCGACGGTCATAGCCGCGCAGGTTCACGTCCTGCCCATTGGTGCGCCCGGTGCCGTCCAGCGTCAGACCGGGGATGTTACGCAGCAGGTCGGCCGCCGAGCTGGCGGTCTGTTTCTCCGGGGCGCTGGCGTCAATCACGCTCACCATCATGGGGGCTTCAAAGGCGCTGCGGGCGTTACCCGTGGCGATCACGGTCATTTCATCTGTGGCGGCAAAAGCGATGCCCGGCAGGGCGCTGACGATCGCCAGCGCCAGAAGTGACGGTCGTAAAGATGCGGAAGGCAGGTGTGGCATAGCAACTCTCCATAAGCATTGAAAAGCGCTGGCTGCCTGGGGTTCACCTGGGTGGCTGGCGTCGTTTTTGTGTTGTTTATTTTGTGAGGATCAATTTTCCGGCATGGGTCTGGCGCAGAAGGTAGCGCTGGCCGTCATGCTCGATAATGACCCGCCCCTCATCGCCGAGCAGTGTTTTACTGTCAATCCTGCGCTCGGTAGGGGCTGGCGCTGTGTGTGTTTTTGCTGGCGTTGCCGCGCTGTTATCCGTACGTGACATAATGTTTATAAATAACAATCAATGTAACAATGATAATCATTATCAATAAACTGCAAATTCACAGCAAGCGTTTTTGTGAAAAAAGAGTGAGGGGATCAACTTTGGAGGTGAAGTGCGGTTTGATGCCCTCACCCCGACCCTCTCCCATGTACGGTCCGGGGACATAGTGAACGCTTGTTCGGGGACATGGTAGACACTTACAACTAAGGCATAAGAATCCGTTTATGGAGTCGCTTATGCCCTGGGATGCGAGAGATACCATGTCATTACGTACCGAGTTTGTTTTGTTCGCCTCGCAGGACGGGGCGAACATCCGTTCCCTCTGCCGTCGCTTCGGCATTTCACCTGCCACCGGCTACAAGTGGCTTCGTCGCTGGGCGGAGGAAGGGGCCTCCGGCCTTCAGGACCGCCCGCGCATACCGCACCATTCCCCGAACCGCTCATCTGACGACATCACTGCCCTGCTGCGCATGGCCCATGACCGTCATCAACGCTGGGGAGCCCGCAAGATTAAACGCTGGCTGGAAGACCAGGGGCACACCATGCCCGCCTTCAGCACCGTTCATACCCTGATGGCCCGTCACGGCCTGCTGCCGGGCACTTCACCGGGCATTCCCGCCACGGGACGGTTCGAACATGACGCGCCCAACCGGCTCTGGCAGATGGATTTTAAGGGCCACTTTCCCTTTGGCGGTGGCCGCTGCCATCCGCTCACTTTGCTGGACGACCACTCCCGTTTTTCCCTGTGCCTGGTGCACTGTAACGATGAACGTCGAGAGACCGTGCAGCAGCAGCTGGTCAGCGTGTTTGAACGCTACGGCCTGCCGGACAGGATGACGATGGATAACGGCTCACCGTGGGGAGACACCACCGGCACCTGGACGGCACTGGAGCTGTGGCTGATGCGCCAGGGTATCCGGGTGGGGCACTCCCGGCCGTATCATCCGCAGACGCAGGGCAAGCTGGAGCGTTTTCACCGCAGCCTGAAGGCGGAAGTGCTGCAGGGGAAGTGGTTCGCGGACAGCGGTGAACTGCAGCGCGCCTTCGACCACTGGCGGACGGTCTATAACCTTGAACGCCCGCATGAGGCGCTGGATATGGCGGTACCGGGCTCGCGGTATCAGCCGTCATCGCGACGGTACAGCGGCAACACAACGCCCCCGGAATACGACGAGGGCGTGATGGTCAGGAAAGTGGATATCAGCGGAAAGCTGAGCGTTAAAGGGGTAAGTCTGAGCGCGGGTAAAGCGTTCAGGGGAGAGCGGGTCGGACTGAAGGAGACGCAGGAGGATGGCTGCTATGAAGTGTGGTGGTACAGCACGAAAGTGGGGGTGATCGACCTGAAGAAAAAGTCGATCACCATGGGTAAAGGATGTTAAAAAGTGTTCACCATGTCCCCGAACACCTGTCTACCATGTCCCCGGACCGTACACCCACGGGGAGAGGGAGAAGGGCACAAATCGTAGGCCGGGTAAGCGCAGCGCCACCCGGCAGGATGTTAAAAGCGAGTGTCCACGGCTGCAGCCAGCTTCTCCAGCAGCAGTTCACTGTCTTCCCAGCCCAGGCACGGGTCGGTGATGGACTGCCCGTAAACCATCTGCTGTCCGGCAACGATCTTCTGCGTCCCTTCCTTGATGAAACTTTCGGCCATAATGCCGGCGATAGCGGTTGAACCGCTGCGGATCTGCTGGCAGATCTCATCGCACACATCCAGCTGGCGGCGATGCTGTTTCTGGCAGTTGCCGTGGCTGAAATCTACCACCAGATGTTCCGGCAGGTCGAACTCGGCCAGCGACTCGCAGGCCGCCGCAATATCTTCTGCATGGTAATTGGGCTTCTTGCCGCCGCGCATGATGATATGGCCGTACGGGTTACCGCTGGTCTGGTAAATGGTCATGTGGCCGCTCTTGTCCGGTGACAGGAACATATGGCTGGCACGGGCCGCGCGGATGGCATCCACCGCGATACGGGTGTTACCATCGGTACCGTTTTTAAAGCCCACCGGACAGGAGAGGGCAGAAGCCATCTCGCGGTGGATTTGGCTCTCGGTGGTGCGCGCGCCAATCGCGCCCCAGCTGATCAGGTCAGCGATAAACTGCCCGGTCACCATATCGAGAAACTCGGTTGCCGTCGGCACGCCCAGCTCGTTGACCTGTAACAGCAGCTTACGCGCCAGCTCAATACCGTGATTCACACGATAGCTGCCGTTCAGGTCAGGGTCGGAAATCAGGCCTTTCCAGCCCACCACAGTGCGCGGTTTTTCAAAGTAGGTTCGCATCACGATCTCAAGGCGATGCTGGTACTTATCCCGCAGCCCCTGCAGCCGTTTGGCATAATCCATCGCCGCATCCAGATCGTGGATGGAGCACGGCCCAATCACCACCAGAAGACGCGGGTCTTCACCATTGAGGATTTTTTCAATGCGTCGACGGGAGGCCGTCACATGTTCCGCAACGGTGGCGGAAACGGGATGCCGCTGTGCCAGTTCAGCCGGCGTAACCAGGCTGTCAATGCGCGCAGTGCGGAGTTCATCGGTTTTATTCATGGAATGTCTCAGAAAATTTTTGCTTCATCGGCAGACTACCGGGAAGTGATGGGCATCACCTTAAACCAATCCCTGCTGATTTCAAGTTCGGGGCGACACCGCCCCGTGGTTGCCGATGATGATACCTGAATCTGAGTTAATGTACTAGCATATTAGTACATGCGGCGGTTAAGCCCCATGATGTCGAGAATTTTGGTGGCGATCTCTTCTACCGAATAGTTGGTGCTGTTCAGCCACGGGATCTGGTTTTTACGGTACAGCGCTTCCACTTCGGAGACTTCCATTCGGCACTGGCGCATCGAGGCGTAGCGGCTATTTTCACGGCGCTCTTCGCGGATGGCGGCGAGGCGTTCCGGGTTGATGGTCAGGCCAAACAGCTTGTGCTGCAGCGGCTTCAGGGCGGCGGGCAGCACCAGGTTATCCATGTCGTCAGCAATAAACGGGTAGTTGGCGGCGCGAATACCGAACTGCATCGCCAGATAGAGGCTGGTCGGGGTTTTGCCGCAGCGCGACACGCCCAGGAGGATCACCTGCGCCTGGTCGAGATTACGCAGAGAGATACCGTCGTCGTGCGCCAGCGTGTAATCAATGGCGGCGATACGGGCATCGTACTTGGTCAGGTTACCGGGATTAAGCCCGTGGGTACGGTGGGCGATGGGCGTCGGGTCGAGCTTCAGTTCGCTTTGCAGCGGGGCCACCAGTGCCTGCACGATATCCTGACAGAAGCCTTCACTTTGCAAAATGATCGAGCGAATCTCGGGGATCACAATCGAGTAAAACACCAGCGGGCGGACGCCGGTCTGCTGATAGATGGCGTCAATCTGGTCTTTCACCGCTTTGGCGCGGCTCTCATTTTCGACAAACGGCAGCGTGATGCTGTTAATCGAAACGGGGAACTGCGACATCACCGCGTGGCCCAGCACCTCGGCGGTGATCGCCGTCCCATCAGAAATATAAAAAACGTGGCGATCGACAGCACTATCCATTTTACCCACCCTGAATATCATACGTAATTGTCTGAAAGCATAAATTAAAAAAGTAATTTATACAGCAAAGAACTTATCCTAATTATGAATGAAACGCCGTTTTTGATTTTCCTGAAAAGTGGATTTCATTTTTCAAATAGCGACTTTATTTTTGGGGTTTCTGGCTGAATATAGAGGAATCATCGGGTTAATCGTTGATGGGAAAGTATCCGAAAAGTTGAAAATTTAAATTGCTTACACGATTCACCGTTTTTTTAGCGGAAATAAATATGCCACTATAAATACGTAGTCAGGCGTTACTTACTCCGATCAAATATCACAAAAGGATTGTTTCGATGTCCAACAATGGCTCGTCACCGCTGGTGCTTTGGTATAACCAACTCGGCATGAATGATGTAGACAGAGTTGGGGGCAAAAATGCCTCCCTGGGTGAAATGATTACAAATCTGTCAGGTATGGGTGTCTCCGTACCGAACGGGTTTGCCACCACCGCCGATGCCTTTAACCTGTTTTTAGACCAGAGCGGTGTTAACCAGCGCATTTACGACCTGCTGGATAAAACGGATATTGATGACGTTACCGAGCTTGCGAAAGCCGGGGCGCAGATCCGCCAGTGGATCATCGACACACCTTTCCAGCCGGAACTGGAAAAAGCCATTCACGACGCGTACAACCAGCTCTCTGCTGATGACGCGCAGGCCTCTTTTGCCGTGCGCTCTTCTGCTACCGCAGAAGATATGCCGGACGCCTCGTTTGCCGGGCAGCAGGAAACCTTCCTGAACGTTCAGGGATATGACGCCGTGCTGGTGGCGGTGAAACATGTCTTTGCGTCCCTGTTTAACGACCGTGCCATCTCCTATCGCGTGCATCAGGGCTATGACCACCGTGGCGTCGCGCTTTCCGCTGGCGTTCAGCGCATGGTGCGCTCGGATGTCGGTTCCTCCGGCGTCATGTTCTCCATTGATACCGAATCCGGCTTCGACCAGGTGGTGTTTATCACCTCCGCATGGGGTCTCGGTGAGATGGTGGTGCAGGGGGCGGTTAACCCTGACGAATTCTACGTTCACAAGCCGACGCTGGCCGCTGGCCGCCCGGCGGTGGTGCGCCGCACCATGGGCTCGAAAAAAATCCGCATGATCTATGCCCCGACGCAGGAGCATGGCAAGCAGGTGAAAATTGAAGATGTGCCGCAGGAGCAGCGCGATCGCTTCTCCCTGACCGACGCTGAAGTGCAGGAGCTGGCGAAGCAGGCGGTGCAGATCGAAAAACACTACGGTCGTCCGATGGACATCGAATGGGCGAAAGACGGTAACACCGGCAAGCTGTTTATCGTGCAGGCGCGCCCGGAAACCGTCCGTTCTCGCGGCCAGGTAATGGAGCGTTATACGCTGCACGCGCAGGGCAAAATCGTGGCGGAAGGCCGTGCGATTGGTCACCGTATCGGTGCCGGTCCGGTGAAAGTGATCCACGACATCAGCGAAATGAACCGTATTGAGCCTGGCGACGTGCTGGTAACCGACATGACCGACCCGGACTGGGAGCCGATCATGAAGAAAGCCGCGGCTATCGTTACCAACCGCGGTGGCCGTACCTGTCACGCTGCCATCATCGCGCGTGAACTGGGTATTCCTGCGGTTGTCGGCTGCGGTGACGCTACCGAGCGCATGAAAGACGGACAGAATGTGACCGTCTCCTGTGCCGAAGGCGATACCGGCTACGTGTATGCTGATATCCTCGACTTCAGCGTGAAGAGCTCCAGCGTGGATACCATGCCGGACCTGCCGCTGAAGATCATGATGAACGTCGGTAACCCTGACCGCGCGTTTGACTTCGCCTGCCTGCCGAACGAAGGCGTAGGTCTGGCGCGTCTGGAATTCATCATCAACCGTATGATTGGCGTTCACCCGCGTGCGCTGCTGGAGTTTGACGACCAGGATCCGAAACTGCAGAACGAAATCCGCGAGATGATGAAAGGCTACGACTCGCCGAAAGAGTTCTACGTCGGCCGTCTGACCGAAGGGATCGCCACGCTGGGCGCGGCGTTCTGGCCGAAACGCGTGATTGTGCGCCTGTCTGACTTTAAGTCTAACGAATACGCCAACCTGGTGGGCGGTGAGCGCTACGAGCCAGAAGAAGAGAACCCGATGCTGGGCTTCCGCGGAGCCGGACGCTACGTATCCGACAGCTTCCGCGACTGCTTCGCGCTGGAGTGTGAGGCGGTGAAACGCGTGCGCAACGACATGGGGCTGACCAACGTCGAGATCATGATCCCGTTCGTGCGTACCGTGGATCAGGCGAAAGCCGTGGTGGACGAGCTGGCACGTCAGGGGCTGAAGCGCGGCGAGAACGGGCTGAAGATCATCATGATGTGTGAAATTCCGTCCAACGCCCTGCTGGCTGAGCAGTTCCTTGAGCACTTCGATGGCTTCTCTATCGGTTCGAACGACATGACGCAGCTGACGCTGGGTCTGGACCGCGACTCCGGCGTGGTCTCTGAGCTGTTCGATGAGCGTAACGAGGCAGTGAAAGCGCTGCTCTCTATGTCCATCCGCGCGGCGAAGAAGCAGGGTAAATACGTCGGGATTTGTGGTCAGGGCCCATCTGACCATGAAGACTTTGCCGCATGGCTGATGGAAGAGGGGATTGATAGCCTGTCCCTGAACCCGGACACCGTGGTGCAAACCTGGCTGAGCCTGGCGGAACTGAACAAGTAACCGCTAAAAAACGGATAAAGGCGAGGAGATATCTCCTCGCCTTTTTTATTTTCGCCCGAATATGCTCCCCATCACAAATAAAGTAAAAAACTAAATATCATAATTTGTCTGTTAATTTAGACAATTGTTAGCCCGCAAAGCGTTGCTAATACTTGAGCCTTACTGCGCATTTCCCTGGTGAAGATGCGCAACTGGTTGAAATACGTTTTAACCTGATAAAAAGGCAAATAACAATGACAATCTCCTCTGTATTGCGTACCAAAGATAAAATAGGTTATGGCTTAGGTGATATGGCCAGCGCGCTGGTCTGGCAAACGGCAACGCTATTTCTCGCTTATTTCTATACGGACGTTTTTGGTTTGCCCGCCGCGGTTATGGGCACCATGTTTTTAGTGGTGCGTGTGGTCGATGCGTTTGTCGACCCGTGCATTGGCGCGCTGGTGGATCGCACCCGGACGCGCCACGGTCGTTTCCGTCCCTGGCTGCTGTGGTTTGCCATTCCGTTTGGCGTGAGCTGCCTGATTACGTTCTATGTCCCGGATGTTGGGCCAACGGCAAAAATCGTGTATGCCTGCGTGACCTACGCTATTTTAAGCCTGATTTACTCCGCGATTAACGTGCCTTACTGCGCCATGCCGGGCGCGCTGACGCTGGATCCGCGCGAGCGTCACTCCCTGCAGTCCTGGCGCTTTGGCCTGTCGTTTATCGGCGGGTTGATTGTGACGGTAATTGCCCTGCCGCTGGTCTCCTTGTTAGGCCAGGGCAACGTGCAGAAAGGCTATTTCTATGCCATGAGTCTGATGGGGCTGCTGGGGATTGTACTGTTCTTCTGCTGTTTCATGATGACCCGCGAGCGTTATTCTCCACGCAACGATACCTCCGGATCCATGTTCACCGATTTAAAACTGCTGGCCGGAAACAGCCAATGGCGTATTGTGTTCCTGTTTAATATTTTACTGTTAACGGCGGTGGTGACGCGGGGTTCCGCCACGATGTATTACGTGAAATATGTGCTGTTGCGTCCGGAGCTGGTTTTTGCCTTTATTGTTTCCGGGATGGTGGCCTCCTTAAGCGGCGCGTTATTATCCGAACGGCTGCTGGGGAAATTTGACCGCGTACGCGCCTATCAGTGGACCATTATTTCCTTCGTCATCTTCGGCGCGCTGATTTTCTTCCTGCCGCCTTCTCAGGTCTGGCTCATCTTTGGCCTCAATATCGTCTTCAGCTTTGTGCAAAACCTCACCACACCGCTGCAGTGGACCATGTTCTCCGATGTGGTGGACTACGAAGAGCACCGCAGCGGCCGCCGCCTGGACGGGCTGGTGTTCTCCACCGCGCTGTTTGCCATCAAATTTGGCCTGGCGCTGGGCGGGGCGGTCGTCGGCTGGGTGCTGGGCATGGTGGATTATGCACCCGGTGAGGCAGCCCAGACACCGCACGTGCTCTCGACCATTAACGCACTGTTCACCCTTATCCCTTGCGCGCTGTTCCTCTGCATGGTCGCGCTGCTGGCCATCTACAAACTGAACAGCCGGCTGGTGGACTCCATCGCCCGGGAGCTGGCCAGCAAACGTGAGGTAAGACCCGAAGCAGGGCAGCTCAGCCCGGCAACCCCTTCCGCACTACAGGAGTAAAACATGACAGCTATCTATAAGGACGCGGGACGTCCCGTGCACGAGCGCGTCGCCGATTTACTGGCACGCATGACCCCGGAAGAGAAGTTCGCTCAGATGCATGCGTACTGGCTGATCCTCGATGAAAACGGCAACCACCGCGAGCGCAGCGATCTGAGTGACGAATTTGCCGGTGTGAGCCAACAGGCCTCCCTCGGCGAACGGCTTAAGCTGGGCGTCGGGCAGATCACCCGTCCGTTGGGAACCCATATCGTTGATGCGAAAACCGGGGTACGCGCCGCTAACCGCCTGCAGCGGATGATGATGGAGGAGACGCGTCTCGGCATACCGGCGCTGTTCCATGAGGAGTGCCTGGTGGGGCTGCTGTGTAAAGACGCCACGCTGTTCCCGTCGTCGCTGAACTACGGCTCCACCTGGGACCCGGAACTGGTGCAGCGAGCGGCACAACAGATTGGCAAAGAGGCGCGGTCTGTGGGCTGCCAGCAGGGGCTGGCGCCGGTGCTGGATGTCTCCCGCGACGTGCGCTGGGGGCGAACCGAAGAGACCTTTGGCGAAGATCCCTGGCTGGTGGGCGTCATGGCCACCGCCTACGTTAAGGGACTGCAGGGCGACAAACGTGACCTGCTGGCGACCCTCAAACATTATGTGGGTCACTCGTTCAGTGAAGGCGCGCGTAACCATGCTCCGGTACACCTGGGTTTTAGCGAGCTTAACGACACCTTCCTGCTGCCGTTTGAAATGGCGGTGAAGCTCGCCAACGCCGGTTCGGTAATGCCCGCCTATCACGATATTGATAACCAGCCGGGCCACAGCGACAGCTTCCTGCTGACCACCGTCCTTCGCGAACAGTGGGGCTTCGACGGCATCGTTGTGGCCGACTACGGCGGCGTCAGCCTGCTGCATCAGCATCATGGGGTTTCCCACGATGCGGCAGAATCTGCCGCGCTGGCCTTCAACGCCGGGCTGGATGTTGAGTTGCCGAAAGATGATTGCGCACGCCACCTGGCCGAAGCCGTCGATCGCGGGCTGATCGCCATGGCGAAAGTGGATGAGATTGTGGGCCGTGTACTGACCGAAAAATTCCGTCTCGGCCTGTTTGAACAGCCGTATGTCGATGAAAACGGTATCGATCTGCAAAATGAGGTAACCCGCCAGGTTGCACGCGAGGTGGCGACAAAATCGGTCACGCTGCTGGAGAACAACGGCATCTTACCTCTTGGCGGCAAACCCCGCGTGGCGGTGGTAGGGCCGACGGCAGACGATCCGCTGGCGTTACTCAGCGGCTACAGTTTCCCCGTTCATCTGATCATCAGCGATATGGTCGAGGAGACCTCTCAGGTGACGACGCCGCGCGCGGCGCTGGAGCATTACCTTGGCGCGTCGCAGGTCCGCTACGCTAAAGGGTGTCACATCATCGAAAAACGGATGGCGGGTGCGCCGGTCTTCCCGGGGGACAGCGGCGGCAAACCGATGCAGCAGTCGCCGGTTTCGCAAAGCACCGCCTTGATCCCCGAGGCTGTGAACGCGGCGCAGGAGAGTGATGTCGTCGTGGCCTGCGTGGGCGATCTCGCCGGGCTGTTCCAGAGCGGTACCGTGGGGGAAGGATCGGATACCGACTCCTTAAACCTGCCGGGCGTGCAGCAACAGCTGCTGGAGGCGCTGGTGGCGACGGGCAAACCGGTGATTGTCGTGATGACCGGGGGGCGTCCTTACCATCTTCAGGGCCTGGAGGAGAAGGTGGCCGCGCTGATCGTGGCGTGGGCACCGGGGCAGGAAGGGGGCTGGGCCATTGCGGACGTGCTAACGGGGCGTGCGGAGCCGCAGGGGCGTCTGGTGGTGAGCGTGCCGAAAAGCGCCGGCGCGATGCCGTACTACTACAATCACAAGCTCAAAAGCGGCGGCACGCCGTTTGCGTTCCATTTCGGTGCACGTTACCCGTTTGGCTTCGGCCTCGGCTGGACGACATTTAGCTGGGGGAACGCGAGCGTGGCTTCATCTGAGGTGTCGGTCGACGGCGAGGTGGCACTGAGCGTGGAGATCACCAACACCGGGGAGCGCAGCGGCAGCGAGGTGGTGCAGGTTTACGTCAGGGATAAGGTCGCCACGCAGGTTCGGCCGCTCCAGGAGCTGAAGGCCTTCCAGCGCGTCACGCTCTCGCCGGGGGAAACCGCCACGCTCACCTTTACGCTGCCGGTGGAGATGTTCAACTTCACCCGTCGTGACGGGAAACGCATCGTTGAGCCGGGCGAGTTTGAGCTGCAGGTTGGCGCATCGTCGGCGGATATCCGCGAGGCGGTTACGGTTAATGTGACAGGGGAAACGCGGGTGCTGCCTGCTGAGTGGCGGATGCTCAGTACCTGTGAGGTTAAGCGCGCGTAGTCAGGATAAAAAAAAGCCCATCGTGGGAGATGGGCAAAGACTACACACAGCAATTCGTTGTTTCACTCAGGGGATTTCCATGCTTATAAATCAAGGTGTTGATTTATAACCGTGTGCTAATAGTAGGCATGTCCGCTTTTAGCGTCGATCGGATTCGTCTCAATAGTTAAAGAGACGTAAAGATTTCTTGCGGTTATGAGCAGATTGGGGGCAGGAATCGCGGGTCTGACCAGTGTGCAACGAATAAATACTTTAGCGGTGTTAAAGTATTGAGAGGGAGAATGTAGGCCGGGTAAGCGTCAGCGCCACCCGGCAACAAGGCTTAATGGGTATTCTTTTCTTCCAGCTCTTCCAGTTCGCTCAAAATCACGTCCGGGTCAGTTCCCGGCGGGGGAATTTCATGCACCCAGGCGGAGAACAGACGCCAGGTGACGGCGAGAAGCACCGGGCCGATAAACAGGCCAATCATGCCGAAGGCAATCAAGCCGCCAATCACCCCGGAGAGGATCAGGATCAGCGGCAGGTCAGCGCCCATGCGGATCAAAATCGGGCGAATGACGTTATCCATCGTGCCGACCACGCAGCTCCAGACCAGCAACACCGTTCCCCACGTGGTATCACCGGTCCAGTAGAGCCAGATGATGCTGGGGACCAGCACCAGCAGCGGCCCCAGTTGCGCAAGACAGGTCATCAGCATGACCACGGTGAAAACCGTGGCGTACGGTACGCCGGAAATCGCCAGACCAATACCACCCAGCACCGCCTGCACCAGCGCGGTCACCACCACGCCCAGCGCAACCGCGCGTACGGCCTGTGCCGCCAGCAGTACCGCAGCGTCGCCCCGTTTACCCGCCAGGCGGGTAGCAAAGTGACGAACGCCCAACGCCACCTGTTCACCGCGCCAGTAGAGCAGGGCGCTGAAGAGCAGCATCAGGGTACAGTGCATCATAAAGCGGCCAATATGCGCCGCCTGACCCACAAACCAGGTGGTGGTGGTGCCAATATACGGGCGAACTTTTGCCATCAGCGCGCTGCCACCCATCTCCAGCAGGCTATGCCAGCCGCTGTAGAGTTTGGCTCCCACCAGTGGAATGCTGTTCAGCCAGGCGAGATCCGGCAGCGTCAGGTCGCCACTGGTAATGGCACGGATAACCGGGCCGCTGGAATCCACCAGACTGTTCACCAGCAAAGCAATGGGAATAATAAACAGCAGGAACAGCAGCAGCGTCATGACCAGCACGGCTAACCCACGGCGGCCGAACAGCAGCTTCTGCAAGCGCAGCAATAAAGGCCATGTGGCGACGACCACGGTCGCAGCCCAGGCGAAGCCGAGAATAAAGGGTTGAACAATCCACAGACACGCAATAATCATGAGGGCCAGGAACAGCACCGACAGCAAAATTTGCGCAACATCCCTGGGCTGGCGAACATTGACCATAAATGAAACTTTCCTTAATAAAACACCAGCGAGGCTGGCGGGAAGGGAAAACCGCGTCTCTCTAATCATTAATGATATCAGCGATTTTTGACAGGCGAATTCTGCCTGTAATTCAGCAGAGATTATAAGAAAAAAATGTGATAAAACTTTCCGGACACAACGCAAACGATTTCACATTACTCTAATTAGGGTCGACGGTCATGATCCCACAGATTTCTCAGGCACCTGGCGTCGTTCAGCTGGTGCTTAATTTTTTGCAGGCACTGGAGCAACAGGGTTTTACAGGTGATACCGCCACGAACTATGCCGACAGGCTGACGATGGCCACCGATAACAGTATTTACCAGCTTCTTCCCGATGCCGTCGTTTTTCCTCGTTCAACGGCCGACGTGGCGCTGATTGCCCGGCTCGCCACGCAGGAGCGCTTCGCCTCGCTGGTCTTTACGCCGCGCGGCGGCGGCACCGGAACCAACGGTCAGGCGCTGAACCAGGGCATCATTATTGATATGTCGCGCTATATGAACCGCATCATCGAGATCAACCCTGAAGAGGGCTGGGTGCGGGTCGAAGCGGGCGTGATCAAAGATCAGCTTAACCAGTACCTCAAACCGTACGGCTACTTCTTCGCTCCTGAACTCTCCACCAGTAACCGCGCCACCATTGGCGGGATGATCAACACGGATGCCTCCGGCCAGGGCTCGCTGGTCTACGGCAAAACCTCCGATCACGTACTGGGCGTGCGAGCGGTTCTGCTCGGGGGCGATATCCTCGATACCCAGCCGATGGCGGTGGAGCTGGCGGAAACGCTGGGCAAAGATAACACCGCCAGCGGGCGCATTTATCGCACCGTGCTGGAGCGCTGCCGCGACAACCGACAGCTGATCCTCGATAAATTCCCCAAACTGAACCGCTTCCTGACCGGGTACGACCTGCGCCACGTCTTTAACGATGACCTGACCCAGTTTGATTTAACCCGCGTGCTGACCGGCTCCGAAGGCACACTGGCGTTTATCACCGAGGCGCGGCTGGATATCACCCGGTTGCCGAAGGTGCGTCGCCTGGTGAACGTCAAATATGACTCGTTCGACTCCGCGCTGCGCAATGCGCCGTTTATGGTGGAAGCTAAAGCGCTGTCAGTGGAAACCGTTGACTCTAAAGTGCTCAATCTGGCCCGGGAAGATATCGTCTGGCACTCCGTTAGCGAGCTGATTACCGACGTGCCGGGTAAAGAGATGCTGGGTCTTAATATCGTGGAATTTGCCGGCGACGACGCAGCGCTTATCGACAGCCAGGTGACCACGCTGTGTCAGCGACTGGACGAACTGATTGCCCATGGCGAAGGCGGCGTGATCGGCTGGCAGCTCTGTAACGATCTGGCCGGTATCGAGCGTATCTACGCGATGCGGAAAAAAGCCGTGGGGCTGCTCGGCAATGCCAAAGGGGCGGCGAAGCCGATTCCGTTTGCCGAAGATACCTGCGTTCCCCCTGAGCACCTGGCGGATTATATCGTTGAGTTTCGCGCCCTGCTGGACAGCCACGGCCTGAGCTACGGCATGTTCGGCCACGTGGATGCCGGGGTGCTGCATGTGCGTCCTGCGCTGGATATGTGCGACCCGCAGCAGGAGATCCTGATGAAGCAGATCTCCGATGAGGTGGTGGCCTTAACCGCCAAATACGGCGGTCTGCTGTGGGGCGAACATGGGAAAGGGTTCCGCGCGGAATACAGCCCGGCGTTCTTCGGTGAACAGCTCTATGCGGAGCTGCGTAAGGTGAAGGCGGCTTTCGACCCGCATAACCGCCTCAACCCGGGTAAAATCTGCCCGCCTGAAGGTGTCGATGCCCCGATGCTGCAGGTGGACGCCGTCAAGCGCGGCACCTACGACAGACAGATCCCGATTGCGGTGCGATCCTCCTGGCGCGGCGCGATGGAGTGCAACGGCAACGGCCTGTGCTTTAACTTTGATGTCAAAAGCCCGATGTGCCCGTCGATGAAGATCACCGGCAACCGTATTCACTCGCCGAAAGGGCGGGCGACGCTGGTGCGCGAGTGGCTGCGCCTGCTCGCCGACCGCGGGGTTGATCCGCTCCGGCTCGAGCAGGAGTTACCGGAAAAACGCGCCAGCCTGCGCTCGCTTATCGAGCGCACCCGCAACAGCTGGCATGCCAGCAAGGGCGAGTATGATTTCTCCCACGAGGTGAAAGAGGCGATGTCCGGCTGTCTGGCCTGTAAAGCCTGCTCCACCCAGTGCCCGATTAAAATCGACGTGCCGGAATTCCGCTCACGTTTCCTGCAGCTTTACCACACGCGCTATCTGCGTCCGGTGCGCGACCATCTGGTAGCGACGGTAGAGAGCTACGCGCCGCTGATGGCGCGAGCGCCAAAGACCTTTAACTTCTTTATTAACCAGCCGCTGGTGCGAAAACTTTCTGAAAAGCATATCGGGATGGTCGATCTGCCGCTGCTCTCGGTGCCCTCTCTTCAGCGCCAGCTCGTCGGGCATCGCTCGGCGAACATGACCCTGGAGCAGCTGGAGGCACTCACCCCTGAGCAAAAAGCGAAGATAGTACTGGTGGTGCAGGATCCGTTTACCAGCTACTACGATGCAGAGGTGGTGGCGGACTTCATCCGTCTGTCAGAAAAGCTGGGCTATCAGCCAGTGGTCCTGCCATTCTCGCCTAACGGCAAGGCGCAGCACATTAAGGGCTTCCTGACGCGCTTTGCGAAGACCGCGCAGAAAACAGCTGATTTCCTGAATCGCGTGGCGCAGCTGGGGATACCGATGGTCGGTGTCGATCCGGCGCTGGTGCTGTGCTACCGCGATGAATATAAGCAGACGCTGGGCGACAAGCGTGGCGATTTCAGCGTGCTGCTGGTGCATGAGTGGCTGCCGGCGGCTCTGGAAGGCAAAGCGGTTCAGGATGTCAGCGGTGAACCGTGGTACCTGTTCGGTCACTGCACCGAAGTCACCGCATTGCCTGGCGCCCCCGCACAATGGGCCTCTGTCTTTGCCCGGTTCGGCGCAAAGCTTGAGAGCGTCAACGTGGGCTGCTGCGGAATGGCCGGCACCTACGGACATGAAGTGAAAAACCACGCCAACTCGCTCGGCATCTACGAGCTGTCCTGGCATCAGGCGATGCAGCGTTTGCCGCGAAACCGCTGCCTGGCGACGGGCTACTCCTGTCGAAGCCAGGTGAAACGGGTCGAAGGTAACGGGGTACGCCATCCATTGCAGGCTTTGCTGGAGATTATTGGATGATCTGGAAACGCGCTGTCACGCTACAGGCGTTAAACGCCATGGGCGAGGGGAATATGGTCGGGCTGCTGGATATCCAGTTTACCCGCATCGGCGAGAACGATCTGGAGGCGACCATGCCTGTCGATCACCGCACGCATCAGCCTTTTGGCCTGCTGCACGGCGGCGCCTCCGTGGTGCTGGCCGAAACGCTGGGCTCGGTGGCGGGGTACCTCTGCACCGAAGGGGAGCAGAAGGTTGTCGGACTTGAGGTGAATGCTAACCACATTCGCTCGGTGCGCAGCGGGCGCGTGCGCGGTATTTGCCGTGCGCTGCACGCCGGTAGCCGTCATCAGGTGTGGCAGATCGATATTCTCGATGAGCAGGACCGTCTGTGCTGCTCATCGAGGCTGACGACGGCGGTGGTATAAATTTTCCTGATGTTTTTGCATTTGGTCAAAAACTAGCCAGTGGGTTGTGGTATACTGGTCAGGTTTTGTACATAAGCGAGGACATCATGGATACTGAAATAACCCCAACACAGCTGGCAATTGAATATTTACGTCGCGATAAGAGCAACCTGTCTCCGGCGCAGTACCTGAAAAAGCTGAAACAGCTTGAGCTGGAATTTACAGATTTGCTGGCGCTCTCTTCGAATGAGCTGAAAGAAGAGATCTATTTTGCCTGGCGGTTGGGCGTTCACGTCCATTGAGAGCGTAAAAAGGCCGCAACCGCGGCCTTTTTTGTCTCCGGAATTCAATATTTAGCGGGCAGTTTATTGATTTTAATGAGCCGGCCCTCTTCCATTTCGATAAACCCCCCGGTTTTTAAATCCGCGAGGATCCGCATCACGCCGCTGCGGGAAAGCTGGGTCTTGTCGCGAATGTAGCGCTCAGCGGTAATCCCCTGGCGATAAGAGTCATCTTCATTCATCAATAACATCAGCTGCTGGCGGATCATCTCATAGGCCGTTGGGGCGCCCTTCGGCATGACGGTGTTGTAGAGCCGGTTGTACATAAACATCAGATGGTTAGACAGCAGCCCCCATAGCGCCTTCTCCTGAATGAGGACGTTGAGCTCCCGGGTGGGCAACAGGCCAATTTTGCAGGGGGTCACCGTTTTCAGGTAGTCGTCAAAAAAGATGTCATTCAGGTTGGCCACACCAAAAAACGCCGGGCTTTTCGCCGTCGACAGCATCAGATTGTCGCTGCGTCGGTAAATGGCCACGGTGCCTTCCAGGATCAAATAACTCATCCCCTGACCGTTGACCACCAGATCCAGTTGCTCCCCGCGACCGGTGTTACGAATCGCAGAGTAAGGTTGTAAGTGCGTAATCAGCTCTTGTGCATAAGGGGAGCCACGTCGTGGCTTTTCTGTGGTGGACATAACCTGAACCTGAAAGAATCATCTTTCTGATTATAGCGTTACTCGTTTTCGCCAGCACCACCTGGGTCAGTATTTCCTCGGTAAATGGTGTATATCAAGCAGCACGCCGCGCTCCATTGTAATGTACTGCCCGGTGCGAAGTTCGGCCAGGATCCGCATAATTCCGCTGCGCGACAGCCAGGTTCGACTCTGTATATACGCAGCCGCCGTGGTGTTCATCCGTATTGCTTCCGGCTCTTGCATCAACTCCACCAGTTGAAACCGGATGATGTCATAGGCCGACATCTGTGAGATCCGCGAGCAGTGTTCGTAGACCCGGGAGGCGGTATAGATCAGCAGATGCGAAAAGGGTTCCCACAAATTGTGTTGCGCAATCGTGCTGTTAAAACGTTCCAGCGAAACGGCCGCGAGTTCAGAGGTTTCCAGCGCCCGGACGTACAGATGTTCTGACGAGAACTGGCTGCTGACGCCGAGAATAAACGGCGAGGATTCAGAATTTAATACAATGCCATCTCCCCGACGGTGCAACGCCACGCTGCCCTGCAGAAGTAAAAAACACTGACGGTCGTCGTGATGGTAATAGTGAACCACTTCCCCTCTGGACAGAATGCGTCTTTCTGTCAGGGGAAGAAGAGTATTAATTAGTTTCTCGATGTGCTTATAGGGTTTTGCAGTCAGCACCGGGGTTTTTTCAATATCGACTACGGGAGCCATTCGGGTGTTCATCAGAGACCTCACTTACGGATGCGATCATTTTTTGATCGGCATAAAGAATTATCTTAAAAAACAGCGAGTCGTGGAATGTTTACGGCAGGTCTAAAAATAGACCGCAAGATGTTGTGGTCCTAATTATATGAAATTTAAGGTTGTCTTTTACGGGTCTAAAAGTAGACCCGTAATAATGGCAATGAGATAATTCTAAAGAGAATTGTTTTAATTTTGTTAAACCTGAGTCTACAGCTAGACCTCAAATAGATTGTGCGCCGAAAAAGAGTTGTATAAATTTTACTCGTCGGCAGGCATAACCCGGAATGTTTAAGCTGAGCTATGAAGCGACGTTATTTAATGGGCACCTGACAATATATAAATGACAAGGTGAGGTGGCGGTGAACAGCTTTAAACCGCTTTGTCTGGATTTCTGTAATAAATAAAGTGATACAGGATTTATTTATGAAAAATAAAATGATGATAGCAATGCTGGCAATCGGCTCCACTCTGGCAACGACGCACGCTTTTGCCGCAGCCGGTACGGTTAACTTTAACGGTAATATTCTGGATTCCGCCTGCGATGTGGATGTCGCGTCTCAGAATCAGGTCGTGGTATTAGGGGATTATTATAAAACGGAGTTCCCAACCACCGGCGCCAGAACGGCAGCAACGCAGTTTAATATTGTGCTGAAAAACTGTCCGGTGACGGTGACCAGCGCCAAAGTGCGTTTTGATGGTACGCCGGATGCCACCAATGCCAGCCTGCTGGCGATTGATTCGTCTGCGGCGGGTGCGGCGACCGGGGTGGCCATTAACCTGATGACGGCAGATAAGGCGGATCTCCCGCTTCATGGCAGCAATAGCTACAGCTATGTGCTGAGCAGCACGGCGGATAATACCCTGAGCTTCTATGCCCAGTATATTTCCACCGCAGCGACCGTCACCGCCGGCCCGGCAAACTCTGTCGCTAACTTCTCAGTGATCTATAACTGATATTTTGCAGAATCATTAAGGGGCCAACCCGGCCCCTTTGTTGTATGAGGTTTATCATGCGTTTTATCACCACGACAGGACTGGCCCTGGCGCTGTCTGCGCTCACGCTGACCACAGCCAACGCCGGCGTTATTATTGGCGGCACCCGCCTCATCTTCGATGGGGCTAAAAAAGAAGCGTCAATAAGCATAAATAACCCTGACAGTACGCCCTATTTAATTCAGTCATGGATAGATATGCAGGAAGGGAACTCAGGTAAAGCGCCTTTTATTATTACGCCGCCATTATATCGCTTGGATGGTGGACAAAAAAACATTGAGCGAATTGTAATGACGGGCGCATTGCCACAGGAACGGGAAAGTCTGTTCTGGCTGAATATTAAAGCGATTCCGTCGGCATCAAAACAGACGAACTCCCTGCAAATTGCAGTGAAAACCCGCATCAAACTGATTTACCGGCCTGAAGGTCTGCGGGCGTCAACACCAGAGGAACAGGCCAGTAAATTAACCTGGCAACGAACAGGAAATAACCTTGAGGTCAAAAACCCCACGCAATACGTCATTAACTTTAATGAAATTACGCTGGCGGGAAAAAAACTGGATGACGTGACGTATGTTTTACCCGGCGCTTCAGCCCGGTTTGCATTACCAAATGAGGCGAGGGGAAATTCACTCACGTTTAAAATCATTAACGACTATGGCAGTCCCGGCGTTTTACACCAGGCCAGTTTGTAATGTGTTAGCAAACGGCAACGCCCGTATTTATCAGGTAATTCGTCATGACAGTAATAAACAGGATGCGGCCTGCACGCCTGGCGACGTTTATCGCCCTGGCGTTTGCCGGATCCTCTCCGACGCTCTGTGCCAGTGTGGCATTTAACACGGATCTGATAGAGCTGGATAATCCCGGCATGGATAAAGCCGATCTGTCGGCTTTTGAATCAGGCTCTCAGGCGCCGGGGAACTACCATGTCGATATTATTGTTGACGACGCGTTAGTGGAGACGGGGGATATTCGCTTTACCGCAGGCAAAAACGAGAATGGCGATGAGACATTGCAGCCGTGCCTGAGCAGTGAGCAATTAAAACGCTGGGGGGTTAAAACCGCATTATTTCCCGCACTCAGTGCGGAACCGGGCGAGTGTGTCAATCTTCAGGCGATACCGCAGGCCAGTGCAGATTTCCAGTTTAGCGCCCAGCGCCTTGTGCTCAGCATCCCTCAGGCAGCCATCGACCTGCCGGCGAGAGGTTATGTCCCGCCGCAGATGTGGGATGAGGGGATAACCGCAGCCATGCTCAATTACAGCCTGAGCGGGGCGACCAGCCGGGCGAAAACGGGCGCGGGGGCCAGCAGCAACAGCCAGTATGCGAACCTGCGTCCGGGGATCAATATCGGGCCGTGGCGTTTACGCAACTACACCACCTGGTCGCGGGATCCTTCCGGCAAGGATCAATGGGATACGGTCTACAGCTACCTGCAACGCGCCGTGATCCCGCTGAAAGCGCAGCTTACCGTCGGGGACAGTTCCGCCCCGGCTGATGTGTTTGACAGTATGCCGTTTCGCGGCGTCCAGCTGGCGTCGGACGATGACATGCTGCCGGATTCCCTGAAGGGCTATGCGCCTGTGGTACGCGGGATCGCACGCACCAATGCCCAGGTGGTGATCCGCCAGAATGGCTATCAGATCTACCAAAGCTATGTGGCGCCGGGCGCGTTTGAGATTAGCGATATGTACCCCACCGGCGGCGCGGGCGACTTAGAGGTGACCATCAAAGAGGCGGATGGCAGCGAGCAGCATTTCACGCTGCCGTATGCCTCGGTACCGGTATTGCAGCGCGAGCGACGGCTGAAATATGCCCTCTCCGCGGGACAGTATCGCGCCTATAACAGCAGCGTGGAGAAAACACCGTTTGGCCAGATCACTGCGATTTATGGCCTGCCGGATGGCATTACGCTCTATGGCGGCGTGCAGGGTTCCGGCAAGTACCAGTCCCTGGCGCTTGGAGTAGGTAAAAACATGGGCGATTTCGGTGCGCTTTCCGCGGATATCACCCAGGCCTGGTCATCACCGGCCGATACCGCAAAAACGCAGGGGCAGTCCTTGCGCGCGCGTTACAGCAAGAACCTGCTCAATACCGGCACAAATTTTTCCATTGCAGGATACCGCTATTCAACCCGTGGCTATTACGGGATGCAGGAAGTGCTGGATTCCTTCGGGGACAGCGGCGCACTTCAGGAGAGACGGCGCAATCGCGTGGAGCTGACGATGAGCCAGACGCTGGGTGGAAACCTGGGCGCGCTGACGCTGAGCGCCGCACGGGAGGATTACTGGAACGCCGACAAATCAATGGCGTCATGGAGTGTCGGTTACAACAATTACTGGCACAACATCAGCTATGGCGTGACCTGGACATTCAGTAAAAACGGCAGCCCGGCGTCATCCGGTAGCGGGGGTACGAAATCCTGGGATCGCGACCAGCTTCTGGCGTTTACCGTCAGCGTGCCGCTGGACAAATTTCTGCCGCAGACGTGGGCCAACTATGGCCTGAACGCCAGTCAGAATAATGGCACAACACACAATCTCGGCATGAACGGGGTTGCTCTCGAAAACAGCGCCCTGAACTGGAATATCCAGCAGGGCTACGGCACCGATGGCGTGGGTTATACCGGCAATATGAACGGCGACTATAAAGGCACATACGGCGAGGTCTCGGCGGGCTATGGCTACGACACCAGTAGCGAGCGCCTGAATTATGGCTTACAGGGCGGCATCCTTGCGCATGCTGACGGCATTACGCTGTCGCAGCCGCTGGGGGAAACCAACGCGTTAATCAAAGCCCCTGGCGCGCACGGCGTCAATATTCGCAATCAGGCTGGCGTGCGGACGGATTACCGGGGCTACACGGTGGTGAATAACCTCTCCGTGTACCGGAAAAACGATCTCGCCCTCGATCCTGAGAATATGCCCGAGGATGTGGAGCTGGAGATCAACACGCGCACGGTCACGCCGACACGCGGTGCGGTCGTGAAAGCCGATTACCTCTCGAAAGTGGGACGCCGGGTGCTGATGACCTTAATGGACAATAACCGTTTCGTGCCGTTTGGCGCGGTGGTCACGCTGGAGGGCGACACCAGCAGCAGTTTTATCGTCGGCGATCGAGGTCAGGTCTATTTAACCGGCCTGCGCGAACAGGGCACCGTTCTGGCGACTTGGGGGACGCAATCCCACCAGCAGTGTCGGGCGGATTTTAATCTGCCGAAAGGATCTCAGTATGGTGGCATCGCTGACATTAGCGTCACGTGTCGCCAGGAGCATTAATATGAAGTTCATCAACGCTATTTTACTGCTGTGTTATCTGTGCGGCTGGCAAGTGGCCAGGGCAGGGACCTGCACCACTATTACGCCGCAGCTGTCGACGCTGTCGGTGGGGACCATTAATGTTCAACGTGATGCGCCTGTCGGCACGGTGATTTTTTCCGGCACGGGAAGCATGACAGGGAGCTATCTGACAGGGTGTACCAATCCGTTAATGCTGGGTTTTAGCATGCGCTATAACAATGCCACGCTGAGCAGCTACGGCAATCATGTGTATAACACCAACGTCAGCGGCATAGGCATTCGGTTTTCTTCAAATGCCTATTTCGAGAACCCAAGCAATACATTCTCTTACAGTGCGCAGACCTCTTATGTGGACTGGTATGGCGGCCGGGTCGAGCTGGTGGTGACCGGCCCGGTGTCATCCGGTGCCTTAACGCCGGGGGTCATCGGCGTGGTCACGCTCCAGGGCAGCGACGGGGTTTATCGTGACGGGCTGACCGAGCAACTTACCGGCGGAACCATCAACGCCCTGGCATGCACGATCAATACGCCACAGCTGACGTTCCCGCTTGGTGATATTCCGGCATCCGCGTTTGGCACCGTAGTGGGGACCACGCCGGGCGTGGCGCAGAATACACAAAATCTGGGATTAACCTGCAGCGCTGGCACCAATATTACGGTCTCGCTCAGCGGAATACAGAATCCCGACAGTGCAAATACCAGCGTGATGGCCTTAACGGGGCAGGGGAGTGCCGGTACGGCAAAAGGTGTCGGCGTGCAGCTTTTATATAACGGTACGCCGCTGGCATTAAATAGCCGTCTGTTATTAAAACAGTCTGCGGGTGGACAAGAGACGCTCCCGTTAACGGCGCGTTATTACCAGACCTTAACCTCCGTTGAGTCCGGCTCCGCGAATGCCTCCGCCACGCTAAATCTGACGTACCAGTAACAGGTGGAGTGATGAAATTACATTATCAGCGTGGGCTTGTTCTTCTTTTATTCTGCGGGCACACGTTCGCGGCTGACAGCGTGAATCTTGGCGTCACGGGAAATATCGTTGCCTCGCCCTGTATCTTTAACGGCGGGAGCACCAGTATGGATATTAATCTTGGGAATATACAGGCCACCAATATGGCGACGCCGGGGTCATCATCCGATCCCGTGCCTTTTAACCTGCTGTTTACCCAGTGTCCGGCGGGAACCCGTAGCGTCACGGTCTCGTTCACCGGAAGCCCCGATCCGCTCGCCGGGGCGGACTACTATCTGAACAGCGGCTCGGCGACAAACGTGGCGGTCGCCATGCGTGAGGCCGGAACAGGGACGCTAAAGGGAACAGGTTCCAGCATAACGCAAACTATTGCGGCAGACAGAACCGCCACGATGGCCATGCAGGCGTCGGTCAAATCGGTTAGCGGCGGCGCGACGCCGGGGAGTATCAGTGCAGTCGTTGTGATGACGATGCAATATAACTGAGATGTCGGCGTTGACGTTCCTCACACATTAAGGACAGTGGTATTTGCTATGTTGAATATTCTTATTCAGGAAGCCGATCAATTTTTTCGCAGTGGACTGCAGCATTTTTTTATGGATTTCTTTTTGCGTAATTTTAAACAGCCGATCCACTTCGCGACGCAATTTAGCCATGAAAACGTCAGCACTGCCGATATTATCGTGCTCTCCCTCTGTAAAGGGGAGACGCTCACCTGTATTCCAGAATTACAGGCCCGCCAGAAAGGGATCGTGATAGGACTGGTGGAGGATGCGCCGGGCGTTTCGGCATTTAACGCCTGTTTCCAGGATATTCTTTTTATTCCGCGTAATGTCTCGCTCGATCGCCTGAGCGAGATGCTGTTTCTCGCCTGGTATCGCACGCAGGCGCCCGGTTATACCTGGAAAAAAATAAGCTGCTGTGAGTGCCAGTATAAAATATTATCACCCCAGCAAATTCGCATTATGGTGAATTTTTACCGGGGGCTATCGGTAGTGCAGGTGGCCCGGGCGCTGGAGATGAATGATAAAACTGTCTTTACGCATAAATATATGATGATGCAGAAATTTAATCTGCGAACGGATTTTGAACTGATTGCGCTGATTCGCAAAATGGTAGAGAAAAAGAGTTACCCGAATCTGCTGCGTGACTATCTGGTCAATCATTACGGGGAGTGTGTTCCCGTGATGCAGTGAATTACAAAACATAGTGCACGGTTATGCGCCTTTAGAATAGCGAGCGCGTCATGGTACTTTGGTTTCGCCCGGCGGCGCTACGCTTGCACGGGCCTACAATAAAACAGGCTATTTATTGAGATCCTGGCTCGATGTAGGCCGGGTAAGCGCAGCGCCACCCGGCAAGAAAGGCGGTATCATTATTAATGATCCGAGGCCCATGCTGTGAGCCTCTTTTTACTTACACATTCACTGCGCTGATCAACCGGGTCTTCATCGATTGATAGGCAGACGCCGCATAGTCCTCAGCCCAGCGCTGGTCCTCAATCGCCTCCAGTTGCACCGCGCAGTACTTCGTTTCCGGCGTTTTGGAGATGGGGTCGAGATTATCCTGGGTCAGCTCGTTGCAGGCGCCAATCCACCACTGATAGGTCATGTAGACGGCTCCGGCGTTGATGCGCTCGCTGATACTGGCGCGGGTAATCACTTTGCCGCGACGCGAACGCACCCAGACCAGCTGCCCGTCAGTAATGCCCAGTTTGTCCGCATCGGCAGGGTTCAGTTGCACCCGGCCGGGCTCGTCGGCCAGGCTTTGTAGCGCGGCGCAGTTACCGGTCATGGAGCGGCAGGAGTAGTGTCCCACTTCGCGCACCGTACAGAGCACCAGCGGGTAATCGTCATCAGGCGTTTCTGCCGGCGCGCGCCACGGCGCGGCAAACAGTTGCCCCTTACCGGTTGGGGTGTCGAACTGATTATCTTTGTACAGGTACGGTGTGCCGGGGTGATCCAGCGTCGGGCACGGCCACTGCACGTGGCCCATCTCGCCCATTTTTTCATAGGTTACCCCGTAGAAAAGCGGGCACAGCTCGCGCATCTCATCCCAGATCTGCTGGTTAGTGTCGTAGTGCATGGGGTAACCCATCTCGGTGGCGAGCAGGCTGATAATCTCCCAGTCGCGCTTCACGTTGCCGCTGGCCTCGATGGCTTTGCCGAAACGCTGGAATCCCCGGTCGGCACAGGTAAAGACGCCGCCGTGCTCACCCCAGGAGGTTGCCGGGAGCAGAACGTCCGCCACTTCCGCCGTTTTGGTCATGAAGATGTCCTGAACCACGACAAAATCGAGCGCTTCAAAACCACTGCGCACCAGCCCGAGATCGGCCTCCGTCTGCAGCGGATCTTCCCCCATGATGTAGTAGGCCTTGATCTTGCCTTCCAGCGCCAGGTGCGGCACTTCGGTGATGCGCGTCCCGACCCGATCGTCCATCGCCGCAGCGTCAATCCCCCAGGCGCTGGCGAACTTCTGCCGAACGGCCGGATCGGTGACGTCCTGATAGCCGGGGAACATATTGGGCAGCACGCCCATATCACAGGCCCCCTGGACATTGTTTTGACCGCGCACCGGTCCGACGCCGACGGCAGGGCGACCGAGATTACCGGTCAACAGCGCCAGGCTTGCGAGCCCTTTGACCACATCAACGGCCTGCCCAAACTGAGTGACGCCCATTCCCCACATCACGGTAGCGGAAGGGGCCGCCGCGAAGGTACGCATCGCCTGACGCACCTCACGGGCGGGGAGGCCGGTGAGATGTTCCACACGCTCTGGCGCATAGTCTTTTACCGTCTGCCGGTAGGCCTCAAGCCCTTCTGTAAAGCGTGCAACGTAGTTTTTGTCGTACAGCTCCTCTTCCAGCAGAACGTAGCCAAAGGCGTTCACCAGCGCCATGTTGCTGCCGTTTTTGAGCTGCAGATGCTGATCGGCAATTCGCGCCGTTTCAATGCGCCGCGGATCGCAGACGATAATTTTTGCGCCGTTTTCACGCGCTTTCAGCACGCGCCGGGCGACGATAGGGTGGGAGTCTGCGCAGTTATAGCCAAACACCAGCAGACATTTTGAGTTCTCAATATCGTTGATGGAGTTACTCATCGCGCCATTGCCGAGCGTCTCCTGAAGCCCGGCAACGGATGGACCATGACAGACGCGCGCGCAGCAGTCCACGTTGTTGGTGTTTAGCACCGCACGGGCAAATTTCTGCATCACATAGTTTGTTTCATTGCCGGTTCCACGGGAGGAGCCGGTGGTCATAATTGACCGCGGTCCGTGCTGCGCTTTAATGCTGCTGAGCCGGTGAGCGGTGTAACGGATAGCCTCTTCCCAGGTAACGGGGGTGAATGGCTCGCCTTTGTGGTAGCGGATCATTGGCTGGGTCAGGCGTGGGGTGAGCAGACGGGTATCGTTGAGGAAGTCCCAACCGTAAAATCCTTTCAGACATAAGGTGCCCTGGTTTGTTACCCCCTCTGCCGCTTCGGCACGGATGATACGGTTATTTTCTACGACAAGGTTTAATTTACAGCCTGCACCGCAGTACGGGCAGACGCTGGCGATCTTTTTCATCAATAACAGACCTGTTAAGAAATGAAGCAAAGTTGACTGGACAACCCAGTCCCGTAGTTGGCGTTAAGCAGGAAGCGTGCCAGATTGGCTTTGCTGGTATTACAGGGTGTTATGCGGGGCGTTACGTGTCATCGTCAGGCTGTTCGTCAGTTTTGACGATGACACGTCGGGGGCGTGGCAGGCAGGAATTCAGAGATCGTCCATCGTGTAACCCACCACGATTTCCAGCGTTTTACGAATGACGTCCGCCTGAACCACGTCGTTGGTGGCTTCCAGCGTCTGAATAAGCCATAAGATGATCGCTTTATTAGACAGGTGACCCTCGGAGGCCAGAACACAGCGTACTGCAGTAGAAAAAATAGCGGACTCTTCAGCAAAACGATCGCCTGCGTGACGGAAATATTCCGCCAGCGCACTGTCTAAAAAAGCAGAGTGGTATTCGGGTTGAAGCTGAATATTTTGTCTCATTTGTTCTCACCGTAGCTGTTAAATTGCAGTCAATGTATTTTTTTGGGGTCGGACGGTTTTCCACTTCCAAATAACGGCACTACATTGTCTCTTTTATCGTTGAGAGGTCCCTCTCTGTTCGTTCGTCCTTGTGCGGTTCTGCGACGTGTAAAGGCGAGATTATTTGTGCCGATGTCGGCAATCACCTTCGCAAGTGTCTCCCGCCGCCGGGGATCCTTTTCACAGGCTTTCATCGTCCGCAGACGCTGTAGCAATCCTTCGGTTGTCACAGGCCCCCGCTCTTTCAACAGAGAGAGAACGGCTTCACCGATAAGCTTGTCGATCAGACTGTCTGCGTCACTGCTGTTCATAACCTTACCGTTCGAAGAGCAGACCAAGCAGCATGTGGTAATGCTCTTCCTCTTCCGGCCCATCCGCGTTCTCGAGTCGGCTGAGCAGTTTGGTACAGAGCGATTTGCGATTGAGGTTTCGCCCGTCGCTGAGAATTTCTACTACCACCTGACCCAGCGTCTCCTGTTGGGTCGGAAGGGCGGCCTTTTCGAAGTACTGTGCGATCGCTGCTGCGGAATCTGTGGCGTAACCTTTCTGCTGCATGTTTCGCTCCTGTAAAATTTTGTAATCACTAACGTTACATTTAAGGTATACACAATTTCAAAATCTGTACACCCAAAATGTACAAATTTTGAATTTTTTTATGATATATTTTATAAATTATTTTATTATCATATAGTTATATCGTTGTCGCGAAGCGGTAACGTTACAGGATATATTGTACAAAAAGTTCTGACGCTGGTAAGTTGTACAGCAGAGAAAAAAATCACATTAACTGCTGTAAATGATTGAGATGTAAATTATTTGTAGGGCAATTAATGTGCTATAAATGAAAATTACCCACGTCTTTCGTGGCCAAAACCCTAACCCCAGGAATAGCATGCTCACAACCATCATTTACCGCAGTCATATCTGCGAGGACGTTCCAGTGAAAGCGCTGGAAGCCATGGTCGCTGCTGCAAATCGTAAAAACCGGCAATCCAATGTCACGGGGATCCTGCTGTTTAACGGCACACATTTTTTTCAACTGCTTGAAGGGCCGGTGGAGCAGGTCACTGCCATCTATGAGCAGATCTGTAACGACCCGCGTCACCATAACGTAGTGGAGTTAATGCGCGATCACGGTCCAGTCCGGCGTTTTGGTAACGTGGGCATGGAGCTGTTTGATTTACGCCAGTTCGACAGGGATGAGGTGCTGCAGCAGGTGCTCAACAGGGGAACGACCCGTTACCAGCTGACGTACAACGACCGCCCTCTGCAGTTTTTCCGTACCTTTATCGAAGCGACTGAAAAATCGAACTACTTTGAACTGCCGCCTGCGGATTCATGGGATTTTGTCACCGAAGAAACACCTTTGTCCGCGCAACCTGAAGTGGTCGCGAAAGGGGCGGATTGCAGCTTCGCCTTCCAGCCGATAGTCGATCCGTTTATGCAGCAGGTCGTTTCCTGGGAGGCGCTTCTCCGCACCCCGGACGGCGGCGCACCTGGGGTCTATTTCGCCAACCGGCCGCGTGACGAAGTGTATGCCTCGGATTTGCAAAGCAAACAGGTCGCGCTTTCCATGGCCAGCGCGCTGGGGTTACAGGGCCAGACGTTATCCCTCAACCTGCTGCCCATGACGCTGGTTAACATTCCCAACGCCGTGGATTTCCTGCTTACCGCGATTGAAGCCAACGGGTTTGTGCCCGAGCAAATTGTGGTGGAGTTTACCGAAAGCGAAGCCATTTCCCGCTTTGATGAGTTTACGGATGCGGTCAGGCAGTTAAAAAGCGCGGGGATCAGCGTGACGATCGATCACTTTGGTGCTGGTTTTGCTGGGCTGCAGCTACTGGCTCAGTTCCAGCCGGACAGAATTAAGATTAATCGCGATCTGGTTGCGAACGTGCACAAAAGTGGCCCCCGACAGGCCATTATTCAGGCGATCATTAAATGCTGTGCCTCGCTTGAGATTCAGTTCTGCGCGGTAGGCGTAGAGAAGGCGGAAGAGTGGATGTGGCTGGAGTCTGCAGGCATTTCCCAGTTCCAGGGGCACCTTTTTGCCAGCCCCCGGCATGGCGGGATACCGGCGATTGCGTGGCCGGAGAAGAGATTCGAAATCTGATAGGGTTGTACACATTTCGACGGACTTAACTGTACGACAGGCACATTTTATACAACAATGTATTAACAGGTGAAGGGCAACGTCGCCCGTTCACCTGAGCAAAATGTGGCCTTAATTATACAAATGGTTTGTACAATCTGATAAGGTTGGTGTAGTTAGGTATGGAAGTTCTGAGCGTGAGGGAGTTAATGGCCTATTACAGTATCGGCGAAGTGGCCGAACGATGCGGTATCAACCCCGTTACGCTGCGTGCCTGGCAGCGCCGTTATGGATTGTTGAAGCCGCAGCGCAGCGAAGGGGGTCATCGTCAGTTTGACGATGAAGATATCCTGCGTATTGAAGAGATCAAACGCCTGATGAAAAGCGGCGTTTCGGTCGGCAAAGTCAAAGCCTTGCTGGAAAACAAGGAAGTGTTGACGCAGGGCAACTGGCTCGCCTTCCAGGAAGAGATGATGACCGTACTGCGTTACGCCAGCCCGGCAAAACTGCGCGCCAAAGTCGGTGAGTTTCGTCGCGATCACCCGATGGATGCGCTGATTGACAATATTATCTCTCCCGTCCGCCAGCGGATGAACCAGGATCAAAACACGGTGCGCCACATGGCGAGCCTGTTTGATGGTGTACTGATTGAATTCGCGATTGCAAGCCTGGCGGAGTCCCGCAAGAAAGCCGGTAAAGACGCGCTCCTGATTGGCTGGGAATGCGATGATCGCACCCATTTGTGGCTTGAAGCCGCGCGCTTATCGCAGAAGGGCTGGCACATTGACGTTCTGGCGGAACCGATTGATTCACCGCGTCCTGAACTGTTTCCCGGGCAAAAAATCTTCGTCTGGACGGGTAAATCCCCAACCCCTCGCCAGCAGGAGCAGCTCGATCACTGGCGTGAGCAAGGATTTGCGGTTTCATTTCATCAGTCTTAGTCAGAGGCCTTGAGGGCCTTTTTCTGAATAAACCTCATTAACCCTCCGAACCGTATAAGTCAGTTTGTACGACGCTCATTCCATGCATCTGAAAACTGAATATTACCATCTAGAATTCTCCAGGTGATTTTTTCATATTGAATGCTGACACTTTCAATGTGATTCATTGTATCGTTCCCCGCCAGCTTAAAATTCTAGAAAACAGCACTTTTAATCCCACGTAGAATAAATGGTTAATATAATAATTCTATTCTTACTTACTTAAAGGAACTAAGAATGAGTTGGAATAAAGAAGCTGTAGTTTCGTATCTCCGTTCACACGCTCTGGGGCGATCTCATAGTGAATGTGCTAAGTATACCCGCCTGGCTATCCTGGCTGGCGGTGTTAAGGTACCGAACACAGATTATGCAAAAGATTATGGGGCGGAATTATTACGTGCTGGGTTCAGTGAGCTGCCGCCCGGTTCAACTTTAATTTCGGGCGATGTGGCTGTAATACAGCCGTACCCCGGTGGAAATGGCATAGGTCACATGACTATGTATGACGGTAAGCAGTGGATTTCGGACTTTGTACAAAAAAGCATGTATCCGGGTCCAGGGTACCGAAAAATGCAACCCCCCTTTAAAATTTACAGGATGCATTGATGAAAAGGATATTTCTATCATTCGTTATGTTGCTGGTGGGATGTAGTTCGACTGCCAGTGATGATCAGGATGCGAAAGACGCTACTGAGTCATTTTATAAATCCTATCTTTCCGCATTCGGTAGTGATGATGCCAGGCCTTATCCTGCCGATGAACTGCGTAAATATGTTTCCGCTGATACGATTGCCCGGATTGATGCCATTCAGGAAATCTATGAACAAGAGTTAATAGAGTCTGACTATTTTACGTATACCCAGGATTATTCTCGCGAATGGATACCTGCGTTACGAGTGGAAAACGCAAGGCCATTTTTAAACGGTGAAGTAGTGCAGGTCATTGAGGGAGCCGGTGGAGGGAAAACCATGCACCTTGAAGTATTTCTGCGTCGTGAAGATGATGCATGGAAAATCTACCGCGTTCGTGACATAACGAATAATCACGAGCACCCAATATTTAATGCCGGAGCATTAACCCAGGCGAAAGCTGCAGCAGAAAGTGGGCTTTAAGCTGTAAAACACTCTTCCAGCCTCGGTGCATGCCGGGGCTTTTTCTGGTGGAATGGACACTGCAATTGCCTCGTCACCCAAAGACTTCAGCAATATCCTCCACGCAGTGCCCATACCATTCAACCCGCGCATCGGCGGGTTTTTTATACCTTCCATTCAAGCTTCCCGTGCCGCTTTAAGCCCTGAGGAATAGGGAATTTCTGAGCAACAGGCATTTTTCCCGGATACGCGAGATCGAGAAGATGAATAGCGTTACGAGAAAATTGCCTGTTTTCACGGAAGTCAGAAAAGCTATCTCAAAAATAGGCATTTCCGATGCATATTTTACTTTTCTCCTCTCTGTCATCACCGCTGCAACAAAATGCATTATTAATCAATGCATTGAACAATTAAATCCATCCTGCCTGCATCCTGCCACAGGGTCTATGCTTAATAAAAGTAGGCAAAAAGGGCGGTTTAGCCGAATGCCCCTGCTGACAGAGGGTTGAAGTGATAATCGTTATCACTAACATGGTGTTATGCCCTGATGGCTTATCAGATGAGGTGGACCTATGGAACTGCATTCAGAAACCTTTAATCCTGCCGATTTTAGCTGGCGCGGTTTAACGCTGACGCCCGCGGCGGCGGCACATATTCACGAGCTGGTGGCGAAAAAGCCCGAGATCCTCGGTGTGCGTCTTGGGGTCAAACAGACCGGTTGCGCAGGCTTCGGTTACGTTCTCGACACCGTCACCGAGCCCGAGAAAGATGACCTGGTGTTTGAGACGGACGGTGCAAAATTATTCGTCGCACTGCAGGCCATGCCGTTTATCGACGGTACCGAAGTGGACTACGTCCGCGAAGGCTTAAACCAGTTATTCAAATTCCATAACCCGAAAGCCCAGAACGAATGCGGCTGCGGCGAAAGCTTTGGGGTATAGGCGGTACTATGTCTCGTAATACTGAAGCAACGAGTGAAGTAAAGACCTGGAGCGGTGGACACCTCAACTATAAAGAGGGGTTCTTCACCCAGCTGCAGACGGATGAACTGGCGAAAGGCATTAACGAAGATGTCGTTCGGGCGATCTCGGCAAAACGTAACGAGCCCGAGTGGATGCTGGAATTTCGCCTGAGCGCTTACCGCGCCTGGCTGGAGATGGAAGAGCCGCACTGGCTGAAAGCCCATTATGACAAGCTGAACTATCAGGACTACAGCTACTACTCTGCACCCTCCTGCGGCAGCTGTGATGACACCTGCGCCTCGCAGCCCGGCGCGGTGCAGCAGACCGGCGCGGAAAACAGCTTCCTCAGCAAAGAGGTGGAAGAAGCCTTTAACCAGCTGGGCGTGCCGGTTCGCGAGGGCAAAGAGGTGGCGGTGGACGCTATCTTTGACTCCGTCTCGGTGGCCACCACCTACCGCGACAAGCTGGCCGAGCAGGGGATTATCTTTTGCTCCTTCGGCGAAGCGATTCACGATCATCCGGAACTGGTGAAAAAGTACATCGGGACCGTGGTGCCCTCTAACGACAACTTCTTCGCGGCGCTCAATGCGGCGGTGGCCTCTGACGGCACCTTTATTTACGTGCCGAAAGGGGTACGTTGCCCGATGGAGCTCTCGACCTATTTCCGCATCAATGCGGAAAAAACCGGTCAGTTTGAACGCACGATTCTGGTGGCTGACGAGGGTAGCTACGTCAGTTACATCGAAGGGTGCTCCGCCCCGGTCCGCGACAGCTATCAGCTGCATGCGGCGGTGGTAGAAGTCATCATCCATAAAGATGCCGAGGTGAAATACTCCACGGTGCAAAACTGGTTCCCGGGCGACGGCAATACCGGCGGTATTCTGAACTTCGTCACCAAGCGTGCGCTGTGCGAAGGTGAAAACAGCAAGATGTCGTGGACCCAGTCGGAAACCGGGTCTGCCATCACCTGGAAGTACCCGAGCTGCATCCTGCGCGGCGATAACTCCATCGGTGAGTTTTACTCGGTGGCGCTCACCAGCGGGCATCAGCAGGCCGATACCGGCACCAAGATGATCCACATTGGTAAAAACACCAAATCGACCATTATCTCGAAAGGTATCTCCGCCGGGCACAGCCAGAACAGCTATCGCGGGCTGGTGAAGATCATGCCGACGGCGACCAATGCGCGAAACTTTACCCAGTGTGACTCGATGCTGATTGGCGCAGACTGCGGCGCGCACACCTTCCCGTATGTCGAGTGTCGCAACAACACCGCCCAGCTGGAGCATGAGGCGACGACGTCACGCATTGGCGAAGATCAGCTCTTCTACTGCCTGCAGCGCGGGATCAGCGAAGAGGATGCCATCTCGATGATCGTCAACGGCTTCTGTAAGGACGTGTTCTCTGAACTGCCGCTGGAATTTGCCGTTGAAGCCCAGAAACTCCTCGCCATTAGTCTTGAACACAGCGTCGGTTAAGGAAAGCACATGTTAAGCATTAAAGATTTACAGGTTAGCGTGGAAGACAAAACCATCCTGCGTGGCCTCAATTTTGACGTCAAACCGGGTGAAGTTCACGCCATTATGGGGCCGAACGGCTCCGGGAAAAGTACGCTTTCGGCGACGCTGGCCGGGCGTGAAGATTACGAAGTCACCCGCGGCTCGGTCGAATTTAATGGCAAAGATCTGCTGGAGATGTCGCCGGAAGATCGTGCGGGAGAGGGCATCTTTATGGCCTTCCAGTATCCGGTTGAGATCCCGGGCGTCAGCAACCAGTTCTTCCTGCAGACGGCACTGAACGCGGTGCGCAAGTATCGTGGCCAGGAGGCTCTGGATCGCTTCGATTTCCAGGATCTGATGGAAGAGAAGATCAAGCTGCTCAAAATGCCGGAAGATTTATTGACCCGCTCAGTCAACGTCGGCTTCTCGGGCGGCGAGAAAAAGCGTAACGATATTCTGCAGATGGCGGTTCTGGAGCCCGAGCTGTGCATTCTCGATGAGACCGACTCCGGTCTGGATATCGACGCCCTGAAGATTGTCGCCGATGGCGTTAACGCGCTGCGCGACGGCAAGCGTTCGTTCATTATTGTCACCCACTACCAGCGCATTCTGGATTACATCAAGCCGGATTACGTCCACGTGCTTTATCAGGGACGTATTGTGAAATCCGGTGATTTCACGCTGGTTAAACAACTGGAGGAGCAGGGGTATGGCTGGCTTACCGAACAGCAGTAATGCGCTCCAGCAGTGGCACCGGCTGTTTGAAGCCCAGGGGGGGACACGTTCTGAGCAGGCGCAGCAGCATCTGCAGCAGATGCTGCGCCTCGGCCTGCCGACGCGTAAGCATGAGAACTGGAAATACACCCCGCTTGATGGCCTGTTGAACGGCGAATTTGTTTCTCGGCTGGCGGATATCAGCCCGGCCCAGCGTGATGCGCTGGCACTGAACGTTGATGCCCTGCGGCTGGTGTTTGTTGACGGGCAGTTCCGTCCTGAGCTGAGCGACAGCGCTGAAGAGAGCGGTTATACGATTACCCTCGATGATGAACGCCAGAGCCTGGCGGCTCCCGTGCAGCCGGAGGTGTTTCTGCATCTTACCGAGAGCCTGGCGCAGAGCGTGACGCATATCCACGTGAAGCGTAACCAGCGCCCGGCAAAACCGCTGTTACTGCTGCATATCACCCAGGGGCTCGACGGTGACGAAATCAATACCGCTCACTATCGCCATCATCTTGAACTGGCGGAGGGGGCAGAGGCCACGGTAATCGAACATTACGTCAGCCTTAACGAGGTCAGGCACTTTACCGGATCGCGTCTGACGATGAACGTCGCCGCTAATGCACGACTTCACCACATCAAGCTGGCGTTTGAGAATGGGCAGAGTCACCACTTTGCCCATAACGATATTGTGCTGGCTCAGGATGCCGCAGCTTTCAGCCACAGCTTCCTGCTCGGCGGGGCGGTGCTGCGCCACAACACCAGCACCCAGCTCAACGGTGAAAACACCACGCTGCGCATCAACAGCCTGGCGATGCCGGTTAAATCAGAAGTGTGCGATACGCGCACCTGGCTTGAGCACAACAAGGGCTACTGCAACAGCCGCCAGCTGCACAAAACCATCGTCAGTGACAAAGGGCGCGCGGTGTTTAACGGCCTGATTAACGTGGCGCAGCACGCCATTAAAACCGACGGGCAGATGACCAATAACAACCTGCTCCTGGGCCGCCTGGCGGAGGTGGACACCAAACCGCAGCTGGAGATCTATGCCGACGACGTGAAATGCAGCCATGGCGCCACGGTCGGAAGGATCAATGACGAGCAGATGTTCTACCTGCGTTCCCGCGGTATTGACCAGCAGGCGGCGCAGAAGATGATTATCTATGCGTTTGCCGCCGAACTGACGGAAGCGCTGCACGATGGTCAGTTAAAACAGCAGGTGCTGGACCGTATTGGCCTGCGTCTGCCTGGAGGCGAAGCATGAGTTTTCCCGTTGAGAAAGTCCGGGCCGATTTCCCGGTTTTGACCCGTGAAGTCAACGGGCTGCCGCTGGCCTATCTGGACAGCGCCGCCAGCGCGCAGAAGCCGAATCAGGTGGTGGATGCGGAGGCGGAGTTCTATCGCCACGGTTACGCCGCCGTGCATCGGGGGATCCATACCCTGAGCGCGGAAGCCACCCAGCGCATGGAGAACGTGCGCACGCAGGTGGCCGCCTTTCTCAATGCCCGCTCGCCCGAAGAGCTGGTGTTTGTGCGCGGCACAACCGAGGGGATTAACCTTGTCGCCAACAGCTGGGGCAACGCTCAGGTACGCGCAGGGGATAACATCATCATTACCCAGATGGAGCACCACGCGAATATCGTGCCGTGGCAGATGCTCTGCGAGCGCGTTGGGGCGCAGCTGCGGGTGATCCCGCTCAATGTTGACGGGACGCTGCAGCTTGAGTTGCTTGACGGCCTGCTGGATGACCGCACGCGGCTGGTGGCGGTCACCCAGGTTTCCAACGTGCTGGGGACCGAAAACCCGGTCGCAGAGATCGTCGAGAAGGCCCATCTGGCGGGGGCGAAGGTGCTGATTGACGGCGCTCAGGCGGTGATGCACCACGCGGTTGACGTCCAGGCGCTGGACTGCGATTTCTACGTGTTTTCCGGCCACAAGCTCTACGGCCCGACCGGGATTGGCGTGCTGTATGTGAAAGAAGACATCCTGCAGGCGATGCCGCCGTGGGAAGGGGGCGGGTCAATGATCGCCACCGTTAGCCTGACGGAAGGCACCACCTACGCCCGTGCGCCGTGGCGTTTTGAGGCGGGTACGCCCAACACCGGGGGCATTATTGGGCTGGGGGCGGCGGTTACTTACGTTTCGGCGATCGGCCTTGAGGCCATTCAGGAGTATGAACAGCTGCTGATGCACTATGCGCTTGCGGAACTTGCCAGCGTACCGGATCTGACCCTTTACGGCCCGGCTGACCGGCAGGGGGTGATCGCGTTCAATCTCGGGAAACACCATGCCTATGACGTGGGCAGTTTCCTCGATAATTACGGCGTAGCGGTCCGTACCGGGCACCATTGCGCCATGCCGCTGATGGCGTTTTACCAGGTCCCGGCAATGTGTCGCGCATCGCTGGTGATGTACAACACAACGGAAGAGGTCGACAGGCTGGTGGCGGGGCTAAAACGCATCCATCAGCTGCTGGGCTAACAAAGAGGCGAAAGATGGCAGATCTGCCGGACAAAGATAAATTACTGCGTAACTTCTCGCGTTGCGCAAACTGGGAAGAGAAGTATCTCTACATCATTGAGCTGGGACAGCGTTTACCGCCGCTCAGCGAAGAGGCGCATTGCCCGGAGAACAGTATTCAGGGCTGTCAGAGCCAGGTGTGGATTGTGATGGCGCAGTCGGATGACGGCACTATCGAACTGCGCGGCGACAGCGATGCTGCCATTGTTAAAGGGCTTATTGCGGTCGTTTTCATTCTTTATCACCAGATGTCGGCTCAGGATATTGTCGCGTTCGATGTCCGCCCGTGGTTTGAAAAAATGGCCCTGACCCAACACCTCACACCATCCCGAGCTCAGGGACTGGAAGCGATGATTCGCGCCATCCGCGCCAAAGCTGCAATCCTTAGCTAGACTTACAGAACAGCATTCATTCTGTTTCGCGAGGTGGTTCCCGCCTCGCTGGTTTTTCAGCTTTCTGGCATCCTGCCAGTGAATAAGGAATCTCAGCATGAAGCGCGCGTCTCTCATAACTCTATTACTTATCAGTTCGCTCGGTGCCCTTCATTCGGCCCGCGCGATGGACTATCCATTGCCGCCCGCAGGCAGCCGTCTGATTGGGCAAAATCAAACCTACACGATACAGGAAGGGGATAATAAACTGCAGACCATCGCCCGCCGGTTTAATACTGCGGCGCAGGTGCTACTGGAGACGAACAATACTATTGCGCCGGTCAACCCTGCGCCGGGCACCGTCATCACCATTCCGTCGCAGATGCTGCTGCCGGACACGCCGCGCGAGGGGATTGTGGTGAACCTTGCCGAGCTTCGCCTGTATTACTTCCCACCGGGGGAAAATATTGTTCAGGTCTTCCCGCTCGGTATTGGGCAGTTGGGGCTGGAAACCCCGGTCACCACTACGCGGGTGAGTCAGAAAATCCCTAACCCCACCTGGACGCCCACGCCGGGGATCAGAGCCCGCTCGCTGGAGCAGGGGATTAAATTGCCTCCTGTGGTCCCTGCCGGGCCAAATAACCCCCTGGGGCGCTACGCACTGCGTTTAGGCGTGGGTAATGGGGAATATCTCATTCACGGCACCAGCGCGCCGGACAGCGTCGGCCTGCGGGTCAGTTCCGGCTGTATGCGGATGAATGCTCCGGACATTAAAGCCCTGTTCGAACAGGTGCGGGTGGGCACGCGGGTACAGATTATCAATGAACCCGTGAAGTTCTCCGTTGAGCCAGATGGTAAACGCTATATTGAAGTTCACCGTCCGCTGGCGCAGGTGGAGGGGGAAAACCCGCAGGTCTCGCCAATTAGCCATTCCGCCGACTTTGCGACCTTTGTGTCTCAGGCGGGAAGTGATAAAGCGCTTATTGATAAAGCCCTGTCACGTCGTGCCGGGATCCCGGTTGTGGTCTCCGCCGGTAACGGCCCGTCTGCCAGTAATAGTGTGTTGTCGGTGCAGAACAGTCGGGTGTCTGCTGCGGTTGCGGAAGATGAAGGGGAGAAGGTGACGCAGTAGTGGTTTGACGCAGGCAAAAAAAATGGCGCACAATGTGCGCCATTTTATTAACAGGTACTATTACTTACGGTATTTAGTAGCCTGGTTGTCCAGACGCTGGTTAGCGCGAGCTGCGTCGTCTTTAGCAGCCTGAACGTCGGAACGCATTGCGTTCACGTCGTTGCTCAGCTGGTCAACTTTAGCGTTCAGAGTCTGAACGTCAGAAGACAGCTGATCGATTTTAGCGTTGCTGGAGCAACCAGCCAGCAGAGTAGAACCCAGGATTACCGCGCCCAGTACCAGTTTAGTACGATTCATTATTAATACCCTCTAGATTGAGTTAATCTCCATGTAGCGTTACAAGTATTACACAAACTTTTTTGGGTTGAGAATATTTTTTTGATGGGAATACACCTATTTTTGATCGTTCGCTCAAAGAAGCACCGAATCAGCCCTTTTCGGGCAAAAATCTAAGGAAAAAAAGGCATTTATCATCGGATTCATCTTAGATAATTCGCAATTAAATAGAAAAACCCGATTTGCAATTTGAATGAGTTTGGCTAATGCCGGGAATAAAAAAAGCGCCCAATGGGCGCTTTTTATCCAAATTAATTCGTTCGGGAATTATTACAGCACGTGAACAGATGCGGTATTGGTGGTTCCGCTTGGTACCAGGGCACCAGAAACCATTACCACAACGTCGCCTTTCTGAGCCAGACCGCTTTCCAGAGCCAGTGCTTTACCCTGAATGTAGAAATCGTCGGTAGAGGCGATCTCTTTAACCAGGTGCGCAACTACGCCTTTGCTCAGTACCAGCTGACGAGCGGTAGTTTCGTTGGTGGTCAGGGCCAGGATGGTCGCATCCGGGAAGTATTTACGCACGGCGCGCGCAGATTTACCGCCCTGGGTCGCGACCACGATCAGTGGCGCTTCCAGTTTCTCAGCAGTTTCTACCGCACCGCGGCATACTGCTTCGGTGATACGCAGCTTGCGGCTGTCGTTGTTAAAGTCCAGACGGCTGGTCATCACGCGGTCAGTACGTTCGCAGATGGTCGCCATGATGCCGACCGCTTCCAGCGGGTATTTCCCTTTCGCGGATTCACCGGACAGCATCACCGCATCGGTACCGTCGAGGATGGCGTTTGCCACGTCGCCTGCTTCTGCGCGGGTTGGGCGTGGGTTCTTGATCATGGAGTCCAGCATCTGCGTTGCGGTGATAACCACTTTACGCGCGCGAACACACTTCTCGATCATCATCTTCTGCGCGAAGATCACTTCTTCAACCGGGATTTCAACGCCCAGGTCGCCACGTGCAACCATGATGCCGTCAGACGCTTCGAGGATTTCGTCGAAATTGTTCAGGCCTTCCTGGTTTTCAATTTTGGAGATGATCTGGATCTTCTCGCCGCCGTGCGCTTTCAGGTGCTCACGGATTTCAACCACGTCGGAACGTTTACGGATGAAGGAGGCGGCAACGAAGTCAACGCCTTGCTCGCAGCCGAAGATCAGGTCCTGCTTGTCTTTTTCAGCCAGCGCTGGCAGCGCGATGGAGACGCCTGGCAGGTTAACGCCTTTGTTCTCACCCAGGTCGCCGTTGTTCAGCACTTTACAGATAACCTTGTTGCCTTCGATAGCGGTGACTTCCATCCCGATCAGACCATCGTCGACCAGTACGGTGTTACCGACGGACAGGTCGCTGGTGAAGCCTTCGTAGGTCACTGCAACGATTTCGCTGTTACCGACCACAGACTTGTCAGTGGTGAAGGTGAAGGTCTGGCCCGCTTTCAGAGAGACGTCATTACCGCCTTCCAGTTTGATGGTACGGATTTCAGGACCTTTGGTATCCAGCAGGATGGCGGCTTTTTTACCGGTCTTGCTCATCACGTTGCGCAAGTTCTGGATGCGCTGGCCGTGCTCAGCGTAATCACCGTGGGAGAAGTTCAGACGCATCACGTTCATGCCGGCATCCAGCATTTTGCTCAGCATCTCTTCAGATTCGGTTTTCGGGCCGATAGTACAAACAATTTTCGTCTTTTTCATGACAGTCTTAGTCTTTAAGTTGGGAAGGATATGGAAATCTCGCTCCGGGGGCGCACCGCCGCGGAGTCAAACCTGTGTTGCAAAAGAGTATATGACACGCACTAAGGATAGGAGACATCAAATGAGCGTGCAGAAGAAAGTGTGCCTGAGTGACAGCCCAACGAAGGAGAGGAGAAGTTGTACGTTGTTTTTTGTATTCCAAGCGCTGAAACCATTCACCAGGGGCCAGGCGCGCATTATACGCTGATTTTAAGATAAAAGGAAAATGGAAACGGGGTTTCAGAAATAATCTGTGCCGTTTCACATAATATTGTTATCAAGGCGTTAAGCTATGATGACAACTTAGGGCGGCAGGTGATTGACCTGCCGCAATTTGCTTATTTTTGCAGCGCCTGACTGAGGTCGGCAATCAGGTCTTTCGGATCTTCAATCCCCACCGACAGGCGGATCAGCTGCGGCACAATGCCGTTTGCCAGCCGTTGCTCAAGGGGAATTGAAGCGTGGGTCATGCTGTAAGGCTGGCTCACCAGACTCTCCACGCCGCCGAGGCTTTCCGCGAGGGTGAACAATTTCAGGTTGCGGATAACCTCCGTTGCGCGTTGCGCATCGCCTTTTACCACCACAGAAATCATCCCACCCGGCAGGGCCATTTGCGTGCGGGCGAGGCGATACTGCGGGTGGGACTCCAGCCCTGGATAGAACACTTTTTCCACCAGAGGATGTTGCTCCAGCCATTGCGCAATCGCCAGCGCGTTAGTGCTGTGCTTTTCCACCCTCAGCGCAAGCGTGCGAATACCGCGCAGCGTCAGGAAACTGCTGAACGGATCCAGAACACCACCCACCGCGTTCTGCAGATAGCCGAGCTTGTCAGCCAGCGCCGGGTTATCACCCACTACAGCCAGCCCGGCAACGACGTCGGAGTGACCATTAAGGTATTTAGTGGCGGAGTGCACCACGATATCGAAGCCTGACTCAAGAGGGCGATGGATCACCGGCGACGCGAAGGTGTTGTCCGCCACGCTGATGACGTTATGACGACGGGCAATCGCCGCGATGGCCGCCAGGTCCGCCAGCTTCAGCAGCGGGTTGGTTGGGGTCTCGACCCAGACCATCCGCGTCTCCGGGCGAATGGCGGCCTCTAGCCCGGCCAGGTCGTCCGGTTTAACCCAACTGACCTGCAGACCGGTGCTGCGCTTGCGCACGTTTTCGATCAGACGATACGTCCCGCCGTAAACGTCATCGATGGCAACGATATGGCTGTCTTTATCCAGCAGTTCAAGCACCGTGGAAATCGCCGCGAGACCGGAGGCAAACGCGTAGCCGCGCGTGCCGCCTTCCAGTTCGGCGATGGCGGTCTCCAGCGCATGGCGGGTGGGGTTGCCGCTGCGCGAATATTCATAGCCGGTATGTTCACCGGGAGCGGGTTGCGCAAACGTCGAGGTGGCGTAAATCGGCGGCATCACCGCCCCGTGCTGATCGTTGAACTCACCGCTGTGTACGCTCAGGGTTGCCAGGTTTTTCATCATCTCTTCCTTTATTGCTGTAGACGGTTGCGCCATGCGGTCAGCACGTCGCTGCGCGTAATCAGACCGAGAAAACGGTCGTTGTCATTAATCACGGCCACCAGACCGCGGTCGAAGATGGCGTGCAGGGCGCTCTCCGGGGCGTGTTTATCCAGGAACTCCACCTGACGCGTCATGGCCGCCGTCACCGGAAGTGCGAAGCGATCGCCGTCGCCGCCGATATGCCGCAGCAGATCCCATTCGTCGATAATGCCCACCACCTTGCCGTTCTCCAGCACCGGCAGCTGGGAGATGTCGTACAGACGCATACGCGCCAGGACAGTGGAGAGCGTGTCATCCGGGGCGGCGGTGACGGTGGCGCCTTCATCGTGGCGCAGGGCGATGTAGTCGGAGAGATCGCCGGCCAGAGGGCGGGTAAGCAGCCCCTGCTGGCGCATCCAGTCGTCGTTGAACATCTTCGAGAGATATTTATTGCCGCTGTCGCAGGCGAAGGTCACCACGCGTTTCGGCGTGGTCTGCGCCTGGCAATACTTCAGCGCGGCCGCCAGCAGCGTGCCGCTGGAGGAGCCCGCCAGAATGCCTTCTGTTTTCAGCAGCTCGCGCGCGGTGGCAAACGCTTCGCGGTCGGTGATGCGCCAGGCGCGATTCACGCCTTCAATGTGGGCCAGCGGAGGAATAAAGTCTTCACCGATCCCCTCAACCAGCCATGAGCCAGCATCGTCGTAACGTCCGGTTTCGACCTGATCGGCCAGAACGGAGCCGGCCGGATCTGCCAGAACAAACTCCGTGTGCGGAGAGTGTTCGGCGAACCACGCCTGCAGGCCGCCCAGGGTACCACCTGAACCGACCCCGACCACGATAGCGTCGATGTTACCGTCAAGCTGCTCATACAGTTCCGGTGCCGTGGTGGTGCGGTGTGCCAGCGGGTTGGCGGTGTTATTGAACTGGTCGATGTAAAACGCACCGGGCAGCTCACTGGCCAGACGCTGGGCGTAATCCTGGTAATAGGCCGGATGGCCCTTATTGACGTCGGAGCGGGTCAGCACCACCTGGGCACCCAGCGCACGCAGGTGGAAAATCTTCTCGCGGCTCATTTTGTCCGGCACCACCAGGATCAGCGAGTAGCCCTTCTGGGCGGCGATCAGCGCCAGGCCCAGTCCGGTATTCCCGGCCGTGGCCTCAATAATCGTGCCGCCCGGCTGCAGCTTACCGGTGCGCTCCGCTTCGTTGATCATCGACAGCGCCACGCGGTCTTTAATGGAGCCGCCCGGGTTCTGGTTTTCGAGCTTCAGAAACAGCGAGCAGGGACCGGTATCGAGCTTGTGCAGCTGGATGAGCGGGGTACGTCCAATCAGTTCGGTGACGGAGTGGTAAATCGTCATGATATTTTCCTTTCTGGAGGTCATGACGGGATGATAGGGCGGTGAAATTTTCACAAGAAAGAACCATTCACTGCCTTTTAGAACAGAAAGGAATATATATGACGTTTTTGGATGTCAGGACAGCAAGACGTAAAGTTGTCTGGATGTGAGGATGGCTATACTGGCATAAAATGCGGCAAAAATGAGCGTTTTTGCCGGGTGGCCGCCAGCAGATATGCATCAGGCAGATAATCATTGCTGAAATTGGTCTAAATGCTCCCCTGCCTGTAAATCCGCTATTTATTCCCCAAAGTTATAACACATTCTTTTTTGTTCATTTAAAAGCTGATAACGCCTGTTTACTATCGTTTGGACATCCATACTGCTAAACCGCCACGAGCGGCACGGATAATAAATAAGAATGATCGTTCTCAGTAATATTTCGAAGGTTTTTGACAACGGAAAGGTGGCGCTCACGGCCGTTGATAATGTCAATTTGACGATAGCACAGGGGCAGATATACGGGATCATCGGTTACAGCGGAGCAGGTAAAAGCACGCTTATCCGCCTGCTGAATGGTCTGGAAAAACCGAGCAGCGGCAGCGTAACCATCAACGGGCAGAACATTTCTGCCGCAAAAGGTGAAGCACTGCGCCAGGCGCGTCTGAAGATCAGCATGGTGTTTCAGCACTTCAACCTGCTGTGGTCGCGCACGGTCAGCGAGAATATTGCGTTCTCGATGCAAATTGCCGGCGTACCGAAAGCCGACATTAAGGCCCGCGTGGCCGAGCTTATTGAACTCGTTGGTCTGAAAGGTCGCGAGCATGCGTACCCGTCACAGTTGAGCGGTGGGCAAAAGCAGCGCGTGGGCATTGCGCGTGCGCTGGCTAATCGCCCGGATGTACTGCTCTGCGATGAAGCCACGTCCGCGCTCGACCCGCAGACCACCGATCAGATCCTCGATCTGCTGCTGGATATCAACCGTCGCTTCCAGCTGACCATTGTGCTGATCACCCACGAGATGCATGTGGTGCGCAAAATCTGCGACCGCGTGGCGGTGATGGAGAACGGTAAAGTGGTGGAAGAGGGAGACGTGCTGAGCGTCTTTACCCATCCGCAGCAGCCGATTACGCAGCAGTTTGTCCGTCAGGTGAGCCAGTACGCTGAGGAAGAAACCTTCAATACCGAACTGGCAAACGATCTGGAAGGGACGGTGATCAGGCTGACCTTTACCGGGCACAGCACGCATAAACCGATCGTCGGTGAACTGACCCTGCGCTACGGTCTGCCGTTTAACATCCTGCACGGCAAAATGACGCAAACCGCCCATGGCGTGTTTGGCCAGCTCTGGGTGCACGTGGTGGCATCTGATGAACAGCTGAACAATATCCTCGCCGACCTGCAGCACAGCGATATTGAAGGTGAGGTAATTAAACATGGCTGAGAATCTCTTTCCGCATCTTAAGTGGGATCAGCTCTGGGCGGCGACGCTGGAGACCCTGTACATGACAGCGCTTTCCGGCGTGGCGACCTTCGTTCTGGGCATCGTCCTCGGTCTGGCGCTGTTTTTAACCGCGCGCGGCGGGTTGTTCCACAACCGCACGGTCTACAGCGTCATTTCCATTGTGGTGAACGTGTTCCGCTCGATTCCGTTCATCATTCTGATTGTGTTGCTGATCCCGTTCACCAAGACCGTTGTGGGCACCATTCTTGGCGCCAACGCGGCGCTGCCGGCGCTGATTGTGGGCGCGGCACCCTTCTACGCACGCCTGGTGGAGATCGCCCTGCGTGAGGTGGATAAAGGCGTCATCGAAGCCACACGCTCGATGGGCGCTCGACTGAGCACGTTAGTGTTTCGGGTTTTACTGCCGGAATCATCACCTGCACTGGTATCGGGTATTACGGTAACGCTCATTGCGCTGGTGAGTTACAGCGCCATGGCGGGGGTGATTGGCGCCGGCGGGTTGGGAAATCTGGCTTATCTGGAAGGATTCCAGCGCAACCATGGTGACGTCACGCTGGTGGCAACGGTGACCATTCTGATCATCGTTTTCATTATCCAGTTCTGCGGCGACGCCATTACTTCTCTGTTAGATAAACGCTAATAAATACACACAGGAACCACATCATGAAAAAGACACTGACACTGATCGCCGCTGCAACCCTGAGTGCCCTGAGCTTTGCCTCCTGGGCCGACACCCTGACCGTGGGCGCATCCAACACGCCGCACGCCGAAATTCTGGAGCAGGCAAAGCCGATTCTGGCGAAACAGGGTATTGACCTGGAGATCAAACCGTTCCAGGACTACATTCTGCCGAATACCGCGCTGGCCGGTCATGACATCGACGCCAACTATTTCCAGCACATTCCTTACCTGAACAGCGTGCTGAAAGATCATGCGGGCGATAAGGATTATGATTTTGTCAGTGCGGGGGCGATCCACATCGAACCTATTGGCATCTACTCCAAAAAATACAAGTCGCTGAAAGACCTGCCGGAAGGTGGCAAGATCATCATGCGTGACGCGGTTTCTGAAGAGGGCCGCATTCTTTCCATCTTCGAGAAAGAGGGCGTGATCAAGCTGAAGCCGGGCATCGACAAAGTGACCGCGCGTATCAGCGACATCGTGGAGAACCCGAAAAAGCTGCAGTTCACGCCTAACGTTGAAGCCTCTCTGCTGCCGCAGATGTACAACAACAACGAAGGCGATGCGGTGGTGATTAACGCCAACTACGCGATCGACGCCGGTCTGGATCCGGTCCACGACCCGATTGCGGTAGAGAGCGGTGAAAACAACCCGTACGCCAACATCATCACTGTTCATCGCGGTGACGAGAAGAAGAAAGATATCGTCGCGCTGGTGAACGTGCTGCACTCGAAAGAGATTCAGGACTGGATCCGCACTAAATACAAAGGCGCGGTTATTCCTGTTAATAACTAATTGACTGATTTTACAGATGAAGCCCGGCGAGTCTCTCGCCGGGCTTCTTTTTTGTATCCGGCAGGAGAATCATTTAAGCTCAACGTTTAACAGGCAATGGAGTGATGACGATGGGTAACGTGACCAAAGATGAAGCGCTGTACCAGGAGATGTGCCGGGTGGTCGGCAAGGTGGTGCTTGAGATGCGTGATTTAGGGCAGGAGCCAAAGCATATAGTCATTGCCGGGGTACTGCGTACCGCGCTGGCGAACCAGCGCGTGAAACGCAGTGAATTGACAACCAAAGCGATGGAAACAGTGGTTAAAGCGCTGGCCGGGTAATGCGCCAGCGCTTCGCAAGTTGCTCGAGCGAGCAGCAGAGCAGGTAATAGACCACGCCCGTAAAGATAAAAATGGCCGCCGGGTAAATCTGCACCCGGTTGTTGACCTGTCCCGCCACCGTGGTCAGTTCCGGTACGTTCACGATAAACGCCAGCGACGTATCCTTAAGCAGGCTGATAAAAATCCCCACCAGCGACGGCAGAATGTTCCTCAGCGCCTGGGGCAGCAGCACGCGCCACAGGATTTGCCGGGTGCTAAACCCCTGAGCGAGTGCGGCCTCGTACTGCCCGGACGGTAAGGCGCTCAGCCCGGCCAGCACCGAGTGCATCACGGTTGCTGCGGTAAACCAGGCCAGTGCCAGCGTGACGGTCAGCGCGCCCGGCAGATCGCCTCCGGTGATGAGCGGCAGCAGATACCACATCCAGAAAATCACGAAGATGAGCGGGATCCCACGAATCAGCTCTGCCCACAAGAAGAGGGCTTTTCGCACAAGCCCGGTAAAGCGCCAGGCCAGACACGCGAGTGCCACCCCGCCGGGCAGGGCGATAACCGCTGCCCCCACCGCCATCATTACCGAGAGCAATACGCCACCCGGTTCACCGGTTGCCGCGCGTCCCCACAGCAGATAATCGAGGTTATCGGTGATGACATTAAGTCCGGCAATCATGTTTTTCACTCCCTGTGGTGGCGACAAGCGGGCGTTTACGCTTCGCGTGAGGTCCAATGCGAACCAGCACCATCCCCATCGCCAGCCCGGTCAGGAGATAGAGCGCGGTGCCGAAGGTAAATGCCTCAAGCGCGTGCGCGTTATAGCTTTCAATCTGCCTGACCTGATAGGTCAGTTCAGCAAAACCGATTCCGCTGGCGAGCGAGGAGAGCTTCATCAGATTCAGATACTGCCCCACCACGGGCTGCCAGGCGTTGGCCAGCCCCTGCGGCAGCAGGATGTAGCGAAACAAGCGCCACGTGGAGAACCCCTGGGCGAGGGCCGCCTCCCGCTGTCCGGCCGGAACAGAGCGCAGCCCCGATTCCACTTCTTCGATTAAAAACGCCGAGGTAAATACCCCCAATCCCCAGGCCGAACAGAGAAACTCGGGCGTAAACCACCAGACGTCGCCGGGCAGCATTGACCAGCGGTGATCCGCATTAACCGCATCCCTGAAGAGCTGCGGTAACCCGTTCCAGGCGGCAAAATACCAGAACAGCAGTTGCACCAGCAGCGGTGTATTGCGAAACAGCGAGACCCAGCTACTGACAATCGCCTTCCCGATGCGCCCGCCGGAAAGGCGCAGCAACATAAACAGCACCGCGAGCAGGCTGGCCAGCAGGATGCCCGCAAGCGTTACCCAGAGCGTGGTGAGAAACCCGGAGAGGATCCACTGCAGAGGCTGTCCGGTCAGTACCCCCTGCCAGTCGAGCGCGGGCATTACAGGTGCTCCTGATGAAGCGGGTTGAGCACTTTTTGCAGGAACCGCTGTGCGCGGGGATGCGACGGCTGACTGAAAAATTGTGCCGGTGGCACGATTTCCAGAATTTGCCCCCCGTCGATAAAGACAATCCGGTCAGCAATTTCCCGGGCAAACTGCATCTCGTGGGTCACCACAATCATCGTGATCCCGCTGTGGGCCAGCGCTTTCATCACAAACAGCACTTCGCCAATCATTTCCGGATCGAGCGCAGATGTGGGCTCGTCGAACAGAATGATTTGCGGCGATGAGGCCAGGGCGCGGGCAATCGCCACGCGCTGCTGCTGTCCACCGGAAAGCTCGGCCGGGAAATGGTGGGCTTTTTCCAGCATTCCGACCTTCTCCAGCAGAGCCAGCGCGCGCTCCTGGGCCGGTTGCGGCTTCCAGCCGTGGACGTGCTCCAGCGCGAGCGTGATGTTCTGGCTGGCGGTGAGGTGGGCATAAAGATTGAACTGCTGGAACACAAACCCCACGCGGCTTCGTAGCTGACGCAGCCCGGTACCGGAAAGCCTGGCGGTCGGCTTGTTGTCGACCAGAATCTCCCCGCCGCTCAGGGTTTCAAGCTGATTGATAAGCCGAATCAGGGTGGATTTACCGGAGCCCGAAGGGCCGAGGATGGCGACCACTTCACCGGGCGTGATGGTGAGATTAATGTCGTTCAGAACCTGATGGTCACCGTAGCGTTTGTCCACGTGGCGAAACTCGACGCTGGCCTGTTCCAGATATGAAAAATCCGCGGCACCGGCCGCGGAGTGTGAAAATAAACCTGAGAGCATATTACTTAGCTTCTATTTTAAAGGCGCGAGGCTGTGGAGCTGGAGTGCCGGGACCAAACCAGACATCATAGATTTTTGCCGCCTGGCCGTTCTTTTCAAGATTGACCAGCTCATCGTTAACCGCTTTCAACAGCGCCGTTTCACCTTTTTTCACCCCAACGCCAATCTCTTCTTTGCTGAGCAGGTCAGGCAGAATTTTGAAGTTCGCTTTGTCCGGCGCCTGCGCCAGCAGGCCGGCCAGAATGGTGCTGTCCTGGGTAATCGCCTGTACGTTGCCGTTGCGCAGTGCCGTCAACGCCAGCGGAATATCGTCATAGGAGAGCACGCGGGACTGCGGGAAACGCTGGTGCAGCGCCTGCTCGCCGGTGGTGCCTTTTACCGCACCAATGCGTGCATGGCTATACGCATCCAGCTTATCGGCGGATTTGGCCGGGACCAGGAACTGTTGCCCGGTGACAAAATAGGGTGTTGAGAAATCGATCACCTGCGCACGTTCCGGGGTAATGGTGATATCCGCGACAATTAAATCGGCTTTACCGGACTGAAGCAGGGGAATGCGGTTTGCCGGGTTGGTGGCTACCAGTTCCAGCTTCACGCCGAGTGATTTTGCCAGCGCTCTGGCGAAGTCCACGTCGTAACCCACGATCTCGTGCGTTTTGGCATCAATCGAGCCAAACGGCGGGTTGGCGTCAAACGTGGCCACTTTTACCACGCCTGCGGCCTTTATATCAGCCAGCTGATCGGCCTGCGCCTGCATTGAAAGCAAGCTCCCGGCCGCCAGCAATCCCAGAACCAGTGTCCGTTTTGTAAACCCTTTCATGTTTGCTGCCATAGTCATACGTCATCCCGTTGTTTTTGTTTTCCCTCGCTACGCTCCCATAAGCGAAAGCTATCGCCAAATAAGAAATCGTTCTTTGCTTTTAGCAAAAAAGCATTAGTGAACAGTGTGTTAATGAAGGGTGAAAAGGACGGGGCGCTATTTGCAGATCCTGCACATCGACAGTGGATTTTGGTATTTCCCCTGCACGCAGTTTGGGTTTTAACTGAGGACAGGTTAAGCGAGAGGGGATTGACGATGAAAAAGTGGATAAGCACGTTACGGCGGTTTTTTGCGACCCGACCAGTGAATGCGGAGAACAGCGCGCAACGTGTTCTTGAGTCGATACTGCCTGTCGCGAGCCTGTATGGCGTGGACGTCGCTAACATTGATCCGGAGTGGTTCCATGATAAAACGTCACGCTGAACTGCGCCGCACGCGCGAAATGTACTGGAATGAGCTGTGCCTGATTTTGTTCTGATAACGGATAACTGTTAATGTTGACAGATGGTTAAGTCTGCTCAGTTAACGGAATGAAGAACCCCTTTTTCAAGCGCGGTATTATTGTCTGGACGATAGTCTGCCTCATCAGCGGCATCCTGCTCTATGCCGAACAGATCCGCCGCCAGTTCTGGGAGCGCGATCGCGAGTTCGCGGCTCTCTTCGCGGAATTAAGCGCGGTACTGACGCAAAATGAATCCGTATTGCCGCTTCTGAACGGTGATGAAGATATTGCCGCCCTGCGCAAAAAATTCCCCCAACTGCTTGCCCTGGAAAAGACCTCCGGACGCGCCCTTGATGCGCCACGGGTTGAACCTGCCCACGAGATGCAGTACTGGCTTTACAATCCCTGGCGTCAGATCCGCGTGCGGGTGGATCTCGGGCCGATTCTGAATGCCCATCATCCCTTTACGCATCTCGGGATCCGTTTTATGCCAAACGGCGACGAACCGACGTCTGACGCCTTCTGGCACTGGCAGCGCACCTTCCCGCAGCATACCCAACCTTTTACGCTGGAGGCCGATTCCCGCCCGGACTGGCTCGGCGTCAATGGGGTGATGTACCCCATCCTGTTTATCGGGTGGGGGATAGTGATTGCGCTGGCGAGCGTGGTGCTCTGGCAGCGTAAAGCGCGCAAAGAGGCCGAGCAAAGGGCGCTCTACTACCAGCACGCCAGGCTCAATACTCTGGGGGAGATCACCGCCGGTATTGTGCATGAGATTAACCAGCCGTTAACCGCTGCGCAGACATGGATCCAGGGAGCGCAGCGTCAGCTGCAGCAGGAAAACGGGCCAGCGCTGTCGCAGGCGCTGGCGGCCGCGCTGACGCAAATGCAGCGTATTAGCGCCTTGCTGACGCGTTTTCGCGAGCATGTGGTGCAGGAGAAAGTCACCCTGCGGGAAACCGACCTGGCACAGTGCTGGCAGCAGGTGGTGAATTTGCTTGAGCATGAGCGCAGGGCCGAACATATCATGGTCACGCATGCGTTTGCCCCCGGGGCCACGACGGTGCTGGCAGACCGTCTCTGGCTTGAGCAGGTCCTTCATAATTTGCTCAGCAATGCGATTCAGGCCCAGCAGGCATCGGTAGCCGGCTGGGTAAAGATTGAAAGTCAGAAAAACGAGCATGGCGTTGTGATTACCGTGACTGACGGCGGCCCGGGCTTTAGCCCGGAGGCGTTACAACATGCCTTCATGCCGTTTTACAGCGGCAGAGAAGCGGGCATGGGGCTGGGGATGACCCTGACGGAATCATTGATGACGCGTATGAATGGATCGATTACGCTGGGTAATGCGCCGCAGGGCGGGGCGCAGATCCGACTACAACTGGCGCACGGAAAGGAGGCTATGGATGGATAATACAATCTGGCTGATTGATGACGATGAATCCATCAGGGAGTCGATGACGTTTTTACTTTCAGGCATGGGCTGGCCGGTCAGGGCATATGAAAGCGTCGATGCGTTTACCGCTGCCCATGCACGGGAGAAAGCGCTGGTGGGCTGTATGCTGCTGGATATGCGGATGCCCGGTAAAGGCGGTCTCACCTGGCTTGAGGAGGGCACATGGCCCTGGCCCCTGCTGCCGGTGATTATCATGACCGGCCACGGTACCGTTGACGCCTGCCGTCGGGCCTTCCGTAACGGCGTGTTTGAGTTTTTCACCAAGCCGCTGGATGCCGACAAGCTTATCGAAACCGTGGGCCTGGCCTTTGAGGAGAGTCACCGCCGCTTTGCCGACTGGCAGGAAACCACCCGGATCGCGACGCGTTTCGCGCAGCTGACCGCGCGGGAACATGAAGTGCTGGGGGAGTTGATGAAAGGGCTCAGCAACAAAGAGGTGGCTGCCCGGCTGAACCTCTCACCGCGTACGGTAGAAGCGCACCGCGCGGCGGCGTTTACCAAGCTTGGCGTCAGCAGTCTGGTTCAGGCAATACGCGAATACGATAAATTGCAATCCGTATAACTACCAGGATGAGTGCGTAATCAACCGAATACCGTTTCATCGTGCGGCTGGGTAACCTTTGGGTGTCTCTTAACACGCGAGGAAGTGCGATGAAAAAAATGATGATGGCTGCGGCACTGGTGGCTGGTAGCGTAAGTCTGGCGGCGCAGGCCGAAACGTTAAACCAGAAGAATCTCTCACTGGCGCAGGCTAATGCGCTGGCAACGTCCGCCATTCAGGCCTGTACGGCAAAAAATTACCAGGTGACCGTTACCGTGGTTGACCGCGCGGGCGTCGTGAAAGCGGTACAGCGCACGGACAATGCCGGTCCACATACGGTTAAAGCCAGCGAAATGAAAGCCTGGACGGCGCTCAGCGCAAAGAATGCGTCCGGCAAGGTGATGGAAGCGGCGCAGAGCAACGCTGGTGCGCAAAACATGCGTGATATTCCGGGTTTCCTGCTGCTGGCGGGTGGCCTGCCGGTGAAAGAGGGCGATGAGGTGATCGGGGCGATTGGTATCGGCGGTGCGCCGGGCGGTCATCTTGATGAAGCCTGCGCGCAGGCAGCCATTGACGGGCTGAAAAAGTCATAAAAAAAGCACCGGCTTGCCGGTGCTTTTTACTTAGATCTTGCAGGCGTCGCCGCAGTCGTCGTCGGCGACAATCGCCTGCGCTTTTTTATCTGCGTCGTCCAGACGTTCCGCATTACGCTCTTCAGCTTCATCCAGACCGTTAAAAACTAAGTTATCGAGATCAATTTCCATGTGGCACCTGCTATGTTCAGTTTTTGATACTGGCAGAGTATAGGGCAAAAAACGCCAGCAATGTACCTCGCAGCACATAACGATAATCCCTGCCATACTCAGTGCTTTATCGCTGAGGAGCGCACATGATTACACTCTGTAAAACCTGCGGAACCGCCTATGATGCACAGCCGGAAAGATGCCCTATTTGCGAGGATGAACGCCAGTACGTGCCTGCTTCGGGCCAGGCATGGATCGATTTCGACACCGTAACCGCCACGCATACCAACAAATGGCAGCAGCTGGAGCCGCGGTTGTTCGGCATCAAAACGGTCCCCGCCTTTGCTATCAACCAGCGAGCCCTGCTCCTGCGAACGCCTCACGGTAATATCCTCTGGGACTGCATTGCCAACCTCGACTCCGCAACCCAAACGCTCATCACCGCGCTTGGCGGCATCAGCGCGATGGCGATTTCACATCCGCACTATTACACCACCATGCAGGAGTGGGCTGCGGCGTTTGATGCGCCGTTATATCTGCACGCCAGCGACAGAGAGTGGGTCATGCGTGGCAGCCCGGCCATTCAATTCTGGCAGGGGGATGCGCTGGAGATTTTCCCGTCTGTCACCCTGCTGCGTCTGGGCGGGCATTTTGCGGGTGGAACGGTGCTGCACTGGCAGGAGGGCGATGGCGCATTGCTGGTGGGGGACATCCTGCAGGTCACGCCGGGTAAAGACGCCGTCTCGTTTATGTGGAGCTATCCTAACTATCTCCCGCTACCGGCCCGTACCGTAGAGTCAGTTGTGAATCATCTCGAAGGCAAAAAATTTGCACGCCTGTATGGCGCCTTCGAGGGGCAGAACATCCAGGCCTTCGCGGACGCCATTGTGCAGCGGTCGGGCCAGAAATATATTGCTTGTCTGAAGTAAACCACGATGGGTACACTTTACGAGTGTGATCGCGATCATACCTAAACTAAAACAGATAAAAGAGACATTGCTATGCAACATATCATTGAAGGTTTTCTCAGCTTTCAAAAAGAGATTTTCCCGCAACGTAAAGAACTCTTCCGCAGTTTAGCGTCCAGCCAGAATCCCAAAGCGCTGTTCATCTCATGCTCCGACAGCCGTCTGGTCCCAGAACTGGTCACCCAGCAAGAGCCGGGACAACTCTTTGTCATTCGTAATGCTGGCAACATTGTGCCACCGTTTGGCCCCGAGCCTGGCGGTGTGTCTGCAACCATCGAATACGCGGTTGTGGCGTTGGGCGTCACGGATATCGTCATTTGTGGTCACTCAAACTGTGGCGCGATGAAGGCGATCGCCGATAACGCCAACCTGGAGCCGATGCCAGCGGTGTCACACTGGCTGCGCTATTCCGACGCGGCAAAAGCGGTGGTTGAGAAGAAAACCTGGGATAAGCCGATCGATAAAGTTAACGCGATGGTGCAGGAGAACGTGTTTGCGCAGCTGAGCAACATTAAGACCCATCCGTCCGTTGCGGTGGGCCTGCGCAATAACTCCATCCGCCTGCACGGCTGGGTGTACGACATTGAAAGCGGCGAAATTCTTGCCCTGGATAAAGGGACGAAAACCTTCGTTTCGCTGTCTGAAAACCCGGAAGTCTTCTTCGAGTAATCATCGACAGCAGGGCAAGGATGCCCTGTCAGCTCTCACTGTACGGTAATCTCCGCCGCAATCCCGACGCGGGCTTCTCTGCCGCTTTCGCCATCGCCTCCGCAACCTCTGCACACTCTGCCAGTCCCTGAACGAAGGGATGATCGTGCATTAGCCACGGTATCGCGCCGAAAGCGATTTTCCCGCGCACCGTGTCAGGCGCTTTCAGGGTGTAATCTTCGCCAATATCGGGTATCTCATCGCCCGTTGCCTGCAGCTGTTTGCGCAGCGTCGGGAAGGGCAGATCTTTCGTTTTGAGCGGCTTTTGTCCGCGTGCGTCAATAAACACGTCGAAACGATACACGCGCTCTTGTGTGGTGATCACCGTCTGGTCGCTGCCTGCGTCAAGGGTGTAATCGTCGCCGAGCGCTGCCACGCTAATGATGCCGGCCTCGCGCAGCGCAAGCAGCCGGCGAATAGACTGCGGAGGGATGGCGGCATAGTTGTCGATAAACACCCGGGCCAGCCCTGTTTTGAAGCGCTGGCTGTCCTGCTCATTAAGGTGGGGGACAATCTCCTGAACCACCTCATGCAGCCGAAGCACGGTATAGCGCCAGGCCACGGTGCGCCGTTCACGTTTGTTGCGCTCAACCTCGTTGAGATTCTCTTCCGCCCAGGTAAAGGGGTCGTGCCGTTTTCGATCCTCAAACCAGGCATCACGAATGCTGTCCGCATCTAGCTTATGCAACGACATTTTCTCGCACCACGCCGGATCGGCGAGCTCCAGCTCGTTGACCATCAGCGCAAAGATGCGGTCAAGCAGGCCATCTGGCCCTTTGCCGATCTCGGTTTCAACCCTGAATTCGGTCAATACTGACAGCGGCTCGTAAGGAATAGGGCAGTAAAAGTCGGCTTCCGGCAGAATGCCCGTCCGGGACATCAGGACGATGTTTAATGCTTCACTGCCTTGATCCAGCACGAATTTATCGTCGCGAAACGCGCCATGCTGCATCACCACCGCCATGGCCGCGTCAAGGCCGCTTAACGATGTTCCCATAATGCCGACGCGGCACGGTGGAATGCTGGCGTCCATCAGACCGGACCACGGACTTGGGAAGAATGCGCGCGTGGCCTCGTCCTCGTCCGGCCAGACGTGACCGGTGGCGATCACCGCGAGATCGAAGCGTTCGGGAAACGCCTTATCGTTGACGCAAAGCGTAACGCCAGTCGTCGAGGGAATAACGTCGGTCACCCGGGAAGATTCATGGATGTCCACCTGGAACCCCAGTTTTTTTGCCTCATTAACGATTGTTCGAAAGCTGTCGCGAAAATATTCCCCCAGCAGGATCCGCGGCAGAAACTGCCGGTCATGCAACCGGGCTTTATCCACCTTAAAGCGCGCCAGATGGTCGTCGCTCTGCTCCTTAAGCCAGTCCAGGTAGGTCATAAACAGAGGGGGGATCTCAATACTCGCGATGTTTGCCAGCATCAGACGCGAGTTATCGTCGTCGTTATAGGGCATCCCTACGCCCGCTTCATCAGCCTGTTCAAAGACCGAGACCGAAAGCGGCTGCGGGTTTTTAAGCAGCGCGTAAAAGGTATAAATCCCTGTAGGGCCGGAACCGATAATGGCGATTTTTTTCATCGACGGTTTTCCTCATTTTTTCCATGAGAAAAGCGTAGCAGGAGAACAGTGATGAAAATAAGGGATTAGGAAAATTCAGGTTATCAGAAGAAGATTTGCACCATTTCAGGACTGAAATGGTGCGTCCGAGTGGACTCGAACCACCGACCCCCACCATGTCAAGGTGGTGCTCTAACCAACTGAGCTACGGACGCAGAATGGTGCGTTCAATTGGACTCGAACCAACGACCCCCACCATGTCAAGGTGGTGCTCTAACCAACTGAGCTATGAACGCAACGTGTTGTCGGTGACAACGGGGACGAATATTAGCGGCACAGCACCAATGAGGCAAGAGGGAAAATGCATTTTTCTCTCTGATTTCACGCGATTGCTTCATTACCGCGCAAAGTGAAGAGAAAGTAGCCGCCAGCAGGCGGCTACTGCGTATTTAACGTGCAGCGCGTTGCAAAATGATGGTGGATGGCTGGCGCTGCAGGAAGCGCATCCGCATCATCATCATGACAGCCGCCGACGTCAGGCCGATGATAAAGCCCATCCAGAACCCTGCAGGCCCCATACGTTCCACAACCAGATCGGTCAGGGCCAGGATATAACCACATGGCAGACCTAACACCCAGTAGGCGATGAAGGTGATAAAAAAGATCGAACGCGTGTCTTTATACCCACGCAGCACGCCGCTGCCAATCACCTGGATGGAGTCAGAGATCTGGTATATCGCCGCCAGCAGCATCAGGTGTGATGCCAGAGCGACCACTTCCGGATTGTCGTTATAGAGCAGGGCAATCTGCTCCCGCAGTGCAACGGTGAAGAGCGCCGTACAGATCGCCATGCAGACACCGACGCCAAGCCCGGTGCGCGCGGCCGTTTGCGCATCCAGCGTCGAGCCCTGACCCAGGCGGAAGCCCACGCGGATCGTCACAGCTGCCGCCAGCGACATCGGCAGAACGAACATCAGGGAACTGAAGTTCAGCGCAATCTGGTGCCCGGCCACGTTCACAATGCCCAGCGGGGAGACCAGCAGGGCGACCACGGCAAACAGGGTAACCTCAAAGAACAGAGCCAGGGCAATCGGTAACCCTAACTGCACCAGACGCGTCATGATGCCCCAGTCCGGGGTGCTAAACCGGTTATCGTTACGAATATCGCGCATTGAGCGGGCGCGTTTTACAAAGGTGAGCATCGACAAGAACATCACCCAGTAAACGGCAGCTGTTGCCACGCCGCAGCCGACACCGCCCAACTCCGGCATCCCGAAATGACCATAAATAAAGACATAGTTAACCGGAATATTGACCAGCAACCCAATAAAGCCCATCACCATGCCGGGTTTGGTTTTCGCCAGACCTTCACACTGGTTACGCGCTACCTGGAAAAAGAGATATCCTGGCGTGCCCCAGAGCAGGGCGCGCAGATAGCCTACGGCTTTATCAGCCAGTGCCGGGTCAATATTATGCATCGCGCGGATGATATGGCCCGCGTTCCAGAGCACGACCATAATCAGCACCGAGACAAACCCTGCCAGCCAGAAGCCCTGGCGGACCTGATGGGCAATGCGTTCGCGACGGCCCGAGCCATTGAGCTGAGCGATAACCGGCGTGAGCGCGAGCAGCAGACCGTGGCCGAACAGGATGGCCGGGAGCCAGATTGACGTGCCGATGGCAACGGCCGCCATGTCGGTGGCGCTGTAACCACCTGCCATTACCGTATCCACAAATCCCATTGCGGTCTGGGCCACTTGCGCGATGATCACTGGTATAGCCAGTGCCAATAACTGGCGCGCTTCATTCATGTACTTCTGCACGTGAACACCTTTATTTTGTAGTTATTTGAGAGACTAAAAAAGCCGCCGAAACGGGCAGCAAAAAGAAAATGCAGGGGGGTGCCAGCTATTGTAGCGGGCTTTAGCTATTTATCTAGTGAAAAAATCGCCAGAAAATGCGCTCCGCTGGCAACCTGTTTTTCCAACTGTTATTGTGGTGGGATTAAAACGGTGTCACCACCGTCCGGAAAAAACAGGAGTTGTAAGCATGTTTACTGGTATTGTGCAGGGCATCGCCAAAGTGGTGTCCATTGATGAAAAACCGAATTTCCGTACTCATGTTGTTGAGCTGCCGGAATATATGCTTGAGGGCATCGAAACCGGCGCCTCGATTGCCCATAACGGCTGTTGTCTGACCGTGACCGAAATTAACGGCAACCAGATCAGCTTTGATTTAATGAAAGAGACGCTGCGCATCACCAACCTGGGCGAGCTGGTGGTGGGAGATACCGTCAACGTTGAGCGGGCGGCGAAGTTCAGCGATGAGATTGGCGGCCATCTGATGTCGGGACATATCATGACCACCGCTGAAGTGGCGAAAATCGTAACCTCGGAAAATAACCGTCAAATCTGGTTTAAAATGCAGGATCCGTCATTAATGAAATACATACTCTATAAAGGATTTATTGGCATTGATGGGATTAGTCTGACGGTGGGTGAAGTGACGCCAACGCGTTTTTGTGTGCATTTAATTCCTGAAACGCTGCAGCGCACCACGCTTGGGGCGAAAAAGCTGGGACAGCGCGTGAATATTGAAATCGATCCGCAAACCCAGGCGGTGGTCGATACGGTTGAGCGTGTACTGGCGGCAAAAGAAGCCGCAATAATAAAGGCGGCGGAAGAAGAATAAAAAATAACCCCGGCTGTCCGGGGTTATTTTTTAGCGTGCGACACGTAATCCGTGTTCAATGCCACGGCTGAAGACAACCTGCCAGAGCTGAATATCCCGTGCGCGAAACGCGCCCGCGCAGGCATTCAGATAATAGCTAAACATCCGTTTGAATCGTTCAGAATAGTTGTCCGCAATCTCCGGCCACGCTTGCTGGAAACGTTCATGCCACGCCATCAACGTGGTGTCGTAATCCGCGCCAAAGTTGTGCCAGTCTTCCATCACGAAATGGGATTCACTGGCGTTGGCAATCTGGCGAACGGAGGGTAAACAGCCATTCGGAAAGATGTACTTGTTGATCCACGGGTCAACGTTATTGTCGGTCCGCTTAGAGCCGATGGTATGCAGCAGGAAGAGTCCGTCCGGTCGTAAATTACGGTCCACCACCTCAAAATAGGTGTCGTAGTTTTTCGGTCCTACGTGCTCGAACATGCCCACGGAGACGATCCGGTCAAATTGTTCGTTCAGGTCACGGTAATCCTGCAGGCGGATATCCACATCGAGCCCCTGGCAGCGTTCCCGGGCCATTTTTTGCTGCTCGGCCGAAATCGTCACGCCCACCACGCTGACGCCATAGTGTTTCGCCATAAACCAGGCCAGCCCACCCCAGCCGCAGCCGATATCCAATACGCGCATACCGGGCTGTAACTGAAGCTTCTCGCTGATCAGACGCAGCTTGGCCTGCTGAGCCTCTTCAAGCGTCGTTGCCTCTTTCCAGTAGGCGCAGGAGTATTGCATGAAAGGGTCCAGCATACGGCTGAACAGGTCGTTGCCCAGATCGTAATGCTCTTTGCCGACGATCCATGCGCGTTTTTTACTTTGCAGATTAAACAGTCGGGCAGAGGCAACACGCAGGGTGTCTTTGAGATTGCGGGGAAGTTGATTTTCCAGACCAGCGCGCAACACGCTGGCGAAAAAGATATCCAGCCGTTCACACTCCCACCAGCCGTCCATATAACTTTCTCCCAGCCCTAACGATCCCTCGCGCAATACGCGTTTAAAAAAGTCGGGATGTTTGACCTGGGGATCGGATGGCGAAGATCCGTTAATAGTGATGCCTGCACGACCCAACAGTTCACTGACGATCCGGGACCAGTTGTCGTCCGGAACGCTGACTTCTTCTATACACGATGAACTCATAGCTTCTCCATCACCCTGATGTGATCAGAACCTTCAAACAGCGTAGACGCTTTTTTTGGTTTGTGAGAAATCTCACGGTAAATACCGCGAGGCTAGTATCCGACGTAGAACAGAGGAAGGGAGATAACCCTTGCCGAAATGCCTTCCATGGTAAAACGGGAGCACTCCGGCTCCCGTTAACGCATAATAATTATCGTATTTATCGAACCAAATTTAGTATAGGCCTCAAAATTTGGTGATTCAACAGAAAATTGTTAGCAACCTAATTACTGAAAATTAACATGATATCCGGCGCAATCAGGCATGTGAGGTTTCCACTCCAGCGCCGTTATCCTGCTCACGCTGGGCGGAGGCCTGCATACGATAGCCCATCACTGCCAGCGCAACGGTTACCAGCATCACGCTGGTGGTCGTCAGCAGCGGCGTGGCAATCAGCGCAGAGACGACCAGGCTTGCCAGGAAGCACAGCCCCAGTTGCAGGGTGTTCTGCAGCGCGGCGGCGCGACCGGTCGCCTGTGGGAAGGGACGGAGCGCCTGCGCCACAACAATCGGGTAGATGGCCCCGTTCGCGATGGCCATGACACAGAAAGGCATCAAAATTTCTGCCAGGCCCGCACCCGGAATAAACCCAACGGCCCAGGTGCCAATGACGCTCAACGCATACAGCACCAGCAGCCATGGCAGCATCTGCTGACCTTCCCATTTTTGCAGCGCCGCGCGGCAGCCGTACCCGCCCACCAGGAACGCGATGGTTTGCGGAACATAGCTCAGCCCGATAGCCGCCGGGCTGTAGCCCATATCATGCAGAATAAACGGCGACCCGGTGAGCCATGCGAAGAAGCTGGCCGAGCAGGCGGCATAGATCAGGACATTACCGCGATACGCTTTGGCGCTCAGCAGGGTGGTGAAGGTGATCGGCTTTGCGTCAACATGTACGTCTTTTTTGTGCGCAGGCTTGAGGGCGAACGCCGGCAACATCAGCACCAGCGTGATGGCAAACAGCGTGGCAAAAATGGCCTGCCAGTCAAAGTGCGCAAGGATCCAGCTGCCCAGCAGCGGCGCGAGGGCAGGTGAGAGCCCCACCAGCGGCATAATGGTGGCGAAAATACGGTTTGTGCGGTTAGCCGGATAGTAGTCGGTGACCAGCGCCTGCCAGGTTACGGCTGCGGCACAGACCCCCACAGCCTGAATAAAGCGCAGCACCAGCAGCCAGGTGGCATCGCGGACCCAGAGCATCCCCAGACAGCCCACGGCAAAAATCGCCAGGCCCAGCAGTAATACCGGTTTACGACCAAAGCGATCCGAGAGCGGTCCCCAGAGCAGCTGTGCGAAAGCAAAACCGGCGAGGAACAAACTCAGGCTGGCGCTGATGGCCGCGGCAGGGGTTTGCAAATCTTCCTGCATCGCGGCAAAAGCCGGCAGGTACATATCGGTGGCCAAAAAGCCCAGCACGCTTAAGCCGCCAAGCCAGACTAAAAAACCTTTCCTGGGTTGCATTATTTTCTTCTCCTGAAGGAGGCAGGTGTACGTTGGCGCTGAGTGTATGTAGTGCAAAGCCGCTTGTGAAACGCTAATATTTGGCGGGTGCATTCAAATTTTTTGCAGGCAGAAAATGTGGTCAGATTATTCTCTTGAAGTGGTCGATGCTGTCGCGCGTAACGGCAGCTTTAGCGGTGCGGCGCAGGAGCTGCACCGCGTCCCGTCGGCTATCAGCTACACGGTGCGTCAGCTTGAGGAGTGGCTGGCGGTTCCACTGTTTGAACGGCGCCATCGCGATGTGGAATTAACGCCCGCAGGGGCGTGGTTTTTGAAGGAAGGGCGTTCTGTTATCAAAAAAATGCAGATCACCCGCGAACAGTGCCAGCAGATCGCAAACGGCTGGCGGGGTCATCTTTCCATTGCGGTGGACAATATCGTTAAGCCGGAGCGCACCCGGCAGATGATCGTGGATTTCTATCGACATTTTTCCGATGTCGAACTGCGGGTCTCACAAGAGGTATTCAACGGCGTCTGGGATGCGCTGGCGGACGGCAGGGTGGAGATGGCGATTGGGGCCACACAGGCGATCCCGGTCGGGGGGCGTTACGCCTTTCGTGATATGGGGATGCTGAGCTGGAAATGCGTGGTGGCCAGCGATCACCCCCTGGCGGCGCTGGAAGGACGGCTGAGCGACGATACGCTGCGCAACTGGCCATCGCTGGTGCTGGAGGATACCTCCCGTTCATTACCCAAGCGCATCACCTGGCTGCTGGATAACCAGCGGCGCGTGGTGGCGCCTGACTGGGAATCGTCAGCAACGTGCCTCAGTGCCGGGCTGTGCGTCGCGATGGTGCCCGCTCATTTTGCGCGTCCCAGAATTGATACCGGAGAATGGGTTGAACTGACGCTGGAGAATCCCTTCCCGGATGCGGCCTGCTGCCTCACCTGGCAACAAAATGACATCTCGCCCGCCATGGCCTGGCTGCTGGATTATCTGGGAGACAGCGAAACGCTAAACCGGGAATGGTTACGGGAGCCAGCATAGCTGGCCCCGTACAAAATTAACGACGGTAGTCGCGGAACGGACCATCCGCAACGGAACGGCGTTCGATAAGACGCGGATGAACTTCAATGGACTGCGACTCTTCGCGCTTGTTGACGATCCTGTCCAACAGCATATTGAAAGCCGTTTCACCCAGTGAATCTTTCGGCTGGTGAATGGTGGTCAGCGCGGGGGTAAAGAAGCGCGCGTTACGCACGTTGTCATACCCGATCACCGAAATATCCTGCGGTACGCGCAGACCCAGCTCATCGGCTGCGCAGAGCGCGCCCATCGCCATGATGTCACCCCCGCAGAAAACAGCGGTTGGGCGGTGCTGCTGGGAGACAATCTGCTGCATCGCGCGGTAGCCTGATTCCGGCTCAAAGTCTCCCTGTACGATCCAGTTTTCCGGTACGGTGATCAGCGCTTCTTCCATCGCTTTCATAAAACCGGCCAGACGGCCCGCGCCGGTGTTACGCTCCAGAGGCCCCGGGATCACGCCAATCTCACGGTGACCGCGCTCGATCAGGTAACGACCGGCCATATAGCCGCCTTCAAAGGCGTTATCGATGACGGAATCGGTGAAATCCGCTCGCGCTTCACCCCAGTCCATCACCACCATGGGGATATGGCGATACTCTTCCAGCATCGACAGCACGGATTCCGGGTATTCGGAACACATTACCAGCAGGCCATCCACGCGCTTTTGCGCCATCATCGACAGGTAGGCGCGCTGTTTTTCAATGCTATTCCACGCGTTGCCCAGAATCAGGGTATAGCCTTTCTGGAAGCAGTTTTTCTCTACCGCCTCGATGATCTCGGCAAAATAGGCCGCTTCACTGCTGGTGGCCAGCAAGCCAATGGACTTGGTGTGATTCACCTTGAGGCTACGCGCAACCGCACTGGGTGAGTAGTGCAGCTCTTTGATTGCCGCCCAGACGGCGTTGCGCGTCTCTTCCGCCACAAAGCGGGTTTTGTTAATTACATGTGATACGGTTGTAGTGGAAACGTTTGCGCGTTTTGCTACGTCTTTAATTGTTGCCATTAAATGTCACTCCAGACCATATCCTAAACTCCTGAAAAACTTGAAGGTAAACGTTTGCCTTCTCTCACCCTTATCACGCAATCTTGAATTGCGGCACGCCGGGAAAACGACACGGGACGTCAGGAGGGGGTCAATGGCCGGTACGCTAATAAATTTAGCGTGGAATTTTGTCCTATCTTGATGAAAAGGGGAAGAGGTAAAGTGGTTATCAGTTTAAATCCAGGAAGATTTTTGACGTAAACTGTGCAAAAATGAGCAGGCTCACTTTTCGTGGGGGGATTAAAAGGAGAAAAATTGATGAGTGCCGATCTGAAGTTTTCGCTGTTCACCACCCTTATTGTGCTGGCGCTGATTGTTGCCGCAGGCCTGACGGCGGCGCTGCACTGATTTACGCGCAGGGAGCGCACGCTCCCTGCGGCTGTTCCAGATTGTTACATCTACGGCAAAAATCTTTTGCCATTTTGTTAACTTCTCATTTTTTGTGATTGATGTCATGCTTTGCGCTTCTTTGTTCTGTGTCACCACATGACACGGCATCCGGAGTTGACGCATGAAAATCAATTTTCCCCTGCTGGCCCTGGCGATTGGCGCTTTTGGGATTGGCACCACTGAATTCTCCCCGATGGGGTTACTGCCTGTTATCGCCCGCGGCGTGGACGTCTCGATCCCTGCGGCAGGCATGTTAATCAGCGCCTATGCCATCGGCGTGATGGTAGGCGCCCCGCTGATGACGCTGCTGCTTTCACACCGCGCGCGTCGCAATGCGCTGATTTTCCTGATGGCGATCTTTACCCTCGGTAACGTGCTTTCCGCCATTTCTCCGGACTACACCACCCTGATGCTGTCACGCATTCTGACCAGCCTTAACCACGGCGCCTTCTTTGGGCTGGGGTCAGTTGTAGCGGCAAGCGTGGTGCCAAAACATAAGCAGGCGAGCGCCGTAGCCACCATGTTTATGGGGCTAACGATTGCCAACATTGGCGGCGTTCCTGCGGCTACCTGGCTGGGTGAAGTGATTGGCTGGCGAATGTCGTTCCTGGCGACGGCCGGGCTGGGCGTGGTCGCGATGGTGGCGTTATTCTTCTCTCTGCCAAAAGGCAGTGCCGGTGAACGTCCTGACGTGCGCAGGGAGCTGTCGGTGTTGATGCGCCCGCAGGTGCTTTCCGCACTGTTGACCACCGTGCTGGGGGCAGGCGCGATGTTTACCCTCTACACCTATATTTCACCGGTGCTGCATGACATCACCCACGCGACGCCACTCTTTATTACCGCAATGCTGGTACTGATTGGCGTGGGCTTCTCGATTGGCAACTATCTGGGTGGTAAATTTGCCGACCGTTCCGTGAGCGGGACGCTGAAGGGCTTCTTAACCCTGCTGATCGTCATCATGATTGCTATTCCGTGGCTGGCACGTAATGAGTTTGGGGCGGCCGTTGCGATGGTCGTCTGGGGCGCTGCCACCTTTGCCGTGGTACCACCGCTGCAGATGCGCGTGATGCGCGTCGCCCATGAAGCGCCGGGCCTTTCATCCTCAGTCAATATTGGTGCCTTCAACCTGGGCAATGCGCTGGGGGCGGCAGCCGGAGGGGCGGTGATTTCGGGTGGTCTGGGCTACAGCTTTGTGCCGGTGATGGGGGCGATTATTGCCGCGCTCGGCCTGCTGCTGGTAATGATGTCGGGTCGTAAACAGCCAGAAGCAGCCTGCGCTGCAGAGTAAATAAAAAACGCAGAAGGGGAGCCCCTTCTGCGTCTTGCTTACGCGGCGAAGTTCTTCGCCACAAACTCCCAGTTAACCAGTGCCCAGAAGTGCTCCAGGTAGTTCGGACGCGCGTTACGGTAATCAATGTAGTAAGCGTGTTCCCAGACGTCCACGGTCATCAGCGGTTTAGCGCTGGTGGTCAGCGGAGTGCCCGCGTTAGAGGTGGAAACGATAGCCAGTTTGCCATCAGCCTCTTTGACCAGCCACGTCCAGCCAGAGCCGAAGTTCTTGATGGCGGCATCGGTGAACTTCGCTTTGAAATCTGCAAAGCTGCCGAAAGCGGCGTTAATGGCGGCTGCCAGTTCACCAGCGGGTTCGCCACCAGCATTCGGCGCCAGGCAGTGCCAGTAGAAGGTGTGGTTCCACACCTGGGCCGCGTTGTTAAATACGCCACCCTCTGAGCTGCGGACAATCTCCTCCAGCGTTTTGCCTTCGTATTCGGTGCCCTTGATCAGATTGTTCAGGTTGGTGACGTAGGTCTGGTGATGTTTGCCGTAGTGATATTCCAGGGTTTCCGCAGAAATGTGCGGTGCCAGGGCGTCTTTTGCATACGGTAGTGCAGGTAATTCGAACGACATTGCTTCTCTCCTTATTGTATTTTGCGTTGCCAATAACCACACAGACAACAGGGACAGGATAGCAAATTGAAAGGCTATGCAAAAGAGGAACTTACCCTGCCACAGATGTGGCAGGGCAGGGGTTAGCGAATGGTTTTCGGCGTCATGACGCGACGGGCGCCGACGTAGTGGCGAACCCAGTAGTCTTCACTGAGAGAGGTGATCTGAATATCCTGGCCACTACGCGGCGACTGGATGAATTTGCCGTTGCCAACATAAACACCGACGTGGTCAGCGGTGCCGCGGCCCTGAGTGCGGAAGAACACCAGATCGCCGTTTTCCAGCTCACCACGGTTAACCGGGGAGGCATCGCGCAGGTGGTACATCTCATTGGCGGTACGGGGAATACGGAACTTGACCAGATCTTTATAGGCGTAATAGACGAGGCCGCTGCAGTCAAAACCGGTACGTGGCGACGTGCCACCCCAGCGATAAGGTTTGCCAATTTGACCCATCAGTTTGTTCATTGCGGTTTTTTGCGCTTTCTGAACACGCACTTTATGCACTTCCGCTAATTTCGTGACCTTTGTACATTTCGCTTTGTGGCCTTTACGCGTGATGCACTTTTCAGTCACGAGGTTAGCGGCGGTCTGTGAGGCTTTACTTTTGGCGGTGCGGGGGGTGCGGGCAGTGCGGGAAGAGGTTGTTTTCGTCTTGCTGGAAGCGGTCTGTTTCGTGTGAGTCGGTGTTTTTTTCTTGTCGTTCTTAGCGGTGGTTTTTTTCTTACGTTCTGTGGTTTTCACCAGATGGTTTTTTTGTACAGCAGAATGCCGCGCCTGTTGAGAGGCGTTTGCCACTGGCGTGAAAGTGAGTGATGTAAACAGTAAAGCACAGAGCGTGATCGAGATTTTATTTATCCGCGCCACTGGGCAGTCCCCTGATATATGCAGGTCATCAATAATACCCGCGTGTGATTTACAAAGCCCGTCGATTCTAATCCATAAAAACAGAGAATGTTAATAGCATTTTTCACTCTCCAGGCCTGTTTCGTTAGCAAGTGCAAAAAAATTCATCGTTCTGTCGCACATTTGTCCGTCCCCTAAGCAAAACCCTGACAGCCGAAGGGGTAAACACCATTTGCAATGCAACTTTTCGTGACTCAGGGTAGAATATATAAACGTGACAAAAATGTTATTTTCCGATGCCAGTCTGACCCGCTACAATGTCAGACGAATGCCGTAACAGAAGTTTAAGGAAGCAAGACATGAGCACCACTATTGAAAAAATCCAGCGCCAGATCGCTGAAAACCCGATTCTGCTGTATATGAAAGGTTCTCCGAAGCTGCCAAGCTGCGGCTTCTCCGCGCAAGCGGTTCAGGCGCTGTCCGCCTGTGGTGAGCGTTTTGCTTACGTTGATATCCTGCAGAACCCGGACATCCGCGCTGAGCTGCCAAAATACGCTAACTGGCCGACTTTCCCGCAGCTGTGGGTAGATGGTGAACTGGTTGGCGGTTGCGATATCCTGATCGAAATGTATCAGCGCGGCGAACTGCAGCAGCTGATCAAAGAGACGGCGGCTAAGTACAAAACTGAAGAGCCTGACGCGGAGTAATTTTCTGCGCAAATAAAAAAGCGACCTTAAGAGGTCGCTTTTTTTTATTCTTCGCTGTCGCCCATCGGCAGCGGCCAGCCGCCCAAACGCTTCCAGCGGTTGACGATCTCACAGAACAATTCTGCGGTGCGCTCCGTGTCATACAGAGCGGAATGGGCCTGCGTGCCGTCAAATGCTATACCTGCCGTGATACAGGCCTTTGATAACACCGTTTGTCCCAACGCCAGGCCGCTCAGTGCGGCGGTGTCGAAGGTCACAAAGGGATGGAAAGGGTTTCGTTTGAGCGAAGCACGTTCCGCGGCGGCCATGGTAAAGCTGTGATCGAAGGTGGCGTTGTGCGCCACCATGATGGCGCGGCTGCAGTTGCTCTCTTTCATGCCTTTACGCACCATTTTGAATATGGCGTGCAGCGCATCATATTCACTGACGGCACCGCGCAATGGGTTATGCGGATCGATACCGTTAAACGCCAGTGCTTCCGGCTGTAAATTTGCCCCTTCGAAAGGCTCTACGTGGAAATGCAGCGTGGTGTCTGGTGTAAGCCAGCCCTGTTCATCCATCTTCAGCGTGATGGCGGCAATCTCGAGCAGCGCATCGGTTTTAGCGTTAAATCCGGCTGTTTCTACATCAATGACAACGGGATAAAAACCACGAAAACGGTCGCACAGACCGCTAAATTGAGCGTTATCGGACATCAGGGTCTCTTACATGGGGAAAAAAGCAGTGCGCATTATGGCAAATTTTGGCAGGGGATGCAGTAAAACTACGGGCGCATGTTGCGCCCTGAGGGATCAGTTGCCCAGACCGCGACCGGCGTCTTTGGCTTCAATCAGCTCGATTTTGTAACCGTCCGGATCTTCCACAAACGCAATCACGGTGGTGCCGCCTTTTACCGGGCCCGCTTCGCGCGTGACGTTACCGCCGTTGCTGCGAATGCGTTCACAGGCTTCGGCCGCGTTGTCCACTTCCAGTGCGATATGACCATAGGCCGTGCCCAGCTCATAGCTGTCTACGCCCCAGTTATAGGTCAGTTCGATAACCGCTTCATCCGTTTCCGGGCCGTAACCCACAAACGCCAGCGAGTATTTGTATTCCGGGTTTTCGCTGGTGCGCAGCAGTTTCATACCCAGTACGTTAGTGTAGAAATCAATAGAACGTTGCAGATCGCCAACGCGCAGCATGGTGTGAAGTAGGCGCATAATTTCCTCATTAACCTGTGGAATAGACTGTTTTTTTTGAACAGAAACGATGTTTTAGTATAGCGGCGAAAGGTCGCCGCTATCAATCAACAATGGTGAGATTACAGGGAAGGGTAGTCGGTGTAGCCTTCCGCGCCGCCGCCGTAGAAGCTTTCCGGGCGCTGCGGGTTGAGTGCTGCTTTCTGCTGCAGACGGGCAACCAGATCCGGGTTGGCAATGTAATCGCGACCAAACGCGACGGCATCGATCAGACCTTTATTGATCAGATCTTCGGCTTTCTCAGGCGTATAGGCCCCTGCACCGATGATCACACCGTGGAAGCGTTCGCGCACTTTCTGGCGGAAGGCTTCAGTGTAAGGCTTACCGCCGGCCCAGTCCGGTTCGGACATGTGCAGGTAAGCTATACCGCGTTTCGCCAGCTCTTCAATCAGATAGAGCGCGTCGGCTTCTTCATTCGGGCCGTTATCAACGTTCTGGAAAGAACCGATTGGGGAGACACGGATCCCGATACGGTCCGGGCTCCACTCTTTACATACCGCATCCACTACTTCCAGTACCAGACGGGCACGATTTTCAACGCTGCCGCCGTACTGGTCGGTGCGGTGGTTAGAAGACGGTGACAGGAACTGGTGCAGCAGATAGCCATGGGCGGAGTGCAGTTCAATCAGGTCAAAACCCGCTTCACGCGCGTTGGCCACCGCCTGACGGAAGTCGTTCACGATGCCCGGGATCTCCTCCAGCTCAAGGGCGCGTGGCATTGAGGTATCCACACGGATCGCATTACCGTTTTCATCACGCAGGGAGGTCCGGGTATTGGCGCTCAGGGCCGACGCGGAGACCGGCGCCTGTCCGCCAGGCTGGATGCTGCTATGGGAGATACGGCCGGTATGCCACAGCTGAACCGCAATGCGCCCTTCTTCAGCGTGAACGCCCGCGGTGATTTTCTGCCATGCCGCGATCTGTTCCGGGCTGTGAAGCCCTGGCGCACCGGCATAACCTTTGGCCTGAGCAGAAATCTGCGTGGCTTCGGTGATGATCAGGCCAGAGCTTGCGCGCTGACGATAGTATTCACCCATCAGTGGCGTGGGGATATCACCCGGCTCAATACTGCGCAGACGGGTAAGCGGAGCCATGAACACGCGGTTTGGCGCCGTAACAGCACCCACTTTTAAGGGGGTAAACAGTTTTTCAGCTGACATAGAGACTCCTGAGTAGACCAGTCGACTAGTAATGAAATAAATAAAAACGCCCGTTAAATGCCAGGCGCAGTAATGCTGCTTTTCACATGTGCCAGGGCGCTTTCCAGCGGCACGGCACTGCGCGAAATTTTTGCCTGCAGGTTAGCCCCTAACCAGAGCGCGTATAACACCTGCGCCTGGGTGAGAGGCTCGCCGGAAAAGGCCAGCGTTTTCTCATTACGGCCTTTTTCCAGCGCCTGGGCCAGCAGGGCGATCACGCCGCTGGCCCCTTTATCCATCGCCGCGCGCATATCTTCAGAGAGATCGCACACTTCGGCAGACAGTTTTACCGTCAGACATCCGCTGATAATGCCCTGCTGACAGAACTGGTTCAGCGTTTCCTGATAGTAGTTCAGAACACGATCGCGATAGTTACCTTCGCCCGAGGCAAAGTGGGTTGCCAGGCGCTGGTGGTAGCCCGCGTAATGACGCTCAAGCATCGCCACGCCAAAGGCCTCTTTGGACCGAAAGTAGTGATAAAACGACCCTTTCGGTACCTCAGCGGTTTTTAACAGCTCGCTCAACCCCATCCCGGTAAACCCGCGATGCATACAAAGTCGCTCGCCGGTGGCCAGTAAATGTTCGCGGGTATCGTGTTCAGTATGTCTGCTCATGAGCGCACTCTAATAGACCGTTCGGTCTAATGCAAGCGGGTTTACTGCCGACATGCGTTCAAAATATCCAGCTGCTGTTGATAAACCTTTGATTTCACGTCCATCATACCCAGTACGGTTGAGAACAAATTGTCCTGGGAAACCGCATTTTTTGCTGCATGGTCACGTAAACACTGTTCGTTAATGCCAAAGTTCTTCGCATAGTCCGGGGAAAGCCAGAACATAAACGGAATGTGCGTTTGCTGCTCCGGTGCCAGCATATACGGTGTACCGTGCAGATAAATACCGCTTTCACCCAGGGATTCCCCGTGATCCGAGAGGTAGATCAGCGCAGTGTTCATGCTCCCCTGGCGCGCTTTCAGCGCATCGACGGTTTTGCTGACCACGCTGTCGGTATACAGAATGGTGTTGTCATAGGTGTTCATCAGCGCCTGGTGATCGCAATCCTGAATTTCATTGGTGTCGCAGGTAGGGGTGAACTTACGGAAATTATCCGGATAGCGGCGGTAGTACGCCGGGCCGTGGCTGCCCATCAGATGGATAACCAGCACCGTGTCCTGCTTCAGGCCGTCCAGCACGTTGTCCAGACGGTAGAAATTGACATCGTCGAGGCAGGATTTGTCTTTACAGAACTGATCCAGCTTCCATTGCGTCATGTCGGTATGGGGCACGCGATCGCAGGCACCTTTACAGCCGCCGTCGTTGTCGCGCCACAGCAGGTTAATACCCGCATGTTTAAGCACGTCGAGCAGCCCTTCCTGATGATGCGCGAGGTCGGCATCGTATTTGCTGCGCGTCATGCCGGAGAACATGCAGGGAACGGAAACGGCGGTTTCAGTGCCGCAGGAGGTGGCCTGCGGGAAGTTAATGATATCCTGCTTTTTCAGCTCCGGATTGGTTTCACGTCCGTAACCGTTCAGGGAGTAGTTCGCCGCGCGAGAAGCCTCGCCGACGACCAGCACCAGAACCGTTTTCTTCTGTTGGCCTGCAATCAGTGGGCCCTTATGCGCATCTTCGCCAATCCGCACCAGCGTTTGATCGCCTGCAAACCAGCGCATTTTGCTGTACTTCACCATGGCGCTGACATAGTTCGCCGGGGTCACCATTTTGACGATGCTTTTGTTATTGCGAAACAGCGACGCGTAATCTTTATAAAACACCGCGGCAACCAGAATAATGACCAGCAGGGCGCCGAGCAGTGCGGCAACGCGTGTCAGCAGAGCATACCACCATTTCCCGGTATGAATGCGGGTCAACGCCAGCACCACGGAAGGAACGAGGCCGGCAATGACAATCCACAAAATCATTTGCGGCGTGACCAGCGCGGTGGCTTCCTGAGAGTTGGTTTCGAACACGTTCACAATCATGTTCTGATCGATCACCGCGCCGTAGGTGTACATGAAATAGGTCGCTGCCGCACAACCCATCGTTAACACGATCAGCAGCGGCTTACGGATAAACGGAATATTGAGCAGGCTAAAGACAATCACCCAGCCGCAAAACAGCACCAGCGGTACGGACGCGGCAAAGAGAACGTCATGCAGATGAGCAGGGGCGATAATCGCCCAGCTGCGCTGGATAAACAGCCCATTAATCAGCGTAAAGAAGAGTGCACAGCCCAGAGTAAATTTTATGTCGTTACATTGTAACTTTTTCATTAACCACATCGAACGGGAAACCTGTCATTGTCATGATGGGGCGAGTATAGAGAGTGAAGATTAGTGAAACCTTAATGCCACAAATCTGTGGTAAAGCGCTTGCACGTGGCGTGTTTAACGTCTTCACTGTAGATGAGAGCGGTATTACGGAGGTGAGTGTGGCAGAGCAACTGGAGTTTTTCCCTATCCAGAGCCCGTGCCGGGGGATTTGTCAGGTAGATGAACGCGGATATTGCCGCGGGTGCATGCGCACCCGTGATGAACGTTTTAACTGGCAAAACTTCAGCGACACGCAAAAGCAGGAGGTGCTGCGACTTTGTCGACAGCGTCTTCTGCGCAAAATACGCGCAAACAAAGCCGCTGAGACCGAAGAACCCCAGCAACCTTCACTTTTTTAACACGGTAATTGCGTATACTCATGACATTACATCCTTGAGGAAAATGTTATGGTTCAGCGAATTACCCTTGCCCCCCAGGGGCCAGAATTCTCCCGTTTTGTGATGGGCTACTGGCGCCTGATGGACTGGAATATGTCCCCCCTCCAGCTGGCGAGCTTTATTGAAGAGCATATCGATCTGGGCGTCACCACGGTCGATCATGCGGATATTTACGGTGGCTACCAGTGTGAAGCCGCGTTTGGCGAGGCGCTTAAGCTGGTACCCGCACTCCGGGATCGCATGGAGATCGTCACGAAGTGTGGGATTGCCACCACGGCGAAACCGGAACACGCCCTTGGGCATTACATCACCGACAGCGCGCACATTATCAAGAGCGCTGAGCAGTCGCTGGTCAACCTGGCAACCGATCGCATCGACCTGCTGCTCATTCACCGCCCGGACCCGCTTATGGATGCCGATGAGGTGGCAGAAGCCTTCCTGAACCTGCATCAGAGCGGCAAAGTGCGTCACTTCGGCGTCTCAAACTTTACCCCGGCGCAGTTTGCACTGCTTCAGTCTCGCCTGCCGTTTACCCTGGCCACCAACCAGGTTGAGATCTCCCCGGTACACCAGCCGCTGCTGCTGGACGGGACGCTCGATCAGCTCCAGCAGCTGCGCATTCGCCCGATGGCCTGGTCGTGCCTGGGGGGCGGGCGCCTGTTCAATGATGATGAATTCCAGCCGCTGCGCAACGAGCTGGAAACTGTCGCCCGCGAACTGAACGCCGGGAGCATTGAACAGGTGGTTTACGCGTGGATCTTGCGTCTACCGTCAAAACCACTGCCAATCATTGGTTCCGGCAAAATCGAGCGCGTGCGTGCTGCGCTGGGGGCGGAAGCGCTGCAGATGACCCGTCAGCAGTGGTTCCGCATACGCAAGGCCGCGCTGGGTTACGACGTGCCTTAATCCGCCAGAAGCTGACTTTCCGGTGAAATCTTTGCCTCTGGTATACACTTAAGGGGCAAAAAATAACCAGCGGAGGTCATATGAAGCGTTTTGCTCTGGCACTGGTCACGCTGGTTGTTTGCGCAGGGGCGCAGGCAGCCAGCGACGAAGTGGAAATGAATCTCGTCACCTCTCAGGGTGTGGGTCAGTCCATCGGAACGGTGAAAATCACTGAAACCGATAAAGGACTGGAGTTCGCCCCGAACCTTAAACCACTCCCTCCCGGCGAACATGGTTTTCATGTTCATGCCAAAGGCAGCTGTCAGCCCGCGTTAAAAGAGGGGAAACCGTCGGCGGCGGAAGCGGCAGGCGGCCACCTTGACCCGCAGCACTCTGGCAAGCATGAAGGCCCGGAAGGTATGGGACATCTGGGCGATTTGCCCGTGCTGGTGGTGAATAACGACGGTAAAGCCACAGAGCCCGTTGTCGCCCCGCGTCTGAAAAAGCTGGATGAGGTGAAAGGCAAAGCGCTGATGATCCACGTCGGCGGCGACAATATGTCCGATCAGCCTAAACCGCTTGGCGGCGGTGGGGCACGCTATGCCTGCGGGGTGATCTGATCCCCAATTGTGCCTGGTGGCGGTGCCTGTTCCAGTTGTGACAGCGAGCAGTGCAGCCGCCAGATTATTGAGGCCAAATCACGGGCTGCGGGGAGGTGATGTCGCGCCAGGGTATCGCAGATCCGCTGCAGTTCATTCAGCGTGGCTTCCAGCGGCCGCTGCTGGACCCCGCGTTCACTCATGACATCGCGCAGCAGGGAGATGCACACATCACGAACCTGCGACAGTGGATCGGAACGCGTTTCCCATGCCCGAAGCTGCCAGACCACGTGTGAACAGTTCAACAGCACCACGCCCCAGCGCAACAGCCAGCGTCGGGAAAGCGCATCCTGGCTGTTATTCAGCTGGCTGACGTGGTGATAAACCAGCGATTCATACTCACTTTCACGCAGATGCGGTTTACGGCTGAGCTGGTCGACAAAGCCCCGGCGTAGCTCCCGGATGTGCCGGCGGCTCTTGCGTGCATCGGAGCCGGGACGCAACACGGCGAATGCCAGCCAGGCCAGCCCCACGCCCAGGATCTTCGCCAGATTGTCATTAAGAAAGTCGGCGTAATCATAAACCGGCGGATTCGTGACCGAGATAAACGATCCCATAAAGACAATCAGCTGTCCCCAGAGACCGGCCAGTTTTGGCATTTGCAGCTTCATAAGCTGCATGGTCGTTAACAATGGGAACAGGAACAGCAGGAACTGCCACAGATCGCTTACCTGCACCATCAGGCCAAATTTCACCACAAAACTGAACAAGGACAGCAGCACCAGCGTGCGCAGCAGAAGCGTCAGGGAGTTGAACGGCGAGGCCGCGACGGAGTAGAGCACACAGCTGATGGCGGCAAGCGTCAGGGCCGCCGTACCGGATTCCCACTGCGTGGTGATGCTCCACGCGCCGACCAGCATCAGCGCACAGAAGGTGCGAAAACCGCTCCACAGCGCTTCCAGATAGTCGGTATGCCTTGCGAGGGCCGGGCTGCCGGGGACGTTGAATTCTGTCAGTGGAGTCGCATTCTCGACCGCCTTAATCCAGCGACTGCTGCGCAGGTAAAGCCGACAAAAGTAATTCAGACGCTGCCAGAAGGCGCGATGGCGGTAGTCGTACTCATCAACCGGAGCGAGCGGGGCGATGATCCGTGCGACCGTGTAGATGTCTGCATCCGGTCGCGCAAGGACCGCGAGTAGTGTTTCAATCACGGCCCGGGTGTTATCTGGTGGCGATGGCCAGTTGAGCAGCATCCGGCGCAGGCTGGAGATCGCGCTGGTCATCCGTAACTGCTGATGCAGTAAATAATTTAGCAGCGTGTTCTGACGGCGAAAGCGGTAGTGGCTCCAGAACGCCTGAATACGCAGCAGGTTCATCGTCAGGATCTGCCCAATAACCTTTTCATGGGCGAGACGAATATCATCGCTGGTTTCCGGCTGCCACAGCAGGCTCGCATGCTCCAGCAATCGGGTGTGCATGGTTTTCAGCGCGGTGATGAGCGCGGTGCCGTCGGAGGTGCTGGGCAGGATCATCATCATGAAGTCGCCACTGAGGATCCCGACAATCACTTCGCAGACGCGTGCCTGAGCAATATCCCACAGCTCAGTGGTGTCGAGCACGTTTACCACCGGAAAGGCAATGATGGCAGCGGTATAGCCTGCCAGCTGAAACGCGTAGGCGACGTTATTGGTAAAATGGGCGCAGGCCCAGGTGCAACATCCCAGCCACGCCGCCATGCTCAGTAAGAACAGCCAGGGATCGTTCAGCGTATGGCCTGCGATAATTAACGCCGCAGTGGCGCCCAGCAGGCTGCCTGCGATACGGCCAAGGCTTTTGCTGATCACCCCGCCGACGGTGGGGAAACTGACCACCGCCGCAGAGGTCATTGCCCAGTAAGGTTCATCCAGATTCAGATAGTAGGCGACGGACAGCGCAAGACACATGGCAATGCCGTTACGCAGCGCGTAGCGCCACTGGGGACGTGTCGCTTTCATCCACGGCGTGTTTTGCCAGGCGAAAACCGGCAGCTTCATTAACGGTTTCCGATAGAGACAGTGCAGGTCGTGCCGGATACCAGCGTGATGTCCTGCGGTAAACGGTCAAACTCCACGCGAACCGGTACGCGCTGGGCCAGGCGCACCCACGGCACGTTTGGCTTAATGTCTGGTACCAGCCCTGAATCCGTTTCCACGCTTTGATCGTAAATGGCCCGGCCAATGCTGGATACGTGACCCTGTAACTTCTGCGAGCTGCTATAAAGCGTTATCGTGGCAGGCGAACCCGCGCGGATATGACGCAGTTTGGTCTCTTCAAAATAGCCCACAACGTAGAAGGAGTGGCTGTCGACGAGGGCGAAAACGGGTTGTCCGGTGGTGGCATAATTGCCCACACGGGCGGAAAGATTGGTCACCCATCCATCAACGGGTGCGGTTATAACCGTTTGGGTCAACGCCCACTGGGCCTGTTTAAGCGTGGCTTCGGCAACCCTGACGTTCGCCTGCATGGCCTTCACGTTGATATTCGCAGTGTCTAAGTCTTCCGCTGAGATGTAATTTTGCGATAAATGCCGCCGACGGTTAGCCTCGTTATTGGCTTTTGCCAGATCAGACTGGGCTTTTGCCAGCTGCGCTTCGGCATTCAGAATGGCAATGTGGTAAGGGGTATCGTCGATCCGGAATAACACCTCTCCCTTTTTCACGTACTGGTTATCCTTAACCCGCAGCGTCGTGATGCTCCCCGACACCTGAGGCGTGATGCTGACCTGTTCAGCGCGAATTTTTCCGTCTCGCGTCCAGGGCGACTGCATATAAAAATTCCACAACCACCAGCCCGCCACCAGCGCGAGGGCAAGAACAAACAGCGTGGAAAAGTATTTAAGCGTTTTCATAGGTATAGTCACCACACCAGCAAGACAGCAAGGCCCAGACATACGGAGAGGGCAAACAGGGAGAGATCCATCAACATGGGATGCCAGATTTCGCCGGAGTACATCCAGTCGCGAAGCAGACGATGTGCGATGAGCCAGAGCATAAAGCCCACCAGAACGGCTTTAAACAGGGGAGGAAAGTAGACTGACGCACCGAAAATCAGGTCCTGAAGGGGTAAACCCTCCGAGCGATGAAAAAACGTCACGGGCAGAGATCCTTTGCAGTGAACAGAATGCCGCGTTGGCTTGTCTGAGTAAGAGGAAGCATCACAATTCAGTGTAAGTCATACTTTTAAGTTCGATGAATGCAGTATTGCATTTGTTTTGGCAATACAAATGCTGCACACTATTCTAAAATCAGTATAATAACTTAGCAAGCTAATTATAAGGAGATGAAATTGGAATCGCCATTAGGTTCTGATCTGGCAAGGTTGGTACGCGTCTGGCGTGCTCTGATTGACCATCGCCTGAAACCTCTGGAATTAACACAGACGCATTGGGTCACGCTGCACAATATTCATCAGCTGCCGCCCGATCAGTCACAAATTCAACTGGCAAAAGCGATCGGCATTGAGCAACCGTCGCTGGTGCGCACACTTGATCAGCTGGAAGAGAAGGGACTGATCTCCCGACAAACCTGCGCCAGCGATCGTCGCGCTAAGCGGATTAAACTCACAGAGAAAGCGGCGCCCATCATCACTGAGATGGAAGCCGTGATCACCAAGACCCGCGGTGAAATCCTCTCAGGCGTTTCACCGGCGGAGCTGGAAATGCTCATCAGCCTCATTGCACGCCTTGAGCAAAACATCCATGAATTGCAGTCACGCGACTGACATCCAACAAGGCCTTGCACGCGCAAGGCCTTTTTCTTACTTAAAAACCACCACCCGATTACGACCCGTCTCTTTCGCTTCATACATCGCTTTGTCGGCGCTTTCCACGCAGGTTTCTGCGGTTATCGCCGGTGACGTTGCCGTAAATACCCCCATACTGATGGTAATCGGTTCCGGTAGCTGACCGCCGCTGCTGGTTTTATCAAAGCTGCTGAGCTTTAACCGGATGCGTTCAGCCACCTGGTATGCCGCCTCTGATGAGGTGTTGGCCAGCATCAGAACAAACTCTTCTCCGCCGATACGGGCGGCAATGTCCTGTGGGCGCACGGAGTCCATCAGCAGGTTGGCGACGAACTGCAGAACTTTGTCGCCCTGAAGATGCCCGTAGGTGTCGTTGATACGCTTGAAGCGATCGAGATCGCTGACGATAACGGAAACAGGACGGCTAGTTTTGGTGATTTCCAGTGCCTGATTTAACGATTCATAAAAATAACTGCGATTATAAAGTCGGGTGAGCGGGTCGCGAATCGAGTTCTGATACGACTGTTGATACTTGACGTGCGAGTCACGATACAGCCTGAATACATCGTAAAGCAGAACAAAAATAATCAGTAGCGTGGCGATAGTTTCAAATAACCGGGCGCGATACCAGGAGATATCTTCGGCATGCCCACCCGCTAACAGCATTGCAAGCGTGACGATATAGCAGACGCAAAGAAAATTACCTCCCACCCAGAATAAATTACGCACGCGGGTAACAAACATCAGTGTGGCTAATGTTACGACCCAAACGACAATTAATAAAATATTAATGCAGTGGCTCCAGAGCACCATAAACTGACGGGTTTCATTATCAACCAGGTCAATAGATAACAATGGTGAATGACTGGAATAGATCCATGCCAGCAGCACCATAACGGCGGTAAAGAGAAAGGCACTACTGACAATAGCGATATGCGCCATCCGCGAAAGGGGGTGATTGCGCGTGGTATAGAGTATTGCCGCGACGATAATCAATACCGCCATTAAGAGATGACGGAACATGTAATAAATCATCGCATCGTTGTAGTTCACGACGTTGAACTGATAAAGATCCAGCCAGGCGGGAAAGCTGGTCAGCGTTCCGATCATCAACGATGCCGATCCGGCGAAAGCGAAAGCAAACGCGATCAGATATAAGCGTCGCCTGTCACACCAGTATTTCATCGCCATAAAACAGGCAATAAAAAGATGAAACACCAGCAAGAAAATGGTGAGGGTCGGGAACAACAGCGGTGAAAAGGAAGGCACCCATTCAACGAGTTTTGAAAATAGCGTTTGTAATATACCGGTGACAATAATGCAACCGAAACAGAACGAGATATAACGACCTTTTACTGAAAGACGATTCGCAACCATATAAGTTTTAACAAAATTATCATGAGTAAGGGAGAGGTAATTGCGAAGAGTCTAACTAATTAATGCGATAAATACTTTGCGCAGAAACAATTTAGGTCAGATTAATTGATAGAGTGAATTAATGTAATTTGTAAATATATTCACGCAAATGATATATATTGTAAATGGATGTGGCCCAGGGGCCACATCCATTTTTATTTAACGTGGGGAAACGGTCACCTGGCTACCGTTGCTGGCCAGTACAACACGCTGGCCTGCTGAGAAGCGGGTGTTGCCTTGTTTCTGCACAACCATGATCGTGCTGCCATCGTCTTTACGAATTTCCAGCTCTACGCCCTGAGATTTATTCATCGCACCCTGAACGCCCTGGCCTGCCACGCCACCTGCAACGGCACCTGCGGCTGTCGCCAGAGAGCGGCCAGTACCGCCGCCGACGGTATTTCCCAGGAAACCACCCAGTACGGCACCGCCGATTGCGCCCATCACGTTGTTTTCATCACCACCCTGGATCTGTACAGGACGTGCGTTAACAACGGTACCGTAAGTCACGTTCTGAACCTGTTTCGCTTCAGAAGCGCTGTAAACGTCGCCAGAAAGTGAACTGTCGTTCACACAGCCAGCCAGAGTTAAACCAATCAGCGAAACGCCCAGTACACGTAAAATCATTTGAATCTCCTGTTCACCAAAAACGCCCCATTCCGGGCATCCGTTATGGCTAAATTATATGGCATAAGGGGCCATCGTTCATATCTTTGCACTAACAATAGGAAAATTGTACTTGAATTTGACTTAACGAGACATAAACAGGATCCGCGCGTGTTAGCCGTCTGACATTGTTAAAAAATATTATCCCCGGATGGCAAAGCAACGCCGTTTATGGTTGAGTGGGTAACCTTAGCCCACGCAACGTAAGGAAAGCGCATGAAATCGGGTCGCTACATTGGTGTGATGTCTGGTACCAGTCTGGATGGGGTAGATGTCGTTCTGGCCGCCATTGATGAAAACATGGTGGCGCAGCAGGCGAGCCTGACCTGGCCAATCCCCCTTTCACTGAAAGAGGATATCCTGAGTATCTGTCAGGGCCAGCAACTGACCCTCTCCCAGCTTGGACAACTCGACGTCCGTCTGGGGGCGCTGTTTGCGGATGCGGTGCTGGCTTTGATGCAAAAAGAACATCTTCGTCCGCAGGATGTGGTAGCCATTGGGTGTCATGGACAAACGGTCTGGCACGAGCCGGGCGGAGACGCGCCACACACTTTGCAAATCGGCGATAACAACCAGATTGTGGCGAAAACGGGTGTAACGGTAGTGGGGGATTTTCGCCGTCGTGATATTGCGCTTGGCGGCCAGGGGGCACCGCTGGTGCCCGCGTTCCACCAGGCGTTACTGGCCCATCCGTCAGAAAGGCGTATGGTGCTCAACATTGGCGGGATTGCCAATCTCTCGATGTTGATCCCGGGGCAGCCTGTTCGCGGTTACGACACCGGCCCGGGCAACATGTTAATGGATGCCTGGATCTGGCGGCAGTGCGGACAACCGTATGATAAAAACGCAGAGTGGGCGAGCGAGGGGAAAGTGATTATCCCGCTGCTGCAATCCATGTTGAGCGATCCTTATTTTGCCTTACCGGCGCCGAAAAGCACCGGGCGAGAATACTTCAACTTCGGCTGGCTTGAACGCCAGTTGACCTCCTTCCCGGCGCTCGCACCACAGGATGTTCAGGCGACGCTCGCCGAGCTTACGGCCGTGTCGGTCTCCGAACAGGTATTGCTCAGCGGCGGATGCGAACGCCTGCTGGTGTGCGGCGGTGGAAGCCGCAACCCGCTGGTGATGGCGCGTCTGGCCGGGCTGCTGCCGGGTACCGAAGTGACGACAACCGATGCGGCGGGCATCAGTGGCGATGATATGGAAGCCCTGGCCTTCGCCTGGCTTGCCTGGCGCACCGTTGCCGGACTGCCGGGTAATTTACCGTCGGTGACCGGGGCGCGCGAAGCCAGCGTGCTGGGGGCGATTTTCCCGGCGAATCCGCATCATAATCAGAGTTAACTGAAATTCAGCGCTGCGTCCCGTCGTTACAATGGAATGAAACAGGAGGGCAAGCATGCCCTCCAGGACCAGGAAAGTCTTCGGAATACGCCCATGAAAAAAGTTCTTCTTATTGCCGCGCCTTTATTGCTGTCAGGATGCAGCGTCTATAACCAGCTCCTTGAGCGCATGCAGACCGATACGCTGGAGTATCGCTGCGACGAAAAACCGCTGACCGTGAAGCTCAATAATCCCCGCCAGGAAGCCAGTTTTGTTTACGACAATAAGTTGCTGACGCTGAAGCAGGGTATCTCGGCCTCCGGCGCGCGTTATACCGACGGTATTTATGTCTTCTGGTCGAAAGGTGGCAGCGCCACGGTCTACAAACGCGACCGAATTGTGCTGAACAACTGCCAGCTCGAAAATCCGAAGCGTTGAGATTTTTACAGGGGCGGCGCACAATAGCGCCACCCAATCTCAATGTTAGCTAACGCCATGTCAGATAACGACGAACTGCAGCAAATTGCGCATCTGCGCCGTGAATACACCAAAGGCGGCCTGCGTCGCCAGGATCTTCCCGCTGAACCCCTTGTGCTTTTTGAACGCTGGCTGAAACAGGCCTGCGAAGCGAAACTTGCCGACCCAACGGCCATGGTTGTCGCGACGGTTGATGAAAACGGGCAACCGTATCAGCGCATCGTATTGCTCAAGCATTATGACGAGAAAGGGCTGGTGTTCTATACCAACCTGGGTAGCCGTAAAGCGCACCACTTAGAAAACAATCCGCGTATTAGTCTCCTGTTCCCCTGGCATATGCTGGAACGTCAGGTGATGGTGACCGGCAAAGCGGAACGCCTCTCCACGCTGGAGGTGGTGAAGTACTTCCACAGCCGTCCGCGTGACAGCCAGATTGGCGCCTGGGTATCAAAACAGTCCAGCCGCATCTCTGCCCGTGGGGTGCTGGAAAGCAAGTTCCTGGAGCTGAAACAGAAGTTCCAGCAGGGTGAAATCCCACTGCCCAGCTTCTGGGGCGGTTTCCGTATCCCCATTGAGCAGATTGAGTTCTGGCAAGGGGGCGAACATCGCCTTCACGACCGCTTTTTGTACCAGCGCGAAGAGGGCGGCTGGAAAATCGACAGACTGGCACCCTAATCCCCGAAATTTGTTGATTTAAGCGCTAGCGCACACCGCGCTTGCGCTTTATTCTATGTTCCTTTCGCATCAGGCGAAAAGTCGTGTACCGGCAAAGGTGCAGTCGTTTATACATGGAGAATTTGATGGCAAGCAGTAACTTGATTAAACAATTGCAAGAGCGGGGCCTCGTGGCCCAGGTGACGGACGAGGAAGCGTTAGCAGAGCGACTGGCGCAAGGCCCGATCGCGCTCTATTGCGGCTTTGATCCCACCGCTGACAGCTTGCATTTGGGGCATCTTGTTCCATTGTTATGCCTGAAACGCTTCCAGATGGCAGGCCATAAGCCTGTTGCCCTGGTGGGCGGCGCGACCGGTCTGATTGGCGACCCAAGCTTTAAAGCCGCTGAGCGTAAACTGAATACCGAAGATACCGTGCAGGAGTGGGTGGGTAAGATCCGCAAACAGGTTGCACCGTTCCTCGACTTCGACTGTGGTGATAACGCCGCGATTGCCGCGAACAACTACGACTGGTTTGGCAGCATGAACGTGCTGACCTTCCTGCGTGACATCGGCAAACATTTCTCTGTTAACCAGATGATTAACAAAGAAGCCGTGAAGCAGCGTCTGAACCGTGACGACCAGGGTATCTCCTTTACCGAGTTTTCGTACAACCTGCTGCAGGGCTATGACTTTGCTTGCCTGAACAAACTGCACGGCGTTTCCCTGCAGATTGGTGGTTCTGACCAGTGGGGTAACATCACCTCCGGTATCGATCTAACCCGTCGCCTGCATCAGAACCAGGTATTCGGTCTGACCGTTCCACTGATCACCAAAGCCGACGGTACCAAATTCGGTAAAACGGAAGGCGGCGCGGTATGGCTTGATCCGAAGAAAACCAGCCCGTACAAATTCTACCAGTTCTGGATCAACACAGCGGATGCCGATGTTTACCGCTTCCTTAAGTTCTTCACCTTCATGGACATTGCTGAGATCAATGCGCTGGAAGAAGAAGACAAGAACAGCGGTAAAGCGCCACGTGCGCAGTACGTGCTGGCGGATGAAGTGACCAAACTGGTGCACGGTGAAGAGGGTCTGGCCGCGGCAAAACGCATTACTGCCAGCCTGTTCAACGGTACCCTGAGCGATCTGAGCGAAGCGGACTTCGAACAGCTGGCCCAGGACGGCGTGCCAATGGTTGAGATGGAGAAAGGGGCTGACCTGATGCAGGCGCTGGTGGACTCTGAACTGCAGCCTTCACGCGGTCAGGCACGTAAAACCATCGCCTCTAACGCGATCACCATCAACGGTGAGAAACAGGCCGACCCGGAATACACGTTCGTCGACGGTGACCGCCTGTATGGCCGCTACACGCTGCTGCGTCGCGGTAAGAAAAACTACTGTCTTGTCTGCTGGAAATAAGTCACAGTCTCCAGGGGCGTGGGAAACCACGCCCCTTTTGTTTTTTCAGGGTTTGGTAAGCATATAATGAAGAACATCCTCGCCATTCAGTCCCACGTTGTTTTTGGACATGCTGGCAACAGCGCAGCGGAATTCCCGATGCGCCGCCTCGGCGTCAACGTCTGGCCCCTCAATACCGTTCAGTTCTCTAACCACACGCAGTACGGCAAATGGACCGGCTGCGTGATGCCACCTTCGCACCTCACCGACGTTGTGCAGGGCATTGCCGATATCGACCAGCTCAAGCGCTGTGACGCCGTACTGAGCGGTTATCTTGGGTCAGCGGAGCAGGGGGAACATATTCTCGGCATCGTGCGTCAGGTGAAAGCGGCAAACCCGGCGGCTAAATACTTCTGCGATCCTGTCATGGGGCATCCGGAGAAGGGCTGTATTGTGGCGCCAGGGGTGGCAGAGTTTCACGTCCGCCATGCGCTGCCCGCCAGCGATATCATTGCGCCAAACCTGGTTGAGCTGGAGATCCTTTGCGAGCATCCGGTGAATAGCGTAAAAGAGGCAGTAAGCGCGTCCCGCGAGCTGATAGCTCAGGGGCCTGAAGTTGTGCTGGTAAAACACCTGGCGCGCGCAGGGCTAAGCCAGGACCGTTTTGAGATGCTGCTGGTCACGAAAGATGACGCCTGGCACATCAGCCGTCCGCTGGTGGATTTTGGTCAGCGCCAGCCGGTAGGGGTTGGAGATGTCACCAGCGGTCTGTTGTTGGTGAAATTGCTGCAGGGAGCCGCGCTGCAGGATGCGCTGGAGCATGTTACGGCGGCAGTATACGAAATTATGATGGCGACGAAAGCGATGCAGGAGTATGAACTGCAGGTAGTTGCCGCGCAGGATCGTATTGCGAAGCCGGAGCACTATTTCAGCGCGACGCGGCTCTGAACGATGCCGGGAGGCGCTGCGCTTGCACGGGTCTGAGAGGTATTGTGCAATTTATTGGTAGGCCGGGTAAGCGCAGCGCCACCCGGCAAAACAGACCGCTCGGTTAACTCAAACCTTCCGCTTTCAGCGCCGCAGCCACCGCAGGACGCTCCGCCACGCGTTTCATATACGATGCGATATGGTCTAACCCTTCCAGATTCAGCTTAACCGCGCGCGCCCAGCGCAGTACGGTAAAGAGATACGCATCGGCAATGGTGAAACGCGACCCGCCAATCCACTGTTCGTCTTTCAGCGATTCGTTGACGTACTGCAGCTTTTTCTCCAGCAGGGCGCGCAGGGTCGGTTTAAACTCTTCCGGCGTATCCGGGCGGAACAGGGGTGTAAAGCCTTTGTGCAGCTCGGTGGCAATGTAGTTCAGCCATTCCAGCGTCTTGTAGCGCGAAATGGTGCTGACCGGGGCCAGCAGCTGGCGATCGGGCACGCTGTCGGCCAGGAACTGCATAATCGCTACGCCTTCGGTCAGCAGAGTACCGTCATCCAGCAAGAGTGCCGGAACTTGTCCCTTCGGGTTAATGGCCAGAAAATCATCGCCGTTTTCCAGACGTTTTTTCATCAGATCCACACCATCCAGCGTGAAATCTTTGCCGCTCTCGCGCAGCGTGATATGCGAAGCAAGAGAGCACGCGCCCGGTTTGTAGAACAGTTTCATCGGTAACTCCTTTTTGCTGAGGTTTCAGCTATGTTAGTGCGCGAACAGATAAAAAAAAAGCCGCTAATAGATTAGCGGCTCATCGTTTCTCAATCACATTACGCGGTAGCGGTTTTGGTCGCTTCAGCGGTCTTATTATCGTCCTGAGTCATACGATTCAGTTTCGGTGCGGTCAGCAGCATCAGCGCCGCAATCACCGCCGTCGCGATACCAATCTGCATGAATACGGTACCGTAGACGTTCAGAGAGACCAGTGGGTCCGTGACGTTTTCCGGTACCGCCATCAGGTTCGCAATCTTACCTGCGATGATTGCCGCACCCGCGGTAGTCAGGAACCAGCTACCCATGATGAAGCCCATCAGGCGCTGTGGCACCAGTTGAGCAACCATTGCCAGACCCAGACCGGAGATCATCAGTTCGCCGATAGACTGCAGCGCGTAGCTCAGGATCAGCCAGTTAACGGACACGATACCTGCGTCGGTAGCAAATTTGGTACCCAGCGGCAGCACCAGGAACGCGCCGGAGCACAGCACCATACCGATAGCGAACTTGTGCGGCATTGGCAGACGGTCACCCATCTTGTTATAGATCGCGGCCAGAATCGGGCTACCAATCATGATCCAGAACGGGTTCAGTGCCTGATACTGCTCCGGCTCAAACGCGATGCCCAGAATAGAGTGCTCAACGTTACGAATCGCGAAGAAGTTCAGAGAAGTTGGCATCTGGCTGTACAGAACGAAGAAGATAATCGCTTCCAGCATCAGGATGAATGCCACGATCATCTTACGACGGGCAGCACCCTGCATGGCGAATGCTTCTTTCGCAAAGATCACCACGATACCCAGCGCGACCACGCCCAGAACCGCACGCGCGATACCCTGGTTGTGCAGCAGCCAGGTGGCGATCGTGGCGAGGATCACCACGCCCACAATGGTCGCCAGCAGTTTGCCCATATGCACAGGCTCGAAGTCCGGTTTTGAACCGTAGTTTTTAACCCAGCTGCGGCAGAACAGGAAGTTCACCACGGTGATCAGCATACCGACGAAGCTCAGCGCAAACGCCACGCTCCAGCCGAATTTTGCTGCAAGCCATGGGGTGGCCAGCATTGAGAAGAACGAACCGATGTTGATGGACATGTAGTACATGGTAAATGCACCGTCCAGACGCGGATCGTCTTTGCTGTAGCAGGTAGAGAGCAGGGAGGACGGGTTCGCTTTGAACAGACCGTTACCGACGGCAATCGTCGCCATACCCATATACACGACAGCGGCATCGTGCCCTGACCATGCAACCAGACCATAGCCAATCGCCAGGACGATGGCGCCCAGCATGATGACACGTTTAGTACCGAGAACTTTATCACCCAGCCAGCCGCCGATAGCGACCAGGCCGTATACCAGAGCACTGAAGGAAGAGAACAGCGTGATGGAATCGGCTTCGGACATACCCAGCTGTTTTACCAGGTAAACCGCCATGATCCCTTGCAGGCCGTAATAACCAAAACGCTCCCACAACTCGATAGAGAAGATGAGATAGAACGCTTTAGGTTGTTTAAAAGCGTTAAGACTCACGCTTTCATCTGTTGGTTTATTGTTTGCAGTCGACACATATACCTCTTTTTTTACATCCCATATTAACGGGGGGTGTGCATAGCGTGATGGCCGTAGTCCATCCGCCTTATAGTTATATTGGGAGGAGAAACGGCGGGTAATGTTCACTATCCTGACCCGTCTGGCAATATGTTTGTAATAATCTGTTACATATATCTGGGGTGGTATAATCTTCGGTTCATACAAATGTTATTTAGCGTTAAATTTCATACAGTGAGGAAAGGTAGTTTTTTCGACTGGCAATCACCGACTCTGACAGGCTTTTGGCGATATCTTCTGCTATTTGCCGCTTGATGCAGTGATATAGCCCATATTCTGAAAAATAGCTGGTCTTATGTTCGGTTTGAGGCAAGAGATATCTTATGCCACAAAGGGTTTAGGCGGATTTTAACAACAAAAAATCAACATGAAGTTATCAGGGTGATCGTGATCACAGATGTATAGAAATTTTTGGCTATGAAAAAAGTATTAACCTGTTTGAGCGTTAAAGAACCGAATAAGTGACAAGTGAGGTGAAACAAAAGGCGGACAAAAAACGGCCAAAAGAAGAGCGCTTGATAGCCCTTCTTTTGCTAAGGGGTTGAGTGCTCAGGGATAGACTTTTTCTTTGTATTCGCAGAGATCTTCAATAATGCAGGAGCCGCAGCGAGGCTTACGGGCAATACACGTGTAACGGCCGTGCAGGATCAGCCAGTGATGACAATCAACCTTAAATTCGGCAGGTACCACTTTTAACAGCTTCTCTTCGACCTGTTCGACATTTTTACCCGGGGCAAAGTTGGTCCGGTTCGACACGCGGAAAATATGCGTATCCACGGCGATAGTAGGCCAGCCAAACGCGGTGTTCAGCACCACGTTCGCCGTTTTACGACCGACGCCCGGTAACGCCTCCAGCGCGGCGCGGTCCTCCGGTACTTCACCACCGTGCTGTTCGAGCAGGATCCGGCAGGTCTTAATCACATTCTCGGCTTTGCTGTTAAACAGGCCGATGGTTTTGATATAGGACTTCACGCCTTCCACACCCAGCTCAAGCATGGCCTTCGGCGTGTTGGCGACCGGATAGAGCAGGGCGGTGGCTTTATTGACGCTCACGTCGGTAGCCTGTGCAGAAAGCAGCACGGCGATCAGCAGCTCAAACGGGGAGGTAAAGTTCAGCTCCGTCGTCGGGTGCGGGTTCTCGTCCCGCAGACGGGTCAGGATCGCAATGCGCTTTTCTTTATTCATGAGGCCTTCTCGGGTGTCCCTTCCAGAACGCTACGCTCAGCCGCGCGGCGCTTACGTTTCTCATCAATCAGGTATTTTACCGCCAGCATCATGCCGAGGCCAATAAACGCGCCAGGCGGCAGCATCGCCAGCAGGAATGGCGTATCGGTGTGGAACACTTCAATACGCAGCGCTTTGGCCCAGCCGCCCAGCAGCGCGTCCGCGCCGTCAAACAGCGTACCGTTGCCGAGGATTTCACGCAGCGAACCCAGCACGAACATGGCGCAGGTGGCGCCCATACCAATGGAAAAACCATCCAGCGCCGACATGGCCGGGCTGTTTTTCACCGCAAAGGCTTCCGCACGCCCGACCACGATACAGTTGGTGACGATCAGGGGAATAAAGATCCCAAGCGACTGGTACAGACCGAACGCGTAAGCGTTAATCAGCATCTGGACGATACTGACCACCGACGCAATGATCATGACGTAGATCGGAATACGAATTTCCGACGGCGTCCAGCGGCGCAGGGCAGAGATGGAGAGGTTGGTCAGGGTCAGCACCAGCGTGGTCGCCAGACCCAGACCGAGCGCGTTGGTGGCGGTGGATGTCACCGCCAGCAGCGGACACATCCCCAGAAGCTGTACCAGCGCGGAGTTGTTCTTCCACAACCCCTGGACAATAACCTCTTTAACCTGGCTCATGATTACTCCTCACAGGCCGGAAGATTGTTGATTTGCGCGGGCAGCGTTTCAGCATACAGCCCGGCTCGTTTTACAGCGTTCACCACGGCACGCGGCGTGATGGTCGCGCCGGTGAACTGGTCGAACTCACCGCCATCTTTCTTCACCGCAAACGCGGTATCCTCTTCGCCATGGATCACTTTACCAGCAAAGTGCAAAATCCAGTCGCTCAGACGGGTTTCAATCTTATCGCCAAGACCCGGCGTTTCATGATGTTCCGTGACGCGGGTGCCCAGTATCGTGCCGGAGAAATCGCTGCCCACAAGCAGCTGAATGGCACCGGAATAGCCGTCAGGTGCCGTCGCTTCCATCACCGCGCCTACCGGTTTATCCCCTTTGCGGGCAATAAAGAGGCGATGTGGGCCTTTCCCCAGCTGCGGCGCGTCTACCACAAAGCAGCTTTTTTGCAGGTCATTATCATAGAAATCTGACGGGATCACCTGATCGAACAACGCTTTTTGCTGCTTCGACGCCTGCTCTTCGATCGTGGTTTTGGTCAGAGCGTTAACCAGCGCCGTCAGCCCTGTCAGGACCGCGGCGAAGACAGCCAGCGTGACGCCGTGCTTTTGCATCGTTTTTAACATGGCGAAACCCTTAGCGATGGCCGTACACGCGTGGACGCGTGTAATAGTCAATGAGCGGAACGGTAATATTGGCGAGCAGGACAGCAAACGCCACGCCATCCGGGTAACCACCGAAGCTGCGAATGAGCCAGACCAGTAACCCCGCCAGCGCGCCGAAGATCAGACGCCCGCGGTTAGTCGTGGAGGCTGTCACCGGATCCGTCAGGATAAAGAAGGCACCGAGCATGGTCGCACCGGAGAGCAAGTGCATTTGTGGGCTGGCCAGTGATTCAGGGGAGAAGACCCAGCCCAGCGTGGCGCAGACCGCCAGCGTCACCAGGAAGCTGACCGGAATATGCCAGCGAATGGCTTTCTGCTGCAGCAGGAACAGGCCGCCAAGCAGATACGCCAGGTTGACCCACTGCCAGCCGGCCCCCGCCAGCATGCCGCGATAGATGGCGGATTGCATAATCTGCTCAACGCTATGGCCGGCATGCAGGGAGGTTTTAAAGGTATCAAGCGGCGTTGCCTGGCTAATCCCGTCCACGCCCATACGCAGCGCGTTCATATCCGCTCCGAGCGCCGTATGGCCGGTAAAGATAACGTGCAGGGCATCCATGAAGCCCGGAACCGTGGCCGCAATGTCATGCGGCGGCAGCCAGCTGGTCATCTGCACCGGGAAGGAGATCAGCAGCACCACGTAGCCAATCATCGCCGGGTTAAACGGGTTATGGCCCAGTCCGCCATAGAGCTGTTTCGCAATGATCACGGCAAACACGGTGCCGAGGACCACCATCCACCACGGGGCAAACGGCGGGATACTGATGGCCAGCAGCAGGCCGGTCAGCAACGCGGAGTTGTCAGCGAGAATACGGGAGACCGCTGCCTTACGCAGCTTAAGCACCAGGGCTTCTGCCGCTAAGGCGCTGACACAGCCGAGAAGTATCTGGAACAGGGTTCCCCAGCCGAAAAACCAGCACTGAACGGCAATGCCCGGCAGGGCCGCCAGGCAAACCAGCATCATAATGCGCGATGTCTGACGCTGGTTATGGGTGTAGGGGGAACTTGCGATTCTGAAAACCATTTAATCCTCGTTAACTGCTTGCTGTGCGGCTTTCTTTGCCTGAACGCGCGCAATGGCGGCGGCGACGGCGGCTTTGCGCGGGTCATCGTTAGCGGCCTGCGGTTGCGTTTCCTGCTGCGCCGCCTTACGGGCTTTGGCACGGGCAATGGCCGCTTCGACGGCGGCTTTACGCGGGTCGACCGGGGTTTCCGCTTCTGTCGCAGGCGTCTGCTGCGCCGCTTTACGGGCTTTAGCACGCGCAATGGCCGCTTCGACGGCCGCTTTACGCGGATCGACCGGGTCCTGTTCTACCACCACCGGTTGCTCTCCGGCTTTGCGGGCCCTGGCGCGGGCGATTGCCGCTTCGACGGCCGCTTTGCGCGAATCGACCGCAGCATCCGCCGGGGTCGTTTGTGCTTTTTCTGCCTGACGGGCGCGAGCGGCGGCCTTGCGTGCTTCACGTGCGGCGATCGCTTCGCTGTTATCCGGCTTTTCACCCGCCGGGATCACCACAGGCTGCGCCGCATTGGCTTTTTTCTCGCGAACGCGGGCCAGTGCGGCGTTAATCGCATCCTGATCTTTCTCGCCAGGCTGAACGGCAGCCTGTTTGTGGCGCTCCTGACGGGCGAGTTTTTCGCGTTCCAGTCGCGCCTGGCGCGCTTCAAAGCGTGCTTTGGCTTCTGCGGCCCGTTTCTCTTCCATGGAGATGGCATAAATTTCAGCCTTCTCCTGACGGAAATACTGCACCAGCGGAATGTTGCTTGGGCAGACCCAGGCGCAGGCACCGCATTCGATGCAGTCGGCCAGGTTATGGGCTTTCGCTTTGTCATGCAACTGGCCTTTGCTGTACCAGTACAGCTGCTGCGGGAGCAGATCGGCAGGGCAGGCATCGGCACAGGCGCTGCAGCGGATACAGCCTTTCTCTTCCTGCTCCGCACCCATTTCGCTCGTTGAAGGCGCGAGCAGGCAGTTGGTAATTTTCACTACCGGAACGTCCAGCCACGGCAGGGTAAAGCCCATCAGGGGGCCGCCCATGATCACCATCTGGTCGCTGCCCGGGCAAAATTCAGCCTGTTCCAGCAGGTGACGCACCGGCGTACCCAGACGCGCCCAGACGTTGCCCGGGCGAGAGACCGACTCCCCGGTCAGCGTCACGACGCGCTCGGTCAGCGGCTCGCCGTCAATCACCGCACGCTTCACGGCGTAAGCGGTACCGACGTTCTGCATCAGCACGCCGATATCCGAAGAGCGTCCGCCATGCGGTACCTGCTTGCCGGTGAGAATTTGCGTCAGCTGTTTAGCGCCGCCAGAGGGGTACTTGGTCGGGATCACGCGCAGGCTGATATCATGGCTACCCGCCAGCACGGCGCGCAGCATGGAAATAGCCTGCGGTTTATTGTCTTCAATACCAATCAGCACTTCCCGCGGTTGCAGAATATGCGCGAGGATGCGGATGCCTTCCACTACCTGCGCGGCGCAGTCCTGCATCAGACGGTCGTCGGCGGTGATATAGGGTTCACATTCGGCGGCGTTGATAATCAGCGTCTGGATCTTATCGCCACCGCCGCGCAGTTTGACCCCGGTCGGGAAGCCTGCGCCACCCAGACCAGCAACGCCGAACTGATGAATGCGTTCGATAAGCGCTTCACGGCTGCGGGTGCGGTAGTCGCTCCAGCCGTCACGTTCGATCCAGCGGTCTTCGCCATCGGCTTCAATAATGACGCTCAGCTCTGAGAGCGCTGACGGATGCGCCACCGTATGGGGCGCAATGGCCACCACCTTACCGGAGGTGGGGGCGTGTACCGGCAGCATACGTCCGCGCCCAAAGGTCAGAGGCTGACCGCGAAGGACGGTATCGCCCTCTTTTACACACAGCTCACCCTCAGCGCCTATGTGCTGCTTCAGTGGCATGACGAAACGGGTCGCCAGCGGAATTTGACGCAGCGGGGTACCGCTGGACTGGGTTTTCATCTCCGGTGGATGGATCCCACCGTCAAAGTCCCAAATCTTCTCTTTTCTGAAAGCAGAAAATAACTTAAGCATGTTGTTCCACAGGAATGATGCGAACCGGAATGGTTTGAAGATCCCATTTCCAGCTTTCGGTAGTCGGTTCAACCGGGCGCAACTCGATACATTGCGTCGGGCAGGGGGCCACGCAGAGGTTACAGCCGGTGCACAGATCCGCCACCACGGTGTGCATGGCGCGGGTTGCGCCAACAATGGCGTCCACCGGGCAGGCCTGAATACATTTGGTGCAGCCGATGCAGTTTGCTTCGTCGATCACGGCGAGGGCACGTACCGGCTCCTGGACGTCCGCGTCGCCATCCACGGGCTGCGGGTCAACGTTCAGCAGGGCCGCAATTTTCAGCATCACCGCTTCGCCACCGGGCGCACAGCGGTTAATTTTTTCACCCTGAACCCCTACCGCTTCGGCATAGGGGCGGCAGCCAGGGTAGCCACACTGCCCGCACTGGCTTTGCGGCAAAAGCTCATCAATTTTCTCAACAACAGGATCGTCCTCTACCGCGAAACGGCGGGAGGCGTAGCCCAGGATAAGGCCAAACACCAGCCCCAGAACGCTGATAGAGGCGATGGCAATCCAGATAGCATTCATTACAACTTCACCAGACCACTAAAGCCCATAAAGGCCAGAGACATTAAACCGGCCGTCACCAGTGCAATCGCGTTACCGCGGAAGGGCGCAGGGATATCCGCTGCGGCCAGGCGCTCGCGAATGGAGGCGAACAGCACCATGACCAGAGAGAAACCGACTGCCGCAGAGAAACCATACAGCGCCGACTGCATAAAATTGTGGCCAAGGTTGATGTTCAGCAGCGCCACGCCGAGTACCGCGCAGTTGGTGGTGATCAGCGGCAGGAAGATACCCAGCAGGCGATAGAGCGCCGGGCTGGTTTTGCGCACCACCATTTCGGTAAACTGCACCACCACTGCGATAACCAGGATAAAGGCCAGCGTGCGAAGATAGGTTAACCCCAGCGGGATGAGGATCCACGTATCAATCCACCACGCGCAGATGGACGCCAGCGTCATCACGAAGGTCGTCGCCAGCCCCATCCCCATTGCCGTTTCCAGCTTTTTGGAAACGCCCATAAACGGGCACAGGCCAAGGAACTTCACCAGAACGAAGTTGTTAACCAGCACGGTGCCGACAAAGAGCAGTAAGTAATCGGTCATTATTTAGCCTGAAATAAAAAAGCCGCCTATTATCGGATAAACCCACGCAGGCGACAACAGGTTATCTGTAAGGTTATTACGGGTTCACAAAGGTGTTTTTCACCCGCGTTGAACGCTTGAAATAGGGCACCAGCAGCGCCGCGGCCAGCAGAGGGAAAAGCAGCTGACGGACGGCCAGGGCATCAGAAACGGGCGAAAATGCAAAGGCCTTCACCGCCAGCAGAACCGAAATCAGCAGCCAGATAATGTAGTGTTTAGGCACGCTTTTGCGGCGCTTAAAGAAGGCTATCGTCAGCCACAGCGTGTAGTACCACATCCCAATCGCGAAAACGAACGACACAAACCACATCGCAATATTAAGCACGCTTTGCGACATCAGGGTCTGAATGGCATGAGGGGTAATCAGTGCGGTGGTATAAAGCAACAGCGCAAGTGATGCGCTTAATAAGGCAACCAGCAGCCATGCCAGTGGGGCGATTAACCAGCCTCCAATGCGTTCTCCAGGCGTTGCGGTCATGAACTCTCCCATAATCTGCGCGAAATGTTGTACAGCCAGTTTGCAGGGCGGAGAGTATATAACATTTCGCGCGGATGGCTACTTTCTTATAGAACGTAACGCCAGACAGACTTCGGTACTTCACCCACGTTGAACAAGCGGCCTCCGGACACCAGCTCCGCTCGACGATGATCGGCGGCGCGATACATATTGATGATCTCCTGATTATCCGACAGGGTGTAGTTCAGATGGTCAAACAGTTTTTCCAGGCTCTCAAGCGAATTGATCTTGCGAAATTTTAATAAATAGTCCTGAACTGTCATATTAATAAGTTTCCATATAAAAGATGTGTAATACCCGTTAAGGTAATTTGTTCGAATAATAAACGGATTAATAAAGACGTAAACAGCCCACTCAGGTAACGCGACGAAATTAGGAGTTTTCTTTGCTGAAATTCAGGCATCAGAAGATGCCTGGAAGAGAAGGTTAACCGTGTTCACCAGGGCTGGCAATACGTAACTGACATATTATGTCACTCTTTATTGCCGTAACCGGTTACTTAGGTTGGGCGACAGTGACAGGCTCCGGCGGCTGGTAGTTATCGATATGGCTGGCGACGCCAAGCAAAATGACCGATACCCCAAGAACAATCCATCCCGCTAATTCAATGATTCGATTAATAATTGACGTCATGATTCGTAATTGTACTTTATCCATAAAGACCGGGTGCAAATGTTACAGCGAGCTTTTCCCGACGGCAAGGGCTTTGGGAACGGTTCCCCTAAACAAAATCAGCAGGTTAATACTATGTAACAAAAACAACCGGTACAACCTGCTATTTTAAGTCATATGGCTCATTATTAATCTGTGGTAATGCCAGACTACCCAGTGTGAAATAAGAACGTCATAAAAGAGGATGGCACTATGAGTGATAATATCCGCGTCGGGCTTATTGGATACGGCTACGCGAGCAAAACGTTTCATGCGCCTCTGATAGCCGGAACGCCGGGGATGGCGCTGGCGGCAGTCTCCAGCAGCGATGCCGCTAAAGTTCATGCCGACTGGCCTTCCGTGCCGGTTGTCTCTGAGCCTAAACATCTTTTCAACGATCCGAACATTGATTTAATCGTTATCCCCACGCCAAACGATACCCACTTTCCGCTGGCAAAAGCGGCGCTGGAAGCCGGTAAACACGTGGTGGTGGATAAACCCTTCACCGTGACGTTGTCACAGGCTCGCGAGCTGGATGCGCTGGCGAAGAGTCTGGGCAGGTTGCTGTCGGTTTTCCATAACCGCCGCTGGGACAGCGACTTTCTGACGGTAAAAAGGCTTCTCGGTGAGGGTACGTTAGGGGAGATCCTCTTTTTTGAATCGCACTTTGACCGCTTCCGCCCACAGGTACGCAACCGCTGGCGCGAGCAGGCCGGTCCGGGCAGCGGCATCTGGTACGATTTAGCCCCGCATCTGCTGGATCAGGCCGTGAATCTTTTTGGCCTGCCGGTGAGCATGACGGTCGATCTGGCCCAGCTCAGGCCCGGGGCGCAGACCACGGATTACTTCCACGCCGTGTTAAGTTACCCGCAGCGACGGATAGTGCTGCACGGCACGATGGTCGCGGCCGCGGAATCCGCTCGTTATATTGTCCACGGCACGCGCGGGAGCTACGTGAAATTTGGCCTCGATCCCCAGGAGGACCGGCTGAAAAATGGCGAGCGTTTGCCGCAGGAAGACTGGGGCTACGATATGCGCGACGGCGTTGTCACGCGGGTCGAAGGTGAAGAGCTGGTCGAGGAAACCCTGCTGACAATCCCGGGTAACTATCCGGCGTATTACGCGGCCATTCGCGATGCGCTGAACGGCTCGGGGGAGAACCCGGTGCCGGCCAGCCAGGCGATTCAGATTATGGAGCTGATTGAACTGGGGATTGAATCTGCCAAACATCGCGCCACGCTCTGTCTGGCATAAGTTTTAACTCTTTTGTAGGCCGGGTAAGCGTCAGCGCCACCCGGCAACGGTGTTAACCGCGAGCCACTTTATCTTTCAACGCCTGCTTCTCTGCAGGCGTCAGGAAGGCCATTTCCAGCCCGTTGATCTGCGCCTGACGGATCTGTTCGCGGCTCAGGCCCGCCTGCGGTGCGGCGATGTTGTACTCATGGATAATATCCACGCCCTGTACCGCCGGATCGTCCGTGTTCAGCGAGGCCAGTACGCCGTGCTCCAGGAACGTTTTCAGCGGGTGCTGGGCAAGCGTCGCCACGGTGCTGGTCTGAATGTTGGATGTCAGACATGACTCAATCCCGATACGCTGCTCTGCCAGGAAATCCATCAGGGCGCGATCTTCCACCGCCTTCACGCCGTGACCGATACGCTCGGCACCCAGCTCGCGGATGGCCTGCCAGATGCTTTCCGGGCCTGCGGCTTCCCCGGCGTGAACGGTAACATGCCAGCCGGCATCGCGTGCGCGGTTGAAATGGGAGAGGAACAGACTGCCCGGGAAGCCCAGCTCATCACCGGCAAGATCGACGGCGGTGATGGCATCGCGATGGGCCAGCAGCGCCTCCAGCTCCTGCAGGCAGGCGGCTTCGCCGAACGTACGGCTCATAATGCCAATCAGGCGGGCCTGAACATCGAAGGCTTTACATCCTTCACGAACGCCTGCAATGACGGCTTCCACCACGCCCGCAACGGGCAGGTTGTGGGTCATCGCCATATAGCCCGGCGAGAAGCGCAGTTCGACATAGTGCAGACCGTTGCGGGCCGCATCTTCAATGTTCTCGAACGCTACGCGACGGCAGGCATCCAGCGAGGCCAGCATCTTTACGCCCCAGTCGAGTTTGCTCAGGAAGCTGACCAGATCCGGTTCATTAGAGGTGACCTGTACGTGAGGGATCAGGGCATCAAGCGTTTGAGCGGGGAGCGTTAAATTGAACTGGCGGCCAAGATCGAGAATGGTTTGGGCACGAATGTTACCGTCAAGGTGACGATGAATATCAGTTAAAGGCAGGCGTGTATCAATCATGGTCGCACTCTTTTCTGGTTAAAGTGCGCCATATTATAAAAACAAAACGGGGTAAAAAGCTATTTGCGCAAGGGAATATTCCGTTGCGCAAACTGATTACTGCAGCGTGTTAATGCCGGCGATGAGGCGCTGAACCCCTTGCTCCAGCTTGCTGCGCGGACAGCCCGCATTCAAACGTACGAAGCCGTTTCCCTCTTTTCCGTAGGTATATCCCGGCATGATGGCGACTTTTTGCTGCTCGATCAGCACTTTTTGCAGCGACCGATCGTCAAGGTTCAGCGGGCGCAGGTCAATCCACGCGAGATAGGTCGCCTCTGGCGGCTGCCAGTTCAGTTTCGGAAAAGCGCTGTTTAATTCGCGAGCGATATACAACAAATTGTCTTCGAGATATTGGCGTAAGGCATCCAGCCAGGGAGCCCCCTGCTGATAGGCCGCGATATGGGCCGTCAGCGCCAGCACGGAGGGGGAAGAGAGCCCGTCGCGGCCTTTCAGGGCGCTGAGATAGCCGTTGCGGCTCGCTTCATCGCCAATGAGGCCGTAAGCCCCGGTGAGCGCCGGAATATTAAAGCTTTTCGAGCCGGAGGTCAGAAGCGCCCATTTGCCGCGCGCCACCGCGCTCCATGGCGTGTGACGATGTTCGCTCCACACCATATCCATATGGATTTCATCACTGATCACCGCCACGTCATAGCGCGCGCACAGTTCCGCCATGTGCGTCAGTTCGTCCCGCGTCCAGACCTTGCCGGTAGGGTTTTGCGGGCTGCACAGCAGCAAAATTTTGTTTTCCGGTTTCGCCAGGGCTGCTTCAAGGGCAGTCATATTTCCCTGCCAGCCTGTTGGCTGTTTTTGCATCTCAACGGTCACCACCTGACGCGCATTGCCCTCAATGGCTTTGTAAAACGCATCGTAGGCCGGGGTGTGAACCACCACGCCGTCGCCAGGGTTTGACCAGAGGCGTATCAGCTCGGAGACCATGTAGATAACGGAAGGGCCATAGACCACGCTTTCAGTATCAATCTGGCAGTTAAAGCGTTGCTCAAACCAGTGCGCGATGGCGGCGAGAAATTCATCATTTTTCCAGCGGCTGTAGCCGAACACGCCGTGATGAATACGCTCATGCAGCGCGTCGGTAATGCAGGGGGCGGTAGCGAAATCCATATCCGAGATGGTGAAGGGCAGTAGATCGGCCGCGCCAAAACGGTCGGCGACATAGTCCCACTGCGTACACCAGGTGCCGTGACGATCCACGACGGTTGAGAAATCAAACATGCTTTAATCCTTAACGTAAAACCCCCTCAAGGTGAGGGGGCTGAGGCATCAGGCTTCAACTGTTCGCATCAGGGTGGCCAGTTCATCTTTCACTGACTGCACCTGCGGGCCGATAACCACCTGCAAATTGTGCTGATTAAGTTGTACCACGCCGATGGCCCGGTTGGCTTTCAGGGCGTTGGTGTCCACTTTGGACATATCCGCCACCGATAGACGCAGGCGGGTAATACAGTTATCCAGAGAGGTAATGTTATCCGCACCGCCCAGCGCCGCCAGAATGGCCGGGGTGTTATAGCCGGATTTCCCCACGGTTCCTGCAACCGCCTGTTCCACGCTGGTGGCCGTATCGGTATCGCGGCCCGGCGTTTTCAGGTTAAAGCGGGTGATGGCGAAGCGGAAGATGCCGTAGTACACCGCGAACCAGATCGCCGCCACAACCGGCACCAGGTACCACTTGGTGGAGAGGCCGTGCAGGATGCCGAACACCACGAAGTCGATCACGTTGCCGTCGGTATTGCCGATGGTGACGCCCAGCACCGCCATCACGGTAAAGCCCAGACCGGTCAGCACCGCGTGGATGAGATACAGCACCGGCGCGACAAACAGGAACAGGAATTCGATGGGCTCAGTGGTTCCGCCCACGACGCAGGCGATCACGCCGGAAATCAGCAGTCCTTTAATTTTATGGCGGTTTTCCGGGCGTGCACAGTGGTACATCGCCAGCGCGGCGCCAGGCAGGCCGCCGAGGAAGGCCGGCATTTTACCCTGAGACAGGAAACGGGTTGCGCTTTCAGAGAAACCGTGGGTGGTCGGGCAGCTCAGCTGTGCCTGGAAGATGGTCAGCGCACCGCTCACATCGTGCCCGCACACCTCCATGGTGCCGCCCGCTTCGGTAAAGCGGATGAGCGCCACCAGGATATGCTGCAGGCCAAACGGCAGCAGCAGACGTTCGCCGGTGCCGAAGATCATCGGACCAAAATCGCCCGCGCCGTTAATGATGCGGCCAATGCCGTTAATGCCCATCGCGAAGACCGGCCAGATCAGCGGAATGATCAAACCAAACAGGCCCATCACCACCAGGGTGACAATCGGCACAAAGCGGGTACCGCCGAAGAAGGCCAGCGCATCCGGCAGACGGATATTGTGGAAACGCTCGTGCAGCATCCAGATAATCACCCCGGCGATCACCGCCCCGAGGATCCCGGTATCAATAGACTGGATACCAATCACGCTCTGAATATTGTTGGCTTTCAGTACCGCCGCGTCGGTGGTAGGCAGAATGCCTTTCGCGGTCAGCCAGAAGTTAACCGCAAGGTTCATTACGGCGTAACCCACAAACCCGGCGAACGCCGCGACGCCTTTGTTCTCGCGGGCCAGGCCCAGCGGGATAGCGATACAGAACATAACGGGGAGGAAGCTGAAGGCGAAGGAGCCGACTTTACTCATCCAGATAAAGATCGCCTGCAGCGCGGGCGCGCCGAGGAACGGGATCAGGGTGATGACGTCTTTACTGCTTAACGAGCTGCCGATGCCGAGCATGATCCCGCAGAACGAGAGGAGCGCCACGGGCAGCATAAAGGTTTTACCCAGTTGCTGGAAAAATTCCCACAGCGATATTTTTTGTGCTGCTTTCGCCGTCATAAAACGACTCCTTTATTGTTAAAATCAGTTTGCCTGCTTCAATGCTGCGAGAAGATAAAACGTTTTATCAAACTTTAGTGCGCTCTGTATCACATTCTTAGGCTTTGACTGGTAGTATAAAGATAACGTATTGATAAAACGTTTTACCGATCTCATTTCAGGGAGTCACGCCGACACATGGCTGTAGCGAAAAAAATCACCATTAATGATGTCGCGCTGGCGGCGGGGGTTTCCGTCAGCACCGTTTCGCTGGTGCTGAGCGGAAAAGGACGTATCTCACCCGCAACCGGCCAGCGGGTTAACGAGGCGGTTGAGCAACTGGGCTTTGTGCGTAACCGCCAGGCATCGGCGCTGCGCGGCGGGCAGAGCGGGGTGATTGGCCTGATTGTCCGCGACCTGACGTCACCGTTCTATGCGGAGCTGACCGCAGGGCTAACGGAAGCCCTTGAAGCGCAGGGGCGAATGGTCTTTTTGCTACATGGCGGACGCGAGGCCGATCAGCTTCTCTCCCGTCTCGATATGCTGCTGACCCAGGGGGTGGACGGGGTGATCGTCGCCGGCGCGTCGGGCGTGGGCAGCGAGTTGTGCGAGCGTGCCGCCGAAAAAGGCGTGCCGCTGGTGTTTGCCTCCCGCGCCAGCTATCTCGACGAGGCCGACACGCTGCGGCCGGATAACATGCAGGCCGCGCAAATGTTGACCGAGCATCTGATTCGCCGCGGGCATCAGCGCATTGCCTGGCTGGGGGGCAAAAGTTCATCCCTGACGCGGGCTGAGCGGGTAGGCGGATACTGCGCAACGCTGATCAAGTATGGCCTGCCGTTCCACAGCGAATGGGTTGTGGAGTGTGAATCCAGTCAGAAAAAAGCGGCGGAAGCGATAGGTGCGCTGCTGCGCAGCAGCCCGACGATCAGCGCCGTGATTTGCTATAACGACGTGATTGCCATGGGCGCCTGGTTTGGCCTGATCCGCGCCGGGCGTCAGAGCGGCGAGGGCGGGGTGGAAACGTTCTTCGGCCATCAGGTGGCGCTGGGAGCGTTCGCCGACGTCGGCGAAAACGCGCTCGACGATCTGCCGATCGTCTGGGCCACGACCCCTGCGCGGGAGATGGGCTACACCCTGGCAGACAGGATCATGCAGCGCATCGACAATACGGATGTCCAGGCCGGGCACCAGATTGTGGCGGCGCGGTTAGTGACGGTGAAATAGACACCTCGGCATATTGCCCGGCGGCGCTGTGCTTGCACGGGCCTACAACGGCCCGGAATCGTAGGCCGGGTAAGGCGTAGCCGCCACCCGGCGGTACTATTTGGAAGCATGCTCGCAAATCCGCAAGTAACCCCATGTAAATCACAGCCCGTTATTTCTTTCCATCCTTATTCCGCTTATGGTGCATCCACTGCGGCAAACTCCGTAGTCAGGCGTGGAAACCTGTTTCAGCACACGATGATACAGATAATTAAATCCACGGAGACTTCTTTATGGCTACGATCCCAACTCTTTCTAACCCTAATTCCACTGACAGTATTGTCTGCCAACTTCTTGACCTGCCGATATCATCACTGCAGGATCTCTTCGAACTGACGGACTGCTGCTGCGCTTTTGTTAATGTGCTGCTGGAAACCCACAATAGAGCAGAGCGCTTAGCACTGTGTGGCCGTCTGGCATTTGCTATTGAGGAGCTGAAAAATCGATGCGATGAGGATTTACCGTCTCATCTGATTGAGAAACTGAGTACAGCGTTACCCGCGCAATCATGTATGCCGGATTGCTGGCAAGATACTGCGATGCTGGTGGGGTATGCTCAGGCCCTTAACCAGGCTTTGTTGAGCCAGACCCTTGCGAGTGCTGTCTCGCAAGAACTTGCCGGGTTATTGCATGACCTGATTTATCTCCTGGCTGACTATGTCAGAGAACCTTACCTGCTGCGCTGAGGTCATGCCCGGCGGCGCTGCGCTTGCACGGGCCTACAACGGCCCGGAATCGTAGGCCGGGTAAGCGTCAGCGCCACCCGGCAATAAAAAACCCCTCGCATGAGGGGTTTTGACGTTTACTGTTGTGGCGCTGCTGGTTCGGCTGGCGCTGCGGGTTCAGCCGGTTCCGGCGCGCCCAGAGCAGGCATACCAAACATGCCGACAAAGTCATCCAGCGGCATTTTGTCGCCGTTGAGCGTCACCTGGCCGTTGGCATACTGCAGGCTGGTGGAGATGGTGTTGTTGTCCACCTTGGTGATGCGGAACATCTGGCCCATTGCCGCCAGACCTTTCACCTGCTGATTCGCCAGCTTGCCAGCATCTTCATCGCCGTAGCCTTCCAGCTTCGCAATCTGGGTCATAAACTCGGTGGCCATATCCATCGGGATAGTCAGCTTGCTGTCGAGGGACTTCACGCTGCGATCCACTTCCTGTGCCAGCGTCTGAGGTTCACCCGTGGCGGTTGCCGGATCTTTCAGGAACAGAGAGAGGTTGAAGCTGGTTTCGCCTTTGCTGTTTTTCCAGCTCAGCGGCGCAACGGTGACCACCGGCTCGCCTTTCAGCAGGATTGGCAGGTTGTTGAACAGTACCGCCATAGCCTGCTGCTGGTACACCTCCGGGTTCTGCTGCAGCGCGGCATCGGTCAGCAGCGCCTGGCTCTCTTTGCTGTATTTCTGGCTAAATTCGTGCCACGCCTGGCCGTCGATATTGCCGATTTTCAGCGAAAACTTGCCGGTGCCCAGATCCTGATTCTGGACTTTCAGGCTCTTCAGCGTGTAATCCAGCTGGGTGTTGATGTTTTTGCCGTCTTTAGATACGTCAGATTTGCCGTCGATGTTCATGCCTTCCAGCACAGCCATCTCTTTACCTTCAATGGCAATCGCAATCTTGTCGACAGACAGTTTCTGATCGCCGATGCGCTCTTTAAAGTCGGTCATTCGGCTGTTGCCGTCGGCTTTCAGATTGTTAAAGGTGAGCTGAACTTTTTGGTTATATTCATTTACGGCATCGACCAGGCCACTTTCCGCTTCACCCGTCAGAGATAACACGTTCCCGTCGCGGTCAGTATCAACCTGGAAATTGCCGCCGCTAAAGGCGACTTTCTCATTCTCTTTCTCGTAGTTCAGCGCTTTCAGCGCGATATCAGAACGAGTATCACCGGAGTAGCTAATGCGGGTGTTAATATCGAAAGGTGATTCATTCTTCGCCAGATCAAACAGCGGTTTGGTCAGGTCGTTGTTCACCAGAATCGTGTGAACGGACGCCATCGACGGGATCAGGTTAAACGACTTTAACTGCGCCAGCGGGAATGGACCGTGGCTCACCACTTCATTCAGCACCACGCTCTGACCCGGCTTCAGCCAGCCGTTTTCATTACCGGCAACTGGCTTCACCACCAACTGCATATGGCTGGTGAACACACCGCGCTGATAATTCTGGTAGCTCAGCTCTACGCCCGCTTCCGGTGCGCTGCCCTTAATTTCGCTGTTAGCCTGCGCCACCATCTCAGCCAGACGGCTTTCCAGCTGTTTCCCGGTATACCAGGAGGCACTCGTCCAGACCACGCCTAACGCTACAATCACTCCAACCGCTACGACCGATTTTTTCATTGCGACTATCCCTAAAATGAAACCAGGCGGTTGAAACCGCCCGGAGATATAAAGCCTGCCACTAGCTTAGCAAGAGTTGTTAAAAAATTCAGTAAGTGCCTATAGCTTATTAAAAACGCGCGCCAGGCGACCGGTGCCACTTACGCTTACCGGAGACTCATTCGCCGCAACAAACGCCGATTCACCCGGTTTCAGCACCAGACGCTCGCTATTTTTATGCAGAGTAGCTTCGCCCTCCACGCAGAACAGGATCGCCGCGCTCTCCTGCGCGATGGTCGTTTCTGTCTGGCTCAGGTCATGCAGCGAGAAAGCAAAATCCTCAACCGGGATCGGGAAGTCCAGCTCTGCACCCTTTTTCACTGGCTGAGTCAGCAGCTCTGCGGCAGGTTTCGCCACGAACTGCACGTTAGCAACCAGTTCAGGGATGTCGATGTATTTCGGCGTCAGGCCCGCGCGCAGCACGTTGTCGGAGTTGGCCATCACCTCCAGCGCCACGCCCTGCAGGTAGGCGTGCGGGGTTTCCGCGAACAGGAACATCGCTTCGCCCGGGTTCAGCTTCACCACGTTCAGCAGCAGAGGAGAGAACAGGCCGCTGTCGTCCGGGTAGAACTCGGAGATCAGGCGAATGGTGTCCCACGGTTCACCTTGCTGCGTGGTCAGGGCTGCTTTCAGCACCGCCAGCGCGTGGGATTTCTCGTCACCCTGCATGTTAAGCAGGCTGGCAAACAGCTGGCTCAGGCCTTCAGCATTGGGGTTTTCGAGGAAGTGGGCGATAGCGTTATTAGCACCTGCGACCGGTTGCAGCAGGGAGATAATCTCTGAAAACTCGCGGAAGGCGTTCATCGCCAGGAACGGAGTCAGCGCGAACACCAGCTCCGGCTTATGGTTTGGATCTTTGTAGTTACGCTCGGCAGCCTCTAACGGAATACCGGCCGCATTCTCTTTCGCAAAGCCCATTTCAGAGGCTTTCTTATTCGGGTGGACCTGGATGGAGAGCGGCTGGTCGGCGCACAACACTTTAAACAGGAACGGCAGTTCGCCAAAGCGCTGAGCCACCTTGTCGCCCAGCAGCGCGGCTTTATCGGCATCAATGACGTCACGCAGGCTGTGCACCTGACCGCTGGCGTCTTCAATTTTTGAGCTGCTCTTCGGGTGCGCACCCATCCACAGTTCTGCCATCGGCAGGTTGTTCGGGTTCGCGATACCGTAGAGATCCGTTAACGCAGTTTTACTTCCCCAGGCGTAGTTTTGCACTGAGTTGATGAGTTTTTGCATTATCAAGCCCTGATTCAAATGTGGAATAAACTTCGGGTATTAAAGCAATAAACCACCGGGAAGTAACCTGTGGATGTAAAAAGTCGTACTAGTCTCAGTTTTTGTTAAAAAATTGTGTAGGATAAGCTGACTCGCTTTTAAGCGGGCAGCGGAACATCTGCCCAAATAATCAGACTGAAGCAGTAAGTGAGAGAACAATGTCGAACAAACCCTTCCATTATCAGGATCCTTTCCCGCTGAGTAAGGATCAGACCGAATACTATCTGTTAACCCGCGATCACGTCTCTGTCTCTGAGTTTGAAGGACAAGAGATCCTGAAGGTCGATCCGCAGGCGCTGACGCTGCTGGCGCAGCAGGCTTTTCACGACGCCTCGTTCATGCTCCGTCCTGCACACCAACAGCAGGTGGCCGATATCCTGAGCGATCCGGAGGCCAGCGAAAACGATAAATACGTTGCCCTGCAGTTCCTGCGTAACTCCGATATCGCGGCAAAAGGCATTCTGCCAACCTGCCAGGACACCGGCACGGCAATCATCGTCGGGAAAAAAGGCCAGCGCGTCTGGACCGGCGGCGGCGATGAAGCGGCGCTGGCGCACGGCGTTTACAACACCTACACCGAAGACAACCTGCGCTATTCGCAGAACGCGCCGCTGGACATGTACAAAGAGGTCAACACCGGCACCAACCTGCCTGCACAGATTGACCTCTACAGCGTGGACGGCGACGAGTACAAATTCCTCTGTATCGCCAAAGGCGGCGGTTCAGCCAACAAGACCTATCTCTACCAGGAAACCAAAGCGCTGCTCACCCCGGGTAAGCTGAAGAACTATCTGGTGGAAAAAATGCGCACCCTCGGTACCGCGGCGTGCCCGCCGTACCATATCGCGTTTGTGATTGGCGGTACGTCGGCGGAAAGCACGCTGAAAACCGTGAAGCTGGCCTCGACCAAATACTACGACGGCCTGCCGACAGGAGGTAACGAGCACGGCCAGGCGTTCCGCGACGTTCAGCTTGAACAGGAGCTGCTGGAAGAAGCGCGCAATCTGGGCCTCGGTGCGCAGTTTGGCGGTAAATACTTCGCCCACGACGTGCGCGTGATCCGTCTGCCGCGTCACGGTGCATCCTGTCCGGTCGGGATGGGCGTGTCCTGCTCCGCGGATCGTAACATCAAGGCGAAGATCAACCGTGAAGGCGTGTGGATCGAAAAACTGGAAAACAACCCGGGTAAATACATCCCGGAAGAACTGCGTAAAGCGGGTGAGGGCGAAGCGGTTCGCGTTGATCTGAACCGTCCGATGAAAGAGATCCTGGCGCAGCTTTCACAGTATCCGGTCTCGACTCGTCTCTCCCTCAACGGCACCATTATCGTGGGCCGCGACATCGCGCACGCGAAGCTAAAAGAGCGTCTGGACAACGGCGAAGGGCTGCCGCAGTACATTAAAGATCATCCGATCTACTACGCAGGCCCGGCGAAAACGCCTGAGGGCTATGCTTCTGGCTCGTTAGGCCCCACCACGGCCGGGCGTATGGACTCGTACGTTGACCAGCTGCAGGCTAACGGCGGCAGCATGATTATGCTGGCAAAAGGCAACCGTAGTCAGCAGGTGACGGACGCGTGCCACAAGCACGGCGGCTTCTACCTCGGCAGCATCGGCGGCCCGGCTGCGGTGCTGGCGCAGGGCAGCATCAAGAGTCTGGAGTGTGTGGAATACCCGGAACTGGGTATGGAAGCTATCTGGAAAATCGAAGTGGAAGATTTCCCGGCGTTTATCCTCGTGGATGACAAAGGCAACGACTTCTTCAAACAGATCCAGTCCTCTCAGTGTTCGGCCTGTGTGAAGTAATTCTGTAAATTGCCGGGTGGCGGCTGTGCCTTACCCGGCCTACGTGTCTGGTAGGTCGGGTAAGCGTCAGCGTCACCCGACACCAAAAAGAGCGCACAAAGCGCCATAACGTTTCTCAGAAGTCATCAATACTTATCCCTTAAGCATGTGAGCAATCCCTCTTTTGTTATCAAGGAGAAAGTAATGACAACGGTACGCCATGAGAAAGATTCTATGGGCGCCATCGAGGTTCCGGCCGACAAGCTATGGGGCGCGCAAACCCAGCGTTCGCTGGAGCATTTCCGTATTTCGACCGAGAAAATGCCCGTCTCGCTGATTCAGGCGCTGGCCCTCACCAAACGGGCAGCCGCGAAAGTTAACCAGGATTTAGGCCTGCTGGCGGCCGACAAAGCCACCGCCATCATGAATGCCGCCGACGAAGTGCTGGCGGGCAAGCACCCCGACGAATTCCCCCTTGCCATCTGGCAGACCGGTTCCGGCACGCAAAGCAATATGAACATGAACGAAGTGCTGGCAAACCGGGCCAGTGAGCTGCTGGGCGGCGTGCGTGGTATGGAGCGTAAGGTCCATCCAAACGATGACGTCAACAAGAGCCAAAGCTCTAATGACGTCTTTCCCACGGCGATGCACGTGGCGGCGGTGATTGCACTTCGTGAACAGCTTATCCCGCAGCTCAACGTCCTCAAATCCACGCTTAATGACAAGGCGCAGGCCTTGCGCGATATCGTTAAAATTGGCCGTACGCACCTGCAGGACGCCACGCCGCTGACGCTCGGCCAGGAGATTTCCGGCTGGGTGGCGATGCTGGAACACAATCTGAAGCATATTGAGAACAGCCTGCCGCATCTGTCGGAGCTGGCGCTCGGCGGCACGGCGGTGGGGACCGGGTTAAATACCCATCCGGAGTACGCGGTGCGCGTGGCGAAGGAGCTTGCTGCCATTACCGGTCAGCCGTTTGTCACGGCGCCCAATAAGTTCGAAGCGCTGGCGACCTGCGATGCGCTGGTTCACACCCACGGTGCGCTGAAAGGGCTGGCGGCCTCGCTGATGAAAATTGCCAACGACGTGCGCTGGCTGGCCTCAGGCCCGCGCTGCGGCATTGGTGAAATCAGCATTCCGGAAAACGAGCCGGGCAGTTCTATCATGCCGGGTAAAGTGAACCCGACCCAGTGCGAAGCCATGACCATGCTCTGCTGTCAGGTGATGGGCAACGACGTGGCCGTCAACATGGGCGGTGCATCCGGCAACTTCGAGCTGAACGTCTATCGCCCGATGGTGATCCACAACGTTCTGCAATCAATTCGTCTGCTGGCGGATGGGATGGAGAGCTTTAACGAGCACTGCGCGGTGGGCATTGAGCCAAACCGCGAGCGAATCAGCCAGCTGTTGAATGAGTCTCTGATGCTGGTGACTGCACTCAATACCCATATCGGCTACGACAAGGCCGCCGAGATCGCCAAAAAAGCGCATAAGGAGGGGCTGACGCTGAAAGCCTCCGCCCTGGCGCTGGGCTATCTGACGGAGGCGGAATTTGACGCCTGGGTACGCCCGGAAGCGATGGTCGGCAGTCTGAAATAATCATTCCGCCACATACAGGTGCAACCGCGGAATAATCAGCTGAAGCGGTTGCGCCTGGGGTCTGTAACGGTGCTGGACATTTTCAGCATCGTAATTCAACAGCTCACCAATGTCCGGCACGATGGCACCCTGATCGGCATCATAAAGCGCAATCAAAGGCGTCGGGCAGGCATACTGCACCTGTTTTTGCTGACCGGAATACCAGACGCGGGCGATAGGCTGAACTTTCACCGGGCGCTTGATCTTGAGGCGTGTCTTTGCCGGTAGCGACGCGATGCTGTGATATTCCTGCTCCAGGCGCTCAATCCACTGCTCGCGTGACCACGGTGCGACGGTGCGTGGCGTCTTCAGACTTTTTTCCAGCTGGGCCAGAATTTCATCCCGGGTGAAATTCTTAATGATGTGCTTATTCGCCCAGCCGAAACGCAGCGTGGCGGGGTGACGCAGTACCGTCAGGGTGCGGTAGGCATTAAGGGTTATCAGGCCCGGAAGCTGACGGTGCACCCACTCAAACCGGGCGGCAGGGGCCAGGCCCGACTCTTCGGTGATGATTTTTTCAAAGGTCGCTTTCAGAGTGTTGATGTGGGCAATCCGGGTTTCCAGCGCTTCACGCGCTGCGGCATCGGTTTGCAGGCAGATCACACCAGGCAGACGCACGGCCGCCTTGCTGCTGCGCTGTTCTGACTGCTGCTGGATAAAGAGATGGCGGTAGTGCTTCATCGCCAGCTCACAGGCGGCGTTGCCGATGTGCTGTTTCACCTCGATGGTATCCAGCGGATCGTGCTCTGCCCCTTTGGCCACATCGGGCAGGGTAAAGACGCGCGCGGCCAGCAGACGGCAGGCCTGCAAACGTTCTGTCAGGGTCAGTAGCTCGTGTTCTATTTCGCGAAAGGTGCTGTTCAGCCTTTCGATGAGATCGTAGGATGCCATAAACACTCTCATTAGTTACAACATACTTATCATATAGCACAGCACGCCGGGTCAGGCCAGCGTGCGGTTTAGGTCAGGCAGGAACGGGAAGGGCGATGTTATGGTACACGGGCCAGCTAAAACAGAAGCGCGCGCCGCCGAGTTCGCTCTCCTCGCAATGCACGGTGCCGCCCATGGCCTGGGCGATAGAGTAAACAATCGCCAGCCCCAGACCACATCCACCGGTGGCACGATCGCGACTGGGGTCTAAACGTACAAACGGTTCAAACACGGTTTCGCGTGCTTCCGGGGCTATTCCCGGGCCGTCATCCTCAACCGTCAGTCTGGCCTGATTGCCCTGCACATCCAGGCCAATCTGGAGCGTACTTTCGCTGTAGCGCAGGGCGTTGTTAATCAGATTGTCCAGCACGCGCTCCATCAGGCGCATATCGAGCGCGCCGTAATCGCCCGGCGTGACGCGCGTGCGCAGCGTGCGCTGCGGGTTCACGCTCTGGACATCATCAATGTGGGTTTGCAGCCAGTCAGGCAGGTCCGGCGTGCTGAGGTTGAGTTCGTTCTGCGGGCGGTCGAGGCGCGCGTAAGTAAGCAGCTCCTCAATCAGCGCTTCAAGCTGACCAATATCGCGGTTAAGCGCCTGAGACTCTGATTCCGTCAGATTCTCGCTCATCTCCAGACGGTAGCGCAGGCGAACCAGCGGCGTACGCAGCTCGTGCGCAATCCCGTCAATCAGTTGCTTCTTGCTGGCGATAAGGGCATTGATATTATCGGCCATCTGGTTAAAGGCCACGCCCAGACGTTCAAAACTGGAACCGCTGTCGAAGTGGATACGCTCGGTAAAATGCCCCTCGCCAAAACGCTGCGCGGCGGATTCGAGTTTCAGCATGTCCTGCCAGTGTGGGCGCATCCAGATAAAGACCGGAAACGCCAGTGAAATGGCAATAAAGGCCATCAGCGCCATGTCCAGCAGACGCATCTGGTGCAGATAATAGAGATAGGGCACCGGCCCGACGGCCAGCACGTAGTGGCTGCGAGGAATACGCTGGATAAAGGTATATTTCTCATCCAGCGCGACGATGTCGCCCTCGCGCAGACGCTGCATGGCGGGCGGATCGAGTTCGAAATCTTTCAACGGCTCGATGCGTAAATCGAACGACAGATTCAGATCCAGCTCTTTCAGGGTTTTCGCCCAGTCGTGTGGCGGGATCTCTCTCAGCTCGCTGCGCATCAGATAGAGCGAGCTTTTCATCAGGTCATCCAGCGACTGTCTGCCCGCACGTTCGGCGGTAAACTTATACACCAGTCCGACCAGCATAGTCATCACGAGGAAGCAGACAAACAGCAAAAGATAAAACTGCACAAACAGCTTTTTCATTGGATCTCACCGCAAAAACGCTATGTGCAGAATATACATGAAAACCCTTCAGGTTTTTCATGTCTCTCGAGCGTGTTAAATGGCTTTCGCGCTGTTTTTTACCTTGGCGATGAATTTTTCCGTCACGGCCAGGCCTTCCGCAATGTGCATATCAATCACATCCGTCCCGAATTCGTGAATGAGGTCCAGGAGTATTTCGTATGACTGGATCAGTTCCAGCAGGTCAAAGAGCGCTTTTTGATCGGTGCGTGAGGGGGAGGCGTGGTTAAGGGTAGCCTGATTCACAATCCACTCAAGATTGGTTTTGATGGCTTCTACCTGATTGTAGCTATACATAATTCATGGTCTTAAATCCTCATTGCAAGATTTTATGGGAGAGATGTCGTGAAAGCTTCACGGCGAAAATGAGTAGAACGGTCGCCGGTGCGGGGCGAGCTGAAGAGAAGAGAGATGAGAAGGTAATTATGGAATAGTTCGCGGGCTTAGCAAGTTAATTGTTGCGCAAACGGGGGAATAAACGCGCGAAAGAAAGGCGAAGGTCGTGTAATGCCTTCATTTCGCGCAGATTATCTTGTATGGATAAGACGATCAGGTTTCCCAGGCGTGGGGGGCAAACAGGTAGCCCTTGTTACGCACGGTTTTGATGCGGTAGGGCTCGGTGGCATTATCCTGCAGTTTCTTGCGCAGTCGCGAAATCGCAACGTCCACGCTGCGATCCATTCCGTCATAGCTTACTCCCCGCAGGTTTTTCAGCAGCGCGTCACGGTCCATGATCTGCCCGGCATGGGTTGCCAGTTCCCACAGCAGGTCAAAGTCTGCGGTAGAGAGGGCTATAAGTTCCCCGGACAGCAACACCTGACGGTTAATCGGATCAATCGACAGCGTACCAAACCGCATGGCTTTATGCGGCGTCAGAGACGGCGCCGGTGCTTCGCGTTCGATGCTGGCGTGCTGGCGTAAATGGAGGCGCAGGCGGGCAAGCAGGACGGCAGGCGGTGTGGTTTTCAGAATGTAGTCATTGGCCCCCATCTCCAGCGACAGAATATGGTTCATATCGCTGTCCAGAGAGGTGAGAAGTACGATAGGGCCGTCCCAACGGGCGCGCAGGTCACGGCAGAGTGTCATACCGTCCTTTCCAGGCAACATGATATCCAGCAACACCAGATCGGGGTTTTCACGGACCACCACCTCTTCGGCACAATCGCCGCGAGGCTCAACAATGACGTCCATATCATGTTTACCCAGATAGGCGGCAATCAGTTGCCCGACTTCGGGTTCGTCTTCAACATAAACAATCTTATTCATACAACGTCTGTTTTCGTGAAAAAAGCCAACATACACCGCGGAACCTTAACCTTCCATTAATCTTTCAACATTAACGCCGGTTCCGATATTTTCACTAGCGCAGCGGCCGGCCGCCGTCCACGGCAAAGGTTCTGCCGGTGACATAGCAACTGGTGAGCAGGTAATCCACCAGGTCGATCACCTCTTTTTCACCCGGCGCAATTTTCATGAGCGACTTATTCAGCGCCTGCTGACGGTACTCTGCATCATCGTTTTCGTTGAACAAAATCATCGCCGGGGCGATGGCGTTGACCTTCACCTCCGGGGCGAGTTTACGGGCAAACGAGCGCGTCATGTTATCCAGTGCGGCTTTACTGGCCGCGTAGGCGATGTGCTTGTCGCTTCCACGCTCTACCACATAATCGGTGAAGTGAATGATATCGCCCGCAGCATGTCCATGCCCGCGCAGTAGATCCTGTAGCGCATGGTTAAGCAGATAAGGCGCGTTGACGTGGATCTGCAGCATGGCGGAGAGCGTTTCGCTGAGTGATGTGCCGGACTTTTCGGCCTGCCATGCGCTGGCGTTATGGATCACCGCACGCAGAGCCGTGGTGGTGGATTTCACCTTTTCCGCAAAGGCCAGAATGCCGTCATCGGTTGAAAAATCAGCCTGAATGCAAACCGCCCCGGCTTTGCGCAGGCCTTCAATTGACGGATATTCGGTACGGTAGCTGACAATGACCGGCTGGCGAAGGTTAAGAAAATGATGGGCGAGGGCGAGGCCGATTCGACGGCCTCCACCGGTGATCAGTATTGGACGAAGCTGTGCATTTCCCATCGTATTCTCCTTTGCAGTTCAACAATGGGAAAGGCGATGCTATCCCATCAACATCCAGGTTGCCGGTACGGCAGCAACCAGTAACAGTCCAATTAATGCCATTTCGCGGCGTTTCAGCGCATTCTCCAGCTGATGCGTGTGGCGGGCGTAGATAAACACCAGTAGCCCCGGCGCGTACAACACCACCGACAGCAGCAGATGCATAGGCCCGGAAGCATACAACAACCACAGGCCGTAAATACAGGCTCCGACACCCACGACATAATGCACCGGGCGTGTGGCAATTTTTAACAAATAGGCGCCCACTAAGAAATAGGGTACCAGAATCATTTCCGAGGCGATGGTCAACAGGGTGTTATAGTCTGAACCTGTGAGCCAGATCAGCACCAGGCAGACCTGAACGCTGATGTTGGTCAGCCACAGTGACGCGGCAGGCGCATTATTTTTGTTCTGACGCGCAAACAGGCGAGGAAATGCTTTGTGCGTAGAGGCCAGGAACGGTACTTCCGCCGCCATGATGGTCCAGCTCAGGTAAGCCCCGCAGACGGAGATAATCAGGCCCGCAGCAATCACCACATCGCCCCAGGGACCGAGCATTTTCACCATCAGTCCGGCCATTGACGGGTTACGCATTTCGGCCAGCTCAGGACGCGCCACCACGCCCAGCGACAGCAGCGTGACCAGCAGATACACTCCCAGCGCCGCCAGCACGGCCAGCAGCGTTGCACGGCCAACGTCACGTTTATTGCGGGCACGTGCTGACACCACGACCGCGCCTTCAACCCCGATAAACACCCACAGGGTGATCAGCATCGTATTTTTCACCTGCTCCCAGACCGGGACGCCAAGCGCCATGCCGCTGAAATCGAGCGTAAACACGTCGAGACGAAACGCGATAAAGGCCAGAACGATAAACAGGCCAAGCGGAACCAGCTTCGCGAGGGTCGCGACCAGGTTAATGCTGGCGGCGGTTTGTACGCCACGCAGCACCAGCCAGTGGACGAACCACAGCAACACCGAGGCGCCGACAATAGACTGCCAGGTATTGCCGTCGCCAAAGAGGCGCAGCGCTGGGGTATCGGTAAAGAAACTGAGCGCCGAAAAGACAATAACCAGATAAGAGACATTGGCGATAACCGCACACAGCCAGTATCCCCACGCGGAACAGAAGCCAATCAGCTCGCCGAAACCTTCACGGGCATAGGTGAAAATCCCGCCGTCCAGATCGGGGCGAATGCGGGTGAGCAGCAGCATGGCGAAGGCCAGCAGCATTATTCCAACGCCCGTAATGCCCCAGCCAATGAGCAGTGCGGCAGGGCTTGCGACGGCCGCCATGTTTTGCGGCAAACTGAATACGCCCGCACCCAGCATCGAGCTTAAAACGAGTGCAGTCAGAGCACTCAGGCCAAGTTTCTTTTCCATTGGCTTCCTGTTATGAAAGGTCCAAATCCAGAATAATTATTTCGCACAGGCGCATAAAAATGGTGGATCACACTAAGGCGCGGGATTTTACGGAGTGTAACGAAAGCATGCAATGACGTGTGGCAGAAATTCAAAAAAAGTAACAAAAAAGGCGGCATTGCGCCGCCTTTCGTAAACGGTTTTGTTACTTGTACAGATCGGCGCTGATGGTCACGTTGTTACCACGTTCCTGCCACTGGCGGGTGATATGGTAGTACTTCGCCCCTTTCTTCGCCGCACGCTTCGCGACCTGATAAGAGACTTCCGTCATGTTGCCGTAGTTGCCGGTAAACTTGATGCTGTCGAACGGCACCATCTGCGCAGCAGTGGCTTTGTTCAGCTCTTCAATTTTGGTGCCGTCTGGCAGCGTCACGGAATAACGGCCACCTTTTGTGGATTGCGTTTCAAAGAAACGGCCCACTTCAGCACTTGGTGCAGCAGAGGTTGCTACGCCAGGGATTTCAACTTTCTTCGCTTCTTCGCCGCCTTTCGCCAGCGCTGCGCGACCCGCTTCTGAATCAGCCGGGATCGCATCCGGGCTTTGCAGAACACGTTTTTTCGCATCTTCTTTATAGATGAATGCGGTAATACGCTGGTTGCCGCCCTGGTTGGCATCGACCTGACGCACGATGTAGAAAGAGTATGCTCCTTTCGCTTTCGCGGCTTTGGTGATGGCATCGTTCACTTCAGGCTGGCTGCGATAGAAGCCCTGAACGGTAACCGTGTCGTAAGGTTCCAGCTCAATCGCCTGATCTTTCGGCAACTCAACGACACCGTTGATCACGCGGTTTTTCGGTGCGTCAGCTTTTGGCGCATTGTCTTTGTACAGCGCAATGGTCACACGCTGGTTACCGCTGTTGCCATAGTCAGACTGGTCAACAACGTAAAACGAGGCCGCCCCGTTTTTATCAGCGGCTTTTGATGCAGCGGCGACGGCATCGCCAATAGAATTATAACGACCCACAATGACCGTATGGTCAAAAGGTTTTAACGCTGCCGCTTGCTCCGGCGTTAACTCTGTTGCGGCATTCGCAGACAGGGCGGTCGCGGAAAGAAGTGCGGACGCCAGGAGTGTGTTCTTAAGCTTCATAAAAATAATCCTTCGCCTTGCGCAAACCATGTACTGGTATTGTTGTTAATTTGAGACGGTCCCGATTATTGCATTTAAAACCTGTTGCTGTCTGCGCCATTTTTCACAGCCTGTGCTCACTGAATCACCGAATTCGATAACATTTAGTGATATGTTGAAAAAACAGGCGTTTGACAAGTAAAACTGATAAAGCTTATGACTTTTACAAGTTAATTTAATGTTAATAAGTTGTTCTCTTATGGCGCTATATCATGTTTTTACCGCTTCGCTTGCGCGATTTATCGGTTCTGGCGAAGAATTTAAGGTAAATATCACTGTCAGTGACGCCGATCGCTTATTTTTCACAGATAAAGTAAGAAATAGTGTTTTCTGGCGGTAGATCACGGGCGCTATTTTCAGTAGGTTATAGACAGTTTGTTACTGTTTTATTTTCCGGGGTTAATCATCTCGCGTCGCGCGTGCGTTGGCGAAAATTGATACAAACCGCGGGCATTTATCGATAAACCATCATCAAAAACCGATGGAAGGGAAAACTATGCGTATTGGGGTACCAAAAGAACGGTTAGCCAATGAAACCCGCGTAGCGGCAACACCGAAAACGGTGGAGCAACTGCTGAAACTGGGTTTTACCGTCGCAGTTGAAAGCGGCGCAGGCAAACTGGCGAGTTTCGATGACGATGCTTTTATCCAGGCTGGTGCGGAGGTGGTCGACGGTGCTGACGTCTGGCAGTCGCCGGTTATTCTGAAGGTCAACGCACCGGAAGAGAGTGAGATTGCGCTGTTGAATCCAGGGACGACGCTGGTGAGCTTTATCTGGCCTGCGCAAAATCCTGAACTGATGGAGAAGCTGGCGGCCCGTGGCGTGACGGTGATGGCGATGGACTCCGTGCCGCGTATTTCGCGTGCGCAGTCGCTGGATGCCTTAAGCTCCATGGCAAACATTGCCGGTTACCGCGCTATTGTGGAAGCCGCCCACGAATTTGGTCGATTCTTTACCGGTCAAATCACCGCCGCGGGTAAAGTCCCGCCGGCAAAAGTCATGGTGATTGGCGCGGGCGTGGCGGGTCTTGCCGCCATCGGTGCGGCAAACAGTCTGGGCGCTATCGTACGCGCATTTGACACCCGTCCTGAAGTGAAGGAACAGGTCCAGAGTATGGGCGCCGAATTCCTTGAGCTGGACTTTAAGGAGGAAGCGGGGAGCGGTGATGGTTACGCGAAGGTGATGTCCGAAGCCTTTATCAAAGCCGAAATGGCACTCTTCGCCGCACAGGCGAAAGATGTCGATATTATTGTCACCACCGCGCTGATTCCGGGTAAACCGGCGCCGAAGCTGATCACCCGTGAAATGGTGGATTCCATGAAGCCGGGCAGCGTCATTGTCGACCTGGCCGCGCAAAACGGCGGTAACTGTGAATATACCGTACCGAATCAGGTGACCACGACCGCAAACGGGGTGAAGGTGATCGGTTATACCGACCTGCCAGGCCGCCTGCCGACCCAGTCTTCTCAGCTGTACGGTACCAACCTCGTCAACCTGCTGAAGCTGCTCTGTAAAGAGAAAGACGGCAACATCGCCGTTGATTTTGACGATGTAGTGGTACGCGGCGTCACCGTAGTCCGTGAAGGTGAAATCACCTGGCCTGCGCCACCGATTCAGGTCTCGGCCCAGCCTCAGGCAGCGCCAAAAGCGGCACCTGAGCCGAAAGAGCCTGCCAAACCGGCGTCACCGTGGCGTAAATACGCGCTCATGGCGCTGGCGATTATTCTGTTCGGCTGGCTGGCTGACGTCGCCCCGAAAGAGTTCCTCGGCCACTTTACCGTCTTCGCGCTCTCCTGTGTCGTAGGGTACTACGTGGTGTGGAACGTCTCCCATGCGCTGCATACGCCGCTGATGTCGGTGACCAACGCCATTTCCGGGATCATCGTGGTGGGGGCACTACTGCAGATTGGTCACGGCGGCTGGATCAGCTTCCTGAGCTTTATCGCAGTGCTGATCGCCAGTATCAATATTTTCGGTGGTTTCACCGTGACTCAGCGCATGCTGAAAATGTTTCGTAAAGGCTAAGGGGTAGCATATGTCTGGAGGATTAGTGACAGCCGCATACATTGTTGCTGCAATCCTGTTTATTTTCAGTCTGGCGGGGCTTTCCAAACACGAAACGTCTCAGCAGGGAAATAACTTTGGTATCGCCGGGATGGCGATTGCGCTGATTGCCACCATCTTCGGGCCGGATACCGGCAACGTGGCGTGGATCCTGGTGGCGATGATCATCGGTGGGGCGATTGGTATTCGTCTGGCAAAACGCGTTGAAATGACCGAGATGCCAGAGCTGGTTGCGATTCTTCACAGTTTCGTGGGCCTGGCTGCGGTGCTGGTAGGCTTCAACAGCTACCTGTACCACACGCCGGGTCTGGAACCGATTCTGGTGAACATCCACCTGACGGAAGTGTTCCTCGGTATCTTCATCGGTGCGGTCACCTTCACCGGCTCCATTGTCGCCTTCGGCAAACTGCGCGGGAAGATCTCCTCAAAACCGCTGATGCTGCCAAACCGTCATAAGCTGAATCTGGCGGCGCTGGTGGTCTCGTTTGTGCTGCTGGTGGTCTTCGTGCGTACCGAAAGCGTGGGCCTGCAGGTACTGGCGTTACTGGTGATGACGATCATTGCGCTGGCGTTTGGCTGGCACCTGGTGGCCTCCATTGGTGGTGCGGATATGCCAGTGGTGGTCTCCATGCTGAACTCCTACTCCGGTTGGGCAGCGGCGGCAGCGGGTTTCATGCTGAGCAACGACCTGCTGATTGTTACCGGTGCGCTGGTAGGTTCTTCGGGTGCGATTCTGTCTTACATCATGTGTAAGGCGATGAACCGTTCGTTCATCAGCGTTATCGCCGGTGGTTTTGGTTCCGACGGCTCTTCAACCGGCGCTGATGAAGAAGTGGGTGAGCACCGTGAGATCAGCGCGGAAGATACCGCAGAGATGCTGAAAAACTCGCACTCGGTCATCATTACCCCGGGCTACGGCATGGCAGTGGCGCAGGCGCAGTATCCGGTTGCCGAGATCACTGAGAAGCTGCGCGCGCGTGGCATCAAGGTTCGTTTTGGTATTCACCCGGTGGCAGGGCGTCTGCCAGGCCACATGAACGTGCTGCTTGCGGAAGCGAAAGTGCCTTACGATATCGTGCTGGAGATGGACGAGATCAACGACGATTTCTCGGACACCGACACCGTGCTGGTCATTGGCGCTAACGACACCGTCAACCCGGCTGCGCAGGACGATCCGCGTAGCCCAATCGCCGGGATGCCGGTTCTGGAAGTGTGGAAGGCGCAGAACGTTATTGTGTTTAAACGCTCCATGAATACTGGCTATGCCGGGGTGCAGAACCCGCTGTTCTTCAAAGAGAACACCCACATGCTGTTTGGCGATGCCAAAGCCAGCGTGGATGCGATTCTGAAAGCATTGTAAGTTGCGTTGAAACGAAAAAACCGCCGAATTCGGCGGTTTTTTTATTGCCGGGTGGCGCTGACGCTTACCCGGCCTACGGTTTTGTAGGCCCGGCAAGCCTGCGCCGCCGGGCGTTAGGGGTTAATCGTCTTCCGGATCGTCCAGCTCAACCGGCGTCTGGTACTCATCCGGCTTGATTACCAGCAGGTCACAGCGCAGATGATCGATTACCTGTTCAGCGGTATTGCCGAGGAACGCGGCAGAGATCCCGGTCCGTCCAATGGTACCCAGCACCACAATCCCGGCCTGCAGATGTTCGGCTAAATCCGGAATCACCTCTTCAGGCAAGCCTTTCTCCACGTGGGTCATTTTTTCATCAATGCTGAATTTCTGGCGCAGCGCTTTCATTGCGAGCAGGTGCTGGCCACGGATCGCGTCGTTGTACACGCTCGGGTCAAATTCAGGCAGCTCAATGGCGATATTGATCGGGGTAACCGGGTAGGCTCCCACCAGATGCACTTCGGTGTGGTTAACCTGGTCAGCCAGTTGGATAGTCTCTTTGACCAGCTTTTCGTTCAGCGAATTGTGATAATCCTCTTCGCTGGCGAGATTCACTGCCACAACGGCTTTCCCGCCTTCAGGCCACGGCTGGTCTTTCACCATCCAGACCGGGCAAGGGCATTTACGCAGCAGATGCCAGTCGGTTGGTGTGAAGATCACGGATTCCAGCTTGTCATGCTGATGCGTCATCTTCAGCAGCAGGTCGTGTCCACCGGCAACAACTTCCTGGATGATGGCTTCGAAAGGCCGGTTATGCCACACCACTTTAATATCAATGGGCACACCCGCTTCCAGGTAATATTTAGCCTGTTCGCGGATCCACGCGGTACGCTGGCTGATCACGCCCTGACGCATAGCGGTGCGCTCGTCAGGCGACAGAAGGGTGGTCATCTCATACGAGAAGTCATAGATCGGCAAAAACGCTTTGATTTTGCCACCAATCCGTTGATGTAAATACACAGCACGTCGTAATGCCGGCTGATCGTCCTGATTCGGATCGATAGCTACCAGCATGTTTTGATACTTTGCCATACAGGTCTCCTTACTACTGTCACCACAGTCTGTAATTAAAAGAGTAACCTATATATCCTGAATGAAACAGAGGGGAAGTTTTGCCAGATCAATAATTCATGAAAATATATCAGAGAAACAGCACCGTCGCGGTGACTGCGATAAACGCAATAAACAGCAGTACCATCACCACTATCGCAAACGTCGTGGAATCCTGAACATAGGTTTTTTCTTCCCCCTTCATTGGGCCGACAAGCATGATCCAGATGAAGATAAAGGTCACTGAGGCAATCACGACTGAAACGAAAAACAAACTTTCTCTCAATTCATAACCTCAACGAGAACCTTCCAGGTTACTGTGTGGTGACGTACTGCGGTGAAAATGTCAGTGAACGGACGTGTTATATGCCAGATCCATAAATCATGGAAATTTATGGATCTGGCAGGTTATCTGCGGGGCGTTATGCCACGTTGCGGGCATGCCCGGCAAGAACGGCCAGCGCTTCACCGTTTTCGATGGTGATGTATTTACCTTTAACGGCCAGCATTCCACTTTTCTGGAAACGACCCAGCAGACGGCTAATGGTTTCCACGGTCAGGCCCAGGTAGTTACCGATATCGCCACGGGTCATGGTCAGACGGAATTCACGCGGAGAGAAACCACGCTCGGCAAAGCGGCGGGAGAGGTTATAGATAAACGCCGCCAGACGCTCTTCTGCATTCTTCTTGGAAAGCAGCAGGATCATGTCCTGATCGCCTTTGATCTCACCGCTCATCAGACGCATCATCTGCTGACGCAGGTTAGGCATCTTGCCGGACAGATCGTCCAGGGTTTCAAACGGGATCTCGCAAACCATTGAGGTTTCAAGGGCCTGAGCAAAGCTCGGATGGTGACCCGTGCCAATGGCATCAAAGCCCACCAGGTCGCCTGCCAGATGGAAGCCGGTGATCTGCTCGTCACCCTGTTCGGTGATGGTGTAGCTCTTGATGGTGCCAGAACGGATAGCATAGAGCGATTTCAGTTCGTCTCCGGCTTTAAACAGCGTCTGCCCTTTCTGAATCGGCTTTTTACGCTCGATGATATTATCAAGCTGATCAAGTTCGTGTTCATTCAGGGTAAACGGGATACAGAGCTGGCTGATGCTGCAATCCTGGCAATGGATAGCACAACCGCCAGACTGAATGCGTCGTATAATTCGCTTTTCCGGGATCATAGGTTTGCTCAAGCCTTAATTGATATTGGTCAATTTTAACATCTTTTTGGTAAGTACGTAAGCCTGACAAACCCTCAATAAGGACAAGAGACGGCATCATGTCGCCATCTTCTTGAAATTCCACAGCTTGATTATGGATTTTTAGCCTAACCGGAAGAAAATTAAGCACAAAAAGCCTGGGAATTACAGCAAGAGATACCCCTCGTGACGCAGTAACCACTCTTTTCGCTGCACCCCGCCGGCATAGCCGGTGAGGGTACCGTTGCGGCCAATCACGCGATGACAGGGCACCACAATGCTGACCGGGTTAGCGCCATTCGCGGCCCCCACTGCGCGTGCTGCCCCGGCGCGACCGAGTTGCTCCGCGAGCTGCCCATAATGCATGACCTGTCCGCAGGGAATGGCCCGCAGCGCCTGCCACACTTCGCGCTGAAAAGGCGTCCCGGCCGTGGCGGTTGGCAGGCTGTCAATGATGCTGAGATCGCCTTCGAAGTACGCCGTAAGCTTGTCGCTCAGTCCGCCCGGGTTGGTGGCGCGGATACGTTCATACCCCTGTACGCGGTAGTGGATATCGAGCAGTTCTTCCATGCGGTCGCTGTGCTCTTCCCACTCAACCGCGCGCAGACAACCCTGCTCGTCGGCGATCACCCACAGCGGCCCAAGCGGCGTCGCAATCTTATCTTCGAGTAATCTCAGCATCTTCATTCCTTTAGTTCAGCCTCGGGTAGATCCCCGGTCCAATCGGCAGGCCGACAAGATACCACGCCACTAACATCACCAGCCATACCCCTAAAAAGATAAGCGGATAGGGTAAAACCAGCGAATAGTAGGTACCCAGTTTCGCCTCGGGTTTATAGCGCTGCAGGAAGCCTAAAAACAGCGGAACAAACGGCGAAACCGGCGCAAGGGGAATGACTGAGGAATCTGCGATGCGGAACAGGATCTGCGCGAAGGCCGGGTGGAACCCAAGCATCATAAACATCGGTACGAAGATCGGCGCCAGAATCGACCAGATAGCGGAGCCGCTCGCGATGAACATGCACAGCAGCGACGAGAGCAGCGCCAGGCCGACAAACGCCGGTACGCCGCTTAGCCCGGCAGCTTCCAGCGCGTCGGTCAGGCCAACGGCCATAAACTTGCCCATGTTGCTCCAGTTAAACATGGCCACAAACTGCGCCAGCGGGAACACCATCACGATAAAGCCAGCCATCTCTTTCATCGGCTCGATCATCAGCTGCGGCAGATCGCCCTGGCGGCGGATTTTGCCGGTGGCGATACCATAAGCAAGAGAGACGACAAAGAAGAAGAGAATAATCAGCGGCACAATGCCCTGGATAAACGGCGAGGGCAGGACGGTATGTTTAACGGGATCGCGTAATATCCCGTTTTCCGGCACCACCATCAATGCCACCAGCGCGATAAAGGCCAGCGAGACAACGCCCGCCACGCGCAGGCCGAAGCGCTGTTCTTTACTCAGCGTCTCCAGTTTTTCATCGCTACGGCCTTCCCATTTCCCCAGACGCGGCTCAATGATTTTATCGGTAATCAGCCCGCCGACAATCGTCAGGACAATGACCGAGCTTGCCATAAAGTACCAGTTGTCGATCACGCTGACGTGCATGGCCGCATCGAGGGTTTTCGCCGCCTCGGTACTGATGCCGGACAGCAGAACATCGGTAGTAACAATCAGCAAATTGGCGGTAAAACCGCATCCGACGCCGGCAATCGCCGACAGCAGTCCCGCCACCGGGTGACGCCCGACGGCGAGGAAGATCAGCGCCCCCATCGGCGGCATGATCACCAGCGCGGCGTCGGAAGAGATATGGCTGAAGAAGGCGATAAACAGCACCATGTAGCTGGCGTAACGCGCGCTGACGTGAGAGGCCATTTTCACCATCAGAGCCGGTAACAGGCCCACGCGCTCCGCGAGCCCGGCCCCCAGCACCAGTGCCAGAATGGCACCCAGCGGAGCGAAGCCGCTGAAGTTTTTAATCACATTGGGTAAAAACCAGTGCAATCCCTCAATGCTCAGCAGATTTTTCACCGCCACCAGGCTGCCGTCGGCCGGGCTGCGCACGCTAACGTCAAAGGCGGAGAGCACGGCGGTGGCAACCATCAATATCACAATCAGATAGATAAAAAGCAGGAAAGGGTGTGGCACTTTATTGCCGATCCTTTCAACCCAGCCATAGAGCTTACCGGATGGGGAATGCGAAGGTATGGATGACATACTCATGGGCGTTCCTCGGGAGTGTTGTGTTGTTGTGTTGTGTTTTTTTATTTTAAAGGTGACGGTGTCACGCCCGGTGGGATCGGACACACGTACGGTTTTTCTTGTATGTGCAGTTCAAACTCTTCACGGCATTTTTTCAGCAGCGCCGCATCCTGCAGCAGATTCAGCGCGGTTGCGCCCATCACTTTCCCGGCCAGCAGCATCCCTTTGTGAGCAATCGAGGTTCGTCCCTGCGCCACCAACTGCCAGGTGTGCAGCGGCGTGCCGACGGTAAAGCAGGGGCTGAAGCACTGGGCAACCGGCATTTTCCAGCTGACGTCACCCACGTCGGTTGAACCCGCCAGCACGTTATCGGTGACGGCATAAGGCGCGACTTCATCCACCAGCAGCGTCTCCTGATGACGACGGGCAAAGGCTTTACCCGCTTCGCCACCCGTGGCGGCAATATTTTTCAGGCTGTTTTGCAGATCGTTGGGCGTCAGCGTGGCGCGGATCTGGCGGGCAAACTCTCGCTCTTCGTCGGTCCACTCCGGCGTGCCGTAGTGCTGCAGGGCGCGATACATCGCCGCCTCGAGCGTGCGGTTGGGCAGGTAACTGGAGCAGGCTTTATCAAAGCGGCACTCGACGGTCGTTTCAGTCATCAGCGCCGCGCCCTGGGCGATTTTTTCGATACGTTCGTAGATTTGCTGCGCATCGGCCATCTCCGGGGCGCGGATCAGGTACAGCACTTCGGCCTGCGCCTGCACCACGTTAGGCGAAATCCCGCCGGTATCGGTAATGGCGTAATGGACGCGCGCTTTCTCAATAATGTGCTCGTTGAGGAAGTTGGTGCCGGTAGTCATCAGCGTCACCGCATCCAGCGCGCTGCGCCCCAGATGCGGAGAGTTGGCCGCATGTGCCGCCACCCCCTTAAAACGCCAGGCGGCCTGAATATTGGCCAGCGTGCTGACGTTAAACATCCCGGCAAAGGCCTCCGGGTGCCAGGTCACGGCGGCATCGACGTCGTCAAACAGCCCTTCGCGCACCATAAAGGTTTTCCCGGAGCCGCCTTCCTCACCAGGACAGCCGTAAAAACGCACTGTCCCGCCGCCGCCGTGCTGCTCCAGCCAGCTTTTTACCGCGACCGCCGCGGCAAGGGCTGCGGTGCCCAGCAGATTATGCCCGCAGCCGTGGCCGTTAGCCCCCGGCGTGGCGGATTGTGGTGTCGCACAGTGTGCCTGCTGGCTTAACCCGGCCAGCGCATCGTATTCACCCAGCAGGGCGATAACCGGTTTTCCGCTGCCGAAGCTGGCAATAAAGGCGTTGGGAATGCCGCCCGCCTCGCGCGTGAGGGTGAAACCTTCGGCTTCCAGCGCGCTGGCGAGCCGTTCGGCGGACCAGAACTCTTCAAAGCGGGTTTCAGGATGATCCCAGATCGCATCGGCGATGTCGGTTAACGTGCGACATCGCGTGTCGATCGCATCGGCAATAAAAGCGTAGTTGTCCTGCATTACACACCTCGCGTCCACGGGAAATTGAGCGCCGTCCGCGCCAGCGTTTCGATGGCGACCGTCATGACCTGCTCATCGAAGTCGAATTTTTCATTGTGATGTCCGGCGCTCAACTCCGTGCCAAACACCATATAGGACGCCATGCCGCCGTTTTGCTGCACGCGGGCCATCATCAGCGTGGCATCTTCGGAGCCTGCTGGCGCTTTGACCTTGTCGATGGCGTGAACCACCCCCGGAACCTGGCTGGCCTGTTCGCGCAGATAATCAACCCAGGCGGGTGTCGGCGAGCTGGCGGTGGCAGCACCCATCAGGCGCATCTCTGCCTTAACGCCGTAGAGCGCCGCCGCGCCGGTAATGACCGCCTGCGCCCGTTCAAAGACATACTGGTTAATCGCTTCGTTTTCGCCGCGCGTTTCAACCTTTATCAGGGCATTGGCGGGCACCACGTTGCGCCCGCTGCCTGCCTGCATCACCCCGACGTTCACCCGGGATGCGCCTTCGCTGTGCGGGGCGATGCTGTGTAACGCGATGGCGGCCTGCGCGGCGGCGAGCAGGGCATTACGTCCGTCCTCCGGTTTGCCGCCGGCGTGTGCGGCCACGCCGGTAAAGTTCACGTCAAATTTGGTGGTCGCCATAAAATTATCGCTGCCGCAGATCACCGTCCCGGCAGGCACGCCGGTGCCAATATGGATGGCGGTGAAATAGTCCACGTCATCCAGCGCTCCGGCGGCCACCATGGCACGCGCGCCGCGCGTCCCTTCTTCTGCAGGCTGGAAGATCAGCTTGAGGGTGCCGCTGAGCTGCGCGTCATTCTGCTTAAGTACCTGCGCCAGCCCCAGACCAATCGTAGTGTGGCCGTCGTGTGCGCAGGCGTGCATCATCCCGGGATTGCAGGAGGCAAACCCGTCGCGGAACGGGCGGTGGCTTTGATCGTGTGCTTCGCTTAAATCCAGGGCATCCATGTCCACGCGAAATGCCAGGGTTGGGCCCGGGCGGCCGGTATTCAGGGTCGCGACAATCCCGGTAAACCCGCCCTCAAACGGCGCCAGCCATTTCTCCGGCGCGCCCTGCGCACGGGCGCGGGCAAATTCTCGCGCCAGGGTGGCCTCATCGGGCAGGCCCATCCGGCTTTCGGCATCCACCACGTCGCGACCCATCGCCAGCTCATAACCCAGCGAGTCCAGGGTTTCTGCGACCTTCGCCGCGGTACGAAATTCCACCCAGCCGGATTCAGCAAACTGGTGAAAATCGCGACGCCATGCGCTCAGCTGCGGGGTTAGGGTCTGGATGTACTGCGTCAGTGTGTCCATATCTGTTCCTGTCATCATTAAAATATGTGAACTGCTTCACGCTGTGATAGTTTTTACTTATCACTAACCGTTTTTTCACAGTTTTAACCGTTCAGGAATTACCCTCGCACATCCCTTTCCATTAAAGTAGATGACAGTTTCTTTACTCTGATAAACAACGGTTATCGATCGGGCTATGTCATTTCAGATTAAATTTCATCAAATCCGGGCGTTTGTCGAAGTCGCTCGTCAGGGCAGCATTCGCGGTGCCAGCAGGACGCTGAATCTTTCGCAGCCGGCGCTGACCAAATCCATCAAAGAGCTGGAGGAGGGCATGGCGGCGCAGCTTTTCGTGCGCAGGAGTAAGGGCGTTGCGTTGACCGAATGCGGGGAGGGCTTCTACCAGCGCGCGAAGTTGATTCTGGAAGAGCTGCGCGCGGCGCAGGATGACATCCGTCAGCGGCAGGGGGAGCTGGCCGGGCAGATCAATATCGGGATGGGGGCCAGCGTTTCACGCAGCCTGATGCCCGCAGTGATCTCCCGCTTTCACGCGCAGCATCCGCAGGTCAAGGTGCGGATTATGGAAGGGCAGCTGGTGTCGATGATCAATGAATTACGCCAGGGTGAGCTCGATTTCACCATCAATACCTATTATCAGGGGCCTTATGACCACGAGTTTACGTTTGAAAAACTCTTCGAAAAGTCGTTTGCGGTATTTTGCCGGGAAGGACATCCGGCTACCAAAGCAACCTCAATTAATGAACTGCTGCATTATAACTGGACAATGCCGACGCCGCGGGGAAGTTATTATAAGCAACTGGAAGAGGTATTTAGCCATCGCGCGCAAATACCGCGAATAGGGGTTGTCTGCGAAACATTCTCCTCCTGTATTAGCCTGGTGGCGCAAAGTGATTTTTTAAGCATTCTGCCGCAGGAACTGGGCTGTGACCCGCTGCTGGCGCATCGCCTGGTGATGTTGCCGGTTGTCGAATCGCTTCCAAAAGCGGCATATTATTTAATTCAGCGCCGTGATTCCCGTCAAACACCCCTGGCCGAATCTTTAATTACGCAATTCCGAAGAGAAGCGCGAAAAATAGTCGCGGCGTGAGAAAGAGAACGTAAAAAAACAGGGTCTGTCCGACATCTGACAGACCCTCCAGTACACACAGCAGTGCGTCCTTTCGCCAGTCCTGAGTATTATATCCATGAAGCAGGTATATTTAGGTATAACACCTTTCCCGAAAAAGGGAAGAGGGTTGAGTATTTGATTTTACGAATTTTTAACACAAATCACTTATTTTACGCTCGCTGAAATTTAAGTTAAGTCAGATTAAAGCGTCTTTTATAAATACTATATATATTCATCGGGTTAATATTTATGTCGCGCGACGGCGGTTAACGGTGATTGAGGCCTCTTCCCGGCGCAGGTATAGTACCCTCCTTAGTTGTAGCCGGAGGATGTCCATGAACCCTGACGACAAATCTTATTTTCTTGACGCCATGGAGGATGTCCAGCCCCTGAAGCGCGGCCCGGATATTCACTGGCAGCCGAGCCGCAATACGCGGGTGCGCGAGAAGGTAGATAGTGAACAGCTGGATAACTTCCTGACGCTGGGTTTTCTTGAACTGGTGCCCCTTGACGAGCCTCTGGCGTTCCGGCGCGATGGGGTACAGCAGGGCGTTATCGATAAGCTGCGATCGGGTAAATACTCCCGCCAGGCCAGCTTAAATCTCCTGCGCCAGCCCGCCGAACGCTGCCGTCAGATGCTGTTTTCGTTTATTCGCCAGGCCGGGCGCGACGGGTTACGTAACCTGATTATCATTCATGGGAAAGGGCGCGAGCAGAGCTCACATGCGAATGTCGTGCGCAGCTATCTGGCGCGCTGGTTGACCGAGTTCGGGGAAGTGCAGGCTTTCTGCGAGGCGCTGCCGCATCACGGCGGCAGCGGGGCATGCTATGTCTCGCTGCGCAAATCCGATGAAGCGAAACAGGAGAACTGGGAGCGGCACGCCAAGCGCAGCCGCTAATGAGAGCGGGCGAGACACTCGCCCGCCGGTGACTCAGAAGGTTTCCCAGTTGCTGTCGGCAGACGCGCTTGTCGTTGCCGGTCGCAACAGCTGTGGCGTTTTCACATTCGTCGGGCGCGGGGCGACCGCTTTCTCTTTTCCGTTCAGACGAAACGCGGCGACGGCCTGACGCAGCTGTTCGGACTGATCTTCCAGCGCCGCCGCCGCCGTGGCGGATTGCTGCACCAGCGCGGCGTTTTGCTGCGTCACGCTGTCCATCTGCGAAACGGCCAGACTTACCTGCTCAATTCCCCGGCTCTGCTCGTCAGACGCAGAGGAAATCTCACCCATAATATCGGTCACGCGGGTGACGGCGGCGACAATCTCTTTCATGGTGGAGCCAGCCTCGCTGACCTGCTCAGAACCGGTATTTACCCGGCTGACTGAGTTTTCGATAAGCCCTTTGATCTCTTTCGCCGCCTGCGCGCTGCGGCTTGCCAGCGTACGGACTTCACCTGCGACCACCGCAAAACCGCGACCCTGCTCCCCGGCGCGGGCGGCTTCCACCGCTGCGTTAAGTGCCAGAATGTTGGTCTGGAATGCGATACTGTCAATCACGCCGGTAATATGCGCAATTTGCTGCGAACTGTCGGCAATTTCGGTCATGGTGCGAACCACGTTATCCACCACGTGACCGCCGCGCGCCGCCGTTTCTGAAGCATTCTTCGCCAGCAGGGTCGCCTGACGGGCGTTATCGGAGTTCTGTTTAACCGTCGCCGTCAGCTCTTCCATGCTGGCGGCGGTCTCTTCGAGCGAGGCTGCCTGCTGCTCGGTACGGGCGGAAAGATCGTTACTTCCTGCGGCAATTTCGCCTGCACCGGTGTAGATGGAATCGGTGCTGCCGCGTACGGCGCTGACGGTGGTCACCAGCGATTGCTGCATTTCATGCAGACCGGCGGCCAGCTGGCCCATCTCATTGCGGCCAGAGAGGGTGATTTCCTGCGTCAGGTCGCCCCCGGCAATCGCGCGAATATGGTTCATAATGGTGTTGAGTGGTTTTAACAACAGGTGTTGTAAACCCTGCCAGATGACCACCAGTACCGCGATAACGGCCAGCAAGATAGCCGCCAGTGTCCATTGCATCTGCGTGAAGCTGCTCTGATTCTCTTCGGCGGCGGCTTTCAGCAGAGTGTTGTTTTCGGCGCGCCAGCGGTTATAGACCGCTTCCATATCGTCCTGCGCCTGTTGCGCGTCCAGATCGCCATAGGCCTGGTAGTTGTCGGCACGCAGATACTCAATCGACAAACGCATCACTTCGTGCATCTGGTTCCAGGACTTCTGCATCTCGTCGGTCAATGCCGCGTTCTGGCCGTTAACCTGCGGCAGTTTTTGCCACGCTTTGTTATAGGCTTCGGCTTTTGCCAGCGAGTCACCTGCGGTGCCGAGCAGTTTATTAATCGCCGCAAGGGATGCCGGATCGCGCTGATTTTTCAGGTAGCGGATCGCCACGCGGGTCACGGTGACGCGTGTTTTCACCAGCGTGTTCACGCTGTCGCTCAGGCTTTCCTGCTGAGCGTTGAGCACACCGGAATTCTGGAAGTTATGGCGATCGTTACTGACGGCAGAGTAGAACAACCCTCCCGTGACAACTTGCAACAGACAGAATATGGTGAGGGCAAAGATAATACCGGTAATCACGTGCAGATTTTTCAGCATAGCGGTCGTCCGTTAGAGAAGATGCAGGGTTTCTTCAATACTATCGTCGTAGAGAATTTAAACTTTAATTTAACTCGCGCTTAACTCAGGGGCCCGTGAGGGAACCTGTTGTAAACCCGGATCATTTTTTATGAGGAAGGTCAACATGAGCAGCATTGATAAAAGCGGGACATACGCGCTCGGAACGCGAACGGTTAAACGACTGGGTTATGGTGCGATGCAGCTGGCCGGGCCGGGCGTCTTTGGGCCGCCGAAGGATAAAAATGCCGCGCTGGAGGTGTTACGTGAAGCCGTGGCGGCGGGGGTAAACCACATTGATACCAGTGATTTTTATGGCCCTCATGTGACTAACCAGCTGATCCGCGAGGCGCTTCATCCGTACCGGGACGATCTGACGATTGTGACCAAAATTGGCGCCCGTCGCGACAGCAAAGGTGCCTGGCTACCTGCCTTTTCCGCACAGGAGCTGACGCAGGCGGTGCATGACAACCTGCGTAATCTGCAGCTGGATGTGCTGGACGTGGTGAATCTGCGGATCATGTTTAGTGCGCACGGGCCGGCGGAAGGATCGATTGCTGAACCGCTTTCCACCCTGGCAGAGCTCCAGCAGCAGGGGCTGGTGCGTCACATTGGCCTGAGCAACGTCACGGCCACTCAGGTTGCGGAAGCGCAGAAAATGGTGCCGGTAGTGTGCGTGCAGAACATGTACAACATTGTGAACCGGGGGGACGATGCGCTGGTGGATCTGCTGGCGCAGCAGGGGATTGCATATGTGCCATTCTTCCCGTTAGGCGGCTTTACGCCACTGCAATCTTCCGGGCTGCAGGCGGTCGCCGACTCACTGGGTGCAACGCCAATGCAGGTTGCGCTGGCATGGCTGCTGCAACGTTCCCCGAATATCCTGCTGATCCCGGGCACTTCGTCCGTGGCGCATCTGCGGCAAAACCTCGCGGCGGGCGAACTGCAGCTGCCGCCTGATGCACTGGAAACATTGAATACGCTGATGGACTGATCGTCACAGGCGCGAAGCCCGACATGTGCTTTTGGGCTTTGCGCCTTTTAAATCTCCTGACACTTCAACGCGTTTGGGTTCGCTTCCGGAAATGACCTTGATCCCTTGCCATAATCCGTAATACTGTATTTATATACAGTATCTGGCGAGAAAGGCATTATGGACACTCTCTTTTCTTATCATCCAAACCAATACATTGAATTACCTTTATTTTTAGAGCGTGTAGCCTGTGGTTTCCCCAGTCCGGCGCAGGATTATGTGGAGGATCGTCTCGATCTTAACCGGCTGGCAGTGAGACACCCCAGTGCGACCTATTTTATCAAGGTGAGTGGAGACTCCATGATTGGCGCAGGGATTGGCGACGGCGATCTGCTGGTTGTCGACCGTTCGTTAACTGCCGGGCATGGGGATATCGTTGTGGCCTCGGTCGCCGGAGAGTTTACGGTGAAGGAGTTACAGACTCGTCCGGTTCTGCGGCTGCTGCCACATAACGTTCGCTATCAGCCGATTACCTTTCAGTCCGAAGAGGAGCTGCAGATCTTCGGCGTCGTCACCCACACCCTCAAAACGCATAAACATGTTCGCGCTGGTTGATGTAAATAGCTTTTATGCCTCCTGCGAGAAGGTGTTCCGCCCCGATCTGGAGGGGAAGCCCATCGTGGTGGTTTCCAATAACGACGGCTGCATTATTTCACTGTCGCGGGAGGCAAAGCAGTTCGGCATAAAAATGGGTGAGCCGTATTTTAAATTCAAAGAGAAGCGTTTTCCGTCACGGGTTTACGTGTTTAGTTCAAACTATGCGCTGTATGCCGATCTCAGTAGTCGGGTGATGCAGACGCTGACCGATCTCGCCCCGGCAATAGAGATTTACTCCATTGATGAGGCGTTCGTGAACGTTTCAGGGGTCAGTAACTGCCTGGCGCTGGAAGCATTCGGTCACCAGATGCGCACGCAGGTCTTTAAAAATACGGGCTTAACCGTTGGCGTCGGTATTGCCCCGACGAAAACGCTGGCAAAGCTGGCCAACTATGCAGCGAAGCGGTGGTCCGGCACTGGCGGCGTGGTCGATCTGTCGGATCGCGAGCGGCAGCGGAAACTGCTGGCAAAGGTTCCGGTTGAGGAGGTGTGGGGCGTAGGGCGGCGCATCACGAAAAAGCTTAACGCGATGGGAATTACCACGGCGCTGGAGCTGGCGGAAGCATCCTCCTGGGTCATTCGAAAACATTTTAACGTGGTGCTGGAACGTACGGCGCGCGAGCTTCGCGGTGAGCCCTGTCTTGATCTGGAGGAGTACACCCCCACGAAGCAGCAAATTATCTGTAGCCGTTCGTTTGGCCACCGTATAACCCAATACGAAGAGATGCACCAGGCGATTTGCGCCTATGCGGAACGTGCCGCAGAGAAACTGCGCGGCGAGCATCAGTATTGTCGTTTTATCAGCGTGTTTGTGCGGACCAGTCCGCATGCGGACAACGAAATTTATTATGGCAATCAGGCCTCTGTCACCCTGATGACGCCCACCAATGACTCGCGGGATATTATCCGCGCCGCCACGGAGGCGCTGGGGCGAATCTGGCTCGACGGGTATCGCTATATGAAAGCCGGGGTGATGCTGGCGGACTTTTTCAGCAGCGGCGTCGCTCAGCTTAATTTGTTTGACGATAACCGTCTGCGCGCCAACAGTGCGGCGCTGATGGAGATGATCGACAGCGTAAATCACTCCGGCAAAGGGAAGATCTGGTTTGCGGGGCAGGGTATTGAGAAAGCCTGGGCAATGAAGCGCGAGATGCTGTCACCGGCTTATACCACGCGATACGCGGATTTGCCGGTGGCGAAGTAATAGTGGCGCTATTTCTTTTGCGTCAGCCAGGTTGCCGCGGCCGTCAGCACGCCGATCCACGGCATTTCACCCGCACCTGCCAGGAAATTATGGCGATCGATGTCATTATTTTTACGAATATCAGCAAGGCGGGTAAGCGCCGTTTTCTCATCCGCGGCGCCGATCTCCTCAAACTGTTTTTCAAACCCCTGAGCGATGAGTTGCGCGGCCGCGTCGATATTTTCGCTCTCGATCACAATCAGGTTCGTGCCTTTTTGGAAAAAACGGTAATCCTGCATACGTGCTCCAGTAAGAGGAGGTTAGGGTGAAAATACACTATGCCTTGCGGTTAAAAAAAGCACGCGATTTGCGCAAGCAACGTTCAGCTTTTCTTTACGATTTCAGGCAGTAATTGCTCAATCACGCCCACGACGCTGCGGACGCGTTGTGCAATAAAACGCGCGTCGGGATAGACGCCGGTGAGGTTGTCATTTCGCCAGCTGTTTACGGATTATCGCGACGTCTGGCGCGAGCTTGCTGGGGAACGGCTGGTGGAAGCGGATATTCTGAAACTGAGCGACGGGCAGTTTGCCGATTTCGTCTTTAGCTGGCATTACGACATGTTCGGTGACGGGAGCAAACTCCGGCGGTCGGGCTTCACGCGAATGCAGGCGACCGATGAGATGTTTTTCAGCCTGTTCGCGCAGCTGAGAACCGCGCGGATTATTCCCTGACGCTAAGGGTTGTTGTCATCAACGATCGGCGCGTTATACTCACGTCTTGAGAATCATGTAGGGTGGGGCAGGGATATGCACGAGAGTCTAAAAATAATATCAGTCGCGCTGCCCCTCATTGCGCTTTTCATATTGTCCGGATTTTTTATCAGACGTATTCGTCAGGCAAAACGCATCATTACAGACCGCAACGGGATGAAAAAAATATCCGCTAACCCGTCAATATTTGGCGGGAATGCAGGTAAAACCTGGTTTTATGATGACCAGTTTTTATATGGGGTTAAAAATAACGCCACCCGTAAAATTGCGCTGGCGAATATCATTAAGATCGGGCCGGGGAATACCGAGATAAATAGCAGACGGGTCTGGATTGTTATTTACCGTGACGGTGCTAATGAAAAGCAGGTGCAGTTTTATAACAATCTTACCCTCTGGAATCATAACTTCACGGCTTTTCTGGCAGCGGTAAAAAGAGCCAATCCTGACGCTGTCGTGAAAGAACGCTCATTGCTCAATTTATGAAAAACAACCGCAGACGGTTTGCGGACGCCGCCCGTGGGGAGCGTCCGGAGCATCAGGGTTAAGGGCTTACTCAACCGTTAACGCATTAACCACCTCGGCCACGCTTTTCACGCTGTGAATATTTCCAATTCCCGTGCCGAGCGCGATATAGCCCTCATCGGTGTTATTTTCCAGCATGCCCAGGCGCAGGCCCCGTAAACCTCCCATCGCCTTGCCCAGCGCTTCGTTGCTTGCGCCAGCTTTATCCATCGCTGCCAGTTTTTCCGCCAGCCTGCCGGGAAGAGAGCGGTAGTAATGGGGGACGGTGCGGAAAAGCAGTAAATCGAGACCGTTGGCGGCAACAATTTTATCTTTGACCCCCTGCGGCACGCGGCTTTCTTCCGTACTGATAAACACCGAGCCGGCAAATACGCCTTCAGCGCCTAAGGTGTGCGCCGCTCTGGCGGTGCGATTATCGGTAATGCCGCCCGCCGCCATCACCGGAATATGCTTCACGGCATCGGCAATCAGCGGCACGATGGAAAAGGTGCCAAGCGCCGTGGCGGGTAACGTTCCGCCCTCATCAAAACCGGTGGCAACGATAATGTCTGCCCCCGCGTCTTCTGCGAGGCGGGTGTTTTCCGGGGTGGGGTTGATGTCGCGGTAGATAATGGCGATACCCGCCTCTTTTAGCTCGCTGAACAGCGCCGGAATAATGCTGCCTTCCCCATAGCCCGTATACACAACGGCCCTGACGCCTTCCTCTTTCACCACCTGAAGGATAGGGCCTGTCCAGACGTCGTTAACGGCCGTGGGGATCAGGTTCACGCCAAAGGGCTTTTCGGTCAGCCGCTTCGTTTTACGAATCTCTTCCCGCATTTTTTCGGCGGTCTTTTCCGGCGTGGAGACCGCGGTGTCGGCGGTTAAGCCGGCGTTGGGGCCCAGCACACCAAGCCCACCGGCATTGCTGACTGCAGCGACTAAGCGGGCGTCAGTGAGCCAGGATAGCGGTCCCTGAATAACAGGTTTTTCGATGCCAAGGATCTGACAGATACGGTTATTTTTCACAGCAGACTCTCCCTTACGTTTGAATGGAGGAGAGTGTAGGGCGCAAGATTGTTAGGAAAAATAGCCAAAAATATTCATCACTGTTATAAAATTAATAACAATAATCTTATCCTGCTTACGGCAAAAGCATCCCTTATGCAAATAAACCTCTTTGAATCCATAAGAATTTTTATTGAGATTGTCGAATCAGGGAGCCTTACCCAGGCGGCGGAGAATCTGCGGGTCCATCGCCCGGCCGTCACCAAAGCGTTGCAGCTACTGGAGCAGCACAGCGGCACGCGGCTACTGCAACGCACCACGCGTCGGATTAGCCTGACCCCGGATGGAGAAGCATTTTATCGCCGGAGTAAACCCCTGCTGGCGCAGGCGGACGAATTACTGGAATCGTTTGGCGCCGATCGGCCGATACACGGCCAGCTGCGAATCGATATGCCCATCTCGTTTGCGGCGTTGCGGGTGATACCCAACCTGCCTGATTTTTATCGCCAGCATCCCGAGATTGACATCATTCTGAGCAGCTCGGACCGCCGTCGGGATATGCTGCGGGATGGGCTGGACTGTGTGCTGCGGGTGGGCGAGCTGGACGACGGCGATTATATCGCGCGTAAAATCGGGAACATTAAAATTACGACCTGTGCCAGCCCGGCCTGGCTGGAACAACACGGTACGCCAGAAACGCTGGAGGATTTACGGAAGCATCAGGCCATCAACTGGATTAATAACAGCAGCAGACACATTCAGCCGTGGACGTTTACCACGCCAGAAGGCGTCGCGGAGATCGCGCTACCCGGTAAGCTCGTGGTGGATAACTCCGAGGCCTACATCGCGGCAGGCCTGGCCGGGCTGGGGTTAATGCAGGGGATGAACCTCTTTCTCCAGCCTTACCTTGACCGCGGCCTTCTGGTTGAAGTCCTGCCAGACTATCGCTCCCCGGATCGCAAGCTGTCACTGCTCTACCCACACCGCCATCTCTCCCGCAAGGTGCGGGTCTTTACCGAGTGGCTGGAGAGTCTGGTGTGAAAACAGCCAGCGCGTGACACAGCGCGCCAATCTGCTCCACGGCGTTCAGCAGGCGGGGTGTCGGTTCGTTTGCGCAGTTCAGCCGCAGAAAATGCGTTAATTCTGCCCCCGGGGAAAACAGGGGGCCAGGGCTGACGCCGATGCCCAGCGCCAGCGCGCGGCGATGCACCTCCAGCGCGTTGACCTGCTGAGGGAGTTCTACCCACAGCAGAAAACCGGCTGCGGGTACGTTAAGGCGCGTACCGGGTGGGAAACTGGCTTCGACCCGCGCCACGACGGCGCGTATTCCCGCTGCGATCCGGCGCTTTAGCCGGCGCAGGTGACGATCGTAGTCGCCACTTGCCAGCACCTCACTCGTCGCGGCTTCCAGCAGTGGCGTGCCTGCCCAGTCTCCGGCCATGCGGGTCTGTAAGACCTGAGTGTGGTAGCGTCCGGCGGCAATCCAGCCGATTCGCCAGCCCGGGGCAAGCGTTTTAGACAGGGAACTGCAGTAAATCACATTTCCGCTCTGGTCGAACGCCTTACAGGCAGGCGGACGTTGCCCTTCGCCGACCAGGTCTCCGTAGACATCGTCCTCTATCAAAGGAATCCCTGCGCCTTCAAGCAGGGTAACCAGTTCCTGCTTGCGCGCAACGGGCATACTGGCGCCCAGCGGATTTTGCACGGTGGGTGAGGCCAGAACGGCTGCGGGACGGTGGCAGCGCATGGCGTCTGCCAGCGGTTCAAGTAACAGACCTTCAACAGGATCGGTAGGGATTTCTAAGGCCTTCAGGCCTAAATCTTCCAGCAGCAGGAGCGTGCCAAAGTAGGCGGGCTGTTCAATCGCCACAACATCCCCAGGCTGACACACTGCCCGAAGGGCCAGGCGTAGCGCCTGCGTCGCGCCCGCGGTGATAATGAGATCGTCCGCGCCGAACCGGGCTCCCCACTGCGCAGCCCGCGCGGCAATCTTACTTCGCAAATCTCCCCTTCCCGGAGGCAGGCTATAGCTCTGCCCGTGCGCGTCCAGACGACGCCCCGCGGAGTGCAACGCCCGTTGCAGTGCATCACCCGGCAGCCACGCAGGATCGGGCAGGGCGGCGCCCAGCGGGATCAGACGAGCCTCTGCACTGCTGAACAGCGACCGGGCCACGGCGGACATAGTGACAGGGACCGGGCCTGACGGGGAACGGGAGGGTTCCACGCGCGGAGGGAGACGGGTCCGATGGACGTAATAACCTGAACGTGGCCGCGCAACAATCAGCCCTTCCGCCTCGAGACAGCGAAGGGCTTCCAGCGCCGTCGGGAGGCTAACGCACTCGCGTTCTGCCAGTTTACGTGCGGAGATCATGCGGTCACCGACTTGCAATGCGCCAGAAGAGAGCGTGAGGCGCAACATCTCAGCAATACGGCGATAGTGTGGGGAGGGGGCAGACATGGGTATCTGTTCAGGCTAATTTTCGATAAAACTGACTATACAGCCAATGATGTGCGCCATCTATAGTGTCCGACATGTTCATGACAAGGAGGCATTATGCACAGCGAAAATTTCGACATTTCTTCCTATTTCAAACGCATAAACTACAGCGGACCGGCGGCTGCCGATACGGCTACCCTGCATGCCCTTATGCGTCATCAGCTCTTTTCAGTCCCGTTTGAAAATCTGGACGTGCAGGCGGGCAAAATTGTCTCGCTGGCGCCAGACGACATTGCCGATAAAGTGTTAAAGAAAGGGCGCGGAGGCTACTGCTATGAGGTTAACGGGCTTTTTGCCATGGCGCTGGCGGTGTTAGGTATCCCTTACCGTTTCGTGGCGGCGCGCCCGATGTTCTACCCCGTGCGGAGGCCGAAAACCCATATGGCGTTAATCGCCGAAGTGGAGAACCGACAGTGGCTTTGCGATCTTGGCTTTGGCAGCTATGGCATTCGTGCGCCGATGGCGCTGGACACGCTTGACGTGGATATCACGCAGGATTTCGACACGTTTCGCCTGAGTCGCAGCGCGGAGGGCGAATATCTTCTTCAGGCGAAGGTTGAGGGTGAGTGGGCCCGTCAGTACGGCTTCGACCTTACCCCTCAGGAGTGGATTGATTTCGTCCCGGCCAACTACCTTAACTCCACGCATCCTGACGCTATTTTTGTGCAGAAACTGGTGGTGGTGCAGCATCGCCCGGAAGGGCGCCAGATTTTGCTGGGCGATATGCTGAAAACCATCACGGCGAACGGCACTGAAACGCGGAAACTGGCGGAGGATGAAATCCGCCATGTCCTGAAAGACCGTTTTGCGCTAACCGCCGCGTAATCTGCCGGTGAAAGGTAGGGCCTCAGCGCGGTCCGTCTTCTGCGGCTTTGCGCTGAGCTCCCCGCTGTAACAGCAGGCTAAACGACGCGGGTAACACGGTCAGCGTCACCAGCGTCGCAGCCAGCAGCCCGCCGATAATGGCATAGGCCATTGGACCCCAGAAAACCTGGTGAGAGATCGGGATCATGCCCAGAATGGCGGCGCAGGCGGTCAGACAGATGGGTCTGGCCCGGTGCTCCGCCGCTGCCATAACTGCGGCATCATTTGCCATCCCCTGAGCTAGATTACTGTCAACCTCGCTAATCAATATCACCGCGTTACGTACGATCATTCCCGCGAGGGCGATGACGCCCAGCAGCGCGACAAACCCCATCGGCGTGCCGCCGGGCAGCATAGCCAGCACGATCCCCGGTAAACCAAACGGGGCCATCAGGAGCGCCAGCAGCATCCGGGAGTATCTCCGCAGCTGGAGCATCAGAAGCAACAGCATGATGACCAGCGTCACCGGAAGAACGGTAAAGACGGAGCTGTTCCCCTTATCCGATTCGGCGACCGCGCCGCCTTCTTCAATGCTGTAACCTGCGGGCAGGCTCGCGCGCAGTTTATCCACCGTCGGACGCAGCGCGGCGGATACCGCTTCAGCCTTCAGCCCCGGGGCAAGGTCGGTTTGCACCGTGATAAAGGGCACGCGCTGGCGGCGCCAGATGACCGGATCGTCCACGCCCCAGACCGGCGTCGCGACGGCGCTGAGCGGAATTTTTTTAACGTCATTCCCCTGAATCGTGAGCGAGGAGAGGGTGGCGGTGCTGTGGCGCGCGCTGTCCTCGGCCCGCAGCACCACGTCGACAAGGCGGTCATTATCCCTGACCGAGGTGATGACGCTGCCGGACCAGACGGTATTCAGCGTGCGGGCGAGGCTTTCGGACGATATTCCCGCCGCCCTGGCCGCCGTCTGATTCACCTTAAGGGTGATGACCCTTTCAGGCTCTCCGGCCGTCTGGTTAACGTCGCGTGAGAACGAAGACCGGCCAATCGCGTCCGTGAGACGGTTCGCAAACGCCCGGACCTGCAGATAATCCGGCCCGCTCACCCGGTATTTGATGGGCCAGCCGACGGGAGGCCCCAGCTCAAGGGGCGACACGCGCGTGATGATGTCGCTAAATTGCGTTGCCAGGATCGTGTTGAGCTGTGCGTGCAGACGATCCCGCGCCGCAAGATCCTTCGCGACCACAACCATCTGGGCGATATTTTCATTTTCCAGCAGCACGTCCATCGGCATGTAAAAACGGATGGCGCCTGAGCCAACGTACGTCGAAAAGCGATCGATATTGCTGTTGTCGGCCAGCGCCTTTTCCAGCTTTTCCACCTCTCTGAGCGTTTCCGGCTGCGACGCGTTGGCCGGAAGCGTCAGGCTGACCAGCAGCTCGGGCCGGTCCGAGGCGGGGAAAAACTCGCCCTGCATAAACGTCGTGCCGTACGCTGACAGCCCCAGCGCGGAAAGGGCGAGCAGCACGGTAGCGACTCGGTGACGCAATGCCAGGCGTAAAAGCCGTCCGTACCCGCGCGCGATCCTTCCGGGTTCTGCCGCGTGATGTCTGACTGTTTCCGGCAGCAGCCACGTACCCGTTAGCGGCGAAAACAAGATCGCGACAACCCAGGAGCAGAGCAGGGCAATGAGCACCACCGCAAAGAGGGAAAAACAGTATTCACCGGCGCTGGAGGCCGCAAAACCAACGGGAATAAAACCGGCAATCATTACCAGAGTACCGGTGAGCATCGGGAAGGCCGTCGTTTTGAATGCGTGGGTGGCCGCGTGCCGACGGGAATCCCCCGCTTCCAGCCGGGAGACCATCGTTTCGACGGCGATCATGGCGTCATCCACCAGCAGGCCCAGGGCGATGATCAGCGCCCCGAGCGAGATACGCTGAAGGCCAATACCTGCGAGCATCATGCCGGCAAACGTCATGGCGAGCACCAGCGGAATGGCCGTCGCCACCACCAGTCCGGCCCGTAAACCCAGCGAGACAAATGAAACCGCCAGCACGATAACAACGGCTTCGATAAGCACCCGGATAAACCCGCTTACCGCGTCACTCACCACCGCGGACTGATCGGCAACTTTCACCATCTCGATACCGTGCGGCAGCCCGGCGCTGAGGGTCGCCATTTTTGCGTTCAGCGCAGCGCCGAAACGCAGCATGTTGCCTGTCGGCGCCATCGACACCGCCAGCCCGATAGCCGGCTTGCCGTTCACCCGGTAGGCCGGAGCCGGTGGCTCGGCGATTTCACGGGTGACGGTGGCAATATCGGTCAGCGGAATATAGCGATTGTTAACGTGCAGCGTGACGGCGCGTAAGCTCTCTTCGGTGGTGAGCGCTCCGCTGACCTTTATCGCCATGTTCTCCTGCCCGGTTCGCATAACGCCAGCCGGGACAACCGCGTTTTGCGCCCGGAGGGCGTCGGCAACTTCCTGAATATCGAGCCCCATACCGGCCAGACGTGCCGGAGAAAAGGCGAGGACCCACTGCTCCTGCTGTTCGCCCAGCAGGGTGGTCTTACCCATATCCGGCAGGGACATGAGCTCGCGACGTATTGTCTCTGCGCGATCCCGCACCTCCCGCAGGGTAAAACCGTCGGGAATAAAGGCATAAATAGTGCCGAACGTGTCGTCAAACTCGTCGTCCACGGCAGGGCCCTGCACCCCGTCAGGCAGGGACGGCGCGATGTCCTGCATTTTTTTGCGAACCTGATACCAGATATCGGGCACGCGTTGCGGGGGCGTATCGTCACGGAGATTGACGTGGATAACGGTGCGTCCGGCACGGGTTTCACTTTCGAGATAATCCAGCCAGGGCGTTTCCTGCAGCTTTTTTTCAAGCGTATCGGTCAGCAGGCGGGTGGTATCCGCCACGGATGCTCCCGGCCACTGCGCGGAGACGACGGCCGTTTTAATGGTGAACGCCGGATCTTCATTACGCGGCAGCTTCTCATAGCAGAACACGCCCATCGCAATCACCAGCAGCATGAAAAAGCTGACCATCTGCTGGTTATTAAGCGCCCAGGCAGAGAGGTTAAATTTGGCTTCCGCTCCGGTACTCATGGCTGAACCTCCCCTGGCACCACCGGCTCGCCGGATCGTAATGTGCTCACGCCCGCCGTAATCACCCTGTCGCCTGGCTCAAGGCCGGAGTCAATCATAACGGAGGTGGCCGTATAGCTTGCGGGCACTACCGCGCGCAGCTGCGCCCGCGACTGTGAAGCGATCACAAAAACGGCCGGTTTGTCGCCGACGCGGGTCAGCGCCGACGCGGGAAGGGGGTACCCGGGCGGGGATGACGATGGCAACGTAACGGTGACGCTGGCGCCCAGCGCCATGGCCTCCGGTGGGTTTTGCAGGGTCGCTCTGACGCGCCAGGTGCGGGTCTGAGGGTCGGCCTGCGGGGTAATATCCCGCAGTACGGCAGAGGCCTGTACCGACGGGTCGCTGAGGAGGGAAACCCGCAACTCTGTCTTATCCAGAGGCGGAATCGCATCCGGAGTAGCAATATCAAACGCCACGTCGCGACCTTCTCCGGTCGCCAGCGTCAGCACGGACTGGCCGTCGCTGACAACCTGCCCCGCAGAGGCATTCACGGCCGTGATGACGCCCGCTTGCGGGGCGATCAGGCGCGTCCAGCCGAGGCTTTCGCGAGCATTTCGCCACGCGGCCTCGCTGCTTTTTAAGCGCGCGCGGGCGACAAGCCAGTCCGCACGGGCGCTGTCGAGCTGCGTGCGGGCTATCGCACCCGTTGGCATAAGCTTTTGCATGCGACTGACGTTAATCGCGGCGACCTGAGCAGAGGCTTTGGCACCTTCATAGTCGGCCTCAGCGTTGTCGAGCTGGTTTTTCCCGGTCGTATCGTCAAGCGTGGCCAGTAGCTGTCCGGCAGTGACCCGGTCGCCAATATCAACGCTGCGCGTCAGTACCCGGCCTCCGGTACGAAAGCTCAAGGTCGTTTCATCGTGGGCATGGATCTCACCGGTTCTTTCCAGCGCGGGAAGGGTTTGGGCGGTGCCAACGACGACGTAGCGTACCTTACGCACTGGGTCAGGTTTGTTTTCGTGTTTATCACCGCAGCCGGTCAGCGGAAAAATCGCCAGCGCAAGCAGGGCCAGGGGAAGAAAATGCAGCCAGGAAAGGGTGCGCGCCACGCCGTACAAATGATGCAGGCAGTGGCGGAGGGAGAGAAAAAATTCGTCTGACATAACGCCGCTCCATAAAGTGAATGGCGTTATTAAATGCGCGGCACGTCGAGAAAGATTCGATGTTCTGTCAAGGCTTTATCAAGAGTGGAAATTTTCATTATTGGACGGATGCCAGGGCAATACGATGCGTACGGCGAGGCCGCCCGTTTCGGGTAATGACGCGCTAATCTCACCCCCATGCGCCTGGCAAATTGCCCGCGCGATGGACAATCCGAGGCCGCTACCGCCGGAATGCCGCGCGCGGGACTGCTCCTCGCGGCTAAAGCGTTTAAACATTTCCGGTAAAAACTGGGGCGAAACGCCCGGCCCGTCATCGGTAAAGTCGAGAGTGTAACGCCCGCTGGCGTAACGCAGCGCCACATCAAGATGTCCGCCCTCGCGCCCGTAACGTAGCGCATTTTCCATGAGGATGGTAACGACCTGTCCCATACGGAACGCGTCGCCTCTGAAGGAACTGGTGCGCGGGTTACGAAGCGTAATCGTAAAATGATGCGCTTCGGCCTGCGGCATGATCCAGGCCGCCCGCTCCTGAATAAGCTCATCCAGAGAAAAGGCCTGCTCTTCCAGCACCAGATTTCCCGCGTCCGCTAACGAGAGAAGGTGAAGCTCATCGGTCAGGCGATTAAGATGCTGAAGCTGTTTCATCACCATGCCCAGCTGTGCCGGGCTGGCATCAAACACGCCGTCCAACATGCCCTGCAGACGACCAATGGCGGCCGTCAGGGGCGAGCGCAGCTCGTGCGCCATCGCGACGTGCGAGGCGCGGAGCTCTTTTTCATAGCGGGCGAGTTGCCCCGTCATGGAGTTAAAGTCGGTCGCAAAGCTGACCATTTCCGCCGGTGCATCCTTGATGAGTTCAGCCTGACGGCCAAACTGCCCGTCGGCGACATCCTTTGCCGCATCGCGAAGGCGGCTGAACTGCAGTGCCAGTGGTCGGGCGTGTTTGAGCCCCATCACCACGATAAACGGGATCATCACCAGCACCAGCAGGGCCACCGTAACCCAGTCCGCAGAGGCGATGGACGGTGTGGAATAGCTCAGGCCCCACCAGGTGTCCACAATCGAGTGGAAGCGGGCCGGATTGGCCTGCGGGTTCTGGCTGAGCGTAAGAAACTCCTGCCGGACCGCCGGTGGCATCCTGCCCATGATCCAGTAGTTCTGGACCGCATAGCGCAGCCACATGCAGGTGGCAATGACGATCACGCTGCCGATAGCCAGCGCCAGGATGCGCGCGCAAATCCAGCGCCACAGAGAGGAGTGCCGGTTTTTTATCATGGCTGTCTGAACCTGTAACCCACGCCGCGAACGTTGATCAGCACGCCTGAGATGCCCACCGCTTCGAGTTTTCTACGCAGGTTATAAATATGGGTGTCGACAACGCGCTCCAGCGCCTCGCTTTCCGGCAGACAGTGTTCCAGCAGGTACTGACGGGAAAAGGGGCGTGCGGGAGAGCGCAGCAGCGTTGCCAGAAGCGAGAATTCCGTTGGCGTAAGATCGAGCATCACGGGCGCGTCGTCGCCGTTGTCCACGCTCGCCACAATGGCGGCGACATCCACCGCCAGCGTTTGCCAGCGAAGGATCTCGTCGTCAGCCTCTTTTTTACTGCTGCGCCGCAGCACCGCCTGCACCCGAGCCACTACTTCCCCCGGATGATAAGGCTTCACAACGTAATCATCGGCACCGTACCGCAGGGCGCCAATGCGATCGGGAGTATCCCCCATGGCCGTGACCATAATCACCGGCACATCGCTTTTACGACGCAGGCCAGCCAGCACTTCGGTGCCGTTAAGCCCCGGCAGCATCACGTCCAGCAGAATGAGGTCTGGCTTCCACCGCTGTGCCATATCCAGCCCGGAATGACCGTCCCCGGTAATGGTCACGTCGTAATTTTCCCGCCGTAAATAGGCTTCGAGCACGCCAGCCGCATCGGCGTCATCTTCAATAATCAGCACTCTTCTGGACAACATCCGTTCACCTTGACCATTTCTTAACACTATCCCGACGATTCATTGATTCAGCCAAATCATACTGCGCCAACATTGTGTGGCCGTCCTGTATCAGGAGACGCCAGCGTCTGTATGGAGAGCAGTATGATAGCGATAAATAAAGTCCTGTATATGTCCGTCCCGCTTCTGATGATCGTGACTTCCGGCGTGCAGGCGGATGATGGCACCGCTTCCGATTCCCTAACCGTCGGGCTGGGAGGGCAATACGCCCCGCGTTACTCAGGCTCAGACAAGCAGGTGTGGCAGGTGGTTCCTGTGCTGCAGGGACGCAAAGGCGCTTTCTTCGTTGATGCGCAAAAAGGGGTGGGGTATGACCTGCAAAACGACAGCGGCTGGTATTTCGAACACACGCTGGGCTACGACCCCGGAAGGGCTGATAAAAATTCAGGCTGGCGTGAGGGTGCAAACAACCTGAAAGGGATGGGGGACATTGATGCCACCCTGAATACCGGCCTTGCCGTCGGCTGGCAGGCCGCGCCATGGCTGAGTATGGAAGGCAAAGCGACGCTGCCGTTAACCGACAGCCAGGGGGCAAGCTATCAGGCCTCCGTTACGCTGATCCCGGTACAAAATAACCAGGACACGATCGCCTTGCAGTCTGCGGCCCTGTTTGGCGACAGCCGTTACCTGAATACCTGGTATGGGGTCAGCGAGCAGCAGAGCCGCCGCACCGGCTATCGCCGCTATGCTGCGCCGGGTGGATTTTACGGCGTCGACACCAGCCTGACCTGGAGCCATCAGTTCGATGCCCACTGGGGGACGGTCCTGAGCGCGGACTATACCTGGCTTGGCGACCATGCAAATGACAGCCCGATAGTGCTGCGGCGTAATGAGGGGTCTGCAACCGCCGCTATCACCTGGACATTCTAAATTCGTGGATCACGATGTGAGCGAGAGGGAGAGGATTACTTCTTCTTATCCATCATCGCCTTTAAATCGGCAAACGGGTTAAACGTGGCGACGCCCACGTCTTTTTGCGCGTCTTCCCCGGCGACCACGGTGGTGCCGTACCGATCCGCTTCGGTGTATTTCGAATGCTCGTGATCGTGGCAAAACAGGCACAGCAGCTCCCAGTTGCTGCCATCTTCCGGGTTGTTGGTATGGTCGTGATCGATATGGTGAACCGTGAGTTCACGCAGATTGGAATAGACAAACTCCCGCGAGCAGCGTCCACACACCCAGGGATAGATTTTTAATGCTTTTTCGCGATAGCCGCTTTCCAGCCGCGCGTAGTTTTTGGGGATCAAAGCCATTGCCGATTTTACCTGCCATAAAAAGAGTGGGGAATAGTATATCCCATAACGTTGCGTCGTGACGAACCCGTCAGTTATGTCAATTTATTTGAACCATTCCGTTAAATAAACGGCATTTATTCTTACCGGGTAATGCGTAAAGTGGACAGCACGCAACGCATTCTCAGGACACATCGTAATGAAAAAGATCGGGTTTTTATCGTTTGGTCACTGGACACCTTCTCCGCAGTCCGGCACGCGCTCAGCGGCAGATACGCTGCTGCAGTCCATCGATTTAGCCGTGGCGGCTGAAGAGCTGGGGGCAGACGGCGCCTATTTCCGCGTACACCACTTCGCCCGACAGCTTAGCTCGCCGTTCCCTCTGCTGGCCGCCATTGGCGCAAAAACGAAAACCATCGAAATCGGCACGGGCGTGATCGATATGCGTTACGAAAATCCGCTGTATATGGCCGAGGATGCGGGTGCGGCGGATCTGATTTCCGGCGGTCGTTTGCAGCTTGGCATTAGCCGCGGCTCTCCGGAACAGGTTATTGATGGCTGGCGGCATTTCGGCTATGTCCCGCAGGAAGGGGAAAACGAGTCGGATATGGCGCGTCGTCATACCGAGGTGCTGCTTGAGGTGCTGCGTGGGGAAGGGTTTGCCAAACCGAACCCGCAGCCAATGTTCCCCAATCCGCCGGGGCTGCTGCGTCTGGAGCCTTATTCAGAAGGGCTGCGCGAGCGTATCTGGTGGGGCGCCGGTTCTAATGCGACGGCGGTATGGGCGGCAAAACTGGGCATGAATCTGCAAAGTTCAACCCTGAAAGACGATGAAACCGGTGAGCCGTTCCATATTCAGCAGGCAAAACAGATCCGCGCCTACCGTCAGGCCTGGAAAGAGGCCGGGCATACGCGCGAGCCGCGGGTGTCGGTGAGCCGCAGCATTTTTGCATTAATGGACGACCGCGACCGGATGTACTTCGGCACCAGCCGCAACGACAGCGACAGCGTGGGTTACCTGGATGAGAAAACGCGCGCCATCTTCGGGCGCAGCTATGCCGCGGAGCCGGATAAGCTCATTGAACAGTTGAAAAAGGACGAGGCGATTGCCGAGGCCGATACGCTCTTACTGACCGTGCCGAACCAGCTCGGTGTGGATTATAATGCGCACGTGATTGAGTCCATTCTCAAACATGTCGCACCGGCAATGGGCTGGCGCGAGTAGTTGTTACGCTAGCAGCCGTGAGATCGTTATGGAAAACCTGGCCCTCTGGTATCGCCGTTTTGGCGAGCCAGAATCTGTTCTGCAACCTGAAACCGCGTCATTGGGGGCGCTAGCACCGGGTCATCTCCGTGTCCGGATGCTGTTTTCGCCAGTCAATGCGTCCGATCTCATTCCCATCACGGGCGCCTATCGGCACAGAACTCCGTTACCGGCGGTAGCGGGGTATGAGGGCGTCGGTGTCGTTACTCAGGCTCCCGCGTCGTTTAGTCATCTGCTGGGTAAACGCGTTCTGCCGCTGCGTGGGCAAGGCACCTGGCAGCGCTATGTTGATTGCCCGGCCGAGTATGCAATCCCCGTACCGGACACCATTGACGTGCATCTGGCCGCGCGGGCCTATATCAATCCGCTGGCGGCGCAGATGATGCTGACCCGCTACCCCGCTCAGGGAAAACGGGTGTTGCTTACGGCTGCAGGATCGGATTGCGGCATTCTGCTGGGGCAGTGGGCGCGTCAGGCGGGGGCGGAAGCGGTGTACGGCATTCACCGTTCTGCGGTTCATGCGCAACGGCTGGAGGCGATGGGGATCATTCCTGTTGCGCAGCATGACGCGCAGCGGATCGCCTCCGTCGCCGCGCGCAGCGACGTCGTTTACGATGCCACCGGCGGGCCGCTTGCGGAAGCGATCCTCAGCGTGATGCCCGGGCAGGGGATGTTTGTCTGCTACGGACTGCTCTCCGGCCAGACTTTCCGACAGCTGCGTCCTGAGCCACGCGTGGCGTGGTTCCATATCCGTAACGGCCTGGATGCGCTCAGCGCGGAGACGTGGCGCGCGGCGTTCGATCGCATCTGGCTTCGCCTGCCCGCCAGCCGGTACAGCGATGTCGCGGTATACCCCCTGGCGGAATGGCAGAGGGCGCTCAGTGCTTATCGTGAAGGTGGAAGGACCTGCAAGCCCCTCCTGTCGATGATGGACTGACCGCTACTGATGGCTCATATCGCTCAGCAGCACGGCGATACTTTGCCCGCCCGCCGTCTGTTCCAGAGCAATTTTGACGATGATGGTCAGCGGGACGGAGAGCAGCATCCCTACGGGCCCGAGCAGCCAGCCCCAGAATATCAGGGATAAAAAGACCACCAGCGTGGAGAGCCCCAGCCCTCGCCCCATCATGCGAGGCTCAAGAATATTGCCGAACACCAGATTGATCGCCAGATATCCGGCCAGCAGAACCAGCGCGTCATAGAACCCACTGAACACCAGCACCTGAAGGATAGGGGGGATCGCCGCCAGCACCGACCCGATGTTGGGAATATAGTTGAGCGCAAACGCCAGTAATCCCCAGACAAACGCAAAGCGGACGTCCAGCGCCAGCAGCATCAACCAGACGACAACGCCCGTCACCAGGCTAATAGCCGTTTTCAGCACCAGATAGCGGGAAACGCTGTCCAGCGCGCGTTGAATGGCCCCCATTCCCTCAACCGGCCGGACCATGATCTGCTGCAGCTTCGCCGGCAGCTGGGGCACCTCCAGCAGCATAAACACCACCGTTAAGAACAGCAGGAAAATGGAGGTCATGGCATTGGAAAGCTGCGTCAGCAGGCTGGTGACAACTGTCATGGCCGCATTGGGGTCAATATATTTAAGGAGCTCTTCGACCGAGACTTCGATCCCCGCGCGCTGCAGCCAGGGTTCAATCTGCAGCAGCGGTATTGCCAGCGAAGAGCGGTATTTCGGCAGCGTTCGGGCCAGCTCATTCAGCGAGGTGCCGAGATAGGCCACCAGCAAGACCATGGCGATAATAATAATGCTGATAAGCAGCGTGATCGCCAGCACGCGCGGGATGCGTAGCCGCGTCATGCGCTGCACCAGTGGATTAAGGATCACCGCAATAAACAGCGCCAGAATAAACGGCACAATGATGTCGGCGGCAACGCGAACGCCTGTCAGTATAATCACCAGCATGCCCAGCATGATGACAGTTTTTAACCCGTTCAGGGTAATGATGGGTTTGGCCATGGTGACTCCGCAATGTTCTTTTTATTTATAATAAAGGTGAAGGGCGATGCAATAAACTAACCAAAATCAAACGAGATGAGTAAAGAATTGCAAAGACTTTGAGTTAAATCCTGGCTTATGGTACAAATTTGGCGTGTTCAACTACCGAGGACAATTTTGATCCGCAAAGACGAGAAGCAACACCGCGGATAATTGTAATTTTATGGACAATATGTTCAGGACGTACTCTTCAAACCACACTGCTGTATTTTTCACCTCTTTTTACCTGCTTTCTGGTGAGCAACACTGGCGCACCGCACTATAGTCATATCTTCTGCCTGAGCTGGCGCTAAGCGCTTAGCTATCTGATTTCAATTCGTATTTTTTGGTTTGCTGCGTACAGCGAGCCACGATGGATTATATTCTCAAGCAGGAGAAAAACATGTTTTACTGGATCCTTTTAGCTCTGGCAATTATCGCGGAAATTACCGGCACGCTGTCGATGAAATGGGCAAGCGTCAGCGAGGGTAATACCGGATTTATTTTAATGCTGGTGATGATTTCCCTTTCTTATATTTTCCTCTCGTTTGCGGTGAAAAAAATTGCGCTGGGTGTCGCGTATGCCCTGTGGGAAGGGATCGGCATTTTATTAATTACGTTGTTCAGCGTGCTGATATTTGATGAAACATTAACAACCATGAAGATCGCTGGCTTAACAACGCTGGTCGCGGGTATTGTGCTGATTAAATCGGGTACCCGTAAACCGACTAAACAGCTGAAGGAGCAGAACCATGCAACAGTTTGAGTGGGTTCATGCGGCCTGGCTGGGGCTTGCCATCGTGCTGGAAATTCTGGCGAACGTTCTGCTGAAATTCTCCGACGGTTTCCGTCGTAAAATTTATGGCCTGCTGTCGATTGCCGCGGTGCTGGGGGCATTCAGCGCCCTGTCCCAGGCAGTCAAAGGGATCGACCTGTCGGTGGCCTATGCGCTGTGGGGCGGTTTTGGTATCGCCGCCACGCTGGCCGCAGGCTGGGTACTCTTCGGGCAGCGTTTAAATAACAAAGGCTGGATCGGGCTCATACTGCTGCTTGCCGGCATGATCATGATAAAACTCGCCTGACAGACTTCACGCCATGATTTACAGGCAGCGAAATTCGCTGCCTGTATTACGCTTAGAAAAGCAAAACCGTGAAGAGGATGGCTGATGTATCGCACATTAAGCTGGCGCAATATTCCCAATGCGAGAACGTTGTTTGCCATGGTCTTCATGGCGGGGATCGGCTTAATTATCTCCATCGTCGCACTTCTCTATCTTTCCCTGCATCTTATCAGTACCAAAACCAATGAAATTGACGAACACCGCACGGCGCTTTCCGTGCAGGGCGCCATTCAGACATCGGTGAATCGCGTCTCCTCACTGGTGCTTGATAACGCCGTCTGGGACGATGCGGTGCGGGAGGCTTACCGCTCCACGCTGGATACCGACTGGTTGTACAACACCTGGGGCGCCGGCTTTAAAATCAACAACCTCTATGACGGCACCTTCGTGCTGGATGAACATTTCAATGTCATCTGGGGCTCGTTTAAAAGTCAGCCTTTTCAGGAGACGACGCTCGATTTTTTCGGCAAAGGCCTGAAAGCCCTGATTGACCAGCATGCGCGCGCCTTAGCGAGCGAGAAAAATATCTATGCCGGGATCAGCAAAACGCGAAGCGGCGTCGCCTTTGTGGGGATTGGGCTGATACGCCCAATGGTTGGACGATTGCGGGTGACCGATGGAACGCGCCGCTATCTGGTGATTACCCGTCACCTGAACGCCCGAATATTGTCTGACCTGGGGGCGACCTTTCAGATTGAGAACCTCAACTTTACGCCGGAAAAAATCAACGCGCTGAGTATGCCGCTGCGCAGCGCGGCAGGGGAGTTGGTCGGTTATCTGAACTGGCAGGCGCGGCTTCCGGGCGCGCAGGCCGCCCGGGCGGCCTCTTCTGACATCAGACAGATTGTGGTGCTGGCCTCGGCTCTGATCCTGCTGTTTATTCTGGTGAGCAGCGTGGGGCTGTACAAGCTTGCTCGCGGAGAGAGTCTGGCGCGTCTGGTCGCCAGAACGGACTGGCTAAGCCGTCTGCCGAACCGGCGTGCACTCATTGAAGCGCTGGACCGGGTGAGTTTACGGGGGGATATCGACGTCAAAAGCGTGGTGTTCATCGATCTGGATGGCTTTAAAGACGTCAATGATATCTACGGTCACAGCGTGGGTGACGATCTGATTGTGGCGATTGCGAAAACACTGAATGAACGCGTGCCGCCGGGCGGAATGCTGGCGCGAATGGGCGGGGATGAATTTGCCATGACCATTGGCGGAGATAACGCGGAAGCCCGGGCCGCCGCGTTTGCCGTTTCGGTGCTGGACGCGTTCGCCACCCCGATTCAGCTGGGGGAACGCACAATTCATATGGGGGCCAGTATCGGTATCGCCAGCGGAACCCTGATTGAATGCACCAGCTCCGAGCTGTTTCGTCGCGCCGATATTGCCATGTATCATTCCAAAATGAGCGGGAAAGGGCGGATTACCCACTACGACGCCGAACTGAACAGCGCCCGTGAACGCAAGCTGGCGATTGAGAATCAGATCCGTAACGGCCTGGAGCGTGATGAGTTCGAGGTCTGGTATCAGCCGATTATTGATGCCCACAGCCAGAAAATGAGTAGCGTCGAGGCGCTGGTCCGTTGGCCACGGCGTCCGGAAGGGCCCCTGGGCCCGGATACCTTTATCACCATCGCGGAGACCAGTGGCCTGATTTACAAACTGGGGCAGTTTGTGTTGCAGCGTGCCTGTCAGGATCTGCAGCCGTACAGTGACTTAACGCTCTCGGTTAATATCTCCCCCGCACAATTTCGCGATCCTGCCTTCGAAGAAAAAGTCGCCAGCGTGCTGGAGATCACCGATTTTCCGGCCAACCGACTGCAGCTTGAGGTCACCGAGTCCTATGTGCTGGAAAACCCGGAGCGTGCCCGTATGGCAATAGCCAACCTGAAGGCGTTGGGTATCGCGGTAGCGCTGGATGACTTTGGCACCGGTTATTCAAGCATTGGCTATTTACGGCGTTTCAACTTTGACACCATCAAGATCGATAAGTCGCTGGCCGGGCTGGTAGACAATGATGAACAGGCGGCCGCGCTGGTGAGCGGCACGGTGCGGATCGCCAATGCGCTGGGCATGGCGGTGGTTGCAGAAGGGGTCGAAACCGAAAAGCAAATGAAACTCCTGCGGCTGGCTGGCTGCGATCAGCTGCAGGGTTTTTGGTTCAGCCAGCCCATGCCGATAGAGTCAATCAAGGCGTTACATCAGGTCAGACGGTGCTGATTTACTGCTGCGCCAGCGCTTCCAGCTGGTCGCGAAAACCGGTGACGGACAGGGCCCGGTTATCGGCACGCCAGCGGTCTTTCGCCGCCGGGGCGGAGCTCTGAACACCGATCAACTGCCAGCCGTTTTCCGTTTTCAACATCAGCGGTGAGCCGCTATCGCCTGGTAACGTATCGCACTGGTGAGAGAGTACGCTGGTTTGTGCCCAGCCGGTCACAATGCAGTCGGTGTGCGTGTAAAGCGTATCCAGATGATCGACAGGATAGCCTGATTGCGTCACCTTCCGGTCTGCGGCTTTCAGCGCGGCGGTAAGGGCGGCTTTATCACCGTCAAACAACGGCAGTGGCGTGATACCTGAAGGCGGGTAGCGTAAAACGATCAGGCCAAAGTCCCATGAGGCGGCGCCGGGTGGCACAATCCAGCCGTCACCATCCGGTTTCAGGCGTTTGCCGAGAGAGGGATCCACCCGGCCTTCAATGCCGTGGATTTCATAGCGCCAGGTGCCTTTTTGCGACACAAAGCGCAAGGCAACCGCTTTATCCGGCTTGCCGTTTGGCGGCGTTAACAGACAGTGGCCTGCCGTCAGGGCAAGCTGCGGAGTGATCAACGTGGCGGTACATAAGTTACCGCTGGCGGTTTCCAGCTGACCTATAGCATCCCAGGGGGCCTGGGTGGGATCGGCGACGCGCGTGCGATCGTCATGACCGAAAAAAAGCGTCTTTAGCTCTTTCGCGCTAATGGTGTCATCACCGCCATCATCCGCATGTGAGAATCCAGAAAAAAGACCAAACGTTCCCAGTAACAACACAACAGATTTACGCATATCACACTCTGGTGGGGGTAATTATGATTATTAAAAGTGAACCCTATGAAAATACTATAGACGGGACAGCGCTAAAGTGGGAGTAAAATCAGCGTGCTACATTCAGGAAAGATAAAAATGGCTGGCGATGAGCGCGCATAAAATAAGCAGGATCAGAATCAGCTCAAACCGATAGCGTCGCAGCATACGCCCTCCGGATAAAAAAACGGCGCGGAACCTTTTCCGGTTCAGCGCCGGTTTACCAACGTGCCCCGAAGGGCACGGTTAAGCTTGTACTCTTACGCAGCTGGCTGTGCAGCTGGTTTAGCAGCTTCGTGTTTTACTGCTTTTTTGTGATGCTTTTTAGCAGCCTGCGCTTTCTGTTCTACAGCTGGTTTGGTCGCTTTTTTGTGGTGCTTTTTAGCGGCCTGCGCTTTCTGCTCTACAGCAGGTTTAGTCGCGTCTTGTTTTACGGCTTTTTTGTGGTGCTTTTTAGCCGCTTGCGCTTTTTGCTCAGCAGCTGGTTTAGCGGCTTTATGATGTTTCTTGTGGTGTACCGCTTTTGCAGGCGCAGCGGTGGTGGTTGCAGCTGGCGCAGCGGCAGCTGGAGCAGTTGCAGTAGTCTCAGCAGCGAACGCAGCAGAAGACAGACCCATAGCAGCGGCAACAACCAGAGCTAATACTTTATTCATGTTCATACCCTCGAATTTGGTTTTTCATTTAACCCCACTGCGGGGCCGTTGAAATAACTATATCCCTGTAAATTCGGGGTTTCCGTGAGTGATTGGTATCGGCGTGTAACGGAATGTACAAAGGGGGAGAAGCGTGTACGAACAGGCCCGTTCGTACACGTGTGGGCTATTTCTTTAACGCAGCCAGAATTGCAGCCGGTGGCTGGCTGCCAACAATCGAGCGTGATTCAGGCTCAATGACCACCATGAACGGTGTGATGTTGATGCCCAGCCTTTCAGCCAGCGCAGACTGGCGAGCGATCCGGTCGGAGCAGGCCTGGGTTGTGTCGTTATCCGGTAAAAAACCCGTCATCGCTTTTTGCAGGCTTTTGACCCTGTCGGTTGAACACCAGACGCGCCCCATATCCTCAATGACCGAGTCGCGAATAGCGTCGGGGGCAACGGTCAAAAACGACATGGTCAAACCGGCATCCGTATACTGCCTGACGTTTTTCACCACGTTGCTGCAGTAGATGCACTGGTTATCAATAAACACCAGTAGCTTGTATTTTTCTGCGGGAGCCTGAAATGTGATGGGCTGGAGGTCAGCGAGAGAGTGAGTGATATCGTTATATGCTTCTTGCGGAGTGTTATCCGCGGCCGCGAAGGTGCTTAAACTCGTCGCACACAGTACGGCTAACGCCATCGTTTTCATTATGCCTTTCATTAATCATCCCTTTATTTATTGTTAACCCTGGCCTGATTGCGGTGTATTTATATAGCCAGGATTTAACTACATACCTTAAGTGCGCTCGGAAAGGAATGTGCAAAATCATCTTATTATGCAGAAGGGCAAGGAAAGTGCCGGAGCGCGCTCCGGCAGAAGGGAATTACAAATAACGTGAAGTGAGATGTTCGCGGAAGTAACGGATATTGAGATCTTCCCCCGTCGCCTGGGTAATCAACTGCGAGGTGGTAAAGCGGCTGCCATGCTGCCAGATGTTCTGGCGCAACCAGTCAAACAGCGCCGAAAAATCACCTTCAGCGATTGAGGACTGCAGATCCGGAAGCGCCGTTTTCGCCGCATGGAACAGCTGTGCGGCATACATGGCCCCCAGCGTATACGACGGGAAGTAACCAAATCCACCGTCGGTCCAGTGAATATCCTGCATACAGCCGTTGCGGTAGTTGTCTTTGGTGGATAACCCAAGCCAGGCCTGCATTTTTTCATCCCACAGGGCGGGAATGTCGTCCACTTCGATCTCGCCGTTGATCAGCGCGCGCTCAATCTCATAGCGCAGCACCACGTGTGCCGGGTAGCTCACTTCATCGGCATCCACGCGGATGTAGCCCGGCTTCACGCGCTGGTTCCAGGCGATAAAGTTCTCTTCGCTGAACGCCGCCTGGCTGCCAAAGCGGGCGTGCACCGCAGGGAGAAGATGTTTAAGGAAGGCCTCGCTACGGCCAAGCTGCATTTCAAAGAACAGGCTTTGGGATTCGTGGATCGCGGTTGAGCGGGCGAGGGCAATCGGCTGTCCTGCCCAGGCGCGCGGCAGGTTTTGTTCGTAGCGCGCGTGTCCGGTTTCGTGGATCACGCCAAACAGCGCGCTGAGCAGTTCATCTTCGTCATAGCGCGTGGTGATGCGCACGTCCTCCGGTACGCCGCCGCAGAACGGGTGCGCACTCACGTCCAGGCGACCGCCGTTAAAATCGAAGCCGAGCATCTTCATCGCTTCCAGCCCCAGCTCGCGCTGTGTTGCCGTTGGGAAGGGGCCCTGCGGGGGAACAAACGACCGTTGAGCCTGTTTTTCCACCACGCTTGCCAGCAGGTCCGGCAGCCAGGATTTCATATCACCGAACAGAACGTCCAGACGGGCGCTGGTCATGTCGGGCTCAAAAATATCCAGCAGTGCGTCGTACGGTGTGCACCCTTTGGCTTCGGCCCGCAGACGAGCCTCTTCGCGGCTGAGTTTGACCACCTCTTTCAGGTTGGCGGAAAATCCCTGCCAGTCATTAGCGGGACGCTGGGTGCGCCAGGCGTGTTCACACTTGCTCCCCGCCAGGGATTTGGCCTCCACCAGCGATTCCGGCAGCAGTGAGGCCTGCTGATATTGACGCGTCATTTCCCGCAGGTTGGCGCGTTCGACGTCATTCAGATCTTCACCTGCTGCCGCAGCCAGCAGATCGCCCACCTTCTTATCGGTCAGGATCTGGTGTTGCAGGACGCTCATTTCTGCCAGCGCTTCGCCGCGCGCGGCGCTGCCGCCAGGCGGCATCATGGTGAACATGTCCCAACTGGCGATGGAGGAGAGGTGGGCGAAGCGGGAGAGGCGCTGGAAGGTCTTCACAAGTGACTGATAGGCGGATGTTTTTTGCAATTGTTTTTCCTCTTGCCAGGGATGTGTTTCAGGGAGCATACAATGAAACAGACCAAATTCCCCAACATTTCCCGCACGGAGGAGATCTCTGCAGATTTCCTTCGCTGAAACCGTCGCCGGCACCCCGGCAGACGGTTTTCGCTGGGCACTTAGACCTTATCACGCATAACCTGTTGCAGGATCGCCAGCGCCTGGGTGAACTGGGCATCCGGAATGGTCAGCGGATAAAGGAAGCGGATCACGTTGCCGTACTGGCCGCAGATCAATAACAGAAGGCCCTGAGCGAGAGCTTTTTGCTGGATCGCCTGCGCGATGGCGGCCGAAGGTTCACGGCTTTCGGGATCAAAAAACTCTGCCGCAATCATCGATCCTCTTCCCCTTATCGCCACGAGCGCAGGGAAGGTGCTCTGGATCTCATCCAGCGTGGATTTCAGTCGATCGCCCAGATGACGGGCGCGCTCGCACAGCGACTCGTTGTCGATAATATTCAGCACCGCGTGCGCGGCGGCCACCGCAAGCGGGTTGCCGGCATAAGTCCCCCCCAGACCACCGGGAGCCGGCGCATCCATGATTTCGGCGCGACCCACCACGCCAGACAGCGGCATTCCGCCTGCCAGGCTTTTAGCCATCGTCATCAGGTCGGGCTTGTCGGCGTAATGTTCCATGGCAAACAGTTTACCTGTACGGGCGAAGCCGCTCTGCACTTCGTCGGCAATCATCACGATCCCGTGCTCATCACAGATTCGGCGGATAGCGGCCACCAGCTCTGGCGGGGCGACGTTGAATCCGCCTTCACCCTGGATGGGTTCAAAGATAATCGCCGCCACCTGTTTCGCCTCAATGTCTGCTTTGAACAGGCGTTCTATCGCCGTAATGGCATCCTGCGTCGTGATGCCGTGCAGCTCTGAGGGATACGGCACGTGATAAACCGACCCCGGGAAGGGGCCAAATCCCAGCTTATAAGGCGCGACCTTGCCGGTTAAGGCCATGGTCATATAGGTTCGGCCGTGAAAGCCTCCCCCGAAGGCAATCACACCCGGTCTGCCGGTGTGGGCCCGGGCGATTTTAATGGCGTTTTCCACCGCTTCTGCGCCCGTGGTGAAGAACGCCGTTTTGGCCGGGCTCTGGACCGGGGCCAGCTCGTTAAGTTTCTCGGCTAATGAGACGTAGCTTTCATACGGCACAATCTGGTAGGCCGTGTGGGTGAACTGGTGAAGCTGTTTTTCCACTGCGGCCAGCAGTTCAGGATGACGATGTCCGGTATTCAGCACTGCGATCCCGGCGGCGAAATCAATATAGTCGTTGCCTTCCACGTCGGTAAGGGTGGCATTCTCCGCCGTGCGGGCAAAGAAATAACACATTACGCCTACGCCGCGCGGGGTGGCAGAAAGTCTGCGCTGATGAAATTCCTGGTTACTCATGTCAGATACCCTTTTGTCAAAACGATCATACGCCAAGACGATCGCGCAGGCTGTAATACGCCGCGCCCATCGCCGTAAATGGAATCCGCAGGCTGCGGCCGCCCGGGAAGGGGTAGTGCGGGAGGTTGGCAAACGCATCAAAGCGCTCAGCGTCACCGCGCAACAGTTCCGAGATCAGCCGTCCGGCCAGGTGGGTGCAGGTCACGCCGTGGCCGCTGTAGCCCTGCATGTAATAGATGTTTTTATCCAGACGACCAAACTGCGGCATACGCGACAGGGTCAGCAGGAAGTTGCCTGTCCAGCGGTAGTCGATTTTGACGCCGGCCAGCTGAGGGAAGGTTTTCAGCAGCTTTGGCATCACCAGGCGCTCGACATCGTCCGGATCGCGTGCGCCATAGACTACGCCACCGCCGTACAGCAGGCGGTTGTCGGCGGTGAGACGGTAGTAATCCAGCAGGTAGTTACAATCTTCCACGCAGTAGTTATTGGGGATCAGCGTGCGGGCTACCTCTTCCGGCAGCGGGGCGGTGGTCACCACCTGGGTGCCGCAGGGCATGCTGCGTTTTGCCAGTTCCGGTTCTATCTTATCGCCCAGATAGGCATTCCCGGCGACGATCACGTAGCGGGCCGTCACCTGACCATGTTGTGTGCTCACCAAGGCGGGGCTGGTGTGCTGAATGGCGGTGACCGGGGACTGTTCATACACCCGCCCGCCGTTCAGGCGAATGGCGTCCGCTTCGCCGATCGCCAGGTTCAGCGGATGAATGTGCCCCCCGCTGCGGTCCAGCAGCGCGCCGGTATAGCGTTCGCTGTCGACTTCCCGGCGGATGGCGTTGGCGTCCAGCAGCTCCAGCTGCGTGTTGCCGTAGCGTTCCCAGTTGGCTTTTTGCTCCTCCAGCGTTTCCAGCTGCTTATGGTTTAACGCCACAAACAACCCGCCGGGACGATAGTCGCACTGGATCTGATAGCGCTGGATACGCTCCCGGATGATTTCCCCGCCTTCAAACATCATGCTCCCGAGGACTCTGGCGGCATCGGGTCCGTAGTTTTTCTCAATCACGTCGATATCGCGGCTGTAGGAGTTAACCAACTGGCCGCCGTTGCGTCCGCTGGCGCCGAAGCCAATGCGCGCCCCTTCAAGGAGCACCACGTCGTAGCCCATTTCGGCGAGATGCAGCGCGGAGGAGAGGCCGGTATAGCCGCCGCCCACCACGCACACGTCACAGCTGATGGACTCGTTAAGCGTCGGGAAAGGTTCGTAAGCGTTCGCGCTGGCCGCGTAGTAGCTGGTGGTATGTTCGGTCATGATTGAGACTCCAGGGCAATCCAGATGGTTTTCAGTTCAGTAAATTTTTCGAGCGCGTGCAGGGACTTATCGCGACCGTTGCCGCTCTGCTTATAGCCGCCAAAGGGGACGGTCATATCACCGTCGTTATAGTTATTGACGAAGACCGAGCCTGCTTTCAGGCGACGGCTCATGCGGTGCGCGCGGGAGAGATCGCGGGTCCATACCGCCGCGCCAAGCCCATATTCACTGTCGTTGGCCAGCGTTAAGGCTTCCTCTTCGGTTTTAAAACGGGTGACAACCAGCACCGGCCCGAAAATCTCGTCCCGGCACAGCGGGGAGTCAGGGTCGATGTCGATAAAAATGGTTGGACCGACTGCGCAAGGCCACGATTGTTCCCGACCGTCCAGCAGAAGCGTACCTTTCCGGGTTCCCTCGCGAATAAACGTGTGGACGGTATCGGCGTGCCCGGCGTCGATGAGCATCCCCATCGTGCTGTCAGGATCGAGCGGATCGCCCGGCTGCCAGTGACTGGCCTGCGCTTTTAGCCTTGCCAGGAAGTCATCGGCGATGCTGTCTTCAAGCAGCAGGCGGGTACCGGCGATACAGACTTGCCCCTGGTTGTAAAATATCCCGGCGGCGGTCGCGCTCACGGCTTTGTCCAGGTCCGGGCAGTCGGCAAAGATAATGTTGGCGCTCTTGCCGCCGGCCTCCAGCCAGACGCGCTTCATGTTGCTTTCTCCCGCGTCCTTCAACAGCTGCTTGCCGGTACGGGTTGAGCCGGTAAACGTCAGCACCTCAACCTCCGGATGCAGTGCCAGCGCCTGGCCCGCTTCGTGGCCGTAACCGCTTATCACATTCAGCACGCCGTCCGGCAGACCCGCCTCTTTCGCCAGCCCGGCCAGCCGCAGGGCGGTAAGCGGTGATTTCTCCGATGGTTTCAATACCACGCTATTGCCCGCGATCAGCGCCGGGCCCAGCTTCCAGCAGGCCAGCAGCAGCGGGAAGTTCCAGGGGACGATGGCCGCGACAACCCCGATCGGCTCGCGCACGATCATCGCCAGCTCGCCCGGACCCGTAGGCGCCACTTCGCTGTAGACTTTATCCGCCGCTTCGGCGTACCAGCGAATGGCGCGAGCCGCGCCGGGAATATCGTCGCGCAGGCTGTGGCGGATGGGTTTACCGGTGTCCAGTGTTTCCAGCAAGGCCAGCTCTTCGCCGTGGTGTTCTATCAGATCGGCGAGCTTATTTAGCACGGCCTTGCGCTGCGTCGGCGACGCCTGCGACCAGTCACCGCGCTCAAATACCTCACGCGCGGCCTGAACCGCGCGGTCCACGTCCGCCTGCTTGCCCCGGGCCACGTTCGCCAGCGTCTGTTGGGTAGCGGGATTGACGGTTGCAAACGTGGCATTATCGGCGGCGTCACAATAAACACCGTTAATAAATAACCGGGTCTCAATGGCGCTGTTTTTTGCTTTATCCTGCCAGTAAGTCAGGTGCTGAAAATGCATATTCACTCCTTTCTTTCGCAATCAGATAAATAAAGGCATGGCCGTTTCAGGCAATACGAAGCCGTGAGGCATCCCGGGAATTAACCCGTTGAATGCCGACATTGATCGTTTTTATTTGTCCCGGCGTAAGCGTGCTTACGCCGGGACTGAGTGGTTATTAGAACGTGGTGGGGGTGTGGGCACTGATAATGCGGCAGATGCCTGCCGAGGTGTTGCTGAAGCTGTGCGGTATGCCGGTATTGATGGCATAGCTCTGCCCCGCAACCAGGTGATATTGCTGGCCATTAATGGTCAGCAATATTTCACCTTCCAGTATCGTACCGATCTCCTCACCCTGGTGTTTGATCCTCTCTCCGGTCGTGGTTCCAGGCTGGTAAGTTTCAAAAATCATCGCCAGCGTACGGTTCGGATTTCCGTTATGAACCAGCTTCATCGAAACCCCCTGACTGCCTATTTCGATAAGGTCTTCCTGATTAATAACCACCTGCGGTTCATCAGGTTTTTCCGGTTCCGAAAAGAATTCCGAGAGCGACAGCCCATAGACTTTCAGCAGCTTTTGTAGCGTACTGATGGCAGGACTGACTTTGTCCTGCTCAATGGTGCTGATGGCACTGTGTGTTAACCCAGACAGTTCGGCGGCACGCCGCTGCGAGAGACCCAGCTGCTGGCGGATCTCAGACAGACGTTTCCCTGGCGCCAGTCCGTCATCGCTCATAGTTGCATTTCCTTTACGGTAGTGGTCAAAGCCGTTGCTTCTCGGCAATGTGGCTTTGACAGGCGGTGATAAAACCTTCAAACAACATACGGGACAGGGCGTACTCGCTGCTGTTCCATTCGGGGTGCCATTGCACACCGAGGGCAAAAGGGTGGTCATGAACGCTAACCGCTTCGACCAGCCCGTCCGTCGAGCGGGCCTCCACGCGGAGCCGTGGTCCTAACGTTCGTGCGCCTTGCCCGTGTAACGAGTTTACCCAAAATGTGTTACAGCCTGGTATTAATTGAGACAGCAGTCCTCCTTCCTGAACCTGAACTTCATGAGACGGGGCGTATTGTAGCTCAACCGGCAGTTCAGGATCTTCCCGGTGTTCAAGCAGGTCGTTCTGCTCGAACAGGCGGCGATACAGCGTCCCTCCCGTCGCAACAACCAGTTCCTGCAGCCCCCGGCAGATGGCGAAAATGGGGATGCGCCTTTCGAGCGCGGCGGCAATCAGCGCCATACTCAGAAGATCTCGCCCGGGATCGGCGTTAGGCTCATCGCCGTTTTCACCATACAGGTGCGGCTGCACGTTACTGGGGCTGCCCGGAAGGTAAATCCCGTCCAGGGCAGGCAGCAGAGCGGTAATGAGCTCTGGCTCCGCCAGCGCATGCGGTAAGGCAATAGGTAAGCCTCCCGCGTTAATAATGGCATTCAGGTACTTTTCTTGCAGGGTCTGGGTCTCATGACCCTTAAGCCTGTTTCTACACATCACCACGCCAATGACTGGCTTGTTCATTATATTTTCCATGATCGCCCTCACAAAGTGGACTAAATTTAGGCCATTATCGCCTGTTAAACGGCCTTTTCGTTCAATATTTTCTCAATCTAGCAACGGGATCTGCCTTTTGCAAACTTAATTTAACATTTGACAAACAAATTATTTGCATACAGATTCGATAGGGTGGACATTATATTTGACAGTCCAGAGCAGCGAACGCAAATCCCAAAAACGGTGGTAAATCATGGAAACCAATATCGTAGAAGTTGAGAACTTTGTGCAGCACACGGATGAGAGGCGGGGCAGCGCCTTTACGCAGGAAGTGAAGCGCTATTTAGAAAAGTATCCTGACACCCAGTTTATTGATGTCCTCCTGACCGACCTGAACGGCTGTTTTCGCGGCAAACGCATCCCGGTTGCCGGGCTGAGCAAACTTGAAAAAGGCTGCTATTTCCCGGCATCGGTTTTCGCCATGGACATTTTGGGTAACGTAGTGGAAGAGGCGGGCCTGGGGCAGGAGCTCGGCGAGCCGGACTGTATCTGTGTGCCGGTGCCGGGCACCCTGACACCGTCCGCCGCCGACCCGGAATACATTGGTCAGGTGCAGCTCACCATGGTCGATGAAGATGGCGCTCCCTTTGACGTTGAGCCGCGGAACGTACTCAACCGACTCTGGCAGCAGCTACGCCAGCGCGGTCTGTTCCCCGTGGTAGCGGTAGAGCTGGAGTTCTATTTACTTGACCGTAAACGCGATGCCGACGGCTATCTGCAGCCCCCCTGCGCGCCGGGCACCGAGGTGCGTAACACCCAGAGTCAGGTCTACTCGGTTGATAATCTGAACCACTTTGCTGACGTGCTGAATGACATTGACGAACTGGCGCAGCTGCAGTTGATCCCCGCCGACGGGGCAGTGGCTGAGGCCTCCCCGGGCCAGTTTGAGATTAACCTGCACCATACGGAAAACGTGCTTGATGCCTGCGATGATGCGCTGGCGCTGAAACGTCTCGTCAGGCAGATGGCGGAAAAACATAAGATGCACGCCACGTTTATGGCAAAGCCGTATGAAGAGCATGCGGGCAGTGGGATGCATATCCACATCAGCATGCAAAACAACAGAGGCGAGAACGTGTTCGCAGACGCCAGCGGCGAGGATTCCGCGCTGCTGAAACGCGCGCTGGCCGGGATGATCGATCTGATGCCAGCGTCCATGGCGCTGCTGGCACCGAACGTCAACTCCTACCGCCGTTTCCAGCCGGGAATGTACGTGCCGACGCAGGCGTCATGGGGACACAATAATCGCACCGTTGCCCTGCGTATCCCCTGCGGCGATCGCCATAACCATCGGGTCGAATACCGGGTGGCGGGAGCAGACGCGAATCCGTATCTGGTGATGGCGGCAATTTTTGCCGGGATTTTACATGGTCTGGATAACGATTTACCCCTGCAGGAAGAAGTTGAAGGTAATGGTCTGGAGCAGGACGGACTGCCGTTCCCGATTCGTCAGAGCGATGCGCTGTGGGAATTTATGCAAAACGATCACCTTCGCGAGCGCCTGGGCGAACGTTTCTGCCACGTCTATCACGCCTGCAAAAATGATGAATTACTGCAGTTTGAACGCCTGATTACCGAAACGGAAATCGAGTGGATGCTGAAAAACGCCTGATGACGTGCCCCGGTAAGGGGCCGCTTTGTTTCATCGCGTACGTATCACCAAACGGCCTGCGCGGAGCCTGGCCGAACTGTTCGCTGGCACGCCAGCTATCTCCCGTGAGTCGCGTTATGGAGCGCAGGCGGCACAGGGATTTTCTTAACGACACTGTGTGACGAGGTAGGAAATGATGCAGATGTTCAACTATCCGCAGGGCGAAGGGGGTCGGTCAGGCTCCTGCTGTGAATGCGAGCCAGAGACGGTGCGCTGGTCCGATCGTGTGTGTTCTTTACAACTTCCCCCTTTGCTAAGCAGGTTTGCGTTAAGGACAACGCGATTGCAAACCACAGTAAGCATGGGGGGGACGGTTTATGGCGACTAACACGTCTCTTGACTCGCCGGGCATGGCCGGAAGAACCCGGCTGCGCAGCTCCCTCAAGCTCTGGCAGGTGGTCATGATGGGGCTGGCTTACCTCACCCCTATGACCGTGTTTGATACCTTCGGCATTGTGTCCGGTATCAGCAATGGCCACGTGCCCGCCTCGTATCTCCTGGCGCTGGCTGGCGTCATGTTTACCGCCATCAGCTACGGCAAGCTGGTACGACAGTTCCCGGAAGCGGGATCTGCGTACACCTACACGCAGAAATCGATCGGACCCCACCTGGGTTTTATGGTCGGCTGGTCATCGCTGCTGGACTATCTCTTCCTGCCGATGATCAACGTGCTGCTGGCGAAGATCTACCTTTCCGCGTTGTTCCCTGAAGTCCCGCCATGGGTCTGGGTGGTCGGGTTTGTGACGATCCTGACGCTGGCGAACCTGAAGAGCGTTAATTTGGTCGCCAACTTTAATACCCTGTTTGTGCTGGTGCAGATCGCCATCATGGTGGTATTTGTCATACTCGTGGTGCATGGCCTGCACAAGGGGGAGGGCGTCGGCACCGTCTGGTCGCTCCAGCCGTTTATCAGCGAAAACGCACACCTGATCCCCATTATTACCGGCGCGACTATCGTCTGCTTCTCCTTCCTCGGCTTTGACGCGGTCACCACGCTCTCGGAGGAGACGCCAAACGCGGCGCGGGTGATCCCCAAAGCCATTTTCCTGACCGCACTGTATGGCGGGCTGATATTTATTGTTGCCTCGTTTTTCATGCAGCTCTTTTTCCCGACGATCGCGCGTTTCAAGAACCCGGACGCCGCGCTGCCGGAAATCGCGCTGTACGTGGGCGGCAAGCTCTTCCAGTCGGTGTTTCTGTGTACCACGTTTGTGAATACGCTCGCTTCAGGCCTGGCCTCGCACGCCAGCGTCTCACGCTTGTTGTATGTCATGGGGCGTGACAACGTCTTCCCGGAGCGGGTGTTTGGTTACGTGCATCCGAAATGGCGTACGCCGGCTTTGAACGTCATTATGGTGGGGATCGTGGCGCTGTCGGCCCTGTACTTTGATCTCGTGACCGCGACGGCGCTGATCAACTTTGGCGCGCTGGTGGCGTTTACGTTTGTTAATCTCTCGGTGTACAACCATTTCTGGCGGCGTAAGGGGCTGAACAAAACGTGGAAAGATCGGTTCCACTATCTCCTGTTGCCACTCATTGGTGCCGTAACGGTCGGCGTGCTGTGGATAAACCTCGAAGCGACGTCCCTGACGCTTGGCCTCATCTGGGCGGCTCTGGGGATCCTTTACCTGACGTGGCTAACGCGCCGTTTCCGGAAACCGCCTCCGCAGTTTGAAGCCGGTAAGATAGAGCAGGCCTGGGATTCCTGAACGTAAAACGGCACCAGTACGCTGGTGCCGTTTATCTGGAGCGCTCGTCTTACCGGATATCTTCCCGCAAGCGTGTTACCTCAGACGTTTATGAAGACTTCCCCCCACCAGCAGCGCCGCGCAGAGCATCAGCGCGATAAAGCCGCCCACGCCATTCCAGCCGTAGTGATGCCAGAACACGCCGCCGAGCGTCCCGGCGATGCTGGAACCCAGATAATAGCTAAACAGATACAGCGACGATGCCTGTCCTTTGGCACGCCGTGCGCGCGGGCCAATCCAGCTGCTGGCAACCGAGTGGGCGGCAAAGAACCCTGCGGAGAAGAGCAGCATGCCGGCAAAAATCAGCCACAGGGAGGAGAAGAGGGTCAGCAGCAGGCCGACGAGCATCACCGCCGTGAAGAACAGCATCACCGGACCGCGCCCATAGCGTGCGGTCATCGCCCCGGCTTTCGGCGAACTCCAGGTGCCGGTCAGGTACGCTACGGAAAGCAGACCCACCACCGCCTGGCTCAGATGCCATGGCGAGAGCATCAGGCGGTAGCCAATATAGTTGAACAGCGTGACGAAGGAGCCCATCAGCAGGAAGCCGACCAGAAACAGGCGTGGCAGCCCTTTGTCACGCCAGTGCAGGCGGAAGTTGATAAACAGCGTTTTTGGGCGCAAAGAGGTCGGGCGGAAATGGCGCGATTCCGGCAGAATTTTCCAGAACATCAGGGCTGATGCCAGCGCAAAACACCCGATGACCGCAAGCGCAATACGCCAGCTAAAGAAGTCCGTGAATACCCCGCTCAGCAGGCGTCCGCTCATTCCGCCAATCGAGTTCCCGCTGATGTAAAGCCCCATAGAGAAGGCAACAAAGCTTGGGTGAATCTCCTCGCTGAGATAGGTCATCCCGACCGCCGCCACGCCGCTGAGCGAGAGCCCAATCAGCGCGCGCATCACCAGAATACCGTGCCAGCTGGTCATCATGGTCGAGAGTAATGTACAGACCGAGGCCAGCATCAGGGCGGTCACCATTACCTGTTTACGGCCGATGGCGTCGGACAGCGGGCCGGTAAAGAGCAGGCCAATCGCCAGCATAGCGGTTGAAATGGAGAGCGATACGCTGCTGCTGGCAGGCGATACGCCAAATTCGTGCGAAAGCACGGGCAGGATCGGCTGAACACAATAGAGCAGGGCGAAGGTTGCCAGACCGGCTGAAAAGAGCGCCAGCGTGACGCGCATAAATTGGGGGGTACCACGTTTAATGAACTGAACCGGCTGCGATGCTGCAGGTAAATCATTGATATCGCTTGCCGGATCGATACCAATCGTAGTTGTACGACTCACACAGTTTCCTTGCTTAAACATCCCCGTGATTTCTGGTGACGGGTATGACCACACCTTCAGGGTAGGAAAATGTGAATATTCTGTCTAATATATTAATAATCTCAAATGATACTTTAAAAATATGAATATCGAACTGCGTCACCTTCGCTATTTTGTCGCTGTCGCTGAAGAGCTGCATTTTGGCCGTGCGGCGGCACGGCTGAATATTTCTCAGCCGCCCTTAAGCCAGCAGATTCAGATCCTGGAGCAGCAGGTCGGAGCGCGTCTTCTGGCCCGCACCAACCGCAGCGTGAGCCTGACGGCGGCGGGGAAACAGTTTCTTGTCGACAGCCGACAGATCCTGAATATGGTTGAGGATGCCGCCGCCCGGGCTGAACGGCTGTATCTCGGTGAAACCGGGGAACTGCGCATCGGGTTTACCTCATCCGCACCGTTTATCAGCGCCGTCTCGGAGACCCTGTCGTCATTTCGCCGCCATTTCCCCGATGTTCATATTCAGACGCGTGAAATCAATACCCGTGAGCAGATCGCGCCGCTCAATGAAGGTACGCTGGATCTGGGGTTGATGCGCAATACCCAACTGCCAGACACGCTGGCATGGCAGGTGATTCTGCGCGAGCCGCTGATGGCTATGATCCCTCACGATCACCCCCTGGCCTCGCGTCCGACGGTTTCACTGGCCGAACTGGCAAAAGAGCCGTTTGTCTTTTTTGACCCGCAGGTCGGGACGGGGCTGTATGACGATATCCTGGGGCTGATGCGCCGCTACGATCTTGCCCCTGTTATTACTCAGGAAGTGGGGGAGGCAATGACCATTATTGGCCTGGTCGCCGCCGGGCTGGGGGTTTCTATTCTCCCGGCCTCCTTTAAGCGGGTGCAGTTGCGCGAAATGCGCTGGGTTCCCCTCGCGCAAGAGGATGCTGTGTCAGAGATGTGGCTGGTCTGGTCAAAACATCGTGAACAGAGTCATGCCGCACAGCGTTTCAAACAGCAGCTCATTAACGCCTCATCGGGGCGAGATTTTGTGGCAAAAGGGGGTAAAAACGTGCGGTAAATCACATGGCTAAGTAAATATTTGACGCCGGCCATGGAAGTGCTTCACCATAGCCAAAAGTTTATTTCGATGCTCGAAAATAAGGGAGTACGAGGTGGTTGCTGATAGTCAGCCAGGGCACATTGATCAGATTAAGCAGACCAACGCTGGCGCGGTATATCGCCTGATTGATCAGCTTGGTCCGGTTTCGCGTATCGATCTTTCGCGCCTGGCACAACTGGCACCTGCCAGTATCACCAAGATTGTCCGCGAAATGCTGGAAGCGCACCTGGTTCAGGAAACGGAAATTCAGGAGCCGGGCAGCCGTGGCCGTCCGGCAGTCGGGCTGGTGGTCGAGACGGAAGCCTGGCACTACCTGTCACTGCGCATCAGCCGGGGGGAGATCTTCCTTGCCCTGCGGGATCTGAGCAGCAAGCTGGTGGTGGAAGACCGGCTTGAGCTGCCGCTCAACGCTGAGCAACCGCTCCTCGAGTCGATTGTGTCGCATATCGATCGCTTCTTTATCCGTCATCAGCAGCGGCTGGAACGCTTAACGGCGATTGCCATCACCATGCCGGGCATCATTGATACCGAAAATGGCATTGTTCACCGCATGCCATTTTACGACGACGTCAAAGAGATGCCGCTGGGTGAAGTGCTGAAAAACCATACCGGCGTGCCGGTCTATATTCAGCATGACATCAGCGCCTGGACAATGGCGGAGGCGCTGTTTGGTGCCTCGCGCGGGGCGCGGGATGTGATTCAGGTGGTCATCGACCATAACGTCGGAGCGGGCGTGATCACCGACGGGCGTCTTCTCCACGCTGGCAGCAGCAGCCTGGTGGAGATCGGCCATACTCAGGTCGACCCGTACGGTAAGCGTTGTTATTGCGGCAACCACGGCTGTCTGGAGACCATTGCCAGCGTGGAAAGCGTGCTGGAGCTGGCGCAGGTGAGGCTCGGCCAGTCCATGAGCTCTTCGCTGCACGGACAACCCCTGACGGTAGATTCACTCTGCGCCGCGGCGCGCCAGGGCGATCTGCTGGCGAAGGACATCATTACCGGCGTGGGGAATAACGTGGGGCGCATTCTGGCCATCATGGTGAACCTCTTTAACCCGCAAAAAATTCTCATTGGCTCGCCGCTCAGCCAGGCGGCGGAGATCCTGTTCCCGGCGATCTCGGCCTGCATTCACCAGCAGTCGCTCCCCGCGTACAGCAAAAATATTGCGGTAGAAAGCACCCAGTTTTCCAACCAGGGGACGATGGCCGGCGCAGCGCTGGTCAAGGACGCCATGTATAACGGCTCGCTGTTGATCCGCCTGCTGCAGGGCTAACTCTTTTCCGCAGATGTAAGAAAAATTGCGCTATCTCAAGCCGGGTAGCGCACGCATCCCGTAGACTTCCTCCACTGAATTATTTACCTGGTTTATATTTTCGAAGCATACCCAAGAGGTGGAGTGAGTCATGCTTAAGCGTTTCTTTGTTACTGGTACAGATACCTCTGTCGGCAAGACCGTCGTATCCCGCGCATTGCTGCAGGCGCTGGCAGCAAGCGGTAAACGCGTGGCAGGGTACAAGCCGGTCGCAAAAGGGAGTAAAGAGACGCCAGAGGGATTGCGTAATAAAGACGCCCTGGTACTGCAAAGCGTCTCGTCACTGGAACTGCCTTATCACGCGGTCAATCCTGTTGCGTTGAGCGAAGAGGAGAGCAGCGTGGCGCACAGCGGTATGATCAATTATCCGCTGCTGTCCGACGGGCTGGCGAACCTCAGCGAGAAGGTCGATCACGTGGTGGTTGAAGGCACGGGCGGCTGGCGCAGCCTGATGAATGACCTGCGTCCGCTCTCTGAATGGGTGGTGCAGGAACAGCTTCCGGTGGTTATGGTCGTGGGTATCCAGGAAGGGTGCATCAACCATGCGCTGCTGACCGCGCAGGCGATTGCCAATGACGGCCTGCCGCTGATTGGCTGGGTGGCAAACCGAATCAACCCGGGCCTGGCGCACTACGCTGAAATCATCGACGTGCTGAGCACCAAACTGCCGGGGCCGCTGGTGGGGGAACTGCCTTATCTGCCCCGCGCCGAACAGCGCGAGCTAGCGCAGTACATCGATCTCTCGGCCCTCGGTGGCGTGTTGACCGTAGACCGAGTCGTGGCGTAACGTTCGCGACAGCACGGACGCCAGCACGCAGGCGACCAGCAAGCCGGGCAGTAAAAAATACTGTCCGGTCATTTCACAGACCATCAGCGCCGACATAATAGGCGCATGGGTGGTGGCGGCGAGCAGCGTTGCCATCCCCGTCAGCCCCAGCAAAATCGCCGTCTCAGACCCCGGTAACCACAGCGCGAAGAGTTGGGCGAATAGCATGCCTGTCGCCATGCCGACAAACAGCGTGGGCGTAAATACCCCGCCCGGCGCTCCAGAGCCGCTGCTGGCCAGCACCGCCAGCAATTTACAGATAAACACCCCGGCAATCACCGTCAGGACCGGCGGGGCGAGCAGAAAAGCCTGAACCACGCTGTAACCATTCCCCCAGACCTTAGGCGTGAGCAGGGACAGCAGCCCGACGATCAAACCGCCGAGCGCCAGCTGCCACGGCGGAGAAAGTTTAAGACGCAGGAACAGCCCGTGGCTGCAGTCCATCAGCCACATCAGCAGTGGTCCGCAGAGCCCTGCCAGCAGACCCATGGCGACCAGCAGGCCATAATCCGCCGCGGTGAGCATACCGCTCAGATGCACGGCGTAGAGCGTACCCGCGCCCGGTGCGAGGAGCTGTGTGGTGAGAAGCGCCACGACCGCGGCGATCGCTACAGGGCCGAGCGAGGCCAGCATCAGGGTGCCGAACAGGATCTCTGCAATGAACAGGCTGCCGGCTAAGGGCGCATGATAAGCGCTGGCCATCCCGGCGGCGGCACCGCAGGCGATCCATAACTTCCATTCGGATTTGGGCGTAAAGCGCCGGGCAAAGAAGGAGGCGGCGAGAGCGGCGAGCAGGATCATCGCCCCTTCACGCCCGATGGCGCTGCCGCTGGCCACGACCAGCAGCGACGCCAGGGATTTCACAAGGCTGGCGCCGTAATCAAACTGGCCGTCGCCCGTCTCCAGCGCTTCCATATAATCGGTGGGGGCGTGAGGGCGCTGGGCGGTCAGCCGTTGCCATCCCCAGAGCAGCAGCCCGGCAGCCAGCCCGCCCAGCGCGGGCGTCAGCGCACGCCGCCAGGGAGAGAGCGACGCGGCAGCATTCACCAGGCTGCCGCTGTCGTTGCTGAGAAGCAGCCACTCCAGCAGGTACATGCTGTGACGGAACACCGCAACGGCCAGCGCGGCCAGCACGCCGGTGACGGAGGCAATCAGCAGTCGACGAAACATCGCGCGGATGTCGGGATACGTATGAAGACGTTGCATGAGTCGTAATTAAACGGGGACGATACGATATTGTGGCGGGAAATCGCGGGGTTAGCAAAAGGTCTGCGTGCGAAAAAGCCGGGCAAAGCCCGGCCGGAAAGGTTAGCTGTCGCTGTGAATATTCAGCGCCCGACGCGTACGGCCGGAACTCAGGTACTCGGCAATATAGTCCTGGGAAATCTCGCCGTTGTAGCGCCCGTCCTCATCCACAATCGGCATCCAGCTGGTATTGCTCTCATACAGACGTGACAGCACCACGCGCAGGTTATCTTCCGCTTTGCCGGTCATGCGGAACGGATGCAGAATATCGGCGCAGGTACCGCTGGCGTTACGCGCTTCGCGACGCTTCACGAAGCCCAGCGGTTTGCCGTGCTCGTCGACCACCGTCACTGCACGAATGTCATTATCATCCATGGTGGCAAAGGCTTCCGGAAGCGGCGTAGAGCCGCGTACCGTAATGGTCGGCTGCTGGTCGGTCACGTCGCCCGCGGAGACCAGCAGCAGGCGTTTCAGGGTGCGGTCCTGGCCGACGAACGAGCCGACAAACTCATTCGCCGGTTTCGCCAGCAGTTCATCCGGGCTGGCGCACTGGACGATTTTCCCCTGCCGGAATACCGCGATACGGTCGCCAAGCTTCAGGGCCTCATCGATATCGTGGCTGACCAGCATGACGGTTTTTTTCAGCTTGCGCTGCATCTCCAGGAACTGGTTCTGGATCACCTCGCGGTTGATCGGGTCCACCGCGCCGAAAGGTTCATCCATCAGCAGTACCGGAGGATCTGCTGCCAGGGCGCGAATGACGCCAATGCGCTGCTGTTGCCCGCCGGACATCTCGCGCGGATAGCGGTGGAGAAACTTATGCGGATCCATCGCCACCATATCCATCAGCGCTTCGGCGCGTGCTTTACAGCGCGCTTTGTCCCAGCCCAGCATGCGCGGTACGACGGTGATGTTCTCTTCAATGGTCATGTTCGGAAACAGGCCAATCTGCTGGATCACGTAGCCAATGTTGCGGCGCAGGGTCACGGTGTCCATGCCGCTGGTGTCTTCGCCGTTAATCAGGATCGTCCCGCTGCTGGGGGTGATGAGACGGTTAATCATTTTCAGGGGGGTGGTTTTCCCGCAGCCGGACGGGCCGAGCAGGACGCACATTTCCCCTTCGGGCACGTTCAGGTTGACGTTGTCGACGGCCCTGAAGGTCTGGCCGTGCTTCTGTGAAAAGTGTTTGGTGAGGTTTTCCAGTTTTATCATAACTGCCCTGATTCCTTTAGATTCAGTAGTTTAGATAACCCTGTGATCTGTAATTGTATTGGGCGTGCAGGAATAATGAAAGCGCTTCTATACACAGGGTTGTAAGTACCTGAAACTGTAGACAATAAAAAAGCCCTTTCCATTAGGTAAAAGCTTAATACATTTTCGAAGGTTGTTTTATGGGGGTTAAGCGTGCTCTGAGGCTAGAGCAATGAAGCGCTGAACGTGCAGATCATTGGGGTATTTTTTCGCTAGCTTCTTCACACGTCGCTTAAACTTGTTTAATAGCATAGGGGAGGGGCCTTTGATTAAACGATCCTCCATGATTAGCGCTGTACCTATTCGGGCTTCTCGCATTGTCTTATACATTCTGCGCTGCTCTCCGTTTTCGTCCTAGCCAGCTTTTACTAATTGGCCTTGCTGGTTCCTTGTAATAGGCAAAAGGTTTTATTAATCCTTTAGCTAATCGTTCCTCAAAAAGTTTCTTATCTTTAGCAAGCTTCATTCTACGATCATGTTCTAGGCTTGCGCCTAAAGAATAAACATCATTTAGATGTGCTTGCCTTTTAGAATCAATCATTAATACCTTCCTTAGTTAGTTCTGTCATTTCCGTTAAATTCGCCGTAATAACGTTCACGCATTTCTTTAGCTATTTCTATTGCTTCTTCCAGAGTAGGGCATTTAGCAATATATGAAACTTTATTTTTGATCACTGTTACCCGATATGGATTAGTTTTAAGTCTAGGATTGAAAGTTATATTTCTATATCCGGTAGCCGTTTTAGATTTAGATGATTTATTAGATGCATTCTGCTGGACAGTAGCTAAACGTAAATTTTCAATTCGGTTATCATCTCTAACACCATTGATATGATCAATTACATACCCTGACGGGATAACACCGTTGTAGAAGCTCCAGATCGCTCTGTGTTCAGGAACATCTTTACACCCATTACCAAACCGATAGGGGATACTAACGCGCCTGTAACCATCAGGAACATAATAAACAGCACAGGGAACACCCTTATAAAACAATTTACCTTCAACTATTTCTAAACGGGTGTTTATTTCTTCAATATCGAATCCTGAGATTATTCCGTGATCTGATTTATGCGAATACCTGTAGATGAATACTCTTTAGGGGTTACATATTCACCACTAATTTTAGCTTGTGCTTCTAATCTACGCCTCTGTTCTATCTCCTGCATTAGCTTCCATCCTTTAGGATAGAGAGTAGCAAGATCTTTATATTTCGTATTTACATTTTCTTTTTGCACACTTGCCATTTAATCACTTCCTTTGATTTGCTTTCTGTTCCTTCGGTGTAGCCCATCGACAATTAGACGGTTCATAATTCCCGTTAGGGTTTATGCGATCTAAAGTTTTACCTTCAGGACGTTCACCCATATAAGCGAGGAAAGACTTAAAATCGCTCCATTCAGGACAAACACTAATACCCCGTCCACCGTAATATTCATATCCATCTGTGCTAGGGTAGCGGCATCTGTTATGCATCGCTTGCCAGCTTTTATACGTAGGGCTTTTGTTTCCCCTTTGGGCTTGTCCATGTTTAAACGCATACACTTTAGCGGCTGCTACTTGATAACAACCACACGAAAGGGTATGGCCTTTTTTCAGATTGCTAACAGGCGACATCGTACATCCTCCGCAATCACAGGAAGCAATACACCATTTAGAGGATGGTTTAGAATGATCACCATCAGCACGATAATTAAAAACCATATCCACGGTTAAGCGTCCAAAACGTTTATCTACTACTTCATGCTTCATTAATTCGTACCTCATAATTTAGGAATGCTGTTTGCTGTTCGTCGTGTAATTGCCTTAAGGCTGCATCATGTGTTTTCGTGTCTGATCCGCACAGCTTGAGTATTAGGATTGTTCCCTCTGTTTCAGATCTGACTTCATGGCGCTGAATAGGGATAGGGCTAAAATCGACGTGGACGACGTTCTGAGGGGGTTTCTCTGCTTCCCTGTTTGTTGGTTCGTCTTGAGGGGTGATCATCGTTTCTGGGGCTTCCTGTGAAGGTTTTACGCTAGCCTCTGCAACAGATCTAGATCTAGCTCGTTAACAAGATCTGAACCGTGGAAATACTCTTGCACCGTGGGCTTAGTCAAAAGCTCTGGATGTTCCCGATAGTCAAACATCTGGTAGCTGTTCGCCGTCTGCCCTTTAGCGCCTTTCTTGAGTATCTTTAACAGACCTGCTTTTTCCAGCTTCTTAACACAGTTTTTGATTGTTGGCTGACTCATACCTAAACGAACAGCAAGGTATTCCATTGTAGGCGTGTATTTGCCACGCTCTTTCATCCAGTATTGATATTTGTCGAACATGAAGGAGTAAACAATTACCGTGTTAGCTCCTAAATCGGATCTCTGCTGTAGTTCGTCAGCGAACATTAGAAAGTGAAAGTTACTCATTCAGCCACCCCCAAAACTTTAGGCGTAGAAACTGAATGATGATGATTAACTCTGAAAGCATTAATTCCAGTTTGTGAAATTAAGCCCGTAGCTAGTAAACGCTCAAATGAGCGATATACAGACGCTTTAGAAATGTTAGCGAGTAGGGCGCATTCTTCCTTTGTTACCCTGATTGATTTTTCATAATCCCATTTAGCGCTCTGCCCGATCATCCCATAGATTAAAGCATCATTAGCGTTTATCTTCTGAGAGAAAGAACGGGTGAACATATCAGAGGGGATAGCTACACCATGATATTTCATTCTTTAGTTCTCCTTTTGTTAGATGCAACATAGATACTAAAGAATTGAGAAATGTTCTCAAATTTACTCATTAACTTTTTAATAGATAAGTTTTATCCTTTAAATCGTGAGTTAATAGATAAATTTTACCCCTAATAGATACTTATTATTCTTAAAGAAACTTATTAAAAGGCGGGAAAGAAAAAAGGCGAGCATAAAGCCCGCCTTTGACGCTGAGAGAAAAGAAAGAGAAATAAATAACTACTAGATGCTGAATACTATAATAAAGAGAATTAGCCCTATCACCCCCAATATAACTTTGGTCATTTGTTTAGATCGTTCCGTTTCTCTGAACCTCTCCAGAGTAAATACTTGCGTATCTAACCAATCTTGATACGTATCGAACATTGCATAAGTTTGCCCTTTATACATTCCATCAGCGATCATAAAGCCCTGCTTTAGAAACACCTGAAAGTAACGAACATGCGGATTACGAACACCGTTTACAATGTCAGCCTCTGCTACTGCTGTGCATTGCCTGATCTTTTCTAAATCTTCTTCCATTAGATCACCGATTAAAACTATCTTGTATGAATGTTTACATCTGTAATAATTGCCGCTAATTCGGGATCGTTAACCAGAGGCCACGACATATTTTTAACCATAGGAACCAGCACATCACAATCACGATCACTTGAAATAGCGTTCACCTCCAGCGGCTGTCCGTAAATGTTTAGCTTTACCTTCACTTCACATTTCATTCCAGCGGGTAGCCCTAGCTTTACGCTCTCACGTGCGAAAGCTTGCCCTATTTCAGCTACATATTGTTGCAGTGCTACGCCGTCCATCATTAAGCCCCACAATTAGGGCAGTAGCGGCTATAGCCTTGCCAGTAAGCGCCACATTTCACGCATTGATGCATAGCATTCAGTTTTTTGATTTTCATTATGCTTTACCGTTCGTCTGTGTATTGTTGATGGTGATCGGCGCTGTAGGGACGGTGATATGTTGAGTTAAAGGATCTGGCGTATCTTTAGGATCTGCCACTGTAGGGATGTTCACGGTTTTGTCTAAATCCCATGCAGCCCCATCAGAGTAATCTACGATAGTTCCGATGATGCCACCGAACAGCAGATTGCCCCACGCCCAACCGTTCCCGTTGTCGTTAATGGTTCCTTTGGCCTCTGGTGATGTGTCAGAGCGCTTTAACGTCACTGTGTAAGGCGCATCACCACGTTTCAGGTTTACCACTGTAGGGGCTACACCCTCGCTAACTACATCACCATCTTCATTGACGATTTTATATTTAGCAGGTGCATTAGTTTCAATATCTACGTTCTGTGTAGTTCCATCGCGCATAGTACAGCAAGCAGAAAGGGAAAGTGTAGCTACAGCTAAAGCCAATAATTTAAATTTCATTTTTTATTTACTCTTTTTAGACACACAAACAAGGGCGGCGTTAACTACTGCAACATCATCAGTAGCACGATTCATTTTTCCAGCGTTCTCCCGTGTACGCATTTCATTAAATGCAGCTTCATAAAGCGCTTCATTATTATCACACGATGGTTGATATTTAGATGTGAATTTAATTACATCCTCATTTGACCATTTAGCGGCGTAGGAAGGGTACATTACAGCGCAACCAGAAAGAATAGTTGCACCTATAGCCACTGCTATTAATTTCATTTGGAAAGTTTCCAATACAAACAGATTAAAAGAAGCGAAATAAATAAAGTGCCATAAACAACAATAAAGAAATAAACGACATCGATCATTTGTAGTAGCTGCAATACCCTCCTGCATGATGTGAATTATATCCACCGTGGATATGTTGACCACGTGGACAGGCCATTACACCAGCGCTAAATAACATCAGCGCTATAACGATAAATTTTTGCATTTATAAATTGCCTCTATTTGTCCTGTATGCTGATTAAGTACAGACAGTACAGGGTATTTGTAATAACCTTCGATCAGTCTAAACGCTTTATCTGTACTGATTGCAAAGGATTCATAAATATCACCCCCATCGGGTGTATTTACATGGGTAGCACCGCCATTATCATTTCGCCACTGTGCAATAATATTCCCGTTCTGGCTTACCTGCGCCGTGTAGAACGTTTCATAATTATCTGTGGTGTAGGTGTACACATAACCCTGTTCACACTGGTAAACGTCCTGCATTGGCGTATTGTCTGCCGTCTGTGCATTAGCTGACGCTGACAGGGCAATCAAAAGCGATGCCGTTAAAAGTCTTTTCATTGTTCCGGTTCCTCATAGCCCGTAAAGCTCGTGTATCGCTCTGTGTCCAGCGTTCGTACCTTTCTGATAGGTTTCCATAGGGGAAAGTTTCACATTACCCCCTGAACGGCTTACGGGTGCATTGATAAGCTGAATCACCAACACCATTACGCGAAACAATCAGCGTAGCCTTGCCGCCTTTGTCCTCAAACTCATGACCGTACACAGGCATGAATCCACCAACAAACGGCGCATTACCTTTACTGCTTGTGGTGAGGTAATAAGTAACTTGTGCAAAGTGATTAACTACCTCAGCGTCTAAGCGGATATTATCTACGCTATCACCATCAGGCGTTACTACCGTTGCCCAAACGTCATTTAACTGAACGTCTGTTACTGCGCCTTTCTGCTTGCCGTTCTGCAATACAGCTACATAACCTTTATTAGCCTGAACATTTACAAGATCATATTTAAACTGATATCCACCTTCACACTGATATGTAATTTCATCAGCACAAGCTGAGAAAGAAGCGAGAAGGGCAAGCCCGATTAATAAATGTTTCATAAATCCACCTGAGAAGGGTTACACGGCATATCATAATAATCCATGCTGTCTACATGCTGTGAATGTTCCTGATTATTGGAATAGCTAGCTAGAAAATGTGATGTAGCCATATTCCACGCAAGCTGAACACGATCACTAAAACTAATTGTCGCGCTACCTGATGTAGCCAGATATCTAATCGCGTACCAGTAAGGGTGATCATATTTGGTGATAAATAATGATTGCCATACACCATCGATTAAGCCTGTGTATTGAGTTTCATATGTTCCGTTTTCGTGATGCCCCTGATCAAATGAACCGAATACATTACCATTAATAGAAACACGTTCAGGGAAATCACGAGCGTTAATACTAAATACTTCACCATTACCAGCAGTGCAAGTAAATTTATTTACGTGCTGATTGGCATTATCACAACCCGCCAGAGCTAAACCCATTAGGGCGGCAATCAATAAACGTTTCATTTCACTTTCCAAAGTTTAGACAGCCCGACAAAGGCAACGGAAATAAACGCCGCTGCAAGAGCAAGGAACATCAGCGCACCAGAGGCTAACATTGTTCTTCCATAAAGTAGGCCATTGCTAATATATGGCTTTACCATTTCATCATAATTACGTGCAGCCTTTTCACACTCTTCCTTTGTGTCATAATCGGGATAAATATCAGCGATATCATTTTTAAAACATGAATCACCCGCTAAACTCCATCCGGTAGCAACATTATCAGCACTGAAAGGTTTAGCTACTGCTTCACGGTTGAACATCCGTACAATGTTCATTTCTGCATTCTCGTTATCGTTATAAAGGTAATGACTACCGAAGAATACAGGCGAGGCAATGATTGCCACTACAGCGCATTTAGCTACAAAAGATTTAAGTTTCACTATCAACGTCTCCACGAGCTAATTAAACCAAACTGAACCATTACGCTATGGACTGTATTCTTTAGCTTTCCCTGCATTGCGCTGTACAGCTAAACGCTGTCCACAAAAATTACACCACATAGCGCCTGTAGGTTCGATCTCCACAAACCCTGTTACCCCGTTCACCTGAAAATGAACCCACTACAAAGGCTTTTGTTTAGTTGCCATTTCCTTACCCTCAATTTAAAGCCCCCTGTGCGCCCCGTAGGGCGTTTAATTGGCACAGGGTAGTACGATTGCCTTATTTCTTCTTAGAACCCTTCTCAGGCTGTTCTGTAGCCCCTGAAAGGGTAACGTCGATTTGGTCAATTGCCGCCTGTACTTTTTTCTTCTGTTCCTCAGAAAGTGGTTCATCCACTGGTACAGGCTGAAACGCTGCTAACTTCTCTTTCAGTTCAGCGTCCATCATGGCTTGATATTTAGCCCTGATTTCGTCCTCTAAACGTGCTTTAGTTTCCTTCTGAATACCTTCAAGCACAGAATTGTACATTGCAGGATTGTTAGACTTGATCGACTCAATAACTAAAGCGTCAGCCTCACTAACCAGCTTGCTACCTTCTAGTTCTGTTTTCAGTTTCCAGTATTTACCAAAACCTTCTTTTAGTTCCTCATACTCAGCACGAGGAATAGAAACTTTAGCGGCTACGCTACCTGTTTTACGTCCACGTTTAGAAGCTGCTGGATTAGGATTAGCAGTTGAAGCACTTCCACCAATAAACAGTTGTACTTCTGTTTCTTCGTTATCTGTACCCATAAAGAGGTCTAACTTTTTATACCAGTCAGCAATGGTAGCAGAGCTAATAACGCGCACAGTGTTATTCACTGCATCTTCACGTGCTGCTTTTATGTCTGCTTCACTTTCGCTAGCTGCTGGATGTTCAGCTAAATAAGCATCAATAGCTGGTTCTTTTACTTTCTCAGAGGCAAAACGCAAAAGATCACTTTTCTTAATCTTGCCACTTTTCATTAATGGGAAAATTTTCACCATTTCGGCTTTACGTTTAGCTCCAGTATCACCGCTAACCAGAATCACCAGATCACAGTTTACTTCGTTCGCCATATCAATAACGTCATTGATGTTAGTTGCTTCAATAGCCATTTTGTTACTCTCTCTCAAAAAAAGTGAATGTTTGTTCAACGGCGTGTAGTCTCTCACGCTAAACGACGTTTAGTTTTGCGTTATTGTGCTGCTGCTAACAGTTCAGCACGTAATTCATCAGTGATGGGAACACCGCAAGCATGAATTAGTAAAGTGCAAGCTGCATCTGCAAGCGGTTCCTGTGTAGCACGTGATTCTAAATGTTCACGCATACTATCGGCATCTACGCCACCTTCACGAACCACGATATTTAATACACGATCAAAATTGCTCATATTTAAAGCCTCATTAGATGGAATAACGTTAGTAATCTGTGTAGCTGGTTTAGCCTCACATACCATTAACGTTTCACCACGATCAAAATATTGTTGAACCATGTCACCACTAAACAGAATGATGAAGTAGCAAGAGAAATCATCTACGCCCGTAACAGTGTTCAGTTCACCGCTAACAGGGTTAACCACTACGTCACCTTTCTTAATGTCCTGTACCATCGTTTTATGACGTTCAGGCGCTACTTCTAAAGCATCACGTCCTTCCATGATGTTAGTCAGTTGAACAGCTACACGTTCAAATTCAGCACTCAATGTAGCCTTACGTGTCCAGCCCTCTACAGGGAAATCAAAGGTAAGGAAGTCAGCACCTGATTGTTCGATACATACATTCCAATCTGTCACTACAGCTTTCATAGTCGCTTTAGTGTTAGTCAGCATTTCGATGTAGTTCTTAATGTTGTTAATCAGTGCCATTGCATTTAGTTGTTTAGCACTCATGCTGTTCACTTTGTCGTTTAGTTTGTTCGTTGCTGAGATGAGAATTATCTTATATGTGGCTAAATGACGTCAAATGCTAAATGATGTAAAGAGCACAATTACACTAAATGCGCACAAATACCTAAAGTAAATGTTAATTGTGGGTTAACGGTGTAACTTATTGATCAATGGAAGATCATCAGACGGTGATAACATATTTCCAATTATGCCCTTCTTATCAGCGTTACACAGAGGCTATGGAATACGGACAGAATACGGTGAACAGAACGGTACAGAACAGGAGAGATAAAGGCGCATAGATGCACTGAGGACGCGTAATAGCAAATGCGCAGTTTGTATATTACGTTTACTTCGTAAACATACTCTGAAAGAAAGAAGAACATATAACAACCTAATCATTTAACGAATAAACCCATTAAACGTTTAATTGCACTCCGGTTAATAGAAGGGTGAACAGGAGGGTGAATGTAGAAAGCGCACAGGGGCTACCATCCGTAGCACTGGTTAACGGTTAATGATATTCATTATCATCTATTCACCTTTCACAATTCCTACACAGATGAAATGGAAATGTCCGTAAGTGATTGATTCCTCACTATCGTTCGGGTTTGCATAGGCGTATCGCCGATGCCAATCACCACCATCGCCAACGCCAGCACGGCCAGCGGCGGCAGCGTATTGCCGACGTTGAAGATTTGCATCACGTATTCGGCGATCCCCCGCGCCGCCGGGCGGCTCAGCAGGATCCCGACCGGAATACCCACCAGCAGGGCAAAAAACATCGACGAGAAAACCAGAATCATGTGCTGTTGCCCGAGATAGAGCAGGTCTACCTGGCGCGCCCGGATTGTCTCCAGCCCAATACCCCAGACGAGGAGGGCGAGGACCACCAGAATGGCGCCGACAAACAGCAGCGAACGTTTGAGTAATGGGTGCATTGCGGTGTGTCTCCCTGTGCGCATGCGTTATAGCAACCACCGGTTGCCTGTTGTTATGCCATGTTTCGGCAGGGGTAGATGTCCTATAGCAAGCGTTTGGGAAGGGTTCCAGCGAAGGGGGAAAATCAGTAACCCTCTGAAACTAGTGACAACCTCAGGTCAGGCCTTATGGCATAAGGCCTGATTGTGAGGCGGGCAGAATAGTCCTAAAGAAGAGATTGAAATGTGACGTTGTCACGAATTTAAAGCCGCTCGCAGGGCGGAGAGGCAAAAATTACGCCGTTTTCGCCGCTTTGCGTTGCCACTCCTGCCAGATTTCCTCCAGCCCTTGCCGGTAGGTGGTGACGGCAAATTCAGGGAATCGGCGTTTGAATTTCGTCGAATCAAACAGGTTGTCCTCGTCGTACCTGGGCAACAGCTCCCGTATTTCACGGGCGCCCTGCGAAAACAGCGCTGTCGCGGCGAAGGCCAGCTTGCCGAGTATGGCGTAGTCCGCTGGCTGTCCGAAGATCTCACAGGCGAGAGCGACGAATTGCTGGTACGTCAGCCTTTCGTCGCAGCAGGGTAAATGCCACGTCTGGCCGAAGGCGTCAGGGGTATTGCCCAGCAGGGCAAGCGCTCGGCTGGCATCCGGCGTCCAGATGAGGGTGCGAAGCGTGTCGTCACGGACCGGAACGCGCGGACGCTTATGCTGCTTCAGCCTGTCGATAATAAGCGTATTGGTGAAGCTCTGCGTTTTATCGGGCCCATAGAACTCAGGCGCGCGACCGATGAGCACGGGAATGTCACCCCGTTTCATTTCATCAAGCACACGGTTGGCCATTTCTGCCCGGACTTTTCCTTTCCGTCCCCGGGGGGCAAAGCGCGTCTCTTCTGTCTGCGGCACCGCGTTCTGGGGGTACATATAGGTGTTGTCGAAATAGACGAATTTTGCACCCGCCTGCCGCGTGGCCTCCAGGGCATTTTCCAGCATGGCTGGAAACTGACGTTCCCACAGCGCGGAATCAGGCGGCAGACCGGCAGTAAAGTAGACTATGTCGCTACCGTTAACCGCGTTCTGCGTCTGCCCGGCATCGAGGAGATTGGCCGAAACGGTGACATCGCTGTCGTTGATTTTTTGCGGATGGCGGCTGACCAGCCTGATATCGTCGGTGTAGCCGCGTTTGAGCTCGCGGGTCAGTTCACGGGCGATTTGCCCGCTGGCGCCCAGAATAGTTTGCATTTTAGCTCCCTGATGAGATGACGATCCGGTTGACCGTATAAAAAGTTTAAGCTTAAAGTAAACTTTAAGGTCAATATGCCAGAGTGAACGAAATGAAAATTGGCGAACTGTCGAAAATGACGGGCATTGCCCCGTCGCGCATTCGGTTCTATGAGGCTCAAGGTTTACTGCCGCGCCCGGTCAGGCAGGAGAACGGATACCGCGCCTATTCCACCGATACGGCAACGCTGCTGAACATCATCGACAATGCGCAGCGTACCGGGTTTACCCTCGAGCAAATACGCCGCTTCCTGCCGCAGCCGCAACAGCGCTGGGATCATGAGGGCCTGATCCAGTCCCTTAAGACGCGTATTGCTGAGATAGAGGCGATGCAGAAGCAGCTTGAGGAAAACCGTAAAGAGCTGCTGACGCTGGTTGCCAGTCTCAGCAACCGGCCGGAGGGCATCACCTGTGACGACAACATGCAGCGTCTGCTGGGGCAGCTGCAGCACTCAGACGGAAGCACGAACGCGTCGAACGCGCGTTGAGACAGTGATAATTGAGACGGTGGCGACCACGGCGAGCATCACCCCGAGTATCAACATGGCGTTGAAGCCAATCCATCTGAACAACATAAGCCCCACGATACCGCCGGAAATAAACGAGAAAAGGGTGGTTAAGTGGGTTTTCAACTGACTTTTTTGCGCCGCCGTATCTTTGGAGTAATCCCTGCGGAGCATCGCCACCATGACAGAGGCCAGCGCGATCCCCGCGTCCGTCAGCGTGCCGGTAATATGCGTTGATCTCACCCGCCCGCCGGAAAGCTGCGTGGAGGTGGAATTATGAATGCCCATCAGAAAGCAGAGAAAAAGAATAATCTCGCGGTTGCTGGTGAGGGCATGAAAATACATTTCGTAGAAGGAAACGCCGGTCAGTAATATCCCCTCGACAAACAGGATCTGGCAAAAAACCAGCCTGACATTATGGATAATGCCCCATATCACGATCGTTCGCGCAATAATGGCGCCGGCCACAAAAGAGAGAATAATCGAGCCGAAGAAAATAATGTCGCTCAGGTCGGTGGAAGAGACTTCGCTGGATAATTGCGAGGTGTTGCCGGTCATGTGTGAGGGGAAAAAGCCAAATGCCCCAAGGGCGATGGCGTTCAGCAAACCTGCAGAGGTCGCCAGCCAGAGAGCAAGCCGGCGATCCTCCTGGTGCGTTCGTTCTTTCTTGAGTTTAATCAGCAAGAATACCTCCGGGTTGAGCTTTGCCTGACTATTCAGGCTAGCAAAGCGGTGCAACGGGCTGTCCAGGATATGACTTAATTATTATTCCCTCTGACGACAATCAGGGTTTCGTAATTAAATAAAACAGCCTCGCTGCGGATATTCATTCTGACAGTATGATTTATACCATGCCGTTATTGCCGTGGCGCAAAAACGCCGGGCGCTGGTTGAGACGTTCAAACCAGGCCTCAATAGCGGGCACGTCTGGCTTATCAAAGGGCGTCATTTTCCAGCGATTCACCGACAGCCCAAGCACCACATCCGCAAGGGTAAACGTCTCGCCCGCCGCAAAGGCACCGGTGCGCTGCAGCTGGTTTTCCAGAATGGTGATGCAGTGGTTCCACTCCTGAATCCCCGCCGCAATGCGCTCCAGGTCGTTAAAGTCCGGGTTTTTACGCCCCAGCGCCGGGAAGACATAGCGCCAGGCGTTATTGAATTCGGTTGCCTGCCAGTCCATCCAGCGCTCAACGTTGGCACAGGCCTGCGGTTCTGCGGGCAGCAGATCGTGACGTCCGGCCTTGCGCGCCAGATAACGGCAGATGGAATTGGATTCCCACAGCACGAAATCGCCATCAATCAGCACCGGCACCATGGCGTTGGGGTTCAGGGCGCGAAAGGCATCCGTTTTCGTTGAGGCAAAACCGCTGCCGTAATCTTCCTGTTGATACTCGAGGCCTGCTTCTTCGCAGGTCCAGAGCACTTTACGCACGTTGATGGAGGTGGTTTTGCCGAGGATGTTGATCATTGCGCAGGTGTCCTTTAATGGATGTTATTGTTTAAAAATAATACACCTGCGAGGCAGAAAAGCGTCAAAAATCCTCCGGTGCGTTATTTGTGAAGACGCGAAAGCAGAAACGTCAGCGCAGCCGCACAGAGGAGCACAATGCCACCCAGTGCAAACGTGCTCTGCCAGCTGTAGCGATCGAACGCTATACCGCCCGCCGTTGAACCGAGCGCAATGGCGAGCTGGATCACCGCGACCATCAGACCACCGCCGGCTTCGGCATCCTCCGGCAGCGTTCGCGCAATCCACGTCCACCATCCCGTTGGCGCCGCCGTTGCCAGCATCCCCCACAGGCCTGACAGCAGGGCGACGATCCACACGTTATGGCCCGTCAGAATCAACGCGACTGCGATGGCGGCCATCAGCAAAGGGATCGCGATCAGCGTCACGTAAAACGCGGCATTAAGCACCACGGCAACGAACAGGGTCCCCACAAAACCCGCGACGCCGATGGTGAGCAAAATCAGCGACAGCCCGGTTCCACTGACCTGGGTGACGGTTTCAAGGAACGGGCGCAAATAGGTAAACAGCGCAAACTGACCCATAAAGAACAGGCCGCAGGCCATTAGACCGACGGAAACCGCAGGCTGGCGGAATAGCCGGAAAACGCTTCCCTGTGACGCACCGTTTTTACGCCCCTGCATGTCCGGCAGGCTAAAACACTGCCAGATGAACGCCGCTATCGCCACCGGCACCAGGCAAAGAAATGCGCCGCGCCAGCCAATGGTAGCTCCAAGGTAGCTGCCAAGTGGGGCGGCCACCACCGTTGCCAGCGCGTTACCGCCGTTGAAAATGGCCAGCGCGCGTGCAACCTGGTGCGGGGGAGCAAGGCGAATGGCCGTTGCGGCAGACATGGGCCAGAACCCGCCGACGGCAATACCGATCAGGGCGCGGCCGAGCATATACGTCAGATAGTTCGGGGCGAAACCAATAACCAACCCCGAAAGTGCCATCAGCAGGGTCATGCCCAGCAGAAGGTATTTACGATTCATATTCCCGGCGAGCTGGGAAAGGAAAAGGCTGGTCAGAACCGCCAGCGCGCCGGAGATGGCAATTCCCTGGCCGGCAAGCCCCTCTGTGACATCCAGCGATCTGGCGAGAGGGGTAAGCAGGCTGACGGGCATAAACTCAGATGCAATCAGAACAAATACGCAGAGGGTCATGGCAAAAACGCCGCTCCAGCGCGCATGTTCAGCGTGTTGTGGTGGGGTATGGCTCAGTGAGGGCATAGTCTATTTTCGCGAAGAGCCACCCGCGCAGAACGGGTGGCGTAGGGGTTTATTTCAGGCTGGCTTTGAAGAACTGCGCAAACCGGGCGAACGGGATCTTCCCGGCAGCATTGTCGTAAAGATCGACATGGTTTGCGCCCGGAACAATCACCAGTTCCTTCTGCTTGCTGCCGACTGCTTTAAACGCATCTTCTGCAAAGTAGCGAGAGTGCGCCTTTTCACCGGTCACGATAAGCGTCGGGATAGCGATCTCGTCGGCATAGCTCAGCAGCGGCATATTCATAAACGACAGCGGCATTGTCGCGGTCCATGCGCCGGTGGAGTTGACGGAACGGGCATGGAAGCCGCGCGGCATCCGGTAGTAATCAAAGAACTCCTTGAGTACCGGATTTGGGTTGGCGGGTAATGCGTCCGGCAGAATACGTTCCGCAGCGGTCACCTTGCCGTTGGCATCGACATAGATGTCATGGCCGCCGTGCGCGAAGGTGCCGCGCTCGGCATCTTTCCAGCGCTGCTCGTTCAGATACTGCAGGACGGCACGGCGATCGGACGTTGAATAACGATCTTTGCCGTCGCCCACCCCGTGACCCATCGCCCGGCTCATGTCGTACATCACGCTGGTGGCGACCGCTTTCACGCGGGTGTCCATGGAGGCCGTATTCAGCGCCATGCCGCCCCAGCCGCAGATGCCGAGAATTCCAATGCGATTACGATCAACCTCTTTCTGTAACCCCAGGAAATCAACCGCCGCGCTAAAGTCTTCGGTGTTGATATCAGGAGACGCGACGTTGCGTGGCTGGCCGCCGCTTTCGCCCGTGTAAGACGGATCGAATGCCAGGGTGACAAACCCTTGTTCCGCCAGGGTCTGGGCGTACAGGCCGCTGGATTGTTCCTTGACCGCGCCAAACGGCCCGCTCACGGCAATGGCCGCCAGCTTGCGGTCGCCGCGGTTTTTAGGCAGATACAGATCGCCCACCAGCGTGATTCCGTAACGGTTCTGGAAAGTCACCTTACGGTGGTCGACTTTATCACTCTCGGCGAAGGTTTTGTCCCAGGTGGTCACCATGGAAACAGGGGCGTTTGGATTGGTTGTCTCAGCATAACTCATTGTTGTCACTCCACTTAATGATGCACATAGCAGCATCGCAACGGACAGTTTTTGGGTGAATGTTTTCATGAAAAGGTGCCCTGTGTTGTTGTGATGCAGGCATTATAGTTAGCAAAAATAGTGCTGATTAGGGCCCGAAAACTGCTATGATTAATACCAGATTGTTATAAATGGCGAGTCACGATGGCAAAGCGGGAAAACTACAATGAGCTGTACCTGTTTATGCAGGTGGTAAGGGAGGGGAGCTTCACGGCGGCCGCACAGCGGCTCGGCCTGGCGCAGTCCGGGATCAGCCGCTCGGTTCGCGAGCTGGAAGAGCGGCTGGGCGTTCAGCTTCTGGTCCGTACCACGCGCAAGCTGTCGCTGACCCACGCCGGGGAGCAGCTCTATCAGACCGCCGAGTCTGCGTTTGATGCGCTTGATACGGGTCTGGCGACGCTGGCGCACTACCGCCAGACGCCGTCCGGTACGGTACGCATTAATGCCAGCCAGCACGCCATCGACAAATGCCTGTTGCCAAAGCTCGCTATTTTTAAACAGCGTTACCCGGATATCCGGCTGGAGCTGATAAACGAAAGTCGCTTCGTTGACATCATCGCTGAGCGGTTTGATGCGGGCGTCAGGCTGGGGCCAGAGGTAGGGCAGGGAATGATCGCCGTGCGCATTACCCCTGATATGGAAATGGCCGTAGTGGCTACCCCGGAACACTTTCGCCGCTACGGTTTTCCCCAGACGCCTGCGGATTTAGTGGTTCATCCCTGCATTGCCTACCAGTTTGCCGACGGGCGTGACTACCAGTGGGAGCTGGTTCAGGACGGGAAGAGAATCACCCATCGGCCAGCGGGGCAATGGGCGCTGTCTGACAGCTACATGGAAGCCGAAGCCGCCCGGCTGGGGCTTGGGCTGGCCTATGTTCCGCTGGAGCTGGTGGCTGACGATCTGGAGCGCGGAACGCTTATCCGGGTGTTGCAGCGCTACAGCCTGCGCATGGACGGGCTGTATCTTTATTATCCCCATCGCAACGTGTCGCCTGCGCTGAGAGCGGTGATTGATACCCTTAAAATTTAGGGCAGCGTTGTCTTTCTGGAAGACGCCTCGCAAACCGCAAAGTAACCGTGTGAAATTCAGGGTTATGTCTTTTCTACAATCGTTCGGGGTCGTAAAGTGCCTGCGTTGCGGCATATCCGCAATCGGGCGTAGGAACCCGCATCTACCATATAGTGACATTTCGTATGTCGCGGCAGCACCGATCCCGTTACAATTGCGGTGGCGCTGGCGGAGCAGCCGTAAGGCTGGCCGTTTTTCTATATGGGCGGTATTCCTACCTCTGTCAGCGCTACCCCCCGAGCGTAGGAACTCAAGGGGTGGTTACATGGATTACATATAGAAGGATGCTGGATATGACTACTATCCCAACCCTGACCTATCTCCCGTCTGACGAAAACGTCATTCTGCAACTTATCTCCCGGCCGCTTCCGGCTGATGCCGATCTGTTTGACGTCGCCGACAACTGCGCCGCGCTGGTGAGCGTACTGGTCGAAACCGAAGATGTCGGGAGCCGTACTGCACTTTGCGAGCGTCTCCTTCAGGCTCTGCGCAGGCTGCGTAAACTCTGTGATGTCGATCTTCCACCATACCTGATTGAACAGCTGATCATCGGTGAGAAACTGAATTCCTGCGTGCCCGATTGCTGGCAGGACACCTTAACGCAGGTGGACTATGTTCTGGCGCTGACGCAAGCGGTGAAGGGGGAAACGCTGCCCGCTCACGTAACAAAAGAACTGACGGGCCTGCTGCACGATATGGTGTGGCTGCTGGCTGAGTTTGTGAAGGAGCCGCGCATTACTGCGCATTAAGGGACTGGCGTGGAGAGGGGGTAGCGCCCCTTTGTAACCGTGATTAGCGTGATCAGTTCCCGGTATCCAGAAGCGACGTACCGTAGGAGTTGTCGATAGTACAACGCCAGCGACCGTCGCTCTCCAGTCGAAAAACATAGGTCGCGCGGCGGGATATTTCTGTTATCCCGCCCTGAGCATCAGGAAAGCGCAGAACGGTTTCCATGATAACGAGGGCGTTATCCCCACCTTCAATCACCTGCATCTCCCCTTGTTCGACCGTTAACTGGTCCTGAAAATAATCAGAGATGGCAATAAATGCGCTGCGGATGTTCTCTTTGCCTTTAACAGTCATGCCGGGCTTGACCACCAGAGCCGCGTCTTCGGCGTAGTACTCCATCAGGGCGTCAAAGTTTTTGGTGGTGATGGCGTGGTCACAGGATTCGATGATCTGGCGTAGCGGATGTCGGGTCATACGCAATTCCTCGGGGAAGGGGGAACGCGTATTAACGTAACAGCTCGGCGCGTTTGTATAGCTACCAGGTTTTGTGGCTGGTAGCGTTGGGTTTAGTTAACGCCTGGTCTGCGGTGAGCGAGGAGCGGACATGCCTCCCTTGCGGTGTAAAAAATTATCTGGTAACAAGGTGGTATTGGTGTATCAGTGGCCGGTAAACTTAGGCGCAGCCCCGTTTGGAATAATAAAGGATGACACTTTGAGACTTAATGATGTAATTACTGACTGCATTAATCTTAAATTAAGTGGAACTGCAACAGATAATGTTATTCAATGCTTCGGTGGCAATATACTGAGGAAAGAAAAGCCAGTTTTGGCAATTGAAGTTTCGAGCAAAGAAATATTGCTATGGATGATGCAAGGAGCAACGGATGTACATGTTTATATCAGCGCAGGTACTTTTCATGTAAATGCAATGTATGCACCAACTGTCCGCTTTCCAGCAGCCAGAATTTATTTTATGAAATCAAAAGACCTTTTCTGGGTTGGCCATATTGGCGTTTATCTCGAACAACACGGAATCAAACTCACTCCAGTAGATGATGCCAACTTCTCAAAGCTCATTGATGATACGGGGTATGTACAACGTTATAAGCCGTGGTACGAAAAAAGGAAAGCTGACTCGAGATTATTCGATGGTCTGCTGGGAGGGCGGCTTAAGAATACTGCTGTAGATCAAGCTATATGGCTGTCCTCCAATGGAAAGTGCTTGGTTTGTGGAGAAAAAACCGATCGCATGGCGACCACTACTGTATGGGGGAAGTCAGGCATGATGATTGGTATGCAGTTGTGTTTGACACACGAAGAGGAATCTCAGAAGCAATCAATTCTTCTCAATTATCTCTCGAATCATTTGGGTGGAAAAGTTATGTTCTCAAATATGCGTCCACTGACTACTGAAGAGATGCTTGAGCAGACCTGCGAAATACTTAAGGTAAATTTCAACTGCACTATCATGAAAGTTGTAGGGGAAACTGTAACCGCCCGAAGACCGTCGGGGATCACCGTAGTAATCAGACACCAATCACCGTCGAATTATGCCTATATAATAATGACCTCTGAAGGAAAGCAGTTGTCCAGGGTCGATTCAGCCGATCATCACCAAGTCCCTTACGGCCCTGATCATGTACATTTCGATCTGCGTAAATCTAAAAAAAATGTTGTCGAGACAAGCTTTACATACGGACATATTTGTCTGGATATGAAACTGCTTTTAAAACTGATTCAGGAGGCTGAAGATAAATTATAAGGTGATCCGGAGATACTGCTGAGGTCAGAATCATCGGCTTTACAACATATTCGCATCTTTGGGATGGATATGATTGTAACATTGCCTTTTTGAAACAGGTGTTACATAACTAAAACAAGCTTTCTGATCTTTTCAGCCCTTTCAAAATGGTCCAGCTTCATTTCCATAATCCACCAGTGCGCAACTTCCATAAGCAGTTCAGGATCGTCATTTTTATTAGCAAAAAAAGCATAAAACGAAAGCCCAACATCGCTTCCCTTAGAGGCGATTTTTACATCACAGATCCTGATGATTTTTTCCTTCATTCCTTGTCGCATGTCATCTCCTTAACTCTTTTTATTTGCTGATTAAAAAAGCCGTAAGCAGTTATCTGCTTACGGCTTTCGGATAGGTGATGATTCTCTGACAATCAGGCCGCTTTCACGGCCCTGATTTTTTTCGTTTCCGCCGCATCGGATTCTGGTTTATCCGCTGCAGCTGGGGCAGTGACATCGGGAAGCTTGCTGGTACGCAGAATATGCTGCACGGTCTCTTTCTGCTCGGCGAGATACAGACCAAGATTTTCAGCCTGCGTTTCATCCATCTGCATTCCGCTTTGCAACAGCCAGTCGGTGAACGCGTCTGCCATATCGAGCAGCTTGTCGTGAGCGTCAGCCTCTTTCTTACTGGCAAATGTCATTTTCTCTTCACCTTTTCTTACGACAACAAATTTTGTTTCAACAGCCATCGTGTACCTCGTTATACTGTGTTTATATACAGTATAACAGCTATGGATTGAAGTTGCAGCAAAATGTGTGTTACTGGCGCATCGACTGCGGTTCCGGGCCACCCATGCTGCGCCGCCATGCCCCAGGAGCCTGGCCATACTGACGCTTGAAGCTGCGGTTGAAGGACTGCTGGGAGTCAAAGCCCAGGGCGATCGCCACGTTCAGAATCGGTTCGTCGCTGTGGGTTAACCGTTCAACCGATTTTTGCAGCTTCCGCGCACGAATATACCCGGCGAGGGGATAGCCCGTGTGTTCTTTAAACAGGCGCTGCAGGTGCCATTTTGAATAGCCGGATCGCCTGGCGACGGTCTCAATGTCCAGACGACTGTCCAGGTTGTTGTCGATCCAGTCGAGTAAATCGTGCATAAATGCGCCAGTGTTCATCTGATTACCCCCACGCAGCGTAGAAAAAAGTAACTTTATCTGTTGCATTTAAAGGTGGCGTGTTTTTCCGTTAATTGCAAGTTTTATTGTTGCATTTAAATCCCTGTCCGAAACGGGTCTTTTCACATCGACGCAAATAGCACATAAAGTGCAACAATTATTCTTGCACTTAGTTAAGCGCCTTCCTACAATCGCCGCGATAGTGTACTCGCAACTGTTACAGTTTTGTGGCGATGAACGACACAAATGGCCTTCAGCCAGCTATCGGACAAAGGAAGTGGCGCGGCGCCTCCCGCTGCGTCTTGCCCGGCAGCTACAATTACCGGAATAAAAATAATGAGCCTGCAAAAAACCTGGGGAAACGTTTATCTGAGCGCGCTGGGGGGGATGTTGATCTCCGCGCTGCTCGTCGGATGTGATAACAGCGTCGCGCAAAACGCCGCGCCACCTGCGCCTTCCGTCAGTGCGGCTGACGTGGTCGTGAAATCCATCAGCCAGTGGGATAGTTTTAACGGCCGGATTGAAGCGGTGGAAAGCGTTCAGCTGCGCCCGCGCGTCTCCGGCTACATTGATAAAGTGAATTACACCGACGGCCAGGAAGTGAAAAAGGGCGAGGTGCTATTCACCATTGATGACCGAACCTACCGCGCCGCGCTGGAACAGGCGCAGGCGAACCTGGCGAGGGCCAAAACGCAGGCCAGCCTGGCGCAAAGTGAGGCTAACCGTACCGATAAGCTTATCGCTTCTCACCTGGTCTCCCGGGAAGAGTGGGAGCAGCGTCGCTCGGCCGCCGTTCAGGCGCAGGCCGACATTCGCGCCGCGCAGGCGGCGGTTGACGCAGCCCAGCTCAACCTGGATTTCACCAAAGTGACCGCGCCTATCGATGGCCGCGCCAGCCGGGCGTTGATCACCAGCGGTAATCTGGTCACCGCGGGCGATACCGCCAGCGTGCTCACCACGCTGGTCTCGCAGAAGACGGTTTACGTCTATTTCGATGTGGATGAGTCGACCTATCTTCACTATCAAAACCTCGCCCGCAGCGGACAGGGGGCGTCCAGCAATCATATGGCGCTGCCGGTTGAGATTGGCCTGACGGGCGAAGAAGGCTATCCCCATCAGGGCAAAGTGGATTTCCTGGACAATCAGCTCACGCCGAGTACTGGCACCATCCGTATGCGCGCGCTGCTGGATAATTCCCAACGTCAGTTCACACCGGGGCTGTTTGCCCGCGTACGCCTGCCGGGCAGCGCGGCATTCAAAGCTACGCTTATCGACGACAAAGCGGTGCTGACCGATCAGGACCGCAAATACGTCTACATCGTGGATAAAGAGGGGAAAGCCCAGCGCCGTGACATTACACCGGGGCGTCTGGCAGACGGTTTACGCATCGTGCGGCAGGGGCTGAACCCTGGCGACAAAGTCATCGTCGAGGGTTTACAAAAAGTGTTTATGCCGGGAATGCCGGTTAACGCCAAAACCGTTGCCATGACCGCCAGCGCCGCCCTCAACTGATCCCTTGACCTGAGAATCCAACCCATGGACTTTTCCCGCTTTTTCATCGACAGGCCGATTTTTGCCGCCGTCCTGTCGATTCTGATTTTTATCACAGGATTGATCGCCATCCCGCTGCTGCCGGTGAGCGAATATCCTGACGTCGTGCCGCCAAGCGTTCAGGTGCGCGCGGAGTACCCGGGCGCCAACCCGAAAGTGATTGCCGAGACCGTGGCGACGCCGCTGGAAGAGGCGATCAACGGCGTTGAGAATATGATGTACATGAAATCCGTCGCGGGCTCGGACGGCGTGCTGGTCACCACCGTGACCTTCCGTCCGGGGACTGACCCGGATCAGGCGCAGGTTCAGGTGCAAAACCGCGTCGCGCAGGCCGAGGCGCGTCTGCCGGAAGACGTGCGTCGTCTGGGCATTACCACCCAGAAACAGTCGCCGACGCTGACGCTGGTGGTGCATCTGTTTTCGCCCAACGGTAAGTACGACTCCCTGTACATGCGTAACTACGCCACCCTGAAGGTGAAGGATGAGCTGGCGCGTCTGCCTGGCGTGGGTCAGATCCAGATCTTCGGCTCGGGCGAATACGCGATGCGCATCTGGCTGGATCCGAATAAAGTGGCGGCGCGCGGGCTGACCGCCTCGGATGTGGTGACGGCGATGCAGGAGCAGAACGTTCAGGTGTCCGCCGGTCAGCTTGGCGCCGAGCCGCTGCCGAAAGAGAGCGATTTCCTGATCTCCATTAACGCCCAGGGCCGTCTGCATACTGAAGAAGAGTTTGGCAATATCGTTCTGAAAACCACGCAGGATGGTACGGTTGTCCGCCTGCGCGACGTGGCGCGAATTGAGATGGGCTCCGGCAGCTATGCGCTGCGTTCTCAGCTGAACAATAAAGACGCGGTCGGGATTGGTATCTTCCAGTCGCCGGGGGCGAACGCCATCGACTTGTCTAACGCGGTGCGCGCCAAAATGGACGAACTGTCCACGCGTTTCCCGGACGATATGAAGTGGGCGGCACCTTACGATCCGACGGTCTTTGTGCGTGATTCCATCCGGGCGGTCGTACAAACGCTGCTGGAAGCGGTCGTGCTGGTGGTGCTGGTGGTGATCCTGTTCCTGCAAACCTGGCGTGCGTCAATCATTCCGCTGATCGCGGTGCCGGTGTCGGTGGTGGGTACCTTCAGCATCCTCTACCTGCTGGGCTTCTCGCTCAACACCCTGAGTTTGTTCGGGCTGGTATTGGCCATCGGTATCGTGGTGGATGACGCCATCGTGGTGGTGGAAAACGTCGAGCGAAATATTGAAGAGGGGCTTGCACCGCTTGCGGCGGCGCATCAGGCGATGCGTGAGGTCTCCGGGCCGATTATCGCGATTGCGCTGGTGCTGTGCGCGGTGTTTGTGCCGATGGCATTTCTCTCGGGCGTGACCGGTCAGTTCTACAAGCAGTTTGCGGTGACGATCGCCATCTCCACGGTGATCTCCGCCATCAACTCGCTGACGCTCTCTCCGGCGCTGGCTGCCCTGCTGTTAAAACCGCACGGCGCGCCGAAAGATATGCCGACCCGGCTTATCGACCGTCTGTTCGGCTGGCTTTTCCGTCCGTTTAACCGCTTCTTCCACCGCAGCTCGAACGGCTATCAGGGGCTGGTGGGTAAAACCCTCGGACGTCGCGGCGCGGTGTTCGCAGTCTATCTGCTGCTGCTCTGTGCGGCGGGCGTGATGTTTAAAGCGGTACCCGGCGGATTTATTCCGACACAGGACAAGCTGTACCTGATTGGCGGCGTGAAAATGCCGGAAGGCTCTTCGCTGGCGCGCACCGATGCGGTGATCCGCAAAATGAGCGAAATCGGGATGAATACCGAAGGCGTGGACTATGCGGTGGCATTCCCGGGGCTGAATGCCCTGCAGTTCACCAACACGCCGAACACCGGGACGGTGTTCTTTGGCCTGAAGCCGTTCGACCAGCGTAAGCATTCCGCGGCGGAAATTAACGCGGAGATCAACGCGAAAATCGCGCAAATCCAGGAGGGCTTTGGCTTCTCTATCCTGCCGCCGCCGATTTTAGGGCTGGGTCAGGGGTCGGGTTATTCCCTGTACATTCAGGATCGCGCCGGTCTGGGCTATGGTGCGCTGCAAAACGCGGTGAACACCATGTCCGGTGCGATTATGCAGACGCCGGGGATGCATTTCCCGATCTCGACCTACCAGGCAAACGTTCCGCAGCTGGAAGTGCAGGTTGACCGTGATAAGGCGAAAGCGCAGGGCGTGTCGCTGACCGATCTTTTCGGGACGCTGCAAACCTATCTCGGCTCGTCGTACGTGAATGACTTTAACCAGTTCGGCCGTACCTGGCGCGTGATGGCGCAGGCGGACGGGCAGTTCCGCGACAGCGTGGAAGATATCGCGAACTTACGCACCCGCAATAGCCAGGGCGAAATGGTGCCGATTGGCAGTATGGTGAATATCACGACCACCTACGGGCCGGACCCGGTGATTCGCTACAATGGCTACCCGGCGGCGGATCTGATTGGCGATGCCGACCCGCGTGTGCTTTCGTCCACGCAGGCGATGACGCAGCTGGCGGGTATGTCTAAGCAGATCCTGCCGAACGGGATGAACATTGAATGGACGGACCTGAGCTTCCAGCAGGCCACGCAGGGCAATACGGCGCTGATCGTCTTCCCGGTTGCGGTTCTGCTGGCGTTCCTGGTGCTGGCTGCGCTGTACGAAAGCTGGACCCTGCCGCTTGCGGTGATCCTCATCGTGCCGATGACGATGCTCTCCGCACTGTTTGGCGTCTGGCTGACCGGTGGCGATAACAACGTGTTCGTGCAGGTGGGGCTGGTGGTCCTGATGGGGCTGGCCTGTAAAAACGCCATCCTTATCGTGGAGTTTGCCCGCGAGCTGGAAATCCAGGGGAAAGGGATAATGGAGGCCGCGCTGGAGGCGTGCCGCCTGCGTTTACGCCCGATTGTGATGACCTCCATTGCCTTTATTGCCGGGACCATTCCGCTGATCCTCGGCCACGGCGCGGGGGCAGAAGTGCGCGGCGTGACCGGGATCACCGTCTTCTCCGGGATGCTGGGCGTGACGCTGTTTGGCCTGTTCCTGACGCCGGTGTTCTACGTGACGCTGCGTAAGTTCGTGACGCGCGGGAAAAAAGAGGAAAGGGACGTTCTGCCAGCGTAAGGACGTTGCAGCTAATAAAAAACCGCCTTCACAGTGAAGGCGGTTTTTTTTGTACCAGGTAAATTATTACGACGTTTTTTGATACTGGGCGATAAGATCGGGGAGCGGATCCCATCCGCTGCTGTCGGCGTTTTTCACCGCTTCCAGCGCGCTTGCTACGGTGTGGCGGGCCAGTACGGCTAACGACGCCTGCTCGGCCTCTTCGGAAATTGATTTAAAGTACCAGCACGCGTTAGCGCTGACCACGCAGCGGGCCGGCACGTCAGGGCGCGACGCCCACAGTTTTTTATCTTCGATGACCGAAAGGTAGATATCGCGCAGGGTGATCTCTTCCGGCGGGCGACCAAGATGAATGGAGCCATTGCGGCCAAGCGTTGAGACGATAATGCCGTCACGCGTGAGCGGAACCATTAATTTGCGGATGAAGCTCGGGTTCGCTTCCAGGCCGTAGGCCAGAATCGCACTCGTTGAACGTTCGCCCAATTGCTCCGCCATCGCTACGCTGAGAACCATCTGCAAAGCTGTCGGGAAGCGGTAATCTAACATTTTTGTATCCTGGGTTGCGGTGAATCTTGTTCTTTTTGGCACCGCAGAGGTGAATAAGCAATAAACAACAATATAACAAATACGGTTTTTTTTTTGAAGCAATCTGCGGCATTTGCGATCAAACACCCTGTTCTGGTTTAGCTAAACGTGCGGTTGGGGAAGTCAACCGTCACCATCAGGCCGCCTTCAGCGGATGTACTCAGGTTAACGCGGCTGTTGTGCTGCTGCGCCACCGCTTTGACGATGGCAAGCCCCAGACCGCTTCCGCTTTGCATCTGATTCGGGTCGCGGAAAAAACGGTCGAACACGCGTTCCCGCAGTTCAGGCGGAATACCGGGCCCCGCATCCGAGACACGCAGCTGCGTGCAGCCATCGAGTGCGCGTACGTCGACCTGAATCCGCCCCCCTTCAGGACTGTACTTCACCGCATTCTCAATCAGGTTATCAATCAGCGACACCAGACGTTCCCTGACGCCCGCGATCCAGATGTCATCCTGCGAGAAGAACTCCAGCTCAATCCTGCGCGCAGAGGCTAACGGTTCCAGCTCGGCCATGCGCTCCTGAATGAGTGTTGTCAGCGGTACTGGCTCCATCTCGGTGTCAATGCGTGCTTCGCTGTGCATCATCAGCAGCAGCTGATTGACGAGACGTGCAGCACGGCTGTTGCTGCGAATTACCCCCGCAAGCAGCTCCTGTTGGTTCTCGCTGATGACCCAGGACTGCAGCGCCTCCACGTTGATGCGCATCGCTGCGAGGGGAGTACGCAGCTCGTGCGCCGCATCGGCAATGAAAACCCGTTCCCGCTCAGCGCTTTCACGCACCCGGGCAAGGAAATCATTGATCGCATCCACCATCTGGCGAAGCTCCCTATGCCTGGGAACGGCTTTTAGGGGCGAGAGATCGTCAGGCGTGCGTAACGTAATTTCATTGACCACCCTGTTCCAGGGGCGCATAGCAATGCGGATCGACAGCCACGCGGGAAACAGCAGAAAAGGGAAGCAGACCAGCAGCGGCAGGATGTAGTAACCCCGCGAGTTCAGGTAGATAAAGAAGTTCCAGCCACTGGCTGGCGTGAAGAGGGTGACCTCCACGTCGGAATGAGGGGATTTAAGGGTGCGGCTGGTCCAGGTACGATCGTCACTCTGAACGCGATCCAGTTCTCCGAACCGGGTGTTTGTTATCCCCGCAGGCGCGCCGTCGGAGGCAAAAATAACTGCATTGTTCTTGCGCACGATAAGGTTAATCGACAGCACGGGATCTTCACCGCCGCCATAGCCTTCGCGCAGCGCCTGGCTAAAGGCTTCGAGCACCGCGGTGCGATCCTGCGGGCGTTCGTCCATCCGCTCAACCAGGGTAAAAAGGGTTTCGTAGGTTTTACTGCCCGTGAGGATGGGAGGACTGCGCAGGTCCTCCCACAGAATGAAGGTTAAAAAAAGACACCACAGCAGCGTAAGCAACAGCATCTGGGCGATGATAATTCGCCGCACCAGCGTGGCGTGGCGCAGGTGGGACCAAAAGTTTCGCATTAACCGGTCACCCTCTGGACAGAGACGGTATCAATGACATACCCGACGCCCCGCACCGTTCGCACGTAACCGTCGCCAATTTTTCGCCGCAAATTACCCATATGCACGTCGAGCGCGTTACTGAGGTTTTCTTTGTTGCCGAAGATCCTTTCTTCCAGGAACCGTCGCGTTAGCACGCGGTCAGCGCGCAGCATCAGCGTTTCAAGCAGGGCGTATTCACTGGCCGTCAGGTCAACGTGGCGTGCGCTCACCGTCACGCGACGCGTCGGCACATGAAGTGACAGCCCGCGAATTTCTATTGCCTCATTTTCAAAACCGTAACTGCGTCGCGCAAGGGCTCTCACTCTTGCCAGCAGCTCGGCGAGAACAAAGGGTTTGACGAGATAGTCGTCTGCGCCCGCATCCAGCCCGTAAAGGCGATCCTGCAGCGTTCCTCGCGCCGTCAGGATGATAACGGGGATGCCCTTAAGCTGCTGGCGCAAACGCGTCATCAGGCTCATGCCATCGCCATCGGGCAGCCCTAAGTCGAGTAAAACAAGCTCAGGCACGCAGACGTCAAGCTGATGCAGCGCATCCTCTTTCCGGCGAACCCATATAACGTCAAAGCCTTGATCGGAGAGGGCGATACGTACGCCATTGCCGAGATCCAGGTCGTCTTCAATAAGTAGAATTTTCACAGTGGTAACTGTATCGGCAGTGAATGAAGAACATCTTAAGAAAAAAACGGTATCAGTAAATTTGTCCGGTTTACAGCACCCGCGCGCTTCAGCGTTTCTTCATTTTCGGCTCATAAGAACCTTAGGGTCACGCTTCAAAATGGGCGTTCTGGCGTTTAACCGCTTCATCGTCATCATTTGCATCCATAAGGACGTCCTTAATGAGAAACATCGAACTGCGTCATCCGTTCCCCCATTTATTCCCGGGCCGCAGCCTGAAAAACATCGTGCCGGGCGTCGTGCTGGCGTTACTGGCCACACCGCTACTGGCGGCAGAGCAGAGCCAGGGTAACGTATTAACTCTCGGGGGCGGGGTGGACGTCGCGCCACGCTACTCGGGTTCGGATAAAACCCGCGTCAGCGCGGCTCAGGTGGTGGATTATTCCATGGCTAACGGCTTTTTTATCGGCACCACGCGGGGTATCGGTTACGGCAACAATCTGGGTAACCTGGATTACAGCGCAGCGCTCAGCTACCGCACAGGCCGTAAAGATAAAGACGTGAGCAGCGATTCGATCAGCTCCGGCAGCGACGAGCTACGTGGAATGGGCGAGATAAAAGGCTCGGCTATCGTGATGCCCGGTCTGGGTTACAAGGTAACCGACTGGCTTAATCTGCAGGTGCAGGGTGAGATCCCGGTTTCTGAGAGAGACAACGGTGAGGCGGTGCATTTTGGTATTTCCAGCCCGCTCTATATTTCACCGAATAACGCAGTCACGCTGGCGCTGACCGGCAGTTGGGGATCTGACAAATATATGCTGACCTACTACGGCGTCAGTGCCGCCCAGTCGGCGGCATCCGGGTTTGCCCGCCATGACGCTGGCGCCGGGATTTATGCGTACATGCTGAATCTTGACTGGACGCACAGGCTCACCTCGCGCTGGAGCGTGCTTGCCGCCGCGGGCGTGACGCACCTGACGGGAGATGCTGCCGATAGCCCGATTGTGCATCGTAAGACGTCGCCTACGGGGAGTCTGAAGGTGACGTACAGTTTTTAAGTGTGGGTTGTGGCGGCTTGTGGTTTTGAGGGCGCAATACGGTAATTTAAGCCGCTCCGGTTTCGATGGCGGGGCGGCCTATCACTCAACAGAAAATGCGCTATTGTACTGGCCTGAAACCGCGACGGCCGTGGCCGTCAGACTGGGCGATAACGATCTCATCGAGGTCATTGCACCCTATGCTCTTAATGACCGGTTTGAGCTGCGTTTAAGACCGACGCCCGTATTTGAGCGGGAAAAGTATGATGTCTTTAGGCGACGGGGTGATGAGAAACGTTGGCTAGCGCGTTATCCTCAGTTGCAGCACATCACTGATCATCGTCGATGTTTTGTAGCAAGTCTGTGTGTTGGATGGACATTATTTTATCAAAGGTTTGGCGGAAAGAAGAGGGACGAGAGAAGAGGGAAGTTGCGAGGGGTGTAGGTCTGGTGTGAGCGAGGAGCGGAAGTTAGTCAATTATTTCCGATGGTTTTTCATTCTCGGGCGACCAATACCCACCGCTGCCATGGTAAGTTTCAGCACCTAATACAAACTTAGTTCCACAGTGCCTACAAACAAAACGGTAATCGACGATATCGCCCCATATCATCTTTTCAGCACACTCTTGAAAGCTGTATTGATTCCAGTCATCCGTCGCATCAATTTCGGCCAGAACCCCTTCGCTGAGCGCATTCTTTGCAATACGGATTGCTTTACGTAATTGTTCAGGTTGGCGGATAACGTATTTAACACATAAATCCAGGCACCGATCGCAACTCATTAAACAGCCTCCATGATGATATGTTGGCGTGGTTTACCACTATAAGCCAATCAAATTATTCACAACTTCTTCTATGGTGAACTTCTGAATTGATGTTAGCAACGTCCGCTCCTGGCACAAAGCAGACAATCTTCTGGGCTAAACTTTTTCTCAAGACTCCTCATACCGAACCACAAACCTGTTAGATCATCGGCTCCCGGGCTGTCGATTCCACCCATCCGTCGTCCGCGTGCAGCACGGCAGCATCCGGCAGGGACCACCCCGGCTAAGCAGTAGTTTTTGTACTATGTTTAACACCAGTCAGAATATCAAAATAGTTAAGTGTTTATACGGCCCGAGCGGCGGGGCCTCCGTCCGGAGCATTTGAAAGCCAGAACCTCACTTAAAAGTGTGCCAACATTTCGCGGGTAATATTAATCTCCGGAGAATAAGGTGTTCGGAAAGTATTTTTTAAGCTACATGCCGGGCCTGCAAAATTTGTTAGCCTACGATAAAAGCTGGCTAAAACATGATGTTAAAGCCGGGTTATCCGTCGCGGCTGTCGCGCTACCGGTTGCGATTGCTTATGCGGAGCTGGCGGGTGTTGGGGCCATAGTCGGGCTGTATTCCTGCGTTTTACCGATGATAGCCTATGCACTGTTTGGCTCTTCACGTCAGCTTATTGTCGGCCCTGATGCCACGACCTGCGCGGTGATTGCGGCCGTGGTGTTTCCTCTTTCGGCGGGAAATCCTGAACTGCACTGGCAACTGACAATCGTCATGACGTTGATGATGGGCGGATGGTGCCTGCTTGCCAGTAAATTCCGCCTCGGCGCGCTTGCCGATCTGCTTTCTCATCCCATTCTTACCGGTTTGCTGAATGGCGTAGCCGTGACGATTATTGTCGGGCAAATCGGCAAGGTTTTAGGGATCAAGCTTGATGAAGCGCAGGTGATCGAGAAAATCATCGCCTTGCCAGGCCGCATTTCAGACAGCCATTTTTTAACCGCAGGAATATCACTTTTAACGCTCGCTATTTTAATGGCTATCAAAACGTATCGCAGCCACTGGCCCGCACCTTTGATTGCCATTGTTCTGACAACGTTACTGGTCTGGGGGACATCTGCACAACAGTACGGTATTGCCACCATTGGGGGAGACGGTTTCCAGCCTGGTTTGCCCGTTGTTCACTGGGAGACGTTTCAGCCTGGTCCGATGCGTGATTTGGTGATCCCGGCGCTGAACCTGGCGTTGGTCAGTTTTGTGAGTCTGATGCTGACCGCGCGCAGTTTCGCCGCGAAAAATGGTTATGAAATTAATGCGGATGCTGAATTCAGAGCGCTGGGTATTGCGAACCTGATGGCGGGATTATCTCAGGGGTTTGCTATCAGTGGCGCCGATTCCCGGACCGCGGTGAATGATTCAGTTGGAGGGAAAAGCCAGCTGGTTTCCGTGGTCGCCGCCTTAATCATCGGTATCGTCGTGGTATTTTTCACTCAGCCACTGCAGTTTATTCCGGTTTCGGCGTTAGGGATTGTTCTAATGTACGCATCGTGGTCATTGATTGATTTACGTGGGCTTTGGAACCTGAGACGGCGAAATAAACAGGCCTTTCGCCTGGCCTTCTTCACGTTTGGCTGTGTGTTAATTATCGGCGTTATCCAGGGGATCGGCCTCGCGGTGTTGCTTGGCCTGTTACAGTTCCTGCGTACCGTCTTTCGTCCCTCCGAGCACTTACTGGGCACTGACGAAGATGGCATGATTCACTCATTAGGCAATACAACCGATATTAAAATGGTCCCGGGCGTGCTGATGTATCGGTTTAACTCACCGTTGACCTATTTTAATGTGGCTTATTTTAAACGCCGGGTATTGAACTTAGTTGATGGTGCAGCATTACAGCCTAAATGGGTGATTATTGATGCTGTGGCTTGCTTCACCTATTCAGACATCAGTGTTCTGGCAACCATAAATGAGTTGAAGCGCGACCTGAAAGCTCGGCAGGTTACGTTAATTCTTGCGGGCAGGAAAACAGAATTAACGCGCTGGTTTAAAGACAGCCGGCCAACAATGAATGATGATGACATGATTCTGGCACCAGACCTCTATCTGGCACTTCGGTTCATTCAAAGCAAAGAGAGTGCGAGTGAATCGGGTGGAGAGGTATAAACCAAACCCAGGCTTGCCCGCCAGTTGCGAGCAAGCCGTACCCCTTAGCGATACAGCGTCTTTTCCGCAACCGGAACAAGCAACGCGGAACGCCAGTCCGCCAGCGTCAGCTGCGCGAGCTTGCCCAGCGCGGTATAAAACGGATGCCCGGCGTTGTCGACAAACACCGAGAGGAAACGGGTACTCCACGGCAGAAGATGCCACGCCAGAAGCCGATCGCACTCCGCTTCGCGGCCATTCTCGGCCAGCCACGCCGCCAGCAGCAGCAGGGTACCGAAATGATCTTCCGGTTCATTTTGCTGCATCTCAAAAGCAATGCCGTTTTCTCGCATCCACTGGCGCAGCGCGAGGGTCGAGTCGCCAAACAGCACCGATTCGCGGTCCAGCCAGACGGAGCCCCACGGCGGTGCGGGCAGGGCATAAGGGCCAATAAACAGCCGTTGCCAGGCGTCCGTCAGCGGCTCATCGGCTGGGGTGGCAAAGGTTTCGGCAAGGGGCTGCAGCGTTTCCGGTGGCAGCGGCCAGTCCTGAACCCAGTCGCCAGCGGTAAGGGCCTGCACAAGCGGCGCGGCCTGCTCACTGTCGGGTGAGAAATAAAACAGCGCGCCCAGTACGCGGGCGCTGAACGCGAACGATTCACGCTGTGAGACGTCTTTCATTAAACCTTCCTTGCTCGCGCGGATTGCGCCCGCGCGGCTGTGTTAACCAAGAATACTGACCGTATAAGAAACCACGATCGTGCTAAACCTTTTCGATCTGTACCAGATTGGTGTGCTGCGGGTTGCCTTTTGCCAGCGGCGACGGGCGGTGCGTGGTCAGGGTATTGATGCATGACCCGTGGTCAATACGATCGCCATTCATACTGGCGTCGTGCCAGGCGCCCTGGCCCATGGCGCTCACGCCGGGCATGATGCGCGGTGTGACTTTCGCTTCAATTCGCACCTCACCGCGTTCGTTAAAGACGCGCACCATATCGCCGTTCTTAATGCCGCGTTTTTCGGCATCGACCGGGTTAAGCCATACCTCCTGCCGACAGGCCGCTTTCAGCACGTCGATGTTGCCATAGCTTGAGTGGGTACGGGCTTTGAAGTGGAAGCCAAACAGCTGCAGCGGGAACTGCTCGCGTTCGGGCGCGTCCCAGCCGTCAAAGGTCGAGGCGTAGACGGGCAGCGGGCTGATGGTTTCATCATTTTCCAGCTCCCAGGTGGCGGCAATCTCCGCGAGTTTGCTGGAGTAAATTTCAATCTTGCCCGACGGCGTTTTCAGCGGATTGGCTTCCGGGTTCTCGCGGAATTTTTTATAGGCTACAAAGTGCCCGTTCGGATCTTTGCGCTTATAAATGCCCATTTTTTTCAGCTCGTCATAGGAGGGCAGTGTGGGGTCTTTTTCGAGCATTTTGGCATACAGATACTGCAGCCACTGCGCCTGCGCCTGCGTCCGTCCTTCGGTGAATTTCTGATGAATATCCGGTCCAAGGCGTTTCGCCACTTCACTCATGATCCAGTAGATGGGCTTGCGCTCAAACTTCGGCGCGGTCACGGGCTGGAGGAAAATCAGGTAGCCCATGTTCCCGGCATAATCGTTCGGAATGATGTCTTCCTGCTCAACGGTCATGAGATCCGGCAGCAGGATATCGGCATATTTCGCCGATGAGGTCATAAAGTTGTCGATGACGACAATCATTTCGCACTTGCTTTCATCCTGCAGGATATCGTGGGTTTTATTGATATCGGAGTGCTGGTTGATGAGGGTATTGCCCGCGTAGTTCCAGATGAACTTAATCGGCACGTCCAGCTTATCTTTCCCGCGCACGCCGTCGCGCAGGGCGGTCATTTCCGGTCCACGAGCGATGGCATCCGTCCAGCTGAAGCAGGAAATTTGCGTTTTGACCGGATTGTCCGGCAGCGGCATACGTTCGATAGTAATGGTGTATGTCGACTCACGCGCGCCGCTGTTACCGCCGTTGATCCCCACGTTTCCGGTGAGGATAGGCAGCATCGCGATCGCGCGGGCGGTCAGTTCTCCGTTCGCCTGGCGCTGGGGTCCCCAACCCTGGCAGATGTAAGCCGGTTTGGCGGAGCCGATTTCACGGGCAAGCTTAACAATGCGATCGGCGGGTATGCCCGTAATGCGGGAAGCCCACTCAGGGGTTTTCGCGGTCTTGTCATCGCCCTGACCGAGAATATACGCTTTGTAGTGGCCGTTAGCGGGTGCGCCTTCCGGCAGCGTTTTTTCATCATAGCCCACGCAGTATTTATCCAGGAACGGCTGGTCGACCAGGTTTTCGGCGATCAATACCCACGCAATACCGGCTACCAGCGCGGCATCGGTACCCGGACGGATGGGGATCCATTCATCTTCGCGGCCAGCGGCGGTGTCGGTGTAGCGCGGGTCGATGACGATCATGCGCGCACTGGATCGCTCGCGAGCCTGCTCCAGATAGTACGTAATCCCGCCACCGCTCATGCGCGTTTCCGCCGGGTTATTGCCAAACATCACCACCAGTTTGGTGTTTTCGATGTCAGACGTGCTGTTGCCGTCGTTGCTGCCGTAGGTGTAGGGCATCGCACAGGCGATTTGTGCCGTGCTGTAGGTGCCGTAGTGGCTCAGGAAACCGCCGTAGCAGTTCATCAGGCGCGCCACCAGTGAAGCATAAGGGGAGGAACGGGTAATATTGCCGCCGACAATGCCGGAAGAGTAGTTGATGTAAACCGCTTCGTTGCCGTATTTGGCCACGACATCTTTCAGGCTGGCAGTGAGGGTATTGAGGGCTTCGTCCCAGGTGATGCGCTCGAATTTGCCTTCACCGCGCTTACCCACCCGTTTCATCGGGTAGTTCAGACGGTCAGGATGATTAATACGGCGGCGAATAGAACGTCCGCGCAGGCAGGCGCGCACCTGATGGTTACCGTAAATATCGTCACCGGTATTATCCGTTTCGACCCAGTACACTTCGTCGTCACGGACGTGCAGACGCAATGCACAGCGGCTGCCGCAGTTAACCGAGCAGGCGCCCCAGACCACTTTATCTTCGGCAGCGTTCATGGCGTTTTGCATGGACGCGGCGGCACGTTTCACGCCAAAGGGCAACGACAAACCGCCGGCGGCAAGCGCCAGAGAACCAATGGCTGTAGATTTTACGAGTGTTCGACGGCTAATACCGCCGTGATGTTCACTATCGGACATGGCTCACCCCATCATTATAATTGCGTATTATTTTTCCCGTTATTACAACCGGGCTAATGATGGGGTGAGTGTTACTGATTTGGGGGGATTAGATCTTAATCCTCATCAAATCAACGGGAATTGCAGGAAAATTACTGCGGTTCAGTCGGCGTGGAGTCCTGGCCGCCTGCCGCCGATCCGCTGCCTGTGCGGGTATAAAGGATTTTAAAGGTATCGTTAGCGCAATGACCCACCACCTGTGCATCCGGCTGGTCGGCCTGATCGTTCGGTACAATGTTCAGCGTAAAACCGGACTCCGGCACGCCGTTGTTGATGATTTTTTGCTGAATGTCGCTTTTCACACGCTCGCAGGAATCCGGTGCCGCCAGCGCGGCCGTTGAGGCACTCATTAACAGCAGGGCGGTAATCCAGGGTAACCGTTTCATCTGTAGCTCCTTTTCTCTGTGTAGAGATTAATTTTAGCAGGCTTCGTGTAAACAACTGTATTTGCTAATATGATTGGGAATAATCTCCCTGTACGGAAATGAATGTGAAGAAATACGCAGCGATAACGCTACTGGCAGCAGCACTGGTGGGATGCGATAACAACTCCGCGCCGCTGTCGTTTACGCCCGAGATGGCGAGTTTTTCCAACGAGTTTGATTTTGATCCCCTGCGCGGCCCGGTTAAAGACTTTACCCAGACTCTGTTCAACGAAAAGGGCGAAGTGTCCAAACGGGTCACCGGCACCGTATCGGCAGAAGGGTGTTTTGATACGCTGGAGCTGCACGACCTGGAGGCCAATACCGGCGTGGCGCTGGTACTGGATGCCAATTACTACCTTGATGCGGAAACCCAGCAGCGAAAAGTGAAGCTGCAGGGGAAATGCCAGCTGGCCGAACTGCCGTCAGCCGGAGTGACGTGGGATACCGACGACAACGGGTTTGTGGTGGCGGCCCACGGCAAAGAGATGGAAGTGAAGTATCGCTATGATGCCGATGGCTACCCGCTGGGCAAAACCACCATTTCCGGGGATCAGCATCTGTCCGTCCAGTCGACACCGTCTAAGGATCTGCGCAAAAGAATGGACTACTCGGCAGTCAGCATGCTGAACGACAAACCGCTGGGTAATGTGAAGCAGAGCTGCGACTACGACCGACACAACAACCCGGTAAGCTGCGACCTGATCATCACGGACGATAGCGTCAAGCCCGCCGTTGAGCGCAAATACACCATCAAAAATACGATTGAATACTACTGAGAATAAAACCGCGCAGGTTACTGCGCGGTCGGTTTCAGCAGGCTGGCGCCTGACGGTTTGTGCCCGGCCAGGTGCTGATGCTGGAAAATGCACATGCGGATGGTGTTACGGTATTCACCGTTGATAAAGAACTCGTGAATCAGCTCGCCTTCCACCATAAAGCCCAGCTTGCGGTAGATATGGATCGCTTTCTCGTTCTCCTTGTCCACAATCAGGTAAAGCTTGTAGAGATTCAGAACGTTGAATCCGTAATCCATTGCCAGCTTCGCCGCCCGTGAGGCAAGGCCTTTGCCCTGATGCTCAGGGGAAATAATGATCTGGAACTCCGCCCGGCGGTGAACGTGGTTGATCTCAACCAGCTCCACAAGACCGGCTTTTTCGCCTTCACACTCCACCACAAAACGACGCTCACTCTGATCGTGAATGTGCTTGTCGTAAAGATCGGACAGCTCGACAAACGCCTCGTAGGGCTCTTCAAACCAGTAGCGCATCACGCTGGCATTGTTGTCGAGCTGGTGGACAAAGCGCAGATCTTCACGCTCCAGCGGACGAAGTTTTACGTCACAGGGCGCCGACATTATGGGGCTACCGTACGGCCAGTGCGGCGATCCAGGCAGCGCAGGGTATTAGGCTCCCAGTAGGCGTTGACGTTTGTGCTTTGCTGACACTTGTCGCGCGCGTCAAAGGCGACATCTTCTTTGTCCCACTCTTTTTCGGCACGTTTGTTGACCTTCTGGCGAAGGTTGCGGGTGTCATTCCATTGTTCTTTGTCCATGGCGGCGTTCTGGCGGCTTTGCGCGCTGTCACCAGACTCAATGATGAGTTTGCTGGTTTCCGCTGTCGCAGAGGCGGCAAAGGCGAACGATGACAGCGCCAGCAGGGCTGTCAGACAAAGGCGTTTGCTTAATGTGGTCATAGCGTTTCCTTTTAAATGGGTGCAGATAATCAAGTTACCCCGTACAGATTCTACACTAAAGCGAAATGACGGCATACCCGCGGGGCAAGTATGGAAAAGTAAAGGGCATCATCAGGTATCATGTCTAAATGAATCCTCACCTGAAGTGAAACATGCTTAAAACAACGCTGCTTTTTTTTGCCACCGCGCTGTGCGAAATCATCGGCTGCTTCCTGCCCTGGCTCTGGCTGAAGAAGGGGGGAAGCGCACTGTTGCTGATCCCGGCCGGGGTCGCGCTGGCGCTGTTTGTCTGGTTATTAACGTTGCATCCGGCGGCCAGCGGTCGCGTCTATGCGGCTTACGGCGGTGTTTATGTCTGCACCGCGCTGCTGTGGTTACGGGTGGTGGATGGCGTCAAACTCAGCGCATACGACTGGGCCGGGGCGCTGGTAGCCCTTTGCGGGATGCTGATTATTGTCGCAGGATGGGGGCGCGCCTGAGCGCCCCAGTTTTGTGATCCTTCGCGGATATTTTGATCATCATACTTGTATGGTAGTAGCTCAGTTGCGTAAATTTCTCACATCACAACACGCGATGTAAGGAAAGGAATTATGAAGATTGTCGGGGCTGAAGTATTTGTGACCTGTCCGGGACGTAACTTTGTCACCCTTAAAATCACCACTGATGAGGGGATCGTCGGTCTGGGCGATGCCACGCTGAACGGACGCGAGCTCTCTGTTGCCTCTTACCTGAAGGATCACCTTTGCCCCCAGTTGATTGGTCGCGATGCGCACCGCATTGAAGATATCTGGCAGTTTTTCTATAAAGGCGCCTACTGGCGTCGCGGTCCGGTCACCATGTCGGCCATCTCCGCGGTGGATATGGCGCTGTGGGACATCAAAGCCAAAGCCGCCAACATGCCTCTGTACCAGCTGCTGGGCGGCGCGTCCCGGGAAGGGGTGATGGTCTATTGCCACACCACCGGGCACACCATTGATGACGTGCTGGAAGATTACGCCCGTCATAAAGAGATGGGCTTCAGGGCGATCCGCGTGCAGTGCGGCGTGCCGGGCATGAAAACCACCTACGGCATGGCCAAAGGGAAAGGGCTGGCCTACGAGCCTGCGACCAAAGGCGACTGGCCGGAAGAGCAGCTCTGGTCCACCGAGAAATACCTCGATTTCACGCCGAAGCTGTTCGATGCGGTGCGCAGCCAGTTCGGCTTTAATGAACATCTTCTTCACGACATGCACCACCGCCTGACGCCGATTGAAGCGGCCCGTTTTGGCAAGAGCATTGAAGAATTCCGCATGTTCTGGATGGAAGACCCTACGCCTGCGGAAAACCAGGCCTGCTTCCGCCTTATCCGCCAGCACACCGTCACGCCGATTGCGGTGGGCGAGGTGTTTAACAGCATCTGGGACTGCAAGCAGCTTATTGAAGAGCAGCTTATCGACTATATCCGTACCACCCTTACCCATGCGGGCGGGATCACCGGGATGCGTCGCATCGCGGACTTCGCCTCGCTCTACCAGGTCCGTACCGGTTCACATGGCCCATCGGATCTGTCGCCTGTGTGTCATGCCGCCGCGCTGCATTTCGACCTGTGGGTGCCGAACTTTGGCGTACAGGAGTATATGGGCTATTCCGAACAGATGCTGGAAGTCTTCCCCCACAGCTGGCGTTTCGATAACGGCTATATGCATCCGGGCGACAAGCCGGGGCTGGGCATCGAATTTGATGAAAAACTGGCCGCGAAATACCCCTACGATCCCGCCTATCTGCCGGTGGCCCGTCTCGAAGACGGGACGCTGTGGAACTGGTAATGGAGGAGCTAACGATGAAAAGCGTAGTGATTCAACAGCCGAACGAACTGGTGCTTGAAGAGCGTCCTCTCCCGGAGCCGGGCGCAGGTGAGGTCCGCGTTAACATCCGGCTGGCCGGCATCTGCGGTTCAGACAGCCACATATTCCGCGGGCACAACCCGTTTGCAAAATATCCACGTGTGATCGGCCATGAATTTTTTGGCGTGATTGACGCCGTGGGCGAGGGTGTCGACAGCGCCCGCCTGGGCCAGCGCGTCTCCGTCGACCCGGTGATCAGCTGCGGGCACTGCTATCCGTGCTCCGTCGGGAAACCGAACGTCTGCACCTCGCTGGTGGTACTGGGCGTACACCGTGACGGCGGTTTTAGCGAATATGCGACCGTGCCCGCTAAAAATGCCTGGCCAATTCCGGATGCGATCCCGGATAACCATGCCGTCATGGTTGAGCCCTTCACCATTGCTGCCAACGTGACGGGGCAGGCCAATACCACTGAACAGGACGTTGCGCTGATCTATGGCGCAGGCCCGATGGGGCTGGTCACCGTACAGGCGCTGAAGGGCGTCTATAAGGTGAAGCAGGTTATCGTGGTTGACCGTATAGATGAACGCCTTGCAATGGCGCAGCGCAGCGGCGCGGACTGGGTCTTCAATAACGGCAAGCAGTCGTTGCAGGTCGCGCTGGACGAAAAAGGCATCAGGCCGACATTAATCATTGATGCTGCCTGTCATCCGTCGATTCTGCAGGAAGCGATAACCCTGGCCTCTCCGGCGGCGCGCATTGTGCTGATGGGCTTCTCCAGCGAGCCGAGCCAGATTGTTCAGCAGGGCATTACCGGCAAAGAGCTGGCGATCTTCTCCTCGCGCCTGAATGCCAACAAATTCCCGGTCGTCATCGACTGGCTGGAAAAAGGGCTGATCGACCCGGAAAAACTGATCACCCATACCTTTGACTATCACCACGTTACAGACGCCATTGAACTGTTTGAAAAAGACCAGCGGCAGTGCTGCAAAGTCTTGCTCACGTTCGGGCAATAATCATTTACGCGGTTAAGCGCCTGCGCAGACAGGCGCTAAGTGGTACGCATCTTACCTTTCAGAGATAGCCATTATGACGCAAGTACAACCTCAAAGAACCACCTCCGATCTGGTGAAAGCCGCCGTTTCCGGCTGGCTGGGCACCGCGCTCGAATTTATGGACTTCCAGCTTTACTCACTGGGAGCCGCCCTGGTTTTCCATGAGATCTTCTTCCCGGAACAATCCGCCGCGATGGCATTGATCCTGGCGATGGGCACCTACGGCGCAGGTTATATTGCGCGTATCGTTGGGGCCTTTATCTTCGGACGCATGGGCGACAGCATTGGCCGTAAGAAGGTGCTGTTTATCACCATTACCATGATGGGGATCTGCACCACGCTGATTGGCGTACTGCCGACCTATGCCCAGATAGGGATTTTCGCCCCCGTTCTGCTGGTGACGCTGCGCATTATTCAGGGACTGGGTGCCGGGGCGGAGATCTCCGGAGCGGGGACGATGCTTGCGGAGTACGCGCCGAAAGGTAAACGCGGCATTATCTCCTCGCTGGTGGCGATGGGCACCAACTGCGGGACGCTGAGCGCAACGGCTATCTGGGCCATTATGTTCTTCGCCCTTGACCGTGAACAGCTGCTCGCCTGGGGCTGGCGCGTGCCGTTCCTTGCAAGCGTTGTGGTGATGATCTTTGCCATCTGGCTCCGTATGAACCTGAAAGAGAGCCCGGTGTTTGAGAAAGTTAACGAAGAAGAAACCGCGATGCCGGACACCTCGCTGGGCTCGATGGTGAAAAGCAAATCCTTCTGGCTGGCGACCGGCCTGCGCTTTGGTCAGGCGGGGAATTCAGGCCTGATTCAGACGTTCCTGGCGGGTTATCTGGTTCAGACACTGCTGTTCGATAAAGCCATCCCGACCGATGCGCTGATGATCAGCTCCATTCTTGGGTTTATCTCCATTCCGCTGCTGGGCTGGCTTTCCGATAAAGTGGGCCGTCGGCTGCCGTACATAATCCTCAATATCTCCGCCATTCTTCTCGCGTATCCGATGCTGTCGATCATCGTCGACAAAAGCTACGCGCCGGGGACGATCATGCTCTCGATTATCGTTATCCACAATTTCGCCGTACTGGGGCTGTTTGCGCTGGAAAATATCACCATGGCGGAGATGTTTGGCTCGCGAAATCGCTTTACCCGCATGGCTATCTCAAAAGAGGCGGGTGGTCTGGTGGCGGTAGGTTTTGGTCCGGTGCTGGCGGGGATCTTCTGTAATATGACCGGCTCCTGGTGGCCGATTGTTGCCATGCTGGTGGCCTATTCCGCGATCGGGCTGGTCTCGGCTATCCTGATGCCAGAAGTGCGCGACCGCGATTTGAGTGCGGCACAAGACGCGGCGGAGACGGTGCCAGAAGAGACTGTTGGTTACGGAGCGCTCTCCTCGCGTCGTTAGTGGTTTATATCTTTCGTGAGATATCACACAACTTTCTCTTTATGTCACACCACGTGCGCAAAAGTTAATATAAATCAAAACCTCGAACGGCAGTATCAGTATGGTTGATGGCAGTTATGGTTTACCCCAACTGCCATTCTAGTTGGTGTAGTCAGCAAGCGCTGCCGTTTAACAATATGCGGCAGCGCTCCACAGCGTTCTAATTAACGAGTCTTAATCATGGAAAACAAGTTATTGCAGGCCCACGCGACGCTGCCTCAGTACGATCGCGACAGCCTCAAAGCACGCATCGTTCATTTAGGGTTTGGCGCCTTTCACCGGGCGCATCAGGCGGTGTATGCCGACATACTCGCGGCAGAACAGGGCAGCGACTGGGGCTACTGCGAGGTTAACCTGATTGGCGGCGAGCAGCAGATCGCCGATCTGAACGCGCAGGATAACCTCTATACGGTGGCGGAAATGTCCGCCGATGCATGGACCTCCCGCGTGGTTGGCGTAGTCAAAAAGGCGCTGCATGCGCAGGTTGACGGGCTGGAGAGCGTGCTGGCAGCAATGTGCGAACCGCAGGTGGCGATTGTCTCACTGACCATCACCGAGAAAGGGTACTGCCATTCCCCCGCGACCGGACAACTGATGCTCGATCACCCGTTTATCGTCGCTGACCTGCAAAACCCGCACCAGCCAAAATCCGCGCCGGGTGTGGTGGTGGAAGCGCTGGCGCGCCGCAAAGCGGCGGGTCTGCCGGCATTTAGCGTGATGTCGTGCGACAACATGCCGGAGAACGGCCATGTGATGCGCAACGTCACGTGCGCTTACGCCCGGGCGGTTGACGCTGAGCTGGCGGACTGGATCGAAACCCACGTCACCTTCCCGTCAACGATGGTGGACCGCATCGTGCCCGCGGTCACGCCCGATACGCTGGATAAAATCGAGCAGCTGACCGGCGTTCGCGATCCTGCAGCGGTGGCCTGTGAACCGTTCCGCCAGTGGGTAATAGAAGATAACTTTGTCGCCGGTCGTCCTGAGTGGGAAAAAGCCGGTGCCGAGCTGGTTGCTGACGTCATTCCGTTTGAAGAGATGAAGCTGCGCATGCTCAACGGCAGCCACTCGTTCCTGGCGTATCTGGGGTATCTGGCCGGGTATCAACATATCAACGAGTGTATGGAAGACGAGAACTACCGCATTGCTGCGCACGCGCTGATGATCGGCGAACAGGCACCAACCCTGAAGGTGAAAGGCGTCGATTTAGGTCGCTATGCCGATCTGCTGATAGCCCGCTACAGCAACCCGGCCCTGCGTCACCGTACGTGGCAAATCGCGATGGACGGTAGCCAGAAGCTCCCGCAGCGGATGCTTGATTCCGTGCGCTGGCATCTGGCGCACCGGAAGCCTTTCCCGCTGCTGGCGCTGGGTGTCGCAGGCTGGATGCGCTATGTCGGCGGCGTGGATGAGCAGGGCAAGGCCATTGAGGTGAGCGATCCGCAGCTGGCGGTCATTCAGGCGGCGGTGAAGGGCAGTGCAGAAGGGGAAAGCCGGGTGCATGCGCTGCTCGGCATTGAGGCTATCTTCGGTAAAGCGTTACCGCAGGACGCTGACTTTGTGGATACGGTGATGAAGGCATATCAGACGTTACTGCAGAAGGGCGCCAAAGCGACCGTGGCGCAGTTCGTGTCGCAACGGTAGTTCAGCACATGCCGCCGCTCGCGGCGGCATGCAGGGACACAGGTTAGTGCATCCCCAGACGAATCAGCTCAATCGGTTCGAACTTACCTTCACATCCTTCCACTTCCACGGTTTTGCTACGACGCACCTGCTCGGCATTGAGGCCGTCACTGTGGATCGCTTTAATCACGCCGAACTGGTTTGTGCCACTAATCATGACGCGGCTGCCAGTAGTGATTGCATTGCGGTTACGGTCGTATGTCATCATGGTATTTCTCCTCTCTAACCTGGTCGTTACGGCGTTATTTCTGGTACGCCGTTCACGGGGCATATAAATACGCCTGTCCGCAGGTCAGTTTTTTGTTTTTGATCAAACTCACACTTTTTTCTTTATTTCGCAGGAGCAGCGATCGCAGAGAGGGGAATATAGCGCGAACGTCATTGGATGGAATAAAACCAGGCAGGACAACGCATGACTCGCCGCACCCGTAAGGGGCGGCGAATGTTACTCTTCGCTAAACCACTCGCTATTTTCCTGACGGATAAGCTGCACCGATTCGCTAATTTCCTGCAGATGCAGCGTCATTGCTTTTTCCACAGCGTCCGGGTCGCGTTTTTCGAGCGCACTGAAAATATCGTGATGCTGTCGGAGCAACATTTCCGGTGGCGAGACGTGATCGAGACTCATATACCGCACGCGATCGATGGTGGCTTTGATGTTTTCGATAGTGTCCCAGGCGAGCTGGCAATCCGCAATCTGCGCCAGTTTCTGGTGGAATTCATCATCGAGCTGGAAGAAGTCATTCAGCTGTTTACGGTCAATCGCAATACGCTGCTGATGCAGATTCTGCTCCAGCAGGTAACATTGGTTGTCGTTGATAAGTGTTGCAGCACGACGCGCCACCGCGCATTCAATGGCCTGACGAACGAAACATCCGTTGCGAACCTGAGAAAGTGAAATTTTATTCACGTAACTGCCGCGCTGGGGACGGATCTGAATCAGACCGTTTTCCGCAAGCTTAATAAACGCTTCACGCACCGGCTGCCGGGAGACGTCAAACCGCACGGAGACCTCTTTTTCGGAAAGCGGTGTTCCCGGTGGGATCAGGCAATGAACAATATCGCGTCGCAAAATGCGATAGATTTGCTGGTTGACGGGCTGGGTGGGATTAAGTTGCGATTCAGCGGCCATGAGTTGTCATTTCTCAGAGAGTTAGCCCGAACATACTACCATTCTTTTATAACCCGAAACAGACCCGGCCCGCAGGCCGGGAAGGGCACGGTTAGCCGCGATGGACGTTCAGTCCGGCAAAACTCTGGCTGACGGGCATCATTTCGACAGTATTGATATTGACGTGTTTTGGCAGCGTCGCCACCCACCAGACCGTTTCGGTGACATCTTCCGGCGTCAGCGCGTTAGCATTTTCGTAGGTCTTATCTGCCTTCGCGTCATCGCCTTTGAAACGGACATTGGAAAATTCGGTGCCGCCCACCAGACCCGGCTCGATATCGGTCACACGAATGGCGGTGCCGTGCAGATCGGTGCGCAGGTTAAGGCTGAACTGGCGTACAAACGCTTTCGTCGCGCCATAAACGTTGCCGCCCGCGTAAGGCCAGCTCCCGGCCGTTGAGCCGATATTGATAATATGGCCACGGTTACGCTCAACCATCCCCGGCAACACCGCGCGGGTCATGTAGACCAGCCCTTTGTTGTTGGTGTCGATCATGTTTTCCCAGTCTTCTACGCTGGCTTTGTGGGCGGGCTCCATGCCCAGCGCCAGACCAGCATTGTTGACCAGCACGTCGATGGCGCGCCATTCAGCGGGCAGGTTGGCAATCATCTCTTCAATGGCAGCGCGGTTACGCACATCGAGCTGCGCGGTCAGGATGCTGTCGCCTAATTCGTCTTTCAGCTCCTGCAAACGTTCCTGGCGGCGCCCGGTCGCAATAACCTTGTGCCCGTTGGCGACGAAGCGACGCGTGATGCTTTCACCAAAACCTGCCGTTGCCCCGGTAACTAAAATAATCATCTCACTGTTCCTCAACGCTTTTTGTGTTGTACTAACATAGCATGGTCGCAGAGGGAGCGTTAAGGCAACATTTGTATGACAGCGTTGCAGGGGCTACTCTGGGAAGAAACCCGTACTCAGGAGTGAAAGATGGCGGCCACCAATCCTTTTTTTGACATCAGTCTGTTGCCTTACCAGGCGCCCCGTTTTGATGAAATCAACGACAGCCACTATCGCCCGGCTTTCGATGAAGCGCTTCGCCAGAAGCGGGCGGACATTGAGGCCATTGTCGCTCAGCACGCTGCGCCAGATTTCAATAACACCGTGCTGGCGCTGGAAAAAAGTGGCGTTATGCTCACGCGCGTCAGCAGCGTTTTCTTCGCCATGACCTCCGCGCACACCAACGCGTATCTGCAGGAACTGGAAGAACAGTTCTCCACCGAACTTGCCGCGCTGGCGAACGATATCTGGCTGAATGATACCCTCTTCGCCCGCGTCGAGAGCGTCTGGCAGGACCGTGCCGCGCTGGACGCCGAATCCCGGCGGCTGGTCGAGGAGACGTATCAGCGGTTTATACTGGCCGGGGCGCGTCTGAGTGAGACAGAAAAAGCCGAGCTGAAGGCGCTGAATACCGAGGCAGCCTCTCTGACCAGCCAGTTTAATCAACGTCTGCTGGCTGCCGATAAGACCGGCGGGCTGGTGGTGGATTATGCGCATCAGTTGGATGGGCTCAGCGCAACAGAGATCGCGGACGCGGCACAGGCGGCCGCAGAGAGAGGGCTTAACGATCGCTGGCTGATCCCGCTTCTGAACACCACCCAGCAGCCCGCGCTGGCAGCGCTGCGCAATCGTCAGACGCGTGAAAATCTCTTCAGGGCTGGCTGGACACGTACCCAGAAAGGGGATGAAAACGACACCCGCGAGCTGATCCTTCGTCTCACGGCGCTGCGTGCCCGTCAGGCTCGCCTGCTGGGCTTTGAGGATTACGCCAGCTGGAGTACTGCGGATCAGATGGCGAAAACCCCTGACGCCGCGCTGGCCTTTATGCGCGGCATTGTGCCTGCCGCCCGCGCCCGCGCGGAGCGCGAGCAGGCCGATATTCAGAAAGTGATTGATGACGAGCAGGCTGGTTTTACGGTGCAGGCGTGGGACTGGGCCTTTTATGCGGAGCGCGTGCGCCAGGCAAAATATGCTCTCGATGAGTCGCAAATCAGGCCTTATTTTGCGCTCAATACCGTACTGCAGGATGGCGTGTTCTGGGCGGCCAGCCAGCTGTTTGGTATCCGCTTCGTCGAGCGCTTCGATATCCCGGTTTATCACCCGGACGTACGCGTATGGGAAATTTTCGACCACACCGGTGAGGGCATGGCGCTGTTTTACGGCGACTTCTTTGCACGCGATTCCAAGCAGGGCGGCGCCTGGATGGGCAATTTCGTCGAACAATCGTTCGAGTTTGCGGCCCGTCCGGTTATCTATAATGTCTGTAACTACCAAAAACCGGCGAACGGCGGTGTCGCGCTCCTCTCCTGGGATGATGTGATAACGCTCTTCCACGAGTTCGGCCATACGCTGCACGGCCTGTTTGCCAGCCAGCGTTTCGCCACGCTCTCTGGCACCAATACTCCGCGTGATTTTGTTGAATTCCCGTCGCAAATCAATGAGCACTGGGCCAGCCATCCGCAGGTCTTTACGCACTATGCGCGCCACTACGAAACCGGCGAACCGATGCCGGACGCGCTGCGGGAAAGCATGCTCAACGCGACGCATTTCAACAAAGGCTATGATATGACGGAACTGCTGAGCGCTGCGCTGCTGGACATGAACTGGCACGGCATCAGTGAGGCCGTTTCGGACGTTGACGCATTTGAAACGGCAGCGTTGCAAAAAGAGGGGCTGGATCTGCCCGCTGTACCGCCGCGCTATCGCAGCAGCTATTTTGCCCATATTTTTGGTGGCGGCTACGCGGCGGGGTATTACGCCTACCTGTGGACGCAAATGCTCGCGGATGATGGCTACCAGTGGTTTGTCGAACAGGGCGGCTTAACGCGTGAGAACGGACAAAAATTCCGCGAAGCGATTTTGTCTCGCGGGAACAGCACGGATTTAGCGGAACTGTATCGTAACTGGCGCGGACACGATCCGCAGATTGAACCGATGCTGGAGAATCGCGGGTTGAGTGCATAGAACACGGGTTGCCTGAAAACAGAGCCGGGCTTTACGCCCGGTTTTTTTATACCGGGTCTGAAGTCTGGAATGGCACCAACAAAGTAATATCCTATTTCCCGCCAACAAACGTTTTATTTAAATTAAATTTATGCGAGATAAACCCATTCTGCACGGCATGTTTTATAAACAGTGTAGAGTTTGCAAAATAGTTAATGATTAATCATTTGATCTGGATTAGGGAAAACAAATATTCTTTAGTGTCAGGTTTTAACGCTAAAATTTTCTTGTTTTATGCCGATAACCGAAGATGGCATAAAAAATGACGTAAGAGCAGTTAAGAAGGCGAATGATGACCCTACCTCTGAACACTCCTGGCTTTACGGATACCGAACATTCTAAAAGGCTGATAAATAAAACCTTTACCTATGTCGTCACGTTATTGATAAGTATTTTCATTGCGGCAATCGTTGCCTTGCTAATAATAAAAAACAATGTTAACCAAATCAGCGACCAACACGATGAGTTTTTATTAAAAAAAGCGTTAGAGACTCGCCAGGAAAGCATGCGAAGTCATCTTAAAGACAATGCCGAGTGGGGCGATGTTTATAAACATCTTCATCAGAGAATTGACCTTCACTGGGCATGGGATAAGCAGAATCTGGGTAAGTCACTGTACGACAACTTTGGCTACGAAGGGGTGTTTGTTATCTCAGCGGAAGGGACCACGCGTTACAGCGTGCTTGACGGGAAACTGAAACGTGAAGAACTGGAAAGCTGGTTAGATAAACCCACGAAAGCGCGTTTACTCCATGAACTTAGCCTGAAAAATGGACTGCCGATCTCCATGCTCACGCTTATCCATTCCGTCCCCGCCATTGTTTCAGCCGAATGGATAACAACGGGCGATGATCCGAGTGTACGACCCTCACCGGGTAAGCCATCAGTCATGGTGTTTATTGATAAATTAACGGCTAAAAAACTGCTGACGATAGGGCAGGATGCCGGAATAAATAATGTACGCGCTTCCCTTAATAAAGAAAAGGCTGAGGCAAATAACCAGACCGCATTTACTCTACGCACCCAAAATGGTGATGTGGACATTATCTGGGACAGTGAAAACCCCGGTCAGGCGTTGATCATCTATTTTCTGCCGTTAATGATCCTGTCAGTACTTTTGACAATTTCGATGATGGTCATCCTTATGCGCCATATTATGCACAAGGCGAGAATGCATGACGAAAATACGTTTCTGCTTGAACAGGCAAGATTGAATCTTATCACGAGCGAAAAACGCTTCCGGGACGTGAGTGAAACCACCAGCGACTGGTTCTGGGAAACCGATTTATCGTTAAAAATAACATGGCTGTCCGGCCGTTTTTCCACCGTCACAGGTTACGATCAGAGTCAATGGATCGGTCGCCGGTTGGATGAACTCTTTCCTTCGACCAGAGGCAGTTTTAATAAGCCTGTAACGGGCCATGCGTTAACAGGGCGCTTCGAATTTAAGAACTGCCCTTATAAGAACTATCAACATGCCACCGCGTATTGCACGCTGCTGGCTAAATTTTCGACTCAGCCGGATGGCACTGTTGTATTGCGCGGTGCGGCAACCGATGTTTCTCTGGAAGTGGAAGCCACTAAACGCGTGGAGTTCCTGTCACGGCATGATGAATTAACAGGCCTCCCGAACCGGTACCATATTAAGGAGTTTCTGGCGGGCCAGTTAGCGAAAGAAGGCGTTAATCATTATCCCTTCGCCATGATTTGCCTGGATTTAGACAAGTTTAAACCCGTCAATGATATTTTTGGCCATTCCACAGGGGATGCCCTGCTTGGCGAGGTCGCCTCGCGTCTTAAACATTGTGTTCGTGACGGGGATTTTGTCGCCCGACAAGGGGGCGATGAATTTATGCTGCTCCTCGGCAACATCAGTCAAAAAGAGCAGATTGAAGAGGTGTGTCAACGTATCGTGGAAGAACTCAACCGTCCTTTCACCATTGATGGCAACGATGTGGCAATAGGCGTCAGCATGGGGATTGCAATGGCGCCACAGGACAGCAGCAGCGCAAACGATCTTTTACGCTTTGCGGATATTGCCCTTTATCAGGCGAAACAATCGGGTAGAAACCGATGGGTTTATTATCGCCCGGATATGTCGGAAAAGCTGACTGAACGCAGAAAACTGGAATTAGAGCTCAGAACTGCGATTCGCGAGGACCAGCTCTCTCTGGTTTATCAGCCGCGTTATAGCCTCCGATATTCTAAAATCGAGGCCGTGGAAGCCCTGGTTCGTTGGCAGCACCCGGAACGCGGAAACATGATGCCCGATCAGTTTATCCCGCTGGCTGAAGAAACCGGGCTTATTATTAGTCTCAGCAACTGGGTTATTCGCAAAGCGTGTCTGGATACGCAAGCTTTCTTGCCAGGATTATCGGTATCGGTCAATATTTCTGCGATTGAATTCCAGGCAAGCGATCTCGCCGAAAGAATTAAAGATATTCTTCATGACACCGGGCTCGAAGCCCAGCGGCTGGAAATTGAAGTGACGGAGAATGTCACGCTTTCCGATCCAGAAAAAACTCTGCAGACCATGAAGGCCCTCAAAAAAATGGGCGTTCGCATTCTGATTGATGATTTCGGTACCGGCTATGCCTCGCTGAGCTATCTGCGGAAGTTTCAGTTTGATGGGCTCAAGCTCGACAAAAGCTTTATTTTTACGTTAGGCGATTCACCGCAGAACCAGGCTGTCGTTGAGAAAATAATCGATCTGGGCAAGGCCTATTCCATGGAGATCACCGCAGAAGGGGTGGAAACCCTCGAACAGCTCACTTTCCTCATGAAAAATAAGTGCGATGAAGTGCAGGGGTACTTACTCGGGAAACCGTCTGCCATTGCGGACTTAAATTTAAACGCAGCGGTATTAAGTGCGTATAGCCTGGGCCATACAATGAATTGATAGTATTGAACAACCCGCGTGACGCTGATTGTCAAAAATACCCGCTATACTACATTTTCATTTTTTCAGGCGATAACAGACAAAGGCAGGAAGTATGTCTCTTCGTTCGCTGCGGGCATTATGCCTGACCAGTTTTTTTATTGCGGATGTTCGCGATGGCCTCGGGCCATTTCTCGGTATTTTTCTGACCGAGCGTCACTGGTCCCCGGACAATATCGGCATACTGATGACGACCGGTGGGCTGGCAGGATTACTGGCCACGCTCCCGGCAGGATTTATTACTGACACTTCCAGGAACAAACGTGCCGTGCTGGCGCTGCTCTGCCTGTTGATCACCCTGAGCACGCTTCTGCTCTGGTTTAGCCAGCAGAGCAGCGTGGTCGCCATTTCGCAAATTATCACCGGTATTTGTGCGGCATTTGTCGGGCCGTTGATCGCCGGCATTACGCTGGGGCTGACCGGCCAGAACGGCTTCAGCGCGCAGATGGGCAGAAATGAAGCGTTCAATCACGGCGGAAACTTTGTCACCGCGCTGATGGCAGGCGGCATTGCCTGGTACTGGGGCGTCGGCGGGATTTTCCTGCTGATGACCTGTACGACGCTGCTCACGCTCTGTGCGCTGCTGGCCATTCGCAACGGCGATATCGACAACAATGCCGCGCGGGGGCTGTCATCTTCAGGGAGCGTGCCGGTTCCCGGCTTTGCGGTGCTGATGAAAAACCGGGCGCTTTTTGTGACCGGACTGACGCTTCTGCTGTTCCACCTGGCGAATGCCGCGCTGCTGCCGATGCTGAGCATGCGGGTTGCAGCGGCACCCGCCTCGATCAACCCCGGTTTGTATGCGGCGGGTACCGTCATCATCTCACAGGCCGTGATGATCCCCGTCGCCATCTGGAGCGCACGCCGGATAGAACACTACGGCTACTGGCGGTTAATTATGCTGGCGCTGCTGGTGATGCCGGTACGCGCGGCGCTGGCAGCAAGCACGGACGCACCGTTCATGATGATCCCGGTACAAATTCTCGACGGTCTGGCCGCCGGCATTTTGGGGGTCGTGGTACCGTCGTTTATCGTGGTGCTGCTGCGCGGAAGCGGGCACGTCAATGCCGGGCAGAGTGTCGTGATGCTGATGCAGGGTGTGGGGGCAGCCATGAGTCCGGCATTAACCGGTACGATCGCCGGGCATTACTCGTTTGCGACGGCATTCAGTGTATTAAGCGCGATTGCGCTGATGGGCGTACTGCTGTGGTGGCGTTTTGCCCACCGTAGCTGGGAAACGAACGCGCCGGGTGAAGTGTAGACGCCACCCGGCGTGAGATTTAAGCCAGTTCGTTAGGGCAGGTTTCACCTTTTTCCAGCTGCTGCAAATTCCCGAGCGTCGTTTCCGAGATGCTGATCAGCGCTTCGGCGGTCAGAAACGCCTGGTGTCCGGTAAACAGCACGTTATGGCAGGCGGAGAGGCGACGGAACACGTCGTCCTGGATCACGTCATTCGACTTGTCTTCGAAGAACAGATCGCGTTCGTTCTCATAGACGTCCATCCCCAGTGCGCCAATTTTCTGGGTTTTCAGCGCTTCGATAGCGGCCTGAGAGTCAACCAGCCCGCCGCGGCTGGTGTTGATGATCATTACGCCGTCTTTCATCTGGTCGAATGCCGCCTGGTTAAGCAGGTGGTAGTTTTCCGGCGTCAGCGGGCAGTGCAGGGAGATTACGTCAGACTGCGAGAACAGGGTTGGCAGGTCAACGTACTCCACGCCCAGATCCAGCGCAGCCGCGCTTGGGTACGGATCAAACGCCAGCAGACGCATGCCAAAGCCTTTCAGAATCCGCAGGGCGGCGACGCCAATTTTACCGGTCCCGATCACGCCAGCGGTTTTGCCGTACATGGTAAAGCCGGTCAGGCCTTCCAGTGAGAAGTTGGCGTCACGGGTACGCTGATAAGCACGGTGAATACGACGGTTGAGGGACATCATCATGCCAATCGCATGTTCCGCCACCGCTTCCGGAGAGTACGCCGGCACGCGAACTACCTTCAGACCCAGCTCTTTGGCGGCATCGAGATCCACATTATTAAAGCCCGCACAGCGCAGGGCGATGTATTTCACCCCCTGTTTTTTCAACTCCTCCAGCACCGGACGACTGCCGTCATCGTTTACAAAAATGCAGACACCTTCACACCCGTGCGCCGTTTTGGCGGTTTTTTCGGACAGCAGAAAGTCGAAAAATTCAAGCTCAAACCCGTAAGCCTCGTTAACATGTTGCAGATACTTTTTGTCGTACTGCTTTGTGCTATATACCGCGAGTTTCATAAGACTTTCTCCAGTGATTTTGCATTCACGTTAGCATGATTAAAATTATCTTACAATTTCTAAAATATTATTGAATTCAATAAGTTCTGTTAATTATTCTAGAGCATCTATTCTTAAAAATGGCATTTCCTTCAACTGACTGGCCAAACATGCGACAATGATCGGCACTGCCGGCTTAATTCTTTCGCTAAATCAGGATATTAACTGCCCATGAAGGGTAAATACAAAGCCGCACTTGCGCTTTTACTGCTGTTCATATTGTTGCCGCTGACGCTGCTGATGACGCTCGCCCAGTGGGTACCGACGCTCGCCGGGATCTGGCTACCCGTCGGGACGCGTATCGCGTTCGAAGAGAGCCCGAAGCTCACTCGTCACGCGTTGGTGATCCCCGATCTCCGCTATCTGGTGGAAGACTGCGAGATAGCCCGTATCGATAACGTGACGCTGTCACATCCCAGCCGCTGGAAGCTGGATATCGGCGCACTCGATCTCAACGCCGTCTGTCTGAGCAAGATTCCCGAGTCCGCACCGTCAACGGTCGCCCCGAAAACGCTGGCCCAGTGGCAGGCGGTATTACCGAATACCTGGCTTACCATTCACCGTCTGACGCTTTCACCCTGGCAGCAGTGGCAGGGGGAACTTTACGCGTCGCTGACCCCGGCAAGACAGGAGATCGCCTATAAAGGCGAGCAGGTCAGCATTAAGGGGACACTTCGCGGGCAGACGCTCTCCGTTACCCAGTTCGATGTGCAGCTTCCTGACCAGCCGCAGCCCGTTAAGCTGGTGGGCGAGTTCACGCTGCCGCTGGTGCCGGATGGCGTGCCGGTGAAGGGCCACGCGGTGGCGACTTTTAACGTGCCACAGCTAACGTCCCTGGTCGATGCCGATCTGGACTGGGAAGACAATCAGGGGCAACTGGTGGTGATGGCACGGGATAACCCCGAACCGCTCCTTGACCTGCCGTGGCAGATCACCGCTGAGCAGCTGAACATCAGCGATGGACGCTGGAACTGGGCGCTCTCCGGCATGCCGCTGAGCGGACGCGTTTCGCTTCGTGCCGACAACTGGCAGCAGGGGCTGGAGAAGGCCACCCTGACCGGTCGACTGAATGTGCTGACCCACGGCGACGCCGGGAAAGGCAACGCGGTACTGAATATTGGGCCCGGCAGACTCAGCATGGAGAACAGCGACATGCCGCTGCACCTGAGCGGTGAGGCGAAACAGAACGATCTTATTCTCTACGCCCGGCTGCCGGCAAAACTGACCGGCAGCCTGTATGAACCGCAGCTCGCCTTTGAGCCGGGCGCGCTGCTCCGCTCGCGCGGGCGCATCATTGACTCGCTCGATATCGATGAAATCCGCTGGCCGCTGGCGGGCGTGAAGCTCACGCAAAAGGGCGTGGACGGCCGTTTACAGGCTATTCTGCGCGCCCATGAAAACGAAATGGGGGATTTTGAGCTCCACCTCGACGGTCAGGCAAACGACTTTTTACCCGACAAGGGCCTGTGGCAGTGGCGCTACTGGGGGAAAGGCGGCTTTACGCCGATGCATGCCCGCTGGGATGTCGCCGGGAAAGGCGAGTGGCGCGACAACCTTATCGAACTGACGGCGCTCTCCACCGGTTTTGACAAGCTTCAGTACGGCACGATGGAGGTCAGCAAGCCACGCATGGTGCTCGACCAACCGGTGCGCTGGTTCCGTGACCCCGAAAAACCGACCTTCAGCGGCGCGTTGTCGCTCAATGCCGGACAGACCCGTTTCTCCGGCGGCAGCGTGTTGCCGCCGTCGGTTCTGACCTTCAGCGTCGACGGTAGCGACCCGACGATTTTCCAGTTCAAAGGCGATCTTCGTGCGGACAACATCGGTCCGGTACAGGTCAACGGCCGCTGGGACGGGGAGCGTCTTCGCGGGCAGGCCTGGTGGCCGAAACAGTCGCTTACCGTCTTCCAGCCGCTGATCCCGCCAGACTGGAAAATGACCCTGCGCGACGGGGAGCTCTATGCCCAGGTTGCCTTCTCGGCGGCGGCCGATCAGGGTTTTGAGGCCGGCGGGCACGGCGTACTGAAATCCGGCAGCGCCTGGATGCCGGATAACCAGATTAACGGCGTCGATTTTGTGCTGCCGTTCCGCTTCAGCGAGGGGACCTGGTCGTTGGGGACCCGCGGACCGGTGACGTTGCGCATTGGCGAAGTGGAAAACCTGATCACCGCGCGCAACATTACCGCGGATTTGCAGGGGGACTATCCCTGGACCGAGGACAATCCGCTGCTGCTCACCAACGTGAAGGTGGAAACCCTCGGCGGGAAGATCACCATGCAGCAGTTGCGGATGCCGCAGCACGATCCGGCCCTGTTGCGTGTGGACAATATCTCCTCCAGCGAGCTGATTAGTGCCGTCAATCCGAAACAGTTTGCCATGTCTGGCCCGGTCAGCGGAGCGCTGCCGTTCTGGCTGGACAATGAAAAGTGGATCATTAAAGATGGCTGGCTGACCAACCCGGGGCCCATGACGCTGCGCATCGACAAAGATACGGCAGACGCCATCGTTAAAGATAATATGGTGGCGGGTGCCGCGATTAACTGGCTCCGCTATATGGAAATTTCACGTTCGTGGACGAGAATCAATTTAGATAACCTGGGTGAATTAACCATGCAGGCGACCATCAAGGGGACCAGCCGCGTGGAGGGCAAAAGCAGCTCCGTCAATCTGAACTATACCCATGACGAGAATGTCTTTACCCTCTGGCGCAGCCTGCGTTTTGGCGACAACCTGCAAACCTGGTTTGAGCAACATACGGCGATACCTGCGCCCCGCAGTTCGACTGGCAAGGAAAGTGAGGAACAACAATGAAAAAGAGGGCTGGTGTGCTCACCGTTGCCGCTGCCGCGCTACTGACTGGCTGTACGCCGCGTATTGAAGTCGCCGCGCCAAAAGAGCCGATTACCATCAACATGAACGTCAAAATCGAACATGAGATCTATATAAAAGTCGATAAAGACGTTGAAAATCTGCTGAAATCGCGCAGCGATCTGTTCTGAGGATGCTATGAAACGATTAGCTCTGATTTTACTGGCATTAGGGATGAACGTGCAGGCGGCGGCGCTGACCCTGAACGACGCCCGGGCGCAGGGCCGGGTGGGGGAAACCCTCAGCGGCTATCTGGCCCCGATTCAACAGGACGCGGAAACGCTGGCACTGGTCAGCCGCATCAACGCGGCCCGCACGGAAAACTACCAGAAACTGGCGGACAGCAACAATCTGCCGGTTGATGAAGTGGCGAAAATGGCAGGTCAAAAGCTGGTTGCCCGCGCGCAGCCGGGCGAGTACGTGAAGGGCATTAACGGAAAGTGGCTCAAAAAGTAGCTAGCGATAGCGCCTGCGGTATTCACCCGGTGAGACGCCAAAACGCTGCTTAAACGCTGTTGAAAAATGGCTATGGTCGGTGAACCCCCAGCTGTAGCCAATTCCCGCCAGCTTTTCATCATCTCCGGCGGAGCGTAGCACCTGCGCGCAGAGATCCAGACGACGGTTTTTAATGTACTGCGCCACCACCAGCCCTTTTTCGGCAAACATGCGGTAGAGGCTGCGCACGGACATTCCGCTTTCGGCGGCAATCCATTCCGGGCGCAGGGAGTCAGACTGAATGTTGTCGTCGATCAGCGCCACCACCTGCCGGAACTGGCGTTCCTTACGTGGCTGAATCAACTCGCGCTGCTGGAACGCCGGGCGCAGCAGGCACACCATCGCTTCAAGCGCCGCTTCACTTTCCCGGTCGCTCAGGTCGGCATTACTCATACTCTCCATCAACAGACGATGGCTTAACTGTACCGTCGGCAACGAACGGGAGAGCGTCAGTGCGCAGCTGATCTCCTGAAACCGGCACTGCTGCTCAATGATCTGACGGGGCACCAGCAGCGAAATCTGGCGGGATTTTTCCTGCCAGTGAATTGAGCACGGGCGCGATGCGTCAATCAGCGTAATATCCCCGGTTCTCAGCACAGAGCGGCGATCGTCCTGCTCGATTTGCGCGCTGCCTTCAAGCTGAAACACGGTATAGAACCAGGCATCGTTGCTGTCTCTGATCTCCTGGCGGGAGCGGAACAGGGTAACGCCGCCAGCGGTCACGGTACTGAGCTTCAGGCTGCGCGCATAGCTGGTCTCCAGTTCACCGAAGAATTTTCCCTCCAGAGGACGCGCGTTAAAACGCCCGCAAACCTGGTTAATTTGCGCCAGCCACTGCTGATACTGTTCCTGCTCGCTTGCACACGCCATCGTTTTTCTCACTGCACCGTCAACGTTTACGCATTGTTGCATTTGTGTTGCATTTTGTCAGAGCTCTGAGGCTGACTATAGGAAAGAACACTCACCGGGGACAGCGCTATAAGACGGAATTATCACGATTTGCGGAGCCTGTCACAGGTGGCAAAGCGAATGTCACAGAGACAAAAGCGGGAATGCGAAACCCCTCTTAGACTGGATAAACACCCTGCGAATAATAACGAAGGAGTATCCTATGTCTGAATCACAGGTGGCTATTCAGCCTGCCGTGCAGCAGTTTTTAGACCGACATCATGGCCTATGGATTGAAGGGCGTCAGGCTGCGTCGGACAGTGAAAAACGGCTCAATGTCTATAACCCGGCCACGGGCGAGGTGATAGCCTCGACTGCCGATGCCAGCGTCGATGACGTTGATCGCGCCGTGATGTCCGGCTGGCGCGCCTTCGTCGCCCGCAGCTGGGCCGGAAAATTACCGGCGGAGCGCGAGCGGATCCTGCTCCATTTCGCCGATCTGGTGGAGCAGCACAGCGAGGAGCTGGCCCAGCTTGAAACGCTGGAGCAGGGCAAGTCCATCAACATCTCCCGCGCCTTTGAAGTCGGCTGTACCCTCAACTGGATGCGCTATACCGCCGGGCTGACCACTAAAATTGCGGGGAAAACCCTCGACCTCTCCATTCCGCTGCCGCAGGGCGCACGCTACCAGGCGTGGACGCGCAAAGAGCCGGTTGGCGTGGTGGCCGGGATTGTCCCGTGGAACTTCCCACTGATGATCGGGATGTGGAAGGTGATGCCTGCTCTGGCGGCGGGGTGTTCTATCGTCATTAAACCGTCGGAAACCACGCCGCTGACCATGCTGCGCGTGGCGGAACTGGCCAGCGAAGCGGGGATCCCGGACGGGGTATTCAATGTGGTAACCGGCAGCGGCGCGGTGTGTGGCGCAGCGCTGACCGCGCATCCGCATATTGCCAAGGTCAGTTTCACTGGCTCAACGGCGACCGGCAAGCAGATTGCCCGCACGGCGGCGGACACGCTGACCGGGGTGACGCTGGAACTGGGGGGCAAAAACCCGGCCATTGTGCTGAAGGATGCCGACCCGGCCTGGGTGATCGAAGGCCTGATGACCGGCAGCTTCCTGAACCAGGGGCAGGTCTGCGCGGCGAGCTCACGCATCTACATTGAGGCGCCGCTCTTCGACACGCTGGTCAGCGGGTTTGAGCAGGCGGTGAAATCCCTGAGCGTTGGGCCGGGCATGTCGCCGGAGGCGTTTATCAATCCGCTGGTGTCGCGTGCGCATTGTGACAAGGTGCAGACCTTCCTTGATGAAGCAAAATCGCGCAACGCGGAGCTGATCGTCGGCAACCGTGGTCCGGAAGGCAAAGGCTATTACGTTTCACCAACACTGGTGGTAAACCCGGATGCCGGGCTGCGCCTGACCCGCGAAGAGGTGTTCGGCCCGGTGGTCAACCTCGTGCGCGTCTCCGACGGGGAAGAGGCGCTCCAGCTGGCAAACGACACCGAATATGGCCTGACGGCCAGCGTCTGGACGCAGAATATCAGCAAGGCGCTGGAGTATACCGACAGGCTGCAGGCGGGCACCGTCTGGGTGAACAGCCACACGCTGATTGACGCCAACCTGCCGTTCGGCGGGATGAAGCAGTCCGGCACCGGACGTGATTTTGGTCCGGACTGGCTGGACGGCTGGTGTGAAACTAAATCGGTGTGCGTGCGGTACTAGTAAAAGCAAAAGGCAACCGGGAGGTTGCCTTTTTAGTGTTTGTTCCCTCTCCCGTGGGAGAGGGTCAGGGTGAGGGCATCAGGCCGCATCGGGCTTTATCACCGCGACCACCGATCCCGCCCGGCCTCCTTTGCCCGGTACAGCGCCGCGTCGGCGCGGGCGATGATTTCGGTGCCGGCTAGCCCCTCCGCCATACTCGTAATCCCCATGCTCACCGTGACATGGTCGCTGACCGCTGAGGCACCGTGCGGGATGGCCTCTGCGCGCAGGCCGTCCTGAATACGCAGGGCAACCTTTTCCGCGATGGCTTCAGGGCAATTAAACAAAATCACCAGAAACTCTTCGCCACCGTAGCGTGACACCACATCTTCCGGGGTGCGCACCGACTGCTTCAGCACCCGCGCTACGCGCGTCAGACATTCGTCACCCGCCTGGTGCCCGTAGGTATCGTTGTAGCGCTTGAAATAGTCGATATCCAGCATGATCACCGAGAAGGTTTTTTTCTGCTCAACGGCGTTCTCCAGCACCACTTCCATTTTCCGGCGATTGGCGGTTTTGGTTAACGGATCCTGATGCGCCAGCGCGTCCAGCCGGGAAATCAGCAGCTGATTTTGCTGGTTGCGCCGCCAGGCTTCGTCAAACCAGCTCAACAGGATGAAACGTCCGCAGATCAGGATCAGCGTAAACACGCTCCAGATGATGACGAAGTGAAGGTTGAGACCGTCATTGAGCCTCCAGCTAGCAATCAGCAGGGTGATCCAGAGCGGAAGTTCAAAGGCGAGCAACCCCTCGGGGTAAAAGTAGAGCGCCGTCAAACCGGCGAGTAACAGAATGACGCACAGCGGCCAGACGTGGGGCAGCAGCAGCTGGGTAATAAACCAGAAACAGGCGACTGACCAGATGGCGCTACAGAAAAACAGCACCACGCTAATACCGGCGATGCGTCGCCATGTCATCAGGATCAGTGCCGCAGAGAGGATAATAATGCCGAGCATTGAGGCATCGACCATTTTTGTCAGATGCGGAGAGGTCGGATAAAGGGGATCGCCGGGCTTAAGCAGGACGTGTCGCAGCAGGATCATTACCGCGAAACTGACGTTGACGAAGGCCAGCCACGGCAGGTTTTTCGCCAGGCCATGCATGACCATGGCATGACGTGTCGGCCAGGTTGCCCGTTCGAGGGGCGGTTTTTTTCTTTTTTCCATAAAATCCTTTCCCGTCCGGGGGATAAATCATGCGGCTGAGATATCAGTAACTATAAGCAAGCCTGGACGATCCTCAAATGTTGCGGCAAAAAAAAGCCGGGCAATTGCCCGGCGGGGAGTTATTTATTCTCTTTCTTCTTGCCGAGCGTTGGCGTCTCGTCGAAGAAGTTCCACGGTTTAAGCAGGGTATGCACCCATTCCGTTGGCATGATCGGCCACTCCTCTGCGCGCGCCACGTGGGTGGTGCCGGTGGTCATCCAGACCACGTCATCCTGGTCGTTCAGCGACTCGTTATCTTTGCTGTACTGTCCCAGGCCCGTGTCGTGGATCGAGCGGTTAGGGAATTTTCCTTCCGGGTAGAGCTCATCCGGGTGGTAGCGGGTCACCCACAGCTGTTTATCCATAAAGCTCAGGCGATGGTAAATCCACTCGTCCGGGGCAAACTTCGCACCGGTCGCCACCGGGTGCGTACCGCCCGCGTAAGGGATGATCTGATACGAGACCGGGTTGCCCATGCGGTTCTCTTTGCGGGTGTTGCTCAGCAGGCGAATAGTGCCTGGATCGAATTTCTGCGCCGCCTGCTGCTCGGTATCAATATCATACTGATTGATCTGCATGGTGCTGGTGCGCGGGCCGCCGGCGGTATTCGGTTTCACTTCCGGATCCATGGCCACCAGCTTGTTGTTGATGCCATCCACATCCATATCCAGGCGGAAGTTATAGATGTGCTGGTGCGTAGTGCCCACGATGTTGTGATCGATCAGCGTGCCGTAACGGGTGTCGTCTTTGGCGGTGGCATCGTGCATGGTTTTCGCCTGCACGCCTTTCACTGCTTCGATTCCTGTCGCGCCTGCGTCAATGCCGATGGTGCCATTTTCATGGAACACCCAGTCGAAAATGTAATCGTAGTTGCCAACGGTGCTCACCCAGCGCACCACCAGCTCGCGGCGCTCGGTGCTGACGTTAGGCTGGCCCATCTCCTGATGCTTGTATTCCGGCCCGGCGTAGCGTTCGAAAATGGCGATCGCGCGTGGGATCTCCATCGGCGCGCCGGTGTAATCCGGGATGGTTTCATTGAGCATCACGGCGTTGGACGGGACGTCTTTCCCGCGCACCAGCGGGGAGGTCAGGGTGCCCATACCGTAGTCGCCGGAGTCGAGATAGGCTTTAAAGTACCAGCCCACGTCCGGGTCGCCATACGGGACGATCATCCCGCCTAAGGAGCCCTGATACATAATCTGGCGTTTTTTGCCGTTGTCGTTATACGTGACGGTCGAAATCATCGGGCCGACGCGGGAGTCGAGGCTCAGGTGGAAATCCCAGTTCTGCCAGTGAACCCTGTCGCCGGTAATGGTGTAGTTTTTGCCTTCCGGTTCAGTAATGTCGAGCGGCTTTTTCGGCGTCTCTACCCGGTCGCGGCCATCATAGGGGCGCGGGGTCATGGGCACCGGGATCACGGCGCCTTCTTCTATTTTCTGGATTTTTTTCTGCTCAAGATCCACCACGGCCACCAGGTTCTCAATCGGGTGCGCCCAGTAGTTGCCGTCGCCGACATCGAGATAGCTCACCACTTTCAGCAGGCGATCTTCCTGCTTCAGACCGTCTTTACCGTCGAAATAGCCCACGGTAAGCGGCGTGGTGATCACTTTTTTGGTGTCGGTAATGCCGTGTTTTTTCAGCACCTCAGCAAACTCGGTGCTCTCGTTGATGATCTGCTGCACCGCGGTGAAATCATCCAGCAGCACCATACCGTGCGCGTCTTTCACCGGTTCCCAGCGCAGGATTTTTTTATCCTTCAGATCCACCACGCTTTCGATAACGTGCTTTCCATCCAGCATCACGATCTTCGCCTGGCGGGGGGCATCCACTGGCGTGCCGTTAAGTACAAAGTCCCACACTTTGGCTTTCTCTGGCTCGGCAAGGGCAATCTGGGTGAAGCGGGTATTGGGTTTAAAATCCGCAGAGGTTTTCACAATCTCGACGGCCTGCTTAATTTCGTCCGCCGTTAGGGCGTTTAACGGGTGAGGGCTTTTTTCAACCTGGAAGGTCTGGTCAAGACCGGACTGGAAAACATCGTTGATGAAGCTGTCTGAAATAAAGGCTTTCTTGCCTTTCATCACCACCGGCACCTCAAGCTTGAGGGTTTTGCCGTTGACGATGGCGGTTTTGGCACCCGGTTTGACCTTCACAAAGGCACCGTCTTTCGCAATGGTAAACATCTGTGCGTAATCATCCCACTGAACGTCCGCGCCGAAGTCCTGTAGCGTTTTGTCCATCGGGACCATATGCGCCTCACTGCCGTGGGCGAAAACAGGGGATTGCCAGGCGCAACACAGCGCAACGGCCATGGCCAGTGCCGTTCTACGGGCAGAAAAAGAAGAATTGCTTCCCATCGTAGACCTCATCTTGTTGTGTTTATACCCGTCATACTTCAAGTTGCAGGTGCGTTGGCTGCACTCACTCACCCCAGTCACGTACTTGTGTACGCTTCCGGGGATTCGTTCCCTTGCCGCCTTCCTGCCACTCGAATTATTTAGGGTATATTGTGTTGTGATAGCCTTATCCTGACAGGCGCATGAGAAAAGCGTTTGCCTGCATCTGCCAGATTATTTGTCAGTCTTGCCAGGTTAAAAAAAGAGCGAGGATACATCACATCCCCGTGATAAAAACCCCGTGCGATTAGTCAGCTGATCTATCGAGATGAATAGGTACATCGAACCCAACTGCAGTGAAAGCATAAATATTTCCGCGAACGCGTAGATAAATTTCTCCGTTGGTAACCGTTGCAGTGGCTTTAGCATCGTTGGTAATCATGACAGGCTTGATGTCTGACAGGTGAGACATAAACTCTTCAGTGCTTTTTCTCGCATCATAGAGATAAAAGTGAAACGTGTTTTTGGATAAAGAACTCGCTTCAACCTGGGTGATATAGAGAGTTAATTGATCGTTAACGCTAATTTTTTCCTGAATATTTTCATACACGGTGAAAAAATTGCGGAACGGATACAGGATAAATACCAGGAAAATGACTACCACTATCCCGGCTCGCCAGTTAAAAACCCGACCGTCGCGCATAATCTATTCCGCTATCCGCGAACTGCAAGTTACCGTCGCAATACGTCCAGGATATTTTATCGTAGCGTAGTTCCACGACTTCAAGATGATTGTGTTTTTCTTTTGTCGGGTCTTTAGTGTCATGCATCAATGGTGTAACAGAAACGACGTGAATATTATCGAGATGCATATTGTAATATTCGACTTCCTGCTCGGTATCATTAATGCGATACCACCTTAACTCCGCTGTTTTAAGGGATTGCCCAGTAACTTCAATACTTCCCTCACGGTTACGAATATCTACCGAGCCTGCGATTTTTGAGCCGCCATCGTCAGTTAAGAAAAGGTAAACAGGAATTGCCATAATCTATTAATCTTCCATGTAATTTAATCCGGGAACATTCCCGGTATTAAATAATAACCATGCTAACAATCTGGTCAATTTGCTTAATGTTTCTGGTTGTAACTTATCCAGACTACGTTGACTGGATGGTTTGCTTAACCAAATCCATCCAGTCCTTTTCTCTGCAGGTGGTGTTGCTGTGGATTAAAAATCACCCTGCTGGCGCGCCACCAGCGTCAGAATGGAGTAGAGCGCCACCGCCTGCAGGTGCTGGTTGAAAATCTCAACCGCCCATTCCACCACGCCGGTGGGTTTTTCCTCTGCGGTACGCTGTTTCTTCAGCGTTTTACGTTTGCAGGTGAGACGTACCTGAATGGTATCGCCCGGTTTCACCGGCTCGATAAAGCGCAGGTTTTCCATACCGTAGTTGGCAATCACCGGCCCGACGCCCGCGTCGACAAACAGTCCCGCCGCGGCGGAAATCAGGAAGTAGCCGTGCACCACGCGCTCGCCAAATATCGACTCTGCCGCGCCGATCTTGTCCATATGGGCGTAGAAGTGGTCGCCGCTCAGGCAGGCAAAGTTCACGATGTCCGCTTCCGTCAGGGTACGACGCGGCGTCAACAGGCTGTCGCCCGGCTGCAGCTCCTCGAAGTATTTGCGGAACGGATGCACGCGATCTTCCTGCACCGTTGCGCCGCGTACCCACTGTTTGCCAATGGCGGCCAGCATGGTCGGACTGCCCTGGATCGCGGTGCGCTGCAGGTAGTGCTTCACCGCGCGCAGACCGCCCAGCTCTTCGCCACCGCCCGCGCGGCCCGGACCGCCGTGGACCAGCTGCGGCAGCGGGGAGCCGTGGCCGGTAGACTCTTTTGCGGATTCCTCGTTAAGGATCTGAATACGCCCGTGGGCGCGCGCCGCGCCGGCAATAAACTGGCGGGCAATGGCCGGATCGGCGGTAACCAGCGTTCCCGCCAGGCTGCCGCCGCCGGCGCGGGCAAGCTGCATCGCGTGCTGTGCATTCCGATATGGCATCAGAGTTGCAACCGGGCCGAAAGCCTCCGTCGCGTGGACCGCCGGGGTTTCATCCGGCTGCGGACAGAACAGCAGGGTCGGCGGGAAGAATGCGCCAGCGGCCTGCAAATCCGCTTTTCCACCCAGACGGATCTGACAGCCAGCGGCGATCAGCTGATTCACCTTCTCCTGAACGTCCGCGCGCTGTTCAGCGTTGACCAGCGCGCCCATCTTCACTCCTTCCTGCGCCGGGTCGCCCACCACTACCTTTTCCAGCCGCGCAATCAGCGCCTGGCTGACGGCTTCAATCTGGTTTTGCGGGACGATAATGCGGCGGATTGCGGTACATTTTTGTCCGGCCTTGGCGGTCATCTCACGCACCACTTCCCGGATGAACAGGGCGAACTCCGGCTGTTCCGGGGTGACGTCTTCACCCAGCACGCAGCAGTTCAGGGAGTCGGCCTCCATGGTGAATGGAATTGAATTCGCCACAATATTGGGGTGCACGCGCAGGCTTTGTCCGGTGCTGGCGGAGCCGGTAAAGGTGACCACGTCCTGGCTGTCGAGCTGATTCAGCAGATCGCCCGCGCCGCCGCAGATCAGGCTAATGGCGCCGTCCGGCACCAGTCCGCTGTCCACGATGGATTTCACCATCGCCTGCGTAACCTGCGCGGTAGCGGTCGCGGGTTTGATAATGGCGGGCATGCCGGCAAGCCACGTCGGCGCCAGTTTTTCCAGCATCCCCCAGCAGGGGAAGTTAAAGGCGTTGATATGCACCGCCACGCCGGCCTTCGAGGTCAGAACGTGACGCGCCGCAAAGCCACCTTCTTTTGACAGCGGGATCAGTTCATCCTCCGGCCACAGCGTGTCATCCGGCAGTTCACGGCTGCCCAGGCTGGCGTAAGTGAAGAGGGTGCCGATGCCGCCTTCAATATCGACCCAGCTGTCTGCTTTCGTCGCCCCGGTCTGGGCGGAGAGGGCATAAAACGTCTCTTTCTCACCAAGCAGGTGCTTTGCCACCGCCTTCAGCATGGCCGCACGTTCGATAAAGGTCATCGCGTGAAGTGCTTCGCCGCCGCGCTCAATTGCATAGCGTCGGGCGGCTGCCATATCCAGCCCTTCGCTGGTCACGCTCCACAGCGCTTCGCCACTGATGGCGTGATGAATAGTGCGTTCACGTCCCCGGCCAGACTGCCAGGTACCGGACAAGAAGCTGGCTAACTGCTGCATCGCTTATCTCCAAATGTTACGTAATTTCACTATTAATAGTTTGATCGTGAATCATAAAAATCAAGCTGAGTTTTAATGAATTGTTAACATTGTGATCCGGGATGACGAATCATTGCGCTCACAGCACAGTGATGAGAGGCGCTCAGGTAAAGCCTTGCGAGCGACATCACAAAACCAGGAAACAATTCTTGGGGTTATATTTAACCTTTGTGTAACTTTTAAAAAACAAAGTGATTCAAAATTACGCTTTAGTTTGCAATCTAACGAATCATAAAGGTGATGATGTGACGCAAGAACAACGGTTTGAGCAGCGCATAGCGCAGGAGACGGCGATTGAGCCTCAGGACTGGATGCCTGATGCCTACCGTAAGACGTTGATCCGCCAGATTGGTCAGCATGCGCACTCCGAAATTGTCGGCATGCTGCCGGAGGGGAACTGGATCACCCGCGCGCCGACGCTGCGTCGAAAGGCGATCCTGCTGGCGAAGGTGCAGGACGAAGCCGGACACGGGCTCTACCTCTACAGCGCAGCCGAAACGCTGGGCTGCGCGCGGGAAGATCTCTACCAGAAGATGCTCGACGGCAAGATGAAGTACTCCTCCATTTTTAACTATCCGACCCTGAGCTGGGCCGATATCGGCGTGATTGGCTGGCTGGTAGATGGTGCCGCCATCGTCAACCAGGTGGCGCTGTGCCGCACCTCTTACGGGCCCTATGCCCGGGCGATGGTGAAAATCTGTAAAGAAGAGAGCTTCCACCAGCGTCAGGGCTTTGAAGCCTGCATGGCGCTGGCGCAGGGGAGTGAGGCCCAGCGCCAGATGCTGCAGGACGCCATCAACCGCTTCTGGTGGCCGGCGCTGATGATGTTCGGGCCGAACGATGACAACTCGCCGAACAGCGCCCGCAGCCTGGCCTGGAAAATCAAACGTTTCGGTAATGACGAACTGCGCCAGCGCTTTGTCGACAACACAGTGCCGCAGGTGGAGATGCTGGGCATGACGGTGCCCGATCCCGATCTGCGCTTTGACGAAGAGAGCGGTCACTACCGTTTCGGCGAGATCGACTGGCAGGAGTTTGAAGAGGTCATTAACGGACGTGGGATCTGCAATCACGAACGCCTGGCGGCCAAGCGTAAAGCCTGGGAAGAGGGGGCATGGGTGCGGGAAGCCGCGCTGGCGCATGCTGAAAAACAACGCGCCCGTCAGGCCGCATAAGAGGAAATAACCATGAGCAATGTCTACTGGCCGCTGTACGAGGTGTTCGTACGCAGCAAACAAGGGTTGTCCCACCGTCACGTGGGCAGCCTGCATGCCGCCGACGACCGCATGGCGCTGGAAAATGCGCGCGATGCCTACACCCGGCGCAGTGAAGGATGCTCTATCTGGGTGGTTAAGGCGAGCGAGATTGTCGCCTCCCAGCCGGAAGAGAGCGGCGAGTTCTTCGACCCGGCGGAAAGCAAGGTTTACCGCCACCCGACGTTTTACACCCTCCCCGACGGCATCGAGCACATGTGAGGCAAAGAATGAATTCAGTGACTGCCTATGCCCTGCGTCTGGGCGACAACGGTCTGGTGCTCTCCCAGCGTCTGGGCGCCTGGTGTGGCCACGCCCCGGAGCTGGAGATTGACCTCGCGCTCGCCAATATCGGGCTTGACCTGCTGGGCCAGGCGCGCAATTTCCTGAGCTATGCCGCCGGGCTGGAAGGACAGGGCGATGAAGACACGCTGGCGTTTGGTCGTGACGAGCGCCAGTTCCGCAATCTTCTGCTGGTGGAACAGCCGAACGGCAGCTTCGCCGACACGATTGCCCGCCAGTATCTGATGGATGCCTGGAACGTCGCGCTGTACGAACGCCTGACCCAAAGCCACGACAGCCAGCTTGCCGCCATCGCCGCCAAAGCGATTAAAGAGGCACGCTACCACCTGCGCTTTAGCCGCGGCTGGCTGGTGCGGCTGGGCGACGGCACCGAAACCTCCGCGCAAAAAATGCAGCAGGCCATCGACAACCTGTGGCGTTTTACGGCGGAGCTGTTTGAGGCGGATGACGTCGAGCTGGAATTGATTGACGCCGGCGTGGCGGTTGACCCGCGCACGCTGCGTCAGCCGTGGGAAAGCGAAGTCTTTGCCGGTCTGAATGAAGCCTGCCTGCGGGTGCCCGAAGAGGTGGCGTACCGCACCGGGGGCAAGAAAGGGCTGCATACCGAACATCTCGGTCCGATGCTGGCGGAAATGCAGTATCTCCAGCGCGCGTATCCCGGTCAGCAGTGGTAAAGGAGAACGCTATGCAACGCCTCGTCGACATTGCGCCTGCGCAAATTCCGCAAATCTGGGCGCTGTTAAGCCAGATCCCGGACCCGGAAGTGCCGGTACTCACCATCACCGATTTAGGCATGGTGCGCAGCGTGAAGGCGCAGGGTGAAGGCTGGGTTATTGGCTTCACGCCCACCTACTCAGGGTGTCCGGCAACGGAACATCTGCTGGGGGCGATCCGCGACGCGATGACCGCCCATGGCTTTACCCCGGTGCATATCGTGCTCCAGCTTGAACCCGCCTGGACCACCGACTGGATGACCCCCGACGCGCGCGAGCGCCTGCGGGCATACGGTATCAGCCCGCCCGTGGGCCATAGCTGTCACGCGCACGCGCCGGCCGGGGTGAGCTGTCCGCGCTGCGCCAGCACCGACACCTCGCTTATCAGTGAATTTGGTTCGACGGCGTGCAAAGCGCTCTACCGCTGCAATGCCTGCCGTGAGCCCTTCGACTATTTCAAATGTATTTGAGGCTGCCATGACAACGTTTCATTCATTAACAGTGGCAAAAGTGGAACCCGAAACCCGCGACGCGGTGACCATCACGTTCGCGGTGCCGCAGGCGCTGCAGGAAGCCTACCGCTTTCGTCCCGGCCAGCACCTGACCCTGAAAACGACGCTGGGCGGGGATGAGCTGCGCCGTTGCTACTCCATCTGCCGGAGTAGCGCTCCGGGCGAGATCAGCGTGGCGGTTAAAGCCATCGAAGGCGGTCGCTTTTCCCGCTATGCCCGGGACGAGATCAAAGCGGGTATGGCGCTGGAGGTGATGGTTCCCCAGGGACAGTTTGGCTACCAGCCCCAGGCAGGGCGCGAGGGGCACTATCTGGCGATTGCGGCAGGCTCCGGGATCACCCCGATGCTGGCGATTATCTCCGCGACGCTGGCGACCGAACCTAACAGCCATTTCACGCTGATTTACGGCAACCGCAGCAGCCAGAGCATGATGTTCCGCCAGGCGCTGGCGGACCTGAAGGACAAATACCCGCAGCGGCTGCAGCTGGTCTCCATTTTCAGCCAGGAGCGTCTGGACAGCGACCTGCTTTATGGCCGCATCGACGGGGAAAAGCTGCAGGCGCTGGCAAAAAACCTGATCAACTTCCGCCAGTATGACGAAGCGTTTATCTGCGGCCCGTCGGCGATGATGGACGACGCCGAAGCCGCGCTGAAGGCGCTGGGAATGCCGGATAAATCGATTCATCTTGAGCGCTTTAATACCGCCGGAACCACTGTTAAACGCGCGGTGCACGTGCAGGCAGAAGGCCAGAAAGTGACCGTACGCCAGGACGGACGCGACCGTGAAATCACCCTGACGGCGGACGACGAAAGCATACTTGATGCCGCCCTGCGTCAGGGGGCGGATCTCCCGTATGCCTGCAAGGGCGGCGTGTGCGCCACCTGTAAATGCAAAGTGTTGCGCGGGAAGGTGGACATGGCGACCAACTACAGCCTGGAGCCGGACGAGCTGGCCGCCGGGTATGTGCTGAGCTGCCAGTCGTTGCCGCTCACCGCTGACGTGATCGTGGATTTTGACGCGAAGGGGATGGCATGAGCGAACTGACTGTCACCCGTCATGGCCGCGTGCTGCAGCTGACGCTGAACCGTCCGGCGGCGCACAACGCGCTCAACAATGCGCTGCTAACGCAGCTGGCGGAGCAGCTTGAGGCCGCCGCAGCGGATACCGGGGTCACCGTCTGCGTGATTTACGGCAACGAGCGCTGCTTTGCCGCCGGGGCGGATCTCAACGAAATGGCGGAGAAAGACCTGCCTGCCACCCTGAACGATATTCGCCCGCAGTTGTGGGCACGTATCAACGCTTTTCCTAAACCGCTGATCGCCGCCGTGAACGGCTTCGCGCTGGGAGCGGGCTGCGAGCTGGCGCTGCTGTGCGACGTGGTGATTGCCGGTGACAACGCCCGTTTTGGCCTGCCGGAAATCACGCTCGGCATTATGCCCGGCGCGGGCGGTACCCAGCGTCTTATCCGCTGCGTCGGTAAATCGCTGGCCAGCAAAATGGTGCTGACCGGCGAGAGCATTTCCGCAGAGCAGGCGCTGAGCGCCGGGCTGGTCAGTGATGTTTTCCCGGCCGCGCTGACGCTGGAGTATGCCCTGAAGCAGGCGAGCCTGATGGCGCGCCACTCGCCGCTGGCACTGCAGGCGGCGAAACAGGCGCTGCGCCAGTCTCAGGAGGTGCCGCTGCAGGCCGGGCTGGCCCAGGAGCGTCAGCTGTTTACGCTGCTCTCTGCCACTGAAGACCGCCGGGAAGGCATCGACGCCTTCTTACAAAAACGCACCCCCGACTTTAAAGGACGCTAATTGTGGAATTTATTCTCAGTCATGTAGAACAGGGCGTAATGACCCTTACGCTGAACCGTCCGGAGCGTCTGAACAGCTTTAATGACGTAATGCATCAGCAACTCGCCGAGTGCCTGAAACAGGCTGAGCGTGATGACACCGTTCGCTGCCTGCTGATCACCGGCGCCGGACGCGGTTTCTGTGCCGGTCAGGATCTGAATGACCGTAATGTCGACCCCAACGGCCCGGCGCCGGATCTGGGAATGTCCGTTGAAACCTTTTACAACCCGCTGGTTCGTCGCCTGGCAAAACTGCCGAAGCCGGTCATCTGCGCGGTCAACGGCGTGGCGGCCGGTGCCGGAGCCACGCTGGCGCTCGGGTGCGACATGGTGATTGCGGCGCGTTCCGCCAGTTTTGTGATGGCCTTCAGTAAGCTCGGGTTAGTCCCGGACTGCGGTGGCACCTGGCTGCTGCCGCGGGTAGCCGGACGCGCCCGTGCCATGGGACTGGCGCTGCTCGGTGACAAGCTGAGCGCCGAACAGGCGCAGGCCTGGGGGATGATCTGGCAGGTGGTGGATGACGAACAGCTCTCCGCGACCGCGCAGCAGATGGCGCTGCACTTTGCGTCGCAGCCAACCTTCGGGCTGGGGCTGATAAAGCAGGCGATCAATGCCGCGGAAACCAACACCCTGGACGCTCAACTCGATCTCGAGCGCGACTATCAACGTCTGGCCGGGCGCAGCGACGACTATCGCGAGGGCGTCAGCGCCTTCCTGGCGAAGCGCGCGCCACACTTTACGGGGAAATAAGATGTTGAACATACGGACTGTCGCCGTGATTGGCAGCGGCACGATGGGTGCCGGCATCGCCGAGGTTGCTGCCAGCCACGGCCATCAGGTGCTGATTTACGACATCTCCGCCGATGCGATTTCACGCGCCATTGAGGGGATCCGCCAGCGTCTGGCTTCCCGGGTCACGCGCGGCAAACTCTCTGCGGACGCCAGCGGACAGATCCTCGCCCGGCTGCTCCCGGTCACTGATATCAGCGCGCTCTCTATGGCGGAGCTGGTGATAGAGGCCGCTTCTGAGCGTCTTGAGGTGAAAAAAGCACTGTTTGTCCGGCTGGCTGAGATCTGCCCGGCGCAGACGGTACTGACCAGCAACACCTCTTCCATTTCGATCACGGCAATCGCGGCGGATGTACACCACCCGGAACGCGTCGCGGGGCTGCATTTTTTTAACCCGGCGCCGGTGATGAAGCTGGTGGAAGTGGTCAGCGGGCTGGCGACCTCCCCGGAAGTGGCCGACGCGCTGTGCGAGCTGGCGCTCAACTGGGGGAAACAGCCGGTTCGCTGCCAGTCAACGCCGGGGTTCATCGTCAACCGCGTCGCGCGTCCGTTCTATTCCGAAGCCTGGCGCGCGCTGGAAGAGCATGTGGCAGCACCGGAGGTGATTGACGCTGCCCTGCGCGAAGGCGGCGGTTTCCCGATGGGTCCGCTGGAGCTGACCGACATGATTGGTCAGGACGTTAATTTTGCGGTGACCTGCTCGGTATTTAACGCCTTCTGGCAGGAGCGGCGTTTTCTGCCCTCACTGGTGCAGCAGGAGCTGGTGCTGGCTGGAAGGCTGGGCAAAAAGAGCGGGAAGGGCGTTTACGACTGGCAGGGTGACAAACCCACCGTACAGTGGATTGAGACCGTAGATGACAGCTACAGCCCGATGCGCGTCGAGAAAGAACGTGACGGTGTCACAAAAATTGATGATGTGTATCTCATCGAAACGCAGGGGGAAACCGCGCAGGCGCTGGCGTTACGCCTGAGCGGCCCGGTGGTGGTGGTGGACCGCATTGAAGGCGACGTGGCGGTGATTGCGGCCGCCGCCAGCAACCCCCTGACCTCGACACAAAAAGTCATCCGCTACCTGCAACAGCAGGGAAAACGGGTGGTGCAAATCGCCGATTATCCTGGCCTGTTGATCTGGCGCACGGTGGCGATGATTGCCAATGAAGCGCTGGATGCCCTGCAAAAAGGGGTGGCCAGCGAGAAGGATATCGATACCGCCATGCGTCTTGGCGTCAACTACCCGAGCGGCCCGATCGCCTGGGGGGAACGACTGGGCTGGCAGCGCCTGCTGACGCTGCTGGAGAACCTGCAGCGCCATTACGGAGAGGAACGCTATCGCCCCTGTTCACTGCTGCGCCAGCGCGCGCTTCTGGAGAGTAGCTATGAGTCATAACGCCTGGCACAACGCCCGCGCCATGTACGAACGGGACGCCTGCGCGCAGGCGATGGGGATGGACATTGTCGAGATGGACGAGGGCTACGCGGTGGTGACCATGACCATCACCCCGCAGATGCTCAACGGGCACAACACCTGCCATGGCGGACAGCTGTTTTCGCTGGCAGACACCGCCTTTGCCTACGCCTGCAACAGCCAGGGGCTGGCAGCGGTGGCCTCAGGCTGCTCGATTGATTTTCTGCGTCCGGGCTTTGCCGGGGACACGCTTACCGCCACCGCGCGGGTGAAGCATCAGGGCAAGCTGACGGGCGTGTATGACATTGAGATCCAAAATCAACAACAGAAAACCGTCGCCCTTTTTCGCGGGAAATCTCACCGCATCGGCGGCAGTGTGACAGGAGAGGCCTGATGGGTGATGCATTTATTTGTGATGGCGTTCGAACCCCGGTGGGGCGCTACGGCGGCGCGCTTTCCACGGTAAGGACCGACGATCTCGGTGCCGTGCCGCTGCGTGCGCTGCTGGCCCGCTACCCGCAGCTCGACCTCGAGCGGATAGATGATGTGATCTTCGGCTGCGCCAACCAGGCGGGGGAAGATAACCGCAACGTGGCGCGTATGTCGGCACTGCTGGCCGGGCTGCCGCAAACGGTCTCCGGGACCACCATCAACCGCCTGTGCGGCTCCGGGCTGGACGCGATTGGTTTTGCCGCACGCGCCATCAAAGCGGGTGACGGCGATCTGCTGATTGCGGGCGGCGTGGAGTCGATGTCCCGTGCGCCGTTTGTGATGGGCAAAGCCACCGCCGCGTTTCAGCGTCAGGCGGAGATCTTTGATACCACCATCGGCTGGCGATTTGTGAATCCGCTCATGCATCAGCACTTCGGAACGGACAGTATGCCGGAAACGGCAGAGAATGTAGCTGAACTGTTAAATATCAGTCGTGCCGATCAGGACGCTTTTGCGCTGCGCAGCCAGCAGCGTACCGCACAGGCGCAGCAGAACGGCATTCTGGCGCAGGAGATCGTGCCGGTGCAGGTCGCGGGTAAAAAGGGCGCGGTCACCGAATTCAGCGTGGATGAACATCCGCGTGCGGACACCACGCTTGAACAGCTGGCCGCACTGAAAACGCCGTTCCGTCAGAACGGCGTGGTCACGGCGGGCAATGCCTCCGGCGTCAACGACGGCGCGGCGGCGCTGATCGTTGCCAGCGAGCAGACGGCGCTGGCGCAGGGGTTAGTCCCGCGCACGCGGATCGTGGCGATGGCAACGGCCGGCGTGGCGCCACGACTGATGGGATTAGGCCCGGTACCTGCCACCCGCAAGGTACTGGAGCGTGCCGGACTCAGTATTAACGATATGGACGTTATCGAACTTAACGAAGCTTTCGCCTCCCAGGCGCTGGGCGTGCTGCGTCAGCTGGGACTGCCGGATGATGCCGCGCACGTTAACCCAAACGGTGGGGCGATTGCGCTGGGTCACCCGCTCGGAATGAGCGGGGCCAGGCTGGCGCTGGCAGCCAGCAATGAACTGCATCGACGCGGCGGGCGGTACGCGCTGTGTACGATGTGCATCGGTGTGGGTCAGGGCATTGCCATGATCCTTGAGCGTGTTTGATCAAATTTTCAATGTGAGTACCCTGCAATGACAACGACAAATACAACAAAGCTTGATCCGATTGAGACGGCCTCCATTGACGAGTTACAGGCGCTGCAGACCGAGCGTCTGAAATGGACGCTGCATCACGCCTATAACAACGTGCCGATGTACAAACGCAAGTTTGACGCCGCGGGCGTTCACCCTGACGATTTCAAAGAGCTGGCGGATATCCGTAAATTCCCGTGCACCACCAAGCAGGACCTGCGGGATAACTACCCATTCGATACTTTTGCCGTGCCGATGGAGCAGGTGGTGCGTATTCACGCCTCATCCGGTACCACCGGCAAACCGACCGTTGTCGGCTACACGCAAGGCGACATTGACAACTGGGCCAATCTGGTGGCCCGTTCCCTGCGCGCCGCGGGCGGCAGCGCGAAGGACAAAATTCACGTGGCGTATGGCTATGGCCTGTTTACCGGCGGGCTGGGGGCACACTATGGTGCCGAGCGCTTAGGGGCGACGGTGATCCCGATGTCCGGCGGCCAGACGGAGAAACAGGCGCAGCTGATCCGTGATTTCCAGCCGGATATGATCATGGTGACGCCCTCCTACTGCCTCAACCTGATTGAGGAGCTGGAGCGGCAGATGGGCGGCGATGCCAGCAGTTGTTCCCTGCGCGTGGGTGTCTTCGGCGCCGAGCCGTGGACCCAGGCGATGCGCCACGAAATTGAGAAACGCTTAGGCATCACGGCGCTGGACATCTATGGCCTCTCGGAGGTCATGGGACCCGGGGTGGCGATGGAGTGTATCGAAACCGTTGACGGCCCGACCATCTGGGAAGATCACTTCTATCCGGAAATCGTCAACCCGAACGACGGCACGCCGCTGGATGACGGCGAGCAGGGCGAACTGCTGTTCACCACGCTGACCAAAGAGGCGCTGCCGGTGATCCGCTACCGCACCCGCGACCTGACGCGTCTGCTGCCGGCGACGGCGCGCAGCATGCGCCGCATGGACCGCATCAGCGGCCGCAGTGACGATATGCTGATCATCCGCGGCGTTAACGTCTTCCCGTCACAGCTGGAAGAGGAGATTGTGAAGTTTGAACACCTCTCTCCGCACTACCAGCTGGAGGTCAACCGTTGCGGGCATCTTGATTCACTTTCCGTTAAGGTGGAGCTAAAAGAGAGCAGCCTGACGCTAACGCACGAGCAGCGTTGCCAGGTGTGTCACCAGTTGCGTCACCGCATTAAGTCGATGGTGGGGATTTCCACCGACGTGACGATCGTGAACTGCGGCAGTATCCCGCGCTCAGAGGGCAAAGCCTGCCGGGTGTTTGATTTGCGTAAAGTGGCAGCCAACGGTTAAATTTCCCTCACCCCAGCCCTCTCCCAAAGGGAGAGGGTGTATTAAGTTCCCTCTCCCTTTGGGAGAGGGTTAGGGTGAGGGTCGATGCCAGATTGGTATGCTATGATTCATCCAGGACAAAAATAACAACAGAATGAATCACATGAATAAACTCGACGCCTTTATCCAGCACGCGGTCAGCTCTGTTCCAGTCAGCGGGACATCCCTTATTTCCTCGTTATACGGTGACGCGCTTTCCCATCGCGGCGGTGAGATTTGGCTCGGTAGTCTGGCCGCCCTGCTGGAAGGGCTGGGGTTTGGTGAACGCTTCGTGCGTACCGCGCTGTTCCGCCTCAACAAAGAGGGCTGGCTCGACGTCTCGCGCATCGGGAGGCGCAGCTTTTACCGCCTGAGTGATAAAGGGCTGCGCCTGACGCGTCGCGCGGAGAATAAGATCTACCGCGCGGAACTGCCCGCCTGGGATGGTAAATGGTTACTGCTGCTCTCCGAGGGGCTGGATAAAAACACCCTCGCCGACGTTAAAAAACAGCTTATCTGGCAGGGGTTTGGCACGCTGGCGCCGAGCCTGATGGCCTCGCCGTCGCAGCATCTGGCGGATGTGCAGTCCCTGCTACACGATGCCGGCGTGGCAGAAAACGTGATCTTCTTCGAAGCCCACTCGCCGCTGGCGCTCTCCCGCGCCGCGCTGCGTTCCCGGGTCGAGGAGTGCTGGCAGTTGACCGAGCAAAACGCGATGTACGAGACGTTTATCAGCTCGTTCCGCCCGCTGCTGCCGCTGCTGAAAGAGGCCACGCCGGAAGAGCTGACGCCGGAACGCTGCTTCCAGATCCAGCTGTTACTGATCCACTTTTATCGTCGTGTGGTGCTGAAAGACCCGCTGCTGCCGGAGGAGTTACTGCCTGCGCACTGGGCCGGGCAAAGCGCCCGACAGCTCTGCATCAATATTTATCAGCGTGTGGCACCGGGGGCGCTGGCGTTTGTCAGCGAGAAGGGCGAAACCTCCGTCGGCGAACTGCCTGTGCCCGGCACGCTCTACTATCAACGCTTTGGCGGTTTGACAAGCGCATAAGGAGTGAGGATGCCAGTTTATCAAATTGACGGTCTGACGCCGGTGGTGCCGGACGAGAGCTATGTACACCCAACGGCGGTGCTGATTGGCGACGTGATTCTGGGCAAAGGTGTTTATGTCGGCCCCAATGCCAGCCTGCGCGGTGATTTCGGCCGTATCGTGGTGAAAGACGGGGCGAACATTCAGGATAACTGCGTCATGCACGGTTTCCCGGAGCAGGACACGGTGGTGGAAGAGGACGGGCATATTGGCCACAGTGCGATCCTTCACGGCTGTGTGGTCCGCCGCAATGCGCTGGTGGGCATGAACGCGGTGGTGATGGACGGCGCCGTCATTGGCGAGAACAGCATCGTCGGCGCCGCGGCGTTCGTGAAGGCGAAAGCGGAGATGCCCGCCAACCATTTGATCATCGGTAGCCCGGCAAAAGCGATCCGTGAGCTGAGCGAGCAGGAGCTGGCCTGGAAGCAGCAGGGCACGCGGGAGTATCAGGTGCTGGTGGAACGCTGCAAACTGACGATGCATCAGGTGGAGCCGCTGCGTGAGGTTGAGCCAGAGCGGAAACGGCTGACGTTTGATGAGAATTTACGGCCGAAGTCGTCGGTGTAGGGGGAGGTCCGCTTCGCGGCAGAAGCGGACGAAAGAGACTTATCTTGTGCTTAGCGCCAGTTTAGCCGCGAAGCACAAAAACAAGCCTCCTGTTGCCCTGTCCATAACCTTGATCACGCCACTTCTCTTCAGGATGCCTGACGCAAAATGCGTCGATAAAATAAGCGTCACTGACCATATCGTGCCGATTGTCACGTGGATACTGACCAGCAAAAACGTCCAGAGTAAAGGAGAGTGACCGGCAGGTATAAACTGAGGCAAAAAAGAGACATAGAAAATACCCATTTTGGGGTTGAGCACATTACCCATCATCCCTCTCATAAACCAGTTCCCATGAGAAGCATGGTTGCCGTCGCTGAGACCGAAAGACGATCGGGGACGTACCAGCAGCTGTAAGCCCAGCCAGCTTAAATAGGCTGCACCACAAATTTTCAGCACGGTGTAAGCCAGCTCAGAAACGGCCAGCAGAGCGCCAAGCCCCAAAGCGACCAGCGCTCCCCATATAAAACAGCCAGCATCGATGCCAAGCGCAGTGTGAATAGCTTTTCGTCCCCCTTCAGCGCAGGCCGTTCGAAGAATCAGAGCCGTATCCAGGCCAGGCGTGAGAGTGAGCAGGAGTGCAGCGAAGGAGAAAGTGAGAAGTGAATCAGCAACAGTCATTTTCTTTACCCGAAAGATTGGATTTTACTCATACACCTGTCCCCAGGCAATCCATTGCTGAAATTTAACCGCTGGTTGAGTCGGCGAAGATGGTTTCTTAACCAGTCTTACATCGCAACGCGCTATTGTTATCAAGAAACGCTTCAGGGGGCCGATAATAATCTGTGGATTAAACGTAATTCCTGAAAATAAAAAATGGATGATTCCGATGAAAATGACTTATAAGCATGTCCAACAACCTTATCAGCACGAAGGGTGTGGTATTGCTGTTATGGCCCGTTTACTTCAAAAAACTTATGAAGAAACGTTACACATTGCAATGGAAAAAGGTTTCTGTGATAAATATAAACGTGTCAATCTTGCGCAAATGAAACGATTTTTGCTTTATATCGGACTGGAGAATATTTCGTTTATAAAACATGACGGGGCCAGTGAACCGAAAATTAATGGTATATTTCATGGCCGCTGGGATAATGTTACGAGTGGGGCTCGCCACTGGATTGCCTGCTACGAAGGTGTGTATTTTGATCCTTTATTACCTCATCCCGTACCTCATTTACCTGAGGGGTTCCATGTGACGCAAATTTTCAATCATCCTTGAGTATTAACGGCTGAAAGACTCATTTTATTGGGACTTATATAACGGCGTATAGATAGTTTAATCCTCAATGTCGCTCTGTGGCTGTAAAGATCCGAATCACGTGCTATGTGGTAATGTTGAGGGTGAATACATTCCGCTTTGAGGTTGCCAGTATGACGCATTTTTATCAATTTTCAGCCACCCGCCTGGATGGCCGACCGGTCGCTATGGCCGACTATGAGGGTAAGGTGGTGCTGGTCGTGAATACGGCTAGCCTGTGCGGCTTTACGCCGCAGTACGCTGCTCTTGAAGCGTTATACAAGAAATACGCTCCTCAGGGATTTGTGGTGCTTGGCTTTCCCTGTAATCAGTTCGGTAAACAGGAACCCGGCGGCGCCGAAGACATCTCAAGAATCTGCCACATAAACTACGGTGTCAGTTTTCCGATATTCGAGAAAATAGAGGTCAATGGCGCCGCTGCGCACCCGCTGTTTCGTTACCTGAAAGAGGAATTGCCCGGCGTGCTGGGTGGGCGGATCAAGTGGAACTTTACGAAATTCCTGATTGGACGCAACGGTAAACCGCTCAAACGTTTTGCACCGATGACCACGCCCGAGAAAATGGAATCGGCGATCCGTGCCGCACTGACAGGCTAATTATTAGTAGTTGAGTAGCGACCACCAGTTACGAAAGAATAGGCCAACACTGTTGAGGTTTAAATGGATTTAAGGAGCAAGACGTGGGCGTGTCTGACACAGTAAAGAAAATCGTGATGCTGGCCATTGTGGCGAGCCTGGCTGCGGGATGCGCGCCGTTACATCCTTCCGGGTGCCATAAGACCACGGCAACGGGGTCTTGTGGTTCCGGACGCTGGGACGATCAGGATGAATGGGGGGCGCAGGCACGGGCGATCAAGGCGGCAATAGAAGACAAAATTGACGAGCCGCAAAAGTGGAAAGGGAAAAAATGCCGGTTACATATTGAATTTGCTCAGGATGGCACGGCTTTAAATATCTCAACCAGCGACGGCAATAAAGCCTGGTGCGAAGCGCTAAAATCAGCAGCCCAAAAAGCCACATTCCCGGCCTTCAACAATCCGGAAGTCTACAGAGATTTTCAAAAATCCGGCTTTGACATGCGAGGTTAGCGCAGAAAAGGCCCCATCAGGGGCCTGAACTGTATTAACATTCGGCCTGGATTAGAAGCGATATTGCAGACCCGCTGTAATGGTATAGTTGTGGTTAGAAATACCCGCAGCGTCCCCATCAATAGAGCCGGACTGCCCGGTGTTGGTATCAATGATCTGCGTACCGCCTTTACCTTCTTCGTAGCTGCTATAGGTAAATTCAGCAAATACTTTGGCATGCGGAGTGACATAATACCCGGCATCGACGGATGCGCCATAATAGCGGGAATCGCTAGTTTTCTCACGGAAGGTCAGATCGCGCATATAGTGCTCGTCGTTATCATGCGCACGGACCCAGTCACTGAATTTAAACAGGGCATTAAACTCAAAGTCATTAAATCGGTACTGTCCTGCAAGACCAATATACGGCATGGAGAAACGCTGGCTATAACCAATGCCGCGTTCGCCTGCCGGGAAGTTCCCTTTATAGGTGCCGTTATCGTAATTGTAAGTACCGCCAGTCGCCGTCCAGCTGAAGCGGGTTTCCTGATAACCTGCGGTAACACCCGCTTTATAATTATCGCCCTGGAAGATCCAACCTTTTACGTTGAGATCGTATTCATTGGCATAGTTAACGTTCGTCGCTGGATGGCTCGAATGGTCTGTCCAGGAGGATTGTTTTGCATTCATCCAGTCATAGTCATCCATATGACCAGAGCCTGATGCGAGGGATGTCCAGCCGCGAGCGTTCAGTGTCAAAAAGGAGTAAGCATCCCAGGAAATATCGCCTTTCAGAATGGCGACATTTTTAATTTTCCAGTCCAGTTGGCTAATTTTTCTTCCTGTCACTTCGTCATAAACCATCTCGTGAGATTTTCCGCTCAGCATCCCTGCAGAGGCTGAAACCGTTAAACTCTCTGGTGAAAAATCCGGAGTGACTTGTGCTGGTCCTGCATATACTGCCCCTGAAAACGCGGCCATCATCATTCCCGCAACGACTTTATTTGTCATTTTTATTTCCCTAAATCAAATTAATCAATGAGTTGCAGACAAATCTTAAAAGTCATACAAATAAGAATCAACTGCCAGTTTTGGTATTTTTTTTCGTGTCTGAACTTAAGCGAAATATAATCTTGTGAATACAGGTGTTGTACCCGGCGAAAAGATCGGACACATTAATCTCGTGAGTAACCGCCCAACGGTTATTAGCTGAAAGAATAACGCGATGAATATTCGTCACTTAAAGGGAAATTATGTCCTTACCTCCGCTGTATGCCCTGCGCGCTTTTGAAGTAGCCGCGCGGCTGAACTCCTTCAGCAAAGCTGCTGAAGTGCTCAATATCACACCGGGTGCGGTCAGCAGGCATGTCCGGACGCTTGAAACGTGGTTTGACTGTGAGCTCTTTAAACGGCAGGGGCCGAGAGTCGAGGTCAGCGACGCCGGGCGTATCCTGGCAGGACAGCTTAGCGAAAGTTTCTCGAATATCGAGTGGGCCTGTCGCGCATTCCGAAGTGAAAATCATCTGTTGCGCCTTAAAGCGCCCAGCACCCTGACGATGCGTTGGCTTCTGAATGTCCTCAAATCCTTTCGCGAGAACCATGCAAAACCTAAAGTTGAAATCGCCAGCGTCTGGATGGACTTTGACACCGTGGACTTCAGCCGCGAGCCGTATGATTGCGCAATCCTCCTCGGCAATGGCTACTTTGGCGAGTCAACGGAGAGTCGGTTGCTTTTCAGCGAATGGCTCATTCCGGTGTGTACGCCGTCTTTGCTGGAGTCTGCCCGGCACCAGCTTTCGCAGTGCGATCTTATCCATCCCTCTCCGGACAGACGGGACTGGAAACGCTGGCTGAAAAGGACCGGGTTATATCCGGGGCTCGACATGAGTGGCGGGATCGTGTTCGACACCCTGGAGCAGGGAAGTCTTGCCGCCATGCACGGGCATGGTATTGCGATGGCCGATCTTCGGCTCACGCTGGAAGCCCTGAAAAGCGGACTGCTTGCATTACCCTTCAGGGAAGCCATCGACACAGGCGACGGCTATTATCTTGTCTGGCCGAAAAATTCCATCAGAACACACAGTATCGAACGCCTGCGGGACTGGCTTAACCTCCATACGCCGGTGGTTCCTGCTCTGGATATTGTCTGTCTGAACGTTGAATAGTCACCTTCGCCCGGCGGCGCTACGCTTGCACGGGCCTACAACAGAGTCCGGGTAAGCGCAGCGTCACCTGTCAAAAAGGACGGCCACAGGCATAACATCAGGCGTAGGGAATATTTGCCATTTGTTTATATCTTTCCGGCAGCGCGCTGTTCAGATTAAGCAATTTATCGATAATATAAAGCGCAGGCGTACCTTTTTCGCGCTCAGCATCAATCAATGCTGAACGTAACAGATTGGCAGCCGTTGTTATTTTCTGGAAGTACGCCTCAGACTCAGGCGTCTGTACTTCACCTGATGTGGCGTAACGCACCCGGGGCCAGTCCGCGAAGTCAAGCAGCGGAAGGAGCCCATCTTCTTTTGGCAGATGCGCCGCGAGCAGCGCCTCGGCGTTACCCGGCGCGCTCTGGGCGAAAGAGAGCAGATGCAGTCGATGAATAAAGGGTGACAGCGCTTCGGAATGTTCTTTTTCTGCTGACAGTATTTTAATTAAGTCATGTAAGCTTTCAGCGATATTATTTTTATGCGGCGCGATAATTTTCATGACCGGGAGTAAAACATCGAGTGTCATAGGTGCTCCATACAGGCAGAGTGATATTTATAATTTTAAAGGGATGATGACCTGATGGTATTTAACGTGATTACGTTTGAAAAACGATAAATAGTGAGCGTCAGTGTGAGTTTTACTCAACATCTTATTTACCCCATCACGCTATACTTACGACCAGAAACCGAACGTATCGAATGAGGACGGTATGTCTACCGACAACTTATCCAAAATGGGCGCTGCAAAGGTACGCCTTTTGACGGATCAACATGGCAATCAGATAATTGAAAAAAGCCCTGTTAGTGATGTTGAATACTGCTTTTATGAGCGTGCGGCGGAGCCACTCAAGAGGGCTGTTGAATCACCTCGACTGTTGCACTCAGATCCTCATCAACACGTCCTGAGGCTCGAGTACGTTCCGCATAAGATCTCCCAGGATGAGGTTACTGCTGACGAAATATTGAGACGACTTTCACGCCTTCACGATTATCCTGCCGACCCCGCATGGATTTATCACCCCCATAGCTGGCCTGAGTCATCGCTTGAAAGATCGCTGTCTCTTCTGGAATTACCCGTCCGCATTGAGCGGCAGTTGCGTTATTTTCACCAGGCGGGCAGCGTTTTGTTTAATCAGGAATGTTTGATTTCAGGTGATACGAATGCGGGTAACTGGGGCAGAAGAGAAAACGGCGATGTGATCCTTTTTGACTGGGAAAGGTTCGGCACGGGCAGTCCGGCTATCGACCTTGCTCCGCTGGTGAAAGGGATGGGTACAAGACAAAGCATTTTGCAGCTTGCCGAACGCTACTGTTTATTTACTGCTCATTGCCTTGCAGACAGGTTAGCCAGAGAAATCACTATCGCCAAAGCATGGATTGTCACTGAAGTCGTGTTATTACTGCACGAAAGGAAAAAGCCTGATCTGAATATCTACCTTAACTGGTACAGGGATCATCTTCCCGGCTGGCTGGATGAGTCCGTCACCCTTCTTTGAGGCCATTTTCAGCCTCCAGGCCGATAACTCAGGCAGCGTTTTGTTTCACAAATGCCGTAGCCCACAGTCTGTTCAGAATGGTATAACGCCTTGCGGCACTCGGGGTGCCGTCAGCTGACCCCATTCACAAAGGTGTATATGAAACAAATTACTTTCAGCGATCTGCAGCAACAGAGCGAGCAGGCCGCCAATTCCCCTCGCTTACGTGCGCATCGTAATTTACACCCTGAACTGAGCGACCCGGTTCAGCGCCTGGCCATTGCCATGGAGCCTGGCACCTATGTTCGCCCGCATCGCCACCCGCATACCTTTGAATTACTGACAGCGCTAAGTGGCCGCTTTCTGGTGCTGAATTTTGATGACAACGGTAACGTGACTCAACGCGTGGTGTTGGGTGACGCGTGCAAGGTGCTGGAGATGGAGGCGGGCACCTGGCATGCCGTGCTGTCACTGGATAAAGGTGGCGTTATTTTTGAGGTTAAACACGGCGGATATCAGCCTGTTGCCGGGCCTGATTTTGCCCCATGGGCACCTGCTGAAAACGCACCCGGCACCGAAAAGCTGATGCAATGGTACGCGCAGGCGCAAGTGGGTGATGGGGGTTTTATCCTGTAAGGGGTCTCATCTGTGCCCGGCGCGCGATAAGATGCGCCGGGAAATTTCAATCACAGGCTGATATTAATCAGCAATATTGAGTCCTTGCAGAAAATCCTCAACCTGAGCAGGTGTTGCCGTATCGGCCTGGTAGAGAATATCGAGCGTGACGTTCTTCAACCCGCAGAAGCCAAATACGCCTTCGATGATCTGCGTCTGAATCGCTGTCGTATAGCCGTGTTTATCAAATCCGGTGAGATCGCTGCCGCCAGTGGCAATCAGGCGGACGGGAACATCCCTTAAGTTGCCCACAATCCGGCCGTCGTCGGCTACCTTATACGCCCAGTTCAGGGTTAATACGCGATCGAACCAGCCTTTCAACAGCGCGGGAACTGACCACCAGTACACCGGAAAGACAAACACCAGCATATCCGCTCGCTCGACGCGCTGCTGCTCGCGCAGAATATCGTCGGGGAGGGCGCCGGGTTCGCCATGATAAAAATCCAGATCGGCGCGCGACATGGCCGGATTAAAACCTTCGGCATGCAGGTCAGCCCTTTCAACCTGCGTGCCTTGTTCGCGAAGCTGTCCGGCAATGCGATCGGCCAGTGAATGAGACAACGAGTTTTCGACAGGGTGAGTCGTCACGATCAGCGCATTTTTGATGACATCTTTAGCAGACATAGCAACCTCAGCAGGGAGTGAATTGCCCCCTATATTACTATTGGTAACTTACCTGTCAATCTGCCTGCTACGATCATTTTGTGCTTTTCGCGTAGGTCTCCAGCACGCCGGACATGGCGCCGCTGAGCATATCTTCCGCAACATTTCGGGCGAGCGCACCGCTCCCTGCGGCGGCGCTGAGCGCGTCCGCAGCACCCAAAATGGCCGTCAGCACCGCTTCCCCCTGGACACCTTTGAGCACGACAAAAGGAGAAAGTGCGGTGCGCAGGCAGTCCGCACACTCTGCCACGCACGCTTCCCGGAAGGTCTGCAGCGCGTGGGACCCGGACAGCGCCGCGGCGATGGGGCCGGTTTCGGGCCCCGCGGTGATGGCGCAATCGATATAGGCGGCGCTGAAAAAGCGGATCGTCTTTTCCAGCGTTTTGCTGTCTACCGCCAGTGTTTCACGGAATTTTTTCAACTGCCGATCGCTGTAATCCTGGTACAGCGCCATCAACAGCCCTTCGCGATCGCCAAAGTGGTCGTAGGGGATCGGCTTTGTCACGTTGGCCCGTTCCGCCAGGTAACCCAGCGTCAGTGCCTCCGTGCCTTGCTGGCGGACAATGCCACGCGCCACCTCCAGCAGCTGCACGCGGCGATCCTCTTTTCTTAAGCGCTTAACAACCATGTTTTCCTCGGGTCAGTTAATTACTGAGGGTAGTTTACACGTATTCAGCAGGGAGCTGCACGCCTTGTTCCGCAGGGCGGATCCGGAACCAGATTGCATACATCGCTGGCAGGAAGACGAGCGTAATGATGGTTCCCCCCAACGTTCCGCCGATCAGCGTCCAGGCCAGCGTTCCCCAGAACACCGAATGCGTCAGGGGAATGAACGCCAGCACGGCAGCCATCGCGGTCAGTAATACCGGGCGCGCGCGCTGGACCGTCGCCTCAACCACCGCCTGGAACAGATCGAGGCCCGCCTTCTGGTTATGGTCGATTTGCCCGATCAGAATCAGGGTATTGCGCATAAGAATGCCTGACAGGGCGATCAGGCCCACCAGGGCGTTGATGCCAAACGGCTGATTAAACATCAGCAGGGTGGGGACTACGCCAATCAATCCCAGCGGCGCGGTAAGAAACACCATTACCATCGCCGAGAGGGAACGCACCTGCAAAATGATGATCAGCAGCGTCAGGGCAATCATGATCGGGAACAGCGGGAGCATGGCCTGTGTGGCTTTACCTGATTCCTCAATCGACCCCGCCATGTCGATGCGGTACCCGGCTGGCAGCGCATCAACAATCGGCTGGAGCTGCTTCATGATGGCAACCGACACATCCGGTGGCTGAAGCGTGTCGGCGATATCGCCCCGCACGGTAATGGTCGGTGTGCGATCGCGACGGCGCAGGATAGGATCTTCCATGCCGATCTCAATCTTGCCGACTTGGGACAGCGGAACACGCTGTCCCGCATTGCCGACCAGGGTGAACCCCTCAATTTTTGCCGGATCAAGGCGGATATCTCCCGCGGCGCGGCCCATCACCTCTACCGAACGGATATCTTCCCGTACGGCGGTAACAGGCACACCGGACAACAGAAACTGGAGCTGGCGGGCGACGTCACTGGACGTTAACCCCGTCGCCTGCAGGCGGTTCTGGTCGAGGGTGAAATGTAATACAGGCACGCGCGAGCCCCAGTCACTGTTGACGGTGCGCATCATCGGGCTTGCCTCCAGCACGGCTTTCACCTTATCAGCGATGCCACGCACGGCTGCGACATCCGGTCCTGAAACGCGCCAGGCCACCGGGAAGGGCGAGTACGGGCCAAACACCAGCTGCGTTACCCGCACGCGGGCTTCCGGCGCAAGGCCGCTGGCAACCGCCTGCCGGAGCCTGAACTTGAGCGCCTCGCGTGAGGTCTCGCTGTCTGTGAGGATCACGACTTTGGCAAAAGACGGATCGGGCAACTCGGGGGCCATCGCCAGATAAAAACGGGGTGAACCCTGTCCAATATAGGCGGTAACGATTTTGGCTTCCGGCTGTTTGCTTAGCCAGGCTTCAATTTTTGCGGTGGCGGCGCTGGTCTGCGCAATCGAGGTACCGTAGGGCATCTGGACTTCAACCAGCACTTCCGGGCGATCGGAGGTCGGGAAAAATTGTTTTTTTACCAGCCCCATACCAAGCACGGCGAGGATAAAAATGGCGACGACCGAGCCGGCCACCCGCCATTTTCTGGCGATAACGCGGCCAAGCAGCTGGCGAAAACGGTTATAGCGAGGCGTGTTATAGATGGCGGCATGGCCACCTTCCACGACCGGGATGTTTGGCAGGATCTTCACGCCCAGATACGGCGTGAACACCACGGCGACAAACCAGGACGCAATCAGGGCGAGGCCGACAATCCAGAACATGTTGCTGGTGTATTCCCCGGCGGTCGACTGGGCAAAGCCGTTCGGCATAAAGCCAATGGCCGTCACCAGCGTACCCGCCAGCATGGGCGCGGCGGTGTGGCTCCAGGCGTAGGCGGAAGCTTTGATTCTGTCGTAACCTTCTTCCATCTTCACCACCATCATTTCGATGGCGATAATGGCGTCATCAACCAGCAGGCCAAGCGCGAGGATCAGGGAGCCCAGCGTGACGCGGTCAAAGTTTATTCCTGCGGCCTCCATTACCACGAAGACCACCGCCAGCGTGAGCGGGACCGCCGCTGCCACCACCACGCCCACGCGCCAGCCCATACTGACAAAACAGACCACCATCACCACCAGCAGGGCGACGAAGAATTTGATCATAAACTCGTCGACCGACGAGCGGATATTCACGGACTGATCGGTGACTTTGGTCAGGGTCATGCCGAGCGGCAGGCCCTCATTAATTTTCGCCGCTTCTGTATCCAGCGCTTTACCCAGCGTCAGACCGTTCCAGCCTTCACGCATCACAATGCCCAGCAGAAGGGCGGGCTCATGCTGATTACGGATCAGCATCGTCGGGGGATCTTCGTAGCCCCGTTCAACCGTGGCCACATCGGACAGCTTGAGGGTTTTGCCCTGAGCCACAAAGGGGGTATCGCGGATCTTTTGCAATTCGTCGAAAGCACCGTCGAGGCGAATAAAAATCTGCGCGCCCCGGGTCTCAATGGAGCCAGCAGCGGCCAGGGCGTTCTGGCTGTTGAGCGCAGTGAAGATATCCTGGGTTGAGAGCCCCATCGTCGCCAGACGGTCATGCGAGAAGGAGATGTAAATCCGCTCAGCCTGTTCACCGATAATGTTCACCTTCTTTACGCCCGGGACGTGCAGGAGCTGCTGGCGCAGGCCTTCGGCATCACGTACCAGCTGCCGCTGCGGTTCGCCTTTCGCTTTCAGGGCAAAGAGGGCAAAGGTGACATCCGAGAATTCGTCATTGATCATCGGCCCGATGACGCCGGACGGGAGACGCCGGGTTTCGTCTCCCAGCTTCTTCCGCGCCTGGTAGAACTCGTCCTGCACCTCAGCGGGCGGCGTTTTGTCCTGCAATGACAACGTGATAAAGGCCATGCCGGGCCGGGTATAGGTTTCCGTGCGGTCATACCATTTGAGTTCCTGCAGGCGCTTTTCCAGCGGTTCGGCAACCTGATCCTGGATTTCCTGCGCGGTTGCACCCGGCCAGACGGTAATCACCGTCATCTGCTTCACCGTGAAAGGCGGATCTTCTGCGCGTCCAAGGCCAAAAAAGGCGTAAATACCGGCAATTGTTACGAGAACGATCAGAAACAGCGTGACTGAACGCTCGCGAACGGCGAGCGCTGACAGGTTGAAGCGGTTTTCGCTCATGGCGTGGTCTCCGCGAGGCCGGCATGACGTTGTTCGGCCAGCCTGACGGTCTCACCTTCATGCAGAAGATGGGCACCCAGCGCAACAATCTTCTCCCCGGGCTTCACGCCTCCCGTGACCTGCGCGGCATCGTCCCCCACGCTCTGCACCGTAACGGGCGTCCAGGCAACTTTTGCTGACCGATCGGAAATGCGCCAGACGCCGGGGCCGTTGCCTGCATCGTAGAGGGAGGCCAGCGGAACCTGCATCACCTGGCCCTGCGCCTGGCGCTCGGCGAGCTGGAGCGTGACGGTTGCCCCCAGCGGCGCGTTTGCCAGGGTGCCTTCCAGGACATAGCGTGCTTCATAGGTGCGGGTGGTGGCGTCGGCGGAATCAGACAGCAGGCGCAGTGTTGCGCTGACCGGGTGTTTTTCATTGCCGTACAGCGTGGCCTGCGCGGCGCTGCCGACGGCAGGACGCAGGGTCTCCGGGAACTGTACAAGCGCTTCGCGCTGTCCAGCTCTGGCAAGCCGGATCACCACCTGACCGGCGCTGACCACCTGACCCGGTTCGGCGAGGGTCTCCATCACCACGCCGTCTGAATCCGCCAGCAGTACGGCATAACCCGTGGCGTTTTGCGCCACGCTGGCCTGCGCCCGGGCAGCGCTGAGCTCAGCTCTGGCCGTATCCGCAGCGGCTTTGATCTGGTCATACTCCGCGGCGGACACGGCGCCAGAAGCCACAAGACCGCGATAGCGCGCCTCATCGCTGGACGCTTTCCGGGCGCGCGCCTGGGCGGCGTCCACCGCGCGCTGCTGTGCCTGGGCCTGTAATTTCAGATCCACCGGGTCAAGGCGCAGCAACGGCTGACCCTGTTTGACGGTCTGCCCGGTATCCACCAGACGTTCGAGGATTTTTCCCTGCACCCTGAAACCCAAATCGCTTTGCGTTCTGGCGACCACCACGCCCGTGAAGGCGCGGGCTGTGTCGCTGGCAAGTGCGACAGAGGCGGATCTGACAAGCGGCGGCTGAGTGCGCGGATCGTCACTCGAAGACGTATCGCCGCATGCCACCAGGGCGAACGGCAGGAGACAAACGGCAACGCGGGCTGAAGTGAGCCTGAGCATGGGAAACCTTTTTGACGTAACAGAACGGTATCCGCATTCTCTGACTAGTGACCAATATTGTCAATGGTCACAAATCAGGGGGCCAGGCTTCGTAAAATCAGTGAAGAGAGCAGCACTGCCGCAGTTGGGGCTGTTTCGAGGTTGTACTGCAGCTGTACGGGATTGATGTATGGACACATCACCATGTGAATGGCCTGGGTGACCTCGTCCAGCGGCGTTTTTCTCTCGAACTCACCGGCCTGCCTGCCTTCGATGATGATGCTCTCAATCAGCTTCATCAGGCTTTCTGCATACCGTTCCGTTGAGGGCCACTGTTCGCGTGCGGCGACGGCGGCAATGTCGTAAAGCTTACGATCGTGGAAGAACAGCTCGCTGCCTGCTTCGGTTAGCGCTTTGAAAAGACGGCGCAGTTTTTCGCTGGCTGAGGGCGCGTCCTCGATGGCGGAAAGCACGGCCGCCATGATCAGTTCCAGGCGGTTAGCGCAGATCACTTCACCAATTGCCTGTTTGGACTCAAAAAATTTATAAATGTAGGACTTAGAAAAACCGATAGATTTGGCCAGCTCGGCCACGGTGGTTTTTTCATAGCCGTAGTGGCCGAAGTGCTCAAAAGCCGCTTCGACGATTTGCTCTCTGACAGTGTGGTCAAGTGGACCACGTGATGATGGGGTAGGCATATTTTTAGTCATTATTTAAGCTTAGCGTGACAGGTTACGATTAACAACGAGTGACCATTTTGTATTTTGGTTACCTGTGTTTTCGTACCAGGTCATTCAGACGGGACGATGACCCGGTGAGAGGTAGTGTATCACCGTTTTTTGGCGTTATTGTTTTTTAAGCCAGTCGAGAAAAAACTGACTGAACGCTGTGACCTGAAGCGGCTGCAGGGTGCGCTGCGGGTAGACAAACTGCAGCCCGACGTCTTTGCGGTCGTATCGGCTAAAGCCGGTGAAGCTGTCGGCAAACAGCACCGTGAGTCTTCCTGTCTCAACGTCGTCTTTGACGTCCCACCACGATTTCCCCGCGATGCCCGCCCCGCTGAGTGCCCACTGACGAAGCAGCGCGCCGTCGTCACACACCATGGCAGGATCGACGCGAACGACCGTTTCCTTGCCCTCTGTCTCAAAGCGCCATTCGTTCATCACCACCCCCTGCGACTCAAGCGCCAGGCACCGGTGATGGGCTAACTCCGCAAACGTGGCCGGGACACCATGGGCGGTAAGATAGGACCGGGAGGCGACCAGTACCCGATGATTGGGGCGAATATTTTTGACGACAAGGCTGCTGTCCGGGAGGTTGCCGAAGCGCACGCTCATATCGAGCCGGTTAGCGACCAGGTCCTCAACGTGCTCTCTTAACGAGATGAAAAATTTCACGTCGGGATGGTGGCGGGAAAACTCAACCACGGCGGGGCTAAGGTACTGCCTGCCAAAGTCAGAGGGGGCAGAAAGGCGAATATTACCGCTGAGCACGCCTTCTTTTTGCGTCAGTAACGACTCGGCATGGTGAACCTCTTCCAGCACGCGCAGCGCGGCATGGTAAAACTCTTCGCCAGCACGGGTCAGGGTGATCGACCGCGTTGAGCGATGGAACAGGCGGGTCTGGTAGCGCTCTTCAATCGCCTTCAGCCTGGCCGTCATGGTGGCAGGGGAAAGCGACAGGCGTCGTCCGGCAGCGGAAAGGCCACCGGCCTCAGCGACTTCAACCAGCAGGGCCATGTCTTCGAGTTTTCCCATTATTCATCTTTTCCGAAAAGTGCATCTGATTTTAGCGTAATTATCAAAAGCAGATGCTGTCTGTAAAGTGGTTTCATCCAAACCATAAGGGATGAAACATGAAACAGACCTCACTTTTTGAACGCTACAGGTTAGGTCCGCAGGACCTGAAAAATCGTATCGTCATGGCGCCGATGACCCGCGCGCGCTCCCTTCAGCCGGGGAATATTCCCTCTGCACTGATGGCGGAATATTACCGGCAGCGGGCCAGCGCGGGGTTAATCATCACCGAAGCCACGCAGATCTCGCCTCAGGGTCAGGGATACTCCTGGACGCCCGGCATTCATTCGCCGGAGCAGGTTTCAGGATGGCAACTCATCACGGGCGCCGTGCATCAGGCGGGCGGACTCATTTTTTCTCAGCTCTGGCACGTCGGGCGAATGTCCCACGCCAGTTTTCATCAGGACGGCCAGCCCGTCGCCCCGTCAGCGCTGGCGCCGGACGCGCAGGTATGGGTGGTGAATGAAAAGGGTGAAGGCCAAATGGTGGACTGCCCGCAGCCAAGAACGCTTTCGCGCAAGGACATTCACAGCATCGTCGCGGACTATCGCCAGGCCGCGCTGAATGCCGTTCAGGCCGGATTTGATGGCGTGGAGGTTCACGGCGGTAACGGTTATTTAATCGACCAGTTCCTGCGCCAGACATCCAATATACGCACGGATGAGTACGGCGGCACGCTGGCGAATCGGATCCGCTTTGCTCAGGAAGTGTTAAGCGCCATTGCTGAGGCCATTGGTCACGAGCGAACGGGCATTCGTCTTTCGCCGTTTATCACCCAGCGCGGGATGAACGACCCGCAGGTGACGGAAGCCATACTCGCGCTCGCGGCCTGGTGTGAGCAAAAAGGTATTGCTTTCATCCACCTGGCGGAAGCCGACTGGGACGATGCGCCGCAGGTACCTGAACAGTTCCGTCGATCCCTTCGCGAGACGTTTAGCGGAACCCTTATCGTTGCGGGTAACTATGACCTTGAAAAAGCGGAAAAGATCCTTGCTGCCGGCTATGCCGATTTGATTGCCTTCGGACGGCCGTTTATTGCCAACCCGGATTTACCCCACCGGCTGGCGCACCAGCTGCCTCTGGCCCAGGTGCGAGACCCCGCCACGCTGTTTGGCGGCACCGCGACGGGCTATACCGATTACCCCATTTACACCCTGCAGGAGGAAACGTTATGACCCGTAAAACCTTAATTATCGGCGGCGCGTCCGGCATCGGTTTCGCCGTGGGCAGCCTGCTTGCCTGGCGAGGCGAGGAAATTATTCTTGCGGGCCGCGACGGCGCGAAGCTGAACGCTGCGCGGCAACGGCTGAGCACCCACGCCGCGTCTGTTCACACCCTCGTGCTGGATATCAGCCGTGAGGCAGAACTTGTCGCGCTCGGTGAAACGCTGGGTGAGGTCAATAATATTGTCGTTACCGCGGGCTCACAGGCTCCGGGAGGGCTTCTTTCCGGGCTGGATCTCCGCGCTGCAAGGCTGGCCTTTGATACAAAATTCTGGGGAAGCATCAATGTCGCCCGCTATCTCAGCGGGAACATCGCTCCCCGCGGTACGCTGACGTTCACCAGCGGGTTCGTGGCGCGTCGCACCGTGGCGGGTGCCATTGTTAAAACGACGATGAATGCCGCGATTGAGGCCGCGACAAAAGTGCTGGCGAAAGAGCTTTCACCGCTGCGCGTCAACGTCGTGAGTCCGGGGCTGACCGACACGGAAGCGTACGCGGGCATGGACTCCGCCGCGCGGGAAAAAATGCTCGCTGGCGCGGCGGAAACCCTGCCAGCCAAAGCCTGGGGAAGGGCGGAGGACATCGCGCAAGGGTATCTTTTCGCTATTGATAATCCCTTTGTCACGGGGTCGATCATTGATATTGAGGGCGGGGCGTTAATTAACTGACCCTCGCGGATTTGAACCGCAGGAAATCGACTGCGAGTAATGTAATACTCTATTGAGAGATATCATGAAATATACGACGTGTTTTCGTCCAGCTGTGGCGATGCTTATTCTTGCCGGTCTGTCCGGCACCGCATTTTCGGCGCAGCTGGAATGGCTTCCACCGAAACAGCTTATTGTTGATAAGAGCCTACCCCAGGCGCAATTAAGGGCGAATGAAGCCGTTGCCAGAGAATATGCAACGTTCTGGAATACGGGAGAAGAGTCCCTGGCGCGTGATGCGCTGGCAGTGAATTTTATTGATAAAACGCCTCCGGAAGGTCGTAAGCAAGGTCCCGAAGGCGCTATTTTAGCCTCGCGTGCGTTTCGTACAGCCGTGCCTGATTTACGCTGCGACGTTGAGCAAATGATTATTTCAGGCAATCGCGTGGTCTCGCATTTACATTTTCACGGCACATTCACCGGGACATTTGGCAAGCTGAAGGGAAAGGGGCAGAAAATAGATTTTATCGCCACGGATATCTATGAGATCGCTGACGGCAAGATTGCGGCTAACTGGCATATTGAGGACAACCTGACGCTGATGAAACAGCTGGGCGCACTGTAAATTCACCACTCCGGGGCGGCCCGGAGTGATGCGAAAATCCTATAAGCCAAGATCGCTCAGCGAAGGGTGATCGTCCGGGCGTCTGCCCAGCGGCCAGTGGAACAGCCGTTCCGATTCTTTTATCGGCATATCGTTTACGCAGGCAAAACGACGCTTCATCAGCCCGTCCGGTGCGAACTCCCAGTTTTCATTGCCGTACGAGCGGAACCAGTTGCCGGAATCATCATGCCACTCATAGGCATAGCGAACGGCGATGCGGTTATCCGTAAAGGCCCACAGCTCCTTAATCAGACGATAATCCAGCTCTTTTTTCCATTTCCGCGCCAGGAACGCCTGCGCCTCGTCACGGTTGGTGGCGAACTCGGCGCGGTTGCGCCATTGGGTATCCAGCGTATAGGCCAGCGCGACTTTCGCCGGGTCGCGGCTGTTCCAGCCATCTTCTGCCAGTCTGACTTTTTCTGTCGCACTTTCACGGGTAAAGGGCGGTAAGGGAGGGCGTGTGTTCATGGCGATTACCTCAGTGAGTTATATGTAGACAGATCTGTCTACTTGCGGTAATCTATGCCTGTAAAATAACGCTGTCAACCCCCCTTATGAGGCTGTGGAAAAATGAAAGCAGAAGCTGCAGGCAACGATAAAAAAATCAGCGTCAGGGATAAAATAATACTAACGGCCCACGATCTGTTTTATTCCACGGGCTTTAAAGCAACCGGCGTGGATACGCTTATCAAGCAGGCGAAAGTCACCAAGGTGACGTTTTATCGTCACTTTCCGAGTAAAAGTTTACTTATCCTTGCCTATTTGCAGTATCGGCATGAAATATGGATTGACTGGTTTGAATCCACGCTGCGCCGACATCTCGATGAAGGCGAAATACCTGCTGATGCGATTTCTGCAACGCTATATGAATGGTTTGTTTCACCCGAGTTCCACGGTTGCGCATTTATTAATGCCAGCGCGGAAGCCAAATCCGAAGATATTGAAAGCGAAATAAAAGCGATATGTCGCGATCATAAAATCGAAACAAAGAATATTATTGCGTCGCTGACGAGGATCGCTGATGAGCACATCGTCAATGAAATCATGCTGCTCATTGACGGTGCCATTATTCATGCGCAGATGGGCATGGGGACGGATGAGGTCATCACGTCGTTGAAGCGGGCGTTGGCAGGCTTACCAGGTGGCAAATGATGCTTAGAATTCGACAGGCCACCGTGGCCGATTCAACACTGTTAAGCGAGCTGGGATACCGCATTTATCCCGCCCATTTTCAGCATTTGTGGGTGTCAGGCGCAGAAATGAAGGATTTTCTGGACGCCGAGTACGCCCCTTCCGTCGTCGAGCAGAGCCTGACTGAGAGCCCTGTTTCCTGGTTTGTAGCCGAAACCGATCGCCCCGTGGGGTTCATGAAAGCGACCTGGGAGGCCACGATCCCAGAAACGGATAAACAGGGCGTGCTCCTTAACAAGCTCTACCTTGATCCTGCTGAAACCGGCAAGAACTATGGTCAGTTCATGTTCAACACCATTATCGACCTGGCCCGGAACAGGGGGAAAAACTATCTCTGGCTGGAGGTGCTTGAGCAGAATGCGGGCGCGTACCGGTTTTACCAAAAGCAGGGCATGCTCTGCATTAAGAACTTTCTTTTCGAAACCGCTTCTCAGCAGAGCATACTCAGAATTATGGGGATGTCTCTTTAGCACACGCATGCTCGTCCCGCTGTGCCAGCGACAGCGCACTGGCGCTGGCGGGATCGAACAACGACAGGCTCTCAATCTGATTGAGTAAAATCACTTTGCGGAATGACATGGCGCTGCGGGGTTCCGAGTCGAGCGTGATGTCATGCTCCGCATACCACCTGCTGTAATTATTCTCGATGCGCAGGTTCATCGTCTTCGCGTCCCGGTACCCGCTCAACATCGGGATCAGCACGATGTTGGCCGTTTTTTCATATTCCAGCGTCGCGGTGTGGATCATCCCCACGTATATCCGCCTCGAGCGCAGCGTGACCTGCGCCAGCTCGCCTTGCTCCATACACTGATAGAGCAGTTGTTCGATCCCGCTCGCCTGCGCAAGCCGTTTGTAGAGCTTTTTCCGGCTCTCGCCGTCCAGTCTGGCGCTGCCTGCCCAGTTAGAGCGGTAGAGGCAAAACAGGATGGCGAAGGCCAGCATCACCACCACCGGCGCCTGAATACCTAAAAAACTCCAGTTCATAAAGTCGATTTGCCAGTCGGTGTATTTCGGAGAGGCAAAGTGAAAAGCGTTGTTGGCGGCGGAGAGGGCGAGCAGCAGCAGCCAGAGCAGCCCCGTGGCAATCACGCCTTGCAGAACGAAAATAGAGCCATAAAGCGCAACCAGAAAATAGACATCCCAGCCAAAGGAACGCTTGATTTTAAAGCGGGTCGACAGGTCGCGGCTGGTGTACCAGTACCCGCAGACCATCAGCACCATAAATATCGCCGTTCCCATATCAGGCCCTCTTCAGCGCGTTGACGTGACGCAGAAAGTCCTGCCGCACCTCGTTGCTCTTGTAGTTCACCGAGGCGTTCCCGTCCTGGTCGATGATGATGCGATCGCCATCTTCGACAGCTTCAATAATTTCCTGCTGACTCATGACCTGAAGTAAGGATTCGGGGCTGGAGAAAAGTGAGAGAAAGAAGCGTTTCATGTCAGGCATCCTTATGAATTAAAAAGAATAAGCCTGGAAGATGGCCGGTGAGTTTGCCTTAAGGATTTCCTGAAAGTGAAAGCCGGATGGCGGCTACGTCTCACCCGGCCTACAAAGCTCTCAATTGAATGAAGGTTCATCTCATTGAAAGTATTAGAAAATAAAAAATAAATTTGCACAAACTTGGACAAATAACGTTAATTGTGTAAGTTTTAATTATGCGATTACGCCACGTTGTTTACAGCCAGGATGTGACCCATGAGCACTTTGCCCTCTGTCGTGAGTCGGTTTGTTGAGTACTACGCCGCACTGGATAGCCAGCCGCCCTCGGCGCTGGTGGGGCTTTATCACTCAAATGCGACGCTTATCGATCCCTTTGGCGAGCATGACGGGCTTTTCGCGCTTCAGCGCTACTTCACCCATCTGCTGGCCAACGTTGAGCATTGCCGCTTTACCATCGATGACCCACTGTGCGGCGAAAACCGGTTTGTGGTCACCTGGGTGATGCACTGGTCGCACCCGCGCATTGCCGGAGGAGAGCCGCTCGAACTGCCGGGGTGCTCAGTGGTGGAGACGGAAAACGATCTCATCACGCGCCAGCGGGATTACTACGATGCGGGAGAGATGATCTACGAACATCTTCCTCTGCTGGGCTGGGCGGTTCGCGGCGTCAAGCGCAGGGTGAAATCATGAAGACGGTGCTGATTACCGGCGCCAGCTCGGGCATAGGGGCTGGGCTTGCGAAATCCTTTGCCGCTGACGGCTACCATGTGATTGCCTGCGGACGCGATCCGGCGCGCCTGGAAGCGCTGCATCAGACCTGCCCCAATCTCACCGTTCGCCTGTTCGATATGACGGACCGGGACGCCTGCCGACAGGCGCTGACCGGCAGCTACGCCGATCTGATTATTCTCTGCGCCGGTACCTGCGAATACCTCGACGGTGGCGTGGTGGATGCGGCGCTGGTGGAGCGGGTGATGGCAACCAATTTCCTTGGCCCGGTGAACTGCCTTGAGGCACTTCAGCCGCAGCTGGTTGCCGGCAACCGCGTGGTGCTGGTGAGCTCAATGGCCCACTGGCTGCCTTTTCCCCGTGCGGAGGCCTATGGTGCCTCCAAAGCGGCGTTGAGCTGGTTTGCCGAGAGCCTGCGCCTGGACTGGGAACCAAAAGGGATTGCCGTCACGGTTGTCTCGCCAGGCTTTGTGGATACGCCGCTGACGCGGAAAAACGATTTTGCCATGCCGGGCAGGGTGAGCGTTGACGAAGCGGTGAAAGCGATCCGTATCGGGCTGGCGGCAGGAAAAATGCATATCGCGTTTCCTGTCGGTTTTGGCCTCATTTTGCGGCTGCTCGCCGGGCTGCCTGCTTTTCTTCAGCGCACGCTGCTGCGCAGGATGGTGCGTTCATGAAGATTGCGATTATTGGCAGCGGCATTGCCGGGCTGACCTGCGCCTGGCGGCTGGCCGGACATCATCAGGTTACCCTGTTTGAAGCGGGAGCCGTGCCAGGAGGCCATACCGCAACTGTGGATGTGGCAACGTCGCAGGGCACCTGGGCCATCGATACCGGGTTTATCGTCTACAACGACCGCACCTATCCGCGCTTTATGGGTCTGCTCAGCGAGCTGGGCATCAGCGGGCAAAAAACGCAGATGAGCTTCTCGGTACACAATCCTGCGACCGGGCTTGAGTACAACGGCCATACCCTGACCTCGCTGTTTGCCCAGCGTCGAAACCTGTTGAATCCGAGATTCTGGCGGCTGCTGGGCGAGATCGTTCGCTTTAACCGTCTGGCGAAAGCGGCGCTGGAGGGCGAGGGGGATCCCAACGCTACGCTGCAGACGTTTCTGGACCAGCACGCTTTCACGTCGTTTTTTGCGCGCCACTATATTCTGCCGATGGGGGCCGCCATCTGGTCATCGTCGCTGCAGGAGATGAAGCGTTTCCCGCTGCCGCTCTTTTTACGTTTCTTCCAAAACCACGGGCTGCTGGATATCACCCATCGCCCGCAGTGGTACGTCGTCCCGGGGGGCTCGCGGGAGTATATCCGCGCCATGCTGGAAAAACGGGGTGACCGTCTGACGCTGCACCTGAACGCGCCGGTGAAGCGCGTGAGCCGCCATGAGCGCGGGGTCACTCTCCAGCTCGAAAACGGTAGCCATACCTTCGACCAGGTGATATTTGCCTGCCACTCCGCCCAGGCGCTGGCCATGCTTGCCGACCCGACGCAGGCGGAGCGCGAGGTGCTGGGTGATATCGGCTGGCAGCGCAACGAGGTTGTATTGCACAGCGATCCGCGCTGGCTGCCGGTGCGCAAGCGCGCGTGGGCCAGCTGGAACTACCGTCTCAGCGAGCAGGAGCAGGCCAGCGCCTGCGTCACCTACAACATGAACATCCTGCAGGGGCTGCCTGCGGGCAGCCCGCTGTTCTGTGTCACTCTCAACCCGGAAAGGCCGGTGGACGAACGTTTCGTCTGGCAGCGTTTTGTGTATGAACATCCGCTGTTTAACCCGCAAAGCTGGCGGGCGCAGGCGCGCCGCCCAGAGATCAACGGTCAGCGGCGAAGCTGGTTCTGCGGGGCTTACTGGTACAACGGTTTTCATGAAGACGGCGTGCGCAGCGCGCTGGACGTGGTCAATGCGATAGCGGCCGGACAGGGGAACTGAGATGAACAGCTGCCTTTATCACGGCGTGTTACGCCACCGCCGCCTTCAGCCGAAAACGCATGAATTTCGCTACACCGTCTTTATGGCCTGGCTGGATCTGGATGAACTGCCGCTGCTGGCGTCCGTTGGCGTGCGGCGCAATCGCTTTGCCGCCGCCTCGTTCCATGACGCCGACTATCCGCTCGGCACGCCGCTTAAAGAGAACGTGCTGAGCAGGCTGGAGAGCCTGACCGGAGAACGACCTGACGGGCGGGTTATGCTCCTGACCCAGCTGCGTTACTTCGGGTTTCATTTTAATCCGGTCAACTTTTACTACTGCTATGACGGAAAGGGGACGCTGCGCTGGGTACTGGCGGAGGTTCGTAATACGCCGTGGAATGAACGCCATTACTATGCCGTCAACGGACAGGATGCGCAGCCTACGGAAAAGGCGTTTCACGTTTCCCCGTTCAACCCGATGGACATGATCTACCACTGGCGCTTCAACACCCCGGACAACACGCTGCATATGCACATTGAAAATCATCAGGATACAAAGGTGTTTGACGCCACCCTGGTGCTGCGTCGGGAGCCGCTGACCCGCACGACGCTGCGCGTACTGCTGCTGCGCATCCCGCTCATGACCCTGAAAACCGTATTCGCCATTTACTGGCAGGCGCTGAGGCTGTGGCTCAAGCGCGTGCCGCTGTATAACCATCCCTTCAGCAGGAGTGAACGCTCATGACCGATCCCGTCTTTGCGCTTGAACCCGATATTCCGCGCAACGTCCGCATCGCGCGCTGGCTGCTTTTCAGGCTGTTAAGCGGCATCCGCGGCGGCTCGCTCACCCTGCGTGAAGGGGCGCAGAGTTTCCATTTCGGCGAAACATCCTCCGCGCTGCATGCCGACGTGCAGATCCTGACGCCCGGGGTCTACTGGCGTGTCTTAACGGGCGGGAGCCTTGCCGCAGCAGAAGCCTGGATGGACGGCGAATGGGAGACCGCGCAGCTTACGCCGCTGCTGCAAATCCTGGCTCTCAACGGCGAGGTTCTTGGCCGTCTGGAGAAAGGCTTTCGCCTGCTCGGCAGGCCGCTTGAGCGGCTACGCCACTGGACGCGGCGTAACTCCCGTGCCCAGGCGCGGGAAAATATCGCCGCCCATTACGATCTGGGCAACACCTTTTACAGCCATTTTCTGGATAAGGAGCTGCTTTACTCCAGCGCGCTGTTTACCGCGGATGAGCAGGATCTTACCGCGGCACAGCAGGCCAAAATGGCGCGCCTGTGTGAACAGCTGGCGCTGAGTCCGGGGGATCACCTGCTTGAAATAGGCACCGGCTGGGGGGCAATGGCGGAATACGCCGCCCGGCATTATGGCTGTCGGGTGACCACCACCACGCTTTCGCAGGAGCAATACGTCTGGGCAACCGAGCGGATTGCCCGTGCGGGGCTGCAGGACCGGGTCGAGGTGCTGCTCTGCGACTATCGCGACCTGACCGGGGAGTACGACAAGCTGGTCTCAATAGAGATGATTGAAGCCGTCGGGCAGCGCTATCTGCCCACGTTCTTCCGCACCTGTCAGGCGCGGCTGCGGCCGGGAGGACGGATGGCGATTCAGGCCATCACCATTCAGGATCAGCGCTATCGCGACTACAGCAAAAGCGTCGATTTTATCCAGCGCTACATTTTCCCCGGCGGCTTCCTGCCGAGCATTACCGCGATGAATGAGCTGATGACGCGCCACACCGACTTTGTGGTGCGCAACCTCTTCGACATGGGGCCGGACTACGCCCGCACGCTGGCCCACTGGCGGCAGCGTTTTGTCCATGCCTGGCAGGAGATTGAAAAGCTCGGCTTTGATGACCGGTTCCGCCGGATGTGGCTGTATTACTTTGGCTACTGCGAAGCCGGGTTTAACGCCCGCACCATCAGCGTGGTGCAGCTCACCGCCGAGCGCGTATGAGACGTTACCTTCAGGTTTTCCTGCTGGCCGTCGCGTTCGATCTTTACTGGGCGCTGGTGGTGCTCTTTCGCGAACAGGGCCTGATTCTGTGGCTCGCGCTGGCGATCCTGGCGTGTCTGCTATTGCCGTCGGTATACCGTCCTTACGCCATTGGGCTGGCGGCGGCGGGCAGTTTGCTGGACGCGCTCTGGGCCCTGACCGGGCTCATTGACTTCGCGGGCGAGTCGCTGATGCCGCTATGGATGGTGGCATTGTGGCTGATGTTCGCCACCGTCTGGACGCAGCTGACGCGCACCACCACGTTGCCCGGCTGGCTGCTGACGCTGCTTGCCGCCGTGGGAGGGCCGGTGGCCTATCTGTTCGGCGAGCGGCTGGGCGCCATCACGTTTCTGGAGCCGACCGTTATCGTCGTCGGCTGGATGGTGCCGGGGTGGCTGGTGTTGATGCTGTTTTACCACCTGCTGATGGGGAGACAAAAATGAGAACTGCGGTACTGCTGCTTTGGCTCTCGCTCGTCGCGCCCGAGGTCCTGGCGGCAGACTGGCTGGCCTGGCGTAAGGTAGGCGACGCCACGCTCACCTGGGGACCTTTCACCGTCTATACCTCCCAGTTGCGCACCCCGGACGGGCGTTACGGTCGGGAGAACCAGGATCAGGCGCTGATTATTACCTATGCGCGCGATATCGATCGCGAGGCGTTGGTTGAAGCGACCCGCGACCAGTGGCAGGCGCAGGGGATCCTGCAACGGGAACCCCGAAGCGAAGCCTGGTTACAGATGCTGCGCTCTCTGTGGCCGGATGTCCGGCCGGGCGCACAGCTGGCGTTTGTGCTCGACGACGGGCAGGGGCAGTTCTGGTATCGCGCGTCAGCAGCGCAAAAAGCCTTTATTCCACTCGGACCGCGTCAGTCAGAAGCCTTCAGCACCCGCTTTCTGGCCATCTGGCTGGGTCCCCGCACGCAATATCCTGAGCTGCGTCAGCAGTTAATCGGAGGCCAAAAATGAAACGTTTCCTGACCCTGGCGCTGGCATTGACGATGCTGCTGGCAGGCTGTAGTACCGAGGTGGCCGAGTATCGCCAGCAGCAGCCGCGGCTGGATATCTTCCAGTACTTTCAGGGCAAAACCGAAGCGTGGGGGATGGTGCAGGATCGCAGCGGCAAACAGATCCGCCGCTTTCACGTGGAGATTGCCGGGGATGTTATCGGCGATACGCTGACCCTCAATGAACACTTTGTCTATGACGACGGTGAGAAGCAGCAGCGGGTATGGCATATCCGGCGCGTAGGGAACGATCGTTACGAGGGCACGGCGGGGGACATTGATGGTGTCGCCACGGGGCAGGCAGCGGGCAACGCCTTTAACTGGCATTACAGCATGAATGTAAAAGCCAACGGGAGCACCTGGCGACTGACGTTTGACGACTGGATGTACCTGCAGGACGAGACCCATCTGTTTAATAAAACGGAGATGAAGAAATTTGGCGTCACCGTCGCCACCGTGACGCTGTTCTTTACCCGTAAGACATGAGTCTAGTCGCGGGCGCGGTGGGTTTTACTGCCCGAGTAAATGAACCAGAGCGCAATACCCAGGCAGACTACCGCCCCCAGACGACTTGTTGAAAACGGAATGGCAGAATTACCCAGCCAGCCAAAGTGATCAATCAGCATGCTCATCGCGAGCTGGCCGAAGATCACCGCCACCGTGGCGACGGCGGTGCCGATCCGCTGCACGGCCAGCACCATTATCACGATATAGGGCACGCCGAACATCGCGCCGAGGAGTTGCCATTTTGGCACGTCCAGCAGCGTAATGGCCTGCTTAGGCTCAACGAAGAAAATCAGCAGGGCGGTCACCAGCGCGCCGACGGAAAAAGTCAGAAACGCACTTTTAAATACGCCCACGCTGCTGCCGAGCTGTCCGTTGATTGCAGCCTGGATGCTCAGCGTCGCGCCGCCGCAGACGGCCAGAAGGATCATAATCAGTGTCATACGTTACCCCTGTGCGACCAGAACCAGTGCCGCAATGATGAAACCCAGCGCGATAATGCGTTTCGCGTTTATTCTCCTGTGCGGTGTCCCCAGCAGACCATAGTGGTCAATGATCAGGCTTTTAAAGACCTGACCGGCCAGAATGCCGATCATGGTCATGGCGATGCCGATGGCGGGTGTCGCAACGGTCAGAATGACCACATACACAGGGCCAAGCACGCCGCCGAGCAACTGCCAGCCGGGCTGAGCAAAAAACGACGGGCTATTGCGAGGGCTAAAAAACAACATCAACAGAAACGTTAGCGCGGCACCGAAGCCAAAAATGCTGAACGTCGCCCATAAATCCCCAACTTCACTGCCCAGCGGACCGAGCAACCCCGCCTCAACGGACAGGCCCATCCCGCCGGCAATCACCAGTAAAATCAAAACAAACTGCATATCTTTCCTCCATTTCAGGGGAAGAAGATTACGTCGCAAGCTTAGTGAGAAAAATGCCATAATGCAGTAAACACCTTTGCAAGGTATGCATTAATGGTCGACGCCAGTAACATCAATATCCGCGCGCTGCTGATCTTTATTGACGTGTATGAAGCGCAGAACTTCTCCGTCGTCGCGCGCAGGCAGGGGATCTCGGCCTCGCAGATATCCCGCGTGATCCATCAGCTTGAAGATGCGCTGGGGCAGCAGCTTTTCTATCGCAATACGCGGGCTGTTATCCCCACGGAAAGTGGCCATCTTTTTATTCGCTATGCCCGTTTGATGGCGGAAAACCTGGAAGAGGCGCGACGGGAGCTGGACGCCCGCGCGGTGGAGCCGTCTGGCGTAATCCGTATTAACGGACCGGTATTTTTCGGCCAGAAGCACATTGCACCGGGGCTTCCCGGTCTGGCGGAACGTTACCCCCGACTCAGCGTAGAGCTGACGTTGACCGATGATTTTATCGACCCGCACCGGGATGCTGCCGACGTGATCTTCCGCATTGGCGTGCTGACCGACTCCTCTTTTCGCGCCCGGGTGTTTGGTCAGCAGGTGTATCACCTGGCCGCATCGCCAGAGTACCTGCGTAAACACGGTGCGCCGGACGGTCCCGACGAACTGACCCGGCATCACTGTCTTGTTTATCGCGGATCGTCGGGGCCTAACCGCTGGCTGTTTCGCAGGCCGGGCGAGGCGTGGATGCACTATCCCGTTACGCCACTGATGACCTCAAATAATGCGGAAGCGTTACTGGCGGCGGCGCTGGGCGGAATGGGGATTGTGTTGTTTCCGGACTGGCTGCTGAGCGAGCCCCTCCAGCGCGGCGAGCTGATCCCGCTTCTGCCCGCGCTGGAGTGCGCCATTAATACGGAACAACAGGCTATCGCGGCGATTTATCCTGATGCCCGACATCCGCCCCTGAACGTCAGGGCGGTGATTGATTATTACGTCGAGCGTTTTGGTTCGCCGCTGTACTGGCAAGCGTAAGGGGATTACGCGCCGAGCTCCTGGCGGATAATCTCTGCGCCGGCGCTGAGCGCTTTCAGCTTCCCGTTAGCAACCTGGCGGGAGAGAGGGGCCATGCCGCAGTTGGTGGAAGGGTAAAGCTTGTCGGCATCAACGAACTGCAGCGCTTTACGCAGCGTATCGGCCACTTCCTCCGGCGTTTCAACCGTGTTGGTTGCCACATCAATCGCGCCCACCATCACTTTTTTACCGCGGATCAGCTCCAGCAGATCCATCGGCACGCGAGAGTTGTGGCACTCCAGGGAGATGATGTCGATGTTAGAGGTCTGCAGCTTCGGGAAGGCCTCTTCGTACTGTCGCCATTCTGAACCCAGCGTCTTTTTCCAGTCGGTATTGGCTTTGATGCCGTAGCCGTAGCAGATGTGTACCGCGGTTTCGCATTTCAGCCCTTCGAGGGCGCGTTCCAGCGCGGCGATGCCCCAGTCGTTGACCTCGTCAAAGAAGACGTTAAACGCCGGTTCGTCAAACTGGATGATATCGACGCCTGCGGCCTCTAACTCTCTCGCCTCCTGGTTGAGGATTTTGGCAAATTCCCAGGCCAGCTTTTCGCGGCTTTTGTAGTGCGCGTCGTAAAGGGTGTCGATCATGGTCATCGGCCCCGGCAGGGCCCATTTGATCGGCTTATCCGTGAGCTGGCGTAAGTATTTGGCATCGTCCACGAAGACCGGTTTCTGCCTGGCGACGGCAGAGACCACGGTCGGCACGCTGGCATCATAGCGGTTACGAATGCGCACCGTCTGGCGGTTCTCAAAATCAACGCCGCTCAGGTGTTCAATAAAGGTGGTGACGAAGTGCTGGCGGGTCTGTTCCCCGTCGCTAACGATATCAATTCCCGCGCGGATCTGCTCATCCAGCGATAAGCGCAGCGCATCCTGTTTACCCGCCAGTAATTCCTGATCCTGTAATTTCCACGGTGACCAGAGCGTTTCAGGTTGCGCAAGCCAGGTCGGCTTAGGCAGGCTGCCAGCGGTGGACGTCGGGAGCAATGTTTTCATAATAAAAGACCTTTTTGGATGAATTAAAGCGTGTAGTTATCAGACCACTGCTCAAGAATATGTTTGTAAGGCTTAATAAAGTATTCTTCGGTAAACCGACCCTGTTCAATGGCCAGGCGGCTTCGCTCTTCACGGTCATACACAATTTTGGTTAATGAGTGATCCTGCTGGTTCAGATCCGGTCGATAGCACAGGCCCGCCGCCGAGTTGGCGTTATAGATCTCCGGGCGATAAATTTTCTGGAATGTTTCCATCGTGCTGATGGTGGCGATCAGTTCCAGATCGGTGTAATCATTCAGCAAATCTCCGGTAAAGAAGAATGCGAAAGGCGCCACGCTGTTTTCCGGCATGAAATAGCGCACGTTCAGACCCATCTTCGCGAAGTACTGTTCCGTTAAGGATTCGCCCTCCGGCAGATACTCAATGCCCAGAATGGGGTGCTGGTTGCCCGTGCGGCGATAAGTATCCTTGCTGGAGACGCTCAGGCAGATCACCGGTGCTTTTCTGAAGTTCTCTTTGTATTCAGGTGAATTCACAAAGTGGCGGAAAATATTGCCGTGCAGTTCGCCAAACTTTTCCGGAATAGTGAAGTGTTGCTGGTTCTTGTTGTGTTCCAGCAGCAGGACGCTGAAATCATAATCCCGCACGTAAGACGAGAAGTTATTGCCGACAATCCCTGGAGTACGCAGGTTGCGTTTTTTGTCGATAATATACGTTTGCAATATCTCAATGGCCGGGAACGGTTTTTCCGCGCCGATATTGAGGTCGACAGAGATGATTTCCAGTTCAACCGCGTAGCGATCGGCGTTGGGGTTATCCCAGCGCGCCAGGGCGTTGAAGCGGTTGTTGATCATCACCAGCGTATTGCGCAGGTTTTCCTGACGCTTTTCCCCGCGCGCCAGGTTGGCAAAGTTGGTGGTGGTACGCGTGTTTTCTGACGGGTTGTAATTCTCATCGAAGCAACTGCGCTTAAGGGTATATGTGAAAGCTTTGCTCATGTGGTTATGCATCCTAAGTTCATGTTGCCAAGAAGTTACCGATGCATAATTTATGCCTGAGCCCGCGGCACAGGGGAAGTGACTTAATTTCAACGCAACATGAGGGAAGTTCATGATGCTGATCACATATTCTGACCGTGTCAGGTCATCATGATTTTTTTAGCGAAACAGATGGCTTCTTGCCTGCCGATGTAGGGGCCATAGTTGTCGATCGCACGGTAGCCATTGCGCTCATAGAAGTTCACAGCACGCCTGTTCACTTTCCGGGTTTCAAGCCAGATTTCACCGTAGCCTAAACGTTGCGCAGAGGCTTCAAGGAAAGCCAGTAAAGCCTGACCAATTCCGGGTTCGCTTCTGTCTGAATACATGCGCTTTAGCTCGGCAACCTGTTCGGTAAGCGGGCGCAATGCCGCACATCCTACGGCATCACCTGTTGCATTTCTGGCGATAACCCACACAGCGCGTTCACCCTTCATTGAGTCAACTGCAAAATGACGCGTACCGCTATCCCCGGTGATCGTTGCCAGTTCTGATGACAAATTTTCAATCAAACGCAGGGATTCACAGGCATGCAGGTCTGCGGTGTTAATCGTTATCATGGGATGGTTCCATTGCGGATTGTTTACAGCCGTTAAATTATCAGACAGTTAGGGTGACTTGCCCTATGTTTTACTTATGTTTCGGCTCGCGCGTAATGACGCTATAATCCCCAAAATTTCCAACCGGTTTAGAAATAATCATGACAAAACTCACCTTACAAGAGCAGATGCTGAAAGCAGGCTTAGTCAGCAGCAAGAAAGCGGCGAAAGTGCAGCGCACGGCCAAGAAATCACGCGTTCAGGCGCGTGAGGCCCGGGAAGCGGTCGAAGAGAATAAGAAAGCGCAGATCGAGCGTGACAAGCTGCTGAGCGAGCAGCAGAAGCAGGCCGTGCTGGCGAAAGAGTTCAAAGCGCAGGTGAAGCAACTGATTGAGATGAACCGCATCACCGTGGCGAAAGGCAATATCACCTTTAACTTTACCGACGGTAATGTGATCAAAAAGCTCGAAGTTGATAAGCAGACGCAGACTCAGCTGATCAACGGCCGTCTGGCGATTGCCCGCCTGGTCATCAACGCCAGCGGCGACTGTGAATACGCGATTATTCCGGCGGTGGTGGCCGATAAAATTGCCCAGCGCGATGCCGACAGCATTGTGTTAAACAGCGCGCTCAGTCAGGACGAGCAGGACGAAGACGATCCGTACGCGGACTTCAAAATCCCGGACGATTTGATGTGGTAAATCACCGTCAGAACGGGGCGGCGTGACGGGCGTTAACCGGCTCACCGCTCACGGGATGAATAAAATTCAGAACGCTTGCATGCAGCATTAGCCGCGGTGCCGTTTCGGTGCCCGGCACGTTAAGCCCGCCATACAGATCGCACCCCAGAATTGGGTGCCCCAGTTGCTGGCAGTGAATACGCAACTGATGGGTGCGCCCGGTCTCCGGGGTCAGCGTTACCCGTGTTAACGGTACGCCCGTCTCCTGATAAAAACGTTCTACTACCCGGTAGCGGGAGCGAGCCGGTTTTCCGGTTGTAGCGCAGATCGACATTAACGGGAACAGCGCCGGGTCTTTGGCAATGGGCGCGTCTATGACTCCCTCATCGTTTTCCAGATGTCCGCAAAGCAGGGCGCTGTAACCTTTCTCCACGCTGCGCTGGCTAAACTGCTGGCAGAGCGCAGCGTTAATGGCCTTATTGCGCGCAACCACCATCAGCCCGGACGTGCCGAAATCCAGGCGATGCACCAGCGTGCAGTCGGGGAAGGTCTGAACCAGACGATAGTGTACAGAATCGCGGTTTTGCGGATTTTTGCCCGAGAGGCTGAGCAGACCGGAAGGCTTATTGATCAGCAGCAGATGTTCATCCTGCCAGAGGATCGCAATGTCGTCGTGACACGGTGGGGCAATAAAAGAATCAATAATCGCAGACATCAGGCCGCCGGGCTGGAGAGTGGGAGCGGATGATAACGAAATGCGGGGAAAAGAAAAACCCTCCCACCGGGCGGTGAGAGGGGGAAATCTTAAGCGGCAACCAGACTGTCGATTGCGGCTTTCGCGTCGGTCTGCGCTTTGGTCGCCACTTCAGGACCGTAAGCGATACCTTCAGCGAACACGAAGTTCACGTCAGTGATGCCGATGAAGCCCAGGAACAGGCTCATGTACGGCGCTACCAGGTCGGTTGGGGTATCTTTGTGGATACCACCACGGCTGGTCAGCACGATAGCGCGTTTACCTTTCACCAGACCTTCCGGGCCATTCTCGGTGTAACGGAAGGTTACGCCAGCGCGAGCCACCAGGTCGAAATAGTTCTTCAACTGGGTCGGGATGTTGAAGTTGTACATTGGGGCGTTGATCACGATAACGTCGTGCGCCTGCAGCTCAGCAATCAGCTCGTCGGACAGGGCCAGTGCTTCCTGCTGACGTGGGCTCAGCGGCGCATCGCTCGGACGCAGCGCGCCAACCAGCTCGCCATCCAGCACAGGAATCGGGTTTGCAGCCAGGTCACGCACGGTGATTTCGTCAGCGGAATGCTGTTCACGCCACTGTTCAACGAAGTAATCAGACAGCTGACCAGACTGAGAGTACCCTGCCAGAATACTGGATTTCAAAACTAATACTTTGCTCATGGGTGATTCCTGTTGTTGCATTTGATTGAAGGGGGTTGCCCCGTTGCTTGTTGACACTCTATTCACAATCCTGCCACAGAGATAGCGCAATATATCGAAGTCTATGTTCGAATTTTTTGAATAAGGCGCGAAAGGCGTCAATGTGGTACTCTATAGCAATCATTAAAAAGAGAGTTTATCAGGGCGTGTACTGCCCTTTAACGCTATGACAGAACAACAAAAATTCACCTTCCCGATGCTCCTGCAACAACTCGATTCTCTGACGCTGCGCGACAAACAGCGCTTCGCCAGGCGTCTGCACGGCGTGAAGAAGGTTAAAAATCCTGATGCACAACAGGCCATTTACCAGGAGATGGCGAAAGAGATTGAACAGGCAGCAGGGAAAGTTGTGCTGCGCGAAGCCGCGCGTCCGGCGATTACCTACCCGGAAAACCTGCCCGTCAGCCAGAAAAAACAGGACATTCTTGAGGCCGTGCGCGACCACCAGGTGGTGATTGTCGCAGGCGAAACCGGTTCGGGAAAAACCACCCAGCTGCCGAAAATCTGTATGGAGCTTGGGCGCGGGATCAAAGGGCTGATTGGCCACACCCAGCCGCGTCGTCTGGCGGCGCGTACCGTCGCGAACCGTATTGCAGAAGAGCTGCAGACGGAGCCGGGCGGCTGCATCGGCTACAAGGTGCGCTTCAGCGATCATGTCAGCGATAACACCATGGTCAAGCTGATGACCGACGGTATTCTGCTGGCGGAAATTCAGCAGGATCGCCTGCTGATGCAGTACGACACCATCATCATCGATGAAGCGCACGAGCGCAGCCTGAACATCGACTTCCTGCTCGGTTACCTGAAAGAGCTGCTGCCGCGTCGTCCGGATCTGAAAGTCATCATCACCTCCGCAACCATCGACCCGGAACGCTTCTCGAAGCACTTCAACAATGCGCCGATTATCGAGGTGTCAGGACGCACTTATCCCGTGGAAGTGCGCTATCGCCCGATCGTCGAAGAGGCGGATGATACCGAGCGCGACCAGCTGCAGGCTATTTTTGATGCCGTTGACGAGCTGGGCAACGAAAGCGCGGGCGACATCTTGATCTTCATGAGCGGCGAGCGTGAAATCCGCGATACCGCCGACGCCCTCAGCAAGCGCGACCTGCGCCACACGGAGATCCTGCCGCTATACGCACGTCTGTCGAATAGCGAGCAGAATCGCGTCTTCCAGCCGCACAGCGGACGCCGCATCGTCCTGGCTACCAACGTGGCGGAAACCTCGCTCACCGTGCCGGGGATTAAATACGTTATCGATCCGGGTACGGCGCGCATCAGCCGCTACAGCTACCGCACCAAAGTCCAGCGCCTGCCGATTGAGCCCGTCTCCCAGGCCTCCGCCAATCAGCGTAAAGGCCGCTGCGGGCGTGTGTCGGAAGGGATCTGTATTCGCCTCTATTCCGAAGACGATTTCCTGTCGCGCCCGGAGTTTACCGACCCGGAAATTCTGCGCACCAACCTGGCGTCCGTTATCCTGCAGATGACTGCCCTGGGGCTGGGCGATATCGCGGCGTTTCCGTTCGTCGAAGCGCCGGACAAACGCAACATTCAGGACGGCGTACGTCTGCTGGAAGAGCTCGGGGCGATCACCACCGACGAGCAGGCGACGGTCTACAAGCTGACGCCGCTGGGCCGCCAGCTCAGCCAGTTGCCGGTCGACCCGCGCCTGGCGCGTATGGTGCTGGAAGCGCAGAAACACGGCTGCGTGCGCGAGGCGATGATCATTACCTCGGCGCTCTCCATTCAGGATCCGCGCGAGCGTCCGATGGACAAACAGCAGGCCTCTGACGAAAAACACCGCCGCTTCCACGATAAAGAGTCCGATTTCCTCGCCTTCGTGAACCTGTGGAACTACCTCGGCGAGCAGCAGAAAGCGCTCTCCTCGAACCAGTTCCGTCGCCAGTGTCGCGTGGATTTCCTCAACTACCTGCGCGTGCGCGAGTGGCAGGATATCTACACCCAGCTTCGCCAGGTGGTGAAAGAGCTGGGGATCCCGGTCAACAGCGAACCGGCGGCGTACCGCGAAATCCATATCGCGCTGCTGACCGGCCTGCTGTCCCACATTGGGATGAAAGACGCCGAGAAGCAGGAGTATACCGGCGCGCGCAACGCCCGTTTCGCCATCTTCCCGGGTTCCGGCCTGTTCAAGAAGCCGCCGAAGTGGACCATGGTCGCGGAGCTGGTGGAAACCAGCCGCCTGTGGGGACGCATTGCCGCGCGTATCGATCCAGAATGGGTTGAGCCGGTGGCGCAGCACCTGCTGAAGCGTTCGTACAGCGAGCCGCACTGGGAGCGCGCGCAGGGGGCGGTGATGGCGACCGAGAAAGTGACCGTTTATGGTCTGCCGGTGGTGGCCGCGCGTAAGGTCAACTACAGCCAGATCGATCCGGCGCTGTGCCGCGAGCTGTTTATCCGCCATGCGCTGGTGGAGGGCGACTGGCAGACGCGCCACGCGTTCTTCCGTGAAAACCTCAAACTGCGCGCCGAAGTGGAAGAGCTGGAGCATAAATCCCGCCGCCGCGACATTCTGGTGGATGATGAAGCGCTGTTCGAGTTTTACGACCAGCGCATCAGCCACGACGTCATCTCCGCCCGCCACTTCGACAGCTGGTGGAAGAAGGCCAGCAAAGAGACGCCGGATCTGCTCAACTTCGAAAAGAGCATGCTGATTAAAGAGGGGGCGGAGTCGGTCAGCAAACTCGACTACCCGAACTTCTGGCACCAGGGCAACCTCAAGCTGCGTCTGACCTATCAGTTTGAGCCAGGGGCAGACGCGGACGGCGTGACCGTCCACATTCCGCTGCCGCTGTTAAACCAGGTGGATGAGAGCGGGTTTGAATGGCAGATCCCTGGCCTGCGTCGCGAGCTGGTGATTGCGCTGATCAAATCCCTGCCGAAACCGGTGCGCCGCAATTTTGTGCCTGCGCCAAACTATGCGGAAGCGTTTTTAGGCCGCGTTACGCCGCTGGAGCTGCCGCTGCTGGATGCGCTGGAGCGTGAGTTCCGCCGCATGACCGGGACCACCATTGACCGCGACGACTGGAACTGGGATCAGGTGCCCGATCACCTGAAAATCAGCTTCCGCGTGGTGGACGACAAAAATAAAAAGCTGCTGGAAGGGCGTTCGCTCGGCGAGCTGAAAGAGGCGCTGAAAGGAAAAGTCCAGGAGACGCTCTCTGCGGTGGCGGATGACGGCATTGAGCAGAGCGGGCTGCATATCTGGAGCTTTGGTCAGCTTCCGGAAAGCTACGAGCAGAAGCGCGGTAACTACAAAGTGAAGGCCTGGCCGGCGCTGGTGGACGAGCGCGACAGCGTGGCGATCAAGCTTTTTGATAACCCGCAGGAACAGCAGCAGATGATGTGGCGCGGGCTGCGTCGCCTGCTTCTGCTGAACATCCCGTCGCCGATCAAGTATCTGCACGAGAAGCTGCCGAACAAAGCCAAGCTGGGGCTGTACTTTAACCCGTACGGTAAAGTGCTGGATCTGATTGACGACTGCATCTCCTGCGGCGTGGACAAACTTATCCACGAGGCGGGCGGCCCGGTCTGGACGGAAGAGGGCTTTGCCCAGCTTCATGAAAAAGTGCGTGCGGAGCTGAACGACACCGTGGTGGACATTGCGAAGCAGGTGGAGCAGATCCTCACCACCGTGTTCAACATCAACAAGCGCCTGAAAGGGCGCGTGGATATGACCATGGCGCTGGGGCTGTCAGACGTGAAGGCGCAGATGGCGGGGCTGGTGTATCGCGGGTTTGTTACCGGCAACGGCTTTAACCGTCTCGGTGATACGCTGCGTTATCTTCAGGCGATTGAAAAACGTCTGGAGAAAATGGCCATCGACCCGCATCGCGACCGCGCCCAGATGCTGAAAGTGGAAAGCGTGCAGCAGGCGTGGCAGCAGTGGCTGAACAAGCTGCCACCTGCGCGCCGCGACGATGAAGACGTTCGGGGGATCCGCTGGATGATTGAGGAGCTGCGCGTCAGCTTCTTTGCCCAGCAGCTCGGTACGCCGTATCCGATTTCGGATAAACGTATTCTGCAGGCGATGGAGCAGATTTCCGCTTAAAACCCTTGCCCGGTGGCGCTGCGCTTACCGGGCCTACGGGAGAACAGGTAGGCCGGGTAAGGCGTAGCCGCCACCCGGCTGGTTATCGTTCTACAATCGCCAGCGTAAACCCATCCCACCCCTTAACCCCCACCGTTTGCAGTGCGGTGGCGGTTAAGCGCGGGTTATCTCCAGTCATCTCGATAAACCGACGCACGCCCTGCACCCGCGCGTCGTCGCTTTGCCCGTTAATCACTTCGCCCTCGCGCACCACGTTATCGCCGATGATCAACGTACCCGGACGGGAGTAGTGCAGCGCCCATTCCAGATAGCCGGGATTGTTTGGCTTATCGGCATCAATAAAGATCAGGTCGAACGGCGGAATGTCACCGAACTTTTCAAGAGAGTTCAGGGCCGGGCCTTCAATCAATTCAATGCGTTCGTTCAGCCCCGCGAGGTTGATATTCTGGCGCGCAACGTCGGCATGCGTAGGATCGGCCTCAAGCGTAATCAGCTTTCCGTCCGGCGGCAGCGCGCGTGCCATCCAGATAGAGCTGTAAGCCCCCAGTGTACCGATCTCCAGAACACGCCGCGCCTGCGTCATGCGCACGAACAGCGCCAGCAGTTGACCCTGATTGGCCGCTACATCATGTTCGGGGAGTCCGGCGCGTTTGTTATTTTCCAGGACCTGATTAAGGATGTCATCTTCAGGAATAAGCGACGAAATCATGAAATTATCGACTGCAGACCACTGTTGTTGCATACATTGACTCCTTGCGGGTAATCGCCGGGTGACGGCTGCGCCTTACCCGGCCTACGGGACGAAATCCAGGCCCGGTAAGCGCAGTGCCACCGGGCAGGTCTTCAGGCACTGACCCAGCCGCCGCCCAGCGCTCTGTACAGATCAATCTGCGCCAGCAGCAGGTTATTTTTCACCTGCACAACGCTGGTCTGGACCGAGAACAGCGTGCGCTGCGCATCCAGCACGTCGAGATAAGATGAATAGCCGTTGCGATAGCGGTTCTGCGCAATGCGCAGGGTCTCCCGGGCGACATCTTGCTGGGCAAGCAGCTCCGTCAGCTGTTCCTGATAGCGCATAATGGCATCAAGGCTGTTGTTTACTTCGGCAAACGCGTTTCGCACGGTTTTCTCATAGGTGTACAGCGCCTGGTTACGCTGGGACTGAGAAATATCCACCTGCGCATTCAGCGCCTGACGGTTCAGGAGCGGGGCGAGAATACTTCCCCCTGCGCTCCAGAGCTGCAGCGGGTTATCCAGCAGGCCGGAAAGCGTGCGATCCTGTATCGATCCGCTTGCGGTGAGATTGATCGACGGCAGCAGGCTGGCACGCGACGCGGCAAGCGAGGCATCCGCTGCCACCAGCTGTCGTTCGGCCTGGACGATATCCGGGCGGCGGTTCAGCAGCGCAGATGGAAGCTGTGACGGCAATTTCAGCGGTGTCAGCGCCGCAAAACTTTCGCTGCGCGCCACGTCGCCCGGGTTACTTCCCAGCAGCAGGCTCAGGGCATTCTCCTGCTGTGCAATCTGATGCTGCAGCACCGGAACCTGCGCCCGGGTTGAACGGAGTTCGGAATCCGATTGCATCAGCTCCAGGCGCGAGCTGTAGCCCGTCTCAAACTGACGCTTCGCGAGGTTAAATGCCTCTTCGCGTGATTTCAGCGTGGACTCGGTTACCCGCAGCTGTTCGTCAAGGGCGAGCAGGGTGACATACCCGGATGCCACGGACGACGCGACGGTTAAATCCGCGGCGGCAGCGGCGGCTTTTTGCGCCTCCAGCGAGGCTTCGGCAGCACGAGACGTGCTGCGGTTGACGCCCCAGATATCCACGTCATAGCTCGCCGTCAGGCTCCCTCTGTACAGCGTGCCGTAAACCGGCAGCCCGGTCGCGGCGGACTGCGAACGGGCGCGTGTCCCGGTTATGCCGGCATCGAGCGAGGGAAACAGGCTGCCGTCGGCAGCATAAACCCGCGCCTGATACTCGTTTATCCGTTCGCGGGCGATCAGAACATCGCTGTTATGCCCAAGCGCCTGGTCCACATAGCGGTTCAGGTGGTTATCATGAAAATTGCGCCACCAGAGCTGCTCCGTCGGGCTGGCAGGGCCGGAGACAGTGCGCCACTGGGTGGGGATGTGCAGCGTCGGCTGAGCCGGTTTGACATCAACGGACTGGCATCCGGCCAGCATGACCGCCACCACCAGTGCGGCTATCGGGCGAAGGATCATTACTTCGCCTCCCGCGTATCAATGGTCACCTGTACCGACATGCCCGGACGCAGCAGCGCGGAATCTTCTGGCTTACCGAGCACCTCAATGCGCACCGGAATACGCTGGGCAATTTTGACAAAGTTCCCGGTGGCGTTATCCGGCGTGATGGCGCTGAATTCTACGCCGGTTGCCGGAGAGATACTCTCCACGCGGCCCTGATAGGCTTTGTTATTGAGGGCATCGACGGTGAATTTCACCGGCTGGCCGACGCGCAGCTCCGCGAGCTGGGTCTCTTTAATATTGGCGATGACCCAGTGCTGCGGCGGCACCAGGGTGGTGAGGTGGGTCCCGGCGGCCACATACGCCCCGAGACGCACGGCGATCTGACCGAGCTGGCCGTCGCGCGGGGCCACAATACGGGTGTTTTGCAGGTCGATCTGCGCCAGCTCAAGCGCCGCTTTCGCGTTTTCAACATCCGCTTCCAGCGCACCGTGGTTCACTATCACCGTCTGCAGATCCTGACGCGACATCTCAAGCGCGGCTTTCGCCTGGTCGATATCCGCGCTCCCCTGGGCGGCGCTGGCCAGCGCCGCGTCGCGTTCACGAATGGAAAGCGAACCGTCAGCCGTCAGCTCTTTCACCCGCTTTAAATCCGCCTGGGTTTTCAGGCTCTGGGCGCGGGCATTTTTCAGCGCAGCGTCATTTTTGGCGATGACGGCCTCAGCGCTTTTACGCTGCTGCAGATTGTTATTCAGGGCGGCAATTTTCATCGCCAGCTGGGCCTCGGCCTGATGCACCCGCTGACGATAAATACGGTCATCAATCTGCAACAGCAGATCGCCTTTTTTGACCTGCACAAAGTCCTGAACGTGCACCTCAGTGATATAACCGTTCACCTGCGGGCTGATAAACGTCGTCTGGCCGCGCACGTAAGCGTTGTCGGTAAACTGGGCATGGCGGGTGAATGGCGGGAGTTGCCACGCGTAAAGGATCACCAGCACGCCGACGATACCGATGGCGGCGGCAGTGAAAACGGAAACAATGCGCACATTTTTGCGGGTGTTGGCCTGCTCTTTGGCGGCATCCTGCTGACTCATAAACTCTCCAGAAATATTTCAATTATTTGTTGCCGGTGGCGTTCTTAAGCGCCATACGGGCAGTGATGCGCAGGCGCAGCAAGCGCCATAAAATCCAGACCAGCGTGGCGGCAGCGATACTGGCGGTCAGAAGATAAGTATCGTTATAAGCCAGAATATTCGCTTCCAGGCTGGTGACCGTTTGCAGCTGCGTGATCGCCTGGGTGCCCAGCAGCGCGCTGTCGCCAATCAGGCTTTTGTACATCTGGGTATAAAGCTGGATCCGCTCGTTGACCAGCGGGTTGAGCGTGGTGAGCTGGTCCGCCAGCAGGCTGGAGTGGTACTTCTCACGCCAGGTCTGGAAGGTGCCGAGAATAGCGGAGCCCAGCAGGCCGCCGAGGTTCTGGCTCATGCCAAACATGACCGAGAAGCTGACCAGGTTGCGCGGGTCAGCGATCACGCCGCCGATCGCAGCCAGCATCGCCGGAGCCAGGAAGAAGGCGCTGCCAAAGCCCAGCAGGAACTGGCTCAGCATCAGCTGATCCGGTCGGGTCAGATTGTTGGACTGGCTATCCAGCAGCGAGGCAACAATCATCAGCGCCAGCGAGGTAATAATTGGCCACGCCAGTTTCGTCGGCTTGATGGTGAGACAGCTGGTGACGATCCCGCAGACGATACCGGCGAAAATGGACCACGCCAGATGCGTCATCTGCTCGTTCTGTAAGCCCACGTACTGCAGCCAGCCGATGACGCCGGTATTTTGCTCGGCCAGCACGATACGGATCAGCAGCATGATCAGCCCAAGACGAACGATGCTGCCGCTCGACAGCCAGCGGGTGTTGAGCAGCGGGTTGCTGCGGTTATGCTCAAAGACGATGGCCGCCACAATGAGCACCAGCGATAGCGCCAGCGACCAGCCGATCCACGGCGCCTCGAACCACCAGTCAAGACGGCCTAAAGAGAGTACGGCGCAGAGCAGGGCCACTCCAGGGGCCATTAAAAAGAAGGTGATAAAGTCTTTTTTCTCAAAAACCTTTCGTCGGTCACCCGGAGGCAGTTTTAAGGCTATCACGCAGGCGAGGGAGATCAGCGCCAGCCCCAGTTCGAAGAAATAGAGCCCGCGCCACTCGTCCAGCTGCAGCAGCTCGGTCGAAAACAGGCGGGCGAGAGGGATGGCGAGTGACGATCCGGTGATGCCGATAGTCAGCGCTTTCAGGCGATGTTTCGCCGGCCAGGCCTGGATCTGGTAGTAAATCCCCAGCGAGCTGAGCGCGGCGGCCACCATGCCGTGCGCGGCGCGGACCATCAGCGCCGAGCTGAGATCGTTAACAAAGAGGTGGAAAAAGGTGACCAGCACATACAGCACCAGAAAACCTTCCGTAAAGGCGCGCAAACCGTACTGCTGGCGGAACTTAACCAGCAGCAGGTTAATGGAAATGTTGGTCATCACATAGACCGCCGGTAACCAGGCGATTTCCGTAGACCAGGCGCCGAAGGTACCCTGCAGATTTTGCAGGTTGGCGGTGACCACCGCATTGCCCAGGGCACCCGTCAGGCAGACCAGCAGGCCAACGACGCCGTAGGCAACCCGTTTGGGCGTACTGTGGTTTGGCGTGGAGGGTGACCCCAGCAGTGCCGGTTTCTCGTGTGGCTGCCACTCGCGAGGAGCATAAGGGTCGCGTTCGGGCAGGCGCATAACGTTGTTTACCTTTGAAAAAATTGAAAAATTAACGGGCTCGCGATTCTACGTCTGCCTTAAATCATAATTCAAGTGAATATGATTTACGCATGTTAATCAAATGTTGAAGAGGAAGTTTAAGGAAAAAGAGCGGCCTGACCAGACGAACTTTAGCCATGAAAGCCTGTTTTGCGGCGCTAAGTGCGGTACGCTAACCGCAGATGCTGTAAGGAGATGATGATGATACCGACTTTTTTCCCCTGCGTGCCCGCTGACACGCTACGTGCTATTAACACCGTAGGACACTGGCTGGCACAGGATGACCTGCAGCCGGGGCAGCCCGTTGATTTGGTCATTCTGGCGGGTAATGCTGTCATTCCTGCCATTGATGCCGCCTGTCGCCTGGCGGCCGAGCAGGGGGTGCCTTTGATGATTAGCGGGGGAATAGGACATTCCACCGCCTTCCTCTATGCCGCTGTTGCCAGACACCCGCACTATCACATCGTCCCCACGGCAGGCCGTGCGGAGGCGGCCATTCTGGCCGATATCGCCCGTCAGTACTGGCATATTCCGGCAGAGCGCATTTTTGTGGAAGAGCAGTCAACCAACTGCGGTGAGAACGCACGGTTTAGCCGGGCGTTGATGAAACATCTTCATCTTGCTCCTGAACGCGTGCTGGTGGTGCAGGACCCCACCATGCAGCGGCGCACAATGGCAACGTTTGCCCGTGTATGCCGGGATGAACCTGCCGCACCAGAATGGATAAGCCATCCCGGATTGACGCCCGTGCTACGTAACAGCAACGATGGACTGGTCTTCAGCGGGAGAGGAGAAGGGCTGTGGCCGGTTGAACGCTATTTGTCGCTGGTACTGGGTGAACTGCCGCGTCTGCGCGACGATGTTAACGGTTACGGACCGGCCGGGCGTGATTTTATCGCCCATGTGACGATACCCGCGCAGGTGGAAACCGCATGGCAAATCTTACGTAACGATGCGATTCTGACAGAGGCGCTCGCGAGCCGAGCCCTGCTGTAAATCACTGCCCGTTTGCATCACCTTTACTGCAAACAGGCAGGTTTCCGGTTACAGTGCAGCAAACTTGTCCAGCGTACGCACCAGCTGTGTGACAAAACCATATTCGTTGTCATACCAGGCGACCGTTTTCACCAGCTGCAGATCGCCAGCCTCACTGACCTCCGTCTGCGTGGCGTCAAATACCGAACCGTAATGCGAGCCGATCACATCCGACGACACAATCTCTTCATCGGTATAGCCAAAGGATTTGTTGCCCTGGGTCGCTTTTTTTAGCGCGGCGTTGATCTCCTCAACCGTCACTTTTTTCCCCAGAACAGCGACCAGCTCGGTTACCGAACCGGTTTTGACCGGCACGCGCTGGGCGTGGCCTTTGAGTTTACCGCTGAGGGCCGGGATCACCAGGCCAATGGCTTTCGCGGCCCCTGTCGTGTGCGGAATGATGTTCTCTGCCGCGGCGCGCGAGGCGCGCAGATCTTTCCCGCGCGGGCCATCCACCAGCGCCTGCGTACCGGTATAGGCGTGAATGGTGGTCATGGTACCGACTTTAATTTCAAAGGCGTCGTGCAGGGCTTTTGCCAGCGGGGCGAGGCAGTTGGTGGTGCAGGAGGCGACGGAGATAATGGTATCACTGGCGTCGAGGGTATCGTCGTTCACGTTAAAGACAATGGTTTTCATCTCGCCCGCAGGGGCGGAGATCAGCACCTTTTGGGCACCCGCATCCAGATGCGCCCGGGATTTCTCTTCAGAGGTATAAAAACCGGTGCATTCCACGACGATATCCACCCCGGCGGCTTTCCACGGGATATGTCGGGCCTCTTTTTCGGCGTACACCGCGATCGTTTTGCCATCCACAATCAGCGCGTCTTCGGTGAAATCCACACTCCACGGGAAACCGCCGTAGTTAGAGTCATGCCTGAGCAGATAGGCCAGCACTTTGGGCGAGGTAAGATCGTTGATGGCGACGACGGTGTTGCTGTCCTGGGTTTCAAGCAGGCGACGAAGGACGAGACGTCCGATGCGCCCGAATCCGTTAATGCCAATTTTACTCATGGTGTTCTCCTGTAAACGTGTCGGTGCGACAGTTTGAACTCATCCAGGCTTAGACCATGACGGGCAGGGCGGCAATTGAAGATGCTTCATGCGCGAGGAAGTATTTGAAAAACCATACAGTAAAGTTAATGAATTTTTAAGGAAAGGAGATTATGTTGGCGCGGTGACTGTTTTTTTTCAGGAAATCCCATGCGTACTAAATATACAAGCCTGCAGATTGCGATTCACTGGCTGGTGTTTCTGTTAATCATCGTCGCCTACTGCGCGATGGAGTTTAAAGGCTTCTTCCCGCGAACTGCACGCCCGGCGATCAATATGATCCACGTGTCCTGCGGTATCAGTATCCTGGTGCTGATGGTGACCCGTTTGCTGGTGCGTCTGAAATTCCGCGCGCCACCGATTCAACCGAAGCCAAAAGCGATGGTGACGGGCCTTTCCCATTTAGGGCATCTGGTGGTGTATCTGCTTTTTATTGCGCTGCCGCTGGTTGGCATTGTGATGATGTACAACCGGGGGAGCGACTGGTTTGCTTTTGGCCTGACGATGCCGCATGCGGCGGAGTCCAATTTTGACCTGGTGGATACGCTGAAAGAGTGGCACGAGACGCTGGCAAATCTGGGCTATTTTGTGATTGGCCTGCATGCCGCCGCAGCGTTGATGCATCACTACTTCTGGAAGGACAATACGCTTCTTCGCATGATGCCGAAAAAGCGTCAGTAGTCTTTAACGCTTGCCGGGTGGCGCTGCGCTTACCCGGCCTACATTTGCATCGTAGCCGCCACCCGGCTTGTTTTTAACCCAGCAGAGCACGCTCTTCAGCCGTTAACGCCAGCGGCTGCGTTGACCCCGTCTCCGACGATTTCACCGCCGCTTCCAGCACCGCCATCACCGCTAACGCCTCAACTGGATGCACCGGGTTGGCGATCTTCCCGAGCAGGGCATCGCGCACGTTGATGTAATACTGGCGCTGATCGCCTTTCGGCGTGGTAATCGTCTGCGGTGCGCCATCAGCCCCATAGAACACCATACTGTCACTATCTTCCCCCCAGGCTTCACTGCCTGGAATGACGCCAGACAGCAGTTGCGCCTCCTGCTGGTCGATGCGGGCTTTCACCACGCTGCCCTTGTCCCCGTGGACGGTAAAACGTGCTGTTCCGCCAGCCACCAGCATGCTGGCGTGCAGAATGACCTTATGCTCCGGGTAGTTCAGGACCACGTGCGCCCAGTCGTTAACTTCTGCGCCGTCGCGCAGTGTCGCAATATTCCCCTGCACCGTCTGCGGCAGGCCAAAGAGCTGCAGCGTCTGGTCGATCAGATGCGGACCCAGGTCAAACCACAGACCGCTCCCTGGGACATTCTGCTCACGCCAGCGCACGCGCACTTCCGGGCGGAAGCGGTCGATGTGCGACTCCAGATGTTTAACCTTGCCGAGCGTGCCTTGCTCAATAATCTGCTTAATGCCGAGGAAATCGCTGTCCCAGCGGCGGTTGTGGAAGACGGAGAGCAGAAGCTGCTTTTCATCCGCCAGGGCGATCAGATCCCGGGCTTCCTGCATATCAAGCGTGAAGGGCTTATCCACGACCACATGTTTCCCTGAATTCAGGGCCAGGGTTGCCAGCGGGGCATGCGTGGCATTGGGGGAGGCGATCACCACCAGATCGACGTCCGGGTGCTGAATCGCCTCTTCCGGCGTGGCCACCACCAGCACGTCAGGCAGATCGCGTTTCACCTTCTCTTCATCCCGGGAAGAGACCACGGCCAGCCTGATGCCATCCACAGACTGGATCAGCGGAGCATGGAACGTTTTACCGACGAATCCATACCCGATCAGCGCAATGTTGATTGTTTGAACTGTACTCATGACCTTCTCCACGTTATTACGCTCACACCGTTACCTGCAATGCGCCAGGGTCCCCAAGCTCAGGCCAGGGACGATCTAAAAAGAGTTGTTGAATGCCGGATAGCCCCGAAACCAGATACGGTTCACAGCGGTTGACTTTCAGATGGTCGGCGACAATCCAGTGGGCATGACTCGCGGCAAGCATCGCGCGTTTAACCTCGGCATCCGCTTCTTTACCGGCACTCAGGCCGAGTTCGGCATGAATGGCGCACGCGCCGAGAATGGCGATATCTGCCCGATACCGGGACAGCAGCGACAACGTTGCACTTCCGGCGAACAGGCGTTGTTTTGGGTCCCATTTCCCGCCGAGCAGGATCAGTTCAATGTCTTCCCGCTCGCTAAAATGCTGGGCGATATCAAGCGACGTGGTAATGACGGTCAGCGGCCCTTGAAGAAAGGTGGCGACCGCCATCACCGTGCTTCCGGCATCCAGAAACAGGGTGGAACCCGGAGGAATCTGCTTTGCGACCTGTTTACCCAGGCGCTGTTTGGTTTCCGGCAGCAGCGTGTTGCGGCCCTGACGATTCATGGCGGAGAGATTCAGGGCGATGGCCCCGCCGTGGTTTTTCTGCGCCAGGCCCTGGTTTTCCAGGTCGGTCAAATCCCGACGGATGGTGTCTGCTGAAACTTGCAGCTTCTCTGCCAGTTCGGTGATGCTGGCCTGGCCCTGCTCACTGAGGAGATCGAGGACGTAGCGTTGACGAGCGGTTTTGTGCATGGCTGCAATCCTGCAAAATGTCGCAATAGTTTGCATAATACAGCATTTTGACGCAGAAGAAAGAACGATGTCGGGGGCAAACAGGAGAGAGGGGGAGCGACAGGAAGAGGGCGAAAAAAAAGCCCCGAAGGGCCTTTGATTATTTGCGACCCAGCAACAGGCCGAGCACAATACCCACCGCTCCCGCGGCGATAAGGCCGGTGAGGGGGTTATTTCTGACAGCTTCAGTGACATCGGAGACGGCATCGCTGGCCTGTGCGGCATATTTTTTAGCGGCACCTTTTACCTGATGTCTTGGTGAATCCACGAACTCACCAAACTGCTGCTGCGCTGAACCTGTCAGTTCATCAAGCTTATTTTTTGCTTTGTCTTCAGCAAACTGGGTGTTTTTATCAGTACCGAAATCAGACATTGTGCCTCCTTTTGTTAACAGGTAAAGGATAGCCTCTCTTAACAGATGTGAGGCCCGCAGGGCTAAATTCGGCCCGCAATATGGCTGTTTTCGGATATCTCTGTGCCTGAAACGCCACAGCACGCGACGCCGCTAATCGGCAAATTTCAGCAGCGCTTCGCCATCCAGACGATAACGCACCCATTCAGACTGCGGCAGTGCACCAATGCTCAGGTAAAAGTCGATGGCGGGCTGGTTCCAGTCCAGCACGCTCCATTCAAGGCGACCGCACTGCCGTTGTACGGCGAGTTGCGCGATATGTTTCAGCAGTGCTTTTCCCGCACCCAGGCCGCGGTACGCCGGGGAAACATACAGATCTTCCATATAAATCCCGTTGCGGCCAAGCCAGGTTGAATAACTGGTGAAGAACACGGCATAGCCAGCAATTTGTCCTTCACACTCAGCGATCAACGCTTCGGTTTTACTGCCTTCGCCAAAGAGTGTTTCCCGGATCTCATCCGGGGTGGTGACGACGGCTTCCGGCGCTTTCTCATACACTGCCAGCTCATAGATCATGGCGTAAATGGCCGCTGCATCGTCGGGACGGGCCTGGCGAAGGGTGATATTCATGGTTTTTCCTGATTTTTGCCTGTGTGTTGATTGATGGCGTTAAGCATACGGAGTATTGTCCGAAGAATTAAGTGCAATGAAATCAACAAATGATGAATATTATGCATCCGGCCCTGAGACGTCTTGATTTAAACCTGCTGCCTGTTTTTGATGCGATATATCGCCACCGCTCTGTTCGGCTGGCCGCTGACGAGCTGGCGATGAGCACGTCCGCACTCAGCCATGCGCTGTCGCGTTTACGTACGACCCTGAACGATCCGCTCTTTTTTCGCGAAGGGCACCGCATGTCCCCCAGCGTGTATGCCTCTCAACTCGCACCTTCCATTGCTTCCGCCTTATCGTTCCTCAACCACGAGTTAACGCCGCAGCCGCCGTTTAACCCGGCCAGTAGTACTGAGACCTTACAGATTGCGATTACCGATTTTACCGCGCTGTGCATTTTCCCGGCCCTGATGCACACCCTGCAGCTGTCTGCCCCGGGATTACGTTTTGAATTACGCTACCTGCCGCACAGCCCGGCGCTGACGGAACTGCTGGCGGGCGAGGTGGATCTGGCCCTGGGATTTAGTACGCCGGAGGATATCCGTCATCCGGAACTGGAAGAGATCGGCTGGTTTGAAGATGAGTATGTCGTCATTAGCAACGTGAACCGGACGCGGATGACGCTGGAGGATTATCTCGCGGCCCGACATCTGGTGGTTACGCCATGGAATGAGAAACAGGGCGTTCTGGATGTGCGGCTCGAGCAGTTAGGCTATACCCGACACATTGCGATCAAAACGCCGTCGATGCTCAGCGCGCCATTTATCGTGGCGGAAAGCGATCTGCTGATGGCCATTCCACGGTATGCGGCCGAGAAGCTGATGGCGGCAGTGGATATTAAAATTTTTGACTTACCGTTCTCAATACGAAGATTTGAGGTGAAAATTTACTCCCATAAACGCAGCGGTCAGCGGGGCGCGACACGCTGGCTTAAGGAAGAACTGCAAACGCTGGCGCAGGCTTGCAGGGGAGAGTAGGCCGGGCAAGCGCAGCGCCACCCGGCAAGCAAGGGGGTATCGCAATATTCCAGGCGTGGAGACTGTTAATCTTGCTAATTATGGAGAAGTTATACTGGCCGTATATCGTTGTGCGGCAGCAATCGCCCTGTCGTCAAAAATATACTGTTCGAAATGATGGCTCGCATCGGTGACGCGATAAATTTTCCATTTACCGTCTTCATTACGCAGATACACGTTTAACCGCTGTTTTTGCCCATTACCTGTACCCAGGTCGACGTTAACAACTTTTCCGGACACCGAGTTTATCGCATTGCTTACGCTTAGGTCAGGGATCCACTCCGCCGCATAGTCTTGCGTATAGGTAAAATAATCAGAACCGATAATTTCTTGTTCGTAGAGAGAGGAAATTTTCTGCAGTCGGGAGAGCGTGTCATGCGCAATATAGTCACGCATTTTTGGTGAATCGAGATTATCTTCTTTGCTGTCTGTAACGAAAGCAGTGAGGTAAAACTGGTAAAAGTCATGAGTACGTTTTTCCGGCGCATCCATTTGTGTTGAACATCCCGTAAGAAACAGGCACATCAAGAGAACGTTACGCATCAGCTTTTCCTGTAAATTTTGTAAGGAGGGCGTGCGGAGCGATATCCCGGGCCACTCCACATATCTCTTTGTCTGAAGTATGAAAACGTCAGTAAACAACGAGAGTATCAATTCGCTTAGGCAATTAATGTTATTAAAAGATCATATATTTCAATTTGTTATGCCTTTGTTTGATTTATCTGTGCGACTGATGAGTTGCCGACGATGTGCTGTTGTTATTGCCACCCATAAAGACAGGTTTACATCATCAGATAACTAAAATACCATACCCCCCTATAGTATCAGGAGGGCGTATGCCGCATTCACCCGAAGATAAAAAACGTATTCTTACCCGCGTCCGTCGCATTCGGGGCCAGGTTGAGGCCCTTGAACGCGCGCTGGAGTCGGGCGACCCCTGTCTGACCATTTTGCAGCAGATTGCCGCCGTGCGCGGGGCTGCCAATGGCCTGATGGGCGAAATGGTCGAAATTCACCTCAAAGATGAGCTGGTGACGGGGGAAACCACGCCGGATCAGCGAGCCGTGCGCATGGCGGAAGTCGGCCATTTGCTGCGCGCTTATCTAAAATAAACCCACACACCTCACAATAAGGGAAGACAATATGAAATCTCGCGCTGCAGTTGCATTTGGACCCGGCCAGCCGCTCAAAATCGTTGAAATCGACGTCGCGCCGCCCAAAAAAGGAGAAGTGCTGATCAAAATCACCCATACCGGCGTATGCCACACCGATGCGTTTACGCTGTCCGGTGACGATCCGGAAGGCGTCTTCCCGGCGGTGCTCGGCCATGAAGGGGGCGGGATTGTGGTGGAAGTGGGCGAGGGCGTGACCAGCCTGAAACCAGGCGACCACGTGATCCCGCTGTATACGGCGGAATGCGGCGAATGTAAGTTCTGTAAATCCGGTAAAACCAACCTCTGCCAGGCAGTTCGCGCTACCCAGGGGAAAGGGCTGATGCCGGACGGTACCACCCGTTTCTCGTACAACGGCGAACCTGTTTATCACTACATGGGCACCAGCACCTTCAGCGAATACACCGTTTGCGCGGAGATCTCGCTGGCGAAGGTGAATCCGCAGGCGCCGCTGGATAAAGTCTGCCTGCTGGGCTGCGGTGTCACCACCGGCATTGGCGCGGTGCATAACACGGCAAAAGTGAAAGAGGGCGACACCGTGGCGGTGTTCGGGCTTGGCGGCATCGGTCTGGCGGTGATTCAGGGCGCGGTTCAGGCGAAAGCCGGTCGCATCATCGCGGTCGACACCAATCCGGAGAAATTCAAACTGGCGGGTGAAATGGGTGCGACTGATTTTGTGAACCCGAAAGATCACGAAAAGCCGATTCAGGACGTCATCGTCGAGATGACCGACGGCGGCGTGGACTTCAGCTTCGAATGTATCGGCAACGTTAACGTCATGCGTTCCGCGCTTGAGTGCTGCCACAAAGGCTGGGGTGAGAGCATCATCATTGGCGTGGCCGGTGCAGGCCAGGAGATCAAAACCCGTCCTTTCCAGCTGGTCACCGGGCGCGTGTGGCGCGGTTCCGCGTTTGGCGGCGTGAAGGGCCGTACCCAGCTTCCGGGGATGGTTGAAGACGCCATGGTCGGCAAGATCCAGCTCGACCCGTTCATTACCCACCGTTTACCGCTGGAGCAGATCAACGAAGCGTTCGATCTGATGCACGAAGGAAAATCCATCCGTACCGTGATTCATTTCGGCGACAAGTAACTCTTCTGCCAGCGGTTTTTCGCCGCTGGCATTGCTTTAATATTCTTCTCTAAAGTGTGACCAGTGCGGCGTTTTTAGCCGTAATCTAAATCTCTGCCGTGCCGATGACTATCTGACAGGCGTGTTTTTACGCATCTTACCTACAAGAGAGTCGACGGTCATGGACAACACTACTTCGATGCCAGCGCAGCGCAAGCTGAGCTTCTTGCATCACATCAGGCTGGTTCCGCTGTTTTCCTCCATTCTCGGTGGCATTATTCTGCTTTTTGCCTTGAGCTCGGGTCTGGCAGGGTATTTCCTGTTACAGGCCGATAACGATCAGCAGGATGTTACATCCGAAATTCAGGTGCGTATGGGGCTGTCGAACAGCTCAAACCATCTGCGAACGGCGCGCATCAACATGATCCACGCCGGTGCGGCCAGCCGTATCGCAGAGATGGATGCCATGAAGCAGAACATCCGCGAGGCGGAAACGCGGATTAAGCAGTCCCAGGATAGTTTTACCGCCTACATGAACCGTTCCGTGCGCACCTCTGCCGACGAAGCGCTGGATGCTGACCTGAAAGCGCGCTACGACGCCTATATCGCGGGCCTGCAGCCGATGGTCAAATTTGCCAAAAACGGCATGTTCGAGGCGATCATCAACCACGAAAACGAAACGGCGCGTCCGCTGGATGACGCCTACAACGCCGTGTTGCTGAAGGCGATTAAGATCCGTACCGATCGAGCCAATGCGCTTACGGCACAGGCGCACAGCCGCACGCAGCTGGGGCTGATGTTTATGGTCGGCGCGTTTGCGCTGGCGCTGGTGTTGACGGCGATGACCTTTGTTGTGCTGCGCCGCACGGTGATCAACCCGCTGCAGCGTGCCGCAAAACGCATCGAAAATATCGCCAAAGGCGACCTGACGATGCCGGACGACGTGGCCGGACGCAGCGAAATTGGCCGCCTGACGCGCGATCTGCAAACCATGCAGCACTCCCTTGAAAACACTGTCGGCACCGTCCGTCAGGGGGCGGAGGAGATCTACCGCGGCACCAGCGAGATTTCAGCTGGTAATACCGATCTCTCTTCCCGTACCGAGCAGCAGGCGGCGGCCATTGAGCAGACCGCCGCTAGCATGGAACAGCTGACCGCGACGGTGAAACAGAACGCCGATAACGCCCACCATGCCAGCAAGCTGGCGGAAGATGCCTCCGGGAAAGCCAGCCGCGGCGGTCAGATGGTCTCCGGGGTGGTCAAAACCATGGGCAATATCTCCAGCAGTTCGAAGAAGATCTCTGAGATTACCGCGGTCATTAACAGTATTGCGTTCCAGACCAATATCCTGGCGCTGAACGCGGCGGTAGAAGCCGCGCGTGCGGGCGAGCAGGGACGCGGTTTTGCCGTGGTGGCAAGCGAAGTCCGAACGCTTGCAAGCCGCAGTGCGAATGCCGCAAAAGAGATCGAAAGCCTGATCAACGAATCGGTTTCGCTGATTGACCAGGGCTCCGGTGAAGTGGTTGCCGCCGGTAATACCATGAATGAAATTGTCGAAGCGGTGAAACGCGTTACCGACATCATGCTGGAGATCGCCGCCGCGTCCGATGAGCAGAGCCGCGGTATCGTGCAGGTCAGTCAGGCGATTTCTGAGATGGATAAAGTGACCCAGCAGAACGCCTCGCTGGTGGAAGAAGCCTCTGCCGCGGCGGCGTCTCTGGAAGAACAGGGCGCACGTCTGACCGAGGCGGTCGGCGCGTTTCGTCTGAGCGGCACGAAGCCGGGCCGTGCGGCAACGCCTGCGCCGGTGGCGAAGAGCGCGCCGTTACGCCCCGCAGCAGCGGTTTCCGGAGATAACTGGGAGACGTTCTGAGTCGCCAGCAGTGTCGGGTGGCGCTTCACTTACCCGACCTACGTATGGCCTACAAAAAAGGGACCTTTCGGTCCCTTTTCTTATCTGTTACTGCTTATCGGGTAACGCATACGCGATAACGTAATCACCGCGATCCGGCGACTGGCGTGCGCCACCGGCATTAATGATAACGTACTGTTTACCCGTTTTCGGCGACACGTAGGTCATCGGGCCGGACTGGCTGCCGACCGGCAGGCGGTCTTTCCAGATCTCTTTTCCGGTGGCGGTATCAAACGCGCGCAGGTAGAAATCTTGCGTACCGGCAAAGAACAGCAGGCCGGACTGCGTTGACAGCGACGCACCCAGCGTCGGCATCCCGATCGGGATGGGCATGTGCATGCGAATGCCGAGCGGGCCGGTATCTTCCACCGTGCCGACAGGAACCTGCCACACCAGCTTGCCGGATTTCAGGTCAACCGCCGACATGGTGCCAAACGGCGGTTTTTGACACGGAATGCCCAGCGGTGACAGGAAGCGCTCGCGCATCGCACCGAACGGTGTGCCCTCCATCGGGACAATCCCCATCTCAATGCCGCTGGCGTTTTTCGCCACGTTAGCGCGCGGCACCATGTAGTTTGCCAGACCCAGGCGCATGTCGTTGACGAACATCAGGCTGTTGTTCGGGTCAATGGAGACGCTGCCCCAGTTCATCCCGCCGAGAGAGCCGGGGAACTGCAGGGAACGGTCGAGGCCAGGCGGGGTGAAGACACCCTGATGACGCATCTCCTTAAACTGAATGCGGCACAGCAGAAGGTCAACAGGCGTCGCTCCCCACATATCAGACTCGGTGAGCGTCTGGTTGCCTATCATTGGCATACCAACGGAGTACGGCTGGGTCGGAGAGTAGCGTTCACCTTCAACGTTGCCCGCCGGAACGGGACGTTCCTCAACCTTCGCCACGGGTTTACCGGTTTCACGGTTGAGCATGAAAATCATGCCCTGCTTGCTGGTCTGGACCAGCACAGGCGTGGTGCCACCTTTACCGTCTGGCAGATCGTACAGCAGTGGCTGGGAAGGCAGGTCAAAGTCCCACAGGTCGTGGTGAGTGGTCTGGAAATGCCAGCGGACCTGACCGGTGGCCGCGTCAACGGCGACGATAGACGAGCTGTACTTGTCGTCCAGCGCGGTGCGTTCACCTGCCCAGAAGTCTGGCGTGGCGTTGCCGGTAGGCAGGTAGATCAGGTTCAGTTTGGCGTCGTAGGACATCGCAGACCAGACGTTCGGCGTACCGCGGGTGTAGGTCTGCCCTTCCGGCGGCAGGCCGGTCAGGTTCGGATTACCCGGATCCCACGCCCAGGCCAGTTTACCGGTGTGAACGTCATACGCGCGCACCACGCCCGGCGGTTCGCCGGTGGAGTAGTTATCCGCGACGCGACCGCCGACCACGACGACATTCCCGGCAACCAGCGGCGTGGAGGTCTGCTGATAATAGCCTGGTTTGATCTCGCCCATGCCGACGCTCAGGTCAACGGTGCCATGATCGCCAAAGTCTTCACAGACCTTGCCGGTATCCGCGTTGATGGCAATCAGGCGCGCATCGGTGGTCGGCAGGAACAGGCGGCGTGGGCAGGCCGCAGGCTGAATCTCTGTCTGTGACATTGTCACGTTTGAGCGATCTTCAAAATACCCCAGACCGCGGCAGCGCTGCCAGTTAGGCGCCGTTGCTTTGGCATCGTAGCGCCATTTTTCTTTACCGGAGTCCACGTCAAGGGCCAGCACTTTACTGTACGGGGTACAGACATAGAGCGTGTCGCCAACCTGCAATGGCGTGTTCTGATCTTCCGCGCCGGAACCGTTACTTTGCGGAATATCGCCGGTGTGCGCAACCCAGGCGACCTTCAGGTCGTTGACGTTTTGCTTGTTAATCTGGTCCAGCGCGGCGAAGCGGTCGCCGTGCGTGGTGTTGCCCCAGTGCTCCCAGTTTTTTTGCTGCTCACCGGGTGCGACGGGTTTAACCGGAACGGGCTCGTTTGCCGCCACGAGGGTCTGCGGCTTGAACATCCAGCCCAGGCTGACCAGCATAGCCACCGCGAGCAGCGCCGCAACGCCAAATGCAGGCGCTTTATTCGCCGTGCGGTGGTTGGCTGTACGCAGGAAAGGCCAGACGACGGCACAAAGGAACGCCAGCACTGCAAAGGTAAACAGGCGGGAGAAAAGCGGCCAGAAATCCCAGCCTGCATCGCTTACCGCCCAGAACAGCGAGGCGATAAACGCGATGGCGTAAAGCACGATCCCACTGCTGCGGTTGAGGAAAATCAGGACTGCGGCAATCACCATCGCCACACCCATCATCAGGAAGTAACCACTTCCGCCCACGGTGGCGAGCTTAAAGCCCAGACCGCCGACGGCCAGACCGATGAGCATCATCAGTCCGGCAAGAAGCCACTGCAGAATACGCGGTATCCCACGTGGCGCGCTGCCAAATGCCATTTCTCTCTCCTTTAGATCCCCCCGCCGTGCCGGATGTGTACCAGTTGGGTAATAAATTCGGAGGGATTAATGTTTGATACAGGTGAATTCAGATTTATAAAATGATTTGCGAACCATTTGGTGAATTCGCCGTTATGATAAAACTGTTAAATTGTTTTACGCAATTGTTAATGATTTATTCCGCATTATTTGATTAACGCACAGGTCAGTCCCCTCTCCCCTCAGGGGAGAGGGTCAGGGTGAGGGGGGTATTAAACCGGCATCGATTTACGAATAGCGCTCAGCAGCGTCTGCGCGCCGGTGGAAAGCGGGGTATCCACCCGGGTTAAAATGCCGATAGGTTCACCGGCGCCGGGGGAGGTTATCGGCAGGGCGGTCAACGTTCCCTGGCGCAAATCATCTTTCACCGCCCCGGAGGGGACGAACCAGACGTAGTCATAGTCCAGCGTGAGCTGGCGCGACAGCGAGGCCGAGAGCGTTTCGATGCACCCTGAAGGGAGCGTACACCCCTGCATCTGCAGCAAGGTTTCGGCGGCCTGGCGCGGGACGGTCCCTTTCGGGCAAACCACCACTGGCCACTCCATGACGCGGCTTAAGGTGACGGTGTCCTGCAGCAGAGGGTGATCGGGACGTACCACCAGCTTCAGCGATTCCAGGAATAACAATTCGTAGTTAAGACCGACCATCAGTTCGGGGTCGGACATCCGACCGATGCCGAGATCCAGTTCGCCCGATTTCAACCCGGCGAGCAACATGGTGTTATTCATGGTGGCAACCTGAAGCGTGGTATGCCGCTGTTGCTTGTGGAACTGGCCAATAACCGGAGGGAGAATGCCCAGCGCGGCGGTTGGCAGGGCACCCACGCGCACGACCTCGTGGGTTTGCTCTTCTTTCCGGTGCAGGGACTGGCCTGCGGTATTGAGCGCATCCAGGACTTTCACCGCGTGCGTCAGGAACTGTTCGCCCACGAGAGTAAGCTGTGCCCCCAACCGACCGCGGTCAAAAAGACGGGCACCGGTCAGTTGTTCCAGTTCATTAAGGGTTTTGGAGAGCGCGGGCTGGCTCAGGTTAAGGGTTTCAGCCGCACGCCCCAGTGTTCCCTGTTGAGCGACGGCCACAAATGTATGCAAATGGCGCAAGCGTATGCGCTGACTGAACAGACCATTTTTTTCCATAGGCGATGTTAAAAACAGAGCGATGCGGGTGACAAGTTAAGTTGTTTAATTTTGATAACTTGATAGCAAAATATTTTTAACATTTGATCTGTTTGAGTTACAACATGTTTTTCGGCAGGATCAGATAAGCGAACGTCCATGTTCATTTATTGCTCATTGCAGGGTGGGAAAGGGAAACAGATTTAGATCACACCATCACCGCCGTCAGAACACCATACCTGACCGGAGGTAAATGAACACTCGTCCGAGGCCAGCGTGACGTACAGCGGGGCAATCTCGACGGGCTGACCCGGACGCCCCAGCGGCGTATCTCCCCCGAACTCCTTCACTTTTTCCATCGGCTGGCCACCGCTGGATTGCAGTACCGTCCAGTAAGGGCCGGGGGCGACCGCGTTGACGCGAATGCCTTTCGGGCCGAGCTGTTTGGCTAAGGATTTGGTAAATACCGCCAGACAGGCTTTGGTCTGGGCATAATCCAGCAGCACGGGGCTGGGCTTCACCGCCTGCACGGAGGAGGTATTAATGATGACGGACGACGCTTTCAGGTGGCGCAGCGCCGCCTTAGTGATCCAGAAAGGCGCGTAAACGTTAGTTTTGAACGTCGCGTCAAAGTCTTCGGTAGTCAGCTCCTCAAGGGATTCCCGGAACTGCTGACGACCCGCGTTATTCACCAGAATGTCCAGCCCGCCCAGTTTCGCAACGGCTTCCTCAACCAGGTTCTGGCAGAAGGTCTCATCCCGCACGTCGCCCGGCAGCGCCACGGCGGTGCGGCCCTCCGCTTTAATCAGGTCGATGACCTCAGCGGCATCTTTTTCTTCTTCAGGCAGGTAGTTGATGGCCACGTCAGCGCCTTCACGGGCATAGGCGATCGCCACTGCGCGACCGATACCGGAATCCCCACCGGTTATCAGCGCTTTTTTACCGGCAAGGCGACCATGCCCTTTGTAGCTTTTCTCCCCGTGGTCGGGTACAGGTTGCATTTCAGATGCCAGTCCCGGCGGCGTTTGCGGCTGTTCCGGGAACGGGGGTTGCGGGTAAGCGTTCGTACGTTGTGTATCACTCATAGCTGACTCCTTAAGCCAAGGGGTGAGATTTGATGGATAGTTGCAGCGTTAACGCTTCGCTGAATTATTTCTGCAAACGATCAACACGGACGACGGCAGGGGATGATTTTTTATCAAGCGAACCGTTGATACTGATCATCTGGTCGGGTTTTACCGTTCTGCCGTCGAAGACTGCCTGGGGAATAATAACGTCGATTTTTCCGGTTTTATCCTGAAATACAAACTTATCGCCGCTACCATCAATAAGATTGCCGCGCAAGGAAATGGTTGCACCATCGTGGAGCTGTTTTGCCTGATCGATGGTCATAATTCGCGCGTCATCGGTTCCGCGATATCCGCTATCGAGTGCGTGCGGCGGCGGTGGTGCTTCACCTTTTTGTAACCCGCCGTTATTATCTGCCCATGCGGCCGGAACCAGAAATATCAAAAAAGCGGAAATAAGCGATAATTTCATCGGATATCCTTCATTTTGGTTGTCTTGACTTATTAAGTATTGTTGCTATTCCTTTAGGTGGCAAATGTGATAAGTCCTAAAAACATTCGCGTTAGAAATCAAAATTATCGGATAATAAGCGAAACGGTGACGATGACCATGAAGCGTGAAAATGAAAAGTTACCCGGGATAGATGAAAGTTATCGCTTGCTGACGTTTGAATACGCGTTTCGTCAGGTAGGGTTTATTGTTCTTTTAGGTATTATCGTCGCTGCCATTGCCGGCCTGTTTTCAAGCGGAGTGGTCAGCGATACGGCTAAGGAGAATGCCGATAAATCCCTGACCATCAATTATGAGCGCTTTGGCCGACGGGAAACGGAGACACGGATGCAGCTCGCGTTTCCGGTGAAAACGGAGGGGACCTATACCCTCAGCATCACCAGCGAGAGCAGCGATGCGTATGAGCCTGGTAGCGTCTGGCCTCAGCCGGACAGCATGTTCAGCCACGGCAACAGCCTCTATTTTGTTTATCACAACCTGAAAAAGACAGACACCTTTTCAGTATTACTCTTCACGACACCGTCCCGAGCCGGCAAATGGAACTCGGTCATCCGCGTAAACAACGGGCCGGAGATTAGCATCTGGCAATTTATTTACCCGTAGGAGGCTGATATGGATATGGTCTTTCGTGCGCTGGCTATTTATCTGTTCCTCGTGGTGGTATTTAAAGTGGCCGGGCGACGCGCGCTGCTGCAGATGACCAGCTTTGATCTCATCCTGCTTCTGATAATTAGTGAAGCCACGCAACAGGCGCTTCTTGGCGAGGATTTTTCGGTCACCGGTGCGATGATTACGATTACTACCCTGGTGGTAGTGGATATTATTTTCGGGTTAATGAAGAAATATTTTTCGCCTGTCGAAAATATCCTTGATGGCACCCCAGTGATTCTGGTGGAAAACGGCATTCCCTTAGCCGATAAACTCAAAAAAGTCGATGTCTCTTGCGATGATATTCTGGTATCAGCGCGTCAGAATAATGGCATTACTGAAATGAGTAAAATTAAATATGCCATACTTGAACGCAATGGACATATTTCAATCATTCCTTTCGAGAAATAAGAGGCGGCAAGATGAGCAATCTTTTGCACGATAACCATTACACGGTGGGTGAACTGACAAAAAAGGTGGCGAGCAAATTAACCGATCTCGGGCTTCGCTTAACCACGGCGGAATCCTGCACCGGGGGAAAGCTCTCGGTGGCGCTTTGCGCAGAAGAGAACACCGCCGATTTTTATGATGTCGGTCTGGTGGTGTTCAGCGATGGCGCAAAAGAGCGGATCCTCGGCGTAAGCCCGCAGACGCTTGAACGGTATACCGCCGTCAGTGAACAGACGGTCACCGAGATGGCTGCCAGTATCCGCGACATCGCCCAGGCGGATGTTAGCATTGCCATCAGCGGCTACGCCGGCCCTGAAGGGGGCGACGATGGTACGGCGGCGGGAACGGTCTGTTTCGGCTGGAATATCTGTGGCCAGACGCACACCCGCACCGTGCTGTTCTCCGGCGACTGTCAGGACGTGGTGGAAAAGGCGGTGCAATTTTCACTGGCTGAACTGGTAAGCCTGTTATCCGACGGCAATAAAGGCTGAACGCAGGGGAGGTTATATGGCAGTCATCGTGATTACCGGCGGAACCGCGGGCGTGGGAAAAGCCACGGCGCTGCACTTTGCCAGGGCAGGTTACAACGTCGGGCTTATCGCCCGCGATGAAGCCAGCCTGCACTCCACGCAGGAGGAGTTGCGGCGGTTTGGCGTCAATGCCCACGCCGTTCAGGCGGACGTCGCCGACAGTCAGGCGGTGGTGGATGCCGCTAACGAGATTGAGTATCGCCTCGGCGCGATTGATGTCTGGGTGAATAATGCCATGGGCGCGGTGCTGGCACCGTTTCGCACCCTGACACCGGATGAGTTTCGTCGCGTGACGGAAGTGACGTACCTCGGCTTTGTCAACGGCACGCGCGCCGCCCTTGAGCTGATGGTTCCCCGTGACAGGGGCGTGATTATCCAGGTTGGTTCGGCGCTGGCGTACCGATCCATCCCGCTGCAGTCAGCTTACTGCGGGGCCAAAGCGGCGATCCGCGGCTTTACCGACGCGGTGCGTACCGAGCTGATGCATGAAAACAGCCGGGTACAGCTTTCGATGGTGCAGATGCCGGGGCTCAATACGCCGCAGTTCGAATGGGCGCGCAATAAGTTCGCCTGGGCGATGCGCCCGGTGCCGCCGGTGTTTGAGCCAGAAGTGGCCGCCAGCGCCATTTTCAGGGTCGCACAAAAACCGGTTCGGGAGCTGTGGGTCGGCGGCAGTACCATCCAGTCGATTGTCGGGCAGTTCTTCTTCCCCGGTTTTCTTGACCGGCTGATGGTGAAAAAAGCCTGGGAAGGGCAGATGACCGACAACCTGAACGCACCGGATCGCCAGGACTATCTCGATCAACCGGTTAACGATCTCCACAAAATCCATGGCCGTTTTACTGACGAGGCGAAAACCCGCGCGTCGTCCGTGACCTCCGGTATGCCGGGCAAAGTGGCGTTAGGCGCCCTCGCGGTGGCGGGGATTGTGGTGACGCGTCTGCTCACCCGCCGGAAGCGGTAATCAGCGCAGCGCGCTGCGGTGCGTCCAGAACCAGCGATAGCCGTAGCCGCCAAGCGTGAGCTCAACGGTTTTACCGCAAATCAGGGCGTCATCGTAGCGCTTGTCCGCGAGGCAGGCGGTCCAGGTGGCGTTGCGGATCCCTTTCGCCGTAAACTGCACCGGCTGGTCGCTAAAGTTAACGAAGGTGAGGATGCTGCGCTCGTCGGTCTCATAATAAAGACCCAGTACCGCGTCATGATCAAGGGTGATAAGCCGAAACGGCGCTACGGCAATTTCAGGAAACTCAGAGCGGGTATTGGCAATATCAATGATCCGGTGCAGCAGCGAATTGCGGTGAAGCAGCGAATCGGCGACGTTCACCTTTTGATAGCGGTACGGACCGTGGTCGATGATTGGGGCAATAAAACGCTGCGGATCCGCCGCGGAAAAACCGCCCCCCTGCGATCCGGCCCACTGCATCGGGGTGCGGACAGCGTAGCGCTCCTCCAGGTCGAGGTCGTCACCCATGCCTATTTCATCGCCATAGCGCATCACCGGGACGCCCGGCAGGGAAAAGAGCACCGCGTGGCAGAACGCCAGCCGCTTCTGATCGCCATTGAGCATCGGTGCCAGGCGGCGGCGGATCCCGCGCTGGTAGACGTTCATCTCTTCGTCAGGGGCGAAGGTGTCGAGAACAAACTGTTTATCTTTCTGAGAGATGCCTTCCAGATCCAGCTCGTCATGATTGCGCAGCCAGTTGGCGAAACAGCAGGAATCCGGCGGGACGATCATTTTCTTCACCGCGTTGCGCAGCGGGCGGGCGCTCTTCCGGGCCAGGCTGACGTAGAAATACTTGTTAAGCCAGAAATTGAGGACCAGATTCAGCCGGTCATTGTTGCCAAAATAGTCCCGATAGGCTTCCACCTCGACATCTACTTCTCCCAGCAGGATTGCGTTCGGATTGTGCTGCTCAATCAGACGGCGCATATGCTCGAGGATCCAGAGCCCCTTTTTCTCATCACCGTTTCCTGCCTGGGTGGTGAGATGGGACGCGGCATCCAGGCGGAATCCCGACACCCCCAGCTTGAGCCAGAAAAGAATGATGTTCTCAATCTCTTTGAGTACCGCGGGAGAGGTCAGATTCAGATCCGGCTCGTGGCGATAGAACATGTGCCGATAGTATTGTCCCGCCTCGTCATCCCAGCTCCAGATGCTCTTTTCCACGCCGGGGAACATCGGGGGCGTATCGTCGTCGTCATTATCCGACCAGAGATAGTAATCACGATACGGTGACGCCGGGTTGCGACGAGCCTGCTGGAACCAGGGATGGGCGTCCGAGGTATGCTGGATCAACAGCTCAATAATGACCTGCATGCCCAGCTCCCGGGCCTGCTCGATAAAGGCGATAATGTCGGCCAGCTTTCCGAAGCGGGGATCCACCTGGAGATGGTCGCTGACGTCGTAACCTTCATCAAGAAAAGGGGTGAGATAAAACGGGGTGATCCAGATAACCGTCGCGCCCATGCGGCGAATATAACGCAGCTTGGCCGCGATCCCGGCGATGTCCCCGCAGCCATCGCCGTTTAAATCATAAAAGAGCGCGGTATCAATCTGGTAAATAATGGCCCGTGTATGCCAGCCTGCCATCCTGCACCTCAGTGGTAACCTTCTGTATCAGAAACCTTGCCCCGAAAGACGTAATAGCTCCAGGCGGTGTACACCAGAATCACCGGAATAATGAGCAACGTCCCGACCAGCATAAACAGCTGGCTGGCGGGCGGCGCCGCGGCTTCCCACAGGGTGATGCGCGGCGGAATAATATTGGGCCACAGGCTGATACCGAGCCCGCTGAACCCGAGGAAGATTAGCCCCAGCGTCAGCAGGAAGGGGCGCGAGTGGCTGTCCGGGTTGCGAGTCAGGCGCCAGATCAGCACGCTGAAAAGCCCCACCAGCAGCGGTACCGGCAGGAACCAGAAGAAGTTGGGCAGGGTAAACCAGCGTTCGGCCACGTACTGCCAGCCGAGCGGCGTCCAGATGCTGACCACCGCGATAACCACCACCAGCGCCAGCAGCACGTGGCGGGTTAACTCGCGCATGCGGGCCTGCAGGGCGCCTTCGCTTTTCATAATCAGCCATGTGGTGCCCAGCAGGGTGTAGGCGACAACCAGCCCGATACCGCAGAAGAGGTTGAACGGTGTAAGCCAGTCCAGCGCCGAGCCAACAAACCGCCGACCCTCCACGTCGAAGCCGTTAATCACCGCGCCCACGACCACCCCCTGGCTGAAGGTGGCGAGCAGGGAGCCGCCGGCAAAAGAGTAGTCCCAGAATTTGCGGTGGGAGGGCGTGGCTTTGAAGCGGAACTCAAAGGCGACGCCGCGAAAGATAAGGCCGATCAGCATCGCGGTGAGGGGAATGGTCAGCGCATCAATAATCACCGCATAGGCCAGCGGAAACGCGCCGAAGAGGCCCGCGCCGCCGAGAACCAGCCAGGTTTCGTTGCCGTCCCAGACGGGCGCTACGCTGTTAACCATCACGTCGCGCTCTCTGGCGTCGCCGACGAAGTTAAACAGCAGGCCAATCCCCAAATCAAAGCCATCCATGATGATGTACATCAGTGTGGCGAACACGATGATGGCAAACCAGATCACTGAGATATCGACGCCCATCAGATCCTCTCCTCTTCCGGAACAGACTCCGCGGCAGACAGCGGACGGGCAGGCGTGCCCGACGTGTTTGACGTCAGCGTGGCAACAGGCTGAGGGCCTTTCTTAATCAGCCGGATGAGATAAACATAGCCCACGCCAAACACCGACGAGTAGACGACGATGAACGCCAGCAGGCTGATGCTCATCTGCAGGGTGCTGTGCAGCGATACCGCATCGACCGTGCGCAGATAGCCGTAGACGACCCACGGCTGACGGCCCACTTCGGTGGTTACCCAGCCGGCGAGCAGCGCCAGCAGACCGGCAGGCCCCATACAGAGCGCAAACCAGTGGAACGGGCGGGAGTGAAACAGTCGATGTCGATAGCGCAGCCAGAGGCTGATTAGACCCAGCGTAATCATCAGCAGGCCCATCCCGACCATGATGCGGAACGACCAGAAGACGATGGTGGAGTTAGGACGATCCTCTTTCGGGAAATCTTTCAGGGCCGGAACCTGTTTATCCAGACTGTGGGTCAGGATCAGGCTGCCGAGGGCGGGGATCTCCAGGCCGTATTTGGTACGCTCCTCGTTCATATCCGGCAGGCCGAACAGCAGCAGCGGGGTGGCTTCGCCGGGCGGGTTTTCCCAGTGCCCCTCAATGGCCGCGATTTTTGCCGGCTGGTGCTCCAGCGTGTTCAGACCGTGCATGTCGCCGACGACGGCCTGGATGGGAGCGACCAGCAGCGCCATCCACATCGCCATGGAAAACATGGTGAGGATGGCGGGGGTATCGTTACCGCGCAGCAGATGCCACGCGCCCGATGCGCCGACAAACAGGGCGCTGCTCAGGAAGGCGGCGATAGCCATATGGATCAGACGGTACGGGAAGGAGGGGTTAAACACGATCGCCAGCCAGTCTTCCGGAATAACCTGGCCGTTCTGAATGGTGAAGCCCTGCGGTGTGTGCATCCAGCTGTTGGAGGCGAGGATCCAGAAGGTCGACATCAGCGTGCCGAGTGCGACCATGCAGGTTGAGAAGAAATGCAGCCCCGGACCAACCTTATTCCAGCCAAACATCATGACGCCGAGGAAACCGGCTTCCAGGAAGAAGGCGGTTAACACCTCGTAGGTCAGCAGTGGGCCGGTAATACTGCCCGCGAACTGGGAGAATCCGCTCCAGTTGGTGCCAAACTGGTACGCCATGACCAGCCCGGAGACGACGCCCATACCGAAGTTAACGGCAAAGATCTTGAGCCAGAAATGATAAAGCGATCGCCAGACGTCGTTTCTGGTGCGCAACCACATCCCTTCCAGCACCACCAGATAGCTGGCAAGCCCAATTGTGATGGCGGGAAAAAGGATATGGAATGAGACGGTAAATGCGAACTGAATTCTGGCCAGATGAAATGCATCGAGTTCGAACATGGTCCGTACCTCTGAAACGATGGGGCACGAGAATTGCCAGGCAGTTCAGGCTGCCTGGCAAAACCGATTACGGTTTTTTCTTACCTGCGCCCAGCTCGGCGCCGGTCAAAGGGTCGGCGTGTGGATCGGACTTCGTGCGGGCAGACATCGCCTTAACCAGGGTTGCCTGTTCGGTCGTGAGCGTCACGCTTGCGCTGCCATCTCCGCCGTCAACCGCAGGCTGGGGTGACTCAACGTAATCGAAATGCTTATCGCTGTTCCAGCTTCCGCGAACCTCTCCACCTTCAGACATATTGTAGTACTTGTTGGTGAATTCCTCGATTGGCGGCAGTTTTCCCGGCGGGTAGTTATTACGAATGGACTGCAGCGCCTTCTCAAAGGAGAGCTGATGCGCCGCCTCACGGGTCATCAGAAATGCCAGCGCATCCTTGACGCCGGGATCGTCGGTCACGTTGATCAGCCGCTCGTAGATAATCTTCGCCCGGGCTTCTGCTGCCACGTTTGAACGCAGGTCCGCCGTTGGCTCGCCAATGGTGTCGACGTAGGCCGCCGTCCAGGGCACTCCCGCCGAGTTGGTCAGCGGGGTGCCGCCGCCGTAAAGCAGGGAGGTGATGTGGCTGTCGTTACCGTTTTCGGTCATCGACCGGTACAGCTCAGCCTCATTTTCCACCCCTTCCGCCAGGGCGCCTTTCGCGCCCTTATTCAGCATCCCCACCAGAGTACCGATGATTTCGAGGTGGCTTAACTCCTCGGTGGCGATATCCATCAGCATATCTTTACGGCCCGGATCGTCATCGCTCAGGCCTTGGGTAAAGTAGCGGCAGGCGGCGGCCAGTTCGCCCTGCGGCCCGCCAAACTGCTCCAGTAAAAGATTGGCCAGGCCCGGGTTAGGTTCAGCTACGCGAACCGTGTATTGCAACTGTTTAACGTGTCGAAACATGCTCACTCTCCTGCGGGTTATTTTTTCGCTTCGACACCCGACGCGTCTGAACGCAGCAGGAACTGTTCCGTCGTTTGCGGGATATGGCGAATCAGCCAGTCGGCCATTTCGCGCTCTTCGGCGAGGATGGTCTCAATCGCGGGGATCGAGGCGGTATCGCCCGCTTTTTTAGCCGCCGCCAGCAGGGAGGTATAACAGGCGATTTCAAACTGCTCGAAGACATAGCCGCTGATCGAGCCTTTCACGATCTCATCAGACGGGAACATGCCGCCAATGGACTGACCCAGCGCCGCCATTTTGCTCATTGAGTCTTTTAAAACCGAACGAGAAATATCATTACGGTCGAGGATTTCTTCCAGCAATGTGATTTGCCGTTTTGTCTCATTAATATGTTGCTCAATTCGGGCGCGAACATCAGGATAATTATCGATACGGCTGGCCATAGATTCCAGCATAGATTCGGCTTGCTTTTCCATCGCATGGGCATCGCGTAGCCAGTCGTGGTAGTGTTCTACGTGATTCATCATTGTATCCTCATAATGGGTTCGCTTATTTGGTCTCACTTTCAGCAGCCTGATCGGCACGCGCGGCACTGTAGCCAGATAAATGGCCAACAATATTGGCGTAAATGCTGATGATAATGACCCATAGCACGCTGTTCTTCCACCATATTACGGAAGGAATAGCGAGAATGAACCATATTATAGCTGCCGTTAAATGGCACCGTTTAATTGTCCTGGGACTGATGCTCATTTTATTTAACCTGTGTTATCGCGTTATTTCTGCGCTTTTTGGTTAATATTTCCAACGGCCAGGTCGGTGAGTTTAAGGTCGGTCTCTTTTTCTTCTTCCAGAGTTTCGGCAAGAAGCTTAACGGCTTTTTTATAGCCCAGTTGTTCAGCGAGAGTAGCAAGGGTACCGTAACTGGCGATTTCGTAATGCTCCACTTTTTGCGCAGCGGCAATTAATGCGGCATCACGGACTTCATTTTTTTCCGTACTTTCGATGACTTCATTGGCTTCTTCAATTAAGCCTTCCATCGCGACGCATTTCATACGCTTGAGCTTGATACCGTCTTCCTGTTCGACGATCTGGTCGATACGCTCAATCTGACCCTGCGTCTCTTCAAGGTGTGCGGTGAAAGCTGCGCTCAGTTTCTCACTGGACGCGGCACGGGCGAGCTTACTCAGCGCTCGGGTAAGCTGTTTTTCTGCGCTGTAGGTATCAGATAGAAGATGAATAAAGACATCCTCAACACTTTTCATATTCATAATAATTACGCTCCGGTAAAATAATGAAAGGGTACTGCGAGCTTTTCAGCCCGCAGCATGCTCTCTGGTTTTATTAAAAGAGTATTAAATAAGATCAGGAGTTATCAGATTTACGGCCTCCGCCGTGACTGTTCTGTCCCCCTTTCTTACCCGCTTCAGATGCGCGTTGCGGATCGTTTTTAAAATTACCACCGCTATGCTGGCCACCTTTACGTCCAGCTTCTGATGCTTTTTCACGGTCTTCAGCGAAATTACCGGAACCACCACGATGCTCTGCCATATTAAACCTCATAGTCATATATTGGTTATGTCAGTACGATACGAAAATATTCCGTATCACTCGTCGTTCGAGTAATAACTTTAGTCGCTGTGGGCGATCCGTCAAATGCGTTTTGCTATTTGCGGTTGCGTTATTTTTAAATATTTGTAAATTTGCGCTTCGCTTGAGCAGGAAATATGGATAGGCAGGAAGGACTTGTAAACAACCATTAAGATTATTCCTAACTTCGAGCTAAAAATTTGAAAGGTGAGGATAAAAATAATGGCGCACGCAAATTGGTTAATTTGCAGTCAGGAGAAAATCAAAAAGTACTCCTTTATAGCTAGTAAGCGAAACCATAAATAATTATAAGGAAAATCCTGGATAAAAGCGTCAGGCGCGAAAGGGCGGTTTCGTTGAGGCGTGTTCAGAGGCCAGTAGCACACGGTTTGACCACTGTCGTCTTAAGATCACAAATCCGAAATTCTTCCCCCCGGAAGGAACGGGTTTCTCTACACTCCAGGTAATATTCACTGGAGGCATGACATCATGGCGAACACCATCACGGCTGATGACATTCGGGAACACTTTTCGCAGGCTATGTCGGCGATGTACCAGCAGGAAGTTCCGCAGTACGGCACCTTGCTTGAACTGGTTGCGGACGTAAACCTGGCGGTTCTGGAAAATAACCCACTACTACATGAACAACTGGCAAACGCCGATGAGCTTGCGCGCCTGAATGTGGAGCGTCACGGGGCCATCCGCGTCGGCACGGCGCAAGAACTTTCTACCCTGCGCCGTATGTTTGCCATCATGGGCATGTACCCGGTCAGCTATTACGATCTCTCTCAGGCGGGGGTGCCCGTTCACTCCACAGCGTTTCGCCCGATTGATGATGCGGCGCTGTGCCGTAATCCGTTCCGTATCTTTACCTCGCTGCTGCGACTTGAGCTGATTGAAAACGTCGCGCTGCGCGAGCGTGCGGCGGAAATCCTGTCTCACCGGAACATCTTTACCCCGCGCTGTCTGGCGCTTCTCGATCTGTACGAATCAGAAGGGCAGTTTACGCAGGCACAGGCACACGAGTTTGTGCAGGAGGCGCTGGAAACCTTCCGCTGGCACCGCCATGCAACGGTCGATCAGGAAACCTATCTGGCGCTGCATAACGAGCACCGGCTGATTGCTGATGTGGTCTGCTTCCCGGGGTGTCACATTAACCACCTGACGCCGCGCACGCTGGATATTGACCGGGTGCAGGAGCTGATGCCGAAGTACGGCATTGAACCCAAAATTCTGATTGAAGGGCCGCCTCGTCGCGAGGTGCCTGTCTTATTGCGTCAAACCAGCTTTAAAGCTCTGGAGGAGCCGGTGCTGTTTGCCGGGGAACATAAAGGCACCCACACCGCACGCTTCGGTGAGATTGAGCAGCGCGGCGTGGCCCTGACCCCGAAAGGCCGTGAACTGTACGATAGCCTGCTTGCCCAGGCCGGTACCGGCAAAGATAACCTGACGCATCAGCTGCATCTGCAGGAGATTTTTAGCGCCTTCCCGGACAGCGAGCTGTTAATGCGCCGTCAGGAGCTGGCTTATTTCCGCTATCGTCTGACGCCAACCGGGGAAGCGCATCGGCATGCGTTCCGGCCTGGCGACGATCCGCAGCCGCTGATAGAGCGCGGATGGGTTGTCGCCCAGCCGATCACCTACGAAGATTTCCTTCCGGTCAGCGCTGCCGGGATCTTCCAGTCTAATCTAGGGAATGAAACCCAGGCGCGCAGCCACGGTAACGCCAGCCGCGATGCCTTTGAAGCGGCGCTGGGCTGCCCGGTGTATGACGAGTTTGCCCTCTATGAGGAGGCTGAAACGCGCAGCAAACAGCGTTGCGGTTTGCTCTGAAATCGTTACTCTGCTGGGGTGTGTTGGAAAAAATAAGGTCGTTATGCAAACTCCTTCCGCCCCTGTGGTTGAAACGCGCTACGGCGCACTGGCTGGTTTTACTGATAATGACGTGCATGCGTGGTACGGGATCCCTTACGCCGCGCCGCCGGTAGGCAACGGGCGCTGGCGTTCACCGCAGCCGCCTGCTCGCTGGGAGGGCCTTCGCGAGGCCACGGCTTTTTCGCCTTCATGCTGGCAAAGCAGCGAGTATTGCCAGACGCTGGGCGGCGGCGATCCGGGCCAGTTTTCTGAAGATTGTCTCTATCTTAACGTCTGGTCTCCGGTTGACCGCGCAACGCCGCTCCCGGTAATGGTCTGGCTGCACGGCGGCGGGTTTACCATTGGCGCAGGTGGCTTGCCACCGTACAACGGCACCGCTCTGGCAGGACGTGGCGTGGTGGTTGTGACCCTCAATTACCGTCTCGGTCATCTCGGCTTTTTCGCCCATCCGGCGCTGGAAGGGGAAGAAGATCGCGTGGTGCATAATTTTGCCCTGCTGGATCAGATCGCCGCCCTCGAATGGGTGCGGGACAATATCGCCGCGTTTGGTGGCGATCCGGCTAACGTAACCCTGTTTGGTGAATCTGCTGGCGCGCGCAGCGTGCTGTCGCTGCTGGCATCGCCCCTGGCAAAGGGGCTGTTCCATAAGGCGATAGTGCAAAGTGGCTACACCTTGCCGGACACGCCGCGTGAACAGGCGCTGCAGAAAGGAGAAGCTCTGGCCGCCCATTTTGGTCTCAAGAACGCAACGGCCGAGGAGCTGCGCGCCATTCCACCCGAGTCGCTCTGGCCGTTAACCGCGCCGCTGAACGTCGCGCCGGCGCCCATCGTCGGGGATTGCGTGCTGCCGGAAGCGATGCTGGACGTTTTTTTCGCAGCCCGTCAGCACCCTGTGCCGGTGATGATTGGCTCTAACAGCGACGAGGCCAGCGTGATGGCGGTGTTTGGCATCGATCTCGCGGGGCAAATCCAGAAGCTTCGCCGGGAGCGGCGGTTCGGGCTGGGGCTGATTAAGTTGCTCTATCCCGGCGTGAAAGGCGATGAAGAGCTGGGCAGGCAGGTATGCCGCGACATGGCGTTTACCACCATGGGGTATGTGGTGATGCAGGCTCAGCAGCGCGTGGGGGGATTATGCTGGCGCTACTGGTTTGACTATGTCGCGGAAGCGGAACATGACACCTATGTCAACGGTGCCTGGCACGGCAACGAGGTTCCCTATGTCTTCGACACGCTCGGCCAGGTGGAACCTTCACGTCAGTATGTCAATGAACGGGATCTGCAGTTTGCGGCCCAGGTGGCCGACTACTGGGTAAGCTTTGCGCGAGAAGCTGGGCTTCGCGAGATCCTGCCAGGACCGACGCACTGGCCCGCCTGCCGCAAAGGGCGGGACGTTTTGTTACGCATTGGTGTGAATAAACATGCAGCTTTCAGGCTTGAAAACCGCTTTATGCGCGCCCGCATGAGTCTCTTTAAACGGGTGATGAAGCACCACGTCAGTCTCGATTAAGCAGACATGCGCGAAACGCCGCCAGACCATTTTCCGCGTCAGGCGTTTCGCGCAGCACCAGCCGGTAGCTGGCGCCGGTTTTAATGCTTGTCTCATAGGGCCGCATCAGCCTTCCGGCGCGGACATCTTCAGCCACCAGCGTTTCGTCAGCAATGGCAACCCCCAGCCCCTGAATGGCGGCCGTGATCGCCAGATCCATGGTGTCGAAGTGTTGATTTTTGTGCATGACAAAGCCGGGCCCTTCCTGTTTTGTGAGCCATAACGACCAGTCGGTCTTATCCCGCGTCGGGTGCAGGAACGTCAACGCACCCAATGCTGCACCCGCGCGCACCGGGCTTATCACCGGCGTGAGCGCCTCTTCGAACAGCAGATCGCCTGCGCTCATGTGCGTGCCGAACACGATGGCCGCGTCGTAGGATTCGGTTTTGAAATTGACGTTATGATCGGTGGTGGTGATGAGAGCGATTTGCAGATCCGGCTGTTCGCGCTCCACCTCCAGCAGGCGCGGCACCAGCCAGCGCATCGCGCAGGTCGGGGCTTTGAGCCGGATCACGGTTTGCTGGCTCCGGGCCTGGTCCGCCACGGCCAGCAGCTGTTCAAAGGCGGACTGCAGCTCCGGAAGCAGGGCGCTGCCCTGCGGGGAGAGACGCAAACCGCGAGCGTGGCGTTCAAACAGCGGAAAACCAAACCACGTCTCAAGGGAGGCAATCTTGCGGCTGACGGCCCCCTGCGTCAGGCAAAGTTCCGCGGCGGCGTGCGTAAGATTCAGATGACGCGCGGTGACTAAAAATGCGTCAATGGCATTGAGCGGGAGCGAACGGCGCGACATGGATACACCTCAGCTATGCATTTTTCTCATGGCTATTATGACAACAATTCGATTGTCCCGACAATCAACTTGTTGTTTGAATAGTTATGCAAAGACCATGAGAAGGGTAACAGGATGACTTTACGAACGCCGGTACAGACGCGCTCCAAACTGCCAGATGTGGGAACCACCATTTTCACCGTTATCGGCCAGCTCTCAGCGCAGCATAACGCCATTAACCTTTCTCAGGGCGCACCGAATTTCTCCTGCGACCCGAAGCTTGTTGCGGGCGTCACTCGCGCAATGGAGGCAGGGCATAACCAGTACGCGGCGATGACCGGTCTGCAGGCGCTCAAAGAGCGCATTGCCGATAAAATTGCCGCCCTCTACGGCACGCAATATGACCCGGGCCACGAGGTGCTGGTGACCGCCAGCGCCAGCGAAGGGCTCTACTCGGCGATAAGCGGGCTGGTGCATCCGGGCGATGAGGTGATCTACTTCGAACCCTCCTTTGACAGCTATGCGCCGATCGTTCGCCTGCAGGGGGCCACCCCGATCGCTATCAGGCTCACGGTGCCGGATTTTGCCGTCAACTGGGACGAAGTTCGCGCCGCCATTACCCCGCGCACGCGGATGATCATCATCAATACGCCGCATAACCCGAGCGGGCAGGTCTTCTCAGCCAGCGACCTGAATCAGCTGGCGGCGCTGACGCGCAATACCGACATCATTATTTTGTCTGATGAAGTGTACGAACACGTCGTGTTTGACGGCGAGCCGCACCACGGGATGGCCACGCATCCGCAACTGGCGGAGCGCAGCGTCATTATCTCATCTTTCGGAAAAACCTATCACGTCACCGGGTGGCGCGTGGGTTACTGTGTTGCTCCGGCGGTGCTGATGGATGAGATTTGTAAAGTGCATCAATTTTTGATGTTTTCTGCCGATACGCCAATGCAGCACGCATTTGCTGAACATATGCTCGATCCGCAAACCTGGCTGTCGCTGTCGGCGTTTTACCAGCGTAAGCGCGACCTGTTGCACAGCCTGCTGGCCGATTCGCCGTTTACGCTGCTGCCGAGCGCCGGTTCATTCTTCATGCTGGCGGACTATAGCGGGTTCAGCGACGAGCGCGACAGCGAGCTGGTGAAACGGCTGATCGTTGAGTACGGCGTTGCAACCATTCCACTGTCGGCGTTTTATGCGGACGGTACGGATAATAAATTGATTCGTCTCTCTTTTGCGAAAGATGAGGCGACGTTACGGGCAGGTGCCCAAGCCCTGTGTCGGGTCAAACCACGCTGAGATAGGCTCTGAGGAGTATGAGATGAAATTACGCGCGTTAGTTGTCGGCATGGGATTGCTGTGTACATTTTCTTCCTTTGCGGCCACCGAGCTGCGTTACGGTCTGGAAGCGGAATATCCGCCGTTTGAGAGCCGCAATGCGGCAGGCGAACTGGAAGGGTTTGACGTTGAGCTGGGGAATGCCATTTGCAAAGCGGCTGCGCTGAAGTGCAGCTGGGTGGAAACCTCATTTGATGCGCTGATCCCGGGGCTGGTGGCGAAGAAATTTGACGCCATCAACTCGGCGATGAATATCACCGAACAGCGCCGCAAGAGCATTGATTTCACCCAGCCGATTTACCGTATCCCGTCACAGCTCGTCGGCAAGGCCGGGACGGCGGTTGAGGCGACGCCAGAAGGGCTGAAGGGCAAAACCATCGGCGTGCTGCAGGGATCCATCCAGGAAACCTATGCCAAAGAGCACTGGGAAAAGCAGGGTGTCACCGTGGTGTCTTATAAAGATCAGAATATGGCATGGGGCGATCTGCTGAATGGCCGTATCGACGCCTCGCTGGTGATGTCCGCGGCCGGGCAGGCAGGTTTCCTCAGCAAGCCGCAGGGTAAAGGGTTTGGTTTTATCGGCAAACCGGTGTCTGACGACACCATCCTCGGCAGCGGGATCGGCTTTGGGCTGCGTAAAGGTGACGAGGCCACCAAAAAGCAGCTTGATGCCGCGATTGATAAAGTACGTGCCGACGGCACGATCGCCAAACTCGCTGATAAGTACTTCCCGGGTATCGATGTCAGCGTAAAATAACCACCTCATTAGCCCCGTCAGATGATGTCCTGACGGGGCATTTTTATACACATTTTCCAGGCTTTCTTTACATCACTTTCGGGCCGTTCTGGTCGACAGAAAATATTTCTCACTTTGTTCAGATAATCACCGGCCAACAATTGGATTCTTAACCATTTTTGTTTAGGCTGTGCGTTCTTTCTTGCCGTCATTTCGCCAGGCGCGAAACACATTCACACGACCATAAGGACGTTTTTCCAGGCATGAATCGCAGACGTTTTTTAAAAGGCTCGCTGGCAGTGGCAGCCCTGAGCGGCACATCTGGCCTTGCTTCCCTGTTTTCCAGAGCGGCATACGCTGCTGACTCTGACATTGCTGACGGTCAGAGCCGTCGTTTTGATTTTTCCGTCCTGCAATCCATGGCGCATGACCTGGCGAAAACCCCATGGGGTGGTGCGCCACGTCCGCTGCCAGACACGCTGGCCACCATGACGCCGCAGGCGTACAACGCCATCCGCTACGATGAAAAACAGTCGCTGTGGAACAATATTGAAGGGCGTCAGCTGGACGTGCAGTTCTTCCATATGGGGATGGGCTTCCGCCGCCGCGTGCGAATGTTCTCGCTGGATCAGTCCACCTCAATGGCGCGCGAGATCCACTTCCGCCCGGAGTTGTTTAGCTACGGTGAAACGGGCGTGGATACCAAACAGCTGGAAGGGCAAAGCGATCTCGGTTTTGCCGGTTTCCGCGCCTTTAAGGCACCTGAGCTGGCGCGTCGCGATATCGTCTCTTTCCTGGGAGCGAGCTACTTCCGCGCGGTGGATGACACCTACCAGTACGGCCTGTCTGCGCGCGGTCTGGCGGTCGATACCTTTACCGACACCCCGGAAGAGTTCCCGGACTTTACTTCCTTCTGGTTTGAAACCGTGAAGCCGGGCGACACCACCTTTACCGTGTATACGCTGCTCGACAGTCCGAGCATCACCGGGGCCTATAAGTTCGTGATCCACTGCGAGAAGAGCCAGGTGATCATGGAGGTGGAAAACCACCTCTATGCCCGTAAGGACATTAAGCAGCTCGGCATCGCGCCGATGACCAGCATGTTCAGCTGCGGCAATAACGAACGCCGCATGTGTGACACCATTCACCCGCAAATCCATGACTCCGATCGCCTGGCGATGTGGCGCGGCAATGGGGAGTGGATCTGTCGTCCGCTGAACAACCCGCAAAAACTGCAGTTCAATGCCTATATGGATAAAAACCCGAAAGGGTTCGGTCTGCTGCAGCTCGATCGCGATTTCTCGCACTATCAGGACGTGATGGGCTGGTATAACAAACGCCCGAGCCTGTGGGTGGAACCGCGTAACGACTGGGGAAAAGGCGCGGTGGGCCTGATGGAGATCCCGACCACGGGTGAAACGCTGGATAACGTGGTCTGCTTCTGGCAGCCGGAAAAAGCCGTCAAAGCGGGCGATGAGCTGGACTTCAAATATCGCCTCTACTGGAGCGCCATGCCGCCGGTGCGTTCCCCGCTGGCCAACGTTTACGCGACCCGTACCGGTATGGGCGGTTTCCCGGAAGGCTGGGCGCCGGGCGAAAACTACCCGAAAGTGTGGGCCCGTCGCTTTGCCATCGACTTCGTCGGCGGTGACCTGAAGGCCGCCGCGCCAAAAGGTATCGAGCCAGTGATTACGCTCTCCAGCGGAGAAGCAAAGCAGGTGGAGATCCTCTACGTTGAGCCGTTTGACGGATACCGTATTCTGTTTGACTGGTACCCGACGTCGGATTCGACGGAGCCGGTGGATATGCGCCTATTCCTGCGCTGCCAGGGCGACGCCATCAGTGAAACCTGGCTGTATCAGTATTTCCCACCAGCGCCGGACAAACGTCAGTACGTTGATGACCGGGTAATGCGTTAACGATCGATTCCCTCTCCCTGTGGGAGAGGGGCTAAGGTTAGACCTTTAAAATATATGGGTTAAATTTCAATAAGATAAATAAAACATCATCATTGAAAATTTTTGATAGGGTGCTGTTACGGGTGCTGTAAGCTCATATCGTTATCCTTGGTAACAGGCCGCATTCGCCAGTTGCTAATCCTTCCGTGAATCCTAATGTGTTTATCAGCGGTTTATTGCCAGCGTCAACATATGGATGGATTGTTGATCAGATTTATGGGGCATTGAAATAAAAGAGAAAGGGACTCGACAGGAGTCCCTTTTTTGTTTTCATAGCTCAGTAGTTTTAATTATATATTCTAACAGTTCATTAAATTTATTATATGTTTTGACTGAAAAATCTGTAGCTATTCTATCTCTTACTTCAAATGTTTTATTTACGGCATCGTAAACAAAATATGAAATGCTATCTTCACCGATTACAATATTTTTGGCTAAATCGGGGTCCACAAACGTATCGTTTTCTCTAAAGTAAAAGTTCCTAAGATATATATTGGACCATAGCAATTCACTAACTTCTGTCTGGCTGAATCCATATATAGTGGCAGCATTATATTCAAACCCATCCATTTGGCTATAGAAATACTTTATATCTTTTTTTTCTTCAAATAATTTCTTTATATCTTCAAAAATAACTTTTTTGACTTTACTCCACTCCTCTGGTGCTGTTTCTCCTGTCAAAAAATCAATCATATCTTTACTGAGTGGTGGTGCAATATTCTCCTTAAAATCGTTAATTCGAGCTTTTAATATATCAATTGATACATCGATATCATAATGTTTATTAATGTTCATACAATCTCCTACTTTTTATAAATAGAACCATTTGGCATAGGCCACAAAACATCCATACTTTCCCCAGGTCTCAATTGCTTTATTATTAATGCCTGAGTATTATTTAAAACCTGATGGTATGGACTCGTTTTCATCAAAATTAAATTCTCAAAACTATTATCCCCACCATCATCAAGCGGTAGTTTATGATGAACTTGCCATGATTTCGGTACTCCACCGCGAGCTAAAATTCCAATCTGCTCCTCATTAAAATAGTCTGTTACCGAGGCATCTGTTGAGATTTTTTTAAGAAAATTTTTTCTAATTGAATTGTCGAATTGATTTCTTAATGTTATATATTCTTCTCTTGGCCTGCGGATATAAGTGATATTTTCAATGTTTACATTGTCCATGAATACTTTTGTGTTTTTAACCTTCCCAATATAGCCCGATAACTCAGAGCTAGCCATTGGGTTTTTAACCAACAGTATAGATGCGGCAGCTATACCCATCCCAATGTTTGTATCTGTCATAACTCCTTGATAACCTTCTAAAGCTTCTCCCCCCAGTTGTTCAGCAGTCTTTCTAAATCCTTCAATGTTACCATTATATACGCCGCCTGCCGCTAACAGACGTCCTACATTTCTGCTATTCAATGTCTTAGATGATTGAGCATGTTGCTCTGGTTCAACATAACCGGGCGCACCATACTGGATTTTCTGTGTTGGACGTGGTTTTATTCCTCGATTTCTTTCTAATACTTCATGATATGCACTCATCACTGTATTACGGAATGAACTTTCCCACGGACCTGGCATAAAAGATTCATAAACAATTTCACCATTATTATCAAAATAAAAAGGATTATTATACCAAGTCCAATACTCACCTCTATCTACAGCGATTATTTGACCAAGTGACAATTCTCTTTCAACGTCATCATAAATTGGATCATAGTAACCTAAACTTTTCCTTTTATATTTTCCACTGAAATGCCTATCTCCATTCCATTTTCTCTTAGGTATATCAAAATATAACCTTGAATTATACTCTTCGTAGTCTAATACATAATAATAACATGCTAATTCCAAGCCTCTTTTTGGACTCACTATTCTTTCGAAGTCCAAAAGGGTAGCATTGCGCTCAAATTCTCGAATTTTATATAACCTGAACATATTTCCCTCTATTGTTTTACAGTTTAAACAAACGACTACAATAGTGAAAAATAAATATCAGCTTTCTAAATTAAATCATATCGGATTTAGTTAAATAAAATCCGAATTGCTGAGTCTTGCAATTCGGATCATTTATTCAATGCTTCGGAGTGCTTTTTTTAAACTTTTGTTTACAAGGTGATTTCTTTTTCTATAACTCGCTGTATCATTTCCACTCCATTATCTTGCAATAATATATCTAACGTTTTTTGCCATTTCTCTGTCGTTTCACGCTTCTCAATAAAATAATCATACTTATCATAATGTTTTTTACTGATGGTTTTATTTACGTGTTGGTTTACTATATCCCGTTCATTTTCTGTGAAGTGTAACATTCCTCCAGGCGTTTTAAATGTGCGACGAATATCGCGCATTGTGAAAGGCTGAGAGAAATATTTTTTTGTAAACTCGTTCATATGCTTTTTCCATGCATCACTATTAAGTCCTATAGTTGGCTTTTCCATTTTCGTAACTGGATTTATTTTTATTTCTCTATTATATTTCTTTAATTGCTCATGAAAGTTCACATTATGGAAAAAGAAATCACTTTCTGGATATCTTTCTGCTTGCTCAGAAAGAACTTTCTTCGTTAGGTTATAACAAGTTTGCGATTAAATTATAGTCAATGATTTTGAATATTCCTCTCCCACAGGGAGAGGGTTAGGGTGAGGGGCAATGACCGCAGCAAAATCCGAAATTATCCCGGTATCTGACGCTATCGAACTTCGCGCCGTCGAAGAGCGCTATGCCACTGAGCTGCACAACCTCGTCGTCAAAAACAGAACCTGGCTGCAAAACGCGTTTGACTGGGCGCATCATGCAGTCAGCGAAGAGGATACCCGCCGCAACGTGCAAAGTAACCAGATGCTGCACCAGCGCGGCTATGCCAAAATGTTTTTGATCTTCAGAGATGATGCGCTGGTCGGCGTGCTGTCGTTTAACACCATTGAACCGACCAACAAAACCGGGTACATCGGCTACTGGCTGGATGAAGACCATCAGGGGCAGGGTATTCTTTCTCAGTCACTGCAGGCGTTTATGCGCTACTACGCTGAGCGCGGTGAGATCCGTCGTTTTGTGATTAAGTGTCGGGTCGCGAATCAGAACAGCAACAACGTTGCCCTGCGCAACGGCTTTACGCTGGAAGGGTGTCTGCGGGAAGCGGAATACCTGAAGGGCGCCTTTGATGATGTGAATATCTACGGCAAGATTTACGCCCTATAGCGCCCCCAGCAGCGGGGTGCGGGTAATGCGCTGAGCGCCGTTAATCACTTTTTCGCCGCGCAGGTGAATGCTCTCGCCAGCAAAGGCTTCAACTACCGCATCGTCGGTGATTTCAACCCGATGCTCAATCAGCACGTCACCGCTGATCCGCGCGCGGCCCTGAATGACCACCTTATCGTCCAGCATGATCGGCCCACCGCGCAGCCATGCCTGACCGCCTATCAGCACGTGATGTTTGATGACGCAGTTGCCTTCCACTACTGCATTTTCCGCCACCTGGGAGCTATAGCGCAGCGTCGGGATGGCATCGTCGTCAAGACCGGCAATCACCCGGGCGTTACCATAGACTTTTGCGCAATCGCACACCCAGACGTTATTCAGATCGTTACCGTCGAGGATGGCGTTGTCGAATATTTCGGCGCGGTGCTCAACAAACGCAAAGCTGACCATCGCCTCACCGTAGATTTGCGCCTGGTGGACAATGCGCGACTGGCTCACCGTCGCCTTATCGTAAATTCGCAGGATCTGTTCGTGGTCCGGCGTCAGTCCTTTGGCCGCAATGACCACGCTGTGATGCAGCACGCGAGCCTCGCCGTAAATATGGCATTCACCCCGCACGCAAGATTGTTGAATGGTGACGTTGTCACTTATTCGCGCCCCGTGGCTCACCTCCGCGCCATCCAGCCAGCAGTTGTCCCCGATATGCGCATCATGGCTCACGGTGCACGGCAGGGTGAGGCGCGCGTTGCCGGCCACGGTTGCCCCGGCGAACACTACGCTGTTTTCGTCGTAGATCCAGCAGTGACCGTCCTGCGCGAGGGCGCGCTCATCGTCTATCCAGCCGCCTCGGGTACCGGCTTTTACGTCGTTAAAATCCGCCGTGGCGATAATCTGTCGCAGCGTCGTTGAGTGGGTAGTCTCGCCGTTTTTCCATTGCCAGAGGCGGGTTTCGTCGCTGAGGCGATATTTATTCATGTTCGTGTCTCTGATAAGCGTCATAAGTAAACGTAGCAAAGTTTTCGGTTTTCGAAGGGCTGGCAACCCTGCGGCAAACGCCATAAAATGGCATTCAAAATGCACTTTAAAGAGACGCAGGACAAACAATGACCGTCGATGAGAATTACTTCACAGAAAAATATGGACTCACCCGCACGCACTCAGAGGTGCTGTACAGCGCGAAAATCGTGAAGCCTGGTAAAACCCTCGATCTCGGCTGCGGCAATGGTCGCAACAGCCTGTATCTCGCCGCCAACGGCTACGAGGTGACCGCGTGGGACAAGAACCCGATGAGCATTGATAATATCGAGCGCATCAAAGCGGCAGAAGGGATTAAGAATCTGCAGACGGCAATCAACGATCTCAACAGCCTGAGCTTTGATGGCGAGTACGATTTTATTCTCTCCACCGTGGTGCTGATGTTCCTGCAGCCAGACACCATCCCGGGTCTTATCGCCAACATGCAGCGCTGCACTGCGCCGGGTGGCTACAACCTGATTGTCGCCGCCATGGATACGGCAGATTATCCCTGCACGGTCGGTTTCCCGTTTGCATTCAAAAGCGGTGAGCTGAGCAACTATTACGAAGGCTGGGAGCTGATTAAATACAACGAAGATCCCGGCGAACTGCACCGCACTGATGAAAACGGGAACCGCATTAAACTGCGCTTTGCCACTCTGCTGGCCCGCAAGCCCGCTTAACGGGCGGCCAGCAGACACAGTTGCAGGGCGGTGTGGTAAGAGGCCTCGAACGACGACAGCGGCAGGAATTCAAACTTCGAGTGGAAGTTGTGCGCGCCGGTGAAGAAGTTTGGCGTGAGTAAACCTTTTGCCGAGAGCGCCGCCCCGTCCGTACCGCCGCGCATTGGCGTCGGTTTTGGCGTGATGCCGAGCGATTCCATCGCTTCAAACATCAGATCGATAGCGCGCCTGTCTTCGCCAATCGCATTGCTGATATTGCTGTAGGTATCTTCAATGCGATAGTCCACGTTGGCCGTCGGATAGTGGGCGGCAATCCGCGCGGCGACGTCGGCAATCTGCTGTTTGCGGGCAGCAAAGTTGTCTTTATCGAAATCCCGGATATTGGCCTTCAGTACGGCCTCGTTCTGCCCGGCCTGGAGGCCGTTAAACCAGATATAGCCTTCGCGGCCTTCGGTACACTCTGGCGTTTGCTGTCGGTCAAAATGGCTGATGTAGTCAGTCGCCATCAGCAGGGGATTGACCAGCACGCCTTTCGCGGACATCGGGTGCGCCGTCACGCCGGTAAAGCGGATCTCGGCGGCGGCCGCATTGAAATTCTCGTAAACGATTTCGCCCAGTTCGCAGCAGTCGATGGTCCAGGCGAAGTCGACATCGAAGCGTTTCAGATCCAGCGCCTTGGCACCGTTCAGACCGATCTCTTCGTCAGGCACGAACGCCACGACGATATCCCCATGCTGATGTTCTGCCGTCAGGTTTTCCAGCACCGTCATCACGACGGTGACCGCCGCTTTATTATCGGCGCCCAGTACGCTGGTTCCGTCGCTGAAAATAATCTCTTCATTCGGGTAGGCGAGAATTTCGGGGTGCTCTTTTACCCGCAGCCAAATCCCTTTCTCTTTATTCAGACAGAGGTCTTCACCGGTAAACGTTAATATTTGTGGATGAATATCCGGTGATAATCCCACGTCGACAGTATCAATATGGGTAATAAAGCCGATGCGCGGCGCACCAGGTACGTTGCCTTTTTTGACCGCTGTCACCGTGGCGAATTCGTCAATCACAATGTCGTCTAAACCCAGCTGTGTCAGCTCCTGCGCCAGTTCCCGCGCCATATCGTGCTGGCCCGGGGTCGAGGGCAGAGTTTTTACTCTGGGATCGCTCTGGCTGGTGATGGCGAGATAGCGAAAAAAGCGGTGCGTTAATTGTCTGGAAAGTGGCGAGCCCATAGTGATTTGTTCCTTATTTATTTTTCGGGTGTTTGCCACATCACTTTAATGTTATTTATGAAATGGCAAAAGAATTAATTAGCCGTCGAATTAAAAAGACAGGAATATACGATGACAAGCAAACTTACAACTTTCACGCTGGCACTCGCGGCGCTGACGGTCAGCTCCGCTGTCGCCGCGAAAACGCTGGTGTATTGCTCCGAAGGATCGCCGGAAAACTTTAATCCTCAGTTATACACCTCGGGAACCAGCGTCGACGCCAGCGCCGTGCCGGTCTATAACCGGCTGGTCGATTTCAAACCCGGCACCACGGAGCTGGTGCCGAGCCTGGCGGAGCGCTGGGAGGTGAGCGACGACGGCAAGGTTTACACCTTCTATCTGCGTAAAGGCGTTAAGTTCCAGAGCAATAAATCCTTCACGCCGACCCGCGACTTTAACGCCGATGACGTAATTTTCTCGTTTATGCGGCAGAAAGACGTCAACCATCCCTATCACAACGTCTCAAACGGCAGCTACTCCAACTTCGAAAGCCTGGAGTTTGGCAGCCTGATTACCGCCATTGATAAAGTTGATGACCACACCGTACGGTTTACGCTGGCGCACCCGGAAGCGCCGTTTGTTGCCGATCTGGCATGGTATTTTGCCTCTGTTCTGTCGGCGGAATATGCCGACGCGATGCTGAAAGCGGGGACGCCGGAGAAGGTGGACATGGAGCCGATCGGCACCGGTCCGTTTAAGCTGGCGCAGTATCAGAAAGATTCTCGTATTTTGTTTACCGCCTTCCCGGACTACTGGCAGGGGAAATCGAAGCTGGATCGGCTGGTGTTTACCATCACCCCGGATGCCTCCGTGCGTTTTGCCAAAATCGAGAAGAACGAATGCCAGGTGATGCCGTTTCCGAACCCGGCAGACCTGCCGCGTATGAAGGCGAACAAAGATATTAACCTGATGAGCAAGGCAGGGCTGAATACCGGCTTCCTGGCGTTCAATACCCAAAAGCCGCCGCTGGATAACGTGAAAGTCCGCCAGGCGCTGGCGATGGCCATCAACAAACCGGCCATTATTGACGCGGTGTTCCACGGCACCGGCACGGCAGCGAAGAACCTGCTGCCGCCGGGCGTCTGGAGTGCCGACAGCGAGCTGAAGGATTACGACTACGATCCAGAGAAGGCGAAAGCGCTGCTGAAAGAGGCCGGTTTTGCCAACGGCGTCAGCATCGACTTATGGGCGATGCCGGTCCAGCGGCCCTACAACCCGAATGCGAAACGCATGGCGGAGATGATTCAGGCAGACTGGGCGAAAGTTGGTGTGCAGACCAAAATTGTCACCTACGAATGGGGTGAATACCTTAAACGCGTGAAGGGTGGAGAGCATCAGGCCGCACTGATGGGCTGGACGACGGCCACCGGCGATCCGGATAATTTCTTCGGCCCGCTGTTTACCTGCACCTCGGCGAATGGCGGCTCAAACTCGGCGAAATGGTGCTACAAGCCGTTTGATAAGATCATCGCTGAGGCCAAATCGATAACCGATCATGATAAACGTGTGGCGCTCTATAAAGAGGCGCAGCAGATGATGCATGACCAGATGCCTGCGGTAATGATTGCGCATTCAACGATTTTCGAGCCGGTACGCAAGGAAGTGAAGGGCTATGAAATAGACCCGTTTGGCAAACATCTGTTCTGGCAAGTGGATATCAATCAGTAACTTTTCACTGCCCGGACAGGTGCCGGGCAGTCTTTTTGCAATTTGTGCTACCCGCATCATTTTTTGTCACAACAAACCCGCCAGACTTTTGCTATAACTTCAAGTGCATACTTGCATATAACATGGAAAATCATCATGCGTACTCACTCTTTTTTTAAAGTTGCAGTGCTTACTGGTCTGTTGGCGTTGGCGGGATGTTCTTCAAAAGTCGCCGCACCTGAGCAATATTCTGGCTTTTTAAAAGATTACTCGGGTTTACAGCAAACGACGTCCGCGACAGGTAAGCCTACCCTGCGTTGGGTAGATCCTGCTTATAACGAAGCTAACTACGACAGTATTATCTGGACGCCAATTACCTATTATCCAACGCCAAAACCCACCACTCAAATCGGGCAAAAAACGCTTGATGAGCTGTTGAATTACACCAATAACAAAATGAAAACCGCTATTGGTACGCGTAAGCCGATTGTGACTACGCCGGGTAAACACAGCCTGATTTTCCGCGGTGCCATTACCGGGGTGAGTTCGCAGAAAGAGGGGCTGCAGTTCTATGAAGTGGTGCCTGTTGCGCTGGTGGTTGCCGGTACGCAGATGGCAACCGGACATCGCACCATGGATACCCATCTCTACTTTGAAGGTGAGCTGATTGATGCGGCGACCAATAAACCGGTCATGAAGGTCGTGCGTAAAGGCGAAGGTAAAGAGCTGAATAACGAAAATACACCAATGACCTTCGCGACGCTGAAGCAGGTTGTTGATGACATGGCAACGGACGCCACCATGTTTGATGTGAAAAAAACCGCGAAATAATCTAAAACGGCCTGCGTGATGCAGGCCGTTTTTATTTACGCCGTCCGCAAGCGTCTGAACCAGGTTTCCGGTTTCGTGAACATCACCATATTTCCTCCCAGAATCAGCACTAATCCAACAATGCCGTTGATATGCCAGACGTAGCCTTCATACACCGTGGAGATGGAGAGCGCCACCAGCGGAAAAAGCAGCGTGCTGTAGGCCGCTTTGCCCGGGCCAATGCGGCCCACCAGCGTGAAGTACGCGCCAAACGCAATCACCGAGCCAAACAGGGCCAGATAGACCAGCGCGCCCATATAGCTCAGCGTCCATTCCGGCACGAAGCTATCACCTCTGAACAGCGCAATGCAGCCCATCACCAGCGTGCCATAGAGCATCGCCCAGGCGTTGGTGGTCATGGTTTCGAGGCCTCTGCGCTGATGGCGCATGCTGATCATATTGCCCAGCGAAAAGCCGTAGGTACCGAGTGCGGAAAGCCCAATGCCTGTCAGCAGTGACGCACTCCAGCCGCTGGCCAGCAGATCGTCCCAGAAGAGGGTGATGATCCCGACCAGGCCCAGTGCCGCAGCCGTCCAGAAGCGCGCCGGTGGGCGCTGACCGAAGAAAATAAAGCTGTTAATGGCGTTATAGAGCACGGCCATGGAGAAGATCACCGACTCCAGCCCGGTGTTGATATGTGCCGCTGCCGTGTAAAAACACCAGAAGTTAAAGCAGAAAACACAGCATCCCTGCAGCATGCAAAACAGGTGATCCCGTAGCGCCAGCGTGCGCAGACGGCGCAGAGCGAGTAACACCACCATCATCGTGAGGCTGGCAACCGCGAAGCGCCAGAAAATCGACACCGGCGCCGCCACCGGCCCCTGCTGCAGGAAAATCGCAATCCAGGTGGTTCCCCAGATAATCACCACCAGTCCGTATAATAATGCGTTCATATTCTTCTCTTCTTAAACCACCGAAGCCCGCAGTATGGCGCGACATCCCGCACAGGGCTTTCACCGGCTTGCGGGAGACTTGCAAAATCTTGCGCTTTTTTCTTTCACGGGGACTGGCAACGGGCGACAACTCTTCTTAGACTGAGATCCCTGTCCATCACGCGCTAACGGTTATGTCTCACGCTTACGATACCTTTGAAACGCTCAGCCAACAGAATGCAGTCCTGCGGGGAACCGTCTCGCTGAATTCCGGTATTCAGCTGGCCGCGTGGTACAACAAGCACGATACGATAACGGTGAAAAGTAACCATCACACCCTGAGCCTGTACGTGGCGGACGGTTACGAAAGCTATCAAAAAACGCCGGGCGGCTGGAAAAACGGCGGGGGGCCGGACCGTTTCTGTTTGATGCCCAAAGAGAGCGAATCAACGTGGGATATCCGGGATGACCTGTCGTTTGTGCATCTCTACTGTACCGATGAGCACCTGCGCGACGTGGGGGAGAAAATCTGGGACAAGCGGCCGCTGTCGCTGACCCTGGACGAACGCATTTTTGGCAGCGATCCCAAGATCACCGCGCTGTATCGCCAGTTCTTACTGGGCTGTGACTGGCAGCAGAACGCCAACCAGCTTACCCTGAGCACGGCCTCTACGCTGCTGTTGACTCATCTGCTGCAAAACTACGCCAACGTGCAGTGGAAACTGCCGGTCGTCACCGGCGGGTTATCGCCGTTTGTTCTGCGCAACGTGCTGGCCTTTATCGAAGAGAACCTGGGGCAGCCCCTGACGCTGGCTGAACTGGCGGCGCAGGCCGCCCTCAGCGAATACCATTTTGCCCGCATGTTCCGCCAGTCAACGGGGCTGGCGCCGCATCAGTTCGTGATGCACAGGCGAATGGTCAAAGCGAAAGAGCTGGTGCAGCATACCTCCATGCCGCTGACGGACATTGCGCTGGCCTGCGGGTTTAACTCCGCCAGCCACTTCAGCAACCGCTTTCGCAGCGTGACGGGCATGACGCCCTCACAGCTACGTGCGGCGAGCGCGTGAGAACAGGGCATAGCACACGCCGCCCAACACCAGCCCCCAGAATGCCGAACCAATCCCCATCAGCGTGACGCCGCTTGCGGTCATCAGAAACGTGACGATGGCCGCGTCGCGCTCCGCTTCGTGATGTAATGCCTGATATAAACTCCCGCTGATGGTTCCCAGCAGCGCCAGACCGGCCAGCGTCTGGATCCAGCTAAGCGGCAGGGCGGCCATCAGGCCGGTTATGGAGCCGCCGAAAATCCCCGCCAGCAGATAAAACCCGCCAGCGGCAATGGCTGCCAGCCAGCGCTTATCCGCATCCGGGTGTGCATCCGGGCTTTGACAAATGGCGGCGGTTATCGCCGCTATGCAGATGGAAAAGACGCCAAACGGCGAAAACAGCAGCGCCAGTCCACCCGTCGCGATGATGAGCGGGGAGACCGCCAGCGGATATCCCGACGCTTTCATCGTGGCGAACCCCGGTGCATTTTGCGAGGCCATGGTCACGAGGAAGAAGGGTACGCCAATGCTGACCAGGCTGGTGAAGGTGAAGGTAGGCGCAACAAATTCAGGCATCACCAGCGAGAGGGTGAGCCTGTCGGTGACAACGTCACCGCTTATCCATGCCACAATACCGCCTGCCAGCAGCGTAACCACGATGGCATAACGCGGGGCCAGCGCTTTTGCCAGCAGCCATGCCGCAATCATGCTGCCGCACAGCAAAAAGTGCCCTTCAAGATGCGCAAACGCATGCAGGCCAAACTGCAAAAGCACACCCGCCAGCATGGCGGCGGCGAGGGAATGGGGGATCAGCTTCATCAGCCGGGCGAATAACCCGGTGATGCCGCAGAGCAGGATAAGCGCGTTGGCAAAGATGAACACGCCGATGGTTTCTGCCAGCGTAACGCCATGCAGGCTGGTGGCGAGCAGCGCGGCACCGGGCGTGGACCAGGCGGTAAGCACCGGCGCTTTATACCACCAGGAAAGCGCCAGCGTGCTGACGCCCATCCCTATTCCCAGAGCGGTCATCCAGCCTGCGATCTGCTGTGCGCTGGCACCCGCTGCGGCAGCGGCCTGCCAGATAATGGCGGCAGAACTGGCGTAACCCACCAGAACGGCGACGAAGCCCGCCAGCGTGACGGGAATGAAATGAGAGGAAGGGCGCATGGGAACTCCGTTGTGCGTTATAGCGTCCGGGATAAGGTAACACTGTGCGTTATAGCGTACAAGTGGTATGCTGGGCCTCACCAGGAGGGAACATGGACATCACACTGCATCTTGCAACAACACTGAAAACGCTGCGCCAGGCGCGCGGCTGGAGTTTGTCGAAGCTCGCGGACGAGACCGGCGTATCAAAAGCCATGCTCGGGCAAATTGAGCGCAATGAGTCCAGCCCGACGGTGTCGACACTGTGGAAAATCGCCACCGGACTGAACGTACCGTTTTCCGCGTTTATCACCCCGGAGGCGGACCGGCAGGCCGTCTTTGACCCGCAGCAGCAGGCGATGGTGGTGAAACCACTGTTTCCGTGGGACGAAACGCTGAAGTTTGATCATTTCTCCATTACCCTGGCACCGGGCGCGCTGAGCGAGTCCACGCCGCATGAAGCGGGGGTGATTGAACATGTGGTGGTGATCAGCGGTGAGCTGGAGATGAAACTTGAGGGACAGTGGCAGACCCTTTCTGCCGATTCAGGTGTGCGTTTTGCTGGTGATAAACCGCACGCATACCGTAACAGCAGCGACCGGCCGGTGCATTTTCATTCGCTGATCCATTATCCCCGCTAAGGCTACGCAAAACTGTTTCGCTGACGCATACTTCTGACTACAATAGCCGCCATTTTGACCATAACGGATAACGACGAAGTATGCGCCTGCAATCCCATCATCTTGAACTTTTAAGCCCGGCCCGCGACGCCGCCATTGCCCGTGAAGCGATCCTTCATGGCGCAGACGCCGTCTACATTGGCGGCCCTGGCTTCGGTGCCCGCCATAACGCCAGCAACAGCCTGAGCGATATTGCTGAACTGGTGCCGTTCGCCCACCGTTTCGGGGCGAAGGTGTTCGTCACCCTGAACACCATTCTTCATGATGATGAGCTGGAGCCTGCACAGCGTCTGATTACCGATCTCTACCAGACCGGCGTCGATGCCCTGATTGTGCAGGACATGGGCGTGCTGGAGCTGGATATTCCCCCCATTGAACTGCATGCCAGTACCCAGTGTGATATCCGCACGGTAGAGAAGGCGAAATTTCTTTCCGACGTCGGCTTTTCGCAGATCGTGCTGGCACGCGAACTGAACCTGAATCAGATCCGCGATATCCACCAGGCGACAGACGCAACCATTGAGTTCTTTATCCACGGCGCGCTGTGCGTCGCCTATTCCGGTCAGTGCAACATTTCCCACGCGCAAACGGGCCGCAGCGCTAACCGCGGCGACTGTTCTCAGGCCTGCCGTCTGCCGTATACCCTGAAAGACGATCAGGGCCGCGTCGTGGCGTTCGAAAAACATCTGCTCTCCATGAAGGATAATGATCAGACCGCCAACCTGGGCGCGCTGATCGACGCAGGTGTGCGCTCCTTCAAGATTGAAGGGCGCTATAAAGATATGAGCTACGTGAAGAACATCACCGCGCACTATCGCCAGATGCTGGATGCGATTATTGAAGACCGCGGTGACCTGGCGCGCGCGTCGGCCGGCCGCACCGAGCATTTCTTTATTCCGTCGACGGACAAAACCTTCCACCGCGGCAGCACGGACTATTTTGTCAATGCCCGCAAAGGGGATATCGGCGCGTTTGATTCCCCGAAGTTTATCGGTTTACCGGTCGGTGAAGTGCTGAAAGTGGCGAAGGATCACCTGGATGTTCAAGTGACAGAGCCGCTGGCGAACGGTGATGGCCTTAACGTGATGATCAAGCGTGAAGTGGTGGGCTTCCGAGCCAATACGGTGGAGAAAACCGGCGAAAATCGCTACCGCGTCTGGCCGAATGAAATGCCGGCCGATCTCTACAAAGCGCGACCAAACGCGGCGCTTAACCGTAACCTCGATCATAACTGGCAGCAGGCGCTGCTGAAAACCTCCAGCGAACGCCGCATTGCGGTGGATATTGAACTGGGCGGCTGGGAAGAGCAGTTGATTCTGACCATGACCTGTGAAGATGGCATCAGCGTGACCCACACGCTCGACGGTCTGTTCGAGGTGGCCAATAACGCCGAAAAAGCGCTTAACAACCTGAAGGACGGCGTGGCGAAGCTGGGGCAGACGATTTACTACGCCCGCACCATCGAGGTGAATCTGCCGGACGCGCTGTTCGTGCCAAACAGCCTGCTTAATTCGTTCCGCCGTGAAACGGCAGAGATGCTGGATGCGGCACGCCTGGCGCAGTATCCGCGCGGCAGCCGTAAAGCTGAAACCGTCCCTGCGCCCATTTACCCGGATACGCATTTGTCCTTCCTTGCCAACGTCTATAACCATAAAGCCCGTGAGTTCTACCATCGTCACGGCGTGCAGCTGATCGACGCGGCGTATGAAGCGCATGAAGAGAAGGGCGATGTGCCGGTGATGATCACCAAGCACTGCCTGCGCTTTGCCTTCAACCTGTGTCCGAAGCAGGCGAAAGGGAATATCAAAAGCTGGAAGGCCACCCCGATGCAGCTGGTGAACGGAGACGAAGTCCTGACCCTTAAATTTGACTGTCGTCCGTGCGAAATGCATGTGATTGGCAAGATGAAAAACCACATTTTCAAAATGCCACCGCCCGGCAGTATTGTGGCGTCCGTCAGCCCGGACGATCTGATGAAAACCCTGCCGAAACGTAAGGGCAGCTAATTACCGAACGTGCGTGTCCGGTTTGCGCGATTTCTGCCACAGGTGGTGCTCGCGCAAACCCTCTGCCGACTCTTCCGCCGCGCTTCGCAATTCATCGCTGTCGGCTTCATGACGAAGCTGATGCTCCACGTTTTTCACCCAAATATATTCATGTCCCTTGTGCCCCGCCATAAGCTGCCCCGAAAACAGGGCGCAGAGCAACATCACCAGTGCCAGGCCTTTTCTCATTATCTCTTCACCACAGAATAAGAACGCGGACTATCATGGCAATAATTGCATGATGTTATTATTCAAAACTTCAAATTAACGCAAAGCCATTGTCAGGTTTTGTCGAATTAACACCATATTGAGACTTTTCTTAAAATTGAGGTACCGCCGATAAACCGCCATTTCTGGTATAAAACTGGACAATAATTTTAGAGATAAATCCTATATAATAAGAATTCTCTGGCTAAGGAACGGGTCTTAATAAATGAAAAAAATAATGGTGTTGGCGCTTGTGGTGGTTGCAGCAGGGGCCGCGGCTGGCGCTCGTTATGTCAGTAATGACGCACCTGAATATATTCACTCTGCAGAAGCTCGCGTAGGATCATATTTAACCAGCGATTATGGACGCGTTGATTGTAATAGCATCAAAATTAACGAAGAACGCTGGGAATTAGACTGCACCCACAAGACGCGCGGAAAAACATTCCAGTTTGCGGTCTATCCGTCCGAAAAAGCGCCTTATGGCGTGTCGCGTTCGTTTTATCTTGAGGCCATCAATGATGATGCCAGACAGAGCGCTGAGCAGGGCCTGATGCGTTATTTGCAAATCAATACCCAGGCGGGTTAACAGGGCTGTTTAAGGTTCGTTGAGATAAAGAGTGATAGGTTGTATGGGATCCGCTGCCCGGTCATGACGTGTCGGGACGTAGAGACCAAAATACAAATCTATCCATGCAAGCATTTACCGCCAGATAATGGCGGTTTTTTTTTGCCAGCAGTAGCGCTACCCGCGTTATGTCGTGACCCGATAGTGCGACTGTACCAGGCCCGAAGGGAAGCTGCGGCTGGATACCAGTGTCAAATCGATATCCCGCGGAAGGGCGCCAAACAGCGGTTTTCCCGAGCCAAGCAGGACAGGAACGGTAGTAATCACCATATCGGCCACCAGTCCTTCGCGCAGGAACGACTGTATGACCCGCCCACCATCGAGATAGACGCGATGGACGTTTTGCGCGGCCAGATCGTCGAGAACCTCTTTTGGCGCACGGCGGGAGAACTGCACTTTGCCCTTCAGCGCCTCCGGCACGGGCGTGTCGGCCAGCTGTCGGGAGAGCACCAGCACCGGCCTGTCATACGGCCAGGTATCAAAGGTCACCACCTTCTCATAGCTTCCGCGCCCCATGACGATCCACTCTTTGTCCGCAATAAACGCCGTATAGCCATGGTCTTCGGTCGGATCGTCGCGCTGCAACAGCCAGTCAATATCGTCATTCTCCCGGGCGATGTAGCCATCAAGACTGACGGCGATAAAAACGTGGGTGGTGACCATCAGGTGCTCCCTTGTTAATCGTAAATGCCGATGTCCGGACTGGCGCTTTAGCGGACAGCATCCGGACGTGAAAATTGTTTGCGATACTGGGCCGGGGAAAGCGCGAACTGCTGACGAAAATGATGACGCAGCGTCGATGCCTGACCAAATCCGGTCTGTTCAGCAATGCTGTCAATGCTTAACCGGCTGCTTTCCAGATAATCTTTCGCCCGCAACAGGCGCTCATGGAGTAACCAGCGGGCTGGCGTGGTTCCCGTCGCCGCCTCGAAGCGACGCAGAAAGGTGCGCTGGCTCATCCCAACCCGACGCGCCAGCGAGTCGACACTGTGCACTTCATTAAGATGCTTGTGCAAAAAGTCAAACAGCTGGCCAAGTCGCTGGCTTTCCCGCAGCTGCGCCACCGGGCGGCTAAGCTGCTGCGGCTGTGAACCATCCCTGTGTGGCGGAATAACCAGCCGGCGCGCCACGCTGTTGGCGGTTTCCATGCCATAATCCCGTCGCACGACATGCAGACAGAGATCGATCCCCGCCGCACTGCCTGCGGAGGTCAGAATATCGCCTTCGTCCTGGTAGAGCACATCCTCAACCACCTCGATCTCAGGGTAACGGGCTTTAAGTGCGTCGATATAACGCCAGTGCGTTGTGGCTTTACGTCCGTTCAGCAGCCCCGACGCGGCCAGCACAAACACGCCGGAACAGATGGACAGCAGCTGACAGCCCCGCGCGCTGGCCTGGCGTAACGCGTGGCAGATCGGCTCCGGAACCGGTGACTCCAGCCCCCGCCAGCCCGGCACCACGATCAGATCGGCAGATTCAAGCAGGGAGAGATCGCCATCGGTAATGATACGGATCCCGCCCGTCGCCCGCAGTTCACCGCTATCCACGCTCGCCACCGCAAAGCGGTACCAGTTGTCGCCGAGCTCGGGGCGCGGCAGGCCGAAGATCTCCACCGCCACGCCGAATTCGAAGGTACACAGACCGTCATAGGCCAGCACCACCACCTTCGGGCGGGGATGCTGTCTTAAGTTTGTCATCTTTTTGCTGTTTTCTGGCATACGTGAGCGCATTCACCGGCTGAATTTGTGGATAGAGTAGTGTTAACACAAACGCCAAAGATGAGGAAGGATCATGAGCTATGTTACTGAATTTCCGGCTGCTGAGCCGCAGGAAGCCGTCACCCATTTTCTGCGCCGTCTGAGCGTCGAAACCGATTGTGCCGATGTGCATCATGCCATCGTCAACCAGGAGCAGGACTTCGTGCTGCTTCATGTGGTGGGCGGCCCGGAGCAGTTTGCCCGCCGTCACGTCCCCGGCGCAGTGCACATGCCGTGGAGTCAGATTACCGCCGGGCGCATGGCCCAGTGGCCTGAAGGCACGCTGTTTGTCGTCTACTGCGCCGGACCACACTGTAACGGTGCGGACAGAGCCGCGCTGAAGCTGGCGCGTCTTGGGCTGCCGGTCAAAATTATGCTCGGCGGGATCACCGGCTGGGAAGATGAAAAGTACGCCTTTGCCAGCAGCGAAACCGCTGCCGCGCTGTGAAGATGAATTTTTTTCATCACCCGTGAAATTTTCTCGTTTGCCGGGATAAAGCAGGTATGACATCTTTTTTGGACATTTAGACATCCAGAAGTCTAAAACTTCAAAAGATGAATTATTACTGCGGGCAATTATCACCGGCAGACTGAGGAGATTTCCATGCAACGACACCACGCCCCGTTCCGCGCCGATGTAGTCGGCAGCTTTTTACGCCCGGATGCCATCAAACAGGCTCGCCAGAAATTTGCCAGCGGCGAAATTGACGCCGGGCAGCTTCGCGCCATTGAAAACGACGCTATCCGCCATGTCGTTGAGCAGCAGTGTGCGTGTGGGCTGAATGTGGTCACCGACGGTGAGTTTCGCCGCGCCTGGTGGCACTTTGATTTCTTCGACGGTCTGCAGGGCGTAGAGCGTTACGATGCGCAGCAGGGCATTCAGTTTAACGGCGTGCAAACCAAAGCCCACGGCGTGCGCGTTACCGGCAAGCTGGGCTTTGGCGAGCATCCGATGCTGGAGGACTTTCGTTATCTGAAAAGCATCAGCGGGAGCGCCGAGCCGAAAATGACCATTCCGAGCCCGAGCGTGCTGCATTTCCGCGGCGGTCGTAAAGACATAGACGCCACGGTGTATCCGGACCTGAACGTCTATTTCGACGATCTGGCGACCACCTGGCGCGACGCCATTCGGGCCTTCTATGACGCGGGCTGCCGTTACCTGCAGCTGGATGACACCGTCTGGGCCTATCTCTGCTCGGATGACCAGCGTCGTCAGATCCGCGAGCGCGGTGATGACCCCGACGAGCTGGCGCGTATCTATGCCCGCGTGCTGAACAAGGCCCTGGAGGGCAAACCGGACGATTTGACCATCGGGCTGCACGTCTGCCGCGGTAACTTCCGCTCAACCTGGATTTCAGAAGGCGGCTATGAGCCGGTGGCGGAAGTGCTGTTCGGGACGGTTAACGTTGACGCGTTCTTCCTGGAATATGATAACGACCGCAGCGGGGATTTCGCGCCGCTGCGCTTTGTCCGCCCCGGCAAACAGCAGGTGGTGCTGGGGCTTATCACCACCAAAAATGGCGAGCTGGAAAACCCGGAAGGGGTGAAGGCGCGTCTGGAAGAAGCGGCGAAATACGTGGCGAAAGAGCAAATTTGCCTCAGCCCACAGTGTGGCTTTGCCTCTACCGAAGAGGGTAACAGCCTGAGCGAAACCCAGCAGTGGGACAAAATTCGCCTGGTGACGCAGATCGCCAGTGAAGTCTGGTAAACCCGTTTTTCAGCGCTGCATTATTAAAGTGCAGCGCTGTGCCATTCTGAGACGTTCTCTTTACATCCTGCGCTTCAGCCCCTGCATTCACGCTTTCTCCATTCTGGCATCCTTTTTGCTCCTGCTTCGCTGAGACATTTATTTCCGCGTCCACGCCGTAACGGACGTCTTCGCACAGCGTTCTTTTTCGGGAGTGAAAATATGCACCGTCGTACTTTATTAAAAGCCTTTGCATTGTCTGCGTCTGTCGTTGCTATGGGAATGAGTTTTGGCGTGCAGGCGGCCGATACCATCAAAGTGGGGATCATGCATTCCCTCTCCGGCACGATGGCCATCTCCGAAACCCCGCTGAAAGATGTCGCCCTGATGACCATCGATGAGATCAACGCGAAAGGCGGCGTGCTGGGTAAGAAACTGGAGCCGGTGGTGGTGGATCCGGCCTCAAACTGGCCGCTGTTTGCCGAGAAAGCGCGCCAGCTGTTAAGTCAGGATAAGGTGGCGGTGGTGTTCGGCTGCTGGACGTCGGTCTCGCGAAAATCCGTCCTGCCTGTCTTTGAAGAGCTGAACGGTCTGCTGTTCTACCCGGTGCAATATGAAGGCGAGGAGATGTCACCGAACGTCTTCTATACCGGCGCAGCGCCGAACCAGCAGGCTATCCCGGCGGTGGAATACCTGATGAGTGAAGACGGCGGCGCGGCGAAGCGCTTCTTCCTGCTGGGCACGGACTACGTCTACCCGCGCACCACCAACAAGATCCTGCGCGCGTTCCTGCATTCCAAAGGGGTGGAGGATAAAGACATCGAAGAGGTTTACACCCCGTTTGGTCATAGCGACTACCAGACCATTGTTGCCAACATTAAGAAATTCTCTGCGGGCGGTAAAACTGCCGTGGTCTCGACCATCAACGGCGACTCCAACGTTCCGTTTTACAAAGAGCTGGCGAACCAGGGGCTGAAAGCGACCGACGTGCCGGTCGTGGCGTTCTCCGTGGGTGAAGAAGAGCTGCGCGGCATTGACACCAAACCGCTGGTGGGCAACCTGGCGGCGTGGAACTACTTTGAATCCGTTGATAACCCAACCAACCAGGCCTTCGTGGCGGACTATAAAGCCTATGCCAAAGCGCACAAGCTGCCGAACGCCGATACCGTGGTGACCAACGACCCGATGGAAGCCACTTACGTGGGCATCCATATGTGGGCACAGGCGGTGGAGAAAGCGGGCACCACCGATGTGGATAAAGTGCGTGCGGCGATGGCCGGTCAGTCCTTTAAGGCGCCGTCTGGCTTTACGCTCACCATGGATGCCACCAACCACCATCTGCATAAGCCGGTCATGATCGGCGAAATCGAAGGCAACGGCCAGTTTAACGTGGTGTGGCAGACAGAACAGCCGGTACGCGCTCAGCCGTGGAGCCCGTTCATCGCCGGGAATGACAAAAAGCCCGATCAGCCGATGAAAACCGCCAGCAACTAAGCCATTCCCGCAGGGTGAAAGCCATGAACTTCATACGCACGATCGTCGCGCTTGTATGGCTTACCGGACTGCTGCCAGGGATGGCGCAGGCATCGGATGCCGATCGTTTTGTTGCCGCCAGCCGCAGCCAGCAGGCGGAACTGCTGGCGCAGTGGGCAGCCTCGCCGGAGTCGGCAAGGCTGCCGCTGCTCCAGGCGCTGCAACAGGAAAACCTCTTTGTTGACACGCAAAGGCACGCCTTTGCACAACGCAATGGCGATATCATCCCGCTGGGCGAAAGCCAGGCGGCGGCAGGGCCAACCAAAGCTGTTCGTCTGACGAACCGGCTGCGCGTGCTCGCCGCGACGGCCATTGCCACCCATCAGCTTGTGAGTGACAGTGTCACCGAAAGACGCGCAGCGGCGCGCCAGCTCCAGCGCGATGCCCAGCCAGGCATGCTCGCCTTTCTGGAAAAACGGTTGACGGATGAAACGGACGCGGTGGCGCGTCAGGCGCTGTTGCTGGCGGTGTCGAATCTCCAGCTGACCAGCCCGCAGGCTGAAGTCCGTCGCACGGCAGTCGAACGGCTCGGGCAGTCCGACGATCCGGACGTGGCGTCCAGACTGACTCCGTTTACCCAGACACAGACCGAGCCTGACGCCGGGGTTCGCGTAGCCGCGCAGGAGAGCCTTCGCCAGATCCAGCACCGTCTGATGTGGGGCGATCTGCTGGGTCAGGCGTTTATGGGGCTGTCGCTGGGGTCGGTGCTGCTGCTGGCGGCGCTGGGGCTCGCCATCACCTACGGCCTGCTGGGCGTGATTAATATGGCCCACGGCGAGATGCTGATGCTGGGCGCGTATGCCACGTGGATGGTGCAACAGGCGATGGCAGGACTGGCGCCTCAGTGGCTGGCGCTCTATCCCGTCATCGCGCTGCCAGTCGCCTTCTGCCTGACGGCGGGCATCGGGATGGTGCTGGAGCGCACCGTGATCCGTCATTTGTACGGTCGTCCGCTGGAAACGCTGCTGGCGACGTGGGGGATCAGCCTGATGCTAATCCAGCTGGTGCGCATGACGTTTGGTGCGCAGAACCTGGAGGTGGCCAACCCGGCATGGCTTTCCGGCGGGGTGCAGGTTTTTGCCAACCTGACCCTGCCGTGGAACCGCATCGTGGTGCTGGGCTTCGTGCTGCTGGTGCTGTTCTTCACCTGGCTCATTCTGAATAAAACCCGTCTGGGGCTGAACGTGCGGGCGGTGACGCAAAACCGCAGCATGGCCGCCTGCTGCGGGGTGCCGACCGGGCGCGTCGACATGCTGGCGTTCGGGCTGGGCTCAGGCATTGCCGGTCTGGGCGGCGTGGCGCTTTCCCAGCTTGGGAACGTCGGGCCGGAGCTCGGTCAGGGATACATTATCGACTCGTTCCTCGTGGTCGTTCTCGGTGGCGTAGGCCAGCTGGCAGGCAGCGTGGCCGCGGCGTTTGGTCTGGGGATCTTCAATAAAATCCTTGAGCCGCAGATGGGGGCGGTGCTGGGTAAGATTTTGATTCTGGTGGCGATCGTGCTGTTTATTCAGAAACGCCCTCAGGGACTGTTTGCGCTGAAAGGGAGGGTGATTGACTGATGAGCCAGCCGCTGACCTTAACGCTGGCGCGCAAAGCGCCACGCACAACGCAGATTGCCGGCAGCCTGCTGGTGATGTGCCTGCTGATACTGCCGTTTTTCGCCTTACTGCCAGCGACGCATCCGCTGGCGCTGTCAACCTGGATGCTGACGCTGCTCGGTAAGATCCTCTGCTATGCCATTGTGGCGGTGGCGCTGGATCTGGTGTGGGGCTACGCCGGTATGTTGTCCCTGGGACATGGCATTTTCTTCGCCCTCGGCGGCTACGCGATGGGCATGTACCTGATGCGCCAGGCGGCGGGTGACGGTCTGCCGGCGTTTATGTCGTTTCTCTCCTGGAGCGAACTGCCGTGGTTCTGGTGGGGTACCCAGCATTTTGCCTGGGCGCTGGTGCTGATTGTGATGGTCCCTGGGTTGCTGGCGCTGGTGTTTGGCTGGTTTGCCTTCCGCTCCAGGATCAAAGGGGTCTATTTCTCGATCATGACTCAGGCGCTGACCTATGCCGGGATGCTGCTGTTCTTTCGCAATGAAACCGGTTTTGGCGGCAATAACGGCTTTACCGGCTTCACCACGCTGCTGGGTTTTGCGGTAACGGAGACGACCACGCGTATTGCGCTGTTTCTGGCCACCGTGCTGTTGCTGCTCCTGGCGCTGGGCATCGGGTTTGCGCTGGCGAAGAGCAAGTTTGGCCGCATTCTGACTGCCGTTCGCGACGCCGAAAACCGCCTGACGTTTTGCGGATACGATCCGCGCGGGTTCAAGCTGCTGGTGTGGACGCTCTCCGCGGTACTGTGTGGCCTGGCCGGCGCGCTGTATGTCCCGCAGGTGGGCATTATTAACCCCGGCGAAATGTCGCCGACGAACTCGATCGAAGCCGCGATCTGGGTCGCGCTGGGTGGGCGCGGCACGCTGGTGGGGCCGGTCATTGGCGCGGCGCTGGTGAACGGGGCGAAGAGCCTTTTCACCGTCGCAATGCCGGAATACTGGCAACTGTTTCTGGGATTGATTTTTATCGCCGTCACGCTGTTTTTGCCGCGCGGCGTCTACGGCCTGTTTCGTAAGGGAGAGAAATAATGCAGCCAGCCGAAGGGTTATTCACCCGCCAGTTGCCCGGCGATCGTTACCGCGAACAGACCGACCCGGTACTGCAGCTTGAATCCATCAACGTCAGTTTTGATGGTTTTCAGGCGCTGACCGATCTCTCGCTGAATATCGGCGTGGGCGAACTGCGCTGCGTGATTGGCCCCAACGGGGCCGGTAAAACCACGCTGATGGACGTCATCACTGGCAAGACGCGCCCGAAAAGCGGGCGAGCTATTTACGATCAGTCGATCGACCTCACCACGCTGGAGCCTGCGGCGATTGCCCGCCAGGGAATAGGCCGAAAATTCCAGAAACCCACGGTCTTTGAAGCACTGACGGTGTGGGAAAACCTGGAGATCGCCATGAAAACCGACAAATCCGTCTGGGCCAGCCTGCGGGCAACGCTCAACGGTGAGCAGCGCGATCGCATTGATGAGATGCTGGCTTTATTGCGGCTCAGCAACGAGCGGGACCGCCGGGCCGGACTGCTTTCCCACGGACAAAAACAGTTCCTGGAGATTGGTATGCTGCTGGTGCAGGACCCGCATCTGTTGCTGCTGGACGAGCCCGCCGCCGGAATGACCGATGCGGAAACGGAATATACCGCTGAGTTGTTCAGGACGCTGGCGGGCAAGCACTCCCTGATGGTGGTGGAGCACGACATGGGCTTTGTGGAAACCATTGCTGACCACGTGACGGTGCTGCATCAGGGGCGCGTGCTGGCGGAAGGTTCGCTTCGTGAGGTGCAGGCCAACGAGCAGGTGATTGAGGTCTATCTGGGACGTTAAGGAGAGGGAATGTTACAGGTCAACGAACTGAATCAGTATTACGGCGGCAGCCATATCCTGCGAGGCGTGAGCTTTGAGGCGGTCACCGGGGAAGTTACCTGCCTGCTGGGGCGCAACGGTGTAGGGAAAACCACGCTGCTGAAGTGCCTGATGGGGCTGATCCCGGCGAAAACCGGGGAGGTCATCTGGCAGGGGAAAACGATCACCCACAGTAAGCCGCACCAGCGGGTGCAGTCGGGCGTGGCGTACGTCCCCCAGGGCCGGGAGATTTTTCCGCGTCTGACCGTGGAGGAGAATCTGCTGCTGGGGCTGTCGCGCTTTCCCGCCCGCGAGGCGAAGCAGGTGCCGGAGGAGATCTGGCAGCTGTTCCCGGTACTCAAAGAGATGAAACACCGGCGCGGGGGCGATCTCTCCGGTGGTCAACAGCAGCAGCTGGCGATTGGTCGCGCGCTGGCGAGCCGTCCGCAGCTGCTGATCCTCGATGAACCCACCGAAGGCATACAGCCTTCGGTGATTAAGGAGATTGGCCAGGTGATCCGCCAGCTGGCAGACAGAGGGGATATTGCGATCCTGCTGGTTGAGCAGTTTTATGACTTTGCCGCTGACCTGGCGGACAGCTACCTGCTGATGTCACGCGGCACCATCATTCAGCGCGGACGGGGTGAAAACATGGAGCAGGAAGGCGTTCGCGGGCTGGTTGCGATCTGAAATGTTATATTATAACATCCTCGCTCTGATAAAACGGAATGAGGGTGTTATCTTGGCTGCACATATTGGGAAATTTGCCATGACGCTGGGGGCGCTGCTGGTCAGCGGCCAGCTGTTTGCCCACTCGCACGGTCACGCGATGAGCGAAGCGGAACAGAAGGCGGCGAATGGCGTCTTTGAGGACAACGATGTTAAGGACAGAAAACTGTCCGACTGGGACGGCACCTGGCAGTCCGTCTATCCGTTCCTGCTGGATGGCTCGCTGGATCCGGTCTTCAGGAAGAAAGCACAACAGGATAAAAGCAAAACCTTTGATGAGGTGAAAGCCTACTACCGCACGGGGTATGCAACCGATGTGGATGCCATCGGCATCGAAAATAACGTGATGGAATTCCATAAAGGCAAAACGGTCAGCAGCTGTCGTTATGACTACAGCGGCTACAAAATTTTGACCTACGCGTCCGGCAAAAAGGGCGTTCGCTATCTGTTTGAGTGTCAGGACGCCAGCAGCAAGGCGCCGAAGTTTGTGCAGTTCAGCGACCACACCATCGCGCCGAAGGCCTCTTCACACTTTCACATTTTCATGGGCAACACTTCCCACGAGGCGCTGCTGAAGGAGATGGAAAACTGGCCGACCTATTATCCGAACGAGATGTACAAACAGCAGGTGGTGGAGGAGATGTTGCACCACTAGGCCGTTGATTTTGCTTTTGCCGGGTGGCGGCTTCGCCTTACCCGGCCTACATTCGCTACGCCGCTTTGGGTGACTCGCACCATGCCTTGACGCTCATCCCACGCAAAATCATCAGCCACGCCACAATAATCGCGGCCATCATTATCACAAACAACGACCAGTGCGGCAGATTCGTCAGGATAATACCGGTGATCATCGGGTTGGCCGCCGCGCCGAGCCAGCCGAGCGCCTGGGCAGAGAAGTAGCTGGCTTTCATCCCCGGCGGGGCGATATTGTCGATCAGCATGTATTCACCCGGCGCATAGATAATCTCACCCAGCGTAAAGATGGCGGCAGCAATGCCCCAGTAAATCAGGTTTTCCCCGGAGAGCATAAAGCCAGCCAGGCCGACGATAAAAAACAGCGTGGCGGCGGTCATCAACGGACGAATATTGCTGGCTGAGATCTTGCGACCGAGTGCGTACTGCAGCGTCACCACCACGGCGGCGTTGACGGGCAGCACCACCGCGACCACCTTTTCGGCGAAATCACTGTCCGCATGTGCGGCCAGAACATACTGCGAAATGCAGCTCGCGAACGATCCGCCGACGTATGACGCGAGCAGGCCGGAAAGCGTGTACCAGAACAGCGCGCGGTCTTTCAGCAGGACCGACGGCTGCCACGCCGTCTGCTCTTCGGCGGTGTCTAACGCCACGCTTTTTTGCACAAAGAAATGGATAAACCCCAGCGGCAGCGCGGCGCAGAAAGCGGCCAGCCAGAACGGCAGCTGTAGGCTATACATGACCAGCAGGGTGCCAATGGGCGGCCCGATCGTCCAGCCAATATTCAGGAAACTGTAGTTCAGGGAAAAAACGCGGGCTTTTTCACTGGAGGTCAGCACGTCGGAGAACCATGCTTTCAGCACCGTCGAAAAGACCGAATAGGCGCAGTTGATCAGCGCAAAGAACAGCACCACCAGCGTGACGTTATTCACCATCGGGATCGCCACAAAGCCGGCGATAAACGCCACGATAGCGATCAGCATGTAACGTTTTTTATCAAACTTATCGGCCAGAATGCCAAACCCCAGGCTGAACACCACGCCAATGGTCAGCGCCACGGTCAGGGCGTAACCAATATTCTCGACGCTCATGCTGTAGACGCGCGTGAGATAAATGGTCATAAACGGCAGCGTTGCCCCACGACCAATGGTTAATAACAATGACGATGCCAGCAGCGCTGCGGTTGAGCGCCGGAGAGATGGTTTCATATTCCTGCCCGACAAATGCTTATGCTTTTTATGTTGTGTCCTGAAAGGAGTATCACGACATAAGGGCCTTGTATAGCACCCAATTTATCCGTAAGTGCTTCGCCTGACTGCCAGAATTAATGATCTTCTCGTGGCACGCTTTTTTCTGTTACCTTGAACTGTTAACAAATTATTAATAATTCAGGGGCAGGGTATGACGCGTAAAGACGGACTGCTGGCGTTGCTGGTGGTCATCGTATGGGGACTCAATTTTGTGGTCATCAAGCTGGGCTTGCACAACATGCCGCCGCTGATGCTGGCCGGTTTGCGTTTTATGCTGGTGGCGTTCCCGGCGCTGCTGTTTGTCGCCCGTCCCAGGATCCCCTTTAAACTGCTGCTGGGCTACGGCCTGACCATCAGTTTTGGCCAGTTTGCGTTTCTGTTCTGCGCCATCAAATTTGGTATGCCTGCCGGACTTGCTTCGCTGGTGTTACAGGCGCAGGCGTTCTTTACCATCATTCTGGGGGCGTTTGTGTTTGGCGAGCGTCTGCAGGGTAAACAGCTGGCGGGCATTACGCTGGCGGTGTTTGGCGTGCTGGTGCTGATTGAGGCCAGCCTGAATGGTCAGCACGTGGCGCTGCTCGGCTTTATGCTGACGCTGGCCGCTGGCCTGAGCTGGGCCTGCGGGAATATTTTCAACAAACTGATCATGCAGCATGAGGCGCGTCCGCAGGTGATGTCTCTGGTCGTGTGGAGCGCGCTGATCCCGGTGGTACCGTTTATGGTCGCGTCCCTGATATTCGACGGCCCGGCAGTGATGCTGACAAGCCTGGTTGAAATCGACCTCACCACCATTTTGTCGCTGGTCTATCTGGCGTTTGTCGCCACGATTATCGGGTACGGTATCTGGGGATCGCTGCTCGGGCGATATGAAACCTGGCGCGTGGCGCCGTTGTCGCTGCTGGTGCCGGTCGTTGGGCTGGCCAGTGCCGCTATTTTACTGGACGAAAAACTGAGCGCCCTGCAGCTGCTTGGCGCGGTGCTGATCATGGCCGGGCTGTACATCAACGTGTTTGGCCTGCGCGTGCGCCGGACGGCGCGGGTGCGGGGATAAGAAAGAAAAAAGCCCCGCATCGGCGGGGCAAAAACGAATCAGAGGCGGTGCTGATTATAGTTAGGCACGCCTAATTCGTCGGATTTGTCGCTACCAGCACCCATATGGTTGAAATCATAAGGCGACTGGTCATGTGCTGACGGCAAAATCATCGTATCAGGATTATTTTGCTGCGTTGCACGAGGGGTTTGCTCCGCGAAGGTCTGGCTGGAGAAGAGCACCAGCAAGGCGAGGGCGGCGGAGGCGGTAACGTTCATGATTTCCTCGGTTACGTCTGTTACAGGCGATGATTAACTACAGTGTTTTAACGGATACAGGTATCGGGATTCACCGGGTACGCTGGTGATGCGGTACTTATGAGGCGGCACGTCAAAATAGTTCTTGAACGTACGCGTCAGGGTTTGTTGCGATTCAAATCCATAACGCTCCGCCAGATAAAGGATCGGCTCATTGCTTTCTTTCAGCTTCTGGGCAATTTCCGTCAGCTTGCGGCTGCGAATATATTGACCTAATGAATGGCCGGTCTCTTTTTTGAACATCCGTTGCAGGTGCCATTTGGAGTAACCTGAACGCTCTGACACTTTTTCAAGGGAGAGCGGCGATTCCAGGTTGTCCTCGATCCAGTCCAAAATGCTATGAATGGTGATAGCGTCAGTATTGCGTCTGGACATCGTCATACCTCTTTTTTTCTGATTACGGCAGAATTTTCTTGAGCAGAAGCTCAAGCGTTGCCACTTCATCTGCCGTTAGGTTTTTTGTTAGTTCCTGATGCAGTGTTTGTCCTACTAATTGATGACATTGCTCGCACATGGCCGCGCCATCGCTGGTCAGCTTTACCAGTACGCCGCGTTTGTCATTCGGGTTAGGGCTTCGTTCTACCCATCCTTTGCAGACGAGACGATCGAGCATGCGGGTGAGCGCACCCAGATCGACAGAGAGCACCTTTTTCAGCTCAACCGGTGTGATACACACTTCGCAGCGAATGGAACACAGCACTTTGAACTGTGTCGCGGTGATATCCAGCGGTGACAGATAGTCGTTGAGCAGGCGATCTTTCTTCTGATTTACCATATGAATAAGACGACCCAGCGGAACAACGTCGTTAAAGATATCACTGGTGCTTTTCACAATGGTTGCCCTGGCAAGTAGTTAGTCACGGCAGATATTATTGCTCAGGCAAGTATAAGTCAACTGAATGAATCAGCCGATGCCACGAATTGCTAAAACGTTTCATGAACTTTTTTTGTGGTCTTTCAAATCAGATAGATAACTGAGGATTATCATTTCAGGCAGGAAATAATCGTCACGCTGCAACGATGGCTGAATGTCACCTTTTCACCCTATAATTGCGGTGTTAACTATGGATAAGGACAACAACACACTATGCTGGATTTACTTAAAGCAATTAGCCTTGGGCTGGTGGTCTTGCTGCCGTTGGCAAACCCGTTAACGACGGTGGCGCTTTTCCTCGGACTGGCAGGGAACATGAACAGCGCCGAGCGCAATCATCAGTCGTTGATGGCCTCCGTATATGTCTTCGCCATCATGATGGTGGCGTATTACGCCGGTCAGGTGGTGATGAACACCTTCGGGATTTCCATTCCCGGCTTGCGTATTGCCGGGGGGCTGATTGTCGCCTTTATCGGTTTCCGCATGCTGTTCCCGGCGCAAAAAGCCCATGAGTCACCGGAAGCGGCCAGCAAATCTGAAGAGCTGGAAACCGAACCGAGTGCGAATATCGCCTTCGTGCCGATTGCCATGCCGAGCACGGCGGGGCCGGGGACCATCGCGATGATTATCAGCTCCGCGTCGACGGTGCGTGACAGTTCAACCTTCCCGGACTGGGTGCTGACGGTAGCGCCACCGCTGATTTTTGCGATTATTGGGGCGATCGTGTGGATCTCTCTGCGCAGCTCCGGCGCGATTATGCGCTGGGTAGGCAAGGGCGGTATTGAGGCGATTTCCCGTCTGATGGGCTTCCTGCTGGTCTGTATGGGCGTGCAGTTTATTATTAACGGCGTGCTGGAGATTATTAAGACCTATCATTGATGTCTTGCCCGGCGGCGCTTCGCTTGCACGGGCCTACGGGTTTTGTAGGCCGGGTAAGGCGAAGCCGCCACCCGGCAAGAAGGTTCACCCGTGCTGCCCCTGTTCCTCCAGCGCCACCGGCCACTTACGGAAAATCAGCACCGACCAGACAAGCGCCACCAGGGCCGGAATGGCCCCCAGATAGCCAATCGCCGACATCGACACGTGCAGGATGACCTGATTTCCCACCAGCGCGCCCGCGCCAATCCCGAGATTGAAGATCCCCGAAAACAGCGACATGGCGACATCCGTCGCGTCCGGCGCCAGAGCCAGCACCTTCACCTGCATGCCCAGACCAATAATCATGATCGCCACGCCCCAGAACAGGCTGAGGATCGCCAGCTGGCTCTCACTGCCCGCGGCGGGCATCAGCAACAACAGGCAGGCCAGCAGCAGGCCGATGGCGCTGCTCACCAGTGTGGAGGCATGTCGGTTACCCAGCTTACCGAACAGCACGCTGCCGATAATGCCCGCACCGCCGAGGATCAACAGTAACACAGTGGCAAAGTTGGCGCTAAAGCCCGCTACCACCTGCACAAAGGGCTCGATGTAGCTGTAGGCCGTGTAGTGGGCGGTGACCACAATGACGGTGAGCAGATAAATACTCAGCAGTGCCGGACGACGCATCAGCAGCGGCAGGCTTTTCAGCGAGCCGGAATGTTCGCTGGGTAGCGCGGGCAGCAGTTTTATCAGGCAGACCAGCGTCATCAGCGCACCCATGCCGATGGCGAAGAAGGTGGTACGCCAGCCGAAGTACTGCCCGACGATGCGGCCAATCGGCAGGCCGAGCACCATCGCCAGCGCGGTACCGGTGGCGAGCAAGCTCAGCGCCTGAGCACGTTTACCCGCCGGCGCCAGGCGAATGGCCAGCGACGCGGTGATCGACCAGAACACCGCATGGGCAAAGGCGATGCCGATGCGACTGATGACCAGTACCGTAAAATTCCACGCCATAAACGACAGCACATGGCTGGCAATGAACAGCACGAACAAACCGATCAGCAGCCTGCGCCGCTCGATCTGGCTGGTCAGCAGCATAAACGGCAGGGACATCAGTGCCACCACCCAGGCGTAGATGGTCAACATAATGCCCACCTGCGCGGTTTCCATCTGGAAACTTTCAGCGATGTCAGACAGCAGCCCAACCGGCACGAATTCTGTGGTGTTAAAAATAAACGCGGCAATGGCCAGCGTGACCACGCGTAGCCACGCAACCCTGCGGGAAACTGTGTTCGTTGTCATAGGGATGTCGGAGATTCGTTGCTGAAAAGAAGAGGAGACGATCTTAAAACGTCAAAAGGCGAAAACTCAACCATTATGTGATGCAGATCTCAATATTTACCTTATGAAAGCGGTAGCCGCAAGCGTGCTTTTCATTGAATATAAAAGAACAACACAATAAAAACAGGCGGTAAGACAATGCAGGAGATTGATTTTTATCTGGTCGATGCGTTCAGCGAGACCTCGTTTGGCGGTAACCCGGCCGCCGTTTGCCCGCTCAGGGAATGGTTGCCCGATGAAACCTTGCTGAAAATGGCGCAGCAGCACAATCAGTCTGAGACGGCCTTTTTTGTCTGCAGCAAAGGGGGCATTGAGCTGCGCTGGTTTACCACGCTTACCGAAGTCAATCTCTGCGGTCACGCTACGCTTGCGGCGGCGCACGTTCTGTTTACCGAGCTGGACTTCCCTGATTCACGGATCCATTTCGATACCGCCTCCGGTCGCCTGACGGTCAGCCGGGAGGGCGACTGGCTGACGCTGGACTTCCCGGCATGCCCAACCCATGAAGAGACACCGCCGCCGGAGATGCTCTCGGCGCTGGGTATTACGCACTATGTTGAAGCCCGTAAAGGACGTGCCTGGCTTATCGTGCTGGACAATCGCCAGCAGGTCGAAGCGCTCATGCCAGACTTTTCGGCGATGACGCCAGGTGAGCATAAGGTGAGCGTGACGGCGCGTGGGGAAGGGGAATATGATTTTGTCAGCCGCTTTTTCTCCCCGGGCGTCTCCGTCCCGGAAGACCCGGTCACCGGCTCCGCCCACACCATGCTGATCCCTTACTGGAGCGAAAAGCTGGGTAAAACCAGGCTGTTTGCCCGTCAGGTTTCAGCCCGGGGCGGTGATGTGCGCTGTGAGCTGAAAGGCTCCCGCGTGCTGATGGGCGGTCAGGCCACGCTTTATCTGAAAGGCACAGTTTTTCTGCGCTAAATAGCCATAACAAGAGAGGAAGAGACAATGCAGGAAATTGATTTTTATCTGGTGGATGCCTTCAGCGATAAAACCTTTGGCGGTAACGCCGCAGCGGTATGTCCTCTGGAAGAGTGGCTTCCGGACGAGACGCTGCTCAAAATGGCGCAGCAGCACAACCAGTCTGAGACCGCCTTTTTCGTGCGCACCGACGGCGGGTTTGAGCTGCGCTGGTTCACCACGCTGGATGAAATTAACCTGTGCGGGCACGCAACGCTTGCCGCCTCACACGTTATTTTCGAATACCTGGATTATCCGCATACCGAAATCACCTTCACCACGCGCTTTGTCGGCGAGCTGACCGTCAAGCGCAGCGGCGACTGGCTGACGCTGAACTTCCCGGCGTGGTCGACTGAGGTTGTGGAGAACCCACCTGCGGCGCTGTTTAGCGCGCTGGGCATTACAGCGGCGAAAGAGGTGCGCGTCGGACGCGATTACATGGTGGTGCTGGAGAGCCAGCAGCAGGTAGAAGCGTTAACACCGGATATTGGCGCGCTGCTTCCGCTGGATAAAATGGTTTGCGTGACGGCACCGGGAGACCAGTATGACTTCGTCAGCCGCTTCTTTTGTCCGGGGGAAGGAGTGCCGGAAGATCCGGTGACCGGTTCCGCCCACAGCATGCTGATCCCGTACTGGAGCGAAAAACTGGGCAAAACCACACTCAACGCCCGCCAGGTGTCGTACCGTGGCGGGGATCTGCGCTGCGAACTGAAGGGCGACCGGGTGTTGATTGGCGGTCAGGCGACCCTGTATCTGAAAGGACGTATCTTTTTACGCTAACAGCGTGACGCGATAAGTAAATACTATGAAGCCCCCTGGCAGGCCTGCGCTATGTTGAAAGGCTATATTGAAAGAACAATAGCAAGGAGCCTGCCATGTATTCCATTACCTCTGAATCTGCACATCACCCGGATATCCTCACACTGATTGCGGCGCTTGACCGCTATCAGAGCGAACTCTATCCCGCCGAAAGTAATCATCTGCTCGACCTGTCTGCGCTTGCCGAAGACTCGCTTATCCTGATGATCATCCGCGACCCGCAGCTGAAGGCCGTTGGCTGCGGGGCCATCGTGCTCAACGGTGACGGCACGGGAGAGATGAAGCGGGTCTATATCGATCCGGCTCATCGCGGGCAACATCTCGGCGAAATGCTGCTGGCCGCTCTGGAAGATGAGGCCCTGAGCCGTCATTGCCATACGGTACGGCTGGAGACGGGCATCAAACAGCACGCCGCGGTGCGTCTTTATGAACAGTGCGGATACGAAATGCGCCCGGCGTTTGCCCCGTACGTTGACGATCCGCTCAGCCTGTTTATGGAGAAGGCGCTGGTTGCAGACGTTCGTTTAGCAGCGCTATAAAGGCTTCCAGCTGGCGGGTCATCGCCCCGCGTCGCCACACCAGCCAGGTGGTGAGCCAGCGCCAGTTCTCCGCCAGCGGCCAGGCTTCAATCTGATGATGCCCTGGCATACTCTCCAGCATCGAGCGCGGCATCAGCGCGATGCCCGCACCGGCAATCACGCAGGCGAGCATCCCGTGATAGGACTCCATCTCGTGAATACGGCCAGGGGTGGCTCTGTCTGCATGAAACCAGCTCTCCAGATGCCGACGGTACGAGCAGTTTGCGCGAAAGGCGTAAACATCGCTGCCGCTGACCTGCGCGGCGCGCGAGACTTCCGCCTGTCCGGCCGGCGTGACCAGCATCATCTCTTCCCGGTAGACCGGCATGCCCTCCAGCTCCGGGTGCGACAGGGGCCCGTCAACAAAGGCGGCGCTTAAGGTTCCCTCCAGCACGCCATCAATCATGGTTCCGGATGGTCCGGTAGAGAGGGCAAACTGGATACGCGGGTAGCGCTGGTTAAACTGCGCCAGCGTCTCCGGAATGCGCACCGCGGCAGTACTCTCCAGCGCGCCGAGGGCAAATAACCCCTGCGGCTCATCACCCGCCACGACCATCCGCGCTTCATCCACCAGCGCCAGGATCTGCTTGCTGTAGCGCAGGAAGTTATGTCCAGCGGGGGATAACCGCAAACGCTGGTTCTCACGAATAAACAGCTCAACGCCCAGGTCAGCTTCCAGCTGACGGATGCGGGTGGTGAGATTAGACGGCACGCGATGCACCTTCTGCGCCGCCTGGGTGATGCTGCCCGTCAGCGCGACGGCGTTAAACATTTCAAGCTGAGTTAAGTCCATGGCATTCTCGTTTCGTGAATAAGGTGGTTAGTATTATTCATTTTTAAGAAATAGCAGAGTGAGCCACAATCAATCAACCGAAATACGTGGAGAACACCATGACTTATTCATCTGCAACACATGCCTTCTCTGTTAACCCGGCAACGGGTGAAACCCTCGCCGCGTATCCGTGGGCGACGCCGGAAGAGGTTGACCACGCCATTTGTCAGTCTGACGCGGCGTATCGCCAGTGGCGACGCGAAAGCGTTGCCCACCGGGCGCAGAAGCTGCGCGATCTCGGTGCCGCGCTGCGAAACCGCGCGGAAGAGATGGCGCAGACAATCTCCCGTGAGATGGGCAAACCCATCCTGCAGGCGCGGGCGGAAGTCACAAAATCCGCTGCGCTGTGCGACTGGTATGCCGAGCATGGCCCGGCGATGCTGCGCGCGGAACCCACGCTGGTGGAAAATGATAATGCGGTTATCGAATACCGTCCTCTGGGGCCGATCCTCGCGGTGATGCCGTGGAACTTCCCCCTCTGGCAGGTGCTGCGCGGAGCGGTGCCGATCCTGCTGGCAGGAAACAGTTATCTGCTCAAACACGCGCCAAACGTGCTCGGCTCGGCCAGACTGATTGCGCAGATAGCGGCCGAGGCCGGTATTCCGGCAGGCGTTTTTGGCTGGGTGAATGCCACCAATGAGGGCGTCAGCCAGGCGATTAACGACAGTCGTATTGCTGCGGTGACCGTCACCGGCAGCGTGCGTGCCGGTGCGGCGATTGGCGCCCAGGCCGGAGCTGCGCTGAAAAAATGCGTGCTTGAACTGGGCGGCTCTGATCCGTTCATCGTCCTTAACGATGCCGACCTCGATCTTGCCGTGAAGGCAGCGGTAGCGGGGCGCTACCAGAATACCGGACAGGTGTGCGCCGCGGCGAAGCGTTTTATCGTCGAGGAGGGTATCGCAGAGACCTTTACCCAACGTTTTGTCGAGGCTGTTGCTGCACTGAAGCTGGGCGCACCGCATGAAGAAGAGAACTATATTGGCCCGATGGCGCGTTATGACCTGCGGGATGAACTGCATCAACAGGTGCAGGCCACGCTGGCCGAAGGGGCAACGCTGCTGCTGGGCGGAGAGAAAATCAGCGGTGAGGGTAATTACTACGCCCCGACCGTACTCGGCAATGTGACGCCTGAGATGACGGCTTTCCGTCAGGAGTTGTTTGGTCCGGTCGCGGCCATTAGTGTCGCGAAAGACGCGGAGCATGCCCTGATGCTTGCCAACAACAGCGACTTTGGTCTGTCTGCCACCGTCTTTACCGCTGACGCAGCGCTTGCGGATAAATTCTCGCGCGAGCTGGAGTGTGGTGGCGTGTTTATCAACGGCTTTAGCGCCAGCGATGCGCGCGTGGCCTTCGGTGGCGTGAAGAAAAGTGGCTTTGGCCGCGAGCTCTCCCACTTTGGGTTGCACGAGTTCTGCAACGTGCAGACGGTGTGGAAGGATCGCGTGTAATTTTTCGGCCCTCATCACGAGGGCCGTTGTCATTTCTCTGCAATGGTTCTGTCATTTTCATCTCGTAGACTCGCTCGCGTCTAACGTATTGTTAATGAAGAAAATTATGAACCTAACGCAAATTTTCCGCCGTATTGCGCAGCGTCTCATCCCTCGTCAGTTTGGCCTGCTGACGGGTATCTTTTGCATCATTGGCCTTTTCTCCGCGCTGCAGCTCTCCTCGTCACTTCTGCTTAACGCCTCCCTGAACGAAGCCCAGCGCAACGAGCAGCGCAATCTGCTGGCCTGGCAGCAGCAGAGCAAGCTGGATCTGGCTCGCGTCTCTCTGCTGGCCGCAAGCGACCTGCTTAACCGCTCCGGGGTCTGGTTTATGCAGGATAAAGAGACCGGCTCCGACGGTAGCTGGCACAGCCTGATGGATGAGGCGCAAAAGGCGCTGACGGTGTCTAAGCAGGCGTGGAAAGCCTGGCTGGCGCTGAATCCGCCGAAAGACGACGCCCTGGTGAACAGCTATCAGCTCTTCTACGGCGCGATCCAGGAGCAGGCTGACGGTCTGCTTAAAACCAACACCATCGATGCCTTTTTTGCGGTACCGGCTCAGGCTTTTCAGAGTGACTTTAATGACAACTTTGCCCGCTATCAGCAGGCAAGCGAGAGGCAGGCCGTACAGGGCCGACAGACCTTAATGGCGCAGCTCTCCGGACTGCAAACGCTGTTCCTGTTTGCACCGGTACTGTTACTGGCCATCGCCGTTGCCGTCTGGTTTGGCATGGCCAGATGGGTTATTACGCCGCTGCGCCGGCTTATTGCACATATAAACCAGCTGGCGGCGGGGGACCTCTGTGGCACGCCGCCGGATGTCAGGTGCTTTAACCGGGAAGTCTGGCAGCTGAGCGACAGCATTGCCACGATGCAGCACGGCCTGCAGCAGCTGGTGACGCAGGTTAGCGATGCCACGGCCACCATGGTGGAGAATATTGACGCCCTGGCGCAGGGTAACCAGAAGCTGTATCAGCAGTCGGCACGTCAGGCGAAAGAGCTTGAGGATGTTACGGCGCATATCGCGGCGCTGGAAACCCATGTAGAAGGCAATACCGGCTATGCCCGGCTCGCCAGCTCGCGGGCGGATGAGGCGCGTCAGGCGGCGGAGGGCGGTGACCAGATGATGTCGACGGTGAATGCGTCTATGCAGGCGATCGTCGACCGATCCTCAGAGATGCGCGGGATCGTGGCGATGATCGACAGCGTGGCGTTTCAGACGAATATCCTGGCGCTGAACGCCGCCATCGAGGCTGCCCATGCCGGAAACCAGGGGCGCGGTTTTGCCGTCGTCGCACGGGAGGTTGGGCTTCTGGCCAGAAAGAGCAGCCACTCGACGCAGACCATCCAGGAACTGATCAACCGCTCTCTGCGGGGTATTGAAGACGGTTCCCGTGCCGTTAACCTGATGGAAGAGAACTTGCAGCAGGTCACCGGTCTGGTGGGGAATTTAAGCAGTTTGCTGAATGAGATCTCCACCGCCACGCTCAGCCAGGGGGAAAGTATTCATCAGATGACGCGTCAGCTTCAGGCGCTGAATCACGTCTCCCGTCAGACAGATATTCTGGTCTCTGACGCCTCGGAGGCCTCGGAACGTCTGCAAAAGCAATCCGACCTTTTATTGCAGGCTGTTTCGCGTTTTCGTCTTAGCGCCTGACGCAATACATAAGCCTCTGTTATACTCGCAGCCCGTTTTAGCCTGAGGGCAAGGAGCAAAGAGTGGCTGCGGTCATCCATAATGAGATGCTGGACGAGATTCTGGCGCAGGTTCGTCCGTTATTGGGAAAGGGGAAGGTTGCCGACTATATTCCGGCCCTTGCCTCGGTCAGCGGGAATAAGCTGGGCATTGCTATCTGTACCATTGACGGACAGCGATACCAGGCCGGTGATGCGACTGAGCGTTTTTCCATTCAGTCTATTTCTAAGGTGCTGAGTCTGGTGGCGGCGATGCGCCAGTATGAGGAAGACGAGATCTGGCAGCGCGTGGGCAAAGACCCCTCCGGCCAGCCGTTTAACTCACTGCTTCAGCTCGAACTTGAACAGGGCAAGCCGCGTAACCCCTTTATCAACGCCGGGGCGCTGGTGGTCTGCGATATGCTGCAAAGCCGCCTCAGCGCACCGCGCCAGCGCATGCTTGAGATTGTTCGTCAGCTTTCAGGCGTTGAAGACATTGCCTACGATACGGTGGTGGCGCGCTCGGAGTTTGAGCACTCTGCCCGTAACGCGGCCATCGCGTGGCTGATGAAATCCTTCGGTAATTTTCATAACGATGTGGCCACCGTACTGCAAAACTACTTCCATTACTGCGCCCTGAAGATGAGCTGTGTTGAACTGGCTCAGACGTTCCTGTTCCTGGCGCACGAGGGGCACGCACCGCATCTCGATCAGGAGGTGGTCTCGCCCCTTCAGGCGCGTCAGGTTAACGCCCTGATGGCAACCAGCGGGATGTATCAAAACGCCGGTGAATTTGCCTGGCGTGTCGGCCTTCCGGCGAAATCGGGCGTTGGCGGCGGAGTCGTCGCGATTGTACCGCATGAAATGGCGATTGCGGTCTGGAGCCCGGAGCTGGATGAAACGGGGAATTCCCTTGCCGGTGTGGCGGTGCTGGAGAAGCTGACCCAGCGTCTGGGACGTTCCGTTTACTGATGTCTGACCTGGATCCTCTCTTTTCCCGCCTGGCGCGATCGACATTTCGCTCGCGCTTTCGCTTAGGCGAGAAGGAACGCCGCTACTGCTGGGACAAAGGCCCCGAAACCATTGACCAGCATGCCGCTGATTTTGTCGAAAAACGGCTTGCGTCTGCACACCCCGCAAACGACGGCAAACAGACGCCCATGCGCGGTCATCCGGTGTTTATCGCCCAGCATGCCACGGCCACCTGCTGTCGGGGCTGTCTGGCTAAGTGGCACAACATTCCGTCGGGTGTTCCGCTGACGGCGCAACAGCAGCAATACATCGTCAGCGTGATCCACCACTGGCTGGTGCGCCAGATGAACGCCCAGATTTGACGAGTTATGATCCCGTTGTAATTGTGTTATAGATGCATCCTAAGTGAGCCCCGATCATGCTGACGACCGCAATAATTGCCATGCGTTATCATAGGGAATGATATTTAATGCGTTCTGCTCTTACCGCTTTCAGGCTGTTCCAGGTTGATACGCCGCTGCGAAATGCATCGACGATCTTTCTACTCACCACCTTGTTCTATTTTGTGGGGGCGGAATTACGGCTGGTTGAGGCTTTGTCGCTGTTCTGGCCGCTGAATGGCGTCATGGCGGGGATCTTCGCCCGTTATGTGTACCTCAATCGCCTGCATTACTATGCGGTATGCTATGTCGCCATGCTGCTGTACGACGCGGTGACCACCAACTGGGGCATGGCCTCGGTGGTGATCAACCTGTCAAATATGATCTTTATTGTCGTGGTTGCCGTGCTGATTCAGCGCGACAAGCGGTTAATGAAGAAAACCCCCGATCCGCTTAACGCGTTACGCCTGTTTAACTACTGCCTGGTTGCCGCGCTGCTTTGTGCGTTGCTCGGCGCGGTGGGGTCGGTCGGGATAGACAGTCATACCTTCTGGCCGCTTTTCGCCGACTGGTTCAGCGAGCAGTTCTCAACCGGCGTGCTGGTGGTGCCGTGTATGCTGACGGTAGGCATGCCCGTGCGTGAGTTCAGGTTCCGTCTGGAGCAGATTCTGCCGGTTATAGCGCTGATGATCTCGGTGGCCGCCTCGGTGGTGATTGGCGGGGCGGGAAGTCTCGCCTTTCCGCTGCCTGCGCTTATCTGGTGTGCGGTCCGTTACCCGTTGCCCGTGACCTGCCTGCTGACCTTTATCACCGGCGCCACGGAAATCATTCTGGTCGCGAATTCGGTGATCAATATTGCCGTGGCGACGCCATTTATCACCCCCATGATGTTCTCGGCCCGGCTGGGTATTGCCACGATGGCGATCTGTCCGGTGATGGTTTCCGTGAGCATGGCGGCCATTAATTCCCTGATCCGCCAGGTTTCACTGCGGGCGGATTATGACTTCTTAACCCATGTCTATTCGCGTTCCGGGCTGTATGAAGCGTTAAAACACGAAGAGACGCACCGCCATTCACGTTTTCTGACCGTGATGCTGCTGGATATTGATTATTTCAAAAGCATTAACGATAACTACGGCCACGAGTGTGGGGATCGGGTGCTGGCGTCGTTTGCCCGCCAGGTTCAGCAGGTGGTTGGCGAAGACGGGATGGTCGCGCGTATGGGGGGAGAAGAGTTCGCGGTGGTGGTTAACTCCGGCGACGCACAACACGGCTATGCGCTGGCGGAACGGATCCGCGCTACCGTGGCCAGTCACCCTTTTACATGGCGGCAGCAAACGCTCTCTCTGACGGTCAGTATTGGCCTCGGAAGCGGAAAGGCTGAGGCATGGCAATTGACCGAGGTCTTCAACACGTTGATGGCCGAAGCGGACGAATATCTCTATCGTTCAAAAAAAGCGGGTCGAAATCGTACCAGCGCCCGGGTGGCGGACGCGCAAATGGCCACCCCCGGGCATGAAACAGAGCTGCGTTAATCGTCATAAGGCATTGACGTGAATAGTAAGCGGCTTAAGAACACTGACAATGTCACTGTTTAAGCTACGCTTTGAGTAACGCTTTACGTCAGGAGACATTATGAAAGCACCTGCAACCCCTGAAAATGAAACAGACAGACTGAACTCCCTGCGTGAATCGGGTCTGCTGGAGATCGACAGTTCCCCGGCGTTTGACCGGCTCACGCGCCTGGCGAAGCGCTTCTTCCAGGTGCCGCTGGCAATGGTCAATCTCATTGATGAGCATTCGCTCATCGTGAAGTCGGCCGACGGGCAGGCACCCGACACCGTTCCGCGTAATATCTCGTTTTGTGGCCATACGATCCTGACTGAGGCCCCGCTGGTGGTGGGGGATATGCTCCAGGACGATCGTTTTGCGGATAATCCGCTGGTGGCCGGTGAACCACGCGTGCGTTTTTACGCGGGCTTTCCGCTGCGCTTGCGTGATGGCGCAAGTGTCGGCTCGCTGTGTCTGATTGATTACGCGCCTCGTGAGTTCTCCGCGGCCGATCTTGCCGTGCTGGGAGACCTGGGCGCGCTGGCGGAAGATGAATTTGCCGCAATCAGCGCGGCGACCACGGATGAGTTAACCGGATTATTCAACCGTCGGGGCTTTAATCAGCTTGTCAGGTTCACACTTTCCGTTGCAAGACGCCGGGCAGAGCCATTGACGCTCGGCTGGCTGGATTTGGATCACTTTAAGGAGATTAACGATCGTTACGGCCACGAAGAAGGGGACAAGGCGCTGAAAACCATGGCGCAGCTGATGCGTGCCTCTTTCCGCGAGGCGGATCTGCTGGTGCGTTTTGGTGGGGACGAGTTCGCGGTGCTGTTCGCGGATACTGACGAGCAAGGCGCCTGGATTGCCATGCAGTATCTTGTGGAGCAGGTAGAAAACTATAACGCCCGCAAATTACACCCCTGGTCGCTGCAGTTCTCCTGGGGGCTGAGCGAGTTCGATCATAATGGTAATGACCTCCAGCAGTGGCTCAAGGACGCTGATGAAAAGATGTATGCCATGAAACAGCAGCGCCAGCGCTCGCGGTGACATCACAAAAACCTATGTTCGATCCGTTTGCGTTAAAAAGATGTTAAATGCAAAGTGGGGTATTCAACGTAAGGAACAACAATGAATACCTCACTGCAAATCAAAACCCTCTCCCGGGAAGCGATCCTCCTCCACCTTGATGCGCTGGCAGCGATCCTCGAAAACTGCGTCAACGGCGGAGCATCCGTCAGTTTTATGCTCCCTTTTAGCCTTGATAAGGCCCGCGCTTTCTGGCGCGGCATAGCAGAAAGCGCAGGGCGCAACGAGCGTCTCGTGCTTGCCTGTATCGACCCGCAGGACGGGGTCATTGGTACCGTTCAGCTCATCACCGACCAGCCTGAAAACCAGCCGCATCGTGGCGATGTGGCGAAGCTGCTGGTACATGAAAAAGCACGCCGCAAAGGGGCCGCGATGGCGCTTATGGAAGCGCTGGAAGTGGAGGCCAGGGCCAGAGACATATCGGTACTGGTGCTTGATACCTCCACCGGCAGTGGGGCCGAAACGTTCTATCAGCGTGCCGGCTGGCAAAAGGTTGGCGAGATCCCGCGTTATGCGCTGATGCCGGACGGCGCCATGAGCGCCACCTCCGTGTTCTATAAGTTCTTATAATAATTTTGCACAACCGCACCGCGGATTGATCAAAACAGGGTTTCTGGTCGTTAAGTTTTGATAAGTTATCGTACCAATCTTATCGGGCTGTATGACTAATTATAAAAGGAACCCAAGGTGAACACTCTCAACCGTCGTGATTTTCCCGGTGCGCGCTATCCCGAACGTATTATTCAGTTTGGTGAGGGCAATTTCCTGCGCGCCTTCATTGACTGGCAACTCGACCTGCTTAACGAACATACCGACCTCAACGCCGGCGTCGTCATTGTTCGCCCGATTCAGAGCGACTTCCCACCGTCATTGAATACGCAGGATGGGTTGTACACTACAATTATTCGTGGTCTGAATGAGCAGGGTGAGGCGGTGAGTGACGCCCGTCTTATCCGCTCCGTTAACCGGGAAATCAGCGTCTATGACGACTATGACGCGTTCCTGAAACTGGCCCACAATCCCGATATGCGGTTTGTATTCTCAAACACCACCGAAGCCGGTATCAGCTACCACGCGGGTGACACATTCGACGATGCCCCGGCAGTGAGTTATCCGGCGAAGCTGACGCGGCTGTTGTTTGAGCGCTTCAGCCACTTCAACGGCGCGCCGGACAAAGGCTGGGTCATCATTCCGTGTGAGTTGATTGACTACAACGGGGAGGCGTTGCGCGAACTCGTCATGCGCTATGCGCAGGAGTGGGCACTGCCTGCCGGTTTTATTCAGTGGCTTAACGACGCCAACAGCTTCTGCTCAACGTTAGTTGACCGCATCGTGACCGGTTACCCACGCGATGAAGCGGCCGTGCTGGAAGCGGAACTGGGTTATCACGATGGGTTCCTGGACACGGCTGAACATTTCTATCTGTTTGTGATCCAGGGCCCGGCATCCCTTGCCCGCGAGCTTCGTCTGGATAAGTACCCGTTGAACGTGCTGATTGTCGACGACATCAAGCCCTATAAAGCGCGCAAGGTTGCCATTCTGAACGGGGCGCACACGGCGCTGGTCCCGGTCGCCTTCCTGGCCGGGCTGGATACGGTAGGCGAGGCGATGAACGATGCTGAGGTGTGCGCGTTTGTCGAAAAAGCGATTTATCAGGAAATCATCCCGGTGCTTGATCTGCCGCGTGACGAGCTGGAGTCTTTCGCCAGTGCGGTAACCGGGCGTTTTCGTAATCCTTACATCAGGCACCAGCTGCTCTCCATCGCGCTTAACGGCATGACCAAATACCGCACCCGCATCCTGCCGCAGCTGCTGGCAGGGCAGAAGGCAACGGGGCAATTACCGGCACGCCTGACCTTTGCCTTAGCGGCGCTGATCGCATTTTACCGCGCGGAGCGTAACGGGGAGGGCTATCCGGTGCAGGATGATGCCGCATGGCTGGCGCGTTTCCAGCTGCTTTGGGCGCAGCACGACGATCGGCAGTTGAGTACCCGTGCGCTGGTGCAGTCGGTGCTGAGCGTACACGAACACTGGGAACAGGACCTGACACAGGTAAGCGGGCTTGTCGACCAGGTGACGCTGGATCTGGATGCCATTCTGCTGAAGGGTATGCGCGCCGCCGTTAAACCGCTTTGCTAATGCATTCACCCGGCTTCGGCCGGGTTTAAGCACGACCTTTTTAGTTACAACATACTATTTACCCTTTTTTTAAAAGAACACATGCAGCACCGTGCGGTTTTCGCTAATCAGGGGAGAAAATGCAATGTCCCGTTAACAAGCTTGCAACGGTGACGGGGATCACGTTTAATAGCCTCGCTCTTTTCTTTCCTGAAACTCACTATGATCGTTCGTCCTAAACAGCACTGGCTACAACTGATTTTTGTCTGGCACGGTTCGGTACTTCCCAAGATCTATACCCGATTGCTGCTCAACTTCCTGCTCTCTATCGCCGTTATCCTGATGCTGCCGTGGTATACCTCGCTGGGTATTAAATTTACCGTGGCGCCATTCAGCATTCTCGGCGTGGCGATCGCTATCTTTCTGGGTTTCAGAAACAACGCCTGTTATTCCCGCTACGTTGAAGCCCGGCTGCTCTGGGGACAGCTGATGATAGCGGCACGCTCGCTGTTTCGCGAGGTAAAAAACACCTTGCCCGACGATAAGCATCTGGGCGAATTCGTTCGACTGCAAATTGCTTTTGCCAACTGTCTGCGCATGACCCTGCGCCGGGAACTGAACGCTGAGCAACTGTCACGCTATCTCGCTGCGGATGATTTACCTAAAGTCATGGACGCCAACTCACCGGCGAACCGTATTTTGCTGATCATGGGGGAGTGGCTGGCCGTGCGGCGACGTAACGGGCAACTCTCAGACATTCTGTTTCACAGCCTGAATAACCGACTCAACGACATGTCCATCGTCCTTTCAGGCTGCGAGCGGATTGCGACAACGCCGGTGCCGTTTGCCTATACGCTGATTCTGCACCGCACGGTGTATCTGTTCTGCATCATGCTGCCGTTCGCGCTGGTTGTGGACCTGCACTACATGACGCCCTTCGTCTCGGCCCTGATTTCCTACACCTTTATCTCGCTGGATACCCTGGCGGAAGAGCTGGAAGATCCGTTTGGCACCGAAGATAACGACCTGCCGCTGGACGCCATCTGCAACATGATGGAGCGCGATCTGCTGCAGATGAACGATGAAGAGCACATTCCGGAAAGGCTGATGCCGGATAAGCACTATCAATTGACCTGACGGGCGTTCCACTCGTCGCGGGTGATCTCCCACAGCTCAGAATCCAGCACGCCGCTGACGTACGCTTTCTGTTCCGTTTTGATAAGCCGCATGCCGCTACTGTCTGAAATACGACGGGAGCGGCTGTTGGCGGCGGCCTTCGGCGCGCGTAAGACCGGTTTGTTCAGCGTATTGAACCAGTAATCCGTTGCCGCAATGCTGGCCTCGCGCATATATCCCTGTCCCTGAAATTCCGGCGCCAGCCAGAACCCGCGGTTGTTATCCTCAATATCGTACAGACAGATAATGCCCATCAGCGCATCCGGCACCTCGCGACGTCTTATGCTCCAGAACCACGCAATCCCTTTTGCCATATCCGGCAGCGCCACGTTGTTAACATAATTTTCCGCGCCGTCATCCGGGTAGGGCCAGGGCACGGAAGAGACCATATAGCGGACGATCTCCCAGCGTGGATAGAGCTTTTGTATCTGGACCGCATCTTCGGCAACCAGCGGTTTTAGCAGCAAGCGTTCTGTCGTGAGCGTCGGTATCGTCATCCGCCTATCTCCATATTTAAGCGTTATGCTTTTGTTTGCGTTCTGGTATTTTCATCTCTATCACATTCTGTCGCGGCGTGCTGTGGTTATTCACTACCAAAAATGGGCGAAATATAGATGCGTTTTTTGGATTTTTTAGTCGGACGGGTTTTTCAGGATCTCCTCCAGCAGGGTAAAGAGGAACGGTTTTTGTCGCGTCCCCTCAGCGAGCTTCCGCGTCAAAATCCTTATCCGGTCGCGGCATTGTTACCTCTGTTTTTGGTGGCGTTTGCGTTAAACCTTCTGCCTTTTCTCAGCACGTTGCACGGTTTGTCCCCTTTACAGCATGCGCTGAGTTTTTTCGTACCATCATTAATCATGACTGGCGCGCTCATTGTTATCAGCGTGCTTTTGGCCCGAGGGGTGACGTCAGGATTGTTGGGGTTGATGGCAGTGTTCATCCTTCTGCTGGTCATGACCTTCGTTCAGGCGCTGCTTCTCCTGTTCTCTCATGACGGGAGCCTTTGGCCACTGGTCATTGCATCCTTCGCGCTGATACTTTGTCGGAGGGTGATGAATAGCAGCGGCTTTGTGCTGTTTACCCTCTATTGTCGCACTCAGCATCTTGCCAGCGTTGCACGTGAAATCCGGTTAAAAGGCCGTTAAAGAGGTGATATGACGTTACGAAAAGCGAAGCCGCAGGAAGCCGAAACACTCTGGAATATTCGCAATCAGGCGATTCGTCACGGCTGTAAAGCCAGCTACGACGCGGATGTCATTGCGCGCTGGACGCCCGATCTGATGCCCGAACGCTACCGGCAGATGGTCATTGAATATCCATTTTACGTGGTGGAAGATGAAAAGGGCCACGTCGCGGCGACCGGTTATCTGGATCTGGATACCCACTGTCTGGAGGCGATATTCACCTTGCCCGCGGCAACCGGTAAAGGCATGGCGACCCGAATTATCGAGGCGCTCAAACACGAAGCTCGCAGCCGGGGGATAACCCGCCTGACGCTCGATGCAACGCCTAACGCGTGGACGTTTTACCAGAAACTGGGCTTTGTCACGCTGAACGAAAAATATCATCACTCGCGCATGGCGGGCGCTGATTTACGCTGTTTTGAAATGGCAATCAATGTGTAATGTGAGGAACGCATGGCTGTTACGGTAAGACCTTTACGCGCAGACGATTACGTCCATTGGCGACCGCTGTGGGACGGCTATACCCATTTTTATGACTGCTACCTTGATGAGTCGGTCACGGCATCAACATGGGAAAGGGCGCTATCTGAAAGCTCACCCATGTTCTGCCGCGTGGTAGAGAAGGACAAAAAGGTCATCGGTTTTGCGATGTGCATTCTGCATGAAGGCACCTGGTCAACGGCCCCAGTCTGTTACCTTGAAGACCTGTTTGTGGATGCCTCCGAACGTGGGGCAGGAGCGGGTAAAGCACTCATTGATGCCCTGATTGGCGAAGGCAAGCGTGAAGGGTGGTCAAAACTGTATTGGGTTACCCGGGAGAACAACCCGGCGCGTAAACTCTATGACAAATACGCTGAGGCTGACGACTACGTTCGCTACCGCCTCTCGCTATAACGCTTAAACGCCTGGGTTTGTATCACACTGTATCCGCGTTGCTGATACTTACACAGGCTTGCAATAAACCCGCATTCGCACATATCCGCTATACATTGAGATGTTGTGATATCCCCGTGAATTGTACTCAACCGGAGATACCAACATGTTCAGCAAACTTGCTTACTCAACCCTCGCATTGACCGTTTCTCTTGGCACCGTGATGTCCTGTCAGGCCGAAGTCACCGGCACAAATTTTGCGGCCGCCTTTGATCATCCGCAGCAAATTAACGCCGGCGATCTAAACGTCGGTTATGTCGATATCGGCCCGAAAGAGGGTCAACCGGTCATTTTGTTACACGGCTGGCCTTACGATATTCACAGCTACGCCGAAGTCGCACCCGCGCTGGCGGCAAAAGGCTACCGCGTCATTGTGCCTTCGCTGCGCGGCTACGGCACCACGCGCTTCCTGTCAGCAAAAACGCCGCGCAACGGTCAGCCTTCGGCCATGGCGAAAGACATCGTCAACCTGATGGACGCCCTGAATATCAGACAAGCGGTATTTGCCGGATACGACTGGGGTGCCCGTACGGCAGATATCGTCGCGGCTTTGTGGCCAGAGCGCGTGAAATCTCTGGTCTCGGTGAGCGGATATCTCATCAGCAGCCAGCAGATTGGTAAACAGCCGCTGCCGCCAAAAGCAGAGCAGCAGTGGTGGTATCAGTTCTATTTCGCCACCGCGCGCGGCGCACAAGGCTATGCCAAAAACACGCATGACTTCGCGCGCTTAATCTGGTCGCAGGCATCGCCCGACTGGAAATTTAGCGATGCGGTCTTTAACGCCAGCGCCAAATCCCTTGATAACCCGGATCACGTCGCGGTGACGCTCAGCAACTATCGCTGGCGGTTAGGGCTGGAAAAAGGGGAAAGGAAATACGACAGCTACGAGCGAAAACTGGCCGCCTTACCGAACATTACCGTCCCGACCATCACCATTGAGGGCGGAAACAACGGCGCGCCACACCCGGCACCACAGGCCTATGCAGCTAAATTTACCGGTAAATATGAGCACCGCACCTTCGGGGCAACCGTGGGGCACAACCCGCCTCAGGAAGATCCGCAGGATTTCGTCAAGGCGGTTATCGACGCGGATAAGCTGTGATATGTGCTATTTTCAATACGTTACCCCTCAGTCAGGAGAGTTCGGTGGAGCATATTGATCATATCCTTGTCGTCGATGACGACAGGGATATTCGTGAACTGATTGTCGATTATCTCGGGAAATCTGGCTACCGCGCGACGGGCGCGGCCAACGGCAAAGAGATGCGTGTTGTGCTGGATAAACAGCATATCGACCTGGTGGTGCTGGATGTCATGATGCCCGGCGATGACGGACTTACGCTATGCCGACAGTTGCGCAGCGGCAAACATAAAGATCTGCCCATTCTGATGCTGACGGCGCGCAACGAAGAGACGGACAGGATCCTGGGCCTGGAAATGGGCGCGGATGACTACGTGGTGAAGCCGTTTGTCGCCCGGGAACTCCTGGCGCGCATCAAAGCCATTTTACGTCGTTTTCGCACAATGCCGCCCAATTTACAGGTAACGGAAGCCGGGCGGCTGGTGATGTTCGGTGAATGGCAGCTTGATACCGTCGCCCGCCACTTAATCGATCCTGAAGGGGTGATTGTGGCGCTCAGCGGGGCGGAGTATCGCCTGCTGCGCGTGTTCCTGGACCATCCTCAGCGCGTGCTGACCCGGGATCAGTTGCTTAACCTGACGCAGGGGCGCGACGCCGAGCTGTTTGAACGTTCAATCGACCTGCTGGTGAGTCGTGTTCGTCAGCGTCTGAATGAAGATGCCCGCACACCCGCCTATATCAAAACCGTGCGCAGCGAAGGTTATGTTTTTACCATGCCGGTGATTATTAAAGAGGCTAATGAATGAGGCTCTGGCCACGCTCGCTACTGGCCCGTTTACTGATCGTTGTGCTGACCGGTCTGCTGCTGGCGAACGCCCTGAGCCTGACGCTGGTCATGATCGAACGCATGCACAGCGCCCGCACGGTGATGCTCGGCAATCTGGAAAACGATGTCGCAACGAGCGTCGCCATTTTAGACCGGTTACCGGCCAGTGAACGCGCCGCCTGGCTTGGGCGGCTCGAACGGGGTAACTATCGGTATATCCTGGGCCGCGGAGAGCCCGGCGCCGCGCCGACGGATAAGCGTTCAAAGGATGCCATCCGCACCCTGACCGCGACGCTCACGGCACAGTACCCGCTCAGCTTTACCGCGGTTCCTGGGGCCGTTTCCCATATTCAGGCTCATCTTACGTTACACGATGGTGCGCCGCTGACCATCGATCTGATCCCACGCATGCCGCCCGTCGCCAGCTGGCTACCGGTGGTGCTCATCCTGCAATTGCTGCTTCTGGCGGCCTGCTCCTGGATAGCCGTGCGGCAGGTGGTGCGGCCTTTTTCGCACTTTACCCGTGCGGTGGATTCTCTGGATCCCGCGTCCAGCACGCCAATGACCGAGAAAGGGCCACTGGAGGTACAGCGGGCAGCGCACGCCTTCAATGCGATGCAGGCGCGTATTCAGTCCTACCTGCGGGAGCGCGCACAGATTCTGGCGTCCATTTCGCACGATCTCCAGACACCCATAACCCGCATGAAATTGCGCGTCGAAATGGCCGGGGAGCCTGAACTTCGCGACAAGCTCCTGAACGATCTTGATAGCATGACGCGTCTGGTGCGGGAGGGTATTGCCTATGCCCGGTCATCAGAATCCCTGGAAGAGACCTCTCTGAAGCTGGAGCTCAACGCCTGGGTCAACAGCATCGCCTGCGATTATCAGGATATCGGTAAAAACGTGCAGTTTCAGGCAAACGAGACCCGCCTGCCGATTGTTACGCGCCCGCAGGCGCTACGACGGGTAATGACCAACCTGTTGGATAACGCTCTCAAATTCGGCGAGCGAGCCACGATTGCGATAGATGATTCGTCTGAGAGCGAGGTAGTTATTCACATTGCGGACGACGGACCGGGGATCCCCGACGCCGAGCTTGAGGCGGTTTTACAGCCATTTTATCGGGTTGAAACATCACGCAACCGCGATACTGGCGGAACGGGGCTTGGCCTGGCGATCGTCGCGCAGCTCACCGCTCAGCTTGAAGGAAAGCTGAATCTGGCGAATCGCGTCGGGGGCGGGCTGCAGGTCTCCATTACGCTTCCGCGCCGTTAATTGTACGGCTTTGTATCTCCCGCTACCAGGATACAAAGCCAGACAAAACCTGTGAATTTGCACACATCCGGAACACATCCGTACGATGAAATAGCCTCACTGCAGCGTCGCAGGACTTGTTTTGTGAGGTCACTATGTTTCTGGTAATCGCTTTTCTGGGCGGGATGATCAGCCTGCTCAGTCCATGTACGCTCCCGGTTATTCCACTCCTGTTTGCCGGTTTTCAGGGGCAGCGGCGCCATATTCTGGCGCTGCTCGCGGGGATGATCGTGATGTTCACTCTGGTCGCGATGGTCGTCACTGTCGCCAGCGAGTGGATAACGCAAGCCACCCTTATCGGGCGCTGGATCGCGCTCGTCATTCTGGCCGCCGCCGCGCTGGCCTTAATTTTCCCGTCCTTCGCCCAGCGCATGGCGGGCCCTGCCGTGAGCGCCGGAAACGTCCTCAACACCCGAAGCGGACAAACGCGCGATATGGCATCAGCGTTTCTGGCCGGGCTGGCGGTCGGGTTGCTCTGGTCACCCTGCGCGGGGCCCATTCTGGGCGCTATTTTCAGCATTAATATCGCGGGGCATTCGGCCATCGCTACCGGCGCACTGCTGGCCGCCTATGGCAGCGGATGCGCGCTGATGCTGGGTTTGCTCGGGTTCGGCGGCCGCACGCTGATGGCACCGTTAAGAGCAAAGTCGGCACTGATGGCGAAGCTGCGCCAGGGGGCGGGAGTGGTGATGTTAGCGGCAGTCGTCCTGAACGCGACAGGGATGACTTCGCTGCTGAAAGGGGCAAACGGCGTCGCAGACCGTCTTGAGACCGCGCTCTTAAATCTGGCGAAGCCTGCGACCACGCCGGTGAAGCTCCAGCCGGTAGTCATGACCGAACCCAGCAGCCAGTTGCCGTCGCTAAGCGGTGGAACAGGGTGGATAAACGGTGACCCTGTCACGTCTGAATCATTGCGGGGGAAGGTTGTCCTGATCGATTTCTGGACGTGGGACTGTATCAACTGCCAGCATACGCTCCCCCATGTGAGGGACTGGGCCACCAAATACCAATCTCAGGGGTTGGTCGTGATTGGGGTCCATACTCCGGAATATCCCTGGGAAAAACCTCTTTCGTCGGTAAAAAATGCGGTCAATAAATGGCAACTGCCGTATCGGGTGGTGACGGACAACAACTATCAAATCTGGAATGCGTTCGGCAATCAGTACTGGCCCGCACATTACTATTTTGATGCCAAAGGGCAGCTGCGCTATACCGCCTTTGGCGAAGGTGATTATGAGCAACAGGAAAAAGTTATTCAGCAGTTGCTCAAAGAAGCCCGTTCATAATCGGCTCAGGGCTGACGTTGAGCGACGATAAACAACCGCGGAAAAGCCAGCAGTATTTGCCCGTTTTCCTGGAGCGGATACTGCTCTTCCAGCAGTTCATGGTAGCGTTTCAGAAAACGTTTCTGCTCGCTCTCATTCAACTCCTGAAGCCATGGACGTAAACCGGTGGCGCTGACCCAGTCGATAATCGCCTGGTGCGAATTCATTTTATGGAAATAGATGGTCCGCCAGATATCTACGTCGCAACCGGCCTCCGACAGGATGTCGTAATAGGCATGTACGCCCGGCAGAGCTTCGCGGCCGCGGTCAGGGTAGTCTTGCTCCAGCGCCACTTCACGCATTGCCACATGCGTGGGTTCCAGCCAGTTGTCAGGCATCTGGATCGCCAGCACGCCGTTTAACCTGAGCAGGGAGACAAGGTGAGGCAGCAGCGTGTAATGGTCAGGAACCCATTGCAGCGACGCGTTGGCATAGATCAGGCTCAGGGGCTGAGCCGGTTTGTACTGGCGAATATCGGCCTCAACGAAGTGGCAGTCAGGTAGCGCGGCGCGTGCTTCCTCGAGCATGGCAGGGGAGTTATCAACGCCGGTGATGTGTGCGGAAGGCCAGCGATGCCTCAGCAACGCTGTGCTGTTTCCGGGCCCGCAGCCCAGATCGGCAATGGCGGCGGCCTCATCAAGAGGAATTCTGGCGAGCAGTTCCGCGGCAGGACGCGTTCTTTCTGCGCCGTACTGCAGGTAAAGAGCAGGGTTCCAGTCGGCCATCTTCGGTTCTCCGTTTTGCATGCTTCTGCAAGAATAGCACAGGCAGACGCCTGCACCGTGGCAGGCGTCAGGAGAGCAGGCGGTTACAGAATGCCTTTCAGCGCAACATGATAAAGCAGCATGATGGTTTTCCCGTCGACTATCTTGCCGGTTTCAATGCCGCGTAGTGCCTCTTCAAGGGGCATTTCCAGCACGTCGATATCTTCTCCCTCTGCCTTGATCCCGCCGCCTGTGCCGGTACGGTCTTTCGGCTGGTACTCGGCAACATAAAAATAGAGTTTTTCCGTGACGGAGCCCGGGCTCATATAGGCTTCAAAGATTTTCTGCACGCGAGACACGCGAAAGCCGGTCTCTTCTTCCGCTTCGGCTTTTATGCGGCTTTCGGGATCCATGTTGTCCAGTAACCCCGCCGCAGCTTCAATCAAATTATCCTCATGGCCATTAATAAACACAGGAAAGCGGAACTGGCGGGTCAGGATCACCGTCTTTTTATCGCGGTTATAGAGCAGAATCGTCGCGCCGTTGCCACGGTCGTAGACTTCACGGTGCTGCCGCTGCCATTCGCCATCACGTCGCTGCAGGTCGAAGGTGTATTTTTTAAGGACGTACCAGTTATCTGACAGCGTTTCACTGTTGATGATGCGTACATCTGCACGTTTTGATTGCACGTTTGTTCCTCCTTACGTAGAGTAATCATCATAAACAGCATTATCGTGCAGTTTCAAGATAAAACATGCAACCTTGGGAAGTCATGATGCTCACCAGTCAGCGAAAACAATTGATCCTTGAAAAACTCAGCGCCGAGGGTCAGGTCCAGTCTAAAGCGCTCAGCGTGCTCTTCGATGTTTCAGAAGACACCATCCGACGCGATTTACGCGAGCTGGCGGCAGAAGGGCGTTTACAGCGCGTGCACGGCGGCGCTCTGCCGTCATCCTCCGCCGTTGCTCCGTTTGCTGAACGCCAGTCTGTGAAAATGGATGCAAAACAACGTGTGGCCCGCAAAGGCGCGCTGCTGATTTCATCAGGCCAGGTGGTGATCGTCGACGGTGGCACCACAACGTCGGCGCTGATTACCTTTTTACCGCCTGACCTGCGTATCACAGTGGTCACGCACAGCCCGAGTATTGCCCTGGGGCTCGTCGATCATCCGTCCATCGAGGTCATTCTGATCGGCGGCCGTTTATATAAACACTCTATTGTCGCGGTTGGCGCAGCGGCCATCGAAGGGATCGAAAATATTCACGCGGATCTGTTCTTTATGGGTGTGACCGGTATCCATCCTGACGCGGGACTGACAACCGGTGATTTTGAAGAGGCATGCATCAAACGAGCATTTTCCGCCAGAGCCGCCGAGACGGTAGTCCTGGCGTCTCCGGAAAAGATAAACGCTGCTTCATCGTTCGTCATCGGGGACGTGTCTTCGGTAAATACTATCGTCGTTGAAGACAATACCGATAAGAACTGGATCCGCGCGTTATCGGATAAAGGAGTATCCGTGGTGCTAGCCTCAGGGCATGAGTGAAGAAGCGTTGAGCTACACGCTCTGCGGCGCATGGCACACCGCCTCGATGTTATGACCATCAGGCGCGATGACGAAAGCGGCATAGTAGTGTTCGCTGTACGGGCGTAATCCCGGCCCACCGTTATCCCGTCCGCCGGCGCGCAGGGCAGCATGATAAAACGCATCGACTTGCTGACGGGTATTAGCAACAAAGGCCAGATGAAGCGGCGCCGGTTTTTCCGGGGTCTGGTAAAGGCAGAGCGAAACGTCACCTGAACTCATTTCGACACCGTAGTCTGGCGTGCCTTCATCAATGAGCTCCACCCCAAGCGGCTTTAGCGCCTCCAGGAAGAACGTTTTACTTTTTTCATAATCACTCACGCCGAATTTAACATGATCAAACATTGTCGACTCCTGAAAAGATGTAGAGAAATTAAGAGTATAGAAGGCGAGTGGAGTCGCATGCTTTCAGGAGCGTGTCATTGTGACGGATATCTCGCTACACGGCAGAGCGTTTCCGTCCGACCCATATCCAGCGCAGGTAGTCATAAAGCCAGTTAAACAGCATCGTGTATGGCAGGAAAAACAGCACAAGACCGATTTCAACAAAAAATGCCTCAGTCATTGTTAAATTCAGCATCACCATAGCGACAGGGATTAAGGTGACGATCAGTCCAGTTTCAAAACCAACCGCATGGATAGCACGAACGAGGAAGGTTCGTTGAAACTGGCGTTTTTTCTGCAGGGAGTCAAAGAGTTTATTAAACACAAAATTCCAGGCCGTTGCGGTAAGTGCAGATATCACGGACAGCGAGCCGGACTGGAGAACCGACACGTTCATCAGCCAGGCAAGCGACAGGGCGATGATAACGTTGGCCGTCACTTCAAAAATGACGGCATGAAAGATTCGCTCTTTAAAACTCTTATCCAGTTCAATTTCCATTTGTTCAGGGCAGTATTTATCAAAAGCTTAAGTATATCAGACATTTTTCAATCCTCTCTAAACGAGGAATTTGAAGTTATGTTAAATACACCCCAACCCCGCTAATGTGGAATGCACGGCATCGCTAAGGGGGGTCTGCGGCTCATGGCCTAAAAAAGCAATCAGTTTTGAATTGTCCATTTCAACCGTCTGCTCCCATAGGTAGCGCATCTCCTGCATCTCACGCAGTGTGGTGTTAAAGGGACTCATCGCGGAGACCAGCCACCAGGGAAACATTTTCACTTTCGCCTTAACCCCGGCACGCTCTGCGGCTAATGTTATGGCTGCGGCCATCGTTGTTCCATCAGGATCCCAATGCCCGCGCATGTGGAAACGGGAAAACGGTTCAAGCTCATCCCGACGCGCCAGCAGTGCTGCGAACGTTTCGGCGACATCCGGCAGATATGCCCACTGATGGCCTGTTCCGGCTTTCCCGGGTTGTTTAACGATCAGCGGCGGGTGACCCGGTTTAACTAATCCCTGTGAAAACCAGTTGTTACCTGCACGGGGACCAAAAAAATCCCCCGCACGCAAAATCAGCACCTTTCCGCCACGCTGCGCATAGTCTGAAAGAGCCTGCTCCATTTGCACCCGTATTGCGCCTTTCCGGGTAACAGGATGCTGAGGAGAATCCTCGCGTAAGAGGGGAAAAGCATCGGGGCCGTAGTTATAAATCGTGCCCGGCAGAACGATTAACGCTCCGTTTCGCTCCGCGGCGCTGATGGTGTGATGAAGCATGGGTAAGACCAGCCGATCCCAGTTCCGATAACCCGGCGGGTTAACGGCATGGACAATCACACCACACTCTGACGCCGCAGCCTCTACCTGCTTTGCATTTAGCGCATCGCCGCTAATCCAGTGGATATGTGAGTTGTGCTCGTCCTTTTGCGGAGTTCTGCGGCACAATGCGCGAACATCCCATTCATCGCGGATCAATTTACGGGCAATTTCGCCACCAATCCCTCCCGTTGCGCCCAGTATCAGTACCTTATTAGTGTTTTTCATTTTTTTTACTCTTGTTGGATACCTGATTGACATCTTAGTGACTACACGGGCTAAATGTAATTGCATAATATAACCAGGCAGGTATGCATTTTTGTATGAAGCTAACTATCCCATGGGAATGGTACCGCACCTTTTTGGCCGTGATGAAAGAAGGGTCCTTGTCAGGAGCCGCCCGCAGGCTTGCCATTACCCAGCCAACAGCCGGACGCCATATTGCAGCGCTGGAATCAGCCCTTGGTCTTGTTTTATTTACCCGTTCGCAGACCGGGCTGCAGGCCACAGATGCAGCCGTCGAACTCCTGGGTCATGCGCAAGCAATGGAAAACACCGCCCTGATGATTGAGCGCTCGGCGGCCAGTTTCAGTGCCGGGGCAACCGGGTTACGCGGCGTGGTGCGCGTTGCTGCCAGTGACATCATCGGCACGGAGGTTCTGCCTTCGGCGATCGCCAGAATAAAGGATGCATACCCACACATAACCGTTGAGCTGGTTCTGTCTAATCGCGTTCAGGATTTACTGAATCGGGAAGCGGATATTGCAGTACGCATGACCACGCCAGTGCAGGAGCAACTGATTGCGCGTCGAACTGGAAAGATTGAAATAGGTCTGCATGCCGCGCCGGCCTATCTGTCACGGCATGGTGCACCGGAAAGTATTGAGGAGTTACTCACCCATACACTGGTGGGTTTCGATACCATTACACCCTTTATTTTACAGTCCCTTAAGCAATTTCCTCAGCTAAACCGCGAGCTGTTTACCGTGCGAACCGACAGTGACGTTGCCCAATTAAACCTTATACGGGCAGGGGCCGGTATCGGTATGTGCCAAGTACAACTGGCCGATTTTCCAACGCCATTACAGAGGATAATGCCTGATTTTTTTGCATTGCATCTCGACACCTGGCTGGTGATGCATGAGGACTTACGCCACAGTCAGGCCTGCAAAACGGTATTTGATTTTCTGGCTGAGGATTTACAGGCTTATATCAAGAGGGCGCAGCGCTGAGATCCCCTGAGCCGATGGCAACCGGGAACCTCTGGCATCCAGGCCAGAGGTTTTACAGTGCTACATATATCATAGATCTTTACTTTTAGTTGAAAGATGAAGTTGGTGTGAGTATCAGAGAACGAGACGGAAATTATCTAAGGCAAAAAACTGAGGTAAATGCTTTTGTATTTATAAAGAAAGAAAAATGAACGCGAGGTAACGGAACGGAGAGTTCATCCGGAGAAGTGCTTACGCTGGCGCTTGCTGAAACCGATTCGACCGCAAATCCGGGATTTATGCGTACAACGAGTTGTCCATTCGAGAGAGTGTTATGCGGCAGCAAAGACACCGGGCGCACGGAACCTGAATGAATGTTGAGCCAGGATACGGTGTGGTCAAGACCTTATCGGATAGTGAGCGATAGCCATAGATGGGGTCCATACAAGCCACAAGAACATCTATATTTGAACAACTTCTCATTGGTGCGCATAATGTATATTATGTTAAATAGGCTTTGTGGGTCGATTATCATACGGTTCCAGAAATCAGCATGTTGTGAATTTTGAGGTCCCCCCTTTTAATCCATTAGGTCTGTCGTACTGCGTTAAATGATTTCAGGAATGATGATATGAATAACGATTACGACCATTAGTGAAAAAAGCTCACAACACCATTCGATGGCGCATGCTGGTTCCCTTCATGTTAGTGCAATACCCTGTCGTATACAGAATTGCTGGCAATAAAAAGAAGGAACACTGAATGAAGTATGTGAATCTTGGTCGTAGCGGTTTGAAAGTCTCCCGTCTTTGCCTCGGTTGTATGAGCTATGGTGAACCGGAACGCCTGCCTCAACCCTGGTCCCTGGATGAAAAGGCATCACGGCCGCTCATCCGTCAGGCGCTTGAAGCAGGCATTAATTTTTTTGATACCGCGAATATCTACTCGGGCGGAAGTTCTGAAGAGATCACAGGAAAAGCGCTGAGAGAAATGGCCAGACGCGATGAGATCGTTGTGGCGACAAAGACCTTCTTTCCGTGGCGCAACTCACCCAATACGGGTTTTCTTTCCCGCAAGGCCATTTTTCAGTCTATTGACGATAGCCTGACGCGCTTAGGTATGGATTATGTGGATCTCTTTCAGATTCACCGCTTTGACCACTCCACGCCTGTTGAAGAGACCATGGAGGCTCTGCATGACCTCGTTAAATCAGGAAAAGTACGTTACATCGGCGCATCATCTATGGAAGCCTGGCGCTTTGCAAAAATGCAGCATACTGCAGAGCGTAACGGCTGGACCCGATTTATTACGATGCAACCGCAATACAACCTGCTTTACCGGGAAGAAGAGCGCGAGATGCTGCCCCTGTGTGAAGACCAGGGCGTTGGAGTGATCCCCTGGAGTCCGATGGCGCGCGGCAGGCTTACGCGCGACTGGAGTGTCACGTCCCGACGAACGCAAAACGATGCCTTTGCATTAAAAATGTACGAGAACGCAGCCCTTCTGGATAAGCCCGTTATTGATGTTGTTGCCAGAATTGCCGAAAAGCACGATGTGCCAAGAGCTCATGTCGCAATTGCATGGTTGTTATCAAAAACGGTCATCACTGCCCCGATCATTGGCGCGACCAAACCAGAACATCTTTCCACGGCTATCAGCGCACTGGACTTTTCACTTAGCGATGCTGAAATCACGGAACTCGAGGCACTCTATCTGCCGCACCCCGTCGACGGGATCATTCCCCCGCTTCCTGATACTCCCCCTTCACTCACGCCGCCTTCAGCAATACAGAACCGTTAACACCCTTCCCTGGCCCGGCGTTGCCGGGTCTCATTATTTTCAAGAATAACGAAGCACACCGTTTTCAGGGAGAGGCGATAAGTGGATGGACTTGTGAAAAAAATTCAGCAACGGATTAGCGCTAATCGGTCTATGGTGTATATCATTTCCATATCAACGCAGTCGGGCGTTAAGGCACAAGGAAAAGGATTCTGTATGCAAATAAGCAGAGCTGATGTCGCCGATCTCATTTATTTCATGGCTATTGCACGTCATCGCAGTTTCAGCCGTGCGGCGATTGAATTAGGTGTCAGTGCATCAGCGCTTAGTCATGCCCTGAAGGGACTGGAAACCCGGCTCGGGGTTCGCCTGCTTAATCGCACGACCAAGAGCGTCACCCCTACGGCAGCAGGTGAAGAACTGGTTCAGTCTGTCCTTCAGCCTTTCGACACGATAGAAGGCGCACTTGAATCGCTTAACAAGTATCGTAATACCCCTGGCGGGCGTATCCGCATCAATGCAGCCGTTGAAGCGGCCAATCTTTTGCTTGCGCCGGTAATGCCCGCGTTTATGGATCGCTATCCCGATATTGAAATCGATATTGTGGCCAGCAACCGTATGGTTGACGTCACTGACGCGGGCTTCGATGCCGGTATCCGCTATGGTGGCACCGTCCCGGGAGACATGGTTGCCCGGCGTTTATCTGCCGATATTCGCTGGGTTATCGCCGCATCCCCAGACTACCTGGAACGTTACGGAACGCCTGAACATCCTGATGATTTATTACACCATCGCTGTATAAGCAATCGTCTCGGCGACGATCGGATTTATCGCTGGGAACTTGAACGAGACGGCGAAACGTACCAAATCACTATGCCTGGCTCTGTGACGGTCAACCAGGCTGAAACGGGCCTTGTCGCCGTCTTAGGCGGAGCCGGCCTGATGTATTTTCCGGAGCCTCTTGTTGCACCCTATGTGAAGGATGGACGGCTCCGCCTGGTGCTTACGGAATGGTCCCCGCTGGAGGAAGGTTTTTATATCTATTATTCAAGCCGCCGGCAACTGCCGACCGGGCTTCGCCTTCTGATTGAGTTCATACAGGAGGCCAGACCGCTGGGGTTGTGAAATAGCGCTTCCATGCGGGACGATGCGATGCCGTCTTTATCGCCCCGTAGCGGATATCCTTCACTCTTTTAAAAGCCGTATAATCAAATGATTAAAATTTTATCCCTTCGTCTGAAACACTGTAACGCGCTGGCCGACAGCATGAGCAATGCCTCCCCGACACAGCTGCAGCAGTTAAAGACACAATTGTCCGAACAGATGGGTAAGTCTGTGGGACTACATACCATGGGTATTCCGGCAGCGATCAGTACGCTCGGGGTGATTGTCAGTTTCGCCATTCCGCAGCTGTGGTTGGGCTATGGGGTACTCGCCGCACTCGGGCAGCCAGCTGAACGCGTATTCGTGTGGGTTGTGCTGGTCGCCCTGCTTTTCGCTGGCATCAACGGCGTGACGATGTTCATGATTGGCAAAGGCAGCATGCGCGCCGTACGTATACACCTTGCGCTGGCGGTGATAAGCCTGGTATTAACGGCAGCCTATCTGCTGGCCGCGCTGAGCGGTAGCCCTTTTCCGGGCGTCAGTCTGACTGCGGCACTGGTGAGTATCGTCATGTTATTGCTTAGTGGTAGTGCTATCCTCTCCACAGCCTTTTATAAAATGCTGCTATTTACTCTGCATAATCGCGCCTGGCGCAAGCTGATCAGACAGACTCGCGATGCACATATGCCACGCTAAGCCTGCCCCTCGTAAACATCCCGCCCCATTATCCCAGACGCGATATCCTTGACCTCGCCTCGTCCAGATGGCTGCGCAATGCCGCAAGACATGGCGAGAAACTGGCAGAGAAACAGCGGCAATCACTGGCCAGAGCATAAAAACGCTCAGCCAGCTCCAGCGCTTCATGCCAGATTTCTCCTGCGACCGCGTCGATAAGCGTAACCGGACGCAGCATATTCACCAGTGCGCCTCCTGATTTCGGTGCGAAGCCCATGGGCAACATGTCATAGGCTGGCGCAAGATCGTAAGGTCGTCCATGGGAACTGATAAACGACAAATTACCGTGGTGCATGTCGGTATTGCCGATCAGCGTGCCAAACGCCCAAAGCCTTGCCGTACTGGCGACCGCGTCCGGGTGAACACAACCCTGCTTTGCCAGCTCGTTCACCAGTACCGGCCAGGTTTCTCTTGCCCGGCCGACAAACTCCGCCTCAAGCGCACGTAAAGAAAAGAGCCCTTTACGACCAAGTGGTCCCGTACGATCGAACCGCGGGATCTCAAGGAAGCGCTGTCCGCCAAAATCAAACACTGCTGTTTCGACGCCAAGCACCCTTAACGCCAGATGTTCCGCCAGCAGCAGGTCTCGCCAGCGTTCGCTTACAGGGTTATCGTCCGGTGCCGTGAACTTCACAATGACATGGCCACGCTCTGTGTAAGTGCAGAATTTTGGCTGCTCGCCGCCTGCAGAAGAGCCCGGTACATCGCCGGCGCTCACAGCCTGGGCCAGAGACGGATAAGCGGTTGCCCGCTCCACGGCAACAGGCGACGGCATCTCGACAAAATGATTCCGCGCCTGTTCTCCAATTAACAGGTTCCCCACCGCATCGTGCCCGTGAGCCAGCAAAGCCCGGATAACGTCAGTGTCACTCCAGTTCTCTGGATTCGGCGGCAGGCCCAGTTCGGATGAAAATCGGGATGCATACGCCCGGCCAAGGTATCCCTGAGGCCGCATGTCAAACAACCACCACGGCAATCCATCGCTATGGAGGCATATATTGTCCGTTTGCTCCATCACAAAGCCGTCAGGATAAACCGGAACGAGTTTACCCAGCGGTTTTACCGTACCCTCTTCCGTTATGCGATAAACGGGAGCCGAACTGAACCCGCGATGCGCATCACGTAGCACATAGTGAATAGATGGACCTGAGCCAATACGAACAACCTCATCGCCAAGCGCTTTAATCGATCGCGAAACGGTTGGCTGACTAATCCCCATAATATCAGTAAGTTGCCTTACCGATATGGGGCCTTGCCTCAGCAGTTGTCGTAGCGTTTCGGATCGATTTATCATGGCTTTGAATCGCTTTATGAATAGCTTATTGAATAGCTAATTTATCAGGTATTGACCCCTCTGTCATCTTCACGAACCGCCGTGGGTGTTTTCTGCCTGCGCAGCCAGATTAGCTTGTACGCCGCTGGAATAATAAACAGCGATAACAGCGGCGCCGTAATCATCCCGCCAATCATCGGCGCCGCTATACGGCTCATGACCTCTGACCCTGCGCCGCTCCCCCAGAGAATGGGCAGCAGGCCCGCAATGATCACCGCGACGGTCATCGCCTTTGGCCGCACGCGCAGCACGGCGCCATGGTAAAGGGCGTCATCAAGCCCCTGCTCTGTAAACGTCTCACGCTGTGCCAACGCCGGATGCGCTTCAATGGCATGACGCAAATACATCAGCATGACCACCCCAAACTCTGCCGCCACCCCGGCCAGGGCGATAAACCCGGTGCCGGTTGCTACAGACATATGGAAGCCCTGCCAGTACAGGAACCATATCCCGCCGACCAGCGCGAACGGCAGGCTCATCAGGATCAGCAACGCCTCATCCACGCGACGGAACGCCAGATAGAGCAGAATGAAGATGATCATCACCGTCATCGGCACCATTAGCTTCAGCTTCTTATTGGCATGCTCAAGCAGTTCAAACTGCCCGGAGAAGGACACGCTGGTTCCCGGCCTCAGTTTTACGTTCTGCGCGATGGCCGTCTTAATGTCGTTCACCACGGACACCATATCCCTGCCGCGGGCATCGATATAGATCCAGCTCGCAGGGCGGGCATTTTCCGTTTTCAGCATCGTTGGGCCTGAAACGACGTTAATCTCTGCAACATCACCCAGCGTAATCTGCTGTTTCATTGGCGTCAGGATCGGCATCTGCCTCAATGCGCCCGGGCTGTTCCGGTAGTCCTGAGGATAGCGAATATTAATTGGATACCGGGCAACGCCTTCCACCGTTTCACCCACCGTCGCACCGCCAATAGCGGATGAAACAAATAGCTGCACATCGCCCACCGTCATCCCGTAGCGGGAGGCTTTTTCCCGGTTAATATCGATATCAATGTAGCGCCCGCCTTCCAGACGCTCTGCCAGGGCAGACACCACCCCCGGCACCGTTCTGGCGACGGCTTCAATGCTCTGCGCCGTGGCGTCAATATCCGACAGCACGGTTCCTGACACCTTGATACCAATCGGGCTTTTGATCCCGGTCGAGAGCATATCAATGCGGTTGCGAATAGGCGGAACCCAGAGGTTAGCCAGACCGGGCAAACGAACGGTCCGGTCGAGCTCCTCAACAATTTTGTCAATCGTCATGCCGGGCCGCCACTGATCTTCAGGTTTGAGCTGGATAGTGGTTTCCACCATTTCGAGCGGCGCGGAGTCCGTTGCCGTTTCTGCTTTTCCGGTCTTGCCAAAAACGGACGCCACCTCAGGCACGGTTTTGATCAGTTTGTCCGTGGTTTGCAGGAGCGCCGCCGCTTCTGCCGGAGAGACGCCGGGCAACGTCGACGGCATATACAGCAGATCACCTTCGTTGATCTTCGGCAGAAACTCACCGCCCACCTGGCTCAGCGGCCAGATAACCGTGAAGATGGACAAGCCCGCAACCAGCAGGGTTGTTTTTGGCCACTGGAGTACCTTAAGCAGCAGCGGATGATAGGCGTTAATCAGCAGCCGGTTCAGCGGGTTACTGTTCTCTGCGGGGATTTTCCCCCGGATCCACAACCCCATCAGAATCGGAATGACGATAATAGCCAGCGCGGCCGCCCCCGCCATGGCGTAGGTTTTTGTGAAGGCCAGTGGACCAAACAATCGCCCTTCCTGCCCCTCAAGGGTAAAAATGGGAATGAACGACAGGGTGATAATCAGCAGGCTGATAAACAGCGCGGGCCCCACTTCCACGGAGGCGTTGGTGATCACTTTCCAGCGCGTGGCGTTGTCAATATCTTCACCGGGATGCTGATGATCCCACTCTTCCAGCCGTTTATGCGCGTTTTCAATCATCACGATGGCGGCGTCCACCATCGCCCCCACGGCAATGGCAATGCCGCCCAGGGACATAATATTGGCATTCAGCCCCTGGAAGCGCATGACGATAAAGGCGATACACAGGCCAAGCGGCAGAGAGATAATTGCCACCAGCGCGGAACGGACGTGCCAGAGGAACAGCGCGCAGACGATGGCCACCACAATAAACTCTTCGAGAAGCTTGCCGCTCAGGTTATCAATGGCCCGGTCGATGAGCTGGCTGCGATCGTAAGTCGTCACAATCTCAACGCCTTCCGGCAGGCTGGCCTTCAGCGTCTCCAGTTTGTCTTTTACCGCCGAAATGACCTCACGCGCGTTTTTGCCAGAACGCAGGATCACCACCCCACCCGCCACTTCTCCCTGCCCGTTAAGCTCGGCGATGCCGCGGCGCATTTCCGGCCCCGTTTGTACGCGGGCAACGTCGCGCAGGTAAACCGGTACGCCGTTTTCGCCGGTTTTCAGGACGATGTTATTGAAATCCTCCATCGTCTGCAGATAGCCGCTGGCGCGGACCATATACTCCGCTTCCGCCATTTCAACTGACGACCCACCAGCCTCCTGGTTAGACGACTCAAGGGCCTGCTTAACTTCGGGCAGGCTGATGCCGTACTGGGCAAGTTTAAGCGGGTTGACCTGGATCTGATACTGCTTCACCACGCCGCCCACCGATGCCACCTCAGCAACGTTCGGGATAGTTTTCAGCTCAAACTTCAGGAACCAGTCCTGCAGTGAGCGCAACTCGGCGAGATCGTGCTTTCCACTGCGATCCACCAGCGCATATTCAAAGATCCAGCCCACGCCCGTGGCATCCGGGCCGATTTCAGAGCTCACGCCAGCGGGCAGTTTGCCCTGAACCTGGTTCAGGTACTCCAGCACGCGAGAACGGGCCCAGTACAGATCGGTCCCGTCTTCAAAAATGACATACACATACGAATCACCAAACTGAGAAAAGCCGCGTACGGTCTTTGCGCCGGGAACCGACAGCATGGTGGTGGTGAGCGGATAGGTCACCTGGTTTTCCACAATCTGCGGGGCCTGGCCGGGGTAGCTCGTTTTGATAATCACCTGAACATCAGACAGATCGGGCAAGGCATCGACAGGCGTGTTGATGATAGTCCATGTTCCCCAGACGCTGAGAAACAGTGCGCCCATCATGACCAGGAAACGGTTGGCGACAGACCGCCGGATAATCCATTCAATCATCATCGCCTCCTTAATGGCCTGAATGCGCGTCGGCAGCGGATTCAGCGTGACGCATACGCTCCAGCGCGCCGGTAATATTGGCCTCAGAGTCAATCAGGAACAGACCGCTGACCACCACTGACTCCCCTTCTTTAAGGCCAGAACCGATAGCGGACTGTTGCTGAGATTCATGCAGAACGTGGATCGGTTTCGGCACAAAGCGCCCCTCTGCATCAACGGTAATGACGCGCTGCTCTTTGCCGGTATCAATAACGGCCTGAGACGGGATCAGCAGCATCTCCTGACTGTGGGTATTCAGCGTCAGGTACGCATTCATGCCCGGCTTCAGCAGTTCATCTTTGTTTGAAACCTGCAGGCGCACCTGCAGCGTACGGGTGGTTTGGTCCACACTCGGCAGAAGATTCCATTTTTCAACCGGGAAGGCGGTATCCGGCCAGGCCGGTACCGTTATGGCAAACTGCGAGGTGTCTTTCAGCAGATAAGCAATCGACTCAGGGACGGCCGCGCTGATCCAGACCGGATCCATCCCCTGAATCTGCGCCACCACCTTATCTTTCGAAATATTCATGCCGGTGCGCAGGTCAAAGGCGGTAATAACCCCGTCGATCGGCGCCTTGATGGTAAACCGGGTCTGGATAGTGCGGGTCGCACGCAGTCGCTGAATATCCTCATCCGGCATACCGGCCAGCCTGAGCCGTTCCAGTACCCCTTTTATCTGCGTGGGCGTACCGCCGGTGCCGGAGAGGAGCAGAAACTCGCTTTGGGCCTCGACCCAGTCCGGGATTGTAAGATCGATCAGCGGCGTGCCCTTTTTCACCTTATCGCCGAGGGTCAGCGGATACACTTTCTCAACGAACCCTTCCGCGCGCGCCTGCACAATGACAAACTGATAGTCGTTATAGCTGACGTTCGCCGGGATCGTCTGGACATAATTCAGCGTTCCGCGCGTGACCTTTTGCGTTTTTAATCCCAGGTTCTGGACCTGGGTTGGATCAATACGGATCCCGGCACTGCTTTTATCATTCTCATCGGCATACTTCGGCACCAGATCCATATCCATAAACGGCGATTTACCGGGCTTATCGAATTTAACGTCGGGCTTCATCGGGTCATACCAGAAAAGCACCTTTCTTTCAGATGTGCTATTTTCGGGCGTTGTCGATGAGTGCATCGTCTGCCATGCCGTCACGGCTATCAGCCCTCCTGCAATAAGGCTGGTGATAATCGTGGCGGCATATTTTATTTTTAAAGAAGCCATGCCGTTTCTCGCTATTTAATACTCTTGAGTACAGAGAGATTGCCCTGCTGAACAAACGAGAAATTCACGTGGCTGCCGACTTTTAAGGCAGTAATACTCGCGTCGGCCTGCATAAAAGTAAAACGCATGGTCATCGCGGGCCAGCCAATTTCCGGGATGGCTTCATGAGAAATCGTCACTTTTTTGTTCGTCAGATCAATGTCCTTCACAATGCCGGTTCCGGTGATGACCTGCTCAGAGGCACCTTCGCTGGCAGTGCTCATCTCCGCGTGCTGATGAACCTCAGCCTGAAGGCCGACAGAAAACAGAATAATTGCCCCAAATACAACGACGTTAAGTGAATTGCGCATGTTTAATTTCCTTTTTAATTAAATGAGGTTATTCGACCCAACCGCCGCCCAGCGCGGTGAAGAGATTAATTTCATTAACCTGTCGGGCATAAGTAAGATCGAGAATGGTTTGCTGCGTGGAAAACAGCGAGCGTTCCGCGTCTAATACTTCGATATAGCTCACCGCGCCGCTGGTATATAACCCTCTGGCACGCTGCAGGGTGATGTTTAGCGAATCAAGATACCGCTGCTGCGCTGCAAGCTGCTGGCTGAGGCTGTCCCGCAGCGCAAGCGCGTCGGCGACCTGTTTAAAGGCGGCCTGAATTTTTTGCTCGTAATTCACAACCGACTGCTGCTGGCGAATTTCGGCGAGATTCAGGTTGGCTTTATTTCTGCCGGCATTAAAAATGGGAATGTCTATTTTGGGAATAACGTTCCACATGCCACTCCCGGCGGAAAAGAGACTGGATAATTCCGTGCTGCCTGTTGAAAGGCCGCTGGTCAGGGATATGGACGGGAAAAAGGCGGCGCGCGCCGCGCCGATATTCGCATCGGCCGCTTTAAGCTGATACTCCGCCTCCATAATATCCGGACGCTGCAGCAGGATTGCCGATGAAAGATGGGGTGGCAGCTTTACCGGCGCAATGTCGCGGGCGTTCATCCCGCCGTCGCCCGGCAGCGTGCGATACGTGCCGAGAAGCAGCTGCAGGGCATTGTTGGCCTGCGCCAGCTCCCCCTCTCTTTTGGCAATATCTGCCTGAGTACTTTCAATCTGTCCCCGGGCCTGCTCCAGCGCCAGCACGTTGGTGCTGCCCGTAACCAGCTGTTGCTCAACGAAAGCATACGATTGCTGGTAGTTGTTCAGCGTTTCCCGGGCAACGCGCAGCTGTTTATACGCCAGCTGCTGGTTGAAATAGCTCTGCGACACGTTCGAGACAAGCAGAATATGCACCGCGCGGCGGGCCTCTTCGCTGGCGAAAAAGTTTTGTCGGTCGGCATCACTCAGGTTCTTCAGCTTGCCGAAAAAGTCGAGTTCGTAGCTAAGCGCCAGACCGGCGTCGTACTGCTGCGTGGCGGGTTTGTCACTTTTCAGCCCACCGCTGTAGGTGATTCCCGAGGAGGCGTTTAGCTGAGGATAACGATCCGCATCGGTCACGCTGAACTGCGCCCGGGCCTCTTCAACCTTCAGGGCGGCCATTTTTACATCGCGGTTATTTTTCAGGGCTTCTTCAATCAATCCTGATATCTGCGGGTCGACGAAGAAGTTGCGCCAGCCGGTGTCCTGATACCCGGCCGCCACGGTCGTCAGGCTGTTACGCGAGAGCGAAAACTGCTGGGGTACCGGTGACGCCGGGCGCTGGTATTCAGGGGCCAGCGAAACGCAGCCTGCCAGGATAAATACCACACTGATGCTGAGTCGTTTTAACAGGAACATAATGGTTCATGAAGTCCAGAGTATTTTTAGGGTTACTCTACTGAACGCATCCTGTTTGACCGGTGACAGGATAATGACAATGCTGTCATTTTTGGCATAAGTCATTGTGAACGATCCCGGGCTCACTAGAATGTCTTCAGCAGCCAGTCTGGGGAGCAAGATGAAAATACTGATCGTTGAAGATGAAATGAAAACCGGGGAATACCTCAGCAAAGGGCTGACGGAAGCGGGGTTTGTCGTGGACCACGCGGATAATGGCCTGACCGGGTACCACCTCGCCATGACGGCGGAATATGACCTGCTGATTCTGGATATCATGCTGCCCGATGTAAACGGCTGGGATATCGTCCGCATGCTCCGTGCTGCCGGCAAGGGGATGCCCATACTGCTGCTGACCGCCCTCGGGACGATAGAACACCGGGTAAAAGGACTTGAGCTGGGCGCTGATGATTACCTGATTAAGCCTTTCGCCTTTGCGGAGCTGCTCGCCCGGGTCAGAACGCTGCTAAGGCGCGGGAATACGGTGATTGCAGAAAGCCAGCTTCAGGCGGCAGACCTGACGGTTGACCTCGTGTCGAGAAAAGTGAGCCGGGCCGGGAGTCGCATTCAGCTCACCAGCAAAGAGTTCAGCCTGCTGGAGTTTTTCCTGCGTCATCAGGGCGAGGTGCTTCCCCGTTCCCTGATTGCTTCCCAGGTGTGGGACATGAACTTTGACAGCGACACAAACGCAATAGATGTCGCGGTTAAGCGGCTGCGCGCAAAAATCGATAGCGATTTTGAACCCAAACTGATTCAGACGGTGCGCGGCGTGGGCTATATGCTGGAGGTGCCGGATGCCCGTTAAGCTTCCCAGGCGCCCTTTTTCTCTCGCCCTGCGGCTGACCTTTTTTATCAGCCTCTCCACGCTACTGGCCTTCTTCGCCTTTACCTGGTTTATGCTGCATTCCGTCGAAAAGCATTTCGCCGAGCAGGACGTCAGCGACCTGCAACAAATCAGCAGCGCGATGCACCGCATACTGCAGTCCCCGGCCGATCCCGATCAAAAGAAAATCAGCAAGCTCAAAGAGTCGCTTGCCGGCTACCGCAACGTTGCCGTCCTGCTTCTGGATCCGCAGGGCAATACCCTCTTCAGCTCGGCACAAGGCGCAGCATTACGCCCGGCGATGAACACGGCGAACTTTAGCCAACACCGTCAGGCACAGGATGTGTTTCTCTGGACGGTCGATGACCCGGACATGGCCATGCATGCCGGGTCCGACATGAAGATGGAAACCTACCGGATTATCGCCTCTTCAGGAACGGCGACGCTGCAGGGCAAAACGCAGAACTACGTTATGCTGATCGGGCTCTCTATTAATTTTCATCTTCACTATCTTGAGGCGCTGAAAAAGAACCTGTTCGCGATTGCCGCGGTGATTAGCGTGCTGATTGTGCTCATCATTCGCATCGCGGTTCGCCAGGGACATTTACCCCTGCGTAACGTCAGTAACGCCATTAAAAATATCACCTCGGAAAATCTGGACGCGCGTCTGGAGCCGTCTCGCGTGCCCGTTGAGCTGGAACAGCTGGTGATCTCGTTCAACCAGATGATGGGGAAAATTGAAGATGTCTTTACCCGGCAGGCCAATTTTTCCGCCGATATCGCGCATGAAATAAGAACCCCCATCACCAACCTGGTGACGCAAACGGAAATTGCGCTGAGTCAGCACCGGACGCAAAAGGAGCTGGAAGATGTTCTCTACTCCAGCCTGGAAGAGTACAACCGAATGACCCGGATGGTCAGCGATATGCTTTTTCTCGCACAGGCGGACAACAACCAGCTGATCCCTGACCGGGTGCTGTTTGACCTCGGCGCAGAGGTGCTAAAAGTTTTCGAGTTCTTTGAGGCCTGGGCGGAAGAACGCCACATCACGCTGACGTTTCACGGCGTGCCCTGCCTGATAGAAGGCGACCCGCAGATGTTCAGAAGAGCCATCAATAACCTGTTATCCAACGCCCTGCGCTATACCCCAACAGGGAAAACGGTGACGGTCTCCATCAGCAAACGGGGTAACGACGTTGAGCTGGTCACAGAAAACCCCGGCACGCCGATCCCGCAGGTGCATCTGTCGAAGCTTTTTGACCGCTTTTACCGCGTCGATCCGTCCAGGCAGCGTAAGGGGGAAGGCAGCGGGATTGGGCTTGCGATCGTGAAATCCATCGTCACCGCGCACCACGGAAAAGTCCGCGTCGAATCGGACTCGGAGTCGACGCGCTTCATCCTCACCGTACCGGGAAAAGTGCCCTGAGCGTCAGCAAACCGTGCGGCACACCTCAAGGACCTTTTCCCTGAGCCAGCGATGCCCCGGATCCCGCTCCATACGCGGATGCCACATCTGTGAAACCGTAATGGTGCGGGTCTTAAACGGCAGTTCAAAGACGTGTACGCGCTCTGACATCGGCTGATTGAGCAGGTACAGCGCCGGTACCATGGCAATCAGATCGGACGCCAGCGCCACGGATAACGCCGTCGGAAAACCGGGCACTACGCTTGCGACCTTGCGTTTCATCCCCCGTTCCGCCAGCGCCTCATCGACAAAACCGCGTAACGAGCCGTCAGGCGAAGCCAGCACATGCCCCCAGGCAATGTAGTCACTCAGGCTGACCTCCGGCTGTGACGACAGCGGATGCCCCTTGCGCACCGCGCCAACGAACCGGTCCTGAAAGAGTCTTTGCAGACGTATTTCAGGCCCCATATTGCCCTGTACGCCAATCTCCAGATCGACAAGCCCCTCCCGCAAATAGCGCGACGTTTTTTCAGGTTTCGGCGAGAAACGAATACAGACCCCGGGAGCAACGCTCGCCACCGCGGCAATCAGCAGCGGTCCAAACGCCACCACGAAACCATCGTTCGCGCGGATGGTGAACAACCGCTCAAGGCTTTCCACCTTCAGCGTTTCAGTGGAGGGCTGGAGCACCGCCCTTGCCTCATACACGGCGCTTCTGGCGCGGTCCCGGGTGGCTTCTGCCCAGGGCGTCAGGACCATATGACGCCCGGCCCGCACCAGAATAGGATCGCCGGTCACCTCCCGCAGCCGGCTAAGGGTACGGCTCATGGCGGAGGTGCTCAGGTTTAAACGTCGCGCCGCACCCGCCACGCTGGCTTCTGCCAGCAAAATATCGAGCGCAACCAGAAGGTTAAAATCAGGATCGGACACGGTGAATCCTCAGATAGGGCGTTACATGCATTAATAAAGTGCAATTGCTGCGTCTTCCGCCCTGTATAGCGCATGAATATAGTTTCGTCATCAATATTCTTCTCTGGAGTGACGACGATGACGCTATTTTCAAACCAGCCCGGCGATGAAGGTTTACCCGGGCATGAACGCGCCCGGGTCCTGGCCGCCGTCATGACCACCACGCTGATGGGCGTGTTTGACGGGACCATGATCAACATTGCGCTCCCCTCGATGGCTGAGGCCATGGCGGTTCCTGCGAATATCGCGGTGTGGTTCGCCAACGGTTATCTGCTCTCCGCGGCGATGACGCTAGCCATCTTCGCGGCGCTGGCGGCACGTGTGGGCTATCGCCCGGTCTTTCTGGCCGGGCTCGCCACCTTTACGCTCACCTCACTCGGCTGCGCACTGGCAACCACGCCGGAGATGTTAACCGGGATGCGTATTCTGCAGGGTGTCGGCGGCGCGGCCACCCTCAGTATCGCCCCGGCGATCCTGCGTTCCGTTTTCCCGGGTCGACTGCTTGGCCGCATTCTGGGGCTGCACGCCCTGCTTATCGCCTCCAGTACGGCGATTGCCCCGGTTCTCGGCGGAACAATACTGGACGCCCTGAGCTGGCAGTGGCTGTTCGCCATTAACATTATTCCGGGCAGTATCGCTCTGCTGCTGGCATGGCGGGCCCTGCCGCGGGCTTCGGCTACTGATCGATCGCCCTTTGATGCACCGGGCGCCGTGCTTTCCGCCGTGCTGTTAGGTTCCGCGATCATGATGGCCGACAGCCTTCAGCATGTAACGCAACACCTTAACCGGGCCACCGTGTGCTGGGGCGTACTTGCTCTGGTAAGTGCCCTCGCCTTTATCTGGCATGTCCGTCGCGCGCACAGTCCCATCCTGCCGCCCGTGATGTTCAAAAACGCACGTTTCACCCTCGCCGCGCTGACCTCGCTGGCGTCGTTTGTGAGCCAGGGGATCACGTTTGTCGCGCTGCCTTTCCTGTTTCAGAGCGTGTATGGCTACAGCCCGGTGGTTTCCGCACTGCTGTTCACCCCGTGGCCGATTGGCATTGTGCTCATCGCGCCGCATGCGGGGCGCTGGGCAGATAGCCTTTCCGCGCCGCTGATCTCGACCCTCGGGCTGATGATTTTTGTCGGTGGATTGGTCCTGCTGGCGACGTTGCCAGACAGCCCTTCCGCATGGAATATCTGCCTGCGCAGTCTGGTTTGCGGGATTGGGTTTGGCTGCTTCCAGAGCCCCAATAACCGGGAGATGCTCTCTAACGTGGCGCGGGAATATGCCAGCTATGCCTCAGGAGTGTTGTCTATCGTCAGGACGTTTGGCCAGTGTCTCGGCGCCGCCGCGGTGGGCGTACTGCTGGCCGCGACGGCGGGATGGGACCATCAACATGCCATCCAGGTTGCACTGTGGATAGCCGTCATCGCCTCGACGGGATCGGTGTTGTTTAGCCTGAGCAGGCTGCGCCCGGCGGTGAGGGCATCAGCCTGATTCGCCCTGCGGCGCTATGCTTGCACGGACCTACGGGTTTTATAGGCCGGGTAAGCGCAGCGCCACCCGGCAAGAAAGACGGCGCAATGGTTTACTCCAGCGCCAGCAGCGCAAAGCTCGCCAGCCAGTGTCCCCCGCTGTAGTGGCTGCCCACCACATGTCCGACGCTCGCCGTCAGGTGTTTCGCCACCGCATCACGCAGCGCCGGTTGCGCCGGGTGGCTGGCAGGAAGCGCTTTCGCAATGTGCTTCATGCACCACGCGCGGCTGAGGTTTAACCCGTCAAGATGGGCAATTTTCGGGTCGGTACGATCGCTCACCTCTGCCGGGTTCATCAGTGCCGCAACGGAGCCAACATCCGGCAGAAACGCGTCAAACCATGCCGGGAAATCCTTTGATACTTTGCTCATCAGCAGCGCTTCCGTCAGCGCGCCGGAAATATACTCATCACCGCCGGGTTCGTAGTGGGCCGGATAGCGCGTGTCGGCAAGATAAAACCGCTCGGCTGAGGACAGAATAGCCTGCTCAAGCGCGCTGTCTTCTACGGCTCGGGCATAATCGAGCGCCAGCGCGAGCGCAAATGCCGTGTTGTAGTGCGTCCCGACGCGGATCGGATAGGTGAGCTTTGCAAGATAATCCACCAGCCGGTTGCGAATGTCCTGGGTGAGCGGCGCCAGCGTCTGATACCAGCCTGCGGCCTGCGGCAACGACGACTGTTTTAACTCCTGAGCCAGCGCCAGCAGCCAGCCGTAGCCATACGGCCGCTCAAACGAGGCGCGGAACGGCGCGGTGAAATAGGCCAGCTCCTTCGCCACGTTCTCTTCGGTCAGGTGCTCGTCGAAAAGCGCGACGATCGCTTCCCGGCACGGCAAGTCGGGATAGAGACGCACGCAGCGCAGCAGCAGCCAGTATCCGTGCACCGCAGAGTGCCAGTCGAAACAGCCGTAGAAAATCGGGTGCAGTTCACGCGGCGGCAGCACGTCGCCATCATCATTCAGCAGGTGCATGATGTGGTTCGGGTATTCCTGGCGCAAATAGGTCAAAGGCATGCGGGCAAACGCGTCAGCCTGATGTTGCGTTAATTCCATGACAGCTCCTTAGCGAAACACGAGGAAATACATTAAGAACACGTTCACCACCAGCAGGGTTAACGCGGTCGGGATCTGGATCTTGATCACCTGATATTTGTCCTTCAGCTCCAGCAGCGCGGCGGGAACGATATTGAAGTTCGCGGCCATCGGCGTCATTAGCGTGCCGCAATAGCCCGCGTACATGCCAATCGCCAGCAGCGGCGCCGGGTTGCCGTGATGCACGTTAATCAGGAACGGCAAGGCGATACCGGCACTTAATACCGGGAAGGCCGCAAAGGCGTTGCCCATGATCATGGTAAACAGCGCCATACCCACGCAGTAAATGACCACCAGCATAAAGCGGTTATCCGGGTTCACAAACAGGCTCACCACCTTTTGCACCGAGTCCCCCGTGTTCGCCACCACGAAGACCCCACCGAGCATGGCCAGCATCTGCGGCAGGATCACCGCCCAGCCAATGGTATCGACCAGACGACGAGACTGGCGAACCGCATGCAGCGGCGTGCCTTTGGTCAGCCACCAGCCGGTAAGGATCGCCGCAACGCAGGCCACGCAAAGCGCCGCCAGGGTGAGCTGTTTCTGATCGAGCAGAAACACGCCGCCAACCGACACCCCTTTCAGGAACAGGGTGCCGATCACCGTCACCACCGGGATCATCAGGGCGGGCAGGAACAGCCAGTTCTTCAGTCTGTTCGAAGAGGCGACGCGCTCCTCCTCGGTGGACATTTTATAGTGCCCTTTCCCCACCAGGCCAAAGCCCGCCAGCAGCGCGATAACAATGACGCCACCCCCGATGATGCGGTACGCCAGGGATTTACCGAGCTCCTGCACCATCAGGTCGCCAAACAGGAAGATCCCGCCAAACAAGAACCAGAACAGCGCGGTGGTAAAACGCTTCGGGTTGGCGCGATCGCGCAGGGTCATCACAACCAGCAGCATCACGACAAAGCCAATCAGGTAATACACGCGGTTAATGGAGATAAGCGTCATCATTGCGCGGCCTCCTGCGTACCCTGTTCGGCGCGCCAGGCCATGACGTCGCGACGGATGCTGGCATCAAGGCGCAGCAGGCGCGTCATATGAATAATCAATGCCGCAATGGCGGTTGGAATGGCCCACAGGCCAATATGCAGCGGTTCGATACCCTCAATGCCGTTCTCTTTCAGGAACGCGTCAATCAGCAGCACCGCGCCAAAGGCAATAAAGATATCTTCCCCGAAGAAAACTGCGATATTGTCACACGCGGCGGCATGGGCTTTGATTTTGTCGCGGATGTGCTGCGGCAGTTCGCCGTATTCGTTCAGCGCCGCCCCTTCGGCCATCGGCGCCAGCAGCGGACGGACCGTCTGAGCATGGCCGCCCAGCGACATCAGCCCCAGCGCGGCGGTGCCTTCACGCGCCACAAAGTAAAGCATCAGAATGCGCGCCGAGGTGGCGCTGGCGATCTTCGCCACCCAGGCCTGGGCGCGCTCCTTAAGCCCGTAATATTCCAGCAGACCAATTACCGGCAGGATCAGAATGAAGGTGGCCAGCGAGCGGCTGTTCACGAACTTCTCGCCGAAGGTCTCCAGCAGCATGCCGAAATCCATACCGACCAGCAGACCCGTCGCCAGCCCCGCGACCACAACTACCAGCAGCGGGTTGAAGCGCAGTGCAAAACCAATGACCACGATCGGTATCCCGATCAGCGGCAACAGCGTAGTACCGTCCATAACGTTTACCCTATCGAAAGTGAGCGTTGCGCGCCGACGGCTATTTTTTTAATTTGCGGCGAGCGATGTTGTGTTTTTCGTCAGGTTTGGCAAACCTGCGCTAAAAAGCTATATCTGAACCTCAAAAACATGTAAACAATTTATCAATAAAATGTTCTTATTTTATCGATGAGTTTACATTTCTGGCTAAGGAACGTTATGACTTCAGAAAAGAGTGCTAGCCCCCATCACGACGATATCAACGACGGCCGGATCGTCTCCTCCCGCCATCTGGTGTCCGAGCGCTGCGCGGAGCTGTCAGAGCTGGAATACGCGCTGATCATGACCAGCAACGCCTTCAACAAATGGATGGTGCGCTGCATGACCGCAGCGGGCGAGCCCGACATGGGCGCCTTTGACGTCTCGCTGCTGCATCACGTAAACCACCGCGATCGCAAGAAAAAGCTGGCCGATATCTGTTTCGTTCTCAACGTGGAAGATACCCACGTGGTGACCTACGCCCTGAAAAAGCTGGTCAAAGCGGGCTACGTGACGAGTGAAAAAGCGGGCAAAGAGCTCTTTTTCTCCACCACCGAGGAGGGGAAAGCGTTGTGCATGAAGTACCGGGACGTTCGGGAAGCGTGTTTAATTGCGATCCACGCGGAGAGCGGAATTGCCGGGAAATCGATTGGGGAAACCGCGCAGCTGTTACGCACGATCTCCTCCCTGTATGACACCGCCGCCCGCGCGGCGGCATCACTCTGAGGCTAAGGACGTCTGAACAGAGTAATGCTGCGTCCGGCCAGTGCGTACTCGACGGTTTCGGTGATCGCTGTCCCGGCGGCGTCATCCGCCGTGGAGAGTTCCAGCACCCATCCCCCTTCGCCAAATTGTGGGATCTGGAACGGCACGGTGCCTTCAAACGGATTGAACAGCATCAGCACGTCGTGCCAGATGCCCTCCTCCTGCTGAAGATCCGGCCTGCTGATGGAGACCCCGAGCGTCGAGCCTTCATCCCACTGCTCGGCCTGTTGCGGACCGCCGCCGGCATTGAACCAGCGGATCTCCAGCCCGTCGCGCCAGCTTTCACGGCGCAGCAGCGGCTGCTGCGCGCGCAGGGCGATCAGCCTTTGGGTAAACTCGCGCAGCGCGGTGTCGTTGTCAGAGAGTCCCTTCCAGTTGATCCACGAGATCTCACTGTCCTGACAGTACCCGTTATTATTGCCCTTTTGCGACCGGCCAAACTCGTCCCCGGCCAGCAGCATCGGCGTACCGTGAGACAGCAGCAGCGTGGCCAGGAAATTACGCTTCTGCCGCTCCCGGGTGGCGATGATGTCCGTGTTCCCGGTTGGCCCTTCCTCGCCGTAGTTATACGAGCGGTTATCGTTGTGGCCGTCGTTGTTGTCCTCGCCGTTGTCGGCATTATGCTTCTCGTTGTACGACACCAGATCGTTCAGCGTAAAGCCGTCATGGGCGGTGATGAAATTGACGCTGGCCCACGGGCGACGCCCGCGCAGATCGTACAGGTCGCCGGAGCCGAGCAGACGCGCGGCAAAGTCGGTAGAGACGTTATCTCCCTTCCAGTACTCGCGCACGGTGTCGCGGTATTTGTCGTTCCACTCCCCCCAGCCCGGCGGGAAACCGCCGACCTGATACCCGCCAGGACCGATATCCCAGGGCTCACCAATCAGCTTCAGGCGGGATAACACCGGATCCTGGGTCATGGCGTCAAAGAAGCCGCCGCGCGGATCAAACCCTTCGGGCTCGCGACCCAGAATTGTCCCGAGGTCAAAACGAAAACCGTCGATATGCATCGATTCCGCCCAGTAGCGCAGGGAATCCATCACCATCTGCAGCACGCGCGGGTGCGAGGTATTCACCGTATTCCCGGTACCGGTGTCGTTGATGTAATACCGGTGCTGGTCCGGCAGCGTGCGGTAATAGCTGTAGTTATCAATCCCTTTAAACGAGAGCGTGGGGCCAAGTTCGTTGCCTTCCGCCGTGTGGTTATACACCACGTCCAGAATCACCTCGATGCCCGCGTCATGGTACGCGCGCACCATATCGCGAAAGCCCTGGATCCCCGCGGGTCCGTAATAACGTGACGCCGGGGCAAAAAAGCCCAGCGTGTTATAGCCCCAGAAGTTCTTCAGGCCACGGTCGAGCAGGTGTTGATCGTCCGGGAACCAGTGAACCGGCAGCAGCTCTACCGCGGTGATGCCCAGGCTCTTGATGTAGTCGACCGAGGCTTTATGCCCCATCCCCTCAAACGTGCCGCGCAGTTCGGGCGGTATGGCCGGGTTAAGCTGGGTAAAGCCTTTCACATGGCTCTCATAAACGACGGTATGCGGCCAGGGGACGTTTGGTCGGTTAGTGTCCTGCCAGTCAAAGGCATTGGGGTCGATGACCCGACATTTCGGCGTAAACGGCGCGCTGTCGCGCGTGTCAAAGCTCAAATCTAACTCGTCGTGCCCAAGCTCATAGCCGAAATGGGCGTCGTTCCAGTCGATATCGCCCACCAGTTCACGGGCATAAGGGTCAATAAGCAGCTTATGCGGGTTAAAGCGATGACCGTTTTCCGGATCGTAAGGACCGTAGACGCGATAGCCGTACAGCGCGCCGGGCTTCAGATCCGGTACGTAACCGTGCCAGATCTCGTGGGTATACTCCGGGAGTTCCAGCCGGGCGATTTCTGTTTTCCCGGACGGGTCAAACAGACAGAGTTCCACCCGCTCGGCGTGAGCGGAGAACAGCGCGAAGTTGACCCCCTTCCCGTCATAATTCGCCCCCAACTGCTGGCCATGACCGGCCCGAATTTCAAACGTTGTATCCTTAGCCATTTTCGTTCTCCACGATTATTCGCAGGTAAGCAGAACCAGTACACATCCCTTTTCTGACGTTAAATCCAGCGTCTCTTGCAGAATGCGGCTTTCACCGCTGAACAGATCCCGATAGCGCTTCCCGGCCAGTTCGTCGGGTATCGCCACCGTGGTATTGACCCACAGCTGATGATTATCCGTGACGCCAAAAACCAGACGCGGCACGGCGACAATCAGCGCCTCGTCATCCTTAACGCGCGCATAAACAATCAGGTTCTCTTCCCGCTCGCCGGTGACCTTAAGCGGCAGCCAGTCGCCGTAGCGGAAAAGCGCGTCGTAGTGCGGTCGAAGCCGCAGCAGCGTGGCGGTAACAAACTGTTTGACCCGTCCGTCCCGCCAGCATGCCGGGTTGTCAAACACCCCGGCATCCGCCGCGCTGAGGTGTTGCACCAGGGCCGGAAAGTCCGGCTCGCGTCGGTTATCCGGGTCGACAAGGCTAAAGTTAAGCGCCTCGCTGCCCTGATAGATATCCGGCACACCGGGTGCCGTCAGCTTGATCACCGTCTGGCTGAGGCTGTTCATCAGCCCGGCGCGGATAAAGGGCTGCATCGCCTTGCTGAAATCCTCCAGAAACGGGCTGTTGTCCGGGGAAAGCAGGTGCCGCGCGTAGCTCAGCACCACGCTCTCATAGCTCTCGTTGCTGTCGATCCAGTCGGTGCGCTGTTTCGCCTCGCGCAGCGCTTTCTCCAGGAAACCGAGGAAACGCGCTTCCAGTGATTTAAGCCCGTCCACGTCGTCGGGAGACAGCGTGGCAGGCCAGACACCCGCCAGCGCCTGGTAGATCATCCAGGTATCGGCGGCGTTCGGCGCGGTACCGTCATTAAGGAAACGCACCTGGGTCTGGTTCATCTGTCGCCAGCGGGCCAGGTTTTCCCCCCACTGTTCCGGGGCTTCCGTCAGGGTATAAAGACGCGCCCGGGCATCTTCCCCGCGCTTGGTGTCGTGCGTGGAGGTACCCAGCAGCGCGTCGGGCTGACGGGCAAGACGAATGCGCATCTCCTGGTGAAAGCGGGATAGCGAGAACGCGCGCGGCGTCGGGTCGGCGCCCACTTCATTCAGCGCCAGCTCCAGGTTGTGGCGAAAGAACAGCGTGTCTTCAACGGACTTCGCCATCAGCGGCCCGGTCAGCTGCTGGAAGCGGGTTCTGAACAGCGCGGCGCTCTCGCGGCAATCCTCCGGCAGGTCGCCGGTAAGAATGCGCACAATCAGGCTGAGCGCCGCTTCAGAAGTCTCCACGCTGGCGACCACGCGGTTGAGCAGCGCCACGTCCGGCGGGGTTAACCCCTCGCGAGTGCCATAGGTGCGGTACACCGGAAAAGCGATAAGCAGTTCGCGCAGCGCGTGGCGGATCTCATCGCGCGGCAGCGCAACGTCATTGCGCTGGGCCAGGTCAGCCGCAATCGTGAGCAGCGTGGTGAATTCACCCTCAAAATTGCGATCGGTCATCAGGCCCTTAGCGTCCCGCAGTTCAGCGTGGCGATCGACCGTGCCCCCCAGCGTCTCGTCGTGGATTTTCTCCAGGCGCGGCAGGTTAGCGTCGTCGACCAGCACCTCCGCCAGCGAGGCGATAAACTCATAGCCGGTAGTGCCGGAGACCGGCCAGTCTGTGGGCAGCTGTTCTCCCTTCGCGAGAATTTTTTCGACCGTAATGTAGCAGTCGGGGCCGGTTGCCTGCCGCAGGCGCTGCAGATAGCCCAGCGGATCGGCCAGGCCGTCGATATGGTCAATGCGCAGGCCATCCACCACGCCCGCATGGACCAGATCAAGAATAAGCCGGTGCGTGTCGTCGAAGACCGCCTCATCTTCAACCCGGACGCCAACCAGCCCGGTGATTTCAAAGAAGCGTCGCCATGAGAGCTGTTTTGGCGCTTCCCGCCAGGACATAAGCCGCCAGCTTTGTGCGTCGTGCAGCTCGGCAATGCTCTTCTCCTCGCTGTACGTGCCCGGGTTGAGCGGGTATGCGGCGTCATAGTAGACCAGGGCGGCTTTTTTTGTGACAGCGTCACGTTTTAGCGTGATAGCTCCCTTCTCCAGCTCCACCTCAAAGGTATCGCCAAGAAACGGCAGCGTGAGCGGTCGCGACCAGTCGATATCAAAATAGCGCGCGTAGCGGCTCTGCGGGCCATGTTCAATCACATCCCGCCACCAGGCGTTTTCCAGCGAGGTGGACATATGGTTTGGGACAATATCCAGAATCAGCCCCATACCGGCCTGCCTTAGCGCCGCGGCCATGCGGTCAAACCCTTCTCGTCCGCCGATGGCGGGGTCAATTTCATTCGGGTTGGTCACGTCATAGCCGTGGGTAGAGTCTTTTGTTGCGGTAAACACCGGCGAGGCGTAGAGATGGCTGATACCGAGATCTTTCAGGTACGGCACCAGCGCGACGACGCGGTCAAAGGTCATTCCGTTACGGAACTGAATACGGTATGTGGCGGAAGGGATCATAACGATGCTTCTCCATCAGCAAAGCGAACAACAATACTGTTCGGGGGTAAAACGTCGTCTACGTCCGGCCAGGCAAAGCGCGTCTCCCCCGCGAGCGCGGGCAGCCCGACGGGTCGGGTTCCGATATTCAGCGCCAGTGAGAGTGTCCCTGACGGGAAGCGCCAGCTCACCGCCACCATGCCGGGGGCCGTCGCGACCACCTTGCCTTCAACGGCGCCCCTCTGTTGCAGCAGCGGAACAATATAGCGATGACGCAGCATGAGCAGGTTGCGCGTAAACCGCAGCCAGGTTTTGCCCTCGTCGGTGGCGATTTTATGCCAGTCGAGTTTTGAGCGGAGAAAGGTGTTCAGGTCATTCGGATCGGGTACGTCGTCATCGTGCCCCGCGTGGCCGGTAAACTCTTTCGCGCGCCCTTCCCGCACCGCCTTTGCCAGTTCACCGTGAAAATCGGTGAAGAACAGGAACGGGTGCGTTTCACCGTACTCCTCGCCCATAAACAGCAGCGGGATATGGGGGGAAAGCAGCAGCGCGGCCAGCAGTACCCGCGTCTTATCGGCACCCGCCAGGGAGATAAGACGCTCGCCCTGGGCGCGATTCCCGGTCTGATCGTGGTTTTGAATAAAATCGACAAAGAACTGTGGCGGCTGCGAGCGGCATTCCACCCCGCGGGATTCACCGGTTTGCAGGGACACTTCGCCCTGGTAGACAAACCCTTCGGCCAGCGCCCGGGCGAATTTTTTCTCCGGTTCAAAGGCAAAATCCTGGTAGTAAGCATGGGTTTCGCCGGTGGCAAACACGTGGGCAGCGTTGTGAAAATCATCGTTCCACTCGGCGGTAAACAGGGGCGTGTGGCCCTGTTCATCGCGCGGATGCAGGAAAATCACGTTGCGGCTGTCTTCCGTGGTCAGGTGAACGTGCCGGTGCGGGATCGCCTCACGGATCTTCCCGGCTATCTCCACCAGAACATGCGTATCCGAGGCGTCTTTAATCTGGTCGATGGCATCAAACCGCAGGCCATCCAGATGATATTCCGTCAGCCAGTAGAGCGGCGCGTCGGTAATATATTGCCTGACCGGCTCCAGCTCATAGGCGATGCCGTTACCCCAGGGCGTCGTGCGCTGTGCATCGAAAAACGCTGGTGACAGCAGGGGCAGATAATTCCCTTCCGGGCCGAAGTGGTTGAGCACGATATCCAGCACCACGGAAAGCCCCAGCCCATGCGCGGCATCAATAAACGCGTGGAAATCCTCCGGTGTGCCGTAGGCGGCGTGCGGAGCATACAGCAGTACGCCGTCGTACCCCCAGCCGCGGGAACCGCCGGACTGGGAGACGGGCATCACTTCAAGCTGGGTGATCCCGAGCTCTGCCAGGTAAGGCAGCTTGTCGATGGCCGCCCGGAAGGTGCCCTCCGGGGTAAAAGTGCCGATGTGCAGTTCGTAGATGACCGTCTCTTCCCATGGCCGTCCGGACCATTCCGGGTTAACGGGCTGCCAGCGCCGGGGATCGATAACCACGGAAGGTCCGTTAACATCCCCCTTTTGCGCGCGCGACGCGGGATCGGGCACCGTCATCCCGTCCTGCAGGACAAACTGATATTCTGTCCCGTGTGTGACGCCGGGTACGTCTGCCTGGAACCAGCCACACCCCGTTGCCGTCATTGGCACGTCGGCGTTGGCCAGACGAAGCGTAAGTTTTTTCTGTCCTTCTGCCCAGACGCGAAAACGTACAACGTCATCGGAAATAAACTCAGCACCCCACTGCTTTTGAAATGTCCTGAATTCCATTCATTGTCCTCGAATGACCCACATTTTACGCGGAATGAAGTACAAGCTTAGTTCAGGATTAAAAGTGCGTGAGCTCAGCGGATTTATCCGCTTCGTCTATTCTTTATGAAATAACTCACTACAGAGAATACTATGCAGATTCGAAAAGGATTAAATACCGACCTCGTTCGTCTTGAATGTTGTGACTTTTCTTTCATCATAAGCCACATTGCCCGAGAGCCGTTTATCCACTGTGATTTGCATATCGAAGCCGTTGCCGAGCCCTGGATAAAAACCTACGAGCTCGACATACAAACGCTTGAAAATCACTGCGTTAATCCGGACGCCATATTTCTTGTCGCGGAAACGGACGACGGTGAAATAGCCGGATTTATTACCGCGTCAGTCGGCTGGAATAAATTTATTTCAGTGGATTATATTGCCGTTGAGCGCACCAAACGCAGAACCGGCGCTGCGCATAAATTAATGGCCGCCGCGCACGTGTGGGCCCGCAGCGTAAACGCGCCGGGATTACGGCTTGAAACACAAAATGTGAACGTTTCTGCCTGCCTGTTTTACCGTCACTACGGATTTACCCTGGGCGGATACGATCGTTATCTCTACAACGCCCTACCGGAAAAAGACGAGGTCGCTCTGTTCTGGTATTACATGCTGGTATAGCGGCGCGGCATTCATCAATCTGTCATTAAATTTCACTACCCTTTCCGGATTTTAAACAAGGCGTTGAGGAAAGAAGTGTGAATTGTATGGCGAAGGCAGTACTGCTGGCATTACCTGTTCTGAGTGCGACGGCAACGGCCGCTGAGAGCAACCTGTGTGAACCCAAAGCGTACGAAATGGCGCTGCGCTATCAGCAGAAATCGGCTGAGATTATGGCCCTGCAGCTACAGACATATCGGTTTGCCACCGAGCGTTTCAATGAAAAATTAAAAAATCTGAAAACGCCCGAAAATTACGCCGTGGTGATGGATCTGGACGAAACGGTACTGGACAACACGCCTCTGCTGGTGCGCGACACAGAGCAGTGCCACGACTATACAAAATGGGACACCTGGAGCGACTGGGAGAAACAGGGGAAACCCGGTTTGATCCCGGGGGCGAAAGCGTTTCTTGACCACGTGAATCAAAGTAAGGTCCGTATCTACTATGTCTCGGATCGCATGCAGGAAAACAAAGCCGATACGCTCAATACCTTAAAAGCCCTCGGACTTCCGCAGGTCTCCGACGAAAGCGTGCTGCTGGATACCGTCAGCAAGGAAGAGCGTCGCCAGAGCATTCTGAAAAAGCAGCAGATCGTGATGCTGTTCGGCGACAGCCTGCCGGATTTCGCCGTGCAGTTTAAAAACAAAAAACCGAGCGAACAGCAGCGTGAACTGGTTGAGGCCAGCGCGGAACACTTCGGCAATGACTGGATTGTGTTGCCTAATGCCGCTTATGGCTCATGGTCCAAAGCCACGCCGGACAGCTGGAACGCACCGCTGAAAAAATAATGTCTTACGGGCCGGGAAAGCTATCGTGCGCCTTCCCGGCCCTTCGGTTTCCTATCCATCCCGTTTATAGGTCCTATCATTTCTGGGCAGCTTCTTATAATTTTACGGAGCAGTAAGATGAGCACTTTCAAAGGAGACTCGTATGCTTACCGTGAAAAAACTTGCTCTTTCCACGCTGATTTCCAGTTCACTGCTTTTTTACCCTGCGCTACAGGCCTCTGCAGAAACGCCGCAGCACGTCGTTAAACAACCGGCGGGCGGTTACAGCGTGCAGGTCGGCGATGTTCTGGTCACCTCGTTTACTGACGGAACCGTCGCGCAGGATCTGCACACGCTGCTGCGCCGGACAACGCCGCAAAACATTGATGCGCTGCTCGCGAAAAACTTTCAGACCAACCCGGCTGAGGTGTCCATCAACGCTTTTCTGATTGCGATACCCGGACATAAAATCCTGGTGGATACCGGCTCGGGCCAGCTCTTTGGTCCTGATACCGGTGGACGTCTGGTTGAGAGCCTCGCCACGCAGGGAATAAAACCCGAGGACATCACTGAAGTCCTGCTGACCCACGCCCACTCCGATCATGCGGGCGGCCTGGTGAAAGACGGCAAGGTGGTGTTCAGCAACGCGCGCGTTTTCGTTGGTAAACCGGACATCGACTTTTTCTTTAACGACGACAATCAGAAGAGAACTGGCTACGGCAAGAACTACTTCGATGTCGCACAGAAGACCTTAAAACCCTATCTTGACGCGGGTAAAGTGGTGCCGTTTAGCGGCACATCGGAGATTCTTCCGGGGCTTACCGGCACGGTTCATCCCGGACACACGCCGGGTTCAGCCTTCTACACCCTGGAAAGTAAAGGCGAGCAGATCACCTTTGTCGGCGACATCATTCACGCCGCGGCGGTCCAGTTCCCGCAGCCTGCGGTGACCATCACCTACGATGAAGATGAGAACAAAGCGGCAAGCGTACGCGAGCATGCGTTCGCTGACTTTGTGAAAAACAAGGACCTCATTGCCGCGCCTCATCTGCCGTTCCCGGGCATCGGCTATGTGACGAAAGGCGAGAAAGGCGGCTATGCCTGGGTCCCTGTGACCTATACCAACCGGGACGCCAGCAGCGCGAAATAAGATGACGCGGATATCTGACATGGACATAGACCTGCTCCTGACGCTGGATGCCCTGCTTCAGGACAGGAACATCACCCATGCGGCCGCGCGGCTGGGCATCAGCCAGCCCGCGCTGTCCGCCCGTCTTGCGCGTCTGCGCACGCTGTTTGGCGAACCGCTGTTTATCCCCTCCCCACATGGACGCGGGGTATTACCTACGCCGCGAGCGGAAGCGCTTAAGCCCCAGGTGGAAAGCGTGCTGCGCGGCATCAGCGCGATGTTTGCCCCCACCACGTTCGAGGCGCAAACCAGCCGCCGGACCTTTGTTATTGCGCTGCATGAAAACCCGGCGCTGATGCTCGGCACCGGGCTGCTTAACCAGGTGGTTACCGATGCTCCCGGTATTCGCCTGCGCTTCGCCCTGCCCGAGATGGCCGAACTGCCCCAGCAGCTGGAAAACGGGGATGTGGATATCTACATCGGCGTAAGCGCGGGCGCCCATGACGGGTGGGTGAGGCGCAAACTCCTCGACGACGCGTTTGCCACCGCCCAGCGTAAAGGCCATCCGCGCGGGACAGGTCCGCTGGATCTGGAAAGCTACTGCGCGCTTTCTCATCTGGTGGTGTCGTCGGCGGGGGATCCGTTCACCGGCTTTGTCGATCAAACCCTCGCCGGGCTGGGCCACCAGCGACACGTTGCCATGTCCACGCAGAGCTACGCCGTGGCGCCTGCGCTGGTTGCCGGTACCGACCTGGTATGCACCCTGCCGGAACGAATGCTGAAGCAGTTTGCCAGCACGCTGGATCTCTTTGCGCCGCCGCTGCCGCTACAGCCGATTACCATCAACATGTACTGGCACCCGAAAAACAGCCAGGACCCGGCGAACGCCTGGCTGCGCGAGCAGTTGCTGCGGGCGGCTGGACGTCAGGTGTGATCGAGCGTAACCAGAAACTTTTTAAGCACCTCTGAGCGAATAATCCGGTGGCAAACCAGGGTGAGCTCGCTCTCCCGTAGTCGGTCGAGGATGTCCACGTAGACGACGTTCTCAACGCTCACCGCCTTTGCCGACGCGGGAAGCAGCGCCAGCCCAAACCCCGCCGAAACCAGGCTTATCACCGTGGGCACGTCGGTCGCATTTTGCACCACGTCCGGCTGAAAGCCCGCTCCGCTGCAGGCGTCATAGAAGTACTGCTCCAGCCCCATTCCCTCCGGGTCGCGCAGGGAGATCCATTTTTCGTCTTTCACCGACGAGAGCGTCAGCGCGGCGGACCCGGCCAGCGGATGCTGACGATAAAGCGCCAGCACCGTTTTCTCCGAGGTGAATGGCCGGCTTTGCAGATCGTCCGGCAGCGACGGCAGCGGCGCGCGGATGATGGCCACATCCAGCTGGTTGCTCTGCACGGCGGCGTAGAGCGTCTGCACATTTCCCGTTATCAGCGACATGGTAATGGCGGGCCAGCGGCGGTGCATCTGGCGCAGCGCAGCGGGTAGCCTGCCGTCAAACATCGCGCTCGACACGCACCCGAGGTTTAACACACCTTGCTCGCCCCGTGCCGTTTGTCTGGCGTCCAGCACCGCCTGTTCGGTCAGCGAGATGGCAAGCCGGGCTTTCACGAGAAATGCTTCGCCCACGGGCGTCAGGGTCAAGCGGCGGTTCGCCCTGCTGAAAAGCGTGACGCCTAAACGTTCTTCCAGGGCCTTTATCTGCTGGCTCAGCGCCGGCTGCGCCATGTTCAGACGCTCCGCGGCCCGGTGCATATGGAGCTCTTCGGCCACGACGATGAAGTGGCGCATCTGGCGAAACTGCACGAGACGACCTCCTGAATTGATATTAATTTACTTATCAATTTAACAGTAATGATGCAATTGATGCTATTGGTCATTGCCATAAAAATGGAGGTATTCAACCGAGGGAGGAAAATATGGAAAACCAGATTAACGATCTCCGCAGCGCCATCGCCTTACTGCAGCGCCACGAAGGGCAGTACATTGAAACCGATCGTCCGGTCAACCCCAACGCGGAACTGGCGGGCGTCTACCGCCATATTGGCGCAGGCGGCACGGTCAAACGTCCGACCCGCACGGGCCCGGCGATGATGTTCAACAGCGTGAAGGGCTATCCGCACTCCCGCATCCTGGTGGGCATGCACGCCAGCCGCGAGCGCGCGGCGCTGCTGTTGGGCTGTGAGCCTTCGGAACTGGCAAAGCACGTCGGCCAGGCGGTGAAAAAGCCGGTTGCGCCGGTTGTCGTTCCGGCCTCCCAGGCCCCCTGCCAGGAGCAGGTCTTTTACGCTGACGATCCTGACTTCGACCTTCGCAAGCTGCTTCCGGCCCCAACCAACACGCCGATTGATGCGGGTCCGTTCTTCTGTCTGGGGCTGGTGCTGGCAAGCGATCCGGAAGACAGCTCGCTGACGGATGTCACCATCCACCGCCTCTGCGTTCAGGAGCGCGACGAGCTTTCCATGTTCCTTGCCGCCGGGCGCCATATCGAAGTCTTCCGCAAAAAGGCGGAGGATGCCGGAAAGCCGCTGCCGGTGACGATCAACATGGGTCTCGACCCCGCCATCTACATCGGCGCGTGCTTTGAGGCCCCTACCACGCCGTTTGGCTACAACGAGCTGGGCGTCGCCGGGGCGCTGCGCCAGCAGCCGGTTGAGCTGGTACAGGGCGTGGCGGTCAAAGAGAAAGCCATCGCGCGAGCGGAGATCATCATCGAAGGTGAACTGCTGCCGGGCGTGCGCGTGAGAGAGGATCAGCACACCAATACCGGCCACGCGATGCCGGAGTTCCCGGGCTACTGCGGCGAAGCGAATCCCTCCCTGCCGGTGATCAAAGTGAAAGCCGTGACCATGCGAAACCACGCGATCCTGCAAACGCTGGTGGGACCGGGGGAAGAACATACCACGCTGGCCGGACTGCCGACCGAGGCCAGCATCCGCAATGCCGTAGAGGAGGCTATTCCGGGCTTCCTGCAAAACGTCTATGCCCATACCGCGGGCGGCGGCAAGTTCCTCGGGATATTGCAGGTGAAAAAACGCCAGCCGTCAGACGAAGGACGTCAGGGCCAGGCGGCGCTTATCGCCTTAGCCACCTATTCGGAGCTGAAGAACATTATTCTGGTCGACGAGGACGTGGATATTTTCGACAGCGACGACATCCTGTGGGCGATGACCACCCGCATGCAGGGCGATGTGAGCATCACCAATATTCCTGGGATCCGCGGCCACCAGCTGGATCCGTCCCAGTCGCCGGATTACAGCACCTCGATTCGCGGAAACGGCATCTCCTGCAAGACGATCTTCGACTGCACGGTGCCGTGGGCGCTGAAGGATCGTTTCGAGCGCGCGCCGTTTATGGAGGTGGATCCGCGTCCGTGGGCGCCGGAGCTGTTTGCTGGCAACGCGAAATAAAAACACCACGCGTATGGCCCACGGATCATACGCTGATTTTCTTTTCAAGCGTGGCGATGTTTTCACCCGTCACGCGTTCCACAGTGAAACGATCGACGCTCAGCAAAATGAGCATCAGCCCCCTGCCGCTCTCCAGCAGCGGCGAGATTTCACAAAAACGGTCTCGCCTGGCGGCCTCAAGCCGCGCCAGCGGAAACGCGTCACCCGCGTCGGTAAAAACAATGCAGACGTCGCTGTCGCGGATATCGAAACGTACGCTGAATGTGCGCGAGGCATCCTCATGCAGCGCGTGCCGGATGATATTCGTCGCCACCTCACAAACGGCGAGATCGAGCGCGAAACGCCACTCATCATCTACGGGAAGCTCGCTCAGCCGCGCTTCCAGCCAGCAGGCCAGCGGCGTCAGGGAACCGAGCACCGCCGGAAATTCTGCCTGCACCGGCGTCTGCATCTACTGCCCCAGCTGCGCAAGCGCGCTGCTTTTGTCCGGATAGATGCGGAATATGCGGTCCATGCGGGTCAAGGTGAACATATTCATGATCCCAGGGTTCAGAGAGCACAGCGCCATGTCGCCTTTCCCGTTCATCAGCTTAAACAACGACACCAGCATTCCCAGCCCGCTGCTGTCGATAAAATCCACTTTGCTGAAGTCGACAATCAAAGCCTTGCGATCGTCGCCAATTTCTTCCGTCACGGACGCTTTAAACGTCGCGGCAACGGAGGCATCCAGCCGCCGGACTGCGGGCGTGAGAATGTTGGCATGCGGTAGTCGTTCAGTGTGAATAATCATTCTTTTCTCCCTGACGCTCGATCACGAGCAGTGAAACGTCATCGGTTAAGGCGGTCGGTTCATCACGATTTGCGTTGCGCCAGCCGGTCAGGTGGTCACCGAACCGCGCCAGGAGCTGGTCAACCGGAAGTCGGGCATGGTCATGAAGCCAGCGTTCGAGACGCTGCGGGCCAAACTGCTCACCGCTGACGTTCTCACACTCCGTAATACCGTCACTGAATAAGCATAAGCGATCCCCCGGATTGAGGGTAAACGCGACATCCTCCCAGCTCAGGTCTGGGATCAGGCCGACCGGCGGGCCGCCATCGCCCACGGACGTGACGGCGCTGTCTGCGTTCACAATGACGGGAGTAGGATGCCCGGCCTGACACAACACCCCTCGTCCGCTCTCGGGGTCGATCACCCCGTAGATAATGGTGAAATAGCTGGTAATGTCGCTCTCTTCACTGCAAAAGCGGCTGTTCAGGATCCTGATCACCTCCGCAGGGGACTGAATACCGCCCTGATCGGTAAACAAAAAACGGTCTACCACCCGGCCATGTAAGAACTGACGCGCCACCGCAAGGGACATCATCGCGGCCCCCACGCCGTGACCGGACACATCCACGCAATAGAACCCAATGTGAGAATCGAGTGGAAAAATATTGAACACATCGCCTGAGACCCACGCAGACGGTAAGAAAAGCCAGTCGGAAAAGTAGTTCCCAAAGCGTAAGCGGTGCGAAGGCAGCACGGAGTGCTGAACGCGCGCCGCGAGTTCAAGATCCTGTTCAATCTGATGCAACGCTTCACTCAGGCGCTTGTTGTGCGCCGCGAGGGTCGCTTCCAGCGTTAAAATACGGCCCCCGGCGTGCAGACGCGCCCGCAGTTCATCCTGCTCGACCGGCTTGCTTAAAAAATCATCGGCTCCGGCATCAAAGCCCTGCGTTAAATCCCCGGCATTTTCGCGTGCCGTGAGCAGAATGACATAGACGTAGTGGCCAAACTGACGGTTGCGGATGGTCTGACAGAGCGTGAGTCCGTCCATTTCCGGCATGTCCCAGTCGCTTATCACCATGCTGATCGGCTGGCTGGACAGTATTTCCAGCGCGGCGACGCCATTTTCCGCCTCGCTCACGATATACCCCCACTGGGTGAGCATTCGGGAGAGTAACCGACGATAAATCAGCGAATCTTCAACGATTAACACGTGCAGCGCCGACATACATCCCTCCTAAAGCGGTAAGAACCAGATGAGGCTCACGGTCCCTTCCCTGAATTTTGCATTCCCGTTGCCGTGCCCCGGATAGCGCGTTCCCGCATAGTTCGCGTACTGGATGGAGAACGAACCCGGCGTATAGCCGGCATAACCGAAGCTGTAGCTGTAATCGCCGTTCCAGGGCTGCTGCTGGCTGCTGTCCGGGAACCAGAATGCCGTCGCGCGAACGAAGAAATGTTGTTTGAAGGTGTAGCCACAGCCGCCGAGCATGACGTTTTTATTTTTGCGGATGTCATCGCTGCTGAGGTCGTAGTAGCGTGGCACCCAGCTGTACCCGACCTGGCAAATGATGGAATCCCCTTTATTAATCAGGAGCGTGTTTTCGACCGGTTTCGGTAGCGAAAACTTATAGGCCAGCGTGAAGGCGCCCTGTTCAAAATAGGTGTGTCGTCGGCTGCCCGATGTCCAGAAATGGTTATCGCCGTAGTTGCTGTAAACCAGACTGACGGTGTTGGCGTGCCAGTCATCGTAGCCGAAGCTGTAGCGAAAATCGGCGGTGTAGCGGCTGGTGTCTCTGACCGGCAGTCGGGACGTAATGTTGGCAAACCAGAAGCTGTAGGGGGAATACTGAAGGCTGAGATTCAGCGTCTGGTTAATCTTTTTCTTTTCCGTGGCGGTGTCTGAACTGTTAGGAATGCTCATCCACTGCTCTTTCAGTCCCGAGCTAAAGCTCAGCGCACCTGAGAATTTCTTATCGTTACCCGAGAACAGGCGCCCCCAGCGGCTGGTAAAGACGCCAGCCTGAACAGGTTCACCGTTCTTATCGCGCAGGGATTCATTTTCACTGCTTTTCGCCGCCTCTGCGGCGGGGATCGCGGCGAGCAGCACGCCCGCCAGAAGCCATTTTTCGCGCATAACCGCCATCCTTAGTTAGGTATCCAGCGTGCGCCGACGTCGTATTTTGCCATCAGCCACAAAATACCCAGTGCCGCCGCATGCACTAACGTGTTCTCTATCCAGGCATGTCGCCATAAGTCGAAGGTGATGAACTGGCTCACTAGCAGCACCACGTACACATGCAAAATAAAGGTATAAAGCGAGTGCTGGCCGAGCGGGATCAGGAACCATCCCAGCAGGCGATTGAGCGGCGTCCAGCAATACGTCAGCACCAGGTAGACGGTGACCATCAGGGCGATATCGTTTAACACCCTCACCGGGCCCAGCCCGTTCTTCGCCGCCCAGGTGTGATAAAACGAATTGAAGCTGTCAGGCGGGATGACGTGCATCAGCAGCGCGGGCGGCATAAACGGGTTGGTATGGTTCTGGGCGACAAATCCCAGCACCAGCGACACCATGACCAGCGCCACTACCACCCCTTTCCCCGGAGGCGTCCGGGCGAAAGAGAGCAGTTCGGCTTTATACCAGCCGCTGGCCATGCCCAGCACAAAGATGAACTGCCAGGCGAGCAGCGGGAAGGCAAATTCGAATTCCGACGGCGTCAGCCGAAGCGGCCATCGCTGCCACAGGCTGTACACCAGCAGCGACAGCCCCAGCAGCCACCACACTTTGCCTTTCTGCAGCATCCCCAAAAATAGCGGGCTGAGTAGCAGCAAAAAGATATACAGCCCCAGAATTTGCGTCTGATGAGGGCCAATCTGCAAATAGAGGATAATGTTGAACCAGGTCTCTTTTATTTGAGGCGTAACCGGATAAAGCGACCAACTTTCACCCGAAAAACGGTCGGTAAAATGGGTGACCTCGAACACATTAATATGTGGGATATAGGCCAGGAGAATAAATGACACTATGATAATGATATTTACGCGATATATTTTCCACGCCCTGAGATAAAGCCCCCAGGAAACCGTGAGTAAAACCACTTTTTGCAGACGCGCGCGATTCAGCATGCCAAGCATAAACCCCGAGAGAATGACAAAGCCTTCTGCACCGGTTGTTAGCCCAAAACGTTCCCAGGAGAATATATTAAATACCGACATGACCTCCGTATGCGCCACGACCATCATGACGAGGGCTATGCCGCGCATAAAGTCAATTCTCAGGTCCCGTGCACCTGCTACGGCATAACGCCATGCTGTTGATTTAGCGTCATCTTCTTGCGCTACCGACGGCGCAACATGGCTCATAGGGTGTCCTTTGCCTGAAAGCGAAAATTAAGGTCTAAATAAATTAGATAGCCTAAAGGAATGGTAACCGCAATTTATCGACGGCGGATGAAACATCATTAAGCAGAATTTAAACCGAATTAATCACCGCTAAATAATAATAAAAACGTGGCTGGACACTTTTATTCGGCGTTCTACACTTATCTTAAATCTTGTTTAATCGCTATTTTCTTTCGCTTTTGGGAAACTGTCTGCGCAGCAGAATGGGTCTGCATTTTCACGGAATCAGGAACGCCGGAACTATGGATTTTTATTTTTCCCGTTTTGAACATCGTCGTCCTCCGGAACCGTTAACAACACCTCGCTGGGTAATGATCACCTGGCAGGTGTTAGCGGTCGCGGCACTTATTCTGGGTGCCAATTATATTTACTGGCGCTGGACCGCCTCCCTGAATACTGACGCATTATGGTATGCCATTCCGCTGGTCCTCGCCGAAACCCTGGCGTGGATTGGCACCGTGCTGTTTACCATCAATTTGTGGAAAGAACAGGATCCTCCTCAGAGTCCGCCGCCCGGCGAAATTAACGAATGCCTGTCGCCAGAAGAGGCCGTAGAGCCCCGTCCCGTCAAGGTGGATCTGTTCATTGCCACCTACTCGGAAGACACCGAGCTGGTCAGGCTGTCCATTCGCGATGCTCTGAAGATGACTTACCCGTTCCCGATTGACTACCGCATCCACGTGCTTGATGACGGCCGCCGCCCGGAGATGAAAGCCGTCTGTGAAGAAGAAGGCGTTAACTATATCACTCGCCAGACCAACATCGGCTTTAAGGCCGGCAACCTTCGCAACGGCCTTGAGCAAACCGACGGCGATTTTATTGTTATCTGCGACGCCGACACCCGGGTATTTCCCACCCTGCTCAGCCATACGCTGGGCTATTTTCGCGATCCGGACGTGGCCTGGGTACAGACGCCGCAGTGGTTCTTCGATCTTCCGGAAGGAGAAAACCTGTCGCGCTGGGGCCAGCGAAAAGCCGGAAAAGTGGGCTACGGTCTGGGCTGGCTGATTCAAAAGTGTGTTGGCCCGATCACGATTGGCCGCGACCCGTTTTTTAACGATCCGCGCATGTTCTATGACGTGATCCTGCGGCGGCGCAACTGGGCGAACGCGGCTTTCTGCTGCGGCGCAGCGTCCATTCACCGTCGCGAGGCGGTCATGCAGGCCGCGCTGAGAAGCTATGTCTGGTCCGTCGAAGAGGAGATCCATCGTCATACGCGCGACATTCGCGATGAGGAGACCCGGGACGCACTGCAGAATGCAATGCGTCCGCACGTGGCGTTTGACACCGAGCTTACCCCCTACAAATTCCACGTCTCGGAAGATATTTACACCTCGGTGCTGCTGCACGGCGACGCCGCACGACGCTGGCGCTCGGTTATGCATCCGCGGGTTGAGTCGAAGATGCTCTCTCCGCAGGATATGCTCACCTGGATGATCCAGCGCTTTAAGTACGCCGCCGGCTCGCTGGATATTTTGTTTCATGACAACATCTTCAGCCGTCGCCGCTTCAGGCTTTCACTCCCCCAGACGCTGATGTATGCCACCACCTTCTGGTCTTACATGGCCTGCGTGTGGAACACGGTGTTTTTGATTTCACCCATTATCTATCTATTCACCGGCATTCCGCCGGTGTCCGCCTGGTCGACGCCGTTCTATCTCCACTTTCTCCCGTTTTTTATCTTCTCTGAACTGGCGTTTATGTTCGGCACCTGGGGGATCTCGGCCTGGGATGGCAGGGCCTCATACCTCTCCTTCTTTTCCATGAACCTGCGCGCGCTCAATACGGTGCTGCGGGGCGAACAGATCAAATTTCACGTCACGCCAAAAGAGCGGCAGACGGGCCGTTTTCTCTACCTGGTGAAGCCGCAGATTGCCATCGTGGTGCTGACCCTCGCAGGGCTTATCTGGGGCGGTATTCAGGTGGCGCGTGGACAGGTGGACGACCCCTCCGGCTACGTCATCAATATTTTCTGGGGAGGAGTGAACATCGCCGCCATGCTGCCGCTGATTTTCGCGGCCATGTGGACGCCCGCTGAAGAGGACGAGGTCACCCAATGAGGATACGTGACGCCCTGCTGCCCGCGCGCAGCTACCTCACCATTTTGCTCGGCTTCCTGATCGGCTTTGCCATTGTGGTCTGGGTGGAGAAACAGATGCCCACGCGCGTGGAAAGCAGCGGCGGCATCGCGCTCAGTAAAGACTTCCCGCCGCTGCCCACAAAACGGGCGCTGACCTATGACGAAGCCATCTGGGCGCGGGTCGCCTGGCAATACTACGTGAACAATACCCAGCCAAACGGCCTGGCGAATGCCAGCGACGGTGAACCCTGGCTGAGCCTCTGGAGCGTGGGAAGCTACCTGTTTGCGACCGCTGCCGCAGAGCAGCTCAATATCATTTCCGCCGATGAGTTTGATGAGAGGGTCAGCACCGCCGTGTTCACGCTGGGGCAACTGCCGCTCAATGACAAAGGTCTCCCCGCCGCCTATTACCATGCGGACACGCTCAAGATCCTTGGCAAACCTGACGCCTCCGCAATTGGTCTGAGCCGGCTGCTGTCGGCATTACAGACCCTGCTCTGGCGCTATCCCCAGCACGCGGCGGCCATCCGCGATTTGTTGAGCGTGTGGCGCACCGCGGCGCTGATTGAAAATAGCACCCAAAGCCAGGCGGCGGTGCCGCTCCACCACTGGACGCTGGCCGACGATGAACAGCGGGACACTTTTGGCTACCGTCTCTATGCCAGCCATACGCTGCGTCTGATAGACAGCGCGGCAGGCCTCGCGGTGACCAATCCCCCTGAAGGGCAAAAGATGATCGATCTGGATGGCGTAATGGTGCCCGATGAAGGGCTTCGCACGCCCTGGGGCAAGCAAACCTCGCTGATCAGTCTCCCCTATCTGTTAACCGGGCTTGAGCTGGGCTTTGATGCGCAGAGCGCTGAAATTGCGTGGCGGATTATGCAGATCCAGCAGCGGCGTCATGGCCTGCGCACGCCAAAACCCCCCGTCAGCACGGATTATGCCGAACCCGCGCCGGATTACGTTAACGATCTGCCGGACAGGCAGCCGGTACAGGCCCGCAACTTGCGCGACGAGGTGCCGGAGAAAGTGGCGATTACCTCCACCCGCACCGCGTTTGCCTGGTATGCCCTTTTCCGCAACAGCTGGAGCGAAGCGCTGCGCCAGCAGGTTCTGGCGCTTCAGGTGCCGGGTAAAGGCTGGCAGCGCGGGTTAAATCTCAACAACAGCGTCAATGACGTCGTGGACGCCGATACCAACGCCATTGTGCTGGAAAGTCTGTCTTACATCGCGCATGGCCAGATGCTCTGTCTGGCCTGCCTCTACACTTCCCCCTCAGCAGGAGCAACGCCATGAAGCCACGATCCCCGATCCTTTTCCACCTGCTCACGGGAATAACGATCTGCTGGCTGGCGCTATCGACCGTGCGTGCGGATACCGAGCTCCCTGCATCAGGTTACTCCCCGCGCAGCGGCGAGCTGACCGCCCGAGAGATGACCATCGCGAAAAACGCCTGGCAGTATTTCGTCACCAACTATCAGCCCACGACGGGTCTGGTGAATGCGGTCAACAAATATCCCTCCACCACCATGTGGGACAGCGCCTCCTATCTGGCCGCCCTTACGGCGGCGCGCGAGCTGGGGATCATTGATAAAGCGGAATTTGACCGCCGGATGCTGAAGTTTCTCGCCACGTTAAACACCCTGGTACTGTTTCGCAACGAGCTGCCCAACAAGGCCTATAACACCATCAGCGGCCAGAAGGTGGACTACACCAACAAGCCCGGCGAAATTGGCTTCTCGGCACTGGATATCGGGCGAATGCTGGTCTGGCTGAAAATCATCAAGGAGCGTTACCCGGAATACGGCAACAGCATTGATAACGTGGTGCTCGGCTGGGATTTCAGTCACGCGATCGACCCCTGCGGCACGCTGTACGGGGCCTATCTGGAGAACGGCCAGCCGAAGTACGTTCAGGAAGGTCGACTGGGCTATGAAGAGTACGGCGCGGCCGGTTTCCAGCTGTGGGGGTTCAATACCTGCAAAGCCAGCAGTCCGCAGCCTTACGAGCTGGCCGAAATCTACTGCGTGCTGGTCCCGTACGATACGCGCGACCCGCGCAACACGTCGCAGCATAACTACGTGGTGACAGAATCCTACCTGCTCTACGGGCTGGAGTTCGGCTTTGATAAACCGACCGACCGGGATAACGCCCCGCGCGACTACTCCCTGACGTGGATGAAAAACTTTGCTGACCGGGTTTATCAGGCTCAGGAGAACCGCTATACCATTACCGGCGTCCTGACCGCGCGCTCCGAGCACCAGCTCGATAAGGCGCCTTACTTCGTCTATGACACCGTCTTCAGCGACGGATACAACTGGAACACCATTACCGATAAGGGCCAGTTCGTCCCTAACGCTGCCGCGATTTCGCTGAAGGCGGCGCTGGGCATGTGGGTGCTGTGGAACTCCCCTTATACCGACCGCCTGCTGAACACCATTGAGAATGCCAACGAAGAGGGAAAAGGCTACTACGAAGGGCTGTATGAAAACGGTGACGGGCCGATCAAAGAGTTCACCGCGAACAATAACGGCATCATGCTGGAGGCCCTGTTGTTCAAAAAAGAGGGAAAACTGCTGGCCTTCAACACCGACAACCCGAAGAGCAAGGATTTTGCGCCGTCGCTGTGGGATCAAAAGCTGCTCGATCAGTTTGAAGAGAACAACGCGCTGCGCAGTCGCCCGTTCCTGACCAGCACACCGGCCGTAAAAAACTGGTGCGACCGGACCGGCGTCACGCAGCGTACCAAACCCGCCTGTCAGGCCTGTCAGTGCGCGTCATGCAGCGCGGACGAGCCCGTTAAACTGCCTCCGGTGACTGCGCAATGCTTAAAACCTTAGCCAGAGGGCTTGCGGGATTACTCCTTGCAGGCGCGATCGTCTTTGCGCTGTTTGCCCATCAGGGCGCAGGCTGGCGCTGGCTCATCAGTGGCGGCTGGCACTCCAGCGCGCGTATTGCCGCCCTGACGCCGGAAGAGCAGACGTGGGCGGCGATCGCCTGGCGCTATTTCGTCAATAATACCCAGCCGCAAACCGGGCTGGTCAACGGCAGCGACAAACAGCCCCGCGTCACGCTCTGGCAAATGGGCGATACGCTTATCGCCCTGCTGGCGGCCAAAGAGCTGGGGCTGATTGAGGAGGCCGAGTATGATGCTCGCCTGACGCGGCTGATGGGCACCCTCAACCGCATGATGCTGACCGAGGCCCGGACGCCCGGTCGACTCTATTCCAGCCAGACGGCGACGCCGATCGACTTTAGCGGCAAGCCCGTTAAAAATGGCTGGTCCGCGCGCGACATGGCGCGTCTGATGCTCGCCCTGCGCCTCACCGCAGAGCGGGAACCGCAGTACAGCGAATACCTCGATAAAATCATCCTGCGCTGGAATTTCTGTCCGGTCATCGACGGCGAAGGCGAACTGTGGTCATCTTCCCTGCAAAACGGCCAGCCGGTGGTGCGCGAGGAGCTGCGCCTGGGCGAGAGCGAATATGCCGCAACGGCGTTTCAGCTGTGGGGGTTTTCCCCGGAGAAAGCGTTTACGCCCCCGGCGCACCACGTCATCATCGCCCAGCGGCGTCTGGCCGTCGATGCCCGGGATCCGCGCACCACGTGGCAGCCCTCCCTGATCACCACCCTTCCCTATATGCTTCCGGGCCTGGAGTTTGGCTGGGAGCCCGAAGGCGTTGCGGCCGATCGGCAAAAGCACCTGCGCAAGCAGGCCGAAAACGTCTGGCTGAGCCAGAAGAGCCGCTGGGAGACCGATAAGATCCTGACGGCCAGGGCAGATTTCTCGCTCCCGCAGGCGCCCTGGCATATCCAGGATACGGTCTGGGGAAATGGCTATGCCTGGAACTCTGTCGGTGACGATGGCCGGGACTACACCCGTTTCGCACAGGTGTCGACCAAAGCGGTCTTTGCCCTGTGGGCCCTGTGGGACACCCCGTACACCGACGTGCTGATGTCGGTGACAAAGCATCTTAACGATCCGCAAAAAGGCTGGTACGAAGGCCGCCAGGAAGCCACGGGCGATACTAACGCTGCGCTCACCCTTTCCACCAATGCCACGGTGCTGGAAGCCCTGTTCTTTAAACACAACGCGGGCCCCCTGTTTGACGCCCGCCGGGCTAAAAAAGAGAGCTACTTTACGCGCCGTGTGGCAGATGACTATACGCCCGTCGGGCACTGTATACCGGGCGAAAATGCCGTAAGGAGGACGCCGTGAAATTTTACCGCGATCTGTTTGAATCCAGTCTTAACCGCGTCTTTCCGGATAATGATAAAACGGCGTTTTTTCAGACGTTCTATGACGCATTCGTCCATATGTCACCCGAGACGGAGCAGCATTTTTCTCGCCTGCCGGATAGCGAGGGTCAGCAGACTCTGTTTAAGAGTTTCTTCGCCATGCTTGCGGTAGACGGCGCGTTAATCGTGCCTGATTTTCTCGAGCGGCTGGCGCGGGAGCAAAGTGACGACGGTCTTCACCTCCCGCCGCGTTTTTTCGCCCTGTGGCGCGAAGCGATGTTGAACGCGGTGAGCCTGCGCGATCCGCAGTGCGACGATGAGATCCTGACGGCCTGGGCCATGGCGATCGCGCCCGGGCTGGAATACCTGCGCCGACAGGCAGAACTGCACTACCGCGCGTAGGAGGATCACGATGAGCGCATTCACGTACGATCTTAACGCGCTGCCGGCCGCCGTCATGATTTATGACCGCGAAGAACGCCTGCAGGCCTGGAATCACAACGTGGCCCTTTTTTATCCGGTCATTACCCCGTGGCTGAAGGTGGGTACAACGCTGGAGTCGCTGGCGGAACGCTTTATCGACGCCGTTTACAACGTAGATCCCGGCCTTCGCCTGACGCTGCGCGAGTCGATCGTGCGCAACTGTCGGCAGGATAAACACTGCGAAGTGCGGCAGGCAGGCCAGCGGCGGATCTTCGTCCAGCACCAGCGCCTTGCGGACGGTGGCATTGTCAGCCTGCACAGCGATGTCACGGAGCTGGATGAAGCACAGCGGGCACGTCATCAGCTGCATGACGATTTTCTGCTGACGGCGGAATCCATCCATATCGGGATCTGGGACTGGCAGGTTTCTGGCGACACGCTCCAGGTCAACGATACCCTGCTTGCCATGCTGGGCCAGTCGCGCACCCAGTGGCGATATCCGGTGCGTTTTTTGCTCAATCAGGTCCACGAGAACGATCGCGCTGCGCTGCGCAAGGCGCTGCACGCGTCGAAGCAGGATCATCGTCCGGTCTTTGAATGTGAAATTCGCGTGCATCACCCTACCGAAGGTCTGCGCTGGATGCTGCTCTCCGGCCAGGTGGTCACGCTCTCCATTGAGGGAAACGCCGAGCGCGTGATTGGCACGCTGCAGGATATTACGCGCCGTAAGGAGGCTGAAATTCAGGCGTTCGCCTCAGCCATTGAGGCACAAAAAGCCAATGAGGCAAAAAGCGCATTCCTGGCGAATATGAGTCATGAAATTCGCACCCCCATGAACGGCATTATTGGCATGACTCAACTGTGCCTGGATACAGCGCTCAGCGCCGATCAGCGCGATTACCTGACGCTGGTGATGAGTTCTGCCCAGTCTTTGCTGCATATCATCAACGACATTCTCGACTTTTCCCGGATTGAAGCCGGTAAAGTGGAGCTGGAGGCGGAGCCCGTCCCGGTCCGCCCCTTCATTCAGTCGCTTATTCGCCCCCACATGCCGGGGGCGAGCGAAAAAGGCATTGAGCTGCTGGTCGATATTGCGCCCGACGTTCCCGACGTGCTGCTTGTCGACGGCGCGCGGCTGCGCCAGATCCTGACCAATCTGCTGGGTAACGCGCTGAAGTTTACCCATCAGGGTGAAGTTATCCTGATTGTTGAGCCCGCGGATAACACGGATCGATGGCGTTTCCGGGTGTGCGACAGCGGCATTGGCATTCCGGCAGATAAGCAGAAAGCCATTTTTGAAGCCTTCAGCCAGGCGGATAACTCTACCACCCGCCGCTATGGCGGTACGGGGCTCGGGCTAACCATCTCTGCGCGACTGGTCGCGGCGATGGGCGGCGAATTAACGGTCTCCAGCGAGCCGGGGAAAGGCAGCGAATTTTCCTTCGTGCTACCGCTTGCGGCCCAGGCGCCTGGCCCGGAGGAACGCCGGCATAGCCATCGCTTTAACGGGGAACCCGTGCTGGTGGTTGATGATAACGCGACCAACCTGCGGCTATTGGCCGCCATGCTTAGCCAGATGGGGTTGAAACCCACCTGCGTTAATAATGCCAGCGAGGCCATCAACCGGGTTAAAACCGGAACGGCATGGCCCCTGATCCTGCTGGACGCGCAGATGCCGGATATGGACGGCGTGTCGCTGGCTCTCGAACTTTCGGTGCTGCCACAGGTTGCTGAGAGCCATATCATCATGCTGAGCTCCATGAGCCGACATTTTGATATCAATATGCTGAAGCGGATCGGTATCCAGAACTACCTGCATAAACCTATCGCCCAGAATGAATTGCATCAGGCGATTGCCGCGGCGTTTGAACGTACGCCAAGGAAGGTGAGTGAAAGCGCGCCCGCAGCCACCGTCGCGCCGGACACAGCCGGGCTCAGGGTCCTCCTTGCGGAAGATAATCTGGTCAACCAGAAGGTCGCCGCGCGCCTGCTTGAGCGGCTCGGGCACACCTGTCAGATCGTCGATAATGGCGTCGCACTGCTGGAACGCTGGCGCGCGGGCGTGTGGGACGTTTTGCTGATCGATCTTCAGATGCCAGAGATGGACGGTGAGACCGCCATTCGCCTGCTGCGTGAAGAAGAACGCGCCCGGCCCGGACCGGCTCAGCCCACCGTCGCCATGACGGCACACGCCATGCAGGGGGATAAAGAGCGCTGTCTTCAGATGGGTTTCGACGGCTACATTGCCAAACCCATCAGCCAGGAGCGTCTCGCTGAGGAGATTGCTCGCGTGCTCCCGCGCCACGATGACCCTTCTGCCTTCCCGGATGAAGCACGTCTGCTGAAGCAGTGTGCTGACGACCCTGCTCTGGTCCAGGAGCTGCTGGCCCTGTTTGGCGAAGGGCTGGAGGAGGCCATGAAGACCATCACCCTGGCTATCGACAGCGACGATCGTGAAGCGCTGCGCCGCGCCGCCCACAAGCTGCGAGGAGAAGCCGTCACGCTGGATTTCGGGCGACTCGCCCGTCAGCTGCAGGCGCTGGAGAGCGAGGCGCACACGCTGGAGGGGCAACAGCTTGCGGCGCTAAACCAGCAGCTTCAAAAGGAATCGCTGCGCCTGATGGCGTGGCTCAACGCGCGCGGGGTAAACGCATGATCGCTCGCAACTGCGCGCTGCTCATTGCCCTGTTGACCACCCATACGGTGGCGAACTCTGCGCCGGTCAGTTGGTCTCTGGCCGGAGAATGGCAGGTTCAGGACGCCAATAATAGCGCGCGTCCTGCCGCATCAGGCTGGCGCCCGCTTCAGGTCCCCGCCAACTGGTACAGCGCCGGGTACGATCACCAGGGCGCGCTGTGGTACAAGCACGCGTTTTCCCTGCCCGTGCAGCCGCCCGACGTAATGAGCACTCTGGTGTTTGACGGCGTCGACTACCTGGCCGAGGTCACCCTGAACGGCCAGCCGCTCGGCCAGCATGAGGGCTATTTTCAGCGCTTTTCGCTGGATGCCAGTCAAGCGTTACAACGTCACAACCGACTGGTGGTCAGGGTGGACAGCCCTTACGAAGATCCCAATAAGATCTGGCCGCTGCATAAAACGGTCATGAAGGGGATCCTTAACCAGCATGACACGCGTCCCGGCGGGGCCTGGTCGCCGCAAGGACAGGACGCCAACTCGGGCGGCATCTGGGCGCCGGTGAGGCTGCATCTTAGCCGAGGCGCTACCCTGGATGAGACCATCCTGCGGTCAGACTGGTCACAGGGGCTGATGCACCCCGCGCTGAAAGCAGACATTCGCTATCGCGCGCTCGGTCAGGGCCCGGCGACCGTGCGTCTCACCGCCACACCCGCCAACTTCAGCGGCAGGCCCTATCAGGCTGACTTTCCGGTTACCCTCGAAAGCGGCGCCCATTCCGTGCAGCTGACGCTGCCCATGCCGAAGGCAAAACTGTGGTGGCCCGTCGGTTCCGGAAAACCCCACCTGTATACCATTCGCGTGGCATTGCGGGATGAAAACGGCCTGATGGATACGGCGGTCACCCGCACCGGGCTGCGCAAGATCGTCGAGCAGCCCGACAATAAGGGCTGGCTCATTAACGACAAACGTCTTTTCATTAAGGGCAGTAATTACATCGGATCCCCCTGGCTCAGCACCATGACGCGAGAAAAATACCGTCGCGATCTTCGTCTGGTGGAAGCCATGAACGCCAACGCCATACGCGTGCACGGACACGTTGCCGGACGTGCGTTGTATGACGTGGCCGATGAGATGGGCATGATGATCTGGCAGGATGTTCCGCTGCAGTGGGGCTACAACAACAGTGCGGCTTTCACGGAAAATGCGGTTCGACAGACGCGGGAGATGATCGAACAGTTCGGTAATTCCCCCGCCATCATCGTCTGGGGCGGGCATAACGAACCGCCGTGGAACTCGCCGTGGATGGAAAAACGCTTCCCGGACTGGAATAAAGATCTGAATCGCGAGCTCACGCAAAAGGTGGCGGATACGCTTGCCGAAGATACCTCGCGCATCGTGCACCGCTTCTCCGCCGTTGAGGAGCATTACTGGGCGGGCTGGTACTTTGGTACCGTACGGAACCTGCTTGCTCCGGCCAAAACGGGGATCATCACCGAGTTCGGCGCGCAGGCGCTTCCCCGCTTGTCGACGCTAAAAACCATCATCCCGGCGGCGTCACTCTGGCCCAAAACGACCGCCGCTGACGATCCCGGCTGGACCGTCTGGAAATACCATAATTTTCAGCCCTTCCAGACCTTTAAGTTTGCCGGTATTTCGCGTGGGGACAACATTCAGGCGATGATCCGCAATACTCAGGCGTACCAGTCGCAGCTGGTGGCCACGGCGGCAGAGAGCTACCGTCGACAACGCTACCAGCCGGTGACGGCCCTGTTCCACTTCATGTTTGTAGAAACCTGGCCCTCCATCAACTGGGGCGTAGTGGACTACCTGCGTAAGCCTAAAGCCGGATTCTACGCCTTAAAACGCGCCTACCAGCCTGTTTTGCCGTCTATTGAACCCGTCACGGCGCAGTGGCAATCCGGCGCGGCGGCGACCGTGCGTCTGTGGGCCATCAACGACACCTGGAAACCGTGCCGCGAATGTCGTCTGAGCTGGCGCATCACCCAGCGCGACAAGCTGCTGGCAAAAGGCACGACGACGATGACGATCGCAGCAGACTCAGGAACGATGGTAAAAGCGGTCACTGCCACGCCCGTGGGCCAGGACGACGTGTCGATTCGGTTTAAGATTGAAAACAGCGCGGGAAAAATTGTCGGCGAAAATCAGCGCACGGAGTCCGTCATAAAGTGAGCGAGGGGAAAAGGAAAATTGCCGCTTCCCCTCCTTTCTTGTACCCTTTCAGCGTTTACCCCATTCCCCTGAAAATCGAGACATCCGGACGCCTATGACTGCACATATTTCCAAAGATCCTTTGCATGGCGTAACGCTGGAGATGATGGTCAACGCCCTGGTGGCGAAATATGGCTGGCACGAACTGGGCGACCGAATCAAAATTAACTGTTTCAGAAAAGACCCCAGCGTTAAATCGAGCCTGAAATTTCTGCGCCGTACCCCGTGGGCGCGCGCGGAGGTTGAAGCCCTGTATCTGGACTCTCTCAACGATGAGGGACACGCAGAACAGGAAGCGCCCGCCTTTAATCCCTGGGCCAACAGTCGGATTATCAAGAGCTAATACGCAAATGACGCGACACGTAAAACGGACTGGTGCGCTGGCTGCCTGCGCACTTTTACTTGTAAGTTGCTCCTCAAAACCGCCAAAGTCACTGGTTACCCCCCTTCCCACCGTCAGCAAACCGACGCAGCAGGCAAACGTGCCGATGCGCGGGATCTGGCTGGCGACCGTCTCGCGTCTCGACTGGCCCCCGGTGGCCTCGGTGAATGGCCGCAGCGCGGATCAGCGCATCGCGATGCAGAAACAAGCGCTAACCAGCAAGCTCGACAACCTTAAGCACCTCGGCATTAACACGGTGTTTTTCCAGGTGAAACCCGACAGCACGGCCCTCTGGTCATCAAAGATTTTGCCGTGGTCAGATACGCTAACGGGCAACATCGGTGAGTATCCGGGATACGATCCGCTGCAGTTTATGCTCGATGAAGCGCACAAGCGCGGCATGAAGGTCCATGCCTGGTTCAACCCGTACCGCGTATCGACCAACACCAAACCGTCCACCATCGCCGCCCTGAACCGGACGGCCTATCAGACCCCGTCCAGCGTCTATGTCCAGCATCCGGAGTGGGTGCGCATCTCGGGCGACCGCTTTGTGCTCGACCCGGGCATTCCGGAGGTGCGCGATTGGATCACCAAAGTGGTCACCGAAGTGGTGGCGAACTACCCGGTAGACGGCGTGCAGTTCGATGATTACTTCTATGCAGAATCGCCGGGATCCGCGCTCAATGATTCCCAGACCTGGCGGCAGTACGGCCAGGGATTTGCCTCCAAAGCCGACTGGCGAAGACACAACACGCAGCAGCTGATTGTCCAGGTCTCCCGGGCGATTAAACAGACAAAGCCCGACGTGGAGTTCGGCGTCAGCCCGGCGGGCGTGTGGCGCAACCGTTCGTTTGACCCGGCAGGCTCCGACACCCGCGGCGCCGCGGCCTATGATGAATCCTACGCCGATACGCGTCAGTGGGTTCAGCAGGGCCTGCTGGACTACATCGCCCCGCAGATTTACTGGCCCTTCTCGCGGGATGCCGCGCGCTACGACGTGCTGACCAGATGGTGGGCCGACGTGGTGAAGCCGACCCACACTCGCCTGTACATTGGCATTGCGTTCTACAAGGTGGGTGAGCCGTCAAAAAATGAGCCAGACTGGACGGTTCAGGGCGGCGTGCCGGAGTTGAAAAAACAGCTCGATCTCAACGATTCGCTGCCCAACGTTAACGGCACCATCCTGTTCCGGGAAGATTACCTCAACCGCCCGCAGACGCAGCAGGCGGTGAATTACCTGAAGGGACGCTGGGGTGGCTGAATGACAACCAGGCAGAAACGCCCTGTTTCTGCCTGGTTATTTACGGCTTCGGCCCGAACATCGCCTCAAGCTGCTGCACATCCGGCATACCGACCACCTGCTGCAGCTCATTTTCCGCATTCAGATAATAAATGGCTGGCGTGGCGTTAGCGCCCAGGCTGTCCATCAGCGCCTGGTGCTTCTGCAGTATCGCTACCGTTTCGCGGGAAGCCTCACCCTCTGGCTTCGGCAACTTTTTCCCACCGGAAAGCTCGTATTCGCGCCAGGCCGCCACCGGATCTTTCGCATTGAGGATCGCGGCGGCGTTACGTCCGCTGTTGGGGTTGAGGAACGCCACCAGCAGCGTGTTGAGCTGAACCTTGCCCGCCTTCACCCACGGCTGCGCCTCGGACCAGAACTGCTTGCAGTACGGACAGAACGGATCGGCAAAGACAAAGACCTTACGCGGGGCGCTATCCGCCCCTTCCTTCAGGGGATGTGCCGCGTTGAGGTTTTTCCACATCTCGCGCCCCATCGGGGCGTAGATCTCTTTCTGGAAGTAGCCTTCGCTAAGGTTCTTCCCCTTGTCGTCATAAAGATAACCTGAGATCACGTGCTTGCCGTCCGGCGTTAAAAACAGCGTGACGCCCATGTCCTGATACTGCCCCAGCCAGGCTGGCGCCCCGCCAGGTGCATCCAGCTTCTTGATGATTTTAATGTTCTGCTGCTCGCTGAAGTGCTTCACCACATCCGGTATGGCTTCAGCCGCCTGTACCAGCCCTGACGTCGCCAGCGCTGAAAGTAACAGTAATTTTTTCATTTCCCTCTCCGGTTTGTCGGGGGCATTCCGCCCCCTTCAGGTTAGCGGTTTTTCAGTGCGTCACTGACCATTTCATCGAACTGTTCAAACGGCACCCAGCCCGGAAGCAGCCCTTCGCCGATAAGGGTGGCGGGCGTGCCCTGGATCCCCATTTTTTCCGCGACGATCAGGCTGCGCTTGATTGTCAACAGGCTCTCGTCATCCGGCGTCGTCACGTTCACGCCCGCCCGCTTCTGCGCCTCCTGAATGCTGGCCTCATCGTGGTACCCCTTTTTCGCCATCAGGGTATGGTTGAGTTTCATAAACTGCTCAGGATGCGCACGCCAGACGGTTAACGCGTCTCGCGCGGCGGTGAGCGAACTTTCCGAGCGGAAAGGTAAAAACTTAAAGACTACCGCCACGTCCGGGTGTTTTTCGACAATATTCTCCAGGTACGGATCGAATTTTTTACAGTACGGGCAGTTGTAGTCGGTAAACACCACGAGGGTGAGCTTTGGGTTTTTCGCGCCGATGCGCGGGGAGTTCGGGTCGTTAAACAGAAAATCAGCGATCATCTGCTGTGCGCGCTGCTCCTGGTCCGGCGTCAGCGGCTGGGCCGCGAACACCTGAACCGGGGCCAGCAGGAGCAGAAGCGTAATAAGGAGTGTTTTCATCGTACAGTTAGCCTTTTGCGTTGTTCAGGGTGGTGACCAGGGTGCGCTTGTCCAGCAGCGGCGAGAGGATTTCGCCATCAGGCAGGCCGGGGCCATACACCGCGTTAAACGGGATGGCGTAGCGGTTTCGCTTCGCCAGAAACGCCGCGATGAGCGCGGACGGCTGGCTCCAGTCTCCGCGCAGGGCCACCACGTCCGGCTGGCGCAGTGCGGCAACGATCTCCGGCTGATTGAGCACCCGATGCTCGTTCACCTTACAGGTCACGCACCAGTCGGCGGAGATATCCACGAACACCCGTTTCCCCTGCGCCAGCGCCTGGGCGATGGCCTCTTCGCTGAGCGGCTGCCACGGTATGGCCTGCGCGGTATTTTGCGCCGACGCGTCAGGCGGCGCGTTAAGCAGCCCGCGCACCTGATACCCGCCGAACGCCGACAGCGCGACGACCACGAGCCAGAACAGCGGCGAGGCCGTTTGCCGCTTCATTGCGAACAGCGCCAGCGTGACGGCGACCAGCATCAGCAACACCACCTGAGTGACCCTGTCGCCCAGATGCAGGCTCAGCAGCGTCGCCAGCCAGAAGCTGGAGGCCAGCATCATCAGGCCGAGAACGACTTTCAGCGTGTTCATCCAGCGACCGGGTTTCGGCAGCAGCAAGGCCGTTTTCGGCACCAGGGCGACAAACAGCCACGGCAGGCTCATGCCCACGCCGAGCATCAGGAAGATGAGCCACAGGGCGTGCAGCGGCGCGCCAAGGGCAAAGGCGACCGCGGTACCCAGAAACGGCGCGGAGCATGGGGTCGCCAGCAGCGTGGCGAACACCCCTTCACAGAAGCTGCCGCCAATCCCCGTCCCTCCTGCCGTTGCCAGCCGCCCGGCGGCGGCAGAAGGCAGCAGCATTTCAAAGGCCCCAAACAGGTTCAGCGCAAACAGGAAGGTGACGGCGACCATCAGGCCGATAAACCACGGGTTCTGGAACTGAATGCCCCATCCCAGCGACGCGCCGGCCAGCTTCAGCGCGGTGACCATTGCGGCCAGCAGCATAAAGGAGGTCACGATCCCGGCGCTGGTGGCGAGAAAGCGCAGCCTGATCGTGCGGCCGTCCGAGCCCGCGTGCAGGATGCTGTTGAGCTTCATGCCCATTACCGGCAGTACACAGGGCATCAGGTTCAGGATCAGCCCGCCCAATAGCGCAAACAGCACCATTTTGCCGATCCCGTCCGCCACTGAAGTCTCCTCGGGCGTTGTCCCAACGGTCATGGTGGTTTGCTGGGCGCGATCGCCATTGGTCAGCACAAACGACAGCGCTTTGCCCTTCAGCGAGGCGGGCTTATCGCCCCATTCATCGGTGACGGGGACCGTTACCCGAAGAGTATTGCCGTCGTGTTTAATGACCGGCTCGCCGGGCAGAATGTCACCCTCCAGCGGGTCAAAGTAGATCCCCGGATTATCCCATTTCCCGTCCGTCGTCCCCGTCACCACCAGATTGCCGTCAGATAGCCAGGCCGACAAATCGGCGGAAACGCCGGAGGTGCCCGGCACGGCGCGCATCGCTTGCCCGAAGGCGCTGCGGAAGCCCTCATCCACCGGTTGGGTAAAATTGAGGTGCAGCGGGTAGTCCGTCAGCAGACAGACGTTGCTGCAGGTAGAGAGCGTGAGCGTCCCGTCGAGCGTGTCGCCCCTCACCCCGTCGAGCGTAATCGGAATAGTGACCTTATCGTGATAGCCCTGCGTGGTCATGCCGGAGATATCGAAGCGCGACGGGACCGGCCAGGACCAGCTGTCCGTTACGCCGTCCGGCCAGCTGATTTTCGGCGCCACGCCGCCCTCGCCCGGCGATCGCCAGTAGGTTTTCCAGCCGGGTTTTAGCTCAACGGTGAGCAGGCCCTTAATGTGCGTTTGTTCCCTCTCCGCCTGAAAGCGGATACGGGCGTGATCGTTTTGGGGGGAAACCAGCCAGCCGGTGTCCGCCGCATGGGCAATGCCGATGCAGGACAGCCACAGGAAGACGAATCCCCTGAAGAGGTTAACCATGTTTTACTCCGTGAACAGTGAAAAATTATCGTGCGGTGACGATGATTTTCACTCACGGAAAACGCAGTTTTTCAGGTGTATTCGGGGAGGCGGTGCCTGAACGGGCTGTTCGACGGGCGCAAACGCCCGCCCTTGCGTAACCAGCTGCAGCAGCGCGAAGAAGATAATAATGGCCGGTAGCGCACCGTCGAAGAACAGCGGCTGCGCGCAAAGCAGCGAGTGCGCGCCCAGCTGACAGGGCGACGGGCCGGGCTGTTCCGTATCGCTGTTTTGCGCCGGGGCGTCAGCTACCAGAGAAATTTGCGGATCCAGTCCCTGTAAAAAATGGTTGAGCATCACCGCACGCTGCACGAGGCAAAGCGCCATCGCCAGACAGGTGATAATCAAAAGCCATTTTCCGAGGAGCTGACGGTTGCGCATAACATTCCAGAGTAACAAGACGCCCCGATCATAAACGATAGTGATGAATCTACAAGTACCGGAAGTGTAAGGTTTTGTCTGTCGCCGCTATTCGCCCGTTAGCGCGTCATAGACGTCCCGCAGCCGGGTGCGCAGAAACAGTACCGCCTTATGCTTGCGGGATAACAGCGCCTGTTCGCTGGCGCCGGTCTCCTCTGCCAGCATTTTAATGCTGTAGCCGTGGAGCTCGGTCTTTTCAAACACCTCCCGCTGCGGCGGCGGCAGTTCAGACAGTGCCTGCCCCAGCTCTTCCCACAGCAGCGTTTTGAGGTACTCCTCCTCCGGCGTGTGCGGTACGCCAAACAGGGTTTCGGCCAGCTCGTCCTCAGGGAAACCCTCGTCGTCATCGCCCGTAAAATAGCCGGAGAGCGAGACCTCGCGCTTTTTACGCGCCCGGTCGGTCATCTCGTTACGCGCCGCGCGGAACAGCCAGGCGGCGACGTTTTCGACCGGCTGTTCCACTTTCATCAGCTGATACGTCACTTCCTGCAGAATGTCGTCGGCATCATCACGGACGGACGTCCGTCCGCGAATGAAGGCTCTCAGCCGGGCGCGGCAGGCATTGAGCGCCGACATCAGCATGGATCCGCCCGCCTCCCCGGCTTTCATTTCGCTCACTCTGCTTCCGGCGCTTTTGGCGTGGCGTCGTCGCGCTTATCGTCACGATGCCCGTGCCAGCCGCAGTGACCGCGTCCGTGGCGACCAAACCCTTCGCGACGCTGCTGAATAAACGCCTCACGCTGTTCGGGCGTCATGTTCATCCAGCGCTCGTGCATGCGGCGGTGCGCGCCAAACATCCCCGGGCGGAACCCCAGTCCACCGAACAGAATGCGGCTCAGCACCAGAATGCCCAGCGCCTGCCAGAATCCGATGGCCTTCACGCCAAGGATCGCCGGAAGCAAGGCGTTCCACAGGGACATCACCAGCAGGCCGAGCACGATGAAAATCACTGCGCCAATGACTAAGCCCTTGCCCATACGGTGGCGACCAAATCCGCGCCCGTGACCTCTGCCGTGCATTTCAAAATCTCTCATGGTGTTTACCTCGTTTACCGTAACTGATTATGGCTTGTGATGAGGTAGACGGATGAGGGAGGGAAATATTGCTGGGGTGAATGAAAATTTTTGTGCTGTCGGATTTGGACTCATAGCTGTTAGATCTGGCGGGCGCTATGAGTCACCTTCAGGCCATCATTTTTTGCGTAATGAAGTCGCTAGTCATCGCTTGACAGACAAGGAGAAAGGCGCGAGTAAATGGCATAAAAAGATCGGCATTCTGAGTGCTGGTCTTGTGGCGTAATTCAAGCATCAGTTTTGCCATGAAATGATGTCGTCCAGACCAGACAACAGGTCGGGAAAGTAACTTTCATCAATATCGAAGGAATCGTCAAGGGTAATACTGTCAGCATGGTTTTCAGGCTTCAGTACCATACTCACTCCAACAGCCCCGGCAAAATGTGCCTGATGAAACTTAAGCATAACCTGCTCGAATGCCGAGGTTAAACTAATATCCTTAGACTTTGTACCTGTCGTTAAGGCTTGATGGAAAGCAAGTGCATCATTCCTGAATTGCTCTAACTGACCGACAAAAAACTCTGCAGCAAACTCTGTTTTTAAGACAGGGATTGAGAATTCAACCCATACCATAATACGGCTATAGGCAGGCACCTCGGGTTCAGTCAGCCTTTCATAGGGCATTAATTTGAGGTGTCTGTCACCGCTTGTGATATATATCATAATCTCCCCTGACGGCATGTACTGAAAATGCATAATAGTCCAGTCAGCTTCCCTGACCAACACCTCTAGACGGTAAGACTTGTAAATATAGTGCCTTTAAAACGTGAAACTTTGTCTGGCACGGCTTTCCCGTTACGCCAGGCATTAAAAAGGCTCCCTGCGGAGCCTCCCTAATACAATCAAGCCTGCACCGGCAAACTAAAACTCGAAATACTCCGCGATAGCTGCTGCGCCTGCTCTTCCAGCGAAGCCGCTGCCGCGGCGGACTGCTGCACCAGCGCGGCGTTCTGCTGGGTCACGCCGTCCATCTCGGTCACCGCCTGCCCGACCTGGCTGATCCCGCGACTCTGCTCTTCCGAGGCGACGGAGATCTGCTCCATCAGCGTATTCACTTTGTTCACCGATGAAATAATCGCGTCAATCACCGCACCTGAACGGCTCACCAGCTCCGCACCGTTTTTCACGCTGGAAACCGACTGGGCAATCAGGCTCTCAATGTCCTTGGCGGCCACCGCACTTTTTTGTGCCAGGGTGCGCACTTCGCTGGCCACGACCGCAAAGCCGCGGCCCTGGGTACCGGCGCGCGCTGCTTCAACCGCCGCGTTCAGCGCCAGGATGTTGGTCTGGAAGGCGATGCTGTTAATCACGCTGGTGATGTCTTCGATGCGCTTCGAGTTAGCGGCGATGGTATTCATCGTGTCGATGACTTCGCGGGTCACCGCTTCACCGGTGTGGGCATTTTTCACCGCGTCCTGCACCAGTTTACCGGCCTGGAACACATTGTCGGTGTTGTTCGCCACCGTCGCACTCAGCTCTTCCATGCTGGCCGCCGTCTGGGTTAATGCGGAAGCCTGCTGCTCGGTGCGTGACGCCAGGTCAATATTCCCGGAGGCAATCTCCTGGGCTGCGTGCGTCACGGTATGGCTCGCATCGCGTACCTGAGCGATGGTTGACAGCAGTGCCTGACGCATCTGCTCCATCGAGCTCATCAGATGATCGATTTCGTTATGTGCGCTCCCCTTCACCGGCACCGGAATGTCCAGCTTACCTGCCGCAATCTGGCTGCAGTGCTCGCGCGCGAGGTTGACCGGGGCGAAGACAAAGCGCTTCATCAGCAGGCTGACGGCGATAATCACCACCACAAACAGACTGGCGATTGCGGCAATGATCGCCAGGCCAGAGACGAAGTTACTGCTCGCATCTTCATTCAGGCTTTTGGCATATTTCTGGTGCACGGAAAGGACCTGGTCGAGAACGATCTCGTACTGGCGATCGAGGCGGGACACTTCCGGGATCAGCGCGTCAAACTTGGCGACATCGTGTGCCGCGGCGGCATCAATCAGCGGCGCCAGCCCCTGGTTGCGGTAGTTCTGCCAGGCATCCTGATAGGCACTCACCAGCGGCGCTTCATCGCTCAGGCGCGGCGACGCCATAAAGGCCGCAAACGCATGGTCCGCTTTGGTCAGCGCCTCTTTCACGGAGGTCAGCTTTGCTGCCCCGTCCGCCGCGTTGCCCGCTTCCACCATCTTCACATACTCCATCACCCGAACGCGCAACGTACGGCTGTGGTTAATGGGGTCAATAATGGACAGCACCACCTGGATCTCTTTGTTGACGTTATCCAGGGAATTATTACTTTTAATGATGAGGCCAACGCTGGTAACGGTGCTGACGACAAAGAAGAAAAGCAGCGAGAACAGGACAATCAGGGACGACTTTTTCAACGACATAAACCAATACCTCAAGGAGAATTATTCCTTATGGTTATCGGCGCTTCCAAAACTTAAATTAATTAAAGTTATTGAAGTATCGAACCGGGCTATTTCGCTGACTTATAGCGTCGCTGCAGGGTGGCAGCCAGCTTGCGTTGCAACGGTTCCGGGGTCTCGCCTTCAATCAATTTGCTAATCAAATCAAAGCAGTGCCACGCCAGCTGCCGGTTATCCTGGCGAATGGTATCCACGGGGATCGTCAGCGAATCATAGAGATAGTGATCGTCAAAACTGGCTAACCTGATATCGCTTTGCAACAGGTTATGTTGGCCCATATAGCGCAACACCCCTTCCAGCAGCCCGCAGGCGGCAGCGAACAACGCTTTCGGCGGACGTCCCAGCCGGGCGCAGAGTTCGGCAAACATCTCGTAACCGGAGCTCGGGTGATAGTTGCCGTGAATGATCCACTCCGGACGCAGTTCCACACCGCTATCACGCAGACCTTGTTTGAACCCTTCCAGGCGGTCGCGCGTCGGGGATAAGCGGGGCTGGCCGCCGAGGAAGTAGAACTCATCAGGATGCTGGCGCGCTATATCCGCCACCAGTTCCGTCGTCGGGGTAATAGAGTCGGTGATCACCAGCGGCAGCGCGCTGTCGTTGATGTGGCGGTCAAACAGGACCACCGGCAGCTGCTCGCTCAGCTTATGGTAGTCCGCGTCGTTAAGCATGCTGGAGGCCACGATCAGCCCGTCCACCTGCCGCGCCACCATGTTGTTCACCACCACCGTCTCCTGCCCCGGGTTTTCATCGCTGCAGGAGATCAGCAGTTGAACGCCCGCCTCGCGGCACAGCGTTTCCAGCTCGTGAGAAAAGACGGCAAAACCGTAGTTGGTGATCTCCGGAACCACCAGACCAATGGTGTGGCTGCGGTTATCCCGCAGCGAACGGGCGTGAATGCTGGGCTGATAGTGGTGCTCTTTTGCAATCGCCAGCACGCGCTCGCGCGTCTCTTCCGCCACGCGAAGCTCTTTGCTGCGACCGTTCAGGACCAGGCTGGCGGTGGCTTTGGACACCCCCGCCAGCTCCGCGATGTCTTTGATGGTGACGCGTTTTGTTTTTCTCACAACGACTTAGATCCGGCTGCCAAAACCCTCATTCTATCATGCAGGTGCGCAACGACCAGTAGCGTAATGTGATGTCGGACGCACCTTCGAATCGCACCCGGGCAGGATGGACAGGAAAATAGCGGCTGCTCATCACCCCTTCGCCGTGGTTGATGAAAATTTCAACGCTGGAGCGGTCGCACAGGACGCGTAAATGACGGACGTCGCCCTGCCAGTAGCGGGTCAGCGTTTCACCGGTTTCCAGGCTCGCGCGTTCCAGACGCAGGCCCTGCCCATCGACGCTGAGGCGCAGCGCGCCGGCAAAATCGACAATCACCTGCGAAGTGCTCAGCTCAAACTCCATGCGCGTCGCGTCGAGTACGGGCGCGGCGCTGGCGCGCCCCTGCCAGTTGTGTTCATCTTCGCGCAGCGCCTCCAGCTCACGCACCGGGGTCTGCCAGAGCCTGCCGTCGCGATACTGTAATTCTCGCGGACAGGTCATCTGATGCATCCAGCCGTGCGCCCGCGTGGGCTGCAGCATCTCTTCCCCGTCCGGTACGCCCATCCAGCCGATCAGAATACGGCGACCGTCTTCCGCCTGCGTGGTTTGCGGGGCGTAGAACTCAAAGCCCGCATCCAGTTCGTGCAGCTCACCGTGATCAAACCGGGCAGTGAGATAGTCAAACGCTCCGCTCATCCAGGTAGCCGGATAGGTGTTGAGGTAGCGATGTGGCTCGCGCGCCAGCCCCTGCGGGCAGCAGATCAGGACGTGCGTCCCGTCGAGGGCAAACAGGTCCGGGCACTCCCACATATACCCTGCGTCCGACAGGCCGTTGACGCCGTGACCGGCGATCTCCCCGCAGGATTGCCAGGCGTGCAAATCAGCTGACTTAAACAGCAGCACCTTGCCGCGCTTTTGCACATCCTGTGCGCCAAGCACCATGTACCACATCCCGTCGTGCTGCCACACCTTTGGGTCGCGCACGTGGCCGGTGTAGCCTTCCGGCAGCGCCAGCACCGGTCCCAGCTTCCTGAAGGTTCCGTCCGGCTGTTCCACGGCCAGGCACTGCCAGGCGGTGCGGCTGCCGTCGTCAAACTTGACGTTGCCGGTGTAACACAGGGTCAATACGCCCGCGTTATCCACGGCGCTACCGGAATAGCAGCCGTTGCGGTCATACTCTTCATCCGGCATGAGCGCCAGCGGCTCGTGCCGCCAGTGCACCAGGTCCGCAGAGCTCCAGTGCCCCCAGCACTTAAAGCGGTGCTCGCAGTCCAGCGGGTTCCACTGATAAAACAGGTGATAGCGGCCAGCAAACCAGATAAACCCGTTCGGGTCGTTCATTAGCCCCGTCACCGGCGCGGGGTGCCATTGCGGATAATGGCTGTCCGCGAGCGCCCGCGGCTGACCTTGCATAACGGCCTGCAGGATCGCAGGCCAGCGGGAAGGTAACGTCATTATTCAGAGTCCGTTTTATATTTCAGCAGCAGTGAGACGGTAAACGCCACGCCGAAAGCAATCACCATGCCGATAATATAGTTCAGCAGCGAGCTGGCCTGCACAATGGCCATACCCGGAATGGCAGTCAACCCGACGGCGGTCATGTAGACATGCACCGACACCACCCAGGCACCGCCCACCGCGCCGCCAATCAGCGCGGCGATAAACGGTTTAACGAAGCGCAGGTTGATACCAAAAATAGCCGCTTCGGTGATGCCGAGCATTGCAGAAAACGCCGACGGCAACGTAATGGCTTTGATTTTGGCGTCTTTGGTTTTGAACCACACCGCCAGACAGGCGCCGCCCTGCGCCACGTTCGCCATGGCCCAGATAGGCAGCAGGAAGTTAACGCCAATCGATGGATTGCCCAGCAGCCCGGCTTCGATGGCGTGGAAGCTATGGTGAATACCGGTGATCACAATCACCGAGTAAAGTCCGCCAAACAGCAGTCCCGCAAGCCAGCCCGCGTGGGCGATAAGGGTGCTGAGAATAAAGGAGATGCCGTCTCCCAGGGCGCGCCCTGCCGGACCGATAATCAGCAACGCGATAAAGCCTGAGATCACCACGGTGAGGAACGGCGTCAGGATCAGGTCTAACGCATCCGGGATCGCGCGGCGCAGATTTTTCTCCACGATGCTCATAAACCAGACGGCCAGCAGCACCGGGAATACCGTGCCCTGATAGCCAATCATCGCGATCTCAAGACCGAAGAAATTCATGGTATGGAAACCCGACGCCACGCCCCAGGCGTTGGTCAGCGCCGGGTGGGTCAGAATGCCGCCAAGCGTTGCGCCGAGATACGGGTTACCGCCAAACTCCCTCGCGGCGGTAAAGCCGATCAGAATAGGCAGAATGATAAACGCCGCGGAGCTGCACATGTCCAGCATGATGTAGATGGCGTTATCCGCATTGACCCAGCCGTAGGTTTTCACCATGCCGAGCAGGCCCATCAGCAGACCGGACGCCACAATCGCGGGAATGATCGGCACAAAAATGTTGGAGAGCAGACGGGCAATGCGCTGGAACGGGTTAAGCTTGCGCGCCGCCAGATCCGCGGCTTCTGATTTACTGGATTCGCTGATCCCCGCCGCCCGGATAAACGCGGCGTACACTTTGTTAACCACGCCCGTACCAAAAATCACCTGCATCTGCCCGGCATTACGAAAACAGCCTTTTACGCCGTCGACCTTGCCGATAGCCTGTTGATCGGCAAGCGCGTCATCGACCAGCACCAGACGAAGACGCGTAGCGCAGTGCGCCGCGCTGGCGATGTTCTCTTTGCCACCGAGCAGCGGAATAAGCGCGCGGGCGATATTATCAAAATCCATAGATACCTCTGCCTGACTTCATTTTTATGATGTTTAAACCGCTCCCGCCAGGCGGGAGCGGGATGGGTTAAAACCAGGTTTCCATCTGGACCCCAAAGTTCCATTCCCCGCCGGCGTTGAAACCGCTGCTGCCAAAGGCATCATCGCTGGCGTAATTATCCAGTTTGCTGCTCCAGTCCATCCAGGTGGCAAACAGGCGCAGCTCAGGACGGCTAAAGAAGTCGCCGATCTTGCTCGCTTTTAGTGTCGGTGCAAAGGTCAGCTTGTAGAAACTGCCGTTGACGGCGTTACGGTCCTTATAGCCTTGTGGATCTAAATCCATGTACTGATAGCTGCCCTCAAATGCCAGCGCGAAATTCTGCGTCACCTCTTTAATCAGACGGGTGTTGAGCGTTACCCACTCATAGCTATCGCCTTTGACGTAGCGATCTTTACTGCTTTGCGCCAGCACGGCAGGCGCAATGCTCCAGCCGCCACCGATCGGCGTGACACCGTAACTTGCAAAGCGCCAGGTATCCGCTTCAGACAGCAGGGCCCCGTCAGAGCCGATGCTTTTCACCTCCGCACCCAGCCCGTGACCATACAGCAGCGCCGTTTTGGCCGTCCCTTCACGCAGGCCATAGAAGCTCTCATTATGTAATCCCACCAGGGCATGCACGCCGGTATTGGCGGCGTCCGTCTTTATAAGATCGCCGTTGGTGTCTTTGCGGTCGTCGTTATCTTTCGCCCGCAGGCCGCTCACCATCAGCTGGAACGGGCCGGCGAAGTGGTTCATGCTGAGGATATAGTTCTGAACGTTGTTGTCGGTCTGCTCCACGCTGCCGAAGTTGCGGCCATAGATGGAGAAGTTGCTGCGCAGCGAATCGTTCCATTTCACGTCGTAGACGCCGCCACCGGTACCGGCCAGGAACACCACGTCGGAATCCAGCCAGTGGATGTCAAAGTTGTCGCGGTCAAAGCGTTTACCCGCCCAGAAGGTACTGCCTTTCAGCGCGCCGGTAAAATCAGGCAGGTTGCCCAGCTCCGCGAAGGCCTGACGAATATTGAGATCGCTGGTATCGGCAGACCAGTCGTTATAGGTTCGCTGACCGTCGGCCAGCATCGCTTTGAAGCGCGTGGTCGCCCCGTTATCCAGGGTTTGTTTATGCTCCAGGTTCAGTTCAACGTAGGTATCGGCTTCGTTACCCAGACGCCCTACTGCACCGCCGGTTTCGCCGGCTGGCGTCAGGTAAGGACCGCTTTTGCTGCTGGAGGCGGCATCGTTCATCAGCAGGCCTGAACGGGCATAGCCGTGAAACTCAAATCCGCCGCTTTGATCCGCCTTCTTCTCCAGCGCGGTGGTGCGCTGCGCCACCTCCTGGGTTGTCGTTTGCGCCTGCTGCTGAGCAGCCACCAGCTGCTGTGTTTTTTGTTCTGCCGCCGTGGCGCGTTTCTCCGCCACCTGGGCACGCGTTTCCGCGTCCTGGAGGCGCTGCTCCATTGCGGCAAGGCGCGCTTCGATACTGGACATATCGGTCTGGGCAAAAACAGAGGTACTGCCGGCCAGCATGCCTATCATCACGGCAAGTCTGCGTTTTTTATACATTTTGTCGCATCCCTAAAAGAAGTCATTAAACGTGCTAAATTGCTAAACCGGTTTAGGTTGCTGATACTAAACCTGTGAATTTTGGATCGGCAATCTTTTTTGCTAAACCGTTTTAGTAAGTGTGATCGAGGCGACAATTCAGGCCGCCGACTGGCGGCCAGTGGAGGGAGGAATTACAGCTCGTGCTGCCACGGCAATGCGGTCATTGCCCCTTTGGCGGTAGTGGCTAACGCGCCGCAGCGCTGGGCCAGGGCGATAACCGGCGTCAGGTCCTGCCCGTCGGCCAGGCCGTAGAGCAGGCCCGCCACGAAGGCGTCCCCCGCGCCGGTGGTATCGACGCACTGAACGGGCGTGGCCGGATAGTGTTTTACGGTACCTTCATGCCAGGCCGTCACGCCCGCTTTACCCTGGGTGACCAGCACCAGCCGCGCCGTGCAGCGCTGCATCAGCACTTCCAGACCGGCGTTAACCTGCGCGCTGCCGGTGAAAAAGGCCAGCTCTTCTACCGAGAGTTTTACCACGTCGGCGCGTTGCAGGGCTTGCTCCAGGCAGCCATGCAGGGCGTTCTCATCCGGCCAGAGATCCGGGCGAATATTGGGGTCGAAACTGACGTAACCGCCCGCCTCGCGGATGGCGGCCATTGCCTGAAACGTCGCAGTACGGCTCGGCTCTGCGCTGAGCGCGATGGAACAGACGTGCAGCCACTCCCCGGCGCTGAACGCTGGCAGATCGGCGGGTTCCAGAAACAGATCGGCGCTCGGGCGCACCATGAAGGTAAACGAACGCTCGCCGTGGTCGTCCAGATCGACCACCACCGTCGAGGTGCGGTGTGCCGGGTCAAGGCGCATCTGCTGCACATCGACCCGCTCCTTCGCCAGCGTCTGATACATAAAACGCCCGAAAGGATCGTCGCCAACCCGGCCGATAAAGGCGCTCTGGCCGCCCAGTCGGGCAATCCCGACTGCAACGTTTGCCGGTGCCCCGCCAGGACATTGCAGTAGCCGGCCTTCTCCATCCGGCAGCAGATCCACTACCGCATCGCCAAGTACCCAGATTTTTTTCATGTGACCCTCTAAGCTAAACATTATTAAACCGTTTTAGCTATTTAAGCACAGGCCAGGCAAAGGGGAAATAACGGGAAGGAAATTTGGCTTAACGCATCAGATGCGGCCAGTGAATATCACCGACGCCATTCAGCTGCGGACGGGCAAACAGAAAGCCCTGGAATCGGCGGATCCCGGCAGATTCGAGCCAGCACCACTCCTCTATCTTCTCGATCCCTTCGGCCACCAGGGTAATTTCAAGGTCGGAGCAACAGCTGATAATGGAGCGCACAATCGCCTGCTTCACGCCGCTGAGGTGGATATCGCTGACAATTTCCCGGTCGATTTTAATTTTATCCGGCTGAAAACGGGTTAGCAGAGAAAGACCGGCATAGCCGGAACCGAAATCATCGATCGCCAGGCCAACCCCCTCACCGCGAAGCTGCTTAATGGCGCTGTTGAACTGGTTGAAGCCGGAGATCATCTCGTTCTCAGTGACTTCAATAACCACCTGCTCCGGCTGCAACCCGTGTTGTTTGATCTGATTGACCAGAAACTCGACGGCACCAGGCACATTCACCAGCGACATGGGCAGCAGGTTGACCGCAATTTTATGGCTGCCAATGCCCAGTTTTTCCGCCAGCGCAAAGGCATAAGCTTTTGTCTGGAGATCAACTTCGTAGATTTTGTCCGGGTCGAGGGTGCTGAAGAAATGCTCCGGGCTGCCGCCGTCATTGCCGCGGATCAGGGCTTCAAGGGAGCTGATCGTCCCTTCCGAGGGCTCGACAATGGGCTGGAGGGCAAACTGACAGGACTGACCGGCAATCAGCCCCAGACTCTCGCCAAAGGGTAGCACTTCGGGTGACAGCGTCCATTTTTCAGGAAGATAGCGTGCCCCAGACGGTGACGGACGTTTGCCGGTGATAAACGTCTGAATGAATTTGAACACCCGATCGTCGGAGACAAGATAGCTGTCCAGCTTGCTGTAATGCAGAACCGACTGCAGCACCTCTTTCGGCGACTGGGTTTGCAGATCGAACAACAGCATGCCGACATTTTCAAAACGTCTGCGCGGGCCATAGTCCCGCATCAGTTCAACCACCCCGCTGTGACGCGGGTCCTGACGGATGGTATGGAACAGCCTGACCACGCTCTCTTCGGAACCTTCGAGAATTTGCAGGACATCGCTCCCTTTAGACAGGAGTACACCGGTAATATTCAGCTTTGCGTTGCGGCCCCTGGCGCGCTCCACCAGCTCCCGCAGTTCGGTGGACGGGTGAGATAAATTTAACTGGCTTCGGTAGATTAGCGTCGTCAGCACAAAAGAGGTTCCAATGAGAAAGGTGCCTTGAAGCTACTATTTAACATACTTAATCAATGCGACCTAACATATTCACGCCACAAGGGAACGTTACATCTCCCCGTCCCCGATTCGGCTGTTGATCCTCTCCAGCATATAGTCATAAAACGGGTTCGAGGTGACCCGCATCAGCGCCTCCTTGCCGACGCTCAGCACGGATGTCTCTCCCCACAGCGCAATTGTCCCCAGACTGATGCCGTAGCGGTTTTTCACGCCAGGCTCGCGGCCATAGAGATCGTCATCCGGCGGGAACGGCACCGCAACGTGCGACAGGGAATAAACATCCTGCGGCCAGGACTGGGCGAGCGGCACGACCGTCTCGCGGGTACTGCCTGCCGGAGTTGTTTTCGCTACCACCGAGAAACGGTGTTCGTCCCCATTGGTGATCACCGTGACACTGTAACGCCTCTGTGCAACCGGCAGCAGCGCCGAGGTTGCCGTCCACGACGACGGTTTGAACAGCGGGCGGAAGCTGGCAGCCTGATTGATGTCAAACACCACCAGCTCGCTGCCGTTTGCCGGAAGCTGGTCAAACAGACCGGTGACCACCGCGCGGGTGCTGACCGTGGAATCCATCACCGACTGGAACGCCAGCACCGGCGGCAAATTCTCCAGCCTGTTTTCCCGCGCCGCGCGGCCAATCTGCTCCTGCAGGGCTTTCGTCAGCAGCCACGACTGGCGGGCGGCGTTAACCGGGAAAGAATTGTATTTATACGGGTTATATTCCGGGGCGATATTCAGCCACGCCGCTTTGGCAAATGCCGGCAGCAGCGCCGGGAGCCCGGCGAAACCGGCGAACCGCGCAAAGGCCGTCACGCCGATCATCGGCGAAAGCAGTATCACCTGCTGCGGTTTTCGCAGCGCAGGCGCGTCCAGCGCATCGAGGGCATATTTCATCGCCAGCGCTCCGCCGTTGGAGTAGCCCACCAGATGCAACGGCACATGCTCTCCCGCCAGACGCGTGGCTTCCCGCACGGCAAGGCGCGTCGCCGCCAGCCACATCTCCCAGTCAACGCCGGTCAACGCCCCGGGGGCGGTGCCGTGCCCGGGCAGGCGCGGAACCACGGCCACGAAGCCGTGTTGCTGATAGTTCAGGGCAAGATGCCTGACGCTGTAAGGCGAGTCCGTCAGCCCGTGCAGCAGCACTACCGCGCCGCGGGGCTTTCCGGCTGGCATCAGCACAAATGAGCGGTTGGCATCGGGTGAAAACTGACCGGGCCACACCAGGCTCTGGCGATAATAACGGTTTAGCGGCGTTTGCTCCTCGCGCCCTGTTTTCGCCGTTACCGCGTTATCCAGATCGGCGAAAATCGCCTTTTCCCGGGTGAGATACCCGGCAAAATCGGCGTTATCCAGCTCGCGCACGGACATTTCATCTGCCCGCCAGGTGTGCCAGAGGTGCAGTTCCGGTCCCTGCTGCGAAAGATACACCCGCACCGCCAGCAGGACGACCACGACGATCCCCACAACCATCGCCATTTTCTTTGCAAGCGCTATAACGCGCACGCTGACACGCCAGGGCAGATTCGCCATGCCGGGATCCCTTTTATCTTCACAGTGCCTCTATCTTATCAAAAGTGTGAACAGGCTGACGTATTCACCAAATTCATACCTGCCGCGTCAGACAGTGCACCAAAAGTGAACTACGCTGCACAAATGTTGACCATTCGTTAAACAAATATTGCATGAATTTTACCACACAGCGGGTATTACCCGCCCTGTGAACATGGCACGCGTCATGCATTGTTAACGTGGTAACAGAAATCTGGCTTTTGACAGCCAGTTAACAGCGAGGCGGTATGACGACGAAACCAGAGATGTTGAATCGTATCGAAGCGATCTTCAGCCAGCTAACGCCCAGCGAAAAGCGGGTTGCAAGCTGGCTGCTGGCGCACGCCGCGCAGATCCCGTTTGAAACGGCGGAGAGCGTCGGTCTGGCGAGCGGAACCAGCGGGATCACCGTCGGACGCTTCCTGCGCAAGCTGGGGTATCGCAATCTTGAAGATGCTAAAAAGAGCCTGCGCGACCCGTATCAGCCCTGGGGCATGAACGAGCGGCTGGACTCCTGGCAGCAGCAGCGCCCTCTGCCCAATCGCCTTCAGCACGCCCTGTCGCTGGAAGTGGACGCCATCACTCATGTGTACCAGCTGGCGCAAACGGAAATCTTCCGCCAGGTGGTGCATAACCTTGCTCACGCCGACGCGGTGTTTGTGCTGGGGATCCAGTCCACGCGCGGGATCGCCAACGCCTTTTTCAGCCACCTCGAGTACCTTCGTCCGCGGGTGAGCTATTCCGAAGGCGCATCCGGGAGCTGGGTTGAATCCCTGAACTCGGGGTTTGCGCATCCCTACGTCGTGCTGACCGATACGCGCACCTACTCCACAATGGCGCGCCAGTACTGCCGCGTCGCGAGCGAGAAAGGCATTCCGCTGGCCTTAATTACCGACATCTGGTGCCCCTGGGCGCGGGATTACCCGATTGACTTGCTGCAGGTGAAAACCGATACCGGTCATTTCTGGGATTCCCTTGCCCCGGTGAGCTGCCTGTTTAACCTGCTGCTGTCGGGCGTGGTGGAAACGCTGGGTGATGCGCTTCCGGCGCGCCTGGCGCTCAACCGACAATTACAACAAGAGTTTGGTCAATTCGAACGCTAAAGGAGCGGAGCTATGCCCGAAGAGAGTCAACTGATTGATGTGGCGAAGACCTTCCCCACGCTGCATATCGATCTGAAATACGCCACCGCCGACAACATCACCAGCCGCCCGATTTATCAGGAGGCGCTGTGCCTGCTGCATACCGACGCCGCCACCGCGCTGGCAAAAGCCATCAGCATTGCCGCGCTGGCTGGGCTGAAGCTGGTGGTCTACGACGCCTATCGACCGCAGCAGGCCCAGGCCCGGCTGTGGGATGCCTGCCCGAACCCGGAATATGTCGTCGACGTGGCGATAGGCTCCAATCACAGCCGCGGTACGGCCATCGACGTCACGCTGATGGACGAACATAACGTCGTGCTGGATATGGGGGCCGGTTTTGACGAAATGCACGACCGTTCGCATCCGTATCACCCCTCTGTGCCGCCGCACGCCCAGCGCAACCGTCTGCTGTTGAACGCCATCATGTTCGGCGGCGGTTTTGTCGGGATTGCCAGCGAATGGTGGCACTTCGAACTGCCGAACGCCGCCAGCTACCCGCTGCTTGAAGACCGTTTTGCCTGTTTTCCCCAGACGCACACCTCTCTTTAAACCTGGAGCACTGCCATGAAAACATCGCTTCTCTCGACCATCATTGCCGCTACGCTGGCCCTGAGCGCCCCGCTGGCGCTGGCCACCGTCCCGAAAGACATGCTGGCGATCGGTAAAGCCGCCGACCCGCAAACGCTCGATCCTGCCATCACCATTGATAACAACGACTGGACCGTTACCTATCCGTCCTACCAGCGTCTGGTCAAGTACAAACCCGGTTCGACCGAGGTGGAAGGCGATCTGTCGACGGGCTGGAAAGCCTCCGACGACCAGAAGGAGTGGACGTTTACCCTGGCGGATAACGCCAAATTCTCCGACGGCACGCCGGTCACCGCCGAGGCGGTCAAACTCTCCTTTGAGCGCCTGCTGAAACTCAGCCAGGGGCCGTCTGAAGCCTTCCCGAAAGACCTGAAAGTGGAGGCCATTGATGACCACACGGTGAAATTCACCCTCAGCCAGCCGTTCGCCCCGTTCCTCTACACCCTGGCGAATGACGGGGCCTCCATCATTAACCCGGCGGTGCTGAACGCCAATGCCGCGGACGACGCGCGCGGGTTTCTGGCGCAAAACACTGCCGGCTCCGGGCCGTTCATGCTGAAAAGCTGGCAGAAAGGCCAGCAGTTGATCCTGGTACCGAATCCCCACTGGCCGGGCGAAAAGCCGCACTTTAAGCGCGTGTCGGTGAAAATTATCGGTGAAAGTGCCTCCCGTCGGCTGCAGCTTTCCCGCGGCGACCTGGACATTGCTGATTCTCTGCCGGTCGATCAGCTCGCGGCTCTCAAGCAGGAAGGGAAAGTGGCCGTCGCAGAATACCCCTCCCTGCGCGTGACCTATCTCTACCTCAACAACAGCAAAGCCCCGCTCAACCAGGTGGATTTACGCCGGGCCGTCTCCTGGGCGACGGACTATCAGGGCATGGTCAAAGGCATTCTGAGCGGCAATGGCAAGCAGATGCGTGGCCCGATCCCGGAAGGCATGTGGGGCTATGACGCCACGGCCATGCAGTACAGTTTTGACGAGGCCAAAGCCAAAGCGGCCCTGGAGAAGGTGAAAGATAAGCCCGCCAGCCTGACCTTCCTCTACTCGGACAACGATCCGAACTGGGAGCCTATCGCGCTTTCCTCGCAGGCCAGCCTTGGCAAGATCGGCATTAACGTCAAGCTGGAGAAACTGGCCAACGCCACCATGCGCGACCGCGTCGGCAAAGGCGATTACGACATCGCCATCGGTAACTGGAGCCCGGACTTTGCCGATCCGTACATGTTCATGAACTACTGGTTTGAATCAGACAAAAAAGGGCTGCCGGGCAACCGTTCGTTCTATGAGAACAAAGAGGTCGATTCGCTGCTGCAGGCCGCGCTGAAAACCACGGACCAGGCGGAGCGCACCAAAGATTACCAGCAGGCGCAAAAGGTGGTGATTGACGAGGCGGCCTACGTTTATCTGTTCCAGAAGAACTACCAGCTGGCGATGAACAAAGATGTCAAAGGCTTCACCTTTAATCCGATGCTCGAGCAGGTATTCAACATCGCCACCATGAGTAAGTAACCGTTTCGCCGGGGGAAAGTGTATGACGTTCTGGAGCATTGTGCGCCAGCGCTGCTGGGGGTTACTCCTGGTGGTGGCCGGTGTCTGTATTATCACGTTTATTATTTCGCACCTGATCCCCGGCGATCCGGCTCGTCTGCTGGCCGGTGACCGCGCCAGCGACGAAATCGTGCAGAACATTCGCCAGCAGCTGGGGCTGGATCAGCCGCTGTATGTTCAGTTTGGCCGCTACGTAAATGCTCTGGCCCATGGGGATTTAGGCATCTCCATTCGTACCGGACGTCCGGTCGCCGAGGATCTGAAGGCCTTTTTCCCCGCCACGCTGGAGCTGGCCTTCTGTTCTCTGCTGCTGGCGCTGGTCATCGGCGTGCCGCTGGGGATTCTATCGGCGGTGTACCGTAACCGCTGGCTGGACCATCTGGTACGGCTGATGGCGATGACCGGTATTTCCACCCCGGCCTTCTGGCTCGGTCTGGGCGTCATTGTACTGTTCTACGGACATCTGCAGCTTTTGCCCGGCGGCGGCAGGCTGGATGACTGGCTCGACCCGCCGACACACGTCACCGGTTTTTATCTGCTGGATGCGCTGCTGGAAGGCAACGGCGAGGTCTTTTTCAATGCGCTTCAGCACCTGATTTTACCCTCGCTGACGCTGGCGTTTGTGCATCTCGGCATCGTGGCGCGTCAGGTTCGCTCGGCGATGCTGGAGCAGCTTAGCGAGGACTACATCCGCACCGCCCGCGCCAGCGGCCTGCCCGGCTGGTATATCGTCCTGCGCTACGCCCTGCCCAATGCGATGATTCCGTCCATTACCGTGTTGGGGCTGGCGCTGGGGGATCTCCTCTACGGCGCTGTACTCACCGAAACCGTTTTTGCCTGGCCGGGGATGGGGGCCTGGGTGGTGACGTCCATTCAGGCGCTTGATTTCCCTGCCGTGATGGGCTTTGCGGTCGTCGTTTCGCTGGCCTACGTGCTGGTTAATCTGGTGGTCGATCTGCTTTACCTGTGGATTGACCCGCGAATCGGGCGCGGAGGTGCCGAATGATGTTGACTCAGGAAACGTCCGTCCCTGTTAAGCGCGCCAGGCAACGTATCAACTGGGCAAAACTGTTCTGGATGCTGCGTCAAAGCCCGCTCACGATCGTTGGCGGCGTCATTATGCTGGTGATGCTTTTCATTATGGTGGCCGCGCCGTGGATCGTACCGCATGACCCGAACGCGCTGGATCTGACTGCTCGCCTGCAGGCGCCGTCTGCGCAGCACTGGTTTGGCACCGATGAGGTGGGACGGGATCTGTTCAGCCGCGTACTGGCGGGCAGCCAGCAGTCCATTACCGCCGGACTGGCGGTGGTGGTGATTGCAGGAGGCATTGGCTCGCTGGCGGGCTGTTTGTCCGGCGTACTGGGCGGGCGCGGCGACGCCATTATTATGCGGGTGATGGACATTATGCTCTCCATTCCTTCCCTGGTGCTGACCATGGCGCTGGCGGCAGCGCTCGGGCCGAGCCTGTTTAACGCCATGCTGGCGATTGCGATTGTCCGCATTCCGTTTTACGTGCGCCTGGCGCGCGGGCAAACCCTGGTGGTGCGCCAGTTTACCTACGTTCAGGCCGCCCGCACGTTCGGCGCATCCCGCTGGCATTTGATCAGCTGGCATATCCTGCGCAACGCCTTGCCGCCGCTCATTGTGCAGGCTTCGCTGGATATCGGCAGCGCCATTCTGATGGCAGCCACGCTCGGGTTTATTGGCCTCGGCGCGCAGCAGCCCACCGCCGAATGGGGCGCGATGGTGGCCGTTGGCCGTAATTACGTTCTGGACCAGTGGTGGTACTGCGCATTTCCCGGAGCGGCGATTTTGATTACCGCCGTGGGCTTTAACCTGTTTGGCGATGGCATCCGTGATCTGCTGGATCCGAAATCGGGAGGAAAACAGTGATGACCGAACCGGTATTACGCATTGAAGACCTGCACCTGAGCTTTCCGATTTTTCGCGGGGAGGTCCACGCGCTGAACCACGTCTCACTGGAGATCAACCGGGGCGAAATTGTCGGCGTGGTGGGCGAATCGGGATCGGGCAAGTCCGTGACCGCCATGCTCGCCATGCGGCTGCTGCCGGAGGGCAGCTATCGTATTCATCATGGTCAGGTGAAATTACTCGGCGAAAATGTCCTGACGGCCTCCGCGAAACAGCTTCGTCAGTGGCGCGGTGCCCGGGTGGCGATGATTTTTCAGGAGCCGATGACCGCCCTCAACCCGACGCGTCGGATAGGCAAACAGATGGTGGAGGTGATCCGCCAGCATCAGCCGCTTTCGCGGCGCGAGGCGCAGCAGAAGGCGATGAGCCTGCTGGAAGAGATGCAGATCCCGGACGCGAAGGCGGTGATGTCGCGCTATCCCTTTGAACTCTCAGGCGGTATGCGCCAGCGGGTGATGATCGCCCTTGCCTTCTCCTGCGAGCCGGAGCTGATTATCGCCGACGAACCCACCACCGCGCTGGATGTCACCGTCCAGCTGCAGGTGCTGCGCTTGCTGAAGCATAAGGCGCGGGCCAGCGGAACCTCGGTGCTGTTTATCAGCCATGATATGGCTGTGGTGTCGCAGCTCTGCGACAGAGTGTATGTAATGTATGCCGGCAGCGTGATCGAGAGCGGATCCACACAAACGCTGATCCACCAGCCCGTGCATCCCTACTCCATTGGCCTGCTGCAGTGCGCCCCGGAAAACGGCCAGCCGCGCGACCTGCTCCCCGCCATCCCCGGTACGGTGCCTAACCTCAGCCAGCTTCCGCAGGGATGCGCGTTCCGCGAACGCTGCTTTGCCGCCGGGGCGAAATGCAGCGAAACGCCGCGCTTACGCCCTTCTGGCGCAGAGGGCCAACAGGCCGCCTGCTGGTATCCACAACGGGAGAAAGCCCATGTCTGATGTACTGCTGGAACTGGATAGCGTGCACGTGAACTTCGCGGCGCGCAAAAATTGGCTGGGGCGCGTCACGGAACAGGTGCATGCGCTCAACGGGCTCGACCTGCAGATCCGCCGCGGGGAAACGCTCGGTATTGTCGGGGAATCCGGCTGCGGGAAAAGCACGCTTGCCCAGTTGCTGATGGGCATGCTTAAGCCCAGCACCGGCGCATGTCAGCGGACGTCCCACGCAGGCGGTATGCAGATGGTGTTTCAGGATCCGCTCTCCTCGCTCGACCCGCGCCTGCCGGTCTGGCGCATCATCACCGAGCCGGTGTGGGTGCAAAAACGCAGCAGCGAGCGGCAGCGACGTCAGCTGGCTGAACACCTGGCGATGCAGGTGGGTATTCGTCCGGAATATCTCGACCGTCTTTCGCACGCTTTCTCCGGCGGGCAGCGCCAGCGCATCGCCATCGCCCGGGCGCTCTCGTCCGATCCGGACATCATCGTGCTCGATGAACCCACCAGCGCGCTGGATATCTCCGTACAGGCGCAGATCCTCAACCTGCTGGTGACGCTACAGCAGCAGCGTAATCTGACCTACGTGTTAATCTCGCATAACGTCTCGGTGGTCAGGCACATGAGCGATCGCGTGGCGGTGATGTACCTCGGGCAGATTGTCGAGCTGGGCAGCGCCGCGCAGGTTCTGGGCGAGCCGCGCCATCCCTATACCCGTCTGTTGCTTGATTCGGTCCCCCGCACCGGTGAACCGCTGGACGAAAATCTGGCCTTGCGCAAAACGGAGCTTCCCGGCAACCGTCATCTGCCTGAAGGCTGTTTTTTCCGCGACCGTTGCCCGATGGCAACGCAGGGATGTGAACGTCCCCAGCCGTTACAGCCCTCTCGCGAGGGCCGTAACGTTCGCTGCTGGCGCAATCTGGATTAGATTTGTGCCATCCCGCCGTCCACAAACAGCCGGGTAAGCGTAGCGCCACCCGGCAAAAGGGATAGCCGGGCGCTAACCCGGCTCAGGCTCAGTTAAGCGTATAGTCCAGCGTGATCTCGGCTTTCAGTACCTGCGACACCGGGCAGCCCGCCTTGGCTTTCTGAATAATGCCGTCAAACTTCTGCGGGTCGATACCTGGCACAGTAACCTTACTGGTTAGCGCAATTTTGCTGATTGCAAAGCCACTATCGGTTTTATCCAGCGAGACATCCGCCGTGGTATCAATGGAATCCGCGGTGTAGCCCGCTTCACCAATCATCAGCGACAGTGCCATTGAGAAGCAGGCAGCATGTGCTGCACCAATCAGCTCTTCCGGGTTGGTCCCTTTGGCGCCTTCGAAACGGGTATTAAAGCCGTAAGGTTGTTGATTCAGGACGCCACTTTCAGTAGAAACCGTCCCTTTCCCCTGCTTGATATCACCGGACCAGTGTGCCGAACCGTGCTTATGAATCGTCATTCTTGCTCTCCTTTTGGCTTACAAAGGGTTAAGTATAGACTACGTATCTGCCCCACCCCGGAACACAGATAATTCCGGGACGTTCACCTGCTGTACCAACAAAAAGGATAAACCTGTGACGCTAAAAATCAGGATGGCGGTTGCGGCAACCACGCTGGCTCTTTCGTTGTCTTTACTGGCGAAAACGCCGGAGAACTTTATCTACACCAGTTCCGGCGAACTCGACGCGGCATTCCCGCTTGTTGCGCGAAGCGACATCGGCGGCGTGCAGATCGTCTATAACTGGCGCGCGCTTGAGCCGGAGAAGGATCGGTATGACTTCTCGCGGATAGAACGGGATCTGGCGCGCCTTCAGGCCGCGCGAAAAAAACTCTTCATCCAGATCCAGGACCGTTTTTTTGAGCCGGACGCCCGCTACGTCCCGGATTATCTGCTGCACGATAAGCAATACGGTGGCGGGCTCGCGCCGCAGTTTGATAACCCCGGCGAAGGCAGGCCCGTCGGTTCAGGATGGGTGGCGCGCCAGTGGGACCCTGCCGTTCGCCAGCGCTACCAGGCGCTGCTGACGGCCCTTGCAAAACGCTTTGATGGCGAGGTGTATGGGGTAAACCTGCCTGAAACCGCCATCGATATCGACGAAAAACATCCGCCCGCCGGGTTTAGCTGCGACAGCTACTTTGCCGGTGAAATGGAAAACCTGGCCTTTGCGCGTAAGGCTTTTCAGAAATCCCATGTGGTGCAATATGTCAATTTCTGGCCGTGCGAATGGGACAATGACCATAACTACATGGGGCGGCTTTTTGCTTATGCCAGCGCCAACAACATCGGCCTCGGCGGGCCGGACATCGTGCCCAACCGCAAGGCGCACATGAAGAATGCCTATCCCTTCTTCAATAAAAATAAACAGACGCTGCCGCTCATCGCGATGGCGGTGCAGGAGCCAACCCTGACTTATAAAAATCCAAAGACCGGTAAGCCCTTCACCAAGGCGGAATTTGACCAGTTTGCAGAAAACTATCTCGGAGCCGATATTATTTTCTGGAGCACGGCTTCGCCCTGGCTACAGGAGAAGTCGTCGCCCCCTCATGCCAGGTAGCGGGCCAGCTCATCAAGGAACACCCGCAGCGCGGCAGGCTGGTACTCCCGGGACTGATAAATGCCATGGATGGCCAGCGGTTTCGGCTCCAGCGCCGCCAGTACCGGCACCAGCAATCCCTGCTCCAGGGCGGCACGCGCTTCGCGCTCCGGCAGCATGGCAATACCGCAGTGCTTCATCGCCGCGTCCATGAGTAGCGAAGAGATGCTGGCGCTCAGGTTGCCGCTGACGGCGACGCTCAGGCTTTCCCCTTCCGGGGTCAGAAAGTGCCAGGACTGCCCGGCAAAAAAGCTGTAGTGCAGGCAGTTATGCTGCGCTAATGCTTCGGGGCTGTCGGGTGTCCCGTGCTGTTCCAGATAATCCGGCGAGGCGCAGAGTACCGAACGACACTCCCCCAGGCGGCGGGCAATCATCCCGGGCTCGGGGTTGTCGGTAATACGCACGGCAACATCAATACGCTCACCCACCAGGCTCACCGGGTGATTATTCACGTCCAGCTCGATACGCAGCTGCGGGTAGCGCGAGAGCAGACCGGGCAGCACCGGCGCAATCAGGTGCATGGCGGTAAAGTGCGCGCAGGCCACCCGCAGGGTGCCTGACGGCAGATCTTTTTCCGACTGGCCCTCAATTTCCTGCGAGATCTGCGAGAGCGTCCGCGTTTTTTGCAACACCTTTTCGCCTGCCGCGGTCAGCGTCAGTTTGCGCGTGGAGCGGTTTACCAGCCGGGTTCCCGCCCACTTTTCCATTTGTTCCAGATAGCGGCTTACCATCGGCCGGGAGATCCCCAGCGCGCGGGCCGCCGCGCTCAAACTTCCCAGCTCGCATATCCGGTTATAAACCTGGGCGGCAATAACGCGATCCATATCTACTCCATCTGCTCGATTTATGAAACTAAGCATGTCTTGTTTCAGGAATTCTGGCAAATACGAATATCCGTACAATAGAGACATTCCTGAACAACAGAGACAACAGCATGAAACTCACTCACATTGCCCTGCTTTCCACCCTTTTCACGCCGGCCGCGTTTGCCGCACCGCTGAACGTCGATACCTATAACCCGCAGGAAAAAGGCATTTTCGCGGTCTCTTCCACGCTGGTTTCCGGTCCGAAGGAAGCGGTGCTGTTTGACGCGCAGTTCAGCGTGAAAGATGGCGAAGCGCTGGTGGAGAAGATTCGCCGCAGCGGCAAAACCCTGAATAAGATTGTGATCACCTCCGGCGATCCGGATTTCTACTTTGGCCTGCAGCCGCTGGTTAAAGCCTTCCCGAATGCCAAAGTGGTGGCCACACAGCACGTGGTTGACCATATTAAGGCCACCAAAGACGCGAAGCTGGCTTTCTGGGGCCCGCAGATGAAAGACGGTGCGCCAACGGAACTGGTTGTTCCGCAGGTACTCGCCTCCACCACGTTTATGGTTGACGGAGAAAAGATCGACATCGAGCAGCCTGACAGCTACGCGGCCTATGTGTGGATCCCGTCAGCGAAAACCATCCTCGGCGGCACCGGGGTAGCCTGGGGTATTCACGTCTGGACGGCAGACACGCAGACCGCGGAAAGCCGTAAGCAGTGGCAGGATACCCTGCAGGCGATGGCTGCGCATAAGCCAGAACGCGTGATCCCGGGTCACTATCTGGGTAACCCACCCGCGGGTAGTGGCGCGATTGATTTTACGCGTGACTATCTGCAGCGCTTTGAAAAGGCTTTAGCTGCACATAAAGATTCCGCTGGCGTTATCCGTACCCTGAAAAAACAGTATCCGAATCTTGCGGAAGAGAGCTCGCTGGAATTAAGCGCTAAGGTCAATACCGGCGAAATGAAGTGGTAATTTAAATGCTGCTCCTGCTCTATTTTCATGATGGCAGGAGCACCTCCCTAATATTCCCTCCGTGACGCGCCAATATATTCTCACCCGTTAAAACCACATAAAAGCATGCACTTAAGACATTTATATTTCTAAGATGAATCTGAACCACAACCGGGGAAATATTTGCCATTCTGTTTATGAATTAATTTTTTTGCGAGCCGTACCATTAAACAGACAACGACACGGAGGCAGCATGTTTACTTATTACCCGGCTAATACCGCAGCAGCACAACCTGAACTCGTTAACGCGATTGCGCAGGGTCTTCACGCCGAGCACGGTGCTGTGACTGAAGATGACATTTTAATGGAACTGACCAAATGGGTGGAATCCACAGACAATGACATCCTCAGTGACATCTACCAGCAAACCATTAACTATGTCGTCAGCGGGCAAAACGCACCCTTGTAAAAACCTGCTAAGCTGGATCTGCAACCTAAGGGGTTACATTTCGTTTGCGTAAGCAAACTGGTCCTTAAAACTATCAACAGGATTGAGGAGTTAACATGAAATCGAACCGTCAGGCACGCCATATTCTGGGACTGAACTACAAGCTTTCTAATCAGCGCAAAGTGGTGATTGAAGGCGACCATGAGACGCAAGTCACTCACGCCACCGGCAGAAAACGCCACGCCGGCAAGTAAGTTCCAGAGTGAGATCCAGAACACCATCGGTAATCCCGATGGTGTTTTTGTTTATGTGTTGCGGTAATTCATATTTAGCTCCTTTATAATACCGCCGGACCGCATCCCATCGCACAGGCCAGAAAGATGACAAACAGCAGTGTCAGGGACGGATCTTCATAAAAAGAGTGAGTGACATGGACAACAAACTGAAAAAACATCGTTCCTTATACATCCCATACGCCGGACCGGTTTTACTCGAATTCCCCCTGCTCAACAAAGGCAGCGCCTTCAGCATGGAAGAGCGCAGTAGCTTTAACCTGCTGGGTTTACTGCCGGAAGTGGTGGAAACCATTGAAGAGCAGGCAGAGCGCGCGTGGATCCAGTATCAGGGTTTCAAAACTGAAATCGACAAGCACATCTACCTGCGTAACATTCAGGACACCAATGAAACCCTCTTCTACCGCCTGGTGCAGAACCATCTGGAAGAGATGATGCCGGTGATCTACACCCCGACGGTAGGTGCGGCCTGTGAGCGTTTCTCTGAGATCTACCGCCGCTCCCGCGGGGTATTCATCTCTTATCAGAACCGTCACAACATGGACGACATTCTGCAGAACGTGCCGAACCACAATATCAAAGTGATCGTGGTGACCGACGGCGAACGTATTCTCGGCCTCGGCGACCAGGGCATTGGCGGGATGGGGATCCCAATCGGTAAACTCTCCCTCTATACCGCCTGTGGCGGCATCAGCCCGGCGTATACCCTGCCAGTGGTGCTGGATGTCGGTACCAACAACCAGCAGCTGCTTAACGATCCGCTCTATATGGGCTGGCGTCATCCGCGTATTACCGACGACGAGTATTATCAGTTTGTCGATGATTTCATCCAGGCCGTGAAGCACCGCTGGCCGGACGTGCTGCTGCAGTTCGAAGACTTCGCGCAGAAAAACGCGATGCCGCTGCTGAACCGCTATCGCGATGAGATCTGCTCCTTTAACGACGACATTCAGGGCACCGCCGCGGTGACCGTGGGGACGCTTATCGCCGCCAGCCGCGCGGCAGGCAGCCAGCTGAGCTATCAGAAAATCGTCTTCCTGGGCGCGGGCTCTGCGGGCTGCGGTATCGCCGAGCAGATTATCGCCCAGACCCAGCGTGAAGGCCTGAGTGAAGAGCTGGCCCGCTCCCGCGTCTTTATGGTTGATCGTTTCGGCCTGCTGACCGACGGTATGCCGAACCTGCTGCCGTTCCAGACCAAACTGGTGCAGAAGCGCGAGAATCTGAAAAACTGGGATACCGACAACGAAGTGCTCTCCCTGCTGGACGTGGTGCGCAACGTGAAGCCGGATATTCTGATTGGCGTTTCCGGTCAAACCGGTCTCTTCACCGAAGAGATTATTCGCGAGATGCACAAGCACTGCGAACGCCCTATCGTGATGCCGCTCTCCAACCCGACCTCCCGCGTGGAAGCAACGCCGCAGGACATCATTGCCTGGACCGAAGGTAACGCGCTGGTTGCTACCGGCAGCCCGTTCGATCCGGTCGTGTGGAAAGATAAAACTTATCCGATTGCCCAGTGTAACAACTCGTATATCTTCCCGGGCATTGGTCTGGGCGTTATCGCCTCCGGGGCGTCGCGCATTACCGATGAAATGCTGATGTCCGCGAGCGAAACCCTGGCGGGCCACTCGCCGCTGGTCAACGACGGCGAAGGTCTGGTGCTGCCGGAGCTGAAAGACATTCATAAGGTGTCGCGTGCTATCGCCTTTGCGGTCGGTAAAATGGCGCAGCAGCAGGGTGTAGCGGTGAAGACCTCTGCCGACGCGCTGCAGCAGGCTATTGACGACAACTTCTGGATGCCTGAATACCGTAGCTATCGTCGTACTTCGATTTAACTCTGCGCCTCAACCATTCCCTCTACCTTCGGGAGAGGGAATGGTTCCGAACCCACAATATGAATCACACATTCACGCCCCACTAGCCAAACCCCTTTTCCCCCGCTACACTCCTTTCATCCATTAACCTACTGAATATATAAGGAGGCCAATTATGCTGTACTGTGAAATTTTCAATGTTTCACATACATTTGGTGATCGCACCTGCTCAAGCGTTATCGGTATCGTGCTGCGATAACTTCTGCTTGAGCGAAGACACCAACCCCTGAAATCCCTTCTCTCGGGCTTACTGAGTTATCGTCAGCGATGTTTGACGAGGCATAAACATGCCTGTAACTCTTGGGTAAGCAACAATGAGCACTTTACTCACTGCACAATCTTTACGCGTTGATACGGCGTTTGGCACGCTCTTCGACTCTCTCTCCTTTACGCTGAAAAAAGGCGACCGCATTGGTCTGCTCGGCGACAACGGCTGTGGCAAAAGTACGCTGCTGAAGGTGCTGGACGGCACTGACTCTCCTGCTGCCGGGACGGTAGCGCTGGCCGGGCACTGCCTGATGGCGCGCGTGGAACAACATCTGCCGGAGGCGATTCATCCGCTGACCATGCTGGATGCCGTCCTGGCCCGGCTGCCCTCTGCGGAACGCGACAGCCTGCGCTGGAAAGCTGAAACGCTGCTGGCGGGCATGGGCTTTACGCCGCAGGATATGGCGCTGCACGCCGCCACGCTCAGCGGCGGTCAGCACACCCGCCTGCTGCTGGCGCGGGCGCTGCTCCACGAGCCGGACCTGCTCCTGCTTGATGAACCCAGCAACCACCTGGACCTGCCAACCATGCTCTGGCTGGAGCATTTTTTACAGCACTGGTCAGGCAGTTTCGTGCTGGTCTCGCATGACAGACAGCTGCTGGATGCCGTCACCAACGGCAGCTGGATCCTGCGCGATAAAACGCTGCACTACTTTGCCCTTCCCTGCACGGCGGCACGCAAGGCGCTGGAAGCCAGGGATGAAAGCGACGCGCAGCGCCACAAGGCGGAGCAAAAGGAGATCGACCGCGTGACCGCCAGCGCGAAGCGGCTGGCGACCTGGGGCAAGGTGTACGACAACGAAGACCTGGCCCGCAAAGCTAAACAGATGGAAAAACAGGTCGAACGCCTGAAAGAGAGCCAGACCTCGCTCACGGCGGGTAGCCCGTGGACGTTAAGCCTGCGCGGTGACGCGCTGCGGGCAGACCGTCTGCTGGAGATGGAAAACCTCAGCGTCCCGCCTGCGCCAGGGCTACCGCCGCTGTTTAACATCGAAACGGCACGGCTGAAAAGCGGCGATCGCGTGGCGATTGTCGGGCGTAACGGCTGCGGTAAATCGTCGTTAATGAAGCTTATCTGGCGACATTTTACCGATGAACCGGCGGACTGCGGGCTGAAAATCCATCCGCGCGTCTCGCCGGGCTATTACGATCAGACGCTGAACCAGCTCCCGGATGACGCCACGCTGCTTGATGCGCTGGAGCCTTTCGCGCCCGACCCGCAAAACCGGAAGATGGCGCTTATCAGCGCCGGGTTCCCGTGGTCCCGTCACGGGCAGAAAGTCAGCACGCTCAGCGGCGGCGAGCGTTCACGCCTGCTGTTTGTGGGCCTGACGCTCGCCCGCTATAGCCTGCTGATGCTCGATGAGCCAACCAACCATCTGGACATGGAAGGCAAAGAGGCGCTGGCAGAAACGCTGCAGCAGTTTGAAGGTGGCGTGCTGCTGGTCAGCCACGATCGTCAGTTAATTAGCCAAAGCTGCAACCGCTTCTGGCTGATAGAGGACGGTACGCTGAGCGAATGGCACGACGCGGAAGCGGTGTTTGCGCGGCTGCGTGAAAGCGCGGGGCTGGTAACGGCCACTGCGCCCGCTGCCGCCGCGACGGTTCAACCCTCGCCGTATGACGATCTGCTTGAACGGCTGGTCGCGCTGGAAACGCTGCTGGCAGACGATCTGGCGCGCAAACCGAAACATCAAAAACCGCAGCTTCAGGCGCAATGGCGTAAAGAGATAGAGGAGATAGAAGCACAGCTGTAAGTCTGCGCCCGGCGAGCGCCTCGCCGGGCCAGCATTTTCCCCCTTAATTATTAGAGGAACGCCGTATTCTTAATCTGAAATCGGATTAAATGATGACATTATGTTGCCGCAGCCTTGCATTACCAGGCTAATGTATTAATCCTTAAGGGGTATTACACCTGCTATGCAGATTCTTATCATGAACAAGGAGATACACATGAAGGCTGCTGTTGTCACTCAGGATCATCAGGTCAATGTCACCGAAAAAACCTTACGCCCGCTGAAGCACGGGGAAGCCCTGCTGAAGATGGAGTGCTGTGGCGTATGCCATACCGATCTTCACGTGAAGAACGGCGATTTCGGCGATAAAACCGGCGTGATCCTGGGCCATGAAGGGATTGGGATCGTCAAAGAAGTCGGCCCTGGCGTGAAATCGCTGAAAGTCGGCGATCGCGCGAGCGTGGCATGGTTTTTTGAAGGCTGTGGCCACTGCGAATACTGTAATACCGGCAACGAAACCCTGTGCCGCGATGTGAAAAACGCCGGTTACTCCGTGGATGGCGGCATGGCGGAAGAGTGCATCGTCACCGCGGATTACGCGGTAAAAGTGCCGGATGGTCTGGATTCGGCGGCGGCCAGCAGCATTACCTGCGCTGGCGTCACCACCTACAAAGCCGTGAAGGTATCGGGTATTAAACCGGGCCAGTGGATTGCCATTTACGGTCTGGGCGGGCTGGGTAACCTCGCGCTGCAGTACGCCAAAAACGTCTTTAATGCCAAAGTCATCGCCCTTGACGTTAACGACGAACAGTTGAAGCTGGCGGCCAGCATGGGCGCGGATTTAACCATCAACTCCCGCAGCGAAGATGCCGCGAAAATTGTGCAGGAAAAAACCGGCGGCGCGCATGCAGCCGTGGTGACGGCCGTGGCAAAAGCGGCGTTTAACTCGGCAGTGGATGCCGTGCGCGCCGGTGGCCGCGTGGTGGCGGTGGGTCTGCCACCGGAAGCCATGAGCCTCGATATTCCACGTCTGGTGCTGGACGGCATTCAGGTGGTCGGTTCCCTGGTCGGCACCCGTCAGGATCTGCAGGAGGCGTTCCAGTTCGCCGCGGAAGGCAAAGTGGTGCCTAAGGTCACGATGCGTCCGATCGAGGACATCAACGCCATCTTCAAAGAGATGGAACAGGGCCAGATCCGTGGCCGTATGGTGATCGACTTACGTTCATAATCGTCCACCTTTCATCACCGCTCCTCTCCGGGGCGGTTTTTTTTATAGCCATTTTCCGGCAATCCTTATCTTAATTCCTTTGTTCCCTTGTTTTCCCCCGCGCCCGATGATGAATCCGACGCTAACAAGAAGATAACAAAGGAATTCACCATGCAAACCCCATTTCGTCTGCCGCTGCTGACGGCGTTAATTCTGACGACCACCGCAGCCTGGGCCGCTGATGCGCCCGTCAAAGGCGGCACGCTGATTTATCTGGAGCAACAGGCCCACACCAACCTCTATCCGCCTGCCGGTGGCTTTTACCCCAACGGCGGCATTCTGAACCAGATCACCGACAAACTGACCTGGCAGAACCCGAAAACGTTACAGGTTGAGCCCTGGGTGGCCGAAAGCTGGACCACCAACGCCGATAAAACCGAATACACCTTTAAACTTCGCCCTGGTATCACCTTCTCCGACGGCACGCCGCTGGACGCAAACGCCGTAGCGAAAAACTTTGATACCTACGGCTTAGGTAACAAAGCGCAGCGTCTACCGGTGTCCGAAGTGATCAATAACTACGATCGCAGCGAGGTGGTCGACCCGCTGACCGTCAAGTTCTACTTCAAAAAACCGTCGCCGGGTTTCCTGCAGGGCACTGCCACCATTGGCTCGGGTCTGGTCTCGCTCAGCACCCTGAAACGCAACTTTGAAGAGCTGGGGGATGCGCGCCACATCATTGGCTCCGGCCCGTTTGTGGTGAAAGACGAAAAGCTGGGGCGCGAAGTGACGCTTGAAGCCCGCAAAGATTACCAGTGGGGGCCAAAAAATCTGCCGCAGCAGGGTCCGGCCAATCTGGACGGCATCAAGTTTATCGTCACCCAGGAAGACAGCGTGCGCATCGGCGCTCTGCTGGCCGGTCAGGCGGATTTTATTCGTCAGGTACAGGCGTATGACGAAAAGCAGGCCACCGATCAGGGCTATAAAATCTATGCCGCCCCGACGCGTGGGGTGAACGACAGCATCAGCTTCCGCCCGGACAACCCGCTGGTTTCCGACGTTCGCGTTCGCCAGGCGCTGCTGCACGCCACCAATGCGAAACAGGTGGTCGAAACCCTCTTCTCGGCTAACTATCCGCAGGCGAAGTCCGTGATTGCCGGTTCTGCCGCAGGCTTTGTCGATCTCAGCGACAAACTGACCTTTGACCCGGCAAAAGCCAACCAGCTGCTCGATGAGGCAGGCTGGAAAGCAGGCAGCGACGGCATTCGCGCGAAAGACGGCCAGCGGCTGGCGCTGACGGTCTATGAATCATTGCCGCAGCCGCAAAACAAAGAGGTGCTGCAGCTGGTTGCCCAGCAGTGGCGGCAGGTGGGCGTGGCCCTGAGCGTCAAAGCCGGTGACGCAGGCAGCCGCACGCTGGATAACCTTGACCCGCTGAAAACCCCGTTAACCGTCTCCGAAGTCGGCCGCGCCGATCCGGATGTGGTGAAGAGTATGTTCTACCCCGCTAACCGCGACGCGCTGCTGCAAAAAGGTGGCTCCAGCGACAAGGTTAAAAACTTCCGTGACGACAAGCTGAATGCGCTGCTGGTGAATATCTCTGCGGAAGTCGATCCGCAAAAACGCCTGCAGCTGACGGGCGACGCCCAGCGCTATTTGCTGGATAACGCCTACGTCATACCGATCTTCGAGGAGCCGCAGGTGTTTGCCGGCGCCCCGTGGCTGAAAGGCGTGAATTTCGAAGCGGTAGGCCGCCCGTCGTTCTACGGCGCGTGGATTGAGAAACACTGAGGAGCTGACGATGCGCCACGCACTTCTTCAACGTTTCGGGCATGGGCTGCTGGTGCTGTGGGCCGCCTTTACCCTCTCGTTCGTGTTGCTCCAGGTTCTGCCGGGCGACGCGGTGCTGATTAAATTTCAGAACCCGGACCTGGGCTTAAGCCCGGCGCAAATCGAGGAGATGCGCGTGGCCTACGGCGCGGACAGTCCGCTGTGGCAGCAGTACGGCCATACGCTGCTGGCGATGCTGCGCGGAGATTTCGGCTACTCGTTACAGGCAGGCGTGCCGGTCAGTGAGCTGATCGCCAGCAATCTGCCGGATACCCTGAGCCTCGCCCTGCCCGCCTTTTTACTCGCGGTTGTGCTGGCCTTCGCACTGGCCTTTGCGTCGCGGCTACCGGGTCTGCGCTGGTTGAGCAATACCTTCCAGTCTCTGCCGGTCCTGTTTATCTCCTTACCGACGTTCTGGCTGGGGATTGCCCTGATCCAGCTTTTTTCTTTTCAACTGCGGCTGATCCCGGTGATTAACCCGACGCCGTTGCAGGGGCTGATCCTGCCCATCGTCACCGTCGCCATCCCCATCTCCGCCCCGCTGGCACAAATCCTGATGCGCAGCCTGGACCAGGTGGCGACCCAGCCGTTTGTCGCCGTTGCCCGGGCCAAAGGGCTGAGTGAAACCGCCGTCCTGTGGCGTCACGTGACCGGCAACGCCCTGCTGCCGGTGCTGAATATTGCCGGGCTGCTGTTGGGCGAGTTGATTGCCGGAGCGCTGATCACCGAAACCGTTTTTGGCCGCAGCGGGCTGGGGCAACTGACCCAGCAGGCGGTCAATAACCAGGACATCGCCGTGCTTCAGGCGGTGGTGATGATTTCCGCGCTCGGTTTTGTCCTGATCAATCTGCTGGTGGATCTGCTGATGCCGCTGCTGGATCCCCGGCTGCAACCCCTTTCCGGAGGTACTTCATGAGTCTGGTCGATTACGCTGCCGCCGCGCGTAAACGCGTCCCCAACTGGCAGGGCGTCGCGTGGCAGCCCGGACTGTGGCTGGCATGGGCGGTCATTGTGATTGCGATTTTCGCCGCCGTGGCGCCGGGCCTGTTAACCCACTACAGCCCGATTGAGGGCATCGCGGGCGCACAGCGCCTGGCCCCTCAGGCCGGCCACTGGCTCGGCACCGATCAGCTTGGCCGCGATGTTTACACCCGTATTGTATATGGTGCGTCCCACTCCCTGAGCGCGGCGCTGGCCGCCGTCACGATGGGTCTGCTGGTGGGCACCGGTTTAGGGGTGGTTGCCGGGGCGTTCGCCGGACGCGTTGAGTCTTTCCTGATGCGTTTTGTCGACGTGCTGCTCTCCATCCCGTCCCTGCTGCTCTCGCTGACGGTGATCATTCTGCTCGGGTTTGGCACCGTTAATGCCGCAATTGCCGTGGGCGTGGCTTCCATTGCCAGCTTCGCCCGCCTCGCGCGCGGTGAAGTGGTGCGCATCCGCCATACGGATTATGTGGAGGCGGCGTTTGGCAGCGGCGGGACGTTCCTGGCGGTGCTGTGGCGACATATCCTGCCTAACGCCTTAACCGCCGTCCTCGCCTTTGCCACGCTGCAGTTTGGTCAGGCCATCCTGGCACTCTCCACGCTGAGCTTTCTCGGCTACGGCACCCCGCCGCCCGTGCCGGAATGGGGCTTATTGATTGCCGAAGGCCGTAACTATCTCTCTACCGCCTGGTGGTTAACCACCTTCCCCGGTGTGGTGGTCATCGCCGTCGTGCTGGCGACCAACCGAATCAGCCAGCAGTTCAGCGGAGGCCTGAAATGACCGTACTCTCGGTAGAAAACCTGACCCTTAGTTACCGTACCGCGCGCCAGTGGCGGGAGGTAGTGCATAACGTTAGCTTCACGCTTCGTCGGGGGGAAATGCTGGCGCTTGTCGGTGAATCCGGCTCCGGCAAAACGACCACGGCGCAGGCGATCATCGGTCTGCTGGCCGACAACGCCCGGCGTGATGCGGGAAAAATCGTGCTCAACGGTGAGGAGATAAGCCAGTGGTCCGCTAAGCGTCTTGATACCCTCCGCGGGGCCCGCATCAGCCTGGTACCGCAGGATCCGGGAAATTCGCTCAATCCGGTAAAAACCATCGGCGCGCAGGTTGGCGAAATTATTCAGCTGCACCAAAAGGTAAAGGCACTCCAGCGCGACGAGCAGGTGCTCGCCCTGCTGACTAAGGTCGGCCTAAGCCATCCCGAGCAGCGCATGAAACAGTATCCCCATCAGCTCTCCGGCGGGATGAAACAGCGGGTGTTGATTGCCATCGCGATAGCGCTGCGCCCGGACGTCATCATTGCCGACGAGCCCACCAGCGCGCTGGACGTAACCGTACAAAAACGCATTCTTGACCTGCTGGATCTCCTGCGCCGGGAATCGGGGACCGCCGTCCTGTTTGTTACCCACGATCTGGCTCTGGCCGCTGAGCGCGCGGACCGGCTGCTGGTTTTCCGCGATGGTGAGGTTCAGGAGCAGGGAAACACCGCCGATATCGTCCGTACGCCGCAGCACGCCTACACCCGCCAGCTGCTGAGCGATCTCCAGGGCCAGCGCCTGACCATCGCCCCGGTGGCCGGTCTGCCGCTTGCGTCACCGGCCATTCGCGCCCGCGCCATCAGCAAACGTTTCTCGCTGGGCAAAGGCCATCAGTTGCAGGCGCTGGATCAGGTGACGTTCGACGTCAGGCGTGGCAGCACGCATGCCCTGGTGGGTGAATCGGGCTCCGGGAAAACCACCCTTGCCCGTATTTTGCTGGGCTTTGAACAGGCCGACAGCGGGCAGGTCATTATTGACGATATTGATGCCACCACGCTCAGCCGCGAGGCCCGTCGCCAGCTGCGCCAGAAGATCCAGTTTGTCTACCAGAACCCGTTTGCCTCGCTCGACCCGCGTCAGACCCTGTTTGAGATTATCGAAGAGCCGCTGAAGAACTTTTCCCGCCTGCGCAAAGCGGAGCGCAAAATCCGGGTGGAGACCGTGGCGCAGCGGGTGGCCTTGCCCGTCGACCTCCTGACCCGTACCGCCCGCGAGCTGTCAGGCGGGCAGCGCCAGCGCGTGGCCATCGCCCGGGCGCTGATCCTGGAGCCGACCATTCTGGTGCTGGACGAAGCCACCTCCGCGCTGGATGTCACCGTTCAGGCGCAGATCCTGGCGTTGCTGCAGCAACTGCAGCAGCAGCTGGGGTTGACCTATCTCTTCATAACGCACGATCTCTCCACCGTGCGCCGGATCGCTCACAGCGTCACGGTGCTGCGCAGCGGTCAGGTGGTCGAGCACGGTGACGTCGGAACCTTGTTCGCTGCGCCGCAGAGCGCCTATACCCGCGAACTGATTGACGCCATTCCCCATTTTTCACCCGCTACGGAGGAGTTCGCATGACGCGAAAACGCCTTGGGTTTTTCACCCGCCTGCTTGACGATGCCACACCGAAGGTGCGCTATCGTCTGGCCACAGAACAGATCCGCCACGCTGAACGCCACGGCTTTGACAGCGCCTGGATTGCGCAGCACCACTTCCATGAAAGTGAAGGCGGTTTGCCGTCGCCATTGCTGTTCCTGGCCCACGTTGCGGCGCATACCGAAACCATCCGTCTGGGCACAGCCATTATTACCCTGCCGATGGAAAACCCGCTGCGCGTGGCGGAAGATGCCGCGGTGCTTGATTTACTCGCCGATGGACGTCTTGAAGTCGGGCTGGGGTCAGGCGGCACGCCCACCTCATTCCTGCCGTTCGGCCTGACGTTTGAGGCGCGCGCAGCAGCGTTTGCCGAGAACCTGCACGTGCTCCAGAGCGCCTGGCGTGGGGATTCGCTCGGCCATCCGGATAACCACTTATACCCACCGGCACCGCAGCTGGCTGACCGCATCTGGATTGCCACTTTCTCCGTGGAGGGGGCCGTGCGGGCAGCCCAGGCCGGACACGGCTTAATGCTCTCGCGTACGCAGCCCCGCCCGACAGACCAGCCTGATCTCACGCTCGACGCTATCCAGAACCCGATTGTGGATGCCTACCTTGAGGCGCTACCAGCGGGCATCGCACCGCGTATTCTTGCCTCACGTACCGCGTTCGTCGCCGACAGCGATGACTATGCGCTGAAAGTTGCGACGCCGGGTCTCACGAAACAGGCACAGCAGCATCGCGCTGCCGGACACGCGGTTAAAGGTGACACTGTCACGGATTATCGTCGTCAGTTTGACGCCCATATCGGTTCACCCGACACGGTACTGCGCTCACTGCACACCGATTCCATTCTCAGGCGCGCCACGGATATCTCGTTCCAGGTCCATTCGGTCGAGCCCACGCACCGCGACACCCTACGCTCCATTGAGCTGATTGCCGAACATATTGCCCCCCATATTCTTTGAGGAGAGACCTATGTCATTAAGTCAGGATATTCTTGCCGAGCTGGCGGAAATTAAACCCGGTTCCCCTCTGGCAGAGGCGCGCGCCACGCGGGACGCCGCCACGCGCCATGCACAGGGCAGCTATGAAATCCTCTTTAGCCAGCAGGATGAAGATTTTGCACTCGACGAGCGTTTCGCCGTGGCGGCGAAAGTGGCCAGGTGGCACAACGCGGAGGCGCTGGCCGCGCACTACGCCGGGTTTGGCCTGGCTGACCCGACTTCAGCCCGCCTGACCCCGGCGCTGAACTTCGCGCGCCTGCTGACCTTCTCCCCCGTTGAAGCCACGCCGGCGGCGCTAAAGGCGCTGACCCAGGCAGGATGGAGCAAGGAAGGCATTGTCACTCTGGCGCAGCTTATCGCGTTTGTCAGCTTCCAGAGCCGACTGATCGCCGGACTGCGTCTGCTGAATGACAGGCCCGTTGCCACAAGCGATGCACCGGTGGCCGCGGGTATCTGGCATACAACGCCAACCACGGTCACCGGGAAGGCGGCACCCGTCGCATTCACCCAGCAGGAGCTGGGCTGGGAGCCATGGTTAGCCGCCAAACCGCTGGCGGAGTTCCGTGACGATGAGGTGGCGATTCTGGCGAAATTTGGCCACACGGACTCCGACTATTTCCGCCTGCTGGGGCGCAACCTGCCAGTGCTTGAACAGCGGACGTTGACGGATAAAGGGATTTTTTATACGCCGGGAGGATTGCCGCGCGCCGAGCGTGAGCTGGCTGCAACGGTCGCCAGTAAAATCAACGGCTGCATCTACTGCGCATCTGTCCATGCGCGTAAAGCCAGCCAGCTCTCTAAGGATGACGACGCGGTGGAAGCACTGCTGGCGGTACGTCCCGGGCAATCCCTCACTGAGGGACAGTCTGCACGCTGGCAGGCGGAAATTAACTTCGCGGCGGCGCTGTCGGTTACACCGCCTGCCGCCACGCCGCTGCACCTTGCAGCCCTGGAAAAAGAGGGGCTGGATACCTTAGCGCAGCTTGACCTGGTGCAGTCCGCGGCGTTCTTCGCCTGGGCCAACCGCCTGATGCTGACCCTCGGCGAGCCCTGGCTTGCCTGACCCGTTTCAGGCTAGCGCGCGAGCGTTAGCCTGAGCCTCTCTGGCCCGCAGATAACCGTAGATCAGCAGCGCACTCATGGCCGAAAACGAGAGGAACGCCGCAGGCAGCGTGACGTAGCGCCAGCTAAAGCCGAGGGTAATCATCATTCCGCCGAAGTACGCACCAATGGCGCTGCCGAGATTAAACGCCATCTGCCCGCCCGCGGCCCCCAGCATCTCCCCGCCCTTCGCATTTTGCAGCAGCAGGATTTGCAGTGGCGCAGAGAGCGCGAACAGCCCGGCGCAGCAGATAAAGCCCATCACCAGCGAGGCCGTTTTCAGTTCGCCAAAGGCGAAAAGCAGCAGCAGCGAGGCGACAATCACCATGTCGGTGGTGGCCGCAATGCGCAGCGGACTAAAACGCCCCGAGAGCTTACCGCTCAGCAGATTGCCCAACACCATACCCAGGCCCATCAGCATCATGATGAGGGTCATCGCCCCTTCTTCGATGCCCGATACGTTGACCATAAACGGTTTAACGAAGCTGAACCAGGCAAACACGCCGGCGTTGCCAAACATCGTGGCGGCAAAAATCAGCCAGGGTTCGGGTTTCTTCAGAAACTGGAACTGCTCGGTCAATTTAATTTCTGATTTGTCATGGATATCCGGCACCCAGAGCAGCACCGAGAGGATCACCAGCGCATTGAACGCGGCAATCACGAAAAAGGTATAGCGCCAGCTGAACTGATGCCCAAGCCAGGTTCCCAGCGGAACGCCCATCAGGTTGGCCACCGTCATACCAGCAATCATCCCGGCCACCGCAACCGTCACCTTCCCCGGTGGCGCAATTTTCGAGAGGATAATTGCCCCGACGCCGAAAATCGCGCCGTGAGGGAATCCTGAAATTAAGCGTCCCGTCGCCAGCCAGAAATACGACGTTGAAAAGGTAAACAGGGTATTTCCGACGGCGGACATCGCCACCAGAAACAGCAGCGTGGTTTTTAACGAGAATTTGCCGGAAAACAGCGCCACAATCGGCGCGCCGATGACGACGCCGAAGGCATAAAACGAAATCATATTTCCCGCGGAGGGAATGGAGATACCCGTGTCCTGCGCCAGTTCGGTCAGGACACCCATAATGCCAAATTCAGCCATGCCCAGGCCAAAGGTGCTCAGCGCTAATGAGAAAATAGTCTTTTTCATACCACAACCACGTGTGAAAAATTCGCAGCGGGCATTATTGAACAATCTTGTATGGTGAGCCAGTTCAAATCAGCTGGCTGACACGTTAATCCATTCATTCAGGTGGATTACACTTCATAGTGCGGCCTCGCTTTTTCCCCGCCGGACAACCTGAGGATGACAATCATGGGAAGCAAAAAGAAAACCAGTGTCGCTGTTGATGTCGAAATAAATACACCGCTTAAAAACAAAGAGTATGAAAAAGAGCTCCGCCGCCTGCACGTTGAATTGGTTAAGCTCCAGCAGTGGGTCGTCGCCAAAGGATTAAAAGTGTGTATCGTTTTTGAAGGTCGCGACGGCGCCGGTAAAGGCGGCACCATTAAAGCGATCACCGAGCGCGTCAGCCCTCGCGTATTTCGCGTAGTTGCCCTCCCAGCCCCGACGGAAAAAGAAAAAAGCCAGCTCTACTTCCAGCGCTATGTGCCGCATCTGCCTTCGGCAGGCGAGATCGTGATCTTCGATCGCAGCTGGTACAACCGTGCGGGCGTGGAGCGGGTCATGGGATTCTGCACGGAGGAACAGGTGGAGAAATTTTTGGACGGCACGCCGGTCATGGAAAAAGCGATGGTCGATGCCGGCATTATCCTCCTGAAATACTGGCTGGAGGTGACGCCGAAGGAGCAGGAGCGCCGCCTGCGCGACCGGATTAACGATGGTCGTAAGATCTGGAAGCTTTCGCCGATGGACATTAAGTCCTTTAACCTGTGGGACGAGTACACTCTCGCACGCGACGCCATGTTTGAAGCCACCGATACCGCCTGGGCGCCGTGGTTTGTGGCACGTTCAGAAGATAAAAAACGCGTGCGCCTGAATATTATTTCGCACCTGCTTTCGCAGATTCCGTATAAAGAACTGCACGTTGAAAAGGTCGATTTACCGAAACGTAAAATTGGTAAAGTGAAGCCAACGAAATATCCGTTCCGGTATGTGGAAGAGCGGTTTTGATATAACTGGAAGACGTCTCGCAGAATATAGATTACCAGGGGAAACGGTATTGTTTTTTGTTGGCTGCGGTTGATAATGGCCGCACCAACAAAGGAGGCAAAAATGAAACATACCGCAGAAACAAAACAGGGTCAGAACATCTCATCGCGCAAGCCCTGTTGTCATGCTGAACAAAGCGCTGCCAGACGACATCAGCTATCAGAAGAAGATGGTGCATTTATACGGGCAATGAATGAGTTTGTAGAGAAACATGGAACGATTACTGATGATGATTTTTTCAGGGTGCTTTAATGCTGAGACAATTCAACGTTTATCGTAATACGTCTGCCGCAACCCGGGACAGGCTTCCTTACTATATGCTTATTCAGGATGATTGCTATGATGACCTTGCCACACGTGTAATCGTACCTCTTGCCAGAAATAACAGACTACCGTTATGGCAGAGCCAATTGGCTCCTGGCGTTAATATCGATTTTGAAACGCTACTGATTTATTCGCCAATGATAACGAATATTAATAATCAAAAAATTAATCCTGAAAATTTTGTGTGCAATTTACATCACGCACGTCATGACGTTATAGCGGCAATCGATCGTTTACTCACTAACACATGACGTAAGGCCTGCAGGGTAGCGCAGCGCCGCCGGGCACAGCCGACGGCGCAGGTCTTACTTCAACCCTTCCGTACTTTCCTGTTTCGCTTCCAGCCGCTCCACATCACGATACCAGCGTGGGTGATGTTTCTGCGCCCAGCGACGACTCACCTTCCCTTCAATCATCCCTTTAATCGATCCTTTTACCCAGAACGCCATATACATATGGATCAGAATGGCATGAATCAGAATGATGGCTGACGTCGCGTGGATCAGCAGCGCGTAGCGCACCACCTGAATCGGGAAATACGGCGCGAAATAGGGCCGCCAGATCATTACCCCGGTCACCAGCAGCACAAAAATCATGCTCATGATGGTCCAGAACATCATTTTCTGCCCGGCATTGTATTTCCCCACTTTCGCGATGTGATGCTCGTTGCCCTTCAGGACTTCAACAATCCCTTTCACCCACGGAATGTCCTGCTTGTCCGGGATATTGTGATGAACAAAGCGCACGAACATAAACATCAGCACCACGAAAATCAGCCCCCCGAAGAACGGGTGCAGAATGCGCCCCATCTGCGGGGTACCGAAGGTTTCGGTTAGCCACTGCAGCGTCGGGAAGAAGAACGAAATCCCTGACACCGCCACCAGGAAGAAGCAGATCACAACCGTCCAGTGACAGGCGCGGTCGATAAACTTCGTGCGCACAATCATTTTCGACTTACTCATGATGCTCCTCCTCGTCATCCACCTCTTTGTTTGGCCCGATACCGATATAGTGATAGATCAACCCCGCAAAGGTGGCGATAAAGCCCGCCGCAGAGAGCGGTTTAAGCGCCCCTTTCCACAGGTTAATGGACGTATCGATAGCCGGATCCTTCGGCAGATTGTGGTAAAGCGCCGGCTGGTCGTTATGGTGCAGCACATACATCACGTGCGTACCGCCCACGCCCTGCGGGTTATAGATGCCCGCATTTTCATAGCCGCGTGCTTTCAGCTTATCCACCCGCGCCTGCGCCACATCCAGCATCTCCTTTTTGGTGCCAAAGTGAATGGCGCCGGTAGGACACGTCTTCACGCAGGCAGGCTCCTGTCCGACGCTGACCCGATCCACGCACAGGGTACATTTGTATACCCGGTTATCCTCTTTATTGAGTCGCGGCACATTGAACGGACAGCCCGCAATGCAATAGCCACAGCCGATGCAGTTGTCCTGCTGGAAGTCGACGATCCCGTTGGCGTACTGAATAATCGCCCCGGCGGACGGGCACGCCTTCAGGCAGCCCGGATCCTCACAGTGCATACAGCCGTCTTTACGGATCAACCACTCCAGCCTGCCGTTCTGTTCGGTTTCGCTAAAGCGCATCACCGTCCAGGACTTAGCGCTCAGATCCGCCGGGTTGTCATAAACCCCGACGCAGTGTCCCACCTCGTCGCGGATATCGTTCCACTCCGAACAGGCCACCTGGCAGGCCTTACAGCCCACGCAGGAGGAGACATCGATCAGCTTGGCGACCTCTGCCTTGTAATCCCGCGCGCGAGGCGCAGGGGTTATCGGGTTGGTCGCGGAGCGTTTAATCACGTCTTGTGTTTCCATCGCCATTTACTCGCTCCTTATGCTTTCTCGATGTTGACCAGAAACGCCTTGTACTCCGGCGTTTGCGAGTTGGCATCGCCGACGTTCGGCGTCAGGGTATTGGCGATGTAACCTTTCTGCGTCACCCCTTCAAAACCCCAGTGCAGCGGGATACCGACGGTTTCCACCTCTTGACCGTTCACGTTCAGCGTCTGCAGACGACGCGTCACCACCGCCACCGCGCGAATAAAGCCTCGCTTGCTGCTCACCTTCACCCGGTCGCCATTGGCGATCCCTTTCGCTTTCGCCAGCGTTTCGCTTATCTCCACAAACTGTTCCGGCTGTGCGATAGCATTGAGCCGCGCATGCTTGGTCCAGGTGTGGAAATGCTCGGTCAGGCGGTAGGTTGTCCCCACGTACGGGAATTTGTCCTTTTTGCCTAAGCGCAGCACATCGTCTTCGTAGATACGCACCACCGGGCTTGAGATGACGTTCGGGTGCAGCGGGTTCGTCCCCAGCGGCGTTTCCATCGGCTCGTAGTGCTCCGGGAATGGACCTTCCGCCAGTTTGTCGAGGGCAAACAGGCGCCCCAGCCCTTCCGGCTGCATGATAAATGGCCCGGTGTTGCTGCCCGGCGCGGCGGTGTTGTAGTCCGGGATATCATTCCCCGTCCACTTCGCCCCGTTCCACTCGATCAGCATGCGCTGCGGATCCCACGGCTTGCCGTTGATGTCTGTGGACGCACGGTTGTACAGCACCCGACGGTTCAGCGGCCACGCCCAGGCCCAGCCCAGCGTGTTCCCCAGCCCGGACGGGTCAGCGTTATCGCGGTTGGCCATCTGGTTACCTTGCTCCGTCCAGCTGCCGGCGTAGATCCAGCAAGAGGATGCCGTCGTCCCGTCGTCGCGCAGCAGTGCGAAGCTGTTCAACAGCTGGCCTTTTTTCGCCACCAGGGCGCCGTTGGCGTCATAAAGATCCGCCAGCGCCACGCCGTTGTTCTCTTTCGCGACCTCTTCGGACTCAGGGCGATCCGGCTGCTTGTAGCTCCAGCTCATCTTCAGCAGCGGTTCAGCGCCTTTGCCGCCTTCGGTGCGGTACATCTCGCGCAGGCGATGGTAAATCCCGGCCAGGATCTCGCCGTCGTTACGTGCTTCACCCGGCGCATCCTGACCTTTCCAGTGCCATTGCAGCCAGCGACCGGAGTTGGCGATGGAGCCGTCCTCCTCCGCAAAACAGGTGGACGGCAGGCGGAACACTTCGGTCTGAATCGACGCCGGATCGACATCGTTCGCTTCCCCGTGGTTCTGCCAGAAGGTGGAGGTTTCTGTGACCAGCGGATCGATAACCACCATGTACTTCAGCTTGCTCAGGCTGCGAACCACTTTGTTTTTGTCCGGGAACGAGGCCACCGGGTTAAAGCCCTGGCAGATGTACCCCGTGACGTCGCCTTTATCCATCATGTTGAAATACTTGATGACGTCGTAAGCCTGGTCCCACTTCGGTAACCACTCAAAGCCCCAGTTGTTCTCTTTCTGCGCCGCATCGCCGTAGAAGGATTTCATCAGGCTGACGTAGAACTTCGGATAGTTGCTCCAGTAGTTCACCTGGTCCGGCAGCGTCGCTTTTGGCGTGTTCGCCGCCAGGTACGTTTGCAGATCCGCCTGCTTTTCAGACGGCAGCGTCAGGTAGCCTGGCAGGCTGGTGGAGAGCAGGCCAAGGTCGGTCAGGCCCTGAATATTGGAGTGACCGCGCAGGGCATTCACGCCGCCGCCCGCCATGCCCATATTGCCGAGCAGCAGCTGGATCATCGCCATGGTGCGGATGTTCTGCGCGCCAACGGTATGCTGCGTCCAGCCCAGCGCATACAGGAACGTGGTGGTTCTGTCTGCGGCACTGGTGGAGGCCAGCACATCACACACTTTCAGGAAATCTGCTTTCGGCGTGCCGCAGATGTTCTCAACCACGTCCGGCGTGTAGCGTGACACGTGCTGTTTCAGCAGGTTCCAAACGCAGCGCGGATGCGTCAGCGTTTCATCGCGCATCGCGTAGCCGTTTTCATCAAACTGATAGTTCCAGGAGGACTTATCGTACTGGCGTTTTTCGGCGTCATAGCCGCTAAACAGGCCGTCCTCAAAGGCAAAATCATCCCGCACCAGCAGGTTCGCGTTGGTGTAGTGCTTAACGTATTCCGAGTTAATTTTGTTGTTTTCTATCAGGTACCGCAGAACGCCAGAGAGGAACGTAATGTCTGTCCCGGAGCGAATCGGCGCATAGATATCCGCCACCGATGCCGTACGCGTAAAGCGCGGATCGACGACGATAAGCGTCGCATCGTTGTTATTTTTCGCTTCCATCGCCCAGCGGAAGCCCACCGGATGAGCCTCAGCGGCGTTTCCGCCCATCACCACCACGACGTTTGCGTTTTTGATATCAACCCAGTGGTTGGTCATAGCACCGCGACCAAATGTTGGAGCAAGACTTGCTACCGTTGGTCCGTGTCAGACGCGCGCCTGGTTGTCTACCGCCAGCATGCCCAGAGAGCGTACAAATTTTTGCGTCAGCATGCCGGTTTCATTACTTGCCGCAGAGGCACACAGCATGCCGGTCGAAAGCCAGCGGTTGACCGTCACGCCCTGCGCGTTCTTTTCAATAAAGTTGGCGTCGCGGTCGGCTTTCATTAATCTGGCAATTCGGGAGAAAGCCTCATCCCAGGAGATACGCTGCCATTTGTCAGAACCCGGCGCGCGGTATTCCGGGTAGCGCAGGCGGTTGTCGCTGTGAACGTAGTCCAGCAGCCCCGCCCCTTTCGGGCACAGCGCCCCGCGGCTCACCGGATGGTCCGGGTCCCCTTCAATGTGGTAAATCGCTTCTCTGGCGTTCTTCGCGCCATCACCCAGGCTATACATTAAAAGCCCACAACCCACGGAGCAGTATGTGCAGGTGTTACGGATCTCTTTTGCGCGCAGCAGCTTATAGTTGCGTGCCTGAGCCAGTGCCATTTTGGGAGCAAACCCCAGCATAGCGGCTGTTGTTCCGGCCATACCGCCCGCGCAGATTTTGAAAAATTGTCTGCGGCTGACGTCCATTGTTGTCCTCGTTATCTGATAAGACTTCGTGGCGCAAACTAACAGCAAAGCCCCTGATTTTTTTGCGTCAAATCAAGGTCGCCTGTCTTCACCCCCTTAATAGTCACTGCCGTTACGGTTAAATACCTCTTTTTGATTAACGGCTTAAGAGAATAATTCGCGACAGCGTCAGGATGAATGCGCTACATTTTCCCTTTGTTTTTTAGTAATGGCGAAGTCATGGACAGAAAGAGAGCAACGCTTATTGGGCTGGCGGCAATACTGTTATGGAGCACCATGGTCGGCCTTATTCGCAGCGTGAGCGAAGGGCTGGGGCCGGTAGGCGGTGCGGCGATGATATACACCCTCAGCGGATTACTGTGTCTGGTGACGGTAGGATTTCCTGATATCAGACGATTTTCGTCCCGGTACCTTATTGCGGGCAGCGTTCTGTTTGTCAGCTACGAAATATGTCTGGCGCTGTCGCTGGGCTATGCCGCCACGCGATCGCAGGCCATTGAGGTCGGCATGGTCAATTACCTCTGGCCAAGCCTGACCATTGTTTTCGCTATTTTGTTCAACGGACAAAAATCCACCCTGTGGGTGATCCCGGGGTTAGCCATCTCATTGCTGGGAGTCTGCTGGGTATTAGGCGGTGAACAGGGATTACACCTTGATGAAATAACCCGCAATATCATCTCCAGCCCGCTGAGCTATGCGCTGGCATTTGCCGGGGCATTTATCTGGGCGGCCTACTGTACCGTTACGCGTAAATTTGCGCAGGGGCAAAACGGTATCACGCTGTTTGTGTTGCTGACCGCACTGAGTCTGTGGGTGAAATATGCCCTGAGTGAACAGCCCGATATGGTATTCACCCTTCCGGTGGTGGTGAAACTTGTGATGTGCGGGGTTGCCCTTGGTCTGGGTTATGCCGCCTGGAATATTGGCATTCTTCACGGGAATGTCACGATACTGGCCGCCATTTCCTATTTTACCCCGGTCCTTTCAGCCGCGCTTGCCGCCGCCGTGCTGAGTTCGCCCCTCTCATTCTCCTTCTGGCAAGGCGCGCTGATGGTCTGCGCCGGGTCATTACTCTGCTGGTACGCGACAAAAAAATAATGTCGATTTTGCTGTCGGGTTATATTCAGCCCGACAACAAATTATTAACATAATCTTAATATCAACACGCCAGAATTCTCTTCAGGACACCCGGACAGGTATTTATATTCTGTTTATATTATCGCCCTTTCGTAAATACACGTTGTCTGTAATTGACACAAATTGACACCGCTGCGTGATTAGTTCCTTGCAAATACTCACCTTTTTAATAGCACGAAGTGCAATAGTATGTTTCTGTGTATTTCCGCTAACACCTCGGAAATGCCGTAGATTTAGAGCCATAAGACAAGGCTAACAGCGTCTCCATGTGCTGTTTTTGCAAGATAAAGAACGAAAATATCGATAATTACCGTATTTTATAAAACCGCGACGAAACTATACTGACCGCAATAAAACTCCCTGAAAATTGCGCAAATACCCACCGATTCATTCAATATCACGGTCATTAATCCGATCTCGATCACACTAACTGAAATTATTGCTAATAATTTGAAACTTATTATTGAAAGGCGACTACAAGATTTTTAAAAATAACATGCCATTGACGATCAGCCTCGTTTAGAAATCGTTCAAAGTGGCTCAGGAAATACTGAAGAAAATTATAAGGAATATTTAAGATGAAACTTAAATTAGTTGCAGTGGCAGTGACTTCCATGTTGGCAGCAGGCGTTGTAAACGCGGCTGAAGTTTATAACAAAGACGGTAACAAGCTGGATCTGTACGGTAAAGTGACAGGTCTGCACTATTTCTCTGACGATAGCGATAACGACGGCGACAAAACTTACGTTCGTCTGGGCTTCAAAGGCGAAACTCAGATCAACGATCAGCTGACCGGTTACGGCCAGTGGGAATATGAGTTCAAAGGCAACCGTTCTGAATCTCAGGGCTCTGACGGCAACAAAACCCGTCTGGCCTTCGCAGGTCTGAAATTCAACGAATTCGGTTCTTTCGACTACGGTCGTAACTACGGTGTTGCTTACGACATCGGCGCATGGACTGACGTTCTGCCAGAGTTCGGTGGCGATACCTGGACTCAGACTGATGGCTTTATGACTGGCCGTACGACTGGCGTTGCAACCTACCGTAACACCGACTTCTTCGGTCTGGTTGACGGTCTGAACGTTGCCGCTCAGTACCAGGGTAAAAACGACCGTAATGACATCACCGAAGCGAACGGTGACGGCTGGGGTCTGTCTTCTACCTATGAAATGGACGGCTTCGGTGTGGGTGCAACCTACGCGAAATCTGACCGTACTGACCGTCAGGTTGCTGCAGGTCGCGTTGCAAACACCGTTAACGCTGGCGGTGAAAACGCAGAAGTATGGGCTGCTGGCCTGAAATACGATGCGAACAACATCTACCTGGCAACCACCTACTCTGAAACCCGCAACATGACCAACTTCGGTGATGGTTATATCGCGAACAAAGCACAGAACTTTGAAGTTGTTGCTCAGTACCAGTTCGACTTCGGCCTGCGTCCATCCATCGCTTACCTGAAATCCAAAGGTAAAGACCTGGGTTCATACGGCGACCAGGATCTGGTTGAATACGTTGACGTTGGCGCGAGCTACTACTTCAACAAAAACATGTCTACCTATGTTGATTACAAAATCAACCTGGTTGACGACAACAGCTTCACCAAAGCAACTGGCGTAGCGACCGATAACATCGTCGCTGTAGGTCTGACCTACCAGTTCTAAGATATGCCACGCCAGAAAGCCAGCCCATGTGGCTGGCTTTTTTTATACGGATTTCTGGCGTCAAAAAGGAGTACGCCATGCATATTTTCAAAGGACGCTGCTTGTGCGGAATGAGTCAATTCAGCGTGAGCCTCAACAATTTCGACGTGGTCGCCTGCCACTGTACGCAATGCCAGAAGTGGTCCGGGGGGATCGCCATGTATGTGGAGGCGTCGGGCCAGCCGCTTGTCGAGCAGGACTCCATCGCCCCTTCTCATTTCAGTTCATCGGATCGTGGGGAGCGCGGGTTTTGCCCCGGCTGCGGCTGCCCACTGTGGTTCAAACTGACTTCAGCTTCGCGCTATTTCATTCCCTGGACACTGCTTGAGATGAGCGAAGATGAGCGACGTCGGCTGGTGCTGGCAGCAGAAATCTATACCGAAACCCAACCGGCGTTTTTTGGTCTGACCGGGCAATACGCGCGCTACACCGGCGCAGAAATTGAAGCGCTGGATAAACACTGCCTGCTTACGCTGTAACAGGATGAACACCGGCTTCCCGACGAAGCCAGTTTTGCAGCAGCTTACCGTCCTCGGTCATCTCTGAATCTGAACGCACGCAGAGGTAATAGTCGCGCCCGTCATCAATGGGTAAGTCAAGGATCTTCACCAGTTCACCGCTCTCAAGATACGGTGCAATCAGGGGTTCACGCATTAACGCGCAACCCAGCCCGGCCTGCACGCCCGCCAGCGTCAACAGCCCGTCCTCGAACAGAGGGCCGCTGCGCCGGAGAGGACGTTTTACCCCCTGCAACTGAAACCACTGCGGCCAGCTGGTTCGCTCCTCATCGTGCAGCAGTGGCATTTGCAGCAGCTGTTCAGGCGTGTCGATATGGCCGTGGATGCGCAAAAATGCGCGGCTGCACACCGGTACCATCTGTCCGGAAATCAGCTTTTCACTCTGATAACCCGCCCACTGACCGTTGCCAAAACGAATCGACATATCCGACGCATCGCTCAGATAGTTGCGATGGTTGGCATACACCACGTTAATTTCGGTTTGCGGATTGGCGCGCATAAAAGCGGGCAACCGCGGAATAAACCACCCCATACCAAAAAGCGGGATCAGGCTGATAGTGACCTGTCGCGTTTGCGCCTGCTCTGCCAGGTGCTCCGTCGCCTGACGCAACACGTTAAAGGCCGCCCGGATTGAACGGTAATATTCACGTCCGTGCTGACTTAACACCAGCCTGCGCCCCTGACGCTCCGTCAGCGGCATTTGCAGATACCCTTCGAGCACCCTGAGCTGATGGCTCACGGCTGACGGTGAGATCGCCAGCTCCTGCGCGGCCAGCGTGACGCTGCCCAGCCGGGCGATGGCTTCAAACGCGCGCACAGCCCGAAGCGGCGGGTCGTTCGCCAGACGACTTTCTGCATACGCCGGGAGAACGGCCAACTGTTCTGTTTTATTCATATGTTGATTTCTTTACGCTTTTCTGCCGAAAGCAGGGATTTACTATATTTATATAAATCATACAGATAACGCAATACCGGTTTATCATAAGAAATAATATATGTGTATTTTACAATTTAATTCATTTATCGGAAGGTAGCCGCAGAAAGAGCACTTTGCGGGTACAGACGTTGGACACACTCATACAACAATTGATCAACGGTGTGATGCTGGGAAGCATTTACGCGCTGATCGCGCTGGGCTATACCATGGTGTATGGCATTTTGCGCATTATTAACTTTGCTCACGGCGATATTCTGATGGTCGGTGCGCTCACCACGCTCTCCGCCATTAACGCCCTGAATGCCACCTTCCCTCATATGCCGCTGCTGCTGCAGCTTGGCCTGGCTCTGGCGATTGCCATGGTCGTCTGCGCCCTTCTGGCCATGGCCGTGGAACGTTTTGCCTATCGCCGACTGCGCAATGCCCCGCGCCTGGCGCCGCTGATCTCCGGTATCGGCGTCTCGGTCCTGCTGCAAACCGTGGCAATGATTATCTGGACGCGCAACCCATTAATGTTCCCGCAGATCCTGCCCATGGACCCCATTGCCGTTACCTCGGGAAGCGAACTGCATCCGCCTGCGATTGTGACCGTCACCGGCATTGTCACCGTGGCGCTGGCGCTTGCAGTGATGACCGGGCTGTGGCTGCTGGTGGAATACACTCGCCTGGGTCGTGGCATGCGCGCCGTGGCGGAAAACCCGCGCGTGGCCACGCTGATGGGGGTTAACCCAAATGCCATTATCACCCTGACGTTCGCCATTGGTGGCGCGTTTGCCGCGCTGGCCGGCGTGATGATGGCCAGCAACTACGGTAACGCCAGCTTCTCGATGGGCTTTTTACCCGGAATCAAAGCCTTCACCGCCGCCGTACTGGGGGGCATTGGTAACATTCGTGGCGCCATGATTGGCGGGATCCTGCTCGGCATTATCGAAGCGCTGGGCGCGGGCTATCTGGGTGAGCTGACCCACGGCGTGTTTGGCAGCAATTACCAGGATGTCTTTGCGTTTATCGTGCTGATCCTGGTGCTGGTCTTCCGTCCGGCAGGCCTGCTGGGCGAGCGCGTGGCAAACAGAGCGTAAGGGGCATTATGACAACTCTTCAACTCCAGGCTCCGGCGACCTCGCGCAAGTTCTGGTCCGGCATGACGTTATTCTGCCTCGCGCTGCTGATTACGCCCGTGGTGGCCACGCAGCTCGGCGGCAACTACTGGGTGCGCGTTATCGACTTCGCCCTGCTCTACATCATGCTGGCGCTGGGGCTCAACATTGTGGTCGGCTACACCGGCCTGCTGGACATGGGCTTTATCGCCTTTTACGCGGTCGGGGCCTACCTCGCGGCGCTGATGGCGTCGCCACACTTGCTGGCGGTGTTCCCGATCCTCGGAGTCTGGTTCCCGGACGGGCTGCATACCTCTTACCTGCTCATTATTCCGCTGGCCGCGCTGGTTGCGGCAGTCTGCGGCATTTTACTGGGTGCCCCCACGCTGAAGCTGCGTGGCGACTATCTGGCGATAGTGACCCTCGGCTTTGGGGAGATTATCCGCATCCTGATGCGTAACCTCGATCGTCCGGTGAACATCACTAACGGTGCAAAGGGCATTACCGGGGTGGACACGCTGAACCTGTTCGGCCTGAAGTTCAGCGGCGTATACCACTGGTTCGGCGTCAAGGTGCCCGCGCTTTGGCTGTGGTACTACCTGCTGATGCTGGTGATTGTGGCGATCATTTTCGTCTGCCTGCGTCTGCAGCATTCCCGTATCGGCCGCGCCTGGCACGCCATCCGTGAAGATGAAGATGTGGCCCGCGCGATGGGGATCAACGTGCGTAACTATAAGCTGCTGGCCTTTGCGATGGGCGCCTCTTTTGGCGGCGTGGCGGGCGCACTGTTCGGCGCGTTTCAGGGCTTTGTCTCCCCGGAGTCCTTCACGTTGCAGGAATCCATCGCCGTGCTGGCGATGGTGGTGCTGGGCGGGATGGGACACATTCCGGGGGTGATCCTCGGCGCGATACTGCTCACCGCCCTGCCGGAACTGCTGCGCAGCCAGGCGGCTCCGGTGCAGCAGGCGCTGTTCGGTACGGTGCTGATAGACCCGGAAGTATTGCGTCAGCTGTTCTACGGCCTGGCACTGGTGCTGGTGATGCTGGTGCGTCCTGCCGGCATCTGGCCGGTGCGCCACAAGGAGTTAAAGGCATGAGTCTGTTAACCGTTCGCAACATGTCAAAACGCTTCGGCGGGTTGACGGCCGTGGATGATGTTTCAATCACCGTGGACAAGGGCGAGATCTATGGTCTGATCGGCCCCAACGGGGCCGGGAAAACCACCTGCTTTAACCTGATCACCGGGCTGTATCCGGCGGACAGCGGTGAGTTTTCGATTGCCGGTAAGCCCTATTTCCCGAAGCACATTGAGAAAGTCACTGCCGCCGGAATTGCGCGCACCTTCCAGAACGTGCGCCTCTTTAACGATATGTCGGTGCTGGAAAACGTGATGGTGGGCCGCCACGTGCGCACCCGTAACGGTCTGTGGGCCGCCCTGAGCCGCCACAAGCGCGCCCGCGCGGAAGAGCGGCAGACCCGCGAGCAGGCGTGGCACTGGCTGGACTATACCGGCATTGCGCAGTTCGCCCACTATCGCGCCTGCGATCTGGCCTATGGTCACCAGCGCCGTCTTGAAATCGCCCGCGCGCTGGCAACGGATCCGCTTCTGCTGGCGCTGGATGAGCCCGCCGCCGGGATGAACGCGGCGGAAAAAGTGGCCCTCGGCGAGCTGCTCATCCGCATCCGCGATGACGGCAAAACCCTTTTGATGATTGAGCATGACGTCAAGCTGGTGATGAATATCTGCGATCGTCTGACGGTGCTGGATTACGGCAAAACGCTTGCCTGCGGCACGCCGGAAAGCGTGCGCCGCGACCCTCTTGTGATCGCCGCCTGGCTTGGAGGTAGCGCCCATGTCTGAACTCCTGAAAGTCGAAGGTCTGGACGTGCATTACGGCGGTATTCAGGCCGTACGCGGCGTCTCCTTTACCCTGCACGAGGGTGAACAGGCTACGCTCATCGGCGCTAACGGCGCAGGGAAAAGTTCCACCGTGCGCGCCATTACCGGGCTGGAACACTTTGGCGGCAGCATTGAATTCAACGGTAAAGCGGTACGCAAACAGCGCCCTGACACCTTGCTGCGCGACGGGCTGGTGATGGTCCCGGAGGGCCGCGGGATCTTCTCCCGCATGACGGTTCTGGAAAATCTGCAGATGGGGGCTTGGCTCAGACGTGACACCGTCACGGTAAAGCAGGAGATAGCGGCGATTTTCGAGCGTTTCCCCCGTCTTGGCGAACGACAGCACCAGCTCGCCGGGCTGCTTTCCGGCGGTGAACAACAGCTGCTGGCCCTGAACCGCGCCCTGCTCAGCCAGCCGCGCCTGCTGATCCTCGACGAACCGTCGATGGGCCTTGCCCCGAAGATGGTGGAGAACATTTTTGCGGTTATCGCCAGTCTGCGCGAGCGCGGGGTTGCCCTGCTGCTGATCGAACAAAACGCCCGCCTGGCGCTGGAAGTGACCGACAGCGCGTGGGTGATGGACAGCGGCAGCATCGTTCATCATGGCGAATCGAAAGCGCTGCTTAATGACGACCAGATTGCACAGATTTATTTGGGCGAAATGCCCGTTTAACAACACCAGCCAACACCAGGGAAATACAATGAAAACAGTAAAAATCAGTGCGCTAAGCGCCGCTATTCTGCTCGGTGGGTTCGCCTCAACGGCCACCAGAGCCGCTGAGGGTGAAACCGTGGTTATCGGTCTGGCGGGCCCGCTCACCGGCCCGTCTGCCCGTATCGGTAAAGATCTGGAGAATGGCGCGCAGCTGGCGATCGATGACATCAACAAACAGCACCCGACCATCGGCGGCAAAGCGGTGACCTTCACACTGCAGTCTGAAGACGATCAGTCCGACCCGCGCACCGCCGTGGCCGTGGCGCAGCGTCTGGTGGACAGCGGCGTGGCGGGCGTGGTCGGCCACTGGAACACCGGTACCAGCATTCCGGCGGCCCGCGTCTATCATGATGCCGGCATTGCACAAGTGGCACCGGTCGCGACCGGTCATGCCTATACACAACAGGGTTTTGATACCAGCTTCCGCGTGATGGGTCACGACGACGACGGTGGCCAGCTTGCCGGACAGTACGCGGTGAACACCCTGAAAGCCAAACGCATTGCGGTGATCGACGACCGTACCGCCTTTGGTCAGGGTCTGGCAGACCAGTTTATTAAATCGCTTGAAGCACAGGGCGTGAAGATTGTCGATCGTCAGTACGTGGATGACAAAACGGTCGATTTCAGCGCCGTACTGACTGCCATTCGCAGTAAAAATGCCGATCTGATCTTCTTCGGCGGCGTCGACAGCCAGGCCGCACCGCTGGCGCGCCGCATCAAACAGCTGGGCATGAACGCCACGCTGATGGGCGCAGGCGGATTCGTCAGCCAGACGTTCCTGCAGCTGGCACAAAAAGAGGGAGAAGGCGTGGTCGCCCTGGAGCCGGGTCTGCCCGTTGACCAGATGCCGGGTGGTAAAGCGTTCGAGCAGGCGTATCAGTCCCGCTACCACACCCATATCGAACTGCACGCCCCGTTCGCCTATGACGCCACCCGCGTGCTGGTGGCGGCGATGGAAAAAGCAGACTCCGTTGATCCTTCCGCGTATCTGCCTGCCCTGCGTGCCATAAGCTACGCTGGCGTCACCGGCCAGATTGCGTTTGATAACGAAGGCAACCTGAAATCGCCGTCGTTCACGGTCTACAAGGTTGTCGACGGCAAATGGCAGCCGCAGACCGTGCTGGGCGGCGCAAAAGCGAAGTAACGCAGCGAGGCAATGTGATGAGTGATAATAACGAGCTGGGCATTCTCGCCCGCCGCAAAATTGAAGCCGAAATTATTAAGCCAATTTATGAAATCCTGGTGCGCGAGATAGGGAAAACCCGCGCCCAGGCGGTGATTGGCGAGGCCATTGAGCAGGCCGCGATTGACGCTGGCAAAGCGTTTGCCAGCAAAGAGCCCAACGGCACGGACGTGAAGAGCTTTATCGCTCTGCAGTATCTGTGGGAAAAAGATAACGCCCTCGAGGTGAAGGTGATCGACGCCGACGACCAGCAGTACAACTACAACGTGACCCGCTGCCGCTACGCGGAGATGTATCACGAGATGGGGCTGGGCGAAATTGGTCACCTGCTCTCCTGCGCGCGCGATGAAAAATTCATCGTCGGCTATGCCCCGGACGTGAAGCTGACCCGCACCACCACCATCATGCAGGGCGGCGCATGCTGTGATTTCCGCTACCGCAGCACTAAGGACAAGCCATGATCCGCGTCAACGCCGAACGGCTCTGGTCAACGCTTGCGATGATGGCGCAGATCGGCGGGACGCCCGCCGGTGGCGTGACCCGTCTGGCGCTGAGCGAGGAAGATCGTATTGCGCGTAACCTGCTGCGCGACTGGGCGCTGGACGCCGGATTTACCTGCGACGTCGACCGCATGGGCAACATGTTTATCCGCCGTGCGGGGAAAAACCGCGAGCTTGCGCCGGTCATGACCGGATCGCACGTGGATACCCAGCCGCTCGGCGGCAACTACGACGGGGTTTACGGCGTGCTGGCCGGGCTGGAGCTGCTGCGCACCCTCAATGATCATCGCATTGAGACGGAGCGTGACATTGTGCTGGTGAACTGGACCAACGAAGAAGGTGCCCGCTTTGCGCCAGCTATGCTCGCCTCAGGCGTCTGGACCGGCCAGCTTACCGAGGCATTTGCTTACGCCCGAATGGACAGCAAACGCGTGACCGTTCGCGAGGCGCTGGAAGAGATTGGCTATCGTGGAGACATACCGGCCTGCGCGTTTCCGGTTCACGCCTGCTATGAGCTGCATATCGAACAGGGCCCGATTCTGGAAGATGAAGGACTGGATATCGGGCTCGTCCGCGCCGCCATGGGCCAGCGCTGGTTTACCCTGACGCTGGACGGATTTGCCGCCCACGCCGGAACGACGCCAATGCACAGCCGTCGCGACGCGCTGACCGCCTTCGCGGAGCTGGCGCTGAAGGTGGAAGAGATTGGCTATCGGCATGCGCCAGACGGACGCGCGACGATCGGTATGGCGCAGGTTACGCCGAACTCGCGCAACGTTGTGCCCTCTCGTGTGGTATGCAGCGTGGAGTTTCGCCATCCTTCGCAGGCGGCACTGGAAGCCATGGAAGCGGCGCTGCATAAAGTGGCTGAAAGCCTCACCCTGCGCGGCGTGACGGCTGCCGTTGAGCGCATTTTTGATTATGCGCCGATTGCGTTTGATGCCACATGCCTGGCGCGTACGGAGAAGGCGGCGGCCGAACTGGGCTATTCGTCGAAACCGATGGTCTCTGGCGCGGGGCACGACACCTGCTATGTCAGTAAAGTCGCGCCTGCCAGCATGATTTTCATCCCCTGCGTGAAAGGCATCAGCCATAACGAAGCAGAGAGGATCCTGCCGGAATGGTCAGAGAAAGGGGCAAACGTGCTGCTGCACAGCGTGCTGGCCTCCGCACAGGAAAAATAAGCCGGGTGCTTACCCGGCTTACGAAACCGCCCGCACGCCCGGTAAGCGCAGCGCCACCGGGTGTGTTTCAGGACTTCGGCACCTTCGCCAGGCTAAACCAGATCCCAACGGCCAGCAACAACAGCATGCCTCCCGCACTGCCCAGCGCCACGCTGTGCGAGGTGATAAACGCGCTTTTTGCCGCCTCAATCACCGATTCTGCCAGAGGCGTCGTCAGCTCCTGCGCCACCTTCATCGCTTCACCAATAGACGACGCGGCTTTATCGACCAGAGAAGCGTGCAGCCCCTCCGGTAGCTCAATCGACGCCGAGAAGCTGCGGGTCAACAGCAGGCCAAAAATGGCGATCCCCAGCCCGGCCCCCAGCTCATAGGACATGGTTTCAATCGCCCCTGCGGCAGCGGCCTTCTCTTTCGGCGCGGCAGCCATAATGGCGGAGGTCGAGGCCAGCAGCGCGCTGGCGGCGCTGAAGCCGAGCAGCACCATCAGCCCCCACGCCTGCCACTGCTGCGTGCTGAAGTCGAGCATCGACAGGCCGATAAAGCTGACGGCGCTGAGCCCCATACCGCCAGCCGCGACGATGCGCAGCCCTAAACGCCCGACCAGGAAACCTGCTATCGGTCCGCTGAATCCGCTGGCGACCATCACCGGCAGCATGAACATCCCCGCTTCAAACGGCGTGAAGCCGTGAACAAACTGCAGCTCCTGAGCCATCAACAGCTCAAACCCGACCAGGGCAATCATGGCGGTCATCGCCATCACCACGCCGCTCAGAATGATGCGGTGGCAGAACAGGCGCATGTCGATCATTGGCACGCGGGCGCGAAGCTGAATACGCACGAAGACAAACAGCAGCACCGAGCCAGCAACCAGCGCACTCGCAACCAGCCACGGCGAGAGCACACCTTTAAGCGCGGTTTTGGCGCTGTAGACCAGCAGCAAAATCGCCACAATCAGCATGATGGCATGGCTAATATTGAGGGGTTGCTCCGGACGCCCCTGCTGACGGGGTACAAAACGCGCCGCCAGCGAAACCACCACCAGCACGATCGGGACGTTGATCAGGAATACCGATCCCCAGTAAAAATGCTCAAGCAGCATGCCGCCGATCAGCGGACCGAACGCCGCGCCACCGGACCCCACCGCCGCCCAGACGCCAAGCGCAATGTTACGATCACGCGCATCGACAAACAGCGTACGGATCCCGGCAAGCGTAGCCGGAATGATCATCGCCGCACCGATGGCCAGCGAGGCGCGGGCCGCAATCAGCCACCCTGCCGACGGGGCAAACGCGGCCGCCAGGGACGACAGGCCAAACAGCGCACTGCCCATCATCAGCAGGCGTTTAAAACCAATCCGATCGCCCAGGGCGCCCATCGGCAGCACCATTCCCGCCATCACCAGCGAGTAAATATCGATAATCCACAGCAATTCATTGCCGCTGGCGCCCAGCGTCATGCTCAATGTCGGCGCCGCCACGTGCAGCACCGTCGCGTCAATCGCCACCGGGATATACACCAGCACGATAATCACTAACGCTAACCACTGACCAAACATAAATTTCCTTTTCATTGCAAATATGGACACATGTCCAGAATGCGATCCTACGGAAAGTTGAACGTGTGTCCAGCTTTTTGTTACACTCGTTTCGTTCCCATTGAGAGTGAGTCAACATGCGATATCTGAGCAAGGATGAACGGCGGGAAGCCATCTTACAGGCCGCCATGCGCGTGGCGCTGGCTGAAGGACTGACGGCCATGACGGTACGCCGCATTGCGGCTGAAGTCGGGGTCGCGACCGGACAGGTTCACCATCATTTTACCTCCGGTGGGGAGCTAAAATCGCTGGCCTTCGTTCGGCTGATCCGTGCGTTACTGGATGCCGACGTGGTGGGTGAAAACGCCAGCTGGCGGGAGCGGCTGCACGCTATGCTCGGCAGCGATGATGGCGGGTTTGAGCCCTATATTCGCCTGTGGCGGGAAGCGCAGCTCCTGGCCAGCCGCGACGCTGACATTAAAAGCGCCTATGTGATGACCATGGAGATGTGGCATCAGGAGACCGTGGCGATTATCCGCGCCGGGGCGGAGGCCAACGCGTTTACGCTTACCGATCGGGCGGAAAATATTGCCTGGCGGTTGATCGGGCTGGTGTGTGGTCTTGACGGGATGTATGTCCTGAATATGCCTGAGATGGATGACGCGGCATTTAATCAGCATCTCGACAAGCTGATCTCCCTCGAATTGGGTTAATACTCCTGAAGGACGGGCTGGGCAACCTGGGCGCGTGATGCCGCTGATCGCCGATGATTTTGTCGGGTGGCGGCTACGCCTTACCCGACCTACGTTCCGGTTCCTCCAGACCCGGTAAGGCGTAGCCGCCACCGGGCTGAAATCAACTTATTGAACCTCCGGTGAGCAGAGAGAGAATAAATAACAGCAACAACACCGCGACGATCAGCCCGAACGCAAGCAGCACAGCATGAAAGGTAAGCGTTAGCCCTGAGAATAGAAGTGCCCCAGAGATACCCCAACGGCTCTCCTTGCACATTCCTCCGATGAACGAAAGTCCCAGTGCCACAACAGCGAGAATAATCCCGGCGTTAAGAAGAATGCTGTCAATATCAACCTTCGTTTTTTCGGTTCGGGCAGCAGGACGCTCTCCCTTTAGCCCCGCAATTACCCCTTGTTTTACAGCCGACACTTTCTCAGCAACAATAACTTCAAGCGCTGGCGGCTTCGGAGAAAACGGTCCGAATGAAAACTGAACGATTGAGAGAATGAGTGCAATTCCCCCCAGAAACATTCCCAATGAACTGAATTTATTTCGTAATACGATTTCCATATCAACATGCCTTCGAGTAATGCCGCCGCGTGGACTGTAGGCCCGGTAAGGCGTAGCCGCCACCGGGCGATTAATACTGCAGCATGCCGTGCTGCATCAGGAAACCCCACCACGGTATGCCGAGGAACATATGGACTAAAAACGTGCCCAGCGCCACGATTGTGCCGATTGTCCACCATGACTTAATGTCGTTATAGCCGGAGGCGAAGATAATTGGCCCTGCCGCGCCACCATAGTGGGTGATACAGCCACCATACGAGTTGGAAAACAGAATGGCAAGCGCCAGCAGTACGGGCGCCGTGCCGGTGACCAAACCCACGGTGGCGAAGACCGGCACCATGGCCGCCACGTAGGCCCCGCCGGAGGCAAAGAAATAGCGAACCAGTACGCTGAGAAACACGATAATCACGATGGTCATATTACCGGCGCTGAGGAAATCCAGATGCGCTGACAGGAAATCAGCCAGCCAGCGGAAAAAGCCCTCTTTGCTCAGGGTGGCGCTCAGACCAATGATGCCTCCGTACCACATCAGGGTATTCCAGCCACCTTTATTTTTCTGAACATCACTCCAGCCGATAATATTAAACAGCAGTGCCGCCCCCATCGCGATAATGGCGACAGCGGATTCATTCAGTCCAAGATGGCGAGAAAAGATCCAACCCAGTAACGCGGCGATAAAAATCACCACCAGCCCTTTCTCTTTGAGACTCATCGCCCCCAGGCTTTTCAGCCCATCAGTCGCAATCGCGACATTATCAATCTTTTTAATTTCCGGCGAGGCGACGCGGTAACAAATATAGGGAATAATACACAGCATCAATAATCCCAGCGGGGCACCCGCCAGCATCCAACCGATCCAACTAATATGAATATGGAATATGTCGGAAATAAGCTGTAGCGCTAATGCGTTCCCGGCAAAACCGGTTAAAAACATATAGCTAGTCGTTTTAGTCACCATATAGACATTGACCATTAAATAACGTCCGGCCTTGCGCGGTGACTCTTGTGGTGTTGACCCCAGTACGGTCGCGATACTGTTAATAATAGGGAAAACCACCCCACCTGCCCGCGCGGTATTTGAGGGCGTGGCGGGTGCCAGCACCAAATCCAGCAAGGCGGTTACATAGCCCAGTCTCAGCGTCGTGCTGCCAAATTTCAGGATAAACCAGTAGGCAAGCCGTTTCCCCAGACCGGTGGTGACAAACGCCGCGCTAAGGGTAAAGGCGCTGAACACCAGCCAGGTGGTGCCGGAGGCGTATCCGCTCAGAACGTCCATGGATTTCACGGGAGAATCGGGGAATTTGGTCACGGTAAAACAGGTTAATGCGACCGCGACCAGCATGATGACAGGTTCAGGATAGGGTTTAATTACCAGCCCTACGATTGCGGAAAGATAAATGCCTGCCAGGATCCACGCCTCTTTGGTTAATCCATCAGGCGGAGGAATAAATATTGATAATAATATAATAATGGCAAGTAAGATTGTTTTTAAAACATTGGATTTAAGCATATCTCACCCATGAGAAAAGGGTCCCTGAATAGCAGAGACCATTCCTGCGAGAGGTCTCTGCCGGCTAAATAATATTTATCAAACAAATAATAAAGAATTACACGGTAACAATCTGGATATTATCACCTTTTGTGGTTTGATATTCAGCCAGGGTGTCAAAACTGAGATAACGATAGATATTTTCATGCGTGTCATGAAGTTTATCGGTATAGCGAAAATACTCGTCAACGGTGGGCATTTTACCCAGGATGGCCGCAACAGTACTTAATTCAGCCGATGCCAGGAAAACTTTGGCATTTGTTCCCAGTCGATGCGGGAAATTTCGGGTGGACGTTGATACCACGTGACTCCCTTCGCGCACCCTCGCCTGGTTCCCCATACAGAGTGAACAGCCCGCGGGCTCAATGCGCGCGCCCGATTGAATAAACTGATTAAAATAGCCTTCACGAGAGAGTTGTTGGGCATCCATTTTTGTCGGCGGAGCGAGCCACAAACGCGCCTGACTTTCGCTGGCCTCGGCCATGATTGTCCCGGCCGCGCGGAAATGGCCGATATTGGTCATACAGGAGCCAATAAAGACCTCTTCTATCGGCGTGCTGGCCACCTCAGAAAGCAGGCGGGCATCATCCGGATCGTCCGGCGCGCAGACCACCGGTTCGGTGATCTCATTGAGGTCAATCTCAATGACGGCCGCGTATTCCGCATCTGGATCGGCGCAGAGCAGCGACGGGTTAGCCAGCCAGGCCTCAATCTCCGCGATACGACGTTCAAGCGTGGCGGCGTTTTCGTACCCCTGCTGAACCATCCAGCGCAGCAGAGCCGCATTGGAGCGCAGGTATTGCGCCACCTTCTCTTCCGCCAGGCGCATCACGCAGGCGGCAGCGGACCGTTCAGCCGACGCGTCGGCCAGTTCAAACGCCTGCTCTGCACTTAATGCTTCCAGCCCCTCGATTTCGAGGATTCGGCCCGAGAAAACATTGCGCTTATTCTTTTTCTCGACCGTCAGCAGCCCCTGTTTTCTGGCATACAGCGGAATAGCGTGAACAAGATCGCGCAGGGTGATGCCTTTTTGCATCTCACCTTTAAAGCGAACCAGCACCGATTCCGGCATATCCAGCGGCATAATGCCCGTTGCCGCGGCGAACGCCACCAGTCCGGAGCCGCCCGGGAAGGAGATCCCCAGCGGGAAACGGGTATGGGAATCAGCACCGGTGCCTACCGTATCCGGCAGCAGCATGCGGTTTAACCAGGAGTGGATAATGCCGTCACCCGGTTTGAGCGCCACCCCGTTACGGTGGGTGATAAACTGCGGCAGCGTTTCATGCAGCCGAACATCCACCGGCTTTGGATACGCAGAGGTGTGGCAAAAAGACTGCATCACCAGATCGGCTGAAAACGTCAGGCACGCCAGATCGGTCAGCTCATCACGCGTCATCCCGCCGGTGGTATCCTGTGAACCGACTGTCGAAATCTTTGGCTCGCAATATTGCCCGGGACGGATCCCCGCGACGCCGCAGGCTTTACCGACCATCTTCTGGGCCAGCGTAAAACCGGCGGTGGAAGGCGCAGGTGCCGCAGGCTGGCGGAAGACCTCAGAAGGCGCAAGCTTCAGCGATTCCCGCGCTTTCGCCGTCAGGCTGCGTCCGATAATCAACGGGATCCGCCCGCCGGCACGCACTTCATCCAGCAGCACCTCGGTTTTAAGCGTAAAGGTCGTCACCAGACGCTGACTTTCGGTCTCACGAATTTCGCCTTTCCAGGGATAAAGATCGATCAGCATCCCGGTCGTCAGCGTGGAGACATCCATCTCTACCGGCAAGGCACCGGAATCTTCGAGCGTATTAAAGAAAATGGGGGCGATCTTGCCGCCAAACACAAACCCGCCGTTGCGTTTATTCGGCACGAAAGGAATATCGTTCCCGATGTGCCATAAGATGGAGTTGGTGGCGGATTTACGTGACGATCCGGTTCCCACAACGTCGCCAACATAGACCAGCGGCCAGCCAGCCGCTTTTAATTCTGCCAGCTGGCGCAACGGCCCGCGCGCGCCGGGTTCATCAGGCTCAACCCCTTCCCGGGCGTTACTGAGCATGGAGAGCGCATGCAGCGGAATATCCGGCCGTGACCATGCCTCCGGTGCCGGAGACAAATCGTCAGTATTGGTCTCACCGGGCACCTTAAATACCTGCAGGGTGATTTTTTCAGCCATCGCCGGGCGGCGGGTAAACCATTCGGCATTGGCCCACGCGTGAAGCACCGCTTTCGCATGGACGTTACCGGCCATCGCTTTGGCTTCAACCTGGCTGAATTTTTCAAAAATGAGGATGGTTGTTGAGAGCTGCTGTGCGGCCAGCGGCGCCAGGTCCGGATGGTCAAGCAGCGCAATCAGCGGCTGGACATTATAACCGCCCTGCATGGTACCCAGCAGCGTGGTGGCCGCTTCGGTAGAGAGACCGTTAACACGGTAGTCCTGCAACGCCACCTTAAATAAAAACTCGGCTTTTAACTTTGCCGCAGGATCGACACCCGGTGGGACGCAGTGGGTTAATAAATCGATTAATTGCGGGTGATGTGTCGGCGCATCGTGAAGTAAACGCTGGATCAGCACCGCTGTCTGTTCCGCTGTTAACGGTTTCGCCGGAATGCCCACCTCCTGGCGGACTTTCCGGTGCTGAGTGTAATCATCTAACATAGGTTCTCCTGTTAAAGCTAAAGTTGTTCACAAAATTCTGTTAGTCGTTCAAGTCCGTAAGGCCATTCACCGTGGCCAGATTCGGCATTAATATGTCCGGCCTCGCCGATATCGATTAACTGCCCCTTCCAACAGGCAGCCCAGAACTGCGCGCGCGAGAAGCGCATCAGGGGATCGTTTCTGCTGGCAAACATCAGGCAGGGAACCGGTAATGGCGCAGGCTGAATGGCCTCTTCAAGGCCGAAAAACGCGGGCTCTGCCGGTGCGACCATCACCACCCCGGCGACGTTTACCGGTCGCGTTTGCAGCAGCCGACACGATGCCAGCGCACCAAAGCTATGCCCGACGAGGATGGCGGGCAGCGGGCACTGCGCCAGCTGCCGGGTAATGGCGGAGATCCAGTTTTCAATATCGGGCTCGAACCAGTTTTTCTGCTGAATTCGCTTCCAGAAAGGAAAACGTCGCCCCCAGCAGCTTTGCCAGTGATGTTCATCGCTGTCTCTCAGACCCGGCACCAGAACCACGGTATAGACGCTACTGAGCTGCTGGAGGCGTTGTTCAATCATGACGTTTTCCTTTTCGATTATTCGGAGGGAAACTGCGACAATAACCATCCGACGGCGATAAGATCTGCGCTCCCGCCCGGGCTTAGATTCCGGCGAATAAACTGAACGTCCATATTGGTTAAGGCGTTAACGAGTTTCTCCGGCGTCAGATGTTTCACTGACAAAAGTCGTCTGGAATAGCGTCTGGCATAATTCAGCCCTTCGGGTCCACCCCGTGAAACAAGATTGGTATCCGGATTCGCCGCCATCAGCCCGAGCAACATTCTCAGTAACGCCTCCTCCTCAGAGGCTCCCCGGCGCAGTGCCATTTCAAAGTGAGGAAGCCCGGCGTGACGGACGGTGGCAAAACCGCTTTCAGCTTCCCCTCTGGCGCCGGTTAAACCGTATGCCTGGAACTGCTGCTCGCCCTTCGTCTTCGCAACACCGCGATTTTTCAGCTCCAGGTCAACGATGCCAGCGCAAATCGCCCTGCTCTCATCGCACAGGCTGCGTTGCGTGAGGTTTTCCTGCCTTTGCGTCAGACGCCCCGCCGCGGCACAGAGCAGCCCCAGGGAGAAGATGCCGCCTTTATGGGTATTCACCCCGCCGGTGGCGTTGAACATCGCCTGCTCGCAGGCCAGACCGACCGGCCTTATTGCCCGCAGCGTTTGCGGCCCGGCTAGACGGGCCGTCTCCCTGCCGACGTTAAAGAACACGGTGAACCACGGGGCAATGGCCGCGATACTGGCCATAAACAGCGCGTAATTCATATCGCGATGCGCTCCGCTGTTTTCGCAATCCACCAGGCCCGGTTTCGGGGTTAAGCGAATTTCCCGGTACAGAGCCTCGATCGCCAGCGCCGCGAAGGGTTGCTGAACGTCTGGCGCATTACATCTGGCAAGCGAAGTAGTCATCGGTTAACGCCTCAATCACGTGCATAAGCTCGGGCAGGGAATGGCGTCGCATACGCGAGCAGACATGAGCAGGTTCATGACAGATAAAGCATCTGCGCATCGGTTGCTGGATGGCGCTTCTTTTCAGCAGTCCCGTTTTCGGACACAGCACATCGATATCCCACAGGCGTCCCATAGGATGGTTATCTTCGAGATGCGCGGTGACGTGCTTGATCATCCAGGCCGGGGCAGCCACCGACCAGAGCGCTTCCGGCCCGGTGACCGGCTGCAGAGTCTGCTGGCGACAGACCGTCCACTGATGCGTGCGGAATAGCTCTCCGAGCGCCTCATTCGCAACGGCCATCACCCGTCGGGCCAGACCGATATCTTTCACCGCCCCCGGCCAGACCAGCGTGACGGATACTACGGTATGATCCGACTGAAACAGCCACGCCTGCTGTCGGCGTGCACGCTGCTCTTTTGACGTCAGAACCTGTTCCAGCGAAACAGAGGTATTCGATGCGTTATCCGTCATGGGGATCACTCCTTCACCTGGTGAACCACATCAATTACGCTGCCGTCGCGGTAGCGCACCACGCCAACGATCCGGTCGGTAAACGCCACCGGCTTAGGCTCGCCCGAGATAAGCAACGCCTTCTGATACAGCGCCTCGATGTCGACGACGGGCAGCCCGGCGTGAATCAGGCGTTCGCGGACCTCCGGGCGCGCCGGGTTAACGGCAATACCGTGATCGGTAACCAGAACGTCAATACTCTCCCCCGGTGTTACCAGGGTGGTGACCTGCCGGACAACGGTTGGAATTCGGCTGCGGATCAGCGGAGCAACCACAATGGTGAGATTGGCCGCCGCCGCGACGTCGCAATGCCCGCCTGACGCGCCTCGCATCACCCCGTCGGAACCGGTGAGGACATTGACGTTGAACTGTATGTCCACCTCCAGCGCGCTGAGAATGACCACATCTACCCTGTCGCAGCAGGCGGCTTTGGCCGCCGGGTTGGCGTAGACGTTAGTGGAGATTTCAACATGGTTGGGATTGACAGCCAGGGAGGCCGCCGCCGCACCGTCAAAGCTTTGCGTATCGAGGATCTTTTCAATGAGCCCCTTTTGATGCAGATCGACAATGCTGCCGGTGATCCCGCCGAGCGCGAACTGGGCGACAATATTGTGTTTGCGCATCCGGGCTTCCATAAACCGCGTACAGGCGGTGGATGCCGCACCTGAACCGGTCTGAATGGAAAAGCCATTGCGGAAATAACCAGAGTGTTCGATAACATCGGCAGCAGAGCGGGCAATCATCAGTTCGCGTGGATTACTGGTCACCCTGGCAGCGCCGACGCTGATTTTGGCCGGATCGCCGACGCTCTCAATCTGCACCACATAGTCAACCCGATCCTGAACGATACTGGCCGGCAGATTAGGGAATGGCTTCAGGGTTTCGGTAAGCAGGACCACCTTTTTGGCATACTGCGCATCGACCATGGCGTAACCCAGCGAGCCGCACTGCGAGGTACCGCCGTTGCCGCTGGCATTGCCATATTCATCGCAGCAGGAGACCGCCAGAAAAGCGATATCAATGGTAATTTCGCCCTTCAGAATCAGATTCACCCGTCCGCCGTGGGAGTGGATCTGTACCGGTTCGTCCATCAGTCCGTGTGAAATCGCATCCGCGAGCTCACCACGCATCCCGGAAGTGTAGATTTTGCCAATCACACCATTGCGAATGTGCTCGATGAGCGGCGTATTGCATGACATTAACGAACTGGACGCGAGCGTGAGCCCTTTAAGACCGCGCTGAGCCAGCTTATCCATCACATAGTTGATCACCTTGTCGCCTTCGCGGAACGCGTGGTGGAAGGAGACGGTCATACCGTCATGCAGATCGCAACGGTCCAGCACCTCGTCCACGCTGGCAAAAAGTTTGCGCTGATATTTTTGCTGTGTATCAGAAAGATACGGCGTCGTCGCGTTAGCGCCGCTGAAGGCGACGTATTCACGACGCGTGCCGGGAATGTGGTGCAGGGTTTCAGTAAGATTTTTCATTATTCATCCTGTCGCTTGCGAAAAAAGGTGATTACTGACGAATGCCAGAGGCATTTTTGCGTTCGATAACAACACGGGCATGGTTGATAATCGGCGCGTCGATCATTTTGCCGTTCAGCGAGATCACCCCGAGTCCGTTGCGTTCGCCCTCTTCTGCGGCGGCAAGCACGCGCTGTGCGTAATCCACTTCTTCCTGGGTGGGAGCATAGGCGTTATGAAGAATTTCAATTTGTCGCGGGTTAATCAGCGATTTTCCGTTGAAGCCCATCCGGCGGATAAGATCCACCTCTTTCAGGAACCCGGCCTCGTCATTGACGTCGGCGTACACCACGTCGAACGCATCAATACCGGCTCCGCGCGCGGCATGTAATACCGCGCACCGTGCATAAAACAGCTCTGTCCCGTCGCCCCGCTCGGTTTGCATATCCATCACATAATCAAAAGCGGCCAGCGCAATACCCATTAAACGGTCGGACGATTTCGCAATGGCGACCGCATTAATAACCCCCACGGCAGATTCTATTGCCGCCATTAATTTCGTGGAGCCAACAGGACGGCCGCAGGTTTCTTCAATGCGGACGATTTCACGTTCGAGCTGATAAATATCTTCCGGAGAGTCGGTTTTCGGCAGACGAATAACATCCACCCCCGCCCTGACGGCAGCTTCAAGATCCTTCAAACCGAAAGGGGTATTTAGCGGGTTAATTCGAACAACGGTTTCAATATCGTTGTACATCGGGTGTTGCAGGGCATGAAATACCAGAAGACGGGCGCTGTCTTTTTCTTTCAGCGACACGGCATCTTCCAGGTCAAACATAATAGAGTCAGGTTTATAGATAAATGCCGTCGACAGCATGGCAGCACTTGAACCGGGAATAAATAACATACTGCGGCGTAACTTTTTCATTATAACGTTTCCCATGCAATGTCTTCCCGGGCTGTCCCTCTGAGCAGTGCAGCCTGCACGCGGGCGCGGATCACGCAGTCCAGCGCGCCTTTATCATCAATAATGATCTGCCCCTGTTCGATGTTGAACGCAGAGAGCGTTTCATTCACCACTTCTGCAATTCGGTCGCCGAATTGCTTATACACTTCGCTGTGGATGACCACGTCCAGCCCGCTCTCATCGGGGCTGACCTTAACCATGAGGTCGCTGGACTCCAGCGTTCCCGCCATCGCGGCTTGTACAATTTTCATATCCATTTTCCTGTGGTAATGCGCTTAAACCGCTGCCGTCAGCGGCTCGGATAAGCAACGCTGATGCTGCACTCCGTTATTCAGAAACGCGCGCGTGGTGGCTGGCACCATGCGGCTGGCGGCAGCGATGTTGTTTTCTTTTAATAAACGACGAACGGCTGAAGCCGAGACCGGCACATTAAAGCCATCCGTTTTTCTTTCTATTTCGTGGACGCAAATATGGGGTGCCGCGCTGGTTTCGTCTTCCAGCCAGCGATGCATTGCCCGGTTATATTCAGCGGTTAACGGACAGAACGGTTCGGTACCCACGAAACGATGATGAATATTCAACGCCGGGGCGATGTAATTTCTGAACAGCAGGAGGTCAATGGCCGCATAGACTTTATCAATGACCTGCTTGTCTTTCAGGAAATAGCCCGGGAAGGTGCCACGAGAAATAATATACGCAGACCCCGGATGCACCGTGACGTTAGGAATATGCCGGGAACCGTCCCTGACCATCGCGAAGCGTTCTTTAAATGAAAACGCGGAGACATCTTCCTGAACCACGAAAACATGCAAATGGTCGCACCGGCTTGCTGCATGTTCGATCAGATATTGATGGCCCAGGGTGAACGGATTCGCGTTCATCACAATCGCGCCAACAGTATTTCCCGGCACGAGATGTTGACGACGAAGTTCGCTGCAATAACGATGAATCCCCACCGGCGTATTTTCCATTAATGCCGCACGCTTCCCGACCGTCACCAGCGGATAAAAGCCGCATCCGCGAAATGACTTCACGTTATCCGGACAGGTAAAGAGAAAGAGTTGATGTTCACCGTTCTGTGCCGCCTGCAGTTCGGCCTCATGGATTAACGTCAGGATTAACGACGTGCCCCGCCACCCGGCATCCACTGCGATGCACTTCAACGTGTTACCCGCAATGCCGGTGCAGGCGACAAGATGGCGCTGATAGCGGGCAACAATAAATTGCGCGATATCGTCATCAATACCTAAACCGTTGCGGGCCAGGAAAGCAGCAACCTCCTCTCTGGCCTGAGCGTTACCGGCGTTAATAACCTCAAACTCGGGTGTTCTGGCGCTGAACATCTTCTCTCTCCTGGGCGTTTAGACAGCGAGTTCTTCCGGCTGCGGTTGAGCTTCCACAATGGTGTTCATCAGGCGACCAAGGTTTTCGATCTCAACTTCAACGCGATCGCCATGGTGCATAAACAGCGGCGGATTACGCTTTTTGCCGACGCCGCCTGGCGAACCGGTAATAATGACGTCGCCAGCGCTGAGAGAGGTGAACGTACTGATGTAGGCGATAATATCCGCCACTTTGTGGATCATGCTGCCTGTGGAGTCATTCTGAACCAGCATGCCGTTCAGCCAGGTATGAATGGTCAATGCATGTGGATCGGGGATCTCATCCGCCGTGGTCATGTAGGGGCCGAAGGCGCCGGTTTGCGTCCAGTTTTTAACGGCAGTGAACCAGGCGTGCTGCCAGTCGCGAACGGAACCATCCATATAGCAGCTGTATCCCGCGACATGACTGAGTGCGTCATTCACGTCAATCCGGCTGCCAGGTTTACCGATAATAACGGCCAGCTCGCCTTCATAATCGAATTCGCTGGAGAGAACCGGTTTTATCACCGGCTGCGCATGCCCGGTTTGTGAATCAGGAAAGCGAATAAACAGCGTGGGCGCATTATTGGTCTCGGCAAACTCTTTTCTTTTTTCAGCGTAATTCATACCAACGCAGAAAATCTTTCCAGGCTCTTCAATAACGGGTAAAAAGGTAATCTCTTCAGGCATCATATCCACAGGGCAATCGAGATATTGCCTGGCAACGTCAACCGCATCCCACTGCAGGAGATCTTTCAACGTCTCGTAGTGATGGCCGATTTTATTACCCAAATCGATAATGCCGGATGGTGTATAAATCCCGTAGCTTTTACGGCCCTGATGAATATAACTTGCTAATTTCATGATGATACCCGATTGATATACATATTCGTTCTGTGTTCACGCCCTGAGGCGTGAACACCTTGCCTGATGTTTTATTCTGCTGACTGCGCGGGTACCAGCACCGGTTTATTACCGGATGCCAGATACGTTGCCACCATAACGCCAACCCCGAGTAAGGCCAGAATAAATCCTGTCATTCCCAGCCAGCCCATAGAATGGAAAACAAAACCGTTGATAAAACCAATAACCGAACCGCCCATGTAGTAGAAGAATAAATAGAGCGCGACGGCCTGGCCTCTTGCATGGGTTGCATTTTTACTGACCCAGCTTAAACCGATAGAGTGGCAGCCGAAGAAACAGCCGGTAAAAATGACCGCGCCCACAATAAAGGTGACAACATTCGACGTCAGCGTCAGCAGCATGCCAAAGGCCATGATCAGGAACAGCACGCGCAAGACTTTCATCGCGCCATATTTCGCGGATAAGCGACCGGCCTGCGGAGCCGTAAAGAAGCTCAGGGCAAAGCTAAAGGAGAGCAGACCTGCATTAGCCGGTGAAATATGGAACGGTTGACCCTTCAGGAAGAAAGCCAGATAGTTATAAAGAGAGGTGAATGCGCCGAAGATAATAAAGCTGATGACAAATGCCAGCGCCAGATTTTTGTTTTTGAAATGCGATGCCGCCCCTTTTACCATTCGCATCACATTCAGGTTTTGCGTAGGAGTGAAGTTTTTGGATTCAGGCAGAAGGAATTTCACCAGAATAGCAACCGCAATCAGACTGACGGCAAAGCCGTAAAAGATGACATTAATAGAAACGTGATCGATAAGCTGACTGGCAACAATACGGCCGGACATGCCGCCCATCGAGTTACCGAAGACAAAATACCCCGTGACGATCCCTGCCGCTACCGGCGCGACTTCCTCACTAATGTAGGCGGTTGCCGCTGCCGCGATACCGCTCAGCGCCAGACCAATCACCGCACTCAGCGCCACCAGCATCGCCCAGGACTCTACCAGCGGGCAGAGCAGCGTCAGGATCCCGCCCAGCAGAAGGGAGACAATAATTAACCGCTTCCTGCCATAGTGATCGGATAACGTTCCGGTAAACAGCAAGCCAATTGCCAGCAACGCCGTTTCTGCTGACAGGATAATACTCACCTGACTGACTGGCACATTATATTCCACAGCCAGCGTCGGCAGCAGAGGTTGAATAAAAAACAGAGAAGCAAGTTCAGCAAGCCCGGATAATGCCAGCGCCAGAATTACGCGAATATGCGCGCTGGCTTTTACCGGCTCAGATGCTTTCTGGGTATTGTTAGCATGCGTTAACGCCATAATAACCTCAGTATTATAGTTAAGGTACAGAAATTCGTTGTGTAAGACAGATATTTTTCAGACTTTATTTAATCAACTTCAGAGAGCATTTTCTCAGGTACGCAAACCACGCCTTCAAATAATTTACGTGAAGTGCGAATAACCGCCGCACGGGTATTTTCGATATTGTTATCTTCCCTCAATAGTGACACCGATATTTTTCCACTTGGATGCTCGATATCAATAATATTGGTGAAGCGTTCCTTTGGTCGGTCGGCAATGATTTTCGCGGCGACAGAGCCTTCAATGAGCGTCGCGGTCGAAATACCAATTGATCCGGTAATCGCCAGTGATTTATGACAGGTGTGTGGCATGAAATAGCGCACCTGAAGCGTTCCGCCGTTACGCGCCTTGCTGAGCAGAACCGGTTTAGGGATCACTTTGTTGGACACGTCCCCTAAGCCCATCGCGGCGCCAGCCTGACGACGCAGATGTTCGAGCTTTTCTTTAAAAGCCTTATCAGCGTCCAGCTCTGCGGGTGACTCCCCTCCTGTTTTTCCCAGGGCTGAGGCGTCAATCAATACCATGGGCATTGCCATATCGATACAGGTGACTTCAATTCCGTCGAATTCGTTTGTCACACTCTCCGTTGGCAGTAATTTTCCTGTTTTAGAACCCGCAGAATTCAGGAACGTTAAGCCAATGGGCGCAGCGGTACCCGGCACACCGTCAATCTGGGTATCGCCTTCATACACGACCCGGAAATCTGGCGTTTGCACTTCCGCATCAACCAGAGTCCCGGTATTAAGATTACGGATCCGCACCGTCGTTACCGGGCTTTGCGCCTTCACCAGCCCTTTTTCTATCGCAAAGGGCCCCACGGCACAGAGCATGTTGCCGCAGTTGGGTGTGGTATCGACGCGACGTTCGTTGACCATCACCTGCGCAAAGAGATAATCCACATCAGCGTCCGGGCTGTCGGAAGGACTGACGATGGCCACCTTACTGGTTTGCGGGCTTCCTCCGCCAATACCGTCAATTTCAAGTTCATGGCCCGCGCCCATCAGGCTGAGTAAAACCGCATCACGCGCGTCGGTTTCCGCTGGCAGGTCGCTGGCCAGAATGACGGGACCTTTTGATGTCCCGCCACGCATTAATACACATGGGATCTTTAGCATGTCTTTTTCTCATTTCATTTTTATCAGGAGCGCAATAAGGTTTTCACACTCCAGTTGATAACTCTAATGTCAAAAAAAGCGGGATTAATACGTTTTGCACATTAATAACCCTTGCGTTATCGTGGTTTAAGAAAAGCGAAAATGGGATGCAGACATGCAACATGAATTACAGGGAATACAAGCGTTTGTAAAAATTGCAGAAATCGGATGTTTTACAAAAGCGTCGCAATTTCTTCATATTTCACAACCGGCGTTAACACGAAGAATTCAAAAACTGGAAGAAAGTCTGGGTACCACGCTCTTTGAGCGTTCAACGCGCAGCGTCAAGCTCACGACGGTGGGAAGAGAATTTTTACCTAAGGCAAAGAATTTAATCGATTTTTATGAAAGCTCAGTCCTGAGTATTAAAGAGATGGCGACGCATCAGGCCGGGGTTATTACAGTTTCCTGTATCCCTACTGCCGCCTTCTATTTCCTGCCTTCCGTGATACGAGATTATAACAATGACTACCCAAACATCCGGATCCGCATCCTTGAGCACAGTGCCAGCGATTGTCTCGAAGCGGTTTTAAATGGCGACGCAGATTTCGGTATAAATATGATAAACATCACACATCCGAATATCGATTTTGCCCCGCTGGTGAACGAACCTTTTGTTCTGGCATGCCGCCGCGACAATGAACTGGCGAAAAAACCGCTGGTGACCTGGGACGATCTGGCAGGCATGAAGCTGATTGGGGTCAGGCGTTCCAGCGGGAACCGTTCGCTTATCGATCAGGCGTTCGAGAAAATGGCCTGGAAACCGAACTGGTTTTATGAAGTGCGTCATCTGTCAACGTCACTGGGGATGGTGGAAGCGGGTCTTGGCGTCTCTGTCGTTCCCAGCCTGGCGATGCCGACCGATGAACATCATATTCTGGTCAGCCGTCCACTGATTGAACCCGTCATACGCCGCACCCTGGGGCTGGTACAGCGCCGGGAAACAACCCTGAGCCCGGCGGCGGAGAAGTTCCGGGAGATGGTTTTACATCTGTGGTCCGGTGAAAACCGCAGCCCCTGGATTGGCAAGTTTACGCAGTTGTAACCGTCTCATATTGGCCCAAAAGTACCGGTATTGGTGTTCCAGGTGACTCCTGTCGTTGATGACTGTGCGAAATAATGACTCCCGAACAGAACACAGAGGGAGTTCACGTGAAGATATCCATTTTTCGTACGGCATTGCTGATTGGCATGATCAGTACGTTTTCCACTTACGCTACCGAACAGGAGACACCCCGGATGAATAGCAAAACAATTCGCGCGATGACGGGCGCAACGGCAACGCAATCCTTATCTGCCTCTGACACTGCGTTAATCGTCGTGGATATTCAAAACGAATATTACGCATCAAACGATTTTCGCGGTCAGATGGTTATCCCGGATGGCGAGAAAGTCCTTAAGAATAGCCAAAAACTGGTCAGCTATGCCCATCATATCGGGCTGCCGGTATACTTCGTGCGTCATCTGGGGCCGAAGGATAGCCCGCTGTTCGCCGAAGGGTCTGTCTATGCGCAATTCCATAAAGATCTGCAACCTTCTGCGCAAGACACTATTATCACCAAAGCGACCCCCAGTTCTTTTGTTGGCACCGATCTGGATGCGCAATTAAAGAAAAAAGGGATTAAAACCGTAATTGTGATTGGTCTGATGACGCACATGTGCATTTCGTCTACTGCACGTGATGCCGTACCGCTGGGTTACAGCGTGATTATTCCAGAAGATGCAACAGCAACACGCGATCTGGATGACGGTCAGGGTGGCGTGGTGGATCACAAAACACTGCAACGTGCGGCATTAGCCGGTGTTGCCGATGTATTCGCTGAGATAATGACCACTGAAGACGTTATAGCACTGCCAGTCACAAAATAAGACCGGACTTAAACCCTGTCGCCAGCCAGACTTCTATACTGGCTGGCACATGGAGGCTGATATGACGTTGAAAATTGGTATTGTGGTATTTAATGGCATCATCCCTTTTCACCTGTCGGTGCCGTATGCCGTGTTTGAGAAAGCGCTGACGCCGAAAGGTGAGCCACTTTGTCAGCTGGTTGTTTGCGCCACGACGCCTGGTGTGCTTAAAACCAATGCGGGTTTTTCTATCGTTGTTGAGCGCGGGCTGGATGGGTTGGCCGGAATGGATATGGTCATCGTCCCAAGCTGGGATGTCCCTGAGCATGCTCCTGAACCAGAACTTTTGCAGGCCTTGCAAAATGCCCATGCCGCAGGAGCACGTATTGTCGGTTTGTGTATGGGCGCGTTTGTTGTCGCGGCCGCCGGGCTATTGAAAAACCGGCCTGCGACAACGCACTGGCGATGGGCAGCTGACTTTCAGCGCCTTTACCCCTGTGCGCAAATGAATAATGACGTACTTTATATCGATGATGGTGACGTTGTCACTTCTGCAGGAACAGCGGCCAGTATCGACTGCTGTCTGCATCTGGTGCGTCAGGCATGGGGAGCAGAAGTGGCAAACAGCGTAGCGCGTTTGCTGGTTGTACCGCCCCATCGTCAGGGTGGACAGCGACAATATGTCGAATTACCGGTTCAGAATACGCGTCGCGGGGATAATTTCACCAACGCGCTGGCCTGGGCAACGGAGAACCTTGCGCTCGCCCTCACGCTGGACTGCGTGGCGGAAAAGGCCTGTATGAGCCGCCGCAGCTTTACCCGACGTATTCAGCAAACAACCGGGGAAAGTTTTTCGCGCTGGCTGCTGAACCAACGCATTAGCGTCGCGCAACGCTATCTCGAAAAAACTGACCAGCCGGTGGATGACATTGCCGAGCGGGTCGGGTTTCCCTCGACAACCTCCTTGCGTCGTCACTTTAACAATCGGCTGAATACGTCGCCTTCCCGCTATCGACGCGAATTTCGCGGCCGATAGCGGTCCAGGTTATTTCCCGTGCGTATCAAAACCCGCCATCACTGCCGTCAGCTCTGCCAGTGAAAAACCGTGTTTCGCATCATCAACGCCCAGCCCAAAGCGCGTCTGCATCAGTTGATACAGCGCCGCGGCATCGGGGAGATGGATCTGCTCCTCCACATGACCGTTCTGCCAGTGGGTAAAGTTGAAGTTGGTTAGCGTCAGCTTGCCGCCATCCGGCAGATGGCGGCACATCAGCAGATGGTGACGGAAATGCGACTGCGGCCAGTGCGCCGACCAGAAATTCCCCATCACATAATCACTGAAATACTGCGTTGTCAGGTCAAAATGGTACATCGACTGCCAGTGGTCGTGGTGGCGGAACTGCAGCACCCAGTTGTTGCCTTCGCTCAGCAGACGATACAGCCCGTGCGGCGTCTCCTGTTCTTCGTTAGCGAGCAGACGAATCGGCGCCGTCAGCGTCTGGCCGCCAAACCCAACGTCGGCAATCCAGCGCTCGCCGTTAAGCTCAACTAACAGCAGGCGGTGCGTACGCGGCGGCATTTGCGGCGGATTAGCTAATACGACGCGCCCGAGCACGCTACGCACCGTAAACCCGACTTCACGCAGGACGCGCTCGAACAGGCCGTTTTGCTCAAAGCAGTATCCCCCACGTCTCCCTGTCACCAGTTTGTCGACCAGGCACTGATCGTCAAGCTGGATTTCGCGCGGCAGGACGACATCGATATTCTCAAAAGGGATCGCACAGTTGTGATGCAAATGCAGCGCTCGCAGGGTGTCGATATCAACAGAGGCCGGCTGCTTCCAGCCGATACGAGCGTAATAGGCAGTCAGAAAGGGGGACATATATCAGTTTCCTTTGATAGTGATGCTGTGTTTATAAACTAATTCTACGCGTCCACTTTGATTTCCGTGCTTTTTCTGCATACTCATCTTTGTAGATGAGGAGATCCTATGAATCACTTTCGCCCTGTTGAATTACGGCATGCCAGCCGTCTGCTGAACCACGGCCCCACCGTACTTATCACCAGCCGGGATGAAACCCTGGAAAGACGCAACGTTATGGCCGCTGCATGGTCCATGCCTGTGGAATTTGAACCGCCGCGCATCGCTATTGTGGTGGATAAAAGCACCTGGTCGCGCGAACTGATTGAACGCAGCGGGAAGTTTGGCATCGTCATTCCCGGCGTGGCTGCAGCCAACTGGACCTGGGCGGTGGGTAGCGTCAGTGGGCGGGATGAAGACAAATTCAACTGTTACGGCATCCCGGTTGTAAACGGTCCCGCGCTCGGCCTGCCCGTCATAGAAGAAAAATGTCTGGCGTGGATGGAGTGTCGGTTATTACCCGTCACATCCGCAGCAGAAAAGTACGATACGTTGTTTGGCGAAGTGGTTTCAGCGGCAGCTGATGAGCGTGCGTTTGTCGAAGGACGCTGGCAGTTTGACGGTGATAAGCTGAATACACTGCATCATCTGGGCGCGGGGACGTTTGTGGCGAGTGGGAAGATGGTGAAGGCGCTGGATTGATTGCCTAAATCATATCTTACTGAATTATAGTAAATTTCTATGGCATTTTATGTTTACTATTGCGTTGTAAAACGGAGGATATTTCCGGAGTTGATGCATTAGCACCCTCACATTAAGGAAATATCAATGACATGGAATAAAGATGGCGCAATCTTGTATGCCAAATCACACGCCCAACCGAAAAGCACGGGGTATTGTGCTCGCTACGTCACCGAAGCAATCAGAACCGGTGGAAAATACGCACTGTTCAGGCACGACTAATGAAAATACTCTACTTTTTTCTCTTTGCCCTGTCTCCGTTCGCGGTTGCTGAAAGTGTCTATGCCCCAGGGCTGGCAGCGCTTAAATTCAATCAATGGTATATCGCGCAGCTGAATCAGGACAAACCGCCGGTTCTCAATCCAGACATCATGCATGAATACGTTGCCTCAGGGACAATTGCTGCAATTAAGGAAATGTACTCAGGGGATAGTAACGAGAAAGACATGCCCGATGCGGATATGTTCATTAAAGCGCAGGATTGGGATGAGGACTGGAATCAGATAACCGTCCTGCATTCTGATTTTGATGCCGTTTGCACAAACGTTTATATCGCGTTTGGTAAGAAACAAGATCACGTTGTAGCAGATTGTCTCGTTCAGGAAAAAGGGAAATGGAAAGTTCGATCGGCCACGCTGATCAAGTAATTAACCGATAGCCCCATCTGCTACAGCAGCAAAAACACATGGTAGCCCAATGACTACCATGTGTAATTAACTAACTACTTCGCACGCCGCGCAATAATCTCATCCGCCACATTTCGCGGAGCTTCCGCAAAATGATGGAACTCCATCGTGTACGTCGCGCGCCCCTGGGACATTGAACGCAGTGTCGTGGCGTAACCAAACATCTCCGCCAGCGGCACATCCGCGCGAATGATCTGGCTTCCGTACTGCTCTTCCATGCCCTGAACCATGCCACGACGGGAAGAGAGATCGCCCATAATATTGCCAGCGTACTCTTCGGGTGTTTCTACCTCCACGTGCATGATCGGCTCAAGGATCACCGGATCCGCCCTGCGCGCCCCCTCTTTAAAGCCGAGGATGGCCGCCATGCGGAAGGCCATCTCCGAGGAGTCGACATCGTGATACGAACCAAACGTCAGCGTCGCTTTGACATCGACAACCGGATATCCGGCCAGCACACCGCTGTTCATGGCTTCACGCAGCCCTTTCTCAACGGACGGAATATACTCGCGCGGCACCACGCCGCCCTTGGTGGCATCTTCAAACGTAAAGCCACTGCCGGGCTCGGTCGGCTCCAGGCTCAGCACCACATGACCGTACTGCCCTTTCCCACCGGACTGACGGACAAATTTGCCTTCGATATCCTTCACCGCTTTACGCAAGGTTTCCCGGTAGGTGACCTGCGGACGACCGATGTTTGCCTCGACGCCAAACTCACGCTTCATGCGGTCGACGATAATCTCCAGGTGCAACTCTCCCATCCCGGAAATAATGGTCTGACCGGACTCTTCGTCAGTATGCAGGCGGAAAGAGGGATCTTCCGCTGCCAGACGCTGCAGGGCGATCCCCATTTTCTCCTGATCGCCTTTCGTTTTCGGCTCGATAGCCAGCGAGATAACCGGATCGGGGAACTCCATGCGTTCCAGGGTGATCACCGCATTCGGGTCTGTTAAGGTGTCACCCGTGGTGACATCTTTCAGCCCAACACAGGCCGCGATATCCCCGGCGCGCAGTTCGTCCACCTCATGGCGATCGTTGGCATGCATCAGCACGATACGCCCGATCCGCTCTTTCTTCCCTTTCACCGGGTTATACACCGCGTCGCCTTTGCGCAGCACGCCAGAGTACACGCGGATGAAGGTCAGCTGGCCGACGTACGGGTCACTCATCAGCTTAAACGCCAGTGCGGAGAATGGCTCATCATCGCTGGGATGACGCTCAGCATGTTGCCCTTTTTCATCTACACCATCGATAGCGGGCACGTCCAGCGGCGAGGGCATCAGCTCAATCACCGCATCGAGCATGCGCTGCACGCCCTTGTTTTTAAACGCGCTGCCGCACAGCATCGGCTGGATTTCACCCGAGATGGTGCGAATACGCAGCCCTCTGATGATTTCCGCTTCGTCCAGATCGCCCGTTTCCAGGTATTTATCCATCAGTTCGTCGCTGGCTTCCGCCGCCGCCGAGACCATTTTTTCCCGCCACTCCCGGGCGGTATTCACTAAATCATCCGGCACGGGCGCGTAGGTGAACACCATCCCCTGCGTGGCATCGTCCCACAGAATGGTGCGCATCTTGATGAGATCCACCACCCCGGTGAAGTGCTCTTCCGCGCCTACCGGGATCACAATCGGTACCGGATTCGCCTTCAGGCGCTCCTGCATCATCCGCACGACGCGGAAGAAATCGGCACCCGGACGGTCCATTTTGTTGACGAAGGCCAGACGCGGTACGTGGTATTTATTCGCCTGACGCCAGACGGTTTCGGACTGGGGCTGAACGCCCCCGACGGAGTCATACACCATCACGGCGCCGTCGAGGACGCGCATGGAACGTTCCACCTCAATGGTGAAATCCACGTGCCCCGGGGTGTCGATAATGTTGATCCGGTGCGGTTCAAAGCCTCTGTCCATACCCGGCCAGAAGCAGCTGACGGCCGCGGAGGTAATAGTGATCCCGCGCTCTTGCTCCTGCGCCATCCAGTCGGTTGTTGCCGCGCCATCGTGTACTTCGCCCAGCTTGTGGCTCATCCCGGTATAAAACAGGATGCGCTCGGTGGTGGTCGTTTTACCGGCATCGATATGCGCGGAGATACCGATGTTACGATAACGTTCGAGAGGAATGGGTCGGGGCATGATATTTCCTTAGTCTGTATGACGTCTCTGTGACGACCGGGATGGTCGCTTACTCATTCGTTTGCTATAATAGTCTTATTGTACGAGTATTATCGAACTATTTTTTAAAGGTTGACCTATTGTTGATATAGCTCAATCTGACACCCTGCGCAGGAAAACGATGATCCCTAACCATCCCGAAACTGAACAAATATTGCTGGAAAATGTGCTGTTTGCCCTCGGCAACCCGCTCCGGCTGTCGATTATTCGCCGCCTGTCCGATGGCAGCGAACTCAGCTGTAATGCGCTGCGTCCGGATGAAGTGGTGAAATCCACTATGACTCATCACTGGCGCGTGTTGCGCGACAGCGGGGTGATCTGGCAACGTCCACAGGGACGAGAAAATATGATCTCCCTGCGCAGAGAAGATCTGGATGCCCGCTTTCCGGGGCTAATGGAGATTTTGCTGCGTACACCGTAACCCGGTCGTGCCGGGAGGCGATTACACCTCCCGGCTTTGCATCAGGACGGCTGTGTTGTCGCGAATGTCTTCGCAATCATTTCAGCGGTTGGCTGTAATCCTCCGAGGCTCCACTGCTCAGGGTCGTGCTCATCAATACGGATCCAGACCGAGCGACGGAACTCGGGATCCCCTCTCCCCTCGATTTCCACCATCAAGTCCGTCATCCGGCGCAGCAGCTCGCTCTTCTGCTCGTCGTTCATGATCCCTTTAATCGTTTGTACATTCACAAAAGGCATTGTATTCTCCCTAATAACCAAGGTCTAAAAATCATACTCAGATTAGAAAGGAAACCCGCAGGTGTCAAAAGAAAAATCGTTGCCTTACCTCTCGCCCGAACTGTGCGGTCTGGCTGAAGGGGCAAAAATCGTGGGCGATCAATGGATTTTGCTGATCCTGAGGGAGGCGTTTTACGGCGTGACGCGCTTCGAAACCATGCGTAGCCATACCGGGATCACGAAACAAACCTTAGCGACGCGTTTAAAACTGATGACGGAGCTGGGGCTGCTCTCCCGAATACCTTACCGGGAAGAAGGGGCACGGGAACGCTATGAGTACCAGCTTACCGAAAAAAGCCGCACCCTTGCCCCGGTACTTCTGGCGCTGATGGAATGGGGACACAGACAGGTGTTACACACCGCACCGCATTTAACGCTGGTGGATAAAGAGACAGGCGATCCGTTGCATATTGGCTATGTGAATACGCAGGGTCATGAGGTGAAACCCCACCAGGTGCAGATTGTGCCGACACCAAAGGGGTAAGCCCGGCAACGTCACCCGGCTTACCCGCAGCACGTTACATTATCCACCCCATCAGCAGCGTGGCGATGATCACCGTCGACGCGCCGCCGATGCGGGTCGCAATCTGTGCAAACGGCATGAGGGACATCCGGTTAGAGGCGGACAAAATGGCCACGTCCCCTGTCCCGCCCAGACCGCTATGGCAGCAGGTGACGATGGCCGCTTCCACAGGATACATATTCAGACGCGACGCAATAAAGTAGCCGCTCAGCGCCATCGCAATCACCACCGAACCGCACACCACCACGTACCCCACCGAGAAGACTGAGACCACGCTCTCAAGCGGTACGTATAACATCCCGAGGCCAATCATCAGCGGCCAGACCAGCGCAGCGGAGACAAATTTATAGCAGCTGTGCGCCCCCTGCTCCATGGAGGCCGGGATCACGTTGAAGTATTTGCACAGCACGGCAATCAAAATCATCAGCACCGGGCCGGGAATGTGGACCAGTTTTTCAAACAATCCGCCGACGATGAAAAACGCGCACACCATCAGTAATCCGCCCCCCATCAGATGAAAATCCGTCTGTTGAGCACTTTGCGCCCCTGCAAACAGGCTGGTGTCTTCTTTACTGCGCGTGAGCATGCCGTTTCCAGAAAGCGCCGGACGTTTGGTCCCGAGACGCGCCAGCGAGCCTGCACACACAATGGCGAAAATATTCCCCACGACCGCAGCGGGTGCCAGTTGCGCAACAAAAACATCCGGCGTTTGTCCCAGTATGGCCGAATAGGCCAGGGAGAGGGGCAAAATTCCCTCGCCAATCCCGCCGCCAATGATAGGCACAATGATAAAGAAGAAGGTGTGGTAAGGCGTATAACCAAACAGTGATCCCACAATGAGCCCGGTCAGCACGGCCATGAATGTCCCCGCCACCAGCGGAACAAACATGCGCATCATCCCCTGAATGAGCAGTACCCGGTTCATCCCCAGAATACTGCCGACCACCAGGCAGGCGATGACGAAATAGAGCAGATTCGCCTCTTTCATCAGCAGATGCACCGTATCAAGGGTCTGTTTCCCGAAGACCCCAAAATAGACCAGTACAGAGGGGACCATCAGGCAGAGGATCGCCGGACCGCCGATATCTTTCAGCAAGGGGATCTGACGCCCTACTTTGGCAAACGCGAAACCGAGCGTCATGATGACCGCGAGACCACCGATCATATTTTTCGGCAGCAGCCCTGCCCAGGCAGACGTCGCCACAATGGCGGCGATCCCGACAAACAGCATCAGCGGAACCGCGCCAACCTCGGTATTGTTGAGGCCAAAGGCGAAACGCGAGGACGACAGTTCAGAAGTCGGTACAGGATTATCTTTCATATAATCACCTGAAAATTGTGTTCGGATAAACAGAGAAAGGAATAAACTGGAATCTATTCCTGATAGCAATAAATGCTCTTAAATATAAAAATAATGACTTACGTGGCCTTTTCTTAAAACAGGCTCAGCGCGAAATTAACATGGAGAAACGCAGGGAAATGTGAACAACACAGCTCTTTTATTTTAAATAACTTAATTCATTATTATGTAACTAAAGTTAATGACAGCCATCCAGGTAATCTTTTTGAAATTAATAAAACCAGAGAGATTGTGACCCTTATCACTCCTGCCCTGTAGGCGAACCGTTAGATTAGCGCTGCAACAAAACAGATAAAATACCGACATGAAAACCTCAAACTTCATGCCTGCCCGCTTGTTTTCTCAATCTGTTTTATTAATAAATTCAGGAGTTAACCATGTCCCGCAAAGAAGTTCTGTACACGCCCTATAATGGAGCCGTACTGCTGGAAAATCCGTTATTAAATAAAGGTCTCGCTTTTATTAAAGAAGAGCGCGATCATTTTAATCTGCATGGTTTATTACCACACAACGTGGAAACCATTGAGGAACAAACCGAACGTGCGTGGATGCAGTTCTGCCATTTTAAAAGCGATATTTCCCGCCATGTTTATCTGCGCAATATTCAGGACACCAATGAAACCCTCTTTTACAACCTTCTGCGTTCGCATCTGAAAGAGACGTTGCCGATAATCTATACCCCGACCGTAGGGGAAGCCTGCGAGCATTTCTCTACCATTTATCGTCGTGCGCGCGGTTTATTTATTTCATGGCCAAACCGCCACCGTATCGATGAGATGCTGCAAAGTTTCTCGCGCAACGACATTCGGGTGATTGTCGTCACGGACGGGGAGCGTATTTTAGGACTCGGCGATCAGGGTATTGGCGGCATGGGTATTCCGATTGGTAAGCTGTCGCTGTATACCGCCTGCGGAGGGATCCATCCGGCCTCCACTCTCCCGATTATGCTGGATGTCGGCACCAACAATCAGCAGCACCTGGAAGACCCGATGTACATGGGCTGGCGCCATCCGCGCATCACCGACGATCAGTACGCGGAATTTATGGATATGTTTATCAGTACCGTCAAGGCGCGCTGGCCGGATGTGCTGCTGCAATTTGAAGACTTTGCCCAGAAAAACGCCACCAGACTGCTGCAGCGCTACCGCGACCAGCTGTGCTGCTTCAATGATGATATCCAGGGCACTGCAGCCGTCACCGCCGGTACGCTGATTGCGGCGGCGCATGCCGCGGGCACGCGCATACGCGATCAGCGGGTGGTGTTCCTCGGCAGCGGTTCCGCAGGGTGCGGGATCGCCGAAAAAATTGTCGCGCTGATGGTGGATGACGGTCTGACCGAATCCGAAGCCCGCAGCCGGATCTTTATGGTCGATCGCTTCGGCCTGCTGACCGATGACATGACCAACCTGCTCGATTTCCAGAAAAACCTGCTTACCGCCCGCGAAACCGTTTGTCACTGGCCGGTAGAGGCGAAAAATATCTCGCTGCTGGACGTGGTGAAGAACGCGCATCCGACGGTGATGATTGGCGTTTCCGGCCAGCCCGGACTGTTCAGCGAAGAGATTGTCAAAGAGATGCATCGCCACTGTCCGCGCCCCATTATCATGCCGCTCTCAAACCCGACGTCGCGGGCAGAGGCACAGCCGCAGGATCTTATCGCATGGACCCAGGGTGCCGCGCTGGTCGCCACCGGCAGCCCGTTCGCCCCGGTATTCTGGGAGAATGCGCACTACGAGATCGCCCAGTGTAATAACGCCTATATCTTCCCGGGCCTGGGACTGGGTGTGCTGGCCTGTGATGCTCGCCGGGTGACGGAAGAGATGTTGATGGCGGCAAGCCGCAGCCTGGCCGCGCAGTCTCCGCTGGTGACGACAGAAAGAGGAGGATTGCTGCCACCAGTAGATCAGATTGAAACGGTCTCACGTCAGATTGCCGTTGCCGTCGCCCGCGCCGCAATTGCACAGGGCGTCGCCCCGGCAATAGATGATGAGGAGCTGATGGCGCGTATCGAGAAGACCTGGTGGCAGGCGGACTATGCGCCTTACCGCCGCTCCGCGCTGTAGCGCCGGTCACGCCCTCACCGCAGGGTGAGGGCGTCGCTGAGGTTTCAGTGCTGTACGCCTGAGCGGTCAGAAAAATCGCCGGCGGAGAGAATATCATGCCGTGTCGCCGTCTGTTTCTGGCGGGCATAGCGGTCCGGTACCCCTTCGGGACGCGTTTTGAAGCGACGGTGCAGCCACATATACTGCTCCGGCGCCATCCGTACCGCGTGCTCAATCGCTCTGTTCATCTGCGTCGCCACGGCTTCTTTATCGCCGCCCTGCAGCGCCTCGCTGATATCCTCAAGAATAATCAGTTCGTAACCTGAGCCGTCCGCCCGGCGACGCGGCACGAAGGGGACGACGGCAGGCCGTGCGCTTTTGACCAGCATATAGCTACCCGCCGTCGTGGCGGCATCCGGCACCGCAAAAAACGGCACAAAGACGCTATTGGTTTTGCCATAGTCATGGTCCGGGGCGTACCACAAGATTTCATTCTGCTTCAGCGAGCGGATCATGCCTTTTAAATCATGGCGATCGAGCATGGTTTTATTGGAACGCAGACGCCCGCGGGTCTGCAGCCAGTCCAGCAGCGCATTATTGTTGGGACGGTAGACCCCAATGCCCGGGTTAAGCATGCCAAAGATCCGCGCGCCCAGCTCAAGGGTAAGAAAGTGCATACCAACGAGCACCACCCCATTGCCTTTCTCACGCGCCTTTTCCATATGCTCATACCCGGTCACGGTAAAGCATTTCCGCACCCGCCACGCAGGCCAGAACCAGGCCATACCGGTTTCGATGACGCCCATACCTACCGATTCGAAATTACGCTGCAGCAAGGTTTCGCGCTCGTCCGCGCTCATCTCAGGAAAGCAGAGTTCAAGGTTACGGCGGGCAATCGCGACGCGGCGAGGGAGTAAACGCATCGCCAGTCGGCCAAGGCCATGACCGATCCGGAACAACAGCGGATAAGGCAGCAGCATGATGAGCCACAGTGCGGCAATGCCTGTCCAGCTTAGCCAGTACCGGGGATGAAGAAAGGCGAGTGAAAACCGGGGTAATTTTGTCATCAGAAAATTATCCTTTAACGTGTCTGTCCTTAACTGATTCTGTTGAAGATCTTTCCTAAGGATTTATGAAATGTCAGTCAGAAACGTGAAGTGTAGCGGATAAGACAAAACTCATTTTTACGATTTTTGCGAAAAGCGGAAAGCCGGGAAGGACGAAGCCGCTCCCCGGCAGACGATCTTACATTGAATAGCCGGGCTTTTTGATCAGTTCGTCCAGCTTGGGTCCTATTTCGGTATCCCAGACCTGCGCTTTCCAGTCCTCGGGATTCACCTGGTTCAACGCCACCGACACTGAACTGTCTTTACTGTTGAAATGGCGAATAATCACCTCGGCAATATCCGCCGCCAGGGCGTTTTTTTGTTCGTCGTTCAAATCACGGGGAAAACATTTGATATCTACGTGTGGCATGTGCAGGCTTCCGGTTGTGAATGAGGGTTCCACGTTATCAGATAATATTGTTTGCCTTTAACACCTTGTGCAGTTCCGGCAGCTGGCATACGGTGTCCGCAATGGCCGTCAGCTTCGGCGTATTTTCCGCAAACCAGGCGTGACGAGGCCCCCAGGTACGCGCCACGGTAATATACACATCCAGCAGCGTCAGCCGTTCACCCAGCGCAAACGGGGCCGCCCTGAGCTGGTTTTCGAACCACAAATAGAGAGATTTCCGGTACTCAATGCAGTTTTTCTGCAGCTGTTCCGGTGCGTCCGGCACCCAGCGTTCGGGATAATCTGCATACGTGAAGGTGGGATAGACGTTCGCCACAAACCAGATGAGCAGACGCTGAAACTGCTGACGTTCAGCCTGACCCACGGGCGGAGCCAGATCGGGACAACGGTCGAGCACCATCAGGGCTATTGCCGCCGTTTCGGTCATGATCGCGCCATTTTCCAGCTCCAGCGTCGGCACCTGACACAGCGGGTTCAGTTTTTGCAGTAACTCACGCTGCGGACCAGGTTGGTCAAACCCGTCCACGTTGATAAAGTGATAGGGAATATCTGCCAGGGTCAGCATCACTTCACTGATTGCCGAGCCCCAGCCGGGTACGCCATAAAGTTTAATCATTTTGCCCCCTCAGGAGTGAAAATCCTAAGTGTAGAGCACCATTAGTAGGTTATCCCAGGCGGGTTGACCTCCGATTGTTCCACCGCCTCGCCCTGCTCCCCCCAGCGCGCCAGCACTTTCTGGTACTCTCCGCGCTCAATCGCACCGTTGAGCGCGGCCTGCAGGGCATAAACCAGTTGATTGCCTTTTTTGGTCGTGGTGGCGACATAAGCTTTCTTCGGCCCCAAACCGACCACGCGGGTTTTGCCGGTCAGCGCCGCTTTATACGCCGAGACCGACTGCGGCCCGAAGAACACATCCGCCCTGCCGGACTGGATGTAAAGATTGCCCGAGGCATCGTCGTGGAGATAAACCGGCAACGCAGGCTCGCGTCCGGCCTTTTTGTTCTCCTCGTTCCAGCCCAGCAGAATACGTTCCTGATTGGTGCCCGAGCCGACAATCACTTTTTTACCCGCCAGGTCTTCCGCACGTTTAATCGACTGGATATCACTGGTCGACTTCACCGAAAACGCCAGCGAGTCGACGCGGTAGGTGGCGAAATCAAACTTCTCTTTACGCTGTTCGGTCACCGCAATGTTCACCAGCGCCACGTCGTAACGCCCGGAGGCGATCCCCAGCGGCCAGTCTTCCCACGCCGTCGGCACCAGCTTCAGCTTCAGCCCCAGACTGCCCGCCAGCAGGCGGGCGATATCCGGGTCGCTGCCAATCCGTGTGCGGTTATCGCTGGCCAGCAGCGCCAGCGGCGGGGAGTTCAGCATCGAGATGGCAACCGTCAGCGTTCCCGGCTCAACAAATTTGTAACTGGCGGGGATCTTCGCCACAGCCTGCCGATCCACCGTCACCGGCAGCGGCTGCTCGTTGGCTTTTAAATCAATGCTGGCGTGGCTGGCGGCTGAAAAGATCAGCCCCGCCAGAAGTCCATATTTCATTGTCGCTCCTTACAGCACTTTAGAGAGGAACTGGCGCGTTCGCGGGTGCGACGGACGGTTTAACACCTCGTCGCTGCTGCCCTGCTCGACAATTTTTCCATCGACCATAAACACCACCTGATCCGCCACCTCCCGGGCAAAGCCGATCTCGTGGGTGACCACCACCAGCGTGGTGCCGGATCGGGCCAGCTTCTTGATCACATCCAGCACTTCACCCACCAGCTCCGGATCGAGCGCCGAGGTGGGTTCATCAAACAGCATCACCCGAGGTCGCAGCGCCAGCGCGCGGGCAATGGCAATGCGCTGTTGCTGGCCGCCAGAAAGATGGCGGGACCAGGCGTCCGCTTTATCCCGCAGCCCCACCACGTCCAGCAGGCTGTAGGCCCTTTCCACCGCTTCTTTCTTGCTGAGTTTTTTATGCGCGACCGGCGCTTCTATCAGGTTTTCCAGCACCGTGAGGTGCGGAAAGAGATTGAAGTTCTGAAACACATAGCCCACGTTGACCCGCTGCTTAAGGATCTCCTTCTCTTTCAGTTCAAAGAGTTTGTCGCCCTGACGGCGATAGCCAATGTAGTCGCCGTCAATCTGGATAAAACCTTCGTCGACGCGCTCCAGGTGGTTAATGGTGCGCAGCAGCGTCGATTTACCCGACCCGGATGGCCCGAGGATCACCGTCACGGACCCTGGCGGGATCTCAAGCGTGACGTTGTCGAGGGCTTTATGGCGACCGAAATATTTACTGACGCCGGTAATCGAAATATGTCCTTCAGGAGAGGCTGGCATGGACGGGCTCCTGTGCTGGCGTGGCGGTGACAGAACGGCTACGCCGGGTGGCGCGGTTCTGGTTAACGGCAGAACGGCGTTCGCTACGGGCAAGTGCGCGTTCCACACCGTACTGGATAGCGGACAAGACGGTGGTAATCACCAGGTACCAGGCGGCCCCAACCATCAACAGCGGGATCACCTCCTGGGTGCGGTTGTAGATCATCTGAATGGTATAAAACAGCTCCGGCATCGCCAGGACGTACACCATCGCCGTGCCCTTGGCGAGGCTGATGATCTCATTGAATCCCGACGGCAGAATGGTGCGCAGCGCCTGGGGTAAAATGATGCGCACCGTACGACGCCAGGCCGGCAGGCCGAGCGCGGCCGCTGCCTCATATTGCCCGTGGTCAACGCCGAGGAAGCCGCCGCGAATAATTTCGGCGGTATAGGCGCTCTGTACCAGCGTCAGCCCCACCACCGCGGTGGAGAACTGCCCCAGCACGTTGATGGTTTCAAAGCTGCCCCAGGTGATGCCGGTGAACGGCACGCCGAGCGAGAGCGTGTCGTAGAGATAGGAAAAGTTGTACAGGATGATCAGCACCACGATCAGCGGCAGCGACCGGAAGAGCCAGATGTAGGCCCACGCCAGGCTGCTCAACAGCCAGGACGAAGAGAGTCGCGCCAGGGCCAGAATGCCGCCAAACACGACACTCAGCGCGGTGCCGATCAGCGTCAGCAGCAGGGTTTGACCGACACCCTCGAGGATCACCGGGTCGAAGAACCAGCGGGCGAATACGCCCCACTCCCAGCGCGGGTTAAAGGCCACGGACTGAATCACGACCGCCAGGACAAACAGCGCCACCGCGGCGCCGACGGTCCGCAGCGGATAACGCGCCGGGACCACCTTTATGGTTTCAACGTTGCTCATCGTCGTTCCTCATGCGGTTTTACTGAACGCTTCGCGTACCAGCGTTTTGGTGAAACGCAACCGACCATCAAACGGCGGCTGGCTATACTCTTCCGGATCCCGGTTCAGATCGAACTGCGGCTGATAGCCCTGGCTGAGATAGAGCCGGACCGCTTCCGGCTGGCGAAAACCGGTGGTCAGGTAGATCTGGCTATACCCCGCCAGCACCGCCCTGCGCTCCAGCTCCTGCACCACTCGCCCGGCAAGTCCCTGCTGACGCAGGGATTTGTTGGTCCAGATACGCTTAATCTCTGCGGTCCGTTCGTCATAGGGCTTGTAAGCGCCGGTGGCGATAATTTCCCCGTCACGTTCCAGGACGATAAACAGTCCCTGCGGCGCTAAATACCATTCCGTCAGCTCCACTTCCGCATCTTTAGAGAAGTAGTCCCCGTAACGGGCGGCATATTCCCCGAACAGCCCCTCGATGATGGGCTGGAGTTCGGCATCTTCCGGCGAGACATCACGAAATTGTTCGCGCATAGCGCCTCCTTAATCACCCAGGCCAGCCGGGTTCACTTCTGACTGAGGAATGCGCTCAACCCCTTCCCCCCAGCGGTTCAGCACTTTGTCGTAATCGCCGTTTTTGATCACGCCGTTCAGCGCGATTTGTACCGGCTCAACCAGCCCGCTGCCTTTTTTCAGCGTCACCGCGATATGCGCCGCCTTCGGCCAGCCGCCGTCGACGCTACCCACCAGTTTGGTTTTGCCGTTCAGCGCCGCTTTCCACGCGCCAATCACGTTCGGACCAAAGTAGGCATCCGCACGCCCGGACTGCAGCGCCAGGGTTTGGGCCGCATCATCTTTGGTGTAGATCGGAGTAAAGGGTTTCAGCCCCTTCTTCAGGTTTTCCGCGTTCCATGCCAGCAGGATGGCTTCCTGATTAGTGCCGGAGCCCACGATGATCCGCAGCCCGGCGATGTCTTCCGCCTTCTGCAGCGAGGTAATCGGGCTGGTGGATTTCACGTAGAAACCGAGGGAGTCTTTCCGGTAGGTGGCAAAATCAAACTTCTGTTTGCGTTCTTTGGTGACGGTGATATTGCTGATGGCCGCATCGTATTTCCCGGAGGCGACCCCCAGCGGCCAGTCTTCCCACGAGGTGGGCACCACGTTCAGCTCCAGCCCGAGGCTGTCCGCCACCAGACGAGCAACGTCGACCTCGCTGCCTAACAGCGTTTTGTTGTCATCGGAAAACACCGTCAGCGGCGGCTGGTTGAGCCCCGCCACCGCCACGGTAAATTTTCCCGGTACGGCAAAGCGATAGTCTTTCGGCAACCGGGCGATGGCATCGCCGTTTTTGGCGGTGTTGATCGGCGTTTTATTGGCCTCGATGCTCACGCCGGTGCCGTTAATGTTCACATTCTCTGCCCAGACGGCAGGGGTAAAGGCCAGCGCGAGCGCCAGAATAAGCGATGTTTTCTGCATAGCGGTGTTCTCTTTTATTGTTGTGTGAAGTGATTTTTCGGTTGGTCCAGACCTAAGCTTTCGCGCAGCGTGGTGCCCGGATAGTCGGTGCGGAACAGGCCGCGCGCCTGCAGAACCGGCACGACCTGGTCCACAAAGCGCGGGAAAGTGTCCGGCGTGCCGCCCTGAATGATGAAGCCGTCGGCGGCATAGCCTTCAAACCAGGCCTGCAGTCCGTCGGCCACCTCTTCCGGCGTACCGGAAAAGCGTGGACGCGGCGAAGCGGCTTCCAGCGCCACCTGACGCAGGGTTAAGTTGCGCTCGCGGGCGTTACGCTTGATCTCATCGGTGGTGCTGCGGAAGCTATTTTTGCCTAAGTCGCCGATATCCGGGAACGGTTCGTCGAGCGGATACTGGCTGAAATCATGATGTTCGAAATAACGCCCGAGGTAATTGAGGGCATCATTAATCGACACCAGCGCCGCCGTGGTTTGATACTGGTTTTCCACGTCCTCTGCATCTTTTCCCACAATCACGCTGACGCCCTGGAATATATGTAAATCCGACGGGCGGCGGCCGTGAGTTTCCAGCTGCTGTTTCACGTCGCGGTAAAAGGCTTTTGCCTCGTCGAGGGTTTCATGGTGGGTGAAAATGGCGTCGGCATGTTTCGCCGCCAGTTTTTTCCCGTCGTCCGACGCGCCGGCCTGAAAGACAATCGGACGTCCCTGCGGGGTACGGCCAATATTCAGCGGTCCGGCGACCTGGAAGAAATCACCACGGTGATTCAGGGTGTGCAGTTTTGCCGGGTCAAAGAACTGACCGCTCTCTTTGTTGCGCACAAAGGCATCTCCTTCCCAGGAGTCCCACAGCCCTTTCACCACGTCGAGATACTCGTCGGCAATCCGGTAGCGCAACGCATGTTCAGGGTGTTTTTCGCGGGAGAAGTTCTTCGCCGAACCTTCCAGCGGCGAGGTCACCACGTTCCAGCCCGCGCGGCCATTGCTCAGATGGTCGAGGCTGGCGAACTGGCGGGCCGTGGTAAAGGGCTCGCTGTAGGAGGTGGATAAGGTTCCCACCAGCCCCAGGCGCGAGGTGATGCTTGCCAGCGCAGATAACACCGTTAACGGTTCAAAGCGGTTTAAAAAATGCGGGATCGATTTTTCGTTAATATAAAGACCGTCGGCAACGAATAAGAAATCGAGTTTGCCCTCTTCCGCCTTTAATGCCGTCGCTTTGACGAAATCGAAATTGATACTGGCATCGGCGATGGCCTCTGGGTGGCGCCAGGCGGACATATTCCCGGATGCACCATGCAAAATGGTGCCGAGCCGCAGTTGACGATGTGCAGACATATTCACCTCTTCAGAATTAAACGTGTTGCAGGGCTTTTTCCGCAAGCTGTGCAAAATAGCGGGCAGCGGGCTCGATTAATGCTTCGTCCGGGTTAAACGCCGGGTGATGTAAACCATACGCACTGTTGCTGCCAATGCTGACAAACGCGCCGGGTATGGACTGCAGATAGACCGCGAAATCTTCCCCGCCCATGTGTAACTCGGCGTGCCGGGTTTCATAGCCCGCCTCCCGGGCAACCGAGGTGGCAAACGCCGCCCAGCGTTCGTCATTGACCAGCGCGGTGGGTCCGGCATACCAGGTGATATCAATCTGCGCGCTGAAGGCGCTGGCAAACCCGGCGGCAATCTCGCCCACGCGGGCTTTCACGTTCTGCTGTACTTCCGTGCGATGGGTACGCAGCGTGCCTTCCAGCTCGACGCTTTCCGGCAGCACGTTCCAGGTGTTGCCGCCCGCAATGCGCGTCACGCTCAGCACCACGGAATCCAGCGTGTTGACGTTGCGGCTGGCGACGCTTTGCAGCGCCGTCACCAGCTGGCTCGCCAGCACAATGGCATCGTTACCTTCATGCGGACGTGCGGCATGCGCGCCTTTGCCGGTAATGCGAATCACAAAGCGGTCGACGTTGGCATAGAACGGCCCGCCGCGGGTGGCGAACTCCCCGACCGGCAGGCCGGGCTCGTTATGCATACCGAAAATCGCGCTGACATCCCGCAGGGCACCGGCCCGCACCATGCTCTTCGCGCCGCCAAAGTTCTCTTCGGCAGGCTGAAACAGGATCCGCACCCGGCCGTTAAGCGAAACTTCCCGCTCTTTCAGTTTTAACGCCGCGCCGAGGATGACGCTGGTATGGATGTCGTGTCCGCAGGCGTGCATCACCCCTGCCTGCTGCGAGCTAAACGGTACGCCGCTACGCTCTTCAATCGGCAGGGCATCGATATCTGCGCGCAGCGCAATCAGCTTGTTGCCGGAACCAATTTCCGCCACCAGCCCGGTCGGCAGATCGTAAGGCAGCGGCGTAATGCCCGCTGTTGTCAGCCACTGGCGCAGGCGTGCGGTGGTCTCGACTTCCTGGCCGGACAGTTCCGGGTTCTGGTGCAGCTCGCGACGCCAGGCAATCAGTTGTTCGCCAAAGCTCATACGGTAACCTCCCTGTTAAGACGGGCCTCGGCCAGCAAACGCAGTGACGCCACGCGCGTGGCGCCGTCTGCTACCGGGGTATCAATAATAAATTCGTCAATGCCCCACGTTTCATGGAGGGCGTTAAGGTGTTCGAGCACGGATTTCGCCGTGCCGGCCAGCAGCGACTGCGCCCGACGCGCAATGCGTACCGGCTCACTCCCTGCCTGACGCGCGAACGCGTAAGCCTGCTCTTCGCTGGCCACGGTGACGCGCTGGCCGTTGGCCAGCTCCACGCCCCACACTTCCACCTTCTGCGCCAGCGCGTCTGCTTCGGCCTGCGTCGGTGCGACAATCCCCTGCACCGCCACAATCACATCGCGGACGCTGTTTTCACGCCAGGTGGCGATCACCTCACGCAGCAGATGCGGATCGCCATTCAGGTGCGCGGCAAAAACAAAGTGCCAGTCGAGGCTGGCGGCCAGCAGCGCGCTTTCGCGACTCGCGCCGAGCAGAAAACCCTGCGCAGGCGACGGCGGCAGCGGCGTGGCCAGAACGGCTTCCGCCGTTGACTGATGCTCAGGACGGATCCAGCGGTCGAGCTGGGCCAGCTGTTCGGCAAAACTGCCCTTTTCCTGTTGATTCAGACCCTGCTGCAGCGCGCGGGTCGAGAGCGGCAGACCGCCCGGTGCTTTTCCGACGCCAAGATCCACGCGGCCTGGCGCCAGCGCGGCCAGAACGTTGAAGTTCTCGGCGACTTTATACGGGCTGTAGTGCTGAAGCATCACGCCGCCGGAACCGACGCGAATGCGCGAGGTTTGCCCGAGGATCCAGGCAATCAGCAGCTCCGGTGAGGGGCTGGCAAGTTGGGGAGTGTTGTGGTGTTCGGCAATCCAGAAGCGGTGATAGCCCAGATTTTCTGCCTGCTGCGCCAGCGCCAGGGTACGCGCCAGTGCATCGGCAGCCGTTTCGTGTTCAGCGATGGGGCTTTTATCCAGAATGCTGATTCGCCATGACATGTTGCGTTCTCGTTTGACTTAACATGTCGACATTATTAAAGGCGTATTTCACCACTGAGAAACAATTAATTTACATTTAGTTTGCCGGAAAACAGATATATAAAACCACGCTAAGAATATGTCTTCAGAGAGGCAATCAACGCATCTACCTGACTGCGGCGGGTAATACGGACAAAGCGAATGTGCGCGTAGCGCGGGTTTTGCAGATCGGCTTCATAACGCCTGCGGTTGTTGCGCCAGGTTTTTATCGTCCAGATGATAATGGATTCTCTGCTCAGGAACGCGCGGCGAAAACTCTCCTTATTCCCCGTGCCGGGCCAAAGTTCCCGTTTATGCCAGGCCCGTTTGATGGCCCTGGTAACGGCCTGATACAGGGTGCGGGTAAACCCATAATCGACCCACACCACAACATCGACATGGCGCCATTTAACCGGGCGCGTGCGGTTATAGTTACCGTCAAGCACCCAGTCTGGCGACGCCTGCAGCGCCTGCTCCAGCGTTTCCTGAAACACGTCGTCCGGGGTTCCCTGCCAGTCAGGGCGCCAGTAGAGTCGGTCCATCTCGATACAGGGAATGTCCAGCTCAGCCGCAATCTGCTTCGCCAGTGTGCTTTTTCCACTTCCGCTGGTTCCGATGACATTAATTTTCACACTCCCTCCATTCTGTTTACGAAAGCTGCCCAAAGCATAGCGTTTTCATCCTGTTAACTGAACGTTATTTCAGCATGGCGTCGGCCATGTAAAAACCTGAGCCTGGATACGTTCATGGTTCTACGGTGGCCAAAATCTATACCACCTGGTAACTATTAAGCGGTACTGATGATTAAAGCAGCATATCGCTGACGGTTTTGACTAAAAAATCACCACGATTCAGCGTGTTGTGATCCCCGTCTGCTCTGACCACACGATTTCCTTCGACGTGCATCACTTTCGGCACGGTTATATTTTGCGTCGCTTATGAATTGCAGGTAGGATGCCTCGCCATGTTTCGCCTTATCCATACGCAGAATGACTGGGAAGGCGACATGTGTTTGCGCAGAAGCAATCGTTTGTATTGCATTCTGCCAGGCAGGACTATCACGATAATGGTTCAGACAGGCAAACAGGTAACTCAATGAAAACAAGCAATAAAAGCGCAGCCGATCATCATGCTGCTAAACGTCGCTGGTTGAACTCCCACGAAGAGGGCTACCACAAAGCGATGGGCAACCGTCAGGTTCAAATGATCGCCATCGGCGGCGCTATCGGAACGGGTCTGTTTTTAGGTGCGGGTGCACGTCTGCAGATGGCTGGCCCGGCTCTCGCCCTGGTCTATCTGGTGTGCGGGATCTTCTCTTTCTTCATTCTTCGCGCGCTGGGCGAACTGGTACTGCATCGCCCTTCCAGCGGAAGCTTCGTCTCCTACGCCCGTGAATTCCTCGGTGAAAAAGCGGCCTACGTGGCGGGCTGGATGTATTTCGTCAACTGGGCGATGACCGGTATCGTCGACATCACCGCGGTTGCGCTGTATATGCACTACTGGGGCGCGTTCGGCGATGTGCCGCAGTGGGTCTTTGCGCTTGGCGCGCTGGCCATTGTCGGCACCATGAACATGATCGGCGTGAAGTGGTTCGCGGAGATGGAGTTCTGGTTTGCGCTGGTCAAAGTGCTGGCCATCGTGGTGTTCCTGGTGGTGGGTACCGTCTTCCTCGGCAGCGGTAAACCGCTGGATGGCAATGCCACCGGCTTCCACCTGATAACCGATAACGGCGGTTTCTTCCCGCACGGTCTGCTGCCTGCGCTAGTGCTGGTTCAGGGCGTGGTGTTCGCCTTTGCCTCCATCGAGCTGGTGGGTACCGCAGCAGGTGAATGTAAAGATCCGCAGACGATGGTGCCAAAGGCCATCAACAGCGTGATCTGGCGTATCGGTCTGTTTTACGTCGGTTCCGTGGTCCTGCTGGTTCTGCTGCTGCCGTGGAACGCCTATCAGGCGGGTCAGAGTCCGTTCGTGACCTTCTTCTCTAAGCTGGGCGTGCCTTACGTTGGCAGTATCATGAACATCGTGGTGCTGACGGCAGCGCTCTCGAGCCTGAACTCCGGTCTGTACTCTACCGGCCGTATCCTGCGCTCCATGTCGATGGGCGGTTCTGCACCGAAGTTCATGTCGAAGATGAGCAAGCAGCACGTGCCGTACGCCGGTATTCTGGCCACGCTGGTGGTCTACGTCTTCGGCGTGTTCCTGAACTACCTGGTCCCGTCTCAGGTCTTCGAAATCGTGCTGAACGTGGCCGCACTCGGGATCATCGCCTCCTGGGGCTTTATCGTGGTCTGCCAGATGCGTCTGCGTAAAGCGATCAAAGAAGGGAAAGCCGCTGACGTTAGCTTTAAGCTGCCTGGCGCACCGGTGACCTCCTGGCTCACCCTGCTCTTCCTGTTCAGCGTGCTGGTGCTGATGGCGTTCGACTACCCGAACGGCACCTACACCATCGCGACCATTCCGCTGCTGGCCGTGCTGCTGATTGCTGGCTGGTTTGGCGTGCGTAAACGCGTTCACGAGATCCACAGCACCGCGCCGGTTCATCCTGATGATGAAAAACACGACGCGCCGCTGGTAGAAGAGACCTCGCGTTAATACACAGTCAACAAAAAGGGAAGGCATTTAGCCTTCCCTTTTTTTATTACAACGCGATACGAATCACATCGTCAGGCTGGGTGGCTTCCTGCTGACGGGTGGATTTCTGTTTCACCGTCACGTACAGGGCTTTGCCATCCGCTGAGAGCGCCAGGCTGTTCGGGTAGACCGGCGTGTCGATGGTTTTGGTGACCTTATACGATTTGGCGTCAATCACGCTCACCTTACCGGCTTCACGGTGCGTCACATAAACTTCATTGCGGGCCGGGTTAAACAGGACGGCCAGCGATTCCGGCGCGGCGATTTTGTCGATCACGCTGCCCTCTTTCAGGCTCACCACCAGCACTTCCGGCTGTTTTGAATCGGTCAGGAATGCGCGCTGACCGGCAGTGTCGAGGCTCAGATTCAGGTAGAAGTGCTCTTTGCCGTCATCCTGCACCTTTTTACGGCTGATAATTTTATTGCTGGCCGTATCAATCGTCACCAGCTCGCCGTCCGCATTGGTGGTATAGAGACGTTTCGCCTGCGCGTCCAGCGCCAGGCCGGTGCTGTAGGTCCCGGTATTGGCAATGGTCGCTTTCAGCTTCAGCGTGGCGCCATCCACCACCCAAATGACGCTCTCTTTCCCCACGCCCGTGATGTACACGGTGTTCGTGCTGTCATCGGCCACCAGCTGGCGCGGCTGCAGTGGCTTAACGGTGTCACTACGCTGACGTCCATCCAGCACCAGCCGCCCTTTTACATCGCCCGTTTTCGCATCGATGGCCGTTACCGCACCGTTGATAGTGTTGCCCAACCACAGCGTCTGGGTCGACTTATCAAGAGTGGCACCAAATGGTTTGAGATCGCTGTGAATCGCCTGCGTCACGTCCAGCGTAACCGGATCGAGGCGATAGACAACGCCGCCCTTGTCGGTTTTACGGCTTTGCGACGTCGCGACCCACAGGGCATTTTCCTGCTGGCTCACCGCCATTTCATACGCCCCTTTGCCCACGGCTTTACGCAGCACCTCTTCGGCGGCATGAACCTGGAACGTTCCGGCAAGCAGTAACGTGGCTGAAAGCAGTGACAGGCTCAGGCGCGGTGAGCACAGATGACGTAAAGACATAACAATTCCTTTTCTAAATGAGGGGTTCTGCTGACATCGCTTCCGGCAGGCAACGTCATGGCATTGCCTTTTGATAATGAGAATAGTAATCATTAATGAATCAAATGTGGAGATTTTCTTTCCCGCTTCGCCTTCCATTAACGCAATGTGCGGTTATAGTTTTCAAAACTTTTACAAAACCTTTAACATATATGGACATGTTCCATTTGGTTCGTTTATACACCACAACCGGTTTTATTCATGAAAATCATTTCTGCCCATAAGGCTTCTCTTCCGCTGCTGCTGGTTCCTGTTATTTTTGCGCCTCTTACCGCCATGAGCGCGGAAGAACAGACCATGATCGTCAGCGCCACGCCGCAAACCGTATCGGAACTCGATACTCCAGCCGCGGTCAGCGTCGTCAATGGCGACGATATGCGCCATGCCGCTCCCCGTATCAACCTGTCTGAATCTCTCGGCAGCGTCCCGGGCCTGCAAATTCAGAACCGCCAGAACTATGCGCAGGATCTCCAGCTTTCGATGCGTGGGTTTGGTGCCCGCTCAACCTTCGGCGTGCGCGGCATCCGTATGTACGTAGACGGTATTCCGGCCACCATGCCGGACGGACAGGGTCAGACCTCGAACATCGATCTCTCAAGCGTGGAGAGTGTTGAAGTGCTGCGCGGCCCCTTCTCTGCCCTGTACGGCAACGCCTCTGGCGGCGTGATTAACATCAATACCCAGACCGGGCAGCAGCCGCCGACCATTGAAGCCAGCAGCTATTACGGCAGTTACGGGACCTGGCGCTACGGCATGAAAGCCACTGGCGCGATGGGTGATGGCACCCACGCGGGCGATGTGGATTACACCGTGTCCACCACCCGTTTCACCACCAAAGGTTATCGCGACCACAGCGGCGCGCGAAAGAATCTTGCCAACGCCAAACTGGGCGTGCGTATTGATGACGTCAGCAAGCTGACGCTGGTCTTTAATAGCGTGGACATGAAGGCCAACGATCCGGGCGGACTGAACTATCAGGAGTGGCGGGATAACCCGCGCCAGTCCCCGCGCGGCGATCAGTACAACACGCGTAAAACCATCAAACAGACCCAGGCCGGTTTGCGTTACGACCGTCAGCTCAGCACCCAGGACGACCTCAGCGTGATGATGTACGCCGGTGAGCGTGAAATGACGCAGTACCAGTCGATTCCGTATCAGCCGCAGCTGAAACCCTCCCACTCCGGTGGGGTGATCGATATGCAGCGCCACTATCAGGGGATTGATACCCGCTGGACGCACCGTGGCGAGCTGCTGGTGCCGGTGACCTTCACCACCGGTCTTAACTACGAAAACATGAGCGAAGATCGTCGCGGATACGAGAACTTCGTCATGGATAACGGCGTACCGGATTACGGCGTCAAAGGTGATAAGCGTCGCAATGAACGCAATCTGATGTGGAACGTCGATCCGTATCTGCAAACGAGCTGGCAGCTGACGCAGAAACTGTCAGTGGATGCCGGGGTACGCTACAGCTCGGTCTGGTTTGATTCCAATGACCACTACGTGACGCCGGGCAATGGCGATGACAGCGGCGACGCGAGCTACCACAAATGGCTCCCTGCCGGTTCCGTGAAGTATGCCGTGACGGACGCGTGGAACCTTTACGCCGCCGCCGGGCGTGGCTTTGAAACGCCAACCATCAACGAGCTTTCCTACCGTTCAGATAACCAGGGTGGGCTGAATATTGGTCTGAAACCGTCCACCAACAACACCTATGAAGTGGGCAGCAAAACCCGCATCGGCAATGGCCTGCTGACCGCCGCCCTGTTCCGCACCGATACGGATGACGAGATCGTGGTGGATGCCAGTTCTGGCGGCCGTACCAGCTATAAAAATGCCGGCAAAACCCGTCGTCAGGGTGTCGAAGTGTCCCTCGATCAGCAGTTCGCTGAAAACTGGAAGCTGAAGATGGCGTGGACCTATCTGGACGCCACTTATCGCACCAACGTATGCGGCGATACGAACTGTAACGGTAACCGGATGCCGGGCATCGCCCGTAATATGGGTTACGCCTCGTTTGGCTGGCAGCCGGAGGAAGGCTGGTACGCGGGTTCAGATGTGCGTTACATGAGCGATATCATGGCCGACGATGAGAACACAGCGAAAGCGCCATCGTATACGGTGGTCGGACTGAATACCGGGTATAAATTTAACTATGGCAACTGGGGCATGGACGTCTTTGGTCGCGTCGATAATCTCTTCGATAAAGAGTACGTCGGCTCAGTCATTGTCAACGAGTCCAACGGCCGTTATTACGAGCCTGCACCTGGACGTAACTACGGTGTAGGACTCTCGGTCTCTTATCGCTTCGAGTAAGTAATAAGAAAAGTTTATTTTATCTCTAAAATAACGCTCCTGATGGCAATAAACCATCAGGAGTTATTCATAAGATAAATAATCAGCCGCGGTATATAGTCGCTCTGTTAAATAATCTCTCAGTTAAAATATTGTCGCTGTAAAAGAGTATTGGCTTCATCAATCAACTTATCAATTGCCTTCTGACTGGCTTCAACATCTCTTCGCTCAAGGGCTGAAAGGAGTTCGTCATAGTGATATGTCGAGGCTTTGATGTCGTTGAGTTCCTGATGAAGATAGTTCATGCATGGCCCGATACGCACCCATAACTGTTCAATTAGCGCGTTAAGCGTTGGCATTTCCGCATACTGATACAGCGTAAACCGCAAGACGCGATTAGCATGCAGCGCCTGCTGAACGTGCCCGTTGCGCATGGCCTCATGGAAGGCGTCTGACATTTTGCGCAACGTCTCAAGCTTAGTGTCAGACATATTCTGACAGGCGGCGGCAACGGCCATCGGCTCAAGCTGTTTTCTGATGGCGTTAATCTCGTTATAGCGCTCCAGCGTCACCTCTGGCACCAGAAATGCCTGCGCGGGAGTGGCGTGTAACGCGCCAGAAGAGACCAGCCGCAAAAGCGCCTCGCGAACCGGAGTAATACTGGTACCTAATTTATCGGCGATCTCTTTCGTTATCAGTCGTGCCCCAGGTTTGAGTGAGCCTGTAATTAACGCCCCTTTCAAACTGAGTTCAACTTGCATAGTAAGGCTGACCCTTTGGGCTTTTTCTAAGTGATCCAAATCAAGCATGTTCAATTCCTGTAGCTAAAACTTAATGCTATTTTTAAACGCCAGTTTTAATAAAACGACGCTGGTCCGATATATCCTGTATCGTCATGCCTGGTGGTGGGAGTACGTAAAAACTGCAAAAAAAAGCAAACGTCATTTTTTATCGATTTCGGGCTCATCCGGGATGATGGCGCGAAATGCCATGTCCAGTAATTAAAGACAATATATCGTATCTTCACAAATAAATATGGCGGGAAACCCCGCCATAGTACTCTTTATTTATTGTCGTCCGCGACGCGAATCACGACTTTACCGAAGTTCCGCCCTTCAAGAAGGCCAATCAGCGCCTCCGGTGCGTTCTCCAGCCCGTCCGTGACCTGTTCACGATAGTGAATTTTACCTTCCTGTACCCAGCGCCCCATCTCCTGCTGGAACTCCTGAATGCGGTGCCCGTAGTCCTGGCCGATGATAAAGCCCTGCATACGAATGCGTTTCTTGAGAAGGGTCGCCATCAGAAGCGGCAAGCGATCCGGCCCCTCTGGCAGGCCCGTCGCATTATAGCCGCTGACCAGACCACACACCGGCACGCGTGCGGCGGTATTCAGCAGCGGCAGGACAGCGTCAAAGACTTTGCCGCCGACGTTCTCATAATAGACATCAATGCCGTTCGGGCAGGCGTGTTTCAGTTGCTCAGCGAAATCCGCCGCGTGGTGATCCAGACACTGGTCAAACCCGAGAACCTCGACGGCATGGCGGCATTTTTCAGCACCACCGGCGACGCCGACCACCCGGCAACCTTTGATTTTGCCAATCTGCCCCACTGTCGCCCCCACCGGGCCTGTTGCCGCCGCAACCACCAGCGTTTCACCCGCTTTGGGTTGCCCGATATCCAGCAGCCCCATATAGGCAGTAAAGCCCGGCATACCCAGAACACCCAGCGCCCAGGAAGGATGAGATGGATTTTCACCGAGCTTCACCAGACCGCTGCCGTCTGAAAGTTCATACTCCTGCCAGCCGCTATAGCCCAGCACCCACTCACCCGGTTTGAAATCGGGATGTCGGGAGTGTTCAACACGGCTGACCGTTCCCCCTACCATCACCGCACCAATCTCAACCGGCGGTGAATAGGATGGCGCATCGCTCATGCGCCCGCGCATGTATGGATCCAGCGACAGCCAGACGGTGCGAAGCAAAAGCTGCCCCGCCTCAGGTTCCGGAACGGGTTGCGTTTCCAGACGAAAATTTTCTGCGACTGGCGCACCATGAGGGCGCGAAGCCAGGACCCAGCGGCGATTTTGCGAAACAGGTTGATTCATCGGGATCTCCTTCTGGTACAAATGTCATTACAGCCTGGCGCACGAATGGCGTTCTCGCCTTAGCATTACGAGCCAGACTGGTTCAGCCGTACAACCAGATAGATACAGGGTTCATTCGTTTCATTGATGAACCGGCAGTCATTGGGCGGCCCCAGTTCAAGACAGTCTCCGGCGCGCATCTCGTGGCGCGTATCGCCCTCCTGAAACACCAGTTCGCCGGACTGCAGCCAGATAAGCTGACGTGCCAGCGCGTAAGAAGATGCAGGCATCGGAACATCGCTGCCCGCAGGCAGTTCAACCTGAACAAGATCGATGGGCAGATCGGTGCGGGGAGAAACATGGCGGCGGAGGTAGTGCGTTTGCGGGTCGCGCCAGACGGGCTGGTTTGCCAGGCGCAGCAGCTTTCCTTCCTGCATCTCGGCCCGGGCAATCAGCGTGGACATGCTGATGCCAAATGCGCCAGACAGGCGGGCAAGCAAGGTGGCTGTCGGGCTGCTGTCCCCGCGCTCTATCTTATGGATCATGGCGCGGGAGACGCCTGCCCGGTCAGCAAGCTCGCTCAGGGACCAGCCGCGAGACTCGCGCTCCAGGCGAATTCTTGCGCTAATCCGTTGATTCATTGTGTCTGTTATGGTGTTCATGACGTCATACTATAGTGTATGAACGGCATTTCAATGGGCTTTTGATAACAAAAAAATATGGCTTATGCCGTAGCGATCGGGCGATACAGTTGTGTAATATCGTAGCCATAACGTAACACTATAGTGAACAACACACAGAGGTTTAATCATGATCGTTCGTCATGCCTGCAAAGAAGACTGCGCTGCGATAGGAGAGATCTACAACCACGCGGTGGTGCACACCGCCGCGATTTGGAACGATAAAACCGTCGATACCGAGAACCGCATCGCCTGGTTTGAGGCGCGCACGCTCGCGGGTTACCCGGTACTGGTCAGTGAGGAAGACGGCGCGATCACCGGTTACGCCTCCTTTGGCGACTGGCGCGCTTTTGACGGTTTTCGTCACACGGTTGAGCACTCGGTTTACGTCCACCCGGATCATCAGGGCAAAGGCATTGGCCGCACGCTGATGAAAGCGTTGATTGACGAGGCCCGCGCCATCGGTAAACACGTGATGGTTGCCGGGATTGAAGCGCAGAATCAGGCTTCGATCCATCTTCATGAAACGCTCGGTTTTGTCACGACGGGGCAAATGCCACAGGTGGGGACCAAGTTTGGCCGCTGGCTGGACTTAACCTTTATGCAGCTGCAGCTGGATGAACGCAGCGATCCGGACGCTATCCCATGAATCAGTCGCTAACGCTGGCATTTCTGGTGGCGGCGGGAATAGGCCTGGTGGTGCAAAACACCCTGATGGTGCGTATCACCCAGTCCTCCTCCACCATACTTATCGCGATGTTGCTGAATTCCCTGGTCGGCATTGTGCTGTTTGTCAGCATTCTGCTGCTGAAACAGGGCGTCGCCGGATTTAGCGAGCTGGCCGCAACGGTACGCTGGTGGACGCTCATTCCCGGGCTGCTGGGCTCCTTTTTTGTGTTTGCCAGCATCAGCGGGTATCAGAATGTTGGCGCGGCGACGACGATTGCCGTGCTGGTGGCAAGCCAGCTTATCGGCGGGCTGGTACTGGACGTGCTGAGAAGCAACGGCATTCCGCTACGCGCCCTGATCGGCCCGGTGTGCGGCGCGGTGATGCTGGTCGTCGGCGCCTGGCTGGTGGCGCGACGTCAGTTTTAATCGCTAGAGGATCGTGCCACCTTTGGTCAGCTGTTCGTGGCGCGCCTCCATCTCTTCTCTGTGCTCCTTGCCGTGGTGCGAAATAGCGGTACGCAGGCGTTGTTGCTGGGTGTAGCGGTCTTCACGGCTCAGCTCAGCGTCATCGCTCAGTTCAATCAGCAGTTCATTCATATGGGTGATGACGCCTTCGTTAATCGCGCCATCGACACGGGCGATCACGTCGTTTAAATGTGACATTGTCACTCCTTGTTATGTGCCCGGTAGCGCTACGCTTACCGGGCCTACGGGTGCTAAATGTAGGCCGGGTAAGGCGTAGCCGCCACCCGGCGATGACATACTTAATTCAGCTTCGCTTTTGAGAAATCGCTGCCCATCAGGCTCACGCTGTACCCGGTTACGTTGCTCCGGGTTGCATAGAACGTTTTGCCGTTCGCCAGCGCGATCCACGGCGCCTGCTGGTAGAAGATTTCCTGCGCCTGGCCGTAGAGTTTCGCACGCTCCGCCGGGTTGCTGGTCAGCTTCGCTTTTTGTACCAGGGCATCATACCCCTTGTCACACCAGCGCGCGGCGTTTGAGCCGGTTTTAATGCTGTTGCAGCCCAGCAGCACATCGGCAAAGTTGTCCGGATCGCCGTTATCGGACATCCAGCCAAACAGCGCAGAGTCATGTTCGCCTTTACGCATGCCGGAGAGGTATTCGCCCCATTCGTAAGAGACAATTTTGGCCTTCACGCCGACTTTTGCCCAGTCGCTCTGGATCATCTCCGCGATACGACGGGAGTTAGGGTTATACGGACGCTGAACCGGCATTGACCACAGCGTGACCTCCGCGCCCTTCTCCAGCCCGGCCTGCTTCAGCAGCGCTTTCGCTTTTTCAGGATCGTAGCTGTAGTCCTTCAACTCTTTGTTAAAGCCCAGCATGTTTGGCGGGATCGGGGATTTTGCCACCGTGCCCGACCCCATAAACACCGCATTAACGATGGCCTTTTTGTCGGTCGCGTAGTTCAACGCCTGACGCACCAGCACGTTATCAAACGGTTTTTTCTCGGTGTTAAACGCCAGATAGCCGACGTTCAGCGCATCGACCGAGTGCAGCGTCAGGTCTTTGTTGTTCCTGATAACATCGAACTGCACCGGGGACGGCGCAGGAATGATCTGGCACTCGTTGGTCTGCAATTTCGCCAGTCGGGTTTCCACATTCGGCGTGATGGAGAAGATGAGATGCTTCGTCGGCACTTCGCCTTCCCAGTAGTTCGGGTTCGCGACGTAGCGGATCAACGAATCCACTTTGTACTGCTGGAGAACGTAAGGCCCGGTACCAATCGGCCAGGTGTCCACGTTCTCCGGGGTGCCTTTTTTCAACATCGCGTCGGCGTATTCAGCGGAGAGAATGGAGGCGAAATCCATCCCCCAGTCGGCCAGGAATGCGGCGTTGGGTTCACTGAGGGTGAACTGAACGTGGTAATCATCGACCTTTTTCACGTCCTGGATCAGTTTATCGAGGCCCACATCGTTAAAGTATTCGTAATTGCCCTGCGACACATTGTGGTACGGGTGTTTAGGGTCTTTCTGACGCATGACCGAGAAAATAACGTCATCGGCGTTAAAGTCACGCGTCGGTTTGAAGTATTTATTGCTGTTGAACTTCACCCCTTTGCGCAGGGTAAAGGTATAGGTCTTGCCATCAGGTGAAATCGTCCAGGACTCGGCAAGTGACGGCACCGGGGTATTTTTCACCGGGTCGAAATTGATCAGGCGGTTATAGAGCACCTGAGAGCTGGCCACAAAAGACGGTCCAGAGCTGGCAATTTGCGGGTTGAAGGACTCGGGGGACGCTTCAGAACAGTAAATAAGGGTGTCGTTGTTTGCCGCCCATGCGGCACCGGCTGGTAAAAGTGCGCTCAGCGCAAGGGCGAGCAGTGTTTTCCCTGTAGACATGGTTATAACCCTGACAATTTTATTATATAGAACAGTAATAACAGCACAGCCGTAATCACCTGGCAAATAACGAAACACTATCAGGTTATTCTAAAGTCGCGTTTTTCGCTGGTTTTGCAGCCAGCGTCAGAAAAAGCGATTTGTCTTAAGTGCCATTATTCGTCAAGCACAACCGTCACTTTCTATGCCGCAAGAAATCGACGCTTTTAGCGTCTCTTCCTCCGTTTGTTTGCTTCCTCGTTTCGTTAAAGTAACGGTGTGAAGAAGTATATGGGATCAAATCGTGGCAAAAACTCTTTTACGCAGCGGTAATCTGGATGATTTTCAGGCCGTTGGCGGCGGCGGACAAGCCGTTTTCGAATCAGCGTTACAAATCCGGGAAGCGCTCCGGTTGCGCAAACAGCAGGCTATCGTCGACTGTCTGGCTATTCCTCAGGTCAACGACAGCGGTGACCGCGTGGACTGGTATTCTCCTGTTGAAGGGAGCGTAACCAGCTGGAAAGCGGCCGGTGAAGATGACCGTTACCGCGCCCTGCGCTATCTGGAAAACACGCTCGCCAGCGTCGAGTCGTTAAGCAAGAAATGCCTCCAGTCGCCCAAAACTGCGCAACAGCTTTTTGGCTCTCTGTTGTCAAAGGCGTTTCAGTTCCCGGGTGAAAATTTCCTTTTCCTGGTGGACGGAAAACCGGTGATCAGCTTCTGGGGATTTGTAAACCTCAACGAAAATGCGCGCGACGATGTCCTCGACTGCCTGCGTGAATCCCTGATCCCTGAGCCTGACCCCGTTGTGATTGACGATCCTGAACCCGAGCCGGAACCCGAACCGGTGGTGACCTTTGAGCACGCTGACGAGCCGCTGGTCGCCCCTTCTACAGTGGTGCGCATTACGCCGGAAGAGCTGTACGAACCTGAGCCAGCCCCGGTTGTTGCGCAACCCGTAGAGGAACCGGCCCCGGCGGTTGTCGCGAAAAAACGTCGTATCCCCCTGTGGACGCTGCCGGTTGCTGCCGTGATCGTTGCCGCTATCGCCGCGCCGCTGCTGTGGCCAAAACAGGCGCCTTCCGCCGAGCCCGCACCGGCCCCCGCCCCTCAGCCCGTGGAGATTGCGCCAAAGCCGATTAAAGCGGTTGAGCCGCTGGCGATGACGTTACCGCTGCATCAGGCAGAGGTGGTGGCCAGCAAAGAGAAAGAGCCTGCGCCTGCGCCACAGCCCGCTCCGGTGGTGATTGCCGCCATCCCGAAAGATGCCATGGTAATGGAAGCGAATCAGGTAAAAGCGGGATCCACGCGTTTCCTGAACGGCACCTGGCGCGCCATCCTCGACGTAAAAGATCCGGTGACCGGCAAGCCGCCGTCAATGCGCTATCAAATCCAGAACAATAAAGGCTTCGCCCGTATTGTTCATGGCGACAACATTGTCTGCCGCGCGGAAGTCTTCTCCGGGCTGCACAGCAATGGCGAACTGATGATCAAGAGTCGCGGTACTGCCCGCTGCACCGACGGTTCCCGCTACCCGATGCCGGAAGTTGCCTGTAAAGCAGGCACCAGCGATATCGCAGAATGTCGCGCGCGTTATGATGCCAACACCGTCGTTCCACTGACGTTCAAGAAAGCAGGTGCCTGATCCTATGCTGGTAAATCTTTGCGACTATAAACAAAGCGTCACGCTTATTGCTAACAGCGGCGTGCAGTTCCTGGATTTCGGCCTGACGCCGCAGGACACCGCCAGTCACGGGCGCTTCGTACGTAAAACCGCGAATGGCCCGCTTTTACGACTCGATTTCGACATGGTTAACGGGCGCTATACCCTGCCGGGCATTAACGGTGGGCAGCCAGAAGTGGTCAAACCGGAAACCACCATCCCGCTGCATCAGTCGCTGGCGGTTCTGGATGGCGTCTGGCTCCCCGTGCCTTTCCTGCGCTTCAACCCGCCGCGGACTTTTGTGGAAGGGCCGGATAACTGGGCCCGCGTGCAGGTGCGCAAGCTTGACACCCCCGACACGGCAGGCAATACCCACCGCGTGACCCTGGCGCTGGACAGCCAGATTGCCGGTCATGCCACATCCGCCCTCTCCCCGGTTGAGAACGATATCCTGAACGGGACCCGCTTTGCCCTGGCATGGCGCGATGCGGAAGTTGAAAATTTCCTCGATCAGACCTGGATTGACGGCTGGCTGCGCGAGGCGTTTACCCAGTATGCCGATGGCGTAGAAAACCGTTCCGAGCGCGATCTGCAGCAGGCGATGCGCAGTTTTGAATATCAGGCGCACTGGCTTAACCTGTTGACCATGCTCGGTGAACAGCTCACCGTGCCGGAAGTCAAATTTGTTACCCATACGCTCAGCACCCCGGCCATTCCGGTCGACCTGATCCTCGACGTGGGGAATACCCACACCTGCGGCGTGATTATTGAAGACCACGGCGATGCGAACGATGGTCTACGCCAGACCGCCGAACTGCAGGTACGCTCATTAAGCGAGCCGCAATTCCTTAATGAGCCGCTGTTTACCAGCCGTCTTGAGTTTTCGGAGGCGCGTTTTGGCAAGCAGCACTTCTCGGTTGAAAGCGGTCGCGAAGATGCCTTTGTCTGGCCGTCGATTGTCCGCGTCGGTGATGAGGCCCGCAAGCTGGCGATGCAGCGTCTGGGAACCGAAGGTAACAGCGGAATCTCCAGTCCGCGTCGCTACCTGTGGGATGAAACACCGGTGGTACAGGACTGGCGCTTTAGCCAGATGAACAGCAAAACCCAGCGTGAACCGCTTGCCACCGCGTTCCCGCTGATGAACCTGATGAACGATGACGGCGAGCCGCTCTTCACGCTGCCGCAGGATGAGCGACTGCCGGTCTTCTCGCCGCAGTACAGCCGCAGCACGCTGATGACGCACATGCTGTGCGAACTGCTGGCGCAGGCGCTGGGGCAGATCAACAGCGTCGCCACGCGCCTGCGTCTGGGCTTCCCCGCGTCGCCTCGCCAGCTGCGTACCCTGATCCTGACGCTGCCCTCGGCCATGCCTAAGCAGGAGCGCGAAATTTTCCGCCGCCGCATGTTCGAAGCCATCGCCATTGTCTGGAAAGCGATGGGATGGCACCCGCAGGATGAGGATTTTGTCACCCGCAAACAGCAGGAAAAAAGCGTGGTGCCGGTCCCGGAAATCCAGATGGAGTGGGACGAAGCCAGCTGCGGTCAACTGGTCTGGCTGTATAACGAAGCGATCTCCCGCTTTGGCGGTCAGACGGAAGCCTTCTTCGCCTCCCTTGCACGTCCGGACCGTGAGCCTGAGCCCGGTGCGCAGCCGGGCCGGGCGTTGCGCATCGCCTCCATCGACATTGGCGGGGGCACCACGGATATGGCGATCACCCATTACCAGCTGGATGACGGTTCCGGTAATAACGTCAAAATCACTCCGCAGCTCCTGTTCCGCGAAGGGTTTAAGGTGGCGGGCGACGATACGTTACTGGACGTGATTCAGCGCTACGTACTGCCCGCCCTGCAAACGCAGTTACAGAAATCGGGCATTGCGGATGCCTCCTTGCTGATGGCGTCACTGTTCGGCGACTCCGGGCGCATTGATACCCAGGCCGTACTTCGCCAGCAAACAGCCCTTCAGCTCTTTATGCCGATTGGTCATGCCATTCTTGCCGCGTGGGAATCCAGCGACGTTGACGATCCGCTGGCCGGTCTGCATGCCACCTTTGGCGATCTTCTGCCGCAGAAACCGACCCGCAATGTGATGAATTATCTGCAGCAGGCCATCGATCATGCTCTGCCGGCGGGTTCAGACGCTTTTGACCTGTTCGCCGTACCGCTGCATGTCAATTTCCGCGAAATGCAGGACGCGATGCTGGCCGGGCAGTTTACGCTGGCCTCGCCGCTGCACGCGGTGTGTGAGGCGATTTCACATTACAGCTGCGATATTCTGCTCATCACCGGGCGTCCTGGCTGCCTGCCCGGTGTTCAGGCGCTGATTCGCCATCTGCAGCCGGTGCCGGTTAACCGCATCGTCTGGCTGGATAAATACCAGGTGCACGAATGGTATCCGTTCAGCCAGCAGGGGCGGATTGGCAACCCGAAATCGACGGCTGCCGTGGGAGCCATGCTCTGCAGCCTGGCCCTTGATCTGCGCCTGCCGCGCTTCAACTTTAAAGCCGCGGACATTGGGGCGTATTCCACCGTGCGTTATCTCGGCGTGCTGGATAACACCGTGAATACCCTGCGCGAGGAAAACGTCTGGTACCAGGACATCGACCTCGATAAGCCCGGTGCGAAGCTCGACGCGCGCCTGCACTTCCCGCTACGCGGTAACGTCACCCTCGGCTTCCGTCAGCTGGCGAACGCGCGCTGGCCCGCCACGCCGCTCTACACGCTCAGCATTAACTCACCTGAACTGGCAAAAGCGATTGCCGGCGACGGCGTGCTGAACGTGCGGCTCAAACTCTGCGGCGGCAGCAAGCAGGAGGGCCCGGAGGCCTTTGAACTGAGTGATGCCTGGCTGCAGGACGGCACGCCGGTGGCAGCTGACGCATTAACCTTCAAACTGAATACTCTGGCCGATCGCCGACACAGCGGCAGCCATTACTGGATCGACAGCGGGAGCGTATACCTGAAATGACAGCGACGACCACCACCACTCAGGCCTTAATCGGGTGGATTAATGAGACGCGCCTGAACGCCCCTGTACTGGATAACGATGCCGACGCCCTGCTTGCCCGCATCAACGCGGTGCAGGCGCGTGAGCAGGCCATTGAACGCGCCATGACCCGCCAGAGCAGCATCGGGCTTTACGGTCATTCCCAGAGCGCGAAAGCACACCTGCTGTTGTCCCTGTGCGGCAGCGGGAATGGCCGCCTGAACGTGACGCCGGGCCAGCGCAGCTTTGACTATTTTTCGCATATCAACCCGGGACATGCCCTGACCAACATGGCCGTTCGCTTCACCCGCGAAACCCCTGACGTGGTGGATGAAGCATTCCCGCTGCGTCTGAGTCTGGTGACCGAGGCCGAGCTGGTACAGCTGTTCATTGCCCGCACGACGCTGCATCCGCAGATACGCGCGGTGGATAAGGCGGTTATTGAGACACGCCTGGAGAAATGGCGCGGCCTGCGCCAGCCGCAGGGCGTGCCCGGCATCACGGCGCAGGAAGTGGGGGCGATTGCCCGCTTCTGGCAAAGCACGGTGCCTGCCGCTAAACAGCAAATTGATGACGCCCTGTGGCATGAGTTTGCCCAGCTGGTGCCGTCGCTGGATCTCAGCACGCGCGCCAGCGTCTGGTCGTTGCTGTGGGGCGAGCAGCAGGAGCTGACCCAGCAGTGGTTAAACCTGGCCCATGTGCTGCATCAGACCAGCCATGCCAGCGCCCTCGCCGCCCCGCTGAGCCTGCTGGTGGATAGCTTTGGGCTGCCGGGTGAAGGGTTCCTGACGCACGACGGTACGCCAGCCCTGCAGGACGCCCAGGAGACGCTGCTTCATCCGCTGAATGACGGTGAAATGCTTAACGCGATCAGCATCCCCGTCGATGTGCTTGCCTTTCTCACCCGCGAGCTGGTGTTGCCGGTTGAGAACGCGGCCCTGGATAACGTCGATATCATTGATATCCCGCTTGTTGAAGATACCGATGCTGACCCGCTGCGTCAGGCGAAATCCCAGTGGTTGCTGGAGCATTACCGTCAACAGCTCGAGCCGGATGTGCTGGTCATTTGCAACGCCACGGCGCAGCACGAGCAGACGGCCAAAAAAGCAAAAGTGTTAATGAACTGGGTCAAGGAGACGCAGCCCGCGGAAGACTCTGCTCTGCCGGGCCTGGTCTGGGCAATTACCCCCCATGACGCCCGCTTCACTACCCGGCAGAATCTTGATGAAGCCGTTCAACACCTGCTCGGCAAGCCGGGTTTGCGCTGGGGTACGCTGCAGGCGCTGGACAGTCACAGCATGCAGCGCGTCATCGAGTGGCTGTCTCAGGCCACGCTGCCTGCGCTGCGACACAAGCGTCTCAGCACCCTGAAAAATGGGTTGCGCCAGGCGCTTTCATCGCTGATGAAAAGTTATCTGGTACCGCTGGTTGAAGAGCCGGGCACCCGACGTGCTCAGGCGGAAAACATGGTACGCACGCTGCAAAGCAGCGCCGCCCGCCACGGTGAGCTGCTGGATGGTCTGCTGCCGCCGCTCAAAGCCTTTGAAACGCTGCTGGCCGTTCAGCAACCGCGTGAGGAGCAGGTTAACGGACTGTTCACGGACACCATTGACCTGTTTGCCGACAGCGCCCAGGAGAATACCGCGCAGTACCAGACAAAAGACAAAGCGCGTCTTGCGCACCGGGTCTGGATAAACCATCTGCGTCAGTGGAGCCGCAATGAAGCTACCGCCGCCCGTCTGGGGCTGGAACCCGCCGTGTTGCAGCAAATCGCAGATGTGCTGGTAGTCACCAGTTACCGGCTGGATCTGCCTCAGCAGCTACAGCGTATTGTCGAAGCGGATAAGAGTAGCGCGGCGCAACTGCATGCCGTGATGGGCAATTTCATTGGCTGGCTGGGTTATGACCAGACGCCCGTGGCGACACGTCCGGCCAGCCGCATCCGTAAGGGTCAGGCTATCTTCGTCACGCCGGTCGTCAGCAGCGCCGGTCCCCGCCTGACGCGCCTGGGGGAACAGCCTGTGCATGCGGCCACCGCGTACGTTTACGACTGGCTGGTTGCGCTCTATAGCCGCGCAATAGAGAACATTGATTACCAGCACCCGCATGATGTTCAGCCGGGGGCGCGCAAGGCTCTGCAGGCGTTATTACGCTGAGGGCGGATTAACACTGTAGCCGCCTTTCTTGCCGGGTGGCGCTGCGCTTACCCGGCCTGGATTCTTCACCGCTGCAGATCCGTCACCGCCGGGCGATCACTCCGTCATACACCCGGCTAGCGTCTGCGCCAGCGCGGAGGGGTTTTCCCAGGACATTGAGTGGCCCGCTGCAGGGATGATTTTTACCGCAACGCCCTTCTGCTTCAGATTATCCACATCGTCATCAGGCAGCGACCGCTCGCCGAAAATCAGCGTTACCGGGCACGGGAGTGACAGGAACTGCGCCTCCCATTCCGGCTCAACGCCCGCCACCAGACTCGCGGCACCGCGCCAGACGGCGTAAGGGGCATTGCTCTGCAGGCACCCTGCCCACGCCGTGGTTTCGGCGCGCAGCATGGCGTCATAGCCCTGTTCCAGAAACTGTTGCTCGGTTTGTGCTGCGATAGATTGGCTGAACATGCCCCCACCCGCATGAAAATTGGGTTCCGACACCATTAGCCCTTTTACGCGCGCGGGCAGCATCCCCGCCGTTTCGATAGCAATACTGCCGCCCATGCTGTGACCATACAGCCAGAAGGTGTCCAGTTTGAGATGGTTAATCAGCTCCACGACGACACGAGCCTGGTCAGTTGTTCGGTAGGAGTAGTGCAGAGGTTTGTCGCTGTAGCCGCTACCCGGCAGATCGATGAGAATGGCCCAGCGCGCCCCGAACTGAGGGTCATGCACGACACGGGGATATTCATAGGAAGCGGCACAGCCCAACCCGTGAATGAACACCACGGGATCGCCATTGCCGGGCAAATCATGCCAGCGCACGGTGCAACCGGCCTGTTGCGAGTAAAAACTGTTCATAAGCACTCCTTTTACGATGTACTGTGTATTTATACAGTTACCGTATCTGGAATGCCATATTCATCTATTAAAAATGGAAGCGTGCTTCAGAAAAGCGAGACCAGCAGTGCAACGGGAAAGCTCATTGGCCAGGTTGACCCCACCAGAAAAGCACTGAGCAGTCGGATACGTTTGCGGTCTTTAGAGAGGAACCAGGTGATTAATGCGCAGATGGAAGCCATGATTGCGTAAAAAACCAACATCTTTTGATACAACGTCATTCTGTATACCAGAGCCGAAAAAATAACCGCACGCAATATGCGTCATATGTTGACACAGATCAAGTTTTTTCGTTACAGAATAACCACTTAAAAATTACGGCTAATAACAATTGAGTATCTTGCTTAACACTCATCGCGGACAAGGTGAACGCCCGACCGCGCAAGCGGCCAGGCGCGTAGGCTTAGTGCTTAATCATGACGTGCCGGACGACCGTATAATCCTCCAGTCCGTAGACCGACATATCCTTGCCGTAGCCGGATAATTTCATGCCGCCATGGGGCATTTCGCTCACCAGCATAAAATGGGTATTCACCCAGGTGCAGCCATACTGCAGGCGCGCGCTCAGGCGATGGGCGCGGCCCACGTCTTTGGTCCAGACCGATGACGCCAGGCCGTACTGTGAATCGTTCGCCCAGGCCAGCACCTGCGCCTCGTCATCAAACTCGGTGACGCTCACCACCGGGCCAAACACCTCGCGCTGGACGATGGCGTCGTCCTGTTTTGCCCCCGCCAGCAGGGTTGGCTGGAAGTAGTAGCCCGCCCCCTCTTTTTTGCTCCCGCCCGTAACCACGCGGATATGGCCGAGCGCTTTCGCCTCATCGACAGCCTGACAGACGCGTGAAAGATGGGCGGCAGAACTGAGGGGCCCCAGCTCGGTATCCCCATCCTCCGGGGCGCCCATTTTGAGGCTGGCTACCGCGGCGCCCAGTTTTTCCACGAGCGCAGCATAGATCCCTTTCTGAGCATAGATACGGCAGGCGGCCGTACAGTCCTGCCCGGCATTGTAGAAGCCAAACGTCCGTACCCCTTCGACCACCGCATCCAGGTCGGCGTCATCAAACACAATAACGGGCGCTTTGCCGCCCAGTTCCATGTGGGTGCGCTTAATGGAGGAAGCCGTATGGCCGATGATATGTTCCCCGGTCGCAATCGAACCGGTCAGCGAGACCATGCGGACTTTTTCATGCCCGGTCAGCGGATCGCCGACCGTCTTACCGCGGCCAAACAGCACGTTCAGCACTCCCGCCGGGAAGATGTCCTTTGCCAGCTCCGCCAGCTTCAGCGCCGTCAGCGGCGTAATTTCAGAGGGTTTGATCACCACGCAGTTACCGGCAGCGAGCGCTGGCGCGAGCTTCCATGCCGCCATCATCAGCGGGTAGTTCCACGGCGCGATAGAGGCCACCACGCCGACCGGATCGCGGCGGATCATCGACGTGTGGCCATCAAGATACTCTCCGGCGGCGAGGCCATTCAGGCAGCGGGCCGCCCCGGCAAAGAAACGGAAAACATCGACCACCGCCGGGATCTCATCCCCCAGAACGCAGTGCAGCGGCTTGCCACAGTTGAGAGATTCGAGCCGGGCAAATTCTTCACCATTCGCCTCGATGGCGTCAGCCAGTTTCAGCAGGCACTCCGCACGCGCTTTGGGCGTGGTCTGCCCCCAGTCGATGAACGCCCGATCAGCGGCCTCTACCGCCGCATTGACCTGGGCCGGTGACGCTTCAGCAATGTCCAGCAGTACCTCTCCGGTGGCCGGATTATAAACCGGCTGCACCTCTCCTTCTCCGGCAACCAGTTCACCCTTAATCAGCAGATGTGTTTGCATAGCATTGTCCTGTTGAAATGAATGTTATTTCCCGCTGCCGGCAATGCTCTCGCCGTCGCGGGTTAGCCACCAGGCTCCCAGAATGGGGACGGTTGTAACCAGCATCACCAGCAGTGCAACCACGTTGGTGACCGGCACGTCGCGGGGACGCCCGAGCTGGTTAAGCAACCACAGCGGTAACGTGCGCTCGTGTCCCGCCGTAAAGGTTGTGACGATTATCTCGTCAAACGACAGGGCAAACGCCAGCATTCCCCCGGCCAGCAGCGCTGAACCCAGATTGGGCAGCACGACATAGCGGAAGGTTTGCCAGCCGTCGGCCCCAAGATCCATCGACGCTTCCACCAGGCTCCAGGAGGTGCGTCGGAACCGGGCAATCACGTTGTTAAACACCACCACCACGCAAAAGGTGGCGTGTCCCACCACGATAGTGAAAAAGCCCGGCTCAAGGTTGATGGTTTTGAACGCGGTCAGCAGCGCCAGTCCGGTGATGATCCCCGGTAACGCAATCGGCAATAGCAGCAACAGGGAGATCGCATTCTTGCCAAAAAACGCACTTCGCCACAGGGCCGCTGCAGCAAGCGTGCCAAGGACAAGGGCAATCGCGGTGGATAACGCCGCAATTTGAAGTGACAACGTCACGGACTCAATAATGTCTCCTCGCCCCGCTGCCACGCTAAACCACTTCAGCGTCAGCCCCTGCGGCGGAAAGCTGAAGGCGGCGTCTTCGGTGTTAAAGGCGTAGGTGGCGATGATCAGCAGCGGGAAGTGCAGGAAGATAACGCCTCCCCAGGCTGCCACTTTCAGGAACAGTGGTGCGCGTTCAGAGTGCATCGAATGCTCCCAGGCGTTTCACTAACGCCAGATAAAGCGAAATCAGCACGATGGGCACCAGCGTGAACGCGGCGGCCATCGGCATATTGCCAATGGCGCCCTGCTGGGAATAGACCATATTGCCGATGAAATAGCCCGGCGGCCCCACCAGTTGGGGAACAATGAAATCCCCCAGCGTCAGGGAAAAGGTAAATATCGAACCCGCCGCAATACCCGGAATGGCCAGCGGCAGAACGACGTAGCGAAAGGTCTGGCGGGGTCGCGCCCCGAGATCGGCCGAGGCCTGCAATAAAGACGCAGGCAGGCGTTCCAGCGCCGCCTGGACCGGCAGGATCATAAACGGCAGCCAGATATAGACGAAGACCAGAAACCGTCCCAGCCCGGAGGTGGAAAGCGTATTGCCGCCAATGGCCGGAAGCGTCAGGAGTGAGGTCAGGATCGGCTCCAGACCCAGATGGCTGAGAAACCACTGCGCCACACCATCTTTCGCCAGCAGCAACGTCCAGGCATAGGCTTTGACGATGTAGCTTGCCCACATCGGCAGCATCACCGCAATATAGAAAAACGCCTTCCACTTGCCGTGAGTGTATCGCGCCATGTACCACGCCATCGGGAATGCCAGAATAGCGCTGGCAATGGTCACCGCAATCGCCATGATTAACGTACGCAGGATAATGTCGTAGTTTGCCGGGTTGAAGAGCGCCAGGATGTTCGCCAGAGTCAGATCCGGCGTGACGGCCATGGTGAAGTCATCAAAGGTGTAAAACCCTTGCCACAGCAGGGTCAGCAACGACCCTAAATAGACAATGCCAAACCACATCAGCGGCGCAAGCAGCAGCAGGAACAGCCCAAGCGACGGCTTACGCCAGAACAGTGCGGTTAAACGGCTCATGTGGCTACGAGAGGGACCAGGATGCGCAACGCTCATCTCCATTTCACCTCTCCTCGTGAAGGCGGATCATCGCCTCGCGTGACCACGAAGCCATCACGACCTGCCCCGGCGCAACGCCGTTCAGCGACGAGACGTCACTGACGTTGGCCTGGCTCACCAGCAGTTTTGCGCCATTATCCAGTTTCAGTTCCAGACGCGTGGCGGCCCCCTGGTATTGAACGGCCTGCACGCATCCCTGAACCTGAACGTCACCGCTCTGGTTAAGGCGAATATGTTCCGGACGCAGTGAATAAGCGCCTTCCATGCCGCATATTTTTTGCGCAAGGACCGTATCGAAGACGTTGGACGTGCCAACAAAACCGGCAACAAACGGCGTACGCGGACGCATGTAGAGATCGCGTGGGGTATCCACCTGCTCGATGCGTCCATTATTGAATACCGCCACCCGGTCTGACATGGACAGCGCTTCGCCCTGATCGTGGGTGACGAAAATAAAGGTGATGCCGAGTTCCTGCTGAAGTTTCTTCAGCTCGAACTGCATCTGTTCACGCAGTTTGAGATCGAGCGCACCTAACGGCTCGTCCAACAGCAACACGCGCGGCTCATTGACCAGCGCCCGGGCGATGGCGACACGCTGACGCTGGCCACCGGAAAGTTGCGAAGGTTTGCGGGCAACGGCAAAACTCAGCCCCACTTTTTCCAGCGCATCACGAGCCTGCGCATGGCGTTTTTTCTTATCGACGCCTTTTACCATCAACCCGTAGGCGACATTATCGAGGATCGACATATGCGGGAACAGCGCATAGTCCTGGAACACGGTGTTCACGTCCCGCTCCCAGGGCGGCAGCTCGCTCGCCTCTTTGCCAAAGATAGAAATCGTGCCGCCTGACAGCTGCTCAAAACCGGCGATCAGCCGCAGGCAGGTGGTCTTGCCGGAGCCCGAAGGCCCCAGCATGGAGAAAAACTCTCCGTCACGGATTGCAATGGTCACCCCATCCACCGCCCGCACGTCGCCGTACAGGCGGGAAACATTGTTAAACTCTACCGCGTACGTCATGTTCTGCTCCCGGGCGATTAACGGCCACCCATGATGGCGATGTAATCCTGCGTCCAGCGGCTGTAAGGCACATATTTGCCGCCTTCTGCGACCGGCGTTTTCCAGAACATGATTTTGTCGAACTCGTTATACCCGTTTGTTTCACAGCCCTTTTCGCCCAGCAGCGTGCTGGCCTTACACCCTTCCGGGACGACAGGAAGCGAGCCAAACCAGGCGGCCAGATCGCCCTGCACTTTCGGCGTGAGCGACCAGTTCATCCATTTATAGGCGCACATCGGGTGTTTTGCCTGTGCGTGCAGCATGGTGGTATCTGCCCAGCCGGTCACCCCCTCTTTCGGGAACACGGTGGCGATGGGCTGGTTCTCGGCCTTCAGGGCATTCGCCTGATACGGCCACGCGCTGGAGGCCACGACGCCTTCATTTTTAAAATCACTCATCTGGACGGTGGTGTCGTGCCAGTAGCGGTGGATCAGCGCATGCTGGTCGCGAAGCACCTTAAGCACGGCGGCATATTGTTCCTCCGTGAGCTGGTACGGGTCTTTGATGCCCAACTGCGGCTGCGTGGCTTTGACAAACAGCGCCGCATCGGCGATGTAAATCGGACCGTCGTAGGCCTGAACGCGTCCCTGATTGGTTTTACCGTCCGGCAGATCCTGTCTGGTAAAGACCACGCTCCAGCTGTCCGGTGGCGTCGGGAAGGTTTTGGTGTTGTACATCAGCAGGTTGGGCCCCCACTGATAGGGCGTGCCGTAGACTTTCCCGCCGACGTTAAACCATTCCCCTTTTACTATCCGTGCGTCGAGGGTTTTCCAGTTGGGAATAAGATCGGGGTTAATCGGCTGAACGCGTTTGCCCATGATCAGGCGGAGCGATGCATCGCCCGACGCGGTGACCAGATCGTATCCCCCTTTCGCCATCAGGCTGACCATTTCATCCGAGGTTGCCGCGGTTTTGACGTTTACCGCACAGCCGGTCTCTTTTTCAAACTGGGTGACCCAGTCATAATTTTTATCCGTCTGCCCCCGTTCGATGTATCCCGGCCAGGCAATAATATCCAGCCGGCCTTCCCCGTCGCCAATGGCTTTTGGCGGTTCTGCGGCTTGCGCGGCCATGATCGTCATGCCGAGCGCACACAGGCTGCTGCGGGCAAATTTTTTGCTCATAAGAGTTACTCCTGTCGCAATGAAATTTAGCGGCAGCCGTGCCGTAAAAATATCTCCCTTAATAAACGTAGACCGCGCAAATGCGCCGCACCGTGCGGCTTAAGGAAATTTCATCAAGGTGTGACCGGGGGCGCATTCCCCGTTAACTGGATTATAGACAAGGGGTTAGCCGTGAGAGGCAGTATGCACATTTCGTATGACGCAGCGCGGCGAAATAGTCGCCGCGCCGGTAAAAAGATAAGGAATGATTATTGAGTAAAAGGCGGGAATATTTATTTCAGCATACTGCTAATTAATTTCCCTAACTGTATCACCGCCTGCTCTTCCCGTTCCCCCCAGGCCCAGGAGGTATTAAAACGGAAGAACGGAGTCCACGCGTCAGAGGTGGAAAACATCTTTCCCGGAGCAATGCTGATGTGATGACTCAATGCCTGTTCGCTCAACAGCCCGGCATCCAGCTGGGCCGGAAGTTCGAGCCATAAAAAATAGCCGCTGTCGTTATGGTGAATTTTGACCCCGGCAGGCATATGACGCAACAGCGATTGCCAGGCCTGCTGTTTTCGCTCGGCCAGCGTGCGCCGCAGGCGGCGCAGATGGGCGTCGTAACGTTTGGTCGCCAGGTAATCCACCAGCGCCAGCTGCATCGGAGAGCTGGTGGACAGCGTGCTCATCAGTTGCAGTTGCTGAATGCGCCGCGCGTGCTTTCCTGCCGCCACCCAGCCAATACGAAAGCCGGCCACCAGACATTTCGAAAATGACGAGCAATGCAGCGTCATGTCCTGACGATCCCAGGCTTTCGCCGGAAGCGGCTTTTCACGCCCAAAATAGAGCTCGCTGTAAACGTCATCTTCAATCAGCGGCACGTTATGACGGGTCAGCAGCGCGACAAGCTGTGCTTTTTTCTCCGCGCTCAGGGTGAAGCCGAGCGGATTCTGGCTGTTGGTCATGATCCAGCAGGCTTTGACCGGGTAATCATTCAGCGCCTGCTCAAGCGCATTGAGATCGATCCCTTCGCGGACGTCCGTCGCAATCGCCAGGGCTTTCAATTTAAGGCGTTCCAGCGCCTGCAGCGCACCGTAGAAACAGGGGTTTTCGACAATCACCCAGTCGCCGGGCTCGGTGACCGCCTGCAGGCTGAGATTCAGCGCTTCAAGCGCGCCTGCGGTGATCACGATCTCTTCCGGGGAGATGTTCATCCCCTGCTGCGCGTAGCGGCGGGCAATGGCGTGGCGAAGATCGACGTTACCCGGCGGCAGGTTCTCAATCACGCTCATCGCGGTCGCCGTTTTGCTGACGTTCGCCAGCGAGCGGTTAAGCTGCTGAAGCGGGAAAAGACGGGGGTCGGGAAACGCGGAAGCAAAAGGCACAACGGAGGGGTCGCGGCTGGCCTGTAAGACCTCGAAGATGTAGGTGTTGATATCCACCGCTTCGTCACGCATGACCTGAGCGGGTGGCGCAGGCTGTTGCGCGGTCGGGCGCGAGGCAACGTAATAGCCCGACTGCGGTCTGGCGACAATGCGCCCCTGACTTTCCAGCATCTGATACGCGTGGCCAACGGTCATAAAACTCATGCCGCTGCTCGCCACCTGCTCTCGCAGGGAAGGCAGCTTATCGCCCGGCAGCCAAACGCCAAGTTCGATCTGCGAGATAATTTGTTGCGCCAGACGCTGGTATTTTTTCATCAGATTCTCCTTATGACCGACAGTGTATATCAGCAGGAGAAAAAGAGAAGATTTAGGTAACTGTTATAGTTTGCTAAATGAATTACTTACGGTAACCGGTAACGTGGTTCTGCGCCTGACGCGCCGCGGCCAGATGGTCCAGCGTAATCATTGGCGATTTGCAAAAGATGCATTTCGCGCCGTAAGGGTTTTTCTCAGACACATCAAAGGCTGAGGTACGGTACTGCGAGCCATGACAGCAAGGGCAGCGAAAATGGATATAAGAAGTCATAGGATTCTCCTGTAAACGTAAAAACGTAAAATTACTCATGAGCCGATCAGGCGATAGTGGTTTGAAACAAAACTAATCGGAATGTAGATAAAGACCCAAGAGAGGCTGCGGAGAGGCACAACGTGATGAGAACTGCTTTATAAAACTACGTCAGATATTTATTTGGACTCAAAACCAGAAGATCATTAACGCACGATGCTGACGACAAAGCAAGCGGTTTTATGCGGAAAATTCATAAAAGAAGTGTTTTTATTCCCTAAACGCGAAGTATATCAGATGCTTTAAGCATGGGTTTTAAACCAACTGTTATGGTTAAAAATTGCTTTTCTGCGTCTGATACTCTGATTTGCGCCTCTATACCATAACAGCACACCGTTTGACATTGAGGTTGTGCATGTTTGGTTTAGATGCTTTTCACCTTGCACGGATACAGTTTGCCTTTACCGTATCCTTTCACATTATTTTCCCGGCAATCACCATCGGTCTCGCCAGCTATCTTGCCGTGCTCGAAGGCCTGTGGTTAAAAACAAAAAATCCGGTCTGGCGCTCGCTGTACCATTTCTGGTCGAAGATCTTTGCGATTAACTTTGGCATGGGTGTGGTCTCCGGGCTGGTGATGGCCTACCAGTTTGGTACCAACTGGAGCGGGTTTTCACAGTTTGCGGGCAGCATTACCGGTCCGCTGCTGACCTATGAAGTGCTCACCGCCTTCTTCCTCGAAGCCGGGTTCCTCGGGGTGATGCTGTTCGGCTGGAACAAAGTCGGGCCGGGGCTGCACTTTTTCTCCACCTGTATGGTGGCGCTGGGGACCATCATCTCCACCTTCTGGATCCTCTCCTCAAACAGCTGGATGCAGACCCCGCAGGGCTATGAGATCGTCAACGGTCAGGTGGTACCGGTGGACTGGTTCGCCGTGGTATTTAACCCCTCCTTCCCTTATCGCCTGCTGCATATGTCGATAGCCGCGTTTCTGAGTAGCGCCCTGTTTGTTGGCGCATCCGCGGCATGGCATCTGCTGCGCGGGAATAATACTCCCGCTATTCGCGCGATGTTTTCGATGGCGCTGTGGATGACGCTGATTGTCGCCCCCATCCAGGCCATGGTTGGCGATATGCACGGGCTGAACACCTTAAAGCACCAGCCGGCGAAAATTGCCGCCATTGAAGGCCACTGGGAAAACCCACCCGGTGAACCTACCCCGCTGCTGCTGTTCGGTTGGCCGGATATGGAACAGGAGCGCACCCGCTTTGGGCTGGAGATCCCCGCACTCGGCAGCCTTCTCCTGACGCACAGCCTGGATAAACAGGTTCCGGCACTCAAAGAGTTTCCCAGGGAAGACAGGCCTAACTCCACTATCGTCTTCTGGTCATTCCGTATCATGGCGGGCCTGGGCATGCTGATGCTGCTGCTTGGCGTGACGGCACTCTGGCTGCGCTACAAAAAGCGCGTTTATTCTTCCCGTCCTTTCCTGTGGTTTGCCCTGCTGATGGGGCCATCCGGGTTGATTGCTATTCTGTCGGGATGGGTAACCACCGAAGTGGGCCGCCAGCCGTGGGTGGTCTACGGCCTTCAGCGCACGAAGGACGCGGTCTCCGCCCATGGCGATCTGCATATGAGCGTGAGTTTGCTGGTTTTCTTCATCGTTTACACCTCGGTGTTTGGCGTGGGTTACAGCTATATGGTGCGTCTCATCCGCAAAGGCCCGCAGCCGCATGAATCTTTCGCCACTGAGTCCGATGGACGTCCGGCGCGCCCGCTTTCTGCCGTCACAACTGAACATAAGGAGCAGCCATAATGGGTATCGATCTTTCCATTATCTGGTTTGTCATCATTGTCTTCGCCACGCTGATGTATATCGTCATGGACGGCTTTGATCTGGGGATTGGTATTTTATTCCCGGCTACGCAAAACGCCGACGATCGCGATGTGATGGTCAACAGCGTCGCGCCGGTCTGGGACGGGAATGAAACCTGGCTGGTCCTTGGCGGGGCCGCCCTGTTCGGCGCGTTTCCGCTAGCCTACGCCGTGATTATTGATGCCCTCACCATTCCGCTGACATTAATGCTGATCGGTCTTATTTTTCGTGGCGTAGCGTTTGAGTTTCGTTTTAAAGCCACGCCAGCGCACCGTCCGTTCTGGGACAAGGCGTTTATTGGCGGTTCCATTCTGGCGACGTTTACCCAGGGTGTAACGGTCGGCGCGGTCATTAACGGCTTTACCGTCACCGGCCGGGCCTATACCGGCGGGCCATTTGACTGGTTTACCGCGTTTAATCTGTTCTGCGGTGCGGGGCTGGTCGTCGCGTATGCGCTGTTAGGCGCGACCTGGCTGGTGATGAAAAGCGAAAATCCCCTGCAACAGCGGATGCGTGAGGTGTCGAAAATGCTGTTACTCGTGCTGCTGGCGTTTATTGCGGCGATCAGCCTCTGGACGCCACTGGCGCAGCCGGCCATCGCCGCGCGCTGGTTTACGCTGCCGAATCTGTTTTATCTGCTGCCCGTCCCGGCGCTGGTAGTGATGTTGAGCCTGTATCAATGGCGCTGTCTGAGTAATCCCGACAGCCATAATCGTCCGTTCGTCCTGACGCTGGGGCTGATATTCCTCGGCTTTAGCGGGCTGGGGATCAGCATCTGGCCACACATCATTCCTCCGTCAATCACCCTGTGGCAGGCCGCCGCACCGACGCAGAGTCAGGGCTTTATGCTGGTGGGCGCGCTGTTGATCATTCCCGTTATCCTGGTCTACACCTTCTGGAGTTACTACGTATTTCGCGGCAAAGTTCAGCATGGGGAGGGTTATCACTGATGCAACAACCGGTCTGGAAAAGATTACTGTGGCTGGCCATTATCTGGGCCGGCAGCGTACTCGCGCTGGCTGCTGTCAGTATGCTCTTTCGCATGTTGATGACAGCGGCAGGGTTTAAATCGCACTAACGTTATTCCGGGCAGCCGTCGCGTTGCCCGACTTCTCCCCCGCACTTTCAGATAAACCCCATTAACCCACGCTGGCGTATCGTTACACTGGAAACAGATTCACGGTATTTATAGTTTGAGAAGAAAAATGAAAAAGCTCATGGCGTTAAGTGTTATCAGCCTTGTCCTCACCGGCTGCGTTAATCCGGGTAAAGCTTCCGTTCAGCCGGAACAGCTCACCAGCCACCGCTTTGTGCTGGAAAATGTGAACGGTAAGGCCGTGAAGAACACGACGACGCCACCTGAGATCAGTTTTAACGCACTGTCAGATATCAGCCTGGTTAATAACATCAGCGTTTCAGGCGCAATGTGTAACCGCTTCAGCGGACAGGGGAAATTGTCCGAAGGCGAGCTGAAGGTGAAAACGCTGGCCATGACGCGCAAGCTCTGTACTGAACCACAGCTTAACGAACTGGATCAGGCCATCGGCGACATGCTGCGCAAAGGGGCGCAGGTCGACCTGACTGAAGACCAGTTAACGCTGGCGACAGCCGATAAAACGCTGATGTTTAAGCGTGCAGACTAATCAGTAATTACCGCAGGTTCCAACGGCAAGCGACTGTTCACTACAGCGTTTGCCATTTGGCAAGGCGCACATCCCAATAGCCGAACCATCGAGCTGGCGGGCCACCGACAGCGAACCGCCAATCATCGCGCAGTTAGCCTGACCGGAGCTGGACATCGCGGCTTTCATTCCCGGCGCCACGTGGGCGGCCGTTGCCTGCTGGACAGGTTCACTGCTGCATGCCGACAACAATAATGCGGCACACCCTACCAAAAACGCTGAGCGCATGCTCTCTCCCCCATGAATAATGCGAAACCTATGCATAATAGGCATCCCATCCCGTGCCGTCGAGATCGGAAGTGCGTATTTATGCGCTTCTGAAACAAATTCTCGCAATTTTTCTGCCAAAAGTTTGATCTACTCATTGATGGCAAGAATAACGAGGACACAAAAGCGAAAATCGAAAAATCCCCTGTTTGCTAGAATACACAGATAATATTCAGGGTTTGTTGCCGTAATACAGACCCCTATTTTTTGCGCAATGTAAGGGTGTTGTCCTATGCAAACTATTGACGGTAATGGTGCAGTTGCCTCAGTCGCGTTTCGCACCAGTGAAGTTATCGCCATCTACCCGATTACACCAAGCTCCACCATGGCTGAGCAGGCAGATGCCTGGGCCGGTAACGGGTTAAAAAACGTCTGGGGCGATGTCCCAAGAGTGGTTGAAATGCAGTCCGAGGCCGGTGCGATTGCGACGGTACATGGCGCACTGCAGACCGGCGCACTTTCCACGTCCTTTACCTCTTCTCAGGGATTGTTGTTAATGATCCCGACGCTGTACAAACTCGCGGGTCAACTGACCCCCTTCGTTCTGCACGTTGCTGCACGTACCGTCGCCACCCACGCGCTCTCCATCTTTGGCGATCACTCTGACGTGATGGCCGTGCGCCAGACCGGTTGCGCCATGCTGTGCGCCAGCAGCGTTCAGGAAGCTCAGGACTTTGCCCTCATTTCGCATATCGCCACACTCAAAAGCCGGGTTCCGTTTATTCATTTCTTTGATGGGTTCCGCACCTCGCATGAAATCAACAAAATCGTTCCGCTGGCTGACGATACTATCCTGAATCTGCTGCCGCAGGCGGAGATCGACGCCCATCGCGCCCGTGCCCTTAACCCGGAACACCCTGTTATTCGCGGGACATCGGCAAACCCGGATACTTATTTCCAGTCTCGTGAGGCCACTAACCCGTGGTACAACGCGGTGTACGACCATGTTGAACAGGCGATGAATGACTTTGCCGCTGCCACCGGCCGGGAATATAAGCCGTTTGAGTACTACGGCCATCCGCAGGCAGAGCGCGTTATTGTGCTGATGGGTTCAGCGATTGGTACCTGCGAGGAAGTCGTGGATGAACTGCTGACGCGCGGTGAAAAAGTTGGCGTGCTGAAAGTGCGGCTCTATCGCCCGTTCTCGGCGAAACATCTGCTCTCTGCGCTGCCGGAAAGTGCGCGTGCCATTGCGGTGCTTGATCGCACCAAAGAGCCGGGCGCGCAGGCGGAACCGCTGTATCTGGATGTGATGACGGCCCTGGCAGAAGCCTTTAATCAGGGCGAGCGAGAAACGCTACCGCGCGTGATCGGGGGTCGCTATGGTTTGTCCTCCAAAGAGTTCGGACCAGACTGCGTGCTGGCGGTGTTCAACGAACTCAGCGAAGCGAAGCCGAGGCCGCGCTTTACCGTCGGCATCTATGACGATGTGACGAATCTGTCCCTGACCTTACCGGAAAACACCCTGCCCTCGACGGCCAAACTTGAGGCGCTGTTCTACGGTCTGGGCAGCGACGGGAGCGTCTCCGCGACCAAAAACAACATCAAAATCATCGGTAATTCGACGCCATGGTATGCCCAGGGGTACTTTGTCTATGACTCCAAAAAAGCCGGTGGTCTGACCGTTTCCCACCTGCGGGTGAGTGAACAGCCTATCCGTTCTGCCTATCTTATTTCTCAGGCTGACTTTGTTGGCTGCCACCAGCTGCAGTTTATCGATAAATACCAGATGGCTGAGCGCCTGAAACCCGGCGGTATTTTTCTCCTGAATACCCCATACAGCGCAGAGGAGGTCTGGGCGCGCCTGCCGCAGGAGGTTCAGGCGGTGCTTAATCAGAAAAAAGCCCGCTTCTACGTGGTTAACGCGGCGAAAATTGCCCGCGAATGTGGCCTGGCCGCGCGTATTAATACCGTTATGCAAATGGCTTTCTTCCATCTGACCAACATTCTGCCGGGTGACAGCGCGTTAATGGAACTTCAGGGGGCAATTGCCAAAAGCTACAGCAGTAAAGGTCAGGAGCTGGTAGAACGCAACTGGCAGGCACTGGCGCTGGCCCGCGAGTCACTGTTTGAGGTCCCGCTACAGCCGGTCAATGCCGCAAGCCCGAACCGTCCTCCGGTAGTGTCCGATGTGGCGCCTGATTTTGTTAAGACCGTAACGGCGGCGATGCTGGCCGGGCTGGGCGATGCCCTGCCCGTCTCGGCGCTACCGCCGGATGGCACCTGGCCGATGGGCACCACCCGCTGGGAAAAACGCAACATCGCCGAAGCGATCCCTATCTGGAAAGAAGAGCTGTGTACGCAATGCAACCACTGCGTGGCGGCCTGCCCGCACTCTGCCATTCGCGCCAAAGTGGTTTCCCCGGAAGAGATGGAGTCCGCCCCGGCCAGCCTCCACTCGCTGGACGTGAAATCCCGCGATATGCGTGGACAGAAATACGTACTGCAGGTCGCACCGGAAGATTGCACCGGCTGTAACCTGTGCGTTGAGGTCTGCCCGGCGAAGGATCGGCAGAACCCGGACATCAAAGCCATCAATATGATGTCGCGTCTGGAGCACGTCGAAGAAGAGAAAGTGAATTATGACTTCTTCCTGAGTCTGCCGGAAATCGATCGCAGCAAACTGGAACGTATTGATATCCGGACTTCACAGCTGATCACCCCACTGTTCGAATACTCCGGTGCCTGCTCCGGCTGTGGGGAAACGCCGTATATCAAGCTGCTTACCCAACTGTACGGTGACCGGATGCTGATTGCCAACGCGACCGGCTGTTCGTCTATCTATGGCGGTAACCTGCCCTCCACGCCGTACACCACCGACGCCAACGGCCGCGGACCGGCCTGGGCGAACTCACTGTTTGAGGATAACGCCGAGTTTGGTCTGGGCTTCCGCTTAACCGTCGATCAGCATCGCGCCCGCGTGATGCGCCTGCTGGACCAGTTTACCGATAACATCCCTGCTGAGCTGAACGCGGCGCTGCACGCTGAAGCCACACCGGAGGTTCGTCGCGAGCAGGTCGCAGCACTGCGCAATGCCCTGAAGGACGTAGACGGTGCACAGCAGCTGCTGACTGACGCCGACGCCCTGGTCGAAAAATCGATCTGGCTGATTGGCGGCGACGGCTGGGCCTACGACATCGGCTTCGGCGGATTGGATCACGTGCTGAGCCTGACCGAGAACGTCAACATCCTGGTGCTGGATACGCAGTGTTATTCCAATACCGGCGGCCAGGCATCGAAAGCCACGCCGTTAGGCGCGGTCACGAAATTTGGTGAACACGGTAAACGCAAAGCGCGTAAAGATCTTGGTGTGAGCATGATGATGTATGGTCACGTTTACGTCGCGCAAATCTCGCTGGGCGCGCAGCTTAACCAGACGGTAAAAGCGATTCAGGAAGCGGAAGCGTACCCTGGCCCGTCGCTGATCATTGCCTACAGCCCTTGCGAAGAGCATGGATATGACCTGGCGCTTAGCCACGATCAGATGCGACAGCTGACGGCGACCGGTTTCTGGCCGCTCTACCGGTTCGACCCACGCCGTGCGGACGAAGGGAAATTACCACTGGCGCTTGATTCGCGTCCGCCGTCAGACGCCCTGGCCGAGACGTTAATGCAGGAACAACGCTTCCGTCGCCTTAACGCCCAGCAGCCGGAGGTGGCTGAACAGCTCTGGAAAGACGCCGCAGCCGACCTGCAAAAACGGTATGATTTCCTCGCGCAAATGGCGGGTAAAGCCGAAAAATCGACCAGCGACTAGTTTCTCTGCCCGGCTTGTCCGGGCATTTTTTTGCCATAAAAAAGCCCGGTATTTTCACACCGGGCGCATCCAGATAATTAATGAATATCTATTTAGTTTCCTGAATAACATTCATGGGAATTATGGATAAATAATCTTAAAGGCATATAACGCCGCTAAGATTAACGTAATTTAGTTCAGTTTAATAATTTTAATTTAATATACTTAACCTTAAAACATTCATCAACCCAATGATCATTACTGCTGATTTATTCGGTTTAGATTTTACTTAATTAGTAACAATTATAATTTATTACTCTTACTCAGGAGTGATTTAGCATGAGACAACTTTCTGATTCGGGAAGTTCAACAGGTTATTAAATAAAAACAACCGCAAAGGAATATCATAATGCAAAGAAAAGTACTGGCCCTGATGATTCCGGCTCTGTTAATGGCTGGCGCAACGCATGCAGCAGAGATTTATAATAAAGACGGCAATAAATTAGATCTGTACGGAAAAGTAGATGGTCTGCACTACTTCTCCGACGATAAAGGCGCTGACGGGGATCAAACCTACATGCGTCTGGGCTTCAAAGGTGAAACCCAGATCAACGACATGATGACCGGTTATGCACAGTGGGAATACAACATTCAGGCCAACAACACAGAAGGTTCAGATAATCAGTCCTGGACGCGTCTGGCCTTTGCCGGCGTAAAAGTGGGTGATTATGGCTCCTTCGATTACGGTCGTAACTATGGTGTTCTGTACGACGTGGAAGGCTGGACCGATATGCTGCCGGAGTTTGGTGGCGATTCCTACACCAAAGCCGACAACTTTATGACTGGCCGTGCCAACGGTGTTGCAACTTACCGTAATACCGACTTCTATGGCCTGGTACAGGGCCTGAACTTTGCGCTGCAGTATCAGGGCAAAAATGAAGACGCCAGCAACAATCAGGAAGGGACCAACAACGGTCGTGACACGCGTCACGAGAACGGCGACGGTTTCGGTATCTCCACCACCTATGACTTTGGCATGGGCATCACCGCGGGCGCAGCCTACACCTCTTCTGACCGTACCAACGAGCAGGTGATGAACACGACCGCCGGTGGCGACAAAGCGGATGCATGGACAGCGGGTCTGAAATATGATGCCAATAACATCTATCTGGCGGCAATGTACTCTGAAACCCGCAATATGACGCCGTATGGTGATAACACCGACGCCGTGGCGAATAAAACCCAGAACTTCGAAGTGACCGCGCAGTACCAGTTCGATTTCGGCCTGCGTCCGACCCTTTCCTACCTGCAGTCTAAAGGTAAAGACCTCGGCAACGGCCAGGGTGACCAGGATCTGGTTAAATACGCTGACATCGGCGCGACTTACTACTTCAACAAAAACATGTCCACCTACGTTGATTACAAAATCAACCTGCTGGATGAAGATGACAGCTTCTACAAAAACAACGGCATCGGCACGGATGATGTCGTCGCGTTAGGTCTGGTCTACCAGTTCTGATTGCCTGAGCCCGCATCACGGTGCGGGCTCGCCAGTTTTGTACGTGTGTCACAAAAAAGGCATTCCTGAATGCCGTGGTTGACTGTAGGTTGAGATAAAAGTGATTAAACTAAGCTGAAAGCCTTTACCCACTAAGGATAATAGCGTTGTTTAATCGAGTATCCCTTACCGTCCTTGCCCTTTTAGCGCTGCTATGGATGGCATTAATTTTTGATTTTGCTGATATTGTCGGGCATCTTGGCGCGCTGTTAAATCACCTGGATGGCAGCTAGCCTTATTACCTGGCAAATAAAAAGCCACCAGCAGTGCCGGTGGCGGATAAACGCATCTGTTGCGTTATTTTTTCACGGGTTGTGGCTTTTTATCCCCTGATTCCGGGGCCTCACGCGGATCGTCTTTTTCAACACAGAGCATAATGTCTCCTGTTTCAGTTAACCACTCTCCACTATAGCCAGGCTCTTTAAAGAGTGGCCAGGCGGCAATTACGCCTGACCCGTCCCTTTCTCACGAAAAGAGAGATAGCCAAACACCCCGCTTTCCCCATCCATGGGATGGTTAACACCGTCCATCACCGTGACCTCCGGGAAATCAAAGGGAGAAACGTTTTCTAAACAGGCGACATTCACGCCGTATTCATTGGGATTCGACCGCCGCTGATGAAACGTGTAAATCCCGCACACCGAGCAGAAGAAGTGCCGCGCCGTTCCCGTATTAAAGCGATACTCGGTGAGCTTATCCTGACCTTTCGTCACCGTAATCCCCGACAGCGGCGCGGAGACAACGACCGCGCCCCGCATTCGACAGAAGGAACAGCTGCAGCGCCGCGCGGTGTTCAGGCCATCAGAGAGCTCAACGGTGAATGCCACCGCACCGCAATGGCACTTTGCATGACGTTTTTCAGCCATTGGCTATACCCCTTTTCTTACCAGTTCGGCAGCTTTAAGGAAAACCTCATCTTCAACACCGTCGCCTTTTTGCCTGCCGAGCCTGACGAGTTCATCAACAATGCTATCGCGATGGATCGGTGTTTGTGCTGAAACCAGCCCAATAACCGCGGCCCCAATCGCCAGCCCCACTAGCCCTGTTTGTTCATCGTTATTCATCATGCGCATGCTCCTGGTACAATCCACAAGCTTAGCAGGATTTTTAAAAACGCGGCGTCAGCCCGTATTTGGGCGTTTTAATATTGGCGGCCCAAATTTTGATATCGTTTTGCAGGAGGATAGTGAAATCAGATTTCAGATGCGTCACCATCTCATTGACGCTCTGTGCATCGATCACAGAAAAATGCTCAATTTTGTTTCGCCCGACCTGAACACAAAAATATTTTGCCGGCAGCACTTTACCGTTAACGTTGAGCAGTGGTTTATTCTCGCTGCATTGCCCTTCAGTTATATAGGACACCAGCAAATTGGCAGAACGCCGCTCGGGTTGGGATATGCTGACCATGACGGGGAAACCCTCTGAGGTTTGCGTCATGTCATAAAGCACCGCATTCTTCAGATACCAAGTATTATATTCCCGCTCCTGAAAAGCAGACCAGCAAGGTGCAGAAAAGGCCACCAGTACTGCCAGTGTAATAGAGGCTATTTTCATGGGATGTTGTCGTCCGTGTTGTTGCACGTATTATTCAGATTGTGCAAAAAACAGCAACCCCTCAAAAATAACCCTACCACTATTGGCAGTGACGGAGAGTTAATTAGCCAGGAGCGATGCGCTCATTGAGAAGAAAAAGGGAAAAAAATGATACGCTGCCGCCATCACCGCGATGCTGATAACGACGCTGATAAAAAAACAGGTTTTAAAGGGCTGCTTTTGGGTTTTATGGCGAAAGAGTTGTTGGCCCACAATGGCGCCAGGCCAGCCGCCCGTCACGCCGAATACCAGCAACGTGGTTTCCGGGACCCTGCGCATCCCTTTGCGCGCCGCCATTTTATCCGCGCCATATATGGCCATCGTCAGCACATTGATCAGCAGAAACCAGATAACCAACGAATTCGGGGTCAGCAGACTGCCGATAGCAGCGAAAATCAGGAGTAGATAGCAAAAGCGATTGAGCGTCATTGTTCAAACCAGAGGCTGTTAAATGTTTTCGACGACACAGTATACCCAAAAATGAGGAAGTTTAATTCTGTAAAACAGACTGAACGCCTGATGTTGCCTGATTAACATTTAAACAGCATTAATCAGTGAAGCCTCCTTTCATTATAATTGGGAAGTGAACATTTTTTTCTTAAAAAATTATCCTGAAACGTCTCACCCTAAAAAGACATTGCCCGCGCATCCCTTTAACAAGATAAAAACGAATGCACCGATTGTTTAAACAGAGAGAACAGGAATATTGATGAAGATCAATTTAAAAAACAGGCAGTGAATTTTCAGGCGTGTCGCGTAATGCCCAGCGTTTAAAATTACTGTTGCACACAATTAATTTGACCAGATGGTCAAGGAATAACAAAATATCACCGTAGTTAAAAGAATAATGTCTGCATACCTTTAGGGGGGTGATGTCCCCCCATTTTTACGATGTGACAAACCTTATTCCACCATTACCTTCACTTTCGGCTTCGACAACAGGACTTTTACCAGTTCCTTAAACGGCGTGGGTTTGTAGAAGTAAAAACCCTGTAAAAACTTAATGTGATTTCGGCTGAGATAATCAAGTTGCTCTTGTGTTTCAACCCCTTCCGCCACAATACTGATTGACAGTTTTTTTGCCAGCTCCAGTACCGAATCCAGTATCACGGTTGAGTCCTCACTGGCATTCACCCTCGCCACAAAGCTTTGGTCGATTTTGATGTAATCAATGTGCAGATCCTGCAGGTAGGACAAACCTGAATATCCCGTTCCAAAATCATCCAGGGCAATGGCAAACCCTATCTCATGCAGCGCATTCAGGGTCTTCACGAGATGTTCATCAACATGAAGCGGTTCACGCTCGGTCACCTCAACGACAAGGTTAAGATCCTGTCGAACAAAGCTGCGTTTGTAATGCAGACACTCGTCAAAAAAAGTGGAGGAGACGATGTGAGGCGCACTGAAGTTAATACCGACATGAAACCCTTCGGGCAGCAACGTTGAGATTGAATTCATATGCGCGGCAACCTGGCGCATTAAGCTCTGGGTTAAGGGAATGATTAAGCCAGATTTCTCCGCAAGAGGAATAAATGAAGCGGGAGAGATAAACCCTGACTGTGGATGCTTCCATCTGGCCAGTACTTCTACCCCGCGCAACGATCCCTCTTTACCGCTCACCACAGGCTGGTAATAGGGAATGATTTCATCTCTGTCTATGGCGGTGCGCAGCGACTCTGCCGGAGAAACGTCCTTAGAACGATATCGCTGAAGAAGATACGCAGAAAAAGCGGAAATAAGCAGCAGGAATAACAGCACCCCGCCCGCCCGATTGAATAATCTCGTCAGGCTAAAAAATGGCGGAGAGTTAAATTCAATTGAGAAAGGATAATCAGATGCTTTTACCGCTAAAATCTCGTTATTTGACGGCGCTGCTGTCGCCACATCCCCTGACAAACCTAAAAGACGATTGCCGACGCGTAATGAATATTTCACACCATTTAATGGCATGTCCAGGGCATCCCGAATATGGCTGTCGCTGATGCTCACCATCACACGGCTTCCGGCATGGTGTGTTTGATAGACGAGAACAGGCAGGCCGTTGACGGTACTGCCTGAAGGAACCAGTAGCAACGTTGTTTCGGGTAGCGCGGAGCTGTTGACCAGCAGAACACGGTTTCCTGGCAGCGAGGAGCACCAGACCGCATCCTTTTTCAAAATCATAATCGTTCTGAGATGGGGCTGTAACGCTGCCTCAGTACCTAGCCGATACTGCCCTTCCACATCACACTCATGCTCAGCAAGCTGCATCGCCATCTGGCTGGCATGATGCGCCTCTTTAAGAATGACAGTCACATTCCTGACGACATAATTGGCTCCGGCAAGGCTGTCAGCTCGTGCAGAATACCAGACCTGTAAATTGATAATAAAAACGCCCAGGATAAAAATTGTCGTGGCTGCAGCTAAGGGAATAGATGCATGGCGCATTTAAGGTTCTCGACCAGAGTGGAATTGTTATCGTCTTAAGCATGGTTGATAAACAAAGAAATACCATATAAGGGATCGGTAATTTTCTCTCAAATCAGGTTGCATCTGTGCACACTTTCAAACAACAAGGCTACCGCCATGTTTTTCTTCAATTCAAGCGCATGGCATTGCGGGCACTGTCAGGTGTTTGCCCGGTCCAGAGCTGAAATGCGCGATAAAAGGAGTTGGGATCTTCGAAGCCGAGGAGGAACGCGATCTCTGCGCCGGACATCGTGGTATTTGCCAGGTAGTGGCGGGCGAGGCTCTCACGCACCCTATTGACCAGGGTTCGAAAGTTTTCCCCCTCCTCCTCGAGGCGACGTTGAAGCGTACGCTTGCTCAAGCCCAGTCGCTCTGCAGCTTTCTCGATGGTAGCCGCATTACCAGGCAACAGTTCCAGTAAGACAGCACGCACGCGATCCGCTGTAGACGCCGTCGCATCGAGTTCACTGAGCCGACGGCGAAGATCAGGTTCGAACGCGCGAAACATGCTTTCGTTGACCGTCAGAAATGGACGCAAAGCATCCACAGCGGCGAAAGCGATACCTGGACACTCCCCGTTTTGCACGGGCACACCGAAGAAATTCTCGTAACGTCGGGGATAATGAGCGGACGGAAGCGGCGGAAGGATGACGCGATGCGCCTTAATGGGCTCACGGGTAGCGAGTCTGGCCAGTCGCACGAAAAACGCAATCTCGGCCACTTGCAGCGAATAGGGCACATCGGTTTGCATCAACAACCAGCGAGGCGTTACTACCAGCTCGCCTGCGTCGCCCGTGTTTACTTCCAGGCTCATGGGAGCCACAAGTTGCTTGTATTTGGCGAGGCGCTGCATGGCCTGTACCAGATTAGCGCTGCACAGGGCAGCGAACAGTGGTGGGTTGAAAGAATCAGCCGAGAGGGTCTCGACGATGCGTAAGGGAAACATGACATCACTTGCCTCAGCTTCCAAAGCGCGCCAGAAACGAAAATAGTCTTCGGTAGACAGTCCTTGTCTCGCACGGGAGAGTAAGTCGTCCGGAAGACCGGCCCGACGCAATACATGACCAGGCTGAACCCCCAGGTCCTTCAGTATGGCCAGCCAGCCGATATCCATTGGAAACGTTTTGTTTTGCACCCTCAGAACTCCGTCATTATTGCTCATTCAACCGACGCTCAGAGTATAGAGCAGTCATGCGTTAATACTCCTTCAAACTGCGCCACAATGACAGCGCATTGCGCCATCCTGCAGCATTCCGGGGCTCTGGCCCCTGTACTGGCATCTCTCGCATTAAACGTGGCGCGGATTGCCAGAGCGTTGTCGCGGCTTGCGTCCTATAGTGAGCTGTAAACATCGCACCAGGTCGGACACGCTCCATCTGTCCTGAACTGTCCAATCTGAACAATGGAGAAATTCCAATGAATGCTACCAACGCTATCGACCAACTGGCCCCCCAAAAATGGACCGAAACATCTCCCGCAGAACGTTTGCGTCTTCTGGAGGAAATCCGTGCAAACATGAAGAAGTACGGTGATGACCTTGCCCTCGCTGACAGCAAGATGAAGAATGGCATCCTCGGTGCGCCTCTTTTTTCACACCCCATGTCTAAGGTTGCGACCGTCGTTCCTATGGCGAGTACAGTCTCGGCCGCCATTCTCCTTTACGAATCCATTCTCGACGGCAAGATGCCTCAGCCGCTGAGCGTGGAAAAAGTTAGCGAGGATCTCTACGACATTTATGTCTTTCCGCAGGAGCGGAAGGACAAGTTGATGTACGCGGATCAGAAGAGTCGCATCCGTGTGAAAGGCGAACCGAAACAAATCAATCCGATGGAAAAGCCTGCCGGTATTATTGCCGTGCTGGGGGCCGGCAACTACAGTTCGGCGCTCGAGGTGTTGAAAGCGATCTTCTTCGAGAACTGTGCGGTCGTGCACAAGCCGCATCACCTGAACGAAGAAACCGACAGGATCTGGGCGAAGATCATGCAGCCACTGATTGATCAGCACGTTCTGAGCTTCTGCGATGCCGATCAGGGACAAGACCTGACCGTCGACCCCCGCCTCTCCAGGATCTACTTTACCGGTGGAACCGGAACGGCCGAAGCCATCATGTCAGCCACTGAGACACCTCTGATCTCCGAATGTGGCGGCAACAACCCGTGCATCATCGTGCCGGGCGACCGGCCCTGGACAAAGAAGGAAATTGAGCACCAGGCAGTGCAGATCGCCACCATGGCAAAGTTCAATGGTGGTGCGAACTGTGGTCGTCCTCAGACCCTGGTGACAAGTAAGTACTGGCCTCAGCGCAAAGAATTCCTTGATGCACTGCGGGTCGCACTCGCGGAGACGACCCCGGCGATGGGTATGTACTACCCAGGAGCTGACAAGGTGGTGGCGAGTTTTCGACAGGCCTATCCCGAGGCGGAAGTACTGCGCCCAGAAGGCGGCAAGTATCCGCATTCCGATGTCATATTGATCACCGGAGTTGAGCCCGGCGGCTACGCCACTTCACATGAAGCGTTCAGCCTGGTACTCGCTGAGGTGCCACTTGACCTGCCAGCCAATGCCACGGGCTTCCTCCCTGGTGCCGTCAAGTTCGCCAACACCCAGCTACTGGGCACGCTCGCCAGTGCGATCCTGATCGATGAGGACACCAGAAAAGCCCATCAGAAAGTACTCGAACAGGCTGTGTCTGACCTGGAATATGGTGCGGTCGCCATCAATGCCATGCCATCTTTCATTTTTCTTAACCCTTATCTTACCTGGGGCGGAAATGAGGCCGGCAAAAAGTTCGTTTCTGGTCGCGGCAACTTCGGCAATTTGCTCAATTACGAAAACGTCGAGAAAGCGATCATGGAAGCCAGGTTTATGTCACCAGGGCACATGCTGTACACGAACAAGCGCGCTTTCGACAACATGGCCGCGAACATGGCGTCTTTCGCAGTCGAGCCAACCTGGATGAACCTGACCTGCCTGATGGGGGATGCCATCCGCGATAGCTTCCGCAAAAAAGATTTCTGAGCCGGAAACTATAACAGAGCGCATTGTTCCAGTAACTGAACAATGCGTCCTAATAACATTACTTTCTAAGTGGATTTAACAAACTATAATAAATTCACCCTTCGCGGTAACACACTTCCACCAACACACTGTAACTAAAGGGAAAAGGTGACATTATGAGTAAGCCATATGTTCGTCTAGATAAAAACGACGCTGCCGTTCTGATGGTAGACCATCAAACCGGACTCCTGTCCTTAGTACGCGACATTGACCCGGACAAGTTCAAAAATAACGTTCTTGCACTGGGTGATCTGGCAAAGTATTTTGGTCTTCCAACTATTCTGACGACCAGTTTTGAAAACGGTCCTAATGGCCCATTAGTCCCTGAACTTAAAGAACAATTCCCTGATGCTCCCTATATTGCCAGACCTGGCAATATTAACGCATGGGATAACGAAGATTTCGTTAAAGCTGTTAAAGCAACGGGCAAGAAACAATTAATCATCGCGGGTGTAGTCACAGAAGTATGCGTTGCCTTCCCTGCCCTTTCTGCCATTGAAGAAGGATTCGATGTGTTTGTTGTTACCGATGCGTCGGGTACTTTCAATCCAATAACTCGGGATGCGGCATGGGATCGAATGTCTAACGCTGGCGTGCAGTTAATGTCATGGTTTGGCGTTGCATGTGAATTGCACCGTGACTGGCGCAATGATATTGAAGGTCTGGGTAACCTGTTCTCTAATCATATCCCCGATTATCGCAACCTTATGACGAGCTTTAATTTACTGAACGCTAAGTAAATTGATCCTTCGCAGTCCTCCTGTTAGACAGGAAGGACTGCGATTTTATTCAATTTTCTCGTTCCATTTCAGCTGTGGGAATATGAAAGGTTGGATTAACACCCCGGCGAACATCACCAATGCCGGTAATCTTCGGGCTGTGATTGTTAGCGACCTTTATCAGTTATCGGCACCAGATTTAACGCAGCTGTAAAACGTGCTGGTATTCGTCGCTGGAATCCGTACCATACGCGGCAGACAAATATTGCCCCTGCTGGCTCCGAAGGTAGTACTCAATGCAACAGAATCAAGAAATTAACAAAAAAGAGCAATACAACCTGAATAAGCTACGCTGATTTTGTCAACTCATTGATATCATTTATTTTCTCTACTTATTCAATTAGTTATAACATAATAACTTCTCCCTAAAGCTACCCAAACCTACATTTTCAGTGCCCTTTTTTTGCCCCTATTCTGCATTTTTGCCCCTAAATTTGCCCCCAAATAACCTTCTTTTGCGTAGCTCCTTCCAGTTTCGCAACACACCCCTTTACGCTTACCAAGCCGATCAGCATAATCGCCACGAATCCGTTTGTAAGACTTAACCAGCGCGCGCTACTTTTTCTCCTTACCCTATACTTTCAGTCTGACTGACTGGAGGTTTCTATGTGTGGACGTTTTGCACAAGCCCAAACCCGTGAAGAATATCTGGCTTACCTAGCCGATGAAGGTGATCGAGACATTGCATACGATCCTGAACCAATCGGACGTTACAATGTGGCTCCGGGAACCAAAGTCCTGCTGTTGAGCGAACGCGACGAGCAGCTGCATCTTGATCCGGTTTTCTGGGGTTACGCGCCCGGGTGGTGGGATAAACCGCCACTGATTAACGCACGTGTCGAGACTGCGGCCACCAGTCGAATGTTTAAGCCCCTCTGGCAGCATGGCCGGGCGATATGCTTCGCCGATGGATGGTTCGAGTGGAAAAAGGAAGGCGACAAGAAGCAGCCATATTTCATTCACCGTGCAGACGGTCAGCCGATATTTATGGCAGCTATCGGCAGCACACCATTTGAGCGCGGAGACGAAGCGGAAGGATTTCTGATTGTGACGTCTGCAGCTGATAAAGGACTGGTCGACATTCACGACCGCCGCCCCTTGGTTCTGTCTGCAGAAGCGGCACGCGAATGGATGCGACAGGATATAGTTGGGAAAGAAGCTGAAGAGATAGCAGCAGACGGTGCCGTACCGGCCGACAAGTTTATCTGGCACGCCGTGACGCGCGCCGTGGGCAATGTGAAGAATCAGGGTCCGGAGTTAATCGAGGCAGCACGATAAAAGGTAAAAGAGATCTGGCACGTCCGAAATGAGCGAAGAGCAGAAGTCCGTAATTGAGTCACCATGAATCTTGCTGACAATGCCGTGTGTCAATTAACTGGGAATAGGTCAACCATGGACTGGCTAAAGTGGATCGGTAATTAGCAAATTTTTTATTTAGAAGTAATAAAAAGATCAACGGAATTCTATAATGTCTGTTGTTGTATAAGGGCGGTTCTTTGAACCGCCTGCGTTTTGGCTACGGTAGACTTATTGAGAATATGCAGACCACCATGGCGAAGGTCGTCGGTGCCAGCTACGGGGAAAGGGAGAGCATCTTGTTCGTAAATATTGAATTCGAGAATCAATCGGCAGTTGCCAGTATTTCGTTGGAAGGCTGGGCTCAGCCGCTTGTCGAATTCCTCGCACGGTATTTTACCATCCACAAAGACATGCTTCATCTGAACTACTCTCATCTATCAACTGATAACCCCAGTGTTACGGGTATGAATAGGCTATGGAGTTCGCAAACAGAGCGCGAGCACTTTATGAGCGAATTCGAGGATGCGGCACAGAAGGGGCAGATAGCGCTGACCTTAAAAATTCTCGGACACGGAGCCACGGGGATCGAGAAGTCGTCTTCTATCTTGGACCCAAATTCTTACCGGCGTGCTCAGGATACTTTCTGGGATGGCATACTTAATGATAATCCCCCGGGCTTACGTAAAATCATTTTGGCGGAAATCGAACCACGTGCGATTTGGGTGGACTGGTTGCTCGCTGACCGTTCATATACTCGGTATAAATATTTGGAAGATCAGCAGATCATGAAGGCGTTGGTGGTCAATACGTCCGAGGAAGATTGCATCAATGTCCTTCAACTAGTCGACCCTCATCCGGGGGCGAATAATTGGGCTTTCGATCAACTGGTCCAGCAGCATTGGCAGCGTGTATGCGCATACCTGGAAGAACATATCGACAAGCCGTCGGGCTATCCAAGCTACAGCATGCCTGAGCTCGTCTTCTCTCTTTTTGCGAATTCGCAGACAGTGCAAACGTCCCGGTGGGCTTGCGAACAGGTTTTGGAACGAGCAGATCTGTCAGTCTTTCCTGAGCTAATCCAACATAGCAGCATGATATTGCCTGAGGATGTACGTAATCTGTTCCTGCGCTGGCACATCTATTCGCATAAAGAGAAGAAAGACAATTTAAAGGGGTGCGTTGCCAAAGCCTTCTCGAGGCTTGCTACATTGTGCGTGGACACCATACCCTCGGACCTCGCGCTTGCGGCGGCTTGGCACGAGTTTGAAGACCCTGTGCGGTCTAGCCAGCAAAACGTCGTAGCCAGTCTCAGAGAATTGCCATCCCTGACGAGTGGTCGAAAAACGCTGTGGACACAACTAGGCCCGGCCGCCCGCGAGGCCTGGCGACAGGATCTGTTCGATCAAGCGAATGAGGAACCTGAATTAGCTCAGGGGCTCCTCAGTTTTGCTTGCCTTTGGCTCGAGCAGACGGCATTTGCCGAAGTCGAGCCAGTGCTTTTGCGATTGATGGATGACGATCAACATCTGGCGTTTGCGAATCGGCTTGTCGGCACTGATGTAAGGCAACTGCAACTGAGGTGCAAGGGACTACTGCGGTCCAAGCAGGGTGCACTGGACTTAGAGGGGCCGGTAGGCCGGGTCGAGGGAGACACTGCGTTGCCTAGCGTAGGAGCCAAAACTTGGCTGAGCGATCCTTCCGTGGAGCAAGTCATCTTTAGGGCACTTAGCCAGATTGAGGAAGAATTTTGTCGCGAATATTCGAAGACTTGGGGAGAGGACGAGGAGGCCCATACGGCGCGCCTCCTGACTATGACGAAGGAGGCGATTGGCAACGTGAGCAGCCAGTTGCGCCAACTCTCGGTTATGACGCGGGCGAGGTATCCGAGCCTGACAGTAAATGTGCGTCAACCCAGCAAGCGGGAGGAAGGGGCAAACACACCAGCCGGTGCTCCGCTGGGGGCAGACGTGCTGTTCCTGAGCCGTATCGTGGAAAAGGGGGAAACAGTGATTCAGCGTGCGACCCTTATGCAGGTGAAAAAGCGCAGAGGCACTGATTCGGGGCGGGAGTTCAGTTCAAGGGTAGGCATCGACCTGAAGCAGTGCGAGGACATACTCACGCAGTCAGAACACGCCTACTATCTTTTCGCGACTCCGCCCTCTCCTCGCCCGGTTCTCTGGGTTGCCCCAGCTCGGCTCGTTAGGAATTTGACCCAGTTGGACACGAGCAAAACCTCGGTTTCGGCGATGCGGGTGCGGGACGCCAGCTGCTCCTACGCGGAGTTTTTTCTGCACGAGCTTGTTGGCCTGTGGGCTGGCGACGAGCATGAGGATATCATCGCTGTCGCTAACGGCGATGCTAAGCTTGGGCGAACACCTCGCCACATTGTTGAAATCGAGGTTCGCCGCCAATTTGATTAATACTTGGGGAGAAATTCATGCTCCAACTATAGGCAAGGATCGTCTACCGGGGCGGGGTCAGTCCAGCCTAATTGACCTACACCCCGTTGATTTCCACAGAATGTTCTCATTAGCGTCCGCTCCTGGCACATAGCGGACCTAAGAATCAAAATCATCGAATCCTGAGAAGGTCTGAATATCTTGTGGTGTAGCGTGGAGATAACATTTCACGCTTCATCTGCCACTGTTGCTGTATGCCCTGCCCGGCAAAATATATAGTTCCTTTCCCGTCTTTTGCGTTCAGGTGATCGAGCACCTCCATCAACTTATCGCTTCCAGCGCGTGGCGCGTTCTCATCAAAAAGGTTCAGCTGCGCCACCCCCTGGCTAAAGAAGTCCCCAAGCATAATTCCAGCTTTCTGGTACCGGTGACCATCCTTCCAGATTTTGTCCAAGCACTTTACCGCGCCGTTGATTATGTCGCGGGAATCCTGTGTAGGGGTGAGAAGCTTCATTGACGCGCTATTACCGTAATACGGTTCATTCAGCGCAAAGGGAGAGGTTTTAACGAACGTCGAGATAAACCGGCAATACTGATGCTCACCGCGTAGCTTTTCAGCACCACGTGCCGCATAACTACAAATAGCCTGCCGCATCTGTTCGTACTCGGTGACGCGTTCGCCAAATGACCGACTGCATACGATTTCCTGCTTTGCTGGTGCAAACTCTTCCAGCTCAAGACAAGGCTCGCCGCGCAACTCCCGGACAGTTCGCTCCAGCACGACATTGAAGTGTTTGCGAATAATCCATGTGCTTTGTTCTGAGAGGTCCAGAGCCGTTTTAATGCCCATGGCGTTAAGCTTCTTACTGATGCGGCGGCCAACGCCCCATACGTCCTCAACTGGTACCAGGGCAAGGAGTCGGCGCTGCCGATCGACATTTGACAGGTCCACTACACCGCCCGTTTGCCGCTGCCATTTCTTTGCGGCGTGGTTGGCGAGTTTAGCGAGAGTCTTTGTCTGAGCAATGCCAACGCCAACGGTGAGGTGCGTACGCTTCAGAACGGTAGCGCGGATCTCTTTGCCGAACTCCGTAAGGTCCCGGCAGTTGCGAACACCTGTCAGGTCGCAAAAAGCTTCATCGATACTGTAAATTTCGACGCGAGGGCTCATTTCCTCAAGCGTCGTCATTACCCGGTTCGACATGTCTGCGTACAGCTCGTAGTTGCTGCTGAAGCAAACAACGCCAGCGCGCCGGAAAAGCTCCTTTTGCTTGAAGAACGGCTCTCCCATAGTAATTCCAGCGGCCTTGGCCTCGGCGCTTCGTGCGATTACACAGCCATCGTTATTTGAGAGAACGACAACCGGGCGCCCTCTCAGGTCCGGCCTGAATACAGTCTCGCATGATGCGTAGAACGAATTCACATCACAGAGCGCAAACATATTCAGCTCGCCGATTTCACGATGAAAGTAACAACGCCGAAAACGTCAAGGGTATCTTCGCTGCCAACAACGATCGGACTGTACGCACTGTTCATAGGATTGAGTTGAACGGTCGGGCGCAGCTGCAGTCGTTTAACAGTGAACTCGCCTTCAACTGCAGCGATTACAATGTCACCATGCACAGCTGTCCGCGAACTGTCGACCACCAGCAGATCACCGTCGCTGATCCCGGCTTCGATCATTGAATCACCCGCGGCTTTAACGAAATATGTTGAACTCGGGTGAGCGATAAGTAACTCATTGAGATCGATACGCTGTTCAACATAATCAGCCGCGGGGCTTGGGAAACCACACTGCACTAAGTCACTGAAAAGCGGGAGAGCAATAATTTCTCGCAGTTCTGCAGGCCTGATAAATTCCATGTTGCATACCTCGAATACTGTTTTTATATACAGTAGTTTCATTTGAGTATGCACGCAAGACAGAGGGTCTGCCATGAATGATTAAAGCTTCGCCGTTTCGTTTCTAAGTTTCTATGTCGCTTCGAATTATGATTTTTGTAAATTTTGTGACAGTAACTCTGTGTGAGCAAATTTAAGCCGGTTTTGAAACGGGGAATTTTTTATAAAGCGTGCATACTGCAACGTCATAAATTATCGCTACCTGCTTCCTGTCTACGCCGTTAGCTATCAGTCGGCCCGCCTGGTCCCATTGTTCCTGGGTAAGCTTTGGACGCCTGCCGCCGATTCGCCCCTTTGACCGGGCCACTGCTAACCCTGCTCGCGTTCTTTCAATAATGTTTTCCCTTTCCATTTCGGCAGCTGCACTCAGCATGGTATATGCAAAACGGCCTATTGAAGTGCTGATTCTTATCCCTTCGGTGATTGATACAAACTCAATGTTGTTCGCACGGAAATAACGCAGTAAATCGACGAGGTGTATGAGTGAGCGTCCAAGCCGGTCCAGCTTCCAAACGATGACGGTGTCTCCTGGCCGCAATAATTTCATCATCTTATCCAGCCCTGGCCGTTTGGCCTTTGCACCGGATATTTTGTCTTCAAAAATGTGGTCACATTCTAATCGATTGAGCGCCTCTAACTGTAATTCAAGATTTTGGTCAAAAGTTGACACCCTTGCGTACCCATATTGCATGTTTTTTAGTCACCTTTTCTTCAAAAAAATCAGGTGAAGTTATCGGCAAGGCTGGCCCAGGGCAATCTATAAAACGTCGGTTTAGGAAGTAGCGCGACGAGGAATGCTTATAGCTCGTCAGGCAACATGCTTTCGGTTGGGGATTTTGGGGTTGGTTCGGCTCTCCAAAATAAGCCCACAGATGCCAGTTCATCCTTCATCAGTGATGCTGATGGCAATACTCTGTGGGCTCCTGCGAATGGCTGTGGGTTCCAGAGTTCGTACACTGGACAGCGAATTGCGCAGTTATGGATCACTTCCGGTAGTGCGGTATTCAGCCGCTTTCTTACAACCACTGACCCTCAAACTCCAAAATCCTCAGTGCCGTGGGTGCAGCTGCAGTCTGCGGGTACATCGGACATTAACTTTAAGAAAGTGACAGGGGATCTGGATTTAGAAGTGTCTCTGGCCAACATCGTGGCAATGGATTTTAAGACCTTCTACTACCTCGCAGATGAAGCCAAAACGACTCGCCGCGGCGTCATTGCTCAGGAACTTGAAAAGATAGATCCGCAATATGTTCACTCGGCTGAGGAGTCGGGGAAAATGACGCTCGACCTCAATCCTCTGATGCTCGATGCGCTGGCGGCAATCAAAGCGCTGGCTGTCCGCGTCAGCGCCTTAGAGGAAGAGATCAACGTTGCGGCTCCTGGCTCATCCGCTGGTTAAACAGGGAATCGTCAGGCATATCAAGGCGAACATCGATCCAGCTGTTCGCCGGTACGTCCATCGGTTCACCTTTGGTTTTAATGATCTCACTTTTACCGCTCAGGATGTATTTTTGCTTGAAAAGACGGATTGTCAGGCCTCCGCTTTCCGTCTGCTCAGCTTCAACCACGCCAAGTTCTCCCGTGCCACCAGGGTCCATCGGTGGCAGTAACTGCCATCCCTCTGAAGCCAGTCCTGCTGAACCTGTCAGCAGGTAAACGCCCGCCTCGAGGCGAGAAAGGGTTATGCCCTCCGCCTCTGCGTTTGCTGTCCCACAGCCGCACCAGGAGAAACCATCTTCGGCTACGTCAGCGCGCTGGCATGCATCCCGACTCGTCACTATGCGCGCAACTGGTGAGGCCGCTTTTAGCGTGCCGTCGCTCGCCTTAGTGGTGTTCCCCGTTGTGTAGGCTTCCTGATACAGCCACCCTGTAGGTGTTCGGTAACTGAAGAAAGTCCGCCCTAACGTGTAGATTTGATGAATGCGAGTTGGTCTACCTCCGCGAGCTATTACGATTGAGGTAATGCTCTGACTTCCTGAGACCCCCATGTAGCTGGCGTCCTCTACTGACCATATAAACGATGAGGGGTAGGACTCGCTCATAGTATTAAGTGGAACTGATTCAGTAATTTCACGCCCCAGACCAAAAGCCCCCACAGTTAGAACTTTCTTTTGACCGGAATCACCCCAGGAACTTTGAGCATCCAGTAAAGCACTACTTCCCAAACCGAGGTTTGTGCGAGCGGCTTCTGCAGTCGTTGCCCCGGTCCCGCCGTCAGTAATTGCAAGCGCACCGTTGGCCCCTTTCTGCGCCAGTTTACCGATACCAGGAATGGTTACAGGGGTGCCGTTGATGGTAACGGTGATGCTCTGGTTTGCCGAGGTAGTGGCGAACGCCTCCCAGGCACCAATATTCTCGTCATACTCTTTGATGAGCTGTGACATGGCCTGTGCCAGACCGTCGACCGAGATATTGTCCGACACAAGGATTCCATACTTCTGGCCGCTCAGCGCCGGTGATGCAGCAGGTGTTACCGTCATTGTCGTGGCGCTGTTCACGGATGAGATCTGGAACAGCTGCACCGGGTTAGACATGACAATAATCGTCTGGCCAGCGCGAACCTGGCTGGCGGGTGCCGTCCAGTTCGTGCCGGTGCCGGTTGCCGTATTTCCGTTAATTGCGATAGTGCCAGTGTTATAAAGCATTTTGCGCTCCATGAATTTATCGATCGCTAGAAACGATCAATAAATGAATATTGATTCATATAAACGATCTGAATAATGGGCGTTTATTTGTGAATATGGATATCCCACTAACCAATGGAATATATAGAATGAAAAAGAATTATTTATCGGTGTTACTTGGCGTGACTTTCCTGACCCTTTCTTCTGTATCTTTTGCTTCTGAACAGGGGCAAAAATCAGACCCTGGTTATGGCAATGGCGGAACCGCACAAAAACGTCAGATTGATGCCTGCGTAAACGCAAACACGTCCAGTGTGACTTCTTACGACAATGGCTCTCATGTTAAGCCATGTGTAGGCGGCGCATCTTACAAAAGCCAAAAACTCCCGGACCAAAAATATAAAGCTCCTTTTAAATAAACAAGCAAATAAAGCCCCTCACGGGGCTTTATTTTTATGAGGCAGAAAAAGAACCCGAACCTCGAGCTATCTGTAATACAGGTGAAAGAATATCTTTCCTTGAGGCGTTTGTTCCTCCCGACATATCATTAACACTTATTGATGCGGTGACTACTTGCTTTGTAATTCCGCTTTTCGCAAAAAATACCGGGACCGCAATAGCATTGGTGGTGTTTCTACTTGGACAAGTTACCCACTGATAATCTTTTGTTGTGCCGTCAATGGTCACAGATATCCGTGCAGTAGCATCGCCTGCTGAGACGCCATATATCATCACTACAGCCGACACTATTGCAGTCTTGGGTTTGCTTGTTCCGGTTGTATCCGTATAGGTCAGACTGGTAGTTACACCACCTGCCCCTAATTTGGATTTATCCACACCAACGCCAGCGTTAACCACATCCCCTACAAAGCTATCAGCCTCCACTGTGCCTTTGAACGAACCACTCGTTGCAGTTACCTTCCCGGTGAACTCACCGTTCGTGGCGTAAACCGTTCCTCTCACGGTTACGTTATTGAAAACGGCATAACCCGATTTGTTGATATGCCAGCCAACATTACCGGTTCCGTCCCATGTTGAGGACTGGATATAGTTACCGAGTTTAAGGTTGCCGATTGTCCCGTCACCGATGACCGTATCCCTGATAATGGTTTGGCCATTCTGGATAACGAACGGGAGCGTAACATTACCGCCTGCCTGGGTCATGACAGCAAAACGGTCAGCCAGGAACATTACCTGTGACTGCATGCCCTCTGGCGTATTCTCTACGCCGATCCCCATTCCGGCAGCGTATTGCCTACCGTTAGCATCGACTGCTACCTTGATGTTGTACATGGCACTGAGATCACCATCCATGCTCGCGAGAGCCTGCGCGTTGGTGGTGATTGCCGCAGTATGTCCGTCGACTTTTGCCGTAATACCGTTTATCTGGGTGGCCGTCGCCTGCCGGTAATCAGAGAACGTCTGGTTGAGGCTGTTGATGGATGCATTGTTGCCGTTAACGTCCGTCTGCAGGCTCAGCAATGAACGTGCTGTGGCTTCCTTCTCGCTGACGATCACTTCGTCGAGACGGTCCATCTGCGCACTGTTACCGGCGACCGTTGCGGACAGGGTTTTACGCGCGGCCACCTGTGCCAGCCCGTTCTGGATAATGGCAATGGCCGAGTTTTTCACCCCGCCCGTCATGCCGTCCATAGACACGCTGATGCTGTCGATTCGCTGACCCAGCGCGGTGTCAGCCGTCGCCACGGTCTGCTCAAGCTGAGACAGAGATGACGACACATCTCCAACGTTGCTTGTCAGTTCCTTCACATCGGTCTGAACCTGCCCGATGTCATGCGCGTTTTTGGCAATTTCCTGCGCCTGCTGTTCGAGTTCATTATTCGCCTGCAGGATATCGTCAGCCATACCAGCAATTTTTTCGTTGGTATCCACGGCGCTCTCGATCAGGTCCTTGAAGGTATCCGAGTCTTTAATCTCTTCCAGGATCACATCGGTGATGTCGGAGACATCGATACTGGCCTGCCCACGCACCCACTCTGTGTAACCAGACTCGTTGCCGCTACGGTCCACCAGCTGCGCGCGGTACCAGAAAATCTGCCCAGCCTTAAGGCCCATCTGCTGATATTTGCGCTGCGGGTAAGGCACATCGGCCAGCAGAATCGCATCGTCTTCGGTACCAGTCAGGCTGTACTGAATTTCCGTCTTCAGCGTGTCGTCGGTATTCGCCGGGAATCCCCAGTTCATCTCGATTCCGAAAACCACGTTTTCAGAAGCGATGAAGCCAACCGGCTTCGGTGGATTGCCCACTTTACCTGTCAGCGTTTTCTCTTCTGAATAGCCCCATCCGGATGAAATTTCAGCGGCATTGATTGCGCGCACGCGCACCAGGTAGCGCCCGGCATAAATCCCCGGGACGTCGAATGACATGGTGGAGCTGCGAGGCACGTTAATCCAGTTCCCGTCATTGCGGCGCCATTGCGCTTCATAGGCTATAGCTTTCTGCGCCTGGTCCCAGCTCACGCGCATCGTTTCGACGCTGATATTTTGTTGCACCACGGAAAACGAGCTGATCGCGATGTTTGCAGGCGGTGACTGGTTACCCGGAGGGATCACACTAACCGGCCGCTGGTCAATGATGGCTCCGGTATCAATGCGATCGAATTTATCCGGATCGTGATTTGCACCGACGATTGTGAACGTGCCGTCGTTATTATCAGTTACCGTAATAACGCGATACTGCTGTGCGTAGAGCTCATCAGACTCAATGACCCATACGGCCTCAGCCACAGGTGTTTCACTGTAAGCGGTCGTAACGGTCACTTTATTGCCCGTTATCGACTGAATGGTGCGTGACTGTGAAACACCCGATGGAAGATTGACAATCATCCTGTCGGCTGCCGAAGCATCCGGCGCCCTGTCCAGCGTCAGCACGCGACCATTCACCGCAGAGATACGGCCGCCCAGGTCGCGCCCGGAGAGATTTCGGTCCGCTACGGCGATTACATAGCCAGGCTGTGGAATGTTGCCATCTTCCCCTACATTGAAAGTAACAACGCGATCTTTGTTGTTGGTGAGGATCCCCCATCGCCCTTTGCGATTCGCTTCCGACTGACGGGTACAACCGATCGCAGTTATCTCGAGTTGATTAAACCCATAACGTGCAACCAGCGCCTGCTCAAAAACAGGCTCCATCGCATCAGAATAAGCGTTATCAGGATCAGACCAGGACACCAGCGCATTGGTGTAACGGTTCTTTGTGGTGCTGCTGGAATAGGTAAAGCGCCCTTCTATAACGTTCGCATGCGTATATGTAAAATCTACATCTCTCGGCATGTCCGCCAGCGCCACAATCTGGTCGTCCCCCCAGTAGGTCATCCCACGGAAGATGGCAGCAAAATCACGCAGGACCGTATAAGCGTCGTTGCGTTCCTGAATGTACACGTTGCAGGTATAGCGTGGTTCGGTACCACTTCCGCCTTTGCCATCCGGTACCATTTGATCGCAATACTGCGCAACCTGGTAGAGCGTCCATTTATCTATGTTGGCCGTTGTAAGACGATCCCCAAGTCCGAAACGGTCGCTAACCACCAGGTCGTAGAAAATCCAGGCAGGGTTATCGGTCCAGGCCCATTTAAATGTCCCAGTCCACGTACCGCTATAAGTGCGGGTGTCGGGGTCGTAAGTATCCGGAACGCGGATAACGCGGCCTCGGGGCTCGCAGGAGATCTGCGGGATTGAGCCGTTAAACTGGCTGGAATCGAATTCGATATAAAGCAGCGCTGTGTTTGGATAGCGTAATTTGGCGTCAATTACCTCGGTGAAGCTCTGCAGCATCATCGTGTCGCCGATCTTCGCGCTGTTGGAATCAGACGTAATCTTACGGAGTCGGATTGTCCAGTTGCTGCCAGCCTGAGGTAAATCAATACGGTGGCTGCGCTCGTAACCTGAAGTCGTTTTGCCGGTCACGCTGGTATTGAGTACCGTCTGCCATGTGCCACCGTCCGTCTGCAGGTCAATCGCATAATTAACCGAGTAACCGACCAGATCGCCGTCGTCCTCCTGCTTGAAAAGCGAAGGCCATTTCAGGCGCAGGCGAACCGCTGAAAGCTGCGTATTGGTAAACGTGCGCGTCCACGCTGTAGCGCTCGATACCTCAGTTCCCACGTTGATTTCGTTTTCAGTACCCGGGATCCCTTGAATGTATTTTTGCGCCTGAGTTCCAGAACGAAACTCCCACGCCACACCGCTGAAGTTCTGCGAACCATCTGCGTTTTCAAGTGCAGTGCCATCGAGATAAATATCGCGCGCAGTAAGGCCACCAGCAAATTCCCCCTCTCCCAGCGCGAGAAGGATTTTTGCCTTGGCTACTGACTGCAGATCGTCTGGCTGTTCTGTAGGAGTTCTTGAGCTTGAACTGCCGCCCTTGCGGCCTTTAATAGCGGTTGCTATAGCCATATTGCGCCCATAAAAAAAGCCATCCAGAGGTGGCCATGATTAGAACAATGTTGAATTAAATATTATTTGATAAGCAAACCAAAATAATAGTGTTCATCGAAAATACGGAGAAAGCGAATTGCACAATTACGAACGTACTCTAATTGTTTCGAGCGAGGAATGTCACCGTGTCGCGGATAGTTCAGGTAATAATACCCAACCTCATATTCATAATTATTTATAAAATCATCATGCAATGCGCTCCAGTACGTCATTGCTCTATATAAAAGGCCATTTGGCAAGTCATACCATTTAACAAAAGTTCTAGTTAATTCACTCCAGACCTCATCCTCAAGTTCAGCATAGGCGAGCTTTTTGAATGTTAGTCTCATTGCCAATATGAACGCGACTCGTTCAGTTGGCATCACTTCTCCAATCTCATCAACGTAGCCATCAAAATAGCGAAACACCTCATCTTTCGAGATTTCCTTATCTAATCCCAAAGATGCCAAAATCAAAAGATTTGAAGACTCATTGCCGGCAGAAATCTGGTTTTCAGCCCAGTCTGTGAACGCCCTTCTGTCCAAACCAGGCTCGTTTAATTTTCTTAATCCAAGCAAATCTTGAAAGTCTATAGCATAACCATCCATAAGCATTTCCAGTATTATAATGCGTTCTTTCAAGAAGATACTCTTAGTTTGGCACTATAGCTACTGCTGATCGTCAACATAAATGCCAGCAGAAATGATCGCTCCACCGATGCGGCGCTTGCCGTAAAGGAGCGGCACAGGATTACCCTGGGCTGTCGTATTGGTTACTCCCCCAAAGGCATAACTGGCCTTATTGTCTGCCGATTGCTTGCTGGCAAGTCCGGTTGTCTGTGGAGAGAGCATTTGTACGACACCGCCCAAGGCCATTGCCCCTCCAATCTGGAACATAATGTTACTCGCTGCGATACCTACTCCAGGCATCCATACTGCAGCAGCAACAAGTGCAACGCCGAGGATGGTTTGGAAAATACCCCCTCGCTTACTACCAACGATAACTGGTGCGATGCGAATATCAGCGGAGCTCTGATCCATGACGAGTTCATCATTGTTCAGGTTACGCTTTCCACTGAATACAGCGTAAGTAAGCCCACGCTGCTTGCTGGTATTCAAAAACCGCTCGAAGCCTGGCACGATAATGCACAATGCACGGATGGCTTCTTTTGGTGAAGCTACTGATAAATGATATTCACGCCCGAAGGTGGCGCCAAGAACACCATAAAGCCGGACGGTTCTGAGCTGCTCCATATCTAGCGAAATGGTCATATTTACTCCATAAAAAACCCGCCGAAGCGGGTGTGGCAGATATCAGAAAGCAAAAACCCGCCAGAAGGCGGGTCGTGTTTTTATTATCTAATGGTCATAAAGTTTGAAAGCTCTATCAAGCCATAGAATATAAAAGACTGAGCCGAGTTTATAGCCGACCATAGGAGCTTTCGCACAAAATCTAAATGCTAAAAAATCTACATCCGGGGATATGTGTACTGGTATCGCCGCTTTAATCGAGTCCCTTGAGATCTTTTCGGTACCAAGCCCGTGCCTATCAGCCTTTCGAATATCAGCCCAAGATAATTGACTTAACCTGAAGAGCCTGTCAGCAAACGCTGCCTTTTCGTTTTTTTCACAGCAATCAATACAAAAATCTCGCTGAAGATATCTCAATGAGAAAACGGGTGGGCTGTTATCAATATCATGAGCATTGACCTGAGCCGAAAGCCCTACTGACGCAGAGCTTTCCTTTTCCCTGGACCTAATCCTACCCTTAGACTTACCCATTGAATAAACTTCAATTAATCAGAGTTTTAAAGAAATCTAACATTGTATCGGGTTTAATTTCCTGGCTCGGAGCACCCTCGACATACGCCTGTTTCCAAGGAGCCTCTTCATGTGTCATGTTGCGAAGCTTCCATGCTGAGAACTGGCCATAAACCTTGTAGACTTCATCTAGCAATTCGATCTCGTCCTCAGAAAACTTGTCCAGTTCAATTGCCTGCGGAACTGGAAGAGCGCCATTCCCATGCTCCTTAAAGCGATGGTAAAGCTCCGGTACTACCGGACCATGCATCCACGCCTCAATTTTTTCATCAAATAGAGGTTTCCCTAGTAATGCAAGGGAGAATCCTTGCGCATAATAGGCAAGCTTCTGAATTTTCATGTTCGAGATAATGTCGCCACTTTCTTCATCGCAATGCGCCAAGAAGTAGTCGGCAACATCAAAACAAGTAAGCATAAACACACCTCCATCTTGATAGCCGCAGCTATATATATGGAGTTATTTAATACCATTGCTCATTTTTGAGCAATGGGCCCATGTCTGAAGATAGATGCAAGTTCGACGAACTTTATCGTGGCCATTTTGCAAGTTAGCCACCTTTTCGCAGAACTTACCCCTCAGGTAATAGTAAACTATTATCACTTTCTCAGGAGATAGGCTGTGCCTATGATCTGCTTGAAGAGTTCAAGAAGGCCAAAAATAGCACTTTTTGCACAAAATGCATGACTTGGTTGGAATGCACGACAACAAAGATTGCTGTAATATTTCGGCCCCCTTGAATGTGGCGCTCAGTTTTTAACCGCGCCCTAATAAAATTTTATGTCTGAGTATCTTCATGGTCCTTTCCATCCAGTAACCTCCATACGGCACGCGCTGGCTCAGATGCCCATAAAGGTGATGCAGTAGCATGTTGCCTTCCAGCAGAATCCCCGCATGATTCCACTTATCAGCCTGAACCTGCATGATCACCATATCGCCAGGTTTTGGCGGCCCGTCGAATTCACGGAATCCGCACTCATACCAGCAATCCTGATAGAAGTTGTCTGGGTAGTCGTTTTCCCACCAGGGATAATCGACCCGGTAATCGTGAAGCTCTATCCCGTGCGTTTGCCGGTAATAGCTCATCACCAGACCCCAGCAGTCGAAGTGACCAAGCACAAACGGGCGCCCCAGCAGCGGCAGTTCTCCACGCGGCTGGATGGTCCGTAAATCCCCCTCCGGCCAGCTCACGATATGCCAGGGTAAAAGGGTTGCATCGCATTGCGCTTTATCCAGCTCGCTCGGTTGCGTCGTGGCATCCGGGTGACTGTGAGCGATGGCGATCACCTTCCCCCAGTCTTCTGCAGCTGCATAGTCTTCGGGGCAAAGTACAAAATTGTCCTCCGGCGCAGCGGCAAGATTCCGGCACGGGAAATAACGTTCAACACGGCTTTTCTGCGCCACCACGCCGCAACACTCGCGAGGATACTCAGCTGCAGCATGAGCCATAATCGCATCGATGGTTTTCTGACGCATATCAACTCCTGATCAAAGACGTGCCAGGGAACCCACCGAACGGCAGTTCGTTGCCGTCTCCATGCCGGAGCTTACAGGCGGTGAGCGTGCCGTTGCATTCATCCAATGAGGGATCACTTACCGGATTGTTGTTTCTGTCGAAGTAAAGCGTGCCGGCATAATCGCACCCATCGCCGGTGCGGTACCTATTCCGGATGCACCATGTGCAAAGGGAATGCAGCTGCCTGGTCGGGATCATCAATCCCTGTAGATCCATCGGGCTGGTAAGAACAAACTCGATACTTTCACCGGGAAGCTCGCTATTTTTACCGTCGATATAGAAAACCCGCTTCCTCACCTGCAAGGGATCTGCTGTGGGATTTCCATCCGGGAAATTGCGCGCATCCAGGTAATGCGCAAAAGTGTCATGAATCGTAACTTTGGCCTGCAGCATATCGTCATAGGCCAGACAGAGCGCAGTGATAGAGCTGTCAATGTTGGCAACGGTGAGAGTCGGCTGGGCGCTACTGCCATCGGTTGAAGCTTCCAGTCCCTCTAGCTTATATGGCCAGGCACCAAACTCTTCGCCCTGCCACCAGATACTCTTCGCCTTTAACTTTGATTCGTCGCCACCAGCAGCCGCAATCTCTTCTTCAGTATGCGGGAGGTTATAAGCGTGAAAGCGCAGGACATCGTCCAGACCAAACGCAGAACCGTCTACCTCAAGAAGACGTATTTTTTCACCCGGTTCGAGGCGTTGATAATCTTCAGTAATCATGGTGCGTATGCCTGTTTGAAGGTTGCTTTTATGGTCATCACTTTGCTGGATAGCGGCTGGGCTTTAATGGAATCAGCTTCAATCCGGTATAAACCGGTTTCGCCAACAGGAGACGTCCAGATAAAGGATTTTGTGATGTGCTTGCGGCAAAAACTCAGCACATCGAGCATCTCTGCCTTTTTTCCCGTTAAGGTCATCGGCCATGACTGTTTTTCAGGATTGATGCCTTCACCGGCGATCTGTTCAAAGCCGTCTCCAAAGGAAGCAGAGCGCGTTACGTAAGTAAACTCCCCTTCCATGCCCGCCTGAATCTGGGTTCGCCAGATAAATGTTTCGATCGCCAACTTTCCTCCGGGTATAAAAAAACCCGCCGAAGCGGGTCAATTGCTTAACAAAAATGATGTGTTCTTAAATGGAGTAACGTTGAAGTGCTGTCTGGCCATAAAATCAATAAGGTAACATCGCGCGGATTTCAGCATACCATTCGTTGACAGCGGGGATATCCCTTAAGAGCCAGAATCCTACGCCAATTAGCAAGAAGCTCGCTCCAAACTCAAAGATAATGCTGAACCAGTATTCAAAGGGCCTGGCATCCTTGTGAATGTACTCCTTTCGACTCGTTCCCTTGAATGTTTTGGTATAGATTCCCTTGCGCAGGTAGCCGAAAGACTGAACCAATGTTATAGGACCAATCAAAAAACAAGCACATACGGTAAACCAATATGAAAATCCCATCGCCCTTCATCCATTCATTGCATTAACACTATTATCGCATAGAAAGAATGCTAAATACCTACGATTGAAGGGTTAGTTATCACAAAGAACAGTAGTGGGATTCGTTTAATATTAATCTTTTGAAATGTTGTCGACGAACCGTGCGTTTTTGTGATTTGATAAAAAAACTCAAAAAAAGTCGAAGCGGTCACCCCTTCACATATCTAGCAAAATGCGGGTTATGGAAAGATACCTGTCTCAGGCAGTTAAAAACACCCCACTATAAATTTAGGTTAGAGCAACCCAATATTCGCGATTGAAGTCCTATGAACAGACTGACGACACTATATATTAAAGCGCGGGCCGGGCTGTCTCCCTATGAAAAGACACCTGAAGCATCATTGATTAAAATGGCTAAGAAATGTGGCCGCAATGAAATAGCCGCCATTAACATCAGGCTCAAACAGTTCCGCTCTGAACTAGCGATGGTTGAAGAGTGGGATGGAGATCAGCAGGATATGATATGGGATGCAATTGACGAGCATTGTAAGTTATTACAACTGATCACCGACAAACAGCCCACCTGAGTAGGCTGTTTGTCGTGCTAATCGTTAGAGCCATGGAACGGTATTTCGAAGGACTGACTAAGCTTCATCGCGTTCCTTTTATTGCATTCCATAAAGGCGTCCCCGGCCGCTGCGCCTGCTCAGATATTACGTTAACTATTGCCGGCTTGAGCTGTTTGATGATATCCACATTATTTGCTGGAGCCGACCTTGTCGTTGGTTGCTCACGTCCCTGAATCACAACACCACCGACATTAACATTTATAGCGGAACTACCTCCCTGTAACCCGAACATCGGTGCGTTTCCGACGTAGCCGCCGTTTGCATACCCCTGAGCTCCACGCATAAGCGCATAGAGATTGCCAACACCAAGTGCACTGGTTGCTTCCTTCGTAAATACAAACTCACCACCATGAACTACGCCTTTCGGTTGGTATTTACCGCCATCACCGGTGTAACCGCCGCTATCAAATCCCGGCACCAGACCACCACCAGAGAAACCAAAGAACGCACCGATACCCGTTCCACCAAACGCTGACTTCATTCCATTAACCAAAGCCAGTTGTGTCAGCATCTGGGCGATGCCCTTGAGGAAAGTAGAAAGGAAGTCTGAGAAGTTAGATTTACCTGTAGTAAAAAAGTCGGTGAGCGTGCTGGCCATCCCGGTGAACGCATTGCTGGTAATCGTCTGCACCTGCGAGTAAACATTAGTCGCGCTGTCCTCAAATTCAGCCCAACCCTTTTTCACGCCGGTCAACCAGTCGCCACGCAACCTGTCCTCTGCATCATAGTAATTATTCGCCGCCTTAAGCTGCTTCTGATAGCCCTCGTCGTCAAGCGTGCCGCCGGAGTTGAACCAGCCAGAGGAAAGCTGGCTCTTTGCCAGCTCACGTTGAGCCTGACGGTCACTCATCCCGGCACCGTTCACTAATGCAGCCTGCTTCTCTGCCATCTGTGTGACGTATTTCTGCGAGGTATCCATTCGCTTGTTCAGCTGTTCCTGTGCGGTAATCTGATCACCTAACAGGGCTTTCTGCCGTGCCAACTGAAGCACCTGGTCTTTACTCGCCAGCAGGGATTGCTCCTGCTTTGTCAGAGAGCGAGATCGGGAGGCCTCCTCCAGCACCTGAAATTTCGCTTCAGTCGTCCACAGATCTTTGCGCTGCTGGCTGATAGTGTCGTTCAGCCCTTTATGCTGCTGCAGCGCGCGTAACTGAGACTGAAGCGCCAGCAACTCGGCCTGGGCAGCATCCGTGCTGCGATCGCCAGCCGATAAAGTGCCCTGCTTTCCGGTTTGCGTCTTTTTACCAAAAGAAGCGACTCCTTCCCGATCCTTCTGGGTGGTTGCGGTACTTATCTTTCTGGTCGTATCGAGGTATTTACCTGCACTGATATCAGCGGCATCCCAGTCTTTTTTCAGCTGAGAGACGCTGTCGCCATAAGCGCCGGCCATTTGTTCGTTGTAGTCCTGCCATCCCTGCAAAGTATCTGTTTTCGCCCAGTCGGGAACGAGGTTAATCGCGGCAGCGATAGAGGATGAAATGATCTGGTTCAGCTTCTGGAAAACGATCGCAACGCTGTAATAAATTGCGTTGAATTCCTTCAGAGTGTTTGATGCCAGCTCAGCTACCCACTGACCGATACTCTGCATGGCCTCAGACGCCCAGCCCTTGATATCCAGCCACAGGCGACCAAACGGTGTCAGCGAGTCGTAAGCCTGCTCTCCACGTTTTGCCATCGTATCGCCAAACAGGTCCATAGCCTGCGTAACAGCCGCGGTCTGGTCCTTTTGCTTTATCAGATCGTCAACATGCTTAAGTTGTGAAACTGTCAGGAAATTATATTGTTCGTTGAGACTCTGCAGCGCTTTAACAGGGTCTTTTTCGATGTCCTTATAGGCTTTGGTGATGTCCTGCGCCGAGACTATACCGGTCTGAACCGCCAGCGCCGTGGAGCCCGCTGCTTTTTCAAGTTGCTGCTGTGTCAGCGATCCAATGCCAACCAGCTCAGTCATCAAACTCTGAACGGTTCCTATAGTAGCGCCAGTAGAGGCAGCAATAGACTGGGAGGAAGCCATGATCTGGAGCGCTGACGTGCCGGCAATGTTGCCAGTCCTGATAATGGCCTTGTTGATTTCGTCGTAGGCGGTGAAGTAGTCCGATCCCGCTTTGGCCGCAATCAGTACAGCACCGGCCAGGCCGCCAATTGCCACTCGGGCAGGGGTCACCATCGACAACATCGCTTTCAGCGCATTGCCTACACCGCCAAACGAGTCACGTAGCTGACCGCCCTGCTGAATAGCAACCATATAAACCGGCATACCGGAAGCCAGTGAGGTCACAATGTCGGTAATTTGCATCGGGAGATAACGCATAGCATTGCGGTATTGCCCCGCGCTGATAGCCCCAGACTTCCACGCATCCTCCTGCTCTTTCAGCTTTGCGATCATTGGTGCAGCACGATCGGATACGCCGAGTTGGGCAGCTTTTAGCTCTAACAGTTCTGCGCGCGTTTTTCCGATTGCTGTGACCTGCTCCTCCAGCGAATCGATAAAGGTTTTGCCCGCCGCAGCTGCACGCTGCGCTGCCTGAGCCTGTTCAATGCGAGCCCGACCCTCTGCGGTTTCAGACTCCATTACCTGTGCCAGTTTTGCCCGCGTCGTCTCAAGCACGCTGTTGTAACGAGTAAAGTCCTCGTCTCCCACCAGCCCTTTACCGCGAAATTTCGCCAGGCTCTCCTGGATAGTGTCCAGTTCATCCAGCGCCTTGTTTACCGGGCTGATTTTATTCAGCAGGTTCTGCAGTTCCTGACGCTGCTGCTTCAGGCTTTCGCTGTTTTTCTTCTGGTTATCGATACCGGTGCGGAACGTGCTGTTCAGGTCATCCGCTTTACCTGCCGCGGCGGACGCGGTCTCCTGAAAGCGATCCAGTGCCTGGTTACCGCGCTCCAGCTCACTGGTATTTACGCGCAGGGAAATCGTGGCGATATCGTTACTCATTCCGCCCTCTCTTTATGCATAACTTTTAGTGCGGCGCTCTCCATGATTCGGATGTCCGAAAGTGCGGTTGCCTCGTCCTCTACGTGGTGCAGGCGCATCACCCAGGGCAGCACGTTGTAATCAAGCCCTGATGCGCCTCCCATGCCCGTGCGCCACTGCGTGCTGACAGCCTGAAACACCAGGAATGAAGGCCATACATCTGGCCAGACTTCGATGTATTGATCGTCGTAGTCATCCGGGGAAAGGCCATATGGCGCCAGGTCTGCCGCTGTGGGTTCAGGCGTATAGAATGCAGAGGCAACCGCTATCAGTTTTTTTCGCGCTGCCCCATCAGCTCTCGGTAGTAGGTTTCCGGGATGGCCTTCATCGCCGCCGGATAGTTTTCCAGCAGCACCGACAGGTTTTCCGCGTTGAATGCATCGGGGAGCGCCCAGCCAGAAATAATTTCCATCAGAAAATCAGTGGCGGTTTTGCCTTCCAGTTTTTCCAGATCAGCCAGCTCTTTAAGTGGCTTGTGATTAAACGTGAAAGTAAGCACGCCATCTTCATCCCCAGCGCGCGGGATCGAGACGTTGGCCTTGAAAGTTGGTTTGGGCTGAAGGGTGAATTTAGTCGCCATTGATACCTCTTAAGAAAAAAAAGCCTCCGCAAAGGGAGGCATAGAATATTGAAAGCTCTGACGGGTCAGGCGGCAGCGTCAGTCACCTTGTAGAACGTCATCGCCGGTGACTGCAGGTTCAGTACCACACTTACTGTCTCTACCTCGTTAACCGCAGTAGTCGGCGTGTCGTCAAAAGATGCCGTGGCTGCCCAGTAACGGTTCTCCTTCGCCTTCGGCACGTACATGTAAGCCGCCACGGTCTCTTCGTCTTCGTCCAGCTGGCGCAGCAATGGATATACCGGGAGCGTGGAGTCATGCGCGATCGAGTAGGTCTGCGAGACTGCGGATTTATAGGTGTTCAGGTTGCGCTGGCGATCATCGCTGAGGAACTGAATTTGCGTTGTGTTCTGATCGCCACCGGATTTCGATACCTCAGTGATTTGCGGCAACTCGGTCCATTCAAGCACCTTGCGGATCGAACCGGTACCGCCACCAGCAGCATATTTGTTTTTGTTGGTGGTATTGATATTGCGAAGAGTGACAGCATTCTCCGCAATCGCGTCGATTTTCGCGATAACGTTATCAATACCCGACCAGTTGCAGTTAACGTGAACGATATCGCCGACCGCGATATCGTCTGCGGCGCTGACGGTGATCACCGCGTGCTCAGCATTCGTCGCGCCGGTGAAAGTAATGGCCGGGCCGTAGCCCGACGCCAGATAAACATGAGCGCCGTTAGGCAGTGCAAAGCCCATAATGGTTTCTCCTTCAGAAACGGGAAAACCGGCTCAAGGCCGGTCAGTTGTGGGACATCAGAGGGGAATCAGCTGGTAATGTCTGCCCGATAATTCAGGCTGACAGGAATGGTGTAGGACAGAGGTGTAGGGACGCCGCGGAATATGCCAGGTGCGCTGCTAATCCAACAGGTAAAGTCTTTGCCTGCAATTTCCTGCCCCTCGGGGAACAATTCCGCCACTCTGCTCGCCAGGGCAACGACGGAGGTACGGCCAGTGCCTGCTGGGGCCACAACGTTAATCTGGTATACACCTGAATAAATGCGGCAGTGCAATCCAAGGTCCAGCGTACGCGGCGTGGCGGGCATGTCATGGACTGCAAGATAGAGCCCATCAGACGGCGGTGTAAAAGGCACGTTTTCCCAGGCAACCGGGATACCTTCAGCATCAGCCCACTCGCCGAGCCTGGCGGCCAGCGCCGCCGCGATATCGGGGATCATTTAGTCACCTCCCTTACTGCATCCTCAAAAAATCGCTGAAACTCAGCAGCAGTAATGCGTACCATCCCTCCCGGAGCCTGGGAAGAGTGCCCCATCTCCAGTCGATACGCGTAAGGGACGTTGTTGCAGAAATAAATAGCCTTCATCCCGACTTTGAACAGCGACAGCGTGTTATTCCCTGCTGCTTTTGTCAGATTTCCGGTTTTATCAATACGGCCTGTTTCATCTGTTGTCGGTGCATCAAAAGACACCTGCCAGTTGCCCCGAAACCGTCCACCGGTATATCCGGGCGGCGCTTTGATATCCATCCCATCCACCAGCCGTGCCTTTTTCTTAAGCCGTCCTGTTTTGGTCAGGTTGGCAGGGTCCGATTTTTGCGCTTCGTTATGGTCGTATACCGCCTGATTGTAAGAAGCTGCCGTCTGGTTGATGCCCCAGAGTTCGGGATTGCCGACAGGTGACATCATCACCAGTTGATTAAGGATCCGAATGCCGACAGCACGTACGACCGCTTCCTGATTCGCTTTGGCTTTGTCCACGAACGCGGTGATGGCAGCCGTAAACGCCTTATTATCGCTCATGCTATGTCCTCAACTGAGATTTGTAGCAGAGCACCACCGCACCCGGTTTCACGGGGTTAGGTTTAACTACGCGGTGGCTTACGCCGTCCACGACGATCAGATCGCCGGTTTTAATTTCCTTCTCAGCGGTGAAGACAATCCGAACATCGCCGTTTTCAATGACGGTTCCATCAATTTCGCCTGGCGCGTAATCCGTCTTCACTCCTATGGCGGTGAACTGGATATCATCGGAACGATGTTCCACACCACCGATGACGATTAACGTGCCCTTACGCGTGACGTTGTATGCAATGCCGTTCTGCTTGAGCATACGAGTCGTTGTCGCCTGCATTCGCTGATAGTTGATGGTCATTACGCGCGCTCCGCGAAAGCATTGATTTCATATCCACGCCCACCAGCCAGGTCGCCGAGAATAGCCATTACCGCCGGGTAGGATGGTGTGAACACCTCACCATCGGCAACCGCATAGGTCATGGTAACGGCGCCTTCGACACGTTCGGTTTTAACCGCGGCCTCACGAACGCTTGAAAGCAAATCGCCATCAATTGCCTCGATAGCCAGCATGCATTGTGCGGTGATAACCTGCCGCGGCACTTGGTCGGGTGGGAAGTCGTGTCCATCCAGATTGACATTTGCGCGTGGCCAGGCCAGAGACTGTTGAGGGTCTGCTTTGGAACCTACCCAATCAAGCCCTTCCAGGTAGTCCATCGCCTTAATCAGCAACGGTGCGAGCTTTTCAGGCAGCTCAATCCCTCTCAGCGCGGCAAATGACGCCAGTTCATCTTCGCTGGCGTAACTGTTAACGTCAGCGGCGGTAATATCAGTAATAATCATCTGAACTTCCGTTGAATGGGGCTTACGCCCCATCGGTTAGCCTGCAGCAGGTGCGTTGAAGGTGATTTCCTCACTCGATTTAGCAATACCATCAACAGTACCGGTGACTGTGAAAGTACCTGCCATATCAGAGGTAAGTTTGACCGTCGCCCCACCAGCAGAACCGGTCTGAGAACTGGCCGTGCTGAGCGTGCCGCCCGTTGAACTCCATACAACAGTTTTACCGGAAACACCTGCGCCGTTTAGCGTGTACTTCAGGGAAATGGTGACCGCATCGGTGCTGTCAGCGGTTGCGGAGGTTTTATCCGCTGACAGCGTTACTCCCCCGCTGCGGATTCCAGTTTGATCAGCACGCCTGCCGTTGATTTGTTGCTGGTGAAATGCTTCTTCCAGTTGCCTGCGGTGCCGATTTTAGTCAGGTCCGGGTTGTCACCTTTCGAGGTGTCCCAGCTGTAGCCCAGCAAGTCGACATTCACAACGCCTTCAGCACGGTACCCGATTGCCAGGTTTTCCTGATCGTTGATGTCGTAGGAACGGAACCCCGGCGCCTGAGACTCGGTGACGGTAACCGCTCCGGCTACGAGCCCAAGGATCGCATCAGCGTCCATGGTGTCGGTAACCAGCACAGGTTTGCCCAGGGTGCCTGGCTGCCCGCCGTAAACCACCACACCCGCTTCTTCGTAGATTTTGTTTGCGATCGCCTCATCCACGATGTCGAAGTAAGTGGCGGAGTGCATAACGAAGAGCACGACACGGTTGAACTTGTCGCCGTACTTACGCAGGCCTCGTGTCAGGGTCTTCTTGCCGTCTGTTTCGATATCGGCGGTTACGACCATGTCGGCGTTGGCGCCAATAGCAGCCGTTAGCGCCTTCAGGCCGTATTTCACGTAGCCTTCCAGCGTCGCGTCAGCCACATCAGTGCCGATTACTTCTGAGAACTCATCAACCGAGCGGCCGCGGCGTTTGAACGCTTCTTCAGTAGTTTCGTATGGACCGTATTTCCACGGTGCTTTGACGGATACGGCTTCACCGGCGCCAATCTTCTTACCCGTCACCTTTTCGGTGGAGTTAACGTCACGCGATTCGATTGAGCCGCCCACTTTGTAGAAGGCACGCTTGCGGAAATCGCCTTCAATCAGCTCGTTATCTAGCAGGATCGCACCGTTGGAGGACGCGTTGAAAATTGCCAGGTTGTCCTGACGGCGCTCGAGGAAAGCGGTCTGCGCCAGATCGTCATAAATGATCAGGTCACTATTAACAGTGGTAGACATGGGTTAATCCCTTATTTCGGAAGTTTGAGGAAGGCCTGCTGGCCATGCTTGCGGATGTATTCCGCTTTGTCGCTGGCGCTCATTTCGGAACGTTTCAGGCTGCCACCGCCGTTTGGTTTGTGTCCGCCCGCGCCGGTTCCTTCTGCGCGAGGGAAGAGATGCGGAGCCGTCTCCTTAAGAGACTCCGCCCACTCAAGTGGGCTTAGTGGAGTTTTACCGTCTTTACCGAACAGAACATCGCCATTTGCATCAACTGCTACGGCCTCGCCTTCGTCGTTGAGCTGGAATGTGCCTTTGGCACGTAGGATCAGATCGTCAGATGCTTCCGGCAGCGCGCCAGCTTTGGACGCTGCTGCACGGATTGCATCCCCCAGAACTCGATCCCGGAATTTGTTGGAGAACGCTTCGGCTTTGTCGGCGCGTTCATTTGCGGCTTTGATTTGCTTATCAACGTCAGCACGCAGACGCTCGGTGCGCTTATCGAGCACCTCATCGATTTTTCCGGCGGCAATCAGCTTTGCCTCTTCGTCGTCGGAAAAACGCTGGAGGATCCCGCGCACTGCATCAGGATCGATACCATCGAAGCGTGACAGAGTTTCTTTTTGCTGCTTAATGGTTCCCAGCAGCTCAGAGTTTTTCGATTTCAGTCCCGTGACTTCGCTGGTCACACGCTCATCAATCAGCTTCTGGATTTCAGGAGTGATTTCGATACCACCGCCACCGCCGCCCTCACCGCCGCTTTCTGGTGCGTAATATTTCAGAAGCATGTTTCGAATTAACATAATTTCCCCTCGGGATTTTGCCGGGCCTCGCCCATAAAAAAGCCCCAGCGGATGCCAGGGCGTGGAGTAAGATGTGATTGTTAGTTGTCTGTGCCTGAGAGCTGTTTCAGACGTTCCAGGCTGATCCATTCGCCTTTGTCAGTGAACATATCAGCCAGGTCGATTTCACCCGAGCGGAACAGACGGCCACGCTCGGCACCCAGAACCTGATCCTGGCGTTGTGCCGGCTGGCGTGCGAGCCATTCCAGATACGAGGTTTTCCCCGGTACCTGCCCATCCATGCTGGCACGAGTCCCCTCGTCCATCTCGTCGATATCGATGCCAAGTTCGCGCCACGACTTGAGGATCAGGGTTTCGGTAGAACGGCAGCAGAAATGAATCTTCCCGGGTCCCTGAAGGTAAGGCACCTTATGCCCGACCGGTTTGTTATCCAGTGTGTAGCGCAGCAGGTCACGAATAATGCAGTCGTGGCTGGTTTTATTGTCCAGTGTGGACAGCCACTGCTTACCTTTTACGATATCGCTGTTGGCGCTGGTGAAGCTGTTGCGTGCTGTGGCAGCCAGATGATTCACAGCTGTTTTAGCGATGCTGGCGGCGTTTGCCCTGCTCATCTGCAGCGCGCCGTCGCGATAATCTTTATTGGCGTGGCCGCGAACACTGCGCGCGATTGTTTCTACCGAGTCGCCGGCAAGATACCCCCTGCGGACGGCGTTCACTATCCGCGCCAACCTGTCCGATTCCAGATTCTCCGCCCACTCACTCATCAGCCGCCCCTGAAAGGGCTGCGCCATCGCCGCGGCATACACCATATCGGCGGTGATGCCCTGCAACGGATAGTGAGACAGGACCTGTGATGGCAGAAGGGAATCGAACAGGCTGAGCTGATAACTGACCTCGTTCCTGGAAAGCGCCAGCAGTTCCCCTTCCAGCCCGGCCTGCATCGAAGCGACAGCCTGATGGTTAAGTTCACGTACGCTGCCGAGCAAGCTTTCCAGACGTGTAACCGTGAAGCTATCGGCCGGTAGCCTGTCCAGCGCATCCAGCAGACGGGCAGAGATTTCTGCGTCCGTCTCGTTAAGCAGTTTCACCATCCGGTTTGCTACCCCAGTGGCGTAGCGGCTTAACCAGACGGAATGTGCGATCGACTCATCGCGCAGGCTTTCGTTGACGGTTGGCATCTCAACCTCCCGTCATCGTGGGTGCCTGATTGCGAAGTGCATCAATCACTTCGTCCGGGCTGTCCGCCGGGTCGATAAGGTCAAGCTTCTGCAGTGCGCGAATCATATCGCTATCACGCAGCGCACCGGATTGCCAGGCGTTGACGATTGCCGTCACCATGCCCGACTCGGCAACCTTCGCAATGAATTCCTGGTTGATAGTGTAGCTCGTCGATTCACCCTTGATGCCGAGATATTTCGCACACCATCCCAGTGCCAGCGTATAGGCCTCAGAAACGTTTGAGACGCAGATACCGAGCACTGATGTTGAGGATGTTTGCTCACCACTCGCCTGGGTAGCAGTCTTCGCCGTGGCGTTCTGCTCAATCAGTCGGGCGCCCAGCTGCACCATGTAATCGCGCTTACTGTCCATGGCCTCTTTAGCCAGCATGTTCGGCTGCGCCTGGGCATAGCCAAACGAGCCCTCCTTGGGAAGCAAAAGCGGTGATCGGGAACCAATTTTCACGCCCTTCTTCTCGAGGTGATCGCGCCAGCCGGTATCGAGCCCGGTCATGTACGGCTGCACCTGGCCACAGAACCACACGCTGTCCTCATAGTCAGCACTGTTACGGTAATGACCGTGGTTTATCTCCACCAGCGCAGCCAACGGTGAATCATCGATAGTGGGATCGTTGTTCTGAGCACCGACAAAGGTGAAAGGGATTTCGTCCCAGTAGTCCTTTCCTTTCGGCTTAGGGTGGTACTCACTGTCAACGGTGTAGGTTCCGCTTGCAGTGCCACCAGCCCGGCGCCATACCCGACAGATGAACCGCCCTTCTTCCAGCGCCAGCTCTCGGTACTGGATTTCATCCTTGTAAGCGTAGCCATCCGGCTCTTCTACGCATTCGCGCAGTACCACCAGCACCAGCTGATCGCGTCCGTTAATTCTCTTTGTTCGCCAGTTGATTATGTTCTCTGCCGGATAGCGGAGGATGATCGCCTCATCGGATGCTTCTGCGTAGTCAACATAAAGCCCCTCTCGTGCCACCTCCAGCACGTTCTCGGTCACCAGCTGCGACTGCTGATAGATGCTGGTACCGGCACCGTCAGCATTGTCTAACAGGTATTTGAGCTTTTCAGGACCGTTAAACGTGGGGTCCTTGCGATACGCCATCCCAAGCATGCCGATCTTCGTATTACCGGCAATCGCATAAAACACCGCGCGGCTTAGATAGTCCTCATTACGCTTACGGTTGCGCGTGGATTTATCGGTTGGGTCGAGATAAGGCAGGTACTTATTACCCGCCGCTTTTACGGCCTCAGCCCCTTTGCAAAAGTCCCTGTATTTCCGCCAGGCAGCAGAAGCCGCCCGGTGTTCTGGTCGAACCCAGGTGATGTCGTCGTTTGCCATATCAGAAAGTGGTGTCCATGGTGATTGAGTATGCCGGCTTCACGATCGGGTAATCCTTCACGATGAAGTACCCACCAGCATCATTGGGGTGATCGTTATCCGCTGTTTTATCCGGTTCGCCATTGGCCGCCCAGATTTGCTGCTCGAGGCTCTCGGTGTAAACCGGGCAGTTCTGAACGTTAACCAGATAGCGGCGTTCACCGTTGGCATTGCAGAACATGGCGTTCATCGAGTTGATGCGGTCTTTAACCGGCGGGTTGGCGTCATCAACAATGACGCTGAATCCGGCATCGTTGAGCTGAGCAATATCGGTCTTGCTGGCGTTCTGGGACTTGCGGGAGTCGCCAGAGGCATCCGGATAGATGTAAATCTCCCGGCTTTTAACGTATCGGCCATCCTCGTAGCGCCAGAACTCTTCCTGGATACGCTTAATCATCGCTGGCGTGTCGTAGACCTTCACCAGCTCACGGACCGCGCGCGGCAGACCATTACGCTTAACGTGAACAATCGCGGCCATTTTTCCAACGTTGAAGTCCATACCGATAAACAGCGGATCCCCGTCCTGAATCTCGTCAGAACAGTTATTCAGCTTGCGGTTAAAGGTGTGGTAAATGGTCCCGCTGTTAAGGTTGGTGAACTTCCCGCGCAGATAGGCCTGAATCAGTTCGTCAGGGTAAGAACTAAGCAGCGATGGAATGTAATCAGGCGGTAGATTCTTCGCATTGTCGAATGTGCTGGCCTGAATCAGCCCATACAGGGCTGCCAGTTGGGGCTTTTCACGTACAGCCTTCACGAACTGCTGGTAGACGAACTTGAACCCTTCTGGCGTCGTCGTTACATCAATGCCATTACGTAGCCCATCAACCTTGTAACGCATACGAGCGATGATTTTTCGCCAGGCCTGCTGCGCTTTGGCTGCGGCCATGACGTCCAGCTCATCTACCATCGCGTTACCGATTTTGAAGCCGACTATTGAGCCTGGTTTCTCCATCGAACGGCATATGGTTGTCCCGCGGTATCGCCGCCCCTCGTAGAAGTGAACCTCTTTGTTCCCCTCATTGATTTTGACGTTCAAGCCCCAGTCAAAGGCCACCTCTTCAATCGTCGGGTAGAAGATGTCACGGATCTGCGGGTACGTCGGCGCGAAATAACCCTGATTAATCTTCGGGTGTTCCCACATCCCTTTGCAGATGCCGCCACAACCCACCCATGTCTTACCGGAACCGAACCCGGCAACGTAGGCTTTGAATTTGTGCTGCATCGCGAGGAAACGCGCCTGAGGAATGTTAAGTGTCGGGTTGATCCCCATCGTCTGCCCTCGCATCCACTACGTTGATATTGATCTGCACTGGGGTCGGTTCATCGTCCTCACCATCACCGGCCAGCTCTTTACGGAGTTTCTCGACCTCAAGCTGCCGGCGTTCGATTTCAATCTGCTGCAGGCGCTGGGCGAACTCGCTATCGGCCAGGCCAAGTCGCTTCATTACCGCTTCGAACATTCTTTCACGGCTGATGGCTGTAATTTCGACGCCATTTTTGCCGACCTTCACGCCGGAGTAAGCGAGACGGGAAGCTGCCGGAAGTTTGCGCGTGTCAGGGAAGTAAGGCTGGCCAATACCATCGCCGTTGCAGCGCGGGCATTCTGGATTTGGTTCTCGGTTGTGGTCGTAGCCATAGCCGCCGGAATCTTCGGGTTCACGCCTGTCACGCTCAACAGCCTCGAGTCTTTTCTCTTCAAACTCAACTGCATCCCGCCACTGGTAGTGATGACCGAAACCCCAGCAGTAACGACACGCGCCGCGGCGATACTGCGACAGCTGATTGGCATCGAAGGTAGCGAGCTGCCACATCTGCTCAAGCACTTCATCGGCACTGCCAAGCGTGCGCGCAATTGAGGCTTTCTGCTGCTGCGCAATGGCCTGCGCAACGTTAGGATTCGCTATGAGCTGACGACCGTAGTTTGGGTCACTATAACCAGTACGTGCGGCGGCTGCCGTGGCGTTGTTGTCCTTCAGGTACTCCGCGACAAATAAGCGCTGCTGAGCAGTAAGTCCATCATCATCCACCAGCTCATTTGCGCTTTTATCTTTCTGCGCAGTGCGCATTTTTTTCTGCGCAGGCTTTTGCGCAGTTTGCGCAGAAGGTTTTTTTATATATCGGCGGGCAGTCGCGTAGTTCAGTCCCTGCGTTTCACACCATTCCTTTGGTGATACGCCGGTTGCGGCATGTTCGGACAGGAACCGTTGCTGAAGCTCGCCCCAGTCCGGTTTTGCCATTGCTACTCCAATAAAAAAGCCACCAGCGGATGCCAGTGGCTCTGTGAAATCTAATGTTGGTAATTTAGCGAAATTCTAATGCTTCGCTATTCCCTGTGCTGATACTGCTCGCAGTACGCTTTGATGTTATCTACGCTATTGTCCTTATGACCATTTAACAGAGTAGAAGGCTCATTCGAATTTTTGACAAAGCTCTCAATATTTATATCACATTCGTATACCCAATGGGCTCGACCAGGTATATGGTCCGGATTCCTAAATCGGTAAAACATAACTCGCTTAATTTTCGAAGAGTGGGGGCCATCACTGTATAGTTCGAACTTATCACAAGGCCCGGTCAGTATTGTTGTATGCAATTCAAGCATTCTAATCTCCTTTGCCCACAGCCAATCTGTGGAAATGGAGATATTGGGGCTAACCTAAAGATTTCAAATCACTTTTTACATTATCAAGCCCACCAGCAGGTGAACTTTGTAATGGCTGCCACCTCCCGGAGTGGCCACGCTCATACCCTTGAGTTGCTGTCGCATCATCGCCGCTCATAATCGGTGCGCGTATGACGTTCGTACTGCTTTACCGGTGCATGTCCCCTTATTTACCCCAAGACGGTCTGCTAAACCTTCTCGGCATCACGCAACTCGGGGCAGTTTAATGACCGCTGCATTGCCTTTCGGCTACGGACTATCCGCTTCAGTGCTTCATGGGCTTATCCTCAGGTGGGGATATCGTTGTCGTTATCCCTTATCATGGATATTACCCTCACGATGGATCTCTCCGGGTGGATTGCAATATTATGCTTACTTTGAAAAACCAAGGAGGTGACATGTTTTCCTTTCTCAATACATTTAAGCGGCTCATAAGTAAGCAGCAGGAAGCTCCAACCACTCAGCCGGAGTATTCAAATGAAAAGCTTTTGCAATGGGCCACTGGATGCATGCTAGAGGGCTTGCCCGACACGTTTTACGAAGCGAGGATTACTTGTTTTCGGAGCATTGATAATGGCGGGCGTACGGCAATCGCAGCTATACATGACTTCAAGTTAACCAGCGAAAGCGAATATATATCTTTCACTCCACCAGATGCCCTTTACGCTACACAATGCATAGAGAAAATTCTTGCCGGAAAAAACTGGAACCAAGCCACCATAACTTTCACCCCACAAACGACACGATTCATATGGGAATAAAAAAACCGCCCGTAGGCGGTTGTATTTTATGTTTTCGACACTTAATGCCTAATGAATTCTTCATCTGGGTATTTAGCCTTTATACCCTCAATAGCTGAGGCAAGCTGCTCACTAAGTTGCGAAGCACTTAAAGCAACCCCATCCTGAATAATTTCACTGTGACTTCTTAGATTGCCATTGACCTCCCATTGCCAAACGAGCCTCTTCATCGGGCCAATCGACAATAATTGTAAGCCTCTAAAAGGAATCATAGTCCCCGCAATGTCCTCAATCTCATAATCTGTCATTAAAAATCTCCTTTGGTTTTCAATGACAATACCACCATCAATCTATCAAACCCACCCATATACGAGTTTTATAACGCTGAACCGTTGTAATAGTGGCTCTCTAATCAACGCGCTCAATTGTGAGCCGGTTAGCTAGCTTTTTCTTCCATTAACGTGACCATGTCAGGGTCCATCTGGCTGACGATCCGCTCACGCGCACCGTTGAGTAGTTTCTTGCGGCCACCAACGCCCCATTTGTTCATTGCCCTAGCGCAGGCACTGACCTCTTTGGTCTCCGTCGCGATCAGCAAGTCGAGGCGGTTAAGTCGATTCATGCTGGTAATGCTACTAAGAACAGCTTCTCGGAATGTTTCGTACACCTGAATTTCAAACTCAGGCTTAATCCATGCCGCATAGCGAATAGCTAATAATTCAGCCGCCCAAACACCTTGGTTCACACCACCATTCACAATGTTAAGTGATTGATTTTCTTTCAGACGACATTTTTGTCCTCTGGAGTCCAGTGCAGAAACGAAACGCTTTACAGCTGCACTTCGAATAAATTTGTTCGGCCTTTGTGATTCTGTCGCCTCTCCATTGGCAACAGCTGCTGCATGCAGATCGTTAAGGTTGTATCTTCCTGCAGAGTCAACCCGGACAGATACGCCGTAAACATTCACGGTTTGATTTGTCATAGCGTCTTTACCTTTTAGAAAGTGAGCCTGTCTCACAGAAAAGCCGCCCGAGAGAGGTCGCCACCTATAACGGCATTTCTCAGGCTCGCTTACTGAAAGGCTCTCGTTGATGTGCGCGTGAGATGCGCATAAAAAAGCCCCGCAGTAAGCGAGGCTTAATTAAATCATTAAAATTCAGATAGATATAGGTATCCAGTTAATAGCTATGAATACGTTTTAATAGTCATGAATCGACATGACCACTCGAAAATTTTTTATTTCAGGCACTGATCTTTGATGTAGTCCTGCAAATATCCCACCTGCTTCGTCACTGTGACGATTCGCTCTCTGATGGTGAAATAATCCCGTTCAGCGGAGTCAGTAAGTCGGGGGCCGGAAGCATCGCCCACGCCGCTGGTGCCGGTCGCTCCATTCGCGGGACATCTGGCGTTGACGTGCAGCCCACACTTACCAGTGCTAACGCAACGCTGCAGATCTTCAATCTGAGATTTCGCATCAGCTAATTCCTTCGTGTATTTGGCATCCAGCGCAGCGACACCTCGCTGGCGAGTCTGCATGTCTTTGATGGTGGCGTTCGCCAGGGTCAGTTGTTCGATAGCTTTAACGCGCTGGTCTTTGTAGGTGATGGCGTTGTCCCGATAGTGGTTAATCGCCCAAACCATTGAAAGCAGCAGACAGATAACGACAGCGCAGATGATTGCGGTTAATCGGCTCATTTCTGGTCCCACATGCAGACTTCGCGCTCAATCTCCCGGCGCGTTACTCACCCTTTCCACTGTTTGCCTCCAGCATGAGTCCAGCGCCGCAGCTGATCGCATACGCCTTTCAGGTTCCCATGTCCACCAGCTCATCTGCGCTTTTATCTTTCTGCGCAGTGCGTGCTATCTTTCGCGGGTAAATTTTTGTATTTTGCGTAGCAGTTTTCTTGATATAGCGACGAGCACTTACATAATTAAGGTTATGTGTCTCGCACCATTCCTTAGGGGATATGCCAGTAGCAGCGTGATCAGACAGGAACCGCTTCTGCAGCTCGCCCCAGTCCGGCTTAGCCATTGTAACCTCTAAACTGAATGAACTTTAGACGTCACTCACAGCTTCACTATTTGAAGCAATGAAGTATTTTTTCTCAAAGAAATCTTGAAATGAGGATTTAAGTTTATGAAATATGTATAACTACGATGACGTACAGAAAATCAAGGCCAATCTCGAGTGGATAGTGCATCAAGCCTCTGCCCGGTCTCATTTGCGCACTGAGCATGATCAATTAGTGATTTCCGATCTAATGGAACTGATTCAGACATATGAAACTCTTCTTGACCTTGTAAGCAAATTTGGTGCTTCCGTCTTAAACTCGGAAATCATAGCGGGTCTATCAATCACAGAGGAATTCATTGCTAAAGTTAAGCGGAATGAGGGTGCGATGTGAGCGACCAACACACTGTGAGACGATTGATTCGTGTATTGAAGCTTCAAACTGGTAGATTACAGTTTGAAGCATGGGTTATTTAATTGCCGTACAGTCGATTGAAAAGCGCATTTTTCATCGCATCAGAATCAATCGGATCCACGTTTAACCAGGTCAATGTCTCTTGGTTCTTTTCTGCATTGAAATCAGAAAACACACCATGGATATCACCGTTATCAGGTGAGTAGAGAACAGCAATATTCTGTTCTGGGCAACTGTGTGGTTTACACCCTGACAGAGCAATATACTTTTTGCCCGCAACTGTTACTTCGGTTGATGGTGTGCTTGTGCCACCACTTTTTACCCATGCAGGTAGTTTATTTTGACTTATCAGTTGGGAGTAGCTCTTAGACGTGCTTTTTGCACTGGCGAAGTCAGAAAGATACTGCCCTTCCTCAGCAACAGCGCAGAACGAAACCAAAGCCATAGCAGCGATAATCACTTTACCTTTCATGTTAATCCTCATTCCATAAAGACACCTCAACTCTATACCTTTACAGTCGCTATGTCAGCCCTATGGATAATCAGAGCATTTGATGTTACTGCCCGGCCCAAATGATTAGGTAAGGATTATCTTAATCACTAGCGCTTATGCTTGTTGATTACTGCCTGACTGCCAAACTGTTCAGGACTCTGATGCGGAGAATGCCAACTCCAGGGAATCATCGATAAAAAGAGCATGTGAAACTGAGACTCCTTTAGCTCTCCTTGCGAGGGCTTTTTTTTGGATAGTGGCGCTTCGCTTGCTAAATATTGTGTGTTTTCTAAAATTTAAAGGAGGCTTTGCTATGTCAGGTAAAGCCGTCGTTCAGAAATACCCGTGTGCTCAAGGATGAGCCATCCCTAGTTCTTTCTTTCCTGCTCGATCTGCCTTATGCCAGCGAAATTATTGTTGCCCTTCTCAATTACGGCCAGTAGCGGCTTAATCCACAAGACTGCCTGACAATACGTCATGGAGCTGGTGGCAACGGCACGATCATCGGTTGTGTCAGGTCCATTGGAATCGGTGTGCATGGCGCTGGCACGTAAACGGTGCGCGTATTTGAGCAGCCCACCAGCAATGTCAGCAGGAACAGGCAAATCACAGGTTTTTTCACGGCGGAAAATCTCCCGGTATTCGATTACGGTTTCTTCGGTACTGGTATCAATCAGGGAGTTAAGCCTATTGGCATGTTCTGCAACCTGATTGAATCGATTGAAGTTGAATGCTTGGGTAGCGATCACCTGCCCCTGCAGAGAATTGTCACTTCGCAGAACGTCGTTTTCGCTTTGAAGATTACTGGCCTCCGAGCAGCTCTTAACGAGGGCAACCGAAAGGCCAGCAATAATGAAAACGCCGATAAGACCCGGATCAATTTTCACTGGTCGATCCCCCAGCACGCCAACGCACTTTCCTGGTCTCGCCGTTCTACCTGACCGTAGCAGCCGTTCTTCTGGCCTTTAGTCAGGCGGCAGTCGCGGCCGCCGTCTCTAATCCACCAGCGAATTGCCTCGCATGCCCCGTGGCGGTCACCGGCATTGATGCGCTTATAGAACGTGGACGGGAAGCACTTACCCGGCCCGATGTTGTACGGGCAGAAAGAAGCGATCCCAGCTTTCTGAGGTTCGGTAAGCGGTACCGTAATATTGCGGTCAACCCACGCCAGAGCCCTATTGCGTTCGATGGCGTTCACCTGATTGCATTTGGCCTGAGTCAATTTCATGCCCTCCACAACCGGTTTACCATCAACCATCGTTGCGCCGCGGCAAATAGTCCAGATACCGCCGCCATCTTTGTAGGCCGTGAGGCTGTTACCCTCTTTCTCATTCAGAAACTGGTCAAGGATTACGGATGCAGGAGCACCAGCCAGTATCAGCCCTAGAACTGCGGTACTCAACTTTGCTCTGGATCCCATCACTCACCTTCCTTTTGTAATGCCTCAACGACCACGCTTGCAGCAGCGGGACGCTCGTGGAGGGGTTTATCACCAACGCCTTTCAGGTAGTCATTGACCATTTTTGTTCGCTTCTCATCCTCTCTACGCCTGCGGTTTGCATCTACCCGCCCGTTAATGTACGAGGCTAGCGAGATAAGCAGACCAGCAGCGCCAAAGAACATGAACACCAGATCCTGAGTGGTAAATCCAATGGCTGACGCCAGAGCTGCTACCCACGCGAAGAACTGCGTGAAGATGTTCCCTGAATCATTCATTTTCATGGTCTCTCACCTCGCTAAGTGCGGGTGCTGTTGATAAAAATAAAAAAGGCTGCCATACGGCAGCCTGATGATGATTGATACTCTTCGGCGCTTCTTTCTCCCTTAGGAAAGCAATAGATTAAACAATCCTTAAGGAGAGTCATTTAAACAAAAAAAAATTAACTGCTCTCATAGTTTAAAGCTGTTATTATTTACATTAAGTCATGACTTTAGCTTTTGTGGATAAAAGAAAGACAATCGGGCAAAAGATGGAATTATTATTGCGGAGAGGAGTGATGTCGTTCTCCGCGCTTTTTTGTCTCAGACGAGCTTGTAATGTTTCGAGGATCGTTTTGCTAAAACACGTACTGAGGTTTAGCACCCTTTCTTAGCTCTGAGGTCTCTTACAAAACACAAGGGAGAAATAAAAAAAAACCTGCTCGGACAAGCAGGCATAAATAGCTAAGTTGGCAATAACTAAGGGAGTGGTGCCGGGTGCCTCCCGGTGGAAATGATCACAGCATTCATTTCCGCGCGCTGGTTGGACACTCTGGAGAAATGTCCTGCTGAACCGCCCCTCCGCTTAGGGGGATCCACCACAAAAACGCTTTCAGAAACATCCATTCCGCAGGATGCTTAAGAAGCATATGTGCAGTATGAAGAATCTGCCACATAATCAGATGAATATATTCATCTAAATGGTAGAGGGAGAGGGCCTTCAATCACCTCAGCTTCTCCGTTGTCGCAGATGTCGTCACCCTGTGTCAGATGCCAAATACCATTAAAAGTAAGTCCCGTCTCAAGGTCTTCAGTAACGCCATTGCTGAAGTAAGCAACCTGAATCCTGCCGTTGTGCTGAATCCAGTAGAAACCTTCTTCCATATTCCCTCCTGCGTTGTTGGGGAAATTATAAGTCACCGCAGGGTTGAATGGTTTTAGATATTCTTAAGTCGCTATTAAGCAAAAAGCCCCACGGAGTTAACCGCAGGGCTTTAAACGAAGGCAGTAACCCATCGTTAGAGCAAAATTACCACAGATTCGGGAAAAGTAAATAGTTCACGATAAATTCACGCCCTATTTTGTTATCTGCTTCAGCTGCGCATCAGCCCAGGCCTCTTCGATGTCAAACCTGGTGATGAGATGATCGTAGAATGGCTTAACAGATTTCTTCCATGTATCGAGGCTGATTGCATCCGTTATCTCCCTTAAAGCTGCGTAAGCCTCCGTTGATGGAATTCGCTCAAACCCCCGCCCACTGCAGCGCTTGCAATCAGTCAGTACCGGAACGCCCTGCTGTTCTGTAAGAGCCTGATTAACAGCTTTCCCGCGGCCGTGACAATCTCTACAGGCACAACTAACAACTTTCTTGCCCTTACACTGAGGGCAGAGAACGCGTGCAACCTCCCTGACCTGCCTGAGCACCTCATAGTCGGAAGGGTGAATATCTTCGACGCCCATATGCAAAGACATCTTCACGAACTTCTTATCTTTTGCCGGAGTGTGAGACTTCATGCTGAATACCTCAGCGTCAATAAACCCTTCCCCATCGCAGCCATCGCACTGCTTCACGCTGGCGGCGCTGCGGGAATAGTCCTCAAACGCGAAGGTGGCCAGCTGGTGCATCACTAATGGCTTAACCCTGGCATCCAGTTTGCGAAGTGCAGCAACCCGATCGCACTTAGTCAACGCGTACTGGGCCAGCAATTCGATGGCCCACTCCCGGTCATTCTTGCTGATACCCATCTTCCCGAGAAAAGCGCTATAACCCAATGCTGCCCGTTCCTGCGTCATTCCCATAGCGGCCATGATATCCGTTCCGGTTAATGAGTCTGACGCCGTTGCGCGCGGAGAGTCGCTAATCATTGTCGATTTGGCGAAGTGATATTTGAGGGTGTTTTCAAGATTCATGCGGTCTCCAGCTCGGTGATGGTGAGTTCTAATTTCCCGCCCTTAATGACAGGCATTTTCACAACGCGATAATCGATTACCTGGCAGTCATCCAGCCAGAATCCCGCCTTGGTTAAAGCGTCGAATGCAGCCTTCTGCAGGTTGTCCAGATCGCGGCGCCGGCGGTCGGGCATGTGACATTCAATACGGATTTTTAGTGGTGCGGCCGTGCGGATATTAAGCCGGGCGCTTTGAATGGCACTTGCGACCGCATAACGGTACGCAACGCCATCAGCGCTAATGTGCGTGCGGCCGCGGTTGTGCCGGTAATACCGGTTATTGCTCGGCGGCCATGGCAAAGTGATTTGATATGTCTTCACGTTCACCCCCACATCCGGTTTCGCCAGCGGCTGTCCGGGCGCGCTGGTGTATTTGAGGTCGGCAAGAATGCACTGACAGTCCAGGTCACGTAATCCGGGTTAAGGCTGCGCTCAACTCGAACTCCGCGCGCTTTGTAACGCTTAACCAGTTCGTCGGCCTGTTCGGTGCTGCAATCGGTATGGTGGAACCAGGTCTTCTTCATTCCATCACCCCGCAAAGCCAAGCAGTTGAGCGGCGACATTTTCTGCCTCATCACGACTGCGGAATGAACGCGACAGTACCCAGCGCCAGAGTACATCGAGCGCTGCTTTATAAAGCTGCTGAAACTCTAGTTCGTCCATGTTGGCGAATGAAATGCTGCGAGGATGCTTTTTGAGTGTGCCGTCAGGTAGCTGAATGGCATCAAAGTGCCCTGCCTCGACGATTACCCATGAGCGGTAAGCATCGAAGGATTTACACAGGCTAATGCCATTTGTGACGCGTCGATAAGCAACCTGCTCAAGATACTGCTCGGCAGCATCGATCAGCGCGCCCTCATTCCCGCCATAAAAAGCCAGGAACCTGGCGTAGCCGGTAATCAGCTTCCGCTCGTTACTCGAGATAGCCCCGCCTGTTGGTTCCCAGTATTCAAAACCGAGATTAAGAAGCGCAAAAAAGCGCCGATGGAATGCCGGGTTACGTACCCGCCTGAACTCGGCAACAAGAACATCGCCGAGCCGGGTTTTGGATTGCAGGATATCGCTGGTCTCAGGCGTAGCCGGGATCAGTATTCCTGAGTGGTGTTTGATAAGTTGTAATTCTAGCGCCATGGTTCTCTCCGTGGCGCATCAGGTATAGGTTGTTCAGGCCTATGAAATAATAATATCAGACGGTGGTGTAACTCGGTACCCCAGTCGTTTTGCAAATTGCATAAACCCGTTGAGAGTGAATATTTCTTCCTCTTCGAGCAACGGTCGTAATGAAACTATTCCATTTACTCGATAAACCAGATATCTGCCCTCAGCCGGGAAGCTATAGATAACTGCTTTATCGGCCCTTCTGACCACGTCGTACCATTGATCATCTGCATTAAAGGCATCTGCACTACACACTATTTCCCCCAGAGCGACTTATTGACGCGGTAAACAGTAATCGGGAACAGCCAGGGGAACGCAAACAGCGATACTCTTTGAAACTGCTCCAGTGAAATTCACGCGATTAATAAAACCACTCGTCGGCGCTTTCCCAGGTCTCCTGCACGATTTGCTCAACCTCTTTCTTGTCGCCCCCGAAAACACTCAGACCATCATTGCTGGCACGCTTGATCGTTAGCTGACAATTATCAAACTGCTTGCTGAGCCTTTTGAGCAGTTCTGACTCTAGTGCAGGTATAGCTCCATCAGGAAGTTTCTTCATGCGATCAATGGCTAACTCGATTTTCATTTTTCCCTCCGCAACAAAAACCTGTATGTATATACAGTATATTTATAAACGTATCTTACGGATTTTGCAACGATTAAAGAGTGTTAGAAGGATGGAGCGCTTCCAAGCTTGCAGGTATCGGTTTTAAGAACGATTTGGGACAGATCTCAGATTTGGTGGTCTACACAATAGTTATGTTGAATAGATTTCTGAGGAGTTTAGTGCAGTTTCACTACTAAATTGTGGTTTCGATATGAGATTTATAAAATGAAAATTCGTAAAGGCTATTATGGAGCTTGCTGTTACTAAGCAACAAATTTGTCAGCAAGCTCTAAAACGACATGAAACATTACCAGTGCGTAATGTAATCCAACCGGTTATCGAAATTTACTGAGATGCAGGCACTCTATCATCTTGACGGAAAGCCTCGATCCCGACTTTCTGACCATAAGAAAGTTCGAGTGTGTTGCCATCAGGATCAGCGAAGAAGACATAATAACCTACCGGTTCGCCTGCCTGAGCCGGTTCTTTTCGCAAGATGCCTTCCATTCTGGCCATCGCTACTTTATTGTCGATTTCTTCAATGCTTGAACAAGCTACTCCCAAGTGACCAAAATTACCTAAAGGGGTGTCAGTCACAGCATCAACCTGGACAAGGACAAGCGCAAAAGGGCGAGTTCGGTCACTTAACCATGCGACTTTACGTGCCTCCGGAAGGTCAGGCTCTCGCCTGTGTACGACTTCCATGCCAGCATAACGGCCGTAAAAATCGATACTTTTTTCCAAATCTCTAACAACAAACGCAACGTGCGTAAAACCGACATCAATCTCTTTCATTAGGCTAATCCTTTGACTATCTCCAGAATCGCCATCTTAAAAGCTCAAGTTAACTTGAGGTCAAGAGCCTTTCAATCAATGATTTTGCTGGATTTCTTGCACGTATTGTTCAATGTCGTTCAGGGTTGCAGCCTATGCTAACTAACTCCAGCAAAATGAAGATAAGGCCCGCTACACACAGAAGAAAAGATAAAGTTAAAGCCGCAATAAAAACCATTCGAAACTCCATGTAATCATTTTCACTACCAAAATCTTAGAATCAATTTTTACTTTGTCACGTGCGCATACCAGGCAATTTTTATGTTGCAGAGCCAAACATATCTCGCGGGCTTTAACCACGGTTATTGAATGGTTTTTTGTGAAGCATTTTACTCTTCATGGACAATTTTAATGTTACCGGACTCTTTTTTGTAAATTTTTCAGTTAAATAGCCCTAACTGACCTTTCGCATGCTACTTTAGTAGAAAATCCTTTAAAGTGTGCAACTATGCTTACCACTCTCATCTACCGAAGCCACCTGCGAGCTGATACACCAATTCAATCCATAGTTGACATGGTTAGTGAAGCCAATTCCCGAAATGAACATGCGGGGGTAACTGGTGTTTTACTTTTTAATGGCGTTCATTTCTTACAGCTTCTGGAAGGAGATGAAACCGCTGTAATGCAAATCTATAAAAAAATTTGTATGGATGCACTTCACTTTAACATTGTAGAACTCTTATCCGATTATGCCCCCTATCGACGATTTGGTCGCTCAGGCATGGAATTAATTGATATAAGACTATTCAGTAAAGAAGAGTGTCTGGACAGGGTTCTTCAACGTGGAACAACCCAACATAAATTGCTTTACAACGACAGAGCATTACGGTTTTTCCGTACATTTATAGATTCTGCTGAGACAGACAGCTATTATGAACTTCCTGATAGATTCAGTTGGTTTTTTTCATCCGATCAAATAAATGTATCATCGGTTGATCCCGATATTATCGAAGACATGCATGCAGTTATAGACCCTCTGGCTGCTCAAATTCATTCTTTTGTCTTGAGTGCAAAATCAGATAAAGGCGATATTAAAGCCAATAATTTATTTTTTGATTTGGAATCGAAGAGAGACTTGTTAAAAATCGTAGGGAGTTTCATTACCTCTTCACAACGAGTATCAATAACACTCCTGCCTTTAACCTTACTGAGGGTGCCTGATGCGATTGAAATATTGCTCGATTATATCAGAGAAAGTAACTTATACCCAGAACAAGTTATAGTTGAGTTTTCAGAGAGCGAAATAATCCCTGAAATTGATGAGTTCGCGCATTCAGTGCAGATACTCAAAAGTTGCGGATTAAGCGTTGCTATTAATGACTTTGGTATGGGTAATGCAGGTTTATTGTTTCTTTCGAAATTCCAGCCTGAGAAGCTCAAAATACACCCGCAACTGATACACAATATACATAAAGAAGGTTCCAAGCAGGCTATACTCCTAAGTTTAATCCGCTGCTGTGAACTTTTGGAAATAAGAATCTGTGCTACCGGAGTCGAGCAGACAGAAGAATGGATGTGGCTCGAATCCGCTGGGATATTTTGCTTCCAGGGCAATCTTTTTTCAAAATATGATAAAAATGGATATTTGAAGATCTTCTGGCCAGAATCTAATGAATTCAGCGAATGTTAAAAAGAACTTGTAGACTTATTGCTTTTTCATAGGATTAACGCAGTCATACTCGGTGGGTGTCAAGCTGGAAGCGGGTGAACTAATACATAGGGAAAAGTCAGCGGGCCCGGCGGGTGCAAAGGCAATGCTTCAGTACTCAGTAAGATGCGGTAAACCGAGCAGGCTTAGATTGTTGGCCTCATTTTCGCTCACAGGAACCAGTTCATCTCTATCCCCTCCCACCAGCATTGATCCAATTAAATTTGGCTCTAAAAGCTCAGCTGGTATCGAACGGTCAGCGATACTTGCGCAGCAAACGTGCCGCGCATATACAGTGCTGGCTTACCTTTTATCAAACGTGCTCACGCCTGCATACCCTTCCCCCTTGCGATGTTAATTCTGTCAATGCATTCCCTTAATGCTTTGACTTGCTCAGGGGTAAGTTCAGATTCATCGATTGTGGCCAGAAGAGCGTTGAGGGAGCGCTCAATATCGTTTTTAGTCAACCGTAAACAGATAACCTTAACCCAACGTGGCGAGAACTTGCTGAGGCCGATTGCTCTTGTGATACGTAGTTTCATGAGATGCCTCTTAACCGCCAGTGGTGGCGATTTCAAACTCGCTTATAACACACGTGGAGAAGACTTATGTGATTATTTCGCCATAGAAATTTCTAAGGGTCGTTTCACTTGAGGACAACCAGGCTTTCAGTAAACGCCTAAATTGGTTTTCCAGCATGTCACACAAGCGCCTCGTCATAACCCGAAGCGGCTTATCAAGTGAAGGTAGTTTTTACGGTCATGCACAGGCTGGGATGTCATTTGTGTGCCAGAAGCAGACTTTAATATAGCTCCAGAGTCCCTTATGGGAGCTATTTACATCTGTCAAGCTTTAGCAAGCGGCTTCATTCGAAAACTAATACCCATACGATTAATGGCATTCATGGTGGCAATAACAATGGTAAGTTCAACCAAATCTTTTTCACCGAATACAGAAAGCGCTGCGGAATATGCTTCATCGGAAGCATGTGTTTCACTAACACGGGTAACTTCTTCCGCCCATGAGAGGGCAGCTTGCTCTATATCCGAGAATAAATAGGTAGCTTCTCGCCAGACAGGCACCAATACAATCTTTTCGACGGACATGCCACTCTTGATAAGATCGCGAGTATGTATATCTATGCAGTGTGCACAACCATTGATCTGGGAAACTCTTAAAAAAATTAAATGGATCAGCTCGGCAGGTAAACCTGTACCAGTAGTGGCGTAATGATGGAGCGCTGCTATAGCCTTGCCACCTTTATCGGAAACTTGAAACCAGTTTGGACGCTTCATCGTTATTTCCACCTTTTTGAGTTGTTTAAAATAAAAAGATGTCTCACAGAATCGCTACGACTGAATGACAGAATTTAAATTAGTACGTCTGCTCAGACGTTGTAATCTTAACCATCGATGTCATAGATAAAAGAGACAAAAAATGAGTAAAACGGTAGGACAATTATGGGATACCTCATGCAGTAAAACTGGATAACAATTTTTAAAAGCAAACCCTGAGTGTTGATAAAATCCACGGTAGAGTCCGCTTCTCGCTCATAACAGACCATTTCCTCACTAAGCCCTGCCATCGGCTTTCATCCGTTGATATTTAGCTTTCAAAAGCTCCGCCGGTGTCGGCCCTTTCGGAGCAACTGGCGCAGCCAACGCCCTACTAACAGGAGGAATCGGCTTCCCGGCTAGCACCCGCTTTTCCCACCTATCCAGAATATCACCGGCCTCACGCTCAAGCTCTTTGTGACTGAGTTGGCCATCAGTTCCGCGACGCCGCAGCTCGAGGCAAATGTGATAATAAACCGGCTTAGGCCACGGATACTGCTCGCTGTTCGGGTAACGAAATACCAGCTTACGCCACTTCCAGTATTCAGCCATGACGTCAGCGGTGGTGATCCCCAGTACGCTGCGCCCTTCCCTGCACCACTTGATGAATTGGCCTGGCGAAGGCAGGAATGGACGCTCCTGGCGCCGTACCATGCACATGCCCGCTTCAACCTGTTCCAGAGTGGTGATCCCGTTTTCTTTGAAGGCCAGCACCCACTGTCGGCGGATCTCATTCACGTCTTCCTGGCTGCGATTAACCAGGCTTGCCGGGAACGCGGCGGCCAGCTGTACGAATAGCCCGTTGATAATCTGCGCTACATTGTGCGTTTGTTCGCGTTCGGTGTACTGCTCAGGCAGGTTGTGCGCCACGCGCCGAGCCTGTTCCCGGTCAAAATTGCGAATGCTCTCAGCTAGGTTTTTCATTCCAGCACTCCATCAATCCAGTCGGTGTTGTGCAGGTCAATGCCGCCCCGAGATGGTTTTACCGCTCCGGTTGCACGCAGCCGTTTGGTAGTGAGCTGATCCCACTGTTTGCGCAGACTCGAGGGGCTCAGGATATTGTCTTTCCAGAACTCGTCCCGGTTGGCCCACTGGAACAGGTCACAGATTTCGTAGTGCGTGCGCTTGTCCTGGACACGCATCAGCCTGATGGTGTTTGCCCATTCCGCCCAGTTTGGCTCAGATAGCGAAGCGTTGACGGTGAGAAGCCTGTCGTAAATCCAGCGGGCAGCCTTGAGGTCGTCAGCGGATCCCCATGATTTACCTGCCGGGGTGTATATCCCGTCGGCAGCTTCAGGATGGCGAGAGAGAAACTTTTGAGTTTTCTGGTTTCGGGATTCGTCAGAATTCCGAGACGAGGATATTTTATTATTGTTCTTGTTATAGTCTTGGGTGTCTACCGTTTCCGGGAAGGTTTTTCCCGTTTTCGGTAACACTTTTCCCGATTTCGGGAAGACTTTTCCCGTTTTCGGTTTGTATAAAATCCAGGCAGAAAGGTCAGTATTTATACCGACAGTTTTCATTACGCCCTGCTTTTGACAGAAGATGATTTTGCGTTCTGCAAGTGATTTGAGCACATCAGAAACGTGCGAATCACTTAGCCCTGTAAGCTCAGCGATCACCGTGTTCGTAACGCGGTCCTGTTTCTTGTTCCAGCCGTAGGTAAGCCAGATCACCGCCTCAAAACACTGCCACTCCCGGCCTGACATTCTCAGACGAGGCTTGAGCTGTTGGATCTCGTTAGCGACCTTGGTATACCCGTTCGACAGGTCGGCCATACGACCTCCCGGTTGTTCGGTTCTGTGGGGGAAATTGATAATTTCAGCTGTGTTTGACATACTTAGCTCCGCAATTACACTCCGTTTTTGCACCTGAAAGCCGTTGGTGTTCGAGCACCGCGGCTTTCGCCTTTTCTGAAGTCTTCACATTGCCCCCAGCATGGTTGTGACCATCGCCAACAGCGGCGCCGTAAGGTCCGGATCGACTCTGAACATTTCGAAAATCCCCTCGCCTAACTCCTTCAGTTTTTCCTTCTTCGGTGCATCGAGCATCAGAGCTTGTTTCGCCTCACTCACCTCTTTTTCTAATCTGGCCATGCGATACGCAAACGAGTCGTTCTTTACGACGCGGTCGCGGTATCTAAGCGGCAATACAGACATGATCGCGGGCACCAACTGCTCGACGTTTCTACGGTAGGATGCGGAGTCTTCTTTGTTGTCGAGCCAGCGGAACAGCTTCACGTTCCAGACATCGGCCTGGCCTGAGAAATCCACGCCATCAAGTTGAAGTTCTTCCGCCGCTTCTTGGATTTGAAGTGCTACAGCTACGCGCCCTTCTGCCGCCGCCCAAGCTCGTACCGCTGAGCAGATATCGCGATGATCGATATCCTTCACTGCCGATTCGCTTTGATGACACTGGAATATCAGTGAATTAGAGGAAGCTCTGTTACTCTGTTGGAATGAAACAGTCTGCATTTTGTTAAGGCTCCTGTTTGGGTAAACCGTCTGTTGGGTTTGGGTAGAGATCTGGGCGCAACTCGTGCGGAGTTACGCCGGTAACCCCATAAATTTGCAAAACTCGATCTGCCGGGACGACGCCCTTGTATCGATTTCGCCAATGACTAACAGTCATGGCGCTTACGGTTAGCAGTTGGGCTAAGCGCGTAGCAGTTCCTGCTTTAGTAATTGCTTTATCAATTGCTTTCATAAATAGCTCCTGTAACAACAACGCAATTAAACATTTTGTTTATGTTTATGTCAACATTTTGAATATTGAGCTAATAAACATTTGGTTTAGAATTCGTCCATGAAAGAAAAAACTCATCAGATTAACCACCCACAAGTTCAGCGGCTTAACGAGGTTCTTGAGCTCAAGAAGTTGACCAAATCAGACATGGCCCGTATTTGTGGCGTCAGTGCTCAATCGGTCAATAACTGGTTCGTACGTGGGACGATTGGTAAAAGCTCAGCGATTAAGCTGGCGGATGCGCTTGGGGTGAGCCTTGAGTGGCTGCTTGGCCAAGATGTTGGCGAGAAAGATGGACTGAAGCCGGACGAACAACGCCTGTTGGAACTTTACCGTCAGCTTCCCGAAGAAGAGCAACAGAACATGCTTCGCATCTTCGCGCTTCGCCTGAAAGAGCTGGACGAACTATATGATAAGTATATGAAAGGCCGGATTCGTTCGCAGGATGATTGAGTAATCCTTTCAGCAATGATTCGTAAAGATCTACTATAAGAAATGGCCATAAAGTGGCCTTTTTTTATGCGCCTCGAATAACTAGCACATCCCTTGTACTAAGCGTCCATTCCCCGGACTTCCTGCCTGTACCATTTCGTCGAATTTTTTGCCTCCAAAGAACAAAATTTCACTCTCCATAAGCATCATATAAACATTTTGTTTATTTAAAATTACTCATATTGTTGACTGCAACTTAAACTTTGTGTTTAATCTAACTCAACAAGACGCATCACGTTCCACCAAGGCAGGACGCCCACGAAGTAGCCGCCGATGGCATACGAATATTCGGATGAGGTGGAGAGATTAACGCGCATCAGGTGTAAACGTTCCGCTGGCCGGCGATAAGGCAAACGAGGGTGAGAATGATTGATTTCGCACGCAAACCAGGACGGCAGCAGGCTGTAAAGCTGAACTTCTTCGAGGTGATTCTTCGCCGCCTGTGCTACCTGCTGGCGCAAAAGGGGAATCCAGATGTGTAGCTCAACGAAATGCGGGTACTGCGGCAAGCCGGTTGAACCGGAGGAAGTAGTTAAAAGTACCCTTCTCTATCGCAACGGCGCCCAGCTGGCGCGCAAAGAAAAAGAATACTGCTCTGAACGTTGTGCTTCGTACGACCAGATGGCCCACGAGGCATAACGTAAAAGCCGCGCAAGGCGGCCCGTACGTCCGGTGCTCCCGACCAAAGTTACACCGGAAAACTACTTAAAAAACCAAAGTTCACCCAATGGGCGCTATCTCTGGCCCGGGGATCTTACATCCAAAAAAGAGGATCTCACATGGAATTTTTCTATGTAGTTAAGGCTACGCAGAAATCTGGCAAAGAAGACGCAGTGATTTGGTTCACTGCTAAATCAGAAGCCCGTGCCAACCTGCAGCTCGATGTTGAGCTGGAAGATGCTGGTATTGAAACCGGCCGCGGTAAGGATTACGCCAAACCTGTTCGCACCGATTTCCCAGTCTTCGACGACCTCCCGGAAGAAAGCACCGTGGATTACACCTGGTGCAAACGCTACGAACTGGACGAAGACCAGCGTACGTGGAATGTGAAGTTACAGCATGAAGATTCTTACCGGAATTCTTCTGAGCAGTCGACTTGCAGTAATACTGATACCAAAGACACAAAGATGCCTGAGCTGATCACGGTTGCTACGCTCCCACTGCGTCAGCGCATTCTGGCTCAGTTCATTTCTGACGAGTACGCCTATCACATCGACACTGAGCAGAAGAATGAAATTCAACAGCTCGAGATGGATGTCGATAACAGCTACGTTCAAAACATGCTGCTCGCTGCAGAGAACGTGAATGCGTTCAAAAAAGCGACTGAATTCGAAATTGCCCGGGTTGTTGAGGCTCTGAAGACTGTCTTCCCATTAGACGGGAAACGGACAGAGTTATCGCTGGTAATTCATTTCTTTAAAACCTGGTTCAACACCGAGCATATCGATCGCGGCATTCTCGTTCGCGAATGGGCTAACGGTAATCGCATCAGTAATGTTCAGCGCACTGATTCTGGTACCAATGCAGACGGCGGCCATGTAACGGATCGCGGCGAAGGCGCGCACCACACTCTGGACACTCTCGATCTTGAGATCGCATGCGCCCTGCTGCCTATGGATTTCCATCACTTTGAAATCCCATCAAGTGTTTTACGTCGCGCCAAAGAAATCGTGGGGAAGAAAGAAGAGCCATGGAAGTCATGGAGCGCCATCCTGCGTAATCAGCCCGGCGTACTGGCGGTGAACCGTGCGGCAATCTTCAATCTGATCCGCATAGCGCCGGAAAACATCCACCACACGCCAGCGGCTCATCTTGAGTTTGTGAATAAAACCATGACTGCTGAGTTTAACTCTGCTGTGGAGTTGCTGCCGCTGTCTACTCCGGCTGTTGAGACCGAAGCACCTGTTGAACAACCGCAGGTTGCAAATCTCGGCAGCGGCATGTTCTCCATCGAAGGCCTGATGGGTGGAAATACCGTTCCAGTCATCAATACCACCTCAAATGAAGTCGAAAAAACGGAAAACACAGCGGAGACCACCAGCGATGTGCAGATGGAAACGGCTAAGCAAGAGAAAGACGAAGATGTTGGTTCGGTACCACCGGGCGAAAGCACTGATGCAGCTAATTCGCAGACAGATTCCGTAGAAGCAGACCAGTTGCAGGAAAAAACAATTGGCGTTCAGGAATCGAACCCAGAAGTGGAGTTCCCTGCATACTTCGAGCCTGGCCGCTACGAAGGCCTACCGAATGACGTTTATCACGCAGCAAACGGTATTAGCTCAACCCAGGTGAAAGATGCCCGGGTCAGCCTGATGTACTTCAACGCGCGCCATGTGGCTAAAACAATACCACGCACAGCATCCAAAGTTCTGGACATGGGGAACCTAGTGCACGCCCTTGCACTGCAGCCGGAAAACCTCGAAGCAGAGTTCAGCGTAGAACCGGAGATCCCTGAAGGTGCGTTTACGACCACCGCAACTCTGCGTGAGTTCATTGATGGGTACAATGCCAGCCTGCCGGCGCAGCTAAGCGCTGACGAGATTAAAGCGTTACTTGAAGAACATAACGCGTCCCTTCCCGCTCTAGTGCCGCTTGGTGCCAGCCTGGAAGAAACGGCTCAAAGCTATATGGCTCTCCCAGCTGAGTACCAGCGTATTGAAGAAGGCCAGAAGCAGACAGCAACGGCAATGAAGGCATGTATTAAAGAGTACAACGCCACCCTGCCCGTGCCGGTTAAAACCATCGGCAGCCGTGATGCGTTACTTGAGCAATTAGCACTCATCAATCCTGATCTGGTCGCACAGGAAGCGCAGAAACCGACACCGCTGAAAGTGTCTGGCAGCAAAGCAGACATGATCCAGGCAGTTAAGTCGGTTAAGCCCGATGCCATATTCGCCGACGAACTACTGGATGCCTGGCGCGACAACCCTGGCGAAAAAATTCTGGTTACCCGCCAGCAGCTGGCAACGGCACGGGCAATTCAGTCTGCGCTCCTGGCGCACCCGACCGCTGGCATGCTGCTGACACATCCAAGCCGTGCCGTTGAAGTGAGCTACTTCGGCTTTGACGAGGAAACGGGCCTAGAAGTTCGTGTACGTCCTGACCTTGAGATCGACCTGGACGGCGTGCGCATCGGTGCGGACCTGAAAACCATCAGCATGTGGAATGTGAAGCAGGAAAGCCTGCGGGCCAGGCTGCACCGGGAAATCATTGACCGGGACTACCACCTCAGCGCGGCTATGTATTGCGAGACCGCGGCGCTGGACCAGTTCTTCTGGATTTTCGTCAACAAAGACGAGAACTACCACTGGATCGCCATCATCGAGGCGTCAACCGAACTGCTGGAACTGGGCATGCTCGAGTACCGCAAAACAATGCGCGCCATCGCAACCGGATTCGACACGGGCGAATGGCCAGCGCCGATCACTACCGATTACACAGATGAACTGAACGATTTCGACCTGCGCCGCCTCGAAGCGCTGCGCGCTCAGGCTTAAGGGGGATTTATGCATAACACTAACGTTACCGTTGCTGACCAGAATACCGTTATTAACTCCAACGTGGCTTTGTTTGATTCCCAGTATCTGAACGCCATCAGCACGTTCGCGCAAATTATGGCGCAGGGCACCGCCACCGTTCCTAAACACCTGCAGGGCAATCAGGCCGACTGCATGGCTGTTGCGATGCAAGCGGCACAGTGGCAGATGAATCCATTTGCCGTGGCCCAAAAGACGCACCTGATTAACGGTGTGCTCGGGTATGAGGCGCAGCTGGTTAATGCAGTCATTTCGCGCAGCGGCGTGCTGGCCAGCCGCTTTGAATATGAATGGTACGGGCCATGGGAAAAGGTAGTTGGAAAATTCAATATCCGTAAAGGCGACAAAGGCGAGTACCGCGTCCCGGGCTGGACCCTGGCCGACGAAGCCGGGATCGGCATCATTATCCGCGCAACGCTTAAAGGTGAAGATCAGCCGAGAGAACTCGATTTGCTGCTGGCTCAGGCCCGAACCCGAAACTCTACCCTTTGGGCTGACGACCCCCGCCAACAGCTGGCATACCTGGCCGTCAAACGCTGGGCGAGACTATTCTGCCCGGATGTGATTCTGGGCGTTTATACCCCGGATGAGCTCGATGATCGACGTGAAGAACGAGAGGTAAACCCGGCAACGGCGCAGCACGTGAGCCTTGCAGATATTTCAGGTGACAACGTCACTACCACTCAAACGTCTCAGGAATCAGCTCAAAACATCGATGCACTTGCTGATGATTTCCGTGATCGCATCGAGGCGGCTCAGGATGTAGATAGCGCTAAAGCTCTACGCGCAGATATTGAAACCGTGAAAGCAACGCTGGGTTCTGCCCTGTTCACTGAGCTGAAAAACAAGGCCGTGAAGCGTTATTACCTGGTTGATGCACGGAACAAAGTCGAAGCAGCCATCAATTCCTTGCCACCATCAGATGATCCCGATGCAGCTGCGCGGTTCGCAGAAGTAGAGCGCGTTCTTGCATCGTCGAAACGCCATCTGGGCGACGAACTGCATGGTCAGTTCAGCATCACCCTGGCGGATATGAAACCGGAATACGTGGACTAACGAGATCGGGAGGGGAAACACTCCCTCAAGGAGAAGAAATGCGACTGATTAATCGAGGCAGTAAGCAATCCCCTTTGGCTCGCCAGGCATGTGAAATCGCACTCGCAGCCCACCAGCAAAGATATGGTGACTATGGGCGCAGCAAGATGAAAGAGACCTATACGGTGAGAGTGGAAGGCGTGAAGGTCTGGGTCGAGGTAGTCAACTGCAAGGCAAGCTACGTGGCCACAGCAATGACCGGCATGCGCCGACTGCGTTCCCTGCCCGGCCAGGCAAACTGAAACTGAAATATCAACGACTACAGACCGGCATATCTATACTCATGCCGGTTACCTGAGGTGAACGATGTCGCAGGTAATTTTTAACGAAGAATGGGTTGTTGGCGCAAGGCTCACAGAAAAAACAGGCCTGACCGAACGACAGATTGAGAAGTATCGCCAAGGCTGTTGGGTGGAAGGTATCCATTTTAAACGGGTTTCTCCTTCTGGAGAAAAAACCTTGCGTGGCACAACCTGGTATAACTATCCGAGAATTAATCAGTTAATAAGGGATGCGTAAGATGGCAGCTTTGCCTACAGGTGTCGAAATCAGAAACAATAAGATTTGTATCTGGTTTATGTACCGGGGAAAGCGTTGCCGCGAAATTCTCAAAGGTTGGATTAACACCCCGGCAAACATCAAAAAAGCCGGGAATCTTCGGGCTGTGATCGTTAGTGAGATCAACCTTGGAGAGTTTGATTACAACCAGCGCTTTCCTTCATCTTCCAGAGCAAAAAAAACCGTAACCACTGTTTCAGTTCAAACCTTTTCAGAGCTGTGTGAACTGTGGACGAGCATTAAAGAAACCGAAATTAGCGCGAACACGATGCGTAAGACGCGTTCACAACTCGGTACGTTAATGCACATCATCAACGGAGATACGCCTGTTTCAACTATACGCCACAGCGACATTCTGAAATACAGGAAGGAGCTGTTGAACGGTGAGACACTTTACCTGGCAAATCCCAGAAGCAATAAACAGGGACGCACTGTGCGTACCGTGAACAACTATATATCGCTACTGTGCTCCCTGCTTCGGTTTGCACACAAATCAGGCTTTATCAGTGGCAAACCCTTTGAAGGCATCAAGAAACTACACAAAGGGAAAGTAAAACCGGATCCTTTAACGAAGCAGGAGTTTAGTTTGCTTGCGGAATCCGAGCGTGGCCAAAGCCTCAATATGTGGACATTCGCAGTTTATACCGGTGTCCGTCATGGGGAGCTTGCAGCTCTTGCCTGGGAAGATATCGACTGGGAAAAAGGTACGGCTCATATACAGCGCAATCTTAATGCGTTGGGCATGTTCGGCCCACCAAAAACCGAAGCAGGTAACCGGGTTATTACCCTATTAGAGCCGGCACTTGAAGCCTTGAAAGCACAGCGCAAGCTGACAGCGCTACAGCCTAAAACCGAAATTGTCTTTAATCATCGCGAGTATGGCGCAGTGGAACATCAAAGCCTGCGATTCGTTTTCATACCCCGGATGCGCAAAGGAGAACAGAAAGCCTACTACTCTTTATCGAGCATCGGTGCGAGATTCAACGCAGCTGTAAAACGTGCTGGTATTCGCCGCCGGAATCCGTACCATACGCGGCATACTTTTGCCTGCTGGCTTTTATCTGCCGGCGCTAACCCGTCTTTCATAGCCAGCCAGATGGGGCATGAAAACGCGCAAATGGTTTATGAAGTCTACGGTGCGTGGATTGAAGAAATGAATGGCGAACAGGTGCTGATGCTTAACGATAAGCTGGCACGCTGAAAAATTTTTGCCCCTATTATGCCCCTACTGGCTCCGAAGGTAGCAATAAATGCAAGAAAATCAATCAAATACAAAGAAAGAGCAATACAACCTGAATAAACTGCAAAAGCGACTGCGCCGTAACGTGGGCGAAGCCATTGCAGACTTCAACATGATTGAAGAAGGTGACCGCATCATGGTTTGCCTGTCAGGCGGTAAAGACAGCTACACCATGCTGGAGATCCTGCGTAATCTTCAGCAAAGTGCCCCGGTGAATTTCTCCCTGGTGGCGGTCAACCTTGACCAGAAACAGCCGGGCTTCCCGGAGCATATTCTGCCGGAATATCTCGAGAACCTTGGCGTTGAGTACAAAATCGTCGAAGAAAATACCTACGGTATTGTGAAAGAGAAAATCCCGGAGGGGAAAACCACCTGCTCGCTTTGCTCTCGTCTGCGCCGTGGCATTCTGTATCGTACCGCGACGGAACTGGGCGCGACCAAAATTGCGCTGGGCCACCACCGCGACGATATCCTGCAAACGCTGTTCCTCAATATGTTCTACGGCGGCAAGATGAAAGGTATGCCCCCTAAACTGATGAGCGATGACGGCAAACACATTGTGATCCGCCCGCTTGCCTACTGCCGCGAAAAAGACATTGAGCGTTTTTCTCAGGCTAAAGGGTTCCCGATTATTCCATGTAACCTCTGCGGCTCTCAGCCGAACCTGCAGCGTCAGGTCATTGGCGACATGCTGCGCGACTGGGACAAGCGTTATCCGGGTCGGCTCGAAACCATGTTCAGCGCGATGCAGAACGTCGTGCCTTCGCATCTGGCGGATGTTGAACTGTTCGACTTTAAAGGCATCAACCACGAATCTGACGTGGTGAACGGCGGTGATCTGGCGTTTGACCGGGAAGATATCCCGATGCAGCCAGCTGGCTGGCAGCCTGAAGACGATGACAACGCGTTTGAAGAGCTGCGTCTGAACGTCGTTGAAGTGAAGTAAGCGATTAGCGTCTCAGAAAGATCTTCTGAGACGCTTCATTCTTTATTTGAGCAAACGTACGCGACAGGTTTTACCTTTAATTTTCCCGTTTTGCAGCTGCTTCCAGGCTTTATGGGCGACGCCCTGGCGAACCGCGACGTAGACATGCGCCGGGTGAACCACAATCTTACCGATATCCGCCCCGTCCAGCCCCACCTCTCCGGTCAACGCACCTAATACATCCCCCGGGCGCATTTTGGCTTTTTTACCACCATCGATACACAGCGTCGTCATTTCGGCCTCCAGCGGCACCAGGCTGACGCCAGCAGGGGCATTCATCCAGTTCAGTTTAATCTGCAGCATCTCAGAGAGAATGTTGGCGCGCTGCGCCTCTTCCGGTGCACAGAAGCTGATGGCCAGACCGCTGTTCCCGGCGCGCGCGGTACGACCGATACGGTGGACATGGACTTCTGGATCCCACGCCAGTTCATAGTTCACGACCAGCTCAAGGGATTTGATATCCAGACCGCGCGCAGCGACATCGGTCGCGACCAGGACGCGGGCGCTGCCGTTGGCGAAACGGACCAGCGTCTGATCGCGATCGCGCTGTTCCAGATCGCCATGCAGCGACAATGCGCTCTGCCCGGCAGCATTCAGGGCATCACAGACCGACTGGCAATCTTTTTTGGTATTGCAGAACACCACGCAGGAGGCCGGCTGATGCTGGCTCAGCAATTTCTGCAGGAGCGGGATTTTCCCCTGCTGCGAGGTTTCAAAGAACTGCTGCTCTATGGCGGGCAGCGCATCTACGCTATCGATTTCAATGGTCAGGGGATTTTTCTGCACGCGCCCGCTGATGGCGGCGATGGCTTCTGGCCAGGTTGCGGAGAACAACAGCGTCTGGCGATCGGCCGGTGCGAAACGGATCACTTCGTCAATCGCGTCGCTGAAGCCCATATCCAGCATCCGATCCGCCTCATCCATCACCAGCGTGTGTAACGCATCCAGCGACACGGTGCCTTTTTGCAGGTGATCCAGCAGGCGACCTGGCGTCGCGACAATAATGTGCGGCGCATGCTGAAGTGAATCACGCTGCGCGCCGAACGGCTGTCCGCCACAGAGGGTTAAAATTTTGGTGTTTGGCAGGAATCGCGCCAGGCGACGCAGCTCGCCAGCGACCTGATCGGCCAGCTCACGGGTTGGGCACAGCACCAGCGACTGGGTCTGAAAAAGCGCCGCATCGATATGCTGCAACAGGCCAAGACCAAATGCCGCGGTTTTCCCACTGCCCGTTTTCGCCTGTACGCGCACGTCGCGGCCCTCAAGAATAGCGGGCAACGCGGCCGCCTGAACAGGCGTCATCGTGAGGTATCCCAACTCGTTAAGGTTATCGAGTTGGGCGGCGGGCAGAATATTCAGGGTAGAAAAAGCGGTCACAATTGTCTCTCGTGGTGATCTTTGCGGTCAGATGGCGCGTATCCTCGCAGATCTCGCGGTCCGATGCGACAATTTAATCGGTTCTTCATCGGGCGGCGGGTCGGGCATCGGCTGAGGACGCGGGATGGGATCGGGCATTGGCACCGGATCGGTCGGGGTGGGATCGGACTGACGTGATTGTTGCAATAGCAGAGCGTTGAGGATGCTCATCATTCCCTCCAGAATTGACTGTCATCCCTTTTAGGGTAGACGCTGAGATTCAGGAGGCAAAAAAAAGCCGACTATGAAGTCGGCGTCGTACGAATCAATTGTGCTATGCAGTAATTCAAAAAAGGAAGTAAGACAATATGGAGCGCAACGCCCATCGCTTGACGTTGCATTCACCTGCGGGAGTAATAGTGCACCTTACGGGGTAAACGTTTATTGACTTCGCTCAATTAAAAGAGCGTTTTGACCCCGTCGAAAGGAGAAAAAAGCGTAAATTTACAGCCATTTACTACGATGCAACCACCATGCAACACCACCAATCAAAACAACTAACATGACGCAAAACGCGGTAAAGCCATAGCGATACGCACCACCCGGAATGCCGCCCAGGTTGACGCCAAACAGCCCGGTAAGAAACGTGCTGGGTAAAAATACCATTGCCATCAGGGACATCGTATAGGTTCTTCTCGCCAGCGACTCCTGCATCACCTGCGCAATTTCGTCCGCCATCACCGCCGTTCTGGCAATACAGGAATCAATTTCATCCAGTCCGCGGCCCAGTCTGTCGGCGATATCCTGCATTCTGCGACGGTGATCGTCATTCATCCAGGCAAGCCTTTCACTGGCCAGACGCGCATACACATCCCGCTGGGGCGTCATATAGCGGCGCATCACGATCAGCTGCTTACGCAACAGGGCCAGAAAACCGCGCGGCGGGATCTGCTGATCGAGCAGGTTATCTTCCAGGTCGATGATTTTGTCGTGCAGCTCCTCGATAAACTCACTTGCGTGATCGGTCAGCGCATCACACACGTCCACCAGCCAGCTGCCGCAGTCGACGGGCCCGGTACCCTCTTTCAGATCGTTAACGATGTCATCCAGCGCCAGCACTTTACGCTGGCGGGTGGAGACAATCAGCCCGTCGTCCATATAGACACGCATCGCAACCAGCTGATCCGGACGTTCATCCGTGCTGCCGTTAATGCATCGCAGGGTGATTAGCGTACCGTCACCCATGCGGCTCACGCGGGGCCGCAGGCTTTCCCCCGCCAGCGCATCGCGCACATTGTTAGGCAAAAGCGGCGTTGAGGCCAGCCAGTCAGCACTGTCCGGGTGGGTGTAGTTCAAATGTAACCAGCAGGGATGCGCATTATCGATCACATCGTTGTCTTCCAGCGGTCGGGCACCGCCACGACCATCCAGCACCCACGCAAATACTGCGTCAGGAACGTTAAGTTCAGATCCTTTAATGCTCTCCACAGCGCCTCCACCATTTAACTCTTTCGGTGTCAGTCTAGCTTTCATGAAGGGTTAAGCAACAAAAATGCGTTGTGCAATGTATTGATATCGTGGCGGAGTGTCGGCCGGGTAAGCACGAGTCACCCGGCAAGAAAGGCAGGTGTTGTCAGAGAGAGTGCTCTGGCCGCTGAAGGAAGGAGGGTGAGCCGGACGATAAGGAGGAAGGTGTGCCCTGGTCAAGCCGGAAATTACGCGTACGGGCCTGCAGTTCAATCACCTGGTTACGCAGCACATCAGAGGAGCCGTTAAGTTCCTCCGCCATTGCCACGTTACTTTGCGTGACCCGCTCCAGCTCTGACAACGCCAGCGTAATCTGAGATATCCCTTTCTCCTGCTCTGAGGTCGAGGCGGAAATTTCGTCCATCAACCGGCTGACATTCCCTGACCCCGCCACGATCTCCTGCATATTCTTCTCCGCCTCCGATACAACGGTAGCGCCCTGGCTGACGTTACTGCTGGTGACTTCAATCAGCGCTTTGATATTCTTCGCGGCCTCTGCACTGCGGTGCGCCAGGTTTCTGACCTCTTCTGCGACGACAGAAAATCCCTTTCCATGATCTCCCGCCCTCGCAGCCTCAACGGCCGCGTTGAGTGCCAGAATATTCGTCTGGAAGGCAATGCCGTCGATCAGCGAGATAATCTCTGTCATCTGCTGAGCGCATTCGGTGATGGACTCCATATTGGTGGCGACCTGCCCCATCAGCTCCCCGCCCTTGCGCGCCTGTCGCGTCGCCATGTTGGCCTGCTCGCTCGCCAGGCGGGTGTTATCGGCATTGTTTTTAGTGCTTGCCGCCATTTGCTCCATGCTGGCTGCGGTTTGCACCAGAGACGCCGACTGCTGCTCGGTTTTCACCGAAAGCTGCGCACTACGCGACGAGAGTTGATCCGATAAGGTCATGGCGGTTTGCGATGACGCCCTGATCTCGCGCACCAGCGTAGCGATGTTGCCCGAAAGGCTATTAATGCCGGGAATGAGTCGCTCCGCGCAGTTGTTGCCAAATTCGGGAATAGACACCCCCAGATTGCCCGCTGTCACCTCTTCAATACTTTTCTTCACCGTATTGATCGGCGTCACAAGATACTTCGTCATATAGACCCAGAGCAAAAATAGCGCAACAAAGTTGATTACGTTAAGGGAAATAAAGAGAGAGGGATTGCTGGAAAATAGAACAACGACACCTGCAGTTATCAAAAAAAGAGATAAAAGGAACCCGATAATAAAGGTCCTGACGCTCATATTTTTTAGCATGATGATACCCACAATTTATATTTTGGTCGGCATCTCGTTTTATAGCATTCCCTCAACCGTTTTTCATGGCAATCGTCACTGGTTTTTCTTTTCGCCGTTAGCAACCTGAGATTTTGCTTAAGTCAGATAAAAAACGCGTATTAGTGAAAATGTTCTGCGAGGCATGCTGCGATACTGGTCTCCGGCCACGTTAAGCGATACCATCGCCTGCCGTGAGACGAGACAATCGCCCTCATATTTAAGGCGCTTTGCTACTATTATTCATTTATGTTTAGCAATGCTTAACAGGTTAATGGAAGAAATATATTTTATATTCTTAACGCGTTTCAGGGTATTACTATGACTGGTTATTTTTCACGATAAATAACTAACCTTGTTTGAATGCACATGTTCGTTGCCAGATAAAGATGGACCCGGCAGGCGAAATTGGTGACCCTCTCAGGTGTGGGATTGCATAATGCTCAATATATCGTGGGACCCTGTGTTAATCGCTATTTCTTATCTGGTCGCTTTCATCGCCTCTTTTGTGGCGCTGGACAGCGCCGGGAAAATCCCCCTTTCCAGCCGAAAGGCGGCCATGTTCTGGCGCATGGCCGGAGGGTGTTCGCTGGGCATCGGGATTTGGTCGATGCACTTCATTGGCATGCTGTCGATGCAAATGCCAATGATGATGAGCTACGACCTCTGGTTAACCCTTGCCTCTCTCGGCGTCGCGGTGGTGGCATCGACAACGGCCATTAATATTGCCGTTACCGGAAAAAAACTCTCTCCTGTTCGGCTGATCCTTGCCACGACGATCCTGAGCGCGGGCGTGGTATCCATGCACTACATCGGTATGGCGGCCCTGATGCTCAATGACAGTATCCTCTGGGACTGGCGCCTTGTGGCATTGTCCGTCGTAATTGCCGTCGTCGCCTCCGGGGCGGCACTGTGGCTGGCATTCCGCCTGCGTGATAAACACAAAGGGGTCTTTATCGATCGCCTTCTCGCAGCCCTGGTCATGGGTGCCGCAATCAGTGCAATGCACTATACCGGCATGAGTGCCGCCCATTTTCAGGAAATGGCGCACACTCTGCCCGGCGGGATCGGCGAACTGGGGTTGTCCATCTGGGTTTCGGTCACCACGCTTTGCCTGCTCGGGGTGATGTTAATCATTTCGCTTATCGATTCTCACTGGCGCACCAACCGGCTGACGGATAATCTGCGGCAGCTCAATCGCCAGCTTGAGCTACAGGCGCGCTTCGATGCGCTCACCGGGCTGGCTAACCGTCAACAGATGGATATCCGCATGCAGGATTGTCTGCGCAGTGCGTTGCTGAGTAACAGGCAATTTGCCGTGATTTTCCTGAACGTCGATCACTTCAAGCGGGTTAATGATACCTGGGGACACAACGTCGGGGATGAGTTACTGATCACTGTTGCGCAGCGCATTACGGCCCGGCTCACACGGGAGATGACCCTGGCCAGGTTGGGTGGGGATGCCTTTATCCTGCTGGTACCGGAATGTGACGACGACAAACTCAACGCCCTGCTCAACGCCTTGCTTGGGGATATGCGACGTCCGCTTTCGCTCTGTGGACATACGCTGAGCACGACAATCAGCGCGGGCGTCAGCCGCTACCCTCAGGATGGCGAAACGCTGCATGAGCTAAAGCTCAAGGCCGATGCTGCCTTACACCATGTTAAAGAAGAGGGCCGCAATGACTGGGCCATTTACAGAACCGAGATGTCAACCGCAGTCCCGGCAAAACCCGGTTTTCTGCAGGAGCTGTCTCAGGCGCTTGAGCGTGACCAGTTTGAACTGTGGTACCAGCCCACCTGGCATGCGGAAGATAAAACGATACATGGTTTTGAAGCCCTTCTTCGCTGGCGACATCCTGAGCAGGGTGTGTTACTGCCTAATCTGTTTATCCCCACGCTGGAACAAACCGGCTTAATCATTCCGGTGGGTAACTGGGCCATTGAAGCGGCGTGTCGGCAGCTTCATTTCTGGACGGAACAAGGTTTCAGCCAGTGGACGCTGTCGCTCAACTTATCCCCCGTCCAGTTCGAACAGCAGGACATTTTCCCTGTCGTGTCGTCGATGCTGGAAAAATACAACCTGTCGCCGTCCAGGTTAATTCTTGAGGTGACAGAAAGCACCGCGCTCAAAAATCTCGACCGCAGCATCGAGTTACTGGAAGCGTTTAATCGTGCGGGGATCACCGTCTCGATCGATGATTTTGGTACCGGCTATTCCAACCTGCTGATGCTGAGCGTACTCCCGGCAAAAGAACTGAAGATTGACAGAAGCTTTGTCACTTCAATGCTGGAAAATGAAAAAAGCTACAAGCTGGTCGAAACCATTATGAGTATTGCCCGCACCATGGAGATGAATGTGGTGGCAGAAGGGATAGAAACGGAAGCACAGCAGGCGGAGCTCACCCGTCTTGGCTGCGACTATCTGCAGGGATACCTTTTCTCTCGCCCGTTACCTGCCGAACAGGTCCCGTGGCTGCTGTTACAGAAAAACTCAGACAAACAAATTATCCCCATTAATAAAACCCAAACCGACAGCGCCTATATTTCACAAAAAAATCATGCCTGACGGGGTTAAGTAGAGTATGTTTCAAATGAGTACACGCGAGTTAATTCGGTCATGATGGTCAGGCACAGTGTGCCGATGAGCAGGAAACGCCTATGTCGCAACCTTGTTTTGATGCGCTGAATGTTATTAAAACTCCCGTGTGGCTCATTTCACCCGTGTCGGAACAGATTATTTTTGCCAATGTGGCCGCTCTGCAGGTCATGAGTGATAAAACTCTCGATGCGCTGCGTAAAGGCACCTATTCCGCAACGGCGCAAAGCCTCCTGTCGATGTATGTCTCTGAACTGAAAACAGAGCAGGAGATCGTCGAAATCTGGACAATAAGCCGGGATGGGCAGGATACACCGTTAAGTTGCCGTCTCTCGCTGGCCCGTTACGCCCCCTGGGGAGATGTGATTGTTTTCGAGGGGTTCACCCCGCAACTCCTCACAGGATTGAAGGCCAGCCGCTCGGCAACCTACCGGCGGAAAAAACAGGGGTTTTACGCCCGTTTTTTCCAGACCAACAGCGCACCGATGCTGTTAATCGATCCTGCGCGTGACGGCCAGATCGTCGATGCTAACCTGGCCGCGCTGAATTTTTATGGTTATTCGCATGATGATATGTGCAGTAAGCATACCTGGGAGATAAATACCCTGGGACGAGATGTGATACCCATTATGACGGCGATCGCCGCGCTGCCCGGTGGCCATAAACCGCTTAACTTTGTTCACCGTCTTGCCGATGGCACTACCCGTCATGTTCAGACGTATGCCGGCCCCATTGAGATCTACGGTGACAAGCTGATGCTGTGCATCATCCACGATATCACCGAGCAAAAAAGGCTGGAGCAGGAGCTGGAACATGCTGCGTTACGTGACTCCATGACGGGATTACTCAACCGGCGCCAGTTCTACGCGATTACCGATCAAAGCGACCTGAATCATCTTCCCGCGCAGCAGCAGTTTAGCCTGCTGCTGGTGGATACCGATCATTTTAAGAACATCAACGATCTGTTCGGTCATCTGAAGGGCGATGAGGTGCTTATCGCGCTCTCCCGAACGCTGGAAGCCTGCAGCCGAAAAGAGGATTTGGTCTTTCGTTGGGGGGGAGAAGAGTTCGTTATTTTACTGCCGCGTACCCCTCTCGACACTGCGCTGCAGATTGCCGAGTCGATCCGTGCGGACGTTGCCCGTATAACGCTTCCGGGGTTGCCCCGCTTTACCGTCAGCATTGGCGTTGCGCGACATAATCAGGGTGAGAGTATTGATGAGCTGTTTAAGCGTGTCGACGATGCGTTGTATCGCGCTAAAAATGACGGACGTAATAAAGTCCTTGCGGCATGAAACTGGAGTATCCGACAAAGCCCCGCTACAATGCCTGCCTCGGATAAAATAATTTCAGGTGGGTAGAATCTGCAATGGGAAAAACAGAAATAATACTCACCATAATTATTTTATTCCTTATTATATTTGGCTTATGGTTTATCTTTAGCGGTGAAATCTGGTATTTCGTCGCGTTTCTGGAAAATACCCTTTACCCGACCTTCGATGCCCCATAACGCACGTTTAATCTCTTGTTTCACCTACCGAATTTGTCAGGTACCTGCATGCCGTACTGCCGCGTAAGATACGCGTCGTTATCCTCCAACAACGTTGATAACGAATCACTTATTCACTTGCTTATGTTGCCCGTTCTCTGACGGGCTTTTTTATTTCCGGCAATTCAGCCACGCCAGGCTATATCTTAATCATCTTTGTTGATAAAGGTGAGGAATGATGAGCAAGAAAATCCTGATGCTGGTGGGTGATTACGCCGAAGATTACGAAACCATGGTGCCTTTTCAGGCGTTACAGATGGTGGGCCACCAGGTCGATGCAGTCTGCCCCGACAAACCGAAGGGCGACTACATTATAACGGCGATCCATGACTTTGACGGCGCGCAGACCTACAGCGAAAAACCCGGCCACCGTTTTACCCTTAACGCCGACTTTTCCAGCGTTAAAGAGCAGGATTATGACGCCCTGCTGATCCCCGGCGGCAGAGCGCCCGAATATCTGCGCTTAAATGAGGATGTGTTAAAGCTGGTTCAGGCATTTGACGCCGCACGTAAACCGATTGCCGCGGTATGTCACGGCCCGCAACTGCTCGCTGCCGCTGGCATACTGAAGGGACGGACCTGCAGCGCCTACCCGGCCTGTGCGCCTGAGGTCCGTCTCAGCGGCGGACATTACGCCAGTATCGGCATCGATCAGGCCCATGTTGACGGCAACCTGGTGACCGCCCCCGCCTGGCCTGCGCATCCGCAGTGGCTGGCGAAGTTTACTGCGCTGTTAGAAGGATAAAGCTCAAAGAATCCAGATGTCGTGAAGCTTCCTCAATACTGACTCCGGGGGTGTTACCCTCCCCCGGTGCGCTAACCAGCAGCCGCAGTTGCTCTTCTGCCGGTACTGCACTGGCAAACGAACGGGTTATCTGCCAGACCATCGTCTTCAGTTCACTTCCCGTCAGGTATTTTCCCTTCTGGTGATCCAGCGCATCCAGCTTTGCCGACAGCGCCTGAAGTTGCGTCATTCCCTCATTCCAGCCCTGGAGCTTGCTGGCGGGCAGCGTCCGGGCCATCTGATACTGCTCCCAGCGTTTTACCAGCTCACGGGTTGCCGGGTCGTCCGGCCACAGGGATTTTGCCTGCGTCACCAGTCCCTGGGCATAGCGAAGCCGCCATCCCGGCGACTGGTTCATGACCCCGTTGACCTGATTCGTTATTCGCTCAAGCCAGATGGCAGATTCTGTCCGGCTGTTATCCGTCTTTCTGAAGGCATCGATTTGCGGGGCAGTCATGGGTTCTGGCAGCGGGGCAACGGAGGCGGCCAGGGTATTTGTGGCGTCATCCGGCTGATGCAGGACCTGCCACCCAAAAGCCGTTGCTGCGCCCAGCACCAGCGAGGTTGCCATGCCAGCCACAAAGACGAGCCACCGTTTTGCTTTAATTGTTGGCATCTCTGCCACCCGCACCCTGACCTCGGGCTCCTTATGGATGACATAGACCAGCTGGCTGGCAGGTCGCACCGCTTCCTCAGGCAAAGCAGTACCCCGGGAGGTCTTCTCATGCAGAGCACCGTTTTCCAGGCGACTTAAGGCAGTGCATATTTGCTGCAGCAGGGATGCCGGGTTACAGGCGTATCTGAGTTCCTGACGCTTCAGAATGTCGTCCAGCGCCTGCAGTTGCTTTTCAGCCAGCTCTAGTGCTGTGAAATCAGCAGGCTGCAGTGACCAGGTGCGGAAAAGTTTCTGCAGGCGCTGAAAAAGTCCATTAAGAATTTCAGCCCGGGCCTGCACCGGCTGCGGCCAGAACTGAGCCCACTGGTAGCTCAGCATCGCTGTCAGGATGGCCAGCCCTTCGTTAAGCCCCCTGACCTGCGCCAGCTGGCTGCGGGCAAGGGTATACCAGGCACCGGTCTGCAGCTCAACACCGTTGATTTCAAACAGGGAAAGCGACAGTTTTTCCACCTGCATCCAGTCGACGTCCGGACGTGCCGGGTGTGTCAGTTTGCTCATCTCGTCGCGCAGCGCCGTAAACTGAGGCAGTGAACGCGGATCGCCGCCGGTTCTCACCGGGCGGGGTTGTTCGTCATGCATGTTTCATTTTCCGGGAAAAAGCGAGCCAGAGTCAGGCTCAGGGTTTACTCAGGAAGCAAAGGGGCAATCATCGTAAAGAATGCCTCTTCATCAAACCGGGCAGGATCGCCGCCCTGCACGCCTGCCGGACACCAGGTCCAGTCATTCTGCCTGCCGCTGCGCATAAACAAACGGTACAGGGGCCGGATAGCGTCCGGCGCATGCAGACAAGCTTCAATACAGCCGGTCACGCCCGGCCCGTACAGGAAAATGGGGGTAAACCGGATACTTCGCTTTCCGTAGTGCAGGGTGATACCCGGCACCGAAAACGCGCTCCCGCCGATGAGAAATTCAACCAGCGCAGTGGCTGTGGCTTCCGTGCGGATTTCTGTTCCGGCAAGCCACGTGTCCATTGACGCCTGGAGCTGGCTGATTCGCAGGCGAAACGCCGCAATATCCGCTTCCGCCTTCGTGTCAAAGGCTTCACAGCGGGGATGCTGGTCCTGCAGTTTTCTTAAAAATCGTGCTTTTGCCGTCATGCTTTTACTGTCCGTCTGGAGATTAGAGGCGGGTCCGGGCATCAAGATACTGCTGCTGTTTGAGGTGACGGATCAGCACACGGCCTTCGGGCATAAACGCCGTGCCATAACGCACCAGACCAATCCCCCTGAGTTCAGCATCAATCGCATAACGCAGCTCACCCGGAATAGTCTGCTCAAGCAGAACCACATCAATTTTCTTAAGCCGCGGTTCGTACTTAAGCAATACAGCCGATAACGTTCCCATCAGTTCATGCGCGGTACCCGGCATGCCCTGCAGAATTTTGGTCATATCCGGCAGACCGTAGTCCGGCAGGTGCGCCAGCGTGCCGGCGCGGCAGTTCAGAATGCGCTGCATGTTGTCGAGTACCGAAAGGATGACCTGATTCTCTTCGCTGACCTGATGCAGATCGAGGCCGCCGGTAAAGTTGCCGTAAAGCGTTTCATACAGCGATGGACGGGAGGGCTCACTCATCTTTCAGTGCCTTCAGCGTCAGCCGGTTGTCACCCGCTTCAATCACCCGAGCCTTGTCCGGATCAAGCTCATCGCGGCTCAGTACTACACGCCAGGTGTTGTTCTCCTGGTCCGGCGACATAAACATTCCGGCTACCGCCACATACTGTGCCTTTTCGTCCATCGGCATATCGACCATTACCGCCCCGCCCGGCTGCAGACGGATATCTTTCTCCGCCACCAGGTCTGCTCTGATAGCCTGACTGTCGGCATTAAAGAGTGACGGGTAATCCGTACTATCAAACGTCTTACGTTCCTTAAGTTGATAAATACGCACCACCGTCGACAGCGCCACCCCACCGGCGTTGTGGTTCACTGCCTCACGGGCGCGAATGTCGAGATGCAGGGTTTTCACCTGTTTATAAAATATGGATTTGGTCACAGCGACAGTACCGTCCGTGACTTTCTGGGTCAGGCCACAGCCTGCCAGTAACAGTGAAATCCCCGCGGCCAGCGCGGCCAGGGGAAATTTACCAGCGGTAATCGCCATCTTCATCGGTCTCCCTGCGGTGAATATGTTCTTGTATCCGCTCATAGCGGCCAAGATTGATGGTTATTATTTTGGTGTGTGTGGCGGTGTTTGCTGCATTCAGCGGTCGCATCACGGCGGTGCGGCCCAGCTGTACCGCGCCTGTTCCGGGTTGAGTGTTTATCGTCGCGTCAGGCAACAGGTTGCGGTCGACACACAACTGCAGGCGGACATCGAGGCGTGAACCAAGATAAACGTGCAGCAGCGCCAGCAAATCCGTGTGAAGCTCGCCGCCGGGTAACCAGCCCGTCACTTCCGCCGGGTCCGTGGTGGTCAGGCGCATCAGCACCTGGCTATTCACGTCGGTGGCATAGCTGCCCATCACCGGGTGGTTTGCCAGGGTAACCGGCTGGCGAACATGCATCGCCAGCGGATTCTTCAGCGGTACACGGCGTTTGTCATGGTGCCAGATTTTTACCTGAGAGTTGGGCGCCAGCAGACGCACCAGAGAGGCCATGCCTTCCGCCGTGCGTCCCGGTAGCAGCATCACCGGCAGCAGCGCCAGAAAGCGTGAAGCCGGCGCGGCGATGCTGTCCGTACAGCCATCAATCCCGAGCCCAGCCAGCCCCAGCAGGTACTGCGAGGTTTTGTCCCTGCCGCCTTCTTCAAAGGTTGCCGGATACGAGTACTTACGCCAGATACGGTAGTACTGGGCAATCAGCCGGTGGTTGAAGATATCGAGGAAACCGGCAGTGGCCTCATACCCTTCCCGTCGCCGGGTGATATCGTCGGTATAGTGCGTCGGCAGTGGCGATTCCACGCCGTAGAGCCCCATGAAGGTGATGCGCACCGTCGGCGGCAGATGGGGATGCTCGGGTAATTCCACCCCTTTGATTTCAGAAGCCGGGAACCCCATCCCGGGATGGGGCTGGAAGCGCACCGGCTCACGCTTAACCTGCCAGGTGCTGCCGGTAACCGGTTGACCCGGCTGGCTCTGCTCCAGTAGCTGGCAAAAGCGATAAAAGTTCATGTACGGCAGGTACTGCCGTAGCTGCGCTGTCAGCCGGGCAGCCGCGGACTGTGGTTCTCTTTCCACCGGATACATTTTCCTTCTGGCTGAACGATGAGGGTGAGCTGGTTGAACTGGTTCATGTCTGCATAGAGCGCGAAGAAACGGTTGAGCATTTCGCCAAACAGGTGAATGTCCCCTTCCCCCGTAAAACCGTTGCTGTCGAGCGTGACTTCGATATCCAGCCCGCGCAGCAGGTAACCCTGCTCGAACCGCTGCAGGCGGTGATGCGTCACCTGCTGTATCGCCTCCAGACGGCGGGTGTTCAGTTCATCCTCCTGCCAGTTGTACAGCGCAAGCGTCCCGCGCAGCACTTCAGCAGTACTCATCATGTTCAGGAACCCGGAACCCAGGTGACTCAGCACCCGCCAGTGAAAACGGTCTTCCGCAGGCGGGTAGACGGGCAGCGTCGGCCTGCAGAGGTTGCGTACCGAAAGCGGTGTACTGACCACCTGTTCACAGCGGTCAAGCAGTGTGCTCTGCAGAGCCCGGCGCGGTAACTGACCGTTGGTACCGGTGATTTGCAGCGACACGGCTTCGCGCTCAAACAGGCGGTCTTCTTCCCACTGGTGTCCGCCGAGGATAAGCCAGGTGTCATACAGCCCTGTCACGCTGCGCTTCACGCGTGTGTGGTAGTAGCGTGGCGGCGCGTGGCGACGCATCATCCCGCCCTTGTGGCGGAAACTACTGAACGGGACGTACTCCGCGTCATGGGTCCGGTTTGAGCCGGTGACTGAATCGACAGAATAAATCTCGGTATGTCCGTCCTGCAGACGTTTCGGGCGCAGCAGGTACTCGCTTTCAAGCCCGGTGATGGTGAGCGGGTCCGCTTCCAGGGTGAACAGATTAATGACAGGTACGCAGTGCAGGCGAACGGCCTCATCAGTAACCGGCAGGTCAGACGGCCATGGCGTACTGAATACGACTTCAATGTCGAAATACTCGGCCCCAGCAGGCGGCGTGATACCGTCAAGGCCATTGAGGTGGACAAACATAAACTTGTCCCGGAAGGTGAAGTATTCCAGCAGCAACTGGTAGCCGCTGAAGGCGGTATCCCCTTTAGGCCAGAGTCCGTCTTCCTCCGCAAAGCCACCCGGTGAGAAATATCCGTCAAGACGAATACGGTCAGGCTGCCCGGGCAGGCGCAGGTACAGTGCCGCCAGCCGTTTGGTCAGCATCAGGTGCAGCTGGCTGCTGACCGGGGCACCCGCCCCGAGATACAAGCTCAGGCGGCTGAGGTCTGCACCGGACCAGTCCGCCTGACGGCTGCAGGCAAAGCGCATCCGCAACAGGGAGCGACCGTCAGGCTCCGTCGTCATGGTAACACCCGATATACTCAGGGGATTGAGCATCACTTCCTGGGTGGTGCGATAACGGCAGACGGTATTCTTCGGCCCCACCGGTCGGGAGTACACCTCAAGGCCTGCGGGCACCACTTCCGCCATTTTCATGGCATGCAGCGCCGGGGTCAGTGCCACCACCGAAAGCGACGGAATGGTGCGCAGGTAGTGTGGCCAGAGCATGCTGACCAGCCCCTCAGTAAGTTCCGGCAGGTCGTCGTCTATCTTTTCACGCAGCCGCCCCACCGAGAAGGCAAACCCTTCGAACAGGCGTTCAACATACGGGTCGGGGGGCCCGGCCTTATCCAGGTCCAGCATCGCGGCTCGGTCCGGGTGAGTCTGTGCGAACTCTTTCGCGGCTTCACGCAGGTAGCGCATTTCTGCGTCGAAATAGCGCAGGGTCAAATCTTCCATTTATTCTTTTTCCTGTGGATCTAACCGCAAAGAACGGCGGCGCGGGCAGGGTCAACGGCAATAAGCCCGGCCAGTAACTTATCCATCACCGGTGTAAGACGGGCCCTGTCAGCTTCACTGCGACCCGCTTTCAGTCGCAGAAGTTTCAGATGCCGGGCCTGTACTTCAAACAGCAGCTCAGGCTCCCAGACACTAAGGGTGATCTCACCGGCTCGCTCCCCCAGCTCTGCAAACAGGTGTACAGCCAGGTCATTTTTGCCGTACTGCTCAGCAATACGCCCCATCAGCAGGCGCAGCAGCCACTTCTGGCGTTCAGTGGTTATGCCCGGGCGGGTCTGTAGCCATCCCAGCGCCGCATCCGGGCCCTCGCTGTCCGCCAGCGCCACGGCTTCCGGCTCCAGCGTCAGAATGTCATCGTTTCCACTGGACACGTGCGCGGAGGGCATGTCATTACCCCACCCGTCCGCCGTGTCCAGCACGCTCTGCCGGATCCAGTTCAGCGTCACCTCATCCGCAAACGGCGTGCCGTCGCTGAAGGCCAGCGTTTCGAGCCCGGAAAGGCGGGTCAGCAGCCCTTTGAGGTCAGCGGCGATGATGTCGGCCAGTGTCTCCTGCCCGGTTTTCGTCAGCGCCTGATGGATATACCACTGCAAATCCAGCCACAGGTGATTAGCACCACGGGAAAAGGCGCTGTCGGCCGTTTCCAGCATCTCAGCCCAGTTCTGCTGCAGGTAGAGGCGTTTGAGCAGCGCGCGCTGGTCCGCCCGTGGCGGTTCGATGCGCGTACGGCCCTGTGCATCCGGGGCCGGAATGGCCCACAGGGTGTCATGCCGTAGGCTTTTCATCAGATGGTGCGCTGACAGCCAGCCGTCAGTCTGTTCGCGCAGGTATTCACTGAGCGTCCGGGCCTGCGCCAGCAAATCCTGGCCGGAGGTGATCCGCCCGATAGCCGGGGCATCGCTATGGCTCGCCATGGAAGGTATGTCACTGATACCCGCATTCTGCGGGACCACCGCATCCACCCCGCCTGCCTTCTGCAGACGACTTTCCAGCGCACCATACAGTGCATTAAGTTCAGGCGGCTCGTTTTCGGTAAGCTGCGCTATCAGCAGCAGCGCCCCGGTGGTACGCACGGCCTCTTCCCGGACCACTTCCGGGTACAGGGAAAGGGAGTCGGTCATACGCGAACCGGCCAGCCACTCCAGCGCTGCCGTGCGGCTGCGTTCCCGCCGGGGATGCAACTGCGCACCGAAGCGGTCTATCAGCCCGGCCAGCAGTTCGAGTCCTTCAGCCAGCCCCTTTTCACCTTCCCGGTGAAGTTTCGCCCAGCAGTACCAGGTTACCACACGGATATCTTTCGCAACGGTGGTTAAAATCTTTTCTGCATGCTGGCAGATAAGCGCAGTGTCTGCGCCAGAGAGCTTATTGATTTCCTCGCGAATTTGCTGGAAGTCATCATCATAGCCCGGGTCTTCACCAGCGGGCGATGAACCGGACAGCGGCTGCAGCCAGCGCTCCCAATGCGCCACGCGTTCCCGGGTGGCGGCAAGCAGTGGGACCTGTTCGGCCTGGCAGACGCTGAGTAAGGCGTTCAGCATGTTCATCAGTAATTCTCCCCCTCATCAGCGGTAACAGGGTCTGACACGGCCATGCCGGTTGTGCTGAAGATGGTCTCCGGCAGGCGGAAGTTGCGCAGCTTCAGCAGTACCAGCGGTCCCTCTCCCGCTTCGGTACGCAGGGTGTAATTGAGCGCGCGACCATCCGGGGCTTTCCAGCTCAGGCTGTAGCTGCTGTCGGCCCCCTGGTAAGCGCTGACCACAGCCTTATCGAGCAGGCGTATCCAGCCCCAGCCGCCGGGGATATCAGCATACTGGCGGGTCCCGGCATGGGTGCTTATCCAGCTTAAGACCGCGCCGGGCGCCTCCGTATCCGCAGGCCAGCTAAAACGCTTCCACGTCGGCATCTGGTTCACGTAGGTGAGTTTCTGGCTATCGATAATCAGGTCTGTCTGCATCACACCATCGGCAGTGCCAGGACGCAGCTCGAAGTTCATCCCGGCGTTGCCTTCGGTGAAGGCCACATCCGAGATATGGCTCAGGGTGTTGACGGCATTAATGAATGCCGGGTTAAACACCAGCCCCTGGGAGTTGATACTGTCCGGCATCCAGTGGTTACCCTCTTTATGCAGCACACCCCTGAGGCGCGTCTGCAGGAACTGGGCAATCCGCCCGGAATCCGCATTGAGGTATTTCGCCAGCAACGGCAGAGAAACATCACTGGTGGCGTTGTTGAACGGATAACGACCGCCAAAGGCACTGTTCCACTCAGCCACCACCGCCTGTTGCCACTGGGCATTAAGACTCTCCGCCGCCGGGGTCAGCACCTGCTGCCAGGCCTGCTCCATCGGAGTCACAAATACCGAGCGGCCAAAACCGCTCCACTCCTGCCCCAGACCGGCGGCAATCAGGCTGCCGTAGTCGCGGGTTTCGGTCAGGTCGACAGCTTTGCCCTGGAAAACCGTCTGAGCAATGGTCTGGGTCATTGCCTGCGGGTCAGCAGCATTGGTGACCTGCTGCAGGCGCAGACGCACCTGGGTCACCCGGGTCAGGTATGACTGCAGACTCTGCACCTGTTCGCCGGTGCGGCTTTTATCCATCAGCGCCAGTACCGGGCCAAAGGTCGCATCCAGCGGACCATGGACGCCGGCGCTCTGGTCAATCGCGTCCTTATCGTCACCACCCAGCAGGTTTTTGGCTGATTTCACCAGTGAATCGGAAATCGCCTCGCCGGTCTGTCCGGTACGTCCCTGCACGTTCAGGGTGTTCATCAGCGCCACCAGAGGCGACTGACGCACGTCGGCCATCAGGGTCAGCTGGTCAATGGAGTCCGACAGTGTGGCTGCCGGGTTCCAGCGCAAGCTGTTGAGAAATTCCAGCCATGCACCACCAAAATCGGCAAAATAACGCGCCGTCAGGCGATTTTTAAGTGCTTCCGGAGAGATTTCATCCTGCTGACTGACCGGACGTTTACTGTCAGTCAGCACCCAGTCGAGCTCGTCTCGACGCGCCTTCACCACTTTTTCAATAGCAGGTTGCACCGCCTGCTCCCAGGCTTGGCGGGTAAACATCCCGGGTACAATTTCCGTGGTGCTAAACAGGCGGGCAGCATCGGTATCGCCGGTCATGTCTTCGAGACGCATATCCACATAGAGATGCGCCACCTGAGAGAGCATTTTCTGGTACAGCGTCGATTCACTGTTACGCACGCCCATCAGGCGAACCAACAGCGACCGCGCCTGACTGACCATGTTCTCATCGGCACGGAGCTTCCACTCCGGATGCGTGACCAGCTGCGAGCCAAAGAACGACAGCAGCGACGGAGCCATGCCCTGCCAGATACCGTCTTTCACGCCGTCACGTTTCGGCCAGGACTGAAGCAGTGCTTTGCTGAACCAGGCCACATCCATATGCTCAGGACGCGCCAGCATCAGATAAAGTTTCAGCTGGTCATAGGCCATTTTTGCCCTCTGCTCGCGCAGCGGGCTATCCGGCGGCAGCGCATTAAAGGCATTAAGCCGGGTCTGCAGGTGAACCGCGGCGGCATCACGCAGCAGCGGAAAGGCACTGTCCTGGTAACGTGGCCAGAGTGCCGCCAGCAGTGCATTGTTCTGGCTCAGCCCGGCCTGCTCATACCACGGCACGCCGTGCTCTGAACGGTACTGCAGGCGGGCCAGTGTTTTCTGAAGTTCAGACAGCGCGTGCAGGCGCTGCTCCGGCGGCTGATTTTGTCGGAAAGCCAGCGCAGCCTGGGCATTCGCGGCCTTAATCTGGCTGCGGTTGGCCACATACGCGATACCCATCCACACCGCCCAGCCCGCCATCGTCAGCGCAGCAACAGACGCCATCACCGTGCGCCACGGAATGCCAGGCTTAACGGGACGCAACGCGGCAGGGAGCATCCGGACCGATTCAGGCAGCACATCCCAGCGCCTGTCCATGCCCCAGTGATGTTGCACGTCACGCTCTGCACCGGCAGAAGGCTGGCTGAACACCACACCGGCCAGCGGCAGCGGACGGTACGAACTGAGCATCACCGACAGCGGCGCAGTCACACTCTCCGGCTCGCGGATAAGCTGGTCGGCAAGCGCCAGCAGGAAGTTGTGTTTCACATCATTACAGGTCTGCTGCAGGCCTTGCGAAATCAACTCCGGCGTCAGGGCAGCAAGCTGTTCTGTTAACCCCTCTGTACGGCGCCCGACGGGCAGCAGGCAGCCTGTCGCCTGCACGATGCGTCCTTCCGGTTTACCGGCGCGCGGATGCAGGGACCAGACGTACAGAGGGAGTTTCCAGCCCAGCGCATCCATGCGACTGTTGATGGCATGAGACAGGGAATCCATGGTGCTTTCCGAGGGAACCGGTAGTGGTTGCTCCAGTCCCGGCGCTGAAAGCTGGTCAAAGGCTGAGGTGACCCATACCAGACCATCCACCGGACGACGGCGCAGCTTACGCAGTGCAGTCAGCCAGGCGCTGTCGGCTGGGGTATTGAGGTCACCGCCCCACAGCAGCAATGTCCCGCGATCTTCCTGCCAGAGCTGGCCTGTCAAGCCGGGGGTCAGTTGCTCCACCTCTGAAACGGTACCGGTTATCAGCAGGATGCGCGTTTTACGGCCCCAGCGACGGCCGTAGAGGTTGCGCATGGCTGCCCGGAGGGTGTCGACGGTGACATTGCGTGGTGCAGTACGGGCAACCCTTGATTCATCAGAAGGTAACGCATTGTTCTTCTGCTCTCGCCAGCGGTGATATTTTTCCCGCATAAATCGGAATACAACCGGCGTATAACGAATAATCAACAGGACAAGCCACACAGCCGCAAATGCCATCGCCTGCTTCAGGCGTGTATCGAGACCATACTGAGGACCAAAATGCAGGATCAAACCCATTATAGCGAGTGAGACCAGCGCTACGATGCCGGCAAACCCTCCTCTGCTCCATGAACTAACCGGCGTCATTATTATTGCTCCCTGAAGTAACGGTACTGACAAAACGATCAGTTCCGGAAGTAAACAGACCTAAAACAGTTGCCTGACTGACTGTGGCGATATCCGAGAGCAATGCGGCTAAAAGCCACGCACTGCCGCCCCCAGGAATACCGTTATATTTTTCCAGTACATCAATTTCCTGCGGCACCCACGGTGTCAGATGTGATTGAGACGCGGTCATTAGATCAGCAAACCAGTCATTCCAGTGCCCATAGTCACAAAATACGTTTGAAGTCTGACAGGCGATCGTTTGTGTTTCGAGGAACAAACCTATATCAGCCTTGAAATTTGTCATGTCCAGCGGCATCGGTCGCAATATGCGGGCGGAGTGTGAAAGCTGGTATTTTTCCGCAACATCATCGCTGGTAAGAAGCATACTCGCCAGTGCATCGGAATATCGCCCGCCCCCATGCTTCTGCAATACCAGGATGAAATCAATATCCAGAACCGGGGTTTTAAGGCGTTCTTCGACCCAGGCAAAAGAAAGAGTTTCACAAAAAGAAACAGAACCAGAGATGGCGCGATCAGGGTATAGGCTTCCCCAGACTTTACGAATTTGAGAATCGAAATCTGCAGAAATAACGTCGCTTACAACAGTGATGTTAAGCGGTACTGTAGCAGGTAGTATCGCGATTGCGTTTTGCACACTGGCAAGCCCCAACTCTAACAAGGAGTCAGAAGCCACAGACTGAGCGTCAAAATGGCTGGTCAGTGAAAGAAGTTGTGGCGCGTCTGATGCCTCTGATTTCGCGATAGCATCGGCGGTCACTCCTGAAGGTAACAGTATGCTGCTACCCAGCACCGCCAGATAACGTCCTGCCCAAGATTCCCATTGTTGTTGCCCATATTCAGCTTCCTTCTGCAAAAAACGATGCTCATCAACCGTTTTGCCCCAGAGCCAGCCCCGCAAACAAAAGAAGAAAAACCAGCCAAGAACCGGGCTGGATGCCAGCCACCAGATATTGAATACAACCAGCGCCTTAACCATGCCAGACGCATGAAGCATAAACAGCAAAACGCCGACAACGGCGGCAACTCCTCCTGCGAAAACCCATCCCATAAAAGAGGGTTCAGGATGTAACTCCATTGCTGTTGGTTTCGACCTTTCCCAGCCCATTGATTACCCTACTGTACTATTCTGCGCACTCGAAATGACCTTACAACCGCACTGACATTTGCAGCCATCGACGACAACAGCACGACCGTTAAAGGTACGGTGTGGTGATCCTTCCACGATGGGATTGGTTCCATGCCCTATGATCGGGCAACTAACCAAATCGCCAACTAAAGCAACCTTTTTACCGCCGACTGTAATATTGGAGGAGACGGAGATCACTTTACCGCCATGCGTTGTTTTATCGCCGAGTAAAACCAAACCTTTTGTCATATTTAATTCTCGATTAATAAAAAACAAAGAAGCAATTAAATTTCTTCTTTTCGACTTAATCAAAATTGGGACGCACAGTTCCATCAGATATATCGCTGCCATCAGTGATATATTATCCAAGGATATACACCTTTAATTGCACGATAAGATCATCAGTTGGTATCTTACTATATCATCACCATAAATAAATCTGCGTCACAACCTAAAAAACCCCACTAATACAAATCATTACTTCATGTTGATTTTATTAAAATCAGGAATAATTGTACCTTCTGGTGCCACACTTCCGTCTGGATAAATTATCTTCGCATGAGCTCCAGGTTCTTTTTTTCCACACCGATATATCGAGTTATTTTCGTTTCATCTAATGAAGGCATAAAACTCACTTTAGTTATTGCATCCCCTCTCAAAGAAATAAAATTCTGCTCACCTAATAAAGATAGGCTAGTCTCAGTGGAGTTTAATCTTCGCTATCTTATATACGGATAATATATTGGAGACAACATAACGTCGCCATGAACTATCTTGAACTGACCATTTTTCGTTGCATTATCATCAAAGGCATTTGTCGCGCCAACTGCAGTTCCTGGCACTAACTCCTTACCGAGGTGAGTTACACCAACATATTCAATACCCAGATTGAATTCACTCAGTTTCCAATTACATTGTCCACCACCATCTTTTGCAATTTTTGCAATCCATATATTAGAATCATTTTGTTTCTGAAGCGGAATCTTCACTGGATTATATCCTACCTTCTCATAATGCTTGCCATCCCGCATACTCATCAAATTACGCTTGCACGTCGTGGATATGTACAATACTTCAAGAGGGAAAGGTCGTGTATAATGTGAAGGATTCCTTACTTCAACATTAACCCACTGAGTATTCGCGGCTGGTGAAAGGGTACGATCATCCGCATTGACACAGCCAACAATAAACAACACTAGAGTGCTAAGGAATAACTTATTTATATCTTTTCGCATAAGTTAATCCTTTAATCTATTTACATCAGGGTGAGTTGTTCCATCGGACACTACTGAACCATCTGGATAGACAATCTTGTAAAACGCTCCAACTTTATGCTCTTTTGGAGCAATCATCTTAACCAGTTTAGACTCATCAAGAGTTGGCTTAAATTTTAGCTGAATATTTTTGGCAGAAGAAATCATCTTTATTTGCATGAAATCTTTCTCACCAAATAAATTTAACATATCGTCTGTGCTGATGCGCTTATTGCTTTGTATCAAGGGATAGTACTCAGGAGATAAAACGAGCGAAGAACCTTCAAATACCTTAAAGAGACCATTTTTTGTTGCATTGTCATCAAACGCAATTGTTGCGCCAACTGCAGTTCCCGGAACTAAACCCTTACCGAGATGAGCAGCATCAATATATTCAATACCCAGATTGAATTCGCTTAATTTCCAATTACATTTACCTCCACCATCTTTTGCAATTTTTGCAATCCATATATCTGAGGAATTCTTTACCTGAAGAAGGGGGATTTTTATTGGATTGAGTCCCACCTTCTCATAATGCTTGCCATCCCGCATACTCATCAACTCACGTTTACACGTCGTTGATACGTAGAGCACCTCGAGAGGAAAAGGTTTTGTATACGATGAAGGGTTTTTTATCTCGATATTTACCCATTCAGTATTCGATGGTGGTGATAATGTTCTGTCAGTTGCCTGAGCACATCCATTTAACAAAAACACAACCTGGAGCAAGATAAATAAATTTAATCTCTTATACATTTTCTATGTCTTCCTCACCATAATAACCAAATCTTTTAAGAGCATCAACCCCGGATGCAACAGAAAGAGTTGAGTTAAGCGAATCCTTTAGCAAATCCTCGAGTAAAAGAAACTTTTTATTCCTGTCAAATTCATCCTTAGGAATATCACCTGAATAACGATCCATTTGTAAATCAAAGGATACTACTTTATCAGCGTGCTCAGTGAAGACTTTTCCGTCACTCAACCCTTTTTCATAAGTTAATCCTAGCAATTTATTGTTTATATATGGCATATATGATGTCAGAAGATGATTTCCAACATTAGCAGGCACACCTCTATTCGGATTCATGCCTTCGGGGAAAAATTCTTTAAGATCTTCCTTGGTAAGCGAAGCTTTAAAAGCCTTTTGATCTTGCCCGGATTGTTTAGCTTCCTGAAGTGCCAATGAAGGTACAAGATAGAGCTTAACTTTTTCAGGAAGCCTTGCCTGAATGGTCATACAATTTCTTGGGTAAGGAAGTTCAATACTACATTGTTGCCATTTTCTACTTTGGGTTGTAGTTAAAAATGCGACCGTATTTCCATGATGCCAAAAGCAGTCACCCCACTCTACTATTTGCCAGGCAGTGAGTTCAACGACAGACCATAAGAAACCAAGTGTTGTTCCCAATGGGCCCCATAATTTATACAATTGATTATCCAGATCAGCCTCAGGCGGAACAGATGGTACTGGGTCTTGATCATTTACATGGCGATAATGAATAACACTTGATAATGCATCTACAGCATTCTTAGTAAAAGTCCTCGGCATACCATAGGTATAAAGAAGTGGTTTACTATCCTTTAATCTTACAGAGTGAATTAATGCCAGCGATCCTCCTAAACTATGACCACAAATGAATAAATCCCTACTTTCAATTTTATTAAGTAGTTCATTAAGTTGCTTTTCAAACATTCGTTCAATTAAGGTATAGCCTTCCCAAAAGCCAGTATGCACCTTCCCAGCAGGAACTAATGAAGTGCATTCCGATTTGATGTTGCAACTATCGGACTCTACTGGCCTAAATGATGCATCAGTTATCCCATCGGTTAAGCTGGCAGTTCCACGCCACGCTATGATAATTTTATTATTGTTGTAGACATAGTAAAGCTGCGTATCCCCTTCAGGGGCATCAGTTTTGGTCGAATCGATATCTATTGGAAGAAAATATCTATCAGCATAAGGTACGTCAACAACTAAAGCATTAATAGTTGATTTACCGATTTTTCGGGATGGTATTGTCGATAGGTCCTGAAATTGATTAATAAAATATTTCGTGATGATATCTATATCATCATATGCTAGATCTGAGGCTAACCCTAAATTAATAGCATTTGCCATAGAGTAATCATTCTGGTGATGGAGCACTAGCTCCCAGGCTCTGAACGGACAAATTTCGATCACATGGCGCTTTTCAAGTTCATTTGTTCTGACCTTAACGCCCTTAAATGAACTACTGATTGGAAAATGAAATAAGGGTAACTCTTCCCCATCTCTTAATTGTAAATCAGGTTGCTCATGACATAATTCGCCTACGACGGCGTAGTGCCACACATAGCCATTTTTCTCTGTTTTTGGACGAACAATTGAGTCTTTTAGAGGATCTCTACCACCCACGCGAAGAGAGCGCTTTTCCATTTCCTTTGTCAGTTGGTTACTGTCAAGTGTCAGTTTCAGCTCAAGACCATGCGGCATATCAACTCTGATTAGCCCGTCAGCATCGCTCTGACCAGAATAAGTGAATCCCTCCACCGGACCAGAAACAGGATGAACGCTTTCCACAGTCCATGGCATATCCGCAACGGGATCGCCCTGCTCATCAACCAGTTGAAATTCTACCCAGTAGGGTTTCTGCTCTTCGCATGGAGCATGAGGATTTTTACGGCAGAGTGAGGATACAGCAGTAGTCATTTTATTCGCCCTCCTGGCTATCAGCAATATTGCGCGGATATTCGATTTTTAACTGCGATGGCATAGACGTAAATACTGGAGAAGTCTCTCCTTCTGCACCGGAAACACCCTCATAAACATCTCCTTCAGCCGTCGTATTTTATATGTGGTGAAAGGTTTTACTGCTCCGCTGGCAGATGACGTTGTGATAAACCCTTCGCTGTACCCTTTCGGGAAAGTCATCGGCGGTGTATCTAATCTGGCAGGACCTGTCTGATTAACATTGGCTGCTTTCAGCAAAATATTCCCCGAACATCCCAGTTCAATATTCCCGCCGCTTAGTTTTATGTATGCGCCCCCGCAACTTAATATCAGTTCCTTGCTGGCATTAACCTTCACACTTCCCTGACCGCTGGCGACTGTGATGTCCTGTAATGCTGAGACATTCATGGCATCAGCTTGTGCCTGAATATCAACCGTCCCTGCCCCCGCATACATTTTCATTCCTGCAGCCTGTGCAAACAAACTTACAGCTTCGCTTGCCGCTACAGTGAATGATTGCCCGGTACTGATATCCGTGTTTTTTACCTGACATAAGGCTAATGCTTGCCCCGCCTGAAGCAAGTCGGACAGCCTCAGGACTGAGAATGCCTATTCCAGCCGGTGCATTGGCCAGGATTCCTTGGCATTTTCAGATATTTCAGTGAGCTGTTTAGCGTCTTTTGGCTGTCGAAGTCAGATACCGTTGCCTGGGCCCCTTTCACGGCTGCCTGAAGGCTTCTTGCCAGCGTGAGTGCCTGTTCCAGTTGTTCTACAGCCCTGTCCATTTTAAGCATTTTACTGCCGACGTCGGGCTGAGCATCTGCAGTAAGCAAAACCCCCTTACCACCACGAACGCTGACCCAGTCGTTAGTGCGCAGCTCGCCCCTTCACCACGAAGAATCCTGCTCGCGTTGACGTTATGCCCGAATTTGGTTAGCTGATTATTCCCCCCTCGTCCCGTCGACTTTACTAAAATCAGGTGTTGTGTTTTTTGATGAAATGACGCTCCCATCTGGATAGACAAAAGAGTACATAGCTTCTTTCCCCTTCTTATTAGGGAATATCATCAATACTTTTTTAGTTTCGTCTATAGAGGGGTTGTAATTTATTAAAAGATTTTCGTTAGGTTTATAGTCCAACTTCACTTTCCAAAACGCATCTTCCTTACCGAAAAGATATAATTTATCCCGCATAGTAGATTGTGGGCTATCCTTCCATTTTTTTATAAAAGGATAGTATTTTGGAGTGTAATTAAACTCATTCCCCGCTACTGTATAAAATTGTCCATTTCGCGCAGCATCAGCATCAAAAGCAATAATTACACCAACCGCAGTTCCAGGCGCTAAATCATTCCCAAGATGTGTAGCATCTATATATTCAACACCCACATTGATTGCGCTTAAGCTCCATACACACTCTCCCCCGCCAGTCATAGCGACTGTACCTTTCCATTTATCACCATTCTGCTGCAAAGGTACTTTAATAACATTATAGCTTGATTCCGCATCCACAGAACCATCAAATCCGTTCACTCTTTTTTTCTGGCATTCACGTGAAATATATCTAACTTCAAGAGGAAATGGTCTTGTGTATTTTGAAGGATTACTAACCTCAACAGTCACCCATTTGGTATCCGCTGGAGGGGAAATTGCATTGTTTGTGGCATGACTACAGCTTCCGACTATAAAAAAGACAAGCGGTAAAAAAATGAATTTATTTTTATTAAGCATTTTCAATCACCTCGTCACCATAAATGGCAAATCGAACTAGCGCATCATTCCCATAAGATTCAGACAGAGTGGGTGATAGTGATGCCTTCAATAACCCTTCTATGTTAAGGAATATCTCATTTCTTTCATATTCCTTTTCAGGGATATCATCTTTATGTTCCGACATTTGCTCTTTAAAACGATCTACATTATATAGATGCTCAGTAAAATTCCGGTTCTCAACCAATCCTTCATTATCTATTAGTTCCAATAATTTATTATTCATGTAAGGCATATACGAAGTCATGAAATGATCACCAAATGTTAAATCCGCTCTACGGTCGGGGTTTTGTCCGTCAGGAAAAATCTCTTCCAGATTGCTAGCCGTTAGTGACCCTCTGAACTCCTTTTGTTTACGGCCTGCAGTTTGCATCTCTTGGTCCGACAAAGAAGGAACAAGATATAATTTAGCTTTTATCGGAAGAAGCCTTTTTAAATTTATGCAACCAGCAGGTATGGGCAAACTTGTTTTACATTCTTGCCACTCACGACTTTGTGTCGCAGTCAGAAATACAACTGGATTACCATGGTGCCAAAAGCAATCCCCCCAAGATATAGCTTGGTAAGCCAGAAGTTCTCCAACAGACCACAGCATCCCTAAAGTTTTCCCAAGTGGTCCCCAGAGGTTATATAACGCATTATCTAAACTCGCTTCGGGTGGAACTGCTGGGACGGGATCATTATCATTTACATGACGGAAATGGGTGATTTTGGATAACTGCTGAACTGCCTCCTTGGTAAAGGTACGGGGCATACCATATGTATAGAGCAAAGGTTTTTCAGACTTTAGTGCAGCAGAGTAAATTAATGCAAGTGCTCCCCCCAAACTATGGCCGCAAACAAATAAATTTCGTGCTCTAATTAAAGTTAAGAGCTCATCAAACTCAGAAGAAAAAAGCCGTTCAGATTTACTATATCCACTTAGGAATCCATCATGCACTTTTCCAACAGGACTCAAGTTTGTGCACAAAGTTTTATTTACATCACATACCTCAGTGCTAACAGGACTAAATGCCAGATCCGTTCCGACATCATACAACCCTGCAGTCCCTCTCCATGCGACAATGACTTTATCTGTATTGTAAACATAATAAAGTTGAGTATCGCCTTTTGGTTTTGCTGAACTCCCCCCTCCAGAGGTGCTGCCACTTTTATTATCAGTCTTCGAGGTGTCTCTAGAGGTATCCATGAAAACAGGAGGATTATATCGCTCACTAAATGGTACATCCTGCACTAGTGTATTGTAACTAAAACCGCCTTTATGGAGCTGAGGTAAACGCGATAAATCTTGGCACTGGTTTATATAAAATCGCGTTATTGATTCCGGCCGGAGTGCTTTATCATCGGCATAAGCTAGAGAGGCACTTGCTCCGAGGTTGATGGCATTTTCCATTGAATATTCATCTTGGTGATGCAATACCAACTCCCATGCTCTAAAAGGGCAAATTTCAATAATATGCCGCTTTTCAAGTTCATTTGTCCGGACGGTAAGCCCTTTGAAAGATTTGTTAGGTGGTAAATGGAAGGATGGTAAGGTTTCGCCTTTATGCAATTCGATATTAGGATAACCTGAACTAATTTCACCGATTACGGCGTAGTGCCAGATATGACCGGCATCTACTGCAGGCTGTCTAACTAAAGAATCGGTTTCTTCATCTCTACCTGGGCGAAGCGATCTCTTCTCCATTTCATTTACTAAAGCAGTCGATTCTAATTTCAGCGTCAATTCAAGTCCATGTGGCATATCAATGCGAATAAGCCCATTCGCATCACTTTGGCCTGTATACGTAAAGTTATCGACTGGTCCGGAAACTGGATGAGAACTTTCAGCAGTCCATGGCATATCCGCGACGGGATCGCCCTGCTCATCAACCAGTTGAAATTCTACCCAGTAGGGTTTCTGCTCTTCGCATGGAGCATGAGGATTTTTACGGCAGAGTGAGGATACAGCAGTAATCATTTTATTCACCCTCCTGGCTATCAGCAATATTTCGCGGATATTCGATTTTTAACTGTGATGGCATAGACGTAAATATTGGAGAAGTCTCTCCTTCTGCACCGGAAATGCCCTCATAAACATCTCCTTCAGCCGTCGTAATTTTATATGTGGTGAAAGGTTTTACTGCTCCGCTGGCAGATGACGTTGTGATAAACCCTTCGCTGTACCCTTTCGGGAAAGTCACCGGCGGTGTATCTAATCTGGCAGGACCTGTCTGATTAACATTGGCTGCTTTCAGCAAAATATTCCCCGAACATCCCAGTTCAATATTCCCGCCGCTAAGTTTTATGTATGCGCCCCCGCAACTTAATATCAGTTCCTTGCTGGCATTAACCTTCACACTTCCCTGACCGCTGGCGACTGTGATGTCCTGTAATGCTGAGACATTCATTTCATCCGCTTGCGCCTGAATATCAACCTTCCCAGCCCCTGCATACATTTTCATTCCCGCAGCCTGTGCAAACAAACTTACCGCCTCGCTTGCTGCTACAGTGAATGATTGGCCGGCGCTGATATCCGTGTTTTTCCCAGACATCAGGCCAATACTTGCCCCGCCCGAAGCCATACGGACAGCTTCAGGACTGAGAATACCAATTCCGGCCGGTGCGCTGGCCAGCATTCCCGGCTTTTTTAGATATTTCAGTGAACTGTTAAGTGTTTTTTGGCTCTCAATATCTGATACCGTTGCCTTCGCACCTTTCGCTGCTACCTGCAGACTTCTTGACAGGGTGAGAGCCTGTTCGAGTTGTTCAATAGCGCTGTCCATTTCCAGCATTTTACTGCCGACATCAGGTTGCACATCTGCGGTAAGTAAAACGCCTTTCCCACCGCGAACGCTTATCCAGTCATTCGTACGTAATTCAGCGCCCTCACCGCGAAGGCCCCTGCTCGCGTTAACATTGTGTCCCAGATTAAGCTGCGTCTTGCCCCCGTACTCCGTGCTGAGCTTAATATGCTCCTCGCCCCGCTTGTCCTCCATCCGCAGCTTGTTCAGGCCGGCTGTACGAATAACATTTCGCGTGCTGTTGGCTTCCGTGACGTGGTCAACGTGGCGGGAGTCGTGCAGGGCATGCGCAATATACGGTCGGTCCGGGTCGCCTTCGTGGAACGCAATGGCGACTTCAGTGCCCTGTATCAGCGGGAAGTGGAAGCCGTATTTATCGCCACCGTAGGGTTTGGCAAAACGCACCGGCATACTTTCCATGCCCTGACGTTTATCGTCGCGGTCGGCATCGAATTTCACCCGGTACATGCCCGATGCATCCTGCCAGGCGTAGATATCGTTGTCCCTGGCGCTGGTGACGCGGGCCATCAGCGTCCCACTCACCACCGGGCGCTTTTTCGCTTCCGGTCGCCAGCAGCGGTTCTCGTAATACGGCATGGCCACCCAGTCCACCTTCAGCGCGTTCCTGCGGCTGGCGGTGTAGCCTGCGCTGATAATCACGACGCCGTTTTCCGTTTCCCGGGGCAGCGTCGGGGGTATGGCTGTTTCGGTGATGGTCAGCACCTGCGCCGGGCCGAGGGTGTGGTCGGTGCTACTGCCGGTTATGGTGGTCTGATTCGACAGAAAACGCTCATGCTCCAGACGCGCCCAGAAATTGCCGGTTTCCGCCGCCGGGTTTATCTTGTCGCCACGCTCAAGGTGACGCGGGCGGTAATGGTACACGTCGCCGTAGGTGTTTCCCTCGCCGTCACCGCGGGTCATGTCCGCCGGCACCGAGGTCAGGATGTTCTGCGCTTCACGGTGGTTATAGTCGCTGGCCGTCACCGAGCGCGCCACCACGTTATGCCGGACATTCACCCCCCACACCGAATCAGCGCCGTTGTCATTCGCCCCTGACGGGCTGTTCAGCGGCAGTTTTTTACCGAACGTCCAGGCACTCTGCTTGTCTGCAAAATGCACCACTTCTGTCAGGGTGTCGGGCTGCAGGGTAAAGAAGTAAAAAATCCCCACCTCGGCCAGCAGGCGTTCAATAAACTCAAGGTCGTTTTCCTGGTACTGGTTAATCTGCTCGCGTTTCGGATAGTCGGCCCTGAGGGTGAACTCATACTCCCAGCCCCTGAGACCATGCTCCTGAAGGACTTCGGTCACCACTTCAGGAACCGATTTGTTGACGAAAAAGCGATGGGTGCGGAACTGGTTACCCAGCAGCGCCAGAAACGGTTCAATAATAATCTGATAGGTAGCCTGGTCACGTGAGCCACTGATGCGCTTAAAATGCGTGACCACGCCATGGACAATCTTCTGTCCTGTCAGCGCCATCAGTGGCCCCGTCACCATGGTTAGCGTGGCCAGTTTATTCAACAACTGCGTGGCGTCAATGTTCAAATCGCTACTGGTGAAGCGAACGTTGTAGTAATACAACTCACTCAAAAATTCTTTACCGCTGAACTCTTCCACATCCAGTGATGAGGTACATGAAGGAATATCCAGGCGATAGCGATTCAACCCCGCATCCGTAACGGCGGATAATGTTTTATTCAGCGTATCTGTCAGACTCATGATGATTGGCTCCTGAAACACCCTGTTATCCATAACTCGTTATATGCCTACAGGCAAAGCACAGTTTTAATCAGGGGGAGTACTCAGTGAGTACGGAAAGAATGATTACAAATCAAGTCCTGATAAAATTTACGAGAGCTTTAATCTGTAATACAGTTATTTTAACATTACTCATCAAATATTTCGCATCGATACCGATGGGAATTAACCAGTTTAAAAAATATTAAAGTGTTTTTTTAAATTACAAGTGAATGGTATTCTCCATTACTATTCGGAAACCTGAATCGAACCATAAGGCCTTGCAATCTCACGATCCGTCAAGGGGAAATTATAAACTTTTCCATGTCCCACCCCGACACCGACAACAAATTTCCGTGGCGCATCATCATATTTTTTTGATATTAATAAATATTCAACAACAAACTGTCCCTCATCAGGAAAATGATAAAAAGAAGGAGGGATACATAATTTTCCATCAGCGATGGTCAGGCCAGGGGAAAAATTAAAATCTTTTTCCTTCGAGGGTGTCCCACGTGGGTTTATTCCTATATCAGCGGGCTGATAGTCCTGGGCATCGGCAATGCTAAAACAGACGTTTTCCCCTTGTTTGCTAACAGAGGTGGTTTCATTGGGGATAAACCTGTCACCCGGTCCTGGGCATCCCGTTAATATCAACAGGCACATGCCAGAAAGTACAACAGGAAAAAATAGACTAAAACCAGGCACTTTTACCATGGGAACCCTCGTAATGCAATTTTGTATTGTTTACGTATTACTGACTCAGTCGTATCGCCATCAAGCGTGATTGTTGGGTTTTTACCTCCCCACAATCGATGCCACACCTTATATCCCTGTGTTTGTAACGTAAAATCATCCGCAATAATCTGCGCCTGTTGTTCCATGGGATATTCACTTAACAGGCGACCATCAAGGGTATAACGATAGCTGACCAACCAGCTTACCAGGCCCCTGCCAATGACATTCATTCCTTTCGTCCGTTGCCAGACATGGCTCATTTCATGAATAAACAGATGCTGCATATCATCGGTCGACTGCGAAAAGTCATCATGGTACTGGTTCCGAAAATAGAGCTCACCGTTCGGTGTCATCGCCGTATTTTCATTTTGCAGGTTAAAAGGAAGATAACTGGCTTTATGGATCCAGACTTTTGGATACTCGATAGTAGACGCAAATACCGACTGTGCCAGTTTTATTTCCCCTGTCGTCAGCAATCTGAGACCGCCTTCCTTTAAATTCTCCTTATCCTGTTTTTTCTCAGTCATGAATAAACTCCATCATAATGCCCTCTCCCTTATCCCATCCGAGCATCAAAGAGTTTGGTTTTTGCTTCGCCGCCATATGGCTTAATAACTGCTGGCTCAGCACAGGCAGAATTTGTTGATTGAGCAGGCTGTCGACGTTGCGCGCACCGGTATCCGGCAGCAGGCAGGCAGCCGTCAGCGCGTTATACAGGCTCTCATCAGTCTGTGTGGTCAGGCCGTAGTGACGGTACAGACGCTGGCTGACCTGCCCGAGCTTCATTTCCACGATGGTGCGCATGGCATCCTCGCAGAGCGGCCGGTAAATCACCGTCTGGAAGCGGGCCAGCAGCGCGGGCTGGAAGTGGTCGCGCAGCAGCGGGCGCAGCAGTTCATGCAGGTCGGATTCGGTGGCCTCCGGCTGTTCCTCCAGCCGCTTCATGATGTGGTCGCTGCCGAGGTTCGAGGTCATCAGGATAACGGTGTTACGGAAGTCGATTTCCCGGCCTTCACCGTCGCGCATAAAGCCGCGGTCAAAGACCTGGTAGAAAAGGTTCATCACGTCCCGGTGTGCCTTCTCCACTTCGTCGAGCAGCACCACGCTGTACGGGCGCTTTCTTACGGCTTCAGTGAGGATGCCGCCCTGACCGTAACCGATATACCCCGGCGGCGAGCCCTTCAGCTGGGATACGGTGTGCGGCTCCTGGTACTCGGAGAGGTTAATGGTAATCAGGGATTTCTCGCCGCCAAACAGTTCGTCCGCCAGGGCCAGCGCCGTTTCGGTCTTGCCAGTGCCGCTCGGCCCGGTCAGCAGGAACACACCCTGCGGACCGTTCTCCGGCGCCAGGCCCGTTTTACTGGCGCGCAGGCGCTGTGCGATGGCGTTCAGCGCCGCGTCCTGGCCCACCACGCGTTTACCGAGGCTCGCTTCCAGGCTCAGCAGTTCCGTCTGCTCATCCTTCATCAGCGAAGAAAGCGGCACGCCGGTCCAGTCTGCAATCACCGTGGCAACGGTGCGGACATCCACATCCAGGCCCAGCAGCGGGGTGTGCTGCTGAACAGCCGTGAGCTGGTTCTGCAAATCCGCCGTTTCTGCCTGGCGCGAGATATCTGTGCGGCAGGCAAGAAGCGCTTCCGTCAGCTTCAGCTCCTGGCCGTACTGCGTTTCCAGCTGGTCAAGCTGCAGGATAATACGGACTTCGTCCTGTTCGATGGCGGCAAGGCGTTCGCCGTGGTTGCTGTTGCCCAGTGCACTATCTTCCAGCAGCGCCTGCTTCTCCATATCCAGGGCAGTGAGCTGCGCCTTCAGGCGGGTCAGCGGCTCCGGCACCGTATCAAGACTCATGCGGATGCGGGCGGAGGCGGTGTCCAGCAGGTCCACCGCCTTATCCGGCAGCTGGCGGCCTGTCAGGTAGCGGCGGGAGAGCGTGACGGCGGCGCGCACCGCATCGTCACTAATGTGCACCCCATGGTGCTCAGCGTAGCGGGATTTCAGGCCACGCAGCATCAGACACGCCGTGTCGTCGTCCGGCTCATCCACTTTCACCATCTGGAAGCGGCGTTCCAGCGCGGCATCGCGCTCGAAGTACTGCTTGTACTCGCTCCAGGTGGTGGCGGCAATGGTGCGCAGTTCCCCGCGGGCCAGCGCCGGTTTCAGCAGGTTGGCCGCATCCGCCCCGCCCGCCTGGTTGCCCGCGCCAATGATTGTGTGAGCCTCGTCAATAAACAGCAGCACCGGCAGCGGGGACTGCTGTACCGCCTCAATAATGTTCTTCAGCCGCTGTTCGAATTCGCCCTTCACGCCCGCCCCCGCCTGCAGCAGGCCGAGGTCAAGGGTGCGCACGGAGACGGGTTTCAGCGCGTCCGGGACGTTGCCCTCCGCAATGCGCAGCGCCAGCCCTTCCACGAGGGCCGTCTTGCCGACACCCGGCTCGCCGACCAGAATCGGGTTGTTCTTGCGGCGACGCGACAGGATATCCACCATCTGGCGGATTTCATTGTCACGGCCAAACACCGGGTCGATATTACCCTCACGGGCGCGGGCGGTGACGTCGACGGTGAATTTATCAAGCGCACTCTGCAGCGCCGGGTTCAGCTCACCCACTTTCGGTTCTGCACCAGCAGGACGCCCGACAAATTCAACTTCCCCGACACTGGCCAGCTCCGCCTCCAGCTGTACGTCCGGTCGCTCATCGGACTGCGCGTCCAGCAACGGACGCAGGCGCTCCAGCTGACTCCGGGCGAGCGTCAGCAGCGGCCACAGACCATCGCAGCGAATCAGACTCTGTTTTTCAACCAGCGCCATCAGCAGGTGAACACTGCGGATCTGCTCTTCACCACTGAGCGAGGCAATCATCCAGGCGTCCTGCATCAGCGTCCGGATGTTCCCGGAGAGTTGTGGCCGGTGGCGTACCGAGCGAGGTTGTTTGTCCAGCCAGCCAAGCAAATCCTTCCACAGGCTGTCCATATCCCACTCGTAACGACGGGCCAGCACCGTCAGGTCACCCTCGCCCTGCTCCAGCAGTTTCAGCAGCCAGTGTTCAGGCAGGATTTCCGCGTGGGCGCGGGTCTGGCACAGGGAGGCGGCGCCTTCCATCGCGCGGGCGCAGTAAGGGTTCAGACGACGTAACAGGCTGGCTGGATTTTCCATGAGATTCTCTCTTTGTCGGTTCCTGGACACGCTACCGCCCCTCGCTGTTCACCAAAGCGCATAAGGTCAGGCAGGCAATTGTGTTTTTCTTTGCTGAACGCCCGCGTCTCAGGCGCTCAGCAAAAAACTGCGGACAGGAAAGCCCTGCCCGCATCAGGATTACGCGGTGGCGCGTTCGTTCCAGGAATCGGAATGAATGATGTTGCCGTCCTTGTAGGTCCAGGTGATTTTTTCGTAGCGCAGTTCCACGCGCTCAAGATGGTTGTGTTTCTCTTTGGAAGGATCCTTGATGTCGTACATTTCAGGATTCACTTTCACCACTTTCACGTTCTCAAGTTTGGTGTTGAAGTACTCCACTTCCTGACCCGCGTCGTTGATTTTGTACCACTTGAATTCAGCAGACTTGAGGGTCTGACCGGTGGTCACCGCCTTGTACAGATACGGGCTGGAGGAGTCGATTTCCTTGGTGAACAGGAACGGCGTGTGGATACGCGTGCCGGTCAGCTTGCCGGTGTTATTATCGGTCGGGATGTACAGGTTGTGCTCCTGTGCCACCACTTCGATACTGCCTTCACGATCCTGAACGTCCACAGACCCTTTAATGTCCGCGCCGCCGTCGTCTTTCAGCCAAAGATAAACAGGAATTGCCATGTTAATTACTCCGTTTTATTTTCTGGGACGCCATCATCCTGCGATGGCGCCGGGTTTTTGCCGGGTATCTGACAGGCACTGGCCTGCGGTACCAGACTGATTTCGACACGGCGGTTAAGGGCACGCCCATGTGCCGTGTCGTTAGAGGCGACAGGACGGCTTTCGCCATAGCCCTGCACCGCAAAACAGCTTTCCGGCACGTCGCCGGTATCACGCATCCAGTTGCGCACGGACTCCGCACGCTTCAGCGACAGCGCCTGGTTGACCTGTTCATCGCCGGTACTGTCGGTGTGGCCCGCCACCACAATCAGCCAGCCAGGCTTCGCTTTGATGCCCACGAGGGAGTTCACCAACAGCTTCGTCGAGCCAGGTTTAAGGTCGTATCTGCCGGTATCGAACAGCGACATGCTGTCGAGGCGCACAGTCTCCGGTCCCTGGACAATATTTTTGATAACCGGGGGCGGTGGCGCCCAGTCATTGATGGCAGCCTCTAAAGGAGGCACCAGACGCAGCCCCTGATACAACCCGAGGCGGTAACGCAGGGGTTCACCCCGACGCAGCCAGTCGTCCAGCAGTGCGCCGTCGGCCCGCAGCCGCTGCTGTGCCCGCAGTTTCGGCGCCACCGGTGTACCGGTGAGGTGGTGGTACAGGGCAAGATGGTCACCGACATTACGGATCAGGCGCTGGTTGTTCATCCAGGACGCCAGCATGGCCAGCGCGAGAAAAATCCCGCCAAGTAGTCCGACGTAACGCCAGAACACCATCCGGCGGCTGACGCCCCGACGGCGCGGCAGCCCCGACAACAGCCATTCAGGCAACGGCAAAGGCTCACCACACTCAGCCGCATCCGGCGGCAGGGCGGTAACGGAGGCAATGTGCTGTTGCCAGAGATTACCGGCAACACTGTTCACCGGCACCATACACAGCCCCTGTACACAGGGTTTCAGGACCGGTAGTTCCCCCTGACGCACCGACAGCAAACTGGTGACAGCGCGGTCCAGCCAGGCGAGCCCACTGTCAAGCCACAACCCCAGGCTCAGGCGGGAAAGTCGCTCACCCGCAGCCGTTTCGCGGATCCAGTCTGCCAGCGACAGATTACCCAGCCCCGGCTGATATACCTGAATACCGGCCCGTTGCCTTCCCGTGATAAACCAGACGGGCTCTGTGCCTGCGCAGGCTGCTGGGGGTGATATCCAGGCCACACTCCACAGAGGGGGGATCGTGCCGAATGCCGCACGGCACTGTACGACAGCACGCTGCCAGCCCCGCAGGGACTGGGTAAAATCATCACAAGAGGTGTGATGCTCAGGTACCACCGCCAGCATGACGGAGATTTGCGACACCAGTGCCGGGCGCACCAGACTCAGGTGCTGCGCAAACATGGGCAACTGCTCTGCATTCTTCACGCGCAGATACCAGCCCTGACGGGTCTCACGGTACGGTGTACCCTCAGCGAAAAGCGCGCGGTTATCGCCACACGTCAGAATGATTGCGCCCTGAAAATCTTCCGGGGGCAGACTCTCGTCCGCAATGTCCCTGCACGCCTGCGCCTGCATCCGGGATGTCCGGTGCTGACACCACAGCATCCCCCCGCACACCAGAATGACCAGCAGGCTGAGCGCCACGCGACTCCCGGCCGACAGCGGCCAGAAGCCGAGGACAAGCCACAGCGCCAGTACGCCCGCCAGCACGGTTAACAGACTCCGGTAAACATCACGCATGGCTTACCCCGGCCTGATCGTCTGGCTCACCAGTTCGGTGAGGGAGGAAGAGAGGACGAACCACAGTGCCGCCAGAGCCGCTGCACCGATAATCCAGGACAACCAGTACAGCCGGCGGCCACTGCGTAGGCGGGATGCCCTGACGACAACCGGCGCATCCTGCGAAAGCGCAAAGGCAGGCACCCGCTCGCCCAGCGCACGTACCACGTCTTCACGGTGCTCATCATCCTGCGCCCGGTACTGGCCAACAAACCCCAGCTGCAGGGTGCGGTACATGCAGGTCAGCACCGCTGTGTCCGGTGCAGGCTCTTTCAACAGGTTGCGGATACGCTCCCACAGCTCCTCACCCGCATTCAGGGTACCGAAGAAACGGGCCTGAAGCGGGTCCCGGCGCCAGGTCAGATAACCCTCATCGGTCGTTCCCCTGTTCATTACGCTTTCATCAAGCAGGGCGCACAGGGCATACAGCATATGGTCGCGGCTGAGATCACTGAAACCGGAGTCCGTCAGTGCACTGCGGGCCTCCTGAACCAGACTGCAGGCCCGGCGATAGAGTCCCTCCCCGTCCCGGACTTCCTGTCCACCCCGTAACTGGCTGGCCATCAGCCAGCCCGGGTAGAAAATACGTTCTGTCTGACTGAGACTGGATGTATTCATGTGCGCAGCACCGCAAATAGTTCAAGTTTCACATCCCCCAGCGAGCGCGGGGTGTAGAAGGTACAGCTTTCCGCTTCCAGCATCGCCCTCGCCGCATCGGTACTCAGGTCCAGAGAGAAGTACTGGTTTTCAAGGCGCAGAGGGATCGCCGCCGGAACATGGCTGAGTGGTTTGATAACCATGCCGCTCAGCGCCACGTTCACCACATCCGAGACATCCTCAAAACTGCCGGCTTTACACAACTGCGGGAATTTCGTCTGCAGTTCGTGGTTCGGCATGGAAGCGCGTACGGAGAGGTAGAAGTCGGCCCCTTCACGCAGGCGGGCATCATGCAGCGGGCCTTTCCAGATCTGATCGACATGCTCCAGTTGAATACTGATAACCCGGGAGGGAAGACTGGCTTCCAGCAGTTTATCCAGCAGCGTCAGTAATGGCGGGAATACACGTTCAGGCGCATCATGCCGGTAAACGGGAATGTCCCCGGCATCGTGCTCAAGTGAAAACGTCAGCAGGCTGCCCGCAAGACGGGTCAGCTCGCGGTAGATCAACTCAGGGTGACGTCCCGGGGTCTGCAGCAGTTCGGTCAGCACAGGCTCGGCGCTGTTCAGGGCATTGAGCAGCCAGAACAGGGAAACATCGGCCACAGCAAAATCCGCCAGACGCTCGTTGCTTTCACGCCGCATCGCCATCAGACGCTTGCGTCGTGCCTGCAGGCGAACCAGCAAATCGCCCAGTTCGGTCACAAGCACCGGGCTTGCCGCAACCGAGAGCATCGGCGGGATAAAGGACAGATCACGGCTCCACTGCCCCTTCACATTAGGCACCAGACGAGCCACCGGACAGGTCAGGTAAGCACTGTTTTCCTGCGTGGACAAGCGCAGCGTGATGGCATGACGCAGCACGGCCAGTTCACCACTTTCATGCCCGGCAAGCTCCTGCACCACCACGCGCTCGGCTTTCCAGCGGCGCGGGCGTTCGCTGTCCTGCCCGTTATCCAGATTTCCGCCATTCGCGCTCAGCAGCGGCAGTGCCGCCACGACATCAACGGCTTCACTGCCCTTTGCAGCGGATAAATCACAGACCGGAGGAAGGTTATCTGCCAGCTCAGTATCAACAATCGTGCCGTCCTGAAAACGAACCACCAGACGGGTGGCATTCAGGCGCGAGAGTGCGAGCGCCGCATCATCAAATTCTGCCGCAACCACACCCCAGGGGTGGGAAATCCCCATCCCGGCAACGGTGTCGGCAATATAGGCGTTCCAGCGGGCCTGCTGCTGGAACTGTTGCGGGGCCAGAACGGCCCCATCCTCCCACAGTGGGCGGTAAATTTTCATCCCTGCCGCCTTATGCTTTAGCCTTCGGCATCCGGGAAACCAGCGACAGGTTGACGTCCATCCCTTCCACCTGGAAGTGCGGCACGGCGTACAGCTTCACGCGGAAGAAGCCCGGGTTGTCTTCGATGTCTTCCACCACCACTTTTGCGTCACGCAACGGGTGTGAGGCCTGCAGTTCGTCGCCCGGATCGGTCATTTCCGTCACCAGAGTGCGCACCCAGGTGTTGAGCTCAAGCTCCAGCAGACGACGGTCTTTGGTGGTCCCGATGTTTTCGCGCTGGATAAGCTTCAGGTAGTGCGCGATACGCGACAGCAGGAAGATATACGGCAGGCGCGCGTTGATACGGCTGTTGGCGGTCGCATCAGCCGTGTCGTACAGCGCGGGCTTCTGGGCGGAGTTCGCCGAGAAGAAGCACGCGTAGTCACGGTTCTTGTAGTACGACAGCGGGATAAAGCCGAGATTCGCAAACTCAAACTCGCGGGTTTCCGGGATCATCACCTCCGACGGGATTTTTACCTGATTGCCGGTACCAAGGTCGTACAGGTGGATCGGCAGATCCTGAACCGCACCACCCGCCTGCGGGCCACGAATTTGCACGCACCAGCCGTTGTTGATGAAGCTCTTCAACATGTTGGCCGCAAAGGCGAACGAGGCGTTGGTCCACAGGTATTTGTCGTGGTCAGGGCCTTTGACCTGCTCAACGTAGTTGAAGCTGCGTACCGGGACGGTGTCAGGTCCGTACGGCAGGCGCCCAAGCACGCGCGGCATCACCAGACCGAGATAGCGGGAGTCATCCGTCTCGCGGAAGCTTTTCCATTTGATGTACTCGGCGCGGTCAAAGTAGTTGCCGATGTCTTTGATGGCTGCCACTTCTTCCATTGAGGACTTCATAAAGAACGCCGGACCCGCGGAGCCAATAAACGGCATGTGGGCAGCCGCAGACACTTTTGAAATATTGCGCATCAGCGCCACGTCCTGCGCAGACGCATCAAACTCATACGCGGAAATCACCGCAGCAATCGGTTCGCCGCCGGGCGTGTCGTACTCCATCGTGTACGTCTGACGGTACAGGCCACTCTGGATAATCTCCGGTGAGTCCTCGAAATCCTGACGCAGTTCGTCTTTGGAAAGGTCCAGAATCTCGATTTTTACGTTCTGACGAAAATCCGTCTTATCCACCAGCGACTTAAGACCGCGCCATACGGATTCAACTTTCTGGAATTCATCGCTGTGCATCACTTCATCAAGCTGGCGGCTAATCTGGAAATCCAGTTCCGCGATGTGGTGATCCAGTAATGTTTTATCCAGCTTCTCAACTTTCTGGCCAGACTTCTGCAGGCACTGCATGAAGACCTGGACGGCTGCCGTAACGCGCGCATCAGCGGACGTTTCCGCCATTATGGTATTGTCTTCAAAACCATTCAGGTCACCAATTTCAGCAACCGGCGTTAAATTAATTTTGTTGAACAGGGACGCATAAACGCCATTATGTGGCAGCGTCTTTTCAATTGTCGCGCCGCCTGTCTGACTCTGGAATTCATTATTGACTGACATAAGCATTTTACTCGTTATTGTTCCGTTAACATGTTCCGGTAATTAACCCTGGACCGGGGCAAGCGCGTTCAGTTCGCGGCGCAGTTCATCAGTGAGCGCCGGGTCCTTTAAAATAGTTTCCAGTTCTTTCCTGAAAGTGACGTTATCCAGAAGATTGGATTTCAAATCCCGCAGTAAATTACGCATGGCGAGCATTGCACGAAGCTGTGGAATTTGGCGCGCCACCGCTTCCGGCTCAAAATCTTTCATATTCTGAAATGCCAGCTTCACGTTTTCTTCAGAGCCATCGTTCGCCAGGGTATTTTTAACGGTGATATTCACTTCGGGATGAACATCAGCGAGAACGCTGTTGAAATTATTTTTATTGATGTTGATTTTTTCGCGTTCTGAAAGGGTCCCTTCCGCTCTGCCATTGCTGTAGTCAGCCACAGTCAGCAGCTTCAGCGGCAGCTCAACTTTCTTCCGGGCGCCACCCGTGACCAAATCCAGTTTTATATTTACACGTGCGCGAGGTATCTCGTTCTGAAATGATTCAGACATGGTTATTTATCTCCTGAATAAATTAATCCCTTGTTGGGTTGAATATCGCCACATAAATGCAAGGGCGTTTTATTTTAACCAGTAACTTGCGTTAAGACAAAACGGCTAATATAAAAATTAATTTCAGTACAACTTAATGTACATTTAAATCTGAATTAACTACCGCGCCCGGATGGACATGAGCGCCAAACCGACAGACCACTCGGCCAACCTGCAATAAAAATGGCCACAAATTAAGACTTATCCCGGATGATATTACAGGATAGCCCTTAATACTGAAAAGCCCTGAAAATGTCCAACAGTGGACTTATGAATAAAACTCGGGATAACCAGAGAGACTATTTAATATATCTGGTGTATCGGATTTAAGACAATCATCCACTGGATGCATAGAACGTGTATTCAGGAAACGTTATTCAGCGCAATATCAGAAAAGAGATACTTCTGCTGTGGCGGGAAATGTTCAGAAGGAGAAACTGGCGCGACAAGCCGCGCCAGATCAGGGTTTAATGATGATAATCTGCCGTTAGCCAGAGGACAGTACATCTCAGTGCTTCTCAATATACATCGTCCGGCTGTACGCCACGTCTTCCGGGTTATTAATCGGATATCCTTTCACCCATGGCTTGATAAGACGACCATTGGTGTACTGGTAGATGGGCGCGATAGGCGCCTTCTCCATTAGGATTTTCTCCGCCATGTTGTAGTCGGTGTTACGCGCTTTCGCCGTGGTTTCCAGCGTCGCCTGATGGATCGTCTTATCGTAAGCCGGATCGTTGAAACGCGAGATATTGCCGCTGTGGGTTGAGGTCAACAGGGACAAGAAGGTAGAGGGCTCATTGTAATCCCCCACCCATGACGCGCGGATCACATCAAAATTGCCGGTATTGCGGCTGTCGATATAGGTTTTCCACTCCTGGTTTTGCAATTTGACATCCACGCCAAGGTTTTTCTTCCACATGGACGCCACCGCGATGGCGATTTTCTGATGGTTTTCCGAGGTGTTGTACAGCAGGTTCAGCTTCAGCGGGCGCTGAGGACCGTAACCTGCGGCCTGCAGCAAGGTTTTCGCCTGCGCATTCAGCTCCTGCTGCGACATTTGCTCAAACGGTGAAGGCTCAGGCGTGAAGCCCGCCGTCACGTCAGGGGTGAAATGCCAGGCCGGCTTCTCGCCGGTCCCCAATACCTTTTCCGCCATCAGGCGGCGATCGATAGTCATACTCAGCGCAAGACGGACCCGGGCATCGGCCGTCGGGCCCTTTTGCGTGTTAAACGCATAGTAATAAGTTCCGAGCTGCGGTGGCGTATAAACTTGTCCCGGAATGTCCTTCAGGAGCTTCTGATACATGTTTTTCGGGAACGACTCGGTAATATCGATATCCCCGGCCAGATAGCGTTTCGTGGCCGCGGATTCCTGATTAATCGGAATGAACGTAACTTTTTGCAGGACAGTTTTGGCGTTGTCCCAGTAGTGGGTATTCGGCACGACAACCAGTTTTTCATTCACCACGCGATCGTTCAGGACGTATGCGCCATTCCCGACCAGCGCGCCCGGGCGCGTCCACTCTTTACCACTTTCAACGTTCGCTTTGTGCACCGGATAGAAGGCAAAGTTTGCTGTCAGGTTGCTAAACCACGGCAGCGGTTTATCCAGCTGAACGCGTAACGTTCGGGCATCCACTGCCGTCACGCCCAGGGTATCAGGCGCCGCTTTGCCGTCAATTATCGCCTGCGCGTTGCTGATCCCCGCCAGGGCCGCAAACCAGGCAAACGGAGAAGTTGTTTTTGGATCGACCAGACGCTGCCAGCTGTAGACAAAATCCTGTGCGGTGACAGGCGAACCGTCAGACCATTTCGCATTATCGCGCAAGGTGAACGTCCAGATACGGTTATCGTTGCTCTGCCAGCGCGTCGCCACACCCGGGGTCAGTTCCCCTTTCTCGTTCTGATTCACCAGGCCTTCGAACAGATCGCGAATCACCTGAATCTCTGGCAACCCAACCGCTTTTGCCGGATCGAGCGAAGCCGGTTCGTCTTTAATGTGTCTGACCAGCTCCTGTTTTTGCGCCAGTACCGTGCCCTGTGGCACATCAGCAGCGTACGAGAGTGTAGAAAGTCCGCACAGGCACAGTGCGGTGAAAAGACGCGAAACAGGATGCTTCATAAGATCCCCTTTAATAAAGGCAGGTAACAAGCAGATGCGTAATTATTTGTTTCGACAATAAGAAATGCAAATACCTTCGTCAGGAATAGTGATTTAAGGCAATTCTCAACCGTTGCGGAAACTATTTGATTAACCGCGGGTTTTGCACAACACTGCCAGTAGAGACTTCTTTATCAGGATTTCGTATGGCAACCACCCGACCACGAGCGGAACGCGGCGCCTTTCCGCCGGGCGCAGAGCAATATGGCCGCTCATTCTTAGGCGCATCGCTGATCTGGTTCCCCGCCCCCAATGCCGATCGCGACAGCGGATTGATCATTGCCGGCACGCACGGGGATGAGAACTCATCCATTGTCACGCTCTCATGTGCACTGCGAACGCTGACCCCTTCTTTACGACGTCATCACGTGATCCTTGCCGTGAACCCTGATGGCTGCCAGCTTGGATTGCGGGCGAATGCGAGGGGCGTCGATCTGAACCGTAATTTTCCCGCGGCAAACTGGCGTGCCGGGGAAACCGTTTATCGCTGGAACAGTACCGCCGAGGAGCGGGATGTGGTGTTACTGACGGGGGACAAACCGGGCTCGGAGCCAGAAACGCAAGCGTTGTGCCAGCTTATCCATAAGATCCAACCAGCCTGGGTTGTCTCCTTTCACGATCCGCTGGCCTGTATTGAAGATCCGCGCCACTCCAGCCTGGGCGAGTGGCTGGCACAGGCGTTCGCCCTGCCACTCGTCTCCAGCGTGGGCTATGAAACACCCGGTTCATTCGGTAGCTGGTGCGCCGATTTGAGCTTGCCCTGCATCACCGCAGAATTCCCGGCGATCTCCTCCGACGAAGCCAGCGAAAAATACCTAAAAGCCATGATGCAGCTGCTGTGCTGGCAGCCTCAGAGATGAAGCACGCCGCTGGTAAAATGGAGCGCCGGTGAGACGTCAACAGCGAGCCATGTCGGGCCATCCAGATCGGCAAAACGCACCTGCGTGGCCAGCGGCAGCGCCGCGCTAATCGCCCGGGAGGTGCAGAGCATACAGCCAAGCATCAATCCGAAGCCCTGCGCCCGGGCTTCTGCCGCCAGTGCCAGCGCTTCTGTCAGCCCACCGGTCTTGTCGAGTTTAATGTTGACCATGTCGTAGCAGCCTTCAAGCTCGCGCAAATTCTCGCGGGTATGGCAGCTTTCATCCGCACAAACTGGCAGCGGATGGATAAAATTCTTCAGTGCGGCATCATCCTTCGCCGGCAGTGGTTGCTCCAGCATGGCCACGCCCAGGTCAGCCAGCAGCTGGCATCGTGCGGCAAGTCCTTCGGGATGCCATGACTCGTTGGCATCAACAATCAGCGTGGCTGCGGGAACCGCCGAACGAATGGCGACCATTCTCTCGCTAATCAGACGATCGTCGAGCTTCACTTTTAACAGCGTGGCCCCGGCGTCAAAAAGCGCTTTTGCGCTGGCTGCCATCTGTTCCGGCTCACCAATCACCACCGTTTGCGCGGTAATGACGGATGTCGGTAATGCCACACCCAGCAAAGACGGCAGCGATTTTTGCCGCGTTGCGGCTTCGAGATTCCATAGCGCACAATCAATGGCGTTGCGCGCCGCACCGGCGGGTAAACGCGCCTGTAATGCCTCACGCGTGAGCCCTTTTTGCAGATCAGGGACCAGTGTCATGATCTGTGCCATCACGGATGCCAGACTTTCCCCATAGCGCGGGTAAGGCGTACATTCCCCGACACCTTTAACCCCCTCTTCTTCAATTTCAACCACCACCACGCTGGCTTCACTTCTACTGCCGCGTGAAATTACGAACGGGGTATGCAATGGCCAGGCTTCTTCATAGACCTTAACGCTTCTCATCACTGACTCCTTGCGGCCCGTAAAGGCGAAAAATTGGTTTGCCGTGTTATCCGCTGATGGCATACACTAGCCCCGACGTTAACTATATGTAAACAGGAAGATATCTATGTCACAACTCGTTCATTTCCAGGGCAACCCGGTTGCTGTAGCAGGTTCCATTCCACAGGCTGGCAGCAAAGCGCAGGCTTTTACTCTGGTGGCTAAAGATCTGTCTGACGTCACACTGGCTCAGTTTGCGGGTAAACGCAAAGTGCTGAACATTTTCCCAAGCATTGATACCGGCGTTTGTGCCGCATCCGTGCGTAAATTCAACCAGCTGGCGACTGAAATGGACAACACCGTTGTGCTGTGCATTTCCGCTGACCTGCCGTTTGCCCAGTCTCGTTTCTGCGGTGCTGAAGGTCTGAGCAACGTCGTTACCCTCTCCACGCTGCGCAGCGCGGATTTCCTGGAGAACTACGGCGTCAGCATCGCGGAAGGCCCACTGAAAGGTCTGGCTGCACGTGCTGTACTGGTTCTTGATGAAAACGACACTGTTGTCTTTAGCGAACTGGTTAACGAAATCACCACCGAGCCGGATTACACTGCCGCGCTGGACGTGCTGAAAGCATAATAAGTCCTTAGTATTCTATACAACGTATTCTCAACCTCGCCACGGCGGGGTTTTTTATTTATTTTTTAGCTGAATCGTTAAATCTAATCTTGTCGCACTTCACATTTTTAGTGCAAGAATATTTTGTAAATTCATCATTTAGCGATTAACCCCACATAAAATTTGTTCTGTTATTACCTTTTCTTCCGCAGTGAGACACATCACATTTCCCTTTTCGGCAAAACATTAGATTTGCTTACGAAATCAAATAATCGTTTCAGCAAAAGGGACAAATATGAAGATAAAACTGGCTTTAACGCTTCTTGCGGTACTGGTTTCAGGTCATGCCGCGGCGAAAACCTGGGTGCTGACAAGCGCTGAAAGCAGCGTAGAAAAAGGAAACTGGAAGATTTCCAGCAATGAGCTGAACGTTAAAAATCAAACGTTCAGCATCGAGCAAAAAGTCTTGCATGGCGGTAAGCAGGAAGGCAGCAAAGTTATCATTATTAGCAGCAAAGATGGCCTGACCATCGCCTTAAGCCCGACGCGTGGCATGAACCTTCTGCATGTTGAAGGCTTTGGTACCCGACTGGGGTGGAACTCCCCCGTCAAAGAGGTGGTGAACCCGGCTTATATCAATCTGGAGAGTCGCAACGGTCTCGGTTGGCTGGAAGGATTCAATGAAATGATGGTCCGCTGTGGCTATGAGTGGACAGGCCATCCAGTGACGGCTGACGGTCAGATTTATACGCTGCACGGCAAGGCAGGAAATACGCCAGCATCACAGGTTGAGGTGGAAATCGCGGATGCTGCACCGCATGAAATTCGCGTCCGGGGTTTGATCAAAGAGAGCACCTTTAAAAAAGCGGATCTGCAAACCCTGACAGAACTGCGGTACGTGCCGGGCACCAACCAGTTTAGCCTGCATGATGTGCTGACCAACCATGCCGATTATCCTCACGACTATCAGATCATCTATCACAGCAACTTCGGCACGCCAGTCCTTGATGAAGGCGCACGTTTCCTTGCCCCGGTAGCCAGCGTGAGCCCATTCAATGATTACGCCAAAGCGGGTGTTAACGACTGGCAAACCTATTCCGGGCCGACAAAAGGTTTTGATGAGATGGTCTTTAACATCAAACCACTTGCGGATAATAACCATGAAACGCTCGCGGCCGTGGTCAATAAAGCCGGAGATAAAGGCGCGTCAATACAGTTTGATACCCGCCAGCTCCCCGTACTGACCTTATGGAAAAATACCGATACGCTGAAACAGGGTTACGTCACGGGGATTGAGCCGGGGACCAGCTACGCCTACCCCGTTACCATTGAACGCGAGCAGAAGCGGGTTAAGCAGCTGCAGCCTGGTGCCAGCGCGCAGTTTGATCTGACTTATACCCTGCTTCACAGCCCGCAGCAGGTGAAAGAGGTCGAAAACAGGATTGCGTCGATTCAGGGAGAGACAAAGGTCGCTATCGACTCGACACCGTTAGCGAAAGAATAAGACCAAAAAGCCGTAACACCACTGTTACGGCTTTGAATTAAGTAATAATCTCATTATACTTAATAAGTAATATTACTTTCCACTTTTCATCATATCTTCAGTTATGGTCAAGCTTGACATAATAGAATGAACGTTCGCATTTTTATTTCCACCATCTGCAACTGCTAGAATTAGCTTATCTCCGACATGAAGATCACTGAGATAGTCACTAATCATATAAGAAGATTTACTCAAATTAAATGTACATTGTGTATAACCAGATGCCCCTCCTGCAAGCGCAGCACGGTAAAATGAGCAACGATAATCGCGAGTTACATCATCTGTTTTCGTATTTTTACGATCGATGTAAAAATTGACATATTGACTGCTCAGCATAAAATTAGTACTGGTTTTGACAGTATAATTTATCCTTGGCGTTGTTCCAGTTGGAGGTGTAGGGATATCGTATGATGTTGACGCTACATTTTTTTTCTGTTCCTGTCATGAAGTCATCAATAACAAATGTATAGGTCATTACTTTATTATTGTTGTCATCCCTGACGTTAATTACATTTCCAGCAACCATCCCTATATTAGTTGGTATTTTTACCAAAGAATAACCATTACCCTGATCGGTGATCGTTGCGTTACCTTTTGGGGCATTGAAACCATACGAATTAATCGTTTTTTCCTCAGTGTCTTTATCCCACTGAGATGTGACTGTAAACGCTGACTGTGACAAGCTAGCTGTATTTTGCAGCCACTGAACCTTCGGATAAATAGAGGATTTATCCATACTGATGTCTTTAATTTCCGTATCAACAGACGATTCAGTGTGCGTAAATGGTGCGAACACGTCACTGAAGGCATACTGCGGTGCCTGCGATTCAGTCAGGCCACTGTGTTCCGGAGAAACCTGTCCGGCAACGCCTGGCTGGTCACGCATCATCGACCACATGCCGATCATGCCCAGATTGCGGGCTTTGGCATCATCCATCACCAGCCTGGCATCAGAGAGATAGAACACTTCCCCCTGAACATCGTTGTAGCCGTTCATCGGCGTCACGCCCATCATGGCGTTAATGTCAGCGTCACTCTTATCGGTAAAGATTTGCTTCAGCTGGCTGAACAGGTTTTCAATTGCGGAGGTGGCGCACTTACCGTGAATGTTCTGGCCTTCGGTACCATCAGACTGGCAAATGCTGTTGCCGTAGTCCATTGCCATCACGTTGACACCGGCCAGTTCAACACCTTTGGCTTTCGCATCTTCCAGTACGTACAGCCCTTCCGCCGTCAGACCTGTCGGCAGAATCGGCAGGGTATACCAGATCCCCACGCTACGCCCCTCGGCTTTCCACTGGGACTGTACGGCCTTGACCGCTTCGTTGCGGCGGTTAATGGAATCATGATCGGCAACCCAGGTGCCTTCGATATCGAAATCCAGCACCGTCAGATTCAGATTTTCAACGATGTCGTAATAGTGTTTCTGCAGATCGGACACGTTCTTACAGGATGCCGCCAGCGGTGAGTTGTTGGCGCCGCCAATGGACACCATCACGTCGCCGCCCGCTTCACGCAAGGCTTTAATTTTACTGTATTGTGCATAGTCATTGATGTTGTATGCCGTTCCCCACGTTGGCAGACAGGTATCGGCATCCTTAGCCACGACAAAGGCCATGGTGAAGTGGGTGACCTTCTGGTTTTTCGCCAGGCTTGCCAGGTCAGGCAGCGAGTTCAGGGTATAGTCGACATACGGCGCATACACATGTGCTGGCCACGGCGCAGAAGGTGTACCCACCATCGCTTTGGTGCCAGACCAGTCAATATACACAGACCATGGGTTAGAATCGGACGGGGAGACTTTCTGCACTTTTGCCTGGGAAACGTAATTGCCGCCGTTATAGCGAATTAATGTCCCGCTGTCATAAAGCGTCGAGGCATTAAATTGAGGCGCATTATTTAATTGTTCCGTCGTGTAGCTTACGACCTGCCCCAGGGGCTTCCAGGGACGACCGTTGGTGCCGGTAGGGTTTTGGTTGGCGGAATTAGACGGGTCATCACCGACGGTATAGAACAAGGCCTCATATTCCTGTCCGCCCTTCTGAACTTTGTCGCCTTTATTATATGTCGTTGCTGCTGACCACTGCGGCACTTCAGCGTACAACTCCCACGGGTTACCTTCACCCGGCTTAAAGCCATACGGACTTTGTGCCGCTGACGTTTTCCATGTTGCGCCGTTATAAGTGACGACATCATTGGCGTTATAGCTGTTTGCGCTGTTGTATTCAGGGTAGCTGACGTCACCACCGCTGGACTCGCAGGTTGTGGGGTTGCCATACTGGCTTATTTCAGCGCTCGTCGCGGCACGTTCATATTTCCACGGATTAGTGTCGGTCTCATTCCCCGGACAGTCAGTTTTTGCCACCCACCATGCATTCGTATAGACACCGCTGTTATAAATAACCTCATAAGGCCCGGTTCCTTCCTGACCGCTCCAGGCCTCGACAGCTAATACCGGGGCAGTTACGCATAGCGCACCCATGCCAATTATTGTCCTGGCAAATATATTTAATTTCATAATCATCCCTTATATATCAATCACATTATTAAATCGCGACTAACTGTAAGGGCATAAAAGAGTGCTGCAAAATAAAAGCCGGAAAAACGACCTTTAATTAAGAATAAAACCCGCTGGTCAGAGCGGATTTTATTCACAGACAAAATATCACTAAGAAAACATATCAATCAGATGAAATTTAAGAGTGCCAACCCGGTGAAGAGTTGGCATAAAGAATTAATCGTCACCCTTCTTATTGTTCAGGCCATATTCACGTAATTTATTTGCAATCGCGGTATGTGAGACGCCAAGACGTTTTGCCAGTTTGCGGGTACTGGGATAACTGCGATAAAGCTGCGTCAACACCGAACGTTCAAAGCGGCTGGTAATTTCATCCAGTGAGCCTTCCATTGCCTCTTCACCCACTGACACCGTTCCGGCGTCGTAATCCGGCAGCAGGATATCCTGCGGTCGCAGTTCATAGCCTTCCAGCTGCGTCAGCGCCCGATAAACGGCGTTTTTGAGCTGACGAATATTTCCCGGCCAGCCGTAGCGCATCAACACCGTACCGAGGTCGGAAGAGAGCTTCGGCCGCGGAACCCCCTGCTCGTCGGCGAAACGGGCCACAAACAGCTCGGTCAACGGCATGATGTCCTGCGGACAATCGCGCAGCGGGGGAATATTCAGCGTCAGGACGTTGAGACGGTAATAGAGATCTTCGCGGAAGATCCCTTTTTGCACCAGTTCGACCAGGTTTTTCTGGGTGGCACAGATGACGCGTACGTCCACATGTACTTCGTGATCTTCGCCGACGCGGCGGAACGTGCCGTCGTTCAGGAAACGCAGCAGTTTGGCCTGCATACGAGGCGACATCTCACCAATCTCATCCAGCAGCACGGAACCGCCGTTAGCCTGCTCGAAGAAGCCTTTCTTCCCTTCCGGCGCATGACCAAACAGCTCGCTTTCAACGGCATCTTCCGGGATAGAGGCACAGTTCAGCGCCAGATACGGTTTTGCCGCACGCGGGCTCGCCAGGTGCACAGCGTGCGCCAGCAGATCTTTCCCGGTACCGGTATCGCCGGTAATCAGCAGCGGTGCGGTCAGGCTTGCGAGCTTGCGCGCCTGGTCAACCACATGGCGCATTTTCGGGCTGACGGCAATAATCTGGCTGAAGGCACCGACATCCTGACTGGAGAGGTTTTGCAACTGACGGCCCATGCGTAACGTCGATCGCAGCATGATCACCGCTCCGGTTAACACACGTGCATTCCCTTCCCCTTTCAGGTAAACCGGCGTGATCTCCATCAGGAAGTTCTGCCCGTTAATCACCACATGCTCGCTGTGCGTGTTCTGCGGATTACTGTCCAGCCAGCGCTGGAAGTTGAAGCCGGGGATCAGTTGTGCGGCGTTATGATTGCTGAGCTTCTCCTGGCTCTGGGCGAAAAGCTGGCAGCTCGCGTGGTTAACGCGTTCAACTTTACTTTTCAAATCCAGGGAGAGGAACGGCTCCGGCATCGCTTCCAGTAGCGCGCTCAGTGCAAGGTGCTCACGCTCGGATGGCATCCAGGGAATGGTGCGTACATCCGTAACGCCAGCGATACGGCGGATTTCAGCCATCAGACTGCTGAATGTATTAAATTCAATTTCGGCAAAATTGAGGTAAATTCGCCCGACAGGATCGATCTCAATGCCACGTAAATCAATGCTACGTAAAACAAGAAGATCGAGTAATTCGCGGGTCAGACCGAGACGGTCTTCACAGAAGACTTCAAGACGCATGGGAAATTCACCGTTTTAAGCCAATAACATTAAAATGATATGTCAGAACACGGTGAACCGGAAGATGGCTGTCAAGAAATATTGACAGCCCGCACGCTTAGTGAACAAAACCTCACGGAGCCGGTTTTTTATTGAGCGTCTCTTTGAGCTGGCCGATCAACTCACGCCTGAAATCCCCCAGCCGGGGCTTATCACCGTCAATCCACGGGAGCGGACGGCAGACTTCCATCGCTTTAATACCCAGGCGTGCCGTCAGGAGGCCTGCGCCGATGCCCTGGGCTGCGCGAGCTGAAAGACGCGCTGCAAGATCCTGCGACATCCAGTCCATGCCCACTTCGCGGACCAGTTCACTCGCCCCGGCAAAGGCGATATTGAGCAGGACCAGCTTAAACAGTCTGATCCGACTGTAGTAACCCAGCTCTATGCCGTAAAGGTTCGCGATACGGTTGATCAGGCGCAGGTTACGCCAGGCGATAAAAGCCATATCAACCAGCGCCAGCGGGCTGACGGCAATCATCAGCGTGGATTCCGCCGCAGAGCGGCTGATTTCACGCCGCGCCTGAGCGTCCAGCACCGGCTGAACCATATGGGAATAGAGCGTCACCACTTCCCGATCGTTCTGGGTTTCGTGAATGGCGGCATACCAGCGCTGGAGTGCCGGGTGCGACTGATCGATTCCAGCCTGACTGGCCAGCTTTTCACAGAACACGCGGCCTTTACCGGTGCCGTGACTGTGCAGCAAATCCCGGGCCTCATCACGCTCGTGCGCGCGCTGTCGCAGACGCCAGAGCCGACGCCACTCGGTGGCAACCGATCCAACGCCCGCCCCGACAATCAGCGCGCCCGCGGCACACCCGCCGAGCGCAACCCAATCCTGGGTTTGCCAGGCATTCATCGTCCACTGTACACCCTGCCCGATCACGCTTACGCCAAACAGCGTCAGACCCGCGGTCACCATTTTACGCCACAGGCTGCGTTTCGGACGCAACGCGGCTTCCACGGCCGCCTCCGCAGGTCCTTCCTCAACGCCCGGCTCCTCCGCGAGCGCCGGGGCAAAATTATCTGCCTGCGCGCCGCTGAACGTCTGCGCCGTTTTAAACGCCTCCTGCTGCGCCTGCTCAAGCGTTCCGGTAAAGTCTATGCGCGGTTTTAACGGTTCCGTCATCGCAATTTATCTCCAATCAAAAACTCCAGCGCCGCATCCAGACGGATGTGGGGCAACGGGGTGTCGACGCTCATGGCCTGAGGGCGGAAGGCTTCAAACTGGAAGCCCTGGCTCTGCCAGAAGGCCTGGCCCGGCAGGCGCGCGGGCACTTCGCCCGGATAGACAGTAAGCGGTTCGCCGTCGCTGAGGCGATTCCCGCGTAAGGCCGGAATTTTCTCGCCGTTGAGGTCAATCAACCCGCTTTGCGTCGCCTGCACGGACGCAAGCCCCAGGCAATCCATGCTGATACCTTCAAACGCTGCGTTTTGCCAGGCATCCTGCACCAGTTGCTGCAGCAGCGATACCATATTGGCATGCTGATCGACCGTCACGTGATCGGCTTTAGTCGCCGCAAACAGCAGCTTATCGATCACCGGTGAGAACAGACGGCGAAATAACGTCCGCTGCCCGTAGTGAAAACTTTGCATCAACTGCGTCAGCGCGAGGCGCATATCGTTGAAGGCCTGCGGCCCGCTGTTAAGCGGCTGCAGACAATCCACCAGCACGATCTGACGGTCGAAGCGTAAAAAATGGTTTTTATAGAAACCTTTGACCACTTTTTCACAGTAGTAATTGTAACGTTCCCGCAGCATACCTGCGTTGGTGTGCTTGTCGGCCTGCGCCAGCTTCGCCTCTCCGGTACCGTCCACATCCGGCCACGGGAAGAACTGCAGCGCGGGTGCCCCCGCTAAATCCCCCGGCAGGACAAACCGCCCTGGCTGGATAAAGTGCAACCCTTCCTGCTTACACTGATGCAGATACGCTGTCCAGGCCTCAGCAATAGCCGCCAGACGGTTTTCATCTGCTGGTGCCAGCGGATCCAGCCCTTCGCACAGCTGTCGCCACGTCGACGACCACTCTGCACGTTGCCCCTGCATCAGCCCCGTCATCTGCCGGGACCAGGTGAGGTAATCCTGCGCCAGCATCGGCAAGTCGAGCAGCCATTCGCCGGGGTAATCGACGATTTCGAGGTACAGCGTAGAGGTGTCCTTAAAGTGGCGCATCAGGGATTCATTCGAGCGGAAACGCAGCGCAAGGCGAATTTCACTAACCCCTCGTGTCGGCGTCGGCCAGCTGGGCGGATCGCCATAGAGCTGCGCCAGTCCTTCGTCATAGGTGAACCGGGGAATACCAAAATCGCGTTGCGGGACACGCTTAACGCCCAGCAGACGCTCTTCCCGAACCGCACCAAGCAACGGCAGGCGCGCACCTGCGTGCAGGTTCAGGAGCTGGTTTACCATCGCGGTGATAAACGCCGTTTTACCACTGCGGCTTAGCCCGGTCACCGCCAGACGCAGATGACGGTCAACGCCGCGGTTGACCAGTGAATTGAGTTCGTTTTTAAGTCGCTTCATCGCCATCCTTCGTTGCCCGGAAGCCATAAATACCTTGCTTCAGAATACAATAAATGGGGGCAGATCGTTGATTATCAATTCTTATTTATTGCTATTGCCGTTTTCTCTCCAGTAAGATGAACGGTATTGCTGTCAGTCCTGAGTGAGTAAGGTGTATGTCACCCACCATCTATGATATCGCACGGGTTGCGGGCGTATCGAAATCAACCGTTTCCCGCGTTCTGAATAAACAAACCAATATTTCTCCCGAAGCGCGGGACAAAGTGCTGAAGGCGATTGACGAATTAAATTATCAGCCCAATAAACTGGCCCGTGCCCTGACCTCTTCAGGTTTCGACGCCATTATGGTTATTTCTACCCGCTCAACCAAAACCACCGCCGGTAACCCTTTTTTCTCCGATATCCTTCACGCGATTACGGCAAAAGCGGAAGAAGAAGGTTTTGACGTCATTTTGCAAACGTCAAAAAGCAGTGAAGACGACCTGTTGAAATGCGTGAATAAAATAAAACAGAAGATGATCAAAGGGATCATTATGCTGAGCTCACCCGCTAATGAATCCTTTTTTACCACGCTGGATGCCTATGGCGTCCCGGTTGTGGTGATTGGCAAAGTGGAAGGGGATTATCAGAATATCTATTCCGTTGATACGGATAATTTTCATGACAGCGCCACGCTGACGGAAGCATTTATTAAGAATGGCCGCCGCCACATTGCCTGTTTGCATGCGCCACTTGATTATCACGTGTCGATTGATCGCCTTGCAGGGTATAAAGCTAGCCTGGAGAAGCACAATATTGCGCTTAATCCGGACTGGATCATGGATGGCGGTTACACCCATGAGAGCGCGCTAACGGCGGCGCTTGAATTGCTGTCCTTACCCACGCCACCTGATGCCGTTTTTGCCACCGACAGCATGAAGTTGCTGAGCCTCTATCGCGCGGCGGATGAGTTAAACCTGATGATCCCGGAGCAGGTGGTGATAGCCGGATACAGCGACCCGATGCTGTCGCTTATTTTAACGCCCGCGCCTGGTGGCTTTGATATTCCCACCCGCAAACTCGGTGAAGAGAGTTGCGATCTTCTCTTCAGGCGAATTGCCGGTCGTCCCGCCCCACAGAAAGTGCTTGTCGATACCCATTTTTTGCTGGCCGCCTCCCTGCGCTAACACCAGGGGCTGGCTACCCCTGGCGTGCTGTCGGTCAGAACGCGTAGTTTACGCCAACCCCCGCATAGTGGAAGCGGTCGCTTTCGCCCTCATCGTGGTTTTCCCACTCATAAGCGTATTCCAGCGTCATGGACAAACCATTATTAAAGTCATACGCGTAGAGCATACCGAGTCGGTTGAAATCATGTCCTTCACGCTCAGGATCGTCCTGCCAGTCCCAGTTTGACCAGCGATCGAGCCCCAGGCGGGTATACGGCGTGAGCGTGGTCTGTCCTAATGAAATGGGCAGATAGGCACGAATTTCCTGCGTGGAAAATTCGCCGTTATTACGAGAACCGTCCATATTAAAACCACGCTCCAAATAGTAATTCACTTTTGCCGCAAAGGTTTCGTTAAGGGTCCAGGTAAAGCCGGTTTCTGTTTCAACGCGGCTGTCAGCATAGCCGGTTTTTTCCAGATCGTTGGCAAACTGATACATGGCAAACCAGCCGCCAAAACGCCAGTCGTCGGTTAATTTAATATCCCAGTCAGGCTGGATTTTATAGCGCTGCATATTCGCGCTACCGTCTTTCGCCCCGTGCTCATCTTTGAAGTGGTAGCCGTAATTACGGAAACCACCGGTCAGGCCGAGGGTAAAATCATCGGTTCCGATAAAACGATAACGTAATTCAAATTCCGGGCGATCAAAATAGGTGCCGCGGGTCATACTGCTGTAATCAACCGGCCCTTCCTGATACATGGCCAGCGAAATTGTCCATGCGTCCCAGGTGGCATTAAACCAAACAGACGGTTCATATAAGCCGTCTTTATCCTCGCCCTGCCCTTCGACGTTTTCAATTTCATACATCGCGCCAATATTAAATTCCCACTGCGTCGCGTTTTCAGTTGCCTGCGCACAGCTAACCCCTGCGCACAGAACGAGCGCAGCACTTCTTAGTAGAGTACTCATGTAATATTCCCTTTATAATTAACAAACAAAAAAACCGGAAACGTCAATTTCCGGCAAACACTTTTTATCTAATAGCCGCTTCGGTTTCCGCGTCGAAGAAATGGCACTTATTCATATCGAACTGAATACCGATATTATCCCCTGCGGCATAATCATTCGCGGCTCCTGCTCGGACAACCAGCTCATGTCCGCCGACGGTGGCATAGAGCATAAATTCCGCGCCAGTGAGTTCAGCCACGCTGACTTTCGCCGCTATGTCGTCATCACGGTTCTGCAGGGTCAGGATATCTTCCGGGCGAATGCCAAACACCACCGCTTTACGCTGATACCCCGCGTTATTCAGAGCCGCAAGCATCTCCTGCGGGATTTCCAGGCGCAGGGTTTCCGTGACGAAATAACGATCGTCTACCGCGCCGCGAATAAAATTCATGGCAGGCGAGCCAATGAAACCTGCAACAAACATATTCGCCGGTTCGTTATAAACCTGCTTTGGTGCCCCCACCTGCTGAATAATGCCGTCCTTCAGGATGACGATGCGGGTGGCCATCGTCATCGCTTCCGTCTGATCGTGGGTCACGTAAATCATCGTGGTGTTGAGCTTCTGATGCAGCTTGCTGATTTCCGCTCGCATCTGCACGCGAAGCTTGGCATCGAGGTTGGATAACGGCTCATCCATCAGGAAGACACCCGCTTCACGCACAATCGCCCTGCCTAACGCCACGCGCTGGCGCTGTCCCCCCGACAATGCGCCTGGTTTACGATTCAGGTATTCACGCAACCCCAATATTTGAGCCGCCCAGTTAACCCGCTCCTCAATGATCGCAGGGGCGATTTTTTGCATTTTCAGGCCAAACGCCATGTTGTCGTAGACCGTCATATGCGGATACAACGCATAGTTCTGGAAAACCATGGCAATATCGCGGGATTTGGCCGGCACGTCGTTCATGCAAACGCCATCAATTACCAGTTCCCCGGCGGAGATCTCTTCCAGTCCCGCAATCATGCGCAGCGTCGTCGACTTGCCGCAACCTGACGGACCGACGAAAACGATAAACTCTTTGTCCTCTATGTCGAGATTGAAATCCTTTACCACATGAACCTGGTTATCATAGATTTTCTGGATATGTTTCAGAGACAATTGCGCCATTGTTAATTCCTTATCAATACGTCCGGGATGCCCAGAAATCGGTCAGGCATTTCCAGGTCAGTTCCCGCGTTGAATGAAGTTGTAATCCCGCATGGTGCAGGCCCGATCCAATCCCAACCGATAGCATTCCCGCGGCGTTGATCGCCTCAACGCCTGCGGGGGCATCTTCAATACCGATGGCCGATTCAGGACGAACCCCCAGACCAGCGCAGGCGGCGAGGAAGATCTCCGGGTCAGGTTTCGAACAGACAATGAGGGAGGCGTCGGCACAAAAATCAAAGGCGTCCTCAATGCCGAGCGCCGCCAGTATGCGGGGCGCATTCAGGGAAACGGAGGCGAGCCCAATTTTGACCTTCGCCGCCCGAATGTCCGCCAGCACCTCGCGGATGCCCGGCAGCAGCGACGCCTCGGTCAACGACGCCAGAGACGCGACGTAGAGCGCATTTTTCTTACCCGCCAGCGCCATGCACTGTTTGTCGTCAAACGCCCCTTCTTTTGAACCGTGTCGCAGGATCCGCTGCAGGGATTCCATGCGGCTAATTCCCTTCAATTCCTCGTTAAACACCTCATCAATAGTGATGCCGATCTCCTGCGCGACCGAACGCCAGGCGAGGAAGTGCAGATGCGCGGTATCGGTGATGACACCGTCAAGATCGAAAACAACAGCTTCAGGCTTCATGGCTGGCCTCCGTGGTAGCGGTCCCATTACCAGGCGTAAGAAAATCCCGTAAGGGCAGTGCCTGCCGCTCCGTGACGCACAGCGTTTTTCCCCAGAGGGTTAACGTGACGGGTGCGGTGGTATCAATAGTTAGCACGTCATTTTCAAACGCGAAGCGCATTCGCGCGTTCCGCCAGCGCAGCGGAAAAGCAAGTTTGCGCCAGTGAGCGGGCAGCTTCGGCGCAAGATGCAGTTCCCCTTCTACAATCTGCATACCGGCAAATCCCTGAATCACGCCGGACCAGATTGCGCCGGTGGCGGCAGCGTGAATGCCGTCGTCGCTGCTGTGGGGATCCTCTCCCAGGTCAATGGCGACACCAGCACGCCAGAAAGCATAGGCTCCTTCCGTATCGCCGCAACGAGCCGTCACAATGCCGTGAATGGCCTTGCTCAGCGAAGAGTCATGGATCGTACGGGGCTCGTAGAACGCCAGGTTGGCGGCACATTGCTGCGGCGTAAACCGTTCGGGCAACAGGTAGTTAAGCATCACAACATCGGCCTGCTTAAGGATCTGCATCTCATTCACTTCCGCGCGGGAGTAATCGAGCAGAATGGTCTGCTTCCCCGCTTTCGCTTTATAACGGCTCAAATCGATAGCCGGTTTCGCCATGAAGGTGTCATCCTGTGGGATCACACCGTCTGCATCGGCTTCCGGTAGCCATAATCTCGCCAGGAACCGGGTGGCATTCTCCATAAAACGCGTATCTTCACGCCCAAACATGGTCATAAACCGGCATGCACTGGCGACATTGTGCCAGGCAAGATAGTTGGTGTAGGCGTTATTGTTCACGTGTTCCGTGTATTCGTCCGGTCCGATCACGTCATGGATTTCCAGACGCCCCTTCACTTCCGTTGCACGCCCCATCCAGAATGCGGCGGTTTCCATCAGCAACGTCAGACCTTCTTTGCGCATAAAGGCATCATCCTGCGTTGCCTGCCAGTAAGCGACCACGGCCCAGGCAATATCCGCCACGATATGGTGTTCAGCCAGCGCGGAGGCCACCTTCTGGCGCGTGCCCGTTCGGATGTTGATGGCGGCAAACTCCGGCGTCTCTTCCTGACCACTTACCGCACTCTCCCAGGGGAACAGCGCGCCCGGCCAGCCGTTGCGACGGGCTTTTTCCCGGGCGCCGGCCAGGTTAAGCCATCGATAGCGCAGCAGGCTCCGGGCGATCTGCGGACGGGTAAAAAGATGGAAAGGCAGCAGGAAAATTTCCGTATCCCAGAAGACGTGGCCTTTATACCCCTCTCCCGTCAACCCTTTTGCGGCAATGCTGCTTCGCTCATCATGAGCGGGGGTCATGGCGGTCAGATGCCAGACGGCATAGTCCAGCGCCATCTGATCCTCACTTTCCGACGAGTCCACCTCTACCCGGGCGTCGCGCCAGACCTCTTCCCAGACACACGCAGAGCTTTCCAGCAACGCGGCATAACCCCTCGCCGCACACACTTTGAGATCCGCCAGCGCGCTGCGTGCAAACGACGCCTGCGACAGGGCTTTATCGCTGCGGTGAGCAACCCAGACGAGTTTATCCAGCGTGACAGTGTCACCCTGAGCAACCATCAGTGAATAGTGCGCCAGCAGCCGACGGTTTTTGGCGGTGAAGCAGCTATCGCTGTTTGCTGACAGCTGACAAAACGCCGAGATGACAACCTCAGAGCCCCGGTCCTGCGTTTCATAGATACCCTGCAGGTAATGCTGGTCAAACACTCTGACCGACGCTTCATCCAGATGCTGTCTTCCGCTGTTGGTTTGCGTCGCATCAATGCCGGTGTTCAGCACGACCTGCGAGTCGGCATCAAGCGGCGTAATCGAGAATTGCATCGCCGCTAACGGCAACTGATCCAGCGAGACGAAACGGCGGCTCTCCAGACGGTAGCGTTTTCCGTTGGGCGAGCGCCAGACGACGCTGCGCCGGAGTTCGCCATTGGCAAACGCCAGCTCGCGTTGCCACGCGAGGATCTCGCCTGAAAGCAGCGTAAAATTCACCCCATCCAGTTCAATATCCATACCGGTGATATCTGGCAGGTTGATCAGTTCCGTGGTCTCGTGACGACCCGCCTGATGATAAAGCCCGGCAAGATACATGCCTCTGGTTTGCCGGGTGTACTCTTCTTCATGCGTCGCGCGGATCCCCATGTAGCCATTACCGCAGGCCATGATGGAGGCGTATTTATTCAGGCTGTGGGGACAAAAGCCCGGATCGGTTAAGACAGAGACGTTTAGCATAATGAGACGCTTTCCCCTGTTTCTGCCGACTCATACAGCGCGGCGACAAGCTGCTGGATAACCAGCCCCTGTTCTGCATCGGCGATCGTTACAGGTTCCCCCAGCACATGACGGACAAAGGCATCCATACTGCGTAAATGGCGCCGATCGTCCGCCTCTTCACGCTGTGTGAGGGTGTGTAAAACACCGGCGTCGTCGTGATAAATGTGGGCCGGGAAAAGCGTGGCCCCTGCCTTCTCACCGCAGAATGTGACGTTCATGATCGACTGCTCACGGATATTCAGCGCAAACGAGGTGTCGAGACGCAGAATGCCGCCGTTGCAAAACTCAATGGTGCCGAACAGGGCATCTTCAACGGTAAACTGAGCGGGATCCCACGTGCCAAACTGGCCGCTGCTTTTGCGGTTTCCCAGCCTCTGGAAGCTGTGCGCTGTCACCCGTTTAACCGCCGGGAACCCCAGCACGTACATCGCGGCATCCAGCATATGGATACCAATATCAATCAGCGGTCCACCGCCCTGTAGCGATTTGTTGGTAAAGACGCCCCAGCCCGGCACCCCACAGCGCCGCAGCGCCTGCGCCGTGGTGAAATAAATTTCACCCAATGCGCCGTTCATCACGGCCTCACGCACCTGTTGCGTATCCAGTGCGAAACGATGGTGAAAATCATACGCCAGTACTTTTCCCGCCTTACGCGCAGCGATGCGCATCTGGTCGGCCTCTTGTGGCGTCATGGCTGGCGGTTTCTCGCACATCACATGGCAGCCGGCTTCCAGCGCGGCCATCACGTGTTCAAAGTGAAACCGGTTAGGCGAACAGACGCTCACCACATCCGGCTTAACCGCTTCGAGCATCTCCCTCACATCCTGCCAGACAGAGGGGATGGCATGACGTTCCGCAAACGCCTGTGCCTGTTCAGGGTGATTATCCATCACAGCCACCATCTGAACATCACTGCGTGTGGCGTAATACGAGGCATGCACTTTTTCCGCGACCTACCCGGCGCCAATAATGGCGACGCGCAGGCACGAAGGTGTAGAGGGACTCATCACGCTCGTCATCCTTAGCATTCACGCAAATAAGTGAGTGAGTCCTGGTACGCCTGAACCGGGTCGTCGGCACGAACACGGCATTCATACACCACATAGCCCTGATAATTATCCGCACGCAGCTGATCGAACAGGCTGGCAAAATCGAGGCTACCGCTTCCCGGCTGATAACGATGATTATCGGCAATATGGACGTGACCAAGCAGATCGCGGTTGCGATGCAGCGCCTCCGTCAGCGAATCTTCTTCGATATTCATATGGTAGAAATCGCCGATGATCTGTACGTGTTTCAGCGCGTTCTCTTCGATATAACGACGCGCGTCCGCCAGGGTATTGATCATGTGATCCTGATAGCGGTTCAGGGGTTCCAGGTAAATCGTCGTTCCGGTACGCCCCGCCACCTCACCCAGCCTGCGCAGCGAAGCACTCACCGCGTTGCGGTCGCCTTCGAGGCTGCGTGGGGAGGTCATCGGTGGCAGGCGGAAGGTAAACATTCCCCAGGCTGCAGGTACGATAATGCCCTTGCCCCCTACCTCTGCCAGGGCCTCCAGAATACGTTCAATCTGTGTTAACCCGTTCAGCCGACGCTCTTCGATGAAGTCGCCAATCCAGCCATCGTATCCCCCACATGCAGTCGTCACCGGCAGGCCAGTGGCGTTGATCGCGGCTTTTACCTCATCAAGGTTTTCTACCAGCAGTTTGCCGTCAATTTCATAGCCATCAAAACCCATCGCTTTGATGTACTTGAACTTCTCCAGAATCGGGGTCGGGAAAAAGGCCTGGTTTTGGGTTGCGATTTTCATTGGTGCTCTCCTTAGCTTAAAAAGTGACGCCCATTTTGATGCTCAGCTCAGGGTGCTGATCGACATACTGCATGTAGCTTTCAGCGCTGGTGGTAAAGGTGACAACCGGGTCGATCAGGTCCTCGCAGTTGAGATAACCGTTCATCAGCAGCTCCCAGCAGGTCTCCTCAATGCGTTTGCGGTTCCAGCGCGGGTAATCCGGATTGGGTTCGCTGCAGGCGCGCGAAAAGACGATCTTCGCGTTATTGAAATGTGCTTCGCGACCGAGGTTGAAGCCTTCTGCGAACGGTTTCGCGAAGGCGACGTAGGAGATAGTGCCGCCGTAGGCGAGTCCGCGTAGCGCAGACTGCAGTGCATCAGCAAAGCCGCTGGTTTCGATGATCACATCCGCACCCTGCTTCCCGGTCAGTTTTTTGATCTCCAGGCCGACGTCCGTACCGACTGGATTAAGGCAGTGGTCTGCCCCATGACGGCGGGCAATCTCGCAACGGTGGGCGATAGGATCGACACCGATGACAATTGACGCACCGGCTTTTTTCGCCAGCTGGATCGCAATCTGGCCAATGGCCCCAAGCCCGACCACGACCACAAAATCCCCGACCCGTACGTTGGCATCGCGCACGCCGCTCATGGCGAACTGTGCCGGATCGTAGCAAACGGCGTTTTTCCAGGACGCGCCCTGCGGCATTTTACGCAGCTTGTAGTTATTGACCGCGTTAACAATGACCGTCTCCTGCAGCGGCCCATAGCAGCATACGCTGTCGCCTGGCTGGTATTCCGTCACGTCAGCACCACATTCAATAATGTCGCCAACAATCATATTGCCCAGCTGGAACTTACCGAATTCGATCCCGCGGGCTGCACCGGCTTCACGCGGTGTGAACATCTGCCACTCCGCGTTGAACTCTTCATCAATAAACGGGCTTGCCGCGCGGAAATCCACAACTTCGGTTCCGTGTTTCGGTGCGCCAAAGCGGGCACGAATTTTCACTTCATGGACAGCAACCGGACGATCTTCATACTCCACCAGCGCCGCCACACGAGGCGCCGTTGCAACTAACTTTTTCATGACTTGCTCCTGGGAAAAAATACTGGCCGCCTCAGCCCTTAACGCCGCCGGCGGTCAAACCACTTTTAATAAAACGTTCTGATAATGCGTACATGATGACCACCGGAAGTGCCGTCACCAGCGATGCCGCCATCATGCGACCCCAGATATAATCTGGCGTGCTAAAGAGGGTGTTCAGCCCGACCGGCAGAGTGAAATTGCTGGCACTCGAGAGGAAAATGGAGGCAAACAGGTAGTCGTTCCACGCCACCATGAAGCAGTAGACAAAGACCGACACGAGACCGGAAATCGCCAGCGGCACGGTGATGCGAAAGATGATCTGCAGGCGATTCAGACCGTCCATCATCGCCGCCTCTTCTATTTCGTCCGGAATGGTGTCGAAATAGCTGCGCAGCATGAAGACGGCAGTGGGCAACGTCTGGGTCACCATGGTGACGATCAGCGCCAGTTCTGTGTCATAAATGCCGAGCGCGGTGATGATTTTGAACAACGGTACGACCAGCAAAATCCCGGAGAACATGTAGACGGTGTAGAAGCTCGCATTGATCGTCGCGCGTCCTTTAAAACGCAGTTTGGACAAGGCGTAAGCCCCGAGCGTACCGAGAAATACGGCAATCACCGATGAGATCAATGACACCACCATGCTGTTTCTGAAGTAGTCCACAAACGGGAAAATCAGCGGGTTGAAAATGTCGACGTAATGCTGCAACGTCCACTCCTGCGGCAATATGGTCGGGTGCAGGGATATCGCCTCTTTTGCGCTTTTGAACGACGTCATCAACATCACAAAAAACGGGAACAGTGTGATGACAAGAAACAGCAGCAGCCCCAGATAAAAACCAATACGGCCCAGTACGCGTTTATTTGTTGCCATTGAGGTTTACCCTTTTTCTGGTCAGCAGGATCACCGCGAAGATGATCACGAACAGCACGACAGAGATCGCGGCTGCTTTACCCAAATCATTGAAAGCGAAAGCCGTTTTGTAGAGATAGACGCCCAAAATATCGACCTTGGTCGTCAGCAGGTAGACATCCGCGAACATGTAGAACATCCAGATAGTGCGAAGCGTGACCACCGTCGCCAGCACCGGCATAATCGCGGGCAGCGTGACGATACGAAAACGCTGCCAGGCATTCGCACCGTCCATTTCCGCAGCTTCATACAGCGATTTATCAATGGTCTGTAAAATCGCGAGAAACGAAATGAACGCGTACGGGAAGTAACGCCAGATGGCGAACAACACCACCAGCACAAAGCTGCTGCCTGGATTGTCGAACCACAGCGGCGCCTGGTCATACAGATGCAGCAGATCAACACCCAGATAGTTCACAATCCCGTAGCCGTTGTTGAACATGTATTTCCAGGCAAACACCAGTGATATGGACGGGGTGACATAGGACAAAATCACCAGCGAACGGGCTGTTTTGCGCAGGCGAAACTCGCGGTTAAAGAAAAGGGCAACGGCCAGCCCCAGCACCGTACTCCCCATCACAACCAGTGCGGTGTACCAGAACGTCATCCACAGCGAATGCCAGAAAGCGGCATCACTGAGAATGCGAATGTAATTGTCCAGCCCGACAAACACGGCGCTGATGCGCGGGTTAAGCGGCAAACGTAAAAAGCTGATTTCAATGTTGGAAATCATCGGCCAGGCCACCAGGCCCCCCAGCAAAATCAGGCTGGGGGCCAACAGCAGCATGGCGAAAGGCATATCTGAACGACCAGAAAACAACGTCTTCATAATTTCCTTCCGCAAAGCGCTCCTATCATTGTGACATCAGGTCAGTCAGTTGCTTCTGGCTGCTACTCAACGTCGCGCGGAGATCGTGTTGCCCCACCGTGACGTTATGCACCATGGAACTGATAATCCCGGACCCCGTCACATCCCCCATGCGAGTGAAGTTTTTGTCCCCCACTGCGCCAAACACCTGGACATTCGGGAACTGCGCGATCAGTTCGTAAGGCAGTTGCCCAAAGGCTTTAATCACATCATTGTTTTTCCAGGTATCGGTGCCGACGACCAGTTTGTTCACCGGCAATGCCGCGCCGGGCGACATCATTACCCAGTCCGTTGCCTGTTGAGCCTGTTCCATCCAGGTGACAAACTTCTCTGCGGCTTTCGTTTCGTCTTCAGTCTGACCGGCGGTGATCGTCAGGGAGGTGACCATGCCGTAGACGGCAGACGATTTTTCTGTTGGCACAACAAAGCCGAGGTTGGCCGGGTTTCCGTCTTTAAAGACCGCCGGCAGGATGTAGGTGGAGTAAACGGCCATGGGGGCAGAACCGTTCATGAAGGCATCTTTGATCTCCATGACATCGTTTGAGCCAGGCATGGTGTTCGCGGCCAGCGCTTTATAAAACGCCAGAGCACCCGCCATTTCAGGGGTATCGATATTAATATTCCCTTTTGCATCAAAAACGTTCGCGCCACCGGAAAGTGCAAACTGAGAGAATGCCTGCTCGGTCATCACGCTTTCTGCGGTTGGCAGCGCAATGCCGTAATGTTTCCTGGCCGGGTCGTTCAGGCGCTGGCTGGCGTTAAGCAGCTGTTTCCAGTTATGCGGCTCGTCAATACCCGCCGCGGCAAGCACATCTTTGTGGTACCAGACACCGGACAACCAGGCGCTGATCGGCACCCCCGTCCAGGCAGAACCGTCTTCCGTACGAACAACGCGCAAGATGCCGTCATAGAAGGTGTTTTCACCGACCGCCTTGATGGCTTCGCCGATCGCCTTGCGATCCAGCAGTTGTTCCTTGTCCATCACCTTCGCGTAGTCGTGGCTGACTTCAATCACCTCAGGCAGTGCGCCGGTTCTGGCCAGCGTAATCACTTTGGTGTTATAGGCATCTTCTTCTACCGGCACCTGTTTTACGGTAATGCCAGGGTTCTCTTTCTCGAATTTTTCGATCAGTTTCGTAATAACCGCCTGACGCTCCTGCTCAACCGACGAATGCATAAACTCGATGGTGACAGCAGACGGTTTGTCATCCTTGCACCCTGATAACAAGGCGCACGAAACCAGTGCTGAGATCAGCACAATTCGGGGCATTTTCATGTTTAAGGTCCTTTTTTAGTTTTCTTTAATCCACAACACCTGCCATGGAGTAAGGGTTAGCGTTGTATCGGTAATAGCATTTCCGGCGATCAAATCCCTGCCAACTGAAATATCGGATTGCACCGTTTGGGTACGTTCGCTGAAATTAAATATTGCGGTTATTTTTTCACCCGAAACCGCAACGCGAGTAATTTTTAAAATAGCGTTTCCTGATGTACTAAAATACGCTTCACTGTCAGGATGGAATGCTTTTTCCATCCGTCGCAGCGCAATTAACCGGCTTAACGCGGAATAGACCTGATATCGCAAACTGTTTTTATTTTCCAACGCATCATCAATTTTGCCTGCAACGTATTTCTCTCGATTAATCGCACGGTTGTATCCCAGGCGCTTAACCCCTTCATAATCATTACGCGACCCCAGAACACTCTGAATATAAACCGCAGGCACACCCGGAAAACTTAACAGCACGGCGTGCGCCAGAATAAAACGGGCCACGCGTTGATTATCATCACAATCACGTGTACTTAATGCATCCAGATAGGTTACGTTAATTTCATAAGGACTTCGGGTACCATCCGGGTTATTTTTCCAGTTAACCAGCGCCCCTTCGTGCTGAAGTTTTTCAACCAGGGAGAGGATCTCTGATTCGGGTAAAATTCCCCGTAACGGATTAAGGCCAATCCCGTCATGCGAGGCCAGGAAGTTGAACCAGGTGGTGTTCGTTGAGGGCAGCGTGAGCGACGCAGCCCACTCACTGAGAACACGAACATCCTGGCTATGCACCGCATGCAGTACCAGCGGAGGCAGCGAGAACTGGTAAACCATCTGCGCTTCATTTTCACCGTTGCCAAAGTAAGAGATGTTGTCTTGATGCGGAACGTTGGTCTCCGTGATGATCACCGTGCCAGGTGCAACGACGTCGGTAATGGCGCGGAAGAGCTGAATGAGGAGATGCGTTTGTTCAAGGTGGATGCAGCATGTTCCGGGCGTTTTCCACATAAACCCAACGGCATCCAGACGGATGTAACGCGCCCCTTCAATCAAGTAATGCAGCAGCACGTCAACCATCGCAATCAGCACCTGTGGCGAGGCGAAATTGAGATCGACCTGGTCGTCACTGAAGGTGGTCCACAGGTGGCGTACGCTGCCATCATGAAGCGTGAAAGGTGTAAGAAGCGGTAATGCGCGCGGACGCGTTACGGCGGAGAGGTCAGTTTGAGGATCGACAGCAATAAAGAAATCGTCGTACCCTGGGGTTTGTTTAAGATAATTAGCAAACCATTTGCTTTTGGCTGACATGTGGTTACAGACAAAATCAAACATCAAACTGGTTGACTGTTTTAATTCGGCAACGTCTCGCCATGTTCCTGTTTCAGGTGCAACTTGATGATAATCAATGACAGAAAAACCGTCGTCCGAAGACCATGGGTAAAAAGGTAAGAGATGGACATGAGAAAAAGAAGCAGAAAGCCATTTATTATAAAAACGTGTAAAAACAGGAAGGGCCTTCTCCCCTTCTGCCGAAAACTGATCGGCATAGGTAATCAGAACAACATCATTTTCATCCCAATCCGTTTTACGCGTTTCCGTAATAACAGAAGCGGCCTTTCCGATATTTTCCAGTAGCGCATTGAGCTGGGCATCAGAAAACATTTCCCCGTAAATACGATTAATAAGTTCTTTAATTTTTGCGTTCACTTTATTTTCCATGGTAGCGGTCCCACGGATGGCAATCTACTCCCATGGAAAATATCTGTCAACGGACCGGGAGGCAGAAAAAGGGCATTGCAAAGCAGCTCAACGCAGTATTGTGAGCTGCCGCAAAGAAAGAATGGGGAAAAGCGAAAATAGCGTTAACTGTCGCCAGCCCTGCTCACGAAAGAGAAAGGCCAACGCGAGGGGACATTACCGGGTGAAATAACGGCGTGAAAGCCGTTTTGCAACGTTTTGCAACAGCGGTTCGAGTGCCACGGCCAGCACCATTCTGACCGGCTTGCGGGCAACCGATTTAATCGCCCACCCCGCTACCCCAGCCGGACCGTAACGTAACGCGGTCATCAGGACCAGCTTACCTGCGATTTTCAGGCCGGGTTTTACCTTTTGACCGGCCTGTTGCCAGTGTTGTTTCATCTCTTTTCTCTCTTAAAGCTGACGGAAACGACTTCTCAGCGTAAAGGTATCGGATGTGACATAACGTTCCATTTCCCGTAACCGCCTCTCACCGGCGGCGAGTTGCTCATCCACAGCATTGAGGAGATCGCTGCTGGTGGGAGCCCCTTCCGCAGCCAGTTCCCCTTCCGGCATCGGGTCAAGGACAAACGACAGAATGATGTACGCCACCAGGGTAATAAATGCCAGACCGAAGAAGATCGACAGCACGGTGACCACGCGGACCAGTTTTACCGGGACATCAAGATAATGCGCCAGCCCGGCACAAACGCCTCGCACCATGCCCTGCTGCGGAATACGCCACAACTTTTTGTTCAGATTCAGTTCAGACATTAACGATCCCTCCAGTTTGGGTGTTCGGCATCGAGAATGGCTTCCAGCGCCTGAATGCGTTCGCGCATTCTGTTCGCCTCCTCGGAGAGCTGTGCCAGACGCTGTTGTTCACTCTGGGAAAGTTCGCCCCGTGAAGAACGGTTGCTGTAGTGCAGCCAGAGCCATATCGGCAATACGAACAGCACGAAAATAGTCAGGGGAATGGCCAGAAAAAGCGCGCTCATGTGTACTCCTTGTCTTACGAGGCGGCACACTCAGGTGCCGCAGGCATTATTATTGGTTATCTTGCTTCATTTTGGCTTTCAGTGCCGCCAGTTGCTCGCTGATTTCATCATCGGCTTTCAGATCGGCGAACTGTTGATCCAGCGACTTCTGCTTGCCGATGCTGTGACTTTCGGCTTCCGCTTCCATCTGGTCGATACGACGCTCAAACGATTCAAAACGCGCCATCGCCTCATCCAGCTTGCCGCTGTCCAGTTGACGACGCACGTCGCGGGAAGAGCTCGCGGCCTGGTGACGCAAAGTCAGCGCCTGCTGACGCGCCCGCGTTTCGCTCAGTTTGTTTTCAAGCTCACCGATCTCTTTCTTCATTCGGCTGAGCGTGTCATCCACCAGCGTCACTTCATGCTCAAGAGTCGCCACCAGCTCTGCCAGCTTCTGTTTTTCAATCAACGCCGCACGGGCCAGATCTTCTTTGTCCTTACGCAGCGCGAGCTCCGCTTTCTCCTGCCATTCGTTCAGCTGAGCGGTAGCCTGCTCAATACGACGCGTAAGCTGTTTTTTCTCCGCCAGCGCACGGGCAGAGGTAGAACGCACTTCAACCAGCGTGTCTTCCATCTCCTGAATCATCAGGCGTACCAGTTTCTGCGGATCTTCCGCTTTCTCAAGCAGCGAGTTGATGTTGGCGTTCACGATGTCGGCAAAACGAGAAAAAATACCCATAATCGAATCCTCTTAGTTCTGTTATCGGGCGATGCCCTGCTGTACAGATAATACAAAACCCGTGCCAGTTTTTTATCTTATTGATTTTCATGAGCCTGATTGCTTTTCAGGCAACGCGCAACTATGCTTACCTGGTGAATATCGCTAAGGAGTGGTTAATTTCATCATGCCTGGATACAAAGACAATCTACTCGGTGAAGCCAACAGTTTTCTGGAAGTGCTGGAACAGGTCTCCCGCCTTGCGCCGCTCAATAAACCGGTGCTCATCATCGGTGAACGCGGAACCGGAAAGGAGCTGATAGCCAATCGTCTGCATTATTTGTCCGGGCGCTGGGATGGCCCCTTCATTTCCCTTAACTGCGCGGCGCTCAATGAAAATTTGCTCGACAGCGAGCTCTTCGGCCATGAAGCGGGCGCGTTTACCGGCGCCCAGAAGCGCCATCCCGGACGCTTTGAGCGCGCCGACGGCGGCACGCTGTTTCTCGACGAACTGGCCACCGCGCCGATGCTGGTGCAGGAAAAACTGCTGCGCGTGATTGAGTACGGCGAGCTGGAGCGTGTCGGCGGCAGCCAGCCGCTGCAGGTCAATGTGCGCCTGGTCTGCGCCACCAACGCCAACCTGCCGGAAAGGGTCGCGGAGGAAAAATTCCGTGCCGATCTGCTTGACCGGCTGGCTTTTGACGTCGTTCAGCTTCCCCCGTTGCGCGAGCGGCGAAGCGACATCATGCTGCTGGCAGAACAGTTTGCTATCCAGATGTGCCGTGAACTGGGTCTGCCGCTCTTCCCCGGCTTTAGCGACTATGCCCGGGAGACGCTGCTTGCTTATCACTGGCCGGGAAATATCCGCGAGCTGAAAAACGTCGTCGAGCGTTCCGTCTATCGCCACGCCAGCAGCGAGACGGAGCTGGACAACATTATTATCGATCCTTTTCAGCGTAGCGCCCCCCCGATATCCGCTCCGTCGTTGTCGGCCGATGCGCCCACCCTTCCCCTGGATTTACGTCAGTTCCAGCACGACCAGGAGCAACAGCTGCTGGAACAAAGCCTGAAGGCAGCAAAATATAACCAGAAACGGGCAGCTGAACTGCTGGGTCTGACCTACCATCAGTTAAGGGCATTGCTCAAAAAGCATCAAATGCGCTGACAATATCAGCACTTACCCGCAGACATTTTTACGAAGCAGGCGTAAGTGCGATACACTTTGCAGATCGAACCTAAAAACCTTAAAAATTATGCGTCTGGTTTTATCGTCCTTTTTTGCACTCGGTCTGTTCAGCAGCCTGGCCTTTGCTGCGCCCGGGCAAACGCCGCAGCCTGACATTCGAGACAGCGGCTTCGTCTATTGCGTCAGCGGCCAGGTGGACACCTTCAACCCGCAAAAAGCGGGCAGCGGCCTGATTGTGGATACCCTCGCCGCCCAGCTTTACGATCGGCTGCTTGATGTCGATCCTTACACCTACCGTCTGGTCCCCGAGCTGGCGGAGAGCTGGGAAGTATTGGATAACGGCGCAACCTACCGTTTTCATCTTCGTGATGATGTGGCGTTTCAGCGCACGCCGTGGTTTACCCCCACGCGCAAGCTGAACGCGGACGATGTGGTCTTTACGTTCCAGCGTATCTTCAACCGCAATCACCCGTGGCATAACGTCAACGGCAGCAACTTCCCCTATTTCGACAGCCTGCAGTTTGCCGACACCGTTAAGAGCGTGCGCAAGCTGGATAACCGGACGGTTGAATTTACGCTGACCCGACCGGATGCCTCCTTCCTCTGGCATCTGGCGACTCACTATGCGTCCGTTATGTCGGCCGAATACGCGGCGAAGCTGACGAAAAAAGATCGTCAGGAGCTGCTCGATCGTCAGCCAGTCGGCACCGGTCCATTCCAGCTGGCCGAATACCGCGCCGGGCAATATATTCGTCTGCAGCGCCACGAACATTTCTGGCGCGGCACGCCGCTGATGCCGCAGGTGGTGGTCGATCTGGGTTCCGGCGGGACGGGGCGTCTGTCAAAACTGCTCACCGGTGAGTGTGATGTGCTCGCCTGGCCTGCTGCCAGCCAGCTCACCATTTTGCGCGACGACCCGCGCCTGCGTCTGACGTTACGTCCCGGCATGAACATCGCTTATCTGGCCTTCAACACCGATAAGCCGCCGTTGAATAACCCTGCCGTTCGTCATGCGCTGGCGCTGGCGATCAACAACCAGCGCCTGATGCAGTCGATCTACTACGGCACAGCTGAAACCGCCGCCTCAATTTTACCGCGCGCCTCGTGGGCCTACGACGGTGAGGCTAAAATTACGGAATACAATCCGGCAAAAGCGCGCGAACAGTTGAAGGCTCTGGGCGCGGAAAACCTCACGCTGCAACTTTGGGTGCCTACCAGTTCCCAGGCGTGGAACCCGAGCCCGCTCAAGACCGCCGAGCTGCTGCAGGCGGATATGGCGCAGGTCGGCGTGAAGGTGATCATCTTACCGGTAGAGGGCCGTTTCCAGGAGGCGCGCCTGATGGACATGAATCATGATTTAACCCTGACCGGCTGGGCCACCGACAGTAACGATCCGGACAGCTTCTTCCGTCCGTTGCTAAGCTGCGCGGCGATAAACTCGCAGACCAACTACGCCCACTGGTGTCACCGGGAGTTTGACGCCGTGCTGCAAAAAGCGCTGGCTTCCCAACAGCTGGCTTCCCGCATCGACGCCTATGATGAAGCGCAGAAGATCCTCGCGCAGGAGCTGCCGGTGTTGCCGCTGGCCTCCTCCCTGCGTCTGCAGGCCTATCGTTATGATATTAAAGGCCTGGTGCTGAGTCCTTTCGGCAACGCCTCGTTCGCCGGTGTGTCGCGTGAAAAAGAACAAGAGGTGAAAAAACCATGATTATTTTTACCTTACGTCGGCTCCTGTTGCTGCTGGTGACGCTCTTTTTCCTGAACTTTGTCGGCTTCAGCCTGAGCTATTTTACGCCGCATGCCCCGCTCCAGGGCTCTTCCCTGTGGGATGCCTGGCTCTTCTGGTTTAACGGGCTGCTGCACTGGGATTTTGGCGTGTCCAGCATTAACGGACAGCTGATTTCCGAGCAGTTAAAAGAGGTCTTCCCGGCCACGATGGAACTGTGCATTCTGGCCTTCGGCTTTGCCCTGATGGTTGGCATTCCCGTGGGGATGTTGGCCGGCATTTATCGCAACAAATGGCAGGATAAGTTGATCAGTGCGCTGGCCCTGCTCGGCTTCTCCATCCCGGTCTTTTGGCTGGCGCTGCTGCTGACGCTTTTCTTCTCGCTGACAATGGGCTGGTTGCCGGTCTCAGGCCGTTTTGACCTGCTTTACACGGTGAAAACGGTGACGGGCTTTGCGATCGTTGACGCATGGCTCTCCGATTCCGTGTGGCGCGATGAGATGATCGTGAGCGCCCTGCGCCATATGGTATTGCCGGTGCTGACCCTGGCGGTGGCACCGACGACCGAAGTGATCCGTCTGATGCGTCTGAGTACCATTGAGGTGTTTGACCAGAACTATGTTAAAGCCGCCGCGACGCGCGGGTTGTCGCGCCTGACCATCCTGCGTCGCAACGTCCTGCATAACGCCCTGCCGCCGGTAATCCCACGTCTGGGATTACAGTTTTCCACCATGCTCACGCTGGCCATGATCACCGAGATGGTCTTTAGCTGGCCCGGGCTGGGACGGTGGCTGATTAACGCTATCCGCCAGCAGGACTACGCGGCGATTTCGGCTGGAGTGATGGTGATTGGTTCGCTGGTGATCATTGTGAACGTGTTGTCCGATATTCTGGGTGCTATGGCCAACCCATTGAAGCATAAGGAATGGTATGCCTTACGATAGCGTATACAGTGAAAAGCGCACACCCGGTGTGCTGCGTACCGTGTGGCGTAAATTCTACGGCGACACCACGGCGATGATCGGCCTTTATGGCTGCGCCGGTCTGGTGGTGCTTTGCATTTTTGGTTCGTGGTTTGCGCCTTATGGTATTGATCAGCAGTTCCTGGGCTATCAGCTGCTGCCGCCTTCCTGGTCGCGCTACGGTGAAGTCTCCTTCTTCCTGGGAACGGACGATCTCGGACGTGACGTGCTCAGCCGCCTGCTGAGCGGTGCTGCGCCTACCGTGGGCGGGGCGTTTGTGGTGACATTTGCGGCAACGATCTGTGGGCTGGCGCTGGGTATTTTTGCGGGCTCTACCCATGGTCTGCGTTCGGCGGTGCTTAACCACATTCTCGATACGCTGCTCTCGATTCCCTCTCTGCTGCTGGCGATCATTGTGGTTGCCTTTGCCGGTCCGCACCTGTCGCATGCCATGTTCGCCGTCTGGCTGGCTATTCTGCCCCGCATCGTGCGTTCAGTTTACAGCATGGTGCATGATGAGCTGGAAAAAGAGTATGTCGTCGCAGCCCGGCTGGACGGCGCAACGACCTTCAATATTCTGTGGTTTGCCGTTTTGCCTAACATTGCCGCCGGGCTGGTCACCGAAATCACCCGCGCCCTGTCGATGGCGATTCTGGACATCGCTGCGCTTGGCTTCCTCGACCTCGGCGCGCAGTTGCCGTCTCCTGAATGGGGCGCGATGCTCGGGGACGCGCTGGAATTAATCTACGTTGCGCCGTGGACGGTGATGCTGCCGGGTGCGGCCATTATGGTGAGCGTGTTGCTGATCAACCTGCTGGGCGACGGTATTCGCCGTGCAATTAACGCGGGGGTGCAATAATGCCGCTTCTTGATATTCGCAACCTCACCATCGAATTCAAAACCGGTGAAGGCTGGGTTAAAGCCGTCGATCGTATCAGTATTACCCTTGCTGAGGGTGAGATTCGCGGGCTGGTGGGTGAATCCGGCTCGGGGAAAAGCCTGATTGCCAAAGCCATTTGCGGCGTGGCAAAAGATAACTGGCGCGTGACCGCAGACCGTATGCGCTTTGATGATATCGACCTGCTGCGTCTCTCCCCGCGCGAGCGGCGTAAGCTGGTCGGGCATAACGTCTCGATGATTTTCCAGGAGCCGCAGTCCTGTCTCGACCCGTCCGAACGCGTGGGCAAACAGCTGATGCAGAACATTCCCGGCTGGACCTATAAAGGCCGCTGGTGGCAGCGTTTCGGCTGGCGAAAACGCCGCGCCATTGAGCTGCTGCACCGCGTCGGGATCAAAGATCATAAAGACGCAATGCGCAGTTTCCCCTATGAACTGACCGACGGTGAATGCCAGAAAGTGATGATTGCCATCGCGCTGGCCAATCAGCCGCGCCTGTTGATTGCGGATGAACCCACCAACGCGATGGAGCCCACCACGCAGGCGCAAATCTTCCGCCTGCTGTCGCGCCTCAACCAGAATAACAACACCACCATTTTGCTGATCAGCCATGACCTGCAAATGCTCAGCAAATGGGCGGATAAAATTGATGTGATGTACTGCGGGCAAACGGTCGAAACTGCGCCAAGTGAAGACCTGATCACCGCGCCGCATCATCCGTATACGCAGGCGCTTATCCGCGCGATTCCGGATTTTGGCAGTGCCATGCCGCACAAGAGCCGCCTGAATACCCTGCCAGGGGCGATTCCGCTGCTGGAATCCTTGCCGATAGGCTGCCGTCTGGGGCCGCGATGTCCCTACGCGCAGCGCAAGTGCATTGAAACGCCGCGTCTGACGGGGGCTAAAAACCATCTTTATGCCTGTCATTTCCCGCTGAACATGGAGAGAGAGTGAAATGGTCGAAACCTTGCTGGAAGTCCGCAACCTGAGTAAGACCTTTCGCTATCGTACGGGGCTGTTTCATCGTCAGACGGTCGAAGCGGTAAAACCCCTGAGCTTTACCCTGCGTGAAAAACAGACCCTGGCGATCATCGGTGAGAACGGTTCCGGCAAATCCACGCTGGCAAAAATGCTGGCGGGAATGGTCGAACCGACCGACGGTGAAGTGCTGATTGACGATCATCCGCTGGCGTTCGGCGATTACTCTTTCCGCAGCCAGCGCATCCGCATGATTTTCCAGGATCCGTCGACCTCGCTCAATCCACGCCAGCGCATTTCGCAGATCCTCGATTTTCCGCTGCGTCTGAACACTGACCTTGAGCCGGAGGCGCGCCGCAAGCGCATCGTTGAAACCCTGCGTATGGTTGGGCTGTTACCGGATCACGAAAGTTACTACCCTCATATGCTGGCTCCCGGCCAGAAACAGCGTCTGGGTCTGGCGCGTGCGCTGATTTTGCGACCGAAAGTGATTATTGCCGACGAGGCGCTTGCCTCGCTGGATATGTCGATGCGCTCGCAGTTGATTAACCTGATGCTGGAATTGCAGGAAAAACAGGGTATCTCTTATATCTACGTGACCCAGCATCTGGGGATGATGAAACACATCAGCGATCAGGTGTTGGTCATGCACCAGGGGGAAGTGGTCGAGCGCGGCAGCACGGCGGATGTGATGGCCTCCCCGCTTCATGAGCTGACAAAACGACTGATTGCCGGTCATTTCGGTGAAGCATTGACGGCTGATGCGTGGCGAAAAGACCGATAAGCGCGCATTGAAAGAGTGGTCGGATTAACTAAGCACGCGACACGTGATATTATCGCCGCGTTTTAACGACGATTGTCCCGATATGATGACAATCGGCACAACAATGAATATAAGGATTAAAGCTATGGGTTTTCTTTCCGGTAAGCGCATTCTGGTAACTGGCGTTGCCAGCAAACTGTCCATCGCATACGGCATCGCACAGGCAATGCATCGCGAAGGCGCTGAGCTGGCGTTCACCTACCAGAACGACAAGCTGAAAGGCCGTGTTGAAGAGTTTGCCGCGCAGCTGGGTTCCAGCATTGTGCTGGAATGTGACGTTGCACAAGACGAAAGCATCGACGGCATGTTTGCTGAACTGGCAAAAGCATGGCCGAAATTCGACGGTTTCGTTCACTCCATCGGCTTCGCTCCTGGCGACCAGCTGGACGGTGACTACGTGAATGCGGTAACCCGCGATGGCTTCAAAATCGCACACGACATCAGCTCCTACAGCTTCGTGGCGATGGCAAAATCCTGCCGCGCGATGCTGAACCCGGGCGCAGCCCTGCTGACCTTGTCTTACCTGGGCGCAGAACGCGCTATCCCTAACTACAACGTAATGGGTCTGGCTAAAGCGTCGCTGGAAGCCAACGTACGCTACATGGCGAACGCAATGGGCCCTGAAGGCGTGCGCGTTAACGCCATCTCTGCAGGTCCAATCCGCACCCTGGCAGCGTCCGGCATCAAAGATTTCCGTAAAATGCTGGCACACTGCGAAGCGGTTACCCCAATTCGTCGTACTGTTACCATTGAAGATGTGGGTAACTCTGCAGCATTCCTGTGCTCTGACCTTTCCGCGGGTATCTCCGGCGAAGTGGTTCACGTTGACGGCGGCTTCAACATCGCTGCAATGAACGAGCTGGAAATTAAATAAGCTGTGACTCTCTTCCCGCCCGGGAAGAGAGTATTTCTCCCCGCGTCACCCCTTCGTTATTCCGTTCTGCTATTTGTTATCACCTAACAATATTTTTCCCTTTATCAGCCTTACGCCAGGATATTGATCGCCATTTTGAGATCAAGGAACGCACATGGAACAACGCCGTTTTTCCGGCAAAGGCCACTGGTACCACGAAACCCAGTCAAACCACGCGCAGACGGATGTTCTGCCCCTGGTGCCCGAAGCCGCTAACGTCGACGATCGTTTTTTGCTCGATTTAGCCTTGCCTGATGAGATTGTCGCCGCCTGTTCTGGCTGGCTTACCCCTGCCAGAGCCTTATGTCATCTGCTGTTTCCGCTCTCGATTCCCGTGAACCGCCTGCACACGCTCAGCGCCTACGACAGGCTCAGCACCGCGCTGACGGTCGCACAGGCCTGTGGCGTCCAGCGGCTTTGTAACCACTACGCCGCCCTCCTCGCCCCGCTTCCCGGCCCGGACTCCTCTCGCGAAAGCAACCGACGCCTGGCGCAAATCACGCAGTATGCCCGCCAGCTCGCCAGCTCCCCTGATGTCATTGATGATAAAGCGCAAAACCAGCTGGATGAGGTGGGCCTGTCAATATATGACATCGTGGTGATTAACCAGATTATCGGCTTTATCGGTTTTCAGGCGCGCGTAGTCGCGGTGTTTCAGGCGCTGTTGGGACACCCTGTTCGCTGGTTGCCGGGTCATCATATTCAGCCGCACACCCTGCCCGCGATCCACAGCGCGTGGGTGCCGCTGTTACCGGTCGTCGAACTGCGCTATGCGAGTGCGCATCAGCTTGAGTCGTTGTCCCGCTGGCAGGCAGAGCCCGCGCTTGAAGCGCTGACTCCGGTCCTTTGTCATGAGCCGTCGCTGCTCGACCTGACGGGAGAAATCATGATACACAGCCGGGAAACGATTGCTCTGACCTCTCCTGCGCTCTCCGCTGCGGTTGAGTTGCTGACACGTTCACCGGACCGCTTCAGTGCCGCACAGTTTACCCCGCTCACGGATCAAGGACTTTCAGCCGAACACGCCATCGCGCTGCTGACTCAAAGTGCGTTTGAGGGCTGGCTTACGCGTCTGAAAGTCGCGTTGGGTAAAGAGGAATAACCATACTAATTACCCAAAGACCGCTTGCTGAGACAGTGAGAATCGCGTAAAACTGTCAGCCGCTCAATGGCTACGAAAATAGAACATTATGTTTCAGGACAACCCGCTGCTAGCGCAGCTTAAACAGCAACTGCATTCCCAGACGCCGCGTGCAGAAGGGGTCGTAAAAGCCACGGAAAAGGGCTTTGGCTTCCTTGAAGTTGACGCGCAGAAAAGCTACTTCATTCCGCCTCCGCAGATGAAGAAAGTGATGCATGGCGATCGCGTCATGGCCGTCATTCATACCGAGAAGGAACGTGAGTCCGCCGAGCCGGAAGAACTGATTGAACCGTTCCTGACCCGTTTTGTGGGCAAGGTGCAGAGAAAAGACGATCGTCTCTCTGTCGTACCGGATCATCCCCTGCTGAAAGATGCCATTCCGTGCCGTGCTGCCCGTGGTGTTGAGCATGATTTTAAAGACGGTGACTGGGCCGTGGCCGAAATGCGCCGTCATCCGCTGAAAGGCGATCGCGGTTTCTATGCCGAGTTAACCCAGTTCATCACCTTTGGCGCTGACCATTTCGTGCCATGGTGGGTCACCCTCGCGCGCCACAATCTTGAAAAAGAAGCGCCAAATGGCGTGGCGACCGAGATGCAGGACGAAGGTTTGACGCGTCACGATCTCACCGCCCTGACGTTTGTCACCATCGACAGCGCCAGCACAGAAGATATGGATGACGCGCTCTACGCTGAAGAGAGCGATGACGGCAAACTGCATTTGACGGTTGCCATTGCCGATCCGACAGCCTGGATTGCCGAAGGCAGCAAGCTGGATGACGCGGCGAAGATCCGTGCCTTCACCAACTACCTGCCAGGCTTCAATATTCCGATGCTGCCGCGCGAATTGTCAGACGATCTCTGCTCGCTGCGTCCGGATGAAGTACGTCCGGTCCTTGCCTGCCGCATGACCATCGCAGCGGATGGTACCATTGAAGACGATATTGAGTTCTTTGCCGCCACCATCGAATCGAAAGCCAAGCTGGTCTACGATAACGTCTCCGACTGGCTTGAAAATACGGGCACCTGGAAACCGGAATCCGACGCGATTGCCGAGCAAATCCGTCTGCTGCATCGTATCTGCCTGAACCGCGGCGAGTGGCGTCAAACCCATGCGCTGGTGTTCAAAGATCGCCCGGATTATCGCTTTGTGCTGGGTGAAAAAGGTGAAGTGCTGGATATCGTGGCTGAGCCGCGTCGCATTGCCAACCGTATCGTAGAAGAAGCGATGATTGCCGCTAACATTTGCGCCGCACGCGTGCTGCGCGACAAACTGGGCTTTGGTATTTACAACGTCCATACCGGGTTTGACCCGGCGAATACCGAAGCGCTAGCGGCCCTGCTGAAAAATCACGATGTGCATGTGGATCCGGAAGAAGTACTTACGCTGCCGGGGTTCTGCAAGCTTCGTCGTGAGCTGGATGCACAGCCATCCGGTTTCCTGGACAGCCGTATTCGTCGCTTCCAGTCCTTCGCAGAAATCAGCACCGAGCCAGGCCCGCACTTTGGCCTCGGCCTGGAAGCGTACGCCACCTGGACATCGCCCATCCGTAAATACGGCGATATGGTGAACCACCGTCTGCTGAAAGCCATCATCAAAGGCGAAACGATTGCCCGTCCTCAGGAGGAGACCACGCTGCAGATGGCCGAACGTCGCCGCCTGAACCGCATGGCGGAGCGTGACGTGGGAGACTGGCTGTACGCGCGCTTCCTGCAGGATAAAGCCGGCACGGATACCCGTTTTGCGGCAGAGATCATTGATATCAGCCGCGGGGGTATGCGCGTACGTCTGGTCGATAACGGCGCGGTGGCCTTTATTCCTGCTCCGTTCCTGCACGCTGTCCGTGACGAAATGGTCTGCAGCCAGGAAAACGGAACGGTGCAAATTAAAGGTGAAACGGTTTACAAAGTCACCGACGTGATCGACGTAACTATCGCCGAAGTCCGCATGGAAACCCGCAGTATTATCGCACGCCCTGTCGCCTGATAAGCTGTTCAATTGTCGGTCATTTCCTCTCAGGAATGGCCGACAATCTCTCTTTTTACCCTCGCCACAAAATCATCACGTTTTCTCACAAATTCCCCTCTCCCTTCGCCCAAAATCGCCATAATTATCTACAGTAAAAGGGGGTTGTTATATTCGGTTACCTGAATTTTTATACGCTCGGTATTTTTTTCTACCTGACTCGTTTTATTATAAGAAAACAGGGAAAAACAATAAGTTCACTTCGGTTTTGCCGCTGTTTCACAACGGAAAAGTCGACTGCAAATGAATAATTTGTGCGCTAATGAACAGCTGCGGGAGAAAACATGATGGACGAACTGGAGCAGAATTTGCTGTTTCGTTACATGGGGACGCACAGCCCCTGGTGGCGCCTGTCAGCTGACAGCAATGCTCTGCACCTGGCCACCAGCGAAAATGCCGACGTTACGCAGGTGGTGGCGCTGGACGACGAGCAGGCCGATCTCATCCGTCAGTTAACCGTGATTACCTCCAGTATTTCCATGTCGCTCTCCCTGTACGGGGAAGAGGTGCCGGTCCATCTTGTGGGGCGCAAAATCACCCGCAACGAGTGGGCAGGCACCGCGTCGGCCTGGAACGATACCCCTTCCGTGGCCCGCGATCTGGCTCAGGGACTCTCTTTTGCGGAACAAGTTGTTTCAGAGGCCAACTCCGTCATCGTTATTCTCGATCAAAACGGCAATATTCAGCGTTTTAACCGGCTGAGCGAAGAGTACACCGGTCTCAAAGAACACGAAGTAATTGGCCAGAACGTGTTTAAGCTGTTTATGAGCCGCAGCGAAGCGGCAGCCTCAAAGCGGAATATTACCGGTTTCTTTCGCAACGGCAGCTCCTACGAAGTGGAACGCTGGATCAAAACGCGTAAGGGGCAACGGTTGTTTCTGTTCAGAAACAAATTTGTTCATAGCGGCAGCGGTAAAAATGAAATTTTTCTCATCTGTTCCGGTACCGACATTACCGAGGAACGCCGCGCGCAGGAGCGGCTGCGCGTGCTGGCCAATACCGATACCATCACCGGTTTACCAAACCGCAATGCCATTCACGAACTGATTTCTGACGCCATCGCCACCCGCGGCGATACGCAGGTTGGCGTGGTGTATCTCGATCTGGATAACTTTAAAAAGGTCAACGACGCCTACGGGCATATGTTTGGCGATCAGCTGTTACAGGCTGTCGCGCTCGCCATTTTGAGTTGCCTGGATGAGGGCCAGGTGCTGGCCCGGCTTGGCGGTGATGAGTTTATCGTCATGGCCACCCATACCTCTCAGGGGTCTCTGGAGGCGATGGCGTCCCGTATTTTGACTCGCCTGCGCCAGCCGTTCAGAATCGGTCTGATTGAGGTTTACACCGGCTGCTCGTTGGGGATTGCCCTCGCCCCGCAGCACGGTAACGACCGGGAAAGCGTCATTCGTAACGCCGATACCGCCATGTATACCGCGAAAGAGAACGGCCGCGGCAAGTTCTGCGTCTTCTCTCCCGAGATGAACCAGCGCGTGTTCGAGTATCTCTGGCTGGATACCAACCTGCGTAAAGCGCTGGATAACGATCAACTGCTGATCCACTACCAGCCTAAAATAACCTGGCGCGGAGAGATCAGAAGTCTGGAAGCGCTGGTCCGCTGGCAATCGCCGGAGCGCGGTCTGATCCCTCCGCTGGAGTTTATCTCTTATGCCGAGGAGTCGGGCCTGATCGTGCCGCTGGGCCGTTGGGTCATGCTGGATGTGGTTCGCCAGGTGGCGAAATGGCGCGATAAGGGGATAAACCTGCGCGTGGCCGTGAACGTCTCTGCGCGCCAACTTGCCGACCAGACAATTTTTAGTGACCTGAAACAGGCGCTGAAGGATTTGAACTTTGAATACTGTCCTGTCGACGTTGAATTGACAGAAAGCTGTCTGATTGAGAACGAAGAGCTGGCGCTTTCGGTGATCCAGCAGTTCAGCCGACTCGGGGCACAAATTCACCTCGACGATTTTGGTACCGGCTACTCGTCGCTTTCTCAACTGGCCCGCTTCCCCATTGACGCCATAAAACTCGATCAGTCTTTTGTCAGAGACATTCATAAGCAGTCAATCTCCCAGTCTCTGGTGCGCGCCATCGTCGCGGTGGCGCAGGCGTTGAACCTGCAGGTGATTGCCGAAGGGGTGGAAAATGCGAAAGAAGACGCCTTTCTGACCAAGAACGGCGTCAACGAACGGCAGGGTTTTCTGTTTGCTAAGCCGATGCCCGCTGCCGCATTCGAGCGATGGCTAAAACGATATCAAGCGCGTAAACAACGTTAACTGGCTTTACGCAAACCCGCCGCGTGATGGCGGTTTTGCAGCATCACCAGACGCTCCATGTAGGCGATATCTTTGGGCTCCAGACAGAACGCCGCGTCAACCCAGTCTTCCGTGATATCCATCAGTTCACTGCGAGGCAACTGCAGAACACGCGCACGAGCGCGCAACATCGCCCTTACGCCATTCAGTTTTGGTGCCAGCGTATCGATGAAGGTTCTGGCAGAGACATAGCTTTGTCCGGGTTCAAACAGCACATCCACCAGCCCGTGCTGTTCGTACCATTCCGCCGTATGAGACTCTCCTTTGTAGATGAGTTCCTCCGCCAGCTTCATGCCTGACCGGCGTGCCACCAGGGAGTATCCGCCCATCCCCGGGAACAAATTAAAGGCGATTTCAGGGAAACCTAAACGGGCATCGCGCTGTGCCAGGACAAAATGGTGCGCCAGCGCGGCCTCAAAGCCACCACCCAGAGCACTGCCTTCGACCATTGCCAGGCTGATGGCTCCTGTATCAAACCCCCGTGACGCGGCGTGGACGCAATCAACGCAGGCGCGGGCATACGCCCGTAACGCTTCACGACGCCCGTTCTGCAGGCATTCGACGAAGAATTGTAAATCGCCGCCCACGTTATACATTTCAGGCACCAGCGAACCGGTAACCCAAAAATCAACCGTAAAGCCGGACTGGCGAACCAGCCATGAAAAATTCATGATCTCCTCGATTAACGCATGGTTGAAGCAAGGACGTGGCTGGGCTCGCAGCATCATCCAGACTGTGCGTCGTTCCGCCTCGTAATAGCCTGACAACTGGGTGAACCGTTCAGTATCGGTGAACAGTGTGCAGGTTGGCTGATTGATAACTGTCATAGTCTAATACCTCTTATAAAAAAGCGCCTTGCGCGCAGTTTTAGACTAATCCACTCACCCGGCCTGCTTTATGAGGGGAAATAAACTTATCACTTCCGTTTATGTGATTTCGTTATTGCATTTTTTCCCTTCTCTTTTGATCCTAATTTCTGCATCATTGAAAATATTAACTTTTCGCGCCTGGGGTGAGATTATGTCTACTATTGATGCACAAGCTGTAGCACAACGTATTGATACCGTGCTGGATATCCTGGTGGCGGGCGATTATCACTCTGCTATTCGTAATCTGGAGATCCTGAAGTCTGAACTTCTTGCTCAGAATGGCTCTGACGTTGCGCCCGAAAACAGCCAGCCCAAAGCGCCGTGGGAAGTTTAATCCCACCGTTTCCGACTTCGTTTCGCTTTATTAAATGGATGCTATGAATTCCCGACAACAACTCATTTTGCAGATGGTCATTGACCAGGGGCGCGTCAGCGTAGTCGATCTCGCCAAAACCACTGGCGTTTCTGAAGTCACCATCCGTCAGGATCTTAATCTGCTGGAAAAACAGAGCTACCTGCGTCGCGCGCACGGGTATGCTGTCCCGCTGGACAGCGATGACGTTGAGACGCGTATGATGAATAACTACGCGCTGAAACGTGAGCTGGCGGAATTTGCCGCATCGTTAGTGAACAATGGCGAGACTGTCTTTATTGAAAACGGCAGCAGTAATGCCCTTCTGGCGCGCACGCTTGCCGAGCAGAAAGACGTGACCATTATCACTGTCAGTAGCTATATCGCGCATTTGCTTAAAGAGACGCGCTGCGAGGTTATTCTGCTGGGCGGTATTTACCAGAAAAAAAGTGAAAGCATGGTCGGCCCGCTGACCCGTCAGTACGTTCAGCAGGTCCATTTCAGTAAAGCCTTTATCGGCATTGATGGCTGGCAACCGGAAACGGGGTTTACCGGCCGGGATATGATGCGCTCTGACGTCGTGAACGCGGTACTGGAAAAAGAGTGTGAAGCCATTGTGCTCACGGATAGCTCAAAATTTGGCGCCGTTCACCCTTACACCATGGGGCCCGTTTCCCGCTTTAGCCGCGTTATTACTGACGACCGTTTGAGCGAAGCGCACCGCAATAAAATGGAAGATGACGGTCTCATTGTCAATATTATTAAAACCACAGCCTGATTTCCCTCCGCGCCCGAATTTCGGGCGCGCATGTTGTTCTTTCTCTGAGAAGATTCTTAACCCTGCTTTAAGAGTTTTTACCTGTTTAACCCGGCGTAAAGTCGTAAAATTACTGTTAGCGATATAACAGGAAGTGACTATCACCTGCGTGATGACGTAACACCTGCGCGACCAGCTTTCACGGAGAACGGTTTTAAGTATTCGATTCGTCTATACTTAACGTGTACATCTTTCCGTGAATCGATAATTCAGGAGAAAGTATTATGACCTTAACCAGCAAAAAATTAGCCGCCGCTGTTCTGGCAATCACTGTAGCAATGTCCCTGAGCGCATGCTCTAACTGGTCTAAACGTGACCGTAACACCGCGATTGGTGCCGGTGCTGGTGCTCTCGGTGGTGCAGTCTTAACAGATGGTAGTACGCTGGGTACATTAGGTGGCGCTGCTGTCGGTGGTATTATCGGTCACCAGGTTGGCAAATAATTACTCTATAAGCCTTCCCCGATATTGCGATATTTGAACGCATTTCAGGTCTGACTTACGCACGTATATAAAACGAGCCGCGGCAATTGCCGCGGCTTATTTATTTTAACCACCCGCCAGTTTGACTTTCATGCCTTTGGCTTCGAGCAGAGACTTTATTAGATCGCGCTTATCGCCCTGGATTTCAATAATGCCGTCTTTCACTGCACCACCGCAGCCACATTTCTTTTTCAATTCGGCCGCCAGCGTTGTCAGTGCAGCATCATCCAGGTCAATACCCGTGATAAGGCAGACCCCTTTACCTTTTCGCCCGCTGGTTTGACGTTGGATACGAACGATGCCGTCCCCCTTCGGACGCTCCACTTTCGTTTTCGGTTCATCTATGCGTCCGCTCTCGGTTGAGTAGACCAGACGACTGTTGGAATCGGTCATTGTGCCCCCTTCTTCAACGATGCGTTGATGGCCTTCAGCGCCTCAGCCGGATTTGCAGACTGCGTAACCGGACGTCCGATGACCATGTAGTCTACGCCTGCTGCCAGCGCCTGCTCAGGGGTCATAATGCGGCGCTGATCGCCAACGTCGCTGCCTGCGGGACGGATCCCTGGGGTGACGAGTTTGAAATCCTGACCCAGTGCAGACTTGAAACGTACAGCTTCCTGCGCCGAGCAGACGACGCCGTCAAGGCCACACTGTTGCGTCAACCGCGCGAGACGCTCGGCCTGTTCCGCAGGTGACAATGTCACACCGAGATCGCGTAAATCACTTTCGTCCATACTGGTCAGCACAGTCACCGCAATCAGTAACGGTGCATCCTGGCCGAACGGCACGAGCGCTTCACGGGCGGCCGTCATCATTCTTGCCCCACCCGACGCATGAACGTTGACCATCCAGACGCCGAGCTCTGCGGCAGCGGCAACAGCATGCGCCGTGGTATTCGGGATATCGTGGAATTTGAGGTCAAGGAAAACGTCAAAGCCGCGCTGTTGCAAATCGCGAACAATTTGCGGTCCAAACAGCGTGAACATCTCTTTGCCAACTTTCAGGCGGCAATCGCGAGGGTCAATACCGTCGACAAACGCCAGTGCGGCATCACGCTTATTGTAGTCAAGCGCAACAACAACAGGAGAATCGGTAATTACGCGGGAAGTGGAGGATGTAACAGACGTCATGACCAGCCCTTTTCGTCTATGGGCGCGCAGCGGCGCGGAACAGATAAACGGCGAGCATTCTACCTGCCGGCGCTGCAAATTGACAGGATCCATTTGCGCCCTCTGCTAAGCCGACAAACCGCACGGCGCCAGAAGCGGTTTTAAAGCCATTAGTATGTTGTAACTAAAATAAGGCGTTTTAAAAAATTACTGTCCGTCGAGACCACGTATAGGCTTAATGGTGGACCAGGCACGGCATGATGGACAATGCCAGTAGAGCGTATAGGCGGTGAAACCACATTTCTGGCAACGATAGCGCGGCTTACTGCGCACCTGCTCGCCGACCATGTCGCGCAGGACCATCAGGCTCTCTTTCGCGCGCCCTTCTTCAGCATCGTTCAGGTGGTAATCCATCAGCTTGTGGAAAACCCGCATGGTCGGATGACGCTGCAGCTGTCGGGTAATATAGACCTGGGCGGTATCACTCCCCTCATACTGCTCAACCACGTCGGAAAGCATCAGTTCCGCGGTCGCGCCGGTATTCTCTTCCACACAGCGACGCAGGAAGGCCACCCACTCCTCCTGCTTGCCCAACTGTTGGTAACAGGTTTGCAGCATCTCCAGCGTTTCACTGACCAGCTCTTTGTCCTGGTCGATCACCCGCAGCAGGCTTTCAACGGCTTTGGCGTAGTCACCTTTCGCCATAAAGACACGCCCCATCATGATGGAGATGCGCGCGCTGTTGCGGTCTGCGGCGGCCCCTTTCTTCAGCAACGCCATGGCTTTGTCCATGTCGTCATTGCCCATCTGCTGAAGGGCAAGCTCGCAGTAGAAATGGGCTATCTCAACGCGCTGCTTGTCTTTTCCCAGCTTCACCAGACGTTCGGCCGTATCAATGGCTTTCTGCCAGTCGCTGGTGGCCTGATATATTTGCAACAGCTGCTGCAGCGCGCCGATGCGGAAATCCGTTTCATCCACCAGCTGCGAGAACATATCTTCAGCGCGATCGTAAAGCCCTGCGGCCATGTAATCCCGCCCCAGCTGTTGTACGGCGAGGAGGCGTTGCTCGTAGGTCAGTGAGGCGCTTTCCATCAGGGTCTGGTGGATACGAATGGCGCGATCGACCTCGCCGCGCGAGCGGAACAGGTTGCCTAAGGTGAGATGCGCTTCAACGGTCCCGGTATCCTCTTTCAGCATGTCGAGGAACAGGTCTACCGCTTTGTCCTGTTGATTACTCAGGAGGAAGTTAACCCCCGCCACGTAGTCGCGGGAGAGACGGTTGGCCTCATCCTGTTTTGTTTGTTGCGCACTTCTGCGGCCCATGTACCAGCCATAAGCTGCGGCGACAGGCAAAAGCAGAAACAACAACTCCAGCATCGTCGATTATTCCTTCACGACCGGCACACCGGAGCTTTCCGGCACGTCGGACGCAGGCGCAATGTTATTTTCGAGTCGTTTAATTTTACGTTCAGCGCGCGCAAGAGAGACACGGACTTTCAACCAGAACAGACCGCAAACCAGCCAGCCGATGGCAAAGCCCGCAGCAAATAAGACCGCCAGCAGGCTCGATACACGATACTCGCCCTGAGCCAGCAGATAGTTAAACGTCACCTGTTGATCGTTTTGCGCACCCAATGTGACTGAAATGACAAAAATCGCCAAGACCAGTAAGAAAATGAGTAAATATTTCACATTACTTCCCGTTATGTGGTTCAAGCGAATAAAGTGTGTTCAACTCACCGCAATCAGCCTTATAAACTACCATTTTAGTGACGGGCGCGAAACGGAAAAAGTGACGCGCCAGTCATGGATTTATGGGCAAAATACGGAATATCAACCGTCAGGCGTCGTTTTGCTCCCGTTCGGCTATTTCTTGTTTCTCTTCTGGCGGTGGCGTAAGCGGCCCGCAGAAGCGTTCAGCAAGCCAGGTCGCCAGCGTCACCAGCATCCATGAGAGAAGCGTAGCGACGACCAGGTCCCGTGGCCAGTGCATCCCCAGCAGTAAGCGGCTCCCCATCACCCCCGTTGCCCAGACCAGCAGAATCGCGATGGTGACCGTCCGGCGTCGTGGCCAAAGCAGCCCGACCCCCAGTAATGCCCAGCTGGCCGCAAACATGGTGTGACCGGAAGGAAACGCGAACCCGGTCTCTTTTTGCCAGTGTTTACGCAAGAACCTGGGGATATCCTGCTGTTCCGAAAGCTGTTCCTTTACCAGCGCCCCGCGATCTTTACGCTTTAAAGTGTAGAACTCATCGACAGGAATATGATGTGCTTTTTCCAGCCAGACGACAAAAGGTCGCGGCTCCTGAACGCGATCTTTTACCCAGGACTTAACGCCCTGGCCAATTACGATCGCTCCCGCGAGGATCGCAAACAGCATCAGCGCCGCGCGCAGACGAAAGCGCAGGCACCACAGGAACCAGGCACAGAGAAGCACATGAGTAATAATTCCCCACGGCTGGGTCACCGTCTCAGTAATCCAGTATAACGTTTTCAGCCACGCGGTATTGTGCCCGGGCTGCCACATCCAGCCTGAAACCCATACGGCCAGAGGCATAATCAGTAAAATGGCCGCACCTGCTGCCGTACGTCTGGCGATTGAAAGCATGTCTTCTCCTTTTTCGCTAAGCGTCACAATCATAACTGAAATTTATCCGCCGGGTGGAGATGTCGGATCGTGCGTTTAACGTTCATATAGCGTGGCGCCCATTAGGCGAACATGCCGGGCTTGTGGCAAAATGAACAGATACAGAAAGTAAAACAGGGCCAGGACACGAAACGTGTCAGCCTACTCTGGAGAATCACATGCAGCTTAAACGTGTGGCAGAAGCCAAACTGCCAACCCCATGGGGCGATTTCCTGATGGTCGGATTTGAAGAACTGGCAACCGGACAGGATCATGTCGCACTGGTTTATGGCGACATTTCAGGGCAGACGCCGGTGCTGTCCCGTGTACATTCGGAGTGTCTTACCGGCGATGCACTGTTCAGCCTGCGCTGTGATTGTGGTTTCCAGTTGGAAGCGGCCCTCTCTCATATTGCTGAAGAAGGCCGTGGTGTGCTGCTTTATCACCGTCAGGAAGGCCGCAATATTGGTCTGCTGAATAAAATTCGCGCTTACGCGCTTCAGGACCAGGGCTACGATACGGTAGAAGCGAATCATCAACTCGGTTTCGCCGCTGATGAGCGTGACTTCACCCTGTGTGCCGATATGTTCAAACTGCTGGGCGTGGATGAAGTTCGACTGCTGACCAATAACCCCAAAAAAGTGGAGATCCTGACCGAAGCGGGGATCAATATCGTCGAGCGTGTTCCGCTGATTGTCGGCCGTAACCCGAAAAACGCCCACTATCTCGATACCAAAGCCGCCAAGATGGGCCATCTTCTGAAAGAGTGATGTAAAAAAGCCCGGCACAGGCCGGGCTCTTTCATCAGTCCAGCATCTTACGAATCACATAATGTAAAATGCCGTCGTTCTGGTAATAGGTCAGCTCGGTGGCCGTATCAATACGACACCGGCATTCCACCACCTCGGTTTTCCCGTCTGCCCGCGTTAATTTCACCGGCACCGTTTTCCCCGGCGCCAGGTTTTGCAGCCCGCTGATGTCAATCTGCTCTTCCCCCGTCAGGCCCAGGGTTTTGCGCGTCACGCCCTGCGGGAACTCAAGCGGCAGGATCCCCATGCCAATCAGATTCGACCGGTGAATACGTTCGAACGATTCCGCGATAACCACGCGCACGCCAAGCAGGCGCGGACCTTTCGCTGCCCAGTCACGGCTTGAGCCAGAACCGTACTCTTTCCCGGCGATCACCGCCAGCGGCGTACCTTGCTGCTGATATTTGACGGCCGCGTCATAAATCGAAACGACTTCCGTTCCCGGCAGAAGACGCGTCATGCCCCCTTCCACACCCGGTACCATTTCGTTACGAATACGGATGTTAGCAAACGTGCCGCGCATCATGATTTCATGGTTACCACGGCGCGAACCGTAGGAGTTAAAATCACGGCGCTCTACGCCACGGCTTTGCAGATACCGGCCTGCAGGGCTATCGGCTTTGATACTACCCGCCGGAGAGATATGGTCAGTCGTGACAGAATCCCCCAGCATCGCCAGGATACGCGCGCCGTGAATATCCTTGAGCGGCGCTGGCTCGGCCAGCATCTCATCAAAGAATGGCGACAGACGTATATAGGTCGAGTCATCCTGCCAGTCATAGGTATCCGAACCTGCAACGTTAATGGCTTTCCATTCCGGCGTGCCTTCAAAGACTTCCGCATACTCCTTGCGGAACATCTCGGTGGAGACCTTTTCAACGGCCAGCGCGATTTCCCGCGAGGACGGCCAGATATCTTTCAAATAAACAGGGTCATTCTTGCGATCGTGACCAATCGGATCGGTCACGAGATTGATATTCATATTCCCTGCCAGCGCATAAGCTACCACCAGCGGCGGCGAGGCAAGCCAGTTGGTTTTTACCAGCGGATGAATGCGCCCTTCAAAGTTGCGGTTCCCGGAAAGCACAGCGCCAACCGTCAGGTCGCCCTGCTTAATCGCCGTTTCAATCGGCTCAGGCAGCGGACCGGAGTTACCAATACATGTAGTACAGCCATAGCCCACGAGATTAAAGCCCAGTTCGTCGAGATACGGCGTCAGTTTGGCCTGAGCGAGGTAATCCGACACCACCTTGGAGCCCGGTGCCAGCGAGGCCTTGACCCACGGCTGGGGTTTGAGCCCAAGCTCGACCGCTTTTTTTGCCAGCAAACCGGCAGCCATCAATACGCTGGGGTTCGACGTGTTGGTGCAGGAGGTAATGGCGGCAATCACCACCGCGCCGTCCGGAAGCTGATACTGATGACCGTTCAGAACATAGTCGACTGGACGATGGTCTTTCTTCGCCACGTTCACTTCCAGCTCATTGCTGGCGGTAAACGCTTTCGGCACATCGGTCAGTGCGACGCGATCCTGAGGACGTTTAGGCCCGGCGAGGCTCGCCTCTACCGTTCCCATGTCCAGTTCCAGGGTGCTGGTAAATACTGGCTCATCACCCGGATTTCGCCACATCCCCTGGGCTTTGGTATACGCCTCTACCAGTGCCACCTGCTCTTCGCTGCGGCCACTGAGACGCATATATTCCAGCGTGACGTCATCGATAGGGAAAAAGCCGCAGGTCGCGCCATATTCCGGCGCCATATTGGCGATGGTGGCGCGGTCGGCCAGCGGCAGCGAATCCAGTCCGTCGCCGTAGAATTCAACAAACTTGCCCACCACGCCATGCTTACGCAGCATCTGGGTGACGGTGAGCACCAGATCGGTGGCGGTAATGCCTTCGGACAACTTGCCGGTCAGCTTGAAGCCCACCACATCAGGGATGAGCATAGAGACCGGCTGGCCGAGCATAGCGGCTTCCGCTTCAATACCGCCTACGCCCCAGCCCAGCACACCCAGACCGTTGATCATGGTGGTATGCGAGTCCGTGCCTACCAGCGTGTCCGGGTAAGCCACCCACTCTTTATCCTGTAATTCGCTCCAGACGGCTTTACCCAGGTACTCAAGGTTCACCTGGTGACAAATACCGGTTCCTGGCGGTACCACGCTAAACCGGCTGAACGCCTGCTGTCCCCACTTCAGAAAGACGTAACGCTCGTGGTTACGCTCCATTTCCAGACGGACGTTCTCGCCAAAGGCATCGTCATCGCCGAAGTGATCTACGGTGACGGAGTGGTCAATGACAAGATCAACCGGAGAGAGTGGATTAACTTTTGCCGTGTCCCCTCCGAGACGCTTAACGGCCTCGCGCATGGCGGCTAAGTCAACCACCGCAGGAACACCAGTAAAGTCCTGCATCAGGACCCTTGCCGGGCGGTAGGCGATTTCTCTGTCAGCATGGGCATTCTTGAGCCACCCTGCCAGGGCCTGAATATCTTCGAGGGTAACGGAGTCACCATCCTGCCAGCGCAGGAGATTTTCAAGTAAAACTTTCAATGACTTGGGTAAACGCGAAATGTCCCCAAGCGTTCTGGCAGCCAGCGGCAGGCTGTAGTAATGCCAGGTTTTATTTTCTGCCTGTAATGTGTCCTTACTGGCTTCGCGTAGGGTTAACGACATAAGCTCCTCCTTAATCACAGAGATGTCCCGACAATCATCAGGGCTGTAATTAAAGATAACACAAAGATGTCGTAACGTTTTGATAACAACCCAAATTGATAAATTTCGGACTGGTCCAGAAGGGCGGAAACAAAAAACCCCGCCGTAGCGAGGTTTTACAATTTAGCTTAGGGCCAGCCAGATGAGTTGGCTCCAGAACAGAATCGACACGGTAAAAACGCCGATCCATGACCAGTATTTGTGAGACGTCATGTTATTCATCATAGGGACACCAGGCATTATTTATAAAAAGTTCCGAGGTTTGTCCTCAGCGCTATATTGCTGATGTGTATTTATTAAAGAGTACAAAGGTGCAGAGTCTTATTCAGACTATTTGCATCGTTACGCAATAAAGTAAATTATTGTTTTTTGGGTTCGTCTTCTGCGAACACATCAATAAACGCTTGCTGCTGCGGCGTCAGTTTCCAGGACGCGGGGACAACCGTCACCGGTGCTTTACGCCCTCTGTGGCCATTGTCACGATGCTGACACATCTGTTTCACCGAAGCTGTACGAACCGTCACTGCCATATTTAACCCCAATATTTCCAGGCCAGGAGAGCAACAGCCACCCAAAACAGGGCGGAGACGAGAAAGACCGCCAGCCAGGCTTTACGCTTGAGCGCAGGATCCCTTTGCGGTTCTTCACTTCCTGAAGGCATTGCTAACCTCATACAATCGACATCGCTTATCATTTAGGACCAAACAATTGGTACAATTAATCATCTGTTGAGATAAATCCTAAAGAAACTTTAGCCGAAAAGCCAGTGAATTTACGCATCGGTAGGTATGAAATATTCAATCTTTTGACCAGAAATAAATAATTGAAAAGAAAAATTTGCGAAGCCGTAAAATAGTTTCTACTTTTGTCGCCAATTCACGACATTAAAACCACACAAAACAAAAGGCTAATGACATTATATGGCAGGGAGGGTAGATGATGATAATTCTAATTTAGCTTTGAGGGGTTATTTCGGTATCTTTCCGCAGGGGAAAGATACCGGGTGTGATTATTTTGCCGGGAGTTTGATATCTTTAAACATCTCTTCAATATCTTCATTAGAGCGTAATGCAACGGCGGTATCCACCACATCACGCGTTAAATGCGGGGCAAAGCGCTGAATAAAATCATACATATAGCTACGCAGGAAGGTGCTGCGACGGAACCCAATTTTTGTGGTGCTATGGCTGAAAATATCGTGCGCATCAAGGCGTACCAGGTCAGGGTCTGACACCGGATCGACCGCCATGCTGGCGATGACGCCCACCCCCAGCCCCAGTCGGACATAGGTCTTAATCACGTCGGCATCGGTTGCGGTAAACACAATACGCGGCGTCAGTCCTGCCCGGTTAAACGCCGTATCAAGCTCCGAGCGCCCGGTAAAACCAAACGTGTAGGTCACTAAAGGATATTGCGCCAGCTCTTCGATCGTCACCGACCCTTTCCCCGCCAGCGGGTGATCAGGGGTGACCACAATGGAACGGTTCCAGTGGTAGCATGGAAGCATTACCAGATCGTCATACAGATGCAGCGCCTCCGTTGCGATAGCAAAGTCCGCATTACCCTTCGATACTGCCTCCGCAATCTGCGTTGGCGAGCCCTGATGCATATGCAGCGAGACGCGAGGATAACGTTCGATAAAGCCCTTAATCACACCCGGTAGCGCATAGCGTGCCTGGGTATGCGTCGTGGCGATATACAGCGAGCCTTTATCCGGCCAGGTGTGTTCCCCGGCCACAGACTTAATCGCATCGACTTTGGAGAGGACTTCCCGCGCAATACGGATGATTTCCTGCCCTGCAGGCGTCACCTGTGTCAGGTGCTTACCGCTGCGGGCAAATATCTGGATACCTAACTCGTCCTCCAGCATACGAACTTGTTTGCTGATACCCGGTTGCGAGGTATACAACCCCTCGGCGGTAGAAGAGACGTTAAGGTTGTGATTCACCACCTCAACGATATAACGAAGCTGCTGTAATTTCATGCCAGACCATCCGATTTAGCGCATGCGGTCAATCGCTTAAGACGATTTAATAATAAGAAACAGGTTAACTATAACCACTATATCATTTATAGCCTGACTGTATAGTACGGAACAAAAAATAATAACAAGGCAATAAAAAAGGGCCGGAATGCCGGCCCTTTTGCAGGTAAGTTACGGTAAGGGAAGATTATTTCTTGCCTTCAACCCATTTGCCATCGACAAAGAAGGCTGACCATCCGGTCGCTTTACCCTCTTTCTCTGCCGCCACATACTGCTGCTTCGTTTTACGGCTAAAACGTACCACGGTTTTGTTGCCTTCCGGATCCTGCTGAGGCGCATCGGCCAGGTAACGCAGTTTCTCAGGCAGACGATCGCGGAAACGGTGTAACTCTTCCACCAGCGGCGCGCGGGTTTCGCGCGATTTCGGGAACGTGTTGGCTGCAAGGAAAACCCCTGCAGCGCCGTCACGCAGCACGAAATAGGCATCGGATTTCTCACACGGTAACTCTGGCAACGGAACCGGGTCTTCCTTCGGCGGAGCCACTTCACCGTTACGCAGAATTTTGCGCGTGTTTTTACACTCGTCGTTGGTGCACGCCATGTACTTACCGAAACGCCCCATTTTCAGATGCATTTCAGAACCACACTTCTCGCACTCCACAATCGGACCGTCATAGCCTTTAATGCGGAACTCACCCTCTTCGATCTCATAGCCGTCACACGTTGGGTTGTTACCGCAGACGTGCAATTTACGTTTTGGATCGATCAGGTAGCTGTCCATTGCCGTGCCGCATTTTTTGCAGCGGCGTTTGGCACGCAGGGCGTTGGTTTCTGCATCATCACCTTCCAGCACGTTAAGAACTTCATTCTCAGGCACCAGGTTGATGGTGGTTTTGCAGCGCTCTTTTGGCGACAGCGCATAGCCGGAGCAGCCGAGGAATACACCCGTCGTTGCGGTGCGAATCCCCATCTTGCGGCCACAGGTTGGGCAGTCGATGCTGGTCAGGACCATCTGGTTAGGCAGCATGCCGCCCTCTTCAGGATCTTTCTCCGCTTTTTCAAGCTGATCGGTAAAGTCACTGAAGAAGCTATCGAGTACTTTTTTCCACTCTGCCTGATGGCTGGCAACCTGATCGAGGCTGTCTTCCATTTGCGCGGTGAAATCGTAGTTCATCAACTCGCGGAAGTTGGCTTCCAGGCGATCGGTGACGATCTCCCCCATTTTTTCCGCATAGAAACGACGGTTTTCAACGCGTACGTAACCACGGTCCTGAATTGTCGAGATGATGGACGCGTAGGTTGACGGACGGCCAATACCGCGTTTTTCCAGCTCTTTTACCAGCGAGGCTTCGCTAAAGCGCGCAGGTGGTTTGGTGAAGTGCTGAGCCGGGATCAGCTCGACCAGAGAGAGTTCGTCCCCTTTGTTCACCGCAGGCAGCGTCCGGTCTTCATCGCCTTTACGCAGCGCGGGCATCACTTTCGTCCAGCCGTCGAAGCGCAGGATGCGACCGCGCGCCTTGAGACGGAAATCCCCCGCGCCGACGGTCAGCGTGGTGGAATCGTACTGCGCTGGCGTCATCTGACACGCCACGAACTGACGCCAGATCAGCTGATACAGCTTCTGCGCGTCCGCTTCCATATCCTTCAGCGATTCGGCTAACACAGAGACATCAGAAGGACGAATTGCTTCGTGCGCTTCCTGGGAATTCTCTTTGCTGGCGAACTGGTTGGCAGTTTCCGGCAGGTATTTCTTGCCGAAATTGTCACTGATATAGCCACGCACCATGTTAACCGCATCCTGGCTCAGGTTAGTTGAGTCAGTACGCATATAGGTGATGTAACCCGCTTCATACAGGCGCTGGGCCATCATCATGGTTTTCTTCACGCCGTAACCCAGACGGGTACTTGCCGCCTGTTGCAGCGTGGAGGTAATAAACGGCGCCCCAGGCTTACTGCTGGTCGGTTTGTCTTCGCGTTCCAGTACCTGATAGCGAGCCTTTTCCAGCAGCGCCACGGCGGCCATGGTCTGGTCGCGGTTTTCTGGACGGAAAGGCTTGTCGTTCTGATGGCTGACCTGCAGCGGCAGCGCGTCTCCGCCCGGCGTGGTCACGCTGGCGTCCACTTCCCAGAACTCTTCCGGCACGAAGGCTTTAATTTCGCGCTCACGCTCAACGACCAGGCGCACGGCAACAGATTGCACGCGTCCTGCGGACAGGCCACGGGCAATCTTCTTCCACAACAGTGGAGAGACCATATAGCCCACAACGCGGTCCATAAAACGACGCGCCTGCTGGGCGTTGACACGGTCAATATTCAGCTCGCCCGGCTTCTCAAACGCCTGACGAATCGCATTCTTCGTAATTTCGTTAAACACTACACGGCTGTAGCGTTTGTCATCGCCCCCGATCACTTCCCGCAGGTGCCATGCAATGGCCTCCCCTTCGCGGTCAAGGTCGGTTGCGAGATAGATGTGGTCTGCTTTTTCAGCCAGCTGCTTCAGTTCGTTAACGACTTTTTCTTTTCCTGGCAGCACTTCATAGTGTGCATCCCAGTTATGCCATGGGTTAACACCCATGCGGTTGACAAGCGCGCTACGTTCATCCTTTTTAGGCTTTTTAGCCCCTTTGGTGGAGGTAGAGTCTGCGCTCTTTTTGCTGGCTGAGCCACTGGTCGGCAAATCGCGGATATGACCGACGCTGGACTTAACCACGTAGTCATTACCCAGATACTTATTGATCGTTTTGGCTTTTGCCGGGGACTCAACGATGACGAGAGCTTTACCCATATTCACCTTTACCTAATTTAATTCTTCCAGGAATACGCCGCACGTTGATTTCCCTTCCGCTGACGACGAGCCAATGATATTGCGACTGCGTCAGGAGATATCAACCCCTTTGTCTTACCGGGCATCAAAGAAAACACGCCCAGGTGATTGAGTTCTCGGGTATTTTTCTCACATCTCGTGTAATTCGTGACGAATTCCCGGTTGAATGTCAAGCAATTCTGTTGCCAGAATGACGAAAGCGCACACTCTACCTGATAAAATTCGTTACGCAACTTTATTAGCATGCAAAAGCAAATCCTGCCAGCCAGGCCCCCGTACCTTATCCCCTCACAATACAGGGAAAATTTGCCCCCAAAGCGCCCCCGGCGTAGACTATTGTCACTGTTTAAGGAGTGGATTATGCAGAATACGACCCAACCCATTGACCGAGCCTCTCTGCTTATCGAAGCAAACAAGCTTATCCGTGACCATGAAGACACGCTGGCGGGCATTGAAGCCACCGGCGTAGAGCAGCGTAATGGCGTGCTGGTGTTCAGCGGTGAATACTTCCTTGACGAACAGGGGTTACCGACCCCGAAAAGCACCGCCGTGTTTAACATGTTTAAATACCTGGCGCATACGCTTTCAGAGAAATATCACCTGGTCGATTAACGCAAAACGCGAGGCACAGGCCTCGCGTTTTTGTTTACAGCAGCGGTTTCTGCCCGCGTTGTAGCCAGCGGAGCAGCAGGCGGTCCGCACTCTCTGCCGCGCTGTTGGTAAAGCGGTCAAGCAGTCGCTTACGCTGGGTAAAGCGCACCCCAACCAGCTCACGGCCGTCCATCAGGTTGAGCAGCAAATCGTCACTGGTGCCAACGGCATCCACCAGCCCTTTCTCCAGCGCCTGGACGCCGTACCAGTGCTCACCCGTTGCCACCTGTTCGATATCCAGCGTCGGGCGCATACGGTGCACAAAATCTTTAAACAGGTGATGCGTTTCATTGAGATCCTCACGGAATTTTTGACGCCCTTCTTCCGTGTTTTCCCCCAGCAGCGTCAGGGTACGTTTGTACTGACCCGCCGTGTGAAGTTCGATATCAATCTCTTTATTTTTCAGGAAGCGGTTAAAGTTCGGGATTTGCGCGACCACGCCAATCGAGCCAATAATGGCGAACGGCGCGGCAACAATGTTATCCGCCACGCAGGCCATCATATAGCCACCGCTCGCCGCCACTTTATCCACGGCCACGGTCAATGGGATCTGTTTTTCACGCAAACGCTGCAGCTGTGACGCCGCCAGTCCGTAACCGTGAACCACGCCACCCGGGCTTTCAAGACGCACGATAACCTGATCCTGCGGTGTCGCCACGGCCAGCACGGCAGTGACCTCTTCGCGCAAAGACGCGACTTCATGCGCATCCATGCTGCCTTTAAAATCGAGCACGTAAACCCGTGGCGTGACCTTATCCTGCGGTGCATTGAGCTTAGCTTTTGCTTTCGCCGCTTTGGCTTCCTGTTTATGCTTTTTCTTCTGCGCTTTGTGCCACAGTTTCTGTTGATGCGTATCCAGCAGAGCCAGAGACATCTCTTCCTGCATCTCTTGATACTGCTCGCTCAGGCGGGTGATGCGTAACTCCCCACGCTGACGCTTGCGTTGCGTCAGGTTAACAATCAGAACGGCAACCACCGCAATGGCAATCACCACCGTTGCGATTTTGGCCAAAAACAACCCATATTGAGAAAGTAATTCCACGCGTTCCACCTTGATTTAACCACGAATCTTTCACGGCAGTGTACAACAGCCCTGCCCATGCGTCTCGCTCGTGACATTACCTCTGCGAGCCGCCTTCAGGAATCCCCGGTCTGGAGTTTAAATATTTGCAAATTGTTAATTTTACAGTAATGCGTCCTGTAGACTGATTGAATTCTCATGCTAATTCGGGCATAAAGCCGAAAAGTCATAAAAGAAGGCGTCTTTGAGTCACTGTGCGCCGAGGAGTCACCGTGCATTATCAACCGCAAAAAAATCTGCTGCAGAACCGCATCATCCTTGTCACCGGGGCCAGCGATGGGATTGGCCGTGAAGCGGCGCTGACCTACGCTGAGTATGGCGCGAGCGTCATCCTGACCGGCCGTAACGAAGAAAAACTGAAAGGGGTGGCGCAGGAGATTGAAGCCGCAGGTGGCCTTCCTGCCCGCTGGTACACGCTGGATCTGCTCACCTGTACCCCCGCGACATGTCAGGAGCTGGCTCACCGCATCAGCACGCACTACCCGAGACTGGACGGCGTACTGCACAATGCCGGTTTGCTTGGAGAGGTTCGCCCGATGGATGAACAGGATCCCGCGATCTGGCAGGAGGTCATGCAGGTCAACGTCAACGGGACGTTTTTCCTGACCCAGGCACTGCTTCCTTTATTACTCAAATCGGATTCTGGCTCACTGGTGTTCACCTCTTCCAGCGTTGGCCGGGAGGGGCGCGCGAACTGGGGCGCCTATGCCGTATCAAAATTCGCGACCGAAGGCATGATGCAGGTACTGGCGGAGGAGTATCAGAGCCGTCATCTGCGCGTAAACTGCATTAATCCGGGTGGAACGCGCACCAAAATGCGCGCCAGCGCCTTCCCGAGTGAAGATCCGCAGAAGCTGAAAACCCCGGCCGATATCATGCCGCTTTATCTCTGGCTGATGGGTGACGACAGTCGCCGCAAAACCGGGATGACCTTTGACGCCCAGCCGGGCCGTAAGCCGGGAATTTCGCAATGAGTGAAGAACGCCATCAGCAACGCCAGCAGCGGCTGAAAGAACAGGTTGACGCTCGCATCGCGGCCGCGCAGGACGAGCGCGGGATCGTCATCGTTTTTACCGGCAACGGTAAAGGAAAAACCACCGCCGCGTTTGGTACCGCCACCCGTGCGGTCGGACACGGGCAGAAAGTCGGCGTTATCCAGTTTATTAAAGGCGAGTGGCCCAACGGTGAGCGCAACTTGCTTGAGCCTCACGGCGTAGAGTTTCAGGTAATGGCGACCGGGTTTACATGGAACACCCAGAACCGGGAAACCGATACCGCAGCCTGTCTCGCCGTCTGGGAGCACGCAAAAAGAATGCTGACCGATCCCACACTGAATATGGTTCTGCTGGATGAGATCACCTACATGGTCGCCTACGACTATCTGCCGCTGGACGCCGTACTAACTGCCCTCAAGAACCGGCCTGTCCATCAGACGGTCATCATCACGGGGCGCGGCTGTCATCGGGATATTCTGGAGCTGGCCGATACCGTCAGCGAACTGCGTCCGGTAAAGCATGCCTTTGACGCAGGTATCAAAGCGCAAATAGGGATTGATTACTAAAAAAAAGCCCGGTCACTGTGACCGGGCTTCTGTTTTTAACCGTTGTTATTGCGGCTGCCGGCGCGGCGATTACTGTTCACCTGGCTATGACGTTTCACCGCACGACGGATCTGATTCGCCTTCATGCGACGACGATCTTTCTCCACCGCCACCTTCGAGGTGGTTTCTGGCGTCAGGCCGACCAGCTCACGAAGATAGTTCGTTTGCGTCAGATCCAGTTCGGTATACCCCCCACGAGGCAGACCTTTTGGCAGCAGAATATCACCGTAGCGAACGCGGATCAGACGGCTAACCTGGACGCCGACCGCTTCCCAAAGACGACGCACCTCGCGGTTACGGCCTTCGGTCAGGGTTACGTTGTACCACTGGTTAATGCCTTCCCCACCGGTAAATTTGATGGTTTTGAACGCCGCAGGACCGTCTTCCAGCTGAACGCCACGCGACAGATCGCGTAGTTTATTTTCATCAACCTGGCCAAAGACACGCACGGCGTATTCACGTTCCACTTCACGGCTTGGGTGCATCAGACGGTTTGCCAGCTCACCGTCGGTGGTAAACAGCAGCAGACCGCAGGTGTTCACGTCCAGACGACCGACGGCAATCCAGCGAGCGCCACGCAGTTTTGGCAGACGGTCAAACACCGTCGGGCGACCTTCCGGGTCGTTGCGGGTGCACAGCTCGCCTTCCGGCTTATAGTAAGCCAGCACGCGGCAGATCTGCTCAGCGGACTCTTTCACGGAGATAAGATGACCGTCGATACGGATCTTCAGCCCCGGTACGATTTCTACGCGGTCACCCAGCGTGGCGATTTTACCGTCCACACTCACGCGGCCCGCTTCAATAATGGCTTCGATTTCACGGCGCGAGCCGTGGCCGGCACGCGCCAGCACTTTCTGTAACTTCTCGCTCATTGAGCTTCCTCAGGTGTCGCCTTCACAGGCGTCGAATCAGGTCAAAAAAGGGCCGCGCCCTGCTTTGATGGCCGCGTAGTATATCTGCTTATACCATTACAAGAAAGGCTTTACATCGCCCACGCCTTCACGAATCACTTCCGGCGTGTCTTCGGTTAAGTCAACCACGGTGGTTGGCTGTTGTCCGAGATAGCCACCGTGAATAATCAGCTCAACGACCTTCTCCAGACGATCTTTAATCTCTTCCGGATCCGACTCCGTAAACTCACTTCCCGGCAGCATCAGTGAGGTCGAAAGCATCGGCTCGCCGAGGGTTTCCAGCAGCGCCTGCGCTATCGGGTTCGACGGCACGCGCATACCGATGGTTTTACGTTTTTCCTGTAACAGACGACGCGGCACTTCTTTGGTCCCTTTCAGGATGAAGGTGTAATTACCCGGCGTGTTGTTCTTGATCAGGCGAAACGCCACGTTATCGACATAAGCATAGGTCGACAACTCGGAGAGATCGCGGCACATCAGGGTAAAGTTATGGCCGTCCGGCAGTTGGCGAATGCGGCAAATACGCTCCATCGCCCCTTTATCTTCAATTTTGCAGCCCAGCGCATAGCCTGAATCGGTTGGGTAGACAATCACGCCGCCTTTGCGGACGATCTCCACGGCCTGATTAATCAGGCGCGGCTGCGGGTTATCCGGATGGATATAGAAAAACTGACTCATACTTCCCTCTCTTCAATTTGCTGCGGCTGTTCCCAGAGCTGCCAGACCGGCTCAACGCCTGCGGGCAACCAGAGCTTGCGCCCCAGTTCAATCCAGGCGCAGGGCTGGTGGAAATCAGACCCCTGCGACCCAAGCAGGCCGAACTGACGCGCATAGGTCGCGAGCTGCGCACGCTCATTGGGCGCCTGCTGACACTGGGCGACTTCCATCGCTTCCCCACCGCATTCGGCAAAGTGCGCCAGCAGCCTTTTCAGCCATTTAGCAGAAAGATTATACCGCCCCGGATGAGCCAGCACGGCCTTACCGCCAGAATGATGAATCACATCAATAGCTTGTTTTATTGTACACCACTGCGGCGGAACGTATCCGGTTTTCCCCCGTGCAAGATACTTTTTAAAGACATCCGCCATCGTCGTGGCCTTGCCTGCTTCAACCAGAAAACGGGCGAAATGGCCGCGCGTGACCGCCCCGCCGTTCGCCAGTTTCTGCGCGCCTTCCAGCGCGCCCGGAATATGCGCCTTTTCCAGCCGCTCGCCGATCATCTCAGCACGCTGATGACGGCGTGCTTTTTGTTCTTGCAAAAAGGCCCGAAGTGCCGGATGGTCTATATCGATGTTCAGGCCAACTATATGAATTTCGTGGTTTTCCCAGACCGTCGAGATCTCGACGCCTGGCACCAGATTCAGCGCCAGTCCGCTGCGGGCAATCTCGGCGCGCGCCGCCGGGATGGCATCTGTCGTATCGTGATCGGTTATCGCCAGCGTGCCGACGCGCATTTCAACGGCACGATGAACCAGATCTTCGGGTGTCAGCAGGCCATCAGAGGCCTGAGTATGGCTGTGTAAATCATAAATAATCGCGTAGGTGGTATCGCTCAAAGCACTTCCCATAACAGGTTGGAGACATCCGAAACCACCATGATACCGACTTAAAACGAAATTCTGAAATCAAGGGTTGACAACACGCCATCGAACTAGTTAACTAGTACGCAAGTTCACACGAGAAAGGTATCTGAAAATGACAGCACATTTCACTCTGCACGGTTGGTGGCGTACTTCCTGATTATCGGGCAGTGTCACGCGTCTGCGAAATGCAAACAGATACCCAGCCCGCGACTAAGCGGGCTTTTTTTTGAACAGAAAATGAGAACACAATAATGCAAACAGCCAAACCACACCTCGAACTGCTGACCTGCGAGGCGGTCTATCGTCACAACCCTACCGCGCTGTTTCATCAGGTATGCGGTGCCCGTCCGGCAACACTGCTGCTGGAGTCGGCGGATATCGACAGCAAGGACGATCTGAAGAGCCTGCTGCTGGTCGACAGTGCGCTGCGTATTACGGCGTTAGATAGCACCGTGACCATCAAAGCGCTGTCTGAGAACGGTGCGTCATTGCTGCCATTGCTGGATGCCACTCTGCCTGCCGGCATTGAAAATGAACGTCATCCGGAAATGCGTATTTTGCACTTCCCGCCAGTCAGCCAGCTGCTGGATGAAGACGCGCGCCTCTGCTCCCTGTCCGTCTTTGATGCTTTCCGCCTGCTGCAGAATCTGGTCACTGTACCGGAAGATGAACGCGAGGCGATGTTCTTCGGTGGACTGTTTGCTTACGACCTGGTCGCCGGTTTTGAAGATTTGCCAGAAACCGAACAGGGTAACCGCTGCCCGGATTACTGCTTCTATCTGGCTGAAACCTTGCTGGTGATCGACCATCAGAAAAAATATACCCGCATTCAGGCAAGCCTGTTCACGCCGTCTTCCTCAGAGAAGCAGCGTCTCGAACACCGCATCATGCAGCTGCAGCAGCAGATGACCGAAGCGCCGCCTGCGCTGCCGGTGCAGCGCGTGGAAAAAATGACCTGTGATGTTAACCAGACCGACGATCAGTACGGTGCCGTGGTTCGCCAGATGCAAAAAGCGATTCGCGCCGGGGAAATTTTCCAGGTGGTGCCTTCCCGTCGCTTCTCTCTGCCCTGCCCGTCGCCGCTGGCGGCCTATGATGTGCTGAAAAAGAGCAACCCAAGCCCGTACATGTTCTTTATGCAGGATAACGATTTCACCCTGTTTGGCGCGTCGCCGGAAAGCTCGCTGAAGTACGACGCCACCAGCCGCCAGATTGAAATCTACCCGATCGCCGGTACCCGTCCACGCGGACGTCGCGCAGACGGTTCACTGGATCGCGATCTCGACAGCCGCATCGAACTGGAAATGCGAACCGACCACAAAGAGCTCTCCGAGCACCTGATGCTGGTTGACCTGGCGCGTAACGATCTGGCCCGCATTTGCACCCCTGGCAGCCGTTACGTGGCGGACCTGACCAAAGTTGACCGTTACTCCTTCGTCATGCATCTGGTCTCCCGCGTGGTCGGTGAGTTACGCCATGACCTCGACGTGCTGCATGCCTATCGCGCCTGCATGAACATGGGCACCCTGAGCGGTGCGCCGAAAGTGCGCGCCATGCAGCTGATTGCCGCCGCCGAAGGACGTCGTCGCGGCAGCTATGGCGGCGCGGTGGGCTATTTCACCGCCCATGGCGATCTGGATACCTGCATCGTTATCCGCTCCGCTTACGTCGAAGACGGTATCGCCACCGTACAGGCGGGTGCCGGGATTGTTCTTGATTCTGTTCCGCAGTCTGAAGCTGACGAAACACGCAGTAAAGCGCGTGCGGTCCTTCGCGCCATTGCTACCGCACATCATGCACAGGAGATTTTCTGATGGCTGACATTCTGCTGCTCGATAACATCGACTCATTTACCTATAACCTGGCAGACCAGCTGCGAGCGAATGGACATAACGTTGTTATCTATCGTAACCACGTCCCGGCACAGACCCTGATTGACCGTCTGGCTACCATGCAAAACCCGGTGCTGATGCTCTCCCCGGGCCCTGGCGCACCGAGTGAAGCGGGCTGTATGCCGGAGCTGCTAACCCGCATGCGCGGCAAGCTGCCGATTATCGGCATCTGCCTCGGTCATCAGGCGATTGTGGAAGCCTATGGCGGCTACGTCGGCCAGGCGGGTGAAATCCTGCACGGTAAAGCGTCCAGCATCGAACATGACGGCCAGGCAATGTTTGCCGGGTTGCCGAACCCGCTCCCGGTGGCACGCTACCACTCGCTGGTCGGAAGCAACATTCCTGCCGGGCTGACCATTAACGCCTCGTTTGAAGGGATGGTGATGGCGGTGCGTCACGATGCCGACCGCGTCTGTGGTATGCAGTTCCATCCGGAATCGATCCTGACCTCACACGGTGCCCGTCTGCTGGAACAGACCCTGGACTGGGCGTTGCAGAAACTGGAGCAGACCAACACCCTGCAACCGATTCTGGAAAAACTGTACCAGGCACAAACCCTGAGCCAGCAGGAGAGCCATCAGCTCTTCTCTGCCGTGGTTCGCGGTGAGCTGAAGCCTGAACAGCTGGCGGCTGCGCTGGTGAGCATGAAAGTGCGTGGCGAAAGCCCGCAGGAGATCGCGGGCGCCGCCACGGCCCTGCTGGAAAATGCCGCCCCGTTCCCGCGCCCCGACTATCCGTTTGCGGATATCGTCGGTACCGGGGGTGATGGCAGCAACAGTATCAATATCTCCACCGCCAGCGCCTTTGTGGCGGCGGCGTGTGGTTTAAAAGTGGCGAAACACGGTAACCGCAGCGTTTCCAGCCGCTCCGGATCGTCGGATTTGCTCGCGGCATTCGGCATTAATCTCGATATGAACGCCGAACGTTCCCGTGAATCGCTGGATGACCTGGGCGTTTGCTTCCTGTTTGCGCCGAAATACCACACCGGTTTCCGCCACGCGATGCCGGTTCGTCAGCAGCTCAAAACCCGCACGCTGTTTAACGTGCTCGGTCCACTGATCAACCCGGCGCACCCGCCACTGGCGCTGATTGGCGTCTACAGCCCGGAGCTGGTTCTGCCGATTGCTGAGACGCTGCGCGTGCTCGGTTATCAACGGGCTGCCGTAGTACACAGCGGCGGGATGGATGAAGTGTCGCTGCATGCCCCTACGCTGGTGGCCGAACTGCGTGACGGCGAAATCCTGAGCTACCAGCTGGAAGCCGCAGACTTTGGTTTAACCCCGTATCACCAGGAGGCGCTGGCAGGCGGTACGCCGGAAGAAAACCGTGACATTCTGACGCGCTTATTACAAGGTAAGGGAGAGGTCGCCCATGAGGCCGCCGTTGCTGCCAACGTCGCCATGCTGATGCGTTTGCACGGCGAGGAAGACCTGAAGGCCAACGTTCAAAAAGTTCTGGATGTACTGCGCTCCGGTGCAGCTTACGATCGCGTTACCGCACTTGCGGCAAGAGGGTAAAGAATGCAGACCGTTTTAGCGAAAATCGTTGCCGATAAGGCCATCTGGGTGGAAGCCCGCAAGCAACAGCAGCCGCTTGCCAGTTTTCAGAATGACGTCGTTCCGAGCAGCCGTCGTTTCTATGACGCCCTGCAGGGTGCGCGCACCGCATTTATTCTTGAGTGCAAAAAAGCGTCCCCGTCTAAAGGCGTTATCCGTGACGATTTCGACCCGGCACGTATTGCCGGTATTTATAAGCATCATGCGTCCGCTATCTCCGTGCTGACGGATGAGAAATATTTCCAGGGAAGCTTCGATTTTCTGCCGATCGTCAGCGGCATCGCGCCGCAGCCGATCCTGTGCAAAGACTTTATTATTGACCCGTATCAGATCTGGCTGGCGCGTTTCTATCAGGCGGATGCCTGCCTGCTGATGCTCTCGGTTCTGGATGACGAACAGTATCGCCAGCTTGCTGCCGTGGCCCACAGCCTGAACATGGGCGTGCTGACCGAAGTAAGCAACGAAGAGGAGCTGGAACGCGCCATCGCGCTCGGGGCCAAAGTGGTCGGGATTAACAACCGCGACCTGCGCGATCTGTCCATCGACCTCAACCGCACGCGCCAGCTGGCGCCGCGTCTGGGTTCCGGCGTAACCGTTATCAGCGAGTCTGGCATTAACAGCTACGCTCAGGTGCGCGAGCTGAGCCACTTTGCCAACGGTTTTCTGATTGGCTCCGCCCTGATGGCGCATGACGATCTCAATGCGGCAGTGCGTCGCGTGCTGCTCGGTGAAAACAAAGTGTGCGGCTTAACCCGCGAGCAGGACGCCCAGGCCGCCTATGAAGCGGGCGTCATTTATGGTGGACTGATTTTTGTGGAGACCTCCCCGCGCGCGATAAGCGAAGAGCAGGCGCGTAAGGTGATAGCCGCGGCTCCACTCAGCTATGTCGGCGTCTTCCGTAATGCGGACATCGCCGAGGTTGCGGCGAAAACCGACGCGTTATCGCTGAGCGCGGTACAGCTCCACGGTGATGAGGATCAGGCGTATATCAATGACCTGCGCGCCGCGCTGGCACCGCAGGTGCAAATCTGGAAAGCACAACGCGTCGATAAGACGTTACCCGCGCGAAACCTGAGCCATGTGGACAAATACGTCCTCGACAACGGCCAGGGCGGCACGGGCCAGCGATTTGACTGGTCACTGCTGAACGGTGAAAAGCTGGACAACGTCCTGCTGGCGGGAGGTTTAAGCCCGGATAACTGCGTGGAAGCCGCCAAAATGGGCTGTGCGGGCCTCGATTTCAATTCAGGCGTAGAGTCCCAGCCCGGCATAAAAGATGCCAGCAAACTGGCCTCCGTATTTAAAACTCTGCGTGCATATTAAGGAAGAGAAGATGACGACATTACTTAACCCGTATTTTGGTGAGTTTGGTGGGATGTACGTCCCGCAAATCCTGATGCCCGCACTGCGCCAGCTGGAAGAAGCCTTTGTCAGCGCGCAGAAAGATCCAGCGTTTCAGGCTGAATTTACCGATCTGCTGAAAAACTATGCAGGCCGTCCAACGGCGCTGACCAAATGCCGCAACCTGACCGAAGGCACCAAAACCACGCTGTATCTCAAGCGTGAAGACCTGCTGCACGGCGGCGCCCATAAAACCAACCAGGTGCTGGGTCAGGCGCTGCTCGCGAAGCGGATGGGCAAAACCGAAATCATCGCAGAAACCGGCGCAGGCCAGCATGGCGTAGCCTCTGCGCTCGCCAGTGCCCTGCTCGGCCTGAAATGCCGCATCTACATGGGTGCGAAAGACGTTGAGCGTCAATCGCCGAACGTTTTCCGTATGCGTTTGATGGGTGCTGAAGTGATCCCGGTGCACAGCGGCTCCGCCACGCTGAAAGATGCCTGTAACGAAGCGCTGCGCGACTGGTCTGGCAGTTATGAGACCGCACACTACATGCTGGGTACCGCTGCGGGTCCGCATCCGTTCCCGACGATTGTCCGCGAATTCCAGCGCATGATCGGCGAAGAGACCAAAGCGCAGATCCTCGAAAAAGAGGGTCGCCTGCCGGATGCCGTTATCGCCTGTGTGGGTGGCGGCTCTAATGCTATCGGCATGTTCGCTGATTTTATCGACGAAACGAACGTCGGCCTGATTGGCGTGGAGCCTGCTGGCCACGGCATCGAAACCGGCGAGCACGGAGCGCCGCTGAAGCATGGCCGCGTGGGCATCTACTTCGGCATGAAAGCGCCGATGATGCAGACCGATGAAGGCCAGATTGAAGAGTCGTACTCCATTTCTGCCGGTCTGGACTTCCCGTCCGTCGGGCCCCAGCATGCATTCCTGAACAGCACCGGTCGTGCGGATTACGTTTCCATTACCGATGACGAAGCCCTTGAAGCGTTCAAAACGCTGTGTCGCAGCGAAGGGATCATCCCGGCGCTGGAGTCTTCGCATGCCCTCGCGCACGCGCTGAAAATGATGAAAGAAAACCCGGAAAAAGAGCAACTGCTGGTGGTAAACCTTTCCGGTCGCGGTGACAAAGATATCTTCACCGTTCACGATATTCTGAAAGCACGAGGGGAAATCTGATGGAACGCTACGATAACGTATTTGCAGAGCTGAAATCCCGCCAGGAAGGCGCGTTCGTTCCCTTCGTCACCCTGGGCGATCCGGGCCCTGAGCAGTCGCTGAAGATTATCGACGCCCTGATTGAAGCTGGTGCCGATGCGCTGGAGCTGGGGATCCCGTTCTCTGACCCGCTGGCGGATGGCCCGACCATTCAGAACGCGACGCTGCGAGCGTTTGCCGCAGGCGTGACGCCAACCCAGTGCTTCGAGATGCTGGCGGCGATCCGCCAGAAGCACCCGAGCATTCCGATTGGTCTGCTGATGTACGCCAACCTGGTATTCAACCGCGGAATCGACGAATTTTATGCCGAGTGCGCGCGGGTGGGCGTCGACTCGGTGCTGGTAGCCGACGTGCCGGTTGAAGAGTCCGCGCCGTTCCGCCAGGCGGCGATGCGCCATAATGTGGCCCCGATTTTCATCTGCCCGCCAAATGCGGATGACGCACTGCTGCGCCAGATTGCCTCCTACGGACGCGGTTATACCTACCTGCTCTCCCGCGCAGGTGTGACCGGTGCGGAGAACAAAGCGGCGCTGCCTCTGCATCATCTGGTGGAAAAGCTGGCTGAATATCACGCCGCACCACCGCTGCAGGGCTTCGGGATTTCATCTCCGGATCAGGTCACCGCGGCGATTGGCGCGAAGGCGGCAGGTGCCATTTCCGGCTCCGCGATTGTGAAGATCATCGAGAAGAACGTGGACAAGCCAGAGCAGATGCTGGCCGAGCTGAAAACGTTCGTCAGCGACATGAAGGCCGCGACGCGTAAATCCTGAACCTTCCACCGTCTGGCATCCCTGCCAGACGGTTACCCTTCCTTTCCCGCTATCTACAAAGAATTACGTCAAAATTGATCCTTTCGATATTTTCGGTGTGAATGGCTTTTCAAACGGTCATGTAAGCGTATGATCTGGACTCTTTTTTATCTTTAATCCTTCTGAGTTCAGAGGCTTATTCATGTCATGGCAATCCTTTAAACAGACTTACCTGGTTAAGTTCTGGTCACCTGTTCCAGCCGTTATCGCAGCTGGCATTCTCTCTACTTATTATTTCGGCATCACCGGTACCTTCTGGGCCGTGACCGGCGAGTTTACCCGCTGGGGTGGGCAACTGCTGCAACTCGCGGGCGTGCATACCGAAGCGTGGGGTTACTTCAAACTCATCCATCTCGACGGCACGCCGCTAACCCGCATTGACGGGATGATGATCATTGGCATGTTCGGGGGCTGTTTTGCCGCCGCGCTGTGGGCAAACAACGTAAAGCTCAGGCTGCCTAAAAGCCGGATCCGTATTTTGCAGGCAATTGTCGGCGGCATGATTGCCGGATTCGGCGCGCGCCTGGCGATGGGCTGCAACCTTGCCGCCTTCTTTACCGGGATCCCACAGTTTTCGCTCCATGCCTGGTTCTTTGCTGTTGCTACAGCGATCGGCTCTTACTTTGGCGCAAAATTCACTCTTCTTCCGCTGTTCCGTATTCCCGTCAAAATGGTGAAAGTGAGCGCCGCGTCGCCGCTTACGCAAAAGCCCTCGCAGGCGCGTCGCCGTTTCCGCCTCGGAATGCTGGTCTTTTTCGCGATGGTGGCATGGGCGCTCTGCACGGCCCTGAACCAGCCCAAACTCGGTCTGGCGATGCTGTTCGGTGTGGGTTTTGGTCTGCTGATTGAACGCGCGCAGATCTGCTTTACCTCCGCGTTTCGCGATATGTGGATCACCGGGCGCACGATGATGGCAAAAGCGATAATCGCCGGGATGGCGGTCAGCGCCATCGGCATCTTCAGCTATGTGCAGTTAGGCGTCGAACCCAAAATCATGTGGGCCGGTCCTAACGCGGTGATTGGCGGCCTGCTGTTTGGCTTCGGGATTGTGCTGGCTGGCGGGTGTGAAACCGGCTGGATGTACCGCGCCGTTGAAGGTCAGGTGCATTACTGGTGGGTGGGGCTGGGAAATGTTATCGGCTCGACGCTCCTGGCGTACTTCTGGGACGACCTGTCCCCGGCGCTCGCCACCAACTGGGACAAGGTCAACCTGCTGAACACCTTCGGCCCTCTCGGCGGCCTGCTGGTCACCTATGCCCTGCTGCTGGTCGCGTTTTTACTGGTTATCGCGCAGGAGAAACGTTTCTTCCGCCGTGGGAGTGTCAAAACAGAAACGCAGGAGAACGCTGCATGAAACAGATTGTGCCTGATTACCGTCTTGATATGGTCGGTGAACCCTGCCCTTATCCGGCGGTTGCTACGCTTGAAGCGTTACCGCAGCTTAAGAAAGGCGAAATTCTGGAGGTGGTCAGCGACTGCCCGCAGTCCATCAACAATATACCGCTGGATGCCAAAAACCATGGGTACACGGTGCTGGATATCCAGCAGGATGGCCCGACCATTCGCTATTTGATTCAAAAGTAAGAAAGGATATGCGCCCCGCCGGGGGCGCATTGAACAGAAGCGACTAGAAGCGATAACCCGCAGAGAACATAAATACCCACGGATCCAGACGCGTGCTGATGCTTTGCTGCTGACCGCCCGCTTTGAAACGTACATCGGTATCGATATCCATATACCAGACGGAGGCGTTAATTAACCAGTCGCGGTTAATCAGATAATCCAGCCCGACCTGTCCCGCCATCCCCCACGAATCTTTCAGGCTGAGGTCAGTCAGACCGGCGTCTTTTCCTGTATCGTTAAATTTCTCATCAAAGAACGTGGTGTAGTTCACACCCGCACCAATATACGGACGCACCTTGCTGCTGGCATCACCAAAGTACCACTGCGCCATCAGCGTTGGCGGCAGATGGTGCACCGTGGCGATATCACCGGTTGGCCCAAGGCCCACGCGATGACGGAAAGGCGTTGCGGCAAGAAGCTCAACACCAATGTTATCCGTCGCCATATAGGTAAAGGTTAACCCCAGCTGGGTGTTATTACTGACGTTAAAACCGCCCATCCCCAGCACGTTATCCGAACCTTCGGTTGGACGAACCGTGGCCGAACCGGCACGAATAAAGAATTCGCCTGCTTCATGCGCGTACGCGCCACCAGAGAGACTGCTTAATACAAGGGCTGCCACCGCTAATTTTTTCATATCCGCTCCATCGTTGTGGTTTTAATCGCGGATGAGAATATACTCACAAAAGAGTAATAAGTGATCTGCCCCAGATCACATTAAAACCAGTAACTTAACATTCATTGATCTGGATTAATTTTTTGTTACGCACTAAAAACCGATAAGTTGTTTCCATGTCAATTTTTGGCATTTCACGGTTACAAAATTTTCTCTTTTCCCCCTCTTGCTCTTCCTCTGGCGGCTGGATAATTTAGCGCTCTCACAAATTGATTTGATGCGTTCTTCTTTTGCAGGTGTGCCATGAGTGATATCAACCCGTGCATGACGTGCGGAGCCTGTTGTGCGTATTTTCGAGTCTCTTTCTACTGGGCCGAAGCCAGCGATGGCGGCGGTACCGTTCCGGTTCATCTCACTGAGCCGTTAACCCCCTTTCTGCGCTGCATGAGCGGCACCAATCAAAAGCAGGCACGCTGTGTGGCGCTGGAGGGTGAACCTGGGGTCTCGACCCGATGTTCCATCTATGAAAATCGCCCCAGCCCGTGCCGCGAGTTTGCGATGTCGGGTGAAGAGGGTCAGGTTAACGAAGCCTGTAATCGCGCCCGGGCGCGCGTTGGATTACCGCCGCTTTACAAAGATATGCTTTTCCATACAAGCCTTGATGCTGCCACAGCAGGCGCATCCGGTGTACAATTGCCGGCTAATTAACACCTGCAATACTCAAGGAGAGTGCATGTCTATCACGGCGAAGTCTGTCTACCGTGACACGGGAAACTTTTTCCGCAATCAGTTCATAACCTTTTTACTGATCGCGTTGTTATGCGCCTTTATCACGGTGGTGCTGGGTCATGCGTTCTCACCGAGTGACGAACAGATTGCCAGCCTGAGCCAGGGCGACCATCTGGCGGGAAGCGTAGGCTTGTTTGAACTGGTGCAAAACATGACGCCGGAGCAGCAACAAATTCTGCTGCGCGCGTCTGCCGCATCCACGTTCTCCGGACTGATTGGTAACGCCATTCTGGCCGGCGGCGTGTTGCTATTGATTCAGCTGGTGTCGGCGGGTCATCGGGTTAGCGCCTTACGGGCGATTGGTGCCAGCGCCCCGGTCTTACCTAAACTGTTTATCCTGATCTTTTTAACCACCCTGCTGGTGCAAATGGGGATCATGCTGGTGGTGGTGCCGGGTGTGTTACTGGCTATCGTGCTCTCCTTTGCGCCTGTGATGATTGTGCAGGATAAAATGGGTATTTTTACCGCGATGCGCAGCAGCATCCGTCTCGCATGGGCTAATATGCGTCTGGTAGCGCCTGCCGTAGTCGGCTGGCTGCTGGCCAAAACGCTCCTGTTACTGTTTGCACCGAATTTTGCGGTATTAACGCCAAATGTGGGTGCGGTAGTGGCGAATACGCTGAGCAATTTGATTTCAGCGGTACTGCTGGTCTACCTGTTCCGCCTGTATATGTTAATTCGCCAGTAACCCTGAGGCGGGGGGCATCCAGGCCTCCCGCCCCGCTCAGAAAATGGAATCACAGAATGAAGCAGTTTCTTGATTTTTTACCGCTCGTGGTCTTTTTTGCTTTTTATAAGCTGTACGACATTTATGCCGCGACCACTGCGCTGATCGTTGCGACCGCTGTTGTTCTGATTTACAGCTGGGTTCGCTATCGTAAAGTCGAAAAAATGGCGCTGGTCACGTTTGTGCTGGTCGCCGTATTCGGCGGGCTTACGCTGTTCTTCCACAATGATGAATTTATTAAGTGGAAAGTGACTGTGATTTACGCGCTGTTTGCAGGCGCACTGTTAATCAGCCAGTGGGTAATGAAAAAGCCGCTGATCCAGCGCATGCTGGGCAAAGAGCTGACGTTGCCTCAGGAAGTCTGGTCGCGTCTGAATTTTGCCTGGGCGGTGTTCTTTATTCTCTGCGGTCTCGCCAATATCTATATCGCTTTCTGGCTGCCGCAGAATATTTGGGTCAACTTTAAGGTCTTCGGCCTGACCGCCCTGACGCTTATCTTCACGCTGCTAAGCGGCGTATATATCTATCGCCATATGCCCCAGGACGACAAGCACTGATTAATGACTGACCAGAGCGTCTGCAACAGGCGTTCTGGTCTATTCTCACCGCTGTGAAATCATAGTAGCATCCCGCCTGAAGTCTTCCGTTACGAGTTAAAACAATGACAACAACTAACGCCCCTCAGGGCGAACTGGTTTTACGCACACTGGCAATGCCCGCTGACACCAATGCCAATGGCGATATTTTTGGCGGCTGGCTGATGTCGCAGATGGATATGGGCGGCGCCATTCTGGCAAAAGAGATCGCCCACGGGCGTGTGGTGACCGTGAGAGTAGACGGCATGACCTTCCTGCGCCCGGTGGCGGTCGGTGATGTGGTGTGCTGCTACGCGCGCTGCGTAAAACGCGGCAACACCTCTATTTCGATTAACATCGAAGTCTGGGTGAAAAAAGTCTCTTCTGAGCCGATTGGACAGCGTTATAAAGCAACAGAAGCACTGTTTATTTATGTGGCTGTCGACAGTGAAGGTAAACCTCGCCAGCTCCCGCAGGCCTGAACCACCGACAAAAAAAAGCCTCCTTACGGAGGCTTTTTTTATTCCATCTGCGCCCCGCCGTTCAGGCGGAAAACAATATTAATGACCAACCCACTACCCGGTTTGCCTGGCTCATAACGCCATTTGCGCATTGCCGCTTTCACGTCGCGCTCAAACATATTCGAAGGCTGCGCTGACAGGATCTCCACGTTATCAACGCGCCCATCTGCCGTGACGTCAAATTTTACCCGCACGCGGCCTTCAATACGCAACATACGAGCGCGAGGCGGATACTGCGGTTGACTGCGGCTCACGGCACGCGGGCCCGCTGGTGCGGCGACCGTTGGTTTGGTGGTCGTTGCCGTATTGTTCATCACCGGACGTGAAGGGGCTGCATTTTCTACCGGCTGGGTTGCGCGTGGTTCAACCGGACGCTCTTCGCGTTTCGGACGCTCCTCGACCTTCTTCACCTGTTTGGGCTTCGGCTTAGGTTTCGGTTTTGGTTCAGGTTTGTGGATCACCACCGGCGCTTCTTTCGGTGGCTCCGGAACAGGCTCGGGTTCTGGCTCCGGTTCAGCAACCGGCTGTGGCGGCGGCGGTGCAACCTGCGGGGGTTCGAGATCCGCAGGCGATACCATCGTCACCGAGATCGGCTGCGCGGGCGCGGGCATTTCAATAACCTGATGAACCGAGGTATAGAGCAAACCCGCCACAACAGCACCGTGAATCACGACAGAAAGCAGCGTCGGCCAGGGAAAGCGGCGAGGTAAATCAAGGGTCATCGAAGTCATAGTCATCAACGTTAAAAAACCGAACCCTGATTTTAAATGCAAATAGCAATCATATTCAATAAGACACTTTGTCCTGGCGCAACTTTAGCGCATGAGAGGCCAAAAAAGGCGCATTCAGATCAGGGCATTAACATTGTTTTTATTTTACATTGCAGTCGTATGCCCTTTCACATAACGTAACTGACACTTTTACCGGTTAAGGAGCTTCGCCGTGTTTTACGTGATTTACTCTGAAGATGTTGCTGATTCCCTCGATAAACGTCAGTCTGTACGCCCTGCTCATCTGGCACGTTTGCAGTTGCTCCAGGATGAGGGCCGCTTACTGACCGCGGGCCCCATGCCTGCGGTAGACAGCAACGACCCGGGCGCCGCCGGTTTTTCGGGTTCCACGGTCATTGCTGAGTTTGAATCCCAGGAAGCCGCTCAGGCCTGGGCTGATGCAGACCCGTACGTTGCCGCGGGTGTGTATGCGAAAGTGACGGTTCGCCCGTATAAGAAAGTGTTCTGAGACAAAATCGGCTCCGAAAGGAGCCTTTTTTATCATGGCGGCTACGCGTCCCGTCGTCGAGTAAACTGCTGCTCCGTTATGAGGCTGCCCCACTGGTCGCCTTCCCACTCTTTAACCAGCGTAAAACCAAACGATTCATACAGGCGCCGGGCGGTGGTCAGCTCATTGAATGTCCAGAGATGTACGGCTGAAAACCCGACGTCGTCGCAAAAACGCATCGCTTCGGTGAGTAATTTTTTTCCAGCGCCATGGCCCCGGCAGCCGTCGTCGATAATAAACCAGCGCAGGTGGGCTTCGCCCTGTTCTAAATCCTCACCATCGATTGCCACTGACCCGACAATCCTGTCGTTCATCACCGCCAGCCAGACCTGGTTACAGGGTTTATCCAGCCGGCCACTAAACTCTGCCAGACCGGAGGCCACTTTGGCCTCAAAGAAGCGGCCGAAATGATGCTCGCGCGCGTAATAGCATCCGTGCATCTCTGCGATGCGGCCAATCATGCCGGGAAGGTAGCCCTGCACGATCTTAAGCTCATCAGGGGGCATAGCAACACCCTTCTCCCGACACGCCAGCAGCGCGTCGGCGTACAGGGACAATCCCCGGGAGATGGTTTCCTGCTGCGCGGGTGCCAGAGACTTTATCGCTGATACGACGCGCGCGTTGCTGAAAGTATTAATTTTATGGACCGTGTCATGGCCTTTCGCCGTCAGCCTGAGGCATTTTGATCTGGCATCGTCAGTGGACACCACCTCTTCAAGTTCACCCGCGGCAATCAGGCGAGCCAGCATCCGGCTAACGCTGGATTTTTCCAGCCCCAGCAGTTGCACCAGTTGACCTGCGGTCATCTCTTTGCGCAAGGCGATTTCGACGAGCGTGTGAACGGCCGAGGGCGAATAAGGGGTAGAGGCCAGAGTGGAAGCCATAAAGCCCAACTCTCTCACCATCAGACGCGAGGAACGACGGATAACGCTGACTACAGGGGTTTCGCTGTGCATAGTATGCCCTCATCATTTAGTTGTACTATACAACTAAATGATGAGGGGTTGTCAATCAAATTAAAAAGGCTCCCGCGGGAGCCTTACATTCAATCAATGCAGCGACGCTAACCTCGCCGCAAACCCGACAAACAGCAGCCCGATCAGGCCATTGCCCAGCTTTGCCAGTTTCTTTTTGGTTTTCAGATAACGCGTGACAAACGCGCCGGAGAAGATCAGGAAGCTCATATAGATAAAGCTAATCAACTCAAGCGTGGTCGCGAGGATCAGGAAAGAGGTTCCGGTGTTTTTCGCATTCACGTCAATGAACTGAACGAAGAACGAGACGTAGAACAGAATCGCCTTGGGGTTCGTCAGGCTTAATACCAGCGCGCGCTTCATGATCATACTGGCTGGCTCAGGGCCGCTCTCCTGAGCATTATTCTGACGGTTCACCACCGACCAGAGCATTTTGCCCCCCAGCCACAGCAGATAAAACGCGCCGAGATAACGCACGATATTAAACAGCACCGGGGTAGTCTGAATTAATGCAGCAACACCCGCCCAGGCCAGAAACATCAGTACCGCATCACCGATAAATACCCCTGTCGCGGCGAGATAGCCTTTTTTCACGCCGTGGCCTATTCCGGTTTTCAGTACAAACAGGGTATTGGGTCCTGGCACCAGCACGATAAAAAATGCGCCGACCACGTACGTCCAGAAATTCAGTACACCAAACTCCGCAAACACTTCTCCCTCCTTTTGCTGAACACAACAGGAACAGCGCTGCAAATACGCTATTCCAAAAAAAAGACGCTATAAAAACAGTGGGCACCATTACGGTGCCCTCATGGTTCTCAGAAATCCTGGACGGCGAACAACAACGCGTTGCGGTGCCGGGTCATCCCACATTTCCTGATGGCGTGAATACGCATATTGCGGCGGGATTGTGCTTCCAGCCAACGAGCCTTGCGACGACTCACCTGTCGCAACATGCGCCAGCGCCCTACTTCTGTTCTACTGCGCTTCATGTCTACAACTCTTTCTCTAACACTTTTTCTCTAAAAGAAAGGCCATTATAAACCCAACCCCGCAGCAAACCAGCGCTTTTAGCTGGCGTTTTTATTTGCCAGATGATTCCTGATGCGTACACTCATAACAATACGCTTTCAAAAGGATTTTTTACTCATGACAACCTTCTACACCGTGGTGAGTTGGCTGGTCATTCTGGGATACTGGCTGTTAATCGCGGGTGTGACATTACGCATCCTGATGAAGCGCAGAGCCGTACCCTCTGCCATGGCCTGGCTTCTGATAATCTACATCCTGCCGCTGGTAGGAATTATTGCCTATCTCTCTTTCGGTGAGCTTCATCTGGGGAAACGCCGCGCCGAGCGGGCCCGCGCCATGTGGCCTTCGACCGCGAAGTGGCTCCACGACCTTAAAGCCTGCAAACACATCTTTGCCGAGGAGAACAGCAGCGTAGCCTCCTCGCTGTTTAAGCTTTGCGAGCGCCGTCAGGGGATTGGCGGCGTAAAAGGCAACCAGCTCCAGCTGCTGACCTCCTCCGATGACGTCATGCAGGCGCTGATCCGCGATATCCAGCTGGCCCGGCACAATATCGAGATGGTGTTTTATATCTGGCAACCCGGCGGCATGGCCGACCAGGTGGCCGAATCGCTAATGGCCGCCGCGCGACGCGGTATTCATTGCCGCCTGATGCTCGACTCCGCAGGCAGCGTGGCCTTCTTCCGTAGCCCCTGGGCAGGCATGATGCGTAATGCCGGCATCGAGGTGGTTGAGGCGCTGAAGGTCAATCTGCTGCGTGTGTTTCTGCGCCGGATGGATCTCCGCCAGCACCGCAAGATGGTCATGATCGATAACTATATTGCCTATACCGGCAGCATGAACATGGTTGACCCCCGTTTCTTCAAACAGGACTCGGGCGTGGGCCAGTGGGTGGATTTGATGGCGCGCATGGAGGGGCCAATTGCCACCTCGATGGGCATCGTCTACTCCTGTGACTGGGAGATCGAGACCGGTAAGCGTATCCTGCCGCCGCCGCCCGACGGCAATATAATGCCGTTCGAAGAGGCCAGCGGTCACACCATTCATACCATTGCCTCTGGCCCGGGCTTCCCGGAAGATTTGATCCATCAGGCGCTGCTGACGGCTACGTACTCCGCGCGTGAATACCTGATCATGACCACGCCCTACTTTGTCCCCAGCGACGATCTCCTGCACGCGATCTGTACCGCAGCGCAGCGCGGTGTTGATGTGAGCATCATTTTGCCGCGCAAAAATGACTCGCTTCTGGTGGGCTGGGCCAGCCGCGCCTTCTTTAGCGAACTGCTGGCTGCAGGGGTAAAAATTTACCAGTTTGAGGGCGGGCTGCTGCATACCAAGAGCGTGCTGGTGGACGGCGAACTGAGCCTGGTGGGAACGGTGAACCTGGATATGCGCAGCCTGTGGCTAAACTTTGAAATCACGCTGGTGATTGATGATGCCGGCTTTGGCGGCGACCTCGCGGCGGTGCAGGATGATTATATCTCCCGCTCCCGCCTGCTGGATGCCAGACTGTGGGTAAAACGTCCGCTGTGGCAGAGAATTGCCGAACGACTGTTTTACTTCTTTAGTCCGTTGCTGTAAAACGTGCCCAACGATGTTAAACAGGTAGTCATCATGGAAATGGATCTGAACAATCGCCTGACCGAAGACGAAACGCTCGAGCAGGCCTATGACATTTTTCTCGAACTGGCGGTTGATAACCTCGATCCCGCGGACGTGATCCTCTTTAATCTGCAGTTCGAAGAGCGCGGCGGCGCCGAGTTGTTCGATCCTGCTGAAGACTGGGCCGAGCATGTGGATTTCGACCTCAATCCGGACTTCTTTGCTGAAGTGGTGATTGGACTGGCCGATGAAGACGGCGGCGAAATTAACGATATCTTCGCCCGCGTCCTGCTGTGTCGCGAAAAAAACCACAAGCTGTGCCATATTCTCTGGCGCGAATAATAAAAAAGGCTGCGATTGCAGCCTTTTTTATTTAATCCGCTAATTCATTTCCGCACCGGTTGCAGAACCGGGCGTTAAGCTCATGTTCCGCCTGGTGGCAGCGCGGGCATTTACGCTGTTGCTTGCGGGTCTGAAAGGCACTGCTCATGTGCGTGGTAATCAGCCCTGTTGGAATGGCAATCACCGAATATCCAATCAGTATCAGTACCGATGCGACAATACGTCCCAGCGGCGTATGCGGTGTGATATCCCCATACCCCACCGTCGTGACGGTAACAATTGCCCAGTAGACAGAGGCGTTGAGCGTCGTGAAACCATATTTAGGTCCTTCTATCAGGTACATCAGCGCACCGAAAACAATCATGACGATGGCAATAAACGAGTAGAAGAGAATAAGCTGATGGCGGGCGCTGACGATCGCGCTCCAGAATATGTGCAGAGACGGCATAAAACGCAGTAATTTCAGGATGCGTAATACCCGAATAACGCGCATCGCTCGCCAGGCAAAGACATAGCTCAGGCTGATTTCCGGCCACAGCCACATCACATAGAGAGGCAGAATTGTGGCTAAATCGATAAATCCCCAAAAGCTGAAAACATATCGGGCCGGGTTGGGCCAGGCAATCACTCTGAGAAGATATTCCGCGGTAAAGACCAGGGTTATTATCAGTTCAAGCCAGACAAAGATATGCCATTCGTCAAACGTCAGGTGATATTGCGTTCCGGCACCGGACTCTATAAAGATGACAATCACGCTGAGGAGCGCAAATAATCCGCAGAGCCCTTCGACGCGTCGTCCGGACAGCGTTTCAGGATCGAATAATAAATGATAGAGCCGCCGACGGGCTGACGTGAATATACGCGACACAGTGACCTCGCAAAAAATAAGGGCTGACATCATGTCAGCCCTTGCGATTATAACGGGTCTACTTTCAGGCAGGAAACCGCATGTCGGAAACTGCCTTCCAGAACCGGTCGCGTTTTGGCGCATTCCGGCCCGGCCATTGGGCACCGCGTACGGAACACGCAGCCCGATGGTGGGTTGATCGGTGAAGGTAATTCCCCTTCCAGAAGCTGAATGGTTTTATTCTTTTCCAGATCGGGATCGGGGATCGGCACTGCCGACATCAGTGCTTTGGTGTAGGGGTGCAGCGGATTATGGTACACCTCATCGTAGGTGCCCAGCTCCACGGCATGACCCAGATACATCACCAGCACGCGGTCAGAGATATGTTTCACCACGGCCAGGTCGTGCGCAATGAAGATCAGCGACAGCCCCATCTCGCGCTGCAGCTTCTGCAGCAGGTTCACTACCTGCGCCTGAATGGACACGTCCAGCGCGGAAACCGGCTCATCGCAGATGATCAGTTTCGGCTCGAGGATCAGCGCACGCGCAATACCAATACGCTGGCACTGACCGCCGGAGAACTCGTGCGGATAACGGTTGATGAGGTTGGGTAACAGCCCCACCTTCATCATCATCGCTTTAACACGATCGCGGACTTCCTGGCGCGGCATCTTCGGGTGATAGGTGCGCAGCGGCTCGGCAATGATTTCACCGATGGTCATACGCGGGTTTAATGACGCCAGCGGATCCTGGAAAATCATCTGGATATCGCTGCGCACGTCGCGCCACTCGTCGGGTTTCATGCCCAGCAGATCTTTGCCCAGCCACGCCACTTTACCGCCGGTCGCTTTCACCAGACCGATAATGGCACGCGCGAAGGTCGATTTGCCGCAGCCAGACTCGCCCACCACGCCCAGGGTTTCCCCTTCATACAGACGAAGCGTAACACCATCCACCGCTTTCAGGGTTTTAGGCGGCTGCCAGAACCACTGTTTGCCATCTTTGATGTCGAAATGCACTTTAAGATCGGCGATTTCGAGCAGCACGTTGCGTTTTTCATCTAATGCGTTCATACCAGCTCCTCCTGCGGCTTAAAGCAGGCGCGCAGACGGCCTGGTGCAAACTCTTCCAGCGGCGGCGCGCTGTTGCAGATCTCCATCGCGTGCGGACAACGCGGCTGGAACGGACAGCCTTTCGGCAGACGCAGCAGGTTCGGCGGGTTGCCCGGAATGGTCAGCAGGGATTCCCCTTCCGCATCGAGGCGCGGAACCGCATTCAACAGGCCAATCGAGTACGGATGCGCGGGGTGATAGAAGACATCGCGCGCTTTGCCATATTCCATGGTACGACCGGCATACATCACCAGCACCTTGTCACAGATGCCCGCCACTACCCCCAGATCGTGGGTGATCATGATAATCGCCGTGTTGAACTCACGCTTCAGCTCGTTTAACAGGGTCATGATTTGCGCCTGTACGGTCACGTCCAGCGCAGTGGTTGGTTCATCAGCAATCAGCAGTTTTGGCCGACACAGCAGCGCCATCGCAATCATCACACGCTGGCGCATACCGCCAGAGAACTCATGCGGGAACATGCGCATACGCTTACGCGCTTCCGGCATTTTTACCGCATCGAGCATTTTAACGGACTCTTCAAAGGCTTCGGCTTTGCTCAGGCCTTTGTGCAGCATCAGCACTTCCATCAGCTGCTCACCCACGCGCATGTAAGGGTTAAGCGAGGTCATCGGATCCTGGAAAATCATCGAAATCTGCTCGGCACGCAGCTTGTTCAGCTCATGCTCTGGCAGGTTGAGGATCTCACGGCCGTTGAACCTGGCGGAACCGCCAATCACCCCGTTAGCCGCCAGTAGTCCCATCAGCGCGAAGGCCGTTTGCGATTTCCCGGAACCCGATTCGCCCACGATGCCCAGCGTTTCACCGGCACGCAGGTTGAAGTTGAGATCGTTTACGGCGGTCACATCCCCGTCCGGCGTCTTAAAGGTGACGCGGAGATCTTTTACATCCAGCAGAAGGTCGCTGCGCTGTTGCGCCTGTGGCGCTGTTGCCGTTTCAATTATTGTCATCACGGCGCTCCTTAACGGTCTTTCGGGTCGAGGGCATCACGCAGGCCATCGCCGATAAAGTTAAAACAAAACAGGGTAACGACCAGGAAGCCAGCCGGATACAACAGCAGCCACGGTGAAACTTCCATTGAGTTTGCCCCGTCACTCAGCAGCGCACCCCAGCTGCTCAGCGGCTCTTGCGTACCCAGACCGAGGAAGCTCAGGAAGGATTCAAACAGGATCATGCTTGGCACCAGCAGTGAGGCATAGACCACCACTACGCCCAGCACGTTAGGTACGATATGGCGAACCACGATATTTCCGGTCGATACGCCACCCACCTGCGCAGCTTCGATGAATTCTTTGCGTTTGAGGCTCAGCGTCTGGCCGCGAACAATTCGCGCCATATCCAGCCATGACACCATCCCGATGGCCACGAAGATCAACAGGATATTCTGGCCGAAGAAGGTCACCAGCAGGATCACGAAGAACATAAACGGGAAGGAGTTCAGAATTTCCAGCAGACGCATCATTACTGAGTCCACTTTGCCGCCAAGGTAGCCGGAAAGTGAGCCGTAGAGCGTCCCCACGATCACCGCCACCAGCGCCGCCGCGATACCCACCATCAGCGAGATACGGCCACCGATGGCGACGCGTACCAGCAGGTCACGACCGGAAGAGTCCGTGCCAAAATAGTGGCCGGATTCCATATCCGGCGCGCTGGACATCATTCCCCAGTCGGTGTCGAAATAGGTAAATTGCGACAGCATCGGCGCCAGGGTCACAAACAGGGCGATGATTACCAGAACAATCAAGCTGGCAACCGCAGCACGGTTGTGCATAAAACGACGGCGCGCATCCTGCCAGAGGCTACGACCTTCTACTTCCAGTTTTTCACTGAAGTTTTCCAGCGCCTCGCTGTTTTTCTTACTCAACATCATGGCGTGCTCCAGTGTTAGTAACGGATTTTCGGATCGATGACGGCGTACAGCACATCGACGATAGCGTTAAAGAGGATGGTCAGCGCACCGACGAGAATAGTCAGGCTCAGCACCAGCGAATAGTCGCGGTTGAGCGCGCCGTTAACGAACAGCTGGCCAATCCCCGGCAGACCGTAGATCGTTTCGATAACCATTGAACCGGTGATGATCCCGACAAAAGCCGGTCCCATGTAGGAGAGCACTGGCAACAGCGCCGGTTTAAGCGCGTGGCGGAAAATAATCCGGCGCATCGGCAGTCCTTTAGCGCGCGCGGTGCGAATGAAGTTTGAGTGCAGCACTTCGATCATCGAACCACGGGTGATACGCGCGATGCTGGCGATATACGCCAGAGATAAGGCCACCATTGGCAAAATCATGAACTTTAATGCCCCGCCGTTCCAGCCGCCGCCCGGCAGCCACTTCAGCGTGATGGCAAATATCATCACCAGTAATGGCGCTACAACGAAGCTGGGTATTACTACCCCGGTCATTGCTACCCCCATTACGGCATAATCCCATTTGGTATTTTGTTTGAGCGCGGCGATAACGCCGGCGGTGACCCCGAAAACGATAGCCAGAATGAATGCGGCCGCACCCAGCTTAGCTGAAACCGGGAAGCTGGACGCGACCAGGTCGTTAACGGAATAGTCTTTATATTTAAATGACGGTCCAAAATCACCGTGAGCCAGCTGCTTCAGATAATTGAAGTACTGCGTGGAGATAGGATCGTTTAAGTGGTATTTCGCTTCGATATTCGCCATCACTTCTGGCGGCAGCGTACGTTCACCGGTAAAAGGACTGCCCGGCGCAAGACGCATCATGAAGAAGGAAATCGTGATGAGAATAAATAACGTTGGAATCGCTTCAAGACAGCGACGTAGGATAAATTTCAACATTGCCCGTACCTTCTGGCGTGTGCCTATATAATGTGACGTTGGTTAGACACCGTGGGGCGAGCAAGCTCGCCCCACTCATTGCCATTAATGCTTGATAATATACAAGTTTTTAACGTAGATATTATCCATCGGGTCTTTACCGGTGTAGCCACCTACCCACGGTTTCACCAGACGGGCGTTAACGTAGTAGTAAACCGGAACGATCGCGGAATCTTTATCCAGCTGCTGCTCAGCTTTAGAGTACAGTTCAGTACGTTGTGCTTCGTCAGTGGTTTTCAGCGTGTCGGCAATCAGCTTGTCAAACGCCGGGCTCTTATAGTGCGCGGTGTTGTTTGAGCTGTCGCTCAGCATGGTGTTCAGGAAAGAAGTCGGCTCGTTATAGTCCGCACACCAGCCTGCACGCGCCACATCAAAGGTGCCCTGATGACGGCTGTCGAGGAAGGTTTTCCACTCCTGGTTCTCCAGCTTCACGTTTGCGCCCAGGTTCTTTTTCCAGATCGAGGCGACAGCGATAGCCAGTTTTTTGTGCAGATCGGAGGTGTTGTACAGCAGGCTGAAGGTCAGCGGTTTGTCCGCGGTGTAGCCTGCTTCGGCCAGCAGTTTCTTCGCTTCCGCGTTACGCTGTTCCTGCGTCTGTTTGAACCAGTCTGGCTCGGTCAGTTTTGCGCCATCGGTGTATGGCGGGGTGTAGCTGTATGCCGGCAGATCGCCCTGGTTTTTCACTTTGTTCACGATGATGTCGCGATCCAGTGCCAGCTTCAGCGCAGTACGGACACGTACGTCGGTGAACGGTGCTTTCTGGTTGTTGATCTCATAGTAATAGGTGCACAGGTATGGATCGACGTGAACTTCTTTCGGGATCTCTTTTTTCAGTTTCTGGAACAGTTCAATCGGCATGTTGTTATAGGTCATGTCGATTTCGCCGCTGCGGTAGCGGTTTACGTCAGTCACTTCAGAAGAGATTGGCAGGTAGGTGACCTGGTTAATTACGGTTTTGGCGTTGTCCCAGTACTGCGGGTTACGCTCCAGGACCATACGTTCGTTGACCACCCAGTCTTTCAGTTTATACGCACCATTGGTCACGATATTGGCAGGCTGGGTCCATTTTTCACCAAATTTTTCCACAGCGGATTTTGGTACCGGGGAGACGGACGGGTGAACCAGCAGCTTATAGAAGTACGGAACAGGTTCGCTCAACGTCACTTCAAAAGTATTGGCATCAATCGCTTTTACGCCCAGTTCGGTTACCGGTTTTTTGCCCGCGATGATGTCATCAATATTGGCGATGTGGCCATATTGCAGGTAGCTCGCATACGGAGAGGCGGTCGTTGGATTCGCCAGACGCTGCCAGCTATAAACGAAATCTTCCGCCGTTACCGGCGTACCGTCAGACCATTTCGCATCTTTACGCAGATGGAAAGTCCAGACTTTGAAATCTTTGTTTTCCCATTTTTCTGCCACGCCCGGAGCCGGGTGGCCGTCTACGTCGGTGACCAGCAGACCTTCGAACAGGTCGCGGTTAACGTTAGACTCAGGAACACCTTCAATTTTGTGCGGGTCAAGGGACTGAACTTCCGCACCGTTGTTACGCACCAGCGTCTGCTTCTCAGCCAGTTGAACACCTGCAGGAACGTCCGCAGCCATTGCAGCGTTGCCCGCGATTAGCGCAGTTAAAATCCCCGCCGCTACCAGATTTTTTTTTGTGATGATGGACATTGTGTTGGTACTCCACTCATTATAATTACTGGCCTTCGCCAGCTGTGTAATCCCCTGTTGGGGCCTGTACAGCGCAGGAGTTTTTTTTGCTGCTGTCAGGTTCTTCTTTACTGCTTGCTATCACCGACTTTTTTATTACTGACCGCTCGTATGGCCGTCTTGCGTCGATTCTTTACAGGCCTCCCCTGTTTGAGACCCGCGTTGGATATCTGAGAAGAGAACGATATGAAAATAATTCTCATCTGGTTGTTTTATGCTGCAAAATATTAGGCCGGAAAGTATCAAATGGCGTAAACGCGCGCCAATACATTTTGCAAATTTGTTAAGCAATTCTCTTTTACGGTGAACACCGTATCTTTGTGGGCAGCCCTGCCAGACATTGAACACCCTTAAAAACATCAGAGATTCAATGTGATAGAGAAAATTTTCTCTGCGAGCGCGTCGTTGCGCTCTCAACGAGTGGTTTTGTACAAAAATTTAACAACTGGTTATTATTTAGCACATTCCTCTAAGGGAATGTTGAAATTACTAATATCATTTCGGTTATCACTCAGCAAGCCCCAGAGTATCATGTGAGTAAAATAACAGAGCGATCGCAGGTTTTCTGCACAGAGGAAGTCAGGCGGGTTTAATAACTTATTGAAATACAAGAAGTGAACATTATTAGTAGAATTTATTATGACATGTGAGCTTTTCAACTTTAGTTATATGATTTGCTGATAATTACGTAAAAAAACGGAGCCGTCGCCCCGTTCTTTCATACGAAATATTAGTGTAACAGGCCGGGGAAAATGCTTTTAATCCCCGTAACGATGAATTCAATGCCTAACGCCATCAACAACAGGCCCATGATACGGGTAATGACGTTGATGCCCGTCTGCCCCAGCAGGCGTACCAGCCAGGGGGCCATGCGGAATACTCCCCAGCAGCAGAGCGCGAAAATGGCAATGGCGACAGAAAAGCCAATCAGGTGCATCAGGCTATGGTAACGCGTGCCCCAGACAATGGTTGAACTGATGGCACCAGGACCGGCCATCAGCGGTAATGCCAGCGGTACCACGCCAATGCTCTCTCTGATAGCGGTTTCCGACTTCTCCTGTTTGTTCTGTTTATCCTCGCCCAGCTTTCCGCTGATCATAGACATGGCGATGGTCACCACCAGGATCCCACCCGCTATGCGGAAAGAATCAATCGAAATCCCGAACAGCTGAAGAATCGTGTCCCCGAGAAAAAGGGAGGTCAGCAATATGATCGCCACTGACAGGTTAGCGGTCAGGTTGGTTTTATTCCTGGCCGCCGCCGTCTGGTAACTCGTCATACTAATGAAGACAGGAATGATCCCCACCGGGTTGACCAGGGCAAACAAACCAATAAAAAATTTAAAATACGTTGGAAAATCAAAGAGCGTTTGGATCACGTTTTGCTCCGCTTATACAGATGCCCGGGACTGACAAATTGTCGTGAGAAATCGCGCTGAAGATACCTTTTTTATCAGCATACTTCACTTGAAATCTGTACCAAAACGTTATCATTTCAGGATGTTAAACATTTGTATAATCAATGATAGCGCCGCTTCCAATACTTACGTAATTATTTAACACTGGAAAAATCTCAACGAAATAACCCTGCTGAAAGGTATCAGCTTGGGGGAAAATTGACGCAGATCATGATTTCCGTACTCAGAAGTGAGTAATCTTGGTTACGCCCCCAGGGAGGTCACCTGCCAAAAAAGGATGATGCTAAGGTAAGGCTCTTTTAGTAAATTAGTGTGCTGGTGCAGAAAGTAACTCTTTGTTTTATTTTAAGTTACGCAAGTGGTTTCGGCTCTGTCTATACTGTGTGACGTATCGAGCGCTGGTTTACTAAAAGAGTTTAAACATTATCAGGAGAGCATTATGGCTGTTACTAATATCGCTGAACTGAACGCCCTCGTCGAGCGCGTTAAAAAAGCCCAGCGTGAATATGCCAATTTCACCCAAGAACAGGTTGATAAAATCTTCCGCGCGGCCGCACTGGCTGCTGCAGATGCTCGAATCCCTCTCGCTAAAATGGCCGTTGCCGAATCCGGCATGGGTATCGTTGAAGATAAAGTGATCAAAAACCACTTCGCTTCTGAGTATATCTACAACGCCTATAAAGATGAGAAAACCTGTGGCGTGCTGTCCGAAGACGACACCTTCGGTACTATCACTATCGCCGAACCTATCGGCATCATTTGCGGTATTGTTCCGACAACCAACCCAACCTCTACTGCCATCTTCAAATCGCTGATCAGCCTGAAGACCCGTAACGCAATCATCTTCTCTCCACACCCACGTGCGAAAGACGCGACCAACAAAGCTGCGGATATTGTTCTGCAGGCTGCTATCGCTGCGGGCGCACCAAAAGATCTGATTGGCTGGATCGACCAACCTTCTGTTGAGCTGTCTAACGCGCTGATGCATCACCCTGACATTAACCTGATCCTCGCGACCGGTGGTCCTGGCATGGTTAAAGCAGCATACAGCTCCGGTAAACCGGCTATCGGTGTGGGTGCGGGTAACACGCCTGTAGTCATCGACGAAACCGCTGATATTAAACGTGCTGTTGCGTCTGTACTGATGTCTAAAACCTTCGATAACGGCGTGATCTGCGCATCTGAACAGTCTGTTGTCGTTGTAGACTCCGTGTACGATGCCGTTCGCGAACGTTTCGCCAGCCACGGCGGCTACCTGCTGCAGGGTAAAGAGCTGAAAGCGGTTCAGGACATCATCCTGAAAAATGGCGCGCTGAACGCCGCTATCGTCGGTCAGCCAGCGTATAAAATCGCTGAACTGGCAGGCTTTACTGTGCCGGCAACCACCAAAATCCTGATCGGTGAAGTGAAAGTTGTCGACGAAAGCGAGCCGTTTGCACACGAAAAACTGTCTCCTACGCTTGCTATGTACCGTGCGAAAGATTTCGAAGACGCGGTAGAGAAAGCCGAGAAACTGGTTGCTATGGGCGGTATCGGTCACACCTCTTGCCTGTACACCGACCAGGATAACCAGCCAGAACGTGTGGCTCACTTCGGCCAGATGATGAAAACGGCGCGTATCCTGATCAACACCCCTGCTTCTCAGGGTGGTATCGGTGACCTTTACAACTTCAAACTCGCACCTTCCCTGACTCTGGGTTGTGGTTCCTGGGGTGGTAACTCCATCTCTGAAAACGTTGGTCCAAAACATCTGATCAACAAGAAAACCGTTGCTAAGCGAGCTGAAAACATGTTGTGGCACAAACTTCCGAAATCTATCTACTTCCGCCGTGGCTCTCTGCCAATCGCGCTGGATGAAGTGATTACTGATGGCCACAAACGTGCGCTCATCGTGACTGACCGTTTCCTGTTCAACAACGGCTACGCTGACCAGATCACCTCTGTGCTGAAAGCAGCTGGCGTTGAAACTGAAGTGTTCTTTGAAGTTGAAGCTGACCCAACCCTGAGCGTAGTACGTAAAGGTGCTGAACTGGCTAACTCCTTCAAGCCTGATGTGATTATCGCACTGGGTGGTGGTTCCCCAATGGACGCCGCGAAAATCATGTGGGTGATGTACGAGCATCCGGAAACCCACTTCGAAGAACTGGCGCTGCGCTTTATGGACATCCGTAAACGTATCTACAAGTTCCCGAAAATGGGCGTGAAAGCGAAGATGATCGCGGTAACGACCACTTCCGGTACCGGTTCAGAAGTCACCCCATTTGCGGTTGTTACCGACGATGCAACCGGTCAGAAATACCCACTGGCTGACTACGCGCTGACGCCAGATATGGCTATCGTTGATGCGAACCTGGTCATGGATATGCCGAAGTCACTGTGTGCGTTCGGTGGTCTGGATGCCGTGACTCACGCCCTGGAAGCTTATGTTTCAGTACTGGCATCTGAGTTCTCTGACGGTCAGGCTCTGCAGGCACTTAAACTGCTGAAAGAAAACCTGCCAGCGTCTTACAACGAAGGCTCTAAAAACCCGGTTGCTCGTGAACGTGTCCACAGTGCCGCAACCATCGCCGGTATCGCGTTTGCTAACGCCTTCCTGGGTGTTTGTCACTCAATGGCGCACAAACTGGGCTCACAGTTCCATATTCCTCACGGCCTGGCGAACGCCCTGTTGATCAGCAACGTTATCCGTTATAACGCGAACGACAACCCAACCAAGCAGACTGCTTTCAGCCAGTACGACCGTCCGCAAGCTCGTCGTCGTTATGCTGAAATCGCAGACCACCTGGGTCTGAGCGCACCGGGCGACCGTACTGCCGCTAAGATCGAGAAACTGCTGGCATGGCTGGAAAGCCTGAAAGCTGAACTGGGTATTCCTAAATCAATCCGTGAAGCGGGCGTGCAGGAAGCTGACTTCCTCGCTCACGTAGATAAGCTGTCTGAAGATGCATTCGATGACCAGTGTACCGGTGCTAACCCACGCTACCCACTGATCTCCGAGCTGAAACAGATCCTGCTGGATACCTACTACGGTCGTGAGTTCAAAGAAGGTGACGTTGCCGCTGTGAAAACAGAAGCGCCTGTCATTAAAGCTGACAAGAAAGCGAAGAAAAGCGCTTAATTGACTGCTGATGAAAAACCCGCCTTTATGGCGGGTTTTTTTATGTCTGAATGATAAGGCCGACGTTATTTTCTGTTATCGTGCTGAATCGCCGTCAGCGAGCCTACGGCCAGCGCTTCCTTATAGTGCTTACGGCAGACCGATACATAACGTTCATTCCCGCCTATCACCACCTGCTCACCATCTGCATAAGGTTTCCCGGCCTGGTCGAGACGAAGCACCATGCTGGCTTTACGACCGCAAAAACAGATAGTCTTCAGTTCAACGAGTTTATCCGACCAGGCGAGCAAATACTGGCTCCCGGCAAAGAGTTCACCGCGGAAATCCGTACGCAGCCCGTAACAAAGCACGGGAATATCGAGTTCATCCACCACCTCTGAAAGCGCATGAACCTGTTCACGCGTCAGAAACTGACTCTCATCTACCAGAACGCAGTGAATGGGCTGCGCGGCATGAGCTGTGCGAATGTCCTCATACAGGTCCGTTTTGGGGTTAAACAGTCTCGCAGGCGACGAGAGCCCTATTCTGGAGCTTACTTTCCCTGCACCAAAGCGGTCGTCAATTTCCGCCGTATAAACAACGGTACGCATTCCTCGTTCCTGGTAATTGTATGAGGATTGCAGCAACGCGGTGGATTTCCCGGCATTCATTGCCGAATAGTAGAAATAAAGTTGTGCCATTGGCCGTAAAACCCTAATCAATGTGTAATATTCCCGATGATTGATTGTACCATATTTTGTCTGGTCATCCGCGATGCGGCGCACAGCCCCTGCGGTCGAGGGCGGTTTTCAGGAACGACGGTTGACGAAAATAGTGCGTTAAAACAGGAGGTAAACCCATTCAGCACGGCTGATATGTTATAAGTTCAACCAAACATAACACTTCTTTTTATAGTGGAATCATCGTTCATTAAAATTCACTATTTATTAACTATTCCAGTCTTAGCATCCCTGACGGGAACTAATACGAAAGGCTGATATTTCTCCGCCGCAACTATAATTCCTGCGGTAAATGTCACAAAAAAACAGGCGAGCGGCCGGGTAAAGCTGGTTTGCGTGATAACAAGCGAGACTGTCGGGCGATGAAATTTAAGTTAGCGTAATTAATAATAGCGGCATTATTTAGTATTTTTTGAATTCCTTACATTCCTGGCTATTGCACATCTGAATTTATGGCTCTATTATTAGGTCAACAAACCACCCCCCATTATAAGTTTGAGATTACTACAATGAGCGAAGCACTTAAAATTCTGAACAACATCCGTACTCTTCGTGCGCAGGCAAGAGAATGCACCCTCGAAACGCTTGAAGAAATGCTGGAAAAATTAGAAGTTGTAGTTAATGAACGTCGTGAAGAAGAAAGCGCTGCTGCTGCTGAAATCGAAGAACGTACTCGTAAACTGCAGCAATATCGTGAAATGCTGATTGCTGATGGTATCGATCCAAATGAATTGCTGAACAGCATGGCTGCAGCTAAAACCGGTACTAAAGCTAAGCGTGCTGCTCGTCCTGCTAAATATAGCTATGTTGACGAGAACGGCGAAACTAAAACCTGGACTGGCCAGGGTCGTACTCCTGCTGTTATCAAGAAAGCCATGGATGAGCAAGGTAAACAGCTGGATGACTTCCTGATCAAGGATTAATCAAGCCGCATTCAGAAAAATCCCGCATAATGCGGGATTTTTTTTAACCAAAATTTGTCGCAAACATCCCCTTACACTCTGTCATAAAGCGTTATTCACCTGTTTCGCCGCAGTTACTCCCGGCTGGTCTCTGGATCTTATAGGCATAAAAAAACCGGTGGGCCAGGCCTCACCGGTTTTGAACATTTACCACTATGGCTTATTTCTTAATACCTACGCTCTCTTTGAGCCAGGTTTTAAATTCTTCACCAAGGGTATTGTGGCGAATGCCATATTCCACGAATGCCTGCATATAACCGAGCTTATTACCGCAGTCATGGCTCTTACCTTTCATATGGTAAGCCTCAACGGTCTCTTTCTCGATCAGCATATCAATGGCATCGGTCAACTGGATCTCATCACCCGCTCCTGGAGGCGTTTTCGCCAGCAGCGGCCAGATTTCGGCGCTCAGGACATAGCGACCCACTACAGCCAGGTTTGAAGGCGCTACGTCGGCTTTAGGCTTCTCTACGACGCCAACCATTGGCACACTTTCACCCGGCTCAAGGTTAACGCCTTTGCAGTCAACCACACCGTAAGCCGTCACGTCTTCCACCGGCTCAACCATGATCTGGCTGCTGCCCGTTTCGTCGAAACGTTTGATCATCTCAGCAAGGTTATCCTGAGAGAGATCGGATTCGTATTCATCCAGAATTACGTCTGGCAGAATCACCGCCACAGGCTCGTCACCCACAACAGGGTGTGCACACATGACGGCGTGGCCCAGACCTTTCGCCAGCCCCTGACGAACCTGCATAATAGTAACGTGCGGAGGACAAATAGACTGAACTTCCTCTAACAGCTGACGCTTAACACGTTTTTCCAGCATGGCTTCAAGTTCAAAGCTTGTATCGAAATGGTTTTCGATAGAGTTTTTTGATGAATGTGTAACCAGCACAATTTCCGTAATGCCGGCTGCGATACATTCGTTGACGACATACTGGATTAATGGCTTATCAACCAGAGGCAGCATCTCTTTAGGAATCGCCTTAGTTGCTGGTAACATCCTGGTCCCCAATCCCGCTACCGGGATGACGGCCTTTCTGACTTTCGAATTTAGGGCAGCCATTCAAATTCTCCTGAGCTGTTCAAGTTTTGAACTTTTATGCAATAAATAACGCGTTGAGTATATCAGTCTCGCCCCGCAGTTCGGGTCTGAAAAGAACGCGTTGCCGATCAATTAGGATAAATACGCATGAATCTGGGCAGCGATAGTAGCACTCCCCGTAAAACACAGGTAAAGCAATCTTAAAATTAAGATCCAATTGCTTATTCCGTGGACAACATTAAGCGTAGCCGTCCCCCGGCGCCCCAAATTTGGCACTGCCAGGAGGAACAGCGGTGGCTTATTTGATTAAGATACGCCGTTCCCAATGTCCCAAGCGGCACACCGTTACTCACCTGAATATGGTGCTCACCGGTATTCAGTGAAGCGTTGAGGCCGGCTGAAACGAGGATAAGATTTTTTAAACCGCTGTGGTAATAACCGACCAGCAGCGGAAACTGTCCGGGTAAATTCGCCTGACGAAAAAGCTGGTTGACTTGTTTGAGTAAACTGCCTAACTCCGGCAACCGTTGTCCCTGATGCGATAACTGTTCCTGCAGCAAACCGTTAAATAACGCACGAAGGAGTAACGCCGCTAATACGCCGTTATCCCCCGCCCGGGTGACATCCAGGGAATAAAACGCAAGATCGACATCAGACAGTGGCGCAATATCCAGCACCAGCCCAGGCTGGTCTGCCGCCACCAGCTGACGATAATTGATACGGCAATGCGAAATGGTTTGCTGAACGGGCGGCTGGAGTTCTTGTAAAAGCTTCGCCGCAGCGGGCGGATCGCTGACCAGGGCATCCCAGTCCTGGAAAAGACGCTCCTCTTCCTCTACCCGGGAATTAAACATATTCGGATAAAGGCAGGCTAATACCGTTTCCCGTAACCGGTTCAGATCCTTGACCGGCTTAAGAAGAATATCCTGCACCCCAAGACGCAACGCTTTCGCGATATCCGCCATATTCTCAGTGGCGGATATCACCAGAATCGGCGTCTGGTTGCCTTCGTTACGCAGATGTTCAACCAGCTTCAGCCCATTCATCCGCGGCATCGCAATGTCGCAAATCATCAAATCGGGCGTGATGCTGTTCATTTTCTCCAGGGCGTCGATGCCATCTTCAGCCAGTGACGTGTTAGCGCCCAGTGAGGACAACCACGAATCCAGTAGCGATCGGAAAACGGGCTCGTCTTCTACAATCAAAATATGTTTTCCGGCCAATGGCTGCGTCATGGTTCCTCCCCTGGCTGACAGTAACTAAATAGTGGCATGCGATCGGCACTATCGCCTGTCAGATTTTGCTGAAGTAGTCAAAAAAAGGTGCTTAACGTGCTGTTCGCACAAAAGGCAACAGTTCGTTCATTTTCTTTTCGACGGCTAACGAGCCCGCTGCGATGGCGGCCTCAGCCCGATGGAAATCGAGGGTAGAGATTTGTGGACAGTACGGTTGAATAAGAATGTCTGGCGGGTCGCCGGCCATACGATTTCGCTTGAGGCGGTTCTCAAGTACCTGGATTGAGGTGGTCATGATTTCGATGGCTGTCGGGGCCGCCACCGCGCGTCGTGCAGTCATACGCCCAAGTCGACCACGCAGGCGCTCATGCCAGGCCAGTTTGTCGCCCTCAGGTTCGTCGCTCTGCAGATTGACCGGCATAAGATCCTGTTGCATCAGGTGGGCATCATGCTGCAGGTCCACGGCAATCACGATGTCTGCCCCCATGGCACGCGTCAGAGAGATGGGGACCGGATTAACGACGCCACCGTCGACAAGCCAGTAGCCGTTATGCGGCACAGGCGCCATTAAGCCTGGTATACTGCAGGAGGCGCGAACGGCAAGATGGATATCCCCTTCGGTCAGCCAAAGCTCGCGACCGGTGCTAAGATTCGTCGCGACGGCGCCGAACGGCATCTGGCAATCCGTGAAGTCTTCGAGAGGCATAACCTGACGGAACTGGTTAAAGACGCGTTCGCCGCGTAAGAGTCCGCCACGCTGCCATGAGAGATCCATCAGACGAAGCACGTCCCAGTAACTGAAGGAACGCACCCAGGTCTCGAGCTCCGGCAGCTTCCCGCACGCGTAAGCGGAGCCGACAAGCGAGCCGATTGAACACCCTGCAACAATATCGACGTCAACACCCATCTGTTTTAACGCGTTAATCACGCCGATATGTGACCATCCGCGGGCTGCACCTGAGCCCAGCGCCAGTCCTATTTTAACCTTTCTCATTAGCCCTGTTTTACGTCCCCTGGATTCCTGACATAGCATCAACGCAACAGCTCAGTTAACATAGTGCTACCCGAAGCGTTTAACGCCTTTATTTATTGTTCCAGGAAGAGAATCGTGTCTCAACTCTGCCCTTGTGGTAGCGCTCTGGAGTATAGCCTATGTTGCCAGCGATATCTTTCTGGCGATCAGGTTGCACCAGACCCGTCACACCTCATGCGTTCACGGTACACTGCTTTTGTGATCAAAGACGCAGACTACCTGATTAAAACCTGGCACCCGTCCTGCCACGCGGCGGAATTCAGACAGGAGATCGAAGCCGGGTTCGCCAGTACGCAATGGCTTGGCCTTACCGTCTATGAATCCTCAACCGGGAGTCATGCTGATGAGGGTTATGTCAGCTTTGTGGCCCGCTTTACCGAGAATAATAAGCCTGGCGCCATAATCGAACGTTCCCGGTTCTTAAAGGAAAGCGGGCAATGGTATTATATTGACGGAACGCGCCCACAATTTGGTCGTAACGATCCCTGCCCGTGTGGTTCAGGTAAAAAATTTAAAAAGTGTTGCGGGCAGTAACGCCTGACAACCCAGACTTCGCAAATACAAACAGGATTTCCCGGCGATGCAATCACTACAACGTAAAGTTCTGCGCACCATCTGTCCCGATCAAAAAGGACTGATCGCACGAATTACCAACATTTGTTACAAACATGAACTGAATATCGTGCAGAACAACGAGTTCGTTGACCACCGTACCGGACGTTTCTTCATGCGTACCGAACTGGAAGGTATTTTCAACGACACCACCCTGCTTGCCGATCTGGACAGCGCGCTGCCGGAAGGCTCCGTGCGTGAACTGACCCCCGCAGGCCGACGCCGCATCGTGATTCTGGTGACCAAAGAGGCGCATTGCCTGGGCGATCTGCTGATGAAAGCCAACTACGGCGGTCTGGACGTCGAAATTGCGGCCGTTATCGGCAACCACGAGACTCTGCGCACGCTGGTCGAGCGTTTTGATATTCCGTTCGAGCTGGTCAGCCATGAAGGCCACACCCGTGAAGAACACGACAACCTGATGGCGCAGGCCATTGAAGCCCACAACCCGGACTACGTGGTGCTGGCGAAATATATGCGCGTGCTGACGCCATCCTTCGTGGCGCGCTTCCCGAATAAGATCATCAACATTCACCACTCGTTCCTGCCGGCCTTTATCGGTGCGCGTCCTTACCATCAGGCCTATGAGCGTGGCGTGAAGATCATCGGAGCCACGGCGCACTACGTGAATGATAACCTGGATGAAGGTCCTATCATCATGCAGGACGTAATTCATGTGGATCACACCTACACGGCTGAGGACATGATGCGCGCCGGGCGCGACGTTGAGAAGAATGTGCTCAGTCGTGCGCTGTATCAGGTGCTGGCGCAGCGGGTATTCGTTTACGGTAACAGAACCATTATTCTTTAATCCCAGGGAAATGAATTGATTAGCTTTGCACCTTTACGGATAAAAAGCAGGCAAACGACGTCATTTCACTAAAGGAATGCTTTACAGGGGCGCCTCATTTGATATGATGCGCCCCGCTTCCAGCAGGAAGCAGGCCAGTTAATAGCATTACCCCGTGGTGGGGTTCCCGAGCGGCCAAAGGGAGCAGACTGTAAATCTGCCGTCATCGACTTCGAAGGTTCGAATCCTTCCCCCACCACCATCTCTCAGCATCACCTCAAAATTTGAATTACCCCTGGTGGGGTTCCCGAGCGGCCAAAGGGAGCAGACTGTAAATCTGCCGTCATCGACTTCGAAGGTTCGAATCCTTCCCCCACCACCATCATTTCCATGCGCTGTAAAATCTTCCTTACCTTAACGCTCCACAATTTTTCGATATATGAATCCGTTGTAGGCCGGGTAAGGCGCAGCCGCCACCCGGCGACAGATGGCTATATCGGTGGCAAACGTCGCGTCACCGGCGTGCTTTTCACAATCGACGTATTGCACTGGGCATGCTCCGCCAGCCCGTCCAGCAGCGCATCAAGCTGTTCGATAGACCGCACCACCAGCCGGATAACAAAGCAGTCCTCCCCGGTCACTTTGTCGCTCTCAATACACTCCGGCATTGCCTGAATGTACTTATCCACTTTATGCAACAGCCCCGGCAGTGGCCGTACGCGCACCAGCGCCTGCAGCGTATACCCTAACGCCGCCAGGTTCACCCGCGCGCCATACCCCTGAATCACACCGCGCTCTTCCAGCCTTTTCAGGCGCTCCGCCGTGCTGGGTGACGTCAGCCCGATACGCCCGCTGAGCACCTTCAGGGACATACGCGCATCCTCAACCAGACAGGCTAAGATTTGTCGGTCGATATCATCAAGAAGGCATTCCATCATTTTCACCTAATTTTAAAAAGTCATTTACCTCTTCAACCTTATATCACCCCTGTAAAACACGACAGCCATTTTCGACAATAACGTCATCAATCAGGAGGTGAATGATGCGTGATTTCCATAAAGGCGTCTGGCAAATGAGCCTGGCGATGTTAATTTCCGGCTCAATTGGCGCGTTTGTTTTACTGTCCGGTCTGCCGGTAACGGAAGTGGTGTTCTGGCGCTGCCTGATTGGGGCAGTAGCACTGTTCATTTTTATTCGCATGAGTCGAAAGCCGTTTAGCCCCCTCACCCGCACGACGCTGCTACTGGCGATCCTCGGCGGAGCGGCATTAGTGGTGAACTGGCTGCTGCTCTTCGCCGCCTATGAACGGATCTCAATTGGTCTTTCGACCGTGGTGTATAACACTCAGCCGTTTATGCTGGTATTGATGGGGATGCTTTTCGGCGAGCGTGTCAGCCTGGTGAAATGGGGCTGGCTGGTGCTCGCCTTTGGCGGCGTGGTCATTTTGCTCTCCAGTGAATTGACCAGCGCACATGGCGCCGACTGGCTCGCCGGGATCGGGCTGGCAATGGCCGCTGCCTTCTTCTATGCGGTAACGGCCATGATTGCCCGCAAGCTGCGATCGGTTGCGCCGCAGCACATTGCCTTCATCCAGGTGCTGACGGGCGTCGTCATGCTTCTGCCGTTTGCCCGCATGCCGTCATTGTCCGCCGATTTCCCCTGGCCGATCTTGCTTACGCTGGGCATTGTCCATACCGGCATTATGTATCAACTGCTCTACAGTGCGATTCAGAAGCTGCCGACGCCCATTACCGGCTCGCTGTCGTTTATCTATCCGGTGGTGGCGATCGTTGTTGATAATCTGGTATTTGGACACTCGCTGAACCTGACACAACTGGCAGGCGGCGCGCTGATCCTGTTTGCTGCAGCGGGCAATAACCTGGGCTGGGGCGAAAAAAAACCCCGCGAGTGCGGGGTTGGTATCAAAACGGCAAATTAGCGACGGGCGCGTACAATCTGGTATTTGCGCGTCAGGTATTCCACCGGCGCGCTCCAGATGTGCACCAGGCGAGAGAACGGGAATAACACAAACAGCGTCATCCCCAGCACCAGGTGAACGCGGAAGATAAACGCCACGCCGTCCAGATGTTCAGATGCACCACCGTGGAAAGTCACCACAGACTGCGCCCAGCCCACCAGCTTCATCATTTCACTGCCGTCCATATGCTGCGCCGAGAACGGAATGGTCAGCAGACCCAGCGCGCACTGCACCATCAGCAGGGAGAGGATCAGGATGTCCGCCCCGGTGGTGGTTGCCCGCACGCGGGGGCTGAACAGACGACGTTTCAACAACAGCAGGCCCCCCACCAGGGTCATCACCCCGCAGGCCCCCCCGGCGATCATCGCCATCTTCTGCTTCACCTCAATGGGCAGCCACGCTTCGTACATCCAGTGCGGCGTCAGCATGCCGAGGAAGTGGCCGGCAAAAATGCCCAGAATACCGATGTGGAACAGGTTAGAGGCCACATGCATCCCTTTACGATCCAGCATCTGGCTGGAGCCAGCGCGCCAGGTATACTGGCCGTAGTCATAACGCAGCCAACTTCCCACCAGGAACACGGTGCCCGCGATATACGGGTAGATGTCAAAGAAGAACATATTCAGGAAGTGCATTATTGCTGTCCTCCGTTAGAGATATTCAAATATTGCGGGGCAACGGCACCGGCAAAACGACGCTGGTGAGCAGAGATTTCAGACTCGCCACAGCTCTGGTCAGCAAAGAATTTCACCTGTTCTTCCTCCCAGACGGCATCCAGCGCCTGCGGGGTATCGTCCCGGGCTTCATCGGCGATTTTCTCCGCCACTTTTTCACTGTCGACCGACGCGTTGGCCAGCTTCACCAGCAGGTCGAACAGCACCGCGTAGCGGCTCTCGCGCTGCTGAAGCCGCGCGCCGAGCAGCGCCAGGATCGGCGCGATGTCCTGCAGACCACCCAGCGCCTCCTCTTTCGGCAGCTGCGCCAGATATTCCAGATAGAGCGGCAGATGGTCCGGCAGCTCGCGGCTGTCGAGCTGCAGGCCGTGCTGCTCGTACTGCGCCATCAGGTCGACCATCGCCTGACCGCGGTCGCGCGACTCACCGTGAACATGTTCAAACAGCAGCAGCGAGGTTGCCCGCCCGCGGTCAAACAGTTGGCTGTAGTCCGCCTGCGCATCGAGAAGATCGCGCGCTAACAGGTCGCGGAGGAAAACCCCAAGCCGCTGGGCATCCTCTTTATCCAGGTTTTCGGATGACGCGAGTGCATCAAACAGCTCCTGCTGATGCTGCACCAGCGCAGCATCCGGGTACTCCAGCAGACGCGAAACAATGACGAGATCAATCATGAGTGCGGCTCCGTTTTACTGGTCACATCCATGGCGTCGATGCGGCGGCTGTTGAACAGATTGAATTTGCTGTCTGACCCGTGGCAGCCGTCGCCAAAGGTAAAGCCACAGCCATTTTTCTCCGGGAAGGCTTCGCGGGCCAGTTCTCGGTGGCTGCTCGGCACCACGAAACGATCTTCGTAGTTGGCAATCGCCAGATAGCGGTACATTTCCTGCGCCTGCGCTTCGGTCAGACCGACCTCTTCCAGCGCGCGGGTATCGGTCACGCCGTCCACGGTTTCGGCACGTTTGAAGTGGCGCATCGCCAGCATACGTTTCAGCGCCAGCAGTACCGGCTGGGTATCGCCTGCGGTCAGCAGGTTTGCCAGATACTGAACCGGGATACGCAGGCTTTCCACGTCCGGCAGAATGCCGTTACTGCCCAGCTCGCCCGCATCCGCGGCTGACTGAATCGGCGACAGAGGCGGCACGTACCAGACCATCGGCAGCGTGCGGTATTCAGGGTGCAGCGGCAGGGCCAGCTTCCAGTCCATCGCCATTTTGTACACCGGAGACTGCTGCGCGGCGTCAATCACGCTCTGCGGAATGCCATCCTTCAGCGCCTGCTCAATCACCTTCGGATCGTTCGGGTCGAGGAACACGTCCAGCTGACGCTGATACAGATCTTTCTCGTGCTCGGTGCTGGCAGCGTTTTCAATTGCGTCCGCGTCGTACAGCAGCACGCCGAGGTAGCGGATACGGCCTACGCAGCTCTCGGAGCAAACGGTCGGCATACCGGCTTCAATACGCGGGTAGCAGAAGATGCACTTCTCAGACTTGCCGCTCTTCCAGTTGAAGTAGATTTTTTTGTACGGGCAGCCGGTGATGCACATCCGCCAGCCGCGGCACTTGTCCTGGTCGATAAGGACAATGCCGTCTTCTTCACGCTTGTAGATGGCACCACTCGGGCAGGTCGCCACGCACGCCGGGTTGAGGCAGTGCTCGCACAGGCGCGGCAGATACATCATGAAGGTGTTTTCGAACTGGCCGTACATCGCCTTCTGCATGTTCTCGAAATTCTGGTCTTTGGCGCGTTTTTCGAACTCGCCGCCCAGGATCTCTTCCCAGTTTGGACCGCTGGTAATTTTGTCCATGCGCTGACCGGTGATCAGCGAGCGAGGACGGGCGATAGGCTGGTGTTTGCTTTCCGGCGCGTTGTGCAGGTTCTGGTAGTCGTAGTCAAACGGCTCGTAATAATCCTCAATGCCCGGCAGATGCGGGTTAGCGAAGATTTTTCCCAGAAGCAAAGCGCGGTTACCCATGCGCGGCTGCAGCTTACCGTTGATTTTGCGGATCCAGCCGCCCTTCCACTTCTCCTGGTTTTCCCAGTCGGTCGGGAAGCCGGTGCCCGGCTTACTTTCCACGTTGTTGAACCAGGCATACTCCATACCTTCACGGCTGGTCCAGACGTTTTTACAGGTGACCGAGCAGGTATGACAGCCGATGCATTTATCCAGATTCAGCACCATGCCGACTTGTGAACGAATTTTCATTTTACGCTCTCCTGTACCTGGTCATTACCTTCGCCGTCTAACCAGTTAATATTCTTCATCTTACGTACCACCACGAACTCATCGCGGTTCGAACCTACGGTGCCATAGTAGTTAAAGCCGTAGGCCAGCTGGGCATAGCCACCGATCATATGGGTCGGTTTCGGCGTAATACGGGTCACGGAGTTGTGGATCCCGCCGCGCTGCTCGGTGATTTCTGACCCCGGCAGGTTCACGATACGCTCCTGCGCGTGGTACATCATGGTCATCCCGGCCGGTACGCGCTGGCTCACCACCGCACGCGCCGTCAGGGCACCGTTGCTGTTGAACACTTCGATCCAGTCGTTATCTTCGATACCCAGATCTTTGGCGTCCGTTTCGCTCATCCAGACAATCGGACCACCGCGCGACAGGGTCAGCATCAGCAGGTTGTCGCTGTAGGTGGAGTGGATCCCCCACTTCTGGTGCGGTGTCAGGAAGTTCAGCGCCTTCTCCGGGTTACCGTTCGATTTCGCACCCATTACGGTTTTCACGGAGCGGGTGTCGATTGGCGGACGGTAAACCAGCAGGCTTTCACCGAAGTCGCGCATCCACTGGTGATCCTGATACAGCGACTGACGACCGGAGAGGGTGCGCCATGGGATCAGCTCGTGAACGTTGGTGTAGCCAGCGTTGTAAGAGACATGCTCATCTTCGAGGCCAGACCAGGTCGGGCTGGAGATAATCTTGCGCGGCTGCGCCTGAATATCGCGGAAGCGGATTTTCTCTTCCTCTTTATTCTTCGCCAGGTGCGTAAGGTCGCGACCGGTAAACTCACTCAGCGCCGCCCAGGCTTTCACCGCGACGTGGCCGTTGGTTTCCGGTGCCAGGGTCAGGATCATCTCTGCGGCATCAATCGCCGTGTTAAGGCAGGGCTGGCCTTTCGCCGGGCCGTCCGCTTTGGTGTAGTTAAGCTTACGCAGCAGATCCATTTCGCTCTGGGTGTTCCAGGCAATCCCTTTCCCGCCGTTACCGATTTTCTCCATCAGCGGGCCGATAGAGGTAAAGCGTTCGTACGTTGCCGGGTAATCACGTTCAACCGGAATAATGTGCGGCGCAGTCACGCCCGGGATCAGATCGCACTCGCCTTTTTTCCAGTCCTTCACGTCCAGCGGCTGCGCCAGTTCAGCAGCGGAGTCGTGCTGGATTGGCAGCGTCACCACGTCGGTCTCTTTGCCGAGGTGCCCCACGCAGACCTCAGAGAATTTCTTCGCGATGTCCTTGTAGATATCCCAGTCGCTTTTCGATTCCCACGCCGGGTCAACGGCCGCAGACAGCGGATGAATAAACGGATGCATATCCGAAGTATTCATGTCGTCTTTTTCGTACCAGGTGGCGGTAGGCAGCACGATGTCGGAATACAGGCAGGTGCTGGAGAGACGGAAATCGAGGGTTACCACCAGATCCAGCTTGCCGTCGAGACCGTTGTCTTTCCACTCCACCTCTTCCGGCTTCACGCCGCCCTGCTTGCCGAGATCTTTCCCCTGAATGCCGTTTTCGGTACCCAGCAGGTATTTCAGCATGTACTCGTGGCCTTTACCGGACGAGCCCAGCAGGTTGGAGCGCCAGATAAACAGGTTACGCGGATGGTTTTTCCCGTTTTCCGGCTGTTCTGCCGCGAAACGGATTGAGCCATCCTTCAGTGATTTCACGGTGTAATCCACCGGCGACATCCCCGCCTTCTTCGCCTCTTCCGCGATGCGCAGCGGGTTGGTGCCCAGCTGAGGCGCAGACGGCAGCCAGCCCATGCGCTCAGCTCGTACGTTGAAGTCAATCAGGTGGCCGCTGTAGCGGGATTTATCCGCCATCGGCGACAGCAATTCCTGGGCGGTGACCGTTTCGTAGCGCCACTGGCTGGAGTGGTTATAGAAGTAAGAGGTGCTGTTCATATGGCGTGCAGGACGCTGCCAGTCGAGGGCAAACGCCAGCGGCTGCCAGCCAGTCTGCGGACGCAGTTTTTCCTGGCCTACGTAATGCGCCCAGCCGCCGCCGCTCTGACCGACACAGCCGCAGAAAATCAGCATGTTGATCAGACCACGGTAGTTCATATCCAGGTGATACCAGTGGTTCAGACCCGCACCGACGATGATCATCGAACGGCCATGGGTCTTGTCGGCGTTTTCAGCGAACTCACGGGCGATACGCACGATCTGTGCGCGAGGTACGCCGGTGATCTGTTCCGCCCATGCCGGGGTGTAGGCTTTCACGTCGTCATAGCTGGTCGCACAGTTTTCATCGTTCAGACCACGCTCCAGGCCGTAGTTCGCCATGGTCAGGTCATAAACGGTAGTGACCAGCGCGGTAGAGCCGTCGGCCAGCTGCAGGCGTTTCACCGGCAGCTTATGCATCAGGACGTTTTGCAGCTCAACCTTGTTGAAATGCTCGGAACCTTCGCCGCCGAAGTACGGGAAGCCGACCTCGGCGATCTCGTCCTGGCTACCCAGCATGCTCAGACGCAGTTCCGTCTTTTCGCCCGTCGTGCCGTTACGTTGCTCAAGGTTCCACTTGCCCTTCTCGCCCCAGCGGAAGCCGATAGAGCCGTTTGGCGCCACCAGCTCGCCGTTGCTGTTATACGCGACGGTTTTCCACTCAGGGTTATTTTCCTGGCCCAGAGCATCAACCAGATCGGCGGCGCGCAGGGTGCGGCCCGCGGCGTAGTACCCGTCACGCTCTTCCAGCATCACCAGCATTGGCATGTCGGTGTAGCGGCGGACGTAGTCGGTGAAGTACTGGCTGGGCTTATCCAGGTGGAACTCGCGCAGCATGACGTGGCCCATCGCCATCGCCATCGCGGCATCGGTACCCTGCTTCGGTGCCAGCCACAGGTCGCACAGCTTGGCGATTTCGGCGTAGTCCGGGGTTACCGCCACGCTTTTGGTGCCTTTGTAACGCACTTCGGTAAAGAAGTGCGCATCCGGCGTACGGGTCTGCGGCACGTTAGAGCCCCAGGCGATGATGTAGCTGGAGTTGTACCAGTCCGCGGATTCCGGCACATCGGTCTGCTCGCCCCAGGTCTGCGGAGAGGCTGGCGGCAGGTCGCAGTACCAGTCGTAGAAGCTCAGGCAGGTGCCGCCGATTAAGGAGAGATAGCGCGCCCCGGAGGCATAAGAGACCATCGACATCGCCGGGATCGGCGAGAAGCCCGCCACGCGGTCAGGACCGTAGGTTTTAACGGTGTAGACGTTAGAGGCGGCAATCAGCTCGTTGACCTCTTTCCAGGAAGAACGCACAAAGCCGCCGCGTCCGCGAGCCTGCTTAAAGCTTTTCGCTTTGTCCGCATCTTCAATAATGGAGGCCCAGGCATCAACCGGATCGCTGTGCTGCACTTTCGCTTCACGCCACATTTTCATCAGGCGCTTGCGCATCAGCGGGTATTTGAGGCGGTTCGCGCTGTAGAGATACCAGGAGTAGCTGGCGCCACGCGGGCAGCCGCGCGGTTCGTGGTTTGGCATATCCGGACGGGTGCGCGGATAGTCGGTCTGCTGCATTTCCCAGGTCACCAGACCGTTTTTAACGAATATCTTCCAGCTACATGAGCCAGTGCAGTTCACGCCGTGGGTTGAACGGACGACTTTGTCATGCTGCCAGCGCTGGCGGTAACCGTCTTCCCAGTCCCGGTTGGTATCCAGAACCTGGCCGTGCCCATCGGCAAAAGTTTCGCCCTTCTGTTTGAAGTAGCGAAACCGGTCCAAAAATTTGCTCATCGGGTATCTCCTGTGTGGAGCCTGTGGCTCTCTAAATCGACATTGCTGATTTGCAGCGAAGGTAACGCCCTGAAAGAGGGGGAGAATTGATAACGATCAAGACGACGAGGGACTTTCCGGGGTGGGGTTACGCTAAATACCACCAAAGCGGTATGCTTTGAAATTACACATCTTATTGAAATATATGGTTATTTATTTTTTGCCGTATAAAAAACAAGGCGATCGTTAACATCTCAGGTATTAAGGGGTAGACCCCCCTGTAAGGCGATAGCGATCACAGTGTTACCCGCTGGTTTCCTCTGCTCTTGTTTCAGTATGTTGTAACTAATTATCTGCAAAAAAAACGCGACCCGAAGGCCGCGTAAACGGATAATCACACTTACTTATTTTTCTTAGTATTACGCCCATATACCAGCCACGTGATCACGACGCAGGCGATATAGAAGACAAGGAAAACTTTCATTGCGCCCGCCGGAGAGCCGGTCAGCTCCAGCGAAATACCAAACGCTTTCGGGATAAAGAAGCCGCCAATCGCGCCAATCGCAGAGATAAAGCCCAGAGCCGCCGCCGTATCGGTCGCCGCTTCACGCATGGCCTGCTCTTCGCTTCCCCCCTGCGCCTTCACGCGATCCATGGTCAGCTTACGGAAGATCACGGAGATCATCTGGAAGGTGGACGCGCTCCCCAGCCCGGCCGTCAGGAACAGCACCATAAACACCCCGAAGAAGGCGATGAAGTTACCGCCCAGTCCGTCTGTCGGCAGCGTCAGGAACAGCAGCGCACAGAAGACCGCCATCACGACGAAGTTAACCAGCGTCACGCGTGTCCCGCCGAGACGGTCAGAGATCATGCCGCCAACGGAACGCGCCAGGGCACCAATAAACGGCCCGAAGAAGGCAAAGTGCAGGATCTGAATTTCCGGGAACTGCGTTTTCGACAGCATGGCGAAGCCCGCAGAGAAACCGATGAACGAACCGAAGGTGGCCAGATACAGCAGCGCCATTACCCATAAGTGCCCACGTTTCAGCACCGGCAGCTGTTCGCTCAGCGACGCTTTCGACGCGGACAGGTCATTCATAAAGAACCAGGCTGCAAGGGTGAACACCACCAGGAATGGCACCCAAATCCAGGCCGCATTTTGCAGGTACAGGGATGAACCATCCGCCTGCTCAACGCCACCGCCGCCAAAGGCAGCAAAGATGGAAACCGAAATCGCCAGCGGCGCAATCAGCTGCATCACGCTGACGCCCATATTCCCCAGACCGCCGTTAATGCCCAGCGCACCGCCCTGCTTCGCTTTCGGGAAGAAGAAGCTGATGTTTGCCATACTGGAGGCGAAGTTCGCCCCGGCAAAACCGCACAGCAGAGAGATAATCACGAACACGCTGAACGGCGTGGAGGTATCCTGCACCGCGAAGCCGAGCCAGACGCAAGGAACGATCATGATGCCCGTGCTGAACGCCGTCCAGCGACGACCGCCAAAGACCGGTACCATAAACGCGTAAGGGACACGCAGCAGCGCACCCGACAGCGACGGTAACGCAGTCAACATAAACAGCTGATCGGTCGTAAACGTAAACCCAACTTTCGGCAGGTTGACCGCCACCGCACTAAACAACATCCATACGCAAAACGCTAACAGCAAACACGGAACGGAAATCCACAGATTCCGGCTTGCAACACGATGGCCGCGCTGTTGCCAGAACGCCGGATCCTCTGGACGCCAGTCAGTAATAACGGCACCACTTTCCCTTTCGGGAGCGGATGAGTGACTCATAGACACCTCTGATTCTCGAATGATGCTGCAAACATTAGGGTTTTAAGGCGGCGGTAAGTTGATATAAATCAAAGGAAAAGTGGGAGGATTTGCGGCACAAAAAAAGGGCTTATCCTTAGTGAGTAGGCTAATTCGACAAAAAAGACGTGGTTTTTCACGGCGCTGACGCGTTCCTGCCACCCCCGCGTTCTGCCCCCTACTCCGTTGGCAATTTAGGGGTAATCCTTTATTGGTATGGGTATACTCCAGGGTATGCACCAGAATAGCGCCATTCCTGCAAGCAGGCCACGTCAGGAGCACGCCAACTCTATGTTAAAAAGATGTTTATCTCCGCTGACGCTCGTGAATCAGCTCGCCCTGATTGTTTTGCTGTCCACCGCCATTGGCGTGACCGGCATGGCGATCTCCGGCTGGCTGGTACAGGGAGTACAGGGTAATGCGCATGCCATTAATGAGGCAGGCTCACTACGCATGCAGAGTTATCGCCTGCTGGCATCGGTTCCCCTGACGCAGGCCGATCGGCCCTTAATTGATGAAATGGAGCGCACCGCGTTCAGCCCCGAGCTGGAAAATGCCGCCATTCGCGCCGGTCAACAATCCCAGCTTAAAGCCCTTCAGGGGTACTGGCACACCCAGCTGCAGCCGGGCCTGAAACAGGCGCACAGTACAGAGGCAGTTGCCCAGGACGTGGCGGGGTTCGTTACACGCATTGACGCGCTGGTCTCCGCGTTCGACCAGACCACCGAACTACGCATCGACCGGGTGGTAATGGTGCACCGGGCAATGGCGCTGTTTATGGGGCTGCTGCTGATCTTCACTATCGTCTGGCTTCGCGCCCGGCTGTTGAATCCCTGGAAACAGCTGCTGGCGATGGCCCGCGCGGTCACCGCGCGCGATTTCACCCAGCGCACGCACATCAGCGGACGCAACGAGATGGCGATGCTCGGCCAGGCGCTCAACACCATGTCGGCAGAGCTTTCCGAGAGCTACGCGGTGCTGGAACAGCGCGTGCAGGAAAAAACGGCGGGCCTTGAGCAGAAAAACGAGATCCTCTCCTTCCTGTGGCAGGCCAACCGCCGCCTGCACATGCAGGTGCCGTTATGCGAACGTCTCTCGCCGGTGCTGAACGGTTTGCAAAATCTGACCCTGCTGCGCGACCTGGAGCTGCGGGTCTACGATGTGGAAGACGAAGAGAACCATCAGGAATTTACCTGTCAGTCGGATATGTCCTGCGATGACAAAGGCTGCCATCTTTGCCCTCGCGGCCTGCCGCCGCTGACCTCCGGCGGCACCACCCTGAAGTGGCGTCTGACGGACAGCCACACCCAGTACGGCATTCTGCTGGCCACCCTGCCAACCGGACGCCACCTGAGCCACGACCAGCAGCAGCTGGTGGATACGCTGGTTGAACAGTTAACAGCCACGCTGGCGCTCGACAGGCATCAGGAAAAACAGCAGCAGCTGATCGTCATGGAAGAGCGCGCGACCATCGCCCGCGAACTGCACGACTCCATCGCCCAGTCGCTCTCCTGTATGAAAATGCAGGTCAGCTGTCTGCAGATGCAGGATGCTGAGATGCCGGAAAGCAACAAGCAGCTGCTGAGCCAGATCCGCAACGAGCTGAATACCTCCTGGATCCAGCTTCGCGAGCTGCTGACCACCTTTCGTCTGCAGCTGACCGAGCCGGGCCTGCGCCCGGCGCTGGAAGCCAGCTGTCACGAATTTAGCGCCCGGCTGGGGTTCCAGGTGAAGCTGGATTACCAGCTGCCGCCGCGGTTTGTCCCCTCCCATCAGGCCATCCATTTACTGCAGATCGCCCGCGAAGCGCTGAGCAACGTGCTTAAGCATGCCGGCGCGACGGCGGTAACGGTCACCGTCAGCCAGCACAGCAATCAGGTGAAACTGACGGTTCACGACAACGGCCGCGGCGTGCCGGAAAATGCCGAACGCACGAATCACTATGGTTTAATTATTATGCGAGACCGCGCCCAAAGCCTGCGCGGTGATTGCCAGGTTCGCCGGAGAGAGACGGGTGGCACGGAAGTTGTCGTCACCTTTATTCCCGAGAAACCGCTCACAATTGCTCAAGGAGATACCCATGACTAATCAGGAACCGGCATCCATCCTGCTGATCGACGACCATCCGATGCTGCGTACTGGCGTGAAACAGCTGGTCAGCATGGCACCCGATATCACCGTGGTCGGCGAAGCCAGCAACGGCGAACAGGGCATTGAGCTTGCCGAATCCCTCGATCCCGATCTGATCCTGCTCGATCTGAATATGCCGGGCATGAACGGTCTGGAAACCCTCGACAAGCTGCGGGAAAAATCGCTCTCCGGGCGCATCGTCGTCTTTAGCGTGTCGAACCACGAAGAGGATGTGGTCACGGCGCTCAAGCGCGGGGCGGATGGCTATCTGCTGAAAGATATGGAGCCGGAAGATCTGCTTAAGGCACTGCAGCAGGCGGCGGCGGGCGAGATGGTGCTCAGCGAAGCCTTAACGCCGGTCCTCGCCGCCAGCCTGCGGGCAAACCGCGCCACCTCTGACCGTGACGTCAGCCAGTTAACCCCGCGCGAGCGCGATATTCTCAAGCTCATTGCCCAGGGGCTGCCGAACAAAATGATCGCCCGTCGCCTGGATATCACCGAAAGCACGGTCAAAGTGCACGTGAAACATATGCTGAAGAAAATGAAGTTAAAATCGCGCGTGGAAGCCGCGGTATGGGTTCACCAGGAACGCATTTTTTAAGGGTTATTCATCCGGCAGCAGCTTCCAGCGCGGGTCGTCGTCAGGTAACGCGACCAGCGGCTGCACCACGGTCAGCGTGATTTCATTCGATGAGACGCGCTGGCCTTTCTCATCTTCCACCACCGCCGACAGGTGCCAGCGGTTTGACGCCCCTTCCCGGTCATCCCAGGCGGGCATGATCACGCTCCAGCCGTCGCTGCTGTTGCTTTTAGCCGGCGATGTCAGACTCAACGCCTGCGTATCCCCCTGCCAGTGGATCTGGCGAATGCCGTGCGTGCTGCGAACCTGCAGCTTCAGCATGACGGTTTCGCCCCCTTTCAAATCCCACGGCGGCGTTGCCAGCCAGACGGACAGCGTTTTGCGCTGACGGAACTCTATCACCGGCAGGCTGTTGCGCTCCGGTGAATCATAGCGGCTTCCGCGCAGGGAGCGCGTGGCGGCGACTTCACTGGCTGAAAGCTGTTTGGCCAGCGGTACGCCAAAGCGGTAGTTGAGCTTCAGCCCGAGGTTATTCTGGCTCTCGCCACTCTCGCCCTGCTTATGCGCGGCAGTCAACGTCACCAGCGGAACGGGGGTATAGTTAAGTCCCAGGTTGACTGCCACCGGGTTGTGATAGCCGGTGCCGCTATTTAACAGGTCGACATTGTCACCAAAATATTGCTCAACGCTGAGACTGGTATTCAGGTGATGGAACCACGGCAGCCAGGCGTTGGCCGTCACGTCATATCCGCGCGCCATGCGCTGCTCCTGAATGTCCGAGCGCTCACGCCAGCTGGCAAAGGGCTGATAATAGTTCGCCGACAGGTGCAGATTTTCCCCCCACACTTCCGCGCCCAGCCCGGCACGCTGCAGGTTTTCATCCAGCAGATTATCGTAAAAGGTGTTATAGCCCAGCAGCCATTTCCCGGCGATCCAGCGCTGCCCGATGCCGGCGTTACTGACCAGACCATCCGTCTGCTGCGTCAGGCCTAGCTGGCTCCAGCTCAGGTAGCGGTTGTTATCGTTCCAGGGGATAAACCAGCTCCCGCTGCTGCCGTTGAATTTGCCCTCGTTATCCACCAGCACGTTCACACTGGCGTTCCCCCAGGGCGAGAGCCAGGACTCGATCTGCTGGTTCACCTCGCCGCTCACCGCGTCGCGCACCTGACCAAAGGCAAACTGACGCGCCTGCTCGCCGGTTGTCAGGCCGTTGTCGGTCATACTGGCTTCGCCAAAGGCTTTCGCCATTTCGGCCAGGTGTTTTTCCCCCTCTCCTGTGGGCGTCGCCATGCCGAGGTCGGGCAAACTGTCCCCGTTATTATCAAAGGGATTCAGAGCCTGATGCATAAAGGAATTCGGCGCACCGTGAACGGCTCCGGCCGTAAGAAAGGAGAGTAAAAACAGCAAACGAATGCGGGACGATACAGCCATCAACGTCGTAAATAAGGACCTGTGTTCATAAGGCAATTCTTTTTATGTTAACGCGATAAGCAGCGAAATGCAGGCTTAACGGAAATTCCAGGATTATCCTGAACATTATTGTCGCCCTTACGCCATTATCCAAACAGCCCTTTCAACTCCGGCACGCAGGAGCCACAATTCGTACCACAGCGCAGCTTCGCCCCCAGCGCGCTGACGGAATCACAGCCTCCGGCAATCGCCTCCCGTATCGCGTTTTCCCCGACGCTGAAACAGGTGCAGATAATGCGCCCCGGATCGCGGTGCTTCCCCACGTCCTGCCCGTTCAGCAGCGCATGGCGCGCAGCAGGCGTCGGGGGTGGCGACTGAAAAGCGGCCTCGATGACCGTATGCGCCAGCGCCGGTAACGCGGTGCCTTCCCAGAACCCGAGCATCAGCTGGCCTTCATGCCAGGCCAGTACGCTGCTGCGTGCATCCGTTTGCGCAGTCTGCAACTGCCAGCCGCGGGCGCGGGCGTAATCCGCGACCCAGGAGAACAGCGGCGTATCCCCCGCCACCGTCAGGCGTGAGGCTTTACGCCACCCGTGCGCCGATGGCGGCAGCTCCGGTAGCGCACGGGCATACAGTTCTCCCTGCCAGGCGGGCTGCCAGGGCATGATCCTGACGGCGGTTTGTTTACTCTCCGGCTGGCCCGAAACCGGATCGCAGCGCCCTTCCACCAGCGCATTCACCTTTCCCTGACGGGAAAACTGCGCGTTCCAGTGCATCGGGGCAAACGCCTCACCCTCGCGCTGACTGTCGCGGACGCACACTCGCGCCACCATCACGCCGCGCGGCGAGCTGATGCGCGCCAGCTGGCCGTCGCACAGGGAGAACAGAGCGGCGTCCGCAGGGCAAACCTCAACAAACGGTTCGGCGATATGCTGCATCAGTCTGGCCACATATCCCGTACGGGTCATGGTGTGCCACTGATCGCGAATGCGCCCGGTGTTAAGGATCAGCGGGTAGAATGCGCTGACCGTCGCACCGTGCGGCTGAGGGGTAACCGGAACGATGTTCCGGCGCGGAAAATCCCCTGTCGACCACTGATAAGGCTCAAGCTGCTCCCACGCGTCACGGCTCAGCGTAGCCAGGTCATGAAGGTTTAACGCCCGCGCGCCGTCATTTTCAAAGGCGGTCAGCGCCGCATGCTCGCAAAAAATCTCGTGGGGATGCTGCCAGGCAAAGGCGTCACCGTGCCCCAGTTGTTTCGCCACCTGCGCGACAATCCACCAGTCCGGCTTCGCTTCGCCCGGCGCTGGCAGAAACGCGCGCTGGCGGGAAATACGCCGCTCCGAGTTCGTCACCGTTCCCTCTTTTTCTCCCCAGCCCAGCGCCGGAAAGCGAATATGGGCGAAGCGGCTGGTGTCGGTATCCCTCATCACCTCAGAGACAATCACCAGCGGACAGTTCGCCAGCGCCTGGCACACCGCGTGGCTGTCCGGCAGCGAGACGGCAGGGTTGGTGCCCATGATCCACACCGCCTTCACCTCGCCGCGGGCGATGGCGTCAAACAGCTCCACCGCCATCAGGCCCGGAGTTTGCGCCAGCCGCTCCGTGCCCCAGAAACGCGCCACCCGTGAAAGATCGTCTGGCTCGAAGTTCATGTGCGCCGCCAGCTGATTCGCCAGCCCGCCCACTTCCCTTCCGCCCATCGCGTTTGGCTGGCCGGTCAGGGAAAACGGGCCGCAGCCCGAACGGTTAAATTTCCCGCTGGCAAGGTGAACGTTAATGATGGCGCTGCATTTGTCGCTGCCGCTGGAGGACTGGTTGATCCCCATGGTGTAGAGCGTAATGGCCCGGGGCGCCGTCATAAACCAGTCGTAAAAGGTGGCAATCTCCTGCGGCGTGAGGCCGCAAAACGCCGCTACGCGGGATATCGGCCACGCGTCCGTACCCTGAATCACATCCAGCAGACCGACAAACAGCCCGGCGTCGCTCCCGGGCGCGAGCGCAAGATGCAGGTCGGCAATATCACAGGTGGCGGTTCTGCGCGGGTCAATGACCACCACTTTCATCTCGGGACTGGCCTGTCGCGCCTGCACCAGCCGCTGGTACAGCACCGGATGCGTCCAGGCCGCGTTTGAGCCAACCAGCACCACCAGGTCGCTGTTTCCCACATCCTCGTAATTGCACGGCACGACGTCTTCACCGAAAGCGCGTTTATAGCCCACCACCGCCGACGACATGCAGAGCCGGGAGTTAGTATCGATGTTTGCAGCGCCGATAAACCCTTTCATCAGCTTATTGGCGGCGTAGTAATCCTCCGTGAGCAATTGCCCGGAGGCGTAAAAGGCCACCGCCTGCGGCCCCCAGGTGTCGATGATCGCCCGCAACCGCTCGCCAGCCGCGCCCAGCGCCTGCGTCCAGTCCACCTCAACACCGTCAACCACGGGGTGCAGCAACCGCCCCTGCAGACCCGTCGTTTCTCCCAGGGCCGATCCTTTCACGCACAGGCGGCCAAAATTCGCAGGATGGGTTTCATCCCCGCGAACGCTTACCGTTTCACCTTCCACGCGAGCGACCACGCCGCAGCCGACCCCACAGTAGGGGCACGTTGTCCGGGTTTCCGTCATGAGGCCTCCGCGCGCAACACCAGGGCATCGTTGCCAACCCACACTTTGCCCTCTTCAATTTTCACCGGCCAGGCACGAACCGCAGGTTCGCCGTTATCCACCTGACAGCCGTCGCGCAGGCGAATGCGCTGCTTATAGAGCGGCGAGATCACCACCGGCTCGCCCGCCGCATCGCCAAGAATGCCGCGGGAGAGCACGTTCGCACTGCTGCCCGGCTCCCGATCGTCGAGGGCATAGACGAACTCACCAAAGCGGAACAGCGCAATCGGTTTACGCCCAAGCCGCGCGCCAATGCCCGCCTGCTCCGGGATGTCGTCGATGCCGCAAATTTCCTGCCAGCGCTTGTTGTTCTCCGCGGCGGTGTCGTTCACGGCGGTGCGGAACAGCGCCAGGCGGTTGGGATCGTTAAGGGTGGTCTGCCATTCACACTGGTAGGTTTCCACCACCCGGGCCATCTCCTGCTCCAGCTCGTGGGCAATGCCCAGGCTGTCGTCGAGGATCACCTCCCGCAGGTAGTCGAGACCGCCTTCCAGGTTGTCCATCCAGGTGCTGGTGCGCTGCAGGCGATCCGCCGTGCGGATGTAAAACATCAGGAAGCGATCTACGGTGCGGATCAGCGTTTCATCATCAAGATCGCTGGCAAAGAGATCCGCGTGGCGCGGCTTCATACCGCCGTTGCCGCACAGGTAGAGGTTCCAGCCTTTGTCCGTGGCGATGACCCCGACGTCTTTACTCTGCGCCTCGGCGCATTCGCGGGTACAGCCTGAGACGGCCATTTTGATTTTGTGCGGCGCGCGCAGGCCTTTGTAACGGTGCTCCAGCCTGACCGCGAGGCCGGTGGAGTCCTGCACGCCGTAGCGACACCACGTCGACCCGACGCAGGATTTCACCGTGCGCAGGGATTTGCCGTAGGCGTGCCCGGTTTCAAACCCGGCCTCCACCAGCGCCTGCCAGATCGCCGGCAGTTGATCAAGGGTGGCACCGAAAAGGTCGATACGCTGGCCGCCGGTGATTTTGCTGTACAGGTTGTAGCGTTTGGCAATCTGACCGATAGCAATCAGCCCGTCTGCCGTCACTTCCCCTGCGGGCATCCGCGGGACGATGGAGTAAGTGCCGTCCTTCTGAATGTTGGCAAAGTAGCGGTCGTTGGTGTCCTGCAGCGGCAGGTGTGACGGTTTTAGCAGGTATTCATTCCAGCAGGAGGCCAGCACCGAGCCCACCAGCGGCTTGCAGATCTCACACCCGTGCCCCTGCCCGTAGCGGCTAATCAGCTGGTCGAAGGTGCGAATATGGTTGACGCGCACCAGGTGGTAAATCTCCTGGCGCGAGTACGGGAAGTGTTCGCAGATATCCTTTTTCACCTCCACGCCCTGCTCAGCCAGTTGGCACTCCATCACCTGCTTCACCAGCGCGCTGCACCCGCCGCAGCCGGTTGCCGCTTTGGTGCACTGCTTGACGGCGCCGATGTCCGTCGCGCCGGCGCTCACCGCCTGGCAGATATCGCCTTTGCTGACGTTATGGCAGGAGCAGATTTGCGCGCTTTCCGGCAGCGCCGCCACGCCGAGCGCTTTTGGCGCACTGCCTGACGATGCGGGTAAAATCAGCGTCTCCGGCTCTTTTGGCAGGGCGATGCCGTTGAGCATCATCTGCACCAGCGTGGCGTACTCGCTGGCATCGCCGACCAGCACGCCGCCTAGCAGCGTTTTTCCGTCGTGGCTCACCACCATTTTTTTGTAGATCTGCTGCGGGCCGTGCGTCCACTGGTAGCTCAGCGCACCCGGCGTGCGCCCGTGAGCGTCGCCGAACGAGGCGACGTCCACGCCCAGCAGTTTTAGTTTGGTGCTCATATCCGAGCCAGTGAATGTTTTATCCTCTCCCGCCAGCGCGGCGGCGGCCACCCGCGCCATCTGGTAGCCGGGCGCGACCAGACCAAAGATTTTCCCCGCCCACAGAGCGCATTCGCCGATGGCAAATACGTTCGGGTCGGAGGTCTGACAGCGATCGTCAATGCAGATCCCGCCACGCTCGCCGATAGCCAGCCCGCTGCTGCGCGCCAGCGAATCCTGCGGACGTATGCCCGCAGAAAAGACCACCATGTCCGTTTCCAGCTGTTCGCCATCTGCAAAGCGCAGCACCAGCCCGTCGTCCGCGGGGGCGATTTCCGTTGTCGCTTTGCTGGTGTGAACGCTGACGCCCAGCGCCTCGATTTTCCTGCGCAGCATTGCCGCGCCGTCGTTGTCGAGCTGGACCGCCATCAGGTTGGGCGCAAACTCCACCACGTGGGTTTCAAGCCCGAGCTGCTTCAGCGCATTTGCCGCCTCCAGACCCAGCAGCCCGCCGCCAATCACCACCCCGCGGCGAGAGCCCGCCGCATGCGCCGCAATCGCGTCCAGATCGTCAAGGGTGCGATAGACAAAACAGCCCGGTAAATCGTTACCCGGCACGGGCGGAACAAACGGGTATGAGCCGGTCGCCAGCACCAGTTTGTCCCAGTGGGTTTCATGCCCGCTGGCGGTGCGCACCACGCGAGCATCGCGATCGAGTGCAACAATCTGCTGCGACAGGCGCAGCTCAATGCCGTGGTCGGCAAAGAAATCCCCGTCCACCAGCGAGAGCGACGCCGCGCTGCGGCCGCCAAAATATTCCGACAGATGCACGCGGTCATAGGCGGCATAGCGCTCCTCGCCAAAGACAACAATCTGATACTGCTGATGCAGATTGCGGCTAACGCAATCTTCGAGGAAATGGTGGCCGACCATACCGTGCCCAACCACCACCAGAGTAGGTTTTGTCATAGCGTTCTGTCCTGCAACCTGCGGTTGCGTAGTGAAACGATCGAACAGCCAGTCCGCATGGGCGGGCGCAGCTGTTGCCAGTAAATCGGTGAAGGTTGCCGCGCTGCGGCAGTCCCCCATCAGCAGCACGCCAGCCAGCGCGCCGCGGTGAATCAATAAGCGTCGGTAGTGGCGCGTGAGGGGATCCCATGCGCTCCAGACCACGTCCTCCGGTTGCGCCGTGGCGCGACCGGCGGTGAACAGTTCGATGCCCGTCGCCTTGAGCCGCATCCCACTGTCCGTTGGGGCAAAAGAGGCTACGGCTTCCCCGGCCAGCCGGGCGGCGAGGATATCCGCCTGCGCCAGACAGGGCGCCACCAGGCCAAACGTCTGGCCGTCGATCTCACAGCATTCGCCAATGGCGCTGACGTTCGCCGCGGAGGCCTGCATCTGCGGATTCACCACAATGCCGCGGGCGCAGTGAACGCCGCTGGCTTTGGCCAGCGAGATGTTGGGCTGAACGCCGGTGGTCAACACCACACGGGTGGCGTGAATCCGCTTGCCGTCCGACAGCGTCACCGACTCCGCCGCGATGGATGCAATCCCGGACGAAAGCGCGCAGCGCACCCCGCGCGCTGCCAGCGCCTCTTCCAGCAGGACGCCAGCCTGCTGGTCCAGCTGTTGTTCCATTAACCACGCCCCGCGATGTACCAGCGTGACGTTGTCACAGGTACTGGCAAGCGCGGCGGCAGCCTCAACGCCGAGCACCCCACCGCCCAGCACCACCGCCGGGCCCGGGATAGCCTGAATCGCGCCGATGTCCGTCAGCCGACGGAAGGTAAAGACGTGAGAGGCATCCCCGCCAGGGATAGGCGGTACAACGGGCGTTGATCCGGTGGCAAACACCAGCTCATCCCAGGCCAGCGTGGTTTGTGCCGTACGGACCAGCCGCTTCTCAACATCTACCGCGAACACTTTTTCCCCCCTTCGCACCGTCACACCCCGGGACTCATACCAGGCGTCATCCTGCAGGCGGATCTGTTCCGCCTGTTTTTCCCCACCCAGCACCGGCGAGAGCTGGATGCGGTTGTAGGCGTGTTCCGGCTCATCGCCCAGCACGGTAATCGCGAAGCGACCGGGAGCACGCGCGGTCAGCGAGGCGATCAGCCGCGTTGCTGCCATGCCATTGCCGATAACGATCAGTCGCGTCATGGCTGCCCCTTTATGCCGCTTTGGGCTGTTTTTCATAAAGGAAATGCAGGATCTGCTGACGCAGATGGTGATAACGGCTGTCGTCCGCCAGCTGCACCCGGTTACGCGGGCGCGGCAGGTCAACGTGCAGGATCTCCCCGACGGTCGCCGCCGGGCCGTTAGTCATCATCAGCACGCGATCGGAGAGCAGTACCGCCTCATCCACGTCGTGGGTGATAAGCACAATGGTGGTGTTCAGCGCCTGCTGGATCTGCATTACCGAGTCCTGGAGATGGGCGCGGGTCAGCGCATCCAGCGCGCCAAACGGCTCATCCATCAGCAATACCTTCGGCTTCATCGCCAGCGCGCGGGCAATGCCGACGCGCTGCTTCATGCCGCCGGAGATCTCTCCCGGCCGCTTATGCAGGGCGTGCCCCATCTGCACGCGATCGAGGTTGTGTTCAATCCACTCCCGACGCTCCGCCTTGCTCATGGTGTGGCGGAACACGTGATCCACCGCCAGGGCCACGTTGTCGAAGCAGGTAAGCCACGGCAGCAGGGAATGGTTCTGGAACACGACCGCGCGCTCCGGACCCGGCCCGGCGATTTCACGGTTATCGCAAATCAGCCCGCCTTCCGTCGGCAGCGTTATTCCGGCGATAAGGTTCAGCAGCGTCGATTTACCGCAGCCGGAGTGGCCAATCAGGCTCACGGTTTCACCTTCGTGAATATCAAACGAGACATTTTGCAGCGCCAGAAACTCACCGCTGGCGGTGGAAAAACGCTGGCTTACAGCCTGGACCTGAATTATCGGTTTCATCTTCGCTCCTTATTTTTCCTGCCAGCTAAAGCGACGGGCGATCAGCATCAGCCCCTGCTCCAGCAGTAACCCGACCACGCCAATGATGACGATGGCGATGAGAATGTTTTCGACGTTGAGGTTGTTCCACTCATTCCAGATCCAGAAGCCGATCCCTAAACCGCCGGTCAGCATCTCGGCGGCGACAATCACCAGCCAGGCAATGCCAATGGACAGGCGCACCCCGGTCAGCACCGCCGGCAGCACGGCCGGAAAGAGAACACGACGCAGGATGGTCCACTCGGAGAGCTGCAGCACGCGGGCAACGTTGAGGTAGTCCTGTGGAATACGGCGCACCCCTTCAGCGGTGTTGATCACCATCGGCCAGATCGAGCAGATAAAAATGGTCCAGCTGGAAGCAGGCTCCGCTTTCTGGAACAACAGCAGGCCGATAGGCAGCCAGGCCAGCGGGCTGACCGGGCGCAACAGCGCGATGAGCGGGCTGAACATGCGTGAGAAAAAGGTGAAGCGACCAATCAGAAAGCCGAGCGGGATCCCGGCGAGCGCGGCCAGGCCAAAGCCCACTGCCACGCGCTGCAGTGAGGCGAGCACGTTCCAGCCGATGCCCATGTCGTTGGGGCCGTCACGGTAAAAGGGATCGGCGAATAGCGTTAACGCCGAGTCGAGGGTGCTGAGCGGCGTCGGGAATCCTTTACTGTTAATTGCGGCCAGTTGCCAGAGCACGACCAGCAGCCCCAGCCCCAGAAACGCCGGAATGAGGCGCTGAAAAAAAGCGTTAATCCGGCGGGCAAACGTCGGAGTACGGCGGCGAACCTGCACCGGAGGCAGAATAATCACCTCCCCACTCTCCGGCGTCTCGTGTGATGTCGTCTTTTGCAGATGCTGCATAATCAGGCCCCTCTACGGTGAATAGCGAAACGGTTGGCGTATCCTTCCGGGTCGGTACCGTTCCAGACGGTGCCGTCCATCAATGTGCTGCTGCGCAGCGGTGACGCCGGGGCGGTAATGCCCCCCACCGCCGTGGCGGCATCCTGCCAGACCGCGGTCTGGTTAATGCGCTGCGCAATGCCCGCATAGTCCGGGGCGGATTTGAGCAAACCCCAGCGGCGGAACTGGGTTAAGAACCACATGCCGTCGGAAAGATACGGGTAGCTGACGGCACCGTCGTTGAAGAAGCGAATCGGATGCGCGTCCTGCCAGCGCGAACCCACGCCGTTGTCGTACTCGCCCAGCATCCGCCCGGTGAGGTACTGCTCTTTGGTGTTCAGCCACGCGCGGCGGGAGAGGATCTGCGCGGTCTCGCGTTTGTTTTCCGGGGACGCGTCAATCCAGCGCGCCGCCTCCAGCACGGCGCTGACCAGCGCCCGCGCGGTGTGGGGGTTTTTCTCCACCCACTCGCGACGCGTGCCGAGGATTTTTTCCGGATGATCGGCCCAGATGGACTGAGACGTCGCAGCGGTAAAACCGATACGATCGTTGATGGCCCGCGCGTTCCATGGCTCGCCGACGCAAAAGCCGACCATGTTGCCAATGCGCAAGTTCATCACCATTTGCGGAGGCGGTACCACCACGGTGCGAACATCGTTAAACGGATGAATGCCCGCGCTGGCCAGCCAGTAGTAGAGCCACATGGCGTGCGTGCCGGTCGGGAAGGTATGTGCAAAGGTGTATGTCCCCGGTGCCTGCTGCCCGGTCAGCTTTTTCAGCCCGTCGAGATCGCGAACACCCTTTTCGGCCAGATCGGCGGAGAGCGTAATCGCCTGCCCGTTCTGGTTGAGGGTCATCAGGTTGGCCATCTGCTGCGGCTTTCCGGCGATCCCCAGCTCCAGCCCGTACAGCAGGCCATAGAGAATGTGCGCGGCATCCAGTTCGCCCGCTACCAGCTTGTCGCGCACCGCCGCCCAGCTCGCCTCTTTAGTGGGCACGATGGTGATGCCGTACTTTTTATCAAACCCTTTCAGCGCTGCGATAATCACCGGCGCGCAGTCGGTCAGCGGGATAAACCCGATGCGCACTGTTTCCTGCTCCGGTTTATCCGAGCCTGCCGCCCATGCGGCCTGCATGACCCCCGGTAGCAGCATTGCCCCACTCGCCAGCATGCTGGCCTGCAAAAACCGCCGTCTCGACAAATCCGCCATGACCACTCCTGAAAAAAAACCAAAAAAAAAGCGCCCGACAGTGCCGAAGCACCGCTGGACGCCTTTATCCCGAAGACTGATGCACCGCCGTTGGCGCACCGTCAAAAATGGTTAATCTGATAATGCAAAGTGAATGCCAGGTTTTAACGCGCAGTTTTCGCGGTGCCAACCGCCTTACCCTCACATTTACGCACCTCAATCAGGCACAAAATGCCCACGGATTGTGCAGCTACTCCTTTGGTGTTACTTCCCAGAGGTGCTTCACCATGAGCAGCGCACGGGCGATCTCCACCATTCTCTGGTTCTTGTCCATCGCCATTTTGCGCAGCGCCGTCCAGGCCTGTTCTTCACTCATATTCTGGTGGGTCATCAGCACGCTTTTCGCTTTATCAATGGTTTTACGCTCTTCAAGCGTATCGCGCAGCGACGCAAGCTGACGGGAGAGTTGCTCTATCTCGCGCGCCTGCTGGCGAACCAGGGTGAGCAACGGTTTTTCCGGGTAGTGGATCAGCGGATCGTCTTGCTCATCGGCGGGCGGTGCGTAGTCGTCGTCACGGTGAATACGCGCGTCCACGGCGAGCATCAGATCGGCAATCATGGTCTCTTCCAGCGCGCGCAGGTGTTCAAGGCGCGAGGTTTGCAGGGCGAACCAGGTCAATGCGGTAGTGCCATTATCGGCGGCAGGCTGGCGGGTGCAGGCCACGCGCCGGAGTTGCTCCGTTTCACGATCGGGCTGGCAGTTCAGGGTAAAGGTGGTCTGCACCTCAGCGTGGCTGTGCGAGAGAAAGATCTCAAAACAGGCCTGCTGTCCGTCAATGCGGTCAACCAGCCTCTGGCGGGTGACATCATCGAAAAAGCCCTGCGTGAAGCCAATCGCCCCCAGAGCCCGCTCTTGTCCCGCCAGCTCTTTCCCCTGCATCAGGCTATACAGGGCGACAAAACGCCCGGCGATGTGCGGATCGTCAATGCTGTCATTAAGCTGCGGCACGATACTGAGCAGATGGCGAAGCATGCGCGAGTAGTGCTCCATCGCCTGCGGCGCCGTAAGGGTTTGCTGGCGCACGCCGTCACGCAGGGCGGGAAGCATATCCAGGCTTTGCAGCGCGCCGCCGATGCGTTCACAAACGGCACTTCCCGGAACAGGGGACTGTTTGTCGAGAATGCCATACAGGGCAGCCAGGTTTTCATCCACCAGCGCCCGGCTGGCTTTGCATTCGGGGGCGTAAAGCTGACCCTGTGAGCAGAGCCAGACGTTGGAAGCCCCGCGCTCGCACTGTAACATGTGCACCAGCTGGCTGATGCCATGCACAAGCACGCCCAGCTGTGCCAGTTTGCTGAGCTGCTCCCGGCGCATCGTCCTTGCGCGCTGGAGCCATTCGTTAGCCCCTGGTGAAATGCCAGCCATTAATGTCATGCTTACTCTCCGGAACAGCGAAACCCGTGAAAGTTAAGCAATATTCGTGCCTTTATAAGAACAGGAGTCAACATGCAAAAGATTGTGATTGTCGCCAACGGTGCGGCCTACGGCAGCGAATCCCTTTTTAACAGCCTGCGTCTGGCCATTGCGCTGCGCGAAAAGGAGAGCGACCTGGCGTTGCGACTCTTTTTAATGTCGGATGCGGTCACTGCAGGTCTGAAGGGGCAGAGACCCGCAGAGGGGTATAACATTCAGCAGATGCTGGAGATCCTGACCGCGCAAAATGTGCCGGTGAAACTGTGCAAAACCTGCACCGACGGGCGGGGCATCACCGGCCTGCCGCTGATTGACGGCGTGGAGATTGGCACCCTGGTTGAACTGGCCGAGTGGACTCTGACCGCTGATAAAGTATTAACTTTTTAATAATAAACCCGTAAAAATATTTTTTTCTTATGGACGCGGTTTCAGCATCAAGTTTACCTGCTGGGTTGCCGATAGGCATGGAAACAACACAGCAGGTATTTCACTTATGTTCAGATCGATTCGTGCTCGCATTATTGCCGCGACGACAGGCTGCCTGGTCGTCGCCCTTCTCCTCAATACGGTTATCAACTTCCAGGTCACGCGCCAGGATAACCAGCAGTCCCAGCGCGATATCCTGACCAGCACCAGCGCCAGCCATAATATGGCGATTGCCGACTGGGTCAAAAGCAAGATGACCGTGATCGCCTCCGCCCGGAGCGTGGCGCTGAGTGACGATCCGGTTCCGGTGTTTAAACAGCTTGCCCAGGCGGGTGGGTTCACCAACGTCTATGTGGGCTACGCCAGCAAAACGGCAAAATTCTCCGAGCCTGCCGGTGTACCTGCGGATTATGATCCGACCATTCGCCCTTGGTATCAGCAGGTGGTCAGCACCGACGGTCCGGTTGTGACTGCGCCGTATGTCGACGCCGGAACCGGGAAACTGGTGGTGACCTTCGCCGTGCCGGTGAAAGAAAATGGCGCCCTGAAAGCGGTCGTGGCGGGTGATGTGGCCATGGACAGCGTGGTGGCGAACGTGCGCGGGATCCATCCTACCCCGGCCAGCAGCGGGTTACTTCTTAACAGCGATGGCAGCGTGATTGCGGCTAACGATCCGGCTCTGACGCTCAAACCGTTTGCTGAGACCATCAAAGGCATCGATTTTGCCGCACTGAAAAGCGGCAATCTGGTCGACGGAACCCTGAATGACGTCGAGAAAACCTTCGTGGCGACCGCCGTGCCGGGCACCAACTGGCTGTTAGTGGTCGCCCTCGACAACGGTGACGCCACCTCCGGCATGCGTTCCCTGCTTAAAGCATCGGCGATTTCGCTGGTGATCCTGGCGCTGCTGAGCGCGGCCATTGTCCATTTCCTGATTGCCCGTCTGCTGAAACGTCTGTCTGACATTCGCGACGCGATGCACAACATTGCCAACGGCACCAACGATCTGTCGCAGCGCCTGCCGGACGCCGGCGAGGACGAAGTCGCGCAGATCGCCCAGGCCTTTAACGCCTTCAGCGATAAGCTCGCGGTGGTGATGGTGCAACTCCGTGATGCCAGCGAGTCGGTGAAAAATGCCGCGCAGGAGATTGCCGCCGGTAACCAGGATCTTTCCGGACGTACCGAGCAGGCGGCATCCAGTCTGCGCGAGACGGCCAGCGCCGTGGAGCAGATCACCGCCTCCGTGACCCAGTCAAATGAGTCGGCGGCGGAAGCGAACGACCAGGCGAGCAAGGCTTCAGCGGCCGCGGCCCGAGGCGGCGAGGTGGTATCGCAGGCGATCAGCACCATGCAGTCCATCGAAGTGGCGTCGGCCAAAATTGGCGATATCACCAGCGTGATTGACGGTATTGCTTTCCAGACCAACATTCTGGCGCTGAACGCATCCGTCGAAGCGGCCCGCGCCGGCGAGCAGGGTCGCGGGTTTGCCGTGGTGGCGGGTGAAGTGCGCAACCTGGCCAGCCGCAGCGCCCAGGCGGCGAAGGAGATTAAATCACTGATTGATTCCACCACCGACAGCGTGGCGACCGGCTCTCGCTACGTACATCTGGCCGGGGAAAGCATGGATGAGATCCGCTCCAGCATCGGCAGCGTCTCCGGCATTATGCGCGAAATCTCCATCGCCACCAGCGAGCAGATGAAAGGTATTCACGAGATTAACCACGCGGTAACCCATCTCGACCGCATGGTGCAGCAGAACGCCGAACTGGTCGTGCAATCTGCCGCCGCGGCTGGCGCCCTGCAGAGCCAGGCGGGCGACCTTGCTGAAACCGCCGGCCATTTCCGCATTTAATGTTAATCCGGCGCGCGTTTAGCGGCTAAAACGCGCGCCAGCTGACATTTTGAGGAATATTGTCATTTTTGTTTAATCGTTATGCCATTTTTTGATCAAAATCAGCATCCCACCCCCTCCCCTTTGGTGTTATGCCATGAGTGAATTGTGAACAACATCACGCTCGGATATGGCTGCAGGGAGAGCGTTGTTTAAGACTACGGGGTAAAAAATGGCACTGGTAAAAACAAGTTTGAAACTGTTTGGCGGGGATACGGTCGTGGTGCGCTGCTCAGAGCGCTGTCGTATTCATCTGATGAGTTCAAAGGCACAGAAACAGTCCCAGGCGGATATTCTGACCGTGCAGGATGACAAAGCCTGGCTTACCGTGCCCTATACCGGCACATGGGATGTGCTGATCGACAGCCACAGTCAGTCACTGGAGCATTCCGTCAGCTACGTGGCAGCATAACGTCACACGCCCGGCAAGCCGGGCGTATTATCAGGCAAAGCCCGGTCGCAGCGTGCTGTTGACCGCGTTTCCTTCCAGCAGCGCCTTCACCTTCACCACCAGCTCATTCAGACAATCGTCCTTCATGCCGAGGCGGGTCAGTTCCTGATCGAGGGAGAAGAGATACTGCGCGTTGGTGCCCAGCGGCCCGCTGGCGGCGGCAATTAACGGCGCAATCACCTGCGTGCGGGTGTCCGCTTCGTACAGCGGATGACGCGGATCCATAATAAAGACCAGCGCATTGACGGTGCGTCCGTCGTCGAGGTCCAGCTTGCACCAGCTCGGCATATAACAGCCGGTGATCATCTCACGCTTCCAGAGCAGCGTCAGCTCCTCTTCCAGCGTGGCATCCGGAAGACGATAGGCCACTCCCGTGGTGCGGCCGCCCTCTTTCAGTGCAAGCATGCGTCCCGGCTGACACGCGCTGCCGCGTCCGGCGGTTAATCGCAGGCAAAATGCGCGATGCCATCCGGGGAGCGTACCCGTCGCCGATTCGACAAATTCCAGAGCCGGGTTCCACATCAGTGAACCGTAGCCAAAAATCCATACCGGGCCATCATCCGGGCGGCAGGCAAGCGTGGCAGCGAGTGACGCCGCACGTTGTTCAGCTGACCAGAGAAGCGATTCCTCAATAGCACCAAATGCCGTCTTACAATCTGCCTTCATTAAGAAATCACGCGTTAACACTTTACACCTCCGCCACTGCATGCTTCCTTGCGACATCTGTAATTCGCCTTCCCGGCATTCTGTGCTGGTCATTTTACCAGCGGTAAAATAACGATAAGCAATTAGCGGACCCGTTGCAATACAACAGCAGTTCAACCGCCTGAAAAGTCAAAATGAAGGCAGCGAATGGTTTCACGGCTATTTCTTTTTATGCCATTTATCATCGTCTCCTTTCTCATAATCATGTTTGACTGCGGCCCAGGCGACTTTGTGCGCCGTCTCTTCACGGCTGGCATCATCCCGCCGATCGTCCTTATCTTTGTATTGATCCCAGGCGCTGTTAAACGCCTCTTTGTAGATCTCCTGCGCGTGTTCAGGGAGTACGTTTTGTACGTTATCCGGTAATTCGCGTTTCGTTTTATAGGGCATCACTAACCTCTCTTTTGCTTAAAGAGATAAGTGTGGACGACGATACGCCATGGTGCCAGTCAGGAATAATTTATGCGTAAATTATAATGATAATCGACTGTTATTTAAGGCATATAAAATAAAGATAACGCATTATGCGCATCATGATGAAATATCATCACAAAGGGTAAATTTGAGTAAAAAATAAAGGGTATTTAACAGAGAACTGTTAATTTAACGGCCTCAAAAATCTATCTATAATGACAAGCACCTGCATTGATGGAGAAGCACATGACAGCAGCACACGAGGCGGTGAAGACCCGCCACAAGGAGACGTCACTCATTTTCCCGGTTCTGGCACTGGCTGTGCTGCTCTTCTGGGGAAGCAGTCAGTCACTGCCAGTGGTGGTTGGTATCAATATTCTGGCCCTGGTCGGTATCTTAACCAGCGCATTTAGCGTCGTTCGCCATGCGGACGTATTAGCCCACCGTCTGGGTGAGCCTTACGGATCGTTAATTCTCAGCCTTTCCGTAGTTATTCTTGAAGTCAGTCTGATTTCCGCACTCATGGCGACCGGTGACGCCGCGCCGACGCTGATGCGCGACACGCTCTATTCGATCATCATGATTGTCACGGGTGGTCTGGTGGGCTTCTCTCTGTTACTGGGCGGACGCAAATTCGCGACCCAGTATATGAACCTGTTCGGCATTAAACAGTATTTGATTGCGCTCTTCCCGCTGGCGATTATTGTGCTGGTCTTTCCGATGGCGCTGCCGGGCGCCAATTTTTCTACCGGTCAGGCGTTGTTGGTCGCGCTCATTTCCGCAGCCATGTACGGCGTGTTTCTGCTGATTCAGACCAAAACGCACCAGAGCCTGTTTGTGTATGAGCATGAAGATGACAGCGACGACGATGACCCGCACCACGGCAAGCCGTCGGCCCACAGCAGCGCGTGGCATACGGTTTGGCTGATCGTACATCTGATTGCGGTGATTGCCGTCACCAAGATGAATGCCAACCCGCTGGAGACACTGCTGACCGAGCTGAACGCGCCAGTGGCGTTTACCGGTTTCCTGGTGGCGCTGTTGATTCTGTCCCCTGAAGGGCTGGGGGCGCTGAAAGCGGTGCTGAACAATCAGGTGCAGCGCGCGATGAACCTGTTCTTCGGCTCGGTACTGGCAACCATTTCACTCACCGTACCGGTAGTGACGCTGATTGCCTTTATGACCGGCAACGAACTGCAGTTTGCGCTGGGCGCGCCGGAGATGATTGTGATGGTGGCATCATTGCTGCTGTGCCAGATTTCGTTCTCCACCGGACGCACCAATGTGCTGAACGGGGCAGCGCATATGGCTTTGTTTGTTGCGTATCTGATGACGATTTTTGCGTAGCCTTTTTGCCCAGCGGCGCTTCGCTTGCAGGGCCTACGGGTTCTGTAGGCCGGGTAAGCGCAGCGCCACCCGGCAATATGCCCCATAAAAAAACCCGCCGAAGCGGGTTTTTTTATTATTTGCTGGTATCCAGCTCGTCGAAGCTTTTCACCAGATCGTCAATCGCTTTGATCTGCTTCAGGAACGGCTCCAGTTTATCCAGCGGCAGCGCGGAAGGACCGTCGCATTTCGCGTTATCAGGATCCGGGTGCGCTTCAATGAACAGACCCGCCAGGCCGGTCGCCATCCCGGCACGCGCCAGCTCGGTCACCTGCGCACGACGGCCACCTGACGCCGCGCCAAACGGGTCACGGCACTGCAGCGCGTGGGTTACGTCGAAGATCACCGGCGACTGGTTAGAGACGTTCTTCATCACGCTGAAGCCCAGCATGTCCACCACCAGGTTGTCGTAGCCGAAGTTAGCGCCACGGTCGCACAGGATAACTTTGTCGTTGCCACCTTCGATAAATTTATCGACGATGTTGCCCATCTGGCCCGGGCTCACGAACTGCGGTTTTTTCACGTTAATGACCGCACCGGTTTTCGCCATCGCTTCCACCAGGTCAGTCTGGCGAGCCAGAAACGCCGGAAGCTGGATCACATCTACCACGTCAGCCACTGGCTGCGCCTGAGAAGCTTCATGCACGTCGGTGATCACTTTCACGCCAAACGTCTGTTTCAGCTCCTGGAAAATTTTCATCCCCTCTTCCAGGCCCGGGCCACGGTAAGAGCGAATTGAGGAGCGGTTGGCTTTGTCAAAAGAGGCCTTAAACACGTACGGGATGCCCAGCTTCTGGGTCACGGTCACGTAGTGCTCGCAGATGCGCATGGCGAGATCGCGGGATTCCAGCACGTTCATACCGCCAAACAGCACGAACGGCAGGTCGTTTGCCACGTTGATATCACCAATGCTAACCACTTTTTGTTTCATAGGATCGCCTTATTCAGGTGTGAATCGGAATTAAGATTAATGCAGTGTAATTTGTTTGTGCGAGATCGCGTTGATCTGCGCCCGAATCATTTCGCTGATCGGATCTTCAGGACATTGCTCGACGAAATAGCTTAAATCATTCAGCGCCACGTGCTCGCAGTCGAGCTGGGCATAAATAAGCCCGCGGTCGCGAATTTCGTACGGATCTTCCGGATTAAACTGCAGCAACACTTCGCTGGCACGCAGGGCCAGCTCCATCTGACGCTCTTCCATCAGCGCCGATTTCAGCGTATCCAGCAGTTTACGGATAACTTCGGCGTTGTCGGCTTCGTCGAGATCTTCATTAAAGAGCTCTGCCACCGGGCTGATATTGCCTTTCAGCCAGACGTCCAGCGTATGCTCGTCCAGCGTGTCGCCGTTAAACGGATTAATCAGCCACATCTCACCGTCCAGCCACTCGGCACGCAGGATCATCTGCGTCGGGAAAATGACCGGCACCAGTGGAATATCCAGACGGTGCGCGATCCACAGCAAAATAGAGCCCAGCGCGACCGCACTGCCCTGACGATTTTTTAACACCTGGTCCAGCCATAATGCGTCAGACAGGCGATGCACGCCCCGCGTGTCGCAGAAACCCCATTCGCCGTAGAAAAGCTCAAGCAGCTTCTCCAGCTGCCAGTCCTGCGGACGCGCCTGATTGATCTCTTCGCGCGCCAGGCTGACCAGACTCTCCAGCTCATCGTAGACATACTGCGACGTAAAATCGTCGCGAATCATCTCCGAAATCAGGATCATGCCATCGCAGAGCGGCACTTTATTAAATTCGAAATCGGCTAAGGACCTCATGACTTACCCCAGTAACGACTGCGCGTACAACGACGTCCAGACGCGATAAAACCCAAAACGATGTCAATGATAACGCCAAACGGCTTTTCAGTCAGCCCTGCGCCTTTATCAGTAAATGGCAGATAGCCAGGCTTCATGCCCATTGCCCCAGCGTCAGACGCTCGTTTCCGCCGTAGTCGCGGCAGGTTTCAACCGCCATGTAGCCTGCCTGTGTAAACAGCGCCCGCACGGCGTCCCCCTGCGTCCAGCCATGCTCCACCAGCAGCCAGCCACCAGGGAGTAAATGCTGTCGTGACGTTGTCACAATGTGATCGAGATCGGCTAATCCCTCCCTGGCGGCAACCAGCGCCGACAGCGGTTCGAAGCGCACATCCCCCTGCGAGAGGTGCGGGTCATGCTCGTCGATATAGGGCGGGTTACTGACAATCATCCCGAATGTCTGCTTCTCCAGCGCGCTAAACCAGCTGCTTTGCAGCACGGTCACGTTAGCCAGACCAAGACGTTCCACGTTACGCTGCGCCAGCGCCACCGCGTCGGGCATCACATCCACCGCCGTGACCGCGCAATCGGGCCGTTCGCTGGCCAGCGCCAGGGCGATGGCCCCGGTCCCCGTACCCAGATCGAGAATGCGGCAGGCCTCTGCGGGTAAACGCACCAGCGCCTGCTCCACCAGACACTCGGTGTCAGGACGCGGGATCAGCGTCGCCGCAGAGACGAACAAGGGTAACGACCAGAACTCACGCTCTCCGACGAGATGCGCCACCGGCTCACCGGTTTTACGGCGGGCAAGCAGCGCGGCGAGCTGCGCTTCCTGATCAGCGGTCAGTTCGGTTTCACCGAACGCCAGCAGATACGTGCGAGCTTTGCCCGTCACGTACTCAAGCAAAATTTCGGCATCACGCTTCGGGCTTTCACCCCCGGAAAGCTCACCGGAGGCATGGCGTAACCAGTGCTGAAAATCCATTATTCCTGCTCGGACAGCGCCGCCAGCTGGTCGGCCTGGTATTCCTGCACGATTGGCTCAATCAGCATGTCCAGTTTCCCTTCCATCACCTCGTCCAGACGGTAGAGCGTCAGGTTAATGCGGTGGTCCGTCACGCGACCCTGCGGGAAGTTGTAGGTGCGGTTGCGGTCACTGCGATCGCCGCTACCCAGCAGATTACGACGGGTTGACGCTTCCGCCTGCTGGCGTTTCGCCATTTCTGCCGCGTGAATACGCGCCCCCAGCACGGAAAGCGCTTTGGCTTTGTTTTTGTGCTGGGAACGTTCGTCCTGGCACTCCACCACAATGCCGGTTGGCAGGTGGGTAATACGGATGGCGGAGTCGGTGGTGTTAACGTGCTGACCGCCCGCCCCGGAGGAGCGGAAGGTGTCGATGCGCAGATCGGCCGGGTTGATGTCGGGCAGTTCCGCTTCCGGCAGCTCCGGCATCACCGCCACCGTACAGGCGGAGGTATGAATGCGACCCTGAGATTCGGTAGCCGGCACGCGCTGTACGCGGTGACCGCCAGATTCAAACTTGAGACGACCGTACACGCCGTCGCCGCTGATCTTGGCGATAACCTCTTTGTAGCCACCGTGTTCGCCTTCGTTGGCGCTCATGATCTCCACGCGCCAGCGGCGTGATTCGGCGTAGCGGCTGTACATGCGGAACAGGTCCCCGGCAAACAGGGCCGCTTCGTCACCGCCGGTACCGGCGCGGACCTCTACAAAGGCGTTACGCTCATCGTCCGGATCTTTCGGCAGCAGAAGCACCTGAAGCTGCTGCTCCATCTCTTCAGAACGCGCTTTCGCATCCTGCAACTCTTCCTGCGCCATCTCGCGCATTTCAGGATCGTCGAGCATCATCTGCGCCGTTTCGATATCTTCCTGAACCTGTCGCCAGTCGGTATAGCATTTAGAAACATCACTTAACTGCGCGTATTCACGTGAGAGCGCGCGAAAACGTTCCTGGTCCGCAATGGTCCCGGCATCGCCGAGCAGCGCCTGGACTTCTTCATGGCGCTCGTGCAGAGCTTCCAGTTTAGCGACGATAGAAGGCTTCATAGGCGTAAGTGCACCTTGTCTTAGAAAATGGGTATAGGGCGCTATTCCAGCCCGAGGCTGTTGCGCAGAATAGTCAGGCGTTCATCATCCCCGTCACGGGCAGCCTGCTGAAGAGATTTGGTTGGTGCATGGATCAGGCGGTTGGTCAGTTTCCATGCCAGATCCTGCATAATCGCGTGTGCGTCGCCGCCCTGGTCAAGAGCCGCTAACGCTTTGGCAGTCAGGTCATCACGCACCTGCTCCGCCTGTCCGCGGTACTCGCGGATGGTCTCGCTGACGCTTTGCGCGCGCAGCCAGGCCATAAACTCACTGGTTTCCTGCTCGACAATGGTTTCCGCCTGCACCGCCGCCGCTTTACGCTGAGCGAGGTTATGCGAAATGATGCTTTGCAGGTCATCCACGCTGTAAAGGTAGGCGTTAGCCAGCTTGCCGACTTCTGGCTCCACATCGCGCGGAACGGCGATATCCACCAGCAGCATCGGCTGATTACGACGGGATTTGAGCGCGCGCTCCACCATCCCTTTACCGATGATCGGCAGCGGGCTGGCGGTCGAGCTGATAATAATATCCGCCTCTTTCAGGCGCTCATCGATGTCGCTCAGGGCAACCACCTCTGCCCCCACTTCATCCGCCAGCACCTGCGCACGTTCGCGGGTACGGTTAGCGATAATCATCTTTTTCACTTTATGCTCGCGCAGATGGCGCGCCACAAGTTCGATGGTTTCGCCCGCGCCCACCAGCATCACGGTGACGGTTGACAGGGATTCAAAGATTTGGCGTGCAAGGGTGCAGGCCGCGAAAGCAACAGAAACCGCACTGGCACCAATGTCGGTTTCGGTTCGCACACGCTTTGCCACGGAGAATGATTTCTGGAACATGCGCTCCAGCTCGCTGGCCTTCAGATGCCCTTTTTGCGAATCCGCAAAGGCTTTTTTCACCTGACCCAGAATTTGCGGCTCGCCCAGCACCAGCGAATCCAGCCCGCTGGCGACGCGCATCAGATGGCTGACGGCATCGTTATCCTGATGCCAGTACAGGCTGTTGCGCAGCTCGTCTTCATTGAGGTTGTGGTAGTCGCATAACCAGCGGATCAACGCTTCGTGCAGGTTATCCTGCTCTTCCACGCTTAAATAGAGCTCGGTACGGTTGCACGTCGAGAGCACCACGCCACCCTGCACCATCGGCTGGGCAAGCAGGCTGTCCAGCGCCAGGTCAAGCGTATCCGGCGAAAACGTAACGCGTTCTCGCAGCGAAACCGGGGCTGTTTTGTGGTTGATACCGAGTGCTAATAGGGTCATGTTGAGCGGGAGTAGTACCAGCGTTAATAAGGTTAGCAGAACGCATCATACAGGATGCGCGAGATCAATAAAAGGGACTGCCCCCTTTCGGAGTAATAGGTTACACAACGCTTTGAGATAATTTGAACGTAGACGGTGGGGACCATCAACGCTAGCATTAACAGTTATAACTGCAACGTATCTCAAGGATTTGTCCTCATTATGACCCGACTGATTCGCCTGCTGCCGCTGGCGGCACTGGTTCTGACCGCATGTACCGTCACCCAACCAAAAGGCCCGGGCAAAAGCCCTGATTCACCGCAGTGGCGTCAGCACCAGCAGGATGTCCGTAATTTGAGCCAGTACCAGACCCGCGGCGCCTTCGCTTATCTCTCTGACGAACAAAAAGTTTATGCGCGCTTCTTCTGGCAGCAGACCGGCCAGGACAACTATCGTCTGCTGCTGCTGAACCCGCTGGGCAGTACCGAACTTGAGCTTATCGCCAAACCGGGCGAAGCGCAGATCACCGATAACAAAGGCCAGCACTACACCGCGACCGATGCCGAAGAGATGATTGGCAAACTGACGGGAATGCCTATTCCGCTCAACAGCCTGCGCCAGTGGATCCTTGGCCTGCCGGGTGAGGCGACCGACTACACGCTTGACGATCAATACCGTCTGAGCCAAGTCAATTACACCCAGAACGGCAAAACCTGGAAAGTGGTGTACAACGACTATGACAGTAAGAGTAAACCGGCGCTGCCATCCAACATGGAGCTGACTCAGGGCAGCCAGCGCATCAAGCTGAAGATGGATAACTGGATCGTTAAATGATGACCCACTGGCCCTCTCCGGCAAAACTGAACCTGTTTTTATACATTACCGGCCAGCGCGCTGACGGGTATCACACCCTGCAGACGCTGTTTCAGTTTATTGACTATGGCGACACGATCTCCATTGAACTGCGCCAGGACGGACAAATTTGCCTCCTGACGCCGGTCGACGGCGTGGCACATGAGGACAACCTGATTGTGCGCGCTGCGCGTCTGCTGATGAACGCCGCGGCGCAATCCGGTCGCCTGCCGGCGGGTAGCGGTGCGGACATCCGTATCGAGAAGCGTCTGCCAATGGGCGGCGGGCTGGGCGGAGGCTCCTCTAACGCTGCCACCGTGCTGGTTGCGCTGAACCATCTCTGGGGTTGCGGGCTGTCGCAGGACGAACTGGCGGCCTTAGGTTTGACGCTGGGCGCGGATGTCCCGGTGTTTGTGCGCGGGCATGCGGCGTTTGCCGAGGGCGTGGGTGAGATCCTCTCTCCGGTTGAACCGCCGGAAAAATGGTACCTGATTGCCCACCCTGGGGTGAGCATTCCGACCCCGGTCATCTTTAAAGATCCTGACCTGAAAAGAAATACCCCGGTGCGGTCAATAGAAACGTTATTAAATTGTGAATTCAGCAACGATTGCGAGGATATCGCAAGAAAACGTTTTCGCGAGGTTGATGCGGTGCTTTCCTGGCTGTTAGAATACGCGCCGTCGCGCCTGACTGGTACAGGGGCCTGTGTCTTTGCTGAATTTGACACCGAATCCGCCGCTCGTCAGGTGCTTGAGCAAGCGCCGGTTTGGCTGCATGGTTTTGTAGCGCGCGGGATGAACACCTCCCCCCTACAGCACGCCATTCTGGCGCAGACTGAGTTTCGGTGACAACGTCACCCTGTTCCAGACGTTGCATCGCGCTCTTTAATACACCGCCTGGATAGCCTTTGCCTGGCCCGCACAGTTTACGGCGAACGCTATCCACCACTGGACGCATGCCTGAGGTTCTTCTCGTGCCTGATATGAAGCTTTTTGCTGGTAACGCTACCCCGGAACTAGCACAACGTATTGCCAACCGCCTGTACACTTCCCTCGGCGACGCCGCCGTAGGTCGCTTTAGCGACGGCGAAGTCAGCGTACAAATCAACGAAAATGTACGCGGTGGTGATATTTTCATCATCCAGTCCACCTGTGCTCCAACAAACGACAACCTGATGGAACTGGTTGTTATGGTCGACGCCCTGCGTCGTGCTTCAGCAGGCCGTATCACTGCTGTAATCCCTTACTTCGGCTATGCCCGTCAGGACCGTCGTGTTCGTTCTGCTCGTGTGCCAATCACCGCCAAAGTTGTCGCTGACTTCCTGTCCAGCGTCGGCGTTGACCGCGTACTGACCGTTGACCTGCACGCAGAGCAGATCCAGGGCTTCTTCGACGTCCCGGTTGATAACGTATTCGGCAGCCCAATTCTGCTGGAAGACATGCTGCAGCTGAACCTGGACAACCCAATCGTGGTTTCTCCGGACATCGGCGGCGTGGTACGCGCTCGTGCTATCGCTAAGCTGCTGAACGATACCGACATGGCGATCATCGACAAACGCCGTCCGCGCGCTAACGTTTCTCAGGTGATGCACATCATCGGTGACGTGGCTGGCCGTGACTGCGTACTGGTTGACGACATGATCGATACCGGCGGTACGCTGTGTAAAGCTGCTGAAGCGCTGAAAGAGCGTGGTGCCAAGCGCGTGTTCGCTTACGCGACCCACCCGATCTTCTCCGGTAATGCGGTGAACAACCTGCGCAACTCCGTTATTGACGAAGTGGTGGTATGCGATACCATCCCACTGAGCGACGAGATCAAGGCACTGCCAAACGTGCGTACCCTGACCCTGTCCGGGATGCTGGCCGAAGCGATTCGTCGTATCAGCAACGAAGAATCCATCTCTGCAATGTTCGAACACTAATCGGACACGGCCAAAAAACCCGCTGCGGCGGGTTTTTTTGTCTCTGGGTTTTATTTGTATGATTAATGCCTCCTTCACCTGCCATTCACATGACAGATGATGCGCATACGGATGATAGATAATTGTGAAAAACGTAACTTCCTCACATGTTCTGCCCTTTCGCGCCCTCATCGACGCCTGCTGGAAAGAGAAGTACACCTCATCACGCTTTGTGCGTGACCTGATTGCCGGGATCACCGTCGGCATTATCGCCATCCCGCTGGCGATGGCGCTGGCGATTGGTAGCGGCGTTGCGCCGCAGTACGGTCTGTACACCTCAGCCGTTGCCGGGATCGTCATTGCTCTGACCGGCGGTTCACGTTTCAGCGTTTCCGGCCCGACTGCCGCTTTTGTGGTGATCCTCTACCCCGTTTCACAGCAGTTTGGTCTGGCAGGCCTGCTTGTCGCCACCCTGATGTCCGGGCTCTTTTTAATTCTGTTTGGCCTGGCCCGCTTTGGCCGCCTGATAGAGTACATTCCCCTTTCCGTTACGCTGGGGTTCACCTCCGGGATCGGTATCACCATCGGAACGATGCAAATCAAGGATTTCCTTGGCCTGCAGATGGCGCACGTTCCTGAACACTACCTGCAAAAAGTGGGGGCGCTGTTTATGGCGCTGCCAACTGCCAACCTGGGCGACGCCGCCATCGGGATTGTGACGCTGGGGACGCTGATCGTCTGGCCTCGTCTGGGCATTCGTCTGCCGGGCCATCTGCCCGCGCTGCTGCTGGGCTGCGCGGTGATGGCTGTCGTGAATATGTTCGGCGGCCATGTCGCCACCATTGGCTCGCAGTTCCACTATGTACTCGCCGACGGTTCGCAGGGTAGCGGCATACCGCAACTGTTACCGCAGCTGGTGCTGCCGTGGGACATGCCCGGCTCCAGCTTTACCTTAAGCTGGGATTCCCTGCGCGCCCTGCTTCCGGCGGCCTTCTCCATGGCAATGCTCGGGGCGATTGAATCCCTGCTCTGCGCCGTTGTGCTCGACGGCATGACCGGCACCAAGCACAAAGCCAATAGCGAGCTGGTCGGCCAGGGGCTAGGCAACCTCATCGCACCGTTCTTTGGCGGCATTACGGCCACGGCGGCCATCGCCCGTTCTGCGGCCAACGTGCGCGCCGGGGCCACCTCGCCGGTTTCAGCGGTCATCCACTCTGTGCTGGTGATCTTAGCCCTGCTGATCCTCGCTCCGCTGCTCTCCTGGCTGCCGCTTTCCGCCATGGCCGCCCTGCTGCTGATGGTGGCCTGGAACATGAGTGAGGCGCATAAGGTGGTAAACCTGCTGCGTCGCGCCCCGAAAGACGACATCATCGTCATGCTGATCTGCATGTCGCTGACCGTGCTGTTCGATATGGTCATCGCCATCAGCGTCGGGATCGTGCTCGCTTCCCTGCTGTTTATGCGCCGTATTGCGCAGATGACGCGCCTCTCCCCGGTTAACGTGGAGGTGCCAGATGATGTGCTGGTTCTGCGCGTGATTGGTCCGTTGTTCTTCGCCGCGGCAGAAGGTCTGTTCAGCGATCTGGAGTCCCGCATTGCGGGCAAGCGGATAGTGGTCCTGAAATGGGATGCCGTGCCGGTGCTGGATGCGGGCGGGCTGGACGCCTTCCAGCGTTTTGTGAAACGTCTGCCGGAAGGCTGTGAACTGCGGGTAAGTAATCTTGAGTTCCAGCCTCTGCGCACCATGGCGCGGGCGGGGGTGCAGCCGATCCCTGGCCGCCTTGCCTTCTACCCTAATCGTGATGCCGCGTTAGCGGATCTGTGAGCCCCCTGATGCAGAGAAGCGTCTCTGCATCATTACCCCAATCGCCTGCTGGAGCCATTCAAGCACGGCAGGCGTCATCCATGTTCCCTTCATCAGATGCGGCTCCTGCTGCATGGCCACGCGAAACTTTTGCTGCGTCTCCGGGTTCGTGCCCGCGTACGACTGGAACAGCGCCAGCCAGTTTTCGGCAAGCTTTTGCGCATCGTCAGAGGCGGGGTCGAGGTTTTCCTGCTGCGCCTGATGCAGTTTCGCCACCAGCGGCGGCCACTCCATCATGCGGTCAAAGTAATGTGCCCGGGTAAACGCCATCTCTTCGGCAGAGAGATAGTTCTCCCAGATAATGAGCTTCGACTCGGCAAACGCCCGCGTAATATAGTCGGTCATCTCCGGCGTGATGCCGGTTTGCGCCTGCATCTGCGGTTCTGCGCTGTGCATCTCGTTCAGCCGGGTCAGAAACTCTGGCTTGCCTGCCGTGTCCTGCTCCAGGCGTTCCATCCAGCGCGTGGCCAGATCCCTCGCCCGCGGGTCTGTAACGGGTACGTGCTGCTCCAGCAGGGTATTGACCTCTGCAACCAGCCCCGACCAGATAGCTGCCAGCGCATCCTTCTGCAGCGCAAACGGCAGCTGCTGTAACTCTTCTTTCGTAAACCAGCGATCGTACATATTCATTAACTCCAGAGTCTGTAGCCAGGATTCCAGATCGGGCGTCTCATCGGCGGTAAGCCCGGTACGCAAATCCACCAGCCTGTCACGCAGCGTGTGTATGCTGCGCAGCTGCTTATCCAGCAGGCTGATTTGCGCATCGAGGAGCTCCGTTAACGACAGCGACTTTTGTTCCAGAAAATCCCTGATTTCAGCAAGTTCCAGCCCCGCTTTTGCCAGCGCCTGAATCATGTGCAGACGCTGGACATCCGCCAGGTTATAAAGCCGGTAACCTGCCGCGCTTCTGGCAGAAGGCAGCAACACTCCTGTTTGTTCATAGTGATGCAATGTTCGCACGGTGATGCCGGCCCGCTTCGCCAGCTCACCCACCTGAATCAACATAACTGCTCCTTTTCTTTGCCAGTGCCGCCACTCTGGTGCCTTACGTTACGTGAGGGTCAACCCTTGATGCAAAAAAAAACGACTCCCTGGGGAGTCGTTTCGGTATTCTTTCGTCCTGGTACTAGCTGTGCTTATGCTGGTCGCGACGGCAGCGTTTATCGTAGTGGCGCACCCACCAGTATTTATCGCACACTTCCTCATGGCCGCTCACGCGTGCCCCGGCGAGCCACAATACCGCACCGAGGAAGATGCTCAGAACCGCGCCATGCGCGAAGTATTGCGGGAGATCAAGCTGCGGCAACTGGTTTAATATTGAATAACCTACGCCGACAACCATCACAAACAGCCCCAAACCCATCAGCACGTTACCGAGTAGCGAAGCGTTTTTGCGTTTCATATGTCACCTCCGGAACTTTGGGTTGTCAGGGGAAAAGCCCCTAATCCTTGTGTGTAAAGTATAGACAACGCCCCTTTTATGAGTTGCGTGAATGATCACAATTACAGATAACTCCCAAACAAAAGTTTACAAATAAGGCTTTGAACAGCTTGAAATTCTAATTGTTCAAATAAGAAATTATTCGTATTTCGCTGAGACGATCGCAGAATTTTGTCAAGCGGCGCGCCAGACAGTAAACTACGCGCCAGATCTGGAACCCATTAGGAATTGAATCGTGACGATTAAACTGATTGTCGGCCTCGCCAACCCCGGCGCAGAGTATGCGGCCACCCGCCACAATGCCGGAGCATGGTACGTCGATCTGCTGGCCGAGCGGTTACGTGCTCCCCTGCGTGAAGAACCTAAATTCTTCGGGTATACCTCACGTATCAACCTCGCAGGCGCGGATGTTCGCTTACTGGTGCCCACCACCTTTATGAACCTGAGCGGTAAAGCGGTAGCGGCGATGGCAACGTTTTATCGTATTAATCCGGATGAGATTCTGGTGGCCCACGATGAGCTGGATCTCCCCCCAGGCGTAGCGAAATTCAAGCTGGGCGGCGGGCACGGCGGTCACAACGGTCTGAAAGACATCATCAGCAAGCTGGGCAATAACCCGAATTTCCACCGTTTGCGCGTGGGAATCGGCCATCCGGGCGATAAAAACAAAGTTGTCGGTTTTGTGCTAGGTAAGCCCCCGGTTTCAGAGCAGAAACTGATAGACGAGGCGGTAGACGAAGCGGCGCGCTGCACCGAAATCTGGCTGAAAGATGGCTTAACCAAAGCGACAAACCGCTTGCACGCTTTTAAAGCGCAATAATCCATCCAGTACGGCTTTTTTACCGCGCGTGATGCGGGTTACGTGTATAATAGGCGTAGTTATTTACTTTTCATCAATCGGTTATCGTTAACGGATTGATTATCAAGATATTAAGGTGATTTAGAAATGGGATTCAAATGCGGTATCGTCGGTCTGCCAAACGTGGGCAAATCCACCCTGTTTAACGCGCTTACCAAAGCGGGTATCGAAGCGGCGAACTTCCCGTTCTGTACCATCGAACCTAACACTGGCGTGGTGCCAATGCCTGACCCGCGCCTGGATCAGCTCGCGGAAATCGTGAAGCCGCAGCGTATTCTGCCGACCACCATGGAGTTCGTGGACATCGCGGGCCTGGTAAAAGGCGCATCCAAAGGTGAAGGCCTGGGTAACCAGTTCCTGACCAACATCCGTGAGACCGAAGCGATCGGCCACGTTGTACGCTGCTTCGAGAACGACAACATCATTCACGTAGCGGGTAAAGTAAACCCGGCTGAAGATATTGATGTCATCAACACCGAGCTGGCGCTGTCGGATCTTGATACCTGCGAGCGTGCGATCCACCGTATCTCCAAGAAAGCCAAAGGTGGCGATAAAGATGCCAAAGCCGAGTTGGCGGTGCTGGAAAAATGTCTGCCACAGCTGGAAAACGCGGGCATGCTGCGTTCTCTGGATCTGAGCAAAGACGAGAAAGAGCTCATCCGCTACCTGAGCTTCCTGACGCTGAAGCCAACCATGTACATTGCCAACGTGAACGAAGACGGTTTTGAAAATAACCCGTACCTCGATCAGGTGCGTGCTATCGCCGAGAAAGAAGGTTCTGTCGTGGTTCCGGTTTGTGCCGCAGTAGAAGCCGATATCGCCGAACTGGATGACGAAGAGCGTGATGAGTTTATGGCAGAACTGGGCCTGGAAGAGCCGGGGCTGAATCGCGTTATCCGTGCTGGTTATGCCCTGCTCAACCTGCAGACCTACTTCACCGCTGGCGTGAAAGAAGTGCGTGCCTGGACCATTCCAGTGGGTGCAACTGCGCCTCAGGCTGCGGGTAAAATCCACACCGACTTCGAGAAAGGCTTTATTCGTGCGCAGACCATCGCGTTTGAAGATTTCATCACCTACAAGGGTGAGCAAGGCGCGAAGGAAGCCGGCAAGATGCGTGCGGAAGGGAAAGAATACATCGTTAAAGATGGCGATGTGATGAACTTCCTGTTCAACGTCTGAGTCGTCTTGAATGAAAAAAAACCACGCCCTGGCGTGGTTTTTTTATTGCGGGGTCAAAAGACATTGTCTAAGAGTTCTGTTTTCATGCTGGGTTCAAAAGGAATGATTTCAGCCGTCGCGAGCTTTAACCTCTGAAAAGGATCCTCGCGTAATCGCTCTTCAAGAGAGGCAAGACTCTCACATTTCGCGAGAATGACCCCACCGATTCTCGGCACCCGTTTTCCGGATGCGAGGAAAATTCCCTCTGCATACCCTTTTTTTAGCCACTCGACATGCGCAGGTATTGCTGCGTCAATCTCTTCGAGTGGTTTGATATAGGTTAAAATGACAATATAAACCGTGCTCATCCTTTGCCTCTCAGCTGTGTTTTTAGCCGTTTGTTGGAATTGCTTATGCAGTTCCTCTGTTGCCATCGGGTATCGTTATCATTTTGGGCACATTTGATCTTAATATGCAGGGCCCGATCGAGACAACGCGTTATTCTTCCTATTCCACGAATAGAACCAGTCATGCCAGCCGTTTTGCTTTACCACATAGCTACAGGCCACAATTACTTCCTTTGACTGGTTGAAAGTTAAGTAATAGAAAATAGCGCCTTCAGGAGGTGCAGACCAAAATAGTTTTTCGCCCTGAGCACTGAAGATGGTCAAAATAGTTGGTAATGGCTTTGGTTCGCTTAACGCAAAGACTAACTGGCGTGTTGAGTCGACCATTGCAGAGTCTAAAAATGGCATCCTAACCCGTATGTTACGTTCAGCACACGCCCACTGAAGCAGGTCATTTTCTTTAATACAAATGAGATTTTCAATCATCGGTAAACCTCAACTTTTAAAGTTTGATCTGTTTCAAATCACCTTCAAAAAGCCCCACAAGATATACCCGGTATCGTGCTGGCTGCACTTCTTTATACGTTAATACAGTAGAAAATTCCTTTACACACTTTGAACAAGTGTTTTTCGAAACATATAATTGGCTTTCATCGTAGATATACTTCTTATGTTCACTAACAAACTTCACACCTCTCATTTTCTTAACAAAAAAGTCTTTCACCTCTTCAGAGAGCGAGTCAAATTCATATGAGTTTACGATAGAATAGATTATTACTCCCTCGCATTCAGGGCATGCTATTTCTGCGCCAGAATCTAAAAAGTCATTATCTATGCCATCCAGGACTAGTACCTTCTTTTTCAGTCGATTAGTTATTCTCATTTTCTATAACCTTTTAATTTTATTAATCAATAATGTCATTCAGTCAAACATTCCATTCGATATAAATTCCACAGTCGAAGCTTTTCTCATTAGACTGTACAATAATGCTTCCCCACTCATGATGCCACTGAGTTCCGTATGGAGGCGTACTAATTTTAAGTTTAGGGCGTGAGGTTATTTCACTCTCAACCCATGCTGTCAAGCGCTGTTCTTCTTCAGATAAATTACGCAAATTGGCTCTTTTATCCCAATCCCATAAAGTTTTATAAAAATTCCCATTCTTACTGGTAAGGAATATGCAAGGAGAAAAAGAAAACACAGAAGGCCTCAGTTCTAATATGAAAGTTTGATCTTTCCAATCGATATTATCAATAGAGAAATAATAAGAGCCTATTGTATTCAACGGAGAGAATAACATGTAAAATTCGGAGTTTTTAAAAGTCTCAACATCCTTTAACTCGAGGGGGTAATTGTTAATAGCCACAAAGCCACTATTAACATCAAAATTCATTTCTAACATATCTAAACCACCTTGTCTGGAAGTGACTACATTATATTCCAGGTTAAATATATCCCGTGATTAAATGATTTTATCTCATATGAGACAGAAACCCGCCCCCATTCAAAGCGCCACCTAATCATGTCTGTTTCCGTGGTATCAGGCGTGTCCAGATTGAGTGATTCTTTTAGCCAATCAGATAAGCTTTTCACTGATTCATTTAGCATGTGAATATTAGCTCGCGCATTCCAGTCATTTAATGCGTTATAATACTGACTGTTTTTATCAACAAGATGAATCATAAAAGGAAAACCATAGCACAACGGGCGTATAGTAACTTGAAATTCTTTGTCGAAAAACGCTACTGAGTCAACAAGGTAGTGATTCGGCATGGTTTTATTTACAGCTTTTCGCTTGTTTAATTCGTGGTATAATCCACTCTTACAAAATCCTTCTTCAGTCTCAATTCCCAAAGGAAGATCATCAAATGTCAGATCACCGGTAATCGGATTTAAATTGAATTCAATCATGTTCCCCTGCTTTACTTTTGACTGTCTAACAAGATCTTAATGATATAGTCGACTTAACATGATAACAACTATATGACGATAATTTTCCGTGTAAAATCACATTTGTTATAACATCTACAATAATATCCACATAGCAATAAAGTCTTATTGCCAATGGTGCAATAAGTCAATCCACATTTCTTTTTCCCCAGCGATAACTTTTATGCCATCTTTATTTTGTTTTACATACTGCATGTATGTTTCATAAATAGCTCTTATCATCACCGTTTTTTCAGAGCGAGATCCTTCAATCAAAGTCATTATTTTTTCTAAATAAATTGATGAATTCACTCTTTCGTTGAAAAAAACGATGAGGTAATCGAGTACTTCGTTATATGAATCGTAATTCATGACAGGCTTCTCTGAGCTCTTATTTCGATTTATTTTAGCACATCCAATTTTAGCTTTAAATTTAAAAAACACCTTCTTTAAGAGGATGATTTTTTATTCCACCCCAGGGATCGTCTAGCAAAAACTTAGCTGCAACAGTTTCTTTTGTCGGTACGAGCGTGAAATTATAATAAATTTCATCTCCTTCACAAACTTCATAAAACAGTGAATAAGTTTTATCATTTAATCCTAAGCTTAAATCAAATTTTTCAGTTGCTGAAGCGACTTGTAGTTTATGTTGTTCCGTAACAAAAAATGGCACAACGATGCAGCGCTGAGAATTCTCATCTAATTTGAAAGATAGTTCTACTTTGATATTCACGTTTGCGCCAAATGCATCTTCTGGCAGTGGATCAAATATTACATAATCCTTATGAAGTACAGCACCTTGTGAAATATTTCCTTTCCCCCACTGACTCAGTTTCTCATCATAGTCTCGGGATCGTAACAATATTTGACTATGCGAAATCAGTAGATTAACTATTTGTATGTTTTTATTGTTCATTACCTTACCTCGATTTTTATTCTCGTTACACCTGACTGCTCTGATAAAAACGTTACCAATATTACACCCTGCACCACAGTTACTGCTCTTTGATATCCGTCATCTCTTGCCAGTTTTGCTTATAAAAATTTATTGCCATATATTGAACAACTGCCTCCATATCTCCTGTTCCTCATGAGTAAGGACTCTATAATCTTGAGTCTTTCGTCTGTATACCATAAAGCATAAGTCTATGGCTCGAATAGACACCGTTTTTTCTTTTCGACAGCCCTCTAAAATAGATTGCATATCCTGGAGGCAATTATAATCAAGAATATATTTTTGAAAAAACAACTCCAGAAAATCCAATACTTCATTATGAGATTGCAAATTTATCATAGTTCCTCAGGGAAAATATCAATCATGTTGTAATTAATAACTCTATTTTCAGCATGCAACCGTTGAACACTACCCTGGTCGTATTCAGGGTATGAACTGTGAAGCTACAGACAACATTTACTTCCTTTGACTTATTCAATTTTAAGTAAAAAAAACGCCGTCAGCCGGCAAAACAAAAGTATTTTTTCTTCCTGTACTTTGAAAATTATCAAAATGGTTGATTAGTGCCCTCCAGGATTTATTTTATGAGGGATTATCTTTCCTCTATATGATATGTATTTCTATTACTCCAGTAAATAATTTTATATTTACCAAATTTGATGTTTTGTTCTTTATAGTATTCTATTACTTCAGATGGATACCAACCATGTCCAAATAAAAAAAGAGCTCCTTCTTCAACTAACAGTCTTATTATTCTTTGTTTATTCCGTTCGTCAATTACAGGTATCACCATAAACTCATCTTTTAATGAAAAACCTATCGCCTGCATTTTGTTAATTAAACCACTTCCCGAAACACGTATTTTTACACTAGTCCCAGCCACATCAAAAACAACAATTGAATTATCTGGCATCTTATTCAATTTACATTTATCCTTATTAATTGTAGTGAATATATTGCTAACATTTAATGGCTTCTTAAGAAAGATTTTCTTCTGTTACCAATCCATTAACAAAGTTGGAAAATGAATTTGTCAGATATCTTTGAAGTTTTATATGATTCTCTTGCATAGTCAAATACTCATCAAAAGAATCTGTAGCAAAGTATACAATTGAGTAATTATCTAAATCCAGACAGAAGAAATTCCCTCCCCAATCATTTGCGAAGGGAAAAAGGTTTTTTGGGATCACTTGCCTATCCAACATGCTGATATAGCAACCACCAATTAAAGATCTTGGGTCATCATTTGTCTGACTATTATAAATAAACGGTTTAAACCCAGCCACCTCTACTGGTTCAAAATCTTCATCATCGGCCCACCAACTTTTCTCAGGAATGCCACCATTAAATTGCAGATAATGTGAAATGAAATCATCAGGAAGAATAATAGATAATTCCTCTTCATTTTTAGCAATATCTGCACGTCCAATCTTTTTTTCACAGTTACTGAAATGATTCATATATTATTTGGCCAGACGATCAAAAAACTTGCGAATTTATTTAAGGTGTTATATACCAACAAACCAGATAGAGTAATATTTAGTTCTTTTTGGGCTCATAATCTGCCTACAGTTTTTCTCCACAGAGTTCAACGTAATCCCCCCCAATGCGGCACCCCATCCCCAATTAAAGCTTAATGCTATTCCATTTACAGTAATCCTTCCAGGATTTATCATCTCTGAAACTGGAACGATAATTGCAAAAAATAGTGCCTGAACAATTCCAATAGTCATATGACGCATCAATATGCCCCCATGAACCATAAATTGGAAGGTTGATATTAGTTTTTTCTTTAAACCAATCCCTTAGCCTTTTTGTAACCTTTCCCTCTGGTTTCTTTTGCTCCCCATCGATTAACTCTGCAGGAGCAAAACTCCAACTACCAATAATAGCATTTATATCATTACATTGAACAAAATTAACAATTAAATAGATATCACCCTGTTTGTTTCCTTTTATGTCAAAAATAGTCCTATAAGATACAGTTTTATCCCCTTTGTCTGGCCAAGGATCCCAATTTAAACAATTACTCTCCATTATTTCTTTTTTTGTTATAAAGGGTGTGAGCACCAGAGTTTTGGGAAAACAAAACTCGCCAGTAATATTATCCACATACATAGGCATCTCCAATTGTCTCCCAATATTAAAGACTAATATACTAGATAAATAAAAGATATTTTAATTTGTTGGAAAAATCATGGCCGATTCCATTTTTAAATCAAGTCAGATCTTATGAAAGTATTTAGCTATTATTGTGCATTCTAATTTTAACTTCAATTGCGTTATTTACAATATTGTCTAATAGTTGAGTTTCCCTGTGGGAGAAGTTAGCGTATTGAGACATTGACATGCAAGTTGATAGTTTTTCAAGCACTTCACCAGAAATTGTATATCCTGACTTGATTATCATATCATAGTGAGTTTGAAAAAAAGCGGCAGATTCATTATTTCCATTTACGGATAGTTCTAAAATCATTTGTTGAAGTGCATATGCTAAATTATTTAATCTAGTCATTAGGAGCTCGCAAAGTCTTATTAACCAATATTTTGAGTAAAGAAAGATATTTTATGTTGTTAATTCAATACCCTCGCTAACGCTCTTCCCACACCAGGTTATTGCGGCAATCGTAATCCAGGCAGAGGGACCAGCGGCGCAGCGCTGGGTGTGGAAGGGGAAGATTATATCATTAAAAAATGCGATGTGATAAACTACTTTTCAATATTTGATTTGTTTTGAAAAAAATTCACGATTTGACGTGGATTTTTCAATGTTCTGAACTAGATGATTAATAAATCAAACATTATAGCCTAAATATGCTATTACTTTCTTTATCCATGTCCAGACTTCCTAACGCTCCAAGATCTAAAGAATAAATCTCATCAGTACCTTTACGCAAATTCAAAAAGTATCCCAAATCACCATCTTGACCAATCAATAAAACGTCAGGCTCCACCGAATGAATTGTGTATGTATTATTTCTTTCAAGCAAGTCAAAACAATTGAAAACATAAAGCTGGCCACCATTTGCTCGTTGAATTTCATAAGAGTAGCTATCTTTGACGTTCTCAATCATAAAGCGCTTATATTCAGAAGGTAAAGACGTGTGTATAATCTTTTCAACTTCATTTAACTGATCAATTAAATCTTGCTTTTCCATATCGGCTTACCTATAAATGAATAAATCCTATATTAAGATAAATATTATCTCCATTAGGTTCGCATTTATTGATGAATTAGTTGTAATTATTAATAAGGGCAATTATTGTTTCTTTCCTGAAACTAACCAGCCATTAATTGCATAATAAAATATGGAATAAAAACCCAATTTTTCTTATCAATGCTCTATATATTCAGCGCAATGGTTAAAGATTGATAGAATCTTTATTTATAAACACCAAGCTCTTCAGATCTTGAAATTAATTCATCTTGTAAGGAGCCTTGTATTTCATCGCCGTCATATTCAAGTTTAAAACCCCCATCAATATTTGGAGGGAAACGTGAACCATCGATTGTTCCGAGAACAGTAGAAGTTGTATCTACAATGACCAACCTAAGGAAATTGAAAATTTTCTCCTGTTCTTCTGGGGATAGTTTATGAATTACACTTCTTGCCCGCGAATAAGGATCTTCATCACCATTTGACTTGGATAAATCAGATAGATTATCAATATAATAATTTAGCGTATCGCCTAAAAGCTCGGCAAGTAATGATCTCACAACTAACTCATCTTTATTCACATTATCTCCTACAATTACTTTTACCTTTAGGTTTTGATTTTCTCATTTCAGGATACATTGCTTTATTTTTTGCGATTAATTTCTGAAGAACGCTGTTTGCAATGTCTTGATAAACTCGCCTTAATTCTAAGATGTCTCTAGCAAGCAGTTCCCTCGCATTAGCAAATGGTTAGCCAGTTGAAGGATTAATTTTCTTCGTGAAACAATACCGACGCCACCTTTTGATATAGTATGGCTTTCTTAAGGTACTAAAATTGACGGGCCAGTTTTAGGGTCATAACCTTCTACAAGATCTTTCATAGTAGCTTTTTGCCCCGCTTGATGAGCATCTAGTCCTGTGTTACCTCCCTAAACTATATCTCTCAAATCAGTGTAGACGTAGGTCAGCGGCACGTCTCCATGCAGTTCCTGCAGCAGGCTGAACTCTTCCCGGACAAACCAGGTGGTCGCCGGCTTACCGGTGAGCTGTCCGCCCAGCACCTGGCGGCTCGTTGCCGGGTAAAACATCCCGACGATGCAGAAGCCCGAGGAGGTCGTACTCGCTGCGGGTAGTCAGCAACTATGAGGACTATCCTGAGGTTGCGGATATTCGTCGCGAGTATAATAACTGATTATTGAGGGTAAGAGTAAGCAAGGTGCAAAAAAGCAAGCAAGATGCGTGCAGAAGGAAAAAGAAAATTGTTAAAAATGGCTACGTGATGAACTACTTGTAGTATTCTTTTTTCTCATTCAAAGATAAACTCCCTCTTCTAATGAGTTTTCAGTAATCGTTGCTTTTACAAAGGAAATTAGAACTTCTGAATCTTGCTTTTTATATTTAACTTCGTAACTACCAGGTTCTAAAGTAATAAACTCACCTGAAATGGCATCTGAGTCGTCAGGCTCAAGATCTCCGCCAGTGACATCTTCTCCCGCCCCAATGAAAACCTTTCCAGAAGGTACGTTTAAAAATAGCGACCCGGTACATTCATCAACATCTCTTTTAATATGGACTTTATAGGTTCCATCATCTCCAAGATTGAGAAATAACACATTACCTTTATTTATTTCTTCAACTTCATCTTCTGGAAGGCTCCACCAATCTACATCATCGTTAAGTCTATGTTTTAGTGAGATTAAATCATAAATCACAATTGTTGCTGTATTTGTTTGGACATGTATTATTGCATGCATAATTTTCAATACTTAATCTTTTATGAAATAATTAAAAACACTATTATGTCAAGTTATAATCTGTAGTATCAATCCCAACTCACATTTCAGCGTTATATTTTTTGAGGATTCCAGTCAGAGTAATCAGCTACACGGATTTCATTAAGAACGAGATCCAGTGGAACATGTGCAATGCTATCTGCGATTTCATCATAAGGCGCTGGCAACTCAAATGAAAAACCAAAGTCGTCATTTATAATAATGAAACCATTAAAAATGCGTTGTTTATTAGTCAAGTCGATTATTTGCCTCATCGTTTGACCTGTTTGTAATATGTTATTATACCTCCCCTTATAGCTTACATTACAACCAATCGAAATGATCGTTCCATCTTCAAGGGTAGCGATTGTGATAGTGTCATCTACAATATATGCAAGCCTTTTCTCATCATCAGGCAAAAAATAATCAAAGTAATTTACCTTAAAATCGGTATATAACTCATTCATATATTTACTTATATTTTCACCCAAAAACACGTTACCTAGCGCTCTCCCTGATAAAATATCAGCATAAAAATCAATCATTTACACCCATCCATTCGGAACAAGAATTAAATTATAGTAAATTCCATCTTCTTCACAATTCAGCACAATGGTTAAAGATTAACATGATGCATCTACCATTGCACACTCAAAAAAAATGGTATGTTGGAAATATATTTTTACCCTTTAGAGATTACAATGCTCCTATGATCTGTCTCATTTTTTATCCATAACATTTCATCTTGAGGTAACGATCCATCACTACAGAAATCAACAAGTTCACCTTGCCAATCATCAGGAACATATTTGTGATAATGCATACTTTCGACATATTGGGAATATAGTCTTTTATTATCAAAGTCTATAAACAAATCTGGCATTAGATCATATATATCCCACCAGGTGGTTTTTTGCGAAAGCCTATTATAAAACTCCGCAGCTATATCATCCTTATTATATAAATAAGCATCTTTGATTAAACCATCAATGAATATCTTTGCGTTTTCTTCATTTACAACTGGTATGTTATATCTTTCCTTATGGATATCCTGTAGGTTTATTTCCATCCCACTTTTCACAAAATCTTCTACCCATTTTGCTCTGTCTAAAATCCACATTTCTTTAAAGGCCACGAACCAATAAAATCTTCCTTCGTTCTTTATTATCACAAGGAGTTCTTCATCTTTATTAATATTCATATAATAACCTATTTTACACACCCGAGACTGGAATCGCTACTTCTTCAAGCCATTCTGCCCATATTGGTGGTAATTCATACGATCTACCTGGCGTTGTCGGATCCACACACTTAGGAGTTAATCCCCGTTGATGTAACGGATTAGTACGATAACCAACCAGAGGTATTACACTTTCTTCTTTTAAATCCGCCATCCGCTTAGGGACTTTAAAGGAGAAGACATTTGCCTCGCTCATGTAGATATTTTTAAAAGTTACAAAATGACCCTTTTACCACATGAATTATCCGTAATAGTTGGCGGAAATAACAAATTATTTTTTCCAATAAAGTATCCTCTAGTTAAGAAAATAATCCGCACGATTAATAGAGGCATCCGCCAAGGCACGGTATGAGAGATACCAAGTTTTCAACTTACAACGAGCAAACCGTAAATCTATTGTCCTGCCATAGTTTTGCCTTTAAGAATCGAGTGCTCTACAGCGGTTTGAAAATCCAAACCTAATGCCCCCGACAGTGATCTAACATTAATGCCTTAAATCGGATATATTAAATTAAAACGCATTCGAGCTTCATTTTTTTCAAGGCTGATGTCATATTCATTGCCAACCACCTTAAATATCTCGTCTTCATTCACAAAAAAACCTCTGTACACTATAGAGGAAATTATTTGTCTAAACATATCTGAAGAAACATGTCTTCTTAAACTTTTTAGATCTGTCAAATTATTTCTAACAATATAATACGAATAATTCATTAGAATGAAATTTGATATTAGTAAATTCTTCGTGGATTGATACTTGTCAAAACACTGTTCCAAGGCTCTATAAATTGTTTTTTTAGATTTCTCATAAGTATTAATAAAACTATCAGGTTCGCAAAGGTAGCAGTTTTTATCATTAAAAGACAGGTGATTTCTATCGTTGTTCGCAACAAACAAAAAATTCAACACTGATGATTGATAATGCTTTATAGACTTAATATCTTCAAAGTTTTTCCTTTTTTCAAATTGTACATAAAATTGCTCAAGCAAAGACAATATTGAGACATTACCATGCTGAGAAGTATTTATACAAATCCCATCTTTAGTAATGTATAGCAAATTATAAGAGTCATCATCCATGCCCATTTCAAAACACAAAAATCTTAAAAAAAAGATTTTTGCTTTTATAGCGTAATCTTCTTTGTTATCTTTTAAAGAAAACAGTTGATAGATATAAAACAAGATAAAGATATCTTTATCTATACGCTGTCGGTTATCTATTTGAAATAAATAACCTAATCGAGAAAGGAAAACTTCAAATGCATACTTACCATCTTCACTTAGGCCTAACTTGTTTAACGCACGCTGAAACATAACTTTAGGAAAGCAAGTTTGCCAACGACTCAACTCTACATGCTTCCCATTTTCTTTTTTAAAACAAACGGGGAATAGGTCCGGTTCATCCTGAACATAGATATATTTTCCAAAACTTTCAATCTCTGCTCTCGCATTAGTGAAGTGTTCAATTTTATGTATAAACATTTCAAAAATCATTACGTAATCCTCTTACCACATTTCTTCCAATTACCTTTAGCATCTTTCTTTTCAATCTGGAATGAAGTGATTTTATCATTAAAACGAGAAAGGATATTTTTATCCAGGGTTAAATCCTGGTCGGCTATCATGATTAACCCATATGGCTTTATCACCACGATTATTTGGGACCAATCCGCCTTTACCACCGCGCTCAGAAGCTGATGCAATCGCTTCATCTTTACTCGGGCGCGTTTTGCTGATGCGTGGTCCGAGCGGGTCGTAGCGGAAGCTGACCTGCATCTGCGGCCTGTTGCGATCCCGCGGCTGGCTGATAACCTCCGTCAGGCGGTGTTCGCCGTCGTACCGGTAGTGCCAGCGGATCTGGCCGTTATCCTTCTCTACGGTACGGCCGTGGATGTCATAACGCCACTGAATACCGTTCAGTTGCGTGACCCGGTTATGGGCAATCTTCTTTCCAGCGCCCTCAAACGGATTACCAGCCGCATCCCAGCGCCACTGCTCCTGACCGGGCAGCGAGCCGTCCTGAGCGAGCAGGCCCCGGCGCTGTCGTACTGCCAGCGGTTCCAGTTAAACGGGTTATCGTCCCGTTCTTCCCGCACCAGGTTATTGCGATAATCGTACTCCAAGCGGCGGGACCAGCGGCGCGGCGACGGGCGCTGGGCATTGCCGGTAAAGTTGTCCCATCGATAAAGATTACATCGTTAAACATGGCGACGTAATGAACTTCTTGTTTAACGTTTGACTTGTTTTGAATGAAAAAAAACCAAGCTTTGGGATGGGTTTTTTCAATATGGGGGACTCATTGCGCCCCCCGAATACTACTTATAATTGAAGTGGTTTATAACTTATAATTTTATCCGCAATTTCTTCTGCGCTAAGTTCTTCATAATAAATATAATTAGCTGCCTGAGGATCTGCGACACTTCTACAAAGGAGGTCGATGTCATTATCAGCTTCTTCTTCTGTCCCTTCGCAGTGTTGGATTTTCCTTATTAGTTCGATAAGCACTTGTCTTTGCATATTATACCTCAAAAATGATAAGCACGCTCTAGAATGTCAAGGTGATATTTTGTTGTAACGATTACTTAATTATCAATCATCATAAATACCGCCTCCATGTTGGATAGGGGTTCTCTGGTGTAGGACATAAGATCTATTTTTCCCGCTCCACTGTGTATCATGCGCTATGGGAGCTTTTCCGCCCCGCATTCCAGAAACGACAGAGCGTGGGCTTTTGTCAAGGCATTTCGAATTGGTTGCTTAATTAAGCGAACTGCTCATCATTATTAAAATCATGTTCTATATGTGTCATTTTCCCTATAATAATTCACCTCATCGATAAACCATTTATTCCCATGACCTCCACTATTTTTATTCTTCACAATATAGTTCAAAGAACTGACTAACATCCATCCTTTCAAAGAAAAAGTTTCTACTGCTAATGGCATTTCCAGATCCTCTTCATCAAGGTATATTTCGTCATCCTCCAAACTTTGGATATAATCCCAAGAAATATAAAAGAAGTGAGTATCTTCAGGCCGTGCTTCCCATGTGTTTATATTAGTATAAATCCATTCACCAGGCTCTAACTGAGAAAGACTTGCTATTAATTCATCTATAGATGTATATGTATTCATTATACCCTCACAATTATCTGCATCGAGACCCCCCCAAGTTTTTCTTCCACCATATCCTTTCGGGTCATAATCCAGATGCCTTGAGTTATGATCTGGCCAATTAACCAATTGTAACAACCCACCAACTCGCTCATGATGATGCCAAGTTGTTTCCCAACCAGAACCTGTTGGAGCTGTTCTTAGGAACGCGCCACGCTTACCTGGTGAAACCTTTTCAAATATTCCCGGGAATTTTTCCTCAAGGGAAGCTCTATATGATGGGTCATTATTCATTTTATAATATAATTGTCTGTTCGCTTCCTTGAAGTGTTTTCCGTCACTCATTCCAAACATGTCTTTAGGTAAATTTTTTTAATATTGACTTTATAGGCGCCATCATCCCCAAGATTGAGAAATAATACATCCCCTTTATTTACCTCTTCTACTTCATCTTCTGGAAGACTCCACCAATCTACGTCTTCATTAATTCTATGCTTTAATGACATCAAATCATAAATAGCTAAAGTGGTAGTATCTGTTTGTATGCTTATGATTTTCTCATTGCGTAAGCAAAGGCCGGAAATACCTCCCCGGTCTAGCCTATTAGTTAACAAAGCTTTCTATAGATTTTATAATGCTTTTATAGAATTGAATCGACTCTTCACCGACTGGTATATTCTCAGTCGGCGATTCAATTGGCATTCCATGCTGATCATATATTTTATTTCTGACAGGATTTTTAAAATAATGCTGTGGTAAAATATCCACTTCGCTCGTTTCGATAGTTTTAAACGTTACGAAATAACCGTTTTTCCAACATGAATTATCAGTAATAATTGGTGGCAATAGCAAATTATCTTTTGCCAATACAGCATCTTCTTGAAGCGAAGATGTAAAATAGTCACATATATATATAACTATAGCATTTTTGAATGGGCCGACATCTATTTTACCCAGGGCGACCATACCATAGCCTAATCGATCATCATTTAACTGGAAGTAAAAAACATCGCCTTCTTTTGGCCACTTTTTTTGCTTTTCATTTCCTGACACTACTGTAAGTCTGTCGGCCATTTTACATTAATCCCATCGTTTTTAAGCCAGTTTCCACCCCACAAAACAGCATCCGAGTATAACTTTCTTGTAGGACTTATGCTATTGATAGAATTTTCAAAATGGGAATTATTGTGAATAACTGCTTATTCTATGCTCCGTGCATGACCGCGGTTTAGCGGTTCTTCAGTGATTCTAAATCCTAAATACACATGGGTATTATTCCCACCTTTTGCCTTTCTTTTAATCCAGTCAGCAAATGACATGTTTCTCACTGACCGTTTAGGGCTTCCATTTTTGCAAGCGGTTAAACCTATAGGATCCCACCAGCGCATTCGGCGCATACTGGTAAAGATTTATCCCCCCGCCAGCCCTATCGGGTCCTGCTGCGTAAACCGTCCGCAGTCCGGGTCGTAATACCTGAACAGATTGTCGTGCAACTCTCTCACAATGCAGGTGTTGCCCCTGCATCCGCTCGTTCTGGGAATATCCTGATCCCTGCATCTCGCTCTCCCGGAGCAGCTTGCCCCAGGCGGTGTTCGCCATCGTACTGGTAGTGCCGGATCTGGCCGTTATCCTTCTCTACGGTACGGCCGTGGATGTCATAGCGCCAGCGAATACCGTTCAGTTGCGTGACCCGGTTATGGGCAATCTTCTCTCCAGCGCCCTCTAACGGGTTACCAGCCGCATCCCAGCGCCACTGCTCCTGACCGGGCAGCGAGCCGTCCTGAGCGAGCAGGCCCCGGCGCTGTCGTACTGCCAGCGGTACCAGTTAAACGGGTTATCGTCCCGTACTTCCCGCACCAGGTTATTACGGTAGTCGTAATCCCAGCGGCGGGACCAGCGGCGCGGCGACGGGCGTTGGGCATTGCCGGTAAAGATGTCCCGTCGATAAAGATTACATCGTTAAAGATGGCGACGTGATGAACTTCTTGTTTAACGTTTGATATGTTTTGAATGAAATAATCCAAGCTTAGCGTGGATTTTTTATTGCGGGCAATGTATCAATAAATAACCAGTTTTCCCGCTGGCCAAGTACCTGACCATCCACAGGGCATATGCCCAGCTTCATAAACACTAATTAATCCGTCAAAAAAGAATGGCTCTTGTAGTAGAGAACTATACGCCTCTTCAAGCAAGAAATTCATAAGGTCCCATTTTAAGCTCTCAGTCATTGTAACTATCTCAGACTCTGGGAAGGTGATTTTTGGGATAATATCATTCTCCACAACTTTCTTAGCGTCTTTGACCAAAGAGTTCCAGTATTGATATTTGCTAGTATGTTTTTTTGCGAGAAAACCCGTTATTTCATTACCAGCCTCCAAAGTGGCACTTTCCCATTCATCACTTTTCAAGCCTTTTATAAATAAGCTAAGGGACTTAGTTTGGATAACCCCGGGGAGTGTCGTCGCCATACCAAGATTAACAAACCAATTATTTTTATTCAACCTGTCTATTGCTAACTGGGATATTTTCATGTTTTAACCTGATTTATTCTTCCGGAGATCCTAGGTACGTTCATGCCACCAAGCGCACCATGTTCTATTCGATTTTGAATACTATACCTGACAGCTTCTTTAACCTGATTTGCTGGTAATCCTGCCGCCTCCAGTGAATGCTTCAATGCCTGAGTATATTGGAGGTTGGAAGGCATTTCTCGGTATGAAGCGCCACCTTTCCTAAATTGATTCCAAAACTGTTCTAAAGATTTATGAGCTTCATAGTGCGGAGTACCTGGTGGAGTAAACGCATTACCATCTAATTTGATCGCTGCTCCACTATTAGTAGGTATAATGTCACGGAATGCAGCATCCTGATTTAAGTGATGTGATTGTCCAGGCAGTAAGTCATTTTTTTAACTTGGATTTCAACCCCCACGGATCCACCCACCCCAGCGCATTCAACGCATACAGGTAAAGATTTATCCCCCCCGCCAGCCCTATAGGGTACTGCTGCGTAAACCGTCCGCAGCCCAGGTCGTAATACCGGAACAAATTGTCGTGCAGCCCTGTCTCGCGATGCAGGTGTTGCCCCTGCATCCGCAGGTCTGAGAATATCCTGCTCCCTGTGTCTCGCTCTCCTGCAACAGCTTGCCCCAGGCGTTGTTCACCCCTTCCCAGCGCACCTGCCCTTCGATATCCGTCATCCCCTCCGGCGTGCCGTTGGGCTGGCAGTGGAACCAGAAGATCTCCGGGACATCAACGCCATCAATACGCGCCAGCGGGTCGTAGCTGTCATGGTCGCTTTTGACGTAAATCACCGGCACGTCTCCATGCAGCTCATGCAGCAGGCGGAACCCTTCCCAGAAAAACCGGGTGGTGAGGGGCTTGCCGATTTGCTGTCCGCCCAGCCTCTGCTGGCGCATTTTGCTAATGCAGCGTCCGAGCGGGTCGTAGCGGATACTGACCTGCGTCTGCGGCCTGTTGCGATTCCGCGGCTGGCTGATCACTTCCTTCAGGCGGTTGTACGTGACCTTCTCTGCAGATCCTTCAAGCAGGCAACCGTCCCGCTCTTACCGTGCCAGGTTATTGCGGTAGTCGTATTACAGGTAACTTTAATACCCACGGGAGGGTTAACTTCGCTGATCATAAACATTGTACATTGTAGAGAGAGATGCCTCGACGATACGGTAAATCAGGAAAGCCGTAATCGCTGTGACCATACTGAATATCCCTCCTCTGTCGTAGTTGGATTGCTTCAACTCGCGTTCATCTGGCAGCGTAAATGACTAACAATTGCAGTGGGGATAATACTTTACTAAAAGTTGATAACTCACACGTAAAAAAATCAATAATAAAAATTCAAATGGCGTGCATAAAACATATATGCATTTATTAGCTCTACATCTTTATTCTCGTCAATCCCAACGCTCGTCCAGATAAGGTGTGATACCTTCAATTGTAAGAAAGTTTGATTGACAATGGAAATTTAATTTTTCATCTGTTATAGATATTTTACTATAATTTTCTGTTGAAATAATTACAGGAGAGCAAACAAAACCCACCTTCATTCCTTTAACATCAAGTTCAACTACATCCCCAAATGTCAACACAATACAAAGGGCATTGAATTCACTCTCTTCCCATTTTTTTGGGTAGCAAGATGGGATTTTTCTTGTAAAAAATCGACATGAAATATCAGAAAACCTTTCGAAGGTAAAACCATCGAACTCGACTAATTCCATGCTTAACTCCCCATCAAACATGAAATTAATTTTTTCTTTCCCTATTGCGTTGTCAAACCACATTTATTAACTCTCGAAATTATAATGACCATGACTACCCGAAACGCTACCTGTATTCAAATTTTGTGGCGGCCTAACAGTGAAATGAGGTTCAGCACCATGACCTGAGGTTGCTTTATCATGCCCTAAACTATGTTCCTGGATAAAAACAGGCTTGTTATTTGAGTCCCTAAATTCATATTGTCGAGTTTTTATCGGTAAACCTTTTGTATTTAGTATTTTGTTGCCTTCCCCATCTAACAGATCTGGTCTGGAATGGGCATTCTTCTCTCCAACGCCCTCTAACGGGTTACCGGCCGTATCCCAGCGCCATTGCTCCTGGCCCGGCAGCGTGCCGTCCTGAACCAGAAGACGCCCGGCATTGACGATGAAGACATCCAGGCGATGCAGGCGGCCGAGACGGTCGTACTCGCTGCGGGTGGTCAGCAGTCATAGGGGCGACAGTTCTCACGGGGGAGTTCGTCGCTGTTATACTGACAGTCTGTCGAGAACATGGTGAACAAGGAACGAAGGAAGCAGGAAAATGCGTGCCAGAGAAGAAGATTACATAGTGAATGGGACGTAATGCTTCACTTCTTATTTAACGTTTGGTTTGTTTTGAATGGAATAAATTACTGTTCTTACGCCTTCTTACGCAGATAGAACTCAAGATATTTTTTAGGTCTATCCTGAAAAGCACGCTCTTTGCCGTAGTTATAAGCATCATTAAAATATTTATACGCTTCATTGAATTGATTCAACTCGTAACAGACCATACCCAAGTCGATTAACGGTGCAGTGTCTATATCCGATCCACGTGTCCGTAAAGCCGTCTCTCCCCATTTCTTTGCCTCAACGTAATCCGCAAGATCAAAATATGCGCTGTACATGCATGCAGAGATCCAGTTGGCAAATTCTGATTCGGACTTTGGTTCAGGAAGGGCTTGCCAGGCCTTTTGGTATTGTTCTAAAGCCTCGGCGTATTTTTGGCTGTCGTGTAACTCGTTTCCTTTTTCAATAGTATTTGTTATAGATATTTTCATACTCAAGCACCTGTCCTTTTAATTAAAAATCCTTTTCTAAGCAACAATCGAATTCAATAAAATGCATTATTAAATTATCATTTTATATTATAAAATTATTACATTGCAATCGATCATCTTATAGCAAATCTTTTTAAGTATCAATGACTCTATAACATCCCAATCACCTCCACCGAGGCCAGCGCCTATTCTTGGCATTTGTACTGAAAGGCGATTTACTAAAGCAAAGTCAGATAACTTTTCAAGACAAACTTCCAGGGATGCATAACATACGTATTGATTTTTGTCATTGACATTTTTCTTAATACCATCTTGTGCATACATATTAGCAATAAATATCTGTTCTTTAGCATCAACCAAGACAAAATCAACCGTACCTAATTCTGGGATGTTATTTCCATTGAAGCTATTGAGATAGTATTCCTTTGCAGAAGGATATTTATTTGAAAGAGACAGAACAAAGCCTTTACCCCATTTCCCTTTATTATTCACAATGTGAGCAATAACTATGGATTTTTTCAAAGGTTCCACAGCATTTCCAGACAAGAGCTTTATTTGTTTTTTTTCTTGCAATGAACTCGTTGATGTTTTCCAGAAAGTTTCAAATTCCTCATTCGAAATTTCTTCAGTATCACTTAAGTCCAGATCGCTTTTTTTACCATCATACAGCAGAAAACCAACTTTCTCGTTTTTATCTAGCAAAGAGGAAGATGCATAACAATCGCCATCTATAATATTTATTTGCCGTGTGGCCACCTCCCCTATGAATTCATTGAGAATAATTCCTTCACCTGCAATAAAATCAACGTTACCTTTATAGTATTTTTTCACATCAACCACAACTCCTCGCACTTTTAACAATTCTTTCGGAGACATCAAGATCTTTTGTGTTTAAGATAAAGAATGTATTTTTCCGGGGTTCAATTACATCCAGGCCAGTAACATCTAGGGCCACAAAATGGCTTATACCTTTTTATTTTCTCGCTTAGGATGGCAACTGTCCAATTTATATTGGAAACACTATAATATAGTCATATAAGTAACTTCAATTGAATCATATATTTTACCAGTTCTCCACTTACAATTCATGAGGGTCTAAGCAATAGTGGCAGAGAATTGTTCCTGTTAGGTTATGAGGGTCATAAGCAGCATCAACATGTCCCCACTCCCTTGATACAGGAAGAACAATAGTAGATTTAGTTTTGAACCATTCCCTTAAACATCGGGTGACTTTCCCTTCGGGTCTATTCTGTTTTCCCATCAATAATTTTTCTGGGGCGAAGCGCCAACTACGAATTATTGAGTTAGGATCATTGGGAACCAAGAAGTCAATTATTAGATATATATCTCCGAACTCATGGTCACCTTTAAGGATAGTTCTGTATGAGACTGTTTTATTGTCTTTTTTTTCAGGCCACCCCTCCCACCTTACATTTGTATTATTAAACAACTCTGTCTTAGTAACTCTTGGTCCTAATAGAACCCTTTTATTAAATTTAAGAACACCAGTTTCTGCGTCAAAATTCATTTTACATCCCAATATCAAATGGAAGACCAATAGGTTCCAGAACTTTTTTATAATTCGAAAGGAAGAATTGGGTACCGCCACCGCTTCCTAACATTTCAGTATCTGGTGACAAAGCTTGTCCCGTACCAGCAATAGCATCTCGTTTGACTCTATACATCTGAATCTTACTTCTAAACCCATATTTTTCATGAAGTAGAACTTGTAAACTTTCCCATAATTTTTGTCGACTACCATTAGCAGCTTCTAAAGTGGCTTTGTCGAAATAAAATCCTGACTGCCCAGGTGCTCCACCATAAACAATATCGCCTTCTTTAAGCATTGTGTTTGACCAAGAATAACGGCCTTGATAAATCCCTCTTCCTTGCCACTGCCTACCAAATGCCGCCTGGTTATGGTCATTTTATCGAGTCGGTGCACACTTCGCTTTCAATCCTAATGGATCAACCCAATTCAACGGATTAGTGACGTAAACGTAAGTATTTATACCGCCACTTAAACCTATCGGGTCATCGGAACGATTCGGACGCCATCATACTTTTTAACACGTTAAATAATAAAAAGCCGGGAAGATTTGATGCTCTTCCGGCCAATTATTGAATATTATTCATAAACTCTCGCAGCCATTAAAATATCTGCAATAAATGTCCAGTTAACATTTTCTGGAACAGGTAATTTTTGATTTAAATAATATCCATTCATATCTTCAACCCAAGATGCCATCGATTCAAAATATGAGGGTAAGTCTTTGCTCTCCCACTCACTTAGATTTTTTCTGACATTTGAAGATAAATTCACAAGAAATTTAATAAAATCGTCTCTAGTATTTATTCCTTTAGTATTCATAACAATATTACTCCAGTGCTTTTTTATTCCATCACCCAAATTGAGAATAATCGACTTACCATCTGTTTTTGTTGTCATTTTCCACATCTGATCAGCAACTTCACTAGGTGAGGCCCATTTAAATGGAACTCGTTTCCTTTTTCTACAAGAGATGTAACTTTTTCATCAAATTTATCGAAACCGTTTTTCATATGCTTATTCATTATCAATCGAAAAGAGACCTCCTTGCCTATATAAAAGTGGTTTTAAGCGAAAAATGTTGTCAGAAGTAAGGAGGGTTCTAAAAGTGTTAGTTTTTATTATTAACCTAGCCAAAAAAGAATTGCTTAAAACCTTCTGCCTCAACATCCTTAAGCTTGCTTTTTAGCATTAAATCGATATCTTCCAGAAAGTCCTCTCTGAAATTAAAATCATCATCTGTAGCATCACCATCATATTTACTTTGTTCGATCTCAATGGCAGAACAAAAAGCATCCAAAAAGTCGGCTAACGAATTGGAAATAATGAAATTTCTTTTTTGAATACTACCATAAACAGGAGATGTGATATTTTGGGTATCACAAAAAAGAACATCTCCATTTCGTTCAGCAAAGATTATATATTCATCGCGCCAGGTCGTGTCATTTTGAACTCGCCAGCCTGATAAAATTTTATTAAGCTCTTGGGGCTCAACAATCTGTATAATGAATGCACCATCAAATGTTGGGTGGCCATTTAAAATCAAATGGCTATAAAAAAATCGAATTTCACCATTTAAATTTACAGGAAAAGAAGTTTCATTTTCATCGTCTGCATAGTCTATCTCTCCCATATTTAAATCATTCATTTTGAATTTGTTGACAAAGTCTTGGATAGTATTTTTTATATGCATTATTCCTCTTTAAGAGTTAACATTATTGGCTACTCTGAAAATTACTATATCCATAGTTGAAAAATGTACTCATAATCCAAAGAACTTCTTCGCGCCATTAAAAAAGAAAAACAAAGAATCAATAATGTCACGACACCCTTCAATATTAAGGTAGTTTATTGCCCTTTCTTTTACGATTTGAGTCTATTTCGTAGAAATAATCTTCACAGAAAACGTCTAAAGCATTTTCCAGTGGAACAAGTTTCAACCCCCGGAATCCTTTACTGTCTATAACTTCCTTGACCTCTTGTTTAACAATGATAAAACCACCTAACAATGTGTCGTTCAACGAAAGTATATCATTTTCTAGCGCATCATCCTTGAATTCTATTTTAAAAGGTATAGTATCTCCGAACTTATCCTCTTCGAGAATAGATTTATCCTTATCTATAACATCGCCGCCTGGAAAATATACATATTTAAAATCATCCCGAAGAACTTGACCATTCCCAATCGAAACTGGTGTTATATCTCGGCCAAAAAAAACATTGTGCTTATAATTTTCAAAAATTGAAAATAAAGACTTATCCATCAAGTGTCCAAAGTCTTTTTTATAATAGTCAAATTTCAAAGCCCCAACATTTTTATTGCACAACAAATAAATATGGTCTGGGCATGCATCGTCTGTTATTCGATAAGGGAAGGAAAAGGCAGAGCCTTCTATTTCCCAGTTTTCATTAACCTGTAATCTTTCATCAACCATGCCCTGTAAATTTCTTGGCATGAGTGATGATTCAAAGTCATTCATGATCACATAATAGGACATTAATTCATTCCCCTGATTTTTTTGTGGGAACATAACCCATCCAAATTTTATTCTTCATATCAATCTGGATCCGCCTTATAGCTATCCTCGCCCCTTTAGCATCTAATCTTCCAGAAATATATCGTTACTCAACACGAGCAATGCGCCGACGGAGAATGTCACTATAGTTATGATGATTACTGCTATGGAAGATATCCATACCTTTCCCTGCATCTTGTTTCATCGCTGATGCGCTACCTGGAAAATTAATACCATTAAACGCAGAGTTCATGTCTTTTCCGATGCCAATATTATTGAAGAATGATTGCTCCTCTTTCCACACCTCAACGGGTATAACATGGTGAGCAGAATTCGCTCCGGCGTGCCGTTCGGCTGGAAGTGGAACCAGAAAATCTCCGGGGCATCAACGCCGTCAATACGCGCCAGCGGGTCGTAGCTGTCCTGATCGCTGTAAACGTAGGTCAGCGGCACATCCCCGTGCACTTCCTGCAGCAGCCGGAACCCTTCCCAGACAAACCGGGTGGTAACCGGCTTACCGGTTGGCTGTCCGCCCAGCATCTGGCGGCGCGTTTTGCTGATGCGGCGACCGAGCGGATCGTAGCGGAAGCTGACCTGCGTCTGCGGTTTGTTGCGATCCCGCGGCTGGCTGATGACTTCCGTCAGGCGGTGTTCGCCGTCGTAGCGGTAGTGCCAGCGGGTCTGGCCGTTATCCTTCTCCACGGTGCGGCCGTGGATGTCATAACGCCAGCGAATGCCGTTCAGCTGCGTCAGGCGGTTGTGCGTGACCTTATCAGCGGAACCTTCAAGCGGGTTATCAGCACAATATGACAACCTTATTTAATAGTTAATTCCACGTTAAATAAATACCGCAATTAAATGATTTAATATCATAGCAAATAGTTATATCACCCCATTCCAAGTGCCACATTATACTATGTTTTTCTTTTTCATCTGGTTTGCCAGGATCATATTCACCCGACACCCATTGATATAAAAATTCGACTTCTTTATTTAGCATATCAATGTTAGAAACCTTATTCCAATCATTTATTGCCTTATAATACCCTCCCTCTTTATAAATTAATTGCACCGTAAATGGCAAATTACTGAAGCATAATGGTTGTATTATAATCTCGAATTCCTTTCCCGACCAAAGAACGGTATTAACTGTATAATGATGGGGAATTAATTTCTGCATTTTGTTTTCTGATTCAAGATATTTGTAAAGATCAGAAGTTATAAATTCATCCTCCCTTTGTATTAAAAGACATTTATTGTCTAACTCAACCTTACCATTTACCACGTTAATTTTAAAATTAATCATATGCTAATGAGCTTCCCCGGTATCAATAGATTTCTAACTTCCTCAGGGATAATGAATTGCATCCCACTCCCTCGACCAATATCTCATTAGCCAATGCTCTTCCATATGCTACATCGATATCCTCACTTACATAATAAGCTCTAACTTGCGTTCTTAATGTACGATGAGGATCTATTTTAACCTGAAGTGCTTCATGGAAGCCTATAGCATTTCCTTTATTTTGCCTAACGGTTGGATAAGTCACTGCATATGATGGAGGAGTATCACCGTTTGGATATAATGCATACAGAATCGTGCCTTTTTTCAGTTTCCTGTTTTTGTAGACATCTATACTTTGTAATCACCTTGACCTTGCCATCTCGTAGCTTCTTTAGATGGATCCTTACATTTACGGCTCAACCCCCACGGATCCACCCACCCCAGCGCATTCGGCGCATACTGGTAAAGGTTTATCCCCCCCGCCAGCCCTATCGGGTCCTGCTGCGTAAACCGTCCGCAGTCCGGGTCGTAATACCGGAACAGATTGTCGTGCAGTCCTGTCTCACGATCCAGGTATTGCCCCTGCATCCGCAGGTTCTGAGAATATCCTGATCCCTGCGTCTCGCTTTCCCGCACAGCTTGCCCCAGGCGGTGTTCGCCATCGTACCGGTAGTGCCGGATCTGGCCGTTATCCTTCTCTACGGTACGGCCGTGGATGTCATAGCGCCAGCGAATACCGTTCAGTTGCGTGACCCGGTTATGGGCAATCTTCTCTCCAGCGCCCTCTAACGGGTTACCAGCTGCATCCCAGCGCCACTGCTCTTGACCTGGCAGCATGCCGTACTTAACGAGCAGGCGCCCGGCTCTGTCGTACTGCCAGCGGTACCAGTTAAACGGGTTACCGTTCCGTACTTCCCGCACCAGGTTATTACGGTAGTCGTAATCCCAGCGGCGGGACCAGCGGCGCGGCGACGGGCGTTGGGCATTGCCGGTAAAGATGTCCCGTCGATAAAGATTACATCGTTAAAGATGGCGACGTGATGAACTTCCTGTTCAACGTCTGAGTCGTCTTTAATGAAAAAAACCACGCCCTGGCGTGTTTTTTTTATTGCGGGGTCAAAACACATTGTCTAAGAGTTCTGTCTTCATACTGGGTTCAAAGGGAATGATCTCAACAGTCGCAAGCTTTAACCTCTGAAAAGGATCCTCACGTAAGAGCTCTTCAAGAGAAGCAAGACTCTCGCATTTAGCGAGAATGACACTACCGTTTCTTGGGATCCCTCTACCGGATGTCAGGAAAATCCCCTCTGCGTACCCCTTTTTAAGCCACTCCACATGAGCAGGTATCGCTTCGTCGATTTCTTCGAGTGGTTTTATATAGGGCTAAAATAACTTCGTAAACTGTGCTCATCCTTTGCCTCTCAGTTTGTCTTATCGCAAGTAATAATTAAATCTTCCGTTGGTTTTACAGAGACGAATCCACTTATAGCATATGATTACATTATAATTCTTAGCGGAGCTTTAAGTCTTAAAAAGGGATCGCTACGAGATATTACTATATGCCTCAACATAATAATGCCATAACATACAATAAAACTGACAAGATATTACTTCTTAAATTTTTTTTATTTAACTTAATCACTAAAAATAAAGTTATCTTCTGCCAGATTATTTTTTTCTCTGTATTCTTTTTCCCACTCAAAGTATCCGTCAGGTTCATCTGGAGAAACTCCCTTTGTCCAATATTGATCACCATAAGCAATTAACATTGCCCAATGATACTCACTTTCATGACTGCGCAAAGCGACAGACATGTAATCATTTTCCTTAATACGAACAAGTGGAGAGGCTAATACTATACGTTCAGCCTCACTCTCTGTTTTATTCGCATATTTAACAATAATCGCTTTAATCAACTCAACCCAACTATAGTAATTAAAAATAACACTTTCATTAGAATTACTGAATTGAATACCATCGATAATATTCATTGACCTTTACACCTTTTTTTTACTTTATAACGTTCAAACACGGCTGCTGCTTTATTTGAGAAAATAGCATGCTGTGAACCTATGGGCTTAGCCTTTCCTCCTTTTTTTACAGCACCTGGGTTTGCTAACATTGGTCCACTTACAGCATCATAACTATGTGCAAGTGTGTTGGCTCTACCCTGAGTTACAAATTTAGCCCATTCATTATCAGCAGACTCAAATACTTTTATATTTAGTTTATCGAGTTCTGAATTCGGTATATCAAATTGCGTTATAGTTGGATGTCCTCTCAGCTCTGCCCATTTAATAGCCTGTGATTTATCAGTAGTTACGTAAAAACCACCTTGATTAGAAGGATTAAAATCTAATCCATGCCTCCCCATAGAAGGATTAATCTCGCCCCGAATATCACCAGCATGATAGAAAGTCGTTGATGATAAGCCAAGAGGATCAATATATTTCAGCGCATTCGGCGCATACTGGTAAAGGTTTATCCCCCCCGCCACCCCTAACGGGTCCTGCTGCGTAAACCGTCCGCAGTCCGGGTCGTAATACCGGAACAGATTGTAGTGCAGCCCTGTCTCTCGGTCCAGGTATTGCCCCTGCATCCATCCGCAGGTTCTGGGAATATCCTGATAGCTGCGTCTCACTTTCCCGCAGCAGCTTGCCCCAGGCGCTGTTCACCCCTTCCCAGCGCACCTGCCCTTCGCTATCCGTCATCCGCTCCGGCGTGCCGTTGGGTTGGCAGTGGAACCAGAAGATCTCCTCGGCATCAGCGCCGTCAATACGCGCCAGCGGGTCGTAGCTGTCCTGGTCGCTGTAGACGTAGGTCAGCGGTACGTCTCCGTGCAGCTCCTGCAGCAGGCGGGACCCTTCCCAGACAAACCGGGTGGTCTCCGGCTTGCCGGTTGGCTGTCCGCCCAGCATCTGCTGGCGCGAGAAGGTTATAAAAACCGTCATCCCCCCAAAATCAAATGAGAAAATGGCGTCAGATGGTCGTTCTTAGCTCGATCTCGATGCTTACCGTCATCGCAATGTTGTTGAACGTTGCTTTGGTCGCCGGAAAGAATATCGTCGCATCGCCACACGCTATGACAAAACAGCGAGGAATTATCTGGCGATGGTTAAAACTGGGTTGTATCCGACTGTTTTACCAAAGATTATGCAATTAAGGGACACAGCCTAACGTATTGAACGAGGGTTAAATAATAAAAAAGCCTGGAGATTTAAAACATCTTCCGGATGAATTATATCTCTTTATAAGCTTGTTCGGCTTCAACAATTAAACCACCTAAAGCAAGCTCAAAAGGCCACTGATCTATTACTACTCTTGCCATTCCTAAAACTCTATTATTTCTAGGAGGAATATTGTCTGTAATTATATTATTCAGCGCAAGCTCGAATATCTCAATAAATTTAGATATTTGCTCCGATGAACTCACAGATAACACGTCCATATTTTTTGTAGTAAGAACCAACTCAAGTTCGTTGATCACTCTTTTTATTTTTGCTACTGCCCTGCCTTTATTGTTCATATTCATAAATCTATTAGATTATTAAGATCAGTAATATATTTCTGCACTTGGTCGCCAGGTAGTCCGGTTCCTTGCGCGGAGACATTTCCCTCAAGAATAACAGAACCCGGTTTTACTTTTGAATACGTCCCGGCGATGCAGGCGGCCGAGACGGTCGTATTCGCTGCGGTTGGTCGGCAGCCCCTGCGAGAGCAAGTTGAGCAGGATGCGAAAGAAGCAGATAAGATGCATGCAGAAGCGATAGATTAAATCGCTAAAGATGATATGTAATGAACTTTTTTTTAATATCTGATTTGATTTAACGAAAAAAAATCCACACTTTGGCGTGGACTTTTATTCCGAGAAATTTTCACTAGTAAGTATTAAATTTAAAAAATACCTTCCTTGAGAGGATGATCTTTTACCCCTCCCCAAGGATCATCCAGCAAAAACTTCGCAGCAATTGCTTCTTTTGTCGGTACAAGAGTGAAATTATAGTAAATTTCATCCCCTTCACAAATCTCATAAAAGAGTGAATAAGTTTGATCATTTAAATCCAAGCTTAAATCAAACTTCTCAGTAGCTGAAGCGACTTGCAGCTTATGTTGATCCGTAACGGTAAATGGCACGACAATGCAGCGTTGAGCATTTTCATCTAATTTGAAAACGTTCTCTAGTTTAATATTGACGTTTGCTCCAAACGCATCCTCTGGCAATGGATCGAATATAACATAATCCTTGTGAAGGACAGCACCTTGAGAAACATTACCTTTCCCCCACTGACTAAGCTTTTCGTCATAGTCTCTAGATCGTAACAATATTTGACTATGCGAAATCAGTAGATCTACTGTTTGTATATTCTTATCACTCATTAAATTACCTCAACTTTTATTCTTGTTCCATCTGGAAGTTCTGATAAAACATTACCAATACTTGAACCTGCACCACGATTATCGCTAGGGTCTATATATCTTACACTAGCACCATCGCCGCCTTCTTTAAACATCGCCATAGGCCATTCATCACGATCATATCCAGGCTTAGTTTTGATTTTTTTAAGACACGTTTTCCTGTTAGCTTTTGCAGTGCCTCGTTGGATTGTTACAACCTTTGCATGTCCTAAATCGATCGCATCTGATATGTGACCAAACGTTGCAGGATATTCAGATCGTTTCAATTTCAAAACGTATTCGTAATTTTTTGACTTCGATTTTGTTAAAGTGCAACCAGCTAAACCCAGAGGATCTATCCAGGTAAGAGGGTTAACAGTATATTTATATAAGTTTATCCCCCCCGCCAGCCCTATCGGGTCATCGGAACGATCCCGACGCCATCATACTTTTTAACACGCTACCGCCCGCGCCGTTTCTGGCTTCCCGGCTATCACCTTTTACTTATTTAATAGCACGTTAACTCAACTTTCCCGACGCGCCTTTTGAAGCCCGTTCACCATACCACCGCCGTTACTCCCTGTCATTACCGGTTCTGCTCCGGGATCACACTGTGCCTCCCACGGCAACCCGTGACAGACGCGCAGCTTGCTGCGTGGCTGGCGCGGGTTCTGCGGGGGCGGGCGGCACAGAGCCCGCAGGCGACGGCACGGCGCCCTGTGGCACCGCTGCCTGACCGGGGGTTGACCCTGCATGACCACACAGAACCAGGGCGGGTGGCGGAAGCTGGCGAGGCGGGAACGAGTGACGCGCGGTCTTTTGCGCGGCACGAGCCGCCGCAGCCAGACGACGCCGGGCGGGCATTAAGCCCTTCAGCGGAGGCCGCAGGCCGACAACCCTTTTCAGCAGGCTTTCACACGACACCGCCGCCGCAGAACCGCACCGGAGCCGCCAGGGAAGGCGGCGACCTGCCGAAGAACAACGCCGCCGCCGACAGCAGAGCGAACGTCAGTGAGCTGTGCGCAGCTCCGGGCTGCGGGGCCGAACGCGGGGGCGCCCGACATAATGCAGATTATGCGAACACGAGCCGCGCACAGCGGGTCGGGTTCGCCTTTGTGGCCGCCCGGCGAGAGTGCGCATAATCTCCTGCATTATGTTTAATGACCGGGGCCCGGCCGCACCGCACTTCCATATGCCACCGCAGCCACTGCCGGGACGCGGGCATTTACCCCCGCGCACACCAACCGTAAAACCAAAGTCCCTACCGGATATTCGCGCAGCCCCAGCCTGCACCTTAAGGGTAACTGGCTCGCAGAGGCGGGATTTGAGACAGGGCGGGGCGTGACGGTGAAGATTTCGGAGGGGTGCATTGTGCTGATGGCGGATAATAACGAGATGCAGGAGCTGCGCGAGCAGCTTTATCAGGCTAAACAGGTGGTCAGGGGAATTAAAGACGGAATGTTTAGCGTACTGAACGGGAATTAAATAATAAAAGTGCCGGGAAGATTTAAGTTCTTGCCCGGCTTGGTAACTTCTAATAACTTTGAATTATTTCTCCAGCTATACCCGTGTCTACATCGAATGAAAACCGATAATCACAACCATTTACATTAATAAAAAAGAAAAGAATATCAGATATATAATAAACATCATGGAAAATGATATCTTTTATTTTTTTATCAATAATACCTTTAACATTCCACATAATATCACCTGCCGGATTTAAAATATAAGCCTGAGATTTATCTTTATCAAACGGCGCTCTAACTAAGGCTACTCCAGTATCACCCAACAATAAAAGTGGAATTATTTTATTGTCATCTCTGATTTCTATCTTTTTAGTACCATACAACCATGATACTCCTGTTGGCAATAAATCAAATACGCTCAACTTATTGGGATTTGACTCTTTATCATATTTACCAAGCTCATCTAACACACTAAAATTGACAATAGTATTCATATCAGCCACCACATTTACCACTATAGATTTTTCTTGGTTTGCCAACAGGTACAAGCTTTGCTCTATCTTTATAATTAAGTATTTGTACCTGAGTTCCTCCTCCAGGGTAAATCTTACCGCCAGAAACTTGGGGTCCTACAGGACCCGTTTGAATTTGAACACCTTCAGGTATATAGAATTTTTGAACATGCGATATTTCTGGTTTAAATTCGGGAATTACAGCCAACTCATTTCTAACATAATTCACATTAGGTATATGATCTAATGTAGCCCATCCACCTGGGGTAGATTGCCCTGGTGACATAGCCATTTCAACTATTATTCCACCCTTCGGTACTGGAATAGAATTTAAAGTAGCACCAGTTCCCCATGGATCTAAAGACGTAGGTGCAGGTAAAGCTAAAGGATTTAACCCAAGCGGATCAATATATTTAAGAGGATTTGATACATAACTGTATAAGTTTAACCCGCCTCTTAGCCCTATCGGGTCAGAGCACGCAATCTAACCGAAAGGTGGATCGTACAGTCAGTTTCGTATGTAAATCATCAAACTCATTGCGTCATCGTTCATACGCTACCGCCACACCCTGATATTCCCTCATCTGCACCGCGCTATTCTAAGCCAGAAGTCGCGATTTCCAGAACCCAATACAGTCTTAAAATCGATTATGCCGGTATCTCCCGCACCCACCGTAAAACCAAAATCCCCACCGGATATTCGCGCAGTCCCAGCCTGCACCTTAAGGGTAACTGGCTGGCAGAAGCGGGTTTTGAGACCGGGCGCGGCGTAACGGTGAAGATTTCACAGGGGTGTATTGTGCTAATGGCGGATAATGACGAGGTGCAGGCGCTGTGCGAGCAGCTTTATCAGGCTAAACAGGCGGTTAAGGGGATTAAGGACGGCGTGTTTAGTGTACTGAACGGGAATTACATAATAAAAGCCGGGAAGAGTTAATATTCCCGGCAATATATAATCATTTGTTGCTCACAAAATTAACTATCTATTTTTCATAATGATAATCTTCATATTCCCATGAAAAATAGCGTTGTAATACAAGACAAGATTCGTCCCAATTTTCTCTTGTGCATTTTTTTAGAATATTTTCGATTACTTTCCTAAGCAAATGATAATCAAAATAATCAATTACAATAACTCTGTTATCAGATATGAGAAAATTCTTTGATCGCTTTCTCAAAGCTTCTGGAGTGGCGATTTTTACATAGAAATAGTTGCTTCCTTTTTCACCATCATTCATCCCAATGCATAAATCAACAGCCACATATGTATCTTCAAGAGAAGCAGGCTCCCACTCACTAAGCGGATCGAACATTGTTGAAGACATATCGTATAAAATAAGTTGTGGTTTATTTTTCTTCATGGCTGAAAACTCTCTACGTCTAAGTGAACATTGGCAATAACATCACCATCACCATTTTTGGTTTCAAAATTTACTTGTTTTCCCGTCTTCGACCATGGACGACCGTTAACACGATCAAATCCCCTTTTATCAGCAGGGAATCTGAATGTTCTCAAACCATCTTCTGACACAAGTCCTTTACCGCTGGACATAACTCTATAATTAGGGCCTACAAATGCTTCACCTAATCTGAAAGCATCATTCTGTGATACAACGCCAGTAATTCCCCGATTACCACCTGCGGCGGTCTGATTTCTAATTCGTTTAAGTTTATTCTTAAACTGCTGGTTTGTTAACTTGCAGGTTAAACCAAGCGTATCGATCCATGACAGCGGATTCGGTGCATAAGCATATAAGTTTATGCCCCCCGCCAGCCCTATCGGGTCCTGCTGCGTAAACCGTCCGCAGTCCGGGTCGTAATACCGGAACAGATTGTAGTGCAGGCCTGTCTCTCGGTCCAGGTATTGCCCCTGCATCCGCAGGTTCTGAGAATATCCTGATATCTGCGTCTCGCTTTCCCGCAGCAGCTTGCCCCAGGCGCTGTTCACCCCTTCCCAGCGCACCTGCCCTTCGCTATCCGTCATCCGCTCCGGCGTGCCGTTGGGCTGACAGTGGAACCAGAAGATCTCCGGCGCTTCCACGCCGTCAATTCGCGCCAGCGGGTCGTAGCTGTCCTGGTCGCTGTAGACATAGGTCAGAGGCACGTCTCCGTGCAGCTCCTGCAGCAGACGGAACCCTTCCCAGACAAACCGGGTGGTCACCGGCTTGCCGGTTGGCTGACCGCCCAGCATCTGGCGGCGCGTTTTGCTGATGCGGCGTCCGAGCGGGTCGTAGCGGAAGCTGACCTGCGTCTGCGGCCTGTTGCGATCCCGCGGCTGGCTGATAACCTCCGTCAGGCGGTGTTCGCCGTCGTACCGGTAGTGCCAGCGGATCTGGCCATTATCCTTCTCCACGGTGCGGCCGTGGATGTCATAGCGCCAGCGAATACCGTTCAGTTGCGTGACCCGGTTATGGGCAATCTTCTCTCCAGCGACCTCTAACGGGTTACCAGCCGCATCCCAGCGCCACTGCTCCTGACCGGGCAGCGTGCCGTCCTGAACCAGCAGGCGCCCGGCGCTGTCGTACTGCCAGCGATACCAGCTGAACGGGTTATCGTCCCGCTCTTCCCGCACCAGGTTATTACGGTAGTCGTAATCCCAGCGGCGGGACCAGCGGCGCGGCGACGGGCGCTGGGCATTGCCGGTAAAGACGTCCCGGCGGTGCAGTCGGCCGAGGCGGTCGTACTCGCTGCGGGTGGTCAACAGCCCCTGGGTGCGGCTGGTCTCACGGTGGAGTTCGTCGCGGGTAAAATCGGAGACCGACAGCTTGTCGAGAGCAATGCTGAGCAGATGCCCGCTACCGTAGTAGAACTGCTTTAGCTCGCGGCCATCGGGCAGCGTGACGGAGGTGCGGTTGCCCAGCGCGTCATACTCCCACGCCAGCTCACCGTGCTCGCCCGCTTCGCGCGTCACGCGACCGAGTGCGTCATATTCGAAGGCAAGCTCCTGCTCTGCCTCGGTGCTCCACGCGTCGGCTGCAAGCGCAGGATGCAGCCCAATCCGGCTTAACAGCCCGGACGGAGTGTAGTGGTAGCGGGTCTGTCCTTCCGGCGTGGTGCGGGCGACCAGCTGGCCACTCGCGCTCCAGGCGAAGGCGTGGGTGATGGCCTCCGGATGCCCGGCGGCAAAGGTGCGCGAAATCGTGCGTCCGCAGGCGTCATAGCGATATTGCGAGGCCACGCCATCCAGCCCCACCTCTTCCAGCAGCAGCGAGTCTGGCCCCCAGCGGAACTGATACGCTTCGCCGTTTTCGTTTTCAAGGGCAATCAGACGCCCGCGACTGTCCCAGCGGCGGCGAACTTCCTCACCCTGCGTATTACGCGTGGTGGTTAAGCGTCCTGCCTCATCGTATCTGAACTCGCTTTCTTTACCATCAGCGCCGGCATGCTTCACCGGCAGGCCGCGTGCGTTCCATTTGAGTGACTCCGTCCAGCCTTCGGGACGATCGAGCTGCACCGGGCGCCCTGCGGCGTCGTAGCGATAGCGCGTCTCTTCGCCGTCAGCACCCGTCTCGCTCTCCAGCCAGCCCAGCGGATGATAGCGATAGCGGGTTGTGCGGCCAGAGCAGTCCGTCGCGCGCACCACCTGTCCCGCCTCGTTGTACTCCTGGTGGCGGCTGTTGCCGGCGGCATCGACCTCCTCAACGACCTGACCAAACGCGTCCCGGTGCAGCAGCGTCGTCTGCCCCATCGGGTCCACCACGCGCTGCAGGCCGTGATGTTCGTCGTACCAGAACCGGGTAGCGCTGCCGTCGGCTTCAATGATGGCTGACGGCAACGCGCGATGTTCCAGCCAGGTGGTGGTGCGGGCATTACCGTCGGCGTCGATCTCCTGCACCCGGTTGCCCATCTCGTCATAAACAAAGGTGACGGCGTTACCCAGCGGATCGATGCGACGCGTCAGAAGTTCGTTGTCATCCCACTCGTAGCGCCAGTTTTCACCGCGCTCGTCTACGTAGCGGACGATCAGGCTCTGCGCATTCCAGTAGTGCTGACGCTTCTGACCATCATAGTGCTCGACGGTCGTCAGCCCGGCGGCCAAATCGTAGCTAAAGCGGCAGCCGTCGCCGGTGCTGGTGCGGTTTTCCACCACGCGCCAGTGGTCAAATTTTTGCCAGCGGTACTCGCTCTCCAGCCCACCCGGCAGGCGGTGCCAGACCATCAGGCCGTGATCGTTATAGCGGTATTCGCGGGTGACGACGCCAGAGGCATCCGTCGCGCTCGCCAGCTGACCGCGTGCGTCGTAACCCCACTGCATCAGCGGCCAGGTACGGTCGCCGTCGAAATGGCTGGCTGCGGTCACGCGCTGCGGGAACCGTTCGTCCTCATAGCGCAGGGTGACATCTATCGCCCGTGGCTCATCGTGAAGACCAACCAGACGTCCGTGCTCGTCCCACTCGGTCAGCAGGGCGTTGCCGTATTCATCGCTCAGCGAGGCCAGACGCAGGATGGAGGGGTTGGCGCGGGTCGGTTTGTACAGACGCCACACCGCGCCGTCATCGTCGGCAATTGCCACGTCGCCGCTCTCATTGCGGCGGATAATAATGCCTTCGCTGATGCTGTAAAACGCCCGGTCGACAGGAGGCAGTTCAAAGCTCAGCTCGCGTCCGGTTTCGTCGAACCAGGTCGCGCTGTTCTCTTCCAGCCTCAGATAGCTGTCAAAAGAGGTAGCCCAGCCCAGGCCAAACAGCCCTTCGCGGGTGGTCAGGCTGTTGTAGCTGCGCTGCCAGCGAAGCGGGAAGCGCCCCGGCAGCGAGAAATCGAGTTCATCATCGTCGTTCAGCACCTTCACGCCGGTGGCGGCGTGAACCGGGTGCGAAGAGCCAAACACGGCATTGATGGCCATATCGGCCAGCATCCCGCCGCCGGCTGCCGCCAGCGCGCAGGGCATGTTTTTCAAAATCTTGCCCGGACGGCCGCGCAGCAACGAGAGCGCAATCATCCCCAGCGCCAGGCCTGGGGTTTTGCCGCTTTTGATATCGCGAACCGTGAGCGTGTCGCCGCCAATAATCACGTTCGGGGAGACGTCATCGGAAACGGTCCCTTCACAGGTGGTGCGATCTTTCGCACGCACCGCAGGCTGGCCGTTGATGAAAACGCTTTTTGAACCTTCCGCCAGGTACTGCGGTCCGGAGTGCTTTTCGCACGCCACCTTGTCTTCTTCCAGCGGCGAGGTCCCCGCGGCGGCTGACGCCACGCTCGGCTGCCAAATTTCGCTGCCAAACTGTCCGGCAGCGGAAAGCAGCATGCCTGCGTAATCGGCAAAGCTGCCCGGTGACTGCGGCTCAGGTGACGGGGTATCTGCTGGCGTCAGCGTGCCTGCCGCGCGCGCGGCAGGGAGCGCATTGGTCAGAACGTTGCTGGAGCCGGTGGTGATTTTACCCGCAGGCGACGGCGGGAAAAGCGCGTTGCCTAACCCCTCTGCGGCGTTGCTGATATCGTCTGTGATCCCCGCCACGTTTGCCAGAACGCCGCCAATGATGCCGCTGAGCAAACAGCTGGAGCCAATCGCCGCCACGCCTGCGGCTGCCGCACCGGCTCCCAGCAATGGCGCCGCCACGGTAGCTGCTGCCCCCACCGCCGCGCCGATCACCGCATAAGCGGCACCTTCCGCCACAATGCTGGTGATATCCGCAAAAATGCTGGAGTGAATAATCTCGTCGCCCTTACGGGCCGCGTTGTTATCGCTCATGCCTTACACATTCCGGTTGTCGTTTAGCGTCAGACTCTGCTTAAGCGCGCTCCAGCGCCCCTCGTCCTCTTCGGAAAATGCTCTGAGTGCTGAGAGAGTGAAAATCATCAATACCGGTTTGCCCGGCGTCTGCACGGCCAGCTGTTTTTGCCACAGGCGCTGCCCGTTATGGTCAAAGTGGGTTTCAACTTCCAGACCGGTGATTTTGCCGTCAGGCCCGGCTTTCACGTGCCGGAATTCGCTCTGGGCGACCTCTCCCATTTGAGGTCGCAGGACATCCCACTGGCGGTGAAACTCTTTCTCATAATCGCTGCCATCCGGGATAGCGCCGCGACTGACCACCACGGACAGCCCGCTTTCGTCATCGCGAATAATGTTCATGCTGTTATCCTGCCAGGCAGCAGGAAAAAGGGAAAATGAACCTTCCTGGAGGGTGTATTTCATAGGGGATCCGGGATAATTGATATTGAGAGAGATACGTTGGACTTTTGACTGGCTATTTTATTATTTAAGCCAGTGACCTTGCTGCTCAACTAAAATATGGCTGCCTTTGCTGACAACCAGTTTCAGTGGTGCATAGGTCACGGTATAGGTAACTTCACTATTCTTATAGCTTGAGCCGATTATTTTACCTGTGGGATCCTGCAGTGTTTTTCCTTTTAAGGCGATCGTACTGTTATCACTTTTACGTACACCGAGATAATACATCTGGCTACATTCACTCTCGAAACGCCCACATTTATTTACCAGAGAAATAGTGAACTTATCGGTATCGAGCTTTCTGGTTTCAGCGTTACGAACGGGATCCGCTTTATTTAACGTATAACGCAGTGGCGCATAATAATTCCCTTTCTGAGGAGGCGTCACTAAACGCCATTCCATTTTGCTTGCGTTAATTTCCAGAACTGCTTGTCCATCTACGCCGCCAAACGTGGAGTCGAACTTAACGTTCGCCCGATTGCCTGCAATCGTACCGCTTAGGTTGCGTTCATCCTCTGCCGGACAATCGATGCGGTTTCCTCTCTGAGAGATATAGCAATAAGACCCGGAAATACGGTCGCCTGATTCCACTAACCGCAGGGTTAACGTCGAGTCGGTTCCCGATTCGCCTGTCCATACCCCGTCAAATGCGCGTCTTGCCGGGCTGTTCGTTGCAAAATGCATCGCTTTGAATCTGGTCGCCCACTGCTGAATATCGGGATTCACCACCTGACTACGATCGGATGACTGATAATGAACAATGTCTGACTCAGGAACGACCCAGGCCGTATAGATTTTGCCGTCAGGTTCAACGACCAAAGCGGACGCATTTTCCAGATAAAGATCTTTTAGCCAGCCTTCAACAAACAGCCCTCCGTCTGAGGTGGCATGGGGTTCGCCAAAGACATCGAAGTTGCTAATAAACGTCTCGTAATCGCTACCCAGCGTCTTCCTGAGCGTCTCTTTCACTTCGCTGTCGTTCACGATACGGCTTACGGTATCGAGCGCATTATATTGCGATAGCTCAGGCGCGGCTGATGTTGCAACTGAGCCCAGTAATAGCGCTGTGAACAATGCGCATGCCAAATATCTCCTGGTCACAAATTACTCCCGTGTGCCATTGTCGTAATTCATTGTTATTGTCACAACCTTGTCGTCTTTAATCTCGAAAGAGAGCAGCCTGTTACCCAATTGATAAAAACACCATTGTTCCCCGGCATCATTTTCAATTTGACCATGGCCATATGCCCTGCTGAGTTCCCCGGCAGATGAACCCACATGAATACCGCGCGGCGTTTTCCCCTCCCCTGCGGTCAGCGTAATCTGCGACACGATATAGTCATCAATACTGCGTTCGGCTTTATCCCACCAGAGATTGGAAACATAAATGCCGAACCCCGTCTTTTGATGCTGGTAGAATTTATAGCGGGTTTCGTCAAAAGGAACCTCACCGACAAAATGGCCCTCTACCGGCAGCTCAAATTTACGCGCAACGTCATCTGTCCATCTTTCGCCCAATGAGACCGTCCGGTCTTTCAGCTGCACAGTAAAATCCTGTTTAACTAAAACCTGCGGTATATCGTGTGCAAGCACCTCATAGCTGTTCAGAGACAGAGATATCACGGTAAAAGCGAGAAATGTTGGGATGTGAATTTTCACGTTAATCATTTTTCATCGAGTTTTTATTACCCGGTTCTCCGAAGGAGAAAAAGGCCTTTTATGACAATGAGATGTCTTAGTCGGCACTAATGACAACCGAGTCCAGACAATCAGGTTTATTTACGGTGAAACTAAAGCTTATTTTCTTTCCATTTTTGTCTTTTGACGCGGTGTAGCTGGTCACTTCATTCCCGGAGCGGCCTCGGGGATAGTCAGTTAATTCCAGATGCGGGTAGTGCTGTTTAACGGCATCAAGCGTTATGCACCGGCCGGAGGGCGAAAAACTGAGAAATGGTGCCGCGCCGTCGCGATCTTTACTTAAACGTAAGTCAATCGCGGTTATGTTCGTTCCGTCAGCGAGAGTGATATCCTCAGTATTGTAGAAGTTAATATATTCATTGTTTTTGATCATTTTAAACGGCAGCGGCGCGTCGCTCAGATTCCTAACGGATAACGTTTTGAGTGAAGCACTCATCCTGGAAACGAAGATCCAAAGATCGTTTATTTTTGCGTCTCCGCCACCCATCCCCGTCGTTAATAACGCGACAAGCACCGCTCCCGCTTTACTCACCTTTGGTCGTGAATTTCGCCTGAACGGCCGCATCAATGTCTCCTTTGTGTCCCGCGCCCGGTGCCGTGGTACCCGGTTTTGTGCCAGAGGTATTCAGGTGTAGCTTACCGCCCGTCGTAATATGGCCATCCCCTTCCACAAAGAAATTAAACTCTTTGCCGATCAGACTAATTTTGCCGTTCGCGTTAAGCTCAATGGCGCTTTCACCGGAGACCAGCCTCAGCTTTGTTCCGGAAGCGATAACGTACTGCTCCACCGCCGCGTCCAGCTTGCCTTTCCCCGTCAGGATCTCGGTCCCGCCTTTCACCGCCTGGATCTGATTCGCCTCCACGCGATGCAGCTCATTTTTCTTCACGTAATGGCTACGCTCGCCGCCGACGCTGTGCGTTTCATCATTCTTGATGCTGGTATCCATATTCCGCTCGGCCTGGATCCATACCTGCTCCGCGCCCGCCTTGTCCTCGAACCGCAGGGCGTTGGCGTTGTCGACCGAGCCGTCTTTCGTCCGGCTCATAAAGCCCATCTGCGTCGCCGCCGCCGGCAGCGCCCACGGCGGCATGCTCGCGTCGTTGTACACGCGCCCGGTAATGATCGGACGGTCCGGATCACCGTTGATAAAGTCCACCACCACCTCATCGCCCACCCGCGGGATCTGCACCCCGCCGTAGCCCTGGCCCGCCCAGGCGCTCGACACGCGCACCCAGCAGGAGCTGGTGTCGTCGCCCTTCGCCAGACGGTCCCAGTGGAACTTCACCTTCACGCGGCCGTATTTGTCCGTCCAGATGCTCTCCCCCTGCGGTCCCACCACTTTTGCCGTCTGCGGGCCGTAGGTACGCGGCCAGGGCGTACTCTGCGCCGGGCGATAAGAGACCGACGCCGGGATAACCGTGAAATCAGTCCGGTGAATAGTTTCACCCTCGCCGCTGGCGTAACGGTTCTCCTCGAAGTGATACCCCGCCGCCGTCACCAGATAGTCGCCGTTATCGCTGAAGAACGGTGCGTTAGTCAGGGTGAAGGTGTGGCCCGGCGCAATGCCTGCCGCCGTGGCAGTGGCCTGAATCTGCTGGTGCTCCACCTGCCAGCGCTCCTGGCGAATGCGGGCGTAGAACTCCGCATGCCCGGTCTCCACAAAGCGTCCCGGCCAGTCGTAGACGTCAATGCTGCCCGGCTTCGGCGACGCCGGGTTCTGCTGGGCCTGGAACAGCCACGCGTTCGGCTTGCGGAAATCGTAATCGTCGAGGCTGTAAATCCCCGGCGTGACGCTGTCCTCCAGCGCCCACTGGCCGATACCCTCTTCATCCGTGCTGCCGCCGGACGGCGTCTGGTGATACGGAATCACCTCGTAGCCGCTGAACGGCTGATGCTGGGTGGCGGCGTCGGTGAGCACGAGGGTGTGTTTGTCCGCCTCATGGCTGAAGTGATACGCAATCCCCTCCAGCTCCATCAGGCGGCTGATGAAGTCCAGGCTCGACTCCTGATACTGCACGCAGTAGTCCCACACCCGGTAGCTGCCGGTGAGCTTGTCCTCGACGTTGACCTGATGCTCACCCAGCAGGGTTTTCACAATCTGCGGCACCGTCTGCCCCTGGAAGATGCGCAGATTACGGTCGCGCTTCATCGGCCACAGGTCCGGCTCCACCGTCAGCTGGTACACCGCGTAGCGGGTCCCCGACAGCTCAACGGCGCTCACCGCCACGCGCGTGACTTTACCGTTGATATAGCGGGAGGTGAGCAGGTTCTGCGTCGGGATGGTCACCGTGACCGGCTGGCCCAGCAGTTTGCTGCGGTCAATGCGCGCATCCGTGCCGAGCAGGGTCAGCGTCAGGGCGAACGACTCGGACATCGCCTCGCGGCCGGAGAGTTTCCAGAAGAGCAGCCCCTCGACCGGGAGCTGGACGGTAATTCGGTTGAGCATAATCGTTATTCCACTATGGACTAATCTCGGTATTCATTGAGATATTTTTTAAATCGTGATTATTTAAGCCATAAACCTGAAAACATAAGGACGCTACCCAGGGAAACTACGCTTTTAGCAACGATAAGTAAGCCAGGCGCAACGACGCGTGTTATAGACGATAATGCTTCATAATTTTCAGCATTGTATTTTTTGTGCCCTCCAGTAATCGCGGAAAAGATCGTACAGAGCAGCACAACGGTAACTTTTAGTCCCCATACGCACAGGAAAGACATGGAAAAGATAATCGAATAGTGTTTCGCCGTTGCGACGGAGAATAATGACATTGACTGAGCAAACCATTTCAACGTAAAACCAATAACAACCGTAGCCACTAGCACCAGAACGAACATCAACCCGGTAAGGCACCACTGTTTTTTACTGAATAAGTCTTTTCCATTCCAGATAAGCGCTAGCGTCCAAATCATGAAGAGAATAAAGAAAAGCCAATGAATCATAACGTACCACATTTATACATATTGATCTCCAGGCATTGTCAAAACAACAAGATACAGCTTAACGCGGCGAGAGATTTTACTACCAGGCGTAATATTGGCCCGAACCGTTGATTGACTATCTTCTCTTGTCGAAGAATCTGTATTTTCCAATTTTTATCACGCAGGGATGCTTTTAACTAACAAACCATTAGGTACAGACTAAGAAAAAGGCACAGTACAATACCCGTACCAGATGACTAATATAATTATAAGAAATTATCCTCTGGAGCTCTATCGAACAGTTCACCTGCCATTTTGGCGATACGTTCGTGCTGTACGAGTCTGTTTTTCCACTCCTGCGGAATACCGGAATAACCATATAATGCCCCCGCGATTTGTCCCGCCGTCGCGGCAACGCTGTCAGCATCATCGGCAAGGTTAGCTGCCAGTAGAATGGCATCACGGAAATTATCCGTATTCCATACGGACCACATCGCGGCCTCAAGCGTATCAATAACGTAACCACTTGAACGAATCTGGTCACGAGTTTTTTGCTTATACTCGCCCGCATTAATAATCATTACACGTGGCTGGAGCGGCATAATATGTGGAGCGAAAACAAATTCTTTGTTGCTCCCATTAATCATATATACAAGTAAATAGTTTAAATACTGTGTGCTATTTATTGCTTCCGATGCACCATGTGTAGCAATACTTTGTTTTTTGGATTCATAAAATGATTTGCTTAATGACTTTCTAAAAAAAATAGAGACAGGTGCTTGCCTGATAATGGATGCATTACCTGCAGTTTCTGGTGAAGTATTACCGCTCCAGCCAGGACCAATAGCCAAATATTGTTCTAAAGCAAATCGAGTTGTATTCCCTATATCAAAACAGACACCATTTGAACTGTTATAACCATGCTGATACCATGCCAGAAGTTTATTCCTAAAGAATATAGTATCAGCATCACCTTTCTCAAGAAGAGTTTCCGCAAGGCATAATGCCATGGAAGTATCATCCGTCCATTCGCCTGCGCGCAGTCGAAATGGCCCACCCCCTGTCATATCCTTAACGTGTGCTCTGTCACGTGGTAGAAATTCGAGTGTGGTGCCTACAGCATCCCCGACCGCAAGACCAATAAGCGCACCTATCGCGCGATCCCGTGATTCCTCAAGCGAGATGTTACATAATGGTGTTAAATCCCATTTTTGTTGTGCATCGCAATCAAAAGATGATGCTAATGGTTTATCATTATATTCATACTGCATCCTCCGCTGGACTGAAGGACTGCTAATAGGTAAGTACTTACGATATCTATCTACATATTTTAACAATACATTCAAATTAGCATGTAAATCAATCACCATTCACCCATAATAAAAATATTTAACACCCAGCACTAAAACTCATCAGGATATTTCTTATTGAGCTTTTGTTGCTTTGTTATGTAATTGGCGTCAACCTCATGCGGCAACCTAACCTTTAATCCTCGGCGGATTTGATCCACAATAAACCAAGCATCCGACAACCTTTCAAAAAACAACTCATCAGAATTTTCAAACTCCTTCACTGCATACATACCGAACGTCATTTTCCATAATTTTGCCTTATCCTTTTCCTTACCTTCTATTAAATCCCGTAAAAATAATAATTGTTGTACAATAGAGTCGTACATTTGTAAAAGCGGGTTATGAGGGTTAAGATTTTTGACCTCAGCATATCTCTTTTGTGCTATAACCAATGCTCTTTCAACATAACCAAAGATTGTTATTTCATTCATTGCAGTGAATCGAATTGTCTTAAAATATTACACATGATAGCAAGTTATGTCCCCATTTTTCCGTGGTAACTCTAACCAGGATGATTACATTTAAAACTTTAATCAAAAGTTGCTCATCACTTGCGATATCTCTTTTGCCTTTTCAAGTACTCTACGTCTTGCTCATGGGGGAGAATAACCTTCAATCCTTGCCCCATCTGAGAAGCTATATAATTAGCATTGGACAAATGCTGAGCAAGCTCGGCATCGGTAGTATCAAACTCTTTGGACGCAAGCACTCCAAGATTCAATGTGTGTAATTTACTTTTATCCTTTTCAGCACCAGTTAGAATGGATCTTATATAATCCAACTGATTCTTTGCCATAATATATAAAGAAAATGTAGGATTTTGTTCCAATCGATGATTGATTGCATCAATAGCATCATTGATATAATCCAGCGCGGTGTAATTTTCTTTATCCACAACCATGGTCACCACATCTTCTCTTGTCGAAGAATCTGTATTTTCCAATTTTTATCACGTAGGGATGCTTTTAACTAACAAACCATTAGGTACAGACTAAGAAAAAGGCACGGTACAATACCCGTGCCAGATGGCTAATATAATTATAAGAAATTATCCTCAGGAGCTCTATCGAACAGTTCACCTGCCATTTTGGCGATACGTTCGTGCTGTACGAGTCTGTTTTTCCATTCCTGCGGAATACCGGAGTAACCATATAATGCTCCCGCGATTTGTCCCGCCGTCGCGGCAACGCTGTCAGCATCATCGGCAAGGTTAGCTGCCAGTAGAATGGCATCACGGAAATTATCCGTATTCCATACGGACCACATCGCGGCCTCAAGCGTATCAATAACGTAACCACTTGAACGAATCTGGTCGCGAGTTTTTTGCTTATACTCGCCCGCATTAATGATCATTACACGCGCGCACAGTGGGAAAACATGAGGCGAAAAAGTTTCTTCTTTTTGATAACCGTTAATTAAATAGTGCAATACCAATCCGAGAAATTGGCATGCATTAATTGACTCTACCGCGCCATGCGTTGCTCGACTCTGAGCCTGGGATTCGAAGTAAATCGCACGCAGCGATTTTCGACGAAAGATAGACACCGGTGCCTGACGAATAACCCCAGCATTACCAGCAGTGTGTTTCTCTGTATTACCATACCAGGAAGGTCCGACACGCATATACTGTTCAAGTGCGAATTGCGTCGTATTCCCGATATCGAAGCACCGACCATTACTGCTATTCTCTCCGTCAAGATACCATTTCAGGAGATATTTTCTAAGCACATCGGTGTGCATTCTGTTTTCTGAAAGATAAGTCTCGGCCAGACATAATGCCATGGACGTATCATCTGTCCATTCACCAGGTTTTAATTGAAAAGGTCCGCCACCAATCATATCCGCTACATGTTCACTGTCTCTTTTCTTAAACTCAAGAGTGGTGCCGACGGCGTCCCCAACAGCCAGTCCCACAAACGCCCCAAGCGCATTATCACGTGAAACATCTTCAGTCGTAATTAAAGGTAAAGTTGCATCCCAGGCTTGTGAAGAACTCAAATTATCAATACTGTTGCTTCTAATTGCCTTACGGACATTAACTGGCAGGTATGTATGATAGCGATTAGCATAATGATTGATTACTGTGTCTTCGAAATGAAGGTCGATCATGGTATTTCCTTTAATTCCATATTCATTATTCAAGGTTCATCTGACCTGCTGATAACCTCAAACGATGTATTCGGCTTAGCACCAGACGCGATATCACGTCATGCAGTCCTTCATTATTTTTTACTGGCACGAGACACAACAAAAGTAAACTCACTGGCACCATTTTCGCTCAGGGAAAGTAAATTCATGGTTCTGTCTTTTAGACATCTGGTAACGCCAGCGTAGCTTCCTGGAGAGTATATTCCGCCATACGAGTTACTTTTATTTGTTGGCATTAATAACAAAAAAACTATCCACTTCCTGCTGGATTTCACTCTGATGGGATGCCCCAGGAGGATCGATGGCATTGCTTCCACCGGCAGGATTCAGATGCAGTTCACCGCCAAGCGTGTTTATCTGCGCGTTCTGTTTTGCGGTAAAGTTAAAGTTATTACCAATGATATTAACGCTGCCATCTTTCGATAATTCAATGGCGCTTTCACCACACTCCAGCCTCAACGTATTGCCCGCTGAGATAATAAAGTTGTTAACCACTTTATCGCTGCGACTGTTACCCGTCAGGCAAATGACGTCCCCTTTAACGCCCGCCTGCTGATTTTTCACCACCCGTAAGATTTCATTTTCACCTACAAACTGGGTACGATTTTTTTCCGTGGCATGCGATTCATCATTTTTGACGTTAATATCCAAATTGCGCTCGGCCTGGAGCCACACCTGCTCCGCGCCCGCCTTGTCCTCGAACCGCAGGGCGTTGGCGTTGTCGACCGAGCCGTCTTTCGTCCGGCTCATAAAGCCCATCTGCGTCGCCGCCGCCGGCAGCGCCCACGGCGGCATGCTCGCGTCGTTGTACACCCGCCCGGTAATGATCGGACGGTCCGGATCACCGTTGATAAAGTCCACCACCACCTCATCGCCCACACGCGGAATTTGCACCCCGCCGTAGCCCTGGCCCGCCCAGGCGCTCGACACGCGCACCCAGCAGGAGCTGGTGTCGTCGCCCTTCGCCAGACGGTCCCAGTGGAACTTCACCTTCACACGGCCGTATTTGTCCGTCCAGATGCTCTCCCCCTGCGGACCCACCACTTTTGCCGTCTGCGGGCCGTAGGTGCGCGGCCAGGGCGTACTCTGCGCCGGGCGATAAGAGACCGACGCCGGGATAACCGTGAAATCAGTCCGGTGAATAGTTTCACCCTCGCCGCTGGCGTAGCGGTTCTCCTCGAAGTGATACCCCGCCGCCGTCACCAGATAGTCGCCGTTATCGCTGAAGAACGGCGCGTTAGTCAGGGTGAAGGTGTGGCCCGGCGCAATGCCTGCCGCCGTGGCAGTGGCCTGAATCTGCTGGTGCTCCACCTGCCAGCGCTCCTGACGAATGCGGGCGTAGAACTCCGCATGCCCGGTCTCCACAAAGCGTCCCGGCCAGTCGTAGACGTCAATGCTGCCCGGCTTCGGCGACGCCGGGTTCTGCTGGGCCTGGAACAGCCACGCGTTCGGCTTGCGGAAATCGTAATCGTCGAGGCTGTAAATCCCCGGCGTGACGCTGTCCTCCAGCGCCCACTGGCCGATACCCTCTTCATCCGTGCTGCCGCCGGACGGCGTCTGGTGATACGGAATCACCTCGTAGCCGCTGAACGGCTGATGCTGGGTGGCGGCGTCGGTCAGCACGAGGGTGTGTTTGTCGGCCTCATGGCTGAAGTGATACGCAATCCCCTCCAGCTCCATCAGGCGGCTGATGAAGTCCAGGCTCGACTCCTGATACTGCACGCAGTAGTCCCACACCCGGTAGCTGCCGGTGAGTTTGTCCTCGACGTTGACCTGATGCTCGCCCAGCAGGGTTTTCACAATCTGCGGCACCGTCTGCCCCTGGAAGATGCGCAGGTTACGGTCGCGCTTCATCGGCCACAGGTCCGGTTCCACCGTCAGCTGGTACACCGCGTAGCGGGTCCCCGACAGCTCAACGGCGCTCACCGCCACGCGCGTGACTTTACCGTTGATATAGCGGGAGGTGAGCAGGTTCTGCGTCGGGATGGTCACCGTGACCGGCTGACCCAGCAGTTTGCTGCGGTCAATGCGCGCATCCGTGCCAAGCAGGGTCAGCGTCAGGGCGAACGACTCGGACATCGCCTCGCGGCCGGAAAGTTTCCAGAAGAGCAGCCCCTCGACCGGGAGCTGGACGGTAATTCGGTTGAGCATAATCGATATTCCGTAATGTTTTATGCTAAATAAATGTATCAACAAAGACGAGATTTCTGACAAGACGTTTTGGGATATGCACAAGTCACCGTCTGCTTAATTTCGATACCGCTTTTGCCTTTTCAAAGCTTCATTGTCTTGTTCATATTGATATATCCACAGGGAGTAGATCTTTAGAAACTCTGAGAATATAAACAAAACACTATTCAGCCAGACGTTCTGGGCCCCCATGAGGTTCAACAACAGCGGAAAAAGGGTCACCGAACACCGGAAAGAGATCAGGCGGAAAACTTCCTGGCAGAGCGCCAGTCTGCTCGCAAAAGGCTTCCCTGTCAGAAAGCACCATGCTGAGGCAAAAAGCGACAACAGCAACAGGAAATCGAGAATAAAGAACAGCAGCAGAACGCTATACCCACCACCAGAAGGCCCGTTTCCTGTCGCAATGAAGGAGAAGATATCGGATACAAAGGGGACTCTGTCATGGCGTACAGACTGCGCACAGTAGATCGCAACAGCCAGCGCATCCATCGTTCCCCAGAAAATGAAAACCTGCTTTTTAACAGTCATCATTGCTTAAGGAAGCTCACGGTTTAACGACATCACTGACTCACCGGCGCGGGAGGCCATTTACCACCATGCTGAATAAGCGCGTCCTTAATTTCAGTCAGTTTTTGATATTCGTCACTGCCCTCTTTCGCCCGGTTCAGATAACGCTGGAGCTGGTTGGCCATTGTCCAGCCATTATCCGCCTTGATCTCAGCGTTTGCGCCACGCTCCAGCAAAAGCAGGACATGGTCGTAAGAGTGAAAATCCAGCGCGGCGATCAGCAACGTATTACCCAGTGAATTGGTAATATTGATGTCCGCTCCGCCATCAAGCATCGCCTGGAGCGTATCGGTGTTTTTTGCTTCGAGGGTTTCGAAGATAATCGGTTCCCCAAACGTTTTGTCCTTCGCATCCGGCGGTAATCCGCCCTCCAGCATCGCCTTTATCCAGACGCCGCTGTCCGCTTTCAGGACAAATTCTGCAGGACTGCTCTCCCCCCGAGGTCGTGGCTGCAGTGGATCTGCCCCCGATTTGACCAGCGCGGTAATAATCTTTAATTGATCCGGTGTTTTCTTATCGTTAATTGAATTCATCACCGCCCAAAACAGCAGCGTCATGTCCTCTTTACCGGGCGTATTAAGGTCGGTTTGCGAAGCGAGCTTAACAACTTCATTCACCTCACCGACCTCAATGGCACGCGCTAAGGTGAGCTGCTGTCCGCTGAAGTAATTGTCTGGTTTTAAATCCATATTTTGCTTGCACCCTTGAACCATAAACATTAAACAAAGCGCTATCCAGCCAGTAATCAATGATTTCACGCGCGACTCCCGATAATGGCGATGTCTTCATCTTTCTGTTGCTCAATACAGTTAATCGCCTGATCGATGCCATGGCGATCGAGAGCACCTCCCGTTCCCCCCGGAAGGTCGTGTGCAATTCCGGCAGCGTCAGGCATGACGGCAGAAAGCTCTTCTTTGGCTATCAATGCCGGCACGTGTCCTTTAACCGTTTTGAAATCTTCCCAAAGGTTAACTTCCTGAATTTTTGTCAGCAGTTCACCTTCAACCCGGTAAGCCTGAATATTTTCCGTACTGCCCAGCAAACTTCCGCCGTATTTCTCTACGGTCCCAGGATGCAGTCCGGCCGCGTTGAAGGTCCATCCCGGCATACCGCTGGCCATCGAGGTCGCAGAGGCTAATCCGCCCCCCAGCGAGTGACCCGCGATGTCCACTTGTTGTCCGGATTTAGAGAGTTGTTCGCCTAGCCCCACCGCTCTTTTGTAATAATCTGACGCCATGCCAAGCCCTTGCGCACCGTTATTTTTCCAGTCAGCCATGTTCTTCATGGGGAAAAATTCGGGTTGCCGTGATCCTCTGAAAACCAACGTTGGGTTCATATCACGACCAAACACCTCAGGATCGGGTTGATATACGCGGGCAAGAAAATCAGGCGAGGCTGTATTGTCAAAAAGGGCTTTGCGGTTTAGCCCAAGCTTCTTCAGCGCGGCGGCATCATTACTGATATCCTTCCACCCCTCCGGTACCCCCGGCGTGGTTTCCAGCGGGTTTACGGTTTTATAAACATTTTCCGCAAGCTTCGCTTTCTCCACCGCAATGTTATTCGCCGCTAACCGCTTAGCCGCGATCTGCGCATCCGGATAGAGACTGTTGCTGCCCTTCGCAATCAGGTCCTTACGGGCCTGCCAGCGTTCGGCTTTGGTCATATTCTGCAACTGAGAGGCATAGGTTTTACCGTCTTTGCCCGGCGTCGGCTGGTCAGGCACCTGCGCCGCTTTGGATTTCACCACCTGCGTCGGCAGCTCCGTTGGCGCAGGGCGGGAACCATAGGTGCGCACCATCGTTTCGTAACGATCGACGATATTGCTTACCGGGTACCAGCCCAGCCCGGTGAGCGAGGCGGCCTGAAGCCGCCCCTTTGCGTTGATGTAAAAGATTTCCGTTACCGACGACCAGTTGCGAAAACTTTCGTCAATTGCAACGATTCTGCCCATATCAAGATCCTGCGCAATCAGCTTGCGCGTATCGCGCCCGGACTGATAGGGATTCGCACCGGTGATGGTTCGCAGCAAATCGTAGCGCGTGAACAGCGAGCGCAGCGAATGGTCTGGCACCGACATAATCCACTGCCCGGCGACAGACGGGCGGATAATTTTCGCAAAAAGCGCTGGCGCAACGTTCTCGCTGAATAGATAGACAAACTTAATGTTATACATTCGCTCCGTCCTGTACCGGCCTGACTTACGGATTCACCAGCCAGGTGCCCGGCTTCACGATATCCAGCGTCTGGCTACGCGTTCTTCCGTTGCCCTGCAGTTCAATCTTCGTCTCACCGGCCGGCAGTTTGAGCGACGCATAGCCGTTATTTGCCGGACGCAGCGCTTTAGGCTCGCCGTTCACCTTCAGCGTTTCGCCGTCGAGAATACGGATATAGACCAACGCAACCGGGCTCGCGACAGGCGGTGGCGTCTGCTGCGCCGCTGCTGGCGCAGTGGCCTGCTCGCTCACCGTCGCCGTTTCTGGCTTCACCTCTGGCGCGTTTGCGGCGGTTTCAGCCGGACGCGTTTCTGCCGGTGCCTGCGCAGCCTGCTCGGGCGCATCCTGACCGCCGCCGCTAAACAGCATGGCTCCGGCGACAACGCCCACCAGCACGCCCGCGGCAACCATGCCTGGGATCTTGTAACGACGCCAGTCGAGTGCCGACGCCGGTTTTTCCTCTTCCACCGGGACCAGCATCGTGCCGGGCTTTTTCGCCGTCAGCACGTCGTTAATACCGGCAACCGGCATCTCAATCAGCGCGGCGAATTCGTCAATAGACTGAGGACGGTCCTCCATGTGCAGCGCCAGCGCGCGGTCAATGGCCTGCAGCAGCGGAATGGAGTAGCCCTGCGGCATGATTTCCACCAGCGGCTTACAGGTGTCCTGAATGGAGCGCACCACGCTGACCGGCGGTGGCGATCCCACGATCAGGGTACGCAGCACGGCGCCGAGGGCGTAAATGTCGGTCCACGGGCCCTGCTCGCTTTCGTTGTCGTCGGTGTACTGCTCAATTGGCGCAAAGCCCGGGCGCAGCATGGTTTCGGTTTCATCGGAGAGGTTACCGATGGTGCGACGCGCGGAGCCGAAATCGAGCAGCACCGGCAGGCCGTTATCCTGGATCTGGATATTATCCAGAGAGATGTCGCGATGCAGGTAACCTTCGTCGTGGATGGTCTTGATGGCGCCAAACAGCATCGGCAGCGTACGGCGGATCCAGGCTTCGTTAATCAGCTCCGGCTTTTCTTCACGCAGGCGCGACAGCGTGGTGCCGCTGTAAAACAGCGTGCCCATGTAGGCCGTGTCGTTTTGCACCCAAAAGCGCAGAACGTGCAGCAGGTTCGGGTGGTTAAAGCGCGCCAGCAGACGCGCCTCCTGAATAAAGCTGTTCAGCCCGGCGGAAAAGGCTTTGCCAAAGCGCTCGCTGCGCAGCACCAGGGTCATGTCGTCGCCGCGCACGGCGAGCGAGGAAGGCATAAATTCTTTGATAGCGATAGTGCGTTCGAGCTGGTGATCCCACGCGCGATAAACGATGCCGAAACCGCCGCCGCCGATCACCTCTTTGATTTCAAACTCATTGAAGCGGTACCCGACCGGGAGCGCGTTTGGGACAGTCCGATTGTTATCATTATCCGTCATCTTTTACAGTTCTCTTGATGATTATTACGCGGCAAACTGACAGTGAAACTCGCCCTGCTCACAGGTCACATGCAGACGTCGGAACTGCTCGTCGCTGCGGCTGGCGGTAAGTAAAATCTGGCTCATCTGAGGCAGCAAGGTATTGGTCAGGATCGCATCCACCATGCGGCCGCCGGACTCCACCTCGGTACAGCGCTGAACAATCTGTTCCACCACGCTGTCGTCAAACTCAGAAATGATGTTGTGATTCTCTTCCAGACGACGCTGGATGCGCCTGAGCTGCAGGCGAACAATCTGCCCCAGCATCTCGTCGCTGAGCGGGTAATACGGCACCACCAGCAGACGGCCCAACAGCGCCGGTGGGAACACCTCCAGCAACGGCTGGCGCAGCGCGCCGCTTAACGCCTCCGGCTCCGGCATCAGCTCCGGGTCGGCACACATGGCGCTGATCAGTTCGGTGCCCACGTTAGACGTCAGAATAATAATGGTGTTGCGGAAATCAATATGGCGCCCTTCGCCGTCTTCCATCCAGCCTTTGTCGAAGACCTGGAAGAAGATCTCATGCACGTCCGGGTGCGCTTTTTCAATTTCGTCCAGCAGCACCACGCTATACGGGCGGCGACGCACGGCCTCGGTTAACACACCGCCCTCACCATACCCTACGTATCCCGGCGGTGCACCTTTTAAGGTAGAGACGGTGTGTGCTTCCTGGAATTCACTCATATTGATGGTAATGACGTTCTGCTCGCCGCCGTACAGCGACTCCGCGAGCGCCAGCGCGGTTTCCGTTTTGCCGACGCCGGACGGGCCGCACAGCATAAAGACGCCCACCGGTTTGTTCGGGTCGTCCAGCTTCGCACGGGAGGTTTTCACCCGGCGGGCAATCAGATCCAGCCCGTGACGCTGGCCGATGACCCGCTGGTTCAGCGTGTCGGCAAGGTTCAGCACCGCATCGATCTCATTTTTCACCATCCGGCCCAGCGGGATACCGGTCCAGTCAGAAACCACTGCCGCAACCACGTTTTCATCCACCGCGGCGAACAACAGCGGTTCGTCACCCTGTAAGGTTTTCAGCGCCTGCTGCTGCTCCGCCAGTTGGTCGTGCAGCCCGGCGCTCTCTTCATCACCGGCCGCAAACAGCGCAGCACGCAGGCGGATAATTTCCTGCACCAGGCTGCGTTCTTCCTCCCAGCGCTGGGCCAGAGCGTCGCGTTTTGTCTCATACGCGTCACGCTCTGCGCGTAAGGCCGTTACGCGCCCGGCGTCACCAGCCCCCACCCGCGCTTCGCGTTCGGCAATCCCGATTTCTACGTCCAGCGCGGCAAGATGGCGCAGGCAGTCTTCAAGCTGCGCCGGCGGCGCGCTCTGGCTGACCGCGACGCGGGCACAGGCGGTATCGAGCAGCGCAACGGCTTTATCCGGCAGCTGACGCGCAGGAATATAGCGATGGGAGAGTTTCACCGCGGCGCTCACCGCTTCGTCGAGCAGCAGAACCTGGTGGTGCGTCTCCAGCGGCGATACGGTACTGCGCAGCATCAGAACGGCTTTCGCTTCGTCCGGCTCATGAACCTGCACCGTCTGGAAACGACGGGTCAGCGCCGGATCTTTCTCGATGTATTTTTTGTATTCCGCCCAGGTGGTCGCCCCGATGGTGCGCAACTGACCGCGCGCCAGGGCGGGCTTCAGCAGGTTGGCGGCGTCGCCGGTGCCCTGCTGGCCGCCTGCGCCAATCAGAGTGTGGATCTCATCGATAAACAGAATGATCGGCGTAGCGCTGGATTGCACTTCATTGATTAACGCCTGCAGACGGGCCTCAAATTCGCCCTTCATGCCCGCGCCGGCCTGAAGCATGCCGATATCCAGCAGCCACAGCTGTATATTTTGCAGCGGCTCCGGTACGTCGCCGTCAGCGATACGCAGCGCCAGCCCTTCCACCACCGCCGTTTTACCGACCCCGGCCTCCCCGGTCAGCAGCGGGTTGTTCTGGCGGCGACGCATCAGAATATCGACCATCTGGCGGATCTCTTCATCACGCCCGACAACCGGGTCAATCTTCCCTTCACGGGCGCGAGCGGTCAGATCCTGGCCGTACTGGGCCAGCGTCCCCTGAGCGGCCGGAACCGCCCCCGCCGGTGCGTCAACCGCGGCAGCGGCCTGCTGCGTCTCTTTGCTGTTGGCGCAAATGGCGTCGAACTGCTCAATCAGCACCTCGACGTTAAGACGGGTAAACTGCGCCGAGATGCTTTTCAGCACGTTGGCCAGATTCCAGGTTTTCAGCAGGCCAATCAGCAAATGGCCGCCGCGAATACGGCTGACGCCAAACTTCAGCGACCCGTAGACCCAGGCGCGCTCCACGGCGCTGTCGATATGTTCGGAGAGATCGGAAACAGAGCTCGCTCCGCGCGGCAGAGCGTCCAGCGCGGCAACGATATCGCGCGTCAGCTGCTGTTCGTCGAGGGCAAAGTGGCGGATAACCTGCTGCAGATCGCCATCCTGCTGCTGCATCAGCTGATGCAGCCAGTGCACCAGCTCCACATACGGGTTGCCGCGCAGCTTGCAGAAGGCGGTGGCGCTTTCCAGAGAGGTAAATAACAGCGTATCCAGTTTGCCGAAAAGCACGGCACGGCTAATTTCTGACATGTTAGTTTCCATTAACAATGATTCGGTATACGGAAGGATTACCGCTCTGCGCGATACACCAGATCGCCACGCGGGACAGGCTGAGGTTGATGACCCAGCCAGGTGTTATAGCCTAATCGCCCGGTACCGCCGAGCGAGGTGCCCTGCACCGCGTCTTCGCGCAGGATCACCCGTGTTTCCCATTCAAATTCCACCCCGGCATACTGGCGCACCCAGTCGCGCAGTTCGGTGACCCAGGCTTCGCCCGGCAGGAAGCGGTTGTACTCCTCCGCGCTCAGCGGGCCAATCTCGATGCGAAACTTATGCTGCACGTCGCGTACCGCAATGCCCAGAAAAGCGGATTCCCCCAGGCGCGGCATGCGCCGACCGGCTCCCAGCTGCGCCTGCTCGCGCGCGGAGAGCGGCATCCACTGCGGGACGTTGCTCACCAGTTTGACCGGTGCCTTAAAGTAATGACGCAGGATCTTTTCCAGCCCCTCCGGATCCCGCCCGTGACGGGTCAGGTGCCCGGCGTGGGTAAAGCGGGCATGCGCGCTGAGGCTGCCTTTGTTCATCTGACCCGGCTGTCCCATCCCAATCAGCGACGCCAGATACCTCTCAAAGCGCCTGTTGTCGGCGCGATCAAGGGAGACGGCGGGCTGTGCATCCGCCCAGGCGCGATAAAACAGCAGCGTCAGGCGATGATGGAACAGATCGGCAAAGGCACTCAGGCTGCTGTCCTGATGATGATGAATACGCTCGCGGGCGTACTCCGTCATGTGGACCGGCAGCGGGCCGTTCGGGCCAAACAGGCCGAAGCTGAGGATAGACACCTCATGCAGCCCGCTCCCTTCGCGCTGACGCACCTGCGCCACCGTGGAAGGCGCAAAGCTCATCGACGGCTGCTGGCCGATGCGTAATGGCTCAAATTTCGGCAGCGGCGCGCGCCCCAGCGGATAGCGCTCGCCGCCCTGGGCATCAATACGTCTTAACAACTGGAACAGATCGTAGCGCCACGGCGTTTCGCGAACGCCGCGCCAGAAACTGTCCGGCAGCGGCGTGAGGCGGTGTACGCGCAGCGGTGCGGCAGCAACGTCACTCATAGCAGCGCCCTTTTACCCATCCGCGGTGCCCAGTAGCCGATCTCGCCGCGCTGCTGGCTCTTGAGGGTAAATTCCGTGAAGCTGTTAATGGACACCAGCCGGGCAAAGAGACGCTCCAGCACGCTGCCGAAAAGCCAGGGGCTGGCACCGGAGAACGCCCGCTCATCTACCGTCAGGGTAATGCCAATCCCGCGGGCGAAAACGACCGGGCCAGGCTCCGGTACGCGGCGGTGAACCGGCTCCAGCACGCAGTGTCGAACCCCTTCCACCTGACGCGCAACTGGCGTCTCAGCCAGGTTGGCATACAGCCCTAACAGCTGACGCAGCGCGGCTGCGCCGTCTTCGTTATCGCTGTCCATCAGGCTGAGGTAGTTCATCTGCAGCTGGCTGATGAGGCGCCAGGTGCTGAACCCTTCAGCCAGCGCCGGACGCGGCGGCGTCGGGCCTTTACGCAGGGTCAGGGATTTCACCGGCATGGAGTCAGCCATAATGAACTGCCCGAGCTCCTGCTGCAGCATCAGCGGCAGGTCACGGCTGGTGCAGAGCACCTCGGCAGAGATGTAGCGCAGGTTCTCCTGCCACGGCGCGTGCTGTTCATCCACCAGCGACACAAACACCTCAGAACCGATATAGCCGGTACGGGTGCCGTAACGCAGGGCATGTTCAGAGAGCACGCGCTGTTCCCGGCGCAGTGAAAAATAGGCTCCGTAGTTGCCCGCGTCCCCGCTCCAGGTGCTCCAGAAAGGACGAAACGTCTGGTCGTCGCGCTGCCCGTCGGCGCTGCCGTAGATTTTATTCACCGCGTAAATTTCATAGTCCAGCGGGCGAATGTTATCGACCACCAGATGATATTCATGCTGGCCTTCATTCAGCTTCTGCCGGGCCGCGACCTTCGGGAACAGGTTGATCACCGGCGTGCAGTGCAGGGTTAGATGGCTGGTGTCGACCACGCGCTCCAGCTGTTCATCCGACTTATCCAGCAGAATGAAGATATCGAACGCTTTTTCGCTGTCACAACGCTGCACAAGCGAGTTCAGTCCGCTGAGGCTGATAAAGCGGAAACGGGCCGGGAAGGCGAAATACTCCTGCAGCAGACGGTAACCGTCAAAGTTGCGCAGATCGTCCGGGAGCAGCGCCTGATCCGGCTCAAAGCCCTCCTGGCGCAGCGCATCCGACGGGAGCAGTTGCCGCTGCGGATGCGGGCTGACCGTCTGGCAGACGATCCCGGCATGATGCTCCATCACCAGCTCCAGCAGCTTCAGCGCTTCAATGTCCGGGCCGCTGAGAAAAAGCTCCAGCCGGTCGAAATCCAGGTGCCCAAGGTTTTGCGGGCCGTCGCAGGCAATACGGATGCGTAACGCGCTGTTGATACCGCGCTGGCTCAGACCCAGCTGCGCCAGCGGCAGATCCGCCGGCACGCCGCCCAGCTCAACCTTGTCGATTTTCAACGGCAGCAGATTGACCTCGTGCGCCGTGGTGTAGCTGCAGGTCACGCCGGTTTTCTTCAGCGCCAGGCTGTCCATCATGGTGCCGCGCGGCACAATGAAGCCGTTGCTCAGATCGCCACGGCTGCTGTCAGGTTCAATTTGTGCAATCGCTATCGAGGGGGTCGGCGCAAGGTAGTTCGGCGCAATCATCTCCAGCAGACGCTGGGAGAAACGCGGAAACTCCGCATCCATTTTCATCTGCACGCGGGAGGTCAGAAACGCGAACCCTTCCATCAGGCGTTCAGTATACGGATCCGCCACTTCGATGCCGCGCATGCCCAGCCTTCCGGCGACTTTCGGGTAGCGTTCGGCAAACTCGGCCCCCATTTCGCGCAGGTAAGCCAGCTCACGGTTGTAATAGTCGAGCAGTTTACTTTCCATGATTACCCCGCATCTTTCAGTTCAAAGTGGCCGTTTTCCAGATCGACATCGGTGCGAAACAGGAACTCCAGCGGGTACGGCACACACCACAAACGCCCTTTTATCTCGATGGAGAGCACGTTGTGCAGATCCAGCGAGGAGGTATCCGACACGCAGCGGACCTGCAGCCCCTGCGGCAAAATACGCGGTTCAAAATTGATGATGGCCTCGGTGAGTTTGCGCTGAATGTCATGCCATTCGATATCCGACATGCGCTTCCCGGCCAGCGGTGCAACGCCGAAGTTCACCACCGAGCGGCTCACGTGCGGCAAGGCGCTCAAATCGCCGGAGGCGTCATGGTTGATGGTGTTAAACAGCCACTGCAGATCCCGCAACACGTTGCGACGCAGCGCGGCGTGGGTAATCAGGTTGCTGTTAGCCGGCTCGCGTTTTTTCTCCGGGTCGTTATCGGTGAGACGATCGAGCAGCGAGGGCTGCATTTTGTCGCGCGCCCCCACCTTCTCCTGCTTGCTGCGGGCTTGCCAGCCGCTGCGCAGCAGATCGCCTTCGCCAGCGGGATTACTCATCGGCTCCATCCGTTGCAAACGTCACGAGGCTTAACGACAGCAGCGGGCTTTCGCTTTGCTCGCTCAGCCAGGCCTTCTGCCCCATTCCTTCGTACAGGGTGCCGTCATCGTCGAGCGGGCGCCAGTCGGTGGTGCGCCCCAGCTTGACCGCATCGGAGGCATCGGCCGCAAACGGATAGCGCGCCGGGATCTGACACACCTGTTCCGTACCGTCGGTCAAACGCACCAGCGCATGACGCCAGACCAGGTCAGTTACGCTGGCCGGCGCCTGGAAACGGATCTCCGCGATAGCGTTAAACGGCAGCCAGAAATAGCGGCCGTTCACCAGGGTTTCGCAGACGGGGCCCAGACGGGCATCACCGTCCATCAGCCATTCGAACGCCTGCGTCTCTTCGTTTTCGAAGGTCAACTGACCGGCGTTCGCCTGTGCCTGTTCAAGGGCTTCCAGACGCAGCGCGTGGGCGCGTTCGTCGCTTTCGTTAAGCGCTGCGGCAAGCGTCGCGAGCCACGGCCACTGGGTTTCAGGCATGGCAGGACGCAGCGCACCCGCCATCACCTGCGCGCGCTGCAGTTCGCCCTGAATGGCCTGCTCCAGCAGCGTGACGGTGGGCTTCGCCTGAGGCTTCAGCGCCAGCCAGCTCTTCAGCTGGGTCAGGGCCCGTGACCAGTTGCCGCTGAGGGTTAAAAACTGCACGAACGCGGCGCGGAGATCGGCGTCTGCCGGACGGGCTTTGATTTCGGCCTCCAGACGCGCCAGCGCCTCGTTGAGCGACTCACCCGCCAGGTGTTGATAGAGCGTATTCATAGCCATTCCTTAATTCGCCGCGCGCCATGCGCCAACTGCCGGATCCCGCAGCTGAGGACGCAGGGTGTCAATCAGCACAATATTCAGCGGGGTGCCGGGCGCAACCCAGGCGCTCCACGTTTTTTTCACCGCGGCGATACGCGCCTGCAGTTTTGCATCGTCGCTGGCGACTTCGCGCGAAATTTCTACCGCCACCGTGCCGTTGCTCTTCCAGCTGTTCAGGGCGTCATCGTAAGGCAGGATCATCCAGCTCTGGTCGCTGTCAGACGTGCTGAAGACCATGCGCTCTTTGTTGACGGAGGTGATCAGGGCGTTTTCCGGGTCGGCGTTTTGGTTCAACCCGGTCACCGGGAAGCCGTGAATGTAGGTCACGGCCATCTCTTTCTGCCCGCCGTTGCGGGACTGGGAGATAACAGTGTGTCCGCTCAGCCAGCTGCCGTTACCGCAGCGGGTGGTCTCAGAATCCGGAATGAAGAGCGCCGGTGCGGATGCACCACCTTCCCAGAAGGTGCGCAGATGGCAGCCGTCCTGTAGGGTAAACTCCTGCCACGGCGTGCGGTCGGCGGGCGCAGTCTGGGTAGCCACATTCTGGTCTGGCGGGAGTAATGCGCCGCTGGCAGCGGTTTCGGTCGCGGCAGTCGCAGCCTGCGCCTGTTTCACCACCAGCGCCCAATCCTGCGCTTTGCCTGCCGTGCCCTGTGCCAGCGTCGTGCCCGCCGGATCGTTGAGCGTCCAGCTGAGTTTATTGAGTTTGCTGCACTGGTGCTCCAGCAGCGAGCCAAGACGCGGGACAAAGTTTTCCAGCACAGAGACGTCTTTCTTGCCGTTCGCCACGATACGCAACGCCACCTCTGGCTTACACCAGCTTTGCGGGGTGTTGTCTTTGATGTTGTCGATCCAGATATCCAGCTTCTGCGCAGGAGACTGCACGATGCGGAAATTCTCAGCCTGAGCGGTGGAGGTCACCACCAGAAGTGCCAAACCCGATAGCCAAAGTTTCATAGCGTTCCTTGTGTGTCTAATCAGTTCCGCAGGGAAGAAATTGTGCTGCATCAGAGAGGGTGTGCAGCAATGTTGTATCCTGAGGGTTGCCCATCCATACCGCCAGGGCGGTATAGTTATCCTGAGCATTCCCCTCCTGTTCGCCATTCTTTTGAATGATTTGGTTCATTAAGGTCAGCCACTCCTGCGGCGTATTGACCATATGCAGCGACTGCTTCATTTGCTCTTCGCTGACGCCGTGCCAGAAGCCGTCGGTGCACAGTAAAAACGCATCGCCGTCTTCAACCTGCACTACGTCGCTATAGCTCGCTTCTGGCCCACCGTTTTCAATCCCCAGCGCCAGATACAGCAGGTTGCTGTTCAGGTTATCGGTCTGGTGCCCGGCATCTTTCATCTGCTGCACCAGGCTGTGGTCGGTGGTGACGTGCCACAGCCAGCCGCGACGAAACAGGTACAGGCGGCTGTCCCCGGCGTGCGCCCAGTAGGCCAGCCCATAATCCCGGTCAATGAACAGGCTGACCAGCGTCGTGCCCATCCGGCGGTAGTCCTGCACGGCCTGCTGTTCGCTGAGAATGGTGCGATTCGCGGTCTGCACGTAGTCGCGGATATGCTGCGCATTAAGGTGTTTGTTGCCATCGAAGCGGGAGATTATGCTGTTGCGGGCCAGTTCAGCGGCCACCTCCCCGCCCGGCAGGCCAGCGATGCCGTCGCAGACGACAAAGCAGGCTGAGCGTTCCCCAATGGTTTCTCCCGTCTGATCCTGGTTACTGGCGCGCGTCCCCTGGCGGGAGAGAGAAGCCGTTGCGATATTCATTTGTCTTCCGATCCGCTCTGTGAGTCTTTGTACTGATTCACCTCCATGTCATAGGCATGAAGGAAAGCTTCGCCAAACAGGGTGTGGAAGTCATCCTCGATCTCACCTGCCGTCTCGCCGTAGCTGCGAACAAAATAGTCCCACAGGGCGGCTTTGCGGCTTCCCGGCAGCGCCAGGCGAGAGGTCATGCCGTTCTGTTTCGCCTGCTCTTCCAGCTGTTCCGGGTTAAAGGACTGGAGCATCGCGGCAATAATGGCGCGAATACCGGAGATCATCCCCAGCTGGTGCGCCTGCAGATCGATCAGCGCGTCGCGCACGGATTTCGTCGGCGGCATAAAGCCCGGCATGGGGGTACCGAACATCTGGATGAGGACGGTTTTCCCGGTCGGCAACAGCTTGAACGGGTTGTTAGCGTCGTCCAGCACCATGGTCATGTCGGCTTTGACGCCACGCTTGAGGATAGAGCGCGAGGAGAGCAGCGCCACGGTTCCCTGGGAGAACATACCGAGGATCTGCCCCAGCTGACGCATGTTTTCCCGGTCAAACTGCGGCACCGGCTGCATTTCGCTCAGGCCCATACCTTCCAGCAGCGCCTCCAGCAGCTCGCCCTGCAGCACTTCGCCCTTCTCACCGTTGTTCGCCGTGGCGCCGGGTGAGGCGGCGTTATTGACCGGATCGATACGCAGCCGTCCCTTGGGCGCCTGACTGCTACTGCGCGCAACGGCCTGCGGTGTAGGCATAGTGAAGCCTGCGTAATCCTGTCGCGGGGGGGCTTCTTCAGCTCGCGGGGCTTCCTGCGGTTCAGGGGCGAACAGCGGGGACCCGGCCAGCACGTCCTCCTCCGGCTCAGGTTCCGGCTTTGGCTCCGGCTGCTGGTCGGCAATCTCGTCCGGATGAGTTAACGGCGCCCCGCCCATCAGCCCGAGCGGGTCATCATTGCGTGCGGCTGGCGCGCTGGCCGCCCCCCCAAACAGGGCCAGCGGGTCGAGTTCATCCGTCGCCTCTTCTGCTGGCGCGGGTTTGCTCTCTACCGGTGGCACCAGGGTTGAAGGGGTGACGTCATCAAAGATGCTCTCTTTTTTGAACAACGCTTCATCGCTGAACAAGGTATCTGGATCGACGTTCTTACGCTCAAGCTTCGGATCGCTGTCATTGAACATCGCCAGCGGATCTTCGGCGTTACGCTCCGGTGCGGCGGGCTGGGAGAAGGGATCGTGAGACGCCGCAGGCTGCGGTTTCGTCCGGTTGCGGGAGATGCTGTCGGAGATGGAAAACTCCTGCATCAGGCTGTCCCAGATTTCCGACGGCACGGCAGTTGGCTCAGCCTTACCGCGCGGTGCGGCGCTTGCCGGTTTCGGCTGCGCAACCGGTGCTGGCGCAACGGTCGGACGAGCCTGCTGCTGCATGCTGGCGGCCATGCGGCTCACCGGCTGGGTGTCGTGGATAAGCTCGGTCACTTCGATGCGGTAGTCATCAATGCCGAGAATGTCGCCATCCTGCAGCTCAACCTGACGGCCCCGCTCCAGCGGAATGTCATTTAATACCACGCGGGTGACGCTGCCACGGTTGGTGACGCGGCATTCGCCCTGGGCGTCAACGTGAACAATGGCCTGCAGACGCGAGATGGTGCGGTCATTGTCCGGCAAGACCAGATTGTTATCCGTACCGCGCCCAATGGTGCCGCCCGGGGCGTAAAAATCACAGCTGCTCTGCGGCGGCTGATGACCGGGTTTCGTAGAAATAATCGTGAATCGCATGGCGTATTCCTGCTGGTATGATTAGCGCTCAAACGCTGCCGCTCTCGGGGGTGAGAACGGCGGCGTTTGGGGGTTAAGGCAAAGGACAGTTTAAATATCGGGCATCATTTGAAACGGTTCTTTTATCGCCCGGTAGCAACTAGCACAATTAACAATAACATTAAAAACACGACAAAAACCGTTAATTTATGGAACGTTGTAATCCAGGGAAAACGGTATATTGAAAGTATAAATCTTCCTGCTTCAGGAGAGATTTGCCTTCTGCTACCTGAGTTTATCGGCTTGCACGCCATTATTTTTCTCATTAAGAATACGCGATGCGCAAACCCAGGTAATCCAAGCTGCTCATAGAAAAGATAATCATTTATATCTAAGTATTGTTTACTATTCAGAAGATGAAATGCTTTTGAAAGTTCCTGAGAGTGTTTCCGATAAAAATAAACGTATAAAACCAAAGAAACAAACAAACTTAAAAATACAAAAGAAAGCAGTATCAGGCGCATTGATTCGTACACCTACCCCGAAAAAAAAATAAATTACATGACTTAATTGCGCCGGCATGATTAACACAAAAAAAATTCACATAGCAATAAACGTTTATACACTACCAACACTTGCCATGACTAAAAGCAGTATAAAAACAGCAGCCGTAAATTTTATTTTCTTGTCATATGAATAAACCCAGGAGAGTTCAAAGCCGGACAAAACACCATGACATGCATGAGATTGAAGTTTTCGAGAGTCGGTTAGCTTAACGCTTTTTCCCCGTAATAACCTTGATAAAATTGTGATACGGAAACCGAAACCCCAGAACCCCAAGCCTTCCCAAACTTGATAATCTTCCTTCCTTAATAATCTGGCTTGCGTTAATGCATTATATACTGCCGAAACTTCACCCGAGTGCTTTCGATAATCAATATAAAAAGTAACCATCAGGATTAAGAACAGAGCAAAAAGAGACATCACAAAAATGGAGAAAATATCATTAGCAATCATCTCTTTCTCCACTGAATATTAAGATACCGATCTTCTCGCCAACAAACCCATCTACTTTCGTACCTCCAGCAGCGCCAGCAGCACCTATGATTAATCCGTAAACAAGCGCTCCAGCCCCGGCAGTCGGGACACCTAATGATTGTTATCCGTTGAGAAAGTGAATACAAAAACTATTTAATGAAGGTTATAAAATATAATCCAACAATCAGCCACAGAGTGAATATTAACGCCTGTATTTTATAACGACGATGTAACTTTAGCATCCAGTCAATTCTTTCGTCCGGTAACGACTGTACGTATTTATAAGCTTCTTCCTGCACAAACCTTTCATGGGTAAACTTCATTCTGACGCCTTTATAAAGGCGTACAAACCAGATTATTTTTTGGTAATTAGCCAGTGAACCAAAAAATGAAGCGTAGTTTGTCACAAGATCCAGATCATATCCTTTGCGCCGGTAGTCAGAAAGTAGCTGATTATAATCATTCTCGTGCTTTTTAAAAAAACGAGAGCTGAATAGGTCCATGATTACAACAATCAGAAACAAGTCCACAATAAGAAACAATAGTAAACAGTCCATATACACCATAATTTACTACCGAGGCTGACGAATCTGCACTCGTCTTGAGCATCATTACGAGTGGTGACTTGAAGACGCGAGATGGTGCAGTCAAATATCCTGGTAATATCGGTGAAACGCTATTTTTGGACATTGAGCAGACGAATCGCGTCGCTTTTGGCGATTAAGCTACATTTCAATACCTGATAATGACCCGGTGCAGTACCGCCTACTTTCTCTTTCAGCAAAGAAATAATCATCTTGTCAGCTTTTTCAAAATTCTCAGCAGGCAGATCGCTTGCTTCGAGCCATGCAGCGGCACTGGCCTCTGCATCATCCTTCAGGCTTTTACTCTCTGCAATCTTGCCGATGCATCGATTTTGCACCCAGTTTTCAAAAATTTGTTGCTGAGAAAAAACACTCACATCAGGAAGTGTTTGAGCATAAACAGCAGAAGTATTTAAGGCCAATACAATCAGCAATAAACGTTTCATTTCAGGCTCCAGAATGTTGCGTTGGTCGGAATAAATGAACCATTGCCAGGAGAGCCAAGAAAATGACAATCATCAGAGCAAATATTTCCATTCCAGAGTGTTACATGTCCGGTTGCATCATACCAGCCATGTCCGGTAAAGATGATAATGCCCTGCTTGCCTGCAAATTGTGCAGGAGTTGGTGAAGAGACTGACATATCTGCACTGCCCAGTACTGTGGGTAGAAATGCAATCATATCTTTGACACGGAACATATATCGCTTTTTGTCGTTCCCGGTCACTGTTGCATATTTACTATTAGATGGAATCGGAATACCACAATAATTTAAAACGTAGCTCATACGAATGGGGCAGGCATTTTTAAAAATACCGGCATCAATATTATGCTGAACTTTCCCACCCAATAACTTGCCAACCTGTACTACGTTTACGTTCACTTCTCTGAATCGGTTCCAGGCGGCACCAAAAGCAGGACGCATGTGAGACATCTTGTTTCTCCTTGATAAGAAGCTTAGGGTAAAGTGAGCCCTTTCGGGCCCACTACTATTACGCTTCTTTGTTCTCTTTGATGTTCCAGCCAGCGCTGCTTTCAGCACCTTTACCACCAGACGTGGTCTGCTCCCAGTACTGCTGTTTCACTTTCGCAGCCTGGAATGCATAGGTCACACCAACGGTATCGCCGTTGTCTGCACCGGTGTACTGAACAGACGTGACCAGCACATCTTCCAGGGTGATGCGGGAGTATTCCACCTGCTGGCCACCGGCTTTACAGACGGACAGCTCAACTTTGGTCAGGTGTTTACCGCTGGCGCAGTGTTTCAGGATTGCTGTGGTGGATTTGTCGATCAGGGCGTTAACGTGCAAATCGTTAAAGTTAACTTTACCGGCACCGCCGCCACCGCCAACGCTCATATTACCGGGCTGGGAAGCGCCCCAGGAGAAGGAGGTAATATCAGTCCAGCCGGTGTGGTTAGAATCTTTCGATTCGCCAGTAACACCCTCGACCTTCAGAAACATATCAATAGCCATAATATCTACTCTTCGTGGATGAACAATATTGCTTTCGAAAAAGCACTTATATGGCAAACAGGAAAGCATGGGGCTGAATAAAACCGTCCATATTTTACCTCTGCCTCATATCAAATGACCCGTGTCATTTGACAGTCTTACATTCCCCCTGAATGAACGGAAAGAATGTGAAGTCTTTTACTACTGCGGGTTATCCTGAATCCAGGTACGTTCAGGATCGCCAATGATGACTTGCGGAACCAGTTTGTTCAGTTCGTCGCTATGATAAAGACGTAAACAGTTTAAGGTTACGCCTTTGACATCGGGTTTTCGCTCTGAATGAAAACCATTAATTTGATTTTTATATTTCCCAATAAGTGCGTTCACTTTATCAGTACCATTTTCGGCATCAAAAGGTATCCACTCAATGAATGCGCTCGCACTTCGGGCCGCATCAACAGAAAACTGGCTGCCTTTATCTGCCACCTGCGCAAGACAGCGCGCCAGAACTAAATCTTTTAAAACCTGCCGGTATGTTTGCTTCTGATAAAAATCAGGATGGTTATTTCCGGCACACACATAAAAAGTCATAAACGCGAGGAAAAAACAGAAATGTTTCACCTTATATCCTTTGCCATAGGTTCCACAGCGCATCAGCCATCCAATTCCAGCCGGTTCAACAATGGATCGTTCTATAAACCAGTCCGATGCTGACAGGGGCTTAATTCTCCCATTCCATCAGTAATGATTTCAGAAGCCCGCCGTTTGCCCTCCTGCTCAGATAAATGAGCAAAGCGAGAATAAAGAAACTCATAAATCGTATTGGGCAAAATGGGATGACCTTTACACCATGCCTTCCCCTCTGATGCATCCACCACGCCTAACATATACATATCCGCTTTAATGCGCTCGCGTTCATTCGTTTTTGAAAGCCAGGCCCTGGCGAAGCGCGCGGCACTGAGATTCAAATCGTACCCCGTTAATAAGCCCGGATCGCGAAGCAAATTTGACGTATCATCCTGCGGTAATGCTGTTGCGTCAGGATAAGAATAATTTTCCGTTTGTGCCTCAGCCAGAGGGGCGATGAACAGCATCGCGATAGTCAACAGGGTTATTTTATTCATAGTAAGATCGCGTAGTGGACTATCTATATAAAATATAAGCCAGCGTGAATTTCTAACGTTTCTCTTTCCATTTCTCTGCGACAACGTATATTCCTGTCGCTAATGCATTAAGTCCAACACATAAAAATCCATGCATTGCGATTCGCGGGACATCTTCCGGCCAGTCAAAGATAAACAGATAGTAGCCGGATACCGTCACAAACAGCATGAACGAAATTATTAGCAATATATAAACGGTTAAATAGCTGATGGATTTTCGTATTAACGCTTTCACAGTCAAATTCATTAGCTATCTCGTATTCACCGAAATGTTGCCGGCCCTCCAGGGCCGGCACTCATTATCACGCGTCTTTCGTCTTCAGCGACGGCAGTTTTGACACCAGACGCAGGGACACAGTCAGCCCCTCCAGCTGGTAGTGTGGACGCAGGAAGAACTTCGCGGCGTAGTAGCCCGGGTTGTCTTCAATTTCCTGCACCTGCACTTCCGCAGCCGCCAGCGGTTTGCGGGACTTGGTCTCCTGGGAGGAGTTCGCCGGGTCGCCGTCCACGTAGTTCATTACCCAGTCGTTCAGCCAGCGTTCCATCTCCTCGCGCTCGCGGAAGGAGCCGATTTTGTCACGCACGATGCACTTCAGGTAGTGAGCAAAACGGCAGCAGGCGAACAGGTACGGCAGACGAGACGCCAGGCGCGCGTTAGCGGTCGCATCCGGGTCATGGTACTCCGCCGGTTTTTGCAGAGACTGTGCGCCGATGAAGGCAGCGAAGTCAGAGTTTTTGCGGTGAACCAGCGGCATAAAGCCGTTTTTCGCCAGCTCGGCTTCACGACGGTCGCTGATGGCGATCTCGGTTGGACATTTCATGTCCACGCCGCCGTCATCGCTCGGGAAGGTGTGGCACGGCAGGTTTTCCACCGCCCCGCCGGACTCCACGCCGCGAATCGAGGTGCACCAGCCGTACTCTTTGAAGGAGCGGTTGATGTTGGCTGCCATCGCATACGCGGCGTTCGCCCACGCGTAGCTGTTGTGGTTCGCGCCGTCGGTCTGCTCTTCAAAGTCAAAGCTGTCGACCGGGTTAGTGCGAATCCCGTACGGCAGGCGCGACAGGAAGCGCGGCATCACCAGGCCCAGATAGCGGGCATCTTCAGATTCACGCAGTGAACGCCAGGCGGCGTACTCGGTGTTCTGGAAGATTTTGGTCAGGTCGCGCGGGTTGGCCAGCTCCTGCCAGGACTCCATCTGCATCACGCCCGGTGCGGTACCGGTGATGAACGGACAGTGGGCCGCCGAACCGATGCGCGCCATTTCACCCAGCAGCTCAACGTCCTGCGGGCTGTGGTCGAAGTAGTAGTCGCCGACGATGCAGCCAAACGGCTCACCACCAAACTGACCGTACTCCTGCTCGTAGATTTTCTTGAAGATTGGGCTCTGGTCCCAGCCTACGCCTTTGTAGCGTTTCAGGGTACGGCCCAGCTCCTGCTTGGAGATGCTCATAAAGCGGATCTTCAGCATCTCGTCGGTTTCAGTGTTGTTCACCAGGTAGCTCAGACCGCGCCAGGCGCTCTCCAGCTTCTGAAACTCTTCGTGGTGAATAATCTGGTTTACCTGCTGTGACAGCTGCTCATCGATACCCGCAATCAGGTTCTGAATGGTGCGGTAAGTATCGTTTGAGAAGGTGACGGTATTTTCCAGCGCCTGTTGCGCCAGGGTTTTCACCGCGCTTTCTACGGCGGAACGCGCCTGGTCGGTTTTCGGGCGGAACTCTTTGTTCAGCAGCGCGCTGAATTCATCCTGGCTGAACGCCTGACCCGTCTGCTGCTCATGTTGTTGAGTCTGGTTGCTCATCGATTATTCCTCGCTACCTTTCGCGCTTTCGTCATTTTTCGGCAACTGGCTCAGGGATTTGAGCAGTGTCGGATCCTGCAGAATTTTAGCGATCAGCTCTTCCGCACCGTTTTTGCCGTCCATATAGGTCAGCAGGTTGGAGAGCTGAGTACGCGCTTCCAGCAGCTTGTTCAGCGGCTCGACCTTGCGGGCCACCGCATCCGGCAGGAAGTCGTCCATGCTGTCGAAGGTCAGATCGACGTTGAGCTTACCTTCGCCGGTCAGGGTGTTGTCCACCTGGAACGCCACGCGCGGCTTCAGCGCCTTCATGCGTTCGTCAAAGTTATCGATGTCAATTTCGAGGAATTTGCGCTCATCCACGGCCGGCAGGTTTTCCACCGGTTTGCCGACCAGATCGGCCATAACGCCCATCACGAACGGCAGCTGAATTTTACGTTCTGCACCGTAGATCTCTACGTCGTACTCGATCTGCACGCGGGGGGCACGGTTACGTGCGATGAATTTCTGCCCACTGTTACTCATTGCCATGATGTTCTCCATCAAAGATGCGCGGTGAAGGTGAAACGGCAGGCTCCATGCCTGTCGTCATAATGCCTGGACGCGTTATTCGCGGCGTCCAAAGATGTTTTCCAGTTGGTTAACGCCGTCTGGCGCCAGGTCGCGAATAATGTCCATAAAGTTAAGTTCTGACAGCCGCTGCACCCGTTCAATCATCAGCGGTGCGGGGTGGCTCGGTTCGTACTGTGCAAAATACTGCTTCGCTTTTTCCAGCATCAGCTGGGCATCGGCGCGGCTGGTGACCTGCACGCTGCGCCAGTCGGTGACCTGCTGGACAGGCTGCGCGGCCATCGGCTGCGAGGCGGCGGGCTGTTCAGCCTGCGCCTCACGGTTTGGCAGCAGCTTGCTGATATCGGTCACCTGACAGGCGCTGGCCACCAGCCCCACGGTTTTCAGCAACTGCTCCATCTCCGGCACTCCGCTCTCGCCGAGATAGCCGGTGAGCAGCTCGCGGATCGCCAGCAGCCGTTCGTTAATGACGATAACCGCTGCGGTTCCTGGCTGGTCGCCGCGGGAGAGCTCGTCAATCAGCCTTGGACGGCCACCGGGATAGTCCGGACACTCCGTCTTACTGCCGTCCAGCAGCGCCTGGGCATCACGCAGCGAAATTTCATCGCCGTTTGAACGCAGCAGCAAGGCGTTGCGCACCGCGACGGTGAGCTCAGACTTGTCGCTCAGCCCCGCCAGGGCGTTAATGCGGTAAAACGGATCGGTTTCGCCATACTCTTCCAGCAGCGGATAGAGCGGCTCCCAGTAACGGGTGATCGCCTCCTGCACCAGCAGTAATCCGTCAGCGTAACCGGCCAGCCCGCGACGGCGTGTCCAGGCATGGGTTAACGCCAGCAGCACGCGAAGATCTTTGGTGCGGGTCAGCAGGCTGGTGGCGAATTTTTCCACCGTGTTCCAGTCCGCTGGCTCTGCCGGGATAATGGTGTCGCCAAACTGTTGTTCCGCTTTCCCGAGGCTTGCCTGGTTCATGCTCTGAAAATCAGCGTCGTACTCCAGGTTTTCGCCGCAGGGCTTGTCGGGGCTTATTGGCGCGAGAAATTCTTCGATATTCATAAGATCCCTGCTTATTCAAACATGGGCGGATAGAGACCGTGACGGCCCGGGCGGGCCCCCCCTGCCGGATCGAACAGCAGGGTGAAAAGCTGCCCGGTAAAGTTACCGCTGTGAACGTGGGTGTACAGCGGGTAACCGTCGCAGCGGTTGGTCCACCAGTAGCTGGTCTGCCGAAGGGGATCAAAACATTCTGCCGCCTGTGGCCAGCCCAGGGTGTTCTGACCGTCCTCGTCATAACCGATCACGTCAAGGATGTCGGAACGCTTTTGCGGCTCGACGGGCTGCGGCGCCGGAATGGTCATCAGCATTTCATCCAGCTGCGAGGCGGAAAAACTGTTGCGCACCGCGTGCAGACCCAGGCGCCCAATCTGCTGGTACCAGCTCTCAGCCTGGCTGAGCAGGCTGGTCGACCATTCAGACGGGGCGAAGCTCAGCTGCAGGCACACCGGGTACTGGCGGCCAACGCTGTCGCGGCCGGGCAGCAGACAGCCCATCTGGATCATCTGGCTGCCCAGCATCGGCGGTACAACAAAATTCCAGACCGGGGCTTTGTGAAACTGGCGCTCGCCGCTGCGCTGCTCTTCCTGTTGCCAGGCCAGCAGACCGACCTGAAACCAGTGCGACCACTGGCGCTGTAAGGTGTCAGGAAAGCGGCGCTGCAAAAAATCTCCGGCGCTGGGTAATTTGCCATACCAGCTGTAGCGGTTCATCACAGGGGTATTCGTCATACGGCTGTCCTTGCGGTTATGGGCATGAGAAACGAGGAAGCTGGAACGGGTTGCGAATGCTGTTTGGCGCAAACTCCAGCGTAACCTGATGTCCGTCAACGTTGAAGGTGGCCTGACGGCTCAGGCTCCCCGCCCCCGGGCTGGTGCTCGCTTTATCGAAGAAGCGGTTCAGTGCCCAGGCGCCGTTGGTCACCAGCGTTGCCGTGCTGCCGTTCGCCAGGCCCAGCTGCATACGCACCTGGTTGGTACCGCCCGGCCCCGGCCAGTTCATGATCTGCACGGCCTGCGGGCCATGGCTGTAGCGCAGCAGCTGGCCGTCAACGTCCAGGGTCAGGTTCAGAATGGTGTTATCCATTCGCACGGTGCGTACCGTCACCTTGAAGGACGGCGTGGTTGCCCCGTTAGCAAAGAAGGCATCGCGAATAGACTGGGCCTGCTGGAACGGTCTCAGCAGCCCTTCGCTGCCCGGCAGCGTTTTACCGTCGATGCCCGGCATAAAGCGCCAGTTCGCCTGGGTGGTGTCTACCTTGTTGGTCAGGTTGTCGCGGAAGAAGGCGTCCATCAGTCCGGTGCCCGGCGCAAACATGCGCGCCAGATCGTCAGGGGTCACCTCGGTGCTGGCGCTGCGCACCAGCGGGTAGCGACCAGCAATGGCCTGACGGCAGAAACCACCCACCTCTACGCTGATTCGCTTACGCACGTTTTCCAGGTCACGGCGCTGGGTGTCGCTGCTGGCGCCTACCGCCATATTGCTGAACATGGTTTGCAGCCCGCCCGGCAGACGACCGGCGCTGGCCTGCAGGCGGCTGATCGCCTCGCCGCCCGGGGCCGGCATGCCGCTGTTGGCGGCGTCCTGTACGGCGGTCAGGTAACGATACAGCTCATCCACCTGCTTGAGAAAATCATCAAAGACGATGGTTTTCCCGCCCTTCTCCAGCGGCTGGGCCAGCTCAATCATCGGCGCATAGTGGTCGGTCACCAGCTGCTCCGGCGCCTGGGTAACCACCGCAGCCTGCGTCGGGGCATTGTCATTATTGCTGAACAGCGCTTCCAGGGTGCGGGTCGCCCGGTTGCTCTGCTCCTGTGCTTTACCCGCCTCTTCTGGCGCCGGTGCATTACGCGACAGCGTCAGTACCTGGCTCAGGTTCTGCACCAGACGGCGCAGCGGCGAGTTTGCACCCGAGAGCAGGCGCGCGGTGTTGATGCGCTGGGAAAGATCGGCGCTGTTATTCAGCTGAATGTCGGCAAGAAAGCTATCCCAGTTAGCGATAAAGTCGCGCATGTAGAGCTGGCGCACGGCGTTATCGATCTGCTGTTTATCCTCCTGCGCGGTGCTGGCCCCCAGCACCCAGGCGTCGTCCTCGTGCAGTGCCGTAGTGACGCTGTCAATCTGGCTGTTAAAGCTTTTCCAGTAGCCGTCCGGCGTATAGAGGCCCGGCACACCTTCACTCACCGGCTTACCGCTTTTGCGGGAAAAGACCAGCTCGCTCTGCGGTCCGCCCAGGTCGGAAAGGGAGACCGGCTTGAGGTTTTCATCATGCTCCAGCAGGCGCTTGAGACGACCGTACACGCGCGTGGAGAGCGGCTGCTGGTTGATCATCGCTCTTTCGCGCGCCACCAGGGACTCGTCCTGCGCGTACGGGGAGGCCTGAATTTTTGGCTCCAGCAGCTGCGTCAGGTGCCATTCAAGCTGCTGCAGCTGCGCCTTCGTCACGTTCTGCGGCAGGTTACGCTGCAGGTTGAGCATCACCCAAGAGTGCAGGAATTTACCGTCATAGTGCTTCGGCTGGTAGAGCATCTGGTAAGCCTTCAGCGCTTCATAGCTGTATTCCACATCGCTGCCGTTGTCGTTACGAAGCCAGGTGGTGATGTGCATGGCGACGGCAGGCAGCAGCATCTGATCCAGCGCTTTCTGGTACAGCGACTGGGCGGCGTCGCTGACGTCATCCCCACGGTAGAGCCCCATACGGCGGGAGACAGGTGGGTCGTTGACGTCAAAAGCGTCGCTTTTCGGCAGGTCAACCAGCCCGTTCAGCAGCGGCAGCAAATCGAACAGATCGCGCTGAGGCTGGTTCTGCAACGCTTTGCTCTGCTGGTCCAGCAGGGGCACCTTCGCATCCACCTCGTCCAGATAAGCCTTGTTTTTGGCATAGCTGGTCAGCCACAGGCCACCCAGGATCACCAGCAGGGCCAGCAGCGCCGCGTAGCCAGACCAGATCACCGCCCGGTTGCGCAGTTCCCACCAGCGGTTTTCACCGGCGATGCCGGCTTCCTGGAAAATGACGTTTTGCAGCAGGTTTTTAATGAAGAAACTCTGGCCTTTTGCGCCCGGAATAGGCGCTTCTTTGCTGACCGAATCCCAGTGTGCTGACTCATCCCCTTCCGGCAGCGACAGCGCACGGTTCAGTTCGCCCATCACCCGGTCGAACGGCATCCCTTCCTGAGTACCGCTGGCGAAGTAAATCCCGCGTGGGGAGAACTCGGTTTCAAAGTTGGAGCGGGCGAAGACCGTGCTCAGGTAATCCGCCAGCAGCGGACGCAGGGCAGCGAACTCCTGTGGGAAGAGGTACGCTTCGGCACGGGTTTTCGCGTCATGCTCTTTGAGCATGGTTTCCGGCAGCCCGGCATCCAGGCGTTGCTGTAAAAGCGAAAACTCCTGGTGGAAGTTGCCCATCAGGTCGAAATCGGCGTGCTTGGTCTGCTCCCATGGCAGGGTAAAGCCCCAGATCTGGTCGCGCTGCGCTTTGTCGTAGTCGGCAAACCAGGCGCGGAAGCCTTTAAGCAGGTCGGCCTTGGTTACCATCACGTAGACCGGGAAGCGAATACCCAGCTGTTCATGCAGTTCAGACAGACGCTGACGCAGGTTCACCGCCTGCTGGCGGGACGCCTCGGCAGACTGGGTAAGCAGGTCAGAAATGCTGATGGTAATGATGACGCCGTTGATCGGCTGGCGGCGGCGATACTTGCGCAGTAGCCCCATGAACTGCAGCCATTCGCCGGCGTCCTGCACCTGCTCACTCTCCTGCGTGGTGTAGCGACCCGCCGTGTCCAGCAGCACCGCCTCGTTGGTGAACCACCAGTCGCAGTTACGCGTACCGCCAATGCCCCGCAGCGCGGTCTTACCGAACCGGTCGGCCAGCGGGAACTGCAGGCCGGAATTCACCAGCGCCGTGGTTTTCCCCGAACCTGGCGCGCCAATAATGACGTACCACGGCAGCTGATAGAGATATTGCGTGCTAAAACGCTGCGTCCATTGGGCACCTTGTCCCGCTTTGCTGAAGTGCGCTTTTTTCAGCATCTGCGCGGCTTCATCAAAGCGGCTGGCGAGGATCTGCTCCTCGTTGTTCAGCCGTTTCTGCGGATCCGCCGCTTCCGGGCTGGTGGTGTTCTCATTGAGCTTGTCCATCAGCTTGCGGTTCAGCCAGGCATTGTACAGCCGCGGCAGAATGTGGCCCTGCGCCCAGAGCAGATAGACCACGGCGATGCTGATAATACGGTTCTGCTCAGATTCGAGCGGTCGGGTGTCCACGATGGACAACAGGGGACCAATCATCCAGATCACCGCCGCAAGCGCCGTTACGCCGAGGAAGCTCCACAGAATGCGATTGGTCAAAATGGAAAGAAGTGTAGTCAGCATCCTTAGTTTCCTTGCGGCAATCCGTTCAGCTCAGCCTGCGTATTTTCAGGCGACACCAGCAGAGTAATTTCCACACGGCGGTTACGGGCGCGGTTTTCTGGCGTCGTGTTCGGCGCTACCGGGTTAATCTCGCCCCGCCCTTCCGCTTTCACGCGGCCAGGCTGAGAGAGGCTTCCCTGCAGCATTTTCTGTACCGAGCGGGCACGTTCCAGAGAGAGTTCATAGTTAGAGGCAAAGCGCGCGCTGCGAATCGGCACGTTGTCGCTGTAGCCCACCACCAGAATTTTGCCGCTGACGTTATTCATCGCCTGTGCAATGCGGTTGATGACCGGTTCATAGCGGTCGCGCACGACGGTCGAGGCGGAGGCAAACAGACCATCCCCCTTCAGGATAACGACGCTGCGGTCCGCTTCGTCCTTCACCGCCACCAGACCCGCCTCGATTTCCGGCTTCAGGAAGCCACGCAGATTGAGCACCGCGGGCATCTGGCGTGCCGGTTGCTGGATGGTGGTTTCCGGCAGCTGGGACTGGTAAATCTTCGCCAGCACCGGGTTGGTGTTGTCGCCAAGACGCCAGTTGAGAATGATGTAGAACAGGCAGGCGATAAACCCGGCCAGCGCCACGCAGGCCCACAGGGGCACCATCGGCCGCCACAGTTTACGCAGCACCGGGCGATCTTCCGGATGGGGCGAGAGCGGCGGCGGGTAACTGCCGCGCACGCCTCGGATCATCTGCCACAGACGCTGCTTGATGGTGTCAAGCTGGGTGCGGCCGTTATCCAGCACCCGGTAGCGTCCTTCGAAGCCAAGCAGCAGACAGTAGTTGATCATCTCCAGCAGCAGGATATGCTCGCGCGGGTTTTGCGACAGGCGCGCCAGCAGCTGGAAGAACTTCTCGCCGCCCCACGTTTCGTTATGGAACGTCACCAGCAGCCCATTGCTTGACCAGACGCCGCTGCTGCCCCAGGGGGTGAGCGCGGCGGCCTCATCGAGCGCTGTGCACAGGCAGTAACGCGCCCCGACGATCACTTCGTAGGGCAGCCCCGCCTGCTGGCAGCGGACTTCGAAACGGCGAATCTCATCGATCAGACGCTGGCGCAACGCCACCTGATCGTCATGCGACACCGAATGACGGATCTGCGGGATCGCATTAAGCAGCGGGTTGGCGGCCGCCACCAGCTGATTGTTGCTACTGGCTCCGGTAAACGCGGCATCACTGCCGGTGTCCTGTCGTTCCTGCATATTAAGCGCTCGCTTTATTATTCTGTCGGGCTACGGATGGCCCAAAACTCCATATCCAGCCCGGGGAACTCCCCTGCAAGATGCAGGGCGAATGCGCCGGACTTATCCATCTCGTGCCACAGCTCGCTGCCCTTCTCGAGCTCGAAGTAGCTGTAGCCGGCATGCCACGGGATCTGCGGCGGCGCGACCGGCATGGCGCGCAGCATTATGCCCGGCAGCTGCAGCTGGACCAGATCGCGGATTTTTGAGACCGGTGCGATCTTCATCTGGGCCGGGAAATGGGTTTGCAGGTGTTCGCCTGGCACGTTGGCTTTTACCGCCAGCACGAAGCCAAACTCACGCACCATGCTGGTTTCAGGCACCGTGGCGATGTTCAGGCCATGAGAGCGCTCGTTAAGCGGCAGCTGGATCGCGTGGTCTTCCATCACCAGCGACAGGCCCTGACGCAGCATCAGCATCAGCTTGCTGAAGCAGTTTGCCAGATCGTCATGATCGTAAATCGGCAGCACGCTTTCGGCGGTACGTTGCGACGTCCAGGTGGTGAGCTCGGTGGCAAACGGCAGCCAACTGCGCCACAGCGTTTCCGGGTGCACCAGCGGGAGGGTTTTTAAATGAGACACCTCACCCAGATGACGGTTAACAAGCGACAGCAGCGTAAACTCGATCATTTCAGAGGTGTTGAAGCGGCCGGGCTGGCGCAGACGACCGCCAATCTGCTGGCTGCGCTGCACCAGCAAGCCGTGCAGATCGTTAATCATGCTGTAGATCTGCGGGCTGTTGTTGGCGTTCAGCATCGGCGGGATGTAGCTGTTATCGAGCCGCACGTGGTTGTCGTTACGTTTCTCAGCCACAAACGCCACGCCGATGGCGGTCCATTCGGCGGTGAGATCTTTTTCCAGCATCAGGGTCAGACGCAGACGGCCAAACTGGACGGTGGCATCTCCCACCGACATGGCGTTATCGTCTTCCACCTCTTGCTCGAACGCGATAAAGCGCGCCAGTGAGGCTGGCTCTTCGCTAAAAATCACCTCTTCTTTCTCGCCACGACGAACCGGCAGCGCGAGCACCACCTTTTCATTGGTGAGGTTGTCAGGAATTTTCAGCGGTACAGGACCGTTGCGCCCGTTACGGACCTGGAAAAAGGTGCCGTCCGGCAGCAACCCGCTGCAGTAGCTCAGGGCAATGCATCCCTGGCGAAGCATCGCTTCATCCAGTTCAACGTCGAGAAAGCCCCACAGATAAGAACGCTGCAGCGCACCCCATTCACGAACATGGTTGAGCAGATAACTTTCAGTCCGCTGAAAATGGTGTGGACGCAGGAACATGCCTTCGGTCCAGACGACCTTTTCTGCTTTGGTCATGATGATGTGTTTCCTGTTATGAAGCGCGTTACTGGCTGATGACCCGAATGCCGTTCACGTCGAGAAAGACGTTGGCCTGAAGCTCATCTGCGGACCATTTCCAGAACTGGTAGATATGATTTTCGCCAGGCACAGGCAGAGGGAGTGAAACGCGCCATTTTTTGCCATCCAGCATCTGATATTCCGCCATCACACCGATGTAGCGGGCCTCCGGAGAGCTTTGCCCGCTGAGGGTTTTAGACAGTTGTCCCGGCATCAGGAAGAAAACATCGCTGTTCAGCAAATTCGCGCCAAGCGTGGCTGACGCGTTGTTTTGCAGGGAGTAGAAGTCGCTGGACATAAAATCCGCATCGGATTTCAGCAACAACACCCGAACCTTAAGCGGCGCAGATTCATTGATTTGTGGATGGGCCTGAAACTGCAGATTGTAGCGGGAAGGGTCGCTGTGTGAAGACGACGTACAACCACTGACAAGGGCGAAAACCACCGCGTAAAAGAGTAACCACAGCGTATGAAAATTTTTATTATTCATAAAAATGCGCTCATGACGCCGTTAGTTCAGGATCCAGGTACCGTTAGCGCTGTCTTTGCAGGCTTTGCTGTTACCATCGACATCAACACAGGTCGCTTTTTTACGCACCTTAGGACGAATGGCCTGTTTACGCACGGCAGCTTCATACTGATCGGCTTTAATCACGGCACGCATCGGGACGTAACCAATCAGCTGATCGTTACCTTCATCGGCAAGCGCCATCCAGTAGTGTTCAACCTGCCCCAGCACCACGTACGTTTTTCCGGTATCGAGCGTGCGGATAACCTTGCCGCCAAAGTCAGGACGGCTCATCAGGGAGGCCGGATACATGGCACGATACGGTGCGTTGACCGGCGTGAACTCCGTCGGCGGCGTCACCGCATGACGGTGGGTTAAGGTCACGCCGTTGACCTGGCTGGTCTCGATCGTATCGTCATTGATCACAGGTTTCTGCGGCGCTTTACAGCCCGCCACCGCCATTACAAACAGAAGTGAAAACAGTACGCGCATTTTCATATGCTTTTCCGTAGCGATATTTCGATGATGGAGAAAAGGGGATGGAGTTTGACTTAAGTGCTATTGTTAAAATAGCCAGGATAATTTCGGGGCGTTACTGGTTTACGGGCATAGCTACCGCACGAGCCCTTCAGAATAAGGCCCTGTGTCTTCCTGACATATTTTGACAAACGGTAAACAAGTTTACATGAGCTTCGCATCAATTCAATATTTACCGCCACGGAAGTGGTGGTTAATGAAGCAGTCGGAAAATTATAGGATTAATCTGATCAAATGGCGTGAAATGTCTTACATGCGCTTATTTCCCCACCAACGCTCATTCTAATACACTGTTTTAAAAAGGAAAAACACCAAAAGAGAACCAGTTTCATTAACCCAATACGGCTATTATCGCCACTACCATAATTAGTAGAATTCCCGTATTCGTGATGTCAGAAAAATATATCGACGATGAATTATTTGTTGCACTAACAGGGCATCTTTAATATTTAACGCCATTCGCGATCGCCATTCAGACATTTCCTTTATGCTGCGCGGCGTTAATTTCACAGCTCAAAATAAGTTATATTTCATGTTGTGATAATTCACCACTTAGACATAAATTATATCCATTAATCATTAAGCCCGAGTAAACCTTTACGGCTTTATCTCCAGTGAAAAATGCGCTTCATCCCAGGCCGGGCGTGATGAATGGCTTTTCCCTACCCTCATCTGTTTCATTCGAAATTTTAATGATGCTACATCCGCCCTGCTCGTTGCCATTTATCGCACCTACCGCTTGATAGATAAGATTTATTATTAAAATGATAAAATTTCGTTATAATTTCTTTAAATCTTTAAGCAACACGTCAGATAATCCACTGAATTAAATAACATTTTAGATAAGTCATTTTGCAGTGCCGCCTCACCTGCGTGAGCCGGGCGTCATTGCTGTTACTTATTGCCATTTCAGTGGTTTTCGTGATGCCGCCGTTGTAAGACTGAACACATCAGGAGTTGGTATGAACAAGAAAAGACGCTCTGTACCCGGTATCAGAAATTATGCGGGTCCTGCCGGAGGCTGGGGCGCGTTGAAGGCCACGGCCATCGCGGTACGTACCCAAATGGATACCTTTGATGCCCCGGCGACGCTGCTGCGCACCAATCAACCTGACGGTTTTGACTGCCCGGGCTGCGCGTGGCCTGATAAAGAACACAAATCAACGTTCCAGTTTTGTGAGAACGGTGCCAAAGCAGTGACCTGGGAAGCGACCACCAAACGCGTGACCCCGGCGTTTCTGGCCGAAAACAGCGTCACCTCGCTGCTGGCAAAATCGGACTTTGAACTGGAAGGATACGGTCGGCTGACGCATCCCCTGCGCTATGACAGGGAAAGCGACACCTTCAGGCCTGTGGAATGGGACGAGGCGTTTCAACGCATTGGCGAGGTGATGCGCGGGCTCGACCCGGACCAGGTTGAGTTCTATACCTCCGGACGGGCGTCGAACGAAGCGGCGTATCTGTTCCAGCTGTTTGCCCGGGAATACGGCACCAATAACTTCCCCGACTGCTCGAATATGTGTCATGAAGCCACCAGCGTCGGTTTGCCACGTTCGATTGGCATCGGCAAAGGCACCGTCTCGCTGGACGATTTCGACAAGACTGAACTGGTGATCTCCATCGGCCATAACCCCGGCACCAACCATCCGCGCATGATGGGCACCCTTCATGAGCTGTCCCGGCGCAATGTGCCAATCATCGTTTTTAACCCGTTACGCGAGCGCGCGCTGGAACGTTTTGCGGATCCGCAGAGCGTGATTGAAATGGCGACCTACGGCTCCACGGATATCGCTTCAACCTATTTCCAGGTGAAGGCCGGGGGCGATGCCGCCGCGCTGAAAGGTCTTGCCAAACATCTGCTGGAAATGGAGGCCGAACGCGGCGGCGTGCTCGACCATGCCTTTATTGCGGAACACACCCAGGGCTTTGAGGCGTTTGCCGCGGATATCGCACAAACCCGCTGGGAGGATATTGAGCGCGAGTCGGGTCTGAGCCAGGCAGCGCTCAAAAAGGTAGCCGAGGCCTATGCGAAATCGAATGCCACCATCATTACCTACGGGATGGGGATTACCCAGCACAATAAAGGGACGGCCAATGTCCGCCTGATCGCTGACGTGCTGCTGCTGCGCGGCAATATTGGCAAGCCCGGCGCGGGAATATGCCCGCTGCGCGGCCATTCAAACGTGCAGGGAAACCGCACCGTCGGGATTAGCGAGAAGCCCACACCGGCCTTCCTGAACCGTCTGAAGGAGGTGTTCGGTTTTGAGCCGCCATCTCACCATGGGCATGACGCGGTGCAGGCGACGCAGGCGATGATCGACGGCAGGGCAAAAGCGCTTATCTGCCTCGGCGGTAATTTTGCGGTGGCGATGCCCGACCATGAACGCGGTTTTCCGGCGATGGGCACTCTGGATCTGAGCGTCCACATCGGCACCAAGCTGAACCGTACGCATCTGCTGGTGGGTAAAGAGACGTTTATCCTGCCTTGTCTGGGTCGTACCGAGCTGGATATGCAGGCAACCGGCCGTCAGTCCATCACCGTTGAAGACTCGATGTCGATGGTGCATGCCTCTTCCGGCAAGCTGAAACCCGCCTCACCGTTGCTCCGGTCTGAACCGGCTATCGTCGCCGGTATGGCGAAAGCGACCCTGCCGGCCACGCGCGTGGACTGGATGACGCTGGTTGAGGATTACGACCGCATCCGCGATCTGATCGAGCAGACCATTCCAGGCTTTGAGCACTATAACGCGCGGATCCGCGTTCCCGGCGGTTTTCGGATGCCGCTGCCGCCAACGCAACGTATCTGGCCAACGGCGACGGGAAAAGCGATGTTCTCGGTATTCGACGGTGTTCACGAGAACGTCAGCGGTGAGGGTGAGCACGTTCTGCGCCTGATCACCCTGCGCAGTCACGACCAGTACAACACCACCATTTACGCCCTCGACGACCGCTATCGTGGCGTGTTTGGTCGCCGCGACGTGCTATTTATGAACGAAGAGGATATGGCGCAATCAGGGCTGGAACACGGCGACCGGGTGGATATCGAAACCGCCCTGCCCGGCAGCGTACAGCGTCTGGAAGACATCACCGTGGTGGCGTACAGCATCGCCCCGGGCTCTGTCGGCGCCTACTACCCGGAGGCCAACGTACTGGTGCCGCTCGATTATCTGGACAAGGACAGCGGTACGCCGTCTTATAAATCGGTTCCGGTTCGCATCACCCTGCGCTCAAAAGAGATCCGCATGCTGTAACGCCGTTTGCGCAGAGAAAAAGATGGATATTAAACAGTTAAAATATTTAATCGCACTCGACGAGACCCGGCACTTTGGTAAAGCGGCCTCCCAGTGCAACATCACCCAGCCGACCCTCTCCATGCGTATCCGCAGCCTGGAGGAGGAGCTGGGGCTGGTGCTGATTGTGCGCGGACAGCGCTTTGAAGGGTTTACGCCGGAGGGGGAACGCATTCTCGCGTGGGCTCGCGCGCTGTTGGCCGCGCACGACGGGTTACAGGCGGAAGCGTCGCTGTGCAAAGGCCAGGTGGTGGGTGAATTACGCCTGGGAATGGTGCCGCTGGCGAGCGTGGATCCGATGATCTTCATTCGCCTGCTGACGCAAAAATACCCGGAGCTGACCTACAGCCTCTATTCCATGTCCTCGGCGCAGATTGCCGATGGCGTCAGCCGCAACCAGCTCGAACTGGGGATTTGCTACCTGAACAGCATCGACACCAGCCTGTTCGATATTATCCAGTTGCCCAAAACGAAGATGGGCCTGCTGCACGACACCCGCCATTTCCGGTTAAGCCAGGAGAGACTGACCTGGCCCGATTTGACGGCGTTTCCGCTGGGGTTTCTGACGAAGGGGATGCACTACCGGGCGCATATGGAGGCCAGCTTCCAGTCTGCCGGCATCGAACCGACGTCGGTGTTTGAAAGCGACTCCACGTACCAGATCATTCAGGCGGTTCAGAGCGGCGTGTGCTGTGCCGTGATGCCGCTGAACAACGGGCTGGAAGAGTTGAACAGCCATTTCAGGATAGTCCCGATTGCCGACGCGGATATCGAGGCCCCTGTCGGCCTGATTATGCGCCGACAGAAACCCGTCTCCTCGCTGGCGCTGCGCTGCTTTAACGACGCGCAGGGAATTTATCATTCGGACAGTACGGCGTAAGCCTGACGCGTCACCACGCTAAAACCGCCGATCAGCACCGCGTCGCAAACGGCCCGGTGTGCCGGTGAACTCACCAGCGCGTGGAGCGCATCGCGAATGGCGTTCAGGGTTTCAGGCGAGGTCTGATGCGAGGTGATGAACGGCAACCCTGGCGTCAGGGGGGTGCGGTCAATGACCGCCAGCCCCGCAAGCCGCTCCGGCTCGTGACGCTGCAGCAATGCCCAGGTAACGCAGTCGATGGCCGCAATATCCCCCGCCCCGCGCTTCAAATCAATCAGCGACTGGCGATGACTACCGCTAAAGGACGTTTGTGCGAAAAACGGGCCGTCCTTCACCAGGGGAGCCACTTTTTTTCGCAGCGCATGATAGCCGGACTGCGAGTCGGCAGAATTACAGACCGCCCGGCGTCCGCGAAAATCGGCCAACGAGAGATGCTGATCCTCCTCGCGCACCGCCAGCACGCTGCGGTACTGATACCCTTCACAACCGGGTGCCGTGTAGTGAAAACAGCCGACCACCTGCACGTCCGGGAGCCGCGTGATCAGCGGATAACCACAGGTCTGGCTGAGAATAAGCCCGGGCTGTTGCCAGTGCGTCAGCAGTTCAGACTCCGGCCAGTCAGGGTCACCCTCGACGGGCACACCGCGCGCGGCCAGCAAACCTTTTACCGTCCGCCTGAGCGCGCGGGTGTCAGCGCGATCTACCGCGTACATGGGAAACGCCAGCAGGTTACTCATACTTCTCCCCTTGTTGAGCTCCGGGATGAACGGTGACATCGACGGGCGCAGCCCAGAACTGGCGTAACCATTCGCCATAGCCCCTGACGAGAAAACCGTGGTTTCGCTCCCGGTACGCCTCCCGGTTCTGCTGGTAGATACGCTTCAGCGCGTACCAGGGAACGCCGGGTAAATCATGGTGTACTGAATGGTAGTTGAGATTTAAAAACAGTATCCGCCAGAACAGCCCGGCCTCGTTGATGACGGAGCGCGCGAACGGGTCATCGGCCGCACGGTGTTCGTAGAACGATCGGACCTTGGTCAGCGCCAGCGCCGGATAACTGACCGCCAGCACAAACCAGACGGGGGAAAAACCGACGTGCGTCATCCAGGCGAAGAGTGCCGCCAGCAGCGTGATGTGAACCAGCCACATCGTCATCGCCCGCAGCTGTAGATAACGAAACGCCGCGACGGCGCTGCCCAGTGTCTGCAGAATATCCAGCAGCGGCGCCAGCAGCAGCCGTCCGGCAAAGGTATTTCGGGCGCGGATCGCACGCTTCTGCCAGGGGGAAAAGCGCGCCCAGCTCTCCTCGGTAAAATAGTACGACTCCGGATCATCCACCGGATGGGTCAGGCTATCGTACCGGTGGTGGGCCAGATGAGAATCCCGGTACAGGCCATACGGGTACCACACCGCCAGCGGGAGCGTGCCAAACAGCTGGTTAAGCCAGGCAAAACGCGTGGGGTGTCCGTGGATCAGTTCATGCTGCAGGGACATGTACCAGGCGGTAAACCCTGTCAGCAGCAGCGTGGCGGGCAGCAGGCCGAGCGTTTGCCAGAACGCCAGCGTGGCAAACCAGCCCGCATAAATCGTCACGATCAACAGCCAGGTGGGCAGTTCGCTTCGCCACAGAAATCCCGATGCGAGATGGTGGATTTGATTGCGTTGTTGCGGATGTAAATAGAGGGAGCTTCGTTTACCCATTCCTTCAGACGCCGTTTCGCCAGAGACAGTGCCCTGACGATCGGGGATAACATCTGAAATCACAAACAACTTAAATCGCTTTGCTTTGCCAGAAACGTGAAGTGCGGGCGCACTTGACTTATTTTGTAATAAAGGTACTTTTCAGGACATGAAGAAGATCCTGATTATTGTTCCTGACGGCGGCATGCTGTTTGAAGCCGCCGGTATCGCCGACATTCTGATGCAGGCCAACCGGCTGCACCCGGAAGGACTGGCGAAGCCCTGCTATCGCATCATCATTGCGACCACCCAACCGCACCAGGTGATCCACGGCCAGTCCGGCCTCAATCTGCTGGCGGACTATCGCCTGCCGGACCTGGATCCCCGTGAGCCGCTGGATACCATCATCATTACCGGTCGCGGGGTGAACGAGCAGGAGAGCCTCGCCGTGGTGGACTGGCTGCATCTCGCCGCCCCCCATGCGCGGCGGATCGCCTCCATTTGCGGCGGTGCGATGCTGCTGGCCCAGAGCGGCTTGCTGGACGGTCGTCGCGCGACCACCCACTGGCGGCTGCTGGAGACCATGCAGGCTCAGTACCCGTCAATCCGGGTCGAAGGCGGCCCGCTGTATATTCAGGACGGTCCCATCTGGACCTCCGGCGGCGTGAGTTCCGGGTTTGATCTGACCCTGGCGCTGGTGGAAGACGACTACGGATTTACCCTCGCCCGCGACGTGGCGCAGGATATGGTGATGTATCTGCGCCGCCCCGGAGGGCAGCTGCAGTTCAGTCGCTACAACCTGCAGCAGCCCGGCACATCGGGTCCGATAAGCGAGCTGCAGGCCTGGATGCTGCAGAACCTCACCGCCGACCTGTGTGTGGAAACTCTGGCTGAAAAAGCGGCGATGAGCCCGCGCAATTTCACCCGCGTATTTACCCGTGAGACGGGCGTCTCGCCTGCCCGCTACGTGACCGAAGCGCGTCTGGCCGCGGCCCGCCAGCTGCTTGAGCAGACCAGCGATCCCCTTGAGCGCATTGCTGAGCAAAGCGGGTTTGGCACCAGTATCAATTTGCGGCGCGTGTTCGAGAAACAGCTCCACCTCACCCCGGGCGAGTATCGCCAGCGATTTCACTGCCGGAAAATGGCGTAATCTGATCCTTTTTTGTCGTTTACGCCATCCCGCCTGAGGCCTACAGTGACTCCAGACAACAGAGATAAGGAGTGCACCATGGTTAAGGTCGGTATTAACGGTTTCGGCCGTATCGGACGTAATTTCCTGCGCGCGGCGCTGGGCAACCCGGATCTGCAGATTGTGGCTATTAACGATCTGACGGACAGCAAGACCCTCGCCCATCTGCTGAAACATGACTCCCTGCTGGGGAAACTGCCCGCTCCCGTTGAAGCGGCCGACGGCGCGCTGCAGGTCGACGGACAGCGGATCACCGTATTCAGCGAACGCGATCCGGCGAATATCCCGTGGCGTGATGTCGGCGTGGACGTGGTGATTGAGGCCACCGGCTTCTTTACTGAACGGGAAAAAGCGGCGGTACATATCACCCACGGTGGCGCAAAACGCGTCATTATCTCCGCCCCCGGAAAGAACGATGACCTGACGACCGTCATGGGCGTCAATCATGACCAGTACGATCCCGCCCGGCACGTTGTTGTGAGTAACGGGAGTTGCACCACCAACGGTCTGGCACCTGCGGCTCAGGTACTGCATCAGCAGTTCGGGATCGAGCATGGCCTGATGAACACGACGCATGCCTACACCAACAGCCAGGCGCTGCACGACCAGCCGGAGAAGGATCTGCGTGGCGCGCGCGCGGCGGCGCTGTCGATTGTGCCTTACTCCAGCGGCGCGGCGAAAGCGCTGGGGAAAGTGATCCCCTCCCTGGACGGTAAGCTGACCGGGTATTCCCTGCGCGTGCCGGTTCCGGTGGTGTCGATTGTCGACTTAACGGTGACGCTGAGCCGTAACGTGACCGTCGAAGAGGTAAATGAGGCCTTCCGCCACGCGGCCGCCAGTGGCCCGCTGAAAGGTATTCTGGGGTACAGCGATGAACCGCTGGTCTCCAGCGATTACCAGGGCGACCCGCGCTCCTCAATTATTGACGGGCTTTCCACGCTGGTGATTGGCGGGAACATGGTGAAAATCCTCGCGTGGTATGACAACGAATGGGGATTCTCAAACCGTCTGGTGGATCTGGCGGTATTTATGGATAAGAAAGGGCTGTAATTCTTACTTTACTGCCGGGTGGCGCCTGCGCTTACCCGGCCTACACATTATGTCATTATTCAAAATATCTCTCCCCCCTCGCAGAATTAATAAATTAAGATTATCCTAAGCCTATTCAACGGCTGCTAATTCATCACATCAATTATAAAAAAGCATCCATTGACTTAGAAAATAGGTTAGTGGATATTCTTTATTTTACTTTTAAAAATGCGAGTGCGATCGCTGTCCACAGGTGACAACGTAGCCCATGATAAACTCTGTACACAACAGGGACAGGCTATGTATTACAGTAAATCGATTATCGAAAAAATAGGGTCCGATAAAGAACTTGCTTTAAGGCTTGATCGCGCCATAGCTGGAGTGAGAGACGGAGCTATTGAATATTTAAATAATCTTGGCGATGCTACAACACGCTTACTCTATTATACGTCTTGCTTCACGGATAATTACCAGGATGTATGTAAGCGATTAGGTTATGAAGATTTAAGGTTTTTAGCAGGAGTAGCACAACTCGTTAAGCATAGAGATATAATTTTTAGAATGGTTAGGATTTATATTGAAACGATGCTTCATAACAAATCCAATAGCCAAAGAAAAAGCATTCTTGAAAGTATAATACCATTTACAACAAACTACTCAGTAAAGCAGGTCTCTAAAAATGGGTTGATTTATGCCGTCACGTCATACATCTGTTATGGTAATAACATGAACGCGGCCGTACAAAGTGCATTTGTGAAAAAGATTGGTTGGGGCACAGGAGGTGTAATTAGCGTATTAAACCTTTACGCTATAGTCCAGCATGCGGCAGACAGCGCAAATACACTGAAAAAATTCCAACCGTTGTTTTACCATGCGCTGTATGTTGAAAAGCTGGAAATGATGTATTTTCTTATTGAACCCGTGATAATGAAGACCGGATATCTTAACTTAAACACTGCATCCGATGGTGAAATTGCTGATGCGATAAATAAAATGATGCGATAATGTGGGAATCTATAAAAGAATTTTTGATGCAATTTTTAAAAAGTTTTTTAAAAGATATTATGGATGATTTTTTTTGGTATGGCACTGGAATATTCGCTGTCATTCTAGGTGCTGTCGCAGTGAGTTTTATAGAAGATGAAGAAATTGCACTAAGGGTTTTTGGGATTATTTTATTAGTTGTTTACTTCATTGCATTTCGCTACAAAAACAAAGGGTAAATAAATGTCTACACCAGCACATATATGGCTCACAGATGAAAATAACGCCCCGATTACAGGGGAGTGTTTAATGCCTACGAGATTGGGCTCTACCGAACTAAAATCGTTTAACCACTCTGTGTGGATCCCCACCGATTCCAACACAGGAAAACTGACAGGAACACGACTTCATGTGCCAATTACCTTTGAAAAAGAAATAGATCGCATCACACCCTATCTATTTCGTGCCGTCTGTACAGGTAAAATCTTCAAAACAGCATTAATCAAAATGTATAAGATTAATGACGCCGGGATCGAGCGTGAATATTTCAATATCATTCTGGAAAATGTCAAGATAACAAGGATCTCCCCTTTACTGCACCCGTTAGGTATCGCAAGTGCTCATATGGAAGAAGTCGAACTGCGATATGAATCAATCGAATGGAAATATTGTGACGGAAATATAGTGTTTAAAGACACCTGGAATGAAAGAGCGACTGCCTAGAATAATGGATATCTATAAATACCCTCTCCCGAAGGAGAGGGAAAAAATCACTCCGCCTTAACCTTCACGCCCATAAATACAATCACCATCGCCGTCACCAGCAGGAAACCGCTGCCGGCGAAGACGCCTGTGGCACCGTTGAGATCAAACACCGCCCCGCCACCGGCAGCGCCAGCGCTTATCGCCAGCTGGATTGAGGCCACCAGCAGCCCACCCGCACTTTCGGCTTCATCCGGTACGGTGGTGGCGAGCCAGGTTGACCAGCCCACCGGAACCAGACCAAAGGCAAAGCCCCACAGCGCAACCAGTAAGCCGTCCAGCATGGCCAGATGACCAAACGCCACCATGGTCAGCGCCAGTACGCCCATGGCGAACGGCACCAGCGCGAGCGTCAGATGCAGATTGCGTGACAGCAAATGACCGGCAACCGACGTTCCCACAAAGTTGGCGATACCAAAGCCCAGCAGGATCAGCGAGATACTCTCCACGCCCACCTGACCAACCGTTTCCAGGAATGGACGCAGGTAGGTAAAGAAGGCAAAGTGGCCGCTGAAGATCAGGATGGTCGCCAGCATGCCGCCGATCATCCCCGGACGACGCAGCACGCGGAACAGCGTTCCAAGACTGCCGCTGCTCTCAGGTTTCATGGAGGGCAGCACCCACAGCTGCCACAGCAGCGCCAGCATGCTCGGCAGAATGCAGAGAATAAACACGTTGCGCCAGCCAATCAGGCTGCCAAGATAGCTGCCCAGCGGCGCCGCGACCACCGTGGCAATCGATACGCTGGAGAAGATCACCGCCAGCGCCTTCGGCACTTTATCGGCAGGAACCAGACGCATCGTCGTGGCCGTCGACATTGCCCAGAATCCCCCGATGGCAATCCCCAGCAGCAGGCGTCCCATCAGCAGAACGTGCAGCGTGGGCGCAAAGGCTACCAGCAGACTGGAGATGATTTGCAGCACCGAGAAAAACATCAGCACCCAGCGGCGGTCGATACTCTTGGTCGCCGGAGTAATCAGCAACCCGGTGACCAGCGCCACCAGCGCGGTGGCGGTTACCGCCTGCCCGGCCATCCCCTCGGTGACGCCCAGGCTTGCGGCCATTGGCGTTAACAAACTGGCGGGCAGAAATTCTGCCGTGATCAAACCAAACACCCCCAGCCCCAGTGAATAGACGGCCCGCCAGGCGGGTTTTGCAGGCGCAACAGCCTCTCTCGCCGCGACACATGAACTCATCTGTTGATCTCCCGTTATGAAAATGTGACAACTGTCGCAAAAGCATAGAGGGTTCACCGTGGACGATCTATGACATATAATCTCCACTTATTGATTATTCGTCCGAAGTTTTGCCATGACCGCTCAGTCCCCCGATCTGATCAGCGAACTTTTGCACGGCATGCGCTTGTCGGGCGTGAAATATCGTCGCATTGAAGCCAGCGCGCCGTTCGGAGTGGCGTTCAACCAGGCCCCCGGCCGAGCGCAGTTTCATTTCGTCAGCCGCGGCAGCGCCCTGCTGCGTATGGAGAGTGGCGCAACGTTCACCTTAAGCAGCGGTGATGCCCTCTTTATTCCGAATGGCGACGCACACGCCCTGCTGTCGGACGAACAGGCCACCCTCACCCCGGTCACCGCGTTTCCCAGCGAGCCCATCTGCAGCTCAGTTTGCGCGATCACCTGCGAGCCGTGTCCGGACAGCGAGAACACCATCATCTTTAGCGGCTGTATGGATTTTGAACTGGGCGGGATGCAGCCGCTGATCAAAGCGATGCCGGAGGTGATGATGGTCAGCCGACTGATGTCCACGTGGCCGGAGATCCACCCGCTGCTGGCGGCGATGGAGCGTGAATCCCTGACGCGCCAGGCCGGTTTCGCCGGGATCCTCGCGCGCCTGGCCGACGTGGTGGCGGCATTAATCGTGCGCGGCTGGGTGGAAGGCGGCTGTGGGAAAGCCACCGGCTGGGTGCAGGTTCTGCGCGACCCACGTCTGAGCCGGGCGATCTACGCCATGCACCAGCAGCCGGGGCTGAACTGGAGCGTGGCGGATCTGGCGAAAGAAGCCGGCACTTCCCGCTCCGTGTTTGCAGAACGCTTTCTTGCGGCGACGGGAACGACGCCGGCCAGATATCTCAGCGAGCTGAGAATGCGGCTGGCCATTCAGTATATTCGCCATGAGAATCAGCCCATTGAAACGGTAGCGCTGCGGCTGGGGTATGGATCGCTCGCGGCGTTCAGCCGGGCGTTTAAGCGGATTATCGGCCATGCGCCGGGGATACTGCGGGAAGCCAGCCAGACCCCGGAAGAGGCCTGACCGGCGTACGGCATCAGAAATAGTATTTAAAGCGCACGCGCCCGCCGTAGCGATCGTCGCTTCGGTCATCGCCATCGTTCGGATGTGCTTCCACCCAAGAAGCATACGCGCCAAGATAGATGTTGAAATTCTTCATCTGCATCACGTTAGGGATCAGGTATGACGCATGAATGGTGTGAATATCATAATCCCCGGGATCGGTCACCCAGCAGTAGCCGTCGCAGTCCGCGTCGAAGTTTGCGGTGTTGAAATTGTCGATCTGGTTATGCGCGTAGATATAGCCCAGTTCGAAATTGCGCCATAAGCCATTCACACCCGCGGTGAAATCCGTCTCATCTGTGGCATCCATGTAGGCGGTATTCAGGTTCGCCACGATCCCGTCATCCGGATCGGTTTTTTGCCCATTCCACGTCATGGTGAAACCGTAGCCGGTGCGTTCAGACTGGTCTATCCATTTTCCTGACGCATCACGGTAGCCATAGGCGTTGTTGACGAGGTTGCTCTCCATCGCGATGGCCGTCGAGAAGTTCCCTTCCTGCCAGGCAATGACCGGCCGGACATAGGCGACGTTTTTATCGTTATCCAGGTCCACACCGTGATACTGCTGGTCCACAAACAGCGAACTGCCATCTTCCAGCAGGGTGTTTACCTCGAGATACCAGTTACCCAGCGTTTTGCTGAGCAGGAAGTTACCGCCGCTGTCGCTACGCCCGCGCCCCTCTTTCATCATGTAGATGTAGCCGTAGCCATCGCTGTAGAGATCGTTGGCGGTGTTGCCGGAATATTCAACGAAGGTATCCTGATTAAGCGGGAACATGTCATAGGCTTCGAAGCGGCCCACTTTCACCTTCCAGTCGTTTTCTGTGCCAAAGAAGAAAACGGCATCATCGAGGTTCATTTTGCCCGTTAAGTCAGCCAGCGGCTGCACGGAGAAGCCGGCGAAATTGCCGTTTGCCATCCGTTTATAGCCGTCAAAACCTAACAGCAGACGCCCGTTAATATCCCAGCGTTCATGGCTGCCGGGCGCCCAGTCTTTGTTGGCCGTCGTTTTCATGGAGGTTAAACTGCCGGTCTTGCTGGCTGCGTCCATATTAAATTCAACGTCGCCATAAAACTTAATATCACCGTAGCCGGATAACGTCAGCTTCGGTGCCGCTTGTGCTGTCGCAGGCTCCTTCGCTTCCACCACAACAGGATTTGCGACGGCGGCCGTCTGCTGCTGTTTTTCCAGCACCTGAATTTGTGCCTCCGCCTTTGCCGCCCGGCTTTCGGCTTTTTCGAGACGCGCCTCCAGTTGCGCCAGTTTATCTTCCAGACGCTGGGTATCGTTTGCTGCCATTGCTCCGGTAGTACAAAACGCACTGACAATGAGTGCAAGGGTTTTCACTTTCATCGACTCCATCCTCGTGAGTTAATCATTATTTCCTGACGGACACAGAGAACCTCACCGATAATTCGCATGAATTATCGGCTTACTACTGAAAGCATTAAGAGTTAGCGAATTCGCCTTTATTTAAATCATTCACCACGCCATTCATGACGTTTTCCGTTAATTTATAAAACTTAATGGAGAAAGCAGTGAGTAAATAAAAGAGAGAGGGAATCAAGGTAAACAGCAGAATGACGCCCTGAACGGCGGATTCCGATTGTACCGTGCTGCTGGATTCATAATTGTACCAGGCCAGTACCCAGCCCAGAATAGCACCGCCGACCGCCACCCCTAATTTAATGACGAATATATTGGCCGCAACATTCATACCTGTAATTCGACGCTGGGTTTTCCATTCACCGTAATTATTTGCATCGGTGATCATCGACCACTGCAGCGCACCGTTACCGCCCTGAACAATCTGAATAAGAATGTGGGCAATTAAGGGAATAACCCAAAATTCCAGCGGCAGCCAGAAACAGGCCACGCCTAACACCGCATTCAGAATATTGATCCAGAACGAGAGTTTGACCTTGCAAAAACGGGTGCCAAATGGCTGTGCCAGTACGGAGCCTAACATCGAGGCCAGCATCCCGCCCAGCATAAAGTACGAGATGATGTCGGCTCCTTTGTTCAGAACGGTATTAACGTAATAGACCACCGCGCCGCCACGGATCACCACCGCTACCAGCATCATAAAGTTGTAGATGGAGAGAATGCGCCACTGATCGTTACGAAAGAGGATCTTAACGTCACGGGCAATGTTGAGATTCTCCTCTTTGATGGGCTGCACCCGCTCTTTGGTGGTGACAAAACAGACGATAAACATCAGGCAGCCGATCGCGCCGAAGAGCGCCATCGCCACCTGAATACCTGTTGCTCTGTCGCCCGGGTAGAGGTAATCAGCCAGGGGCAGAATGAGGGCGGTGCCAAGCGCCCCGCCAATCGGGGTGATGGCAAAACGCCAGGACTGCAACGAGAGGTTTTCGCGTGGGTCGGACGTTAACGCCGCCCCCAGGGAGCAATACGGGATATTAATGGCGGTATACATCAGGGTCATAAATATATATGCGCCGACGGCATAATAAATTTTTCCGGTTTCGGTAAAATCCGGAATGGAATAAACCAGCACGCAACTCACCGCAAAAGGAACGCATATTGCCAGCAGCCAGGGCCGAAAACGGCCCCAGCGCGTGGAGGTTGCATCAGCAATTGCGCCCATAATCGGGTCGGTAATCGCATCTAATAAACGCACCAGAAGAAACATGGTTCCCATGACGGCCGGGGGTAATCCATAGATATCCGTATAGTAATAAGCCAGAATGGCCACCGATGAGTCAAATACAATATGACTCGCTGCATCGCCCAGGCTATAGCCTATTTTCTCTTTGACCGGAATTTTCTCTGCAATTGACATCGCGTGACTCCTCATTTATGAAACCGGTTTCTTTCGTAGCGACAATTTCGCCTGAGAGCCATGCGGCGATCCATTATGTTTTTTCACCTCGAACTTATGTTTTTTGCTTTATGTGATCGTGATAATTAAAAGAAAGCGTTCATCGGACACATTCTGTGCAACGGATCGCACTTTATTTTCTGTGCCGTTAGATATTCACAAAATCAATATTCCAGCGCGTCATACCGGGCATGAAACGCAACGGTAAATAGTCTGGATTTGTGCAAAATGCGATGTTCGGCACGCGAAGCGCGGCATATTCGACTAAGGTTTTCTGGTGATTGATGACAGCGTAACTGCTGCTCAGTGAAATAAGGAGAAGCACCAATGATAATCCCACAAAAGCTGCGCCCTCGCCTCTTACCTGTGGTTCTGGGCAGTGCGCTGCTCGCGGTGGCCGCTTCTGGCTACGCGGAAGAGATGAACGCAGGCCAGACGAATTCACCGGATATTTTGCTCGGGCCCCTCTTCAGCGACGTTCAGAGCGCCAAACTCTTTCCCGATCAAAAAACCTTTGCCGACGCGGTGCCAAACAGCGATCCCCTGACAATCCTTGCCGACTACCGTATGCAACGTCGTCAGTCCGGGTTTGACTTACGCCATTTCGTCGAGGTGAACTTTACGCTGCCGGGTGAAGGAGAAAAATATGTTCCGCCCGCAGGACAAAGTTTACGTGAGCACATTGACGATCTCTGGCCGGTGCTGACGCGCACCACCGACAAAGCCAGCAATAAATGGGATTCCCTTCTGCCGTTACCGAAGCCGTACGTTGTGCCTGGCGGACGTTTCCGTGAGGTCTACTACTGGGACAGCTATTTCACCATGCTGGGCCTGGCGGAGAGCGACCACTGGGACAAAATCAGCGATATGGTGGACAACTTTGCGTATGAAATTGACACTTTCGGGCATATTCCCAACGGCAACCGCAGCTATTACCTGAGCCGCTCCCAGCCGCCGTTCTTCTCGCTGATGGTTGAACTGCTGGCGACCCACGACAGCGATGCGCTGAAGAAATATCGTCCGCAGATGGAAAAAGAGTATGCCTACTGGATGGATGGCGTCGACGCCCTGCAACCCGGGCAGGCCAACAAACGCGTGGTGAAGCTGGATGATGGCGCTATCCTCAATCGCTACTGGGATGACCGCGATACGCCGCGCCCGGAATCCTGGCTTGATGATGTGAATACCGCCAAAAGTAACCCGAACCGTCCTGCGACCGAGATCTACCGTGATTTGCGTTCCGCTGCGGCCTCGGGCTGGGACTTTAGCTCCCGCTGGATGGATGACCCGCAAAAGCTCGCCACTATCCGGACCACCAGCATCGTGCCCGTGGATCTGAACGCCCTGATGTTCAAAATGGAAAAACTTCTGGCCCGGGCAAGCCAGGAGAGTGGCGATGCCGCCAGCGCAAGCAAATATGAGGCGCTGGCAACGGCACGCCAGAAAGCCATCGAGAGCCACCTGTGGAATGATAAAGAGGGCTGGTACGCTGATTACGATCTGAAGAGCAAAAAGGTACGTAATCAGCTCACCGCCGCGGCCCTGTTCCCGCTTTACGTGAAGGCCGCGGCGCAGGATCGTGCCGATAAAGTCGCAGCGGCAACCTCATCGCGCCTGTTACAACCGGGCGGGATTGCGACCACCACCGTCAACAGCGGCCAGCAGTGGGATGCACCAAACGGCTGGGCTCCGCTACAGTGGGTGGCCACGGAAGGATTGCAGAATTACGGACAAGATAAGGTCGCGATGGACGTGACCTGGCGCTTCCTGAAGAACGTTCAGCATACGTACGACCGCGAAAAGAAACTGGTCGAGAAGTATGACGTGTCGACTACCGGTACTGGCGGCGGCGGTGGAGAGTATCCGCTTCAGGATGGCTTCGGCTGGAGCAACGGCGTGACGCTGAAGATGCTGGACCTGGTATGCCCGCAAGAGAAACCGTGCGACAGCGTGCCGGAGAACCGGCCTGCAGCGAATGACGAGGTTGCGCCGGTGAAAGCTACGGCGCAGTAACGTGTATTGCCGGGTGGTGGCTACGCCGCCCGGCCTACATTTTGCCCTCAAAGGGCTGTGCTCAGAAACTGTAACTCGCCCCTAACTGATACGTCCGGTCACGCCCAATCCAGCAGTTTGTTGCGTCGTAACAGGTAAGCGTCTCTTTGTTGGTGATGTTCTGCGCGCTGGCTTTAAGCGTTAGCCCCGCAAGCGACGGCAGGATTTCGCCCATCCGGTAAGAGGCCGACAGATCGTACTGCGTGGTCCCGCCCAGTTTACCCGCATCGTTAGCTGGTGAAATCTCCATGGAGCCAGTGTAACGCGCCCCCGCACCCAGCATCAGCCCTTTCAGCGGCGTGTTTTCAAAGGTGTAATCTCCCCAGAGGTTAAAAGCATTCTCTGGCACCTGCGTCGGGCGTTTGCCCTGGTACTTATCATCTTCGGTATTGATTGCGTGGGTGTAAGCATAGTTGGCAATGAGCGTCAGATTATCCGTCGGACGGCTGACGACCGAGAGCTCTGCCCCTTTGGATTCCACCTCACCGGTCTGGCTGTAATTCAGGAACCCCGGATCGGAGGTGACGACATTTTTCTGACGGATCTTAAACACCGACGCCGTCAGGGTGGTGGCATAATCGGCCAGCAGGTATTTCACCCCACCTTCCACCTGTTTACTGGTGGTCGGTTTCACCTCTTTCGCCGTGAGCGTTCCCTTCGGCGACACCGGCGCAAAACCTTCGGAATAGCTGATAAACGGTGAAATTCCGTTATCGAAAGCGTAAAGCGCGCCCAGACGTTTAGTGACGCGATCCTGGGATACCCATGCCTTGTCGCCGTTCTGCAGGTAGTTTGTGGTAACGGAGCGATAATCATCGTAGCGCAGGCTGGCCAGCAGATTTAAGCCGCCAAACGCGACCTGATCCTGCAGGTAATAGCCATTCTGCTGATAGCTCAGACGGTTTTTCTGGGCGGTATAAAGCCCCAGCGCGTTTTCATGGATCTGCGAATAGTCAGGATCGCGCATATCGATACCCGGCGTGTCCGTCGCATACCGGTAGTGGAAGTGGGAGTTCAGCTTCTGATAGTCAAACCCGGCCAGCAAGTGATGTTCCCAGTCGCCCAGCGCCACGGTTTTAGTGACCTGGTTATCGATGTTGAAGCTCTGCAGATCTTCATCCGTGGTATAGGCAAAGCGGTTGAGCTGATAGACCTCGCTTCCCGTGCCCGTTGCATAGACGCTGCGCTGATGTGTGTCGACGTCGAAATAGCGTGCCTTCTGGTTAAAGCCCCAGCCGCTGTCAAACGCGTGTTCAAAGCTGTAGCCCAGCATCCACTGCCGCTGCTTAAACCCGCTCCACTCATCCCCGGCGTAATCGCGCTTGCCCGCGTATTTCGAGCGCAGGTAAGAGAGCGGCAGCGGGTTCGACGGCGTCAGGCCTGGGCTGTTCTGCGCCAGCGCATCCACGGTGAGGCGGGTTTTGCTGTCAGGTTGCCAGGTGACGGACGGGGCAACCAGGTAGTTTTCATAGCGGGTGGTGTGCGGCTGATCGTCATTTTCCGTCGCTTTGCCCAGCAGTCGGTAGTTCCAGTCGCTGCCGGCAATCTGCCCGGTTGAGTCAAGATAACCCTCTTTCAGATTGCGGTTGCCGGTGTTGAAGCCGAACTCGGTTCGGGCCTCCCGCTGCGGCTTTTTACTTTGAATATTCACCAGCCCGCCCGGCGAGGCGCCGCCGTAGAGCACCGATGAAGGGCCTTTCAAGATATCCACGCTGTCAATCAACAGCGGATCGATACGGGCCTGGGTATTGCCGGTCACGTTGTAGGGCAACTGCAGCCCGTTGTAGAACTCCTGGTCGACGGTAAAGCCACGAATTTTATATTCGCTCAAATAGGAGGTATTCCCCCTCACCTCCGTCGAGACGCCCGGCGCATAGCGCAGAATTTCATTCACCGAATTCGCGTGACGCTTTTCAATTTCCGGGGCAGAGAGGGTCGTGATGACCTGCGGCGTTTTACTTTCTGCCACGGCCGATTTCGTGGCGCTGTTTGTCCAGGCCGGCAGCGCGCTGCCCTGCTCTGAGCCCGTGACGACGAGGGTTGATTCTTCGGCGAACGCCTGAACCTGTAATGCCAGCGTGATAGCGCCCGCCAGGGCGCATAGCGTAAAACGTGAGGTATGCATAATGTCGTCTTGTTGTTGAATGTAATTCGGAACGACAATTATTATCATTTAGATTAACAAATCAATATTCAGGCAAAAAAAACGGCCCTCCGCAGAGAGCCGTTTCCGTTAATTTATGCTCGTCGCAGTAACCTGAATATGCCCAGCACCACAATGGCGCCCACAACAGCGACCAGAAAACTGTGCAGGTCAAAACCACTTATGTTGCCGCCAAAGCCAAACATCGTCGCCAGCCAGCCGCCCACAACCGCACCAACGACCCCGAGTACGCAGGTCAAAATAAAGCCGCCGCCGTCGTTTCCCGGCATGATCAATTTCGCGATAGCGCCAGCAATAAGACCGAAGATAATCCAGGCGATGATACCCATAGCGATGCCCTCTTGCAGGTTTAACGCATGCGCAGAAAACCTTCTGCGCAGCTAACTTAAGTATAGGTCATCGCCAGAAAACCATTTTCATCTCACCGACTTATCTTTGCTTAAGCCGAAAAAAAACTCACCGGTTTGTATTAAGTTTCATTGCGGCGTGCCGATAACGCTAAGACAGTCTGTCATTTATCAAGGAGCCATCCGGCGTGAGTCATTACAGTGAGCAGTTCCTCAAGCAAAATCCGCTGGCTGTATTAGGGGTATTACGCGACCTGCAAAAAGGCGAAGTGCCGCTGCGCATCAGCTGGTCGAATAATCAGTTCATCAGCAAGATCCTGGACGCCTCGCAGGAGCGGCTGGTGATTGATTTAGGCAGTCAGGAGTATGAAAACCGTGCGGCGCTGAAAGCAGAGAATCTCGCGGTGATGGCCGAAACCCAGGGAGCTAAAGTGGAGTTTGTCCTGTCGCGACTGGAACTGCGCGAATACCAGGGACTTCCGGCCTTTGTGACCCCGCTTCCCTCCAATCTCTGGTTTGTTCAGCGTCGTGAATATTTCCGCATCAACGCCCCGCTTCATCCCGCCTATTTTTGTAAGGCCAAAATGCCGGACAAAAAAGAGATCCGCTTCCGTCTCTTCGATCTGTCGCTCGGCGGTATGGGCGCACTGATGGATACGCCGAAACCTGACGGACTGGTAGAAGGCATGCGGTTTACACAAATCGAACTGGATATGGGTGGCTGGGGCCGTTTTTATTTCGACGCGCAGTTGATTGCTATCAGCGATCGCACCGTTGTGGACAGCAAAAATGAAACCATCACCACCCCGCGTCTGAGTTTCCGTTTCCTCAACGTCGGCCCCGGTGCAGAGCGTGAGCTGCAGCGCATTATCTACTCACTGGAGCGAGAGGCGCGGGAGCGCGCCAATAAAATTCTGTAAGGAAAATCGGGCAGCGTGACCGCCGCCCGTCTGCGGCATTACATGGCATCCATCGCTTTCTGTACTTTCCAGATATAACGAGGCGCCTGTGGTGCCGGATGATTTTTCACCACATGCTCAAAGAATTCGTCTTTGTCCATGCCGTTAATCTCTTCTATTGCCTCTTTGCGGTCTGATGAGAAGGTCCTGAGCAACGCGCCGGCACCGTTGACGTAAGAGACCACCAGCGCGTACTGCATCACATCCGGATCCTCAATGCCCTTCAGCACGCCATGTTCCATAATGCTCAGATAGGCTGTGCCCATTGAAATGTTGCGCTCCGGGTTCTTCAGCTCGCTGGTTGACGGCTGGCCGCTCCAGCCCATATAGCGGTACACTTCTCTCCCCGCCGTTGACGCTTTAAGCTGCATCAGCCCTACCGCGTTGGACTTGCTGACAAGCGTGGGGTTACCTCCGGACTCCACCGCAATAATCGCCGTGATCAGACGCGGGCTGACGCCCCAGGCCTTCCCGGCTTGTTCACTGATCGGCATCCACTGCATCGCCCGCTTCACAGGCACTTCCGGGTTCCACGGCGGATTTTGATAATCATGCTTTGAACTACAGCCAGCGAGCAACACAATCAAAAAAGCAAACCATCTTAATTTCACGTCATCTATCCTTATAGCCGGTCATCGCGGTGCGCCGCCCTTGAAGCAGGCAGCGTATAAGCGGCATGATATAGACAATTAGTTTCTCATTCAGCAAGGAATTGCCATGTCTCAGTTTCATCTCATCGCGCCATCCGGCTACTGCATTAACCAGGACGCGGCACAGCGGGGCGTTCAGCGTTTGCTGGCGTCCGGCCATCAGGTAGAAAATCAGACGATTATCCCCCGCCGCCAGCAGCGTTTTGCCGGCACGGAGGCGCAGAGGCTGAATGATATCAACAGCCTGGTGAACCTGAAGGGTGCAAACCAGATCGTTCTGGCAGTACGCGGCGGATATGGCGCGAGCCGTCTGCTGGAGAGCATTGACTGGCAGGGTCTGGCACAGCGTCAGCAGCAGGATCCGCTGCTGATCTGCGGCCACAGCGATTTCACCGTCATCCAGCTTGGGCTGCTGGCCCTGCATAACGTCATCACCTTCAGCGGCCCGATGCTGGCCGGTAACATCGGCGCGCCGGAGCTGGATACGTTTACCATGGACCATTTCTGGCGCGCGCTGCGCAATCCGACCTACAGCGTGGAATGGCAAGGCAATGGACCGCACTGGGAGTGTGAAGGCCAGCTCTGGGGCGGCAATCTGGCGATGCTGGTCTCGCTCATTGGCACGCCGTGGCTGCCGCACATCGAGGACGGCATTCTGGTGCTGGAAGATATCAACGAACATCCGTTCCGCGTCGAGCGCATGCTGTTGCAGCTTTATCATGCCGGTATTCTTGAGCGCCAGTCCGCCATTATTCTGGGCAGCTTTAGCGGCGCTGCGCCTAATGATTATGACGCGGGTTACACCCTTGAGACCATGATCGACTTTGTTCGCTCGCGGCTGGATATTCCGGTCATTACCGGTCTGGATTTCGGTCATGAGCAGCAAACCGTCACCCTGCCGCTGGGGGCGCACGCCTCCCTGATTCATAATGATTCGGGCAGCCGGCTCACCCTCAGCGGCCATCCTGTCATAAAGGCATAAAAAAGCCGTCAAACCCGCTTAATAAAACGCTGTTGCCGTGGTTAATATGTTAGGGTTTTAGTAACAGCGTTAACATTGAGGTGGGAGTAAGAGAACATTGGATGCCGCAGCGATAATCAGTCTTTTCATTCTGGGTTCGGTCCTTGTAACCAGCAGTATTTTATTAAGTTCATTTTCATCGCGTCTCGGCATACCTATTCTTGTTATTTTCCTTGCCATCGGCATGCTGGCTGGCATTGATGGCATCGGTGGTATTCCTTTCGATAACTACCCTTTCGCCTATATGGTGAGTAACCTTGCGCTGGCCGTGATCCTGCTTGACGGCGGGATGCGCACCCAGGCGAGCTCCTTCCGCGTGGCCTTAGGGCCTGCACTGTCGCTGGCAACCGTCGGCGTGTTGATAACCTCAGGCCTCACCGGGATGATGGCCGCCTGGCTTTTCCATCTCAATATCATGGAAGGACTGTTGATTGGCGCTATCGTCGGCTCAACCGATGCGGCAGCCGTGTTCTCCCTGCTCGGCGGTAAAGGGCTTAACGAACGCGTGGGCTCCACGCTTGAGATTGAATCCGGCAGTAACGATCCGATGGCGGTGTTTCTCACCATCACGCTTATCGAGATGATTCAGCAGCACGAAAGCGGGCTGAGCTGGATGTTTGCGTGGCATATCCTGCAGCAGTTCGGCCTGGGGATACTCATCGGCCTGGCGGGAGGGTATCTGTTACAGCAGACCATCAACCGCATATCGCTGCCGCTGGGACTCTACCCGCTGCTGGCGCTGAGCGGCGGCATTCTTATTTTCGCCGTCACCACAGCGCTGGACGGTAGCGGCATTCTCGCCGTTTATCTGTGCGGGTTCCTGATGGGCAACCGCCCTATCCGCAACCGTCATGCCATTTTGCAAAACTTCGACGGACTGGCCTGGCTGGCGCAGATCGGCATGTTCCTGGTGCTGGGGCTTCTGGTGACGCCCTCGGACCTGCTTCCCATCGCCATTCCGGCGCTGCTGCTGTCGGCGTGGATGATCTTCTTCGCCCGTCCGCTGTCGGTGTTTGCGGGGCTGCTGCCGTTTCGCGGTTTCAACCTGCGCGAGCGCGTCTTTATCAGCTGGGTGGGCCTGCGCGGCGCGGTGCCGATTATCCTTGCCGTCTTCCCGATGATGGCCGGTCTGGATAACGCCCGGCTGTTCTTTAACGTGGCGTTCTTCGTGGTGCTGATTTCGCTGCTCTTCCAGGGAACGTCCCTCGGGTGGGCGGCGAAAAAAGCCAAAGTGGTGGTACCGCCTGTGGGCTGGCCGGTATCCCGCGTCGGGCTGGACATCCACCCGGAAAACCCGTGGGAACAGTTTGTCTATCAGCTCAGCGCCGACAAATGGTGCGTGGGCGCCTCACTGCGCGATTTGCACATGCCCGCCGACACGCGGATTGCAGCCCTGTTCCGCGATAATGTCCTGCTGCACCCGACCGGCAGCACCCGTCTGCGCGAAGGGGACATTCTGTGCGTGATAGGCCGCGAGCGCGACCTGCCCGCGCTGGGCAAGCTGTTCAGCCAGTCGCCGCCGGTGGCGCTGGACCAGCGTTTCTTCGGCGATTTTATTCTGGAAGCCAGCGCCAAATTTGCGGATGTGGCCCTGATTTACGGTCTGGATGAGGGGGCTGAAGACGGTGATAACCAGCAAACGCTGGGCGAAATCATCCAGCAGCGGCTTGGCGCGGCCCCGGTAGTGGGTGACCAGGTGGAGTTTGCCGGGATGATCTGGACAGTTGCCGAAAAAGAAGATAACGCGGTACGGAAAGTCGGCTTGAGGCCGAGGGAAGAGGACGTGGAGTAGTTTTTTTGCCGGGTGACGGCTTCGCCTTACCCGGCCTACAAAACCCTCGAACGTAGGCCGGGTAAGCGTTAGCGCCACCCGGCGAACTCAAGTCACACCGTCACAACAGGCACTCTCGGTGCCAGCGCGCACATCAGTTCATACCCTACCGTCCCCGCCGCGGCGGCCACGTCATCAATTTTGATTTCGTTACCCCACAGTTCAACCGGTGAGCCGATGCCCGCCTGCGGGCATGGCGTCAGGTCAACGGCCAGCATATCCATCGATACGGTGCCCACCGTTCCCGTGCGGACGCCATCCACCCATACCGGCGTCCCGGTCGGGGCGATGCGCGGGTAGCCGTCAGCATAGCCGCCTGCCACAATACCAATCCGCTGCTCACCCGTCGCCCGGTAGCGGCTGCCGTAGCCCACCGTGTCGCCGGCCTTCAGTGTCTGTACGCCAATGATTTCACTGCGCAACGTCATCACCGGCTTCAGGCCGCTGTTGGCAATATCCTGCCACTGGCCTGAGGGTGACGCACCGTACAGTACAATCCCCGGACGCACCCAGTTGTAATGCGCCTCAGGATGCCACAGCGTCGCCGCGGAGTTAGACAGCGAGCGCGGGCAGTCCAGCCCCTCTGCCGCCTGCTCAATACGGACCATGGCATCAGCAATACCGTCCGGTTTTTCCGCATCGGCAAAATGGGCCATCAGCGTCATTTCACCCACGTTCTTCAGGGCGCGCAGCTGCTGCCAGACGGTATGTACCCGCTCAGGCTGGAAGCCCAGGCGGTTCATGCCGCTGTTCACCTTGAGATAAATATCCAGCGGCGCATGGAGCTTCGCATCCTGAATCGCCTTAATCTGCCAGTTGCTGTGAACGCTGGTGGTCAGCCGGTACTTATCCAGCAGCGGCAGGTCGTCGGCATGGAAGAACCCCTCCAGCAGCAGAATGGGCCCTTTCCAGCCGCGCTCGCGCAGCAGAATGGCCTCTTCCAGATTCAGTAACGCGAAGCCGTCGGTGGCGCTCAGCGCGCTCCAGATACGGTCAATGCCGTGGCCGTAGGCATTGGCTTTCACCACCGACCACACGCGGGCGCCAGGTGCTGCCCGGCGAACAATCTGCAGGTTATCCTTCAGGGCCTGCAGGTTCAGCTGAGCGAGAACAGGACGGGACATGACAGCTCCTTAGTTATGCGCGCCGTGCAGGTGCTGTGGACGCGAAGGCGTAAACCCCGACTGATAGCGTGCTGCACTTAAATCGTCAAACGGAATTGCCGGCGTGCGCCCGGAGATCAGATCGCTCAGCAGCTGGCCCGAGCCGCAGGCCATCGTCCAGCCAAGCGTACCGTGTCCGGTATTGGTCCACAGGTTTTTGTACGGCGTGCGCCCGACAATCGGCGTGCCGTCAGGCGTCATTGGACGCAGACCGGTCCAGAAGGTGGCCTGCTCGACAAAACCGCCGCGCGGGAAGAGGTCGCCCACCACCATCTCCAGCGTCTCACGGCGCGGCTGCAGCAGTTCGGTGTTAAAGCCGACAATCTCCGCCATGCCGCCTACGCGAATGCGGTTATCAAAGCGGGTAATGGCAATTTTGTAGGTCTCATCCAGAATGGTCGAGACCGGCGCCCCGCTCTCCTCTTTCACCGGAATGGTCAGCGAGTAGCCCTTCAGCGGATAAACCGGAATATCGAGAATGCCTTTCAGCATCGCGGTGGAGTACGAGCCAAACGCCATGACGTAGGCATCGGCTTTGATCACCTCTTCACCACATTTCACGCCATAAATTTTTTCCCCTTCCGACAGCAGTTTGTCGACAGAGGTGTTGAAGCGGAACTTCACACCCGCCTGCTCGCACATTTGCGCCAGACGCTGCGTAAAGAGCTGGCAGTCACCGGTTTCGTCATTCGGCAGACGCAGACCGCCCGTCAGTTTATGCGCCACTTCCGCCAGGGCCGGTTCAACCTGTCCGAGCTGGCTGGCTTCCAGCAGCTGATACGGTACGCCGGCATCTTCCAGCACGGCGATGTCACGGGTCGCATTTTCGTACTGTTGCGCCGTGCGGAACAGCTGCAGCGTCCCGCCCTGTCGACCTTCATACTCGATCCCGGTCGATGCGCGCAGCGCTTTCAGGCAGTCGCGGCTGTATTCGGCCAGGCGCACCATGCGCCCTTTGTTCTCCATATAGTGGCGGGTGTCGCAGTTGCGCAGCATCTGCCACATCCACTTGAGCTGGAACTGCGTGCCGTCAAGGCTGATGGCCAGCGGCGCATGGCGCTGGAACATCCATTTAATCGCTTTCAGCGGAACACCCGGAGCCGCCCACGGCGCCGCATAGCCCGGGGAGATTTGCCCGGCGTTCGCCGCGCTGGTTTCCAGCGCAGGGCCTGGCTCACGATCGATAACGGTGACGTCATGTCCCGCCTGACTTAAATACCAGGCGCTGGTTACCCCAACGACACCACTTCCCAGTATGACAACACGCATAGCCACTCCATTATGTGCAAAAGAACAATCTTCTAATTACAGATTGATAACCTAGTTGAAAATATTATTCAACATACGACTTTTTTATGGTGACTTGCCTCACACATCCCCCAGCATCAGGGGATAGGGCTAATTTGGGATCTCCTGCTGCGCGTTATTTTTAGCCAGCATAATATGCTGAGAGATACCGTTTTTTTGCCGTATCAAAAACGCGAAATCGCAAAGAAAAAATTTCTGCCCCAGCACGCTTTTTAACACGTTGATCTATGCTTGAAAGGAGGCTCTCCAGACAGAGAGAGCACCCACAACGAGGGCGCGCTAATGGCTACTATTGATTCCCTGAACAAGGACAACACACGTCTGAGCGATGGACCCGACTGGACCTTCGAGCTGCTGGATGTCTACCTCGCCGAAATCGACCGGGTCGCGAAGCTGTATCGCCTGGATACCTATCCCCATCAGATTGAAGTCATTACGTCCGAACAGATGATGGACGCCTACTCCAGCGTCGGGATGCCAATTAACTATCCGCACTGGTCGTTCGGTAAAAAATTCATTGAAACGGAGCGGCTGTATAAGCATGGCCAGCAGGGGCTGGCGTATGAGATTGTTATAAACTCCAATCCGTGTATCGCCTATTTAATGGAAGAGAACACCATTACCATGCAGGCACTGGTGATGGCACACGCCTGCTACGGGCATAACTCTTTTTTCAAGAACAACTACCTGTTCCGCAGCTGGACGGACGCCAGCTCCATCGTCGATTACCTCATCTTCGCGCGTAAATACATTACCGACTGCGAAGAGCGCTACGGCGTGGACGAAGTGGAAAAACTGCTCGACTCCTGTCACGCGCTGATGAACTACGGCGTTGACCGCTACAAACGCCCGCAGAAAATCTCCCTGCAGGAGGAGAAAGCCCGGCAGAAAAGCCGCGAAGAGTATCTGCAAAGCCAGGTGAATATGCTGTGGCGTACCCTGCCGAAGCGTGAGGAGGAGAAAGCGGTTGCCGAAGCGCGTCGTTATCCGTCTGAACCGCAGGAAAACCTGCTCTATTTTATGGAGAAGAACGCCCCGCTGCTGGAGTCGTGGCAGCGTGAGATCCTGCGCATCGTGCGCAAGGTGAGCCAGTATTTCTACCCGCAAAAGCAGACCCAGGTGATGAACGAAGGCTGGGCGACATTCTGGCACTACACCATTCTCAACCATCTTTACGACGAGGGAAAAGTCACCGAGCGGTTTATGATGGAATTCCTCCACAGCCACACCAACGTGGTGTTCCAGCCGCCCTATAACAGCCCATGGTATAGCGGTATCAACCCGTATGCGCTTGGTTTTGCCATGTTCCAGGACATTAAACGTATTTGTCAGTCGCCAACCGAAGAAGACAAGTACTGGTTCCCGGATATCGCCGGCTCTGACTGGCTGGAAACGCTGCATTTTGCGATGCGTGACTTTAAGGATGAGAGCTTTATCAGCCAGTTTATGTCGCCGAAGATCATGCGTGATTTCCGCTTCTTCACCGTGCTGGATGATGACCGTAACAACTACCTGGAGATTTCAGCGATCCACAACGAAGAGGGTTACCGGGAGATCCGCTCTCGCCTCTCTTCCCAGTACAACCTGAGCAACCTTGAACCGAATATTCAGGTATGGAATGTGGATTTGCGCGGAGACCGTTCCCTGACGCTGCGCTATATTCCGCACAACCGTGCGCCGCTGGATAAAGGACGAAAAGAGGTGCTGAAGCATGTGCATCGCCTGTGGGGCTTTGACGTGCTGCTGGAGCAGCAGAATGAAGACGGGAGCGTCGAGCTACTGGAGCGTTGCCCGGCGCGGTTGAATACGCTGTAGTTTTTTTGCCGGGTGGCGGCTACGCCTTACCCGGCCTACGGATTTTGTAGGCCCGGTAAGCGAAGCGCCATCGGGCGAAAAAAAACCTCTCATAGGAGAGGTTTTTTATTTCAGCGACTCTGAATCGCTAAATCGCCCGGCAGGGTTTTCTGCATCCGGTGCCAGATTTCACCGGAATCGTGGCCGTAGCGACGCACCGTTTCATAAACCTGATCGTGCAGGCCTTCGGAACAGAGCTTGCTCAGCTTATGGTAGAAGCCCAGCGCCAGGCTACGCGCCTCAGGGTTGGCAAAGTAGTGGCGGCCGATGCGGGTATAGAGCCCTTTCATACCGTTGAGGATAAGACCGTATACCGGGTTGCCGGAGGCGAACGCCAGACCGCGAAACACGTTGTAATCGAGGGTGGCAAACGCGTCGGCGTGATCTTCCACCTCGTTCGCGCTGGCCAGCACCGCAAGGGCATCGTCCGGGTGCTGACGAAAAGCCGTGCGAATAAAGATCGTCGCGATGTTGGTGCGAACGGAGAGCAGATTATCAATGAGCTGCGGCACGCTTTCATGATCGAGGCGCGCCAGCGTTTCAAGAATATTCAGCCCGGAGGTTTCCCAGAAATTGTTTACTTTTGTTGGCTTACCGTGCTGGATCGTCAACCAGCCATCGCGCGCCAGCCGCTGGAGCACTTCACGCAGCGTGGTGCGAGTGACGCCAATCAGTTCAGAGAGTTCGCGTTCAGCAGGAAGAATGGACCCCGCAGGGAAACGATTATTCCAGATGCTTTCAATGATGTACTCTTCCGCGAAACCCGCCGGGCTCTGCGCCTTAATGACCATAGTGAGATTTCCATTACACAGCTTTAGCAAATTGGACTCATCATACCAGAGGCACGCAGTGGCAGGTAGCGCGGCAACGAGAGAAAAGAGGGATCACCGTTTCATTTTTGTGAAATTTACAATGCGCGCTGATCCGCGTCCGGGCCGTGATTTTTGCGTATACTGATGTTTTGTCTTACTTGACGGGGAAGGACGTCTGTCGTGGAAATTTCTTTTGGTCGCGCACTGTGGCGCAATTTTTTAGGCCAGTCTCCTGACTGGTACAAACTGATACTTCTGGTGTTCCTGGTTGTTAACCCTCTCCTCTTTTATGTGAACCCGTTCGTTGCCGGGTGGCTGCTGGTGGCGGAATTTATCTTCACCCTGGCGATGGCGCTGAAATGTTATCCTCTGTTGCCCGGCGGCTTGCTGGCGTTTGAAGCCGTGGTTATCGGCATGACCCGCGCGGAGCACGTCAAAGCGGAGCTGGCGTCAAATCTTGAAGTGCTTCTGCTGCTGATGTTTATGGTGGCGGGCATCTACTTTATGAAACAGCTGCTGCTGTTTATCTTCACGCGTCTGCTGCTCAGCATTCCGTCGAAAATGTTCCTCTCGCTGGCGTTTTGCCTGGCGGCTGCCTTCCTGTCAGCCTTCCTGGACGCGCTGACGGTTGTCGCGGTGGTGATAAGCGTCGCGGTGGGATTCTACGGAATCTATCACCGTGTCGCTTCATCTCGTCCGGGCGAGGATCTGCAGGATGACAGCCACGTCGAAGCGCATAACCGTGAAGTCCTGGAACAGTTTCGCGCCTTCCTGCGCAGCCTGATGATGCATGCCGGCGTCGGTACCGCCCTGGGGGGCGTTATGACGATGGTGGGTGAGCCGCAAAACCTGATCATTGCCAAAGCGGCAGGCTGGCACTTCGGCGATTTCTTCCTGAGAATGGCACCGGTGAGCGTACCGGTGCTTTTCTGCGGTCTGGCGACCTGTCTGCTGGTGGAGAAATTTCGCCTCTTTGGTTATGGGGCGCAACTCCCGGAGCCGGTGCGCCAGGAGCTGCATAAATTCGATCTGCAGAGCCGAAGCCAGCGGACGCGCCAGGAGACGCTGCGTCTGATTGCCCAGGGGATTATCGGCGTCTGGCTGATTGCGGCGCTGGCGCTCCATCTTGCCGAAGTGGGGCTGATTGGCCTGTCGGTCATTATTCTCGCCACCACCTTTACCGGCGTGACCGATGAACATGCCATCGGTAAAGCCTTTACCGAAGCCTTGCCGTTTACCGCCCTGCTGGCGGTATTCTTCGCCGTCGTGGCGGTGATTATCGACCAGCACCTGTTCGCGCCGATTATAGCCTTTGTTTTACAGGCCGCACCGGACGCGCAGCTCTCGCTGTTTTATCTGTTTAATGGCCTGCTCTCGTCGATCTCCGATAACGTCTTTGTCGGGACGGTCTACATCAACGAAGCCAAAGCCGCCATGGAGCAAGGCGTCATCAGCGCCGGTCAGTTTGAGCTGCTGGCCGTGGCGATCAATACCGGCACCAACCTGCCGTCGGTGGCAACGCCCAATGGCCAGGCCGCTTTCCTGTTCCTGTTGACCTCTGCCCTCGCGCCACTCATACGGCTTTCTTATGGAAGGATGGTATGGATGGCGCTGCCCTATACGCTGGTGCTCACGTTCGTGGGATTGCTTTGCGTCAAAATTACCCTCATTCCCTGTACGCAGTGGATGATACAAGCGGGTATACTTGCGGCGCAGTAAAACAGGTATCGGTGGCGCGATAAATGAATTAGTTTACAATGCGCTTTCTAAGCATGTTCCAGGGAAATGATTATGTTGAGATTTTTAAACCAGTGCTCCCGCGGTCGCGGAGCGTGGTTGTTAATGGCCCTGACCGCCTTTGCGCTGGAAATGGTCGCGCTGTGGTTCCAGCATGTTATGGGGCTCAAGCCTTGCGTGCTTTGTATTTACGAACGCTGCGCGCTATTTGGCATTATGGGTGCAGGCCTGGTCGGCGCCATTGCGCCGAAATCGCCGCTTCGTTATGCCGCGATTGCGATCTGGCTGTACAGCGCCTGGAAAGGGCTTGAACTCTCCTGGCAGCACACCATGATGCAGCTGCATCCGTCACCGTTTATGACCTGTGATTTTGCCGCCCGCTTCCCGAGCTGGCTGCCGCTGGATAAATGGCTGCCACAGGTTTTTGTTGCATCCGGTGACTGCTCCGTTCGTCAGTGGGAATTCCTGACCCTGGAGATGCCGCAGTGGCTGGTGGGTATTTTTGCCGCCTACTTCGTCGTGGCGCTGCTGGTGTTGATTGCTCAGCCGTTCAAACCGAAGAAACGCGATCTTTTTGGAAGGTAAACGCAAAACGGCAACCTCGGTTGCCGTTTTTAGTGTTTGCGCCCTCTCCCGTGGGAGAAGGTTGGGCTGAGGGCATCAGGCAGCACAAACACAAATAAAAAAACCGCCTCGGCGGTTTTTTTTTATTCTCAACGGGTCGGGTGATTCATGATGTGGTCTTCCCAGTCACGCACCTCGGACTCTTTCACCGCAATGTGGCGTACTGAGATACGTTCGCCGTGCATCGCCGCTTTTGAACCGGTGAGCAGCGGATGCCATGCCGGCAGATCTTTCCCCTCCGCCAGCAGGCGATACGCGCAGGTATGCGGCAGCCATTCAAAGGTGGGCAAGTTCTCACGGGTTAACTTGATGCAGTCTGGCTCGAACTCGAAGCGGCGCTCATAGTTGCGGCACTGGCAGGTTTTAATGTTTAACTGCTTGCAGGCCACGTTGGTGAAGTAAATTTCGTCCGTGTCTTCATCCATCAGCTTGTGCAGGCAGCACTGCCCGCAGCCGTCGCACAATGATTCCCATTCCGCGTCAGTCATGTCGTCGAGAGTTTTGCTTTGCCAGAAAGGGATGTCGTTCATCGGGATGTCCACACGTCAAAAGAAAGCGCACCTTATAACGAGTCTGGCACGTTGTTGCAAGTTTTGCCGCCCTCTTCAGGCGGCAAAGTGGGATTACAGCACGCGGGTTTTCAGCGCCAGGCCGTTAAAACCGACTTCCAGTTCATCACCGCTCGCCAGCGGGCCCACGCCTTCAGGGGTACCGGTCAGGATCACATCCCCCGGCTTCAGGGTAAAGAAGCGGCTCATGTAGGCAATCAGTGGCACAATCTTATGGATCATGTCTGCCGTGGTGCCCTGCTGGCGGATCTCGCCGTTAATCTTCAGGCTGAGCTCTGTGTTCTGCGGATCGTTGGTAAATTCGCTCACCGGAATAAACGCCGAGATGGGGCAGGAATTATCAAACCCTTTGGCTTTTTCCCACGGCTGCCCGGCTTTCTTCAGCTTGCCCTGGACATCGCGCAGGGTCAGATCCAGCGCCACGCCGTATCCGGCAATCGCTTTCTGCACATGCTCTTCAGAGGCCTGTCGCAGCGTCGCGCCAATCAGCACGGCGAGTTCAACCTCGTGATGCACCGAACCAAGCCCCTGCGGCAGCGCCAGCGGCTGGCGGATATCGCACAGCGCCGTTTCTGGCTTGATGAACAGGACCGGCTCTTCTGGCGTCGCGCTGCCCATCTCCTGGATATGTTTGGCATAGTTGCTGCCCACGCAAACCACTTTGCTGACGGGATAATCCAGTAATGCCCCTTGCCAGTTATGATGTTGATACATGGTCGACCCCTAAACGGTTGATGTGTTGTGCCCGAAAACAGTTGAGGCTATTTTTTCCCGTTCGCCTCAAGATGCTGTTTTAATAAATTCTCGGGTGGCGGTGGAAGCTGTAAATAATAGCCTTGTTCGGCTAATGCCGTTTTCACTTTATCCAGATCGGCATTCACCAGTTTCTTACGACCATCGAGCGGCAGCAGCATCACCAGCTGTGGTCGGCCAAAGTTCTTCATTAATTCTTCAGGCACGCGTGAAAAATCGTCTTTCTTTTCGACATAAAGATAGGTCTGGTCACGGCTTGTACTTCTGTAGATCACACAAAACATGTTTTTACTCTGAATTAATGGGTGGTTGCTTGCCTCAATATACTCCTGACTATAACATGCCTGATACTCTTCGGAATATCGCAGCGAGTGGTTGCGGTTAATAGCAAATTGAGTAAGGCCAGGATGTCAAACACGCCCATCGAGCTTAAAGGCAGTAGCTTCACCTTATCAGTGGTACATTTGCATGATGCAAAACCCGAGGTTATTCGTCAGGCGTTAGAAGACAAAATCGCCCAGGCTCCCGCCTTTCTGAAACATGCCCCTGTTGTGATCAATGTCAGCGGTCTTGAGGCGCCGGTTAACTGGAAGCTTCTCCAGCAGGCGGTCTCCTCTACCGGACTGCGTATTGTGGGCATCAGCGGCTGTAAAGATCCCGAGCTGAAAGCGGAAATCGACCGTGCGGGGCTGCCGCTTCTGAATGAAGGCAAAGAAAAAACCCCGCGAGCGGCCCCCGTTGCCGTCGAAACGCCCCCTCCTGCGGTGCAAAACGTTACAACCATCACAAAAACGCGAATGATTGATGTGCCGGTTCGTTCCGGTCAGCGCATTTATGCGCCAAACTGTGATCTAATTGTTACAAGCCACGTCAGCGCTGGCGCTGAGCTGATTGCAGATGGCAATATTCACGTTTACGGTATGATGCGTGGACGTGCGCTCGCCGGGGCAAGTGGCGATCGGGACGCGCAAATTTTTTGTACTCATCTGACGGCGGAACTGGTCTCCATCGCAGGTGAATATTGGCTGAGCGACAAGATCCCAGCCGAATTTTATGGCAAAGCGGCTCGCCTGCTTCTGGCAGACGACGCGTTGACCGTTCAACCGTTGAATTGATCCCTTTTTAACAAGGAATTTCTATGGCACGCATTATTGTTGTTACTTCGGGTAAAGGAGGCGTTGGCAAGACCACCTCCAGCGCGGCCATCGCTACTGGTTTGGCCCAGAAGGGAAAGAAAACCGTCGTTATCGACTTCGATATCGGTCTGCGTAACCTCGACCTCATCATGGGATGTGAGCGTCGCGTCGTGTATGACTTCGTTAACGTCATTCAGGGCGATGCCACGCTGAACCAGGCGCTGATTAAAGACAAACGCACCGAGAACCTCTACATTCTCCCGGCTTCTCAGACGCGTGACAAAGACGCCCTGACCCGCGAAGGGGTGGAAAAGGTGCTCGACGAGCTGAAAAAAATGGAGTTCGACTTCATTGTCTGCGACTCCCCTGCCGGCATCGAAACCGGTGCCCTGATGGCGCTCTACTTCGCCGATGAAGCGATCATCACCACCAACCCTGAAGTGTCATCCGTGCGTGACTCAGACCGCATTCTGGGGATCCTCGCCTCTAAATCCCGTCGTGCGGAAAATGGCGAAGACCCGATTAAAGAACACCTGCTGCTTACCCGCTATAACCCGGGTCGCGTGAACAAAGGTGATATGCTGAGCATGGAAGACGTGCTGGAGATCCTGCGCATTAAACTGGTGGGCGTTATCCCGGAAGATCAGTCCGTGTTACGCGCCTCTAACCAGGGTGAGCCCGTGATCCTGGATACAACGGCAGATGCAGGTAAAGCGTATGCTGATACTGTTGACCGTCTGCTGGGAGAAGAACGTCCTTTCCGCTTCATTGAAGAAGAGAAGAAAGGTTTCCTCAAACGCCTGTTCGGAGGATAAGTTATGGCATTACTGGACTTTTTTCTCTCGCGGAAAAAGAACACCGCCAACATCGCAAAAGAACGTCTGCAAATTATCGTTGCGGAGCGTCGTCGTAGCGACGCCGAGCCTCACTACCTGCCGCAGCTGCGTAAGGACATCCTGGAAGTGATCTGTAAGTATGTGCAGATTGACCCGGAGATGGTGACGGTGCAGCTGGAACAAAAAGACGGGGATATTTCGATTCTGGAGCTGAACGTGACGCTCCCGGAAGCGGAAGAGTCCCGTCCGTAGGTTTGTGATTTCATAGCCCCGGTAAGCGCAGCGCCACCGGGGGAATATGCCGGGTTATCACCCGGCATATTTTTATCTCGGATAACCTTCCAGCAGCGTATTCAGGCGATCGGCCATCAATTCCCCACGCCAGCCCGCCATCATTTCCGGTAAGCCAGTCTGCGGCTTCAGCTTCCAGTGCCAGTTCAGCAGCTGATTAATCTGTCGGCGTGATGCGAGCAGTTCAGCACTCAGCTTGCTTTCCGTAGCAACGGCCTGAACCAGGGCTTTAATGTCCTTGAACGCCTTGCGGTAGCCCGGCATATCCATCAGATTCAGCAGCGGTTCCGGCAGCTTGTCATCAGGCAATTCCTGCGCTTTCGCAACCAGCGCCAGCAGGGTTTTACCGTGGAAACGGATCTCACTGCCCGAAAGCCCAATGCTGTCCAGTTCGCCCAGGCTGCCCGGCATATAGCGTGCCACCGCCCAGAGATGCTCTTCACGCACCACAAAGTTAACCGCCAGATCGCGCTCGCGCGCTTTACGCAGACGCCAGTCCGCTAACAGCTGCAGGCAGGCCAGCTGACGCGTACGCAGTTGCCATGCGTTGCTGATATCGCGCCAGGCCTCTTTAGGGTCCACCACTTCCTGGCGACGCTGCTGGGTCATACGGCACTCATCCAGCGCGGCAGGCAGCCAGCCAGAGGCTTCCGCCTCTTTCATCAGCTGTCCGGCAATCGGCAGCAGGTAAAACACATCTGCGGCCGCATATTCCAGCTGACGCTCGGTAAGCGGACGCGCCAGCCAGTCGGTACGGGATTCGCTTTTATCCAGCGTCAGCCCCGTGTACTCCTCCACCATGGCGGCAAAGCCCCATGAGAGAGGACGATTGCTGAACGCGGCAAGGATCTGCGTATCAATCAGCGGCTGGGGCATGATGCCAAAGGTGTTCAGAAAGACTTCCAGATCTTCACTGCCTGCGTGCAGGTATTTCGTCACGGCGGTATCGAGCAGCAGGTCGCGCATCGGCGTCCAGTCGGTAATACCAAGAGGGTCAATCAGCGACACGTGTTTACCGTCGTACATCTGTATCAACCCCAGCTGCGGATAGTATGTCCGGGTACGGACAAACTCGGTATCCAGGGCAATGGCAGGAAAGTCGCGCGTCACTTCGCACAGCGAAGCCAGCTCGTCATTGGTCGTGATCATCTGGTAATTCAAAACGGGTTCTCTTTTGTTTGCGCCCATAAAAAACGCCGGCTTAACCGGCGTCTGGGCGATTAGCGTGAAGCTCAGGCCTTATTGTCTACTTTGCCACGGGCTTCGTCACGTAATTCTCGTCGTAATATCTTTCCGACGTTGGATTTCGGCAGCTCATCGCGGAATTCAACCAGTTTCGGCACTTTGTAGCCCGTCAGCTGACGACGACAGAACGTGACCAGCTCCTCCTCGGTGAGAGAAGGATCTTTCTTGACCACAAATATTTTGACCGCTTCACCGCTGCTACCGGAAGGCACCCCGACGGCCGCCACTTCGAGTACGCCGCTGTGCTGCATCACCACGTCTTCGATCTCATTCGGATAGACGTTGAAGCCGGAGACCAGGATCATGTCTTTCTTACGATCGACAATGCGCAGGAAGCCCTCTTCGTCCATCACCGCGATATCGCCGGTGTGGAGCCAGCCGTCTTTGATGATTTCGTCGGTGGCATCAGGACGCTGCCAGTACCCCAGCATGACCTGTGGACCTTTGACGCACAGTTCGCCCGGTTCACCCGGCGCGACTTCATTATCGTTATCATCGACCAGTTTGGCCTCCGTGGACGGCACCGGCAGACCAATGCTGCCGCTGTGATAGTCGATATCATGCGGGTTCACGCTGACCAGCGGCGCACATTCCGTCAGACCGTAGCCCTCCAGCAAATACTGCCCGGTGAGCTTTACCCAGCGCTCAGCGACCGCCTGCTGAACCGGCATGCCGCCGCCCGCAGAGAGGTGCAGCGTAGAGAAGTCCAGCTGCTGGAACTCTTTGTTGTTCAGCAGCGCGTTAAACAGGGTGTTTACCCCGGTCATGGCGGTGAACGGGTATTTCGCCAGCTCTTTCACCAGCCCCGGAATATCGCGCGGGTTCGTAATCAGAACGTTCTGGCCACCGAGCTCAATAAACAGCAGGCAGTTCATGGTCAGTGCGAAAATGTGATACAGCGGCAGCGCGGTAATGACCAGCTCTTTGCCAGGATGCAGCAGCGGCCCGTAAGTGGCATTCACCTGCTCAAGGTTTGCCAGCATGTTGCGGTGGGTCAGCATCGCCCCTTTGGCCACGCCGGTGGTACCGCCGGTGTATTGCAGGAACGCCAGGTCTTCCGATACCAACTCCGGCTTAACGTACTGCATACGGTAGCCCGCATGCAGGGCTCGGCGGAAAGAGATGGCATCCGGCAGGTGGTATTTTGGCACCAGACGTTTGATGTATTTAACGACAAAGTTAACCAGCGTGCCTTTGGCGGTGGAGAGTTGATCCCCCATGCGCGTCAGGATGACGTGTTTAACCTGGGTTCTGTCGACCACTTTTTCCAGGGTATGGGCAAAGTTGGAGACAATCACAATCGCGGCCGCGCCGCTGTCGTTCAGCTGATGCTCCAGCTCGCGCGGGGTGTATAGCGGGTTGACGTTGACGACAATCATCCCGGCACGCAGGATACCAAACAGCGCCACCGGATATTGCAGCAGGTTTGGCATCATCAGCGCGACGCGGTCCCCTTTTTGCAGCCCCAGTCCTTCCTGCAGATAAGCCGCAAACGCCCGGCTACGCTCCTCAAGCTTACGGAACGTCATCACCTCGCCCATATTCACAAATGCGGGCTGGTCCGCGTAGCGCCTTACCGAATGCTCAAATAATTCCACCAGGGATTGATAACGGTCAGGATTGATCTCCGCAGGCACATCTGCGGGATAACGGTTAAGCCAAACCTTTTTCAATGCATCACCTCTGAACTGAGTGTTCGTCGTCATCACAACCCCGATAATAAACAGTTTGTTAACATTATATTAACTCAGCGTACCAGTTTATTAATTGTCCAGATTTAAGGTTGCGAAGCGCGTCACTCTTTTTTTTCGTTGTAGCCGTAAAAAAACAGAGACAGCGGCTGAGCCGCTGTCTCTTTTCTAACAATAACAGTAAGTTACTCAGTAACGATGGTCTGTACCTGTGCAGGTCCCGGGTTATACCAGCCCCAGCCCGGGTAGCCGTAACGGTAAGGGTGTGGACCCCACATCCACGGATCGATCGGCTGAGGCGGCATGATCACCTGCTGTGCCAGCCGCCAGCGTTTATAGCCGTTAACCTGCATGGTCATAAATTTATACGGCGTATTACCGATTTTGCCCTGCACCGCGCCGGTTATCGGCCCGACGACGGTCACCAGCTGTCCGCGAAAATCGACCGGATCGAGGAAACCACTGACGTCGGCATAGATACGTCCGCGGGAGGCCTCACCCAGCACAGGGCGTGCGCCGCTGTCCAGGGGAACGGTCGCGATCTCCAGACGGGTTTTTCCCTGCTGGTTTTGCACTTCAATCACTTTCCCGCCGAAGCGCGCTTCCTGGCCGACGTAGAGCTCAGGGGCATTCATCACCCGCACCAGATCCTGCTGTGGTGTCGGGCTGGAGCCCTTAATCGCATCAGGAACGGAAACACATCCGCTCAGTGCTATGGCAACAGCGCCTGCCATAAAAAGGCGTACTACTTTAGTCTGAACTGCCATGATGCGACTCCTTTTTCTCAGTTCCTGTTACTGAGATTCACTCGCGGCCCGGAAGTTTCTTCCATGCGACGGTGTTTCGCAAATAAACCGGCTCCGCGTGTTCCACGGCAACGGTTTTTCCTGCTGCAAGCAGCTGGCTGGCAATGGGAAGCATATCTTCTGCCGCAGGCAATAGCATGTTGCCGTCCACCAGCGTCACCCCGGTATCCTTCGCCATCTCAGGCCACGCAGGCCAGCCCGTGCCGACGGTCGCCCACTCACCGGAGAGCTGTTTCAGTCGTTCGGTCACCGATTGTGGCTTAAGTACGGCTTCCGTCTCTTCACCGTGCCACACGCCCTGCGCGTCGCGGGTGTATTCAGCCCAGTAGACTTCGCCCATACGGGCGTCAATCGCGGCCAGGACCCGGGTGGCCCCGGTCATACGCCAGGCGCCCTGCGCCATGGTGGCGAGGGTAGAGACGCCAATCATCGGCAGCTCAGCGCCCAGCGCCAGCCCCTGCGCAATGCCAATGCCAATACGCACGCCGGTAAAGCTGCCCGGGCCACGGCCAAAGGCCAGCGCGTCGAGGTCAGTTAAGGCGGTATTGCTCCGGGTTAAGATCGCTTTAACCAGGGGCAGAATGCGCTGGGTGTGTTCCCGTGGGCACTCTTCGAAATGAGCAGAAACAGCACCGTCGTTCAACAGAGCAACAGAGCAAGCCTCTGTTGCGGTATCAATAGCCAGAATTCGCATCAGTCGTCGCGCTCTCGCAAGGGTCAGTCACAAAATGGCGCGCATCTTAGCACACTCCGGGGTAAATTACTCCGCCGTTGGGTTTGCCAGGAAACGCACCGCGCGTTTTATGTCCCGCGTCCGTGGTGCGGGCGGCAGGCTGGCGAGGAAGGTTGCGCCGTACGGGCGCATCACCAGTCGGTTATCACAGATGACCAGCACGCCGCGATCGGTGACGTCGCGGATCAATCGCCCTACCCCTTGCTTAAGGGTGATCACCGCGTCCGGCAGCTGTACCTCGTCAAACGGATCGCCGCCGCGCAGGCGGCAGTCTTCCATCCGCGCCTTCAGCAACGGGTCGTCCGGGGAGGTAAACGGCAGCTTATCGATGATCACAAGCGACAGGGTGTCTCCGCGTACATCCACCCCTTCCCAGAAACTGCTGGTGGCCACCAGCAGAGCATTACCGGCGCTGACGAACTGCTGCAGCAATTGCCCTTTGCTGGTTTCTCCCTGCAGCAGTACCGGCAGGGTCATGGTGGCACGGAACTGCTCAGCGAGGTCGCGCATCATGGCGTGAGAGGTGCAAAGCATAAAGCAGCGGCCGTTGTTGGCCTCGATCATCGGTTTTAGCATTGCCGCCAGGTGTCGCGCCGCACCCGGCTGGTTTGGCAGCGGAAGATTACGCGGCACGCAAAGCAGCGCCTGTTTTTCGTAATCAAACGGGCTGGGTAGCAGCAGCGACTCCGCCTGTTCAATGCCAAGCCGTTCCGTGAAGTGATGCAGATCGTCATTCACCGACAGGGTTGCCGACGTGAAGATCCAGCTGCCAGGCTTTTGCGCCATCACCTCTTTAAATTTATCCGCCACCGTCAGCGGCGTGAGCGCCAGCGTGAAATGGCGCGAGGTACATTCATACCAGTAGCTGAACCCCGGCTGGTTAATCTCTTTTAGCCGTTTGAGCCGCCCGCGATAGAGCGTGGCGCGCTCGAATGCGGCATCCAGCAGCGCGGAACGGCCAAGCGACAGTTTCGCGACGTCGTAGCAGAGCTCCAGGGCGTCATCGAGCAGCAGCAGCGCGCGCTGGATATTTTTATCTGCCAGCAGCTCGCGCAGGTTCCCGCGATAGCCCGGCTCGCCGAGCTGTAACCGGAAGTCCTGCGCGCTTTGGGCCAGGCGATCGGCACACTTCTGCAACTGCTGGGTATCTTTTAATTCGGTGCGGTAAGCGATGGTGAAATCTTTCGCCAGATCCAGCAGCTGGCGGCTGGAGAGCGACTGGCCAAAATACTGGCTGGCGATATCCGGGAGCTGGTGGGCTTCATCAAAGATCATGACCTCCGCCTCCGGGATCAGCTCACCAAAGCCGCTGTCCTTGACCACCATATCCGCAAGGAACAGGTGATGGTTGACCACCACCACATCGGCATCCATCGCCGTTTTGCGCGCTTTCACCACAAAGCAGTCTTTGTACAGCGGGCAGTCGCTGCCGAGGCAGTTGTCGTTGGTACTGGTCACCAGCGGCCAGGCCGGCGAGTCTTCCGGCACGCTCGCGCAGGTGCTGATATCCCCCTCTTCCGTCTGGTTGGCCCAGGCGCGAAGGATAATGACGTCGCTCAGGGTCTGCACCGGCAAATCGCCGCCCGCCAGCGCCTGTTGCTCAAGACGCTCGAGGCAGAGATAGTTAGAGCGCCCCTTCAGCAGCGCCAGCCGGCCTTTGTATTTCAGCGCTTTTGCCACCGTCGGCAAATCCCGGCTGTAGAGCTGATCCTGCAGCGCTTTCGAGCCGGTCGAGATGATCACCTTTTTTTTCGCCCGCAGCGCCGGGGCAAGGTAGGCGTAAGTTTTCCCCGTGCCGGTTCCAGCCTCCACCACCAGCGGCTGCGCCTTATCAATGGCCCGCGCCACGGCGTGTGCCATCTGCCGCTGAGGTTCACGCGGTTTGAAGCCGGGAATGGCTTGTGCTAACTGACCTTCAGGGGAAAAATCGTCTGCCACGGTGCTCTCTCACTGTATTTTTGCACAGGGATTATGTCAGCCCATCCTCTCAAGTGCCACCCCAAATAGTGACGACGACGGAACAATATGGCAGTCTTGCGGCCTGATGACGAAAAATAACGAGGAAACGTTTATGACAATTGTGCGCATTGATGCCGAAGCCCGCTGGTCTGATGTAGTCATTCATAACCAGACGCTCTACTACACCGGCGTACCGGCGAATCTGGACGCGGATGCGTTCGAGCAAACGGCGAACACCCTGGCGCAGATCGATGCGGTGCTTGAAAAGCAAGGTAGCGATAAATCGCGCATTCTGGATGCGACGATTTTTCTGGCAAACAAAGACGATTTCGCGGCCATGAACAAAGCCTGGGATGCCTGGGTGGTGGCGGGTCACGCGCCTGTACGTTGTACCGTACAGGCCACGCTGATGAAGCCGGAATACAAGGTAGAGATTAAGATTATCGCGGCAGTGTAGGCCGGTTACTCTTCCTCTTCATCCTCGAAACGCGCCACGATCCGCTCGCCGGTATGGGTGGCGCGAAGTTCTTCCGCCACCTGGGAAATGGCCTGCCCGCTGCTCATCCCCTGGGACATCAGTTCCTGAATTCGCTCAACCGCTTTCTGCTGTTGCTCGTGGCTCAGAGAAGGTAAACCTGCAAACATCGTCAACTCCTGCTAAATTATTCGCGCTAATTATTTCACGCTGCCCGGTAGTATGCCACACATGAACATGCGCTTGCCCACTGTTATTACCCTGCCCTGGCGTACTGACGCCGCTGAGTTCTGGTTTGCCCGTCTGAGCCATCTTCCTTTTGCGATGTTGCTGCATTCCGGCCATGCGGATCATCCCTATAGCCGCTTTGATATCCTGGTCGCCGATCCGCTAAAGACGCTGACGACCCATGACCTGCCGTCCACGGACGATCCGCTGCTGCGGCTTCAGGAGGCTATCGATGCGCTGGGCCTGGCTACTATGCCGAATCCCGATCTCCCCTTCCAGGGCGGTGCGCTGGGCCTGTTTGGCTACGATCTGGGCCGTCGCTTTGAAACGCTGCCCTCGGTGGCGAAAGCGGATATTCCGCTGCCGGATATGGCCGTAGGGCTTTATGACTGGGCGCTGATTGTCGACCACCATAAGCAGGTGGTCTCTTTGCTCAGCCATTCGGATGTCGACGCGCGCCTGGCCTGGCTGGAAGCGCAGCAGCCTGCCGCCGCGCCGGATTTCCGCCTGACCTCTGACTGGCGTTCAAACATGACACCCGAGGCATATGCAGAAAAATTCGCCCGCGTGCAGGCGTATCTGCAAAGCGGCGACTGCTATCAGGTAAATCTCGCCCAGCGTTTCCAGACAACCTATGAGGGCGATGAATGGCAGGCTTTTACCCGCCTTAACGCCACTAACCGGGCACCGTTCAGCGCCTTTATCCGTCTCGAACAGGGGGCCATTGTCAGCCTGTCGCCTGAGCGCTTTATCCATCTTGCGGAGGGCAACATTCAGACGCGGCCGATTAAGGGCACATTGCCACGCCTTGCCGATCCCGATGCTGACCGCCAGCAGGCGGAAAAACTGGCCGCCTCACCGAAGGACCGCGCTGAAAACCTGATGATTGTCGATCTGATGCGCAACGATATTGGCCGGGTGGCCGTGCCGGGCAGCGTGCGGGTGCCGGAACTGTTCGTCGTCGAGCCTTTCCCGGCGGTCCATCATCTGGTCAGCACCATTACCGCGCGGCTGCCGGCCGCGCGGACGGCCTGCGATCTTCTGCGCGCCGCCTTCCCGGGCGGCTCGATAACCGGCGCACCGAAAGTGCGGGCGATGGAGATTATCGATGAGCTGGAGCCCCACCGCCGCAACGCCTGGTGCGGGAGTATTGGCTACATCAGCCTGTGCGGCACCCTGGATACCAGCATTACCATCCGCACGCTGACTGCCTGTAACGGAAACCTTTACTGTTCGGCTGGCGGCGGCATCGTGGCCGACAGCCAGGTCGATGCGGAATATCAGGAAACCTTTGATAAAGTTAACCGTATTCTGAAACAACTGGAGTAACCACGGGTGGAAAAAGAGAACCTGACGCTGGATGCCTTTTTATCGCGCTTTCAGCTACTACGGCCCCAGGTCAACCGCGAAGCGCTGAATCAGCGCCAGGCGGCGGTGCTGATCCCGGTCGTGCGGCGTGCACAGCCGGGCCTGCTGCTCACCCAGCGCTCTGCCCATCTGCGCAAACACGCCGGTCAGGTTGCTTTTCCTGGCGGCGCCGTCGACAGTTCCGATGCCTCGCTGATTGCCGCCGCGCTGCGGGAAGCGCAGGAAGAGGTGGCGATTCCGCCGGAGGCGGTAGAGGTCATTGGCGTGCTGCCGCCTGTCGACAGCGTCACTGGCTTTCAGGTCACGCCGGTGGTGGGCATTATCCCGCCGGACCTGCAGTATCATGCCAGCGTGGATGAAGTCTCCGCCGTGTTTGAGATGCCGCTGGAAGAAGCCCTTCGGTTGAGCCGTTATCACCCGCTGGATATCCACCGCCGGGGTCATGACCATCGGGTGTGGTTGTCCTGGTATCAGCATTATTTTGTCTGGGGCATGACGGCGGGCATTATTCGTGAACTGGCGTTGCAAATCGGCCTGAAGCCTTGACTATACTTTACATTCCACCTTCTTTTTCCTGGTTTGCGATCTGCGTCGCGCTATTAGCAAAACCCATCGTCAACCATTAGTTTAATTCATGTGAATAGTTAAGCCGAGGTCGGTGTTCCCTCTTACACTATGCGCAGTTATAACATCGTTACTGGAACCCCGGTAACCCTGTCAGGAGTGTGAAAGTGATTAGTATATTCGACATGTTCAAAGTGGGAATTGGCCCTTCGTCTTCCCATACTGTTGGCCCGATGAAGGCCGGTAAACAGTTCGTCGATGATCTGGTCGAAAAAGGATTACTGGAAAGCGTTACCCGTGTCGCCGTGGATGTTTACGGCTCACTGTCATTGACGGGTAAAGGCCACCACACCGATATCGCCATTATTATGGGTCTGGCAGGCAATATGCCGGATACCGTGGATATTGATGCCATCCCGGCATTCATCCGCGACGTGGAAACGCGTGGCCGTCTGCTGCTGGCAAACGGCCAGCAGGAAGTTGACTTCCCGCAGGATGACGGCATGCGTTTTCGCAGCGACAACCTGCCGCTGCATGAAAACGGCATGACCATTCACGCATTTAGCGGTGAAAAAGAGATTTACAGCAAAACGTACTACTCCATCGGCGGTGGTTTCATCGTGGATGAAGAGCATTTTGGCAAAGACAGCGTCGGCGACGTCAGCGTTCCGTATCCTTTCAAATCCGCAACCGAGATGCTCGGTTACTGCAAACAGACCGGTCTGTCGCTGTCCGGCATGGTGATGCAGAACGAACTGGCGTTGCACAGCAAAAAAGAGATTGAAGACTATTTTGCGAACGTATGGCAAACCATGCGCGCCTGTATCGATCGCGGGATGAACACCGAAGGCGTGCTGCCGGGTCCACTGCGCGTACCACGTCGTGCCTCTGCCCTGCGCCGTATGCTGGTGACCACCGACAAGTTCTCCAACGACCCGATGAACGTGGTCGACTGGGTGAATATGTTTGCCCTGGCGGTTAATGAAGAGAACGCCGCCGGTGGCCGCGTCGTGACGGCGCCGACCAACGGCGCGTGCGGAATTGTTCCGGCCGTGCTGGCCTATTACGACCACTTTATTGAACCCGTGACGCCAGACATCTATATCCGTTATTTCCTGGCGGCAGGTGCCATCGGTGCCCTGTACAAGATGAACGCGTCTATCTCTGGCGCTGAAGTCGGCTGTCAGGGTGAAGTGGGTGTCGCCTGTTCTATGGCGGCGGCGGGTCTTGCAGAGCTGCTGGGTGCAAGCCCTGAGCAGGTCTGCGTGGCGGCAGAAATCGGTATGGAACACAACCTCGGTCTGACCTGTGACCCGGTCGCGGGCCAGGTGCAGGTGCCGTGTATCGAGCGTAACGCGATTGCGTCGGTGAAGGCCATCAACGCCTCACGTATGGCGATGCGCCGTACCAGCGAACCTCGCGTATCGCTGGATAAGGTGATTGAAACTATGTACGAAACGGGCAAAGACATGAACGCGAAATACCGCGAGACGTCCCGTGGTGGCCTGGCCATTAAGGTGCAGTGCGACTAATACTGCCTTTCGCCCATCTGCAACGGATGGGCGAAATTTCCTCTTCATTCTCGTCTCCTCCCGCTTTCCCCACTACACTTTCACAGTTGCGTCCGGCTTTTGTGGCTGGTGGCTTATCAGGCGTTCGTTCATGCAAACTGCGCAGACGATCATTAAACACTATCGCCGAAAACGCGTTATCGTCTGCGTGACGATTGCGCTCCTGACGCTCATCCTGACGTTGGGCGTTCGCTTTATTTCACAGCGCAATGTTAACCAACAGCAGATCCTCGCCTTTACCAGCCATACCGTTCGCGCCCTTGATAACGTGCTGCTCGCTTTAGATAAGCGCCGCAACGTGCTGCAGCCGCTGGTGGGTCAGCCTTGTCAGCAGGCGCACCTGGCCCTGAGAAAGCAGGCCGCCATTTTGCAGACAGTACGCTCTATCGCCCTGGTTAAAGACGGTATCCTCTACTGCTCGAGTATTTTCGGCAGCCGCAATGTGCCCGTGCGTGATTTCCTGAGGGAACTCCCCGCCAGCGCGGCGAAGCTCATTTTATCGACTGACCAGTGGCTGCTTAAGGGCAGCCCGATACTGATCCAGTGGTTTCCTGTCTCTCAGGACGGGGAAGATGGCATCATGGAGATCATCAATATCGACCTGATCACTAAAATGATCCTCGAGCCCCAGCGCCCGCTTATCAATGACGTGGCGCTGACCGTGGGCGATCGTTTTTTGCGTTACGGCCAGCGCGTCACCGACAGCCTGTCATTTGATGAGGAGGGCTCGATTGTCCAGCAGTCCTCATCCCGACATCCTTTCACCATCACGATCAGCGGGCCGGGTCCCGGAGAACTGGCCCTGAAAAGTCTCCCCGCCCAGCTGCCGCTGGGGCTCATACTTAGCCTGCTGTTGGGCTATCTCGCCTGGCTGGCCACGGCAAACCGGATGAGCTTCACGTGGGAGATCGATATGGGGATTGCCTCGCGGGAATTTGAACTTTTCTGCCAGCCGCTGATGGATGCCCGTACCCAGAAGTGCACCGGCGTTGAGATCCTGCTGCGCTGGAACAATCCCCGTCAGGGGTGGATCTCCCCGGAAGTGTTTATTCCGCTGGCAGAAGAACATAACCAGATTGTCCCCCTGACCCGTTATGTGATCGCCGAAACCGTACGCCAGATAGGTTACTTCCCGGCAAGCGCGGGTTTTCACATCGGCATTAACGTCGCCGCCAGCCATTTTCGTCGCGCGGTATTGCTGCAGGACCTGAACCGTCTGTGGTTCAGCGCCAACCCTCAACAGCAGCTGGTGATCGAATTAACGGAACGGGACGCGCTGCTGGATGCGGACTATCGCATCGTGCGCGAGCTGCATCGCAAAGGGGTGAAGCTCGCCATTGACGATTTTGGTACCGGAAACAGCTCCCTCTCCTGGCTTGAGAAGCTCCACCCGGACGTGCTGAAAATTGACCAGTCCTTTACCACCGCCATCGGTACTGATGCCGTGAATTCAACGGTGACGGATATCATTATTGCGCTGGGTCAGCGGCTGAATATCGAACTGGTTGCAGAAGGGGTTGAGACGGAGGAGCAGGCACGATATTTACGCCGCCATGGCGTTCCTGTCCTGCAGGGGTTTTTCTATGCGCGGCCGATGCCGCTACGGGACTTTCCGGACTGGCTGGCGGGAAGATCTCCCCCGCCAGCCCGCCATAACGGGCACATTGTGCCCTTAATGCCGCTGCGTTAAGCAGGCTTACTCATCTTCGTCGTGGGCAGATTGTTCTTTAACAATGCGGACCATATCAACGCGATAGTCGTTGGCTTCGACAATCGTGATGTGCAACGGCGGCAGCTCAATCACATCGCCGACACGCGGGATTTGCCCGTTAACGGCGATAACCAGACCGGCAACGGTCGCGATGTCTTCTTCATCGTTGACCACGTTTTCCAGCCCCAGCGTGTGCGAGAGCGCGTGCAGATCGGTGGTCCCTTTCACCAGCCAGCCATCGCAATCGGCGACGATCTCCGGGGTTTCGTCCTCGTCCGGGAATTCACCGGCTATGGCTTCCAGCACGTCCAGCGGCGTGACCAGCCCCTGCACCACCCCAAACTCGTTGGTGACGATAACAAAGCTGCCACGCGCGCGGCGAAGCACCCCGAGCAGGTTGATCGGGTCAAGCGTTTCCGGCACGACAATCGCCGGCGATGCCGCCGCAACGGCTTCGACATTGACGCCCTCTTCCAGGGCAACCAGCATCTCTTTCGCCCGTACGACGCCGATGATCTCGTCCAGCTCACCACGACACACCGGGAACAGGCTGTGCGGGGAAGAGAGGAGCTGCTGGCGAATTTCATCCACACTCAGGTTAGCATCGACCCAGCTGATCTCTCCGCGCGGAGTCATGATCCCGCGCAGAGACCGCGAGGCCAGGGAGAGCACGCCGTTAATCATGTAACGTTCCTGTTCCACAAACGCCCCTTCCGGGACCGGAACCGGGTTATGGTTTTCGGAATCAGACTGAACGTTCACCTGGCGACGGCCGCCCATCAGACGCAGAATGGCATCTGCGGTACGGGCGCGCAGCGGCTGACTGGACTGCTGCTTAATAAAGTTACGGCGCGCAATCTGGTTGAACAGCTCTATCAGGATCGAGAAGCCAATCGCGGCGTACAGGTAGCCTTTCGGAATATGGAAGCCAAAGCCTTCGGCCACCAGACTCAGACCAATCATCAGCAGGAAGCTAAGACACAGTACCACCACCGTCGGATGCTGGTTCACGAAACGCGTCAGCGGTTTCGAGGCCAGAAGCATGACCGCCATCGCAATGACCACCGCGGCCATCATCACCGGCAGATGATTCACCATGCCGACCGCCGTGATCACCGCATCCAGCGAGAACACTGCATCAAGCACCACGATCTGCAGCACTACCACCCAGAAGCTGGCGTAGCCTTTACCGTGCCCATCATCATGCTGGCGGTTTTCCAGCCGCTCATGGAGCTCTGTTGTCGCTTTAAAGAGCAGGAATATCCCCCCGATCAGCATGATCAAATCACGGCCGGAGAAGGTGTAATCCATGACGGAGAAGAGCGGTTTGGTCAGCGTGACCATCCAGGAGATGACGGACAGCAGGCCCAGTCGCATGACCAGCGCCAGCGAGAGTCCAATCAGACGCGCTTTATCACGCTGTTTTGGCGGCAGTTTGTCCGCGAGGATGGCGATAAACACCAGGTTATCGATGCCGAGAACAATCTCCAGCACCACCAGCGTGAGCAATCCCACCCAGATTGACGGGTCCATTAAGAATTCCATGTAAAGCTCCTGCTAAAGGAATGACGAAACGGTGCCCCACGCAATGTGGGCAAAACAGAGGCAGACAGCGTTGATACGTGGCGAGGATCGCCGATGAAAAAGGCGCGAGATGGCCTGAAAGATGACTGACGTCGGTGACGGTCCATATAGTGGGCTGTAGCCCTATACTCCTGAACAAGTAAACGGAGGCTAAACATATCAGAGACAATATGTTTTTAGCAAAGATTTACGTTCCTTTGCAAAAACGCGAAAAGACGAAATATGTGTTGAGTAATTTCTGATTTTCGAAACCTAAATTACGGATCTTCATCACATAAATTATTTTTTCACTATCTAAAATAATTCGCGGAAGTCTTAGTCTTTTAACTCTAACCCTTATCTGAATCGATTCGGTTCGCCAATACGATTCTCAGTACGTCTGCCCGGCAGGCGTATTAATGATAATAAAAGGAGGTAGCAAGTGACCATTGCTATTGTCATAGGCACACATGGTTGGGCTGCTGAGCAGCTACTCAAAACGGCAGAGATGCTGTTGGGCGAGCAGGAAAACGTCGGCTGGATCGATTTCGTTCCCGGTGAAAACGCCGAGACGCTGATTGAGAAGTACAATGCTCAACTCGAGAAGCTGGATACCAGCAAAGGGGTGCTGTTTCTCGTTGATACATGGGGCGGCAGCCCGTTCAACGCTGCCAGCCGCATTGTCGTCGATAAAGAGCATTATGAAGTTGTCGCCGGGGTCAATATCCCGATGCTGGTGGAAACCTTCATGGCACGCGACGACAATCCATCTTTCGATGAACTGGTGGCTCTGGCCGTTGAAACCGGCCGCGAAGGGGTGAAAGCCCTGAAAGCACAGCCGGTTGAAAAACCCGCCCCTGCGCCTGCTGCGGCACCGAAAGCGGCAGCGCCAGCAAAACCGATGGGACCGAACGATTACATGGTCATCGGCCTGGCGCGTATTGATGACCGTTTAATCCATGGCCAGGTGGCAACACGCTGGACCAAGGAGACCAACGTTCGTCGCATTATCGTGGTCAGTGACGAAGTGGCCGCCGACACCGTTCGTAAAACCCTTCTCACGCAGGTTGCTCCTCCTGGCGTTACCGCGCACGTCGTGGATGTCGCCAAGATGATTCGCGTTTACAACAACCCGAAATACGCGGGCGAACGCGTGATGCTCCTGTTCACTAACCCGACAGACGTTGAGCGCATTGTTGAAGGCGGCGTGAAAATCACTTCCGTGAACATTGGGGGGATGGCATTCCGTCAGGGCAAAACGCAGGTCAACAACGCCATTTCAGTCGATGCGAAAGATATCGAGGCATTTAACAAGCTGAATGCGCGCGGTATTGAACTGGAAGCCCGTAAGGTTTCCACGGACCCGAAACTGAAAATGATGGATTTGATCGGCAAAGTTGGGAAATAAGCCCGCGCCGGTTTTTCACATAATGCTTATGTAATAGGAGAAGTACAATGGAGATTACCACTCTTCAGATTGTGCTGGTGTTCATCGTCGCGTGTATTGCGGGTATGGAGTCCGTACTTGATGAATTTCAGTTCCACCGCCCTCTGGTGGCCTGTACGTTGATTGGTGCCGTTCTGGGTGACATGAAAACCGGTATCATCATCGGTGGTACCCTGGAAATGATCGCCCTGGGCTGGATGAACATCGGTGCGGCGGTTGCGCCTGATGCCGCACTGGCGTCCATTATTTCTACCGTTCTGGTTATTGCCGGTCATCAGAGTATCGGTGCCGGTATCGCCCTGGCGATCCCGCTGGCCGCAGCAGGCCAGGTACTGACCATTATAGTGCGTACTATCACCGTAGCCTTCCAGCACGCAGCGGATAAGGCGGCCGAAAACGGCAACCTCACGGCGCTCTCCTGGATCCACGTATCGTCCCTGTTCCTGCAGGCGATGCGTATCGCCATTCCGGCCGTGATCGTCGCGATTTCTGTGGGGACCAGCGAAGTTCAGGGCATGCTCAACGCCATCCCTGAAGTGGTCACCAGCGGTCTGAACATCGCGGGCGGTATGATCGTGGTTGTCGGTTATGCGATGGTCATCAACATGATGCGCGCAGGCTACCTGATGCCGTTCTTCTACCTCGGCTTCGTGACTGCGGCATTCACCAACTTCAACCTGGTTGCACTGGGTGTGATTGGTGCAGTGATGGCGATTCTCTACATCCAGCTCAGCCCGAAATATAACCGCGTCGCGGGTGCCCCAGCGCAGGCTGCTGGTAACAACGATCTCGATAACGAACTGGACTAACAGGTGAGCGAAATGGTTGATATGACAAAAACTACCACCGAGAAAAAACTCACTCCGGGTGATATTCGTGGCGTGTTCATCCGTTCTAACCTGTTTCAGGGTTCATGGAACTTCGAACGTATGCAGGCGCTCGGTTTCTGCTTCTCCATGGTGCCGGCGATCAAACGCCTGTACCCGGAAAATAACGAAGCCCGCCGTCAGGCGATTAAGCGTCACCTGGAATTTTTTAACACTCATCCCTATGTCGCGGCTCCCGTTCTGGGCGTAACGCTTGCGATGGAAGAGCAGCGTGCGAACGGCGCAGAGATTGACGATGGTGCCATCAACGGTATCAAAGTCGGTCTGATGGGTCCGCTGGCAGGCGTGGGTGACCCTATCTTCTGGGGTACCGTTCGTCCGGTCTTCGCGGCGCTGGGTGCCGGTATCGCGATGAGCGGCAGCCTGCTTGGCCCACTGCTATTCTTCATTCTGTTCAACGCCGTGCGTCTGCTGACCCGTTATTACGGCGTGGCCTACGGCTACCGTAAAGGGGTGGACATTGTTAAGGACATGGGCGGCGGCTTCCTGCAGAAACTGACTGAGGGGGCATCCATCCTCGGCCTGTTTGTCATGGGGGCGCTGGTCAACAAGTGGACGCACGTGAACATCCCGCTGGTGGTGTCGACCATCACGGGCCAGGATGGTCAAATCCGTGTGACCACCGTGCAGACCATCCTCGACCAGCTGATGCCTGGCCTGGTGCCGCTGCTGTTAACCTTCGCCTGTATGTGGCTGCTGCGTAAAAAAGTGAACCCGTTGTGGATTATCGTTGGCTTCTTCGTCATCGGTATCGCGGGCTACGCTGTCGGTCTGCTGGGTCTGTAATACAATGCGTTAACCGCCGGGGGCATGCCCCCGGCTTTTTTTATCTGGAGGATGAATGGCTGTCACGGACATCGTACTGGTTTTATTTATTGTTGCCCTTCTGGCTTACGCGATCTATGACGAGTTCATCATGCCCCGCCGCCACGGCGAGACGCTGCTCTCCCTTCCCCTTCTGCGACGCGGACGCGTGGATGCGTTTATCTTCGCGGGTCTGATCGTCATTCTGATTTACAATAACGTTACCAGCCATGGTGCAATATTAACCACATGGTTATTATGTGCGCTGGCATTAATGGCGATTTATCTGTTCTGGATCCGCACGCCAAAAATCATTTTTAAATCCCGTGGGTTTTTCTTCGCCAATGTCTGGATAGAATATAACCGTATTAAAGAGATGAATTTATCCGAAGACGGTGTGCTGGTGATGCAATTAGAACAGCGCCGCCTGCTTATTCGGGTGAAGAATATTGACGACCTGGAAAAGATATACCACTTACTTGTTAAAACTCAGTGAGTTAGATATATAGCATCGGCTATATTCTGTGTCTGATTCGCACACGAAATATAGCCTGAGCTATATCCCAACCGTTAATTTGATCGCTTTTTTTAACGTTATTTTCACGCTTAAAGACAAATGAAAATCGTTATCAATCATCAGTCTAAATAATGCTTCTTCATTGTTGTTTTATATTCTCAAAATATGTTAAGGTTGCGCCCGTCGTTGGGGAGTAGCCGATTTCCTGTGCGCAGGAAATGTGCGTGTCAACATACTCGTTGAAAAACGTGGCACGTACGGATCGCTATCAGCACATTTTCTGTGCAGTGCGATCAGGCGAGACCATAGATACATCAACTGCTGTTTACTGGGGGCAGTGATGTGTCATATGGATATCCCCGGTCTGGACGCTGTTATGAATATCTCCGCTACGATCCTTCTCGCTTTTGGCATGTCCATGGACGCGTTTGCTGCTTCCATCGGAAAAGGCGCCACGCTTCACAAACCTAAATTCTCAGAAGCCCTGCGTACCGGTCTCATTTTTGGCGCTATCGAAACGCTGACTCCGCTTATCGGCTGGGGCCTGGGCATGCTCGCAAGCCAGTTTATATTAGAGTGGAACCACTGGATTGCGTTTGTCCTGCTGGTATTTCTCGGCGGTCGAATGGTGATTGAAGGTTTTCGCGGTAGTGATGATGACGCCGAGGAGCCTCAGCACCGCCACGGATTCTGGCTGCTGGTCACGACGGCCATCGCCACCAGCCTGGATGCGATGGCCGTCGGCGTCGGTCTGGCATTCCTGCAGGTCAATATTATCGCCACCGCGCTGGCCATTGGCTGTGCCACGCTGATTATGTCCACGCTGGGCATGATGGTCGGACGGTTTATCGGCCCGCTGCTGGGTAAACGCGCCGAGATCCTGGGGGGGATTGTGTTAATTGGCATTGGCGCCCAGATCCTCTGGGCACACTTCGCTGGTTAATCTTCGCGCTGCCAGATGTGGATACTGAAATCCGTCTGGCAGCGGAATGTGGACTGCGCCGCTAGCGTTTCCCACACCTCCGGTTTTGCCCGCCACGCGAACGGCGTCATCTGCAACAGCGCGCTGGCCTCTTCTCCCTTCAGCGTCATCTCATACGCGACGGTTTGCGCCTGCTTCAGGGCAAAACCGGCCAGCTGTTCTGAATGGGGAGCATGCAGACGCACCTCATCGTAGATTAGCCCCTTCAGCTCTATCAGATGACGCGGTCCTGGCGTCACGGTAACCACCCATCCGCCAGGCTTCACTACGCGCGCCAGTTCCTCGGCCTTACAGGGCGCGTAAATGCGCACAACCGCGTCCATGCTGGCATCGTCAAACGGCAGCCGGTGGCTGGACGCCACACAGAACGTCACGTCAGCGTAACGCTTTGCCGCCGCGCGAATCGCCACTTTCGATACATCCAGACCGAAGGTCTGCGCGCCCTTCTCACGTGCAATCTCCGCAAACCGTGCGGTGTAGTACCCTTCCCCACAGCCGATATCGAGCAGGGCGGTTGCTGAGCCAGCGAGGATGTCATTCAGTGTATGTGCGACCGTCTCACGCAGCGGCAGATAATGCCCGGCATCAAGAAACGCACGGCGCGCCTGCATCATCTCTGCGCTGTCGCCTGGATCGCGGGAGCGCTTGTGCTGCACCGGCAGAAGATTTACGTAGCCTTCTTTCGCCATATCAAACTGATGCCCCTGCGGACAGGTATAACTTTTATCTGAACGCGTCAGGGCCGCGTGGCAAAGGGGACAACTGAAGGACATGGTGACTCCGGAGCATAATCAAAGGGCGAAGTGTACCGCTATTCGCCCTGGTTATAAACGCCCGGTTAGCGCATAACGATCAGGTGATCGGAGCCCGCCGGTAAGCCGTCAGGTTTCACATTTTCCAGACGTAGCACGTTACCCATAATCTCGCTGAACACGGGAGCAGAGACGGCCCCCCCATAGTATGCCCCGTTTTGCGGGTCGTTAATCACCACCACCAGGGCAAAGCGCGGATCGCTGGCAGGAGCAACGCCCGCGGTGTAGGCGACGTATTTATCGACATATTTTCCGCTATCATCAATTTTCTTTGCCGTACCGGTTTTCACCGCTACCCTGTAATCGCGCACGGCGGCCTTCACCCCGCCGCCGCCGGGTAGCGCGACGCTCTCCATCATGTGCTCTACCTCATGCGCAATCTCTTCTGGCATAACGCGGTGGCCCATAACGGGGGGATCAATACGGGTAATGGAAAGAGGACGCTCAAGCCCGAAGCCACCAATGGTGGCGTAGACGTGCGCCAGCTGCAGCGGCGTGACCATCAGCCCGTAGCCGAAAGCAAAGGTCGCGCGGTCGAGCTGGCTCCAGTATTTACGCTGCGGCAACAGTCCCGCGCTCTCCCCCGTCAGGCCAAGCTCGGTTGGGGTGCCAAAACCAAAGTTTCGGTAGGTGTCGAGAAGATGCTGGACCGGCATTGCCAGGGAGAGGCGGGACACGCCTGTGTCGCTCGATTTTTGCAGAATGCCTGTCATGGTCAGTTCGGGATAATAACCGACGTCGCGGATACGATGCCCGTCAAGGGTGTACGGGTGCGTGTCAATCACACTGTCCGGCTTGACCAGCCCCTGCTGCAGGGCGGTCATCAGCACCAGCGGTTTGACGGTCGAACCAGGTTCGAACGTATCGCTGATTGCGCGATTACGGAAATCGTTTATTGTCGCCCCTTCCCGATTATTGGGATTGAAATCCGGATAGCTGGCCATGGCGAGTATTTCCCCGGTGGGGATATTAATTAACACGGAGGCGCCCGACTCGGCCTTATTCCAGGCCACGGCGTTATCGAGTGCATCTTCGGTGATAGTTTGCAGCCGCTCGTCAATACTCAACTGGATGTTATGCGCCGGTACGGGGGCAACTTCGGTCAGGTTTTCAACCACGCGACCATAACGGTCCTCCCTCACCTGCCGCACCCCCGCCTTGCCCGTCAGTTGCGTATTGAAGCTCTTCTCTACGCCTTCAATGCCCTGCCCGTCGATATTGGTGAAACCAATCAGGTTCGCAGCCACATGGCCAGCCGGATAAAAACGGCGGGACTCATCGCGTAAATTGATGCCGGGCAAATTCAGTTTGTCGATCCACTTTGCCTGCGCGGGATCCACCTGGCGGGCAAGGTAAATGAAACGCCCCTGGGGATTGGCGTTGATGCGAGCCGAGAGGGTATCCAGCGAGAGATGTAGCGCGTTCGCTAACGCCTGCCAGCGTTCATCAACGCCGACGCCTCCTTTTGCCAGCACCGTTTTGGGATCGGCCCAGACGGCCCTGACGGGCACACTCACCGCCAGCGGGCGACCTTCACGATCCATTATCATGCCGCGCGGCGCATCAATCGCCAGCTGACGGAGGGAGCGCATATCTTCCTGCTTCACCAGATTGTCAGGCTTGACGATTTGCAGCCAGGCAACGCGGCCCAACAGAAACGCCAGACTACAAAAAATCGCCAGACAGAGCAGAGCAAAACGCGCCGGGGTGAAATTTCCGGCGGCCGTTATCAATTTCTTTTTCACCTGTACCCCAGGGCTGTAAAACAACGCCCTGATTTAACGGGAAAAGCCGGTAAGAAGGTGGCAAAACAGTGCTACGAACCTCGCAGCTTTGCAACAAGTTACTAACAAGGCCGCAGATCGTAATATTTTGAAAGATAAGGGACATAAAAAAGCCCCGCGTGATGCGAGGCTTTATATCTGAGATTGAAACGCGGCGCGTTTCAGTCAGCAGCGGTTCGATCAGATAGCAGTTACGTTAACTGCAGCAGGGCCTTTCTGGCCATCCTGAATTTCGAACTCAACGTTCTGGCCTTCAGCCAGAGTTTTGAAGCCGTTACCCTGGATTGCAGAGAAGTGTACGAACACGTCTTTGCTGCCGTCAGCAGGAGTAATGAAACCAAAACCTTTAGACTCGTTGAACCACTTAACTTGACCTTTAATCTTTGCCATTTGCAAAATTCCTTAGAGTGTTTTCTTAGCCCGCAGGCATTAACTGAGATAAAACTGAGACATTACTGCATGAGGCACTAATATAAGGTTCGGCAGAGAAGCGGTATTCAACGACAACGTGTTTACTCAGGACTTCTTTACTGAAAATGCCACACATAAACAGAACTGTACCTCGTTTGACCCAAAACGTGTTATCACACACAATGTTTAATATGGCAAGCCATTTTTAAACATGTCTCGATCCGCCGCACAAATTCGAACAGTGCCTGCCAGGTTCTGCACAATTATGCGCATCGCGAACAGACAGCCCTGCTACGTTACAAAGCCCCAGCGCCGCTCTCACAGTCGCTGTTATCTAAGACATTTTTAACATAGCTCAATCATTCCAAAGCGTCCAGCGAACGGGAAAAGAAATCTTACGCAATGATTGAGTTAGAACAAATTGTGAAAAGTTATGCTTAAATCATTGTAACGCGACAAAATTGTTTCAGGGAAAAAACCGTGTTAATAATCTGCCCGCTGCTGTATTAAAATGCACCAGGTTATAAACAGTGTTATGCACCAAAATAATGAAATTTTTATGACGCTGCATCAAAAGAAGGCAAGCAAAACGTTTCGATAAAAATAAAACAATCTCACGCACCCGTTTATACAGAATATATGCTCAAACCTGTCGCTTCGTTTATAAGGATAAATATTCACCAATTTTCAATATTCTGAAGGAATGGTTAACTGGTGCTAAATTATCCAGCACAGTAATTAACTCCTGCACGGGTTCATCCAGCGCTTCATCCGCCAGTTCAAACACGCCCCAATGAATGGGAAACGCCAGTGGAGACCCCAGCTGCTGCCATAACGCCACTGCCGATTGCGGATCCATATGATGGACAGCCATGAACCATCTTGGGGCATAGGCACCAATCGGTAATGCGGCCACATCAACCGGCCCCAGACGTTCCGGTATCAACAGCAGTTCAGGAGAATACCCGGTGTCACCGCTGAACCAGAAACGGTGGTGCCGTCCTTCCATGACCCAGCCGCACCATAACGAGCGATTGCGGTTCCACGGCGTGCGCATACTCCAGTGCTGCGCCGGTACAGCGGTAAGCGTCATTCCCTGCCAGGTGAAACTTTGCCACCAGTCGAGTTCAACCACCTGTTTTGCTCCCCGACGGCGAAACCAGGCAGCCAGGCCAAGAGGAACAAAGAGCTGCACATTGGGAAAACGCCTGAGAATACGGCGAATGGTCGCGTCATCAAGATGATCGTAGTGATTATGGGAGATGATGACCGCATCAAGTTGCTGAAGTTTGTCGACAGACAGTGCGGGAGGCGTCCTGCGCTGTGGTCCGAGAAAAGGAAGCGGAGAAGCACGCCGTGAAAATACCGGGTCGGTCAGGAGGATATTGCCGTCCATCTGCAGCAACACGCTCGCATGCCCCAGCCACCATACGCCATCTTCATGCGGTTGCGTCAGCACAGCGGGTTGCCACCACTGGCGAATAAAATTGTCATAGCCCAGTGCGGGCGGTTTCGGTAAACCGGCCTCTTTACGCGCTTTACGCCAGCGGTCCAGGTCGCCGGGTTGATGTCCAGCAGGATGGGTATTACGAAAACCGTTTGGGGTGTGATGGTTCAGGGAGGGGTCATACCAGGGATTTTTCCAGACCACGGCCACCTCCCAACGCAAAAAGATTAACGCTCAGCCACCAGGCGGATAAAGTCGTCTTCGTCTTTCTTGTCTTCAGCAACCGCGTCTTTCGGCGCGTCTTTCTCTTCCGGTTCGTTCGCTTCACACAAACGGCGAAGCAACGCATTCTGACGCTTTTGCTGATCGAGCAGCGCTTCCAGCAGTTCGATCTGCTCGTTCGTACGCGAACTGGCGCGGTTCACGAAAAACCAAACAACCAGGCCCACAAGCAGCACCACCAAAGACATCATCAGGGATGCCATATTCAGCAGCCCTGAATTCAGTAACTCACCCATTTCACCACCTCAATAAAAACGTCTATTTTACCACTGGCGCGAAGGAAGGAAATCACCTTGAGAAAAAATGCGTATTACCACGGAATAAACTTATTGATTGCGCAAACGCCGCTAAAAAACTGTACATCCTGATCGCACATCACATTGATAGTCTGCGTCCATAACACCACGCACGCTATCAGCACGATAATCAGAATCACCCAGCGTATTTTTTTCACTCCACACTCCGTTTAAAGACCTGATGCCACCAGGTTAACACGCTTATCTTAAACAAGGACTAACTGTACCGCCATCACCCCTTTTTAAGAATTCTGCACTTGTTTCAGAGCGTAAACCGTTTAGGCTGAATGTATGATAACAACGATAAAAGAGGTAATGATGCGATTAATCATTCGAACAATTATTGCACTGGCCGTCGTCTGGACGGGTCTTCTGTTAACGGGTTATGGCGTGCTCGCGGGAAGCAACGAAAATGCAGCCGGACTCGGCATTCAATGTAAATACTTAACCGCGCAAGGACTGAGCACGGCGCAATATCTGCATACTGACAGCGGGATTATTGGTTTAACCAACTGCCCTGTGCTGCGTAAAACGTCCGTTGTCATTGATAATGGCTAATCCCTCTCCTTTGCCTCAGACACAAAAACGCCGCAACAGATGCGGCGTTTTTTTATGCTAACAACAATTAAAACGGGTAGTCGTGATAACCCATCTGTTCAGAAATTTTACGCGCGGCCGTGTGCAGAATCGCCACGTACTCGTGCAAACGCTCTTCGGAGAAGCGGAGGGTCGGGAAAGAGATACTCAGGCCCGCAATCACCACACCAAAGCGGTCAAACACCGGCACGCCGATGCAACGCAGCCCTTCTTCCTGTTCTTCGTTATCCTCGCCATACCCCTGCTCACGCACCTGATCGAGCACCGTTAACAGTGCATCCGTATTGGTTATGGTTCGTTCAGTGCTGCGTTTGTACTCCACGCCCTCGAGGATCTGCTTCACCTCATCGCGATCGCGCCACGCCAGCAGAACTTTACCGATAGCGGTACTGTAAAGCGGGTTGCGACGTCCAATGCGTGAATACATACGCAGGTTATACATTGAGTCGATTTTATGGATGTAAACAATGCTGTCTTCATCCAGCGCGCCGAGATGGATGGTCTCTTTGGTCAGACGCGAGATTTCACGCATCTGAATATCAGCGCTGCGGATCAGGTCAACATTTTGCAATGCACGGGCGCCCAGCTCGAACAGTTTCAGCGTCAGAGAGTATTTTTCAGACTCGCCTTCCTGGGCAACGTACCCCAGTGACTTCATGGTTTGCAAAAAGCGATAAACGGTGCTTTTCGACATCATCACACGCTGCGACAACTCTGTAATACCAATCTCACGCTCTTCCCCGAGCGCCTGTAAGATGCCAAACACCTTCAGCACGGAAGAAACAGAATCTGGCTGTTTATCCAAATCCGCAATAGCCATTTACCACCTCATAGAGAGTGTTTTATAAAAATCAGAACCGGTTTTTATTATAAGTTCCCGTCATGTCACCTGCAATCAGTCCCCGTTTACTTCGTTACAAATCTGCGACATATCGCGCCAGTAACAGTGCTAAAATAGTTACCCTGAGAATAATTTCACGCTGAGTTTTTTACTCCTGATGGAAAAGAATCTTTCCGATGGTCTGCCTTTACCCCAGCGCTATGGCGCGATAGCAACCATCATTATTGGTATCTCAATGGCCGTCCTTGACGGCGCCATTGCAAACGTTGCCCTGCCAACCATCGCCAGCGACCTGCATGCCTCCCCGGCCAGTTCGATATGGATTGTTAACGCCTACCAGATTGCGATTGTGGTTTCGCTGCTTTCGTTCTCATTCCTCGGCGATATGTTCGGTTACCGTCGGGTGTATCAGTGCGGTCTGGTGGTTTTCACTCTCACCTCATTGTTATGCGCCCTGTCGGATTCACTGCATACCCTGACGCTGGCGCGCATTGCGCAAGGTTTTGGCGGCGCGGCGCTCATGAGCGTCAACACGGCGCTGATCCGCTTAATTTATCCGCAGCGCCATCTGGGCCGCGGGATGGGGATAAACTCGTTTATTGTCGCCGTATCTTCCGCTGCCGGGCCAACCATCGCGGCGGCGATCCTGTCCGTTGCGTCCTGGCAATGGCTGTTTGCCATAAACGTGCCTTTGGGAATGGTGGCCATCTTCTTTGCCCTGCGTTTTCTTCCCGCGAACGGCCCGAAAAGCACCATGCCGCGCTTCGACGTGGCGAGCGCGGTGATGAATGCCCTCACCTTTGGTCTGCTGATCACCGCCCTGAGCGGTTTTGCGCAGGGGCAATCGTTGATGCTTACCGGGGTGGAACTCCTCGCGCTGCTGGTGACAGGCTTCTTCTTTGTTCGCCGCCAGCTTGCTCTGCCGGTGCCTTTACTGCCGGTTGATCTGCTGCGGATCCCCCTCTTTTCACTCTCCATTTGCACCTCCGTCTGTTCGTTCTGCGCGCAGATGCTGGCCCTGGTTTCGCTGCCGTTCTTCCTGCAGAGTGTGGTCGGACGTTCAGAAGTAGAGACCGGGCTGCTGTTAACCCCGTGGCCACTGGCAACAATGGTGATGGCCCCGCTGGCGGGCTATCTGATCGAACGCGTTCACGCCGGTTTGTTGGGTGCGCTGGGGCTGGCGGTGATGGCGACGGGGCTATTCGCGCTGGCACTGCTGCCGTCGTCGCCTTCAGACCTGGATATCATCTGGCGCATGGTGCTGTGCGGAGCGGGGTTTGGCCTGTTCCAGTCTCCTAATAACCACACCATTATTACTTCGGCGCCGCGTCATCGCAGCGGTGGGGCCAGCGGTATGCTGGGGACCGCGCGTCTGTTGGGACAAAGCACCGGTGCAGCGCTGGTCGCCCTGATGTTTAACCTCGCTGGCCAGAACGGCAACCATGTTGCACTTCTCACCGCCGGTGTACTTGCCACCCTTGCGGCTATCGTCAGCGGCCTGCGGGTGACCCAGCCCAGGGTTCAGGCATAAAAAAAGCCGGGCGGAGTGGTCTCCTGCCCGGCTCTGTACGCTGCTTTACTTACTTCAGGTATTCCCCACTGCGCAGCGCTTCAATACGCTTATCCAGCGGCGGGTGAGACATAAACAGCTCGCTCAGCGATTTTGATTTACCGTTGATGCAGAAGGCCATCATGCTGTTCGCTTCCTGAGGCTCGTAGCTGGTTTTCAGACGCTGCAGGGCAGCAATCATCTTCTCACGACCAACCAGCTTCGCAGAGCCAGCATCCGCGTGGAATTCACGGTGACGTGAGAACCACATGGTGATGATGCTGGCCAGAATACCGAATACCAGTTCCAGCACCATTGAGACGGCAAAGTAGATCAGCGGGTTACCGTTGCTCTCTTCGCCTTCGTCGCGGTTCCCACCCATAAAACCTGCCGCAATCTGCGCCAGAATACGGGAGATAAAGATAACGAAGGTGTTCACCACGCCCTGAATCAGGGTCATGGTCACCATGTCGCCGTTGGCAATATGGCTGATCTCGTGGGCAATAACCGCTTCGGCTTCGTCACGGCTCATGTTCTGCAGCAGACCGGTGCTCACGGCAACCAGTGACGCATCACGACGGGCACCCGTGGCGAAAGCGTTAATATCCGGAGCATGGTAAATGGCGACCTGTGGCATGGCGATCCCGGCCTGACGGGATTGCTGCGCCACCGTATTCATCAGCCACTGTTCCATATCGTTACGCGGTTGCTCAATGACCTCACCGCCTACCGATTTTAGTGCCATCCACTTCGACATCAGCAGGGAAATGAAAGAGCCACCAAAACCAAACAGCAGCGCCATAATCAACAGACCCTGAACGCTGCTCGACTGAATTCCTGTCAGGCTTAGCACGAGCCCGAAAACCACCATCACCGCCAGGTTGGTGAGCAGGAAGAGCGCGATTCGCATCATAATTTTCTTTTTACCTCAGTTTAACAAAACGCACTATGCGATTACCCACATCGTATGGGTATTGCGGCTATTTTCAAGCATCCGGCGGGCGTAAGTCACCAGAAAGACACAACTTTACACAATTGGAAAGCTGGCTGACGGAAGGATGCAGAACAAAAAGAAACAGGCACAATGTCTTGTGCCTGTTGGGAGATTATTTTGCCGGAGCGGGCTGCTCGGCAGGCTTTTCTTTTTCCAGATTCGCCAGGTCAAGTGCGATATGCACCGTCTCGTCCAGATACGGATCCGGCTCCTGGTAATCTTTAGGCAGATCGTCCAGTTTCTTGAGCAACGGCTTGCCTTCGCGTTTGAAGCGGTCGTTGATACGCGCCAGACGGGTTGCGTCATCCTCGTTGTTCTCTTTCTCACGCTGAGCGTAGTTCAGAGAAACAATATTCCGTTTATCTTTCATGGCATTGAAGCGAGCAATGTCCTTCATGATGTACTGGAACTCAGGATCTTTCGCGATGCGTTCGTTATGGTCTTTCAGCAATTCCGGACCAAACTGGGTCATATCACCGGCTTTGACATAGGTCGCGGCATTGATGCTGTCCCACGGCAAGGCGTTATCTTCAAACTTCTCGCCGGTTTCCGTCTCTTCCGTGCCTGTCGGCATGATGATGTCTGGCGTCACGCCTTTACGCTGCGTACTGCCGCCATTCACACGGTAGAATTTCTGAATGGTGTACTGAACCGACCCCAGCGCTGGCCATTCCGGACGCAGCATCTGATCGTAAATACGGTTCAGGGAACGGTACTGCTGAACGGTCCCTTTACCGAATGTCGGTTCGCCCACAATCAGCGCACGGCCATAATCCTGCATGGCAGCGGCAAAGATCTCAGACGCGGACGCACTGAAGCGGTCAACCAGGACCACCAGCGGGCCTTTGTAGTAAACCACGCCGTCGTTGTCGGCATCTTCACGGACTTTACCGTTATTATCGCGGACCTGAACCACCGGACCAGAAGGAATGAACAGTCCAGAGAGTGAAACCGCTTCCGTCAGCGCACCGCCGCCGTTACTGCGCAGGTCGATAATTACGCTGCTGACGTTCTGCTTTTCAAGCTTCTGCAGCTGCACTTTCACATCGTCGGTCAGCCCCACATAGAAGCCCGGAATATCCAGGACTCCCACCTTCTCTTTACCCACGGTTTTCACCGACATTTTCACCGCGCGGTCTTCCAGACGGATACGCTCGCGGGTCAGGGTAACGATACGGGTTTTGGTGCCTTTTCCGGCTGGCAGAATTTCCAGACGAACCTTGCTGCCTTTCGGGCCTTTGATCAGCGCAACCACGTCATCAAGACGCCAGCCGATCACATCAACCATGTTCTGGCCGGTTTGACCCACACCGACAATACGATCGCCGACGCTGATCGCTTTACTCTTGGATGCCGGACCACCTGCGACCATCGAATTGATCACCGTGTAATCATCATCCATCTGCAGCACCGCGCCGATACCTTCCAGAGACAGGCTCATTTCAGTATTGAACTGTTCGGTGTTGCGTGGAGAGAGATAGTTGGTGTGCGGATCGATTTCGTGCGCAAAGGCCGTCATGGCCAGCGAGAAGACGTCCTCACTGTTGGTCTGCGCCAGACGACGAATGGCAAATTTGTAACGGCGCGTCAGCGTGTCACGGATCTCTTTTTCATCTTTGCCCGTGAGCTTAAGGCTCAGTTCGTCGTATTTCACTTTACTGTCCCACAGCGCATTCAGCTCGGCTTCATCTTTCGGCCAGGGCGCTTTACTGCGGTCCAGATTAAAGGTGTCGTTGCCGGTGAAGTCCATCGGACGTTCCAGCACTTTTAGCGCATACTGATAGCGTTCGAAGCGGCGCTTTTGCGACAGGTTGTAAAGATCGTAGAACAGATCCAGCTTGCCTGAACGCAACTCATCACCCACCTCGGATTTGCGCTTAGCGAACTGCTCGACATCACTGGCGAGCAAAACGTTATGGCTGTAATCCAGCAAGTTCAGATAGCGGTCAAAGATTTTGGCCGAGAAGGCCTGATCGAGATCGAACTGACGATAGTGCGAACGGGTAAAACGTGAGGTCACGCGCTCGCTCACCGTCGCGTGCTGCGTCTCTTCCTTGAGTACCGGAATTTGATCAACACGGGTGATATCGTCCACTGCAAAAGCATGACCTGTTATGGCAAACAGGCCCGCCAGCGCGGTGAGCTTAAAAAAAGTGTTCATGCCAGGCTTGGCCTCCGTTTCAGAACAACAAGTGTTCTGCGCGTACAATCATTGACATACCAGAAGTCAGCTGTACACGAACGCCATCTTTGGTGATTTCCAGTACGGTGGCGTCCATAGCATTGTTACCCGCTTTTACCTTCAGAGCCTGACCTACGCTCAGAGCGTTAATGTCAGAAACTGGAGTGTGGCGCGGCTCTTCACGAGGGGCGCGCGGGGCTTTAGCTGCTGGTTTGTCAGCACGCGGTTTGCGATCGTTGTTGTCGTTGCGACGTGGCGCAGGACGAGGTTTACGCTCGCGACGAGGCGCGTCTTCCTGACCATTAGCCGCTGCGGCTTCACGTTTTTTCGCTTGCTGTTCAGCACGTTGTGCCTGAACGCGTGCTTTGGCTTCTTCCAGCTGTTTACGCGCGTGCTCTACGTGCTGCTCGTCCAGCTCACCACAAGGATTGCCGTCGAGATCCACACGGGTCGCGCCCGGTTTGATACCGTACAGGTAACGCCAGCTCGAAGTATAAAGACGTAAGGCGGAACGCAGCTGAGTTTTGCTGAGGTTCATTTCCCCCTCAACGCGCGCTACCAGATCCTGAAAAATACCGACTTTCAGGGGACGAGCTTCGCCTTCAGCGCTGAAGCACTGTGGGAAACGCTCGGCCAGAAATGCGATAACTTCTTTACTGCTATTCAACTTAGGTTGATTTTCCATGAAATTTCCTGATTACAACGGACGTTGCCAACAAGCGCAGGCATGAACAGGCGTCATTATAATGACGCTATCCGTAAATGCTACGTTATCCGTTGATTATCCTGCGACGCTCGCAAAGAATTTTTGATAATCGGTTGCTGCGAGTACGTTTTCCAGATTCGCCACCAGCTCGCGCAGCCCCTGTTCGTCCTCGGTTGTAAAGCGACTGAAGACCGTACTGTCGATGTCCAGAACGCCAATAATCTGATTTTTTACCACCAGCGGCAGAACGATTTCAGAATTACTGGCGGCATCACAGGCAATGTGACCGTCAAACGCATGCACATCTTCCACACGCTGTACCTGATTCTCAGCCACCGCGGTACCGCAGACACCACGACCAACTGGAATGCGCACGCAGGCCAGTTTGCCCTGGAACGGACCAAGCACCAGCGTTTCCCCTTCCAGGAGGTAAAAGCCAGCCCAGTTCACGTCGGAGAGACGTTCAAACAGCAATGCGCTAGTATTTGCCAGAGTGGCTAAGAAGCTGGTCTCACCCGCCATCAATGCCTTAAAATCGCGGTTCAGATCCGCGTAGAATTCTGTTTTGTTCATTATTCAATCACTTAGTTGTCTTACAAAATTACCGCATAGCCTATTAAAATAAGCATTAAATGCGCTCATGCTCAAGATGAATCCGTTCATGAGTTATTATAACTTTCAACAATACTTATTTGTGCGCAGCTGATGGCCTTAAAAACAACCAAAATTACGCCGAAAAAAAAGATAACTGTCCATACGGTAAGCCAGGCTTTGCCCCGTGCACATTATCAGCGTTGCCCTCAGTGCGATACGCTTTTTATGTTGCCGAAGATGAAATCGCACCAAAGTGCCTTTTGTCCCCGCTGCGACGCCAAAATCCGTGACGGCCGCGACTGGTCGTTAACCCGCCTCGCCGCCATGGCGGTCACCATGCTGTTGCTGATGCCGTTTGCCTGGAGCGAGCCGCTGCTCAAACTTTACCTGCTCGGCGTGCGTATCGACGCCAACGTGCTGCAGGGGATCTGGCAGATGACGCGTCAGGGCGATCCACTGACCGCGGCCATGGTGCTGTTCTGCACCGTTGGCGCACCGCTGGTGCTGGTCGCCGCCATTGCTTATCTCTGGTTTGGCAACATTCTGGGCATGAACCTGCGTCCGGTGCTGCTGATGCTGGAAAAGCTGAAAGAGTGGGTGATGCTGGATATCTACCTGGTGGGCGTGGGCGTGGCGTCAATAAAGGTACAGGACTATGCGTTTCTGCAGCCGGGCGTCGGGCTGTTTGCCTTCATTTGTCTGGTCTTGCTCAGTATCCTGACGCTGATCCACCTGAATGTGGAGCAGCTCTGGGAGCGCTTTTACCCTCAGCGCCCCGCGACCCGCCCCGATGAGAGTCTTCGGGTTTGTCTGGGCTGCCACTATACCGGATTTCCCGACGCGCGCGGCCGCTGCCCACGGTGCCACATCCCGTTGCGGCTGCGGCGCAACAACAGTCTGCAGAAATGTTGGGCCGCGCTGATTGCCTCTCTGATCTTCCTGATCCCGGCCAATATGCTGCCCATCTCCATCATCTATGTGAATGGCGGACGTCAGGAAGATACCATCCTCTCGGGGATCATCTCACTTGCACACAGCAACGTCGGCGTGGCGGCAATTGTCTTTATCGCCAGTATTCTGGTGCCGTTTACGAAAGTGATCGTGATGTTTACCCTGCTCATCAGTATTCATTTTAAATGTGAGCAAGGTTTGCGCACCCGTATTCTGCTTCTGCGATTCGTGACCTGGATTGGCCGCTGGTCAATGTTGGATCTGTTTGTGATTTCGCTGATGATGTCGCTCATCAATCGCGACCAGCTACTTGCTTTTACAATGGGACCCGCGGCTTTTTATTTCGGCTCTGCGGTGATATTGACTATTCTTGCTGTGGAATGGCTGGATAGCCGCTTACTTTGGGATGCACATGAGTCAGGAAACCCCCGCTTCGCCGACTGAAGCGAGAATTAAAACTAAACGCCGCATTTCGCCATTCTGGTTGCTGCCTGTCATCGCGCTGATGATTGCAGGCTGGCTTATCTGGACGAGCTATGAAGATCGCGGAAGCACTGTGACCATCGATTTCCAGACCGCTGACGGCATCGTTGCCGGGCGAACCCCTGTTCGCTTCCAGGGGGTTGAAGTCGGTACGGTTCAGGACATCTCCCTTGGAAAAGGGCTGAACAAGATCCAGGTGCGGGTCAGTATCAAATCTGACATGCAGGATGCCCTGCGCAGCGAAACGCAGTTCTGGCTGGTGACGCCGAAAGCCTCGCTGGCCGGTGTCTCCGGGCTGGATGCGCTGGTGGGCGGTAACTATATCGGCATGATGCCGGGAAAAGGTGAGCCCCAGGATCACTTTGTTGCGCTGGATACCCAGCCCAAATACCGTCTCAATAACGGCGATTTGATGATCCATCTGCAGGCGCCGGATCTCGGTTCGCTGAACAGTGGCTCCCTGGTCTATTTCCGTAAAATCCCGGTTGGCCGCGTGTACGACTACGCGATTAACCCGAATAAACAGGGCGTCACCATTGATGTGCTGATCGAACGTCGCTTCACCAACCTGGTAAAAAAAGGCAGCCGCTTCTGGAACGTCTCCGGCGTGGATGCTGACCTCAGCCTGAGCGGTGCGAAGGTGAAGCTGGAAAGTCTGGCGGCACTGGTGAATGGCGCCATTGCCTTTGATTCCCCGGAAAACTCAAGCCCGGCTACCGCCGACGACACGTTCGGGTTGTACGCTGACCTGGCGCACAGCCAGCGCGGGGTGATTGTTAAACTGGCCCTGCCCGATGCGAAAGGGCTAAAAGCCGGCTCAACACCGTTGATGTATCAGGGGCTGCAGGTGGGTCAGCTCACCAAAATGACCCTCAACCCGGGCGGCTCGGTCACCGGCGAGATGACGGTCGATCCGAGCGTGGTCGATCTCCTGCGCGAGAAGACACGTATCGAAATGCGCAGTCCGAAGCTCTCCCTGAACGACGCCAACATCAGCACCCTGCTCACCGGCAATACGTTTGAGCTGATCCCCGGTGAAGGTCAACCCAGCAACAGCTTCGTCGTTGCCCCGGCGGATAAAGCCCTGCTGCAAAAACCGGGGGTGATAACGCTCACGCTCAATGCCCCGGAAAGTTACGGTATAGAAGCCGGTCAGCCGTTGATTTTGCATGGCGTGCAGGTGGGTCAGGTGCTGGAGCGTACGCTCTCAGCGAGTGGCGTGAGCTTCTCGGTCGCCATCGATCCGCAATACAGCGACCTGGTGCACGGCGACAGTAAATTCGTGGTGAACAGCCGCGTCGACGTCAAGGTAGGTCTGGACGGTGTGGAGTTCCTCGGTGCCAGCGCCAGCGAATGGGTTAACGGCGGCATCCGCATTTTGCCGGGCGATAAAGGCCCCGTGCGCGACAGCTACCCGCTATATGCGAATCTCGAAAAAGCGATTGAGAACAGCCTGAGCGATCTGCCTACCACCACGCTGACATTAAGCGCCGAGACGCTGCCAGACGTACAGGCAGGTTCCGTTGTGCTCTACCGCAAGTTTGAAGTCGGGGAAGTGATCACCGTTCGCCCACGTGCGGACGCGTTTGATATCGAGCTGCATATCAAGCCCGAGTACCGCAAGCTGCTGACGCCAAACAGCGTCTTCTGGGCCGAAGGTGGCGCGAAAGTTCAGCTCAACGGTAACGGGCTGACCGTGCAGGCTTCCCCGCTCTCACGCGCGCTGCGCGGCGCGATTAGTTTCGATAATCTCAGCGGTGCGGGTGCCAATCTGCGTAAAGGCGATAAGCGTATTCTCTTCCCGTCGGAAACCGCCGCGCGTGCCGTGGGGGGGCAAATTACCCTGCACGCATTTGATGCCGGTAAGCTGGCGGAAGGCATGCCAATCCGCTATCTGGGCATTGATATCGGGCAGATCCAGAAGCTGACGCTGATCACCTCGCGCAACGAGGTGCAGGCCACCGCCGTACTGTATCCGGAATATGTGCAGACCTTTGCGCGCACGGGTTCGCGCTTCTCGGTGGTCACGCCGCAGATTTCGGCCGCGGGCGTGGAACATCTCGACACCATCCTGCAGCCGTATATCAACGTTGAGCCCGGCCAGGGCAATGCGCGTCGTGATTTTGAACTGCAGGAAGCCACAATCACTGACTCGCGCTACCTGGGGGGTCTGAGCATTGTGGTGGAAGTGCCGGAAGCCGGATCGCTGAGCATCGGTACGCCGGTCCTGTTCCGCGGCATTGAAGTGGGGACGGTTACGGGTCTGACGCTCGGTACACTCTCCGACCGCGTGATGGTGGCGTTACGCATCAGCGAACGTTACCAGCACCTTGTCCGCAATAACTCGGTATTCTGGCTGGCATCCGGCTATTCACTGGACTTCGGCCTGACAGGAGGGGTGGTGAAAACCGGCACCTTCAATCAGTTCATCCGCGGTGGTATTGCCTTTGCCACGCCGCCGGGAACGCCGCTGGCGCCGAAAGCGCAGCCGGGTAAACACTTCCTGCTGCTTGAAAGTGAACCAAAAGAGTGGCGTGAGTGGGGAACGGCCCTGCCGCGTTAATCTGAAAGGCTCCGGTGTCAACGCGCCGGAGCCTTTATGTTACACTGCGCACCTGAACTTTTCCCTGTGGTGTGCCCGTGGCTCAAAACTCCGTATTTCTTCCTGAACAATTCCTGGCGCAGATGCGCGAGGCGCTTCCCTCTCATCTCTCCTTAGACGACTTTATTGCCGCCTGCCAGCGTCCGCTGCGCCGCAGTATCCGCGTCAACACGCTGAAAATCAGCGTCGATGATTTTCTGACGCTGGTCGCGCCCTACCGCTGGCAGCTTACGCCAGTCCCGTGGTGTGCTGAGGGGTTCTGGATCGAACGCGATGATGAAGATGACGTGCCGCTGGGCAGTACCGCTGAACATCTGAGCGGTCTGTTCTATATTCAGGAAGCCAGTTCGATGCTGCCGGTTGCCGCCCTGTTCGCGGATGGCAATGCGCCTGAACGCGTAATGGATGTTGCCGCGGCTCCTGGCTCGAAAACCACGCAAATTGCAGCCCGTATGGGCAATCAGGGGGCGATCCTCGCCAACGAGTTTTCCGCCAGCCGGGTGAAAGTATTGCATGCCAACATCAGCCGCTGCGGTATTCATAATGTTGCCCTCACCCACTTCGACGGACGCGTCTTTGGCGCCGCCTTACCGGAAGCTTTCGATGCCATTCTGCTGGACGCCCCCTGCTCCGGCGAAGGGGTGGTGCGTAAAGATCCCGATGCGTTAAAGAACTGGTCGGTGGAAAGCAACCTTGAGATCGCCGCCACACAGCGCGAGCTGATCGACAGCGCCTTTCACGCCCTGCGCCCGGGTGGCACGCTGGTTTACTCCACCTGCACCCTCAACCGCGATGAAAACGAAGACGTCTGTCTGTGGCTGAAAGCGCAATACCCGGATGCGGTCGACTTTTTGCCGCTGAACGATCTGTTTGCCTCAGCCGGTGAAGCGGTCACCCCCGAAGGTTTTCTTCACGTCTTCCCGCAGATTTACGACTGTGAAGGGTTCTTTGTGGCGCGTCTGCGTAAAACGCAGGCGGTGGCTCCCCTCCCTGCACCTAAATTCAAGGTTGGTACTTTCCCGTTTGCGCCTCTTAAAGGTCGCGATGCCGCGCAGCTTATCGCGGCCGCCAGCCAGGTTGGGCTGGTCTGGGATGAAAGTCTGCACCTCTGGCAGCGTGATAAAGAAGTTTGGCTTTTCCCGGCGAATATCGAACCGCTGATTGGTAAAGTGCGTTTTTCGCGCATCGGGATCCGCCTGGCGGAAGTGCATAACAAAGGCTATCGCTGGCAGCACGAGGCCGTCATCGCACTTGCCGGGTGCGAGAATACTTTTGCCCTCACGCATCAGGAAGCCGAAGAGTGGTACCGCGGTCGCGATGTCTACCCGGCGAGCACCCCGGCAGGCGATGAAGCAATCGTGACGTATCAGGGGTACCCGCTGGGACTGGCAAAAAAGGTTGGCTCCAGACTAAAAAACAGTTATCCGCGCGAACTGGTCCGCGATGGTCGTCTGTTTACCGGTAACGATCGCACCGACTAAAAAAAGCGCACTTTTTTACTGGCGATTTTGCTCTCCTTGTCTACGATAAAAAATGGGTGACCGTACTGGTCATACCAGATTTTGACAACCGACCCGGAGAGCACTATGACGAAAACCAGCGTGCGTATTGGCGCTTTCGAGATCGACGACGCAGAACTGCGCGGCGAAGCACAAGGCGATCGAACGTTAAGTATTCCCTGCAAATCCGACCCGGATTTGTGCATGCAGCTTGATGCGTGGGATGCCGACACCAGCGTCCCGGCAATACTTGATGGCGAACATTCTGTCCTTTACCGTGAGCATTACGATAGCAAAACCGATGCCTGGGTCATGCGCCTTGCCTGACCTAAAGAGAACCCGCCCGAAGGCGGGTTATTTATTACTGCAGTTGCGCCAGCGTAAAGTAACCGTCAAAAACGGCCCCCGTATCAATGTAGTGAAGATTATTAAAATCATACCGTCTGTCGACGGGCGTATGGCCGAACCAGAAATGATCCGCGCCGCTGATACCCTGCCCTTTGCCCACCATAAAGCCCATCAGCCGATCGCGGTCCCATAAAACGCGCTGGACGCTGACCGGTTTTTGCCAGCGGTATTCCGCTGCCGGATAATCGGCATGGGCAATAACATTCAGGCCGTTAGCACAGGTTATCTCAATAATGTGCGGTAAATCGCGGCAGGCATCGAGTAACGACAGCGCGAGCTGTTGCTGGTCGCGTTCAAGTTGCGCAAACCACATTCCGCCATTCATCGTCCAGAGAGAAAAATCGTTATTATCCAGACTGTCGAGAGCCATTTGCTCGTGGTTGCCACGCACGGCACGAAACCATTTTTCATTGATAAGCTGTAATGATTTAACACTGTCTGGACCACGATCGATCAGATCGCCAACAGAAATCAGTAAATCCTCATACGGGTTAAAATGACGGCATTTGAGCTCGTCTAAAAGCCGCTGATAACAACCGTGAATATCGCTAACAACCCAGACGTGACGCCACATCCGCCCCTCTATTCGCTGGTACATAAGGCCCTCCTGTTAACAGTATAGCCGCAGCAGAAATGACCGAAGATCGCCAGGGCTCTCGCAAAACCAAACAAACGCTAAACCAAACGGAAATAAAGGTCCGCGCACTATTAATCCCTTTTTACTGGCTCTTTAGAATAAGGGGAGATAAAAACGAGGGCCTTCACGTGTCTAATACAGAACTGCATAACGATGTTTTCTATCCACATCGCACACATATTATTTCTGCGCTGGTGAAAGGCAAACGGACTCCTGGGCCAATCTGGCAGAAACGCGAATATCGCCTCAAGTTCCTTCTGCGTTCGCTTCTGTTCTGGTCCTCCACCCATCGCATGCTGGAAAGCCTTGCAGGTCGCGACGATTTCGACAGACTGCTGGCCTCTCAGGTGACCTTACCGAGCAAGACCCATCGGCAGTACCTGATGCGCGGCCTGACGGCGAACGATCGCGCTGACGCTATCATTCACCACTATCACTGGATTGATAGCCTGAAAGAGAAGGGCCTGGCCCAGGCGCTGACCAGCCCGCATGAGCAAGTGATTGTCCAGTTCAGGGCCAAAAACGACGCGATCTATACCGTCAATGCCTCTTGTGCCGGAAAAGCCGAGCGCGAAGGCGAAAGCACGCTGTGGCTGCGCGATAGCGAGAATACGCTACTTGCCAGCCTCACCTTCAGCGTTGCGCGCAGCAATGGCCAGCGGGTCATCGTGATAGGTGGACTTCAGGGCCCCCGCCGCAACGTCTCGCGGGATGTCATTAAGCAGGCCACCCGCGCCTGCCACGGTCTGTTCCCAAAACGGCTGCTGATGGAGGTGATTTTCCAGCTGGCGGCACAATCATCAGTGCGGGCAATTTTTGCCGTCAGCGATGAAGGACACGTTTTCCGCGCCTTGCGCTATCGTCTCAGTAAAGGCCGCCACTTCCACGCCAGCTATGATGAGTTCTGGGGATCGCTGGACGGTAAAAAACTGTCCGCCTTCTGCTGGCAACTCCCCCTGCAGATGGAGCGCAAATCCCTCGAGGACATTGCCAGTAAAAAGCGTGCCGAATACCGCCGTCGCTTTGAACTGCTTGATGAAATTGAGGCGTCCGTTAAATCGCGCTTTTAAGCCCGGCATTGCCATTTACTGACAACACACTTCCAGCTTAAACACAGCAAGCGGGCTTCCGCATGCTGTGTTTAAGCTGGAAGTATGCTTTGTATGAAGAATTACACGCAAGCCCGCCGACTCTGTTACGACTTAGCAACAAAAGCGGCGAGTAAGTACGCTGTGCGTAGAATGTAAAACTTAAAAACAATCGCTGTGCTCACCTACTAAGCTCTTCATTAAGGTAGTCGATCAACTGACCATCTAATGCTAAACTTCTGAGCTTTTTTTATAAAATATTACTTTTAACAGGTGCTTATGGAGCTAAGAAATTTACAGGTGATTAGAGCTATCGCCGCAATGATGGTTGTGCTAAATCACTTTTGGGGGCCCGTTTTTGGGTGGGTATTTAAGGGCATCGGAGGAATGGGTGTTGATATTTTCTTTGTGCTTTCAGGTTTTCTTATGGTGTACACTCAGAACGATAGCAAGGGACCGTTGCGGTTTTTCTGCGATCGAGTAAAAAGGATTTACCCGCTTTACATAATAGTGTCCATCCCCCTCATTCTTGCGAACATTCCTGTTGCACAGCATTACAACTTTGTAGCCAATTTCCTACTGCTTCCAGAAATAAATGATTTCCGCGCTCGCATGGCTAATGCACCAACATGGACTCTTGTTTATGAAATGATATTTTATGTAATGTTCTCATTTACATTAACTTTTAGCAGAAGTAAAAACTTCGCGGCTATGTTTGTTTCCACTTTAATTATTGCTTCAATAACAACCAGTGGTTCATTGGGAATCAATGATGACCGACGAGGGTGGGTAAATCTTGGGTTTATCCTTCAGGATCCATTGATGTTAAATTTTGCTGCGGGGTGCCTTTATGCTCTTATCTATCCTAAACTGAGGGCATTAATCTCTATCAAGACACCTTTGTTTTATATAACAACATTCGCACTTCTTTACATAGGTCTTTTCTCGTTATCTGGTAACCCAAGAATAATATCATTTGGTTTACCAGCATTTGTCATTATAATCATTGCGACACTCTCAGTCAGTGGCAAAGGTATTATTAGCAACTTCATGCATACGTTAGGAGATGCGTCTTACAGTATATATGTCTCTCATATCTATTTTGCTCATCTTATGAATGATGTAGTAATAAAGAATAACAATGATAAAAATATATCTATTGCGATGTCATTCTTGCTTATTACCATATCTATTATTGTTGGGGTTTTCATACATTATAAAGTAGAAAAACCGATTATTAGGCGCCTAAAACAATATTCAAAAAGCAGAATTCAACAGCCAGCATAAAAGTATAAGTAGGCACGATAGGAGCCAGGCAGGAAAAAAATAGGCTGCTAATTGCCGCTACCGCTGGGTGTGCAACGAGGCATCGCGGGTGATGTAGGCCGGGTTCGTTAACATCCGATGGAATTAACACGGGGCTTGTAGAGACTGGAGATTCGACCATGCCAAAGTTAAGCTCTTGTGTGCCCCGAAAGATGCGATCAGAAGACAGCCGAACAGACGCTATGAAAACGGCCTGTCGATGAGTTTTCGAAGCGATTTCTCAGCCACAAAAATTTAACAAAAATCCAAAAAAACCCTGGACGCACGCGGTCCTGGGTATGTTATGGTTTAGACAGGATATGGGATGTTCGAGCAATTTTCGGAGGGATTTAGTGTTAAGACAGAAAAACCCTTTGAAAAACAAATAGATAAAAAGAGACCGAATACGATTCCTGTATTCGGTCCAGGGAAATGGCTCTTGGGAGAGAGCCGTGCGCTAAAAGTTGGCATTAATGCAGGCTAAGTCGCCTTGCCTTTTAAGAATAGATGACGACGCCAGGTTTTCCAGTCAACAGTTAAAGCGGCTGGAAAAAAAGCGTCAGAGCATCATTAAACGAAAAAAACCGCAGTGCTTTCGCAAGCATCTGCGGTTTTTTATTGGAAACCTGAACGTTAGCAGAGCTTATCCGCGCGCTCAATAAACGGTGCCAGGCTCATCTTCTGCCCCGGGTGGGAAGGATCGTCAATCTGGATCACGCTGATGGGCTGCCCGCTGCTCTTCCCGCTGGCCACCTGCTGCTCGGCGGTATCATTCAGCGGGTATTGCACCAGCGTACTCGGGTTGATGGCATACAGCGCATGGCCCGGACGGCAGGTCAGCATCACCTCTTCGCGATTAAACGCCCATTTGTCCTTACCCACTTCGAAACGGCTGACGGTGATAACCTGTGGTGCAGCAAGCGCGCTCCCCGCGCAGGCCAGCAATACAAGAGAAAGTACTGTCTTTTTCATATGATATTTAACCTTGTCAGAAGGGTTCCCAGGTGGCGAACAGGCTTACCGTTGCCAGTACCAGCGCCCCCAGCACCACTTCTGCCTGTGTCATCCTGATAAAAATCTGTTGTGCCCGTCCGGTTTCCGGACGGAACCGTGGCACCAGAAAATACCGATTTGCCAGCGCAATTACCACCATCAACGCCACCAGCGCACATTTGAACAACAATAACTGTACATAACCAGCCTCCCAGGGAATCTGGAGGCCGAGTATCATTAGCGCGTTAACCACCCCGGTGAGCAGCACGCCGGCGACGGCGTAATGGCCCACGCGTGAGAAGCGCATCATGGTGTAGATGGCGGCAGTGTGCCAGCGCCCTTTGGCCAGACGCATGCAGAACAGCAGCGGCAGCAATCCCCCCAGCCAGGTGGCGGCACAGATCAGGTGAACAGCATGATTAAGACGCTGTAAAGCCCCCATCGCCCCCTCCAGCATCGCCGCGTGTCCTACCCCGGCTAGCAGGATAAGCTGCCCCATTGCCAGCAGCAGCAGTCGCGACCCTTTCAGTGGCGCGAGCCATGCGGCACCGACCGCGATCGCCGCGAGAATAATCTGCCACAGCCAGACGCTACCAAACTGCGTACCCAACACGCTTTGCCAGACCTGCGGGGCAAACACATCTCCCCAGCCGCTTCCCATCAATCCGCCCTGAAGCATAAACATGAGAAGTGCGGCCGCCAGGCTGATTAGGGAGGCCACTTTCTGCTGCGCCTGAAAACGCCGTGACATCAGACGCTGGAGAGAAGAAGGTGCAAACCAGACGCTGTAAAGCGCATTGCCAAAAACCAGCATCAGCGCCCCAAAGTGGATAAAGCGCAACCCGATGTAAATCAGCGACAGCATACTATTTCACGCTAAAGTGATAGCTGCCTTTGGTTTTATGGCCATCAACCGAGACCACATGCCAGTCGACCTGGTAAGTCCCTGGCGTCAGCGGTTGTTCCAGCGGTACGGTAAGCTGAGTTTTATTCTTTTCGTCTCGCGTAGCGGTACCGGCCCTGATGACCTGTTTTTGCGCATCCGTTACCACTACACCGCTAAAACCGGGTTCGATACCTTCCGAAAAATTCAGCGTCAGGCTCTGCGGTGCGCTCACCTGGCTGTCTGCCGCCGGGATAGTCTGTTGAAGATGCGCATGCGCAAGCACCGAGGGAGAAATCACTGTAGAGGCGAGAAAAACCAGTGCGCATGCCGCGCGGGAAGCGGAGAAACCCATCGCAATCATTCCTTTTCGTTATGTCTGTATGCTAAAGAATAACGCTGTATAATAAACGAGTCGAGGATCATCCCGCCTCCGCTTGTCATCGTCGCGCAATCGCGGTAACGTTGCCGCCGCATAATAAGGAGAAGGTAATGAAGATCAATCTGGCCGCCCTTCCTCAGGACGAGATGGATAAAGTGAATGTCGATCTCGCTGCCGCTGGCGTCGCTTTCAAAGAGCGTTACAACATGCCCATCGTGGCGGAAGTTGTTGAACGTGAACAACCTGCCCATCTGCGGGACTGGTTCCGTGAAAGATTAATCGCCCACCGTCTCGCCTCGGTCAATCTCTCCCGTTTGCCGTACGAGCCTAAAGTTAAATAAGCTTAACGACTCGTTACACTTCCTTACGCTGAATCTGGCAGGATAAGAAAACCCTGATTAAATTAGGTGTATTCTTAAATCCCTGCGACTCAGTGTATAAGGAAGTCACGATGTCACATTGGAATATAGCGGCAGCCCAGTATGGCGGGCAGCACCAGAGTATAGATGACCATGTTACGCACCACCTTCGCTTCATTGCGGAAGCCGCACGGCAACGGTGTGATTTGCTGGTCTTCCCTGAACTCTCATTAACGGGATCCGGGACGTCGACGTTACCTCCCCCACCCGGCGACGCCCAGCTGGATCCCCTGCTTGACGCGGCCCATTTTTACCGGATTACGGTGATTGCAGGGCTCCCCGTTGAGCGCAATGGTCTGCGCCAGAAAGGCCTCGCGCTGTTTACCCCCTCTCGCCAGCGCGTTTTGCGCTATCCGCAAGGCAGCGGTGCCAGCCTGATGCCGGGGGATAAACACCTGAGCATCATGGATGCCCACGCCGATTCGCCGAATCTCGACCCCAGGGCAACACTCTTCACCAGCTGTCAGTCGGTGAGGGATTACCGCTGGCGACAGTCCATCAGCACCCTTCAGCGCTTCGCGCATAAATATGCCATTGCTGTGCTCATGGCGAATGCCGGTAGCGGCAGCGCGCTGTGGGATGATAAAGGCCAGCTGATTGTCCGCGCGGATAACGGTGAGTTACTGTTGACGGGCTCGCTCGGCAGACAGGGTTGGCAAGGCGATATCATTCCTTTAGGCTAGGCGTTTTAAGCTCAGGAGTGTTCAATGCTGCGCGTCATCGATACCGAAACTTGCGATCTTCAGGGCGGAATAGTGGAAGTGGCCTCTGTCGACGTGGTTGACGGAAAAATCGTCAACCCAATGAGCCATCTGGTGCGTCCCGATCGCCCCATCAGCCCTCAGGCGATGGCTATCCATCGCATTACCGAATCGATGGTGGCGGATAAACCGTGGATCGAAGACGTGATTCCCCACTATTACGGTAGCCCGTGGTACGTCGCGCATAACGCCAGCTTTGACCGTCGCGTGCTGCCGGAGATGCCCGGGGAATGGATTTGTACCATGAAGCTGGCGCGTCGCCTCTGGCCGGGGATCAAGTACAGTAACATGGCGCTGTACAAGTCCCGTAAGCTCAGCGTCCGCACGCCTGAGGGGCTGCATCATCACCGCGCCCTGTATGACTGCTATATCACCGCCGCGTTACTCATCGATATTATGAACACCTCCGGCTGGACGCCGGATGATATGGCGACCATTACCGGACGCCCCGCGCTGCTGACCACGTTTACCTTTGGTAAGTACCGGGGCAGAGCGGTGTCGGATATTGCCGATAAAGACCCGGGCTATTTGCGCTGGCTGTATAACAACCTCGACAAAATGAGCCCGGAACTGCGTCTGACGCTGAAACATTATCTGGGCGAAGCTTAACGCTCTGCACGGCCTGGCAGCGTCTCCTGCGCCAGGCCAATCAAAAAGGCGTACTCCAGGGCCACCCCTTCATACGATTTAAACCGTCCCGATTTCCCGCCGTGTCCGGAATCCATATCGGTACAGAGCAGCAACAGATTATCGTCGGTTTTCAGCTCCCGCAGTTTTGCCACCCATTTTGCCGGCTCCCAGTATTGCACCTGAGAGTCATGCAAACCGGTGGTCACCAGCATGTGAGGGTAGGCTTTCGCCTCGACGTTATCGTACGGGCTGTACTCTTTCATATAGCGGTAGTAAATCTCATCCTGCGGATTGCCCCACTCCTCAAACTCCCCGGTGGTGAGAGGAATGGATTCATCGAGCATGGTGGTGACCACATCAACAAACGGCACCTGCGCGACGATGCCTTTGAAGCGGTCGGGACGCTGGTTAATAACCGCCCCCATCAGCATGCCGCCCGCGCTGCCGCCCATGCCAAAGCAGAGCTGCGGATCGCCATAGCCCTGTTCAATCAGCGCGTCGCAGACGTCAAGGTAGTCATTAAAGGTGTTTTTCTTTTTGAGGAATTTCCCATCTTCATACCAGTGCTGCCCCAGTTCGCCGCCGCCGCGAATATGGGCGATGGCGAAAACAAAGCCGCGATCGAGCAGGCTTAATCTGCTGCTGCTGAAATCGGCGTCCATGCTTGAGCCGTAGGAGCCGTAGCCGTAGACGAGGATCGGGTTTTTCCCTTTCTGAAAATGCGCTTTGTGATAGACGAGCGAGACGGGAACCTCAACGCCATCCCGGGCGGTGACCCACAGGTGTTCGCTTCGGTAGTTTTCGGATTCGAACCCTTTAACCTCGGTCTGTTTAATCACCTGACGCTGTCCGGTGTCCATATCCAGTTCAAACAGAGTGTCCGGTGTGGTCATGGACGAGTAGCCGTAGCGCAGCCGTGAGGATTCCGGTTCCGGGTTGAATCCAATCCACGTCACATAGGCCGGGTCGTCAAACGCAATCCCCACCACTTCCCGGGTTTTACGGTTGATTTGTCGGATACTGGTCAGCCCCCGCTGGCGCTCTTCCACCACCAGCCAGTCGGTAAACAGGGTGAAGCCTTCCAGCATTACCTGATCCCGCGCGGGGATCAGCACTTCCCACTTGCGCTCATCGCGCACTTTGGTTTTATAAAGACCGAAGTTTTTGCCCTCGCGATTCGAACGCACATAAAAACTGTGCTGGAAGTGATCCAGGCTGTACTCGTGGTCCTTGCGGCGCGGCAGAAAGCAGAGCGGCTGAGCATCAGGCAGTTCGGCATCCAGCAGCAGAACTTCGGATGTCGTCGCGCTGGACAGGAAGATAATGACATAGTGGCGTGAGGAGGTTTTATGCAGGCTGACATAAAAGGTTTCGTCCTGCTCTTCATAGACCAGCTCGTCGTCCGCGGAGTCGGTCCCCACGGTGTGTCGCCAAACCTGGTAAGGCAGCAGCGTGGAGGCGTGTTTTTTGACGTAGTAAACCGTTTCGGAGTCATTTGCCCAGACAAAATCCGGGGAGACGTTTTCCAGCATTTCCGGATACCAGTTGCCAGTGTCGAGATTGCGAAAACGCAGGCCGTACTGGCGACGGGAGAGATAATCCTCCGCCAGCGCCATCACCGCGTTATCCGGTGAAATGGACATGCCGCCCAGGGTATAAAATTCGCTGTGGGCCGCGCGCTGGTTGGCGTCCAGCAGAATATCCCACTCGTCCCACTCGGCGCTCAGCACCGACTGACGCTGGTAGATGGGGTACTCGTTGCCGGGCTCGTAGATATGGCGATAGCGGTAGCCGTTTTTGGTCCAGGGCGCGGAGATATCACGCTGAGGAATACGCTGTACCATTTCATTCAGCAGCTGGTCCTGAAGCGTCTGCTGGCTGGACATGACATTGCGGCCATAGTCGTTTTCCTCGTGCAGGTAATCGAGTACCTCTGGCCGGGAACGCGAATCGTCCCGTAGCCAGTAATAGTTGTCTATGCGCGTATCGCCATGCGTGGTGATTGCATAAGGTATACGTCGGGCTTTCGGTGGCATGTCATCATTCTTTTTAGTTTTACACCCTATAAGGTTGGCAAAACCCACGCATGATGCAAGCGAAACCGTGACCCCGCCGCGACGTTATCCCTGTAACGCCTGTTTTTGCTCCCGGATATCCTGTTCAATGCCTTCGCGCACATCCAGAGGGATCTTCAGCGCGTCGCCAAGCGCGTTCAGGTAGCTGCGTTCCATAAAGTGATCGATATCGATAGCGGCACAGCTGAGGAAATAGAGTTCAAGCGCCTCTTCCTCATTTTTCACACTCTGCGCAAGACGCTGCGGGTCAAGCGGCTGTTCAATCGCCTGCGCCACCAGGGCTCTGCCCTTCTCTTCGACACCGGCTTCACGCAGTTGCTGCTCAATCGCCGATCGTTCTTTATCGTCGATGTGCCCGTCGCTTTTCGCGGCAAAGACCAGCGCAATGATAAGCCGTTCGGTACGCAGATCCAGCGGCGAGGTGTGTTCACCATACTGCGGTTCATCCCTGTGCGCAGTGCGTACCCTGTCTTTGTATTTATTCCACAGAACGGTCCCCGCGATGGCTCCGCCACCTGCCAGCAACGCGCCGGTGCCATACTTTGTCAACAGCTTGCGCGAGGACTTATTCGCCACCAGCAGGCCCGCCAGCCCGCCGAGTGCGCCAGGTACCAGCAGGTTACTGAGCCCCTGCTCGCCGGACGATGCCGTTTTCTGCCCTAACAGTGATTGCAATTGATTCAGCCAGCCTGACATGGTTTCCCTCACTTAACGGTGAACATGTTCCACAGCGTAAGCGAGCAGGCGTCAGGAAATGTCTGGCCGGACTAAAGAAGCGCAAATTTCTTCCTGCCGCACTGAGCCGTGCGCGAGACAGACGCAAACGTTTTCGTTTATACTGCCCGCAACTTTTTCAGGGGGATTGTTATGATTCGTTTAGGAACCGCGCTGCGGCCATCGGCGACGCGAGTGATGCTGTTGGGATCGGGCGAGCTGGGAAAAGAAGTCGCCATTGAGTGTCAACGTTTAGGCGTGGAAGTCATTGCCGTTGACCGCTACGCTGATGCACCCGCCATGCACGTCGCCCATCGTTCTTATGTGATTAACATGCTGGATGGCGATGCCCTTCGCGAACTGATTACGCGTGAAAAACCGGATTTTGTGGTGCCGGAAATTGAAGCCATCGCTACCGATACGCTGATCGCCCTTGAGCAGGAAGGCCAGCGCGTGGTGCCCTGTGCAAAAGCCGCAAAGCTGACCATGAACCGCGAAGGGATCCGTCGCCTGGCGGCGGAGGAGCTCGGGTTGCCTACGTCGGGCTACCGTTTTGCTGGCGATAAAGCCGCATTCCTGCGGGCCGTCGAGGAGATCGGCTACCCGTGCATCATTAAGCCGGTAATGAGCTCCTCCGGTAAAGGGCAGAGCTTTATCCGCGACAGCAGCACGCTGGACAAGGCGTGGGATTATGCCCAACAGGGTGGTCGCGCCGGAGCCGGTCGCGTGATCGTTGAAGGTGTGGTGAAGTTTGATTTCGAGATCACCCTGCTGACCGTCAGCGCCGTGGACGGCGTTCATTTCTGTGACCCGATTGGCCACCGTCAGGAAGATGGCGATTACCGCGAATCCTGGCAGCCGCAGCAGATGAGTCCCCTGGCGCTGGAACGCGCGCAGGCAATAGCTCGTAAGACCGTCCTGGCGCTGGGCGGCTATGGCCTCTTCGGCGTGGAGCTGTTTGTTTGCGGTGACGAGGTGATTTTCAGCGAAGTCTCCCCTCGCCCGCATGACACCGGTATGGTCACGCTCATCTCGCAGGACCTCTCCGAATTCGCCCTGCACGTGCGCGCCTTCCTCGGCCTGCCCGTCGGCGGTATCCGTCAGTACGGTCCGGCCGCCTCGGCGGTGATCCTGCCGCAATTAACCAGCCAGAACGTCACCTTTGATAACGTCGACGCGGCGGTGGGCGCAGGTCTGCAGGTGCGTTTGTTCGGCAAGCCGGAGATCGACGGCTCCCGTCGTCTTGGCGTGGCATTAGCCACCGGGGAGAACGTGGACGACGCCGTGACGAGAGCGAAAGCGGCCGCCGCAGGCGTTAAGGTAGCAGGATAAAAAAAACGGGCCCCGGGGCCCGTTTTTCATACGGCGAATAACTTACTGCTTCGCGCCTTCAACCGCTTCACGAGCCAGTCGGGTAATGCGGTCCCAGTCGCCAGCTTCCAGCGCATCTGCCGGCACCAGCCATGAGCCACCGATGCACAGCACGCTTTTCAGCGCCAGGTAGTCACGGTAGTTGGCCGGAGAGATACCGCCCGTCGGGCAGAAACGCACCTGGGAGAATGGACCCGCAATGGCCTGCAGCGCTTTGGTGCCGCCGTTGGCTTCTGCCGGGAAGAATTTGAACTCTTTCAGACCGTAGTCCATGCCCAGCATCAGTTCAGATACGGTGCTGATACCCGGGATCAGTGGAATCGTGCCTTCGGTGGCGGCTTTCAGCAGCGACTCGGTCAGACCCGGGCTGATGGCGAACTGTGCACCCGCTTCGGTCACTTCAGCCAGCTGTTTTGCGTTCGTCACGGTACCCGCACCAATGATGGCGTCCGGTACTTCTTTAGCGATAGCGCGAATGGCATCCATCGCGCAGGCGGTGCGCAGGGTCACTTCCAGAACGCGAACGCCGCCCGCAACCAGCGCTTTCGCCATCGGTACAGCGTGCTCCAGCTTGTTTACCACGATAACCGGCACGACAGGGCCAGTGGTCAGGATTGCTTCTGCACTTGTTTTCCAGTTTTTCATCAGAGTCTTCTCTCGCCAGATCGTTAAAATCAAGTCGTCTTAAAACGTAATACAGGTTGCGCCCTGCTCAGCACCGGAGAGTTTCTCACGCAGCGCACCAAACATTTCACGCCCTGTCCCCACGCGCGAGGCGCTCAGGTCAGGAATATGGGGGTTACGTGCCGCCAGCTCTGCATCATCGACCAGCAGGGTTAACTCGCCTGTCTGTCCGTTTACGCGGATCATGTCGCCGTCACGCACTTTCGCCAGCAACCCGCCGTCATAAGCTTCCGGCGTCACGTGGATGGCGGAAGGCACTTTACCGGATGCGCCTGAGAGGCGTCCATCGGTCACCAGTGCAATTTTGAAACGGCGGTCCAATAATACACCAAGTGGTGGCATAAGTTTATGTAATTCTGGCATCCCGTTGGCTTTCGGCCCCTGATGACGCACCACCACCACGCAGTCTTTGTCGAGAAGCCCGGCGTCAAAGGCAGGTAATACGTCATGCTGGCTTTCGAACACCACCGCAGGCGCTTCGATAACCTGATTCTCTTCCGGTACGGCAGAGGTTTTCATCACCGCGCGCCCAAGGTTACCGCTCAGCACTTTGGTGCCACCGTGAGGAGAGAACGGTTTGTCGATGGTGGCAATTACCTGTGGGTCAAGAGAGGCGCTCGCGCCATCGCGCCAGTCCAGTTCGCCGTTATTCAGCCAAGGCTCCTGGGTGTAGCGCTTCAGGCCAAAGCCCGCCACGGTGTTTACATCTTCATGCAGCAGACCGCCCTTCAGCAGCTCGCGCATCAGCAGCGGTACGCCGCCTGCGGCCTGGAAGTGGTTAATGTCCGCCGGACCGTTCGGGTACAGGCGCGCCATCAGCGGCACCACGGATGAGATCTCGGAGAAGTCATCCCAGTTAATCAGAATACCCGCCGCACGCGCCATGGCCACCAGGTGCATGGTGTGGTTAGTTGACCCCCCGGTTGCCAGCAGCGCGACGATACCGTTGACGATGACTTTTTCATCAACCATTTTGCCCATCGGCATCCATTCGTTGCCGTTTCCGGTCAGACGCGTGACCTGACGTGCCGCTGCCTCGGTCAGCGCTTTGCGCAACGGGGCATCCGGCTGGATAAAGGACGAGCCCGGAAGCTGCATCCCCATAAACTCCACCACCATCTGGTTCGTGTTCGCGGTACCGTAAAACGTACAGGTGCCCGGCGCATGGTAAGACGCGGCTTCCGCCTCCAGCAGCGCCTGGCGATCGGCTTTCCCTTCAGCATACAGCTGGCGGATACGCACTTTTTCTTTGTTAGGCAGACCGCTTGCCATCGGGCCGGATGGCACAAAGATCGCAGGCAGATGACCAAACGACAGCGCAGCCATGACCAGCCCCGGGACAATCTTGTCGCATACGCCGAGATACAGCGCCCCATCAAACATGTTGTGTGACAGCCCAATCGCCGCAGACATCGCAATCACCTCACGGCTCAGCAGCGACAGCTCCATACCGTCCTGCCCCTGCGTCACGCCGTCGCACATGGCAGGCACCCCGCCCGCTACCTGACCAACGGCATTCACGCTGTGCAGCGCTTTACGGATGATGTCAGGATAGACCTCATACGGCTGGTGCGCGGAAAGCATGTCGTTATAGGCGGTGATGATGGCGATATTGTTACGCAACATGCTTTTCAGCGACGCTTTATCTTCAGGCTGGCAGGCGGCGAAGCCGTGAGCCAGGTTACCGCAGGCCAGCTGCGAGCGGTGGACGGTGTTGCTCTTTGCCTGTTCAATCCGGGCGAGGTAGGCCGAACGGGTCTCTTTCGAGCGCTCGATAATGCGTTGTGTTACGCGTAACAATGTCGGATTCATAAAAGCTCCTCTCATTTTATCTGTCCGGGCTCGGGAGTTTACAAAGTCGCTGGCAGTTGTTAACAACGCTGAAACGCTTGCTGTCCGGAGCTCAGGGGCAAAATCACTTCCGGCAGTGTAATAAAAAAAGCTCCGCGGGTGAATCCACACGGAGCTTAAAAGTCAAAAATTATGCCGCGAGCTGTGTTAGATCATGTTACCGGTAAAATAACACTTTCGGGCTAGCGGATTATCTTACTCAAACTCGTTCCAGGAGCGACCATCGCGGGTGATCATCGCCACTGACGCAACAGGTCCCCAGGTGCCTGCCTGATACGGTTTTGGTGCATCCTGATCGGCAGCCCAGGCTTCGGTAATGGAGTCGACCCATTTCCATGCCTCTTCCACTTCATCGCGACGCACGAACAGCGCCTGGATACCGCGCATGGTTTCCAGCAGCAGACGCTCGTAAGCATCCGCCAGGTGCGTCTGGTTGAAGGTTTCGGAGTAGCTCAGGTCCAGCTTGGTGGTCTGCAGGTTGTGTTTATGATCCAGGCCCGGCACTTTGTTCAGGATCTGGATATCAACCCCTTCGTCCGGCTGCAGACGAATGGTCAGCTTGTTCTGCGGCAGCTCCTGCCAGGACTCTTTGAACAGGTTCAGTTCCGGGTTTTTAAAGTAGACCACCACTTCGGAGCACTTGGTCGGCAGACGTTTACCGGTGCGCAGGTAGAACGGTACCCCCGCCCAGCGCCAGTCGTCGATGTCCACGCGGATCGCCACAAACGTCTCGGTGTTGCTGGACTTGTTCGCGCCCTCTTCTTCCAGGTAGCCTGGCACTTTTTTGCCTTGCGCAAACCCGGCGGTGTACTGCCCACGCACGGTCTTCTCACGCACGTTGGAGCGGTCGATGCGGCGTAGTGATTTCAGTACTTTCACTTTGGCGTCACGAATGCTGTCCGCCGTCAGATCGGACGGTGGCGACATGGCAATCATGCACAGGATTTGCAGCAGGTGGTTCTGGATCATGTCGCGCATCTGACCGGCCTGGTCAAAGTAACCCCAGCGACCTTCAATGCCCACCTCTTCCGCCACGGTGATTTCCACGTGGTCGATGGTGCGGTTGTCCCAGTTATTCACAAACAGGGAGTTAGCGAAACGCAGCGCCAGCAGGTTCAGAACCGTCTCTTTACCGAGGTAGTGGTCAATACGGTAAACCTGGCACTCTTCAAAGAACTCGCCCACCTGGTCGTTGATTTCACGCGAGGTGGCCAGCGACGTGCCCAGCGGTTTTTCCATCACGACGCGAGCCGGCTTGGCGTTCAGTTTGGCTTCGCCCAGCCCTTTGCAAATGGCGCCGAAGGTGCTTGGCGGCATGGCGAAATAGTTAATGGTGACACGGTTTTTCTGATCCAGCATCGCGCCTAAACGGCTAAACGCGCTGACGTCATTCACGTCCAGATTGCAGAAATCGAGACGGCCACTCAGGGTATCCCACAAACTTTCATCAATCTTTTCTTTCATGAAAGTTTCGAGCGCCTCGCGGACGACTTTGGTGTAAGCGTCCTTGTCCCAGTCGGCGCGCCCAACCCCCAGGATACGGGTATCCGGATGAATTTGGCCCGCTTTCTCCAGTTGATACAGGGAAGGCAGCAATTTTCGGCGTGCAAGATCGCCTTTCGCGCCGAAAATGACCAGGTCACATGCCTGGGCTGTTTGCGTTACCGCCATGTCATTCTCCTCAGTTGGATCACCTGGTACTTCCGCCAGGTATCGTTGTAATTTTATTACAATGCACTGTACTGCTTTTACGTCATTCCCGAAACCATTAGCGCTTATCGTCGCGTGCGATACCGCGATTTTTCACCCTTCAGACGATTACGATGGCGTAATGACGCAACAACCGTCGATTCTTTGCGCAACAGGGCCGCAGCAAAACCCGACACCGATCAAGTTATGAAAAAAAACAACAACATTATCTTGTCGATTGTTACCCTTTCTGGAAGTCACAGGGGTAATATCGGCTAAATCGAATTACGGTTTCATCAATTTATGAAATCGTTTACACCCATGAGCGTCCTGTTAACATGAACATGCTGGAAAAAATCCAGTTTCAACTGGAACACCTTAGCAAATCCGAGCGTAAAGTGGCCGAGGTCATTCTGGCTTCTCCCGCGCAGGCGATCCATTCAAGCATTGCCGCTCTGGCACAGGAAGCGGGTGTGAGCGAACCGACGGTCAACCGCTTTTGCCGCAGCCTGGAAACACGCGGCTTCCCTGATTTTAAACTGCATCTGGCACAAAGTCTGGCTAATGGCACCCCCTATGTTAATCGCAATGTGGATGAAGACGACAGTGTTGATGCCTATACCGCGAAAATATTTGAATCAGCCATGGCCTCGCTTGACCACGTCCGCCAGTCTCTGGATATGAGCGCCGTGAATCGCGCGGTGGATCTCCTTACCCAGGCCAAGCGGATTGCGTTCTTTGGTCTTGGGTCGTCGGCGGCCGTGGCGCATGACGCCATGAACAAATTTTTCCGCTTTAACGTCCCGGTGATTTATTCCGATGACATTGTGCTGCAACGCATGAGCTGTATGAATTGCAGTGAAGATGACGTCGTGGTACTGATTTCGCATACCGGCCGCACCAAGAGTCAGGTCGAGCTGGCGCAGCTGGCCCGTGAAAACGATGCCATGGTTATCGCGCTTACCACGGCGGGCACGCCGCTGGCCCGTGAGGCGACGCTGGCGATCACGCTCGACGTACCGGAAGACACCGATATTTATATGCCGATGGTCTCCCGCCTGGCGCAGCTCACGGTGATTGACGTGCTGGCGACCGGTTTTACCTTACGTCGGGGGGCAAAATTCCGGGATAACTTGAAGCGGGTCAAGGAAGCGCTTAAGGAATCGCGTTTTGATAAAGAATTGCTTATAAAGAGCGATGTTCGATAGTTGATAACGAAGACGTAACGAATAATTACGATGTAACGATTTACGGCATTCGGTCCACTCGCTGCTGCCTTGCGGCAGATGATGGCCGATTCAATGTTCACGCAACACCAAAGTTGTTTCAGTCAACGGAGTATTACATGTCCAGAAGGCTTCGCAGAACCAAGATCGTAACCACCTTAGGCCCGGCCACCGATCGTGATAATAATCTCGAGAAAATTATCGCCGCTGGCGCCAACGTGGTGCGTATGAACTTCTCTCACGGTACGCCAGAAGACCATAAATTACGTGCCGATAAAGTGCGTGAAATCGCAGCAAAACTGGGCCGCCACGTCGCTATCCTTGGCGATTTGCAGGGTCCTAAGATTCGTGTTTCAACCTTTAAAGAGGGGAAAGTTTTCCTCAATATTGGTGATAAGTTCCTGCTTGATGCCAACCTGGGCAAAGGCGAAGGCGATAAAGAGAAAGTCGGTATCGACTATAAAGGCCTGCCAGCGGACGTGGTACCGGGCGATATCCTGCTGCTCGACGACGGTCGCGTACAGCTGAAGGTGCTGGAAGTTCAGGGCATGAAGGTGTTCACCGAAGTCACCGTCGGCGGTCCACTCTCCAACAATAAAGGCATCAACAAACTGGGCGGTGGTCTCTCTGCGGAAGCGCTGACCGACAAAGACAAAGCAGACATCGTGACCGCGGCGCTGATTGGCGTTGACTACCTGGCGGTCTCCTTCCCGCGCTGCGGCGAAGACCTGAACTATGCGCGTCGTCTGGCACGTGATGCTGGTTGTGATGCCAAAATCGTTGCGAAAGTTGAGCGTGCGGAAGCCGTTTGCGATCAGGATGCCATGGACGATGTGATCCTCGCGTCTGACGTAGTGATGGTTGCGCGCGGCGACCTGGGTGTGGAAATCGGTGACCCTGAGCTGGTCGGGATCCAGAAAGCGCTGATCCGTCGCGCACGTCAGCTGAACCGCGCGGTGATCACCGCCACTCAGATGATGGAATCCATGATCACCAACCCGATGCCAACCCGTGCGGAAGTTATGGACGTGGCCAACGCCGTGCTGGACGGTACCGATGCGGTGATGCTCTCGGCGGAAACCGCTGCGGGTCAGTACCCTGCAGAGACCGTGGCCGCCATGGCGCGCGTCTGCCTGGGCGCTGAAAAGATCCCGAGCATCAACGTCTCTAAACACCGTCTGGACGTGCAGTTCGACAACGTGGAAGAAGCGATTGCCATGTCCGCCATGTATGCCGCGAACCACCTTAAAGGCGTAACGGCGATCATCACCATGACCGAATCCGGCCGTACTGCGCTGATGACCTCGCGTATCAGCTCCGGCCTGCCGATCTTCGCCATGTCTCGTCACGAACGTACGCTGAACCTGACGGCGCTGTACCGCGGTGTGACGCCGGTACACTTCGACAGCACCAATGACGGCGTGGCCGCGGCGCACGATGCCGTAAACCTGCTGCGCGACAAAGGTTATCTGGTCTCTGGTGATATCGTTATCGTGACCCAGGGTGATGTGATGAGCACTATCGGCTCAACCAACACCACGCGCGTACTCACAGTCGAATAATAACGGAAATGTGCGATCCCCTCTCCCCTGTGGGGTGTACGGTCCGGGGACATAGTGAACGCTTGTTCGGGGACATGGTAGACACTTACAACTAAGGCATAAGAACCCGTTTATGGAGTCGCTTATGCCCTGGGATGCGAGAGATACCATGTCATTACGTACCGAGTTTGTTTTGTTCGCCTCGCAGGACGGGGCGAACATCCGTTCCCTCTGCCGTCGCTTCGGCATTTCACCTGCCACCGGCTACAAGTGGCTTCGTCGCTGGGCGGAGGAAGGGGCCTCCGGCCTTCAGGACCGCCCGCGCATACCGCACCATTCCCCGAACCGCTCATCTGACGACATCACTGCCCTGCTGCGCATGGCCCATGACCGTCATCAACGCTGGGGAGCCCGCAAGATTAAACGCTGGCTGGAAGACCAGGGGCACACCATGCCCGCCTTCAGCACCGTTCATACCCTGATGGCCCGTCACGGCCTGCTGCCGGGCACTTCACCGGGCATTCCCGCCACGGGACGGTTCGAACATGACGCGCCCAACCGGCTCTGGCAGATGGATTTTAAGGGCCACTTTCCCTTTGGCGGTGGCCGCTGCCATCCGCTCACTTTGCTGGACGACCACTCCCGTTTTTCCCTGTGCCTGGTGCACTGTAACGATGAACGTCGAGAGACCGTGCAGCAGCAGCTGGTCAGCGTGTTTGAACGCTACGGCCTGCCGGACAGGATGACGATGGATAACGGCTCACCGTGGGGAGACACCACCGGCACCTGGACGGCGCTGGAGCTGTGGCTGATGCGCCAGGGTATCCGGGTGGGGCACTCCCGGCCGTATCATCCGCAGACGCAGGGCAAGCTGGAGCGTTTTCACCGCAGCCTGAAGGCGGAAATGCTTCAGGGGAAGTGGTTCGCGGACAGCGGTGAACTGCAGCGCGCCTTCGACCACTGGCGGACGGTCTATAACCTTGAACGCCCGCATGAGGCGCTGGATATGGCGGTACCGGGCTCGCGGTATCAGCCGTCATCGCGACGGTACAGCGGCAACACAACGCCCCCGGAATACGACGAGGGCGTGATGGTCAGGAAAGTGGATATCAGCGGAAAGCTGAGCGTGAAAGGGGTAAGTCTGAGCGCGGGTAAAGCGTTCAGGGGAGAACGGGTCGGACTGAAGGAGACGCAGGAGGATGGCTGCTATGAAGTGTGGTGGTACAGCACGAAAGTGGGGGTGATCGACCTGAAGAAAAAGTCGATCACCATGGGTAAAGGATGTTAAAAAGTGTTCACCATGTCCCCGAACACCTGTCTACCATGTCCCCGGACTGTACAGTGGGGAGAGGGACAGGGTGAGGGGTGTTTTTTATTTCTTTGGATACAGCTCTTTGCGTTTATACGGCTCTTTTTCACCTGGCTTACGCGTTTTGAGCAACTTCAGGATCCACGTGTACTGCTCAGCATGCGGTCCCACCAGAATCTCCACCTCTTCATTCATGCGACGGGCGATGGTGCGATCGTCCGCGGTGAGCAGATCGTCCATCGGCGGACGCACCTCAATGCTCAGGCGATGGGTATTGCCATCGTAGGTCGGGAAAAGCGGTATCACGCGGGCGCGGCACACTTTCATCAGGCGGCCAATCGCGGGCAGAGTCGCCTTATAGGTTCCGAAGAACTCCACAAACTCACTGTGCTCCGGGCCGTGGTCCTGATCCGGCAAATAGTAGCCCCAGTATCCCTGACGCACAGACTGAATAAACGGTTTAATACCGTCATTTCGCGCATGCAGGCGGCCACCAAAACGACGACGTACGGTATTCCAGACGTAATCGAAGATCTTGTTGCCCTGGTTGTGGAACATTGCCGCCATCTTCTGACCCTGAGAGGCCATCAGCATGGCAGGAATATCCACGCCCCAGCCGTGCGGAACGAGAAAAATGACTTTCTCCTCGTTGCGTCGCATCTCGTCGATAATCTCCAGCCCTTTCCAGTCAACGCGCTCCATGACTTTCTCCGGCCCTTTCAGCGCCAGCTCAGCCATCATCGCCATTGCCTGCGGGGCGGTGGTATACATTGCGTCAATAATGGCCTCGCGCTCGGCATCGCTCTTTTCCGGGAAGCAGTAATAGAGGTTAATTTGCGCGCGGCGACGGGCGCTTTTGCCTAAGCGTCCGGCCAGTCGGCCTATTTTGCCCAGCACAGGATCGCGAACGGAGGCCGGCAGCATCGCGATGCCCGCAAAGGCGTAAACGCCAAGCCAGGCGCCCCAGTTGCGCGGATGACGAAAGGATTTTTCAAACTCAGGAATGTATTCAATATTGTTTTTTTGGGTTTCCATGCTGGATCCAGGGTCTGATGACGCAAAATTTAATGCAGATAGTGTAGCGAGGCAGTCGCCCACGCACAAAAGAAAAAGCCGGCGCATACTGACGCCGGCTTTTTTAACAAAAACAGGAAGCTTAGTTTAAGCTCAGCTGCGGCACCACCTCTTTTACCTGCGCCAGGTAATCAGTACGATCTTTACCCGTCAGGCCTTCAGTGCGCGGCAGTTTCGCCGTCAGCGGGTTCACCGCTTGCTGGTTGATCCACACTTCATAGTGCAGGTGCGGGCCGGTGGAACGTCCGGTATTGCCGGAGATGGCGATACGGTCGCCACGCTTCACTTTCTGGCCCGGTTTGACCAGCAGCTTACGCAGGTGCATATAGCGAGTGGTATACGTACGGCCATGACGCACCGCGACATAATAACCGGCTGCACCGCTACGTTTGGCGACCACCACTTCACCATCCCCTACCGCCAGTACCGGCGTACCCTGCGGCATAGCGAAGTCAACGCCACGGTGCGGCGCGACGCGTCCGGTGACCGGGTTCAGGCGACGCGGGTTAAAGTTAGAGGAGACACGGAACTGTTTGGCTGTCGGGAAGCGCAGGAAACCTTTCGCAAGTCCCGTACCGGTGCGGTCATAGAACTTACCGTCTTCGGCGCGGATCGCGTAGTAATCTTTGCCCTCGGAGCGCAGACGTACCCCCAGCAGCTGGCTTTGTTCGCGCTTGCCATCCAGCATTTCGCGGGACATCAGGACGGAAAACTCATCGCCCTTCTTCAGTTTGCGGAAATCCATTTGCCACTGCATGGCTTTAATCACCGAACTGATTTCAGCGCTGGTCAATCCTGCATCGCGCGCGCTGGAGACAAAGCTCGCGCCCACGGTACCTTTCAGTACGCTGTTAACCCAGTCGCCCTTCTGCATTTCGCTGGTCATCTTGAAACCGTTTGCAGTGCGATCGTAGGTGCGGGTTTCACGGCGGGACATTTCCCAGGTCAGGCGTTGCAAATCCCCGTCCGCGGTTAATGTCCAGGAGAGCTGTTGCCCAATTTTCAGGTTGCGAAGATCTTTATCAGCAGCCGCCAGCTGGCTGATATTGCCCATGTCGATGCCGTACTGGTTCAGCACGCTGCTGAGCGTGTCCCCGGTTGAAACAACGTATTCGTGGATACCCGCTTCGTTTTCGGTTTTATCGTCCAGCTCATCCTGCGGGATGGCTTCATCTTCCTGGGCCGCCTGGTCAATCGGTTCACTGGCTTCAGGCAGCAAAGAACGGATTTCGCTCTTCTCAAGCTCTATGGTTTTGATGATAGGGGCAGAACTCGGGTGGTAAACATAGGGCCGCCAGACGGCGACCGCTAAGGTGAGAACTGTAAGCGACCCCAGCATAACGCGGTGGGGTCGAGGCAGATTGTTAAATGCCAGAGCGACAGAGCGGGCTATCTGTTGCACGTATTCACTTCCTCGTTAATCTCCTTTCAGGCAGCTCGCATACTGGTTCGCCAGTTGGCTGAGGAACTGCGAATAGCTCGCTTTGCTCAACTGGATATTCGTTCCTAGCGGGTCAAGGGTCCCCATGCGCACGGATGTCCCCCTGGCCACGGCTTCTACGACCGCTGGCCTGAACTGTGGCTCAGCAAAAACGCATGTTGCTTTTTGCTCAACCAGCTGTGTTCTGATTTCATGTAAACGCTGCGCACCAGGCTGAATTTCAGGGTTGACGGTGAAGTGACCCAGCGGGGTCAGGCCGTAGTGTTTTTCGTAATAGCCGTAGGCGTCATGAAAAACGAAATACCCTTTTCCTTTCAACGGTGCGAGCTCATTACCTACCTGCTTATCGGTTGCGGCTAATTGTGCCTCAAAATCCTTCAGGTTGGCGTCAAGTTTGGCTCGACTTTGCGGCATAAGTTCCACTAATTTGTCATGGATTGCAACCGCCGAAAGCCGCGCTATCTCTGGGGAAAGCCAAAGATGCATGTTGTACTCGCCGTGATGGTGATCCTCATCACCTTTTTCACTGTCAGCATGATGATGGTCATGTTCGTCACCGTCGTCATCCGCGCCTTTCATGAGCAGCGGTTTCACTCCGGGAAGTGTGGCAATTGCGACCTGTTTTTCACCCGCGATCTGTTTGGCCGACTTCTGCATAAACGCTTCCATTTCTGGTCCAATCCAGACCACTAAGTCTGCGTTTTGTAAGCGTTTTACATCCGAAGGGCGCAGGGAATAGTCATGCTCAGATGCCCCATCCGGGAGTAAAACCTCAGTCTGTGTCACCCCATCAGCAATGGCCGACGCGATGAACCCGAGCGGTTTAAGCGAAGCGACAACGGCAGCGTTAACATCTTGTGCGGTTGTACCCCAAAGGGCAGCGGATAATGCTGCGAAAAGAAGCGTATTTTTATGTAACATAATGCGACTAATCATCGTAGTGAATGCGTGAAATGTGATATTATAACATTCGTTGACTTCTTCAAGCTTAAAATGACATGACGACATTGGTTTCTCTTGAAAATATTTCGGTCTCATTTGGTCAGCGCCGCGTCCTCTCTGACGTGTCGCTGGATCTGAAGCCCGGTAAAATTCTAACGCTGCTCGGCCCCAATGGCGCAGGTAAATCGACCCTGGTGCGCGTGGTGCTGGGTCTGGTCGTCCCCGATGAAGGCGTGATCGCGCGAGAGGAAAAATTGCGAATCGGCTATGTGCCGCAAAAACTTCACCTCGATGCCACGCTGCCCCTGACGGTCAGCCGTTTCCTGCGTTTGCGTCCCGGCACGCGGAAAGCGGATATTCTCCCGGCACTGAAACGCGTGCAGGCGGGTCATCTTATCGATGCGCCGCTGCAAAAACTTTCCGGCGGCGAAACGCAACGTGTTTTACTTGCCCGCGCGCTGTTGAGCAGCCCACAGCTGCTGGTCCTGGATGAGCCCACCCAGGGGGTGGATGTTAACGGCCAGGTCGCGCTGTACGACCTCATCGACCAGCTGCGCCGGGAACTGAACTGCGCGGTGCTGATGGTCTCCCACGATTTACATCTGGTGATGGCGAAAACCGATGAAGTGCTGTGCCTCAACCATCATATCTGCTGTTCCGGCACGCCTGAAGTGGTATCAATGCATCCGGAATTTATCTCCATGTTCGGCCCTCGCGGCGCTGAACAGCTGGGCATTTATCGCCATCATCATAATCATCGCCATGATTTACAGGGACGAATCGTTCTGCGTCGGGGAAATGGACACTCATGATTGAATTATTACTGCCCGGCTGGCTGGCCGGGATTATGCTTGCCTGCGCCGCGGGGCCGCTGGGCTCGTTTGTGGTGTGGCGCAGAATGTCCTATTTCGGTGATACTCTGGCGCATGCGTCTCTGTTGGGCGTTGCCTTTGGCCTGCTGCTGGATGTAAATCCCTTCTATGCGGTGATTGTCGTCACGCTGCTGCTCGCGGCCGGTCTGGTCTGGCTGGAAAAACGTCCTCACCTTGCCATCGACACGCTGCTGGGCATCATGGCGCACAGCGCCCTGTCCCTGGGTCTGGTGGTGGTCAGTCTGATGTCGAATATCCGTGTCGATCTGATGGCCTACCTGTTCGGCGACCTGCTGGCCGTGACGCCGGAGGATCTGATCGCTATCGCCATTGGCGTGATCGTGGTCCTGGGGATTTTGCTCTGGCAGTGGCGTAATCTGCTGGCGATGACCGTCAGCCCCGATCTGGCGTTTGTCGACGGCGTGAAGCTGCAGCGTGTAAAACTGCTGCTGATGCTGGTGACGGCGTTAACCATAGGCGTGGCGATGAAATTCGTTGGTGCGCTGATTATCACCTCACTGCTGATTATTCCGGCCGCCACGGCACGTCGTTTTGCGCGTACGCCGGAACAGATGGCCGGCGTGGCGGTTGTCGTCGGCATGATTGCCGTGACGGGGGGATTAACCTTCTCGGCGTTCTATGATACGCCTGCGGGGCCGTCCGTAGTACTGAGTGCGGCGGTGTTGTTTATCTTCAGTATGATGAAGAAGACGGCAAGTTAACATCGAGGGCGCTGATGCCCTCACCCTGACCCTCTCCCATGGGGAGAGGGAATTACGCATTACGGCATTGCCGGTGGCGTAATACCGAAATGATTCCACGCCCGCACTGTTGCCATGCGTCCACGCGGGGTGCGCTGCAGGAACCCCTGCTGAATGAGATACGGCTCAAGCACATCTTCGATCGTTTCGCGCTCTTCACCGATCGCCGCCGCCAGGTTATCCAGCCCGACCGGACCGCCAAAGAACTTGTCCAGCACCGCCAGCAGCAGCTTGCGGTCCATATAGTCAAAACCTTCAGCATCAACGTTCAGCATATCCAGCGCCTGCGCGGCAATCTCGGCTGAAATCGTGCCATCATGCTTTACTTCAGCAAAGTCGCGCACGCGGCGCAGCAGACGGTTAGCGATACGCGGCGTGCCACGGGAGCGCTTCGCCACTTCAAACGCCCCTTCTTCGCTCATATCCAGCCCCATGTAGCGCGCGCTGCGTCCCACAATATGTTGCAGGTCCGGCACCTGATAAAACTCCAGGCGCTGCACGATACCAAAGCGGTCACGCAGCGGAGAGGTTAACGACCCGGCACGGGTGGTGGCACCAATCAGGGTAAACGGCGGGAGGTCGATTTTGATGGAGCGCGCAGCCGGCCCTTCACCGATCATGATATCCAGCTGGTAATCTTCCATCGCCGGATAGAGCACCTCTTCCACGACCGGTGACAGGCGGTGGATCTCATCAATAAACAGCACGTCATGCGGTTCGAGGTTGGTCAGCATCGCCGCCAGATCGCCCGCCTTCTCCAGCACCGGGCCGGAGGTGGTACGCAGGTTGACGCCCATCTCATTGGCGACGATATTCGCCAGCGTGGTTTTCCCCAACCCCGGAGGGCCAAAGATCAGCAGGTGATCGAGCGCATCGCCGCGCAGTTTTGCCGCCTGGATGAAAATTTCCATCTGGGAACGGACCTGCGGCTGGCCGATATACTCATCAAGCAGTTTCGGGCGGATCGCGCGATCCACCACATCTTCTGCCTGAAGGGTGCCTGCCGATACCAGGCGATCTGCTTCAATCATCCTTTACCTCACAATGCAGCGCGCAGCGCTTCACGAATCAGGGTTTCACTGCTGGCATCCGGTTTGGCAATTTTGCTCACCATACGGCTGGCCTCCTGAGGTTTATAGCCCAGCGCCACCAGCGCAGCAACCGCTTCTTGCTCGGCGTCATCATCCGTCGCAGGCGCGCCAGGAGACGTCAGTACCAGATCGGCAGCCGGGGTGAAGAGATCGCCATGCAGTCCTTTAAAGCGGTCTTTCATCTCGACAATCAGGCGCTCGGCGGTTTTTTTGCCGATGCCAGGAAGTTTAATCAGCGCCGCAGGATCTTCACGCTCAACGGCATTCACAAACTGCTGAGCTGACATACCGGATAAAATTGCCAGCGCCAGTTTCGGCCCCACCCCATTAGTTTTAATCAACTCGCGGAACAGGGTGCGTTCCTGTTTGTTATTGAAACCGTACAGCAGTTGCGCATCTTCACGCACCACAAACTGGGTAAAGACAATCGCCTCTTTGCCCGCGTCCGGCAGCTCGTAGAAACAGGTCATCGGCATATGGACTTCATAGCCCACGCCACCCACTTCCAGCAGCACTAACGGGGGTTGTTTTTCAATGATGATGCCTCTGAGTCTGCCTATCACGTGACGCTCCTGCGTTCTGGAAGAAATTAACTGCCGACATAATAAAAAAAGGCTGGATAAACATCCAGCCTGATTTGTCATTATCGTAACCTGCCTCGCGCCAGATTGAGCCGCGACTCGCTCATTTGCATCGCGTTCTGGCTGACGTGGCAGTGGGTAATCGCGATAGCCAGCGCATCCGCGGCGTCGGCCTGCGGGTTCGCGGGAAGCTTCAGCAAGGTCCGCACCATGTGCTGCACCTGGCTTTTCTCCGCGCTACCAATCCCCACCACCGTCTGCTTGACCTGTCTTGCCGCGTATTCGAATACCGGCAAATCCTGGTTCACCGCCGCCACAATGGCCACCCCCCGCGCCTGACCGAGCTTTAACGCCGAATCGGCGTTTTTCGCCATAAAGACCTGCTCGATGGCGAAATAATCTGGCTGAAACTGGGTGATGATCTCCGTTACGCCTGCATAGATAAGCTTCAGGCGTGACGGCAGATCGTCCACTTTGGTGCGAATACACCCGCTGCCAAGGTAGGTTAGCTGGCGTCCTACCTGACGGATGACGCCATAACCGGTGACGCGTGAGCCAGGGTCAATCCCGAGGATAATCGACATCACGCGTCTCCTGTAACGGATTTACACGCTCTCATCAGAGAGTCGCTGCAACCTCATCAGAGATTTCACCGTTGTGATACACTTCCTGCACGTCGTCACAGTCTTCCAGCATGTCGATCAGACGCAGCAGTTTCGGCGCGGTTTCCGCATCCATGTCTGCTTTGGTAGAAGGGATCATGGAGACTTCAGCGTTGTCCGCTTTCAGACCCGCCGCTTCCAGCGCATCACGCACCGCACCCATCTCTTCCCACGCGGTGTAAACATCGATTGCGCCATCATCGTAGGTCACGACGTCTTCCGCACCGGCTTCCAGCGCCGCTTCCATGATCACATCTTCGTCGCCTTTCTCGAAGGAGATGACGCCTTTTTTGCTGAACAGGTATGCCACGGAACCGTCAGTCCCCAGGTTACCACCGCATTTGCTGAAGGCATGACGCACTTCTGCAACAGTACGGTTACGGTTGTCAGACAGACATTCAACCATCACCGCGGTACCGCCAGGGCCGTAACCTTCATAAATGATGGTTTCCATGTTCGCGTCTTCATCACCGCCCACGCCACGTGCGATAGCACGGTTCAGGGTGTCACGCGTCATGTTGTTAGACAGCGCCTTATCCACCGCCGCGCGCAGACGCGGGTTAGAAGCTGGATCGCCGCCGCCCAGACGTGCTGCAGTCACCAGCTCGCGAATAATTTTAGTAAAGATCTTACCGCGCTTGGCATCCTGTGCCGCTTTGCGGTGTTTGGTGTTGGCCCACTTACTATGACCTGCCATAAAAAGTTCTCCAAAAATCGCGCCTTCTCAGGCTGCGTTAATTACAAATTCTTCAATCGCCTGCCGGTTGCTCCACGACTTGGTCAGTGCGGCGGCATCCGCCGCATTCACCCAGCGGTAGGTCAGGTGTTCGGTAAACACGATCTCCCGCTCATGGGGAAGCGCGAGACAGAACCACGACTCCGTATTGCGCTCGGTACCCGGCGCGTAGCGATGACGTAAATGGCTAAAAATTTCAAACTCCACCGTACGCTGACAGTCCTTCAGGGTCAGTTGCTCGCGGGCAACATCAATGGCGACCTCTTCCTTTACTTCGCGCGCGGCGGCCTGCAACGCGGTTTCCCCCTCTTCCAGACTGCCGGTAACCGACTGCCAGAAATCAGGGTCATCGCGCCGCTGCAACATCAGCACCCGCTTCGTGTCTTCTGCATAGATGACCACCAGGACCGAAACGGGAAGCTTATATGTCATATCAGTTTTTCTCTTCCTTCTTCACCACGTCAATGCCCAGCTCAGCCAGCGCGGCCGGGTTGGCAAAGCTTGGCGCTTCGGTCATCAGACACGCTGCTGCGGTGGTTTTCGGGAAGGCAATAACATCACGGATGTTATCGGTGCCGGTCAGCAGCATGGTCAGACGGTCAAGACCGAAGGCCAGACCCGCATGCGGAGGCGTACCGTATTTCAGCGCGTCCAGCAGGAAGCCGAATTTCTCGCGCTGCTCCTGCTCGTTGATGCCCAGGATACCGAACACGGTCTGCTGCATTTCACCGCTGTGAATACGCACGGAACCGCCGCCCACTTCGTAGCCGTTGATAACCATGTCATAAGCGTTAGCGACCGCATCTTCCGGCGCCGCTTTCAGCTCTGCAGCCGTCATGTCTTTCGGCGAGGTGAACGGGTGGTGCATCGCGGTCAGACCGCCTTCGCCGTCATCTTCGAACATTGGGAAGTCAATCACCCACAGCGGCGCCCATTTGGACTCGTCGGTCAGGTTCAGATCTTTACCCAGCTTCAGACGCAGCGCGCCCATCGCATCCGCTACGATTTTCTTGTTATCTGCGCCGAAGAAGATCATATCGCCATCTTGCGCGCCGGTGCGCTCAAGGATCGCTTCCACGATCTCCGCGTTCAGGAATTTCGCGACCGGGCTGGTGATCCCTTCCAGGCCTTTCGCGCGCTCGGTGACTTTAATATAAGCCAGACCTTTCGCGCCGTAGATCTTGATGAAGTTGCCGTAGTCGTCAATCTGCTTACGGCTCAGTGCCGCACCGCCCGGTACGCGCAGCGCAGCGACACGGCCTTTGGCGTCGTTAGCCGGGCCGGCAAAGACCGCAAATTCTACGGATTTTACCAGGTCCGCCACGTCCACCAGCTCCATCGGGTTACGCAGGTCCGGTTTATCAGAGCCGTAGCGACGCTCGGCTTCAGCGAAGGTCATGATCGGGAAGTCGCCCAGTTCAACGCCTTTCACGTCGTTCCACAGGCTACGCACCAGCGCTTCCATCACTTCACGCACCTGTTCGGCGGTCATGAAGGAGGTTTCCACATCGATCTGGGTAAATTCTGGCTGGCGGTCAGCACGCAGGTCTTCGTCACGGAAGCATTTCACGATCTGATAATAGCGATCGAAGCCGGACATCATCAGCAGCTGTTTGAACAGCTGTGGAGACTGTGGCAGCGCGTAGAATTTGCCTTTATGAACGCGGGATGGCACCAGGTAATCGCGCGCGCCTTCCGGCGTGGCTTTGGTCAGCATCGGGGTTTCGATGTCGAGGAAACCGTGGTCATCCATAAAACGGCGCACCAGGCTGGTGATTTTCGCACGGGTTTTCAGGCGCTGAGCCATTTCCGGGCGACGCAGATCCAGATAGCGGTATTTCAGACGCGCTTCTTCAGTGTTGACGTGGTTGGAGTCCAGCGGCAGCGCTTCAGCACGGTTGATGATCGTCAGATCGGACGCCAGCACTTCAATGGCACCGGTCGCCATGTCCGCGTTGACGTTTTTCTCGTCACGCGCACGTACGGTGCCGGTGACCTGAATGCAGAACTCATTACGCAGCTCAGAAGCCAGCTTCAACGCGTCCGCACGATCCGGATCGAAGAACACCTGAACGATACCTTCGCGGTCGCGCATATCGATGAAGATAAGGCTACCAAGATCACGACGACGGTTGACCCAACCACACAGGGTTACCTGCTGTCCGACGTGGGACTGACGCAGCTGCCCGCAATATTCTGTACGCATGAGATATCCCTTAATTAGCCGCAGGCTAAATGTCGCCTGGCGTGCAGGCTACTATGTCGCAGCTTTCTGTATGTCACAACTGGATGAAAAAAGGCGGCTATTATACTGGAAATTCCGCCGGACGATAAGAGCGAACCACGGCCAGACGGTCGTTTGCTGCACGCTTATTGTCTATTCTCACAAAAATTAACAAAATTATCCGACCGATAACAGGCCATCACGTCGTATGGTGTCTGGAAGTGGTTAATTTAACGGGAGTAACGATGTTAACATTTGATGCCAGCAAAACCGCGCTTGTGGTGATTGATTTACAGGAAGGCATACTGCCCTTTGCCGGTGGCCCGCACAGCGCGGACGACGTGGTAAGCCGCGCCGCTCGCCTGGCGGAAAAATGCCGCGCCAGCGGTGCCCCGGTGGTTATGGTCCGTGTCGGCTGGTCAGCCGATTACGCCGAAGCGTTAAAACAGCCCGTTGACGCACAGGCTCCTGCGCGTGCCCTGCCGGAAAACTGGTGGACGTACCCGGCCTCACTCGGCAAACGCGACAGCGACATTGAAGTGACTAAACGTCAGTGGGGCGCATTTTACGGCACCGATCTCGAGCTACAGCTACGCCGTCGCGGCATCGACACCGTTATTCTGTGCGGCATTTCCACCAACATCGGCGTGGAATCTACCGCCCGTAACGCATGGGAGCTGGGCTTTAATCTGGTGATCGCCGAGGATGCCTGCAGCGCCGCCACCGCGGAACAGCACCAGGGCAGCATGACCCATATCTTCCCGCGCATTGGCCGCGTGCGCAGCACGGATGAGATTTTACGCGCGCTATGATGTATGTGGGTTTGCCCCAGTGGTCGCACCCGAAATGGGTGCGCCTTGGCATCACCAGCCTTGAGGAGTATGCCCGACACTTCAACTGTGTCGAGGGTAACACCACCCTGTATGCGCTCCCCAAAGCAGAGGTTGTTGCGCGCTGGCGGGAACAAACGACGGATGACTTCCGCTTCTGCTTCAAGTTTCCGGCCACCATTTCCCACCAGGCCGCGCTGCGCAACTGCGGAGAGTTGACCGAAGAATTTTTTACGCGCATGTCACCGCTGGCGAACCGCATTGGTCAGTACTGGCTCCAGCTTCCCGCCACGTTTGCCCCGCGCGACCTGCCTGCGCTCTGGCAGTTCCTGGATGCCCTGCCCCGTGACTTCACCTACGGCGTCGAAGTCCGACACCCGCAATTCTTTGCGAAGGGCGAAGCGGAAAAAGCCCTCAATCGCGGCCTGCTTGAGCGTTCCGTTAACCGGGTGATCCTCGACAGCCGCCCCGTCCACAGCGCCATCCCGCACAGTGAAGCGATTGTGGATGCCCAGCGCAAAAAACCGAAAGTGCCGGTTCACGCCATTGTGACCGCGCAGAACCCGATGGTGAGGTTTATCGGCAGCGATAATATGCAGCAAAACCAGGCGATGTTCGCCGTCTGGCTGCAGACATTAGCGAAGTGGGAACAGACCACCACGCCGTATCTCTTTTTGCACACGCCGGATATCGCCCAGGCACCCGAACTGGTCGATGCTCTGTGGCAGGCCTTGCAGGCTGCGGTCCCGGCCGTAGGAAGCGCCCCTTCCATTCCACAACAATCTTCTCTTTTCTGATATCACCCCCTATCATAGGGAAGTGCCATCTGCCAAAAACAGGGAGTTTGTATGGTCAGCGCGCTGTATGCGGTGTTAGGTGCATTACTGCTGATTAAGTTTTCATTTGATGTTGTGCGCCTCAGAACGCAGTACCGCGTCTCTTACGGCGACGGCGGATTTTCTGAGCTACAAAGCGCTATCCGCATTCACGGCAATGCGGTTGAATATATCCCCGCGGGATTAATCCTGTTGCTTTTTATGGAGATGAATGGCGCAGAAACCTGGATGGTACACATCTGTGGCCTGCTGCTGATTGCTGGCCGGTTAATGCATTATTATGGCTTTCACCATCGCCTGTTCCGCTGGCGTCGTTCCGGCATGAGTGCGACCTGGTGTTCACTTTTGCTGATGGTGCTGGCTAACCTGTGGTATATGCCGTGGGAGTTGGTTTTCTCCCTCCATTAGCGCACAATACGCCACTTTATTTTTCCCGGATTTTTACGTTATGTCAGATCGCGACACGCTTTTTTCCGCGCCTATCGCCAGCCTGGGCGACTGGACCTTCGATGAACGGGTAGCTGAAGTCTTCCCGGATATGATCCAGCGCTCTGTTCCCGGTTATTCCAATATTATCTCTATGATCGGCATGCTGGCTGAGCGCTTCGTTCAACCCGGCACGCAGGTCTATGACCTGGGCTGCTCGCTCGGCGCGGCAACGCTGTCGGTTCGTCGTAATGTTCACCACGAAGGCTGTCGGATCATCGCCGTCGATAATTCCCCGGCCATGGTGGAACGCTGCCGTCGCCATATTGACGCGTACAAAGCCCCTGTTCCGGTGGACGTGGTGGAAGGCGATATCCGTGATATCGAGATCAATAACGCGTCGATGGTGGTGCTGAATTTCACCCTGCAGTTCCTGGTGCCTGAAGACCGCCAGCGTCTGCTGGACAAAATTTATCAGGGGCTGAATCCTGGCGGCGCGCTGGTGCTCTCAGAGAAATTCAGCTTTGAAGATGCCGAGGTTGGCGAGCTGCTGTTCAATATGCACCACGATTTCAAGCGTGCGAACGGCTACAGCGAGCTGGAGATCAGCCAGAAACGCAGCATGCTCGAAAACGTGATGCTGACGGACTCCGTGGAAACCCACAAAGCGCGCCTGCGTCAGGCCGGTTTTGAGCACAGTGAACTGTGGTTCCAGTGCTTCAACTTTGGCTCTCTGGTGGCGCTGAAAGCGGGGAATGCGGCATGATTGAGTTCAGCAACTTTTATCAGCTGATTGCCAAAAGCCCGCTCTCCCACTGGCTGGAGACGCTGCCTGCGCAAATTGCCGCCTGGCAGCGGGACCAGCAGCACGGCCTGTTAAAACAGTGGTCGAATGCGGTGGAATACCTGCCCGAGCTGACCCCGCATCGTCTGGATCTCCTGCACAGTGTGACTGCCGAGAGCGCAGAACCGCTTCCGGCAGGTCAGGTCAACCGCATCGAAACGCTGATGCGTAACCTGATGCCGTGGCGTAAAGGGCCATTTTCCCTTTACGGCGTGAACATCAATACCGAATGGCGCTCTGACTGGAAATGGGATCGCGTTCTGCCGCATCTTTCCGACCTGACCGGGCGCACCATTCTGGACGTCGGGTGCGGCAGCGGTTACCACATGTGGCGCATGATTGGCGCAGGGGCGCATCTGGCAGTGGGTATTGACCCGATGCAGCTCTTCCTGTGCCAGTTTGAAGCGGTGCGTAAACTGCTGGGTAACGACCAGCGCGCGCACCTGCTGCCGCTGGGCATTGAGCAGCTCCCGGCTCTGAAAGCCTTTGATACCGTGTTCTCCATGGGCGTGCTTTACCATCGCCGCTCTCCGCTGGAGCATTTATGGCAGCTTAAGGATCAGCTGGTCAGCGGCGGTGAACTGGTGCTGGAAACGCTGGTGGTGGAAGGTGACGAAAATACCGTTCTGGTGCCGGGTGACCGCTACGCGCAGATGCGCAACGTCTACTTCATCCCTTCCGCGCTGGCGCTGAAGAACTGGCTGGAGAAGTGCGGGTTTGTGGATGTACGGATTGCCGACGTCAGCGTGACCTCCATCGAGGAACAGCGCCGCACCGACTGGATGGTCACCGAATCGCTGGAGCAGTTCCTCGACCCGGCCGATCGCAGCAAAACCATTGAAGGCTATCCGGCCCCGATGCGTGCGGTGCTGATTGCCACGAAGCCGTAGTATTTATCCCCTCACCCTAACCCTCTCCCCACAGGGGAGAGGGGCGAATGGCGAATAAAAAAAGGCCCCTGTTGAAATTGCAGGGGCCTGGTACAAGCAAGCATCATATTGGGCGACATGATGCGCGGTAAAAATCGGTACGTTGCTACACGTGATGGCGCTCAATCAGCGACTTCATTTCCGCAACCGACTCTCCCTCTACACCGTAGCGTGAGTACTCATCCGCTTCAGCATCCGTCGACATTGACAATCCTGTATTGCGATAACGCATGGGCGACGGCATCCATTTGCCTGCCGAGCTGTGCAGCTCTTCAACCCCGGCGTTTAAAAACCGTTCCAGATTGCTGGCACGGACTCCCGCACCCGCCATTATTATTGGAACACCGGAATGGGCTTTTAGTTCCGTAATTAATTGCAGTCCTTTTTCAGCAGACGCCTGCTGCCCGGATGTCAGAATGCGCGCCACGCCCAGTTCGCCCAGCGTATCAAAGGCTTGCAGGGGGTTTTTACACATATCAAACGCACGATGAAACGTGACGGCCATTCCTTTCGCGGCGTCCATGACCTGACGCATACGCGGCAGATCGATTTCACCGTCTTCATTAAGCAGACCAATGACCAGACCGGGGAACCCCATATCGCGCACGAGGGCGATATCTTCAAGCATGGCGCCGAACTCACCCGGCGTGTAACAAAAATCGCCGCCGCGAGGACGAATAATCGGGTGAACGGGAACGGTGATGGCCTCACGGGCAGACTTCAACACGCCGTACGAGGGCGTCAGCCCGCCCTCTTTGGGTGCCGCACACAGTTCGATGCGGTCAGCTCCGTGTTTTTGCGCGGTCACGGCACACTCCACGCTGTAACAACAAATCTCCAGCAGCGCCATTTAATCCTCCTGAAATCCCACTTAACGAATCATCATGACACGCCGGCCGTTTTCAGTCCCGGCGTGAACTCACATCTCTTACGCTTCACTGGCAACAATCTGCTCAATGGTCCACGGATGAAACTTCACCGTGACCTGTCCGTCAGTGACGGCAAGCGTCGGGTTAGGTAACCGCTCGCGTTCGCCTTTGGGTGAGCTCGTTTTCACATAAATCCCCGGCTGGCTTAAGCCTTCGTCAGATAACAGCGCCAGCGCGCGCGCGTTCAGTGTTTCAGGCTCACCCGGCAGGACAATTTCGATGTGTTCCCAGCCTTCGTGCGGATAGCGTTTCTCGCCCGGCCACGGCAGTTCAACCACGGTAAATTGCCAGTGCGCCACGCAGACCGGCTGGTGCAGTTTGAACAGGCAAATCGGACGGCTATTAATGATGTTCTCAGAGAGTAACTCGCCACACTGTTCGAACCCGCGACGCCAGCGCTCGGCGGTCGCATTCTGATGGCAGCGCAAAGAGATGTGATCGGCCTCAAGCGGCGCGATATCCAGACCAAGACGGGTGGCAAGTTCTGTGAACGCCTGGGTGAAGCGCGGTAAATCTGCGGAAATATCATGCAGTTCGTCAATGGATTGCCAGTTCGCCATAAGTCAGTCTCTTATCGTGTCGCAAAGCCGCTAATTTACTCTGTTGCCCTGTTTTGACCAACCGCTGAATACGGCTTTTTATGACTGCATGATTATGCACACCTTCTTAGCCTGGATTCTGAGCAATCTTCGGCCCCCGCGATGCTGACGCCAGAAGGCATTTGCAGTATACTCCCGCCCTAAATTCTTTAACTGGCGCGGGCGGTTGTAGGCCCGCATCAAAAACGTAAGGTATCCAGGTGAATATTCAGGCTCTTCTCTCCGAAAAAGTCAGTCAGGCACTGATTGCCGCAGGCGCGCCTGCGGATTGCGAACCGCAGGTTCGTCAGTCAGCAAAAGTACAGTTTGGCGACTATCAGGCTAATGGCGTGATGGCAGTGGCTAAAAAACTGGGCATGCCGCCGCGACAACTCGCTGAGCAGGTACTGACGCATCTGGATCTCTCCGGCATTGCCAGCAAAACTGAAATTGCCGGTCCGGGCTTTATTAATATCTTCCTGGATCCTGCGTTCCTGGCAAGCCACGTTGAGGCGGCACTGAAATCTGACCGTCTGGGTGTTTCCCGGCCACAAGCGCAGACCGTGGTAATCGACTACTCCGCTCCGAACGTGGCGAAAGAGATGCACGTTGGCCACCTGCGCTCCACCATCATCGGTGATGCCGCGGTGCGTACGCTCGAATTCCTTGGTCACAAGGTGATTCGTGCGAACCACGTGGGCGACTGGGGTACCCAGTTCGGTATGCTGATTGCTTACCTGGAAAAACAGCAGCAGGAAAACGCGGGTGAAATGGCGCTGGCGGACCTGGAAGGGTTCTATCGCGAAGCCAAAAAACACTACGACGAAGACGAAGCCTTTGCCGAACGCGCGCGCAGCTACGTGGTAAAACTGCAGGGCGGCGATCAATACTTCCTCGAGATGTGGCGCAAGCTGGTTGACATTACCATGTCTCAGAACCAGCTCACCTATAACCGTCTTAACGTCACCCTGACCCGTGACGACGTGATGGGTGAAAGCCTGTACAACCCAATGCTGCCGGGTATTGTGGCTGATCTGAAAGCGAAGAACCTGGCGGTTGAGAGCGAAGGCGCAACGGTTGTGTTCCTTGATGAGTACAAAAACAAGGAAGGCGAACCGATGGGCGTGATCATCCAGAAAAAGGATGGCGGCTATCTCTACACCACTACCGACATCGCCTGCGCGAAATACCGTTACGAAACGCTGCACGCCGACCGCGTGCTGTACTACATCGACTCCCGTCAGCACCAGCACCTGATGCAAGCGTGGACGATTGTGCGTAAAGCCGGTTACGTACCGGATAGCGTGCCGCTGGAACACCACATGTTCGGCATGATGCTGGGTAAAGACGGCAAGCCGTTCAAAACCCGCGCGGGCGGTACCGTGAAACTCTCCGATCTGCTGGACGAAGCGCTGGAACGCGCCCGCCGTCTGGTGGCCGAGAAGAACCCGGATATGCCTGCCGATGAGCTGGAAAAACTGGCCAACGCCGTGGGTATCGGTGCGGTGAAATACGCGGATCTTTCCAAGAACCGTACCACCGACTATATCTTCGACTGGGATAACATGCTGGCCTTTGAAGGCAATACCGCGCCATACATGCAGTATGCTTACACCCGCGTGCTGTCCGTATTCCGTAAAGCCAATATTGACGAAAGCGTGCTGGCGAATGCGACGGTGACCCTCAGCGAAGATCGTGAAGCGCAGCTGGCGGCGCGTCTGCTGCAGTTCGAAGAGACGCTGACGGTTGTCGCGCGTGACGGTACACCGCACGTGATGTGTGCTTACCTGTACGATCTGGCGGGCCTGTTCTCCGGCTTCTACGAGCACTGCCCTATTCTGTCTGCGGAAAATGAAGCGGTCCGTAACAGCCGCCTGAAGCTGGCGCAGCTGACGGCGAAGACCCTGAAGCTGGGTCTGGATACTCTGGGTATCGAAACCGTAGAGCGTATGTAAAAAAAGAAACCCGGCAATCGCCGGGTTTTCTTTTATGCGCTGACGGTGCGACCGTCAGCGGTAGTTCACGATAACGGAATTACTCTGCACTTTCAGCGCCGGGATCAAACGTCCACCGCCCGGTACTTCCCAGATAAAACGTAAAGGCTCGATTGCCGGCACGCCGTTAAACGCCTGGGTCGTACCACTTTCGCCATCGATTTCCGTACAGCGCGTCTGAGAGCAGAGACGGACCTGCAGTCCGGCAGGTGTGGGGCCAATCAGCCTGTAGTTCCAGACCACCAGCCCCATCAGACCGGAAACCGCTTCAGACGGCGACAGCGGGTTAGACGACATGGCGACGCCCCGGTTGCTGAGCGTCACGCCCATGCTGCTTGCCTGCCAGGTGCCTCCCCCGGCAGCCTGTACCGCCAGTGGGAAGAACAAAATCCATAACCATTTACGCATTATTTTCCTCCAATCGTGGCTGTCATGCGGATATGACGGTTATCCGACAGTTCCAGATTCGACAGCACCACCAGCTGATTCAGGCTACGACGCAGGAAGCGCGACAGCAGCGGACGCAGCGCATGATTCACCAGCAGCACCGGTGGCGCTCCCAGCATCTCCTGACGCGCCAGCGCCTCCTGCGTTTGCGCCAGCAGACGATCCGCCAGACCCGGCTCCAGCCCGCCGCCGCCCTGCAGGGCCTGCAGCAGCAGACGCTCAAGCGGCGTATCGAGGCCAATAACCTGCACTTCCCCGGTTCCGGGGAACCACTGCTGGGTGATTGCCCGGCCCAGCGCCACACGCACCACCGCCGTCAGCTCGTGCGGATCGCTTTGTAACGGCGCATGCTCGGCCAGGGTTTCCAGAATGGTACGCATATCGCGGATCGGTACTTTTTCGTCGAGCAGATTTTGCAGCACCTTGTGCAGCGTGGTTAACGTCAGCACGCCCGGGACCAGATCTTCGGTCAGCTTCGGCATCTCCTGGGTCACGCGGTCCAGCAGCTGCTGCGCTTCCTGACGGCCAAACAGCTCCGCCGAGAATTGTCCAATCAGGTGGTTAAGATGGGTCGCCACCACGGTACTGGCTTCTACTACCGTATACCCCTGGATCTGCGCCTGCTCTTTCAGGGCGCTTTCAATCCAGATAGCGGCCAGGCCAAAGGCCGGATCGGTAGTTTGTTCCCCCGGCAGCGTGCCTGCGGCAGTGCCCGGGTTAATCGCCAGCCAGCGGCCTGGATAGGCATCGCCGCTGCCAATTTCGACACCTTTCATCAGAATGCGGTAGCGCGCAGGCGGAAGATCCATATTGTCCCGGATGTGTACCACCGGCGGCAGGAAGCCCATATCCTGGGCGAATTTTTTACGGATACTGCGAATTCGGCCAAGCAGCTCGCCATCCTGCTGGAAATCGACCATCGGGATCAGGCGATACCCCACCTCCATGCCCAGGGAATCTTCCAGCTGCACATCGTTCCAGGTGGCTTCGACGGCCTGGGTGTTCTCCGGCATCTTGACCGGAACAGGTTCCGCCGACGGTTTGGTTTCACGGCCGCGCATCCACCAGGCAAGCCCCAGCAGAGCCGCCGTAAACAGCAGGAAAACGAGGTTTGGCATCCCCGGCACCAGACCGAGTAACCCGAGAACCGCCGCAGCCAGCAGCATGACGCGCGGGTTGCTGAACAGCTGGCCCACCATTTGCTCGCCAACGTCCTGATCGGTACTCACGCGGGTGACAATCACACCCGCGGCCGTGGAGATCACCAGCGCCGGGATCTGGGCGACCAGACCATCACCAATGGTCAGCAGCGTATAGCTTTCCGCCGCGTGGCCCATGTCCATCCCGTGCTGCAGTACCCCCACCAGCAGGCCGCCGACCACGTTAATCACCATGATCAGAATGCCGGCGATGGCGTCACCGCGCACAAACTTACTCGCACCGTCCATCGAGCCGTAGAAGTCCGCCTCCTGGGTCACTTCCGCACGGCGTTTTTTGGCTTCATCTTCGGCGATAAGCCCGGCGTTCAGGTCGGCGTCGATCGCCATCTGCTTGCCCGGCATTCCGTCCAGCACGAAACGCGCGCCCACTTCCGCGATACGCCCCGCACCTTTGGTGATAACCATAAAGTTGATGATAACGAGGATAACGAACACCACGATCCCGATTGCGAAATTACCGCCCACCAGGAAGTGGCCGAACGCTTCCACCACTTTACCTGCCGCTGCCGCACCGGTATGACCTTCCATCAGGATGATACGCGTGGACGCCACGTTGAGCGCCAGGCGGAGCAAGGTGGTAAATAGCAGAATGGTCGGGAACGCGGCGAACTCCAGGGTACGCTGGGTGAACATCGCCACCAGCAGCACCATAATGGACAGCGCAATATTGAAAGTGAAAAGCAGATCGAGGATGAACGCCGGGAGAGGCAATACCATCATCGACAGAATTAGCAGGATCAAAATCGGCCCGGCAAGGATCTGCCATTGGGTCGATTTCAGGTTGCCGGGCAGGCGCAACATTGCCACCAGATTAGCCATCAGTGTCCTTCTCGTTCATAAAATCCAGCGCGGCAGGCACCGGAAGGTTCTCAGGTTTCACAGGCCGTTGACCACCGGCCAGACGCCAGCGCTTCAACTGCCATACCCAGGCCAGCACTTCCGCCACGGCGGCGTAGAGTTGTCCCGGGATCTGTTGTCCAATATCCGCATGACGGTACAGGGCACGCGCCAGCGGTGGGGCTTCGAGGATCGGCACACGGTGTTCAGTGCCAATTTCACGGATACGCAGCGCGATCAGACCCGCCCCTTTCGCCACCACTTTCGGCGCGCTCATTTTGTTTTCGTCATAGCGCAGCGCAACGGAGTAGTGTGTCGGGTTGGTGACGATGACGTCGGCCTTCGGCACGTCGTCCATCATCCGGCGACGGGCGGCGGCACGTTGCATCTGGCGGATACGCCCTTTCACGTGCGGGTCACCTTCCATCTGCTTGTATTCGTCACGGATATCCTGACGTGACATCCGCAGTTTCTTGAAGTGGCTATACAGCTGGAAAATCACGTCAAAACCCACCATCGGGATAATGCTGAGCACCACCAGTAGCGCGCAGAGTCCAACCAGGTTCAGCGCATTGCTCATCGCGGTGAGAGGCGATTCGCTGATAAGGCGCATCATTTCCGGCCAGTGGTACCAGAGGTAAAACCCCGCGGAACTGCCCATCAGTACCGATTTGAGAATGGCTTTAAGCAGCTCAGCCCCGGTTTGCGCAGAGAACATTTTCGCAATGCCCGGCAGCGGGTTCAGCTTGGAAAATTTCGGTTGCAGCGATTTGGCGCTAAAGACCAGACCGCCGAGCATGACCGGAGAGACCAGCGCAACCAGCACGACCCCGGTAATCAGCGGCAGCAACGCGACCATCGCCCCTTTTATCAGCTGAATAATCTGGCTGAGGATCAGGTTCGGGTCGTTGACCATACTGTGGTCAAAACGTAAGCCGGTTGAGAGCATTCCCGCCAGCTTGCGGGCGAGCGACTCCCCACCCCACCAGATGATGCACACCCCTACGATAAGGATCAGCAGGGACGTTAATTCTCGGGATCGGGGGATCTGCCCTTCCTCACGCGCCTTTTCTAGTCGGTGGGGTGTGGGGGCTTCCGTTTTGTCGTCGTTCTCTTCTGCCACAGTGCATGCTCAGCCCATTACGTCACGGGTATCATGCCAGCGCAGCGGAAATCCAATGGCGGGAAAAGCCCGTTTATTCGGGCTCTTTTCGGTGATTCTGGCGTAAACCGCCTCAGGCGGCGTGACCTCCTGAGGCGGAACGAACTATCAGAAGCCCAGGCTGTCCAGCAGATCGTCGACCTGATCCTGGCTTGCCACCACGCCCGCCTTGCTGGCGTCGAGCTGTGGACCATTAAGCAGGCTTTCGTTCTCGCGTTTTGGACGGGCAGCCGGTTCCGGAATGTTCTCCAGCAGCACCATCAGCAGCTGACGCTCAATCTCCTGGATCACATCCATCATGCGCTTGATCACCTGACCGGTGAGGTCCTGGAAATCCTGCGCCATCATGATGTCGAGCAACTGGGCGTTGGTGAAGCTGGTGTGGCCCGGCACATCCCCCAGGAACTGGCGGGTATCGGTCACCAGTTCGCGGGCATCCGCCAGCTCAATCGGGTTCTCAAACCACTCATCCCAGCGTTTGGTCAGCGCTTTCGCCCCCTTTTCCATCGCATCCTGGTGCGGTTGTGACGCTTCAACGCTGTTCAGCGCACGTTCCGCGGCTTGCGCGGTCATCTGAACGACGTAGTCCAGGCGGTCGCGGGCATCAGGGATCGCTTCCGCCGCTTCGGCAATTGCCTGATCCAGTCCCAGCTCACGCAGGCTGTCACGCAGCATGCGCGTCAGGCTGCCGATGCGTACGATGATGTCGCTCGGCGAGTGTTCTTCAACGGGTTTCATAGCAGGTTGCATCATGACCAACACCTCACATGCCGAGTTTCTCGAAGATCTTACCGAGCTTCTCTTCCAGGGTCGCCGCGGTGAATGGCTTCACCACGTAGCCGCTTGCGCCCGCCTGTGCAGCGGCAATGATGTTCTCTTTTTTCGCTTCTGCAGTGACCATCAGAACCGGCATAGAGGCCATTCCCGCGTCCGCACGAATGGTTTTGAGCAGTTCCAGACCGTCCATGTTTGGCATGTTCCAGTCGGAGATAACAAAACCAAACCCGCCCGCCTGCAGTTTGTTCAGCGCGTCAACGCCGTCTTCTGCTTCTTCAACGTTGTTGAAACCCAGCTCTTTCAGCAGGTTGCGCACGATGCGACGCATGGTGGAAAAGTCATCCACAACCAAAAACTTAAGCTCTTTATCCGCCATAAAATAATACTCCTGAGTCAAATACGTATTGCCTGTCCGGCACTGATTTTCGCCAGCATCTGCTGGCTTACCTGGCTAAGATCGACCACTTCGCTCACGCCACCCATATTGATGGCCTCGCGCGGCATGCCGAACACCACACAACTTGCTTCATTCTGCGCAATCGTCCAGGCGCCAGCCTGGTGCATTGCAAGCATTCCGGCGGCACCATCGTTGCCCATCCCCGTCAGGATCACCCCAACGGCGTTGCGCCCCGCATGTTTCGCCACCGAATGAAACAGCACATCCACCGACGGACGGTGCCGGTTAACCGGCGGTCCGTCATGAATTTTGATCTGATAGTTAGCGCCGCTGCGCGCCAGCTCCATATGCTTGTCGCCCGGGGCGATATACGCATGTCCCGGCAGCACGCGCTCGCCGTCTTCCGCCTCTTTCACGCTGATCTGGCACAGCTTGTTGAGACGCTCGGCGAACGAACGGGTAAAGCCTGGCGGCATATGCTGAGTGATCAGAATACCCGGACTCGACAGCGGCAATGGCTGGAGTACATGACGAATTGCCTCTGTTCCTCCGGTTGACGCGCCAATGACCAGCAATTTTTCCGAGCTGAGTAACGGACCGGCTTTTAAGGTCGCCGGTGCGGCCATCGGCTTATGCGCGGCAAGCTTCGCCCGCGACGCGGTGCGGATCTTCTCGGCAATCATTTCGCTGTACGCCAGCATCCCCTCACGAATGCCAAGCTGCGGTTTGGTGACAAAATCCACCGCCCCCAGCTCCAGCGCACGCAGGGTGATTTCCGATCCTTTCCCGGTCAGGGAAGAGACCATCACCACCGGCATTGGCCGCAGTCGCATTAATTTTTCGAGGAAATCTATGCCATCCATGCGCGGCATCTCGACATCCAGCGTGAGCACGTCGGGGTTATATTTTTTAATTAAATCCCGCGCTACCAGTGGGTCAGGCGCAGTAGCCACCATCTCCATGTCGCTGTGGCTATTGATAATTTCAGTCATGATCTGACGCATCAGCGCTGAATCATCGACAGACAATACCCTGATTTTACTCATGCTTTTTCCTTACTCAGCGCATATACCGTTTGCCCACGCAGGCTAAACTCACGCACGAGGTTGCTGAAGTTTTCCGAGTGCCCGGCAAACAGTAAACCGTCAGGCTTGAGCAACGGAACAAACCGACGCAATATGTCCTGTTGCGTCGTTTTATCAAAATAGATCATGACGTTACGGCAAAAAATGGCGTCGAACGGCCCCGGCACGTTGTACTGCTTATCCAGCAGGTTAACGGGCGCGAATTCGACGCAGTTCGCCAGCTCCTGGCGTACGCGTACCAGGCCTTCATGCGGGCCGGTGCCGCGCATGAAATACCGCTGCAGCTGCTGCGGAGAGAGTGTTTTCAGTTCATCCTGGCGATAAACCCCGTTACGCGCCTTCTCCAGCACCTCGGTATCGATATCGCTGGCGTAGACTTTCCAGCGTCCGGGGGCCATTCCCAGCGTGTCGGCAAGAGTGATCGCCAGCGAATAAGGCTCTTCCCCCGTCGAAGCGGCCGCACTCCAGACGCGATACTCCCCGGTGCGACGGCGTGCGTGCTCGGCCAGTACCGGGAAGTGGTGAGCTTCGCGGAAAAACGCCGTCAGGTTAGTGGTTAAGGAGTTAATAAAAGCCTGCCACTCAGCGCTGTTCTGGTTCGCTTCGAGCATGCTCAGATAGCGACCAAAATCATCCAGCCCCAGCGTACGCAAGCGCCGCACCAGTCGGTTGTAGACCATGTCTCGCTTATGATCCGCAAGCACGATCCCCGCACGCTGGTAGATTAACTGACATATCCGACGAAAATGCGCGTCGGACAGCGCGAGGCGCTGTGTCATCTGCAACAATAATGACGTTTGCCCAGGAGGCATTGGTGATGTCATAGCGCCTTCTTAATTACATTCAGGATACAACTGGCACGGCCTGCGACCGCCCAACTTCTGTTACTGCTTCAACGTGCTCTTTGACATTAAATACTGCGACCAGCCCGGTCAGGTGATCCGCCTGACTGGCGAGCTGATCGGTTGCCGCTGCCGCTTCCTCAACTAACGAGGCGTTCTGTTGCGTCACCTGATCCATCTGGCTGACCGCCTGTGCGACCTGTTCAATGCCGCGACGCTGTTCATCCGACGCAGAGGCAATTTCACCCATGATGTCGTTTACCCGCGTGACGGAGGTGACGATCTCATGCATGGTTTGCGCCGCCGTATCCACCAGGGCGGAGCCTTGCTGAACGCGTGACACCGACTCTTCAATCAGGCCCTTAATTTCTTTCGCCGCGTTGGCGCTGCGGCTCGCCAGGTTACGCACTTCTCCCGCCACCACTGCAAACCCGCGTCCCTGCTCACCGGCACGCGCCGCTTCCACCGCGGCATTCAGCGCCAGTATGTTGGTCTGGAACGCGATACCGTCAATTACGCTGATGATGTCACCAATTTTCTGCGAGCTGGCGGCAATCTCCTGCATGGTGCTGGCGACATGAGAGGCCTGATCGCCGCCCTTCTTCGCCGTCATGGCCGCCTGTTTTGACAGGTCAGACGCCTGACGCGCGTTATCGGCGTTCTGGCTTACCGTCGCGGTCAGTTGCTCCATACTGGCCGCCGTCTGCGCCAGGGAGGCCGCCTGCTGCTCGGTACGGGAGGAGAGATCGTTATTGCCTGCCGCAATCTCTGAGATGCCGGTGTGCATGGCATAACTGCCCTGACGTACATCGGATACCGTTTCCCGCAGAGCGCCCTGCATCGCCTTCAGGCTGGCAAAGATCGCCGAAATTTCGTTCTTACCGAACACCGCCACCGGGCGCGCCAGATCCCCCTTCGCAATGCTGTCGAAGTGGCTGCTGATGATCGCCAGCGGCTGCACAATCATTTTGCGCGACCAGAGCAGCGCGGCGCCGGTCAGCAACCCTGCCAGAATCACCACCACGGCAAAGATCACGCCCGACATGTGATAGCTTTTACGGCTCTCTTCGCCGGCACGCTGAACAAACTGGTTGATATCCTGCTGCCAGGCGTTAAAGCTGTTGTCAAACGCCGCCTGAGAGGCCTGGACCGGCGCGGTCATAAAGTCCGACAGCTGGTTGTTTTCAAGCCAGGTCGCCTGGTGGTCCAGATCGCTGTACCACTGTTCAAAGTTCTTCTTCATGGCGGCCTTCAGCGCTTTCGCTTTTTCGCTATCGGCGGCCTGTGCCGTAAAGGTTTTAAACTGTGCGTCAGCCTGCTTCAGGCTGTCGCGCGCGGTGGCCATCAGCGCTTTGATATCATCCGGCGGATAACTCAGCGCGGTTAAGGTTCCCGCCTTGTTCAGCGCAGTGCTTGCCTGCAACAGCACGGCACGGGTTTGTGCCAGTGCGGAGCGCTGCTGATTACTCGCCTCAACATCCTGCAAATTCTGATAGCCATCGCGAAACGCCCAAAAAGACAACCCGTTACTGCCAACCTGCAACACACCGCAAAGGATCAGAATCAAAAACAGTGTGGTCGAGATACGAATACGATTTAACATCCACGCTCCCAATAAGCGGCAAGCAGCCGCGGTTTAAATGTCAGTCAAAATGTTTCCCAGTTTTCATCTTGTCCGGTCGTTGCAGAACGCGTACGGTTTGCCGCCGATACAGCGGCGGGTGCGCGATACGTCGCCTGCGGGGTGACCGTATTTCCAGCCAGTGAAGCGAGACGAAACGCCGAGACGGCCATCTTCAGACGGCTCGCCTGGTCTTCCAGAGCAGCGGCCGCCGCAGCGGACTCCTGCACCAGCGCGGCGTTTTGTTGTGTCACGCGATCCATTTCCGATACCGCCAGGGCGACCTGGTCGATACCACGACTCTGCTCATCAGACGCAGAGGCGATTTCACCCATGATGTCCGTCACGCGGGTAACGGCATTCACGATGTCATTCATGGTCTCCCCGGCGCTCTCCACCAGCACGGAGCCGGTATCCACGCGGGAAACGGAATCTTCAATCAGCGATTTGATCTCTTTTGCCGCATTGGCGCTGCGGCTGGCCAGGTTGCGTACTTCCCCGGCCACCACGGCAAACCCGCGCCCCTGCTCGCCCGCACGCGCGGCTTCCACGGCGGCGTTCAGGGCCAGGATGTTGGTCTGGAAGGCGATACCGTCAATTACGCTGATGATGTCGGCAATTTTCTTCGAGCTGTCGGCGATTTCATGCATGGTCTTCACCACGCCGTCCACCACGCGACCGCCGCGCTGCGCGGTCTCGGAGGCACTTTCAGCCAGCTGAGACGCCTGGCGGGCGTTATCGGCGTTCTGCTTCACGGTCGCGGTGAGCTGCTCCATGCTGGCCGCCGTCTCTTCCAGCGCCGATGCCTGCTGTTCAGTGCGGGAAGAGAGGTCGTTATTTCCCATCGCAATTTCGCTGGTGCCGGTATAGATGGCATCGGTGCCGCTACGCACGTTGGCAACGGTATCGATAAGTGAACGCTGCATATGGTCAACGCTGTTGGCCAGTTCGGTGATCTCATTGCGCCCGGACACGGTCAGCGTTTTGGTCAGATCGCCGCCGGCAATCTCACGAATGTGAGCAATAACGCGACCGAGCGGGTTCAGCAGGATATGACGAATGCCGTACCAGACCGCGACCAGCACAATGACCAGTGCCAGCGCCATCACCGCCATCTGCCATTTTGCAAAGCGGTAGTCATTCTGGCTTTCAGTAAAGGCCGAGTGATAGAGATCCCCGCTGGCTTTGGCATACTCTCCCAGCGCCGCACCGAGCGCGTTTTGCATCCCTTGCGTAGGCTGCGCGAAATAGGCGTCCATGTTGCCGCTCTCCAGGAACTGAATCAGCTCCGTCAGACCGGCATAGTAGGCGTTGTATTTTTCATCAATATTCTGGCTCACCTGCTCCATTGCAGGCTGCGGGGTGATCTTTTTGAAGGCGTCGTAGTGTTTAGCGGCGTCAGCAAGCGTGGCGCGGGCATTCTTTAACAGATCGGTTTTCGCGCTGCTCTGCTGATTGTTGGGATCCATCATCATGCGCGCGGACGAGCGGCTCAGGTTAATACGCGTTTGCAGCATCAGATCCCACGTGGAGGTGAGTTCACTCTGCTGCAGGCGGAGATCGTTCGAGGCCGCAAAGCTGTCCTGGTTCTGTTTTAATGACGAGAAAAAAAGCCCGCCGGAGATGAGCTGAAGAAGTGCGAAAATGACCAGCACCATCATGAGCATTGTGACAACGCGGATACGGTTCAACATACAACACCTTCTCATAGATTTATTAACGGTGTTATCGGCACAGCCCACAGGAACTTTACATTTGCGAAAGGGAAAAGCGCGGGGGTTAAAACGCCACGTCGACAATCAGCGTGTCGGTGTAGGTTCCGGCGGGTGGCGTGGTCTGACTGGTCAGGACTTTGGCGGTGTAGTTATAGGTGCGCAGTAAACCGTCAGCGCTGACCTGCGATGAGGTCGCGCTGGTCCAGCGCTCGCTGCCGCTGCTGCCCCAGCGGTTAGTCGTGGCTTCTTTATAGATGTCATAACTCAGGTAGTTACTGCCGCTCACCATCCGGCGCACGTTATTCAGCGCGTTGGCACCATTGTTAATGCCGATGGTATACGTACTGCCTTTGGTACAGGTCACGGCAATCGCCTGCGAGACGGTCGGGAAACTTTGCACCAGCGGCGCGCTGTTAAAGTTGACATCCGGCGTGGTCATGGCGCTGCAGTCGTTGGTGACGGTCATATCCAACGTGATGCTGGTCCCTTTCGTTCCGGTCTGAAGCCCCGACAAACAGGCGTTGAGCACGCCCACCGAGCAGACGCTATAGGTGATATCGAAGTTAAGCGTCACCTGATAAGGACCGGCGGACACATTTTGCCCCGGGACCGTCCGGAAATAGAGAGGGATATTGTATTGTTTGCCGCCTATCAGGTTTAACAAGGTACTGCTGTCCCAGGTATAGGTTTTACTGGTTTGCACTTCGCTGTTGTTAGCGCAGCCCGACTGCCCGCACAGACGCGTCGGGATGACATCCGTGATGGCCGCGTTATCGGTACGCTTCATGGTCGCCCGACCATTGGCCGAAACGGTTGCTGAGACAAAATTCAGCGTGATGGTGTCCCCGGTCAGCAAGTTCAACAGCGCATCACAGGCCACGACCAGCGTACCGGTAGTGGCCACTTCGCCAGATCCACTCAGCGCGAATGAGGTCACACTCCCAAACGCGGCGTTGACCGTACTGACCCGACAGTCAGCCCAACTGCCGCTGGTCACCAGCAGCAGAAGCATAAATAGCAGGCGCTTCATGGCCCCTCCCGACAAATCAGCGGGCCGTAGGTTTGCAGCTTATGCTCGGGATTCGCCCCCATGGTCAGGGTTGTTGTGCAGCGTTTTCCGTCAGGCGCGATCACCTCCAGCGGGTTCACATCGTTAAGGTTTTCCAGCCAGGCGATGCCGTCATACCCCACCACCGCATTGCTGCGCGAGGCACGTCTGACCTGACTGCCCACCGGGAGCGCCTGCCCGTGCGCGTCGTGCAGGATCACGCTCGCCACCCGCTCCTGCTCCATGGGGAAATTCACCAGATAGCCACTGTGACGCCGGATAGCGATCCGCCGCTCGGTCTCTTTTAGTCGGGTATCTGCCGGCAGATTCAGGGTATCAATGCGGTAGCTTGCCGGGTAATAGGCCGACACCCCGCTGACCAGCAGGTAACCGTTGCGATTGGTTTTCCCGACGGGCTGGTTCTCATAGCTGACGGGAACATCCGGGTGGCCGTCAGTGCTGATGACCACAAACGCGTCGTTGATCTTGTTCGCCGCAAACAGCTCGCCGTCCATCAGGACAATCGCGCCCATCGCCTCGCCCCACCAGGTCATCATCTCCCTTTCGCCATAGCCGCCGCCCTGCAGTTCAATCGTGTTGTTGCGCCAGCCCAGCGTGCCCTGCTGGTAATCACTGGCTTTCGACTGGTTGGCCCACGCCATGTTCCAGCTAAACCCGCCGTCGGAGGGCATGGAGTGGTTGTAGTTAATGCGCTGGGTGCTCCCTGCTTGCGGGGTATGTTCAACGGTGACGGCGGCGCTGTCGAGGGCGCCCAGCGGCACCTGCAGCGACAGTGCGACCGTCCAGTCTCCCTGCTGCTGGTCCCGGCTCGCGGCGAGATAAATACTACTCGCCCCCCACAAATTACGGCTCCAGGAGAGGTTCAGCAGCTCCGTTTTTTGACTGTCAAAGCTCTCCACACCGATCCAGGCCGCCCCAATGTTGCCGTACTGTCCCAGATTGAAGGTCAGCGAGTACTGGTCCGTATTACGACTAAAGCTGGCGATGGGTCTGTCGTTTTCGTCATAGACCGTCGGCTGGTCGTAGAGGGCGAGATTGCCAAAGCCACGGTCGCGGCGCGAGTGCTGGGTGGCCACGCTAAACTCGCTGGTGCTGTACTGGTAACCCCAGTTGACCTGCCCGCCGGCATCCCCGCCCATGCGGCTTTGCGTGTAAGCGGTATTCACCACGCCAAACTGGCCGAGCTTAAGCACCGTCCCCACCCCACCCAGCCCCAGCGCCTGCGCCCCTTCCGCGTGGCCTTCCAGCGTCAGCCAGTCCGTTACCCCATAGCGATACGAGCCGCTGCCTGCCGCAGAGCCGTAGTCGAAATTCTTAATGCCGTAATTGCGACGCAGGCTGCCCAGGGTCACGGCGCCGTCGCTTAGCCCTTGTTTCAGCAGATCGCTGGTGACATAAAACGGTAGCGTGGTGCTCACCTGGCGCCCCAGCGCATCGGTGGTGACCAGCACCGCATCCCCGGCGCCGTTTATATAGGGCAGATTGGTCAGCGTGAAGGGACCCGGCTGAAGCTGGGTTGAGCCGGAGCGATAGCCATTGATAAAGAGATCGACCGAGGTGGGTACCGCGGCGTCCCCCGAGAACTCGGGCAGCGGCCATGTCACCAGATCAGGGCGCAGGGAGAAATCCCGCCCGACGCTGATCCCGCCCATCCGCACGCTGGAGCTCCAGGTCAGGGCGTCGCTGATCACATCGCCCACGCTCCAGCTTATGGCATCGTCTTCGTTTGTGAACAGCAGGGTCGTGTCATAGCGGACATACCCTTCCTGCTGGCCGTCGTTACCGGTGAAATTTTCCCGCGCGTAGCCGGTGGAGGAAAACGAACCGTTCTCGTTGAAGTAGCGAAACTCATGCCAGAGCGAGGCCTGACCGCCGATATGTTCCGTGTGGTTGGTGTAGAGATTGTAATTGAGCAGCGCACCGCGGCCAAAGTGCGGTTTGGTCTGCGCCGTTTGCGCACCGAAGGGGGTCACGCGGGCAGTAACCCAGTCGCGGGGAACGGTCAGCAGCAGGCGCTGGGCGGCACTGTCGTACTCCACCCTCACCCGGGAAAGCGAGGAGAGATTCACCTCGCCGGTGGGGACATGCTCCGGGGGCAGCCCTGCGCGCAGCAAATCGGCGCTGGAGATAAAGAACGCGCCTTTACGTTGCGTCACCGGCACAACCAGGCCGGTATCGTAATGGTTCAGGACGAGGGCAAGCTGAAAGACGGCCTCATCATTGATCGCCTGCGCCTGGGGAGGTGGCGGGAGAGCATCGTCGCCGGGCTCAGCCCAGGTCGCGGAACTGACGCAAAGCAGAATCATCATGACCGGCGTCAGTTGACGGGCGTCGACTGCCATTGTGCGTCCCTGGCATTAATCTGCGCGCTCATCCGCTCTGGCTGACGTACGCCTGCGGGTATCGGCCAGCTGCGGCTGCTGCCTGGCAGGACATAACCCAGTAATCCCTCCGCAATCGTGCGTTTCTGCCCTCCCTGCTCCAGCGCGACCTGACTCAGCCTGACATGGACATCCCCCCGATTCTGCACCTCCAGGGCCGGTTGTCCGCCCGCCTGCGTGACCCGCCAGCTCAGATTTCGGGTCTCCACCACCGCGTGATGCGCGCCCTCTTTTATGGTCGGGATCCCCAGGCCATAAACAAACAGCGGAATGGAATAACGCATCTGTAACTTGAGGCCGATGGCGGGTTCGGCTTTAACGTCAGCCTGAGGGATTTCATCCACAATAATGCGGTAGGCTTGCTCGACGCCCGCAGGAACGGAGGCCTGTTTGATCAGGCGAATAAGCTGTTTACTGCCGGCGGCAATCGTAACGATCGGCGGGCTGGCGACCACATCCTGCTGCGCGGTATAACGTTCGTGCCCGTTCTCCTGCTTCCAGCGCACAATGCGCACCTGCATCGTCGTCGCGCTGTTTCCCTGGTTCTGGATCCACAGCTCCGTGGCCTTAGCGTCTGCCGCAAGCCACGGATCGATAGGCCATAACAGTATGGTGGCGGCCGCCTGTACCTGGCCTGTTGCCGCCAGAAACAAGGCCCCCGCCAGACCAAAACGTCTGAAAAATGGCTTCATCGACACTCTCCCTTTATTACCATGACAAGGTCACGGTGAGCTGATCGGAATAGGTTCCTGCCGGGCTGAACCCGGTCAGTAGCGCCACGCCAAAAAGCGGCAGCGCGATATTATTGCTATTGCTATAGGTCACTGGTATCGCCTGGTTGACGCCTATTTCGCTGTTGGCAGCCAGTGAACTGCTGCTGTAGAGCCGGTATCCCACCATTTCCGGGCCATTGGTCCGTTTCATACGGCGAAGGGAGGCGTAATTTTGACCGCCATTGATGCTCATGCTCAGCGCCACGCCAGGCGTACAGGCAATGGACAATGCGCCGTTTGGTACAAAGCTGGTGCTTACCGGCGCGCTCTCGACACCGTTATGGCTGCCAAAATCCAGCGTACCGAGAAGGCCTCCGCTGCCGGTGGCCACCGCGCAGCCCGGTACAATGGTGGCGCTGACCTTAAAGGACTGTGATGTCACCGCCTCCGCCGTGGGCAGCATGAGCAATCCGACCATCAGCGCGAAAAATGGCTGCACGTGTCCCTCTGCGCATTTGCGCAGACCTCTAAGAGATGCCGTCATGGCCGTGCTGAACTAATAGGTTACGCTGACGTTTATCGTGTCGGTGTACGTGCCCGGTACGACCGTTACGCTGTTACCGCCGCCGGTAATACGCCCGTAAAGAGTGTAACTGTCGACGCCACCCGCCGTAGAGGCGGCCGACAACGCGGTGTTATTGGCAATTACGGAGTTAAATCCGCTGTCGCTATACAGGCTGTACGCCACGCCCTGCGCCGCATTGGCCGTATTGACCAGATAACGCGCAGGGGTGCCCGGAGTCCCGACCACGGTACCGGGTGCGGTGGAGTTGGCGTTGCCGGTGATCGCCACCGAATAGCTGGCGGTGGTGCACTGGATGGTGAAGGTGTTTCCGCCGCTGGCGCCGGTTAATTGTGTGGTCAGGGTGGAAAACGTTGCAGGATGGGTGCCGAAATCCAGCGTACCGAAATTAATCCCATTTTGCGTGGGCGATCCGTTGATCAGACAACCATTTGTCAGCGTCAGCGTGGCCCCGATGGTGCCGCTGCTGGTCACGGCCAACGCCTGGTGGATGGTTGTCGCCATCAGTAAAGTGCCAGCGCAGATCAAAAGGCGTTTTCTTTTCATTTACCACCCTCCAGAAGACATTTCCGTTCCCATGCCACTTTTTATTTCGAGTGTTCAAGATGTTAGCCCCGCTTAACGTTCCTCTGAGGGGGTTATTGAGAATTTAGTTTACGGATATCGCTTCGACCACCCGGCGCATGGCAGGACACACCAATGTCTTATTGACACAGTTTATTTATAAAAAACAGAACGTTAAATTGAAAAGCAGAAATATTTTGCCGCTTTTACGGAGGATATATCCGCAAAAATGTGATAAGCGTCACAATATATCGTCGGCACATTAACAACAAAATTAATAAAACTTAAAAAGGAGTTGTAACCCCCTACCGTTTGCGTCAATTTATGTGCCGAATAATTTCCCGCGTTGTAATAAAAAATTTATATGTATCGACGCGGGCTCCATCAGAAGCGCATAGAGGGTCTTTTTTCGTGGCAAGTGCAAACAAACTCACACTCTTCATCGTGATATTCATGCTGGCGGGTATTCTTTCAGGGGCAGCAATTCATGAGTATGCATCTGCGGATGCCATCAAAGCCTGGTCGGATAACATTACCCTTCTGACCGATATCTTCCTTCGTCTGATCAAAATGGTCATTGCCCCCCTGGTCTTCAGCACGCTGACCGTCGGCATCATGAAACTGGGCGAAACCTCCACGATTGGTCGCGTTGGGGGCAAAGCGATGGTGTGGTTTATCAGCTCATCCGTGCTCTCGATTCTGGTCGGCCTGTTTATCGTCACCCTGGAGCATCCGGGAAGCGGCCTGAACCTGACTATCCCTACCGAGGCGGTTGATACTGGCCTGGCCGTGGGCGGCATGACGCTGAAGGCGTTCCTCTCTCACACCATTCCGACCAGTATCGCTGGGGCGATGTCGAACAACGAGATCCTGCAGATTGTGGTGTTTTCAATGTTCTTCGGCATTGGCGGCGCGTCGCTGGGGCAGAAATTCAACGCACCGCTGGTGGCCGCGCTGGATGTGGTTTCCCATATCATGCTGAAGGTGACGGGCTACGTGATGTACGTTGCCCCGCTGGCAATTTTCGCGGCGATTTCTTCCGTAATTGCCACGCAGGGTCTTGGCATTCTGTTGAATTATGCCTCCTTTATTGGCGGCTATTATGTTGCCATTCTTCTCACCTGCATGGTGCTGCTGGCCGTGGGTTACATGGTGTTGAAAAAAGAGGTGTTCCGTCTGGTCAGCATGCTGAAAGACCCGGTACTGGTGGCGTTTACCACCAGCAGTTCTGAAGCCGCCTATCCAAAAACGCTGGAACAGCTGGAGCGTTTTGGCTGTTCACGCAACATTGCCTCTTTCGTGCTGCCGATTGGCTACTCCTTCAATCTGGTGGGTTCGATGGTGTACTGCTCGTTCGCCTCGATGTTTATCGCGCAGGCGTACAATATTCACCTGAGCTTCTCGGAAGTTACCGTTCTGATGTTGACCCTGATGCTGGCTTCAAAAGGGATTGCGGGCGTACCGCGCTCTTCGCTGGTGGTGCTGGCCGCGACGATCCCAAGCTTTAACATTCCGGTGGCTGGTATTCTGCTGCTGATGGGGATTGACCACTTCCTGGATATGGGCCGTTCGGCGATTAACGTGCTGGGGAATGGTATTGCGACCGCGATGCTGTCGCAGAATGAAGGCGCGCGGGACGCGGAAGCTGAGCTGGTGGAGCAGGAAGCGTAATGACATAAAAAAGGGTGAGGCCTGATGCCCTCACCCCAGCCTCTCCCGAAGGGCTGAGGAATCCCCAGTAATTTTTTACCTGAAGCGACGAAGGTTGTTTCAGGGAAATGAATGAATTACAGCGATGCCCTGGTCCGGCTGTAAATCGCCGAGGCGTTTCCGTAAGGCCGGGGCGAGGCGCAGGGATGCGCCGAGAGGGCGTGGCCTGCAGGGATGCAGGCTCATGCCCGACCCGATAGCCTGGAGGAATAAGCTGAGGGTACCGCGAAGCGGCGATTTACCGCCGGGAGCCCGGGTCGCCAGGGCGGTGGCGATTGAGCCGCCCTGGCACGTTCACTGGTCATGTTGTTACAGAGTAGCATTGAACATAAAGTGAACGGAATGTCCACCAGAGCCGTATGTTCCCCCTCACCCCAGCCCTCTCCCTCAAGGGAGAGGGGGTCGTCGGAGCAGACATTATTTTGTGTTTGCTCCCTCACCCCGAAGGGAGAGGGAGCAAACACAAAAAACGGCAACCTGGGTTGCCGTTTTGCATTGACCTACGCTACATGGTTCGCCGCGATATCCAGCAGCGCCATCTCTTCACTGTTCAGCAGCTTTTCAATATTGACCAGAATCAGCATACGCTCACCCAGCGCACCCAGACCGGTCAGATATTCGGTCGACAGCGTGACTGCAAACTCCGGCGCAGGGCGGATTTGGTCCGACGTCAGGGAGAGCACATCAGAGACGCCGTCCACCACAATACCCACCACGCGCTGCCCAAGGTTCAGGACGATCACCACGGTGTTGTCGTTGTAGTCAACGTCGCCCTGGCTGAACTTCACGCGCAGATCAACGATAGGCACAATCACGCCGCGCAGGTTGGTAACACCTTTAATAAAAGCAGGCGTGTTAGCGATGCGGGTAACCTGATCATAACCACGGATTTCCTGCACTTTCAGGATATCGATGCCGTACTCCTCATCGCCTAAAGTGAATACCAAGAATTCCTGCCCTGATGGCTCGCCCGCCAGTTTCGTTACATTACTCATACCGGTCATGTTATTACCTTCTACTTAATCAGGCGGCTGTGTACGCCACACGTTGTTCACGATTTAATCCCTGAAGCGCCGACACATCGACGATCAGCGCCACGCTACCATCACCCAGAATGGTGGCGGCAGAAATACCCGGCACTTTGCGGTAGTTGCTTTCGAGGTTCTTCACCACCACCTGGTGCTGACCAATCAGCTGATCAACCAGCAGCGCGTAGCGGCGGCCCGCACTTTGCAGGATCACAACGATACCCTGCGTGGCCTCTGTCTTCGCCCCGTCCACTTCAAATACTTTCCACAGTTCCACCAGCGGCAGATACTCCCCGCGCACTTCGAGAACGCGCTCGCCGCCCGCCAGCGGATGCAGATCTTCCTCACGCGGCTGCAGGGATTCCATTACGGCGTTCAGCGGCAGGATAAAGACTTCGTCCGCCACTTTGACTGACATGCCGTCCAGGATCGCCAGCGTCAGCGGCAGCAGGATGCGAATGGTGGTGCCGGAACCCTGTTTAGACTGGATCTCAACGTGGCCGCCCATCTCCTGGATGTTACGTTTCACCACGTCCATGCCGACGCCGCGCCCGGAGACGTCGGTCACCTGCTCTGCGGTAGAGAAGCCCGGAGCAAAGATCAGCATCCCCACTTCTTCATCAGTCATGTTCTCGCTAACCGCCATCCCCTGCGAAATCGCTTTTGCCAGGATGCGCTCGCGATTAAGGCCCGCGCCGTCATCGGTCACTTCAATGCAGATGTTTCCGCCCTGATGCTCCGCAGAGAGGATCAGATTCCCGACCGGGGATTTCCCGGCAGCAATGCGGTTTTCCGGCAGTTCAATACCGTGGTCGAGGCTGTTACGCACCAGGTGGGTTAACGGGTCAATGATGCGTTCGATCAGGCTCTTATCGAGTTCGGTTGAGCTACCCATCAGGGTCAGTTCAATCTGTTTATTCAGCTTGCTGGCCAGATCGCGGACCAGACGCGGGAAGCGGCTGAAGACATATTCCATTGGCATCATACGGATGGACATCACTGATTCCTGCAGATCGCGGGCGTTACGCTGCAGCTGACCCATGCTGGTAATCAGGTCGCCGTGCGTAACCGGGTCCAGTTCGTTGGAACGCTGCGCCAGCATCGACTGCGTGATGACCAGCTCGCCCACCAGGTTAATCAGCTGATCGACCTTCTCAACCGCAACGCGGATACTGGTTGACTCGCTGGCGCGCGCGGCAGGTTTTTCACCACGGCCCGGCGCGGCAGTCTCTTTTGGCACCGCTTTTAATGCCGGGGCCGCAGGCGCAACAGCCGGGGCCGCCGCCTGAGGGACGACTGCCACCTCTTCCGTTGCAGCTGGGGCTTCAACCGCGACGGTTTCGGTTTCAAAGGCAATCTGGTCGGCTTCAATCACAAAGCACAGCACCGCCACGATGTCGTCCTGACTGATACCGTCATCCAGCGTTGCAGCCAGGCTGTCTTTGCCTTTTACTACGTTGCTTAATTTCGCCAGGTTACCCAGCTCTTCTTCCAGCAGGTTGACTTCATTTTCTTTCAGGCGTGACAGCACCACGCGCAGTTTGCCCGCCGGTGCGTCGACAGGGGCAGACGCCGGTGCGGCAACCGCATCGACAACGCTCAGCTTTGCGGCCGGAACCACGGCTGCGGCAACCTCACCTTTCGCTTCGAGCGCGAGCTGGCGCAGCGCATTGCAGATGTATTCAAAGCTGGCGGCATCAGGCTCTGCCGAACTTTTATAGGCGTCGAGCTGTTCCTGCATAATATCTTTGGTTTCCAAAAACAGGTTGATAATGTCGGTATTGAGCTGCATCTCACCGCGTCGTGCTTCATCAAGCAGGTTCTCCATTAAATGGGTAGTCTCCTGCAGGATGGTAAATCCAAACGTTCCGGCTCCGCCTTTAATGGAATGCGCCGCACGGAAGATGGCATTGAGCTGCTCGGAATCCGGTGCTTCGGGCACCAGATCGAGTAAGTGTTGCTCCATATCGGCCAACAATTCGTCGGCTTCATCAAAGAATGTCTGGTAAAAATCGCTAATATCCATGCTCACGCTATCACCTCGGATTGGCTGGTGGCGATGTTGGAACGGCAGCCGAAGGAACGGCCCCAGGCTGTTTTAAATCGTCCAGTGACTCATTCTGACTTTCGGCGTTTTCATGCAGGATGGCCTGCTCCGCCTGCTGGTTCAGCACTAAAAGACTGATACGACGGTTGATGGCGTCATCCGGCCCGCGGTCGGAAACGCGCATGGTTGCTGCCATGCCGACCACGCGCAGTACCTTGCCATCATCAAGCCCACCGGCCACCAGCTCGCGACGCGAGGCGTTGGCACGATCGGCAGAAAGCTCCCAGTTGCTGTATCCCTTCTCCCCACTGGCGTACGGGAAATCATCCGTGTGTCCTGACAGGCTGATGCGGTTAGGAATGCCGTTCAGCACCGGAGCAATGGCGCGCAGAATATCGCGCATGTACGGTTCAACTTCCGCGCTCCCGGTTTTGAACATCGGGCGGTTCTGGCTATCAATAATCTGAATACGCAGCCCTTCCTGCACCAGGTCGATTTTCAGGTGCGGGCGCAATGCGCGCAGCTTCGGATCCGCTTCAATCAACTGATCGAGATCGCCACGCAGTTTCTTCAGCCGCGCCTGCTCCATCTTTCTTTTCAGCTCGTCGATGTTCGGCTCTTTTTTCACCTCACCCTTTTGCTGGGTGTAATCATCGCCCCCACCGGGGATTGGGCTTTCGCTGTTAGAGATACGCGGCCCACCGGTCACCGCCGTCGCCAGCGGCGTTCGGAAATATTCGGCAATCTGGATCAGTTCTTTCGGACTGGAGATGGAGATCAGCCACATCACCAGAAAGAACGCCATCATTGCGGTCATAAAGTCAGCGTACGCGATTTTCCAGGAGCCGTGTGCGCCATGACCCCCGCCCTTGTGCTTGCGTTTTTTTACGATGACGATCGGATGGGACTGGTTTTTCATGCGTCCTCAGTTGTCGTCTGTTGGTTTGGGTTTTTCACCGCACGCACGTGTTCTTCAAGCTCGATAAACGACGGACGCTCGCTGGAATAAAGCGTTTTACGGCCAAATTCAACCGCGATCGGTGGCGCATAACCGTTGAGGTTAGAGAGCAGCGTGATCTTCACACACTGCATCATTTTGGTGGTTTCCGCGCTCTTCTGGCGCAGGACGCTGGCCAGAGGAGAGATAAAGCCGTACGCCAGCAAGATACCGAGGAAGGTGCCCACCATCGCGTGGGCAATCAGCGCACCCAGTTCGGCTGCCGGGCGGTCTGCCGACGCCAGGGCGTGAACCACCCCCATGACCGCAGCAACGATACCGAATGCCGGCAGGGAGTCACCCACCAGCGCCAGACTGTTGGCCGGTACTTCAGATTCACTTTCGTGGGTTTCAATCTCTTCATCCATCAGCGCTTCGATTTCGAAGGTGTTCATGTTGCCGCTGATGATGAGTCGCAGATAATCGACGATGAAATCCAGCATCATGGCGTCAGCAAGAATACGCGGATAGCTGGCAAAAATTTCGCTCTCTTTCGGGTTTTCGATATCCCGTTCAAGCGAGAACATCCCCTGCTGACGCGACTTCGCCATCAGGCGATAGAGCAGTGCCAGCAGGTCCATATACATGCTTTTGGTGTATTTCGAACGACGGAACAGCAATGGAATAGCTTTCAGCGTCCCCTTGATCGATTTACCGTTGTTACCAACGATAAAAGCCCCTACCCCTGCACCGCCGATGATAATAAGTTCAGCCGGTTGATAGAGTGCTCCAAGGTGCCCGCCGGTCATCATGTAACCGCCGAAAACTGTACCGAGAACTACCAGGTAACCTAATAAGATAAGCACGACATCATCCTTCCGCTAGTGACTATGGCAAGGACGTCCAGCTCGCAGCGTTTACCGTTTGCGGAGTAAAAAAAAGCAGCGGTAATTGCTTACCGCTGCTGGAATCTTTCCCACACGTTCGGGTTAAACAGCTTGTTCGATCTGTTCATCCAGCAGTTGTGGAATAATATCGGCAGCATCCCGGGAAAGTTTACGTCTTTTTACTGCACGGGATGGAGGCTGACATAAACTACAGGCGAAGCTGCCTGCAGGCTGATGAGCATGGGTAATAAAATTGCCATCGCAGCAATTGCAGCGCGACAGTTCAAGCATTCCGCTCTCAACAAAACGCACCAGCGTCCATGCGCGGGTCAGCGCCAGCAGAGGGCCTTCTTCCTGCTGTGGGCATTGTTCAAGGTAAAGTTTGTACGCTTTGATCACGGCATCTACGCCGCTACACAAACCGGTTTTGAGAAGATACTGCCAGGCATTACAGAACATGGACGCGTGAATATTCTGCTCCCATGTCATAAACCAGTCGGTAGAAAACGGCAGCATGCCTTTTGGCGGGGGACTACCACGTAACTCTTTGTACAGCTTGATGAGACGACCACGGCTGAGCTGAGTCTCGCTTTCAAGCATTTGTAAACGAGCACCCAGTGTAATCAGCTCCATCGCCAGCTGTATGTCACGCGCTTCCTGAACAATGCTTTTCTCGCTCATTGCTAGGCCCTTTTCTTACGGGCTACGTCATCAGGCTGGCTGATTTCGTTAAGCAAGCGCGTGGAAAGAAGAATACCGGTATGGATCTGCTGAAGATCGTCAACGCGGGACTCCTGGGTCAGACGCGTGATGGTCTGCGCATCGTCGAAACGGAACTGGCAAACCAGTTGATTCGTTTCAGCCAGTTTAACCATCTGTGGGAGGGTTAAACCACCCAGCATGGTTGCCATTTCTTCGTTAATACCCAGACGAAACATCGCGGACGCTTTGTCCTGACTAATCAAACGCTGCGCGAGCAGTAAATACGACAAATTGATGTCATAGATATGTTTTAGCAACTCGGATGTATGCATTGTTCCCATCCCGAATAACCAACTATTATTTTTATGCGGAAAGACCGCACCCCGTGATGTCGCCGGGAAATCACCCGGTATAAAAAAGAAAAGGCTAAATGCATAGTTGAATTTAGGTTTGTATTCACTGAAACGCGTAAGAGAGAAATCGCGAATGCGTCCCTTACGTGTTTTATCATTTCTTACAAATAACTAAGATTTTTCCTAATTCGACGCAAACTCTACTCGTCAGTTTTGCCACATACAATCCAGCCACCCTCAAATTTAAAAAAAATGTGATCTACGTCACACAATTTAAGTGAATTTGCCCCATAAATCCATCAGTATGACTTGTAATTTGTACATTTATTGACCAATCAGGACTATTTTGTATTCTTTAATGACGAATACTCATGCAGATGGCTTAAAAGAACTGGCACGTAACGTGCTTACTCTGTCCCGGGCGACTGTCAGAAACATTCTCGCCAGACGCCTCTGCGTGACACATTTTTCTTACCTTGAAAAAACATAGAGTTATACAAACAGCCTAAAAACACTGTTTCATAAAGAAACTATTCGAAATGATTTTGTAACGACCAGGAACGATTAAACAGGGAAAAGGTGCATTTGTGTGATTTACGTTAAGTTGTTAATTTTTTTCATTTAGAGCCATTTTTCAGTTATTCTTCTTATAAGAATAATTAATGAATAATTATGATAAGCTTCACACTAATGTCGTAATCCGCTCTTGCAGATCCAGGCAAATCGCGGTAATGGTGATCACACGCTGTCTGTCAGACATCTAAGGAGTGCGCCATGAGTTACTCCCATCTTCTTGTTTCTGTTGCTGTTTCTCCCGAAAGCCATCAACTCCTCGCCCGGGCCGTTTCGATTGCCAGACCCCACAATGCGCGTATCAGTCTTATAACACTGGCGGCCGAACCCGAGATGTATAATCAGCTGGCAGCCCCGATGCTGGAGGATATTCGTGAGGTCCTGCAGGAGGAAACGCAGCAATTTCTGCGTGAGCTGGTCGAAAAGGCACAATATCCTGTTTATGAAACCGTAATAGCGACAGGCGAACTTAATGCCCATATTCTGGATATGTGTCGTAAACAGAATATTGATTTAGTGATATGCGGAAATCACAACCATAGCTTTTTATCGCGCGCGGCCTGCGCGGCAAAATCTATTGTCGCCTCAAGCCAGGTTGATGTGCTGTTAGTGCCGCTTGGGGGGCGTTAACCCCCCAGTATAAAATCAGGCGAGTTTAGGGAAAGTCGCGATCTTTTTTTGCAGGTAGCCTTCATGGCTTTGCGGGGCGATATCACGCAGATCCTGAATAAAGCGCGCCTGCCAGTGATTAATATCGTTCTTACGGATCGTCTCCATCATTTCAGCATGGCGGGAAATACGCTCCGTGAGCGGCATCGTCAGGGCTCGATTCAGCGCGTTTGCCACATCATCGCGATCGTAAGGGTTTACAATAAGCGCTGAGGTGAGTTCATTTGCGGCCCCGGCAAACTGGGAAAGCACCAGCACCCCAGGGTCGGCAGGGTCCTGAGCCGCCACATACTCCTTCGCGACCAGGTTCATCCCATCCCGCAGCGGCGTGACGAGGCCGACATCCGCATAGCGGAAGACCTTCATCAGGATCTTGCGGTCAAAATGCTGATTCAGATAAAAGAGCGGCGTCCAGCCCAGCTGGCCGTAGCGACCATTAATGCGCCCTGCTTCAGTTTCCAGCTGATGACGAATGTCCTGGTAGGCCTGAACCTCACCGCGCGAGGTCGGCGCTATCTGGGTATAGCGAATTTTACCGTGATGCTGCGGGTATTTATCCAGCAGCGTTTCATACGCCAGGAAACGTTCCGGCAGCCCTTTGGAATAATCAAGACGCTCGACCGAGAAGATATTTTTGACGTGCTTGAGTTCATTCTTAAGCTGCGCCAGCTTAGGCGGCAGCGGACCGGCGGCCTGCTCAGCGATTTCGTCAGGTTCAATCCCTATCGGATAGACTTCGGTATGGAAGGTTTTCCCCCACGCCGTATGGGTCTTGCCCCCTTTGGTCACCAGACGCGCTTTACCTGACACCGAGTCAAGGAACGCCAGGCGGTCATTTTCAGTCTGGAAGCCCAGTAAATCATAATCACACAGCGCCTCCAGCAATTCTTCATGCGGCGGCAGCGCGGTAAAGATCTCCGGCGTCGGGAACGGAATGTGCAGGAAGAAGCCGATCCGGTTATTGACTCCCCTCTTGCGCAGCTCTCTGGCGAAGGGCAGCAGGTGATAATCGTGGATCCATAAAATATCGTCTTCTTCGATTAAAGGCAGCAGTTTATCCGCCAGCAGCGCATTCACCCGCGCATAGCCTTCAAAGGATTCACGCTGGAATTTCACCAGGTCAAGGCGATAGTGAAACGCAGGCCACAGAACGGCATTGGAGAACTGCGAGTAGTACTCGTCGTAATCTTTCTCTTTCAGGGCGAATGAAGCCCACGTGATGTTTCCGCGCGTGACCTTTTTTAGCGGTTTCTCTTCTTCACTGATTTCACCACTCCAGCCAAACCACAGCCCGCCAGCAGCTTTTAAGGCACCTAATACCCCTACCGCCAGGCCACCTGCACTGGCTTTTTTATCATCAGGCGGTGCAATTCGGTTAGAGACGACGACTAAGCGACCCATAATGGTTTCCCCCTTTGTTTTGCGCTATTTGTTGTTGTTGCTGGTTAGCGATGTCAGATATCCACTGCCAGACGCTGGCGACATCCGCCAGCCGCCATTCGGCGACAGTGTCACCAGGCCCCACCTTGACGGCGATCCCTCCGGCCTGATTTACCACACGAAACCCGGCCTCGTCGGTCAGGTCATCCCCTATGAAAACGGGCGTCCGCCCTTTGAAAGGCGGTGTCGCCATAAACGCGGCAATGGCCGCACCTTTATTGATCCCTTTCGGTTTTAACTCCACGACGCATTTACCGGGCTGCAGTGCCAGCTGCGGATGCGCATCCGCAACCGACTGAGCCAGGGCCAGTACAGCCTCTTCATGCTGCGGTGCCTGGCGATAATGCAGGGCGAAGGCCATGCCTTTGGCTTCCAGCTCGGTGCCTGGCAGGTCGGCCAGCGCAGCAGAGAGCTGCTTCTGGAGCGTTTGCGTGAGTGCGTCGGGGAGTGAAACGATATGCGTTTGATCATGGATGTCGCGGCGCTCCGCTCCGTGTACACCGGCCAGCGGAAAGTGGTATGGACTGGCGAGCATGTCCAGCTCGGCCATTGAGCGCCCTGATATCAATGCCAGTGCTCCCTCATTCATACGCGAGAGCTGATGCAAATCCTGTAACACCGCCTCCGGAATAGACACCTGATCGGGGTGCGGTTTTATCCCGGCGAGCGTGCCGTCGAGATCGAAAAAGAAAGCATAATGTCCGGGCAGTACAGGCGGTGCGGTTAACAAGTCAGCCACCCTTTTCCTCCTTACGGTTTACGAGAGGTAAACGCCTTTACCTCTTTCATAGCCATGTAAGTATAGACAGTGTGACGTCGCTCGCCATTTGACAACCGCCCCGCCAGTTTTACTGGCGGGGCGGTGAAGGGGTCAACTATGGTTATTAGTTGAGCAATGAAAGAGAAGAAAAAGGGTCAGACAGTTCGCTTCGCTTTTTGCTTGTAACGGTCGAAAATCACGGCTGCCAGCAGGATCAGACCCCGCACCACGTACTGAGAGAACGGCGAAATATTCAGCAGGTTCATGGCGTTCTCTACCGTCCCCAGAATCAGGATACCGGCCACCACATATGAGATTTTTCCGATGCCGCCTTTGAGGGAAACGCCCCCTAAAACGCAGGCGGAGATGACGATCAGCTCATAACCGATGGAGGTCATTGGCTGGCCGCTGGTCATACGCGACGCCAGGATAATCCCCGCGGCGGCAGAAACCAGCCCTGAGAGCACAAAGATAATAATCTTGGTGCGTACCACCGGCACCCCAGCCAGACGAGCCGCTTCTTCATTACCGCCAATTGCCAGGGTGTTACGGCCAAAGGTGGTCCGGTTAAGCAGGAAGCCGAACAGGATCAAGCAGGCGACGGTCAGCCAGATAGGCGCAGGCAGACCCAGCCAGTTCGCATAACCCAGGGTAAAGAAGCGCTCGTCTTCAATCCCCACCGCTTTACCGTCGGAGATGATATAGGCCAGCCCGCGGACAATTTGCATCGTCGCAAGGGTGGTGATCAGGGCGTTAATCTTCAGACGTGCGATAACAAAACCGTTCACCAGACCACTGATAACGCCAAGTAACAGACCGGCCAGCACGCCAATCCACAAACTCTCCGTCATGTTGATCACCACGGCCGTGGTGACGCCAGCACAGGCAATCACCGACGCCACCGAGAGGTCAAAATCGCCGGAGGCCAGACAGAACAGCATCCCGCAGGCCACCATTCCGGACATTGAAATGGCCAGCCCCAGCCCCTTCATATTAATGAAGGTGGCAAAATTAGGAACGAAGATCGCACAGGCCAGGAAGAGCGCGGCAAAAACCACCAGCATGCCGTATTGATCCCAGATACGCCCCACACTCAACGCCGACTTCGACTTCGGCACTCCGGATGTAGTAACAGAGGACATCATTAACTCCTTACTCAGGCGACAGCCTGGCTGACTTTAGGCATGGCGAGATTCAACGCCTGTTGTTCATTCGCCTGTTCATGAAGTAATTCACCGGCAATTTCGCCTTCACGCATCACCACAATGCGGTCGGCCACGCCAAGCACCTCCGGCAGATCGCTGGAGGCGAAGAGTACCGCCACGCCGCGTTTTGCCAGTTCATAGATCACGTTATATATCTCGTGTTTTGCCCCCACATCGATCCCGCGGGTCGGCTCATCCAGTAAAATGACCTTCATATCCTCTGACAGCCAGCGGCCTAAAATGGCCTTCTGCTGGTTACCGCCAGAAAGATTCATGATCAGCTGCTGGGGTCCCGGCGTTTTGATATTCAGTGAGCGAATATGGTGGTCGGCGTTGCTCGACTCCCAACTATCGTTTATCAGGCAACCTGCGCGAATAAACTTACGGCGGGCGGAGATATTGATGTTGTCGCGCACCGAATGCACCGGAATGATCCCCTCCGCCTTACGGTCTTCCGGACAGAGCATCATCCCCGCTTTTATTGCATGGGCCGGTTTCTGGATATCCACCCGCTCACCATCAATGGAAACCTGTCCATCGGTGATACGGGTTCCGCCGAACAAGCCTTTCATTAATTCGCTGCGCCCTGCCCCAACCAGACCAAACAGTCCGACAATTTCACCGCTGCGTACGGATAACGAAACCGGCGTTCTCACGCCCGGCGCTTTCACATTGTCCAGGCGCAGGCGTTCAGGCCCGTACTCGCGTGGCTTCCAGTGATAAATATCACCCAGCTCGCGTCCGACCATCGCCTGAACAAGCTGGTCATGGTTAACCTGCTCCATGTCGGTAAAGGTGCGCACATAGCGCCCATCTTTAAACACGGTGATGGCATCGCTCAGGGCAAAAATCTCTTCCATACGGTGTGAAACGTACAAAATTGTGCGCCCTTCCTGACGCAGTTCGCGGATCACCCGAAACAGATTGTCGATTTCACGCGCAGAGAGCGAACTGGTGGGTTCATCAAAGGCAATAATTCTGGCGTTACGCGCCAGTGCCTTGGCAATTTCAACCATCTGCCACTGGCCGATGGAGAGATATTTCAGCGGCGTCTGGGGATCAACATCCAAACCCAGGTGTTTAAGCTGCAGCCCCGCTTCATAATTAAGTAGCGAACGATTCACCACGCCGCCTTTATGCGGAAGCTGTCCTAAATAGATATTTTCCGCCACGGTCATCTCGGGGATGAGGTGCAGCTCCTGATAGATAATGGCCACCCCGGCGTTTAGCGCCGCAGTGGTATCGGCAAACGCCACCTCTTCACCGCGAATCGCCAGCGTGCCGGTCGTTGGCGTGTAGTTGCCGCTGAGGATTTTCAGCAGTGTGGATTTTCCCGCACCGTTTTCCCCCATCAGGGCATGAACCTGGCCGGCATAGCAGTCGAAGCTGATATCGGTCAGCGCGTTAACACCGGGGAATGTTTTCCCGATGCCGCGAAAAGAGAGATACGGATCAGACTGTCGCATAACGTCTCCGTGATTCCTGTAGTGTGTACGTCAGGCCCCTCACCCTGCGCGAGGGGCACAATCACCGCGTATTACTTACCGCCCAGTCCTTTTTTCGCCAGCTCCTCTTTGAAGTTGTCGCGGGTGATCAACACCACGTCGGTTACTTCCGTAAATTTCGGCGGCTCAACCCCTTTGGTTACCCAGTTGTAGAGCATTTCGCTGGACTTATAGCCATGAACGTCCGGGCTTGGCAGCAGAGAGCCGTAGAAACCCGTGGCCTGCGCTTTAGAGAGTTCACTCACCGCGTCAACGCCGTTGATGCCAATCCCGATCACATCAGGTGCTTTGAACCCCTGGCCTTCCGTCGCGCGTACCCCGCCCAGCACGGTATTGTCGTTCATGCCGACCACCAGCCAGTGTTTCACCTCCGGATGCTGAACCAGCATGGAGTTGGCGGCGTCGAAAGCACCCGGGATATCGTTGGATTTGGTGGGGACTTTGTAGATCTGTTTTTCCGGGAAGCCGGCCGCTTTCAGGGCATCCATTGAACCGCTGGTACGACGACGCGCCGTGTCCAGTTCATCCGCAGTGATCGCCATTACCGCCGTTTCTTTCACATCCCAGCCACGCTTTTGCATCTCTTTATAGAGTTCCTGGCCCTGACGCTCGCCAATTTTGGTCGCCGCCATCATCACCAGCGGGACGCTGTCCATCGGCTTGCCTTTGGCGTTCACGAACTGATCGTCAACGGCAATGACTTTCATGTCGTAACCGCGAGCTTTCGCCGCAATGGCCGAACCGAGCTTTGGATCCGGCGTACAGATAACGAAACCTTTCGCACCGCTGGCCGCCAGGCTGTCGATGGCGTTCAGGGTTTTCTCACCGTCTGGCACGGCGATTTTAATCACCTCAAAACCTAAATCTTTCCCAGCCTTATCAGCGAATTTCCACTCGGTCTGGAACCAGGGTTCTTCGGGCTGTTTTACCAAAAAACCGAGTTTTAAATTCTCAGCGATAGCGGATTGTGACATAACGGCAGCCAGACCGATGGCCGCGAGCGCTTTAGTAAATTTGTGCATGGTAAACTCCAGCTTTAGCATTCTTTTCTGTAGGGAATATTTGCGTGCTTCTAATTTAATCGGACTTAAAACAAGGCATTAGCGCTTACCTCGTCATAAGCGTTATTGCTGGTGATAGTTTTAGCGGGAAATTAATCATCCATAAGAGAGCCCCATCACACCGCAGAATTACAGTAATTGCGTACATAAATTCAGCGAAAAATGACATAAAAAAGGGCATATTTGTCTGACAATTGAATAAGGGTTAAGCAGGATTATCCATAAGATTAGCTAAGAAATCCCTGATGCCCTTAAGAAGGCAAAATCGCATGGCGTGTTAACGAAGGGATAACCGGTTTAAGATCATGAAGAACTGAGAAGCTGAAATACCGTTATTCTGCAAAATTTGATTTAACTCAATTTTACGTCACCAGCATAAATTAAAAATAATTAAGCTGTATTTGTATTTTTCACCGAGCATTATTCCAGTTAATTATTTCCGGAAGAGTAACAATGCATAACACGAACAAAAAACAATCATTATCAGAAACTTAACTATAAGTTATTTCATGGCGAGCTAATTGACTTTCTGTACTATATTAAACTTTGTAATGTATGGTAAACACAGCCCAATTAAGAGTTTTCTTAGACCAAAGACAAGGGTATGCTTATTTTTATCGAACACAGGAAGTGAATTCGGTCGACTTTAGTCACTGCAGAAAGACTATTTCTGTTTTTTTCTTCGTATTTGCCTGGCACACAGGTTAAGCAACGGACATCACGTCCCACAGTCAATAAGGATATGAGTATGGCTACCCAAACGATGATGCAAAAACTTAACGCGCAGATGAACCTTGAGTTCTATGCCTCTAATCTGCACCTGCACCTGAGTGCATGGTGTGCCGAGAACAGTCTCACGGGCTCTGCCACATTCTTTCGCTCTCAGGCGCAAAGTAACGTCACGCACATGATGCGTGTTTTTAACTACCTGAAAGCCGCAGGGGCAAATCCTGTCGTAAAAGCCCTTGATGGGATCAACGAAAATTACTCTTGTCTGGAAGAACTGTTCCAGAAAACGCTCGACGAGTATGAACAGCGCTGCAGTACGCTCAGCAAGCTGGCCGATGAAGCCAAAGCCCAGCAGGACATTACTACGCTTAAATTTTTACGCGATATGGACAGAGAGCAACAGCAGGATGGCATGCTGCTGAAGACGCTGGCGGATGAGATCCATAACGCGCAGCAGGCAGGGTTATGCCCCGAGCAAACCGACCGTCATCTGCTCGATATTGTGACGGTGCAGCATCACTGAGTCTTTTAACCTGCTCCCGTCCGGGGGCAGGTTTCCCTTCTTATCCCCAACCTCCTCTTTTTGCTGAAATTTAACAAATCAGATCTCGCTCCCAATGATTAACCACACAACGTGTAATGATTTATTTAATTACATAATCATCGACGAGGGAGCAGTATGATCACCATTGAGTTTGTTGTCATTCTCCTCTGCCTGCTGACAGGTACACGTTACGGCGGGATGGGGCTGGGGTTAATAAGCGGTATTGGTCTATTCATTTTATGTTTTGTCTTTGGTCTGCAGCCGGGTAAGCCACCGGTTGACGTGATGCTAACCATTCTTGCGGTGATTGGTTGCGCGGCCACCCTGCAGACGGCGGGCGGCCTCAACGTTATGATGCAGTTTGCTGAACGTTTGCTGCGCAAACACCCGCAACACATCACTCTCCTCGCCCCGTTTACCACCTGGATGCTGACCTTTCTGTGCGGTACCGGGCACGTGGTGTACACCATGTTCCCCATTATCGCGGATATCGCCCTGAAAAAAGGGATCCGCCCGGAGCGCCCAATGGCCGTGGCATCGGTCGCCTCACAGATGGCGATTACGGCCTCCCCCGTTTCCGTTGCCGTGGTGTCGCTGGTCTCCATCCTGGCGGCGCAGCATGGGCTCGGCCACGCGTGGGGCATCCTAGAGATCCTCGCCGTGTCGGTTCCCGCGTCACTGTTCGGCGTGGCCATTGCGGCCCTGTGGAGTTTACGCCGCGGGAAAGAGCTGGCTGATGACGCGGAGTTTCAGGAAAAACTAAAGGATCCAAAGCAGCGCGAGTTTATCTATGGCGGAACGGAGACGTTACTGAATCAACGTTTCCCCAAACAAGCCTACTGGTCGACGTGGATTTTCTTTGCCGGTATTGCCGTGGTCGTTTTGCTGGGGGCATTCCCTGAATTACGCCCCGCCTTTGAACTGAAAGGCAAAATGACGGCGCTGTCGATGAACCTGGTCATCCAGATGATGATGCTTATTGCAGGCGCGGTGATGCTGATGGCCTGCAAAGTTAATGCCTCTGCCATATCTAACGGCGCGGTATTCAAGGCGGGTATGGTCGCGATCTTTTCGGTGTTCGGCGTGGCATGGATGAGTGATACCTTTTTCCAGGCACATCTCGACGAGTTAAAACTGGCGCTGGAAGGGGTGGTGAAAAGCCACCCGTGGACCTATGCCATTGTGCTGTTTTTGGTGTCAAAACTGGTGAACAGCCAGGCGGCGGCGCTGACGGCGGTGGCGCCTATGGGCCTGATGCTGGGTATCGATCCGAAGATGCTGATCGCCTTCTTCCCGGCCTCATACGGCTATTTTGTCCTGCCGACCTATCCAAGCGATTTGGCCTGCATCGGTTTTGACCGGTCAGGCACCACCCGTATCGGTAAATTTATCATCAACCACAGCTTTATTCTGCCAGGGCTGATTGGAGTGAGCTGCGCGTGTGCGGCGAGCTACCTGCTGGTTCAGACCTTCTTTTAACGGTATCAACGGGCGACAGGTTCCGTCGCCCCTTCCCCGCTTTAGTGAGACTCACCCTGCGGAGTGAATCGCAGTTCAATCAGCGCGATGGCTTTCTGGATCGCCCGAAGCGTAACCGGATCAGCGGCAGCAGGATGGCTGGTGAAATCGATATTTTTCAGCTGCGTTGACATCTTCTCGCGCACTTCAACCGGCGCAATCACGTCCAGAACATCGAGAATTTGTTTGATAACCAGCTGGCACGCGACAACGTCAGACACCAGTTCCTGATCGGCGCTCAGGTTTTGAGACATGGGGTTTTCTCCTTATTGAAAGGCCGCCATAGTAACAAAACGTGGCCCCTTTCATCTCCCGCAGAGATAAAAAAACCTGCCGAAGCAGGTTTTTTTATCAGAACATGGCACCCGGCGGCACGTCTTTAAACGTGCGGCAATAATTGGTCCACATACTTTTCAGGATTTTGCGCAGTTTCACGATGATGCTCCATTAACTTGTTATACAACTTTATTGTCAACGTGCTTATAATATGACCACCATCACAAAAATCAATGTTTTTGTGATTCGCATCACGATTTTGTGCGCATATGCATTCATCCCTGACCCGTTGCAAAGAGAGAGGGCAGATTGTCCGGCTATTCCAGCCATTGCAGCTGACATCTGCGGGTACGATAACGTATTTCCATCCACTCAGAGCGAACCATGAAAAGAGTCATTGTAGCTGGTGCAATCCTGCTGCTCGCGGGGTGTACGGTCCCTCGCCAGGCTGAAGTCAGTAGCCTCGACGCACCAAACGGCATCGTCCGCCTCGACTACGGCCAGGCAGCACTGCAAAATGCGTATTCTGATGAGTATGTGAATAACGGTACGGCGGCGAAAGCGTGTCAGCGCATGGGGTATGCCACCGCCTCAGCCTATGGTCAGCCCATTAAAACCTGCACCCTCATCAGCGGCTCGCTGTGTCTGAATGAGAGCGTGACAATTCAGTATAAATGTATGGGTTATGCCGTTAACCCTCAGTCAAACAATCCCTGGTATTAATCAACGTTGCCAGCGTCTGCTGGCAGCTTATTTTATTAAGAACAAAAACAATTCTCATTAATAAATGTCAAAATCGTCAATGCGTTTTATTCCCATTCGTATTTTGAATAAAGAAATAATAATTTTACATTTTGCAAATAATTAAATAACAAATTATAGTGTCGCTCATTGTGAACCAGAAATAATAACCCGGAGCGCCACCATGCTGAAAACTGAAATGATCGACAAGCTCAACGCACAAATGAACCTTGAGCTGTTTTCGTCCCTGCTCTACCAGCAGATGAGCGCCTGGTGCAGCTACCACAGTTTCGAAGGCGCAGCCGCATTTCTGCGTCGTCACGCGCAGGAAGAGATGACCCACATGCAGCGTCTGTTTGATTATCTGACCGATACAGGCAGCCTGCCACGCATTGAAAGCGTGACGTCCCCTTTTGCTGAATATAATTCTCTCGATGAACTGTTCCGCGCCACTTACGAACATGAACAGCTGATCACGCAGAAAATTAACGAACTGGTGCATGCGGCAATGACCAGCCAGGATTACCCAACCTTTAATTTCCTGCAGTGGTATGTTGCAGAACAGCACGAAGAAGAGAAGCTGTTTAAATCCGTACTGGATAAATTATCTCTGGTGGGTAAATCCGGTGAAGGTCTCTACTTTATTGATAAAGAACTTTCCACGCTTGATACGCAGAATTAATTTCAGCGCGGTGCGGGTTCCCTGCACCGCGTTAATTTACATACACCCCGCACAGCTGGTGCAGCGCCAGTCGTGGGGATTCACGGCCTGGTAAAAATAGCGGTAACTGGCCGTCTCCAGCGGAATACCCACCTCGAAGAACATATCCGTTAACCAGTCGACATTCTCGATGATCCACTCATCTTCCTGTAAGCCTTGCGCAAAGGTTTCATCTTCAGGATCGATAATCGAATAGATTGCCCAGGTGCCCATATCCTTTTCGCGGCGGGACTCGGGAAGTATCAGGGGCTGGTTCTGCCAGCTAATTATCCAGTGGCCATGGCACAACAGGTTGCCTCCCCGGCTCCATGCCGCAGTAAAGGGATTCTCCCCAGCCATAAAACCCTCACTTAATTTGATAATTTATATTTATTATTTACGTTACGCCGGAATGTCGCGCAGCAACATTGCCCTTATGAAGTAGACCTGCGCCTAAAAAGGATCAGAGGGCCGGCAGTTCGTAAATCTTTCATTACACCCCTTGTAACGGTGGTTTGACGAGTTACGGCTTTTCCCTTACTCTGCGCCGCAGATTTATTCGCGAATAAGAGTCGTTGTAGAGGAAAGCGTGAAAAACAGAACCCTGGGAAGTATTTTTATCGTCGCCGGAACGACAATTGGCGCAGGAATGCTGGCCATGCCACTGGCCGCCGCTGGCGTGGGATTTGGCATGACCCTGCTGCTACTGGGCACCCTGTGGGCGTTAATGTGTTATACCGCCCTGCTGCTGCTTGAGGTTTACCAGCACGTGCCCGCCGATACCGGCCTGGGTTCTCTTGCGTCGCGCTACCTGGGACGTTACGGCCAGTGGATAACCGGCTTTAGCATGATGTTCCTGATGTACGCCCTGACTGCCGCTTACATCAGCGGAGCCGGGGAATTGATCGCGTCCAGCGTTAACGACTGGTTCGGCTCTGACATTACCCCGGCGACGGGGGCTATCTTCTTTGCCCTCATCGGCGGCGGCGTGGTCTGCGTGGGGACATCGCTGGTCGATCTGTTTAACCGTTTCCTGTTCAGCGCAAAAATTCTGTTTCTGGTTGTCATGCTGGCCCTGCTGGCACCGCATGTTCATAAGGTCAATCTGCTGACGCTGCCGCTGGAAAAAGGGCTGGCGCTTTCCGCAATCCCGGTGATTTTCACCTCGTTTGGCTTCCACGGCAGCGTGCCAAGCATCGTGAGCTATATGAACGGCGATATTCGCAAGCTGCGCCGCGTCTTTGTTATCGGAAGCGCGATCCCGCTTATTGCCTACATTTTCTGGCAACTGGTTACGCTGGGCAGCATTGACTCTTCAACCTTTATTGGGCTGATGGCACAGCATGCGGGTCTGAACGGTTTTCTGCTGGCGCTGCGGGAGGTCGTCACCTCCCCGCACGTTGAGCTGGCGGTACACCTGTTTGCCGACCTGGCGCTGGCGACCTCGTTCCTCGGCGTGGCGCTCGGCCTGTTCGACTATCTGGCCGACCTGTTCCAGCGCCGCAATACCGCAGCCGGACGCTTACAGACCGGGGCAATCACCTTCCTGCCGCCGCTGGCCTTCGCCCTCTTCTATCCTCGCGGGTTTGTGATGGCGCTGGGGTACGCGGGGGTGGCACTGTCGGTTCTGGCCCTGCTCCTCCCTTCCCTGCTGGCATGGAAGAGTCGCCAGCAGCATCCTCAACAGGGTTACCGTGTAGCTGGGGGGAAACCGCTGCTGTGCGTTGTGTTTGGCTGTGGGGTGGTGATTATTCTGGTGCAGGTGTTGATTGCAGCGGGAATGCTGCCGGAAGTGGGTTAACGATAAAGGGGCTATCATTAGCCCCTTTTTTGTCAGTGCAGACAGCAGCTCTTAAACTTCTTCCCGCTGCCGCAAGGACACGGATCGTTACGCCCAACCTTCGTGCCATTTACCATCGGCTTCTTCACTTCCGGCTGCTGCGGGTTGTTCACCCAGTAGTTATACAAGCGCAGCGCAGCTGGCTGGATACGTTCAATGCTGGCTGCATATTCTTCTTCGGTCAGCTCATTCAGCTCGCCGCCGATCTCTTCGCTACCGTGCAGCGCAATCACATCCAGATCGGCCTTTAGCTCGTCCGGCAAGGCTGACCAGTCCGTCAGCGCCACGCCGCGCATGTAGCCGTAGCACCACTCTTCCACCACGGTATAGGTCTCACCGTCAACGTCGTTATAGCCAAACATCGGTTCGAACTGGTCCGGATATTCGCTCAGGCGCTCGGCAATATCGTTCATATGCTTAAAGCAAAGATCGATAAAACGATTCATCTCGCGGTCGTTTTTCCAGCGCGGAATGTACTTCTCGCCACCCCATACCGCCACCAGCCAGGTATCTGGCTCAACGACAACAGGACCGGAAAGCACTGCGGTAAGCATGCCGTCCAGTTCAGACACGTCAAGTACGGACGCATCATCATGACCGTAAGACATTAATGTCTCTTCAAGCCACGCCATTTCGCTTTCATTTAATGGGCCTTCAGTCATCGCTGACACTCCTGATAAAAAGAAAACGATCCTAACACATCTCTCACCCCTCTCCGGGCTGAAGTTTAGGTCTTTATTGCCGCATAAACGTGCAAATCGTGACCTTTGCACAACTTATGGGCTTTATTGTTAACGATATGTGATCTCCGCTGTAATTTCTTCTCGTCCCGCAAGGCGGCATAACGCGGCGCTCTATACTCAAACATGTCACAAGCCCGTCAATGGGTTAACCATTCTGGCAACGTTTTTGCTTAGTGTTCTTCGCGCGATGCTGCGCAGGGAAACCTCGCCGTACTCTGCAGGATGCCGTCTGTATCTCGTTCGTTTAGTGCATTTTGTTCTTGCTCGTGTTTTGGATTGGCTGCGCCGTCGGGCGTTCGGGTTTACGCCGTGGTGCAAAAACCTCTTTGCTAAGGAACATAATAATGTCGCTGAAATTTATCAGAACTCCGCTTTCTCTCGTGTTGGCCGGTTGCCTGGTGACGGCGTTTTCCGCCAGGGCAGATATCGTGATTGGCGTGGCCGGGCCGTTCACGGGCCCCAATGCCACCTACGGCGATCAGTACTGGCACGGCGCAACGCAGGCCGCTGAAGACATTAACGCTGCAGGCGGTATCAACGGTGAGAAGATCAAACTGGTTCAGGGAGATGACGCCTGCGAGCCTAAGCAGGCCGTGGCCGTCGCCAACCGTTTAGTTGACCAGGATAAAGTCAACGCCGTGGTCGGCCATTTCTGCTCCTCCTCCACGATGCCCGCCTCCGAGGTTTACAGCGATGCGGGGATCATCGCCATCACCCCGGGCTCGACTAACCCGTTGATTACCGAACGCGGCATGAGCGACATGTTCCGCATGTGCGGCCGCGATGACCAGCAGGGTCAGGTAGCCAGCGACTTCATTATCGACAAGCTGAAAGCGAAACGGGTGGTGATCATTCACGATAAAGACACCTACGGACAAGGTCTGGCAGACGCCACCAAAGCGGCGCTGGCGAAACGCGGGGTTCAGGATGTGATGTACGAGGGGCTTTCGCGCGGCGAGAAAGACTTTAACGCGCTGGTGACCAAGATTGGCGCGCAAAAACCGGATGTGGTGTTCTTCGGGGGCTGTCACCCGGAAGCCGGCCCGCTGGTTCGCCAGATGCGCGAACAGGGCGTACAGGCCAAATTCTTCTCCGGGGACTGTATTGTAAACGAAGAGATGGTGACCGCGGCGGGTGGCCCGCAGTACACCAATGGCATTTACATGACTTTCGGGAAAGATCCGCGCCTGATCCCGGACGGTAAAGCGGTTATCGAGAAATTCCGCGCCGGTAAATTCGAGCCGGAAGGTTACACCCTTTACTCTTATGCCTCCGTACAGGCGATCGCGGCGGCCTTCAAGGCCACCGGCGGCAAAGACTCCGCGAAAGCCAGCGAGTGGCTGAAAGCCAATTCCGTCGACACGGTGATGGGCAAAAAAGCCTGGGACAGCAAAGGCGACCTGAAGGTCTCTGACTATGTGGTTTACCAGTGGGACGACAAAGGAAAATATAAGGAAGTGCAGTAACGGGACGGAGTCACGCTCAACGCCGGCGGGAACGCCTGCCGGCGCGTAATAAACATCAGGCTGCGCGGCTCGCGCAGCCTATAAAACGAGCGCGCTAAAATGAGTACATTCTTCCTGCAACAGTTAATCAATGGCTTAACGCTGGGTTCCGTCTACGGCTTAATCGCCATCGGTTACACCATGGTGTACGGCATTATCGGCATGATTAATTTCGCCCACGGCGAAGTGTATATGATTTCCGCTTATCTCTGCGCCATTGGTCTGGCGCTGCTCTCCTTCTTCGGTCTGCAGTCGTTCCCGCTGCTGATCCTCGGGACGCTGGTGTTCACCATTGTGGTCACCGGCGTATATGGCTGGACTATCGAGCGCATTGCCTATAAACCGCTACGCAACTCCACGCGCCTGGCCCCGCTGATCTCCGCCATCGGGATGTCGCTTATCCTGCAAAACTACGCCCAGCTAAGCCAGGGCCCGCGCCAGCAAGGGGTTCCTACCATGCTGGACGGCGTTATTCGTCTGCATCTGGGCGATGGGTTCGTTCAGATAACCTACACCAAGGTATTTATTCTGCTCGCCTCGTTTACCGGCATGCTGGTACTCACCTGGGTAATCAACCATACCCGGCTTGGGCGAATGTGCCGGGCAGTGCAGCAGGATCGTAAAATGGCCTCCATTCTGGGCATTAATACCGACCGGATCATTTCGCTGGTCTTTGTTATCGGCGCGGCGATGGCTGGCCTGGCAGGCGTGCTGATCACCATGAATTACGGCACCTTTGATTTTTACGTCGGGTTTGTGATTGGCATTAAAGCCTTTACGGCGGCGGTACTGGGCGGCATCGGTTCCCTGCCCGGCGCGATGCTCGGCGGCCTGATCCTCGGCGTGGCGGAAGCGCAATTCTCCGGCATGGTGAACTCGGACTATAAGGATGTGTTCTCGTTTGGGCTGCTGGTGATGATCCTGATTTTCCGTCCCCAGGGGCTGCTTGGCCGCCCGATTGTGGCCAAAGTATGAGGGAGAATAAAATGGAATCGCACGCTTTTTCTCTTAAACGCTGCATTCTGGACGCAATTTTTTCCGGGCTGATTGCGCTGATTATCTTCGGTCCCATTGCGGGCGTGGTGCTGGACGGATATAGCTTTAACTTCGACGGGCAGCGTCTGGCCTGGATGGTCGGCATCGTGATGCTGGGGCGTTTTCTGTTAAGCGCGTTTTTAGCTACCCCTGCTGGCACCCGTTTCCAGTCTCGCTTCGAGGCCGACAGTGCGGGGGTGTATGTCCGGCCGCCAGAGTACAAAAGCCGCCTGCGCTGGATTATTCCCCTGGTCATTACCCTTGCGATTTGCTTCCCGTTTGTCGCCACCAAATATGTGCTGACCGTCGCCATTCTCGGGCTGATCTACGTTCTTCTCGGTCTGGGGCTGAACATCGTCGTGGGTCTGGCCGGTCTGCTGGACCTGGGATATGTCGCGTTCTATGCAATTGGGGCGTACGGTCTGGCGCTGGGGTACCAGTATCTCGGCTTAGGCTTCTGGAGCATGCTGCCGCTGGCGGCAATCATGGCCGCCGCCGCTGGCGCCCTGCTCGGTTTCCCGGTGCTGCGCATGCACGGGGATTATCTGGCCATCGTCACCCTTGGGTTCGGGGAGATCATCCGCCTGATACTGAACAACTGGCTGACGTTCACCGGTGGGCCCAACGGCGTATCGGCCCCTCCCCCCACCTTCTTCGGTCTGGAATTTGGTCGGCGGGCAAAAGAAGGGGGCGTGCCCTTCCATGAGTTTTTCCACCTGACCTACAACCCGAATATGAAGTTTATCTTTATCTACGCGGTGCTCTTTCTGGTGGTGATGCTGGTGCTCTATATCAAGCACCGCCTGACGCGAATGCCGATCGGCCGGGCGTGGGAAGCGCTGCGGGAAGACGAAATTGCCTGTCGCTCAATGGGGCTGAATCATGTGCTGGTCAAGCTGTCGGCCTTTACGCTGGGCGCATCGACCGCGGGCATTGCCGGGGTGTTCTTCGCCACCTACCAGGGGTTCGTGAATCCGACCTCATTTACGTTTTTTGAATCCGCGCTGATCCTCGCCATCGTCGTGCTGGGCGGGATGGGCTCGACGCTGGGCGTAGTGCTGGCCGCTTTTGTGCTCACGGTGACGCCAGAGCTGCTGCGCAGTTTCGCTGAGTACCGCGTCCTGCTGTTTGGCATGCTGATGGTAGTGATGATGATCTGGCGTCCTCGCGGGTTAATCCGCATTAACCGCAGCGGGTATACCGTGCGTAAGGGCGTCGCGCCATGAACGAAACGATATTACGCGTTGAACATCTGATGATGCACTTCGGCGGGATTAAGGCGTTAAATGACGTTAATCTGGACGTTCAGCGCGGATCAATCACCGCCCTTATTGGGCCCAACGGGGCGGGAAAAACCACCGTGTTTAACTGCCTGACGGGCTTCTACAGAGCCTCAGGCGGCAACATTTTATTTAATACCCGCAGCAAAACGACCAACGTCATTCAGGTACTCGGACAGAAATTCCAGCCAGGCGACTGGATTAACCCTGCCCGGTTCGGGCAACGTCTTTTCTACAAAATGTTTGGCGGAACCCACCTGGTCAACCGCGCAGGGCTTGCGCGCACGTTTCAAAACATTCGCCTTTTTCGCGAGATGTCGGTCGTCGAAAATCTGCTGGTCGCGCAGCATATGCGCGTCAACCGCAATCTGCTTGCCGGGATCTTAAATACCCCCGCCTACCGCCGGGCGGAAAACGACGCCCTGGAGAGGGCCTTCTACTGGCTGGAAGTGGTGGATCTGGTGGAGTGCGCCAATCGCCTGGCGGGAGAGATGTCGTACGGCCAGCAGCGCCGTCTGGAAATTGCGCGCGCCATGTGCACCGGGCCGGAAATGATCTGTCTGGATGAACCCGCCGCCGGGCTTAACCCGGTTGAAACGCATAAGCTGAGCAGCATTATTCGTTTTCTGCGGGATCGCCATGACATCACGGTTTTACTGATTGAGCATGATATGGGGATGGTGATGGAGATTTCAGACGACATTATTGTGCTCGACCACGGCGATGTGATTGCGAGAGGAAAACCCGCGCAGATCCAGCATGACGAAAAGGTGATTGCCGCCTATCTGGGCACGGATGAAAGCGAGGTCACCCTATGAGCGAACCGCTGCTCGCCTTTCGCGAGGTGGATGTTTTTTACGGCGTCATTCAGGCGCTGAAACAGGTTTCCCTGGAGGTAAATAAAGGGGAAACCGTGGCGCTGATTGGCGCAAATGGCGCCGGAAAATCGACACTGCTGATGTCCATCTTTGGCCAGCCCCGCGTCCGCAGCGGGCAGATCCTGTTCGGTGGTGAAGATATCAGCCATAAATCCACCCACTACGTCGCCTCCGGCGGCATTGCCCAGGCACCTGAGGGGCGACGTATCTTTCCCGATATGACCGTGGAAGAGAATCTGCTGATGGGTACCATCCCCATCGGCAGCCAGTTTGCTGTGGACGATATGCAAACCATGTTTGACCTCTTCCCTCGTCTTAAAGAGCGGCGTAAACAGCGCGCGATGACGATGTCCGGCGGAGAACAGCAGATGTTAGCCATTGCCCGGGCGCTGATGAGCCGTCCGAAACTGCTGCTGCTGGATGAACCCAGCCTGGGCTTAGCGCCCATTGTCGTGAAGCAGATTTTCCAGACGCTGCGCGAGCTGGCCCAAAGCGGGATGACCATTTTTCTGGTGGAGCAGAATGCGCATCACGCGTTGAAGCTGTCTGACCGTGGGTATGTGATGGTTAACGGCCAGATCCGCCTGAGCGGCAGCGGCGAGGAGCTGTTGGGGAATCAGGAGGTGAGGAAGGCGTATCTGGGTGGGGTGTGACTGGCGGATGCTGGTTTTCGACATCAGCCCCGACAGAAAGCCCACCACTGTTTATCTGCTGAATTTTCCTTTATCCCAGCCTTCACCTCGGGCGGTTAATCCGCCCACTGTTTTAAAGCGACCGCGCCGGATCATTGACTTGAAAGCGGAAAGGTAGAATTCAGGCACAAAAAAACCACCTTTCGGTGGTTTCACGACACTGCTTATTGCTTTGATTATTCTGCTTATTCCCATGGTACCCGGAGTGGGACTTGAACCCACACAGCGCGAACGCCGAGGGATTTTAAATCCCTTGTGTCTACCGATTCCACCATCCGGGCTCGGGAAGAAAGTGGAGGCGCGTTCCGGAGTCGAACCGGACTAGACGGATTTGCAATCCGCTACATAACCGCTTTGCTAACGCGCCGTAAAACTTTTCAAACTGACACCCGCTAGTGCGCATGTCTTTAATCTGGAGCGGGAAACGAGACTCGAACTCGCGACCCCGACCTTGGCAAGGTCGTGCTCTACCAACTGAGCTATTCCCGCATGTCATCAAGTAAACATCTAACTACTTGATTTCATTATCGTCCGGCTTGCTGTGCCGCCGTTCGATGCGTTGCATTCTACTGATATGACGTTATGAGTCAACGTTATTTTTTGCATCCCCGGATCGTTTGCTGAAAATTACGGCGAAACGATCACTGATCAAGCAAATCCCCGCGCGCGGCGTTCAAATATTGCAGCATTGACCACAACGTCAGCACTGCCGCCACCCACAGCAGACCAATGCCCGCCCATTCAACCCAGGCGTTCGGGCGCCAGAGCATCCAGACCAGCGCCGCCATCTGCGCGGTCGTTTTTACTTTACCGATCCAGGAGACCGCCACGCTGCTGCGTTTCCCCAGTTCCGCCATCCACTCGCGCAGCGCGGAGATAATGATCTCACGGCCGATCATGGTTGCCGCTGGCAATGTTACCCACCAGGTGTGATAGTGCTCGGCCACCAGCACCATCGCGATAGCCACCATCACTTTATCCGCTACCGGATCGAGGAAGGCACCGAAACGGGTGCTTTGATTCCAGCGACGGGCCAGATAGCCATCAAACCAGTCGGTAACCGCCGCAATCAGGAAGATCAGTGCGCAGGCGAAAGGCGCCCAGACAACCGGCAGGTAAAACGCCAGCACAAAGAATGGAATGAGTACGACACGAAAGAGAGTGAGCAACGTAGGGATATTATATTGCATAGTGACGGTAACTATTTGTTGTCAGTAAAATTTAGCTCTATGTTGCTACAGAGCCCTCAATGTTTCAACGAGTAGTAGATCTTTTCTGCCAGCCCTTGCGAAATACCCGGCACTTTTGCAATTTCTTCCATACTGGCGTTGAGTAATCCTTGCAATCCGCCCATATATTTCAGCAGCATCTGGCGACGTTTCGGCCCCACGCCCTCGATCGTTTCCAGGGTACTGGTATTTTTCACCTTCGCGCGTTTTTTGCGATGACCGCTGATGGCATGGTCGTGGGACTCGTCGCGAATATGCTGAATGACGTGCAGCGCCGGGGAGTCCGGCGGCAGGCTGAAGCCCTCACCTTCCGGCTCGAAGAACAGGGTCTCCAGACCGGCTTTACGATCGGCCCCTTTTGCCACACCCAGCAGCAGCGGATGGTTTTTATCCCAGCTGACATCAAGCGATTCAAAGACCGCTTTCGCCTGGCCGAGCTGCCCTTTCCCACCGTCAATCAGGATCACATCCGGGATCTTGCTCTCTTCAATCGCTTTACCATACCGACGGCGCAGCACCTGATTCATCGCCGCATAGTCATCTCCCGGCGTAATGCCGGTGATGTTATAGCGACGGTATTCCGCGCGCAGTGGGCCATTGGCATCAAACACCACGCAGGACGCTACCGTCTGTTCACCCATCGTATGGCTGATGTCGAAACACTCCATACGCTTCACTTCCGGCAGCTTCAGCAGTGTGGCCAGCGCCGTTAAACGCTGGCTTACCGTCGATTGCTGGGACAATTTCGTCGTCAGTGCCGTCGCCGCGTTGGTGCGCGCCAGCTTCAGATAACGCGCCCTGTCGCCGCGCGGTTTGGTCTGTACATTGACCCGACGGCCGGCAAGTTCGGAAAGCGAATCGGCCAGCAGGGTTTTATCATCAAGGCTGAAATCAAGCAGGATCTCAGACGGCAGCGTGCGCATCTGGCTCCCCTGCAGATAGAACTGGCCGACAAAGGTTTCCACGACTTCACCCAGTTCGGTGCCGCCAGGCACTTTCGGGAAATAGCTGCGGCTGCCAAGCACTTTGCCCTGGCGAATAAAGAGAACGTGCACGCAGGCCATTCCGGCGTCAAAGGCCACGCCGATGACGTCGAGATCGTCCCCGGTATTGGAAACAAACTGTTTTTCCGTGACCCTGCGTACCGCCTGGATCTGGTCGCGGATGCGCGCGGCCTCTTCGAATTCCAGCGCAGCGCTGGCCTTTTCCATCCGTTCAATCAGCTGGGTTAACACCTGATCGTCTTTTCCGGCTAAAAACAGGCGCACATACTCCACCTGCTGGGCATACTCTTCTTCGCTCACCAGCCCGGCCACGCAGGGCCCAAGGCAGCGCCCAATCTGGTACTGCAGGCACGGCCGCGAGCGGTTACGGTAGACACTGTTTTCACACTGGCGGATCGGGAAGATTTTTTGCAGCAGCGCCAGCGTTTCACGCACGGCATAGCCGTTCGGGAACGGCCCAAAATATTCACCCTTCGCATGTTTTGCACCGCGGTGCATGGCGAGGCGAGGATGGGTGTCGCCGCTCAGGAAAATGAACGGGTAGGACTTATCATCACGCAGCAGCACGTTATAACGCGGCTGGTAGAGCTTAATATAGTTGTGCTCAAGCAGCAGCGCTTCGGTCTCAGTGTGCGTGACGGTAACATCAATATTATGAATAAGTGAGACCAGCGCTTCGGTCTTACGGGAGGCAAGGTTGCTGCGAAAATAGCTGGAGAGGCGTTTTTTGAGATCTTTCGCCTTCCCCACGTAGATAACCGTACCGCCAGCGTCATACATGCGATAGACGCCAGGCTGGCTGGTAACGGTTTTCAGAAATGCTTTTGAATCGAACACATCACTCACTGACTTAACAACGTCTCTGCATTACACAAACCATGTCGGATGGCCAGATGCGTCAGTTCAACATCACCATGAATGTTCAGTTTACTGAACATGCGATAACGATAGCTGTTCACCGTTTTCGGGCTGAGATTCAGCTGTTCCGAAATCTCATTCACCTTCTGACCTTTGGTGATCATCAGCATAATCTGCAATTCACGCTCAGACAAACTGGCAAACGGTGATTCGGTTTTCTCAGGTTCGATCTGACTCAGCGCCATCTGCTGAGCGATGTCGGACGCAATGTAGCGCTGTCCGGCAAACACGGAACGGATAGCATTTACCACCTCCTGCGGCGCAGCCCCTTTACTCAGGTAACCTGCGGCACCCGCCTGCATTACTTTCGCAGGCAGTGGATTTTCGGTATGCACGGTCAGCATGATGACTTTCGTATCAACAAAGGTACGCGCGATTTTGCGTGTGGCTTCAAGACCACCGATACCGGGCATGTTCATATCCATTAACACCACATCGGCGGAATTTGTGCGGCACCATTTTACCGCGTCTTCGCCGCAGCACGCCTCGCCGGCAACTTTAATACCTTTAATATCTTCAAGAATGCGTCGTATCCCTGCGCGCACCAGTTCGTGGTCATCAACAAGAAGGACGTTGATCAAAGGAAATGTCTCCAGAATAGGGATAACGCTACTGAGTGATAATTTGGTTTATATTAACGGTTTTCCTCACAAGATTAAAACGTTAAAAAACCAGCTATTGGATTCTGCTCTCGTTTTTGGAAATTAGCCTGTACAGTCCCTGGAAAGCGAGTCCGTGCATTCAGGGCTTTTGCGCCTTTTTTTAAGCATCTGTATTCAAAAAGTTACGAAAAATCTGCACCCTTTAGCCGCCAAAAAACAGTTCTCAAATTTTTGTAACAATAATTAACGACAAACGAACCGGGCATATACAATTAATCGCCATTAACAGCGGCTCAGTTTACCGGTACGTTCTGTTTACGCAATTAAACACCCGCGTAAAAGTACGAAAAACAACCGCTGCATTTTTTGCTTCAGCTTGTGGTATACTCCGCCGCCTTGACTTTCGTCGTCGCGCTTTAGCGCCGTTTAATAATGAGGAAAATAAATGAGCACACCTGAATTTGCCACTGCGGAGAATAACCAGGAACTGGCACAGGAAGTAAACTGCCTGAAAGCACTGCTGACCTTGATGCTGCAGGCGATGGGCCAGGCTGACGCTGGCCGTGTGATCATTAAAATGGAAAAACAAATCGCGGAGATGGAAGACCAGGCTGAATCAGCGGTATTTGCGAACACCGTTAAGCAAATCAAACAAGCCTACCGCCAGTAACAAAAAACGGCTGAGTGCAGTGCATTCAGCCGTTCGTTCGTCTGTCACGCAGAACGTAGTGTCTAATCAGATCAGTCCTGTTGCCGCCGCGTAGCACGCGATTTGCGTCTTGTTCGGCGCGTTGAATTTCTTCTGCATATTTTTCTGATGGAAGTTAACGGTATTCTCCGAGATAGAGAGAATGATCGCTATTTCTGCTGACGTCTTCCCTTCCGCGGTCCATTTCAGAATTTCCCGCTCACGTTTACTGAATTTCATTTCGGGTGGCATCACCATCCCATCTGCAAAACGCATCAGAGAGGTTAAGGCCATTTGCACCAGCATCTGCAGCCGCAGTTCTATTTCTTCCTGCCTGAACGGCACATCCTGCACACTAGTACGGGAAACTGACAAGAAACCGAGCGCGTGATTAGGCAGCATCAGACACTGCGTTATTCCCGTGCGTAAACCGTGGTCCTGCGCGCTATGCCATAATTCCTGCGCATCAGCGAATAATGCGTCTGTCCAGGGGAGATGACCCTGAATGAAATTCTCCGCCTTTAAAACCGGATCAATCGCGAAATAGTTCGCAGAATGATATTGCGCCATCCACTGTTTCGGATAAGTGGTTTGCAACGAGATCTTCGGTCGCGTAAATGGCACGGGATGACGCACGCAGAGCGCGTAATAATCGAATTCCAGCGCCTGCGTTTGTCGCTGAAGTTCCTGATATACCTCGTCGGCACAGGTCAATTCCTGAAACCGGAGGAAGCAATCCCGTCGCCAGGTGAAAAAGTCTGAATCCTTCATACTTACTAAATGAAGCCTCTGAAAAGATAATCATTATTATGGTGAATATAACCTAACACATAAAACTTATTTCTAACTACAAAATATCGGCAATAGCACAATTAACTTTACTATTGATAAGGTTTATCCGAGCTGGTTGGAATAAAAAAACATCGGATTGGGCGAAGGGGGAGAATAATTTGCCCCAGAGTAAATTTATGGAGCAAATTAGTGCGAAAATGCTACTGCATCAGGAATTTTTCAAGGAACTGACGGGTTCGCGGCTGCTGAGGATCGGCAAACAGGCGCTTCGCCGGCCCCTGCTCCACAATGCGTCCCTGGTCCATAAAGATGGCACGGTCAGCAACGTCGCGTGCAAAGCTCATTTCATGGGTCACGATCACCATCGTCCGTTTTTCCTGCGCCAGCTGGCGAATGGTGTTCAGCACTTCGCCCACCAGTTCCGGGTCGAGCGCTGAGGTGGGTTCATCAAACAGGATCACGTCCGGGCGCATAGCCAGCGCGCGCGCTATCGCCACACGCTGCTGTTGTCCCCCTGACAGTCGTCGCGGATAGCTGGTCTCTTTACCCGCCAGGCCAACTTTGGCGAGCAGTTCGCGTGCGCGCGCCGTCGCTTCCTCTTTCGGTTCACCTTTTACAATGACCGGCCCTTCAATAATGTTCTCCAGCACTGTCCGGTGTGGGAAAAGGTTGAAGTTCTGGAAAACGAAGCCGACATGCTGGCGCAGGCGACGAATCAGTCCTTTCTGCTGGCTGATGGATTTGCCGGTATCAATCGTTATCTCCCCGACCCGGATAGTGCCGCCTTCCGGCTGTTCCAGCAGGTTAATGCTGCGCAGGAGCGTAGTCTTTCCTGACCCGCTCGGTCCGATAATCGCCACCACTTCGCCCTGCTCGACTTCCAGATCGATCCCGTGAAGTACTGTTTGACCGTGGAATTTTTTCACCAGGTTTTTGACATCGATAGCACTCATTTTGGATCACGCTCCTGGCGGTTAAGCTGGTTTTCGAAGTAGTTTTGCAGCGCAGACAGCACCGTCGCCATCACCCAGTAAATCAGCGAGGCGGCCAGATACATGGTGAAAACTTCAAGCGTGCGGGAGGTAATCAGCTGCGCCTGACGGAACAGCTCCGGCACCTGAATGGTTGCCGCGAGTGAAGTATCTTTCACCAGGCTAATGAAGCTGTTGCTGAGCGGCGGAAGCGCCACCCGGGCCGCCTGCGGCAGGATCGCGCGGCGCAGGGTCTGCCAGGGGGTCATACCGATACTGGCCGCGGCCTCCCACTGCCCTTTATCAATGGAGGAGATAGCCGCACGCAGGGTTTCGGAGGTGTACGCCGCGGTATTGAGCGACAGCCCAATCATCGCTGCCGGGATCGGATCCAGCTCGATACCAAACTGCGGTAAGCCGTAGTAGATCATGAAGAGCTGGGCGATGAGCGGCGTACCGCGAAATACGGAGATATAAAAGCGCGCCAGCCAGCGTACCGGCAGGAGGGGCGACATGCGCATTAAGGCCAGCACAAAGCCCAGCACCAGCCCGAAGAACATCCCGCCAATACTGAGTTGTAATGTAAATACCGCGCCTTTCAGCAGATAAGGCAGCGAATCAATAACCAGTTGAATACTTTCTTGCATTATTATTTTTCGACCTGATTTTTAGACATGAGGATGATAGGCAAACAGCGCAGGCGCCCCGCCGGTATGAACAAATAAAATCGGCCCTTCATCCTTAAAGCGTTTCTGCGCAATGCCATCAATCAGTCCGGCCATCGCTTTGCCCGTATAGACAGGATCAAGCAGTATGCCTTCGAGACGCGCCAGCAGCTTAACCGCTTCCATTCCCTCTTCGTTAGGCGTGCCGTAACCCGGGGCAAAATAGTCATCCCAGAGCAGGATCTCGGCCTTTGCCTGCAGATCCAGTTGCTCAGCCACCGCCTGTTGCAAAGCCACCACTTTGGGCTTCTGATCCGCGACACTGCGGGACACCGTGACGCCAATCAACTCCACCTCCGGCAGCAGTTGTTCCAGCCCTACCGCCAGCCCGGCATGCGTGCCCGCACTGCCGGACGCGACCACTACCGATGAGAGGCTAACCGCTCCCTCACACTGCTGCGCAATTTCCAGCGCACTTTCCACATACCCCAGCGCGCCCAGCGCATTCGAACCGCCGACGGGGATGACGTAGGGACGGAAGCCCTGAGCTTCGAGACGCGTCGCCAGTTCATCGAGCTGCGCGGTGGGGTCGGTCAACGCATCGACCATCTCAACCTGCACGTTAAACAGATCCAGCAGCAGGCGGTTACCGTTGGTCAGATAGTTTTCTGCCTGCGTGCCAATCGGGTTTTCCAGCAATGCCACGCAATGCAGCCCGAGTTTTGCCGCCACGGCCGCCGTCTGACGAACGTGGTTAGACTGAATCGCCCCGGCAGTGACCAGCGTATCCGCCCCTTCGCGCAGGGCGTCCGCCGCCAGAAACTCCAGCTTGCGCAGCTTGTTGCCCCCCATCGCCATCGGCGTCACGTCGTCACGCTTAATAAAAATATCGCGCCCTAAATAATCAGAAAATCGCGGCAGGTACTCCAGCGGCGTTGGCGCGCCGATAAACTCGAGACGAGGAAAGCGCGTTAAATTCTGTAGTGGCATGGGTTCTCCGGTAACTCAGACAAAATGTGATATTTTTCATTATGCACGTAGACGCGTAAGAAATAAAAAAGGCGCTTTTAAAAGCGCCTTTTTTTACGTCAAAGACTTATTTGGTGACGTCTGCGCCGAACCACTTCTCGGAGAGCGCCTTCAGGCTGCCGTCTTTTTGCATGTCAGCAATTGCGGAGTCGATCGCCTTAACCAGGTCTTCGTTGCCTTTACGTACCGCGACGCCAGATTCCTGACGAGAGAACGCATCACCGGCCACCGCCAGCGTGTTGTTGGTTTTCTTCACCAGATCCAGTGCGGCCAGGCGGTCAACCAGAATGGCGTCAATACGGCCTACGCGCAGATCCTGGTATTTGGTCGGGTCATCATCATAGGTACGAATATCCACGCCCTGCACGTTCTGGCGCAGCCACTCTTCGTAGTTGGTTCCCAGACCGACACCGACTTTCTTCCCTTTCAGGTCCGCAGCCGTTTTGATCCCACCTTCGTTGCCTTTTTTCACCAGCGCCTGAATACCGGACACGGTATACGGGGTGGAGAAGTCATACTTCTTCTTACGCTCGTCAGAAATGGTGACCTGGTTAATAACCACGTCAATACGTTTCGAATCCAGCGACGCCAGCATACCGTCCCATTTGGTCGGTTTCAGGGACGCTTTCACGCCGAGGTGCTTCGCCAGCTCTTCAGCAAACTCTACTTCGAAACCGGTCAGCTTACCGTCATCTCCCTGGAAGCTGAACGGAGGATACGTCCCTTCCAGCCCAACCAGCAGCGTACCGCGCTCTTTCACCTTATTCAGCAGGTTTTCTGCGGCGAACGTTTTCACGCTCATGCCCGCAACCAGCGCAACGGCCATAACACCCATCAGCGCCTGACGACCCAGAAGTGCAAATTTCATAAATACCCCGATATAGTGGAATTTTTACGTAGTGTAGAGAAATCGCCTGCAACGTCAAAGGCGACTGCGCTACATCTTATTCTTTTTTAATATATATCAGAAGTTGTTCCGGCGTGGGCTTTCTGCTTCACCGCTCCCGGCATTTGCACCTTATATTGCGCGTACTTGCGCAGCGCAATTCGGTAGTTGTTGGTGCTGGTCGCCGGCAACCACGGCTCCAGATTCTCATCCAGATAGCCGGTCTTGAGCAGATCGCGGGAAATGTTGTTTACGGTCAGATGCTGGCCGAGGCGGCGCAGGCGAACCACATATTCGCGAACGGTGCCGTGGCTCATCTCCGTTTGTTCAAACAGGAATTGTTTGAAGCCGATAATGTCGAAGAAGTCGCTTTGCTCTTTGCAGTGGAGATCGCCACAGAAACGGCAAAGCGCCACCCACTCTTTTTGCTCTTCGAGCCATGCTGCTTCGTCCATCAACGTGTCGAGGCGCGAAATCGCGATCTTATTGACGATTTCGCCACGGCGAACCAGCGTGATACGATCGAGTAACTTGTTACAGTGGGCGCAATGCGTCTGGCTGTGTTTAAAGTCTTTCAGGTAGCGGCTTAAAGGCCGTCTTTTAGATTGCTGCACCGTCATGATAACTCCTGGTTGTCAATACGTTGTGCGGCATTTTTCAGGTGAATCAATCACCTATAACTTACCCAGTTTGGTTCGTAAGCGTTTAATGGCCTGGCTGTGCAGCTGGCTCACCCGCGACTCTCCCACCTCCAGAACAGCGCCAATCTCTTTGAGGTTAAGCTCTTCCTGGTAATAAAGGGTCAACACCAGCTGTTCGCGTTCCGGCAGAGCGTCAATCGCTTCCATCACGCGCTGGCGTAAATTCCCTTCCATTAAGTGGTGTAACGGGTTCTCTTGCTGATGCTCATCCGTCACCAGCTCGATGCTATCGCCATGCTCTTCGCGCCACTCGTCATAGGAGAAGAGTTGGCTATTATTGGTATCGAGCAACATCTGACGATACTCTTCAACAGCAATACCAAGACGTTCCGCCACTTCGGTTTCCGTTGCGTTGCGTCCCAGTTCCTGTTCCAGCTGCCCCATCGCATGCGCCACTTCGCGTGCGTTACGGCGAACACTGCGCGGTACCCAGTCACGGCTGCGCAGCTCGTCCAGCATCGCACCACGAATACGCTGAACTGCGTAAGTCGTAAATGCCGTTCCTTGCAGAGCGTCGTATCGGTCAACTGCATTCAATAACCCGATACCGCCCGCCTGTAGCAGATCGTCGAGTTCCACGCTCGCCGGCAAGCGCACCTGGAGGCGCAATGCTTCGTGACGCACCAACGGGACATAACGCTGCCACAGCGAGTGTTTATCCATTACACCTTCAGCGGTATAGAGTGAATTCACGATAAACAGCCCTGCGTTAGTTGAGTTATCGGCATGATTATCCGATTCTGCAGGGCGTTCAATTGGATGAAAAAGGGGGATAAAGTGAGGTTATTCTGAGGTTGCCCACAACAGGGGCAACTTTTTTCACTAAATTAACAGTTGTAACAATGAAAGATCGTCGCCCAGTTTGACGCTATCTATATGTTGATGAAAGAGCTTTCCCGCTTCCTGATTATGCTGGCTCAGGGAGTGAAAACTGTAAATAACATCAATAATATTATCTTGTTCAATTTTCCCCGCCACGATGGCCTGCCCGGCCATTAACGATTTAAGGAAATAGAACTCCGCCACGATTAAATAAAGATTATTCAACATGCTGCGGCCATTGTTTTGCGGGAAGCCCTGCTCCCAGAGTTTATATTTAAAAAAGTTCTTAAATACATAGTCATGGGTGGCCAGGTAGCTGCCCGCCGCATCGCGCCAGACGGACTCGATGTTTTCCATCACCTGCTCTGCCGGTACGCTATCACCGACAGACTCAAATTGTTGATACAGCTGGGTAAAATAACGGTTCAATACCGCGCCGCCGCGGGCGCCTGCTTTCTTCGTAAAGTAACTCTGAATCAGCGAGATTAAGGCGAATTTCAGACTGTAGTTCTGATTAAAACCGCTTAACTCCGTTTTGATTTTACCGCTCACCAGTTCGTTCACCAGTGAAAAATAAACCGTTTCGAGCGTGCCGATATTCTCCGATAGATTGTCGAGCTTTTCGGCTACCATCAGGAATTTCACAACGGCGTATACCTGCTCTTCAACGGAAACCGTTTCTACGCTGAATATATTCTGACAGAAGAGATTGATGACTTTTGCCTGGAGATCAATCGTCGGCGCATTATTGACATCCTGCTGGACGCTGATGGATTCCATCATCGACATGGCGTCCCGGTCATTCAACAGCAGTCGGGCCACTTCCGGACACGAGAGATTGAGCGACTTTTCGATGTCATTTTTATAGACCCGGTTTGTTCGTGGAAATGACGAACAGGTCGGGCTTAAGGCCTGGGCACCCATCGCGCTGTGAATAGAACAGAGCTTTTCGGTATCCATAAACGGACAATTTTTGCTTTCCGTACGGAAAATCACTTCGCCCCAGTGGCCATAGTGTTTTTTGGTGACTTTTATCGCCGTTTTCGCCGTCTGACGAATCGCGGCATTTTTACTGTTCAGATAGCGGTTAACGGAGGATTTATCAAATGCGATGGTCCAGCCCTGACAACAATGTTCACGGCATTCCCCACCGACACATGAAAAATCTGCGACCAGCTTTGGTTGAGTGACACTGATTTGTTTCACAGGTGGATTCTCAAATAGCAGAGATAAAAAAACCCCGCCGAAGCGGGGTTTCGTGCGTAAAATTAACGCAGCAGAGACAGAACAGTCTGTGGAACCTGGTTTGCCTGAGACAGAACAGAAGTACCAGCCTGCTGCAGGATCTGTGCGCGGGACATGTTAGAAACTTCAGTTGCGTAGTCAGCGTCCTGGATACGGGACTGAGCAGCAGACAGGTTGTTAGAGGTGTTGTTCAGGTTGTTGATAGCAGAAGTGAAGCGGTTCTGCACAGCACCCAGACCGGAACGAGCGGTATCAACTTTAGCGATAGCTTTGTCAATGGTGTCCAGATCGGTAGCGGTCATTGCTTTCAGGTCGATAGCGTTCACGCCCAGGGTGGTGGTGTCAGCTTTAGCGCCGCTCAGGTCCAGATCGATGGTGTCGCCGTCGTTCACGCCAACCTGAATTTTAACCACACCAGCAGTACCTGCAGAACCGTCCAGCAGTTTGATGCCGTTGAAGTCAGTTTTGCTTGCAACACGGTTGATTTCAGCCAGACGAGCGGTAACTTCATCCTGCAGAGAAGCCAGGTCAGACGTGCTGTTGGTGCCGTTGCTTGCCTGAACAGCCAGTTCACGAACGCGCTGCAGGTTGTTGTTGATTTCGTTCAGGGAACCTTCAGCAGTCTGCGCCATGGAGATACCGTCGTTGGCGTTACGTGCTGCCTGAGTCATACCTTTGATCTGAGCGGTCATGCGGTTTGCAATCGCCTGGCCAGCGGCATCGTCTTTCGCGCTGTTGATACGCAGACCTGAAGACAGACGCTCAATAGCAGTGCCCAGAGAAGACTGAGATTTGTTCAGGTTGTTCTGAGTAGTCAGGGACAACAGGTTAGTATTGATAACTGCCATAATTTTCTTTCCTTCAAAAATTGGGTTTTAGGTCCGGTGCCTAACACTCACAGCGTCTCTCACCGTCAACAAGGTTATCGACGGGTCCCCAAAAGACTTTAGAACCAATTTTGAAAAAATTGTAACGCACTGTTTTACAATGATTTTATTTTTAAAAAAGCCATTAAGGCCCGCCAGGGGAATATTATTTACGCTTTTTAAATGCATAAAAAGATGATCAACAGGACGCTTGTTTATCCCCGTTTTTAATACGCGTATCGCGTGCCTAAAGTGCAATCCTTTCATTAACCCCGCCAGGACGTGTCTATTCTGTGGATTATTTTTTTCTCACCAGCGTAAACTTTTGCGTTAAGAGGCCGATAAGAGTCCTGAACTACTTTCGTATTTTAAGGAAAATATGCATGGCTACTATCAGCAACCTCGGGATAGGTTCTGCAGGACTCGGGGATTTATATAATCAGTTGGAAGCAGCAGAGAAAACCAAGCTGACGACGATTACTTCCCAGCAATCAACGTATAACGCACAGTTAAGCGCTTACGGCAAACTGCAGAGCGCCATGACTTCGCTGCAGACTGCGACGGCTGCGCTGGGTAAAGCAACCACCTGGAACTCAACGTCCGTTTCCAGCACTAACACGGCCTTTACTGCCACAACCACGGCGGACGCGTCCGTAGGTTCCTATGTTGTCAACGTCAACCAGGTGGCAAAAGCACAGGCGCTCACGACGGGCTCCTATGCCAACAACACGGATCTGCTGGGCGATACGACAGGGACGACGCGTAAAATCACCATCACCCAGCCGGGTACCAAGACACCTTTAGAGGTGACCCTGGCAGATGGCGATACCTCCCTGGCAGGGATCGCGAGTGCGATTAATAAAGCAAACGGCAACGTCACCGCCAGCGTGATTAAAGCGAAAGACGGTGATTACCGCCTGATGCTGTCATCAAAAACCACCGGTACGGATGGGGCGATGACCATCACCGTGACCGGCGATGACAAGCTGCAAAGCGCAATTGGCTACGATTCAACCACCAAAACGGGTGCCCTGACGGTGAACACCGCCGCACAGAACGCCATTGTGGTGGTGAACGACATTTCGATCGAGCGTCAGTCGAATACCATTACCGATGCGCTGCCTGGGATCACCTTCTCGGTGAAGGCCGAAAGCAAAGCGGATGAAACCCTTGAGATTACACGCGCAACGGATGCCAACCAGAAAGCGATCACCGACTGGGTTACGGCGTACAACTCGCTGCAGTCCACGATTAACAGCCTGACGAAGTACGTTCCGGTTGATGCCGGTTCGGGCAGCCAGTCCACCAGCAACGGCGCGCTGGTCGGGGATGCTAACGTGCGTGGGATCCAGTCTCAGCTGCGCGGTCTGCTGACCGAAGTCCAGGCTGGCTCGGTTCAGATCATGGCCCAGCTGGGGATTACCCAGGATCCGGTGAAAGGCGCGGACGGCACTGTCGGTAACCTGAAAGTGGATACCGATAAGCTGAAAAAAGCGCTGACCGACAACCCGAACGCCGTACAGCAGTATTTCGTCGGTGACGGAAAGAAAACCGGCATGGCGACCCAGATGAATAACACGCTGACCTCCATGCTCAGCACCAGTACCGGCAGCGCCGGGGTGATCCAGAACGCGAAAGACGGGATCAACAAAACGCTGAAAACGCTGGGTGAACGTTACGATGCCATGGATGCCCAAATTGAAGCGACCATGGCGCGTTACAAAACGCAGTTCACCAGCCTGGACGTATTAGTCACCAAAATGACCAGTACGGCCAACTACCTGACCCAACAGTTCTCACAGAAATAGTCGTCGCATTGAGGAGTGGATATGTATAACACCTCTGGTGTTCAATCCTATCAGCAGATAGGAGTCGAAAGCGCAGTTATGAATGCCAGTCCACACCAGCTGATTGTCATGTTGTTCGACGGGGCGCATAGCGCCCTTGTCCGCGCGCGTTTGTTCATGGAAGCCGGACAAATTCGTGAAAAAGGCGAAGCGTTATCCAAAGCCATCAACATCATCGACAACGGTTTAAAAGCAGGACTGAACATGGAGGTTGAGAGCGAGTTGTCGGGTAATCTTGCCTCCTTGTACGAATATATGGTTCGACGTTTGTTGCTGGCGAATGTCAGTAACGACGTTGACGCAATTGTTGAAGTCGAGGGTTTATTAAACAACATTGCGGATGCATGGAAGCAAATCGGCCCCAATGCGTCCTCTATTTCAGGATAATTTTGATGAATACTCCCAGCGCAGCGCTTAGCCACTGGCAGGCGTTACATGCTCAGAGCATTGCTATGCTAAATCTTGCACATTCTGGTCAATGGGATGCGCTTATCGAGCAGGAAATGCATTACGTACAACTGGTGGAAAGGATTTCTCAAACGCCCATCATGTCATGCCCTCCGGCTCAGGTTGAGCAAGCGCGTGCGCTGCTGGAAATGATCCTCGAAAATGAGAATGCGCTAAAGGCGTTGCTGAAAGTCCGCATGGACGAGCTGCGCAGCCTGATTGATCAAACCGGTAAACAGCAATCCATCACGTCTACCTATGGAAAGCTGTCAGGGAATATTCTTTATCCAGAAAGTTTGACCCGCGACACACAATTATGATTTCTTCATCCATACTCCAGAAGTCAGCTAACCGGCTTCTGGAGCAAGGATGATGAAAAACCCCACCCTGTTACAATGCTTTCACTGGTATTACCCCGCAGGCGGTGAATTGTGGCGAGAAGTCACGGCATTAGCCCCCAACCTTAACGAAATCGGCATCAACATGATCTGGCTGCCCCCCGCTTATAAAGGCGCGTCCGGGGGTTATTCAGTGGGTTATGATTCGTATGACCTGTTCGATCTTGGCGAGTTTGACCAGAAAGGCAGCGTTGCCACCAAATACGGCGACAAAGCGCAGCTGCTGGAGGCCATCGACGCCCTCAAAAGCAATAACATTGCCGTCCTGCTGGATGTGGTGGTGAATCACAAAATGGGGGCCGACGAAAAAGAGCCTGTTCGCGTTCAGCGCGTCAATGAGCAGGACCGCACGCAGATTGATGACGAGATTATCGAGTGCGAAGCCTGGACCCGCTACACCTTCCCTGCCCGCGCCGGGCAATATTCGCAGTTCATCTGGGATTACAAATGCTTCAGCGGCGTCGACCATATAGAAAACCCCGATGAAGACGGCATCTTTAAAATCGTCAACGACTACACCGGCGACGGCTGGAACGATCAGGTTGATGATGAGATGGGTAACTTCGATTATCTGATGGGCGAGAATATCGATTTTCGCAATCACGCCGTGACCGAGGAGATCAAATACTGGGCCCGCTGGGTGATGGAACAGACCGGCTGCGACGGTTTTCGTCTGGATGCCGTGAAACACATCCCTGCCTGGTTCTACAAAGAGTGGATTGAACACGTTCAGGAAGTCGCCGCCCAGCCGTTATTTATCGTGGCGGAATACTGGTCCCACGAGGTGGATAAGCTTCAGGCCTATATCGATCAGGTCGAGGGCAAAACCATGCTCTTTGATGCCCCCTTGCAGATGAAATTCCACGAAGCGTCACGTCAGGGGCGGGATTACGACATGAGCCAGATTTTCACCGGCACGCTGGTGGAAGCTGATCCGTTCCATGCGGTGACGCTGGTTGCCAACCATGACACCCAGCCGTTGCAGGCGCTGGAAGCACCGGTCGAGGCCTGGTTTAAACCGCTGGCCTACGCGTTGATCCTGCTGCGGGAAAACGGTGTACCGAGCGTCTTCTATCCCGATCTCTTCGGCGCCAGCTATGACGATACCGGGGGAGACGGTGAAACGTACCATATTGATATGCCAGTGATTGAACAGCTTCATGAGCTGATCCTCGCTCGCCAGCGTTTTGCCCACGGCGTGCAGACGCTCTTTTTTGACCATCCTAACTGTATCGCCTTCAGCCGCAGCGGCACGGATGACGATCCCGGTTGTGTGGTGGTGATGTCGAACGGCGACGACGGCGAGAAGGTGATTTGCCTGGGGGAAAACTACGGTAATAAAACCTGGCGTGATTTTCTCGGCAATCGCGAAGAAACGGTCACCACGGCGGCGGACGGCGAAGGGACGTTTACGTGCAAAGGCGGGAGCGTGAGCGTGTGGGTGATTGAGGATGCGTTGTAGAACGGGAAACGTGCGGCCTGATGCCCTCGCTCCGCCCCTCTCCCACAGGGCTGAGGAATCCCCACAAAATAATGTCTGCTCCGACGACCCCCTCTCCCTTGAGGGAGAGGGCTGGGGTGAGGGGGAACATACGGCTCTGGTGGACGTTCCGTTCACTTTATGTTCATTGCTACTCTGTAACAACATGACCAGTGAAAGAGCCAGGGCGGCTCAATCGCCACCGCCCTGGCGACCCGGGCTCCCGGCGGTAAATCGCCGCTTCGCGGATTGCTCGCCCCATCCTTGGGGCTCACCCTTTCAGGGCCAGCGCAGGCGCTGTCCAAAATTGCTCCCGGCAATTTTGTCCTCAGCTTATTCCTCCAGGCTATCGGGTCGGGCATGAGCCTGCTTCCCTGCAGGCCACACCCTCTCGGCGCATCCCTGCGCCTCGCCCCGGCCTTACGGAAACGCCTCGGCGATTTACAGCCGGACCAGGGCATCGCTGTAATTCATTCATTTTCCTGAAACGACCTTCGTCGCTTCCGGTAAAAAATTACTGGGGATTCCTCACCCCACAGGGAGAGGGCGCAAATACCAAAAACGGCAACGAGGTTGCCGTTTTGCTTTTACCCTTAGGGCAGCTTACTCTCCAGCGGATTTTTGCTCAGGTAATCGGCACACTCCACCGTTGGGCGGTCGACCTTCTGCAGCTCCATGCCGTCGTACTCCAGCACCGAGCCATCACGCTCCAGCGGATAGATATCCAGCTTGCGGGTCACGTTGTAATAGCTGTCTGAACGCAGCATGATTTTACCCGGCACGGCAATCACGCGCTGCCATTGACGGCAGTCCAGCGTATCGCCCTCCTCCGTCACCACTAACGTGGCAATCGCCTCCGGGCTGACCATTTTGCTCTGCGGCCCTTTTGACTGCCAGTATCCCGCCAGATGTGCCGGGACCGGATGCTTAATCACGTCCTGATAGTTATCTATCTGAACGCATCCGGTCAGTGCCAGCAGCGCGCCAGCAATTGCTATTTTTTTCATCATCTTTCCTGCATTCGAAGAAAAAAATATTGTGGCATTAAAGCGCTAAGGCTGCCAGCGAAGATCGCCAGGTCTTAGACCTGCATCCCCATCACCTCTTGATAGGCGGAAACCAGCTTGTTACGCACCTGGATCCCCATCTGCAGGGAGACCGAGGCTTTTTGCAAATCGGTCATCACATCGTTTAGCGCCACGCCCGGCTCGCCGAGGGTGAACTTCTCGGCCTGGGTGCGCGCGGCGGTCTGGGTATCGCTGATACGGTCAAGCGCGGCGTGCAGTTGCCCGGCAAAGCTAATACTCGGCTGCTGTTCTGCCACATTCTGATTACGGGCCGTCATCGCGGTTGCCTGCAGCTGACTGATAACCCCTTCAATACCCTGAATAGCCATGACTCTCCCCTGGATGGTTTTTTACGCGGTCAAGACTAACAGCTTGTCAATAAGATAATGGCGGTAAATAGCGTTAAAAAACCAGGTTATTTGACGCATAGAAAATCACGAATCATCAAATAATGGCTGTGCCATCAATATGGAACTTTTGTCGTGTTTGCCGACCCGGGAGTCAGTTTTGTTTCTCTACACGAATAACGTAAACCACCAGGATTTAAGAGGTGCGCAATGAGTGCTACAGCATCGACAGCGCCGCAAAATAAATCACTCGAGTGGATGAACCGCCTTCGCGCGAATCCTAAAATCCCGTTGATCGTGGCAGGCGCTGCCGCAATTGCGATCCTTGTAGCGATGGTCCTGTGGGCGAAGAGCCCTGACTACCGGACGCTCTACAGTAACCTTTCCGATCAGGATGGCGGCGCCATCGTCACCCAGTTGACCCAGATGAACATCCCTTATCGCTTCGCCGATAACGGGGGCGCGCTGGAAGTGCCTGCGGATAAGGTACACGAACTCCGTCTGCGTCTGGCTCAGCAGGGGCTGCCGAAAGGCGGCGCGGTGGGCTTTGAGCTGCTGGATCAGGAAAAATTCGGTATCAGCCAGTTCAGCGAGCAGGTGAACTACCAGCGTGCGCTGGAAGGTGAACTGGCCCGCACCATTGAAACCTTAGGCCCGGTGAAGAGTGCCCGTGTGCACCTGGCGATGCCTAAACCCTCCTTATTTGTCCGCGAGCAGAAATCGCCTTCCGCTTCCGTGACCGTGAACCTTGAACCTGGCCGCGCGCTGGACGAAGGGCAAATCAGCGCGGTGACGCATCTCGTCTCCAGCGCCGTCGCCGGTCTGCCGCCGGGTAACGTGACGCTGGTCGACCAGAGTGGCCATCTGCTGACGCAATCCAATACCGCCGGTCGCGATCTGAATGACGCGCAGCTGAAATATGCCGCCGATGTGGAAAGCCGTCTCCAGCGTCGTATCGAAGCGATCCTCGGCCCGGTGGTGGGCAACAGCAACGTGCATGCGCAGGTCACCGCGCAGATCGACTTCTCTAATAAAGAACAGACCGAAGAGCAGTACAGCCCGAACGGCGATGCCTCTCAGGCGGTCATGCGTTCGCGCCAGATCAACTCTAACGAACAGATTGGTGGTGCTTATCCTGGCGGGGTGCCGGGTGCGCTCTCTAACCAGCCTGCCCCGGCAAACGCGGCGCCAATCTCTACCCCGCCGGCCAATCAGCAGAACGGTCAGCAGAATCAGCAGACAACCTCTACAACCAGTAACGCCGGTCCGCGTTCCAGCAGCCGTAACGAAACCACGAACTATGAAGTGGACCGCACGATTCGCCATACCAAACTGAACGTGGGTGATATCCAGCGCCTGTCCGTCGCCGTGGTGGTGAACTACAAAACGCTGCCGAATGGCAAACCGCTGCCGCTGACCGCCGAGCAGATGAAGCAGATCGAAGACCTGACCCGTGAAGCGATGGGTTACTCCGAGAAGCGTGGCGACAGCCTCAACGTGGTGAACTCACCGTTCAACTCGGTTGAAGAGACCGGTGGTGAACTGCCGTTCTGGCAACAGCAGGCGTTTATCGACCAGCTGATGTCCGCAGGTCGCTGGCTGCTGGTACTGATTGTCGCGTGGCTGCTGTGGCGTAAGGGCGTTCGTCCTCAGCTCCAGCGTCGTGCAGAAGCCGAGAAAGCGGCTCGCGAACAGATGAACGCACGTCAGGAAGTGGAAGAAGCGGTTGAAGTTCGTCTCAGCAAAGACGAGCAGATGCAGCAGCGCCGTGCTAACCAGCGCATGGGCGCTGAGGTGATGAGCCAGCGCATTCGCGAAATGTCAGATAACGATCCGCGCGTCGTGGCGCTGGTCATCCGCCAGTGGATGGGTAACGAACATGAGTAATACGCTTACGGGCACCGATAAAAGCGTCATCCTGCTGATGACCATTGGCGAAGATCGCGCGGCAGAGGTGTTTAAGCACCTCTCCCAGCGGGAAGTGCAAATTCTGAGTGCGGCAATGGCCAACGTGCGTCAGATCTCCAACAAACAGCTGACCGAAGTGCTGTCGGAGTTTGAGCAGGAAGCAGAACAGTTTGCCGCTCTCAACGTCAATGCCAACGACTACCTGCGCTCCGTGCTGGTCAAGGCCCTGGGCGAAGAGCGTGCCGCCAGCCTGCTGGAAGATATTCTGGAAACGCGCGATACCGCCAGCGGTATCGAAACGCTCAACTTTATGGAGCCGCAGAGCGCCGCCGACCTTATTCGCGACGAGCACCCACAGATTATCGCGACCATCCTTGTCCACCTCAAACGTGGCCAGGCGGCCGATATTCTGGCGCTGTTCGAAGAGCGTCTGCGTCACGACGTGATGCTGCGTATCGCGACCTTCGGCGGTGTCCAGCCGGCCGCGCTGGCGGAGCTGACCGAAGTGCTGAACAACCTGCTCGACGGCCAGAACCTCAAGCGCAGCAAAATGGGCGGCGTGAGAACGGCGGCAGAGATCATCAACCTGATGAAAACCCAGCAGGAAGAGGCGGTTATTACCGCGGTTCGCGAATTCGACGGCGAGCTGGCGCAGAAAATCATCGACGAGATGTTCCTGTTCGAAAACCTGGTCGAAGTGGACGACCGCAGCATCCAGCGCCTGCTCCAGGAAGTGGATTCCGAGTCGCTGCTTATCGCCCTCAAAGGTGCCGAGCAGCCGCTGCGCGAGAAGTTCCTGCGCAACATGTCCCAGCGTGCGGCGGATATCCTGCGCGACGACCTTGCCAACCGCGGCCCGGTTCGTCTGTCTCAGGTGGAAAACGAACAGAAAGCTATCCTGCTTATTGTTCGTCGTCTGGCAGAAACCGGCGAGATGGTGATTGGCAGCGGAGACGACACCTATGTCTAATGAGCTGCCGTGGAAGCGCTGGACGCCGGACGATCTGGCCCCTCCCCTCTCCGAGTTCACGCCAGCCGTGATTCAGACCGAGGAGAGTGACCCGGACGTCGAACAGCCCGAGCTGAGTGAAGAAGAACAGCAGGCACAGATGCTGGCTCAGCTGCAAATGCAGGCGCATGAGCAGGGCTATAACGCCGGTCTGAACGAAGGCCGGCAGAAAGGCCACGAGCAGGGATACCAGGAAGGTCTGGCGAAAGGGTTAGAGCACGGCATCGATCAGGCGCGCCAGCAGCAGGCGCCGCTCCATGCCCGTATGCAGCAGCTGGTCAGCGAGTTTCAGCATACGCTGGACGCGCTGGACAGCGTCATTGCCTCGCGCCTGATGCAGATGGCGCTGGAAGCCGCCCGTCAGGTGATCGGCCAGACGCCGGTGGTAGATAACACGGCGCTGATTAAACAAATTCAGGGCCTGCTGCAGCAGGAGCCGCTGTTTAGCGGGAAGCCGCAGCTGCGCGTCCATCCGGACGACCTGCAGCGCGTGGAAGAGAGTCTGGGTGCCACGCTAAGCCTGCACGGCTGGCGCCTGCGCGGTGACCCGACGCTACATCACGGCGGATGTAAAGTCTCTGCCGATGAGGGTGACCTGGATGCCAGCGTCGCCACCCGCTGGCAGGAACTGTGTCGCCTGGCGGCACCGGGAGTCGTCTGATGACCGCACGCCTCACCCGCTGGCTCAATACCCTCGACAACTTTGAGACGAAGATGGCGCAGCTGCCATCTGTTCGTCGTTATGGCCGACTGACCCGCGCCACCGGTCTGGTGCTTGAAGCCACCGGCCTGCAGCTGCCGCTGGGCGCGACCTGTGTGATTGAGCGTCAGGATGGCCAGGAAACGCGTGAAGTGGAAAGCGAAGTGGTCGGATTTAACGGCCAGCGCCTGTTTCTGATGCCGCTTGAAGAGGTGGAAGGCATCCTGCCCGGCGCGCGCGTGTATGCCAAAAACATCACCGGCGATGGACTGCAGAGCGGGAAACAGCTGCCACTGGGTCCGGCCCTGCTGGGTCGCGTGCTGGATGGCAGCGGTAAACCGCTCGACGGACTGCCCTCCCCGGACACCACCGAAACCGGCGCGTTGATCACCCAACCGTTTAACCCCCTGCAGCGTACCCCTATCGAGCATGTGCTGGATACCGGCGTACGCCCGATTAACGCCCTGCTGACCGTTGGTCGTGGGCAACGTATGGGTCTGTTCGCCGGCTCAGGGGTAGGTAAATCGGTCCTGCTCGGCATGATGGCGCGTTACACCCAGGCCGATGTGATCGTCGTGGGGCTGATCGGCGAGCGTGGTCGTGAAGTAAAAGACTTTATTGAAAACATTCTGGGTGCGGAAGGCCGCGCCCGTTCGGTGGTTATCGCCGCACCGGCGGATGTTTCCCCGCTGCTGCGCATGCAGGGTGCCGCGTACGCCACCCGTATCGCCGAAGATTTCCGGGACCGCGGCAAACACGTGCTGCTGATCATGGACTCCCTGACCCGTTACGCGATGGCGCAGCGTGAAATCGCGCTGGCCATCGGTGAGCCACCGGCCACCAAAGGCTACCCGCCTTCGGTCTTTGCCAAACTCCCTGCCCTGGTTGAGCGTGCGGGGAACGGCATCAGCGGCGGCGGCTCTATCACCGCGTTTTACACGGTGCTGACGGAAGGCGATGACCAGCAGGATCCGATTGCCGACTCCGCGCGTGCGATCCTTGACGGTCATATTGTGCTGTCGCGTCGTCTGGCCGAAGCCGGGCACTATCCGGCCATTGATATTGAGGCTTCTATCAGCCGCGCAATGACGGCGCTGATAACCGAGCAGCACTACGCCCGCGTGCGTAACTTCAAACAACTCCTCTCCAGCTTCCAGCGTAACCGCGATCTGGTCAGCGTGGGGGCGTATGCCAAAGGCAGCGACCCGATGCTCGACAAAGCGATTAACCTGTGGCCGCAGCTGGAGGCATTTTTACAACAAGGCATTTTTGAACGCGCCGACTGGGAAGATTCCATTCAGGCACTGGAGCTAATTTTCCCGCAGGTGTAACACAGGTGGAGGGCGAAGGTCATGGCGCAAAACAGCGCGTTATCAACGCTGAAAGATCTGGCAGAAAAAGAAGTTGATGATGCCGCATTGCAGCTTGGCGCAATGCGACGCGGGTGCCAGCAGGCTGAAGAACAGTTGAAGATGTTAATCGACTATCAGCATGAATATCGCACCAACCTCAATACCGATATGACACAGGGCATTGGCAGCCAGCGCTGGATTAACTATCAGCAGTTTATCCAGACGCTGGAGAAGGCGATAGAACAGCATCGCCAGCAGCTGAACCAGTGGACCCAAAAAGTCGATACCGCGCTGAATTTCTGGCGTGAGAAGAAGCAGCGACTGCAGGCCTGGCAGACCTTACAGGACCGGCAGATCGCGGCAACGACCCTGGCGGAAAACCGTCTGGATCAGAAGAAAATGGATGAGTTTGCCCAGCGCGCATCAATGAGGAAACCGGAATGATCACACTGCAACAACTGCTGATGAGCGACAGCGAGCTCGCAGGCGGCACGCAGACAGGGAAAGGCACCGAGGGTGCGCAAGACTTTCTCTCTCTGCTGGCGGGCGCCCTGACGGAGGCAACGGGCAAGGGCAACGATGCGCCGCTGACCCTGGCGGATCTGAAAGCTGCCGGCAGCAAGCTCTCTAAAGTGGCTCAGGACGCCAAAGGCGATACCGCTCTGCAGGCTAAAATTGCCGACCTGCTCGCGCGTCAGCCGGCACTGAATGGCGAGGAAGCCACGCCTGTCATCTCGCCTGAGACGCTGGTTTCCGGGCTGGTGCCGGTATCGAAGGGCGATGCCCTGAAAGCGCTCAATGCGGTCAACAGCAAAGATGACGGCAAAAGCGAGCTGAGCGAAGAAGAGCTGGCCGGATTAAGCGCGCTGATGGCCATGCTGCCGCACCAGCAGACCCGCACCGTCCAGGCGACAGAGCGTAACGATATTACCGCACCGTCGGCGCTGGGTTCCGCGACGCGTGCCCAAAACGGTGCGACCCAGCCGTTGCTGAACGCGGCGCAGGGCGGCCATGAAAAAGCGCCGATAACGACGCCTTATCAAAGCCAGACGCAGATGACAAACAGCGATCCGGCGCTGCCTGCCAACGCGCCGGCAGCACAGGTTGTGGCCGCCAGCGCAGAGAAGCAGGATCTCGCCAGTTCATCCTCCTCGTCGCCGACGGCCACCCTGGCACCGATCGTCTCCAGCCATGCGACCAGCCAGCCTGCCGCTACCGTTGCCACCGCGCCGGTGTTAAGTCAGCCGCTGGGTACCCACGAATGGCAACAATCCCTGAGCCAGCACATCACGCTGTTCACTAAGCAGGGCCAGCAGACCGCGGAGCTGCGTCTGCACCCGGAAGATCTGGGGCAGGTGCAGATTTCACTTAAACTGGATGATAACCAGGCGCAGCTGCAGATGGTTTCTGCCCACAGCCATGTCCGTGCGGCACTGGAGGCGGCCCTGCCGGTTCTGCGGACCTCGCTTGCGGAGAACGGCATTCAGCTGTCGCAAAGCAGCGTCAGCAGCGAGAGCTTTGCCGGGCAGCAGCAGTCCTCCTCCCAGCAGCACCAGGCTTCGCGTTCCGGCAACACCGGCGGTTTTAATGAAGAGAGCGATGAGCTTCTGCCTGTCCCTGCGGCCCTGCAATCCGCCGCACGCGGTAACGGTGCCGTAGACATCTTCGCCTAAACGCCAGAGGTAGCGTGATTATCCCCGTCTTTTCCACGCTTTGACGACAGCAGGACACGGGATAATCACCTTATTAAGCTGTACCGAAACAGGAAGCTCGTATCAGATGACTGACTCCGCTATCACCAAAAAAAGTAAGCGTTCCATCTGGATCCCGCTGCTGGTGTTGATCACGCTCGCCGCCTGCGCTACCGCGGGCTATAGTTACTGGCGTATGCAGCAGGAACCTTCAACCGCTGCGGCCAAGGCCGAACCTGCACCGCCGCCGGCGCCGGTATTTTTCCCTCTGGACACCTTCACCGTGAATCTCGGTGATGCGGACCGTGTGCTGTATGTCGGTATTACGCTGCGCCTGAAGGATGAAGCCACCCGCGCGCGTCTGAATGATTATCTCCCGGAGGTGCGCAGCCGCCTTCTGCTGCTGTTCTCTCGTCAGGACGCTTCGGCGCTGGCCACCGATGTTGGCAAGCAAAAGCTGGTCGATGCCATTAAACAAACGCTGGCGACCCCGCTGGTAAATGGTCAACCTAAGCAGGAAGTCACTGACGTTCTGTACACAGCTTTCATTCTGCGGTAACGACATGGGCGACAGTATTCTTTCTCAGGCAGAAATCGATGCGCTGCTCAACGGCGACAGCGATAAGAGTGACGATCCGCAACCGGGTATTGGCGGCGATAGCGATATTCGCCCCTATGACCCGAATACCCAGCGTCGCGTGGTACGTGAACGTCTGCAGGCGCTGGAGATCATTAACGAACGTTTTGCACGTCAGTTCCGTATGGGGCTGTTTAACCTGCTGCGTCGTAGCCCGGATATCACGGTCGGTGCGATCCGCATTCAGCCGTATCATGAGTTTGCCCGCAATCTGCCGGTGCCAACCAACCTTAACCTGATTCATCTGAAGCCGCTGCGCGGCACCGGTCTGGTGGTGTTTTCCCCAAGCCTGGTGTTCATCGCGGTGGATAACCTGTTCGGCGGCGACGGGCGTTTCCCGACCAAAGTAGAAGGTCGCGAATTCACCCACACCGAACAGCGCGTCATTAACCGCATGCTGAAGCTGGCGCTGGAGTCATACAGCGACGCGTGGAAAGCGATCAACCCGCTGGAAGTGGAGTACGTCCGTTCTGAGATGCAGGTGAAATTTACCAATATCACCACCTCCCCGAACGATATCGTCGTGAACACCCCGTTCCACGTGGAGATCGGTAACCTGACCGGTGAGTTCAACATCTGCCTGCCGTTCAGCATGATCGAACCGCTGCGCGAGCTGCTGGTCAACCCGCCGCTGGAGAACTCCCGCAACGAAGACCAGAACTGGCGTGAAAACCTGGTCCGCCAGGTCCAGCATTCACAGCTTGAGCTGGTGGCGAGCTTCGCCGATATCCCGCTGCGGTTATCACAGATCCTGAAATTACAACCCGGTGATGTTTTGCCGATAGAAAAACCCGACCGCATTATTGCCCATGTGGATGGTGTCCCCGTGCTGACAAGCCAGTACGGCACGATTAACGGTCAGTATGCGTTACGCGTAGAGCACTTGATCAACCCGATTTTGAATTCGCTGAATGAGGAACAGCCCAAATGAGTGACATGAACAATCCGTCCGATGAAAACAGCGGAGCACTGGACGATCTGTGGGCTGACGCGTTAAACGAGCAAAAAGCGACCCCGAGCAAAAGTGCGGCGGATGCCGTCTTCCAGCAGCTTGGCGGCGGTGACGTCAGCGGCACGCTGCAGGACATCGACCTGATTATGGACATCCCGGTTAAGCTGACCGTTGAACTGGGCCGCACCCGGATGACCATTAAAGAGCTGCTGCGCCTGACGCAGGGTTCTGTGGTCGCCCTTGACGGTCTGGCCGGTGAACCGCTGGATATTCTGATCAACGGTTATCTGATTGCCCAGGGTGAGGTAGTGGTGGTTGCCGATAAATACGGCGTACGTATCACCGATATCATTACCCCGTCTGAACGTATGCGTCGTCTGAGCCGTTAAGCATGAAAACCCAGGCAACACTATCGCAACCTTCTGCCGTCCCCGGTTCACCTCTGCTCCAGGTGAGCGGGGCGTTGTTCGGTATTATTGCCTTTATTCTTATCGCCGCCTGGCTGGCGAAGCGCTTTGGTCTGGCGGGTAAAACCGCCGGCACCCGCGGCCTGAAAGTCAGTGCCAGCAGCACGCTGGGGCCACGTGAACGCGTGGTCATTGTCGAGGTGGAAGACGCGCGTCTGGTCCTGGGCGTCACGGCCTCCAGCATCAACGTATTACATAAACTGCCGCCCGCCCCTGTTGAGGTGGACGCGCGCGCAGAGGCCCCTGCGGATTTTCAGTCCGTCATGAAGAGTTTGCTTAAGCGTTCCGGGAGATCCTGATGCGCCGTTTGTTATCCCTGACGCTTGCGGGCGTTGGCCTGTTTGCTCCCGCGGTTTATGCGCAACTGCCCGGTCTGGTATCTACCCCGCTCGCGGGCGGTGGCCAAAGCTGGTCACTTCCGGTTCAGACGCTGGTTTTCATCACCTCGCTGACGTTTATTCCGGCCATTCTGCTGATGATGACCAGCTTCACCCGCATCATTATCGTCTTTGGTCTGCTGCGAAACGCGCTGGGCACCCCGTCCGCCCCGCCAAACCAGGTTCTGCTTGGGCTGGCGTTGTTTTTAACCTTTTTCATTATGTCGCCGGTGATCGATAAGATTTATACCGACGCTTATCAGCCGTTCAGCGAAGATAAAATCTCCATGCAGGAGGCGCTGGATAAAGGCGCGCAGCCGCTGCGGGAATTTATGCTGCGCCAGACGCGCGAAGCGGATCTCGCCCTCTTTGCCCGTCTGTCCAATACCGGCGAGCTGCAGGGGCCGGAAGCGGTACCCATGCGTATTCTTCTGCCCGCCTATGTCACCAGCGAGCTGAAAACCGCGTTCCAGATTGGCTTTACCATTTTTATTCCGTTCCTGATTATCGATCTGGTGATCGCCAGCGTTCTGATGGCGCTCGGGATGATGATGGTGCCGCCCGCGACCATCGCCCTGCCCTTTAAGATCATGCTCTTTGTGCTGGTCGACGGCTGGCAGCTGCTGGTCAGTTCGCTGGCGCAGAGCTTCTACAGTTAAGGAACGGCAATGACACCCGAATCGGTCATGATGATGGGCACGGAAGCGATGAAAATCGCCATTGCCGTTGCCGCACCGCTGCTGCTTGTCGCGCTGGTGACGGGTCTGATTATCAGTATTCTTCAGGCCGCCACGCAGATTAACGAAATGACGCTGTCGTTCATTCCGAAAATCATCGCCGTGTTCGTGGCGATTATCGTCGCCGGGCCGTGGATGCTGAACCTGTTGCTGGACTATATGCGCAACCTGTTTACCAACCTGCCGTACATCATCGGCTGATCTGACGATGCTGCACTTCACCAGCGACCAGTGGGTTCAGTGGCTCGGCGTCTATTTCTGGCCGATGCTGCGCATTATGGCGCTGGTCTCCACTGCCCCGATCCTCAGTGAGAAATCGATCCCCAAGCGTGTCAAAGTGGGGCTGGGCATTATCATCTCGATTATCGTCGCCCCGTCCCTTCCCCCGGTGGAGATCCCGATTTTCTCGGCGAACGCGGTGTGGGTGGCTCTGCAGCAGGTGATGATTGGCGTTGCCGTCGGCTTTACCATGCAGCTCGCGTTTGCCGCCGTGCGTACCGCGGGAGAGCTGATTGGCCTGCAGATGGGGTTATCGTTCGCCACGTTTGTCGATCCCGGCAGTCATCTCAACATGCCCGTGCTGGCGCGCATTATCGACCTGCTCGCCATGCTGCTGTTTCTGTCGTTCAACGGTCATCTGTGGCTCATCTCCATGCTGGTGGACACCTTCCATACGCTACCGATTGGGGAAAATCCGGTGAACAGCAATGCGTTTCTGGCGCTAACCCGCGCCGCGGGGCTGATTTTCCTCAACGGGCTGATGCTGGCGCTGCCGATCATCACCCTGCTGCTGACCGTCAACCTGGCGTTAGGTTTACTGAACAGAATGGCACCGCAGCTTTCGGTGTTTGTCATTGGTTTTCCACTGACGCTGACGGTCGGAATTTTATTAATGTCATTACTGATGCCCCTTATCGCTCCCTTCTGTGAACATTTATTCGGCGAGATATTCAACCTCTTAGCGGATATTGTCAGCGAGCTGCCTCGTAAATAATAGCCCTCACTGTTGCTATTGTCTTTCTGAGGATATTCCTAAAATAAAACCTGAAAAACATCTTCCAGGATATATCTGACGCGGTTTAATTGTTTCTAACCACCTCACAATACTTAATATTTACTTTACTTTAAGAAGATTCCTGGCAAATTATACGTAACTTTACGGGATAGTGAGTCCGCCTGAAAGTCTTTGTCATGCTCACAGGTTTATTATTTTTTTCCATCCCGTATGGCTGTTTTGAGCTCTCAGGCAGATGGTGAATTATCGTTACGCATTGAGTGAGGGTATGCCATGTCAACGATCATTATGGATTTATGCAGCTACACCCGGCTAGGGTTAACCGGGTACCTGGCAAGCAGAGGGGTAAGAAAGAGAGACATCAACGATGCACACACCGTTGAAGAGCTCGCGGCCGCTTGTGACGAACTCAAACCAGGCGTGGTGTTTATTAATGAGGACTGTTTCATTCACGATCCAGCCAACAGTCAGCACATTAAGCAAATCATTAATCAGCATCCAAAAACCCTGTTTATTGTTTTTATGGCGATCGCAAATATCCATTTCGATGAGTATTTGTTGGTCCGTAAAAATTTATTGATCAGTTCTAAATCGATTAAACCCGAGTCGCTGGATGACATTCTGGGTGATTATTTGAATAAAGAAGTTAAAAATGTAGGAGCGGTTAACTTACCCACCCTATCATTAAGCAGGACTGAATCAAGTATGCTGCGAATGTGGATGGCGGGTCAGGGAACTATTCAGATCTCCGACCAGATGAATATTAAAGCTAAAACCGTTTCGTCACACAAAGGAAATATTAAAAGGAAAATTAAAACGCATAATAAGCAAGTGATCTACCACGTGGTACGCCTGACCGATAATGTGACGAACGGGATTTTCGTCAACATGCGTTAGTCGCTTAAGAAAAGACCCTGTGCACCCTACCTTTGATCTCTGGCCTGGCCAGAGATTTTTGCTTTTGTACAGGCGGTCGGGCACGCGAATCGCGACCCGACGCCGTATTAGTCGGCTTTCTCGACAAAAATCCCATCCGGATGCCCCAGTTCGTTAAAAAACCAGATGCCGAGCGGGTAGTCTTCCAGTGAGACCAGGTACATTGTCCCTTCACTAAACTCTTCAATTGCCAGCACCACACCCGGGCGGCGCGGCCCACCGTCCGTTTTAACGGTGACCCGATCGTTGACCTTCATACATTCCTCCTCTGGTTTTGAGCCAGTGTAGAACAAAACGCAAAAACGCACATCGCTGCCCGGTGTGAATGGCGTTTTTATACACAGGCTATACTTACCGTTGGACCGCGTTGAAGGTTGAATGAGGAGCCCCGTAATGAAGACCGATAAAGAGTACAGCGACACCATCAAGCGCGAAGTCGAGGTGGATGTCGATGCCCTGCTGGCCGCCATCAATGAGATCAGTGAGTCAGAAGTCCGCCGGACGGACGACAATTCAGACCGCGTCATTGTCAACGGAAGGGACTATCACACCTATCGTGAGCTGGCGGAGGCCTTCGAGCTGGATATACACGACTTTAGCGTGTCTGAAGCCAATCGGTAGGGCGAAAAAAATCCCGGTCATGGGGATGGCCGGGATCAAAACTTGCTTTTGCAAGAAGCACTTGAAAATTCGTTACACCAGGAAATCTGATGTACATGCCACACTATCCCCAACGAATTTGTCTGACAAGCATATATTCTTATGATGAATATACTATTTTCAGCATTATGAATTTGGTTATGAGCAGCAACATACGCCGAATGCGGGTTTGCCAGGGTCCGTTCTCATTGTTCCGGTTTTTATCCCGGCTATTTTTTAGGAATTTTCTTAGAAAGCGACGCCACCGTTACCAGGAGTCTGTATGCCTTCACTGCGGGATCCCTTGCTGATTTTTTCCGATCTGGACGGCTCGTTGCTCGATATCCATACCTACGAGTGGCAGCCCGCGCTGCCCTGGCTGGACAGGCTGCTGGATAACCAGGTTCCGCTCATTCTCTGTAGCAGCAAAACGGCGGCCGAGATGCTGGACATCCAGCAGGATCTGGGTCTGGAAGGCCTGCCGTTTATTGCCGAGAACGGCGCGGTTATTCAGCCTGACGTGCGGTGGGAAAAGGTGCCGCGTCAGATTAGAGGAATGTCACACCGGGATATTCGCCCGCGGATCGAGCAAATCCGCCTCGAGACGGGCGTTAAGTTCACCACCTTTGACGACGTGGACGATCGCATTATCAGCGAGTGGACCGGCCTGACGCGCTATCGCTCTGCGCTGGCCCGCAGGCAGGAAGCCTCGGTCACGCTCATCTGGCGCGACAGCGACGAGAAAATGGTCCAGTTTGAAGAGGCGCTGGCGCGTAGCGGTCTGCAATGTCTGCAGGGGGCGCGGTTCTGGCATATTCTTGACGCCCGCTGCGGTAAAGACGTGGCGGTTAACTGGCTGATTGAGCAATACCGTGAGCAGGAAGCGATCGAACCCACGACGCTGGGACTCGGTGATGGCCCCAATGATGCGCCGCTGCTGGACAGCATGGATTACGCGATAGTGATTAAAGGCATTAACCGTCAGGGCATCACGCTACGGGACGATAATCCCGCGCGGGTTTATCACACCCAACAACCCGGTCCCGTGGGCTGGCACGAAGGGCTGGATCACTTCCTCTCCTGATCCCGCCAGACAACGCGGTTACGCCCGGTCTGTTTAGCCTGGTATAAGCGGGCGTCCGCCACGGACTGCAGTTGTTCAAAATCGTAATTCCCCTTTTCATCCGCGCTGCTGACCCCCAGCGAGGCGCTGATGCGCAGGGTCGTGCTCTTCTTCACCAGAATCTCCTTGCTGTTGATGCGGCAACGAATACGCTCCGCAACCCCTCTCGCCTCCTCAAGGCTAATCCCCGGCAGGGCGACACAAAACTCTTCCCCGCCGACACGCCCTGCGACATCGTTTTTGCGTAATCCGGTGGCAATCAGCCCCGCCGTATGGGACAGCACCTTATCACCGGCCTGATGGCCGAAACGGTCGTTGATGCTTTTAAAATGGTCGAGATCGATCTGAATCACCGAGAAGGGCAGCGACTGCTGGCGACAGGTTTCCGCCAGCATTTTCGCGCGGTCGAACAGCGCGCCGCGATTATTCAGCCGGGTGAGTGGATCGTGCCAGGCCTGCCACTGCAGCGAATGCTGAAGCGTATACATGTTGCTTACCATCCGACGGATCACCAGCCACGAGATCAATAGCATGGCGGTAAACAGCGCCCACAGCAGCGCCAGCACAATACTGATACTGCCGAAGTCGTCCTGCACCCCTTCATGCAGGGTGTGGATCCGCAGAACGACGCCATCGAAGTGATCGAGCCGCTCCCAGCTAATAAAACGGCTTCCGAGGCGGATGCCGCCGCCGGTATCATGTTCAATTGCCTGGGCAATCTGCGCCGTTTCGCGCTCGTCAAAGTGGTTAACCGGGTTACCCGCATGAGCAGAGGTGGCAATCAAATTGAGCCGGGTGTCGTACAGCTGATACTCCCCTTCCGTTCTGTCTTCCGTCGCGTCAGCCAGCAGACGTTGCATCGTGCCCAGTGTGAAATCCATCGCCACCACGCCATACCAGTAATGATCAAAATAGATGGGGACGCTGGCGGTGATCGCGCGTTCATCGCCGGTCCATGCGGAGGGCGTGGAGATAAACCAGCGCACCGCGCGTGCGCGGTTGTTACGTTCTGACTGCTCGGTGAACCAGGCTTGCGTGACCAGATGATAATAGCGGGAGGTAATGTCACCCGCCTGCTCCGGCGTGTCGGTAGAGAGATAAAACCCGGCGCGGGAGACGTAGTTCACCCGCGATTCCGTCTGCGCTCTCGATGAAGCCAGCCGGAGCAGATACCCCACTTCCAGCGCGGCAGTAATTTCATTGCTGATGCGCTCCGCGTCGCGATTGAGAAGCGTGGTTTTTTCGACGAACGCATCGGATACCCCGTTTATCGGCAGGGTGCGTTTTTTATCCACGGCAAGCTGCCAGGTGGGGAGTACGCGCAGAGTACTGAAGCGTGACACCGCATTCTGTAAAGCGTCAAAGGCCAGCGGCGTCTGGATGGCATCGCGCATGCCCTGGCGGAACAACAGCATCCTGTCCACGCTGTTCTGTAGCTGTCTGTCCAGCGAACTGGCCACCGTATCCAGATGGTTACGCTGGCTGGAGACGTAGGCGTCTTCCAGCACCACCACTTCGCGCCAGGTCAGGAGGGTGGAAAACACCAGAACGACAATAAAACAGAGATTAACAATCAGCCCCGGATTGCTACGTTTATGCAGCCATTGCAAAAAAGATTGTCTCACAACAAAGGTATCGCGCTGCACACACACTCCCTGATCACTGCCCTACACCCTGAGATAAAAACGCCCGGCAAAGCCGGGCGTTACGTGATTAAGCCTTGTCCCGCTTGTGCTGTCCGTCACCCGGCTGAAGCTCATCTTCACGGAATGCTTCCCGCTTGATGCCGTAGCCATCGTGCCACCGACATTCCACCATTCCGCTGGAATATCCGGTCACAATCATACGTGGACCGCCCTTCTTCGGCTTAACTTCATCACTGACCAAAAAGACCATACCTGCCTCCTGTATCAGGGTGAAACTGTTTCAATTTAGACGAGGAATGGTCTTTTTGCATCCCGCACCGGGTAACAATTAGTGCGACGTACCGCGGAGTTTCTCAACCCCTTTTACCGCCGCAACCACGATGGCGCCAATGATAAAGCCCAGCACCAGATTCAGCAGCGTGGGCAGCATCGCCGCGACAACCGCCCCCTGCGTGGCGGAGAAATGTTCGATAGCATGGTGCAGCGGGGCAATGCCGTGAACCACAATCCCGCCGCCGACGAGGAACATCGCCAGCGTGCCCACCACGGACAAACTCTTCATCAGCCAGGGGGCCAGCACCAGTAAGCTCTTGCCGATGCCTTTCGCCACCGCGCTCGATTTCGTCTCCAGCCAGTAGCCGATGTCATCCAGCTTCACGATCAATCCCACCAGGCCGTAGACGCCTACTGTCACCAGAAGGGCAATGCCGGAGAGGATCAGCACCTGATTCAGGAGCGGCGCGTCAGAGACAATGCCCAGCGTAATGGCGACAATTTCAGCGGACAGAATAAAGTCGGTGCGGATGGCGCCTTTAACTTTATCACGTTCGAAGGTCTTCGGATCCTGAGCGGCCAGCGCTTCAAGACGCTGCTGACGCATCTCCGGGGTATCGCTCTCCTTACGCGCGCTAAAGGAGTGCAGGACCTTCTCGACGCCCTCAAAGCAGAGAAATGCCCCGCCAATCATTAATAGCGGCGTGATCGCCCACGGAATGAACGCGCTGATAAGCAGCGCCAGCGGCACCAGAATCACCTTATTGAGGAAGGAGCCTTTTGCTACCCCCCACACCACCGGCAGTTCACGGTTGGCCCTCACCCCACTCACTTGCTGGGCGTTCAGCGACAGATCATCTCCCAGCACGCCAGCGGTTTTCTTCGCCGCCAGTTTCCCCATCACCGAAATGTCATCCAGTAAGGTGGCAATATCATCCAGCAATGTTAATAAGCTACTTCCTGCCAAAATCTTAATCCTTCATTTTTTGGTAATTAAGTGAATAGTATGGAGCAAAAGTACAAAGCCGGAAACAGGCTCCTCACGTCAACAAAAAATTCACATCAACTACACAATTAAAGGGCTCGCCAGCGCGATAGTTTTCGCGTTTACTATCAGCGACCTTTTTATTTCGTCGTGAGGGATTATGCGTTTCCGGCAATTGCTACCGCTCATCGGGGCACTCTTTTCGCTGTATATCATCTGGGGTTCAACCTACTTTGTCATTCGCATCGGCGTGGAAAGCTGGCCCCCCCTGATGATGGCGGGCATTCGCTTCCTTTCGGCAGGCGTCCTGCTGCTCGCGTTCCTGCTGCTGCGCGGCCACAAGCTTCCCCCGCTGCGTCCGCTGCTGAATGCCGCGCTAATCGGCCTGCTGCTGCTGGCGGTGGGAAATGGGTTTGTAACGATTGCCGAGCACCAGAACGTGCCGTCCGGGATCGCCGCCGTGGTCGTTGCCACCGTGCCGCTCTTTACCCTCTGCTTCAGCCGCCTTTTCGGCATCCGCACCCGCAAGCTGGAATGGCTGGGGATTGGTATCGGACTCGCCGGTATTATTCTGCTCAACAGTGGCGGGAACCTGAGCGGGAATCCGTGGGGCGCAGTGATTATCCTGATAGGCTCCATGAGCTGGGCGTTTGGCTCGGTATACGGTTCACGTATCACGCTCCCCACCGGCATGATGGCGGGCGCAATTGAGATGCTCGCCGCGGGGATTGTTCTGCTGCTCGCCTCGGCGTTGACGGGAGAAAAGCTGACCACGCTGCCGGACCTGTCGGGCTTTCTCGCGGTAGGGTATCTGGCGCTGTTTGGCTCAATCATCGCCATTAACGCCTACATGTTCCTGATCCGCAACGTCTCCCCGGCGGTTGCCACCAGCTACGCCTACGTTAACCCGGTGGTGGCCGTACTGCTCGGCACAGGATTAGGCGGGGAAACGCTCTCTGCCGTTGAATGGCTGGCGTTGGGGATCATTGTGTTTGCCGTCGTGCTGGTCACCCTGGGCAAATATTTGCTGCCAGCAAAACCGGTCGTTACGCCTTGCGAGGCGGAGAAACCGTGAGCAGGTGAATCCCCTGCGTGTCGATCTGCGCGGTCTGACCGCCGCCGCAGATCCACTCTTCCAGCCGTTCCGACAGTTCAACGTCGTTCAGCTTTAATCTGCCTCTCAGTGCACACTCCCAGACGATCAGCACCCGCCAGCCCTGCGCCATCAGTGTGGTCAGATCCCGCCTGTCGCGTTCAACGTTCTTGCCAATCTTATCCAGCCAGAAGTCGGTGCGCGTCGCCGGGACTTTAAACAGGTAGCAGTCGTGATGATGCCAGAAACAGCCGTGGGTAAAGATGATGCACCGCCAGGCATCGATGACGAAATCGGGGCGCCCTGCGAGGGCGGCATCCTGCACGCGGAAATCAAACCCCGCCTGCGTCAGCAGCGCGGCCACGCGCTTTTCTATGGCGGTGTCACGCGTGCCGATGGCACGCATGTTTTTACTGCGCGTCGCCTTATTGTGAACATCCGTCATTGACGGCCTCACCCTGACGAAGTGCCACCGCCTGTCTGATGCGCGAGGCCAGCAGTTTTGCCACGGCCGCGAACGCCGGCACCACTACCGAGTTGCCAAACTGACGGTACGCCTGGGTGTCCGAAACCGGAATGCGGAAGCGATAACCCTGTGGCGTCTCAAAGCCCATCAACCGGGCGCACTCCCGCGGCGTTAAGCGTCGCGGACGGTGACGCTGGTTGAGCGGATCGTCGAAATCTTTTTCGCCCAGCGCCTTGTCCCAGCCTCTGTCGATAAGGATTTCCGCGCCGTCTTTGTAGTAACGCGCGGAGAGCGTGCGCGTCACGCTGTGCGGATCGTTCGGATCTACCATCCCGAAGCCGAAGCCGTTGCCCTTCGCCTGATGTTTCTTGGCATAGCGGTAGAGGTATTTCCACAGCACCGGGGTGAGGATGAACTTCGCATCAACGACAGGCTCCAGCAGGTCGGCCACGGTGGGACGGCGCTCGGGGTAGAGAGACGGGATATCCCGCAGGGTGAAATCGCCCTTCAGATTGAGATCGCGGCGGAAACCCACCAGCACGATGCGTTCGCGATGCTGGGGCAGGAAATGTTTACCATCAATGATTTTTGGGTCATCTGCGCCCATGTCCTGGGCATCGGCCACGTCATAACCCAGCTCATCCAGCGTTTGCATGATAATGCGGAAGGTTTTCCCGCCGTCGTGGCTTTTTAAATTCTTAACGTTTTCCAGCACGAAAATGGCCGGGCGACGGGCGTCAATGATACGGGCTACGTCAAAAAAAAGCGTTCCCTGGGTATCGCAGGCGAAACCGTGGGCGCGTCCGAGTGCGTTCTTTTTTGAGACGCCGGCCAGCGAGAAAGGCTGGCACGGAAAGCCAGCCAGCAGCACATCATGCGCCGGGATGGTCTGGCGAATATGTTCGGCGGCCTGTTCATCGCTGACACCGCTTTTATGGCTCAGGGTGACATCGCGGATGTCAGCGTTGAAATGATGCGCCTGCGGATCGCAATACCAGTTGGCCTTGTAGGTCCGCACGGCATGTTTGTTCCACTCGCTGGTAAACACGCACTGACCCCCGATAGCTTCAAAGCCGTGTCGGATGCCGCCAATACCGGCGAACAGATCGATAAAGCGGAAGGCATAGTTCGGGTGCGCAGCGGAAGGACGTGGAAGCAGGTTTTGCAGATAACGAAACTCGCCTTCACTCAGGCGTCGCCCTGCCCGCTCGCTGGTCACCAGCCGTTTAAGAATGGCCGGGCTCCAGTGGTTCTCACCGTGCGCCACCAGCAGATTGGCCAGCGTTTTAGCATCATAGATATCCAACAGCTGACGCAGTAACGCCTGCACCGTTGCCGTTGATTTCTCAGCCTGCTCAGGCGCGGGCTCAGTCACTGATCGTTTTTCCTGCATTCTTTTAACCGGAGAATAAAGACTGGAGACAGATTACCACAGTTCATTCATGCAAACTGCGACGGAAGCGGTTCATCACATGGCTATCCAGCCCGATGCAGTCGCCGTGCAATTCGGCGCTGAGTTTCGCCATAAACTGGATCAGGAAATCAGCGTTGTGCCGTGCCAGCTCGTGGCCCATTTCCGTTTGCATGGTATCAGGCAGTCGCAGCAGTTTGGTCTGAAAATGGTCGAGAGCAAATGCCCGATCATCAAGCGTACGCGCATCGGCAAAGGGATCGTCTGCGTCAAACAGCGCCACGCCCAGTGCGCCCGAGACGGCAAAGACGCGCGCGAGGCCGATAGCCCCTAGTGCTTCCAGCCGGTCAGCATCCTGGACTATTTTCGCTTCCACGCTCTGCGGCGCGATCCCGGCGCTGAAGCTGTGCGCCTCAATGGCATGTGCAACGCCTGCATAGTGCTCCGAGGGGAAGTCCGGGAAATCGCGCTGCAGAATGTCGCGGGTTTTGCGCGCGGCCAGTTGCGATGACTGGCTGCGTTCGGGGTGGTTTTTCGGCAGGCTAACGATATCGTGGAAATAGCAGGCGGTCAGGACCACCAACGGATCGGCGGTCTGGCGAGACATGATTTTTTGCGCCGTTTTCCAGACGCGACGAAGGTGCGAAATATCATGCGCAGCATCGTCAGAGGTGTGGTTTTCGTCGAGCCAGCGCTCAAAACGCTGCTGCCACTGCGTCAGTTCCATCGTTGTGCCCTGTCGTGAAATATGAGCCTGAACTATAACACAACCTAATTGAATGAATTAATAAATAGAAGCTCGAAATACTTAATAATAATTACACCATATTAAATCAAACAATTAATTCACAAGAAAAATAAAGAGATTGATAGAAATATTTTGCAATATTTAAATGGATTTAATTACATTTATTTTTGAAACTAAAAATCAATAGCTGGAATAGTATCGACGCTGTAATTGCGGAGAGTGATTACATATATTCATATAAATTATCTTTCAAGGGAATATATAATGAAAAGAAAAGTTCTGGCTATTCTTGTACCCGCGTTATTAATGGCTGGCGCAGCAAATGCGGCTGAAATGTATAACAAAAATGGCAACAAAGTAGACCTGTACGGCAAAGTCGATGCGCGTCATACCTTCTCTGACAACCCGGGCGACGACGGCGATGAAACCTATGTACAGATTGGTTTCAAAGGCGAAACCCAGATCACCCACGATCTGATCGGTTACGGCCAGTGGGAATATAAAACCTACGCGAATAATACCGAATCTGCAGGCGATAAATCATTTAACCGTCTGGCGTATGCAGGCCTGAAATATGGCGAATACGGTTCATTCGATTATGGCCGTAATTACGGTGTCGTGTATGACGTCGAAGCCTGGACCGATATGCTGCCGGTATTTGGTGGTGATTCTTACACCTGGACCGATAACTTCATGAACGGCCGTGCTAACGGTCTGGCAACCTACCGTAATACAGATTTCTTCGGTCTGGTGGAAGGTCTGAATTTTGCGCTGCAGTATCAGGGTAATAATGAAGGTTCCAACGCTGATGAAGATCAGGAAGGCACCAAAAACGGTCACAACGACGTGCGCTTCCAGAACGGTGATGGCTTCGGTATTTCTTCCTCTTATGACTTTGACTTCGGTCTGAGCCTTGGCGCAGCGTACTCCTCTTCTGATCGCACCAATGAACAAGAAGGATTAGGTCATAACAGCGCGCTTATCGCTGGCGGTGAAAAAGCAGACGTGTGGACTATTGGCGCTAAATACGATGCTAACAACATCTATCTGGCGATGATGTATGCGCAAACTCGTAACATGACGCCATATGGCGATTATGGGATTGCTGATGAGACGCAAAACTTCGAAGCCGTTGCACAGTATCAGTTCGACTTCGGTCTGCGTCCTTCCCTGGCATGGGTTTACTCCAAAGGTAAAGACATGACTTATCCGGGTAACCACAGCCACCCACAGGGTCAGCACGGTGATATGGATCTGGTGAACTATATCGATCTTGGCATGACCTACAGCTTCAATAAAAACTTCTCCACATACGTTGATTACAAAATCAACCTGCTGGATAACGATGAATACTTCTATGAAGCCAATGGCATCTCCACCGATGACATCGTTGGCGTAGGCATGACCTACCAGTTCTAACCCCCAAAAACACCAAAGGCCGCAATCGCGGCCTTTTTTCTTTCTGAAGATCTTACGGCGCTTCCTGCAGCGCCACGCGAATAAACCCGTTATTCTGCGCCAGCAGCTCATGGGCTTTCCATGCATCCAGCCCTGTCAGCACCATCAGTACCGCCGTTTTACAGTGGTGGTTACAGGCTTCCAGCGCCGCTTTTGCCTGCGCCCGGGTGCATCCCCCCGCTTCCATCACAATGGCGATTTGCCGTTCCGCCCAGTGAGTATTGCTTGCCTCAAGATCCACGCGCAGGTTGCTGTAGACGCGCCCGGTACGAACGGCCAGCCCGGTGGCGATCATCGAGAGGATCATTTTTTGCGCAATCCCGGCTTTGGTGTTGAGATAACCTGCGACTACGTCCGCCCCCAACTCTGGCGCGATGACCATGCTCGCCAGCTGAGCGGCTTCACTTTGCGCATCATCTGTAATGATGGCCACCGGCGAACCCAGCGACCAGGCATGCCGCATGGCGCCCCAGACCCACGGTGTTTTTCCGCTGACGCTCACCGCCAGCATCATATCGTGTTCACCAAAGTTGATGGCCTGCAGGTCAGCCACACCGCGCTCGTAACTCCCTTCCCCCTCTTGCGGCGTCACGGCAATCACCGGGGTTTTTCCCGGCGCATAGTCATCGGCGACCTGTTGCGCGACGCAGCCCGACGGCCCCGCGCCGACAATCACCAGACGCCCCCCATGGCTCAGGGTCGCGGCGGCGTTATCCACCACACGGGCAATAATGGGTAAAAAAGGGGTGATTGCAGCGGAGATAAGTGCATCATCCTGGTGAATGACTTTCAGCATGTCCAGCGTGGACAATCTATCAATATTCATCGTGCTGGCGTGCCGTCTTTCCTTGACCGAACCGGTAAGCATAATGCTCATAAACAGCCTCCTTATTATGAGTACCCACACACTATAAAGTGTTTTATATAGATGACCTGCGAGGGGGGTCACGAAAAGAGGACCCAATCCTCGCCTTTACATGGCTTTAAGAAAAGCGCGTCATCGGCGATAATTACCCCCTTTCTTTATCATCGCGGAGTGTTGATGAGCGATTTGCAGCCTTTCCTTCCGACGCGCAAGCGCCCCATGAAACTCAATACGCTGGTCACGCTGATGGTGTGCGCGATTATCGGTTCAGTCCTGCTGGTGGTCTTTGCGCTCTATTCGGTGCAGATCACCCGGGCAACACGCGATGATGTCAAAGACACCGCGCTCGGCATTGCCCGCACCCTCGCCGATAGCCCCGAGATACAGCGCGGCCTGATGCAGGCACCGCAGGAGAATATTATTCAGCCCATCGCCCAGGCGGTGACGAAACGAAACGATCTGCTGTTCACCGTGGTCACCGATATGCGTGGGATCCGCTATTCACACCCGAACGAGGCGCTGCTGGGGCTGCATTTTATCGGCGATGATTTGAACCCGGCTCTGGAAGGCAAAGAGAACGTCTCCGTTAACCGTGGCGCCCTCGCCGAAGCGCTTCGCGTTTTCACCCCGGTTTACGACAGCCAGCACGAACAGATCGGAGTGGTCGTGGTCGGTATCTCCCTCAAAAAAGTGGAAGATCAGATTGCCCGTGGGCGGCTCAACGCCGTCTGGACCATTTTGTTCAGTATTTTTATGAGTTCTATGGCGATTTGGGGCCTGGTGCGGGTCCTGAAACGCATCCTGTTCGGACTCGAACCTTACGAAATATCCGCCCTGTTTGAACAGCGCCAGGCGATGCTGCAGTCGCTGCGGGAAGGGGTGCTGGCGGTCGATATTCACGGGCGCGTGACGATGATCAACCACGCCGCCAGAGAGATACTCCTCCTGCCCTCCGGCAAGCAGAGCGAAAACGCCAGCGCTCCCCTGCTGGCCAGCCTGCGGGACGTGTCAAAAACGGGCGTTGCGCGACAGGATCAGGAGATCAGCTGCAACGGGCGGCTGCTGCTGTGCAACATGGTGCCGGTGAAAAGCCAGGATCGGGTGATAGGCGCCATCACCACCTTCCGCGATAAAACCGAGATCAGCCAGCTGATGCAGCGTATCGACGGTATGGTTAATTACGTCGACGCCCTGCGCGCCCATACGCACGAGTTTATGAACAAGCTGCATGTGATCCTGGGTCTGCTGAACATTAAGCGCTACGACAAGCTTGAAGAGTACATCCTGCAGACGGCGCATAATTATCAGACCGACATTGGCACCATCCAGAGCAAGGTGAAATCCCCGGTGATCGCCGGGTTCCTGCTGGGTAAAATCAACCGGGCGAAAGAGGCCGGGATCACCCTCACCCTTGCAGATGAATGCCAGATCCCGGATACCGCCAGTGAAGAGCAGGTCGCGGTGCTGGTCACCGTGCTCGGCAACTTAATTGAAAACGCGCTGGACGCGATGGAAGGGCAGCCGGAAGGTGAGATCACCCTGCTGCTGCACTATCAGAACGGCTGGCTCAGCTGCGAAGTCAGCGATGACGGTCCGGGTATTGATCCCGACCAGCTGGAGACTATTTTTACTAAAGGCTTCTCAACAAAAGGTGAAAACCGCGGCGTTGGGCTGTTCCTTGCCCGTCAGCAAATTCAGAACCTCGGCGGGGACATTACCGTCGAATCTGAACCTGGCGTATTTACCCAATTTTTTGTTCACATCCCCTGGGATAGCGAGAGGAATATCGCGTGATAAATGTATTAATTGTCGATGATGACGCCATGGTAGCCGACCTCAACCGTCTGTACGTCAACCGTGTTGAAGGCTTTAGCTGCTGCGGCGTCGCCTCCACGCTGAACCAGGCCGAGGCCGTGATTAACGACCCGAATCAGCCGGTGGATCTGGTGCTGCTGGATGTCTATATGCAGCAGGACAACGGGCTGGACCTGCTGCCGGTTATCCGCGCATCCGGTCGTCCGATTGATGTCATCATGATCTCCTCGGCTGCCGATGCCGCGACCATTCAGACCTCTATCCACTACGGCGTGGTGGATTATCTGATTAAACCGTTCCAGTTCCCGCGCTTTGAAGAGGCGCTGAACAGCTGGAAGGCAAAGCACAGCCTGATGGGCTCACACCAGTATTATGAGCAGGCGGACGTTGACCGGCTGATCCACGGCGGGGCGCCGGAACTGGCGGATAACAAAAAGCTGCCGAAAGGGTTAACGCCGCAGACGCTGCGGACGATCTGCCAGTGGATTGACGCCCATCCGGAAACCGAGTTTTCCACCGATGACCTGGCAAGCGCCGTGAATATCTCCCGCGTCTCCTGCCGTAAATACCTGATCTGGCTGGCGCAGATCAATATCCTGTTCACCAGCATTCACTACGGCGCCACCGGGCGTCCGGTGTATCGTTATCGTCTCCAGCCTGAGCAGACGGGCCTGCTCAAGCAGTATTGTCAGTAACGCGGTAGTCGTTATCCAGCAGGGTAAAACGGAAGTGGTGCGCTGAAGAGAGCACCACTTCTTTTGTTTTGGTCACAAAAATAGCTTCAATATCGGGGCGCGAGCGCAGGACCGCACAGCCCTTCTCCACGCCCATGCCATACATTAGCGTGGTCCAGATATCGCCATCAATGGAATCTGTCGAAATGATGGTCACACTGTCCAGTTCGTTATCCAGCGGGTATCCGCTGCGCGGATCGAGAATGTGGTGATAGCGTTTGCCGTTTTGTTCAAAGTAGCGTTCATAAGTGCCGGACGTCACCACGGAGCGGTTCTCTACCGTCATGGCGCCGATCAGTTCATCACCGGCAAACGGTTTTTTGAGCCCTACGCTCCAGCCCCCTTCCGGCGAGCCTAACGTCTGGATATTCCCCCCGAGGTTGATCAGCCCGAGTTCAGCGCCCTCTTTGCGCAGGTAATCCCGCACCCTGTCGGCGATATAGCCTTTGGCGATGGCCCCGAGGTCGATCTCCATGCCTACCCGGGTCAGGAACACGCTGCTGCTGGCGTCATCCAGTACCACATCCTCAGGACGGGTAATCGTAAGCAGGGTCGCAATCTCATCGGCTGGCGGTACGCTGTCGCCGCGAAACCCGATTTTCCAGCGCTTCACCAGCGGGCCGATGGCCAGGTTAAACGCACTGTCTTTAAGGAGGCTTGCCGCTTTCGCGCAGCGAATCAGCTCAAACACCGGACGGCTGACGCTGACCGGATGCTGCCCCGCAGCATGGTTGATATCCATCACCTGCGAGTGGGCACGGTTGACGGTGAGCAGGTCTTCGTACTGTTTGATCAGGCGAAACACGCGGGATGCGAGGGCTTCGTCATGGGAGAAGAGTTTCAGGAGGATGGGAGAGCCCATCTGGACGGCGGAGTAACTGTAGACGCGGGTGTCATCAGGCATGGCATGTCTCCTCAGATATCGCCCCGGCCAGCACCGCGCCGCCGGGGAGAGTGCCGGATGCGCGCATCCGGCTTACAGAACAGGAGCCTTACATTCTTTTCGAACGCATCGCCGCCTGATGTCCGGCAAGGGTACCAAAAATAATGATATCTGCCACCGCGTTACCGCCGATACGGTTACCGCCGTGGATCCCGCCAACCACTTCACCGGCGGCAAACGCCCCTGGCAGCACGTTGTGGTTGCTGTCCAGCACGCAGGTATCGGTGTTGATGGTCACGCCGCCCATGGTGTGGTGCACGCCCGGCGCAATCTGAATGGCGTAGAACGGCCCTTCGTTGATCGGCGCACGCAGCGCGGTGGTACGGCCAAAGTCGTCATCGTGCTGTTTTTCCACGAAGCCGTTGTAACGCTCCAGAGTGGCCAGGAACGCGTGGTAATCCATTCCCAGCGCCTCTGCCAGGGCTTTTGGCGAGCTGGCGCTGGTCACGAAACCTTTGGCAATGTACTCATCCGCGGCTTTGTTTTTGGCACGAACATGCTCGTCAAAGACTATGTAAGCGTATTTCTCCGGCAGCGCGATGATCTGCGCCGAGACTTTATCGCGGGTTTCCATCTCATTGAAGAAACGGTTCCCCTGCTGGTTCACCAGAATCGCCCCGCCCCCGCGGATGGATTCGGAAATCAGATACGAGGTTTTCTGCTCAACGGTCGGGTGGATCTGGATCTCGCCCATATCCACCGTGCCGGCACCGATACGCTCCAGCAGCGCGATACCGCCACCGGTCGCCCCTTTGTGGTTGGTGGTCACGAAACCTTCGAGGTCCGGACGGTATTTCACCACCATCTGGCTGTTGGCGCTGAAGCCGCCGGTGGCGACAATCACGCTTTTGGTAGCCACGGTGATCGTTTCGTTCTCTTCGGTGGTCAGACGCACGCCGGTCACTTCGCCGTTCTCGAAAATAATGTCGCTGACGGAGGTATCGAGCATCACTTCGATGTTGCGTTTGTTGACGTTACGCACCAGGCCGCTGATCAGGTAGCCGCCGACCGCAGAACCGTCTTTTGGACGGTGAGTACGGTCAATGCTCATCCCACCGGTGGTGGTGATGTCGTTGAGCATAATGCCGCGGGTTGCCAGCCACTCAATCGCCTGTGGCGCATTCTCCACGAAGCGACGCAGCAGTTCAGGGTTGTTCTTGTTACCGCCCCCTTTCAGGCTCTCCTGGTAGAACAGCTCTTTGCTGTCCTGAATGCCTTTCACCCGCTGGAAGCGCGTCTCTGCGGCGTTCATCCCGGCAGAGGCTTTAATGGTGTTCCCGCCGATGGTGGGCATTTTCTCGACGATCAGCACGCTCGCCCCTTCGTCATGGGCCTGGATGGCTGCGGCCAGACCGGCACCGCCGCTCCCAACCACCACCACATCAACGCTGCGGGTTGCGTTCGGGTCAGCGCCCTCTTCTGCGGCCCGCGCTTTGCTGGATTTCAGCATCGCTTTTGAGACCGCTTTTTTCACCGCCTCGCTCTGGCTGGTGGCACCGGTGATGGCGTCCACATGCGGGGTATTGGCATCCAGAATGCGGGAACGGATCTCTTCAAAGCTGGTGACAAACTCAACGTCGTCACCCGGGCCAGAGGCCAGCTCAATATCGGCGATGCGATCGGTTTCCAGGCTGACGTTTATCACCAGTTCGTTCGCCTCGTCCTGCACCTTCTCGGTGAACGTGCCCGGTTTGAATTTCGATTCGCCCATGCTCATGTCGCGGATCATCGCTTCCACCAGCGAGAAACGCCACAGCGGTTCAGGAATGCTCAGCGCCTCGCGTTTGGTGCTGTCCATAAACAGCTCCAGGGTTTCCCCGGCCGCGATGCGGTCAGTCCAGTCCGGGTAAGCAATGGTGGCGCGGCCAACGGCGATCAGATCGTAACCGTGGTCCAGCGCTTCACAGGCATCGGCAGCATTCACCAAGCCGCCCACGCCCATGACCGGGATCTGCGCCAGGGTTTCAGAACGCATGGCGCAGTATTTTTCGATAAGCGGCGTCGGGTCCTGGGTATCTACGATGGAAGGACGCAGGGTGGCGCCCACGGAGAAGTGCAGGTAGTCCACACCGCGCGCCGCCAGTTTTTCCAGCAGGTACATGGTGTCTTCAAAGCGGATGCCCGGGACTTCCAGCTCTTCCGGGGAGAAACGGTAGCCAATAATGAACGCGTCGTCTGCATACTGGCGCACCATTTTGTGGGTAATGTCCAGTACCGCCAGCGGGAATCTGGCGCGGTTGTCGCGGCTGCCGCCCCACTCGTCGTCGCGCTGGTTAGAGTTTGGCGAGTAGAACTGCTGAATCAGATAGGTGTTTGCCCCGTGAATTTCCACGCCGTCGAAACCGGCCTGGATGGCGCGGCGCACTGCTTCACCAAACTTGCCGATCATGCCTTCCACTTCTTCAGTGGTCAGCGCAACCGGTGTGGCCGCACCGTCACGCGGCGCAGCGACGGCGCTTGGGCCCACCGGCGTGCGGCCACCGATCAGTTTCGGGTCAACCATACGGCCGCCGTGGTAGATCTGCAGCAGGGCTTTCGAACCTTTGGATTTAATCGCCTCGGCGATTTTCGCCAGCCCGGCGATTTTCTCGTCGTTATCGATGCCAATCGCGCCCGGGAAAGCGAGACCGAGATCGTCGACGAAGCAGCACTCCACAATGATGGTCCCAATGCTTCCGGAACGGGCCCGGTAGTACTCCACCAGCTCGCTGGTGACCGTGCCGTCGTAATAGCCGGTACAGGTGGTCATTGGTGCCATTAACAAACGGTTTTTCAGTTCAGTACCATTCGGTAATGTGAAGGGAGTCAGAATGCGTTCGTTAGTGCTCATAATAGAAACTCCAAACTTTTAAAAATTAAGAATTCGTTATCGGATTGGTTTTTTATTTCGTCGTTATTTGCCGATGTCATGATATTAATATAATGATTTTTTTAGTTTCTAAAGCTATAACGTTAGTTAATAAACTATTTAATCCCTTCGATAACATTAATAACACATTGGTGTTAGCGATTGTGATTCAGGCATTCACATTAATTTAAAATCCGTTAAATTTTTAAAGGTAAGACCCTTTCACCAGAAACAACAAAAATCTATATTTTTCAACTAAATACCAAATTACCCACTGCGCAATTGTTACAAGCTTGATAAAAGCACTTAAGAAATTACCTAATACCCACATACGCCTGAGTGGTTATTAATAAAAGCACAAAAATAACGCTGCAATTCTCTTTTTTTGATCGCGATCAATAGTTATGGCATCCAAAAGCGCAATATAAAAACATCATCAATTTTTAATTTAGCGCAATCAAAAATGCGTTAAATCGCTATTACTGAAAATACAAAACCGCACCTTTAATAACTAAAAAAAGCAAAGAAACTTAAGAAAGCGAATTTGTCTTTTCACTGCGACCGAATTCTTGACAACTTAAGACGTGAAACTATGAATACAAAAACTGCTGTAACGCCCCCTGTGGCGAACCAGGCATCAAATGGAAAAGCAAAACGACTGCTGATGATGGCACTGCCCGTCATTGTCGCCGTACTGCTGCTGTTTGTTCCGGTACCGGAAGGACTGCCGCCTTACGCGTGGCACTACTTCGCTATCTTTGTTGGCGTGATCGTCGGCCTGATCTTCGAACCCCTGCCGGGCGCGGTGATCGGCCTGACCGGCGTCGTGGCGATTGCGCTCTGCAGCCAGTGGGTGCTGTTCAGCCCCGATCAGCTGGCCGACCCGAAATTCAAGCTGGCTGGCGCCTCCTTTAAATGGGCGGTGAGCGGGTTTGGTAACTCGACCGTCTGGCTGATTTTCGGTGCCTTTATGTTTGCCGCAGGCTACGACAAAACCCGCTTCGGTCGCCGTCTGGCGCTGATTCTGGTGAAGTATCTCGGCCGTCGCAGCCTGACGCTCGGTTACGCCATTACCTTCGCGGACCTGCTGCTGGCACCGTTTACCCCGTCCAACACCGCGCGCAGCGGCGGGACCATCTACCCGATCATCGCTAACCTGCCGCCGCTGTACGGTTCAAAACCGAACGACCCAAGCGCGCGTAAAATTGGTTCGTACCTGATGTGGGTAGCCATCACCGCGGCCTGTATCACCAGTTCAATGTTCCTCTCCGCCCTTGCGCCGAACCTGCTGGCGCTGGCGCTGGTGAAAAGTACAGTGGGGATTGATATCTCCTGGGGTACCTGGTTCCTGGCCTTCCTGCCGCTGGGCATCCTGCTGATTCTGACCATGCCGCTGCTGGCCTACTGGTTCTACCCACCTGAAGTCAAAGTGAATAATGAAGTGCCGCTGTGGGCGACCCGCGAGCTGGAAAAACTGGGCAAACTGTCCCGCAATGAAATTCTGCTGCTGGTATTCGTGTGCTGTGCCCTGCTGATGTGGATCTTCGCTGCCGCGTGGATTGAACCGGCGATGGCCGCCCTGCTGATCGTAGGTCTGATGCTATGGACCGGCGTGCTGGAGTGGAACGATATCACCGGTAATAAAGCCGCGTGGAACACCTTCGTCTGGTTCGCCACCCTGGTGGCGCTGGCGGACGGCCTCTCCTCTACCGGCTTTATCAGCTGGCTGGGTAAAGAAGGCGGTCTGCTGATGAGCGGTATCTCGCCGGGGGTTGCCACCATCGTGCTGCTGCTGGCGTTCTACCTGCTGCACTACCTGTTTGCCAGCACCACCGCGCATACCACGGCGCTGCTGCCAGCGATGCTGACCATCGCTTCCACCATTCCGGGGATGAATATGGAAGTCTTCGTTCTGCTGATGGTGACCTCACTGGGCGTGATGGGGATCATCACCCCGTACGGTACGGGTCCAAGCCCGATTTACTACGGTAGCGGCTACCTGCCAACCAAAGACTACTGGCGCCTCGGCACGATCTTCGGTGCCATCTTCCTGGCGGCCCTGCTGCTGATTGGTTATCCGTGGATGTCCATGATGTTCTGATTCCTGACCGCCGGACGTTTCCTCCGGCGGTTTTATTTTTGTGGAGCAATACTATGTCGAATAAACCGTTTATTTATCAGAACCCCTTCCCTCTCTCCCATGACGACACCGAATACTATCTGTTGACCAAAGAGCACGTCTCCGTTGCCGAGTTCGACGGTCAGGAGGTCCTGAAGGTCGAGCCTGAAGCGCTGACCCTGCTGGCACAGCAGGCATTCCACGATGCGGCCTTTATGCTGCGCCCATCGCACCAGAAGCAGGTTGCCGCTATTCTCAACGACCCGGAAGCGAGCCAGAACGATAAATACGTCGCCCTGCAATTCCTGCGCAACTCTGAAATCGCGGCCAAAGGCGCGCTGCCAACCTGTCAGGATACCGGCACGGCAATCATCATGGGTAAAAAAGGCCAGCGCGTCTGGACCGGCGGCGGCGATGAAGCTGCGCTGAGCCAGGGCGTGTACAACACCTACATCGAAGATAACCTGCGTTACTCCCAGAACGCCGCGCTGGATATGTATAAAGAGGTCAACACCGGCACCAACCTGCCGGCACAGATCGATCTCTACAGCGTCGACGGCGACGAGTACAAATTCCTCTGCATGGCAAAAGGCGGCGGCTCGGCCAACAAAACCTACCTCTATCAGGAAACCAAAGCGCTGATCACCCCGGCGAAGCTGAAAAACTATCTGGTGGAAAAAATGCGTACCCTCGGTACCGCAGCCTGTCCGCCGTACCATATCGCGTTTGTGATCGGCGGTACCTCGGCGGAAGCAACGCTGAAAACCGTCAAGCTGGCTTCCACCCGCTACTACGATGCACTGCCCACCGAAGGGAACGAACACGGACAGGCATTCCGCGACGTGCAGCTCGAACAGGAACTGCTGCAGGAAGCGCAAAATCTCGGCCTCGGCGCGCAGTTTGGCGGTAAGTACTTCGCCCACGATATCCGCGTGATCCGCCTGCCGCGCCACGGTGCCTCCTGCCCAATCGGCATGGGCGTCTCCTGCTCGGCAGACCGCAACATCAAAGCCAAAATCAACCGCGACGGGATCTGGATTGAAAAACTGGAACACAACCCGGGCCAGTATATTCCTGAATCACTGCGCCAGCAGGGCGAAGGCGACGTGGTCAGCATCAACCTGAACAAGCCGATGAACGAGATCCTGGCGCAGCTTTCCGCGCACCCGGTCTCTACCCGCCTGTCGCTGAACGGCACCATCATCGTGGCGCGCGACATTGCACACGCGAAGCTGAAAGAGCTGCTCGACAACGGCGAAGAACTGCCGCAGTACGTCAAGGATCATCCGATTTACTACGCGGGCCCGGCCAAAACGCCGGAAGGTTACGCCTCCGGCTCACTCGGCCCGACCACCGCAGGGCGTATGGACTCGTATGTCGATTTACTGCAGTCCCACGGAGCGAGCATGATCATGCTGGCGAAAGGTAACCGCAGCCAGCAGGTGACCGATGCCTGTCATAAACATGGCGGCTTCTACCTGGGCAGCATCGGTGGCCCGGCGGCGGTGCTGGCGCAAAACAGCATCAAGCGTCTGGAATGCGTCGCGTATCCGGAGCTGGGCATGGAAGCCATCTGGAAAATCGAAGTGGAAAACTTCCCGGCGTTTATCCTGGTGGATGACAAAGGCAACGATTTCTTCCAGCAGATCCAGAATAAACAGTGCAAAGGCTGTACACAGCGCTGAGTCGCATCAGCCCGGCAGGCGCCTCGCCGCCGGGCTTTTTCAGGCTTGCGTCTGTTCACAAAACAGAGAACCGACGGCGTCAGCCGTGCCAGGTGAATAAATCATCAATACAATGTTAAGTCATTGTTAAATCAATAACACTCGCTGCCCCCATCCTGATTAATGCAGCAAACGCATCAGATGATGTGTTTATTGCGCTTATAAAATTCCCCTCACTGATCCAGTTTTCAGAAACAGACGGACAACACGTCAATAATAAACTGGAGACGACCATGATTTCCTCAACCCCACCTGCAACCGTTCGTGCACGAGCGGGCGCGATACTTCGCGTCACCTCGGGCAATTTCCTCGAGCAATTCGACTTCTTCCTGTTTGGGTTCTACGCCACCTATATCGCCCATACCTTTTTCCCGGCGAGCAGTGAATTCGCGTCGCTGATGATGACCTTCGCCGTCTTCGGCGCGGGCTTCTTAATGCGCCCCATCGGCGCGATTGTCCTCGGGGCTTACATCGACAAGGTTGGTCGCCGCAAAGGGTTGATCACCACCCTGTCGATTATGGCGGCCGGCACCTTCCTGATTGTGCTGATCCCCTCTTATGAAAGTATCGGCCTGTGGGCGCCGCTGCTGGTGCTGGTGGGACGTCTGCTGCAGGGCTTTTCCGCCGGGGCGGAGCTTGGCGGGGTGTCGGTCTATCTGGCGGAAATTGCCACGCCGGGCCGCAAGGGCTTCTTTACCAGCTGGCAATCCGGCAGTCAGCAGGTGGCAATTATGGTGGCCGCCGCAATGGGCTTTGCGCTGAACGCGGTACTGGAAGAGAGCGCCATTCGCGAATGGGGCTGGCGCATCCCGTTCCTGTTCGGCTGCCTGATCGTGCCGTTTATCTTCTTCCTGCGCCGCAAGCTGGAAGAGACCGAGGAGTTCCGCGCGCGCCGTCACACGCTGGCGATGCGTCAGGTCTTTACCACCCTGCTGGCGAACTGGCCGGTCGTGGTCGCGGGCATGCTGATGGTGGCCATGACCACCACCGCGTTCTACCTGATCACCGTCTACGCGCCCACCTTCGGTAAAAAAGTGTTAATGCTCAGCGCCTCAGACAGCCTGCTGGTGACGCTGCTGGTGGCGATCTCGAACTTTATCTGGCTGCCGGTGGGCGGTGCGCTGTCGGACCGCTTCGGCCGCAAACCAGTACTGATTGCCATGACCCTGCTGGCGCTGGCGACCAGCTATCCGGCCCTGACGCTGCTGGCGCAGGCCCCGAGCTTCTCCATGATGCTGAGCGTGCTGCTGTGGCTCTCCTTCCTTTATGGCCTCTACAACGGCGCGATGATCCCGGCGCTGACGGAGATCATGCCGGTCGAGGTGCGTGTCGCCGGTTTCTCACTGGCGTACAGCCTTGCTACGGCGATCTTCGGCGGCTTTACCCCGGTCATTTCGACGGCCCTGATTGAGTACACCGGCGATAAAGCCTCACCGGGCTACTGGATGAGCTTCGCGGCGATTTGCGCGCTGCTGGCAACGCTTTATCTCTACCGTCGCAGCGCCATGAGCCTGCAAGTTCAGCGAGGATAATATGCGCACATTCTTACGTTCAGGACTGACCGGGCTGGTATTGCTGGCCACCAGCGCAGGCGCGCTGGCTCAGGAGGTGACGGTTATGATTTCGGGCGGTTTTAAGGCCGCGCTGGAAAAACTCGCCCCCGGGTATGAAGCCCGGACGGGTGACCATATCGTGCTGATCCCGGGGCCGTCGATGGGACAGACGCCGCAGGCGATCCCCAACCGGCTGGCACGCGGTGAAAAAGCGGACGTGGTGATCATGGTCGGCGATGCGCTGGAGCATCTGGCGAAAGACCGGATGGTCAACGCCGATTCACGGGTGGAGCTGGCGGATTCGCCCATCGGCATGGTGGTGAAAGCCGGGTCACCCGTGCCGGATATCGCCACGGACAGTGCGCTAAAACAGACCCTGCTTGCGGCCAGCGCCATCGCCTACTCAGACAGCGCCAGCGGCCGGTATGTGCAAAGTCAGCTGTTCAAAAAGCTGGGGATTGACGCCCAGGTGGCGGGAAAAGCGCACAAGGTAGAGCGGATCCCGGTTGCCTCTGAAGTGGCGAAAGGGAAATACGCCGTGGGGTTCCAGCAGGTCAGCGAACTGTTGCCCGTGCCCGGCGTGACCTTTGTCGGCAAACTGCCGGATAACCTGCAGTACATCACCCGTTTTGCCGGAGCGGTCACCGCCCACGCGGAGCACCCTGCCGCGGGGAAAGCCCTGCTGGATTACCTCGCGTCGCCGCAGGCGCAGGAGACCATCACCGCCACCGGGATGCTCCCCGTCGCTACGCCGCGCGGTAACGGGCAATAATCAGCGTTTCCAGCTCGGCGGCAATCCACGACTGAATCCGCCCGCTGCGCCGAATCAGCCCGACAGTGCGTTTGACTTCGGGCTCGGTCAGCGGGACAGAGGTCAGTACAGCATGCTCAGAGTGAGGCATTGACATGGCGGGGACGGCAGCAATGCCTATCCCCGCCTCGACCATTCCCAGCATGGTTGTCACGTGGCGCGTCTCGCAAATGCCCGGACGCTCGGGCTTAATATGGCCGAGCATCTGATCGAGCAAATTGCGGTTCCCCGACGTGATATCCAGGCTGATGTAATCCTGCTGATAAAATGCCTCCCAGGTCAGACTCTTGCGCCCTGCAAGCGGATGATCGCGACGGCACGCGGCGACATACACATCCTCCACCAGCGGCATAAAGGTGATATCCGGCTGCAGGCTTCTGGCAAAGCAGATGCCAAAGTCCGCCTGGCCGCTGGCCACTGCCTCAATGACGTTACCCGCGCTGCTGTCGATAAGCCTGATGCGCACGCGCGGATAGCGGCTGTGAAACTGACGGATCACCTCCGGCATAAAATGGCAGGCCGCCGAAGGCACGGTGGCGACGGTGACAAGCCCGGTGCGCTCCTCGCTCACCTTGTCGATATCCGCCAGCATAGACTCCACATTTTCCAGAAGTTGCCCGCAGCGATCGGCAAAGGTTTGCCCGAACAGGGTCAGCGTTACGCGCCGGGTGGTTCTGTCGAACAGCTTCGCGCCGACGGCCGCCTCCAGCTTCTCAATGCGGCGGCTCAGGGCGGACTGGGAGAGGCAGATAGACTCTGCGGCGATGCGAAAGTTACCGTACTCCACCAGGGCTCTGAAGGCGTAAAGATCGTTGAGGTCGAAATTGACGGGCATTTTTCTGGCAATCCTTAGCGCTTTCTGGAAACTCGGACATTCATAATAGCGACTTATGAATCAGCGGCAACCTCTGCCGCTGATGTGTGTCCGCAAAGCGCTACACGAGGCTGTGGACCTCGCTATGCGACGACGCCACCGCATCCACCAGCGCCATCTCTTCGCGGCTCAGCAGCATCTGCTCTCGCCTGGCGGCGGAACGTTAATCAGCGATCTCCGACCCGCAAATGATGAGCATCACACCTGGCTGCAGGTGACGTATGTTAACGGAGAGCAAAACGTATTTGTTTTGGAAAATAGCCACTAACCGCCGGGCTACAGACTTTCCTCACCTGATGTTCTCAATGGGAGTTTTGTCACTGAAAGGAAACGGGATAAATGGTTGAATAATGGCGGAGAGGCTGGCCTCTTCTGCCATTCCGACATCTCAACGTTTTGTAGTTGCCTTCATGCCGGTTTCTTTGGCATGTTAACCTGACCTTTCAATTTTGTTCACGTGACGAGTTTGCGAGCAAAGCGATGATTAAGTGGCCCTGGAAATCAAATGATGCTGGTCAACATGCGGCGCTGCCGTGGGATGACGCGCTGGCGATCCCCGTGCTGGCCAGTCTCCAGCCGGATGAACAGTCAAAGCTGATTCAGCTGGCGGATCGCTTTTTGCAGCAAAAGCGGCTGGTCCCGCTGCAGGGGTTTGAGCTGGATGCCCATAAAAGTGCGCGCATCGCCCTGCTGTTCTGCCTGCCGGTGCTTGAACTCGGTATTGAGTGGCTGGACGGTTTCCACGAAGTGCTGATCTACCCTGCGCCGTTCGTGGTGGATGACGAGTGGGAAGATGATATCGGGCTGGTGCATAACCAGCGCGTGGTGCAGTCCGGGCAAAGCTGGCAGCAAGGGCCGATTATCCTCAACTGGCTCGATATTCAGGACTCGTTCGACGCGTCCGGTTTTAATCTGATTATTCATGAGGTGGCGCATAAGCTGGATACCCGCAACGGCGATCGCGCCAGCGGCGTGCCGCTGATCCCGCTTCGCGACGTCGCGGGGTGGGAGCACGATCTGCACGCGGCGATGGATAACATCCAGGACGAAATTGACCTGGTGGGTGAAAGCGCGGCCAGCATCGATGCCTATGCGGCGACCGATCCCGCCGAGTGTTTTGCGGTGCTGTCAGAGTATTTCTTCAGCGCACCCGAGCTCTTCGCGCCACGTTTCCCGGCGCTGTGGCAGCGTTTCTGCCACTTTTATCAGCAGGATCCGCTTAAGCGTCTAAGGCAGCATGAGGAGTCTGGCGGCGCGTCTGTCCGCCAGGTCCACTAGCGCCTGCCGGCCGGGGTACGCTCAGCTGACCATACCCCTACGCTCAGGGCCAAAAACAGCAGCGCCATTCCCCAGGCGGCCACGATTAACGACGACTCACCGGATACGCGCGTTACCAGAGGGACCAGCAGCGCGCTGACGCCGTAGCCTAACGTATGGCTGGTGGCAATCACCCCCGCTCCTTTCCCTGTCGTCAACCTGTCGTTCAACAGTAGCTGATAGCCGGGCGTCGCCATGGCCGCCCCCAGCGAGGTGATGACAATCCCCACGTAGAACAGCGCGACACCCGCAATACACATCACCCCAAGGCCGACAACCATCAGCCCCGCCGCCAGGCAGAGCAAGGTGACCGGGCTGAAATGCTGCGGGCGAACCACCAGAAACTGCGCCGCGAGCGTGGCCAGCGCGGCCAGGCTCAGCAGGACCGCGACATGATGGCTAATCTCCCGGGCGTTACCGTTCAGCAACGGGCTAAGATGCGGTGACAGGCCAAGCTGCATCAGACTCACCAGCGCCGCCAGCAGCAGCGCCAGCAGCAGGAACGGCAACATTGCTGCGGTTAGCCGGGTCGACTGGTGCGCCACCGGGGGCAGAGGCGGATCGGCGACTTCGCGCAGTACCAGCAGCAGAGCGATTAACGGCGCGATCGCCATCAGCCACAGCGGCGCCACCGGGTTAACGCTGAGCATCATCGCCGCCAGCGGCGGGCCGAGCAGACGCCCGCAGCTGAGACCGGAGCTGATTGTCGCCAGCGCGGCCATTCTTTTCTCCAGCCCCGCACGCTGAATCGCCCACGTCTGGGCCGCAGGCACCAGCCCGGAGACCGTCAGGCCATACAGCGTTCGTGAGAGGACCAGCCCCGCCAGCCCCCACACGGTATCCAGCCTCCCGGCGGCCATCGCCCAGACCACCAGCGCCATGACGACAAAACTGGCCAGATAGCCGCTGAGTGCGGCCAGCATCACGCTTTTACAGCCGTGCCGCTCGCTCTGACGTCCCCACCAGGGCGAAGCCGGTAAAAAGAGCATCGATCCGAACATCAACAGACCCGCCCAGACGGAGAGGGAGAGTCCGGTCAGAGTGACCAGCTGCGGCAGCATCACCAGCAAACCGTTTTGTCCGATCCCTAATAAACCTGCACACAATGCCAGGGGCCAGTTCGCTTTCGGGGTGAGATTGTCCGTCAGAGTGTCAGAAAGTGAGCGCATAGAATTGTGAACATAGTGTCAATAAATGTGTGGAAATCATGAACTTTATGAAAACAAATATTGCAAAAATAGTTGCGACTGTAAACAGAATGAATATCATAACGAGAATTATTATCAGTCATGGAATGAGGTACACCTATGCGTACTCTGCCCCGCTCTGCCGGTACAGACGTTGCGGCCCAGTGTTTTTTAAACGCCCTGTTGCGCGAAACGAAGGACTGGCGCTATCTCCCCGCGACCTGCGCGGATGCGTTATCGCAGATCCATATCCCGCTCTCGCCAACCCAGGCCATTCGGGTTTCAGTACACTATTTTTCCCCAACCCAGCATCATCAGTACCGTTTCCCGGCAACGCTTATCCAGAGCGACAGCGACCATGGTGACGCCGTCACTTTCCCTCAACTGGTTGATTTAATTCTTGAAAAACCCTCTGTAAAAGGCTCACTGGATGCCGATACGCTGGCGCGTTTTAAACAGCGCGTCCTCGAAAGCCATGCCCACACCTGGCAGGCGATCGACCTGCGTCACCGCTGGGCAACCCTGCGCGACACGCCGCTGACGTTCGCCGAGGCGGAACAGGCGCTGCTGGTGGGGCATGCGTTTCACCCGGCCCCGAAATCGCACGAGCCGTTTAACGAAGCCGAAGCGCGTCGCTATTTGCCCGATTTCGCCTCCCGCTTCCCGCTGCGCTGGTTTGCCGTTGAGAGCGAACTGATTGCCGGCGACAGCCTGAACGTCTCCCTGCGCGAACGCCTGCTGCGATTCGCCGCCCAGAGCGCGCCTGAGCTGCTCGGCCACTTCACCGACACCCGCTGGCTGCTGCCGATGCATCCGTGGCAGGCGGAGTATCTGCTGGAGCAGGCATGGTGCCAGCGGCTGGTGACGAAGGGTGCTCTGCAGGATCTGGGCGAAGCGGGCGCGCAATGGCTGCCGACAAGCTCTTCCCGCTCGCTGTACAGCGAAACCAACAGCGACATGATTAAGTTTTCCCTCAGCGTGCGCCTGACCAACTCGGTGCGCACACTGTCGGTGAAAGAAGTTAAGCGCGGGATGCGCCTGGCGCGTCTGGCGAAGACGGCGCGCTGGCAGGAACTCCAGGCGCGCTACCCCACCATGCGCGTCATGCAGGAAGACGGCTGGGCGGGTCTGCGTGACGAAAGCGGCACCATTCAGGAAGAGAGCCTGATGGCGCTACGCGTCAACCTGCTGTTTGATGCCCCGGCTACGCAAACCAACGTGCTGGTGAGCCTGACGCAGGCCGCGCCGGACGGCGGTGATAGCCTGTTGGCCGCGGCGGTGCGCCGTCTCAGTCAGCGGCTGGATTTACCGCTAGCCCAGGCCGCGCGCTGCTGGCTGGACGCCTATTGCGACCGCGTGCTCCTCCCGCTGTTCAGCGCCGAGGCGGACTACGGTCTGGTGCTGCTGGCACACCAGCAAAATATCCTCGTTGAGATGCAGCAGGATTTCCCCGTCGGGCTCATCTACCGTGACTGCCAGGGCAGCGCCTGGACCGAAGGGGCCGACGCGTGGCTGCAGGAGGCGGGTGAAAGCGAGGTGGAAAACCGCTTCGGCGAGAGCCAGCTGCTGCGCTACTTCCCCTATTACCTGCTGCTCAACTCCACACTCGCCGTCACCGCCGCCCTCGCCGCTGCCGGTTTCGACAGCGAAGAGAGCCTGATGACCCGGGTGCGTGATGCACTGGCCGGACTGCGCCAGACCGCGAAGCAGACCCGCTGTCTTGACTACGTGCTCGACAGCCCGACCTGGAACTGCAAAGGCAATTTCTTCTGCTACCTGCACGATCGCAACGAAAACACCATTGCCGACCCGGCGGTGATCTATTTCGACTTTAGCAACCCGTTTTACAAGGAGAAGGCGTGATGGCTAACGCGAATATCGTCCATTCCGGCTACGGCTTTCGCTGCACCACAACTGATAAATCTCTTCCGCTGAGCCTGGGTCTCGACGGCAGCGCGGTGCTTGAGCGTATGAATGACATTCCGGACGGCTGGCTGGTCGAGGCGCTGGATCAGCTGTTCGTCGCCGCACCGTCGCTGACCGGCATCACGCTGCCGTGGGCAGTCTGGCAGGATGAACCCCAGGCGCAGGCGCTGTTTCGCCAGGCTCACGGGGATTATCTGGCCCGTGCGTCCTTCTGGCAGCTGCCGCTGTGGCTTAAAGGCGAACGTCCGCAGGCCAGCGGTGGTATGCAGTTCGATGAGAGCCGTCAGCTCTACTTCCCGCTGCGCCCTCACCGCCCGCAGGGCGAAGTCTATCGCCGTTACGATCCGCAGATTAAACGCACCCTGAGCTTCCGCGTGGCGGACGTGGCGCTGGACGGCGAACGTTTTACCCAATGGATGAACAATCCTCGCGTCAACGCCTTCTGGGAGATGGCCGGCCCGCAGGCCGAGCAGGAGAACTACCTGCGCCGTCAGCTCGACTCGACGTACTGCTATCCGGTTATCGGCTGCTTCGACGACCAGCCGTTCGGCTATTTTGAGCTTTACTGGGCGCCGGAAGATCGCATTGGTCGCCACTATCGCTGGCAGCCGTTTGACCGCGGGCTGCATATGCTGGTCGGGGAAGAGAACTGGCGCGGCGCGCAGTATATCCGCAGCTGGCTGCGCGGCCTGAGCCACTATCTGTTTATGGATGAACCGCGCACCACGCGGATTGTCGCCGAGCCACGTTTCGACAACCAGCGCCTGTTCCGCCATCTGGCTACCGCCGGTTTCGACACCGTCAAAGAGTTCGATTTCCCGCACAAGCGTTCGCGCCTCATCATGAGCGAGCGTCACCGCTTCTTCAGCGAGGTGGGCCTGTGAACGCACTCTGGCAAAAAGTGAACCGTGAGATGGTGGCGAAGATCCTCGCCGAGCTGGAATACGAGCGCACCCTGCGCGCCGAGTCCCTGGACGCGGACCGCTGGCAAATCACCATGGGCAGCGAAACCTGGCAGTTTCACGCCACGCGCGGGATCTGGGGCTGGCTGCATATCGACCCGAACAGCCTGACTGCCGTGAGCGGCGCGACCATTGAAGCCGAAAGCGCGCTGCTACAGCTGGCCACGGTGCTGGAGATGAGCGATGCGCAAACGGCAGAGCATCTGGAAGATCTCTACGCCACGCTGCGGGGCGATATTCAGTTGCTGCAGGCGCGTGAAGCGCTGGATGCCGACGCGCTTATCCACCTCGACCCGGACGAACTACAGTGTCTGATGAGCGGCCATCCGAAGTTTATTTTTAACAAGGGACGCCGCGGCTGGGGGCTGGATGCGCTGCGCCAGTACGCGCCGGAATACTGCGGGCGTTTTCGCCTGCACTGGGTCGCCGTTAAGCGCGAGCAACTGGTCTGGAGCAGCGACGCCGATTGCGACATTCACAATCTGCTGGCCAGCGCGATGGACAACGCCGAGCGCGCCCGCTTCGACACCCGCTGGCAGGCGCTGGGGCTCGACGACAGCTGGCTGCCGGTGCCGCTGCACCCGTGGCAGTGGCAGCAGAAGATCACCATTCATTTCCTGGCACAGCTGGCGCGCGGTGAGATGGTGGATCTGGGCGAGTTTGGCGATGAGTACCTGGCGCAGCAGTCCCTGCGCACGCTGACCAACGCCAGCCGCCGCACGAAATATGACATCAAGCTGCCGCTGACCATCTACAACACCTCCTGCTATCGCGGTATTCCGGGCAAGTACATTGCTGCCGGGCCGCTGGCGTCGCGCTGGTTACAGCAGCAGTTTACCAGCGACGCCACCCTCATCCGCTCTGGCGCGCAGGTGCTTGGCGAACCTGCGGCGGGGTATCTCTCGCATCCGGGTTATGCCGCATTGCCGAAAGCGCCCTATCGCTACCAGGAGATGCTGGGCGTGATCTGGCGGGAAAACCCCTCCTGCTATCTGCAGGACGGTGAACAGGCGGTGCTGATGGCGGCGCTGATGGAGACCGATAACGCCGGGCGTCCGCTGATTGACGCGTGGATCACACACTCGGGGTTAAGCGCCGAAGCGTGGCTGGAAACGCTGTTTGAGGCGACGGTGATCCCGTTCTATCACCTGCTGTGCCGCTACGGGGTGGCGCTCATCGCCCACGGGCAGAACGTGACGCTGGTGATGAAAGATTACGTCCCACAGCGCATCCTGCTGAAGGATTTCCAGGGTGATATGCGCCTGGTGGATGAGGATTTCCCGCAGGCGCAGAGCCTGCCGGAGCAGGTGAAAGCCGTCACGGCGCGCCTGAGCGCGGATTACATCATTCACGACCTGCAAACCGGCAACTTTGTGACGGTGCTGCGGTTTATCTCGCGTCTTACCCAGCAAAGCGGGGTCAGCGAAACGCGTTTCTACCAGATCCTCGCCGGCGTGCTGCAGCGCTATATGGCTGCGCACCCGGATCTGGCGGAGCGCTTCGCCATATTCGATCTCTTCAGACCGCAGATCATTCGCGTGATCCTCAACCCGGTCAAACTGACCTTCTCCGAACACGACGGCGGCAGCCGTATGCTGCCGAACTATGTCTCCGATCTTGATAACCCTCTTTTTCTGGTCTCCCGGGAGTCAGCGCAATGAAAACCTATGATTTCATCGGCATTGGTATTGGCCCGTTTAACCTCAGCATCGCCGCCCTCGCAGAGGGGCTGGACGGCTTTAGCTCGCTGTTTCTTGAGCGTAAACCGCATTTTTCCTGGCACCCGGGAATGATGGTGCCGGACTGCCACATGCAGACCAGCTTCCTGAAGGATCTGGTCAGCGCCGTGGAGCCTACCAACCGCCACAGCTTCCTCAACTACCTGGTGCAGCGTAAAAAGTTCTACCGCTTTCTGACCACCGAGCAGCGCACCGTCTCTCGCGAAGAGTTTGCCGATTACCTGTGCTGGGCGGCGGAAAACCTCACCAACCTCGCCTTCAGCCAGCAGGTGCAGCAGGTCAGTTTTGATGAGAACAGCGGCCTGTTTGAGGTGGTAACCCAGCGGGATCGCTTTCTGGCACGCCACGTCTGCGTAGGGATTGGCAAACAGATCAATCTGCCCGACTGCGTCACCGTGCAGGACGATACCTGCTTCCACGCCAGCGAGATGATGCTGCGCACGCCGGATCTTGCGGGCAAGCGCGTGACTATTGTCGGCGGCGGGCAGAGCGGCGCCGACCTGTTTTTAAATATCTTCCGCGGGGAATGGGGCCAGCCGCTGAGCCTGAACTGGGTGTCACGCCGCAACAATTACAACGCGCTGGATGAGGCCGCATTTGCCAACGAGTACTTCACGCCGGAGTACGTGGACAGCTTCTCCACGCTCGATGAAGAGGCCCGTCGCCAGATGCTGCACGAGCAGAAGATGACCTCCGACGGGATCACCACCGAGTCCCTGCTGGCCATTTACCGCGCCATGTATCACCGCTTTGAAGTGCTGCGTGAAAAACCCTGGGCGCACCTGATGCCGTCCCGCTCGGTAACCGCGCTGACGCGGCTGCAAAACGGGCAGCGCCTGAGCATACAGCATCATCTCGACGGCGGTAGCGAGCAGCTGGAGAGCGACGTGGTGATTTTTGCCACCGGCTACCGTGCCGTACAGCCGGCGTTCCTCGCGCCGCTGGCTCACCGCCTCCAGCTGGATACGGACGACGCCTTCTGTATCAACAACGACTTCACCCTTGAATGGGACGGCCCGCAGAGCAATCGCCTGTTTGCCGTGAATGCCGGGATGCACCGTCTCGGCATTGCCGAACCCCAGCTCAGCCTGATGGCCTGGCGTGCAGCGCGAATTCTGAATCGCGCGCACGGCGACGAGCCGTTTGAGCTGGCCACTACCCCCGGCGTGATCCACTGGCGTAGCACCGCCAGCCCGGAGAGCAGCCAGGTTTTTAAATCGTTAGCCAAAACGACTGAGTACTGACACACACATTCAGGATCAACATAACAATGAAACGTTCTCATCTTTGGGTTTTAAATCCGTGCTTGCTTGCAATGCTTTCTACCTCTGCGTGGGCAGAAGAACAAAAGGAAGAAAATATCGTTGTCTCCGCCAGCCGCGCGCACCGCAGCGTGGCGGAGATGGCGCAGACCACCTGGGTTATTGAGCGGGCTGAAATTGAGCAGCAGGTTCAGGGGGGAAAAGAGATTAAAGACGTGCTGGCGCAGCTGATACCGGGCATGGACGTCAGCAGCCAGGGGCGTACCAACTACGGTATGAACCTGCGCGGCCGTTCTATGATGGTGATGGTGGACGGCGTACGTCTGAACTCGTCCCGCAGCGACAGCCGTCAGCTTGACTCGATCGATCCGTTCAACATCGACCGTATCGAAGTGATCTCCGGCGCCACCTCGCTCTACGGCGGCGGCAGTACCGGGGGTCTGGTGAACATCGTCACCAAAAAAGGCCAGCCGGAGACTGAGGTTGAGTTCCAGACCGGTGCCAAAAGCGGCTTTAACAGCCATAACGATCACGATGAGAACGTGTCGGCGGCGGTCAGCGGCGGGAATGATAACGCGTCCGGCCGTCTGTCGGTCTCCTATCAGCGCTACGGCGGCTGGTATGACGGCAAGGGCGACGAGGTGATTATCGATAACACCCAGACCGGCTTACAATATTCCGACCGTATTGATGTGATGGGCACGGGCACCATCAACATTGACGATCACCAGCAGCTGCAGTTAACCACGCAGTACTACAAGAGCGAATCCGACGGCAAGCACGGCCTGTATCTCGGGAAGAACTTCTCGGCGGTAACGGGTGATGCCACGGCGTATAACAAAAACAACCTGGACTCTGACCGTATTCCCGGCACCGAGCGCCATCTGATTAACCTGCAGTACTCCAATACCGATTTCTGGGGTCAGGACCTGGTTGCGCAGATCTACTATCGTGATGAGAGCCTGACCTACTACCCGTTCCCGACCCTGAGCAAAGGGGCGGTGACCAGCATTGGCGCCTCCCAGCAGAAAACCGATTTTTACGGCGGCAAGCTGACGCTGAACAGCAAACCGGTGGATGACCTGACGCTGACCTGGGGTGTGGATGCCGATCACGAAACCTTCGATGCCAACCAGCAGTTCTTCGACCTGAGCAAAGCGGCGGCGAGCGGCGGCATGAAGCTCGACAACGCCTATAACGTGGGCCGTTATCCGGGTTACAGCATCACCAACCTCGCCCCGTTCCTGCAGGCGAGCTACGACATTGACGCCATTACCCTGAGCGGCGGCGTGCGCTACCAGTACACCGAAAACAAGGTGGATGATTTTGTCGGTTACGCCCAGCAGCAGGCCATCGCCACCGGCAAGGCCACCTCTGCCGATGCGGTACCGGGTGGGAAAACGGATTACAACAACTTCCTGTTTAACGCCGGGATCCTTGGCCGCCTGACCGAACAGCAGCAGCTGTGGTTTAACTTCTCTCAGGGCTTCGAAATTCCTGACCTGGCGAAATATTACGGCTCCGGCACCTATCAGCTTGTCGACGGGCACTATCGTCTGGTTAACAGCGTGAACGTGAACGATTCGAAACTGGATGGCATCAAGGTCAACGCGTATGAGCTGGGCTGGCGTTATACCGGGGATAACCTGCGTACGCAGGTCGCGGCCTATTACTCGCTCTCGGATAAAACCATCACCATCAACAAGACGGACATGACGATTAACCTCGAAGACGATAAGCGTCGTATCTACGGGGTGGAAGGTCAGGTGGACTATTTCTTCACCGACAGCGACTGGAGCACGGGCGCAAACTTCAACGCCATTAAGTCCGAAACCCGTGAAAACGGCAAATGGGAGAAGCTGACGGTTGACAGCGCCAGCCCGTCGAAAGCCAGCGCCTGGGTCAACTGGGCACCGGGCGACTGGACCCTGCGCGTGCAGAGTACGCAGACCTTTGACGTCTCTGATGCCGACGGCAAGAAGATCGACGGCTATAACACCGTCGACTTCCTTGGCAGCTACGCCCTGCCGGTGGGCAAAGTCAGCTTCAGCGTGGAAAACCTGCTGGACAAAGACTACACCACCGCCTGGGGCCAGCGCGCACCGGGGCTGTATAGCCCAACGTATGGCGCACCGGGTCTGTATACTTATAAAGGCCGTGGCCGCACGTTTGGTCTGAACTACTCCGTTCTGTTCTAAGTCATCGCGCCGCCTGCCTGCGGGCGGCGCACTTCCTGTGTAATTTCAACGCGATTTTGCTATAAAATCAGCGATTTGCTGAAATTGTCGGCAAACGATCAAAAAGGGTGTTTTCCCCCTTTGACAAGGCGTACTGAGGTCGTTACTATGCGCCTCGTTCACACGATTCCTCTGTAGTTCAGTCGGTAGAACGGCGGACTGTTAATCCGTATGTCACTGGTTCGAGTCCAGTCAGAGGAGCCAAATTTGAAAAGCCTGCTTTTGAAGCAGGCTTTTTGCTTTTCTGCGTTCGGAAAATTAGCCGGGTGGCGGAAAGCCCCTAACACTCAGGGCAGCCTGGCAATCACCTTAATCTCAAACTGGAATCCGTAAAGCCACGTCACGCCGATCCCGGTCAACGTAGGGTAAGGCGCTTCCCCCCAATATTCTGGCAGGATACTCCAGATAGCGTCGAGGTTTGTCTCGGGATCGACGACAAAGAGGGTCACGTCAACCACATCACCGAACGTGCAGCCCGCAGCCGCGAGAACAGCATTAAGATTCCTGAATGCCAGCCTGACCTGCGCTTTCAGATCGGGCTCAGGCGAACCATCCTCGCGGCTACCAACCTGCCCCGAAACAAACAGGAAGCCGTTGGATTTGATGGCCGGTGAATAGCGATTACGCTCATAGAGCGCCTGTCGACCGGAGGGGAAAACTACTTCGCGTGCTGTCATGTTTGTACCTTTGCAATAGGGCGAAGTCAGCCCGTTGAACATGAAGACACTTTACAGGTGCAGGATCGGGCGGATAAACAAGCGACTTTGTCCATCATTGTTTGTAATATCCAAACAATCGGCAAAAAGAGAGGATAAGGAATGGATCGTTTCGACGCGATGCGCGCCTTTGCCCGCGTGGTGGAGGCCGGTAGCTTCACAAAGGCTGCCCAAACGCTTCATATGAGCAAAACTACGGTGACGCAGCTCATTCAGCAGCTGGAAGCGCGCCTGCGCGTCAGATTGCTCCATCGCACCACCCGCAAGCTCGGTGTGACCCCCGATGGCGCGGTCTACTACGAACGCGTCATCCGACTGCTGGCGGACATGGAAGATGCTGAAAACAGCCTGTCCAGCGCGGCGATTACGCCCACGGGACGGCTACGGGTAGATGTGCCCAGTCCGCTGGCCCGCCTCATCCTGGTGCCGGCGCTACCGGCTTTCCATGCACGCTACCCTGACATCCAGTTCGACATGGGCGTGAGCGACCGGGTGGTGGATCTGATCGGCGACAGCGTGGATTGCGTCCTGCGCGGTGGCGAAATCAACGACCAGTCCCTCATCGCTCGCCACGTCGGAGATTTGCACATCGGCGTCTACGCCGCCCCCAGTTATGTTGAACGCCTTGGCACCCCGGCGCACCCGCAAGAGCTGGAAAACACCGACCATCGCATTGTAGGGTTCTTGTCCTCACGCACCGGTAAGATTGATCCTCTTGTACTGCGCAGTGAGAATGAACATATTGAAATCACGGGCAGCTATGTACTTGCCGTGGATGATGGCAATGCTTACCTCGAAGCCGGGTTAGCCGGGTTAGGCGTGATTGCGCTGCCGGTCTATATGGCGGCAGCGCATCAGGCGGCTGGCTCTTTGATTCCGTTGTTTACACAATGGCGTATCAGTCCAATGCCCCTGCATCTGGCGTTCCCGCCGAACCGCCATGTCAACGCCAGACTGCGCGTTTTTATTGACTGGATCGTTGAATTGATGCAGCAGCATGTCCCCAACACCAACCGAAAGGGAAAGGAAATTTAGCATATTTATTCGCCCGTTATTAACTATGGCGATCCCGGTCAGCCACCAGAAGGATCTCATCGTAAAAAAGTTCAGAACTCCGTGAGCTGACGCCAGGCCGCAACTTCCTCATCCAGCCATTCGACGAAGAGAGCCACTTCCGGTTTCGCCTCCGTTAATTGCGATGTTACCAGCCAGTAAGGCCAGGGATACGGCGCAGTGAAAGGGGTGAGCTGGACCAGTTCACCCCGGGTGATGGCATCCTGAACCAGAGAACGGCGCTCCAGCGCGATACCTTTGCCGAGTCTGACAGCCTCAAGGACTAAGTTTGAATCGTTAATGCATAAGCCGCCGGGCACAATTTCTTTTTCCAGCCCCGCATTAAAACACCAGGTTTTCCACGACTCCATGGAGAATATGATCTGGCTCTTCGCCACCTCAGCCGGCGTCGCCGGGAGGACACCGCCGTTATAACCGGGCGCCGCCACAACAATCAGCTCATCAGAAAAAAGATAATGGCAGTCGCTTCCTTCCCAGTTCCCTTTCCCCATGCGTATCGCAATATCTATCCCTTCCTGCTGCATGCTGGTGATCGTCAGGCTGGCCTGGAGTCGCAGCGTGATGTGCGGATATTTTTCCCGAAACCGTTCCAGACGCGGCAACAGCCAGTGACAACCAAAAGACGGCACCATCGCCAGCGTCAGTTCCAGTATTCTCGGTTTCACCTGCACGAGCCGGGTGGCATCTGCGATATGGTTCAGCGCCTCGCGCACCTGTAACGCGTAGAGCCGCCCCTCTTCGTTGATCTGCACCCCTCGGCCATGACGGATAAACAGCTTCACTCCCACCATTTCCTCAAGCACTTTAATCTGCTGGCTGATGGCGGAATGGGTCACATGAAGCTCTTTCGCCGCGAGCGTTACGCTGCCAAGGCGAGCCACCGCTTCAAAACTACGCAAACTTGCGATAGGTGGAAAATCCGACATGAAACCACTCCCTCATATGCTGAATCAGATAAACGGCAACCGACCAATATGTCAGTAATACTAACTCAGGCCGTAAGATACTGATGATATTCGCCATAACGAATTTATTGTAATGTCTGTTTATCATCTTCAATGAAGCGTTTTTTCACACAGACAGGAAAACAGGAATCATGATAAAGCTGATTGGCATGATGGATTCTCCTTATGTACGCCGCGTGGCGGTCTCCCTGGAACTTTATGGCGTTGCGTTTGAAAGCCAGCCGCTGTCGGTATTCAGCACATTTGAGGAATTTTCCCGGATCAACCCTGTGGTAAAAGCGCCCACACTGGTTCTGGATAATGGAACACGTCTGATGGACTCATCGCTGATACTGAATTATTTTGAGGCCCAGGCTGCCCCTGAACGGAGATTGCTGCCCGTGGCACCGGATGCGCTGGCAAACGATCTGCAGACGCTGGGCTTTATCCTCGCCGCCGCGGAGAAAGCGGTCCAAAATGTGTATGAACACCACCTGCGCCCGGCGGAGAAGCAGCACAATCCATGGATAGAACGCATCACCCACCAGTTGCTGGCTGCCTGCCGGGAATGGAACACCCTGCTGGAACGGCGTCCGGATAATGCGGTGGCCGATCAGGTTGCGGTCACCAGTACGGTTATCTGGACATTTATTCAGTCAATGATCCCTCACGTCGTTAACGCCGGTGATTTTAAAAAGATTCAGGCGGTTGCCGACGTTTTCGAAAACCAGGCGGCATTTAAGAAGTACCCTTTCAGTTAACGCTTCGCTCGGCGTGTTATGGGGCTTTTCAGCCCCTTTTTTTTAGGCTGAAATCGACAGACCGGCGGTGGTCGCATAGCGACCGTTGAAGAAGATGAGCGGCTCACCTTCAGTATGTAACGAATCCACCACTTCACCGATAAAGATCCAGTGATCGCCACCGTCTACCTGACGCCACATTTTGCATTCAAGGTGCGCAAGTGCGCCGTCAATTAAAGGCAGTCTATAACTACTGACCCGGTGGTCTACACGATGAAATTTATCGCTGCCTGCGCTGGCAAAAATATCGCTAACCTGATGCTGATGACCCGACAGGACATTTATCGCAAAGGCTTCCGTCTTCAGAAAATGCTGAGCGTACCAGGATTGCTTACGCAGGCTCCAGAGTACCAGTGGGGGTTCCAGGGAAACGGTGTTAAAGCTACTGATGGTTAACCCATGGAAATGGTTATCTTTATCCATCATGGTCACGACACACACGCCAGTGGCGAATTGACCAAATACGTTGCGTAAGGTTCGGCTATCAAACTGCGCCATATCGTTTCACCTCTGCTAAACCTGTAGACGCGATCTGCTGTTGCAGCGCGCCAGCAAATATTGTCAGCCCTTCATCCAGAACGCTGTCTTCAATCGTCAAGGGCATTAAAAAGCGGATGGCATTCGCCTGTTTGCCACATTTAAGAAGAATTAGGCCGTCACGGGTACAGCTTTTGACTAACCGATCGATAAGCCCGGTCGCCGGCGTTCGCTCTCCGTTCTCCAGAGAAAAAAGCTCCAGCGCAATCATGGCCCCGACTCCGCGTATCTCATAGTCAATCGCCAGCGGGCTGACAATGGACTCTAAGGCTTTGCGCAAACGCTGACCCAGACGGCGGGCTGCGCCCAGCAGGTCCTTCTCCTCAAAGAGGTCAAGTACCGCCAGCGCTGCCGCGCAGGAAAGCGGATTGCCTGCCCAGGTTCCTCCAAGACCGCCCGGTGCCACCTGGTTGATAAGCGACTCGCGACCGACAACGCCGGACAGCGGAAGTCCGCCAGCAACAGATTTACCGAACACGATTAAATCGGCGTCAACACCGGTTTGTTCAATAGCAAAGAACGTCCCCGTGCGTCCCGCGCCAGACTGGACTTCATCAGCGATTAACACGATACCTTCCCGGTCGCAGAGTTCACGCAGACCACGCATAAACGCAGGCGGCACGACGTAAAACCCGCCCTCTCCCTGAACGGGTTCGATGACAATGGCGGCCACATCCTGCGGCGCAATATCGCTCGTTAATATCGCCCTGAGGCCAGCCAGCGCCTGCGCAATATCACGTTCCGTCTCTCCCTGCGGAAAGGGAGCCCGAAAGACCGGGCCAGGCATGACACCCATCCCCTGGCTATAGGGCGCAATTTTGCCATTCATCGCAAGCGTCATAAACGTACGCCCGTGATAGGCGCCGCTGAAGACAATTACCCCGCTGCGCCCGGTGGCTGCACGGGCAACCTTAAGCGCGCCTTCCACCGCTTCAGACCCCGTCGTCAGGAGAAAACTGCGCCGGTCAAAATCTCCGGGCATGAGGGCGTTAATACGTTCACACACCGCGATATACGATTCATAAGGGGTGGCGGCAAAACAGCTGTGGGTAAACTGATGCAGCTGGCGCTCCACAGCCGCGATGACTTTAGGATGGAGATGCCCGGTATTCAGCGCGGCAATGCCGCCGGAAAAATCGATGAAGCGTCGATTGTTGACGTCATATATCACCGCATTCTCTGCTCGCTGAATATACACCGGATGCATCTGGTTTATGCCACGGGCAACGGCACCCTCCCGTCGCTGTAAAAGTTGTTCGACTACCGTATCCATAACGCTCTCCTCAGGGGGCGGCCCGGACAGCCGCCCGTCAGGTTATTGATGACGCACCTGTTGCAACATGGCATCAGCATGCTGGTTTAACTGCTGACGATCGCCATAGCGGTAAGGATCGAGGAAATCGAATCGGACCGGCTTATCTCCGCGATCGAACAAGTGGCCAATGCCGCCAGGCGCGTTATGAGCCCAGTAGAACAGGGAATCGGCGAATTCTTCCGTTGCCCGGGAGAGGTAGCGATTGGTGAAATCTGAAAAATCGATCGGGAAATGCTCCCGGTTGTCAGCAAAAAGCGCATGAAGCGTAGCAATCACCTCTTTTTCAGGAAGATTGCCGGCGCGATAGGCTTCCATTGTTTCGCAGGCTTTATCGAAAATAGCCTCATAGTACGGGCTTTCAATGGAAAGGTGGCCGGGCCAGGTGGCGCTTTCAAATTCCTTCTCGAGCCGCTCGTCATCCCCGTGCTGCTGGTAGTCGCTCAGGATTTTGCGCAGACGCAAAACGCCAATGTAGCTGCCGCTAATCCAGATACGGAACCACGCATTCCACAGCGGGAAGCTATCAAATGCGGTGAATGAATTTGCCACCAGCCTGTCGTTAACTTTTACCACTTCCAGGCTGTAATCCTGATAGCTGGAGAAACGCTCTTTTGACCAGTCATCCTGTCTGACGGCATGAACAATTTTAGGCGCGACGCGCAGAATCGATTCGAACGTATTGACTAACCCGCGCGAGAACAGCGGATCGACAAAGCCCACCGCATGGCCTAAAAGACAGTAACGCTCGCCTACGCTTTCGCGGCTGGTGTAATTCAGGCGAGGTGCAACGGTCCATTCACGTACCCGGGCTGCGCTTTCAAAGTGGCGGGCAACGGAGGGGTGCTCATCAAGAAAACGGGTAAACTCTTCTTCCGGGTCTCCTGCAGGACCATGTTTATCGATATCGAACTGCAGGCCAACGCTGCATAAGGTATTGGTCGAATAGGGGTGATTGTTGAAAGGAATAATCCAGAGCCAGCCTCCTTCAAACATGTGATGCAGCGTACTCTGTGAGAGCGGAGTCGGCGAACCGGTCACATCCGTTGAGGCGATGACGTCTTCATACAGTTTGACGCCTGTCATATGGGTGAACAACGAACGGGTACGGCTCTGCATCTCGCGCGCACCTTCGCGCAGGCCGAACTTATCGGCAACCGGTGAGCGAAAGCCTGCAGCATCCACGACGTATTTGACCTGGATCTGTTCTTTACCCAGATCCAGCAGCATCCCGTCGCCGGTTTCTTCAATAGACTGAATGCGGGTTTGCTGGCGAATGTCTGCACCCAGACGCGCGGCCAGCGCCAGGTAATAGGCATCAATATCCTGGCGGAACAGATGCGCTTCCGGAGACAGTACCGGTGTCGACACAACGTCCTGCGGATTATGCGCTTTATTCTTACCGTTCCATGCAAAGCTGAATGCCAGTTTAATTCCTGCGCTCGACGTGCCAATATTCTCCATCAGTGCATGAATTTCCCCCGGCCATGCCAACTCAGGAATATTGTACCGGCGGGCAAGTATTTTCAAAAGCACAGCACTTTCCGGTACCATCGATTCCCCCACTGCAAAGCGAGGATGGGTACCTGCATCAATAATCACCACGTTCAATTTCTGTTTTGCCAGAATAGCGCCGAGCATGGTTCCAGCAATACCACTCCCGATGATGGCCACATCATAATGACTTTGTTTCATTGCTTTACCCTTAATAATATTACTGAGAGACTAACTGTGTTGTTATTTCGATTTCATTATCACGCGCGTGATCGGCCTGAATCAGAAAAAGATATGTCGCTTGTTGCGTTAACCATTCCCTCGCCAGAGACATGGCAATATTTTTGCCGGTGCGCTGCGGCATCGTCAGTACCATAGTAGGACCCTGAAAGCGAAAGCGCGTACAGCAAATGGAAACGGGCGCCCCCACATTGGCATTAATAAAATCGACCGGCGAGACGCGCGATTTTATTGCCATATCATTAATAATTTTCTCACTGGTATTTACAGGGAATGCCGTACCAAACTGAATAAACCCGACACTCTCATGATGCTTATCCAGCAATGCCTGATGCTGTTGATAAATTTTATTGACAGTAAACAGCACATTTAATGACAACGGGTCTGCTGTTTTTAACCCCCGGCGTAAGGTCTCATCTAAATCTGACCAGATTAATGAGCTTGCGGTACTTGATGAAACGATTTTCATTCGCTGCCCCACTTTTTACATTACGGTAAATATCAGGCAGGTGTTAAAACCACCAAACCCAATCGTCATGCTCAAACCCGTTTTTCCCTTTAAAGGCTGAGGCTGTGTCGCGGGTAAATTAAAGCGCAGGCCATCAATTGGTTTTTTCAGCTCATAGACCGGGGGGATCGTGCCCGTATTGAGGCTGTGAATGAGCGCGATGGCTTCCAGCGCCCCTGTAGCCCCTAGCGTATGGCCAAAATTACCCTTTGTGGCGAAGACCCAGGGACGATGCGTGAAAAACTGGTTATAGGCATTGCTTTCAACCCGATCGTTGGTCAAGGTACCCGAACCGTGCGCATTAATAAGCGCAATGTCGCCAGGCTCAAGTCCTGCCTGCGTCAGGGCCCGCTGCAATGCCAGGCGGATGCCATTGCCTTGCTCATCCGGTGCGGTCAGTCCCGCCGCATCGTTAGACGCCCCCGCGCCGACAAGCCTGGCCAGCACGCGTGGCGCAGACCCGCCTTCCCGTTGCAATACCAGAAAACCGGCCCCTTCTCCGAGAATCGTACCCTCGTGTGTGGCATCGAACGATTTCAGGGTAGAAAGGGAAAGCGTACCCAGCGCGCTATGGGCCAGACGTTTTGAATCAGTAAGAATATCCGCCCCGCCGCACACGCACAGGTCTGCTTGCCCCGTCGCAATTAAATGCGCCCCCAGAAGAAGGGCATCTGAGCCCGATGAGCAGGCGGTAGAGAGGGCGATCCCTTCCATCCCCAGCGACGCCGCCACCTCGTTAACCCAACCGTCGAGAGGCTCCCGGGAAAATGCCTCGCTGTCGAGACGGAATCCAAGACTGGTGCCCACAATCAAAAAGCGCCGCTCCTCCGGCACGGGTTCCCCTGCACCCGCATCTTCAAGCGCCCGGAGGGCAGTACGTTTTGTCAACGCGATCAGTTTTTCACGCATTTCTGCTGGCCACTCGCCCGGCAGCATAGCGGCCAGTTCAGTTCGCAAGCTTCGCTCCGATGGCGCTGGCGCAATACCGGTCTGGCTTTCCAGTAAGGTCTGAAAAACATCCTCGATGCGATCGCCAGACGCAGTTGTCCATCCCATGCCGACAACATTTGCGACATACGTTGTAGTAGTCATCATTTTTCCTTTACCGAAAATAATACGGTAAGCTGGTTAAATTGAATTAACGATATATCAGTTGAAAGTGCGTAAAAATTCGTTAAGTGGCTTATCCTCAAGCGGAGAAGGATAAAAATTATCTTTGATCTCGCCTGCAGTTAATTCTATTTTCCGTTGATAAGGCTCTTTTTGTAGCCAGCGTGGACCTTCAATGAAATCAAATGTGATATCTGTCGCATCAAACCCATCCAGCTCGGCAGGCTTAACCACTTTCCTTCTTTTACGGTCCAGCACCTGGGCATAAGCAGAAATATCAAAATACCGAATCCGCTCATTCTCCACCACCGCATTAATACAATGCCATGGGCGGGGTAAATAAAGATAATTCACAAAAATATTTCGTAATGAATACACGGTCTTATTGATAATCTGGCTATACAGTATCGCCGCGACATCGGCCATTTCCGAGCAGAAACAGGGTAAGCGCTGTGTTTGCTTCAGCATTTCGCGAAGATAATCCTGAGGCGTCAGGTTACGTATGACCTCGTCGCGAAAATGCTCATAACGTGAAATATAATAATCCCAGTGTTCCTCAGGGAACTTGAGGCGAACGATGTCCGCCGGCCATGTTTCAAACACATCTGATTCCTGGAGGACATGACACATTGTTTTTGGCACTTCACGCAAAATATCCTCAAGATTCGTCAAGTGATATTTTTCAATGACCGCCCGTGCCAGTTCCCGAAGTTCATCATTCATGACATCACCTTATTTATATTGTGTTAATGAGGCCGCGCCACAATAAACAAAGTTTATATTTCGCGGCCGTTCGTGGCGTTTGAGTTTTTTCAGCAGGAGGGCACTGTGCTGCTGGCAATTGGTTTCATTGATCAATGATTCGTCGCAGGTCAAAAAAATATCGAACCCCGCTATTTGGTCACCCTCACTGACGATTTGGGTTTTGCAGGTCATTACCCCTTTAATTTCCCGGCACAGCTGTTTCACGGCACCGATATTGACCTTCTCATCCCTAATGACAATGAAATCACTGATTCTGCCTTTGAAAAAAAGGAACCCATCAGCGTCCTGGAAGAAGATATCTCCAGTGCGAAGCCAGCGTTTGCCATCAAGCTCAATAAACGTTTGTCGGTTACCCCGCCCGATACGCTTTACAAGCAAGGTATCAGAACAAATCAGCAACTCCCCCTGCCCGTCCTGCCCGTCTGCACCTGGCAGGATGCGAACTTCCGTCTGGTCAATAGGACGTCCGGCAGAAGCATAATATCCTCTCCCCAGCAGATGAGCCGGGCACGTCGACACTCGGGGTCCGGCCTCGCTGATGCCATAAGTCAGATATAGCTCAAGCCATGGCTGCCGGAGTAAGAAGGCTTCCACCTCTTTCGGCGCAGCCAGATCGCCTCCAATCGTCAGTTTTTTCAAACCCGGCGGAAGCGTGGTTTCCCAGGCGTTCAGCTGTCGCAGTAATACGGGAGTAAGCGAGCTGAGGGTAACGCCGTATCGCTGTAAATCATCCAGATAATGGGGTACAGAGAACGGAGGCCCACTGATAATCATTTCACAGCCGGTCTCCAGGGCAGCAACCATCTGTGCAACCAGCGCGGTGGAGTAGCACATCGGCAAACTGATCAATACCCTGTCACTGGCGCTCATACCGATACTTTTGGCGTGGCGCAGCGCGTTACGGCGCAGAGAATCAAAATGATGAACACACCCGCTGCTGAACGACGATGACGTCCCGGACGTGGCAATCACGACCTGCCCCGGCTGTGTCTGTACGGGGCCGCCATGACGGCATTTTCCCACCTGCCAGCGACCTAAGCTTTCAGTTGCGCTCACCCCCAGTTCCTGCCAACGCCCTTGCTGAACCGGCGTTCGCACCAGCGCCCCTGCTGCAAAGTCCTCAAGCATCTGCAGAATGCGTTCTGCTGGCGTGAGCGGCGGGATCAGCGCCGGCACAAAGCCGCTGTTGAGGACGGCAAAGAACATGTACATCAAGTCCGGGCAGTTCGGCATCGCTATCAGTACGACCTGACCGGGTTCTAAACTCTGCCGCTGCCAGTAATCGACATAATATTGATAACTCTCTCCTTCAGCGCCGCTGGTCCCCACCGCAGACGTTGCCAGCACCGGAGAAAATAAACCGGCAGGCTCATAGGGAACAAAAGCGGCACGTTCTTCTGCTCGCGTTAGCATTCTCAGGCTCCAAGCTTATTCATAATGAAACGCGAAAGGGTTTGGCATGAATAGAAATTCGCGGGTGAAAACTCTTTATCCTCAACTTTAATATTAAATTCTTCCTCGCACTGGAAGCGTAATTCGACAAATCCAATAGAATCCATTCCAACCATTGAGGCGAGACCGGTTTCGTCAGCAATATCTTCGCGCTCGACGTCCAGACCAATACGTTCAGCGATGATTTCTTTAATACGATCGACAATCACAGGCATATCCAGTTTCATAATTTTACCCTTTAATGTTTTCAAGCGTTTTATTTACTACAGCGGAAGAGGATTCTTTATTTAACCAACGTAATATTGGCGGCGTCGTTGCCGTCACCACGAGCGCCACGATGACCATAATCGAGTAGACACGTTGCGAAATAAGGTGCAATTCGAGCCCAATGGACAGCACGACCAGTTCCATCAGACCACGCGTATTCATGAGCGCGCCAATCATGGAAGCGTCACGTAGTGAATAGCCTGAAATACGCGCCCCAAGCAGAGCACCACTGAACTTGGTCATAAATGCCAGTAAGGTGAACCCGATTATCCAGGCAATATCCTGCGATGCCATACTGAAGTCGAAATGCGTTTTCAGACCGGCACTGACAAACAACACGGGCAGTAAAACATAGTGCATGAAGCCGTTCATACTCGCGTGCCATTGCTTTGCTAACCCGGGGATCCGCGCGAGCATACTGCCCGCCAGCAACGCACCGAAACCACTGTGCAGGTGAAGATAATCCGCTCCCCACGCGCTGATCAAAATCCAAAAAATAATCGACGGAAATCTCATCTCAGGTTTGTGCGCATACCGAATGAGAAGTGGCACCACGACTTTGCAGGTCACCAGCCAATACAGTACCAGGGTTACCGTCACGACCGATAAATAAGACCACAGCGAATCGGATTTTCCTTCAACCGCAGCAAATACGCTGTCCAAAGCCAAAATCCCCCAGCCTGTCACATCGGTAAGAATGGCAGCTGTGATGACGGGAGGAATGATAGCCAGGTGAAGCATCTTTAAGTCTTCAATGATCCTCACAATCACCGGCAGAGCGGATACCGCCAGTGCCGTTCCCATAAAGATATTAAATAAAAGACGATCGGTTTGTGGCGCCAGTTCGGCATGTACCGAATTCCCCGCTAACACGCCACCGATAAAAGGGAGCAGCATGCCTAATACCGCTATTTTTAACGCAGCGATAGTTTGCTTACGGCGGCCATGGTTATTACCATGAAAATGCGACAACCCAATGTCAAACATGAGCAAAATCATGCCCAAATTCGCCAGCTTATCAATGGTGGTCAGCGACTCCTGGCTAAATAAAGATGTTTGAAATGAGAACAGCGACATTATTCCGGGAAAGAAGGTCGGTCCCAATAAAACGCCTGCAGCAATATGGCCAATGACCTGCGCCTGACCTATCTGCTCCATAAGTTTGCCCACGACATAGCAGGCAAAAACAATAACGGAAAGCTGAATAATAAACATGAGTATCCCCGCCATAGCTAGCGTTGAGTTTATTGATATTAAAAACGTTCAGTTCGAAACGTGGGCGACGCTATTTTCGTTAAAATGGCCTATTGCGGTGGTCATCATCGCAATAATTACCATCACGACGCTCACTAAACAGATGCCCTGCCAGTCCCATCTTTCATACACCCACGGACCGGTAACGGACCCTGCTGCTCCCATTGCATAATAAAAGAACATATAAAGCGCATAGAGGCTGCTTCTTTTATCCGGGTGTAGTCCGAGTACTCGCGTCTGGTTAGCCACCTGCGCGGCAAAACACCCTAAATCGAATAAGATAATACCCAGCGTTAGCCCCGGTAAGGACGCAGGAAAGAGAAACAGGACGGTTATTCCCGCAACCACGAGTACCATTCCGCTAAAAATCACGCTGCGACACCCGAAGCGGTCAGCCAGTTTCCCCGCATAATTCGCCAGTACAAGACCGACGATACCCGCCAGGCCAAATAATCCGGCGGTTCCCGCAGGCAGATGCAAAGGCGGTCTTTGCAGATGAAGCATGATGGTCACCCATAACAGGCTAAAGACAAAAAACCATGCGCCTCCGGTTACAGCAGACTCAATCAGCCGCGCGTTACGCAGTAAACCCGGCAATTTCGCCATGACGCTCAGATACCCCGTATCCCTTGCGGGCTTAACATCGGGCAGACATCTGATGGCCAGCAACGCCATGGAGGCCATAACGGTGGCGAAGATAGCCAACATCCCTCGCCAGCCAAGCGCATCGGCCAGACTGCCGCCCACTAGCCTTGCAAGCAGGATCCCTGCCGAAATCCCCATCGTGATCAGACCGACCGTGGCGCCTTTTGGCGTAATATGAAATCCAAGCGCATTCAGCTGCACTGCGCTTGTCGCCATCGCGCCCGTCACGATTCCCGCGCTAAAAAGGAGCAACGGTTGACGGGTCAGGGAAGCAGTGAACAGCGCAAGCGAGAGGAGGAAAAACTGACAAACGATCAGTTTTTTACGGTTAACGCTGTCTCCCAGCGGAACAAGAAAGAGTATTCCCAGCATATAACCTATTTGCATGCTCGCTGCAATGAAGCCGGTATAAAACAGGGGCAACTGCAAAGATGTCGCGATAGCAGGTAATACGGGCTGGAGAATATAGTTATTTGCCATGGCGGTACCGGCCGCAATGCTGGCAAACCAGATAAACAACGGCGAAACCGCATTTTCTTGTGCGATATCACTCATTAATTACCCCCTGTCTTTTTTTTGCCACAATATCAATTGCCACTTTCATTTTTTTCTCGGGAAAAGGTAATACATGCAATAACGTAAATGCAGGTCTGGAATCACGGAAATAGTCCCCATGAATACGAGCCACCTGCTGCCATTGTTCAATTTCAGTCAGATACATCCTGCTTTGTATTACATCGTCTATCGCATAACCATTCGATTCGAGTATCCCCTTGATCTTATTAAGAACACATTCCGTTTGCAGTGCGATATCATCAGATTCAATCTCGCCACCAGAATTAAGAGGTCCCGTTTTTGAAATATATAGCCAACCGTCAGCTTCTACCGCTCGCGAGAAACCGAAAGCCTCCTCCCAGCTGCTGCCGGAAGTAATAAGTTTTTTTGATTCCACAATGTCATGCCTTTCATCATTGGGTGAAACAAACATATTACAACCCGATCAAATTTGTCCAGAAAAAATAACAAAAAATTGTTCTGAAATCTTTGCGGCAATTAAGTAAGCATTTCCTGGATAAGCTGTAAGCGCAGCTAACCAATCAACAATTAAATTAAATAGATTAAGAAATAAATAATCAATGAAATATCCAAACACCAACACCAACTAAAAGAAATAAAATTTAAAAAACTTCTTTTTTTATTTAAGCGGATATGTTTATTACGTACAAATAATACAGCACGCAAAAAGAACAGTATTTCGTCATTTATTCTTATAGGTAACCCAATGGAAAATATGAGAAATGTTTTAATATAAGACAAGCTTATGACGTTACACGTAATCGTTATTGTTGAAAGGTTTTAATAATCCAGCGGGCAGAGTTTTAAATGATCTCAATAGAGAAAAGCCTGCTTTTAAGGGCAGGCTTTTGCTTCTTGTTTACGAGAGAGTCGTGCTATGAAGGGCTTAAATCTGATAATCAATCGCTACTTCTTCCGGCTCCATTACCTGGCGTTTAATCTCATCCACCGACAAGCCGGCGTTGCAGAGCTCGATAAAGCGCCACACATAGTTGCGCTGGAGCTGTCCGCGCTTGAGACCCAGCCATACGGTATTGGCGTCAAACAGATGACGTGTATCCAGACGCACCAGGTTCCCGGCTTCGCGCTCGCCTCCGGACTGTTCCGCCACCAGACCAATGCCCAGCCCCAGCTCGACGTAAGTTTTAATCACATCGGAATCCTGCGCGCTGAGCACCACATCCGGCGTTAACCCTTTACGGTTGAAGGCTTCATCAATGCGTGAACGTCCGGTAATGCCCTGGCGGTAGGTAATCAGTGGCCATTTTGCGATCTCCTCCAGCGTCAGCGGAGAGACCTGATTCAGGGGATGATCGACCGGAAGTAACAGACTGTGATACCAGCGGAACCACGGGAAGGCCACCAGCAGCGGGTCGTTGCTCAGGCGTTCACTGGCGATGCCGATATCCGCCCCACCGTTTTGCAGCAGCACTTCAATCTCCTGCGGCGTGCCCTGGATAAGCTCCAGACGCACCTCCGGGAAGAGTTCGCGGAAGGCTTTAATCACCGGCGGCAGGCTGTAGCGCGCCTGGGTATGGGTGGTGGCGATGGTGAGCACGCCGGAGGCATCATTGGTAAAGAGATCGGCCAGACGACGCACGTTGCTGGCCTCGTTGAGGATCCGCTCCGCGATAGTGAGCAATGCCTTACCAGGCTCTGTCATGCCGAGCAGGCGCTTACCGCGGCGGATAAAGATCTCTATCCCCAGCTCCTCTTCCAGCTCGCGGATATGGCGGCTGACGCCGGACTGAGAGGTATAAAGCATATTGGCGACCTCGGTCAGGTTGTAATCCCGCCTGGCCGCCTCACGGATAATTTTAAGTTGCTGGAAATTCACGATTCACTCCGGCGCATCTGACATAGCTCTATTGTTAGAGTCAGCTGAGCTGCAGAACAAATAATAAAAACCAGCATCTTATGCTTTTATGGAATATCAGCTCACGAGCTGAAGTTCGCGGTTCTCAAGCGATGGCTTGCTGACCAGCGACATCAAAATCTCTTTCACCGCCTGCGCCTGCGGCGACAGCGAGCCGCGTGCGGACATATTCAGCGACAGCGGCAGGCTCATTGAAGGCGTGGTGATGCGCGCCATCCAGGCGTTTGCCGCGCTGCACAGCGAACGCGCGGCAGATTCCGGCAGCACCGTGACCCCCATTCCGCTGGCAATGGCTGCGGTCAGCGTGGAGATCGAGTCGATCTCGCCGATGATTTTTGCCGTCAGGCGGCGCAGGGAGAAGGCTTCGTCCACGCGCACGCGCACGGCGCTGTAATCGCGCGGCAGATAGAGGTTCATCTCTGCCACCGCGGTAAGGTCAACGCTCTGGCCCGGACAGTCGCGGGTGCCCACAAGATAAAGATCTTCTTTCAGCAGCGGCTGGCTGGTGATCCCGGCGACCGGGGAGCGATCGTAAAGCACCGCCATATCCAGCTGGCCGCTGAGCAGTTTGTCATTCAGTACGGACCCACTGTTTTCGTGCAGGTACACCAGCACTTCTGGCAGCTCAGCGCGAACCGCCTGCAGCAATGGCATGGTAATAGATGATGCGGCCGTTCCCGGCGCCAGACCGATAGAAACATGCCCGCTCAACGTCTGGCCAACGTTATGAACCGCCAGTTGCGCCTGTTCACACTGGCGAAGGATGGTGCGCGCGTGGGTATAAAGGATTTTACCGGCTTCCGTTGGCGTAACGCCGCGTTTGGTGCGGATCAACAACTGCTGATCCATCTCGCCTTCCAGAGTAGCCACCTGCTGGCTCAGCGCAGGCTGCGCGATATGCAGCACTTCCGCCGCTTGAGTCAGGCTGCCGATATCGACGATTTTTACGAAGTATTTCAGTCGTCTTAAGTTCATTTTGCCCCCTGTTCGAAATGCTGTGCCGGAACCGGCTGTCGTTGTTGAACAGGTTTTGCAATATGAATGCCAGTTTTACCAGGCGGTCTGAATTACTCGCTAACCACCTGAAAATAAGGAATCCTAATCATGGAGGGGGCTTTTATTACTGAAACAGCAGTTTATGATCTGCCCCATTAGGGGTATATCCGCACCAAAGCAGTGCATTCCGCTGTCAAAAACGCCACTTTGCCGATTTTGTCAGCAAACGATCAAAAGGCGTTGATCCACCCTTTGACAAGGGAGACGCAGGTCGATAATATGCGCCCCGTTCACACGATTCCTCTGTAGTTCAGTCGGTAGAACGGCGGACTGTTAATCCGTATGTCACTGGTTCGAGTCCAGTCAGAGGAGCCAAATTTGAAAAGCCTGCTTTTAAAGCAGGCTTTTTGCTTTTCTGCGCAAGGTAAATGCAAAACGGCAACCCGGTTGCCGTTTTTAGTGTGTGCACCCTCTCCCGTGGGAGAGGGTTGGGGTGAGGGCACCAGACCGCACAATGCCTTTACATGCCGAGCTTCACCGGCATCCCTGACCGCCGTTCCAGCTCAGCACCTGCCCCCTCGTTGATCAACTCTGTCCGCAGCGCTGCCGATATCGGCAGCGGCACTTTCCGGGTCGATTCAAATTCCGCACGGTTACGTGACAACGGCTCATGCACTTCCACCCAGCGGCTACCGTCCGGCTCGGTGGTGACTTTAACGGGCTGATCGATAAGCTGTACCCGGGTTCCGACCGGAACGTTATCGAACAGGTATTTGATGTCGTTATTGCGCAGACGAATACAGCCCTGGCTCACCCGCAGCCCGATGCCAAAATTCGAGTTGGTACCGTGAATGGCGTACAGCCTGCCAATATAAATGGCATACAGCCCCATCGGGTTATCCGGCCCGGCAGGCACGAATGCAGGCAGCGTTTTGCCTTCTGCCGCATAGGCGCGGCGCGTATTGGGCGTCGGAGACCATGTCGGTCCCTCCTGCTTACGCTCAACCGCCGTCACCCAGTTACGCGGCGTTTCGCGCCCGGCCTGACCGATGCCAATGGGCAGGACTTCTACGGTAGTGCCGCCGGGCGGATAATAGTAGAGGCGCATTTCTGCCGCATTCACGATAATGCCTTCCCGGACGGTGTCAGGCAGAATCAGCTGCTGGGGAATGACCAGCCGGGTACCGGATTTGGGCAAAAAAGGATCCACGCCCGGGTTCGCTTCCAGCATATTGCTTAGCCCCTGCCCGTACTGTGCGGCAAACGCCTCGAGCGGTAACGTATTGCGATCCGGCACGGTGATGACCTGCGCGCTTCCCACCAGTCGGCTGCCCGTCGGCGGCAACGGATAGCTCACCGCCTGCACGCTCTGGCTGATAAGCAACGCAGCAAGACACCCCAACACCTCTTTACGACACATCGTCCCTTCCTCCGTCGCTTCGTTCTTCACTAAGCATAGCGTAGCCGTTTTGCATTACCCATCAGGAAATAAAATCAGTTTGCACAGGCTCCCTGTCGCGGTAGTCTCATAAGTTCCGTTTACGTGACGGCCGCTTTGTGAGTGACTTTTTCTTATACCAATAATTAAAAATCAGTGCAGACAGGACAACTATGGATTCCACTCTCACCTCCACACATCCCACCGAGGAGACACCTTCGCTCAATCGTGCCCGCCGCGCCGCCCTCGGCAGCTTCGCGGGTGCCGTCGTCGACTGGTATGATTTTCTGCTCTACGGCATTACCGCCGCCCTGGTCTTTAACCGCGAGTTCTTTCCGCAGGTCAGCCCCGCGATGGGCACCCTCGCCGCGTTTGCCACCTTCGGCGTCGGCTTTCTGTTTCGCCCGCTGGGTGGCGTGATCTTCGGCCACTTCGGCGACCGCCTCGGTCGCAAACGTATGCTGATGCTCACCGTCTGGATGATGGGGATCGCCACCGCGCTGATTGGCATCCTCCCTTCGTTTTCCACCATTGGCTGGTGGGCACCGGTACTGCTGGTTACCCTGCGCGCCATTCAGGGGTTCGCCGTGGGCGGTGAATGGGGCGGCGCGGCGCTGTTATCGGTTGAGAGCGCGCCAAGAAATAAGAAAGCGTTTTACAGCAGCGGCGTACAGGTCGGGTATGGCGTGGGTCTGCTCCTTTCCACCGGGCTGGTCTCCTTAATCAGCCAGCTCACCACCGACGAACAGTTCCTGAGCTGGGGCTGGCGCATTCCGTTCATCTTCAGCATCGTGCTGGTCATCGCCGCGCTGTGGATCCGTAACGGGATGGAAGAGTCCGCTGAATTCGAACAGCAGCAGGAAATACCTGCCGTCAAAAAGCGGCTGCCGGTGATGGAAGCCCTGGTGCAGCACCCTGGCGCTTTTCTGAAAATTATCGCCCTGCGCCTGTGCGAACTGTTGACGATGTATATCGTCACCGCGTTTGCGCTGAACTACTCAACGCAGAATCTCGGTCTGCCGCGTGAGCTGTTTCTGAATATCGGCCTGGTGGTCGGCGGGATCAGCTGCCTGACCATCCCCTGCTTCGCCTGGCTGGCGGACCGCTTTGGTCGACGTCGCGTTTATATCACCGGGGCGCTGGTGGGAACCCTCAGCGCCTGGCCCTTCTTTATGGCGCTGGAGGCACAGTCGATCTTCTGGATTGTCTTCTTTGCCATTATGCTCGCGAATATCGCTCACGATATGGTGGTCTGCGTCCAGCAGCCGATGTTTACCGAACTGTTCGGCGCCAGCTACCGCTACAGCGGAGCTGGCGTGGGTTACCAGGTTGCAAGCGTCGTCGGCGGCGGGTTTACCCCCTTTATTGCCGCCGCGCTGGTGACCTTCTCAGGCGGAAACTGGCACAGCGTGGCGATTTATCTGCTGGCCGGCTGCCTGCTCTCTGCGGCGACGGCGCTTCTGATGAAAGAGACGCACCACCGCTGATCTCACTTTTGTTTCACAGGCGTGTGACATACTATCGGGTAGAGTCGCACACCTGTGGAACAAGGAGACAGAGATGAATAATAAGGGCTCCAGCCTGACCCCGGCTCAGGCGCTGGAAAAACTCGACGCACTGTATGAACAGTCCGTCAACGCGCTGCGCAGCGCCATTAGCGAGTATATCGACACAGGGAAACTCCCCGACGAAAAGGCCAGAAGCGAGGGTCTTTTTGTTTATCCGTCGCTCTCTGTGACCTGGGACGGCAGCGCCAGCACCACGCCGAAAACCCGCGCCTATGCCCGTTTCACCCACTCCGGCTGCTACAGCACCACCGTCACCCGCCCTGCACTGTTCCGCCCTTACCTTGAAGAGCAGCTCACGCTGCTGTACCAGGACTACGGTGCGCACATCGCCGTTGAGCCTTCCCAGCACGAGATCCCCTATCCGTACGTGATTGACGGCTCGGCGTTAACGCTGGATCGCTCCATGAGCGCGGGCCTGACCCGCCATTTCCCGACGACGGAACTTTCGCAGATTGGCGATGAGACGGCTGACGGCATTTACCACCCGGCAGAGTTTTCTCCTCTGTCACATTTTGATGCCCGCCGGGTCGATTTCTCCCTGGCGCGCCTGCGTCACTACACCGGTACGCCAGCCGAGCATTTTCAGCCCTTCGTGCTCTTTACCAACTACACCCGCTACGTCGACGAATTTGTCCGCTGGGGCTGCAGCCAGATCCTCGCCCCGGAGAGCCCTTACATCGCGCTCTCCTGTGCGGGGGGGATCTGGATCACCGCGGAGACCGAAGCCCCCGAGCAGCTGATTTCCGACCTGGCGTGGAAAAAGCATCAGATGCCGGCCTGGCACCTGATCACCGCCGACGGTCAGGGTATTACGTTGATTAACATTGGCGTCGGCCCGTCGAATGCGAAAACCATCTGCGACCATCTGGCGGTTCTGCGCCCGGACGTGTGGCTAATGATTGGCCACTGCGGCGGCCTGCGCGAAAGCCAGCTGATTGGCGATTACGTGCTTGCCCACGCCTATCTGCGTGATGACCATGTGCTTGATGCCGTACTGCCGCCGGATATTCCCATCCCAAGCATCGCCGAGGTCCAGCGTGCGCTGTATGACGCCACCAAAGAGGTGAGCGGCATGCCGGGCGAAGAAGTTAAGCAGCGCCTGCGCACCGGCACGGTCGTCACCACGGACGATCGCAACTGGGAGCTGCGCTACTCCGCCTCCGCGCTGCGGTTTAACCTGAGCCGCGCGGTAGCGATTGATATGGAAAGCGCCACCATCGCCGCGCAGGGCTATCGCTTCCGCGTCCCCTACGGCACGCTGCTGTGCGTCTCCGATAAACCACTGCACGGCGAAATTAAGCTGCCGGGCCAGGCAAACCGTTTCTATGAAGGGGCGATATCCGAACATCTGCAGATTGGCATCCGCGCCATTGACCTGCTGCGAGCGGAAGGGGACAGACTCCATTCCCGCAAGCTGCGCACCTTCAACGAGCCGCCGTTCCGCTAATTACGACAAGGATAAATAATGTACAGCACATCACCTCTCTCTGCCCTGCGCCAGTGGCTTGAAGCCAGCCATCTCGACGGGATGATTGTCCCGCGCGCCGATGCCTGGCAGAGTGAATACTGCGCGCCCTACGATGAAAAGCTGGCCTGGCTGACGGGCTTTGACGGTTCGGCCGGTGTGGCGCTGGTGCTGCAGGACAAAGCACTGCTGTTCGTCGATGGCCGCTATCAGGTTCAGGCGCGCGTGCAGGTCAACACGGATGAGATTGAGATCCACCACCTGCATAACGAGCCGCTGTCGCAATGGCTGGCGGAAAACGTGGGGGCAGGCACGCGCATCGGTTTTGACCCGCTGCTGATGACCAATACAGAGTTTGAGCAGTTGTCCGCCACAGCGTGCGAACTGGTGCCATTGGGTGAATCGCCTTTTGATACTCTGTGGACTGACCGCCCTGCCGCACCGGCGGGGCTTATTCGTAGCATGCCGGTTGAACTCAGCGGTAAAAGCAGCGCAGACAAACGTCAGCGCGTTGCCGCTGTGCTGGCCGCCAGCAATGCCGATTATCTGGCCGTTACCCTGCCGGACAATATCGCCTGGCTCCTGAACGTGCGGGGAGCAGATATCCCTTACAGCCCGGTACCGCTCTCTTTTGTCCTGCTGGGTCGAGACGGTCACGTTGAGTGGTTTGTTAACGACAATAAGCTCAGCGCCCTGCCAGACGCCGTGCGCAATGCGTTCACTATTGCGCCGCAGGACGCCTTTATCGAGCGCTGCCAGCGGCTTGCTGCCGGTAAACGGGTAATGGTAGATGCCGATTCCGCGCCGGTAGCCCTGCGCTTCGCTATTGAGCCACAGGGAGAGATTGTCTGGCGGACTGACCCTATAACCCTGATTAAGGCCACCAAAAACCCGGTCGAACTGGCGGGTTACCGCGAGTGTCATCACCAGGACGGTGCCGCATGGGTCAACTTCCTTGCCTGGCTGAGCCGTGAAGTGCCGCTGCGCGAGGCGGCAGGAAACCCGCTAACCGAGCTGGAGGTTCAGGCGCAACAGCTTGCGTTCCGTAAACAGCAGCCCGGGTTTATCGAGCAAAGCTTTGCCACCATCTCCGCCTCCTCCAGCAATGCGGCGATGTGCCATTACCATTCGAGCGAGGCCAGCAACAAGCCCATTGTTCATGACCAGTTTTACCTGAACGATTCCGGCGGTCAGTATGCTAATGGCACTACCGATGCCACGCGCACGCTGGCCTGGGGTCAGGTCGACCCGCAGCAGCGCCTGCACTACACTGCCGTGTTGAGAGGCTTCCTGTCGCTGATTACCCTGCAGTTTCCTTCCGGCACTCAGGGACATCAGCTGGATGCTTTCGCGCGTCGTCCATTGTGGGAGATGGGGCTGGATTACGATCACGGTACGGGGCATGGCGTGGGGCATCAGCTTCTGATCCATGAAAACCCGCATCGTATTGCCAAAAAGGTCAATCCGTGGCCGCTGGTGGCGGGTAATATCATGACTATCGAACCGGGATATTATCTGGGCGATAGCCACGGCATCCGCATCGAAAACCAGGTAGAAATCGTTGAGAGCCGTCCGGGATTCTGCAAATTTGCTTCGCTGACGCTGATCCCCATCGACCTGAGTCAGGTCGAGCTGGATCTGTTAAGCGAGCAGGAAAAAGCGTGGCTGGATGCATATCACCAGCAGGTACGTGAGGCGCTGTTACCCCTGGTGAACAGCGAAGCGCGTTCGTGGCTGGAAGCGGCGACGGCGCCGATTAGCGTGTAATTTCGTGCGGTCTGGTGCCCTCACCCCAACCCTCTCCCACGGGAGAGGGTGCACACACTAAAAACGGCAACCGGGTTGCCGTTTTGCATTTACCTTGCGCAGAAAAGCAAAAAGCCTGCTTTAAAAGCAGGCTTTTCAAATTTGGCTCCTCTGACTGGACTCGAACCAGTGACATACGGATTAACAGTCCGCCGTTCTACCGACTGAACTACAGAGGAATCGTGTGAACGGGGCGCATATTATCGATGCTCCCCCATGATGTCAAAGGCAGAATGCATATTTCCGATCGTTTGCCGAATTATTCTCCATTTCGCGCAATTGTCAGGCATTCTGTCGCGGGTATTTCCACAGCCAGCGCCCGCTGACCATGCGCCAGTAGAACAGCGCACCGCGCACGGCCCAATCGAGGAACATCCCCAGCCAGACGCCGATCACGCCCCATCCGAGCATCACCCCGAGCGTATACCCGGCAACGACGCGACATCCCCACATGCCAAGCATTGAAACCCACATCGCAAAACGGGCGTCCCGCGCGCCTTTCAGACCGGCGGGCAGTACCCATGAGGCCGCCCAGATGGGCATAAAGGCCGCGTTGAGCCAGATGAGAATTTTAACGACCTCTTTCACGTCATCTTCGTGGGTATAGAACGAAGCCATCAGCCCGGCAAACGGCGCGGTGCCCCAGGCAATCAGCGTCAGCCCAATCGTCGACAGCCAGAACACGTGACGCAACTGTCGCTCCGCCTGGCCTATCTGCCCTTTCCCGAGCCGTTTGCCGGTGATAATGGTCGATGCCGACCCCAGCGCGTTACCCGGCAGGTTAATCAGCGAGGCAATGGAAAAGGCAATGAAGTTACCGGCGATAACGTCGGTGCCCATCCCGGCGACAAACATCTGCGTCAGCAGTTTCCCGCCGTTAAACAACACCGATTCAATGCTCGCGGGAATACCAATCCCCATGACTTCCCAGATAATGGCGAAATTAAAGGGGCGGAAATAGCTTTTCAGTGTAAGACGCAGCGAAGGCGTGATCCCCGCCATCAGCACCCCAATAATGGCCGCCGCACCGATATAGCGTGAAATGGTTAACCCCAGCCCGGCGCCGATGAACCCCAGTCCATCCCATGAGAACACGCCGTAGATCAGCACGCTGCTGATCATGATATTCAGGATATTCATTCCGCCGTTGATCAGCAGCGGGATTTTGGTATTACCCGCCCCACGTAGCGCGCCGCTGCCAATCAGCGCAATGGCTGCCGCCGGGTAGCTTATGACGGTCATCTCGAGATAGGTCAGCGCCAGGTCTTTTACCTCACTGGTGGCCTCCCCGGCGACAAAGTCGATAATCTCTTTACCGAAATAGTGGATCAGCGCCGCCAGAACGATCGAAAAAATAGTCATAATCATCAGCGACTGGCGGGCCGCCTCGCGGGCACGTTTGGGGTCAAGCTTGCCAAGGCTAAAGGCCACCACCACCGTCGTTCCGAGGTCTATAGCGGCAAAGAACGAGATCACCACCATGTTAAAGCTGTCCGCCAGCCCTACCCCGGCCATCGCCTCTTTCCCCAGCCAGCTCACCAGGAAGGTGCTCAGCACGCCCATTAACAGAACGCAGGTGTTTTCCAGAAAGATAGGCACAGCAAGCGGGGTGATTTCACGCCAGAACAGAACACGATAGCTTTTACGTTTTGCATACCATGGCGTGCGCGTTATCGCCTGGCGTAAGGAGGCAGTGACGTTCAAAATGGACCTTAGCGAGAAAAGTTGAAACTCCATTTCAAATGATGGGGGACAAATGCTAATCCTGCAAAGTATTTTCCTTAAAAAGATGTGTGGATTTACAACAAACTGATGACAGAATCAGCAATCAGTCGTTTTTCTCTAAGATCAGGTTTGACAAAACTTTTTTCGCCGCTAAGATAAGCCTCCACAACGATTCCTCTGTAGTTCAGTCGGTAGAACGGCGGACTGTTAATCCGTATGTCACTGGTTCGAGTCCAGTCAGAGGAGCCAAATTTAAAAAGCCTGCTTTTAAAGCAGGCTTTTTGCTTTGCGGATGAGGGAAAATGAACGCTCTGTTTGTCTACGGCACGCTGCGCCCGGGCCACTCTAATGCGCATATTCTGGAAAACATCGGCGGCGAATGGCTGCCCGGCTTTGTATCCGGCACGTTTTACGAACGCGGCTGGGGCGCTGCAGCTGATTTCCCGGGCATCGTGCTCCACCCCGATGGCCCCCGCGTTGAAGGCTATCTGTTTATCTCTGATAACCTTGCCGCACACTGGCCAATGCTGGATGAATTTGAAGACGGCTACGATCGGGTTGAGGTGACGGTGACAACCCATGAAGGTAAACGGGTAAATGCCTGGATTTATCAGCTTCAGCCGCGTTCTGAATCATAAAAAAAGGCTCTCTGTCACCAGAGAGCCTTTTTCACGATTCGTTGCGATTACTCGCTTTTTGCTTCGCCGTTTTTGATTTCGCCCATCACTTTCAGCTTCTTAGAGATGTCACGGCGCTCTTTGGACAGCTCAGCGTTTTTGATGATGTAGTCATCAACGCGGTCTTCATAGTCGCTCTTCATGCTGGCGATGATGCCCTGAATAGCTTCAACGCTCATACCCGGCTTGATGTAGTCGCTCAGGTTGTCGAGAAGCAGAACACGTTTCTGGTTGTCACGGATCTTCTTCTCAACGTCCTGGATTTCACGCTGCAGCTTGTTTTTGCGGCGGAACAGGCGGACGAATTCCAGAACATCCTGGAACGAAGGCTTGGTAGTTTCCATTTTTACACCCCTGATAATGTGAGATTCGGATTCGTTAAAGCAACCGTTGTAACAATAACCTTACTGACAGCGGCTGCGAATGACAATGGCTATATCGTTTAAAGCTATCATAACCCCAATTGCTGCTGAATCGAAGCAGCAGGCGTCACATACGCCTTTTATTTGCGCAGCGCCCGGCAAATCAGGTGCGATAACAGCTCGAGCTGTCGCGCCAGCTCCATGCTCAGCCAGACATAACCGTGAATCGGCGTTTCTGCCACGTTATCGCTCTGACGCTCGTTGATCAGCAGCTTCAGCTCCGCCACGATTTCGTTGAGACGTTCGCTGTTCGCAAGGATCGGCTGCGGGTTGCCTTCGTAGAGCGCATGGGCGATGGTCAACAGCGTTTGCTGCGTCATCATCTGAGTCTCTTTGAGGGTCTGCGCGTTAAGCATCAACAGGTGGCTGGGGCGCGAGGCCCAGTGCGCATTGATTTGCAGCTCAAGCATGCACACCAGATTGCGGCTTACCGTCTGGATGGCTTCGAAAATCGCTTTCTGAATATGGGTTTCTTTGCTGGCAGGCGTGATCAGACCGCGCATTTTGACCACGTCGTTGAGGATTGTTTGCAGATGCTTTTCCAGCCGGGGACGTTCAACCAGGTTTGGAGAAAAACCGGCCTGATAAACGCGGTTAAATGCGGTCACATAGTTGGCCATCTGAATACGCCAGTGCAAGAAAGCGCGCTGGGGCCAGATACCGGTGAAGAGCATCGCCAGCAGTGAACCGAGGATAACATCCCCGCTTCGCCAGAGCGCGGTAGTCATATCCCCGGCAGGGGCGCCGACCACCACTGCAAGAGTAATACCAATCAGCAATGCCTGATATGGCTTTTTGCCCAGCGCCAGCCAGCCGCACAGGAACATGGCGGCACCGCACCATGCCAGCATGACCGGAAACGAAATAAGCTCCAGCTTCAGGGCGATAAGCCCAAGTGCCGAGCCTGACACGGTCCCGCCAATTCGCTCGAAAGCACGCGGGACAACGTTTCCCCAAAACGAGATAGGCCCCATCACCACCACCAGCGTGATCAGCGGCCACGTCCCTTCCGGGATATCCAGCAAACGGACCAGTACAAACGTCAATACGAACGCCAGCGCAATGCGACACCCATGCACCACGCGGTAGTGTTTGTATAACCGAATTTCAAAAGGGGTTAATGATTTGTCGGGACGCACACCCGCTCTCCAGCTACACGGCAAATCACAATTGTACTGTGTTTTCAGCCGGGCGGATCGCTCCCGGCTGAAAAACCCTTCATTTAACAAGCTTAAACGGGTTTGTGCTCCACCGCGATAAACATCTCAATATCCCAGTAGCCGTCTGCATTGCCGTCATTGAGATAGCGCTCGAAGCAGGGTTTGAGCGCCATCTGGTATTTATTGTCCTGCAACAGGGAATTGAAGAACTGATACCACGGCGTCGCGAAGTCGTAGTTTTCCACGCGGGCCGTTGCCACAGCATAGTCCCCACCCGCGATTTCCGTCATCATGACGCCTTCACTGTTTTCCGGAATGATGAAATCGTCCGGCACCGTGACGGCCGTATCACAGCGCAATTTTTCTGCCGGGACCTCATCCGGGTTGTCGTAGTAGACCGCAACCCACTCCAGCGGCTGAATGTGACGCCCGTCCACCCACATCACCAGCTGTTCAAAGCCCTGTTTTACCGTATGTTCCCACGGCCCGACCAAATGAAAACCGGCAATCTTACGTTTCTGTTGCTGCTTAATGCTGTAGTCCATGCTGCCTCCATTTATTACTGTATATTTATACACTATAAAGCGGATTGTGCGGGTTCAGCAAACGTGAAGTGTTTATTATGTGAGCAGACTCGCAACCCTGCCAGTCTGCTCAACGGCACTTAAAGCGCGTGATGCAGATAATCGCTCAGGCGGGAGAACATGCCGCCTTTATCAACGGCTTCTAGCGTCACCAGCGGCCAGTGCGCCACCACTTTGTCGCGATCATAGAGCTGGATCTCCCCGACCCGCTGATGCGCGGCAATCGGTGCTTCCAGCTCTTTTTTGTCCAGCACGTACTTAGCTTTGATGTTTGGCACTTCCGCTTTCGGCAGGGCCAGCCAGAAGTCCTGGTCGGTGCCCAGTTTCACCTGTTCTTTATCGCCGTACCAGATTCGCTCTGTCCCCACCTTTTTACCGTTATGCAGGATCTGGACGGTATCGAAATTCTGCTGCCCCCAGTGCAGGAGTTTCCGGGCCTGGTCCTCACGCCCTTTCGGGCTGTCCGCGCCCATGACCACAGCAATCAAACGACGCTGACCGTCAACGGCAGACGCAATCAGGTTAAAGCCTGCTCCCGAGGTATGCCCCGTTTTCAGCCCGTCCACGTTCATGGTTTTATCCCACAGCAGACCGTTGCGGTTTTGCTGAGTGATCCCGTTCCAGGTAAGGCTCTTTTCACTGTACATATGGTAAAACTCAGGCTCGCCGTGGATGATGGCCCGGGAGAGGACGGCCAAATCGTAGGCCGAACTGTGCTGGCCCGGCGCGTCCAGCCCGTGGACGGTTTCAAAGTGCGTGTCGCGCAGATTCAGCTTTTGCACATAGTCATTCATCATCTTCACAAACTGCGGCTGGCCGCCCGCCACGTGATCGGCCAGCGCCACGCAGGCGTCGTTCCCGGAATCAACAATCAGACCGCGGCTCAGATCGCGTACGGAGACACGATCGCCCTCTTTCAGGAACATGAGTGATGATCCGTCAAAAACCGGGTTCCCTTTGGCCCACGCATCACGCCCGACGGTGACAATGTCGTCCGGCGAGATACGATGGCTGTCAATGGCCCGATCCACCACATAGCCCGTCATCAGCTTGGTCAGGCTCGCCGGATTACGTTGTTGATGTTCGTTGCCCGCCGTTAAGATCTGACCAGTCGTGTAATCCATCAGCACCCAGGAGCCCGCCTGAATGGCCGGAGGCTGCGGCGAAAAATCCAGTGGTTCGGCCGCAAAGGCAGATGAGACACTCGAAGCGAGTAAAGAAACAGCAATAAACAGACGGCGTTTCAACGGTATATCCTCAGGTCATTAAAAATCGATGACCTTTTTACGGGAGTTCCGCTGTCGTTACCTGGCTTAATTGCAAAAAAATGTGACAGAACGCATATTTTTCTCTGAAGACGACGCGCAAATTTGCGACACGGCGGTGCTTTTTATTCGGTCTGACCCGCACGATCGTTTACCATAGTGACGTCAATTTTTAACAGGATGGTATTACTGGTGTCTGACTCTGCCGCACGCCCGACTTTTTTATTCCACGACTACGAAACCTTTGGCACACACCCGGCGCTGGACCGACCGGCGCAGTTTGCCGCCATCCGCACCGACGACGAATTCAATATCATTGGCGAGCCTGAGGTTTTTTACTGCAAACCCGCGGATGACTATCTGCCTCAGCCCGGCGCGGTGATGGTCACCGGGATCACCCCTCAGGAAGCGCGGGAGAAAGGCGTTAACGAGGCAGAGTTCGCCCGCCGCATCCACGATCTGTTTACCGTTCCCCATACCTGCGTGGTGGGTTACAACAACATCCGTTTCGATGATGAAGTGACGCGCAACATCTTCTATCGCAACTTCTACGATCCCTATGCCTGGAGCTGGCAGAACCGCAATTCGCGCTGGGATTTGCTCGACATCATGCGCGCCTGCTACGCGCTGCGTCCTGAAGGCATCAACTGGCCAGAAAATGAAGAAGGACTCCCCAGCTTCCGACTGGAGCACCTGACGCGTGCCAACGGCATTGAGCACAGCAATGCCCACGACGCGATGGCGGACGTCTATGCCACCATTGCCATGGCGAAACTGGTGAAAACTGCGCAGCCCCGGCTGTTTGAGTATCTGTTGAGCCATCGCAGCAAGCAGAAGCTCATGACCCTTATCGACGTACCGCAGATGAAACCCCTGGTGCATATTTCCGGCATGTTTGGTGCCTGGCGCGGCAATACCAGCTGGGTTGCCCCGCTGGCGTGGCATCCGGACAACCGTAATGCGGTCATCATGGTGGATTTAGCCGGTGATATTTCACCGCTGCTGGAGCTCGACAGCGATACCCTGCGCGAACAGCTGTACACGCCGAAAAATGAGCTCGGCGATCTGCCTGCAGTACCGGTCAAACTGGTGCATATTAATAAATGTCCGGTCCTGGCGCAGGCGAATACGCTGCGACCGGAAGATGCGGACAGGCTGGGCATTAACCGCCAGCACTGCCTCGATAACCTGAAAGTGCTGCGTGAAAATCCGCAGGTGCGGGAGAAAGTGGTGGCCATTTTTGCAGAAGCCGAGCCGTTCGTGCCGTCTGAAAACGTGGATGCTCAGCTGTACAATGGGTTCTTCAGCGATGCCGATCGCGCGGCCATGAACATCGTTCTGCAAACCGAGCCGCGTAACTTACCGGCGCTGGATATCACTTTCGCCGATAAACGCATCGAAAAACTGATGTTTAATTACCGGGCGCGTAACTTCCCCGGCACGCTGGATGAAGCGGAACAGGAACGCTGGCTGCAGCATCGTCGCAACGTGTTTACGCCAGAGTATCTGCACAGCTATGCACAGGAGCTGGAGATGCTTTACGGCCAGTATGAAGGGAATGCTGAGAAACAGGCACTGTTGAAGTCTCTGTTCCTGTACGCGCAAGAGATAGTTTGATCGATGGGTATAAAAAAAGCCGGAGGCGATGTCTCCGGCTTTTTTTTGCCCGTTGGCGCTGCGCTTACGCGGGCCTACGGGTTTTGTAGGTCGGGTAAGGCGTAGCCGCCACCCGAAACAGTATTACGCGACATCTTCGTATTGCGGAACCGGGTTACGGAAGCTCTTCGTGACGCAGGCCAGATAAACCAGGCCGATACCCGCCCAGATCAGGCCAAGCACCATTGAGCTCTCTTCCAGGTTAACCCACAGCGCGCCTACGGTCAGCGCACCACACATCGGCAGGAACAGATACTGGAAGTGATCTTTCAGCGTTTTGTTACGCTTTTCACGGATCCAGAACTGAGAGATAACCGACAGGTTAACAAAGGTGAACGCCACCAGCGCACCGAAGTTAATCAGCGCCGTTGCCATCACCAGGTCAAAGTTGATTGCCAGAAGCGCAATAGCACCCACCAGGATGATGTTCATCGCCGGGGTACGCCAGGTTGGGTGAACGTAGCCGAAGAAGCTTTTCGGGAATACGCCATCACGACCCATAACGTACATCAGACGCGCAACGCCTGCATGGGCGGCCATACCGGACGCCAGTACAGTGATGGTGGAGAAGATCAGCGCGCCAACCTGGAACGCCTTACCCGCCACATAGAGCATAATTTCCGGCTGAGACGCATCCGGATCCTTGAAGCGGGAGATATCCGGGAAGTACAGCTGCAGGAAATAGGTCGAGAAAATAAAGATCAGACCACCAATCAGCGCCGTCAGGAAGATAGCTCGCGGGATCACGCGCTCTGCATCTTTGGTTTCTTCAGACAGGTTGCTGATCCCGTCAAAACCGGTAAAGGAGAAGCAGAGAATGGTCGCCCCGGTAATCATCGGGATCACATGCGCATCACCAGACCAGAACGGCTTGCTGCTCGCCAGCGTACCCGCGCCTTCGCCGTGGAACACACCGTAGATCACCATGCCAAGAATAACGGCAATCAGCACAACCTGAAGCACAACAATAACGGAGTTAAAGTTGGCGACAGACTTAATGCTGCGCAGGTTAAAGGCGGTCATAAAGGCCACCAGCGCCACGACGAACATCCAGGATGGAATCGACGGCACCAGCGCTTCAAAATAGATTTTTGCCAGCAGAATGTTGATCATCGGCGCGAACAGATAGTCGAGCAGCGAAGACCAGCCCACCATAAAGCCCACTGTCGGACTGATGGATTTCTGGGCATAGGTGTAGGCGGAACCCGCAGACGGATAGCGACGCACCAGTTTACCGTAGCTCAGCGCGGTAAAGAGGATCGCCACCAGCGCGAAGGCGTAAGCCGTCGGCACATGACCGTCAGTGAGGCCTGATACGATACCGAATGTATCAAACAGCGTCATTGGTTGCATATAGGCCAGACCCATCATGACAACCGGAATCAACGTAAGCGTTTTACGTAATTCCACGCGAGAGGTGTTTGGAGTTGCGTTATGCGACATAGTTATTCTCCTTTACGGTGATAACCGCCACGTAAGCGAAAAATTGCCCCATTTCTTTCTTCCTCAGCGACAACAACTGTCGGATTTTAGTAAATATCTATCCGGTACGAAGCCCGGCCTCTTGGTTTTTAGTTTCGTTTCGTACATGCAAAAAAAAATAACCGACGCCTTTTATATCGTCGATTATTCATTTGGTTGCAGCGGCGGCATTTTGCCCCACATCGGATACAAAAGGCAATACTTTGCAACGCAGCGGGGAATTTTCTTTTTGCTAACTGGCTGATTTCTCGACACTGCCCTGCGCATAAACAGCAGCAATAGCACTATTTGCTAAAATTTCGTCCCGCCACCAGGCACTGGCCAGCCCGGCGGTCTGTTCATTCCAGCCCACCCACACCGATTCGTTGCTGTTTTGAGCAAGTACCTGTTTTTCAACAAGCGCACCGCTATCGATAAAGCGCTGCGCCAGATAGCGGGGTAAATAGCCGCAACCCAGACCACTTATCTGCAGCTCCAGCTTGGTTTTAAAGTCAAAAACGGTAATTGCTTCCTGTTCATCAAGCAGTTGCGAGGAAACCGCACATTCCGGACGCGAACTGTCCCCAACCACTATTGCGCGGTAACCCTTAATCACGCGCCGATTTATAGGTTCAGGCTCCTGCGCCAGCGGATGATGGGGCGCCACGGCGAAGACCTGCTCCAGCACGCCCAGGCGGGCAAAACCAAAATCACTCAACTGGGGAGGCTCATGGAGTGCGCCAACAAAAATGTCCGCCCTGCCCTGGGTTAAGGCATCCCATGATCCGCCCAGCACGCCATTGATGAAAATAAGCCGGGTCACGCTGTGGTGTTGGTAGAAGGCCTCAATCAGCGGCGTCAGAAGAGAAAAGGGAAAAGTGTCATCCACGCCAATCACCAGCTCGTTTTCCCACCCCTGGTGAAGCTTAATGGCCTGTTTTTCCAGTTCACGCACGGTATGGAGGACTTCACGTCCTTTTTCCAGCAGCATTTGTCCGGTACGGGTGAACCGCGCGCGATGCCCGGAGCGATCGAGGATCTGAATATTGAGATCGCTTTCCAGCTTTTGAACGGTGTAGCTCAGCGCGGAAGGGGTTTTGAAGAGCTTTGCCGACGCAGCCGCAAAGCTCCCCTCTTTTTCCAGTGCATCCAGAATAATTAGAACATCCAGCAGCGGTTTCATACTCGCCCCCTTCTGGTGTGCGATCGTCTCCGCTGCGGGACTTATTCCATGGGCATCACCAGCGGATCGGGATACTGATACTCAAACCCCAGTTCATGACAAATGCGATTGCCATCAACAACTTTGCCTTTACCACCATCCTTTGCTTCACCAAAAACCGGCGGAGCCAGACCCAGTTGACGTGCCATCAGCGGGTAAAACGTGCTGCGCGTCGGATGAGACGGTGCACATATATTATAGATGTGTCCACCTTTTGGAGCCTGTAAGAGCAGTTCAATCGCGGCAATCACATCGTCTAAATGCACCAGATTGACGACATGCTGACCGTCTGGCGCAGACTTACCGGCAAAAAAACGTCCCGGATGGCGCCCGGGTCCAACCAGTCCCGCCAGACGCACAATATCAACCTGCGTACCGGGCAGATTATGCAGCCAGTCTTCCAGCTCTTTCAGAACCTGCCCGCTCACAGTCACGGGACGGCGCTCGGAAGTCTCTTTTACGACGCCTTCCACCTCGCCATAGACAGAGGTCGAACTGGTAAAAATAATGCGGGGAACATGGTGCGCCAGCGCGCTGTCGACAATCTCCTGCATCGCCTGCAGATAAAATGACTCACCCGGCCCGCTACGCCGGGCGGGTAAGGTGATCACCAGCGCATCGACGTTCATCAGCGTGTCCAGATCGTCAGCATCACATATCAGCTCCGGCTCAAGACGCAACTCAACGCCATCAATACCGCACATGCGCGCTGCCTCGACCCCATCCGCTGTGGTTTTGCTTCCGGTCACCTGCCAGCCTTTTGCAGCTAATGACATCGCCAGCGGCATTCCCAGCCACCCTAAACCGACAATCGCGACCTTTTTCATGCGAATTCTCCTGACTCTCACTCTTCTTTCATAAGGCTACGCCAGCCCGGCAGAACACACAATTCATAGCATCAATATGAAATGAATTAATGATAAAAAAAAGCCCTTGCAATATGTCGCACAACTGGTTTAGGTTAAAAGACATCAAATGAATAAGCATTCATCGAGAATTTATATGACACGCGTTCAATTTAAACACCACCATCATCACCATCATCCTGACTAGTCTTTCAGGCGATGTGTGCTGGAAGACGCTTGGATCTTCCAGTGGTGCATGAACGCATGAGAAAGCCCCCGGAAGATCTTCTTCCGGGGGCTTTTTTTTGGACCGAATTCAGACAGGTTTAAACAGGTTAACGAGGAATAAAGAATGTTAGATAACTCACGCTTACGCATAGCTATTCAAAAATCAGGCCGTTTAAGTGACGATTCACGCGAACTGCTGGCCCGCTGCGGGATTAAAATCAACCTGCACACCCAGCGCCTGATTGCTCTGGCTGAAAACATGCCCATCGACATTTTGCGCGTGCGTGATGACGATATTCCCGGCCTGGTCATGGATGGCGTCGTTGACCTCGGCATCATCGGTGAAAACGTGCTGGAAGAAGAGCTGCTGACCCGCCGTGCGCAGGGTGAAGATCCGCGTTACTTCACCCTGCGTCGTCTGGATTTCGGCGGTTGCCGCCTGTCGCTGGCGACGCCGGTTGATGAAGCCTGGGACGGCCCGGCGGCGCTGAACGGCAAACGTATCGCCACCTCCTATCCTCACCTGTTAAAGCGTTACCTGGACCAGAAAGGCGTGCAGTTTAAATCCTGTCTGCTGAACGGCTCAGTTGAAGTGGCTCCGCGCGCGGGTCTGGCGGACGCCATCTGTGACCTGGTCTCCACCGGCGCGACGCTGGAAGCGAACGGCCTGCGCGAAGTGGAAGTGATCTACCGCTCCAAAGCATGCCTGATCCAGCGTGACGGCGAGATGGCCGACGCCAAGCAACAGCTGATCGACAAACTCCTGACCCGTATTCAGGGCGTGATTCAGGCGCGTGAATCCAAATACATCATGATGCACGCTCCGACCGAGCGTCTGGATGAGGTGATTGCCCTGCTGCCAGGCGCTGAGCGCCCGACCATCCTTCCGCTGGCGGGCGATCAGCAGCGCGTCGCGATGCACATGGTGAGCAGCGAAACCCTGTTCTGGGAAACCATGGAAAAACTGAAGGCGCTGGGGGCAAGCTCCATCCTGGTGCTGCCAATTGAGAAGATGATGGAGTAATTGCCATGAGCTTTAACACAATCATCGACTGGAATACCTGTAGCGACGCGCAACAGCGCGAGCTGCTGATGCGCCCGGCGATTTCCGCTTCCGAGAGCATCTCACGCACCGTGGCGGAGATCCTGGATAACGTCAAAGCCCGTGGCGATGACGCGCTGCGTGAATACAGCGCAAAATTTGATAAGACGGACGTCGGCGCATTGAGGGTAACCGAGCAGGAAATCCTGGATGCCAGCAATCGTCTGGGGGATGACATTAAGCAGGCGATGGCCGTCGCGGTGAAAAACATCGATACCTTCCACACCGCGCAGAAGCTGCAGACCGTGGATGTTGAAACCCTGCCCGGCGTGCGTTGTCAGCAGGTAACCCGTCCGGTCGCGTCTGTGGGGCTCTATATTCCCGGCGGTTCGGCTCCTCTGTTCTCCACCGTCCTGATGCTGGCCACCCCGGCGCGCATCGCCGGTTGCCAGAAAGTGGTGCTCTGCTCCCCACCGCCCATTGCCGATGAAATTCTCTACGCGGCAAAACTGTGCGGTGTGCAGGCGGTTTATAAAGTGGGCGGCGCGCAGGCGATTTCTGCTCTGGCGTTTGGCACCGAATCCATTCCGAAGGTCGACAAAATTTTTGGCCCGGGTAATGCCTTCGTGACCGAAGCCAAGCGCCAGGTCAGCCAGCGTCTGGACGGCGCGGCCATTGACATGCCTGCCGGCCCGTCTGAAGTACTGGTGATTGCTGACAGCGGCGCAACGCCAGATTTCGTGGCGTCTGACCTGCTTTCCCAGGCGGAACACGGCCCGGACTCGCAGGTGATCCTCCTGACTCCGGATGCCGATATGGCCACGCGCGTTGGCGAAGCCGTCGAGCGCCAGCTTGCCGACCTGCCCCGCGCCGATACGGCACGCCAGGCGTTAGCGGCCAGCCGCCTGATTGTGGCGCGCGATCTGGCGCAGTGCATTGCCATCTCCAACCAGTACGGCCCGGAGCACCTGATTATTCAGACCCGTAACGCGCGCGAGCTGGTCGACAGCATCACCAGCGCAGGCTCGGTATTCCTCGGCGACTGGTCACCGGAATCCGCGGGCGACTACGCCTCCGGCACCAACCACGTTCTGCCGACGTATGGCTATACCTCAACCTGTTCCAGCCTGGGCCTGGCGGATTTCCAGAAACGCATGACCGTGCAGGAACTCTCCCGCGAAGGGTTTGCCTCACTGGCATCCACCATTGAGACGCTGGCCGCCGCCGAGCGCCTGACCGCTCACAAAAACGCCGTTACGCTGCGCGTTGCAGCCCTGAAGGAGCAAGCATGAACATTGAAGAATTAGCCCGCGAAAATGTCCGTCGCCTGACGCCTTACCAGTCTGCACGCCGTCTGGGGGGCAAAGGGGATGTCTGGCTGAACGCCAACGAATTCCCGACCGCGGTGCAGTTTGAGCTGTCGCAGCAGACGCTTAACCGTTATCCGGAGTGTCAGCCGAAAGCGGTCATTGAGAACTACGCGCAGTACGCAGGGGTGAAGCCAGAGCAGGTGCTGGTCAGCCGCGGAGCCGACGAGGGTATTGAACTGCTGATCCGCGCGTTCTGCGAGCCGGGTAAAGATGCGGTGATGTACTGCCAGCCGACCTACGGCATGTACAGCGTCAGCGCAGAAACCTTCGGCGTGGCGTGCCGTAACGTGCTCTCTCTGGAGAACTGGCAGCTGGATCTGCAGGGCATTGCCGACAATCTCGACGGCGTAAAAGTGGTGTTTGTCTGCAGCCCAAACAACCCGACCGGGCAGATTATTAACCCGCAGGATATCCGTACCCTGCTGGAGATGACCCGCGGTAAAGCTCTGGTGGTGGCCGACGAAGCCTACATCGAGTTCTGCCCGCAGGCGACGCTGGCAGGCTGGCTGGAAGAGTATCCACACCTGGTGGTACTGCGTACGCTGTCGAAAGCCTTCGCCCTCGCGGGTCTGCGCTGCGGATTCACCCTGGCGAATAAAGAAGTCATCGACCTGCTGCTGAAAGTGATCGCCCCGTACCCGCTCTCCACGCCGGTTGCCGACATTGCGGCCCAGGCGCTGACCCCGCAGGGGATCAACGCGATGCGCGAACGTGTGGCGCAGATCCTGGAGGAGCGTCAGTATCTGGTGACCGCCCTGAAAGAGATTCCTTGCGTGGAGCAGGTCTTCGACTCGGAAACCAACTACATCCTGGTGCGCTTCACCGCTTCCAGCGCCGTATTTAAATCTTTATGGGATCAGGGCATTATCTTACGAGACCAGAATAAACAACCTTCCCTGAGCGGTTGCCTGCGCATTACCGTAGGCACTCGCGCAGAGAGCCAGCGCGTGATTGACGCCCTGAAAGCGGAGAAAGTATGACCCAGAAGATCCTTTTTATCGATCGTGACGGCACCCTTATTTCGGAGCCACCAGCCGATTTTCAGGTCGATCGTTTCGACAAGCTGGCTTTTGAACCCGACGTGATCCCGGTGCTGCTGAAGCTGCAAAAAGCAGGCTTTAAGCTGGTGATGATCACCAACCAGGACGGTCTGGGTACCGACAGCTTCCCGCAGGCGGATTTTGACGGCCCGCATAATCTGATGATGCAGGTGCTCACCTCTCAGGGCGTGGTCTTTGATGAGGTGCTGATTTGCCCGCACATGCCAGCCGATGAGTGCGACTGCCGTAAGCCAAAAGTGAAGCTGGTAGAGCGCTATCTGGCGGAAGATGTGCTGGATAAAACCAACAGCTACGTCATCGGCGATCGCATCACCGATATCACGCTGGCGGAAAACATGGGCATCACGGGGCTGCGTTATGACCGCAACAACCTTAACTGGGCGATGATTGGCGAGCAACTGACCAAACGTGACCGCTATTCCCACGTTGAGCGCAACACCAAAGAGACGCAGATTGACGTGAAGGTCTGGCTGGACCGTGAAGGCGGCAGCAAGATCCACACCGGCGTCGGTTTCTTCGACCACATGCTGGACCAGATTGCCACCCACGGCGGTTTCCGCATGGAGATCGCGGTCAAAGGCGACCTGTACATTGACGATCACCACACCGTAGAAGATACCGGCCTGGCGCTGGGTGAAGCGCTGAAGCTGGCGCTCGGCGATAAGCGCGGTATTAACCGTTTTGGCTTCGTTCTGCCGATGGACGAATGCCTGGCACGCTGCGCCATGGATATCTCCGGACGTCCGCACCTGGAATATAAAGCAGACTTCAACTACCAGCGCGTGGGCGATCTGAGCACCGAAATGGTGGAGCACTTCTTCCGCTCACTGTCCTACACCATGGGCCTGACGCTGCACCTGAAGACCAAGGGCAAGAACGACCACCACCGCGTAGAGAGTCTCTTCAAGGCCTTCGGCCGTACCCTTCGCCAGGCGATCCGCGTGGAAGGTGACGCCCTGCCTTCATCGAAAGGAGTGCTGTAATGAATGTGGTGATTCTGGATACCGGATGCGCCAACCTGAACTCCGTAAAGTCGGCCATCACCCGCCACGGCTACGAGCCGGTGGTGAGCCGTGACCCGGACGTGGTGCTGCGCGCCGATAAGTTATTCCTTCCGGGGGTTGGCACCGCGCAGGCGGCAATGGACCAGATCCACGCGCGCGAGCTGGTCGATCTGATCAAGGCCTGTACTCAGCCGGTGCTGGGGATTTGCTTAGGCATGCAGCTTCTGGGACGTCGCAGCGAAGAGAGTAACGGCGTTGACCTGCTGGGTATTATCGACGAAGACGTGCCGAAAATGACCGACCACGGCCTGCCTCTGCCGCACATGGGCTGGAACCGCGTCTACGCCAAAGCGGGCGATCGCCTGTTCCGCGGCATTGAAGACGGGGCATATTTTTACTTCGTGCACAGCTACGCCATGCCGGTGAACGCGAATACGATCGCCCAGTGCAACTACGGCGAGGCGTTCACTGCGGCCGTGCAGAAAGACAATTTCTTCGGCGTACAGTTTCACCCGGAGCGCTCTGGCGCAGCGGGCGCGCAGCTGCTGAAAAATTTCCTGGAGATGTGATGATTATTCCCGCTTTAGATTTAATTGACGGCACGGTTGTCCGTCTCCATCAGGGTGATTATGGTCAGCAGCGTGACTACGGGAACGACCCGCTGCCGCGCCTGCAGGAGTATGCCGCCCAGGGTGCGCAGGTCCTGCATCTTGTGGATTTGACTGGCGCGAAAGATCCGGCGAAACGCCAGATCCCCCTGCTGAAAAATCTGGTTGCCGGTGTTGATGTGCCCGTCCAGGTTGGCGGCGGCGTACGTACGGAAGACGACGTCGCGGCACTACTGGAGGCGGGCGTGGCGCGCGTGGTGGTCGGTTCAACCGCGGTGAAAGATCCTGAGACCGTAAAAGGCTGGTTCCGTCGTTTTGGTGCCGACGCGCTGGTACTGGCGCTGGACGTGCGCATTGATGCACAGGGTAATAAACAGGTGGCGGTCAGCGGCTGGCAGGAAAACTCCGGCGTGACGCTGGAAGCGCTGGTCGAGATGTATTTGCCCGTTGGCCTGAAGCACGTGCTGTGCACGGATATCTCCCGCGACGGCACGCTGGCAGGCTCCAACGTTTCGTTATACGAAGAAGTCTGCGCCCGTTATCCGCAGGTGGCGTTCCAGTCATCTGGCGGCATCGGTGACTTAGCCGATATCGCCGCGCTGCGCGGGACCGGTGTAAAGGGTGTAATTGTGGGCCGGGCCCTGCTGGAAGGAAAATTTACTGTGACGGAGGCGATTCAATGCTGGCAAAACGGATAATCCCTTGCCTGGACGTACGTGACGGCCAGGTGGTAAAAGGCGTGCAGTTCCGCAACCACGAGATCATCGGCGATATCGTCCCGCTGGCAAAACGCTATGCCGATGAAGGCGCAGATGAGCTGGTGTTTTACGATATCACCGCTTCCAGCGATGGCCGCGTGGTGGACAAAAGCTGGGTCGCGCGCGTGGCGGAAGTGATTGATATCCCCTTCTGCGTGGCGGGCGGGATTAAGTCCGCTGACGACGCCGCCAAAATTCTCTCGTTTGGTGCAGACAAGATCTCCATCAACTCCCCTGCCCTGGCCGACCCGGAGCTCATTACCCGCCTCGCCGATCGCTTTGGCGTGCAGTGTATTGTCGTGGGAATCGACACCTGGTATGACGCCGCTACGGGTAAATATCACGTCAACCAGTATACCGGCGATGAGAGCCGGACGCGTGTGACGCAGTGGGAGACGCTCGACTGGGTGCAGGAAGTGCAGAAGCGCGGCGCGGGCGAAATCGTGTTGAACATGATGAACCAGGACGGCGTGCGTAACGGGTATGACCTTGAGCAACTGAAAAAAGTCCGCGCGGTCTGCCACGTACCGCTGATTGCCTCCGGCGGCGCGGGCACCATGGAGCACTTCCTGGAAGCCTTCCGCGACGCGAACGTGGATGGCGCGCTGGCCGCCTCCGTGTTCCACAAGCAGATTATCAATATTGGTGAGTTAAAAACGTACCTGGCCGACCAGGGCGTGGAGATCAGGGTATGTTAACAGAGCAACAACAGGCACTGCTGGACTGGGAAAAAACCGACGGATTACTGCCGGTGGTTGTGCAGCATGCGGTTTCAGGCGAAGTGCTGATGCTGGGGTATATGAACCAGGACGCGCTGGCAAAAACTCTCGACAGTGGCAAAGTGACCTTTTACTCCCGCACGAAACAGCGTCTGTGGACCAAGGGTGAAACCTCGGGCCATTTCCTGAATGTGGTCAGCATTACGCCTGACTGCGATAACGACACCCTGCTGGTACTGGCCAATCCGATTGGTCCGACCTGCCATAAAGGCACCAGCAGTTGCTTCGGTGAGGCAAGCCACCAGTGGTTGTTCCTGTATCAACTGGAACAGTTACTGGCTGAGCGTAAAACGGCGGATCCTGAAAGCTCTTATACCGCGAAGCTGTACGCCAGCGGCACCAAGCGTATTGCGCAGAAGGTGGGTGAAGAAGGCGTTGAAACCGCGCTGGCCGCCACGGTGCATGACCGCGAAGAGCTGACCAATGAAGCGTCGGATTTGATGTATCACCTGCTGGTGCTGCTGCAGGATCAGGAGCTGGATTTAACGGCGGTGATAGAAAATCTTCGTAAGCGGCATAAATAAAAAACCGGGGAATTTCCCCGGTTTTTTTATAATGTGACAGACCGTCAGGCTTTTCACTTATAGGAGCGAAGTGCATTACGTCCTAGAACAACGCCAGCCCCGAGGATCCCACCCAGTAGCACAGCAAGAAAGAGAGTTATTCCCTTTTTCGGGCTGTCACGATGGACGGGGAGATTAGGCTTCATTACATATCGATAAACATGCACCGTATCAGGATTCACGTTCAGCTTTTCAATATCCAGTAAGTTCTGCTTGGTCTGATAGTAAGCAGGAGAGAAGACCAGCGGACGAGACGCTTCGTTATCAATCATCGATTTCAGCGCTTCGCTTCCTAGCAGGAACATCGTTTCCTGGGTCACATCCTGGGTTTGCTGTATCTGCGGTGAGTTGATTTTCGCCGCCTCCGCATTTTTTAACGCCTCTGCGATCTGCTTGATACGAAGATCTTTTTGCTCCTGAGCAACCTTCTCCTGGTTTTCAAGTGAATCGTTTATTGTTGTGATCTGCTGCTTGATGTTGTCCTTGAGGTCAATAGAGAGCTCTTTCGCCGTTTGCTCATCTACCTGCTGGATATACTGCGCCAACTGTTTTTGCGCGGCTTCTGCAGATTCCCCAGTATATGAAACACTTAGTGGCAAAGGTTGACCTTTCACTGTTGGTTCAATAGTCAATTTTTCAGGAATTTGCTGGTTTTCAAGTGCCTGAGATAATGCAGAGAAAGAAGAGTTGAAGCGGTTTATTGCACGCATCTGAACATCAAGAATTGATGGTGCCGCTCCACCATAAAGAATGTTCAATGCACTAGAGTAGGTTGCTATTTGGGCTGCATCCGGCTGAGCAATGACGGCTGAAGAGGTCCATTTCTCTTTAGCGACAAAAAGGTAAGAGCCTGCGAGAACGATAGACAAGGCGATAAAAGCGCCGATTACCCATTTACCGCGCCACAGCTGTAGCATTAAATCTATTAAATCAAATTGCTCCGGGACATTGCTGCTATCAGCCGGCGTATTGTTGTATTGCGTCATACAATCCCTAACAGATGAAAAAGGGCAAAAACAAACATGTTCACATAGTGTATCTGTTGCCAGCGATTTTTCTATCAGAATCCGATGAGTTATATCGGAAAGATGGGTTATCTAACTCGCGGTCAACGCGCTATCATATAGCAATTCTGATGCCTCAGGCATCGACAAGTTACAAAAAGTAATGAGGGAAGATATGAAATTTTTGGTTACGGGCGCGGCAGGGTTTATCGGTTCTCATGTCAGCAAACGCTTACTGGACGCCGGACACCAGGTCGTCGGGATTGATAATCTCAATGACTACTATGATGTGAACCTTAAGCTGGCACGTCTGGACTTGCTCAAATCCAGGAATTTCTCCTTCCATAAGATGGAGTTAGCCGATCGTGAAGGGATGGCGACGCTATTTGCCAGCGAGAAGTTTGATCGCGTTATCCATCTGGCTGCACAGGCAGGGGTTCGTTATTCTCTTGAAAACCCACACGCCTATGCGGACGCCAACCTGGTGGGTCACCTCAACGTGCTGGAAGGGTGTCGTCATAACAAGGTACAGCACCTGCTGTATGCCTCATCAAGCTCCGTTTATGGTCTGAACCGCAAGATGCCGTTCTCCACTGACGACTCCGTAGACCACCCGGTGTCACTGTACGCGGCGACCAAAAAAGCCAATGAGCTGATGTCGCATACCTATTCCCATCTGTATAACCTGCCGACTACAGGTCTGCGTTTCTTTACCGTATATGGCCCGTGGGGCCGTCCGGATATGGCGCTGTTTAAGTTCACCAAAGCGATGATTGAAGGCAAAAGCATCGATGTTTACAACTACGGTAAGATGAAGCGTGACTTCACTTACATTGACGACATCGCTGAAGCCATTATTCGTCTGCAGGATGTTATTCCACAGGCCGATGCAGACTGGACCGTCGAGACCGGTTCCCCGGCAACCAGCTCCGCGCCTTATCGCGTTTACAACATTGGTAACAGCTCTCCGGTCGAGCTCATGGATTACATTACGGCGCTGGAAGAAGCACTCGGCAAAGAAGCAGAGAAAAACATGATGCCGATTCAACCGGGTGACGTGCTGGAAACCAGCGCGGACACGAAAGCGTTATATGACGTTATTGGCTTTAAACCGCAGACCTCAGTCAAAGACGGGGTGAAAAGCTTTGTCGACTGGTATCGCGCTTTCTACAAGGTCTGAAAATAAAAAACCCGGCAACATGGCCGGGTGTTATTTGCGCGTTAGAAGCTATCAATCGCTTCCGAACAGATCACGGGTATAGACTTTATCCGCCACGTCCGCCAGCTCTTCCGCCATGCGGTTAGAAATGATCACGTCCGCTTCCTGCTTGAATGCATCCAGATCGCGAATCACGCGGGAGTGGAAGAACTCATCTTCCTGCATCGCTGGTTCATAAATAATAACCTGAACCCCTTTCGCCTTAATACGCTTCATGATGCCCTGAATAGAAGAGGCACGGAAGTTATCGGAACCGCTCTTCATGATCAGACGATACACGCCGACGACTTTAGGCTGACGCGCAAGAATAGAATCTGAGATGAAATCTTTACGCGTACGGTTAGCGTCAACGATCGCCGAAATCAGGTTGTTCGGTACAGCCTGATAGTTGGCCAGCAATTGCTTCGTGTCTTTTGGCAGGCAATAACCGCCATAGCCAAATGACGGGTTGTTATAGTGGTTACCGATACGCGGATCGAGACAAACGCCTTCAATAATCTGACGGCTGTTCAGACCAAGGCTTTCTGCGTAGCTGTCCAGCTCGTTAAAGTAGGCAACGCGCATGGCAAGGTAGGTGTTGGCAAAGAGCTTAATCGCTTCTGCTTCAGTGGAGTCGGTGAACAGTACCGGAATATCCTTCTTAACGGCACCTTCCTGAAGCAGTGCGGCAAAACGCTCTGCGCGCGCTGAACGCTCGCCAATAACGATACGAGAAGGATGCAGGTTATCGTACAGCGCCCTTCCCTCACGCAGGAACTCTGGCGAGAAGAAGATATTATCAATACCGAACTTCTCTTTAACAGATTTTGTGAAACCTACCGGAATAGTCGATTTAATAACCATCACCGCTTTTGGATTAATCGCGATAACGTCTTTGATCACCGCTTCCACCGTAGAGGTGTTGAAGTAGTTGGTTTTTGGATCGTAGTCCGTTGGTGTCGCGATGATAACGAAATCCGCATCACGATAGGCGTCTTCTTTATCGGTGGTTGCACGGAAATTCAGCGGCTTGTTCGCCAGATACTCCTGGATCTCTTTATCGACGATCGGGGACTTCTTCTGGTTAAGCATGTCCACTTTGGCCTGCACGATATCCAGCGCAACCACTTCGTGGTTTTGAGCAATCAGTATGCCGTTTGAGAGACCGACATAGCCTGTTCCGGAGATGGTTATTTTCATTCGTTCAACTTCTTCAAGTTTGAGTTTCAGGAGGCGTCAGTACACCACCGCAATAAACAACTGTTGAGGTTTTTACCTCTTATGTTGAGCGGCTGTCAAGGCAAACGCCCGGCCAGGGAATTGAGAAAATGCAGTGGTTTAGAAGGGATTAAAAGGCTCTTGTCCGGCAAAGCGAGTCCACATGGGCAAAAGCGCGATAAAAAAAGCCCGGTGAGATTCACCGGGCCCTGCTTTCTGACGACGTTAAATCAGATTAATCCAGCCATTCGGTGTGGAACACACCTTCTTTATCAGTGCGTTTGTAGGTATGCGCACCGAAGTAGTCACGCTGAGCCTGAATCAGGTTGGCAGGCAGAACGGCAGCACGGTAGCTGTCGTAATAGGCCACTGCAGCGGAGAAGGTTGGAACCGGAATACCGTTCTGTACAGCGTAAGCAACCACGTCACGCAGCGCCTGCTGGTATTCGTCTGCAATTTTCTTGAAGTATGGTGCCAGCAGCAGGTTCGCGATACCTGCGTTTTCCGCATAGGCATCAGTGATTTTCTGCAGGAACTGCGCACGAATGATGCAGCCCGCACGGAAAATCTTCGCGATTTCGCCGTAGTTCAGATCCCAGTTGTTTTCGTCTGATGCCGCACGCAGCTGAGAGAAGCCCTGTGCGTAAGAAACGATTTTGCCCAGGTACAGTGCGCGACGCACTTTCTCAACGAACTCAGCTTTGTCGCCGGCTGGTTTGGCCTGCGGGCCAGACAGCACTTTGGATGCCGCCACACGCTGCTCTTTCAGAGAAGAGATATAACGCGCGAATACGGATTCGGTGATCAGAGACAGCGGTTCACCCAGATCCAGAGAGCTCTGGCTGGTCCATTTACCGGTACCTTTGTTTGCTGCTTCATCCAGAATCACATCAACCAGGTATTTACCTTCTTCATCTTTCTTGGTGAAGATATCTTTGGTGATGTCGATCAGGTAGCTGTTCAGCTCGCCTTTGTTCCACTCGCTGAAGGTCTCGGCAAGTTCTTCGTTGGAGAGGTTCAGGCCGCCTTTCAGCAGCGAATACGCTTCAGCGATCAGCTGCATGTCGCCGTATTCGATACCGTTGTGAACCATCTTCACGTAATGGCCTGCACCGTCTGCGCCGATATAGGTCACACACGGCTCGCCATCTTCCGCGACAGCGGCGATTTTAGTCAGGATAGGTGCGACCAGCTCGTACGCTTCTTTCTGGCCACCAGGCATGATGGATGGGCCTTTCAGCGCACCCTCTTCACCACCGGAAACACCGGTACCGATGAAGTTGAAGCCCTCGGCAGACAGTTCACGGTTACGACGGATGGTGTCCTGGAAGAAGGTGTTACCGCCATCAATAATGATGTCGCCTTTGTCCAGGTAAGGTTTCAGGGAGTCGATAGCAGCATCGGTACCTGCACCCGCTTTCACCATTAACAGGATACGACGAGGCGTTTCCAGGGACTCAACAAACTCTTTAACCGTATAGAAAGGAACCAGTTTCTTACCTGGGTTCTCAGCGATGACTTCTTCGGTCTTATCACGGGAGCGGTTGAAAACGGAGACGGTATAACCACGGCTTTCGATGTTGAGCGCCAGGTTGCGCCCCATCACTGCCATACCGACAACGCCGATCTGTTGCTTGGACATTACATACTCCTGTCAGGTGTGGTCACCGCGACTTATGCGCGGCTTGAATGTTTGATCAATGTTAACTCAGGTTACTGGCCAATGTGTAGTGGAAGGTGTCATTGATAGAAGATAATCATTCAATACGCCGTAGTCATTAAGCAAATAGATATGTTCTTTTTAATATACTATAAGGAGTCAATAGCAATATGAGCCCTTTTAGTGAAAATACTGAAGCCAGCGAGAGAAAAGCATAGCGCATACGATGCACAAAAGAGGTTGATGCGGAAGATAACGCAACGCGAAAATAGAGATTCGCCATAAAATGTCTGCGCGCATCATTATTTATTAAGCTGCTGTACTTATTCAGCAAAATCTGCCCCGTTTCAAGATATTTCCTGAAATTGGAGCTAATTTGGTTTTTATTGCTATGCACTGTGTAAATAACAGTTGCGCTGCTGTCATGCTGAATCTTACAAAGTTGCGACATTCTTATCCAGAGATCATAATCCTGCATACAGGATAATGCCTCATCAAATTTACCTGCAGCAGTAAAAAATTTCTTGCGTAGTAAAACACGTGATGTAGAGCCGATAACATTACCTTTGGTAAATAAAGCCTCAGTAAAGTCAGAATATTCACGCGGATAGACTGTTCTGCGAACCCTATTGAGCTCGGTGCTCAGGACAATTTTTATCCCAGTAAAAACAAGACCAACCTCATCATCCGCTAACAAAATATCCAATCGATTTTGAAATGAATCAACCTCCACGGCATCATCGTCATCCAGAAGAAAGATATTTTCCGTTGAAGTCAGTTCAATACCACGATTACGGGAATAATTCGCTCCTAAACTCGAAGGATTATTCTCTATGACCACATTAATCTTACCAAAAGAAATATCGGTCAGTTCTGGTTTTTCCCCGCCATCATTGACAATAATAATCTCGTTTGGCAGCAATGATGATTTGACAATGCTTTCAACTGCTCTTCGTAAAAAATCCAATCTGTTTTTTGTTGTAATGACTACTGAAAACATTAGCCTTCCTCATTTACAGCAATAAAGTAGTAGGGTTAGCGCATATTACGATACATAAATCGCATAAATGAAACTGGCAATAAATGGAAAATGACCCTGGATGTTATCAACATAACATTTTTCAATGTGAGCATTTTCAAAAGCATCATATATTTAACACGCAACTTAACTTCACTGATTGATTTTTTGAAACCGCGACGTCGAAGAATTGTATCTTCAGTTAATCTGTAATCCAGCAAAACTTTGTCTACGTTACCAAGTTTAAAGCCAGCGTCGATTAATGCAAACCACAGTGCCATATCTTCGGTGTAAGTGGTATGAGTTGGATAGCGGTGGCCATTTTCGAACACGCGGCGGCGAAACATAACTGTAGGGTGAATGAAAGGACACCTGGCAATACTGAATTTCACCAGATCTTCATGGGCCTTAGGCAGACGTTTCTCAGTTAAAGCGTAAGTACTCCCAAACTCCTGACAAAAAGTTCCACATATATCGATCTGCGGATTTTTCTCCAGATACGAGACTTGTTCAGACATTCTCTCTGGACGAGAAATATCATCACTATCCATCCTGGCAATATAAATATAATCGCCCTGCAAAACCTCGTTAATAAGCGTATTAAGCCCATGTGCAAGACCTTTGTTAACGAGACAGGATGTTAATTTGATCTGACGATTATCAACATAATCTTGTATAACACTCGTCAATGCTAAAGGTATTTCACCATCCTGATAAACAAAAATATCGCATGGATAGGTCTGATTAATCAGACTATCTAATGCCACTCTTAATGCTTCCGGGTCATCAGATTTATAAATAGACATAATTACTGCAAGTTTACCGGCCATTCTATTACCTGATAGGTTGTATCTGTTTTCGTCCCACATTAAAAACTTGCAATGTCATAATGACGAAAATAAAAACTAATAAAGATTGGATATAATTTATAAATGGTATAAACCAGCCATGGCACACCAAAAATAGACACATTAACCATGTCAATGTTAAGAAATAACGATTTGCCATCAATTTTCGGGAAAGGAAAATACTTAAGAAAACAAAAACGAGCATTAATGTGTATACAAGAACACTATAAAACCCAAAGAAAGGTATATATCCCAGAAAACTAATATGTGAAGACCAGGTGTCTTGCCCATTTATAGCAGTAGCCATAAAATCTTGGGGGGATAACCCACCGGCAAATAGATTCTCTCCAAAAACACGTCTAAGCACCGCATCGATAAACCAATATGAAGAGAGAAAACTATAACCACCATTAACAGCACTGCTGTAAGAGTAAGTTAAAGAATCCCACTGTTCCATAATAAATTGAATATTGGCAACCATTTGAAAGCGTTCAATACTTTTAAAGAAGAAATCAAAATACATCGCCGTCGCACCATCACCAAGATTATTTTGGAAAGTACTTACTAAGGCAACGTTTTGTCTTCCGCTACTTACAATTGCATATTTTAAAAATCGAATAATTGGGTAGATCAACAATCCGAGGGCAGTTAATGTGAATAATTTTTTCGCTGTCACTCTAATGTTTTTTAACTGGAGCGAGATTATAAACAATGCAAATAATGTTAAAATATTAATTGTTTGAGCGCTAACAATAACATACACAACATATAATAAGACGTTTAACAAAACTACCTTATTTAGTCTGGAACCGATTACTCGATAGAACAGATAGATCAGTGCAAAATTCACTGGTTGAAATATTGAAATTAGGAAAAAATAAATTTTTGAACTTCCATCAGGTTCATCAAGTTTTAATCCTGAGATCCCGACATTTAAGTTTATCGCTGCATGTATAGATAAACACAGCAGTAGAACAACAAAGTAGTCCAATGTTTTATTTTTGCAATATGATATTTCTCTCACTCTTACCCTTTCAAAAAAAGGAAAAATGAGGGACTGGATCATGTAGAAAATGACAAAAACTAGTAATATGGCGATAATCATTAAAGCAGGTTCGGTTGGATACTCCCCCTGGAAATCACCACCTAAATTACCATCATAAATAAAATAAAACCCACAAACAACATTAAAAAAAAGATAGATCGTCAAAAAATACCTTCTGATTAATGAGGCTCGTTCTTGCTCATGATAAAACATATTGGTTAAGCCTCAAATAAGCGTTTCCATTTTTCAGCAATCATTTCAATTTTGAAGCGATTTAAATATTCTGAACATTTATCAGACATATCTTCCCTTAGTGATTCATTATCTAAAAGTAGAGACAATTTACTGATAAACTGTTCTTCATCTCCATCATTAACTAAATAGCCAGTCTGACCATCCACGATGACTTCAGCGGGGCCACTAACATCATATGCCAAAGCAGGAATTCCAAACGCTTGGGCTTCAATGAGAACCATAGCCAGCCCTTCATGGTAAGATGTCATTAATATAAGTTGGCTATCATTATAAATAGTACTAATGTCAGATGTAAAATCTGATATTGTGACATTTTTTAATTGTGTATTAGTAATCCTGGTATTTAAAGTATCTTTAAGTGGTCCATTTCCAATAATTTCAAGAGAAAAAGGGGTATGAGGATTTTTCTTAACAAATTTTTCCCAGATATCTAAAAGTCTATCGAACCCCTTAACTTGCACTAACCTTCCGACAGCAATGATTCGCTGACGCCGTTCATTATAAGGACAAGTTGTGATCTCTTCTGAGTATGGAGATGGATTAGGGATTATATTTACTTTTGTATTATTCCAAGCTCGAGCATCAGTAGAGGTTAAAACGACAATTGCATCAGCAAACAATCTTGATAGACTTCTACCTAAGCGTGCCCAAAGAGGTTTTCTATCGAAACTGGTGTGATCGCAGCAAATGTATTTGATTCTGTTGAAATAGACCGGCAAAAAAGACCATATTACACTTTCCATACCATTAGCAATAAATATATCAAACTTCTCTTTTTTCATAAAAAGATAAAGGCTATAAATTGCTAAAAAAGTATTTACTTTTTTCAGTAATTTGTTTTTTGTTTCATTCTTGTTTATAAACGCCTTAAATTTAACTTTATCATTAAGTGCATAAGGCAATGATTTTATATCCTGATCATCTTTATAAAAAACACTTACAATCCATACTTCATGGTCTTCTACGAAATAGTTGGATAATTCAGTGATAACTCGTTGAATACCACCTTCGTCAGAAGCATCAGTCAGATAAAAACATATTTTTTTCATTTACCCATCCGACATTATTTATTTAGTAATGACTTTATCTTGTGAAAGTAGTAAAGAATATGAGGTACATGTTTTAGTTTCGAATAAAGCTTCTGCTTAGAAGATGAAGAGCGATGATAAAGATATGATTGTTCTAAAAACCGCTTAAATTGTATATATTCTTTTCTTAACAAGAATTTTGTGGCGATATCACAATATATTCTCGAGATACGAAGTTTGAAAATATCTTCATATTTTACAAAGTCTGAAAGACATATTTCTGTATACTTTATGATTTTTTTTTGTGTTTCTATGTTTTTAGTGAAATCTTTTTTTAGCTCACTTGACCATGAATTATCAGCAAACAGGCGATAAACTGACATAGTTGATGGTAAATAAATCCCATCACTATCTTTCATCGCGTATAATTCAATAAATAGATCGCCAACAGGCGCGTCTTCAAACCAACTGGGTAGCGTTGTCACGACCTCCTTTTTAAACATATAGGATGAGGTGGGTGAAAATTGTCCATTGGTATTTAGAACGTCTACTACAGAAAACCGTTGAACATTTTCACCTTTGAAAAAACGTTTTACACGACTATTATCAGGGCGAAGAGCATAAGCAGGATGAAAAGCGAATTTACAATCTGGATTTTTCATTAACAAATCGTATTGCTTTTGTATTTTATCCCTATCTAACCAATAATCGTCTCCTTCACAAAAGGCAATATAGTCGCCTTTCGCATTTGCAATCACATTTCTGATATTACCATTAGCGCCCAGATTCGTTTCACTCGTAATAACATTAATTATTCCAGGGAATTTATTTTTATATTCATTAATGATAGAAAGAGTATTATCAGTCCCCTTATCTTCGCCAATCAGTATCTCAAATGCAAAGTTTGTTTGTTGAGCCAGGAAACTGTCCAGTGCTTCTGCAATATATTTTTCATGATTATATGTAATGCAACAGATAGACACTTTTATTTCTGGATCTTTCCATTTCTTTTGAATAGCGTCCTGACTCTCTTTAAACATCATTTTTACCTGTATAACGCGTTAATTGTTTTTGCGTAATTGTTTCTCAAGCTCAAGGAGCTTGTCGTTCCGGTCTCGAATTTTGCGGGCAGGATTTCCGGCGTAAATCGATAACTTTTCACAGCTATGTTTTACTAATGAATGCGCACCAATTGCACAACCCTCATCGAGAATCACACCAGGTAAAACGATACTCCCGCTACCAACGATCACATGTTTACCCACAACAACCGCATCATGAGTAACGTTTGTAAAATCTGACGGCACCATCGGGTTACTCATATAATTACCTGAGTAGTCATCATTACTTGAATAAATCGAAACCCGCGAAGAAATATTTGAATAGTCCATCAATGTGATTCGGCCTGAGCCAATCAGAGAAGAATACACGGCGATATGAATATAATTCCCGATATACACGCCCCCCTCACCTGCAGAAATGACGCAGAAATCATCTATCCGAACATTGTTTCCGATATGGATTTTTGATGTACCATAGAAAGACGCTTTCGTTGAGATAAAAACATTATTTCCAACGGAGGCAAATCCCATCTGTTCAATTTCTTCACGGGTTAAGATAGCCATTTCTACCCTCGAATAACATTTATAATACGCGAGAAATCATCTTCACTTAATTCGTTGAAAATAGGTAAGCACAGTACCTTATCAGAGATAGCATTTGATAAAGGAAGATTCTCAACGGCTGCGGATTCAATTCCTCTGTACATTGGCATGTTACTAATCAACGGATAGAAATAACGACGGGAAAGAATGTCATTTCGTTTTAGTTCAAGATAAAGCTCATCCCTCGAAACACGGAATTCAGGTTCAATCAGTACTGGGAAATAAGAATAGTTACTGTTTGAATGTTCTGATGGTGCAGGAACAGTAATACCTTTGATACTCGACAGCACTTCACGGTAGGCCAGGTCAATTTTTTTACGCTGCTCAATGGCGCTGTTGATATGCTTGAGCTGAACCAGACCAAAGGCAGCGTTGATTTCACTCATTTTGCCGTTAATTCCAGGCGCCGTTACGGTGAGTTCATCCGCAATACCAAAATTCTTTAATCTGTCAATCCGCTGTTTAGTCTTGGCATCCTGACAAATAATCGCTCCGCCTTCAAATGTATTGAATACTTTGGTTGCATGGAAACTGAGGATTGACATATCACCAAATCTTAAAATGCTTTGGCCTTTGTAATTGACCCCAAAAGCATGGGCTGCGTCGTAAATCACGCGCAGTCCGTAATTGTCCGCAATCTCCTGAATAGCTTCAACATCACAAGGACTGGAATAACAGTGTACAGGCATGATAGCGGTTGTATTTGGCGTAATAGCAGCTTCGATTTTCTTTGGATCGATATTAAAGGTCTTAGGATCAATATCAACGAATACTGGCTTCAATCCATTCCATAAAATCGAATGACTAGTCGCAATGAAGGAATATGGCGTCGTGATCACTTCACCAGAAATACGAAGTGCCTGAAGAGCGGTAATGAGTGCGATGGTTGCATTATTAAAAAGAGATATGTACTCGACACCCAAATACTCACACAGTTCTTTTTCGAGTTGCTGATGGAAGGGACCATTATTAGTCAACCATTTATTATCCCAAATCTGTTCAAGATAAGGAATAAACTCGCTTAGTTCAGGAAGAAAAGGTTGAGTCACTGGTATATTTTTCATTTAGTTTTCTCTATTCTTTGATAGACAACACAATCTTAAATAATTTTCTTTGCGTGAGGTAAATCAAGACTACATATATACCAGGCGCTAAAGTTAACATTGTAACGATCTGCCAAACATCATGCGCCGTGAGATAGACCGCAATAACTTTGGCTATTAAACAAGAGACCATTGTAATCAACCAGATAGGCGAAATTTCTTTGAACTGACGCCATATCGTTAATCCGGTTAATTTTCCCGTATAATAAGTATTTAACAGAAGAGCTAAGTAAGAATGAATTAACAAGCCGACACACATGAGGTAAATACTATAATTCATTGTTACTGCTATGATACAAATACCTATGACTTTTTTGATAATTTCTAACTTCAGGAAAAGGTCGCTACGACCTTTGACCTGTAACACATTCAGGTTAATTGCATGAATGGGATAAAGCATATATGCCAAAGCCAGCACAGCGACAAGTTCCGCAGCCTCTTTCCATTGTATGCCTAAAACTAATTGCAATAATGGCTGAGCCAGAATAGCAACCCCAGCCATTAGCGGGAAAATAAATAATGCAGCCACTTTCATGGTCAACAAATAATACTCATCCATCTTATGTTGATCACTTTGCATATGACTAAACATAGGATAGGTGACGCGTTGAATAATGTTGGTCATGGTCATAGCAGGTATGCTGGATATTTGGTTAGCCTGAGTGAACTGCCCAACATTTTCTGCGTTAAATCTTTTACCAATAATAATTTGATAAAGATTATTATAAGCCGTATCTAACAGGCCAGAAATTAATAATTTCCCACCAAAACCAAACAGATAATCAAACGATTTTTTTGAAAAGCAAAAGACTGGAACCCAGCGAGTGATGAGATTAAGAAAAACAGCGCTGAACACGGCTGCGGTTAGCGTTTGTGCTACCAGAGCCCAAACGCCAAAGCCATTCCACGCCATAATCAAAGCAACGACTCCCCCCAGAACAACAGAGCAGATCGATGCTTTTGCTTGCGCTTTAAAATTCATCGAGACCGTCAAAATTGTTCTGGGAACCACTGAAAAGCTGTTCGCCATCAGTGTCAGACCTATCACTTTTGTCAATAAGGCTAATTCTGGTTGCTGATAGAACTCAGCGATGTAACCTGAGCTTATATAAAGTAAGACATAGAAGCAAAAGGCGACAATGATATTAAAATAGAATGCCGTAGAATAATCTACATCAGTCCGATCGGTCTTTCTTATCAGTGCTGAGCTAAATCCGCTATCAATAAAGACCTGACCTATCGCAATAAAGATAGCTAACATCCCGATGAGACCGAAAGCTTTTGGTCCTAAAAGACGCGCCAATATCAGCATCAGAATGAGCTGAACACCCTGTGAAAGAATTCTTTCGAGAGCGCTCCATTTTAGACCATTGACGGTCTTACTTTTAAGTTCAGACACTATGTATTACTTAATAAGTTGAGAAAGATACTGACCATAACCATTTTTTGACATTAAGGCCGCCTGCTTCAGCACGTCTTCTTTTGCCAGCCACCCGTTGTTATACGCAATCTCTTCCAGACATGCGACTTTAAAGCCCTGTCGGACTTCGATAGTTTCAACAAACTGTGCTGCCTGCAAAAGGCTTTCATGAGTGCCGGTATCCAGCCAGGCAAAGCCACGACCCAGCATCTCAACAACCAGATCGCCCTTCTCAAGGTACATTTGGTTGATAGAAGTGATTTCCAGCTCACCTCGTTCAGAGGGTTTAACTTTTTTTGCAAATTCCACGACTTCATTTGTATAAAAATACAGACCCGTCACGGCATAATTACTTTTAGGTTTAGCTGGTTTTTCTTCTATCGAGAGGACATTACGATTTTCATCAAATTCGACAACGCCAAATCGCTCTGGGTCTTTTACCTGATAACCAAAAACTGTTGCTTTTGTCGTTGCCCGAACAGCTGCCTCTTTTAATTTTGGCGAGAACCCCTGACCATAGAAAATGTTGTCTCCCAAAACCAGACAAACAGAATCGTTGCCGATGAACTCTTCGCCAATAATAAACGCCTGAGCAAGCCCATCAGGAGAAGGTTGAATAGCATACTGCAGGTTCAAACCGAGATTTGAACCATCGCCGAGAAGACGGATAAATCCTTCCTGATCTTCCGGGGTGGTAATTATTAAAATATCTCTTATACCTGCAAGCATTAAAACCGATAATGGATAATAGATCATCGGTTTATCATAAATAGGTAATAACTGCTTCGAGACACCCATCGTAATAGGATAGAGTCTGGTTCCGGATCCACCCGCTAAAATAATACCTTTCATTTATACTAACCCCAGACGCTCACGTTGATAACTTCCATCCTGCACTCGATTACACCATTTTTTATTATTCAGATACCATTCCACAGTCTTACGAATACCACTTTCAAAAGTTTCAACAGGCTTCCAACCCAGCTCAGCGGCAATCTTATGTGCGTCAATAGCATAGCGGCGATCGTGGCCTGGACGATCCGCAACATACGTTATCTGGTCGCGATAAGAACCCTCTTTAGGGACAATTTCATCCAGAAGATCGCATATGGTATGAACCACCTCGAGGTTTTTCTTCTCGTTATGACCACCGATGTTATAGGTCTCCCCCGGTTTACCCTGGGTAACAACGGTGTACAACGCACGCGCGTGATCTTCCACATACAGCCAGTCTCGGATCTGGTCGCCTTTGCCGTAGATAGGTAAGGCTTTACCTTCGAGCGCATTCAGGATCACCAGCGGAATCAGTTTCTCAGGGAAATGGTACGGGCCGTAGTTATTAGAGCAGTTAGTGACGATGGTCGGGAAGCCATAAGTACGCAGCCAGGCACGAACCAGATGATCGCTGGAGGCCTTCGAAGCAGAGTACGGGCTACTTGGCGCATAGGCCGTCGTTTCAGTAAACAGCGGCAAATCGCTTCCAGCCGGATGTTCATCAGGATGAGGCAAATCACCGTAAACTTCATCGGTCGAGATATGATGGAAACGGAATGCTTTCTTCGCGTTATCATCCAGAGTTGACCAGTACGCGCGAGCCGCTTCCAGAAGCACATAGGTGCCCACGATATTGGTTTCAATAAACGCAGCAGGGCCGGTAATGGAACGATCAACATGGCTTTCCGCTGCCAGGTGCATTACCGCATCGGGTTTGTGCTCAGCAAAAATACGATCCATAGCCGTCTTGTCACAGATATCCGCATGCTCAAAAGCATATCGATCGCTATCGCTGACTTCGGTAAGCGACTCGAGGTTTCCGGCATACGTCAGTTTATCCACGTTGACGACTTCGTCCTGGGTATTTTTAATAATATGCCGCACAACTGCTGAGCCGATAAAGCCGGCCCCGCCCGTCACAAGAATTTTCACGTTATCTGTTCCGTCTATTAAATATGTCGAGATACTGGCGCTCTGAAACCGTCTGTTTAATTGCGATCGCAGAAATTATGCACGCTACCGCCCCTGGCTTAACAGCTACCAGTGCACTGAGCGAAATTTGAAATTGGGTATTTTGTCTGGAATCAGACAAAAACTGGCGTTAATTGTCGTCCTAAACGACCTCAGAAACAAGCACAAATCGTTACAAATCTGGAGAGATTTGAATCAGATAAATCCATGTTATTATTAGAATTAATAACAAAAAACGGCAGTTATCATTTTGGTTATGCTGTCACATACCCAATGATAACTGCCGCTTACTCAAATCAGTTACGAAAATATCAGTCGTTTGCCAGCAGTTTCTCAATCCGGCTTCTGAACTTCGCCCCTTCCTTCAGGTTACGCAGCCCGTAGTTCACAAACGCCTGCATATAGCCCAGCTTCTTACCGCAGTCGTAGCTCTCACCGGTCATCAGCATCGCGTCAACAGACTGCTTCTTCGCCAGCTCGGCAATCGCGTCGGTGAGCTGAATACGGTCCCAGGCACCTGGCTCGGTTTTCTCCAGCTCGGCCCAGATATCCGCGTTCAGAACATAACGGCCAACCGCCATCAGGTCTGAGTCCAGCGTCTGTGGCTGATCCGGTTTTTCGATGAATTCCACAATGCGGCTCACCTGCCCTTCCGTCTCCAGCGCTTCTTTGGTCTGGATAACAGAGTACTCGGAGAGATCGCCTTTCATGCGTTTCGCCAGCACCTGGCTACGACCCGTTTCATTGAAACGTGCCACCATGGCCGCCAGGTTGTAACGCAGCGGATCCGCAGAAGCGGTATCAATAATGATATCCGGCAGCACCACGATGAACGGGTTATCACCCACAACCGGACGGGCACAGAGAATAGAGTGACCCAGACCCAGCGGCTGTGCCTGGCGCACGTTCATGATGGTCACGCCTGGAGGACAAATAGATTGTACTTCCGCCAGCAGCTGGCGTTTGACTCGCTGCTCAAGCAACGCTTCGAGTTCGTAAGAGGTGTCGAAATGGTTTTCTACCGCATTCTTTGAAGAATGGGTAACCAGGACGATTTCTTTGATCCCTGCAGCAACAATCTCGTCGACAATGTACTGAATCATTGGCTTGTCGACGATCGGCAGCATCTCTTTTGGAATGGCTTTTGTGGCTGGCAGCATATGCATGCCCAAGCCTGCTACCGGAATGACTGCTTTCAAATTAATCATTATATCTTCCACCTTAAAATGGTTGACGAATTATAGCTCTTAAACCTGTTTTCGCCAGCATGATTTGCCGTAATTCTCGGGTAATGTTACGCCCTGACCACACTAATTTCTGTAGTTGTAATCTGATTCGATCACAAATTCGTACCAGGAATAGTCTCAAAACTGACGCTTGTCGATTATCTGTGCGGAAGCGCAAAATTCAGCCGTTCAGTATTCACCACCTGCTGATCGACCCGGTCAATATCCACCGAACTTTGTCCTTTCTCATTCACTGCTTTAATGTTCGCCAGTGACAGCAGCGTCTCGTCTCTCGCCATGAATTTCCCCCGCACGTCCTTACGCAGGTCGAAATTGATCTTCAGGGCCGGGCCCACTGCGGCTTCCTGCATCACATTGATATTGCGCATAAAAAGATGCTGGGGCTTATTGTGCAGCTCCAGAGTAGCGCGCTGCATCTCAACGTTGGTAATCGCCACAAACGACGTCGCGTTACCGGATGAAATTTGTATTCCGCGCAGCTTATACGCAAGCTGGCGATTATCGAGATGGATATTGTTGAGTTTGAAGTTCTGCGGAATGGACAAATAATCGCCCTTTATCACCCCATAACCGATTAACATGCCGGCGCTATTGACCATGTCGACATTATCAATAATGAAATTATCACAGCCATAAATCGCTACCGTGGCGTTATCAATTCCCGCCTTTTTACTGAAGTCAGGGGTAATATTTTTGGCCTTTATATTGCGGATAACAAAATGTTTTCCGTTTTCGACGTGCACCAGCTGACGACAGTTACTGCCAGTGATGTTGGCCACCACGAAGTTTTTAACGGTTTGCTTCTCAGGATAGTCGTTATCGTAGGTGCTCCCGGCAAGACCAATGCCAATGCCCCAGTTGATCTTGCCGTTGGTGCAGTTGATGTTGTCGATCACATGGTCGGAAATCAGGATATTACGGTCATTGATGGCGACGTTCCACTCGATCGCATCGCCCTGCAGGTGGCTAAATTTGCTGTTGGTGATGCGGGCGCCGTCCACCTGGTTATGGAAACCCTGGCGCAGAATGGCATAGTTGGCCTGGCTCACACGGATGTTATCAATCACCAGATTGCGCATCACGCTGGGCTTCTTACCGCCGATGTAGATCTGCGTCACCGGACCAAACCCGCTCATCGCGAGTCCTTTGATTGCACAGTCAGAGCCGCGAACGTCCAGGGTGATATTTTCCGTGCGTCCCTCGCCCTCGCCAATGACCTTACTGCCCTCCTGCAGGACAAAGCGGCCCCGTCCGTTGCCGGTTAACGCCCCGCGGATCAGCAGCGTTTTCCCGTCAGGAATGAAAATGCCGGTATTGATGTTTTCGCAGGTCAGTCCCGCGGGGACCACAACCGTATCCCCTTCGGTAAACGCCTGCTTAAAAGCGGCGATCCAGTCGTTGTTATTGTACTGATTAACAGAAACCGTTCTTCCGCCTGCCGCCCGCGCGAGGCGGGAGGTCAGCAGCGGCGTGGCCGCCAGCGCGGAGAGAGAAGAGACAAAAGTGCGTCGGGTAATCTTTTTCAGCATACAACCTCGGCGTTACAACGTTTGCAGCAGGCTCGCTAACTGACGATTAATCACCTGCTGGTTAAAATCTGCCTCGACTTTTTGTCGGGCATTGTGGAGCACGGGCTCCAGCGCCTGCTGGTCGATGTCGCTGAAAGCGGCTAAGCGGTCGGCCAGCGCCATGGCGTTATTTTCCGGCACCAGCCAGCCGGAATAGTCAGACTGGATAAGCTCCGGGATCCCACTGTGCAGGGTCGATACCACCGGGATGCCGACGGCCATCGCCTCCATCAGCGCCACCGGGATGCCTTCCATGTCGCCATCAGTGCCCGTTACGGACGGCAGCAGGAAGACGTCCGCCTCATCGAGCATCGCCTTGACCTCGTGGCTCGGCTTAAAGCCCGGCATCTCGACAACATCTTCCAGCTGATATTGTTCGATAAGCGTGCGCAGACGACGCTCCCACGGGCCAATCCCGAGAATGCGATAGTGGAAATCTACCCCGCGCGCCTTCAGCTGGCGGCAGGCTTCAATCGCCACATGCAGCCCTTTCTTCTCGGTCAGGCGAGCAACGGAGATAATTTGCAGCGGTTTGCCCGGCACCTTCACCGGACGGCGGGTAAAGCGCGTGAGATCCACGCCCATGCGCGAAACGGTAATTTTCTCTCCCGGGCAGCCCATGTTTTTAAGGCGTCCGGCCCACAGTTCGCTGATAGGCAGCATCATGTCGCCGCGGCGGAAAAGCTGCTGATACTCCGGGGTGTAGTGGTTCAGCACTTCACGGCTGGAGATGTCAATGCCGTGGAAAATGGTCGCGATTTTCCCGTCGATCACCCCCAGTTCGCGCAGTTTCGCGGCGGTGACCCCCGCCGGGCCAAAGTGGGCGATAAACACATCCGCACGATAGGGCTGTGCCGTTTGCCCGCAGATGGCCGACAGGATCAGATTGCGCGACTCCGCGCCATAGCGGGAAATATTCAGCGCTCGCCAGGTCGACGGGCGATGGATCCCGCGTAAGGTCTGGCTGGCCCGGTGGCGCAGTTTGCTCAGCTTCCCGGACGGCTCATCCTGCAGCCAGCGGGTTTTCGCCTCCAGCTCGTACTGGGTATACGCCGCATGGGTGTTTTGGGTATCGCCCTTTTGCAGGGCGATGATCTCCACGTCATATCCCATATCGATAAACGCGGTGATTTGGTTCAGAACAAAGGTTTCAGACGACAGCGGAAATTTCAGTAAGAAGAAACCAACCTTCATTTCCCCTCCCGGACGCGGTCGAGTACCGATTTCACCATCCCCATCCCCTTCTCGCGCTCGGCTTTCACCGCCACGGCCAGGCGTTCATTGATGGCAGGCAACTGACCCAGCGTGTCCCCGACCATCGCGCCGAGCGAACCATCCAGCAGATGACGGATATCCACGGCCATTTCCGGCATACCGAGTTGCTGCATGATCCCGGCGGACTTGTGCTCATAGTTAATGGCAATCGCCGGCGTACCGAAGTTCATGGAGATAATCGCCGAGTGCAGACGAGTGCCCACCGTCAGGTCGCAGGCGGAAAGCAGCTTGCCCATCTCGAGGTCATTCAGTTCGTCCATCACCACGTGATAGCGGGACGGGTCATTGACCAGGCTGCGCAGGTTGAGCGCCACCATACGGTCGTCTTTGTTATAGCTGTCGATACCGGTGCAGGTGGAGAGCGCCAGCACCTGATATCCGCTGTCCAGTACGCGGTTCACCACGTCAGCGAACGCTTTCTCATACGCCGCCTGCGTGGTACCTAAACGTTTATCGAAGGGGGCCAGCTCGCGCAGGGTAATCGCGACGGTTTTCTGTTGCGCCGCCACGTCCAGCCAGTGCTGCACCGCGTAGCTTGCCTGGAAGCTCTCCTCCTGATGATCCACCAGCCAGGCGGTGTCCACGCCGTGCTCCACTCTGGAGGTGTCGATCTCGCTGCGCTTCATCATTTCAAGACTGACTGACTCGCGCAGGATCAGGGCATCGCAGTGGCCGAAAACGTAGTTTGCCAGCTGGTTAAATTGCGGATCCTGGAACGGCCCCACGCTGTGACCAATCATAAACAGCGGCTTTTTTGCCATGAACGTACACAGCGCATGTTCAAACTGCGGTACACCGTACAGATCGACGAAGAACGACCCCCCGACCTGAATAATCGCGTCATAGCCCGACAGCAGACGAACGAAATCGGTAAAGCCCTGGGCGATAGCGATGTTGCGCAGCTTGCCGGTATCGGTCACCCGGGAAAGCAGCACCTGGTGCTGGTAGCGACGACGCAGCACTTTCTTCACGCGCCCCATCACGCCTGCGGCGTTGTTATGCTGTTTCATCTGGCTGTAGAGCGGGTCGCCCATCACCGGGCGATTGAGTAACCAGGATGAGCTGACCGGATAACGGCTCATCACGTCCACTTCGGTCTCAGGCTTAAGGGTGTTAATCGCATCCAGTAAACCGCGCAGGATGGCGCTGTCGCCACGGTTGCCGCAGGTATGGTTGCCAAGAATTAATAATTTCATAATGGCCTCTTAAATAACTAGCCTGCGCGAAGCAGCGTTTTCATTTTTTCGTTACGGCAAAACTGACGCTTCATCTCCACCACCAGCGCATTGCGTGACAGCACAATCATCACGACGAATGCCAGCGCGCCCGCGGCAACCTGCACCGCCAGCAGCGCCGCCAGCGGCAGATGACCGGTCAGGATCATGCCCAGGCCGTAGCTCACCGCCAGGGTCGGCAGGGAGAGATAGAACGGCAGCCACAGGCTCAGGATGTACTGACGGTAGCTGGAGCCCAGCACCGGCTTGATCATGATGAAGTAGCTCAGCACGGTGTTGACGACCTGCACCAGCAGGAAGCCAAGCGTGACGCCGATGGCGCCCGCCATGTGTCCACCGACGATGATTGCCGGAATAAACAGGAAGGTTTTAAAGACGTTGAACTTAAAGCTGATATCCACGCGCGCTTTTGCCATCAGCAGAGACCCGATCGGATTCCCCACGGAGCGCAGCAGCCCCACCACGCACAGCAGCTGCAGGATCGGGATAATGCCGTTCCATTTTTCACCAAACACCAGAGGCACGAAATTGCTGGAAACCACCATCAGCCCCAGCAGAACCGGGAAGTTGATAATCCCCACCACGGAAAGCAGCTTGTAGAAATTGACCCGCAGCTTCTCGGTGTCGTCCTGAATCTTGGCGAACGCCGGGAACAGCACGCGGGTAATAATCGGGTTCAGCTTCATCGGCGGGACGACCGCAACGTTATAGGCCAGGTTGTAGCCCCCGGCGACGCTCGCCCCGAGAATACGTGCCAGCACCAGCGTGGAGAGATTGGTGTTCACATAGTTGATGATGCCGTCCGCCGTCAGCCATGCGCCAAAACGCAGGTTGGAGGAGACGGACGCCAGCGAGAAATGCAGCCCCGGACGGTAGATCTTGCGGCCAAAATAGCCGAACAGCAGCGTGCGCACGGCAGAGTTAACCAGATACCCCAGAATGGCGGTCATGGCCAGCGGCCAGAAATGGGCGCTCACCACGGTGAAGGTAAAGCCCGCCAGCACGGCGCTGGTCTCGATCATGCCGATCTTGTTGAACTCCAGCTCTTTCTGCATCAGCGCGCGGAACTGCTGCCCGTGGGGGATCACCACGAAAGCAAACGACAGCGTACGCATCAGCGGTGCCAGATCCGGGTTGTGCAGCACGCTGGCGATGGTATCGCTCAGCAGGAACACCAGCACAAACACGAAAATCCCCAGCCCGACGTTCAGCCAGTAGAGCGTGGTCAGCTCCAGATGGCTAATCTCTTTGCGCTGGATAATCGAGTTGGCGATACCAAAATCAGACAGCGTATCGGCCAGCGCGATAATCACCAGCGAAACGGTCAGCAGGCCGAACTGGTGGTTATCGATAATGCGCGCCAGCACGGTCATCTGCACCAGGCCGAGGCCAATGATGACGATGGTCGCCATCGCTGACCACTTGGCGCCGCTGATGGTTTTTTCACGTAAGCTCATCTTAGTACGCCGCTTTGTTCACGAAACCTTTGAAGATGGTCAGAAAAACAATCTTGATATCAAACCAGAGGCTCCACTCACGGATGTACTCCAGGTCGAATTCAATGCGTTTTTCCATTTTTTCCAGCGTGTCGGTTTCACCGCGCCAGCCGTTGATCTGCGCCCAGCCGGTGATGCCTGGCTTCACTTTATGGCGCAGCATGTAGCCTTCAATCAGCGAGCGGTACTGTTCGTTGTGGGCAACCGCATGGGGACGAGGTCCGACAATCGACATGCCGCCGGTAAAGACGTTGATAAACTGCGGGAGTTCATCCAGCGAGGTACGGCGCAGGAAGTTCCCCACGCGGGTCACGCGCGGATCGTTCTGCGTGGCCTGGGTCACCACTTTGTCGTTTTCCATCACCTTCATGGAGCGGAATTTCCACACCATAATGGGCTTACCGTCCATGCCGTAGCGGGTCTGGCGGAAGATAACCGGCCCGGGAGAGCTCAGCTTCACCGCCAGGGCAATGCAGCACAGCACCGGGGAGATCAGCAGAAGGATCAGTGAAGAGAGCACGATATCTTCCAGACGCTTCAGCACGCGGTTAATCCCTGACAGCGGCGTGTCGTACAGCGGTACCACCGGCACGCCGTTCACCTCTTCAATGCGGGAGTGAAGGATGTTGAAGGTAAACACGTCCGGGATCAGGATCACCGAGCAGGTGGTATCCGCCAGCTCGCGCATCAGTTGCTTAATGCGGGATTCGTCTTTCATCTGCATGGCGATGTAAACGTTGTGAATTTTGCCCGCTTTGGCATCGTCAATCAGCTGTTCGTAGTTGCCCGCCCAGTCCGCAGGCACGCCGCCTGGCTTCGCGTCGTGATAAATCCCGACCACTTCAAACCCTAACCACGGCTCTTTGCGGAAGCTGTCGAGCAGCACCTGCCCGACCGGCAAATCCCCTGCTACGGCAACGAAGCGACGGTTATAGCCCCGGTTACGCAGCCAGCCCGCGCCGAAGCGGATCAGGGAGCGACAAACCACCATGCCGACGCTGGTCACCAGATACCAGCAGAGATAGGTCACCAGACGATTATCAAAATCATGGCTGAACGCCACCAGGCCCGCGCTGAAGATCAGGCTTAAGGTCCAGTTCTGCAGCAACAGCATCAGTTCGGTGGTCATTTTGACGCCACGCCACGAACGATAGAAATCCGTCATCCCGCCGATCATCTGAAACACAACCAGCGCAATCAGTGCCATCAGCAGATGCATGTATAAGAACGATTGCCCGCTGATCCGACACACCGCCCACAATCCACCGACCATGATGGTGATATCAGAAAAACGCTGCACCATAGAGATTAACGATGCATTCGTTCTCGCTCGTTCGCGTTTTTTTAGATTCGTCATCGTTGTTCCTTTATTCAACCCACACCTCACCCCTCACCCCGGCCCTCTCCCCAAAGGGGAGAGGGTGTTCAAGTTCCCTCTCCCCTTTGGGGAGAGGGTTAGGGTGAGGGGTAAGGTTTCGTATTACTGATTCAACAGCGCCAGAATGTCCTTCGTTCGGGCTTCCATCAGCGCGGTGTCGGCGCGGGATTCCACGTTCAGGCGCACCACCGGCTCGGTATTGGACGAGCGCAGGTTAAAGCGCCACTGCGGGAACGCCATGCTGATGCCGTCAGTGCGATCAATTTCCAGCGCGTGAATGGCAAAGTGCTGCTCCACGCGGGCAATGGCCTCGGCAGGTTGCGCCAGCTTGCTGTTGATCTCTCCGCTCGCCGGGAACGCCGCCATACGGTCGCGTACCAGCTCGCCGAGGGTTTTCCCCTTCAGGCACAGCAGCTCGGTCACCAGCAGCCACGGGATCATCCCGCTGTCGCAGTAGGCGAAATCACGGAAGTAGTGGTGGGCGCTCATCTCGCCGCCATAGATGGCGTCTTCTTCGCGCATGCGTTCTTTAATAAAGGCGTGCCCGGTTTTGGACATCACAGGCGTGCCGCCTGCGGCAGACACCACGTCAACGGTGTTCCAGGACAGACGCGGGTCATGAATGATTTTCGCGCCAGGGTTTTTCTCAAGGAACGCTTCCGCCAGCAGGCCGACAATGTAGTAGCCTTCGATGAACTGGCCTTTCTCGTCGAACAGGAAGCAGCGGTCGAAATCGCCGTCAAAGGCGATACCCATATCTGCGCCATGCTCAATGACGGCGTTACGGGTGTCGTCGCGGCACTCCGGCAGCAGCGGGTTAGGAATACCGTTCGGGAAGTTGCCGTCCGGGGTGTTGTGCACTTTGACGAACGTCACCGGCACGTTAAGTGCTTTAAAGCGGGCTTCCAGGGCATCCACCACCGGGCCGGCCGCGCCGTTACCGGAGTTAATCACCAGCTTCAGCGGCTTCAGGTTTGCCACGTTGATGTAGCCCAGCAGGTGGTCGATGTACTCTTTCTGCAGGTTGATTTTTTTGTAGCTACCGCGCTTCGCCTCGTTCACCGGCGGGAAATCGTTGGCTTCCGCCAGACGCTGCACGTCGCGCAGTCCGGTGTCGCCGCTGATGGGACGCGCACCCTTGCGCACCAGCTTCATACCATTGTAATCCATCGGGTTATGGCTGGCGGTGACTTCGATCCCGCCGTCCACGCCGAGGTGGAAGGTGGCAAAATAGATCTCTTCGGTCCCGGAGAGGCCGATGTCCAGCACGTCCACGCCCGCGTCCTGCAGCCCTTTCGCCAGGGCCAGCTTCAGGGATTCACTGGTCAAACGCACGTCGCCGCCCAGCACGATGGTTTTTGGCTTCAGATATTCGCCGTACGCGCGACCAATGCGCCACGCAATGTCTTCATTCAGCTCTTCGCCCAGCTTGCCGCGAATATCGTAGGCTTTAAAACAGGTTAACTTTTCCATGATGACCCCTTTTTCAGGCAACAGTTGGCCCGCCCGATTAACAGGCAAAATTGTTTTTATTCATTCGTAGGCCGGATAAGCGAAGCGCCATCCGGCGTTAAAGACGGTGCTAGACCCGGCCGTAGCGGTCCTGGAAGCGCACGATATCGTCCTCTTCCAGATACGAGCCGGAGCGCACCTCAATTAAGTCGAGAGGAATTTTCCCCGGGTTCTCCAGACAGTGCGTCGCCCCCAGCGGAATATAGATGGACTCATTTTCGCCCAGCAGTTTCACTTCACCGTCGATGGTGACTTTCGCCGTACCTGCCACCACCACCCAGTGCTCCGCGCGGTGGTGGTGCATCTGCACCGACAACCCCTCGCCCGGTTTCACGGTGATGCGTTTCACCTGATAACGCTCGCCCGCATCGATGGAGTCGTATTTGCCCCACGGACGGTACACTTCGCGGTGAATGTGATGCTCGTGGCGACCGTCGGCTTTGATCTTCTCCACCACTTTTTTAACGTCCTGCACGGCGTTACGGTCGGCAATCAGCACGGCGTCTTTAGTCTGGACTACCACCAGATCTTTCACCCCGACCGTGGTGACCAGGCCGGATTCGGCGTAGACGTAGCTGTTCTCGGTTTTGTGGCTAATCACATCACCGTGATGGACGTTACCCTCCGGGGTATGGGCGCTGATCTCCCACAGAGAGGACCAGGAGCCCACATCGCTCCAGCCCGCATCCATCGGCACCACCACGGCGTCTGCCGTGCGCTCCATGACCGCGTAGTCAATGGACTCTTCCGGACAGGCGAGGAAAGCCGCTTCGTCGACGCGGATAAAATCAAGATCCGGATCCACCACGTTCATGGCTTTTTCGCAGGCGCTCAGGATATCCGGACGGTATTTCTGCAACTCCTCCAGATAGCGACCGGCGCGGAACAGGAACATGCCGCTGTTCCAGTAATATTCCCCGCTGGCGACGTAGGCCTGCGCGGTTTCAAGATTCGGTTTCTCAACGAACTGCGCCACGTCGAACGCCACGCTGTCACCTTCGCCCGGCGTTACGTTACCGCGACGAATATAGCCATAGCCGGTTTCCGGCAGATCCGGCACGATGCCGAAGGTCACCAGCTTGCCGCTTTCCGCGTAAGGAATGGCCGCGCGAACCGCGTCGCGGAAGGCCTCTTCCTGCTGGATAACGTGGTCTGCCGCCAGCACCAGCATCAGCGGGTCACAATCCGGGCTGCTGCGTTTTGCCGCCAGCGCCGCCAGAGCGATCGCTGGTGCGGTGTTGCGTCCGGCAGGCTCCAGAATGATATTTTCTGTGAGTTTGTTCAGCTGGCGCAGCTGCTCGGCAACAATAAAACGGTGCTGTTCGTTACAAATCACCACCGGGCTTTCACACTCCACGCCCTGCAGACGGTTTACCGTCGTCTGCAGCATGGTGAGATCCCCTTTCAGGCAGAGGAACTGTTTTGGATAGAGCACGCGGGACAGCGGCCACAACCGGCTACCAGAGCCACCAGCCATCACAACCGGATACAAAGTGGTTTGACTCATGATTTATCCCCGTATATCTGCAATAAATTGGCTCAGCACGTTCTCTTTATCGAGCGTGCGTTCGGCATATTCACGTGCCACCGTGTTTACTTTTGGCATGGCAAGTGCCTGTTCAATGCCGGAGACCAGCGCCGGGACCGATTCCGGCTCCACGCACACCGCAATCCCCGGGTAGCTGTCACACAGCTGGCCTAATTCGGTTTCGGCTTCGGCCGTAATCACCGCGTTACCGCCCACTGCCAGAATGTTGGTCAGCTTGGACGGCAGCACCGCATCCGCCGCGCCGCGTTTTTGCACCACCAGATGGCAGTCGCCCATCTTCAGCAGCGCAGGCAATGCCTCGTAAGACTGAAGCGGGAAGAACTTCACGTTGGTCAGGCCGCGCTCGCTTGCCATCTTCTCCAGCCGCGCTTTCCCACCGCCCTGCCCGACAATCACAAACATCCATGGATGCTGGCTCAGCTGCTGAGCGGCTTCAATCACGTTCTCCAGCCCCTGCTTTTCGCCGATGTTGCCTGAGTAAAGAATGATTTTTTGATCATCAGGCAGACCGAGCTCTGCACGTAACGTCTGGGCGTCTTGCTCAGTCACGTCGCGAAAACGCGCCACTTCGGACCAGTTCGGGAAGAAGATCACCTTCTGGGCCGGGACGCCCTTCTCCTGCGCCTTGTTCATCATTGAGCGCGAAATGGTCGAGACATAATCCACGTTATGCAGACCGCTGCGCTCAAACGCGCTGGCGAGCTTCGCCACCTTGCCGCCTTTGCTTTTGCCTGCCATCCCCAGGCCCAGCATGGCGTCGACTTCATAATCCTGAATGTGCAGCAGGGTGCGTGCGCCGGAGAGTTTGCCCAGCAGGCGCATGCCCGGCGTGCAAAACAGCGTCGGCACCACGCCGATGATGCGATCCGGCTTCCAGCGACGCTGCGCCATCAGCGGGAAGAAGCTGCTCAGCGCAAAGCTGCCGAGGTGAATCAGCCGTTTCAGCGTCGAGGGCTGCTTCGGCACATACAGCGGGCAGCGCCAGACGGTCGCCGCGCCCTCTTCGCGACGGTAGCGCCAGCTTGAGTAGCGCTCCCCCACTTTCCATTCCGGGTAGTACGGCGGCGCGGTAATGACCCGCACGTCATGTCCCTGGCTCGCCATCCACTCGACCATCTCGCCGGTATATTTCCCGATACCGGTCAGTTCCGGCGAGTAGTTGATTCCATACACCAAAATTTTCATAAGCCCGGCACCTCAGACTGACGATCGGCAAGGAAATAGGCACGGCTGTTGTCGTGCACATTGTCGCTCGCCAGCAGCGCCTCTGGCGTCTGCCAGCGGTAGTCGTCATGCTGAGAATCAGGCAGACGCAGGTCTGCCTCACTCACCTTCAGGCGGAACCCCAGCACGATGTAGTGCGTGGAGAACCCGGTACCTGAAAAGTTATCGTCATAGAAGTGCTGCCAGACCCCGTAAAACTGGCCCGCTGCCATCGGCAGCTGCAGGCCCAGTTCCGCCAGAGTGAGACGCTCAAACGCATCGCTCAACGTCTCATCCTTCTGCACGCGCCCGCCGGGCACGAACCAGAAGCCCTGTGCAGGACGGTTGGTTCGTTTCCCCAGCAAGAACTCGCCGCGTTCGTTCTCCACGATCAAATCAATTGAGATGAGCGGAGTGGAACGCACCACCGTGGCAAAATCTTCCTGACTTAAAAACATCATTACCCCCGGAAGCGATGCTGGTTTTCCAGGAACCACTGGTAGGTACTGGCCAGCCCCTGCTCCAGTGACTCCTCGTGATACCAGCCCAGCTGATGCAGTCGCGTCACGTCCAGCAGTTTGCGCGGCGTGCCGTCCGGCTTGGTGGCGTCAAACACCACGCGGCCTTTGTAGCCCACCACCTGCGCGATGGTTTGCGCCAGCTCGCGAATGGTGCAGTCCACGCCGGTGCCCACGTTGATGTGCGACAGCATCGGCTCGGTGTTCTCCTGCCACACTTCGCGATCCAGCTCCATCACGTGAATGCTGGCGGCAGCCATGTCGTCCACGTGCAGGAATTCACGCATCGGCGTGCCGCTGCCCCACACCACCACGTCCGGTGCGTTCTCGGCAGTCGCCTCGTGGAAACGACGCAGCAGCGCCGGGATCACATGCGAGTTGCTCGGGTGGAAGTTGTCGTGTGGTCCGTACAGGTTGGTCGGCATCACCGAACGATAGTCACGGTTGTACTGACGGTTGTAGGACTCGCACAGCTTGATCCCGGCAATCTTGGCAATCGCGTACGGCTCGTTGGTCGCTTCCAGTGTGCCCTGCAGCAGCTCGCTTTCGGCGATCGGCTGCTTCGCCATTTTCGGGTAAATACAGGATGAGCCGAGGAACAGCAGCTTATTCACGTTGTGCAGATGCGCCGCGTGAATGATGTTGCTCTCAATCATCATGTTTTCGTAGATGAAATCCGCCGGGTAGGTGTTGTTGGCAACAATGCCGCCCACCTTCGCCGCCGCCAGATACACCTGGTCAATGCGTTCGCTGGCAAAGAAGTCCTGTACCGCACGGCTGTCGAGCAGGTTCAGCTCGTCACGCGTGCGGACAATCACCTCGACGTCACCGCGCTGCTCCAGCTGTCGAACAATCGCGGAACCCACCATTCCGCGATGACCGGCGACAAAAATACGTTGTTTTGTCATTCTCAGGACTCCAGCGCGATGGCAACCTCGTAGCCATGAGACTTGAGCAGAGAGTGTTTTTTCGCTGCTTCAAGATCTTTGGCCACCATCTCAGAGACCATCTCCTGCAGAGTGGTTTCTGGTTTCCAGCCCAGTTTCTCGTGCGCTTTGGTTGGGTCGCCCAGCAGGGTTTCCACTTCAGCAGGACGGAAGTAGCGCGGGTCAACCTGGACAATCACATCGCCTGGCTTCACGCCCGGCGCGTCGTGACCGGTCACGGACACCACGATGCCCTTCTCTTCCACGCCGGTGCCTTCAAAGCGCAGTTTGATACCCAGCTGCGCGGCAGCCATTTCCACGAACTGACGTACGGAGTACTGCACGCCGGTGGCAATCACGAAGTCTTCCGGTTTGTCCTGCTGCAGCATCATCCACTGCATTTTCACGTAGTCTTTGGCATGGCCCCAGTCACGCAGGGAGTCCATGTTGCCGAGGTGCAGGCATGATTCCAGACCCTGCGCGATGTTGGCGATAGCGCGGGTGATTTTGCGGGTCACGAAGGTTTCGCCGCGGCGCGGTGATTCGTGGTTGAACAGAATGCCGTTACAGGCGTACATGCCGTAGGATTCACGGTAGTTCACGGTGATCCAGTAGGCGTACAGTTTTGCTACCGCGTACGGAGAACGTGGGTAGAACGGCGTGGTCTCTTTCTGCGGGATTTCCTGCACCAGGCCGTACAGCTCAGAGGTGGATGCCTGGTAGAAACGGGTTTTCTTCTCCAGACCCAGGAAGCGAATGGCTTCCAGCAGACGCAGGGTACCCATGGCATCCACGTCAGCGGTGTATTCCGGGGATTCGAAGGAGACCGCAACGTGGCTCATCGCGCCCAGGTTGTAGACTTCATCCGGCTGCACTTCCTGCAGGATACGGGTCAGGTTGGAGGTATCGGTCAGGTCGCCGTAGTGCAGGTGGAATTTCGGGTTCGCCGCGTGTGGATCCTGGTAAATATGATCGACACGTTCGGTGTTGAAAGAAGACGCACGACGTTTAATTCCGTGTACTTCATAACCTTTTTCCAGCAGTAACTCTGCCAGGTAAGAACCATCCTGCCCGGTAACGCCGGTGATGAGAGCGACTTTAGACATGTTTATATTCCTCTGTACTTATCAAAGTTTTTCAGTTTCAACGCGTTCGCGTATCACCACTGCGGGGTTGCCACGGCAAACTGTATTTGCCGGTAGCGATTTAAAAACGCTGCTGCGGGCACCGACTACCGTGCCATCACCAACAGAAACACCCGGTGCAACAAAAACATCCGTTGCCAGCCAGCATTTTTCGCCAATCACAACAGGCGAAGCGGTAATATCAAAATGCTGACTCATAAAGTCATGACTGCCGGTGCACAAATAACATTTCTGTGACACCACCGAATTTGCGCCAATCGTAATCTCGCCCAGGGTATATAACACCGCGTCATCCCCTACCCATGCGTAATCCCCGAGCGTTAATTTCCAGGGGTAGGTAATTTTTACCGAAGGCCGAATGACTACGTTTTTTCCGATTTTTGCGCCAAACAGGCGCAATAAAAATGCTCGCCAGCGGTACAATATTTGCGGTGACCAGGCAAATAACGTTGCCTGAACGGCCCACCACAGTTGCACTTTAATACCGCTCCCGCCCCGAAAACCTTTCGGCACGGAGAAACCGCTTAGATCCTGCATTGCGTTTCCTTATATTCAGGCTTTGTTATATAAGGTTTTCGTTTTACCTGTCGTACGCAGGCGTAATAAATAAGATAATTCCGCCCAGAACCCCGGCACGCGTAATATTTTACGCTGCACGTTTTTCGCATCCTGGCACAATTCCAGATTATTAGACGTTGACACGCCGCCCATTGAAAATTCCGACACCAGGCCTTTCAGGCGACGGAACGGGTAGCCGGATTTATACAGACTGGCGGCCAGCGCATAATCCGAAGAGACTTTATATTGCAAATCGTAAGGCTGTTTTTTCAGACCCTTAACCGGGAAGAAAATGGCCTGATGGCTGGCCGGTAAGCTGTGGTAGATATACCAGCCAGGCTTCGCGCTCCGGCATATTTTATGTCCGTCGCCAAAATCGAGCAGCGCGTCACCAATATACATGGCGTCCTCTTTCTGGCGCGCCAGCTGACGGGCAAACAGCGCCACGTCATCGTGGAAAACATCACCGGAATTAAGGAAGATGGCATAGCGCCCTTGCGCCATGTTGATGCCTTTGTTCATTGCATCGTAGATGCCTTTATCTTTCTCGCTGACGTAGCGTAAGTTGAACTCACCGTTGAGTTTTTCCAGAAACTCCGCCGTGCCATCGTTCGAGCCACCGTCGACCACAATCCACTCAAAGGTAAGGCTTGGGTCGCGCGCCAGATTACGCAGCGAGCGCCAGGTTTTTACCACCCCTTCGTAATTACGAAAAGCGACAGTAATGACGCTAAGAAACATAAGACCACCTCGTCATGAATTCGTAATATTAAGCGCTTTACGCAAAATAAACGGACAAACAATTAAGAACGCATATTCCGGGCTAAATATTGACCCGGTAAAAAACAGCGACACCGGTGTGAACAGATAAAGCTGCACGCGAAAGTTCTGGTTATCCCCAAACGCGTTAATCATCATTTTGAAAACTTTAAACAGATACCACAGCGTCAACAGTACGGCGAACCACGAAAAATAAATAATTAACAGATACAGACCATTGTCTATGGTTTTACCGACATCCGCACCGTTAAAGATTCCGAATGATGCAACATATTCGTAAAGTGAGCCGAATCTTACTACGCCATCAATATGGGTTAAGGAATAACCCACCATCACCAGTGGACCAATAATGCGATAATAGGACGACGACCCTTCCGTTCCCAAATCCCCCAGACGTTCTGAGATGTACGGGAATGCAAATATCACGCCTACCAGAAATACCGTCAGGGAGATAATCGCCAGCGGCAGTTTTTTCTTAATCGCCTCTTTGTTCAGGTACTGGAACGCCCACTCCAGCAGGTAAAACAGGATAAATGTCATTACCCCTGAGAACGATCCAGACAGAACAATTCCTGCAAGAATCATAGCATCGGTCTTAGGCGTTTTGATACCAAACTGTTTGATGCTGAGCCAAATTGAGATTAATGCCAGAGCAAAAAACGCCGGTTCAAAATAGAGCGCGGTGGTACGTTTCCCGCCAAACTTAATGAAGTTCAATACATAGCTGTTGCTGTAAATGAGATATTTCGAAATTATCTCCATCAGGCTGCTGCCACCGGTGAGAATAATTTGCGCCATCTCCATGGCGGCAAGCATAACAATTAACGCAACGGCAATATAAAAGAACCTAAGGATTTTCCGATAATTGTGCGGCGAAATAGTTTTAAACCGAATACTCCAGACCATACCGATAATAATGACAATATAAACAAACAGCATGGTCGAGGTGACGTATTTACTGGCATCCAGCGACTGGCCAAAGATGTAGTTAAACAGCGTCAGGCCCGTGCCCAACCCTAAGGCAATCATCAGCTTCTTCAGGTTGATTTTATCGACATACAGCAGAAGCAGAAGGGGCAAGAAAGTGACGATGGTTATCGGGAAGCTTTCGCCGAGCTGGGCAATCTTGACGTTGACCAGCAGGTAGATCAGCGGCAGCAGCAGATAACTACAGATTCTGATAGAACGAGACATACTCCTCCAGCATCTGTTGTCCGCTGTACGCCTTGCGGCTGCGGTTGCGGAACGATTCCAGGTCAGTGCCAAAAACAGTCCGGGCAATCTGCGCCTTCGGCAACTGCACCAGCGGCAAAATTTCCTGTTCCGCGAAGGTTTTCCCGCCGGATTTCTCCAGCACTTCTCGCGCCGCGTCGCTGTGGGTGGCAAGTACCGGTACACCAATGGAGAGCGCTTCACAGAGGATCAGCGGATAGTTATCCACGCGGGAGCTGAACACCAGCGCATCCATTTCATTCAGCGCGCTCATCAGTTTGCGTTTGTCGGTTTCAAACCCGTGGTTCACCACGTTGGCCCCTTCGAACGGCGAGAATTTGCCGAAGGTGTGCAGTTCAATTTTGTCACCCAGCGCCATCATGTCGCGCACCAGCTGCTGGTTGGTTTTGCCGTCGTAGCGCAGGTCATGGGCAACGATGGCGATTTTCGGTTTGCCTGTGGTTTCCGCCACCGGCGTCAGTTCGGCAAGAATGGCTTCCGTCGCCACGTCGATGCCGTTGTTGATAATCTGGCAGCACCCTGCCCCGTACAGGCTGTTGAAGGCATCGGCCACGTGCTGGCTCGGGGAGATAAACGTACAGCCGAGCGAGAGCATGTTGCGAAACAGCTGACGCTTTCCTTCCACCAGCTGGTGGGCGCGGTCCACTTTCACCGGCGGGTAGTTGCTTAAGGTCGGACATTTCTGACAGTTATTTTTCCAGCCTTCGCAGCCGTCGGTAAACGCGCAGCGGCCGGTTACGCTCCAGTGATCGTGCAGCGTCCAGACAAAGCGGGTATCGGGCTTGTGGGCCTTCACCTTCTGGCAAAACGCCACCACCTCTTCCAGATTCAGCCAGTAGCTGTGCAGCACGTGAAAATGGAGCACAACCGGGCCGGTGGTGCGCGTCACCGTGCGATAAAGAGAATTCAGGTTGCCAAACAGATCGCGGTTAAACAGACGGAACAGCGCAATGTTGGCAATCGATGTCAGGCGCGGCGTGTGCTTCTGCACCTGCGGGAAGTTATCGTGGCTGACGCTTTTCTTGCCGCCTTTGCCATAGCCGTAAATAAACCGGGACTGAAGTCCTTTTTGCAGGGCGCGCTGATGCAGATCCAGCGCCACGCCTGCTGCTCCGCCTTCTGCGAGGCGTACGTTAAATTGCAGAATGTTCATTTAATCACCTTCACGCGGGCTTTTTCTCCCACCACCAGCGCGTTATCCGGAATGCTGTCCAGCACCACGCTGCCAGCACCAATCGTGACGTTGTTACCAATCGTGATATCACCAATGATCACCACATTCGCGCCCAGCTCAACGTTATTGCCGATGACCGGGCAGGCCAGGCTGTCTGGCCCGCGGTTGCCAATGGTGACCGCATGACGAATGGTGAAATCATCCCCGGCGACCACAAACTTGTTGATCACCACCGCATAGCCGTGGTGGATGGTGAAGCGGCGGCCAATGGTGGCAGCAGCCTGAATCTCATAGCCAAAAAAGCATTCCGTGATGATGCGGTACAGCACCAGAACCGGTGCCGCCCAGAGATTGTTCAGCACGTTTTTCTTACGCCACACTGAGCAGAAATGGGCGATGCGGTACGCCAGAACCATGCAGCACGGGCGCAGGCTCCAGCTGTTTGCGCGGCAATCTTCCAGAAACATTATTTCCCCCGAAGTCCATCAGCCAGGCGCTTACCGTTACGTACGGAAAGCAGCGTCAGCAGCGTGCGCCAGTTCATGCGCTTATTGCGGATCTGATAGAGGGTAAAGAGCTGATATTTACGGCTGGCACGGTCGAACTTGTCCTTGTGCTTGCGGTAAAAATGGAAGTAGCCCGAGAATTTCTTCGGCGAGGAGGTGATTTGCATCTCCCCGTGGTTGATGTGCAGGATCTGCGTGGCCTCTTCCACTTTCCACGGCTCGCCGTACTCCACCACCATGCGCAGGAAGATGTCGTAATCCTGCGCGGCCTTCAGTTCAGTATCGAACAGGCACTCTTTAAAGCGCCACGCCCAGGTAAAGACCTGATTACCGATAATGTTGCGCTTGTAGAACAGGCGACGGGAATACGGTGATTTCGGGTACAGCGGCAGACTGGCCGGCTGCGAGTACACCTCGCCCTGGCAGACATAGTCGTTGGCATACAGGAATGCGTGCGTAACCAGCTGTTCTTTGTGCGAGAGGAAGACAGACAGGCGGTTTGGTGTCCATTCGTCATCGTCGTCGATCCCGGTCAGATACTGCCCTTTGGCCTGCATAATCGCCTGATTACGCACCGCGCAGGCACCGGAGTTAATCGCGTTGTGCGTATAGACCACCCGCGGATCGTTGAGGTCAGTTACAAATTTTTGCAGCTGTTCATACGAGGAGGAACAGTCATCCACGATGATCAGTTCCCAGTTTTCATAATCCTGACGTAGTACCGACTTAATTGCGCGGATCGCCAGCTGCTGACGATTCCATGTCGGCATATAGATTGAAACTAACGGGCGTTGTGTGGTCATTTTTTCCCCTCACCCCGGCCCTCTCCCCAAAGGGGAGAGGGTGAAAGGCAGCCAGTGGTTATCATTACATTCGTCCCCCAAACCCAGCACCGAACAGTCCCCTCTCCCCTTTGGGGAGAGGGTTAGGGTGAGGGGTGTGGGGTGTGTTTTATTATTTACTGTCAGACTTATATTCGTACTCGTAATACCCGTAATCCTGATACCCGCTCGCGCGGCGGAAGATGGAGTTCAGGATCACCCCTTTCACCTCAATACCGTTTTGCTCGAAGCGGCTCAGGCTGGTTTCCACCTCTTTCAGGGTGTTCACCGCATAGCGCGCTACCATCAGGGTGGTCCCCGCCAGGCGCCCTACCACGGCGGCATCGGTTACGGCCAGAATTGGCGGCGTATCGATCAGCACCAGGTCATAGTTTTTGCTCGCCCACTCCACCAGCTCGGTGAACCGTTCGCTCATCAGCAGTTCAGAGGGGTTTGGCGGCACCTGACCACGCGGGATGAGATCGAATTTCGGGATGCTGGTCGGTTTCGCGCTCTGGCTAATGTCACCTTTGCCGAGCAGGATCTCCGACAGACCGTTGACGTTATTGGTACCCAGCAGTTCGTGGGTATAGCCCTTACGCATATCGCAGTCGATCAGCAGCACACGCTTGTTGGTCTGGCTGACCACCGCCGCCAGGTTGGCGCAGACAAAGGTTTTGCCGATTGACGGGCTGACGCCGGTCAGCATCAGAACGTTGTTTTTGGCCTGCATCATGGCGAAGTGCAGGCTGGTACGCAGGCTACGTATCGCTTCGATGGCGAGGTCGGTTGGGTTACCCACCGCCAGCAGCTGGCTCTGTTTGTAACGCTTGACGCCTTTGATGGTTTTGACGCTGTCGCGGGATTTTTGCCACTCCGACAGCGGAATGCTGGCATAGACGTTGATACCGCTCTCTTCCAGCACCTGCGTGCTTTCGATACCGCGGTTGAACAGCGAACGCAGCAGCACGCCCACGATGGAGAGCATCAGGCCGAGAATAATGCTGCCGAGAATGATCAGCGCTTTCTTCGGTTTCAGCACGCCAGGCTGGGTGATCGCCGGGTCGACGATGCGCACGTCACCGACGGTACTGGCTTCGGTGATTTTCAGCTCCTGCTGTTTATTCAGCAGCTGCATGTAAACCTGCTGTCCAGACTCCACGTCACGGGTCAGACGCACAATTTCCTGCTGGGTTTTCGGCATCGCGGTGACGCGGTCATTGAGCTTCGCCTTCTCCTCTTCCAGGGTGCGGCGTTTCTCCAGCAGCGTGCGGTAGGCCGGGTGGCGTTTGGTATACAGCTTGGAAATCTCTGCCTCTTTGAAGGTCAGCTCGTTGAGCTGGGCATCGATGTTGACCATCGAATCGAGGACCGATTTCGCTTCCAGCGGCAGGTCGACAGAGTCTTTATCCTGACGATAGGCATTCAGCTTGTTCTCGGCTTCATCCAGGCGGGCGCGCACTTCCGGCAGCTGTTTTGACAGGAACGCGAGGCTTTTCGCCGCTTCAGCCGACTTACGCTCAACGTTTTGCTCAAGATAGTTGCGGGTAATGCTGTTCAGGATGTCGCGGATTTGATCCTTATCTTCACCGGTAAAGGTCATGCTCAGCACGCCGGTGTCCTTACCGTTTTCGGTCACAGTAAGGTTGTTTTGCAGGTTGTTGATCATCCCCAGCGTGGAGAATTTGGTGACGGTAAACTCCCCGCCTTCCTGGGCGTTGATCGCGCTGACCATCATGCTGACGCCGTCTTTGGTCAGCATCTGCCCCACTTCTCCGCGTGCGCTAAAGCCCGCATCGCTGGTTAACTGGTACTGTTTCGGACCGAGCACCGTCAGGGTAAAGGTCTGATCGGCGGCCCCTTTCGGCAGCACGAAGTCCGTCACTTTCACCGTGTCGTTGTTTCTGCCCATCAGCCGATCCCAGCCGGCCCCAAAGATCGGGAAGGTGTTTTTGGTGACGGAGATATCGAGCCCGAGGTCGTGAACCGTTTTGCCCAGCACCAGGCGTGACTGGATAAGCTGAATTTCAGCCTCGGACGCCGGTGGCTTATTCGCCAGCGCAGAGCCAATGTCCTGCACCAGCGAGTTACCGGTGTTCTGCTCGATCTGCACCAGCGCGTCGGCGCTGTAGATAGGGGTGGCGAACAGCGTGTAGACAACGGCCGCAGCGGCAAACACGGCGGTAATGCCCAGCACCCACCACTTTGCCTCGACAACCGTGCCGACCAGGCGCCCAATATCAATTTCATCACTGCCCGAAGTCGGGGCGGCAGAAGGTCTTGTTTTTTCTGTCATTGTTATCCCTGCTGAGCTTTCAGTGCCTGCGCCCACTGCTGGGCAGACTGATCAAGTAAGGTGTAAACCGCCTCGAAGGCCTCAAGGCTTTTGCGATACGGATCGGGGATTTCGCGTTCATTGTCCCAGTGACCAAACAGCATCACTTTGCCGCGCATCTCCGGCGCGATATCGCACAGCGCATGGATATGGCGTTTCTCCATCGCCAGGATCAGGTCGTACTCCCGGCACATGCGGCTGGTGACCTGGCGGGCAACGTGACCGTCAAGGGAAAGGTTATGATCCCGTGCGACGCTCGTTGCCCGCTCATCGGCACCTTTACCGACCAGCGCGCCCAGCCCTGCTGAATCAACGGTCAGTTCGGGCTGGTAGTGTTTCAACAACCGTTCAGCCGTGGGGGAACGGCAGATGTTCCCCACGCATACCACCAGAATTTTGTTAAACATCGCGAATTACCAGGTATGAATGTCGCGCGCCGTATCCGTCATGTAGCGAACGCCACTGATGGTTGGCAGCAACTGGTTGATCAGACGGTTCCAGCGGGCAACCGGCGCGGTGGTGACATACACCACATCGTATGGCTGGAGACGGAACTCCGTCGCCATCACCAGAGAGGTCGCATCGGACATATCCAGCTGGTAGATGTTGGCAATCTTGCCTTTCGCACTGCCTTCACCCTTCAGCGGACGGATGACGAAGATACCGGTCGCGTTAGAGGTCGTCAGATCGATACCTTCAGCATTGCCCAGCGCTTCGGTCAGGGTCATACCGCTGAAGTCCATTTTGAGGGTGCTCTGTTTCTTCACTTCACCCATCACGAAGACTTTCAGATCGTCGTTGCGTGGTACGTAGAGAATGTCGCCCGGATAGAGCAGGCGGTTCTGGGTCAGATCGCCGTTTTGCATCAGCGCCTGCAGCGAAATGCGCTGCTCTTTCCCGTTATGGGTCAGCACCACGTTGCGCCAGTCGGCACCGTCGGTTAAGCCGCCCGCGGCGTTAATGGCATCCAGCACGGTCAGCGGCACGTTGGTAATAGCCTGCTGGCCCGATTTATTCACCTGGCCGGAGATATAGGCTTTTTGCGAGCGGAATGCGGCGATATTAACGTCCACCTGCGGATCGGCGATGTACTGCGCTAAGCGGCCGGTAATATCACTACGGATCTCGGCAAGCGTTTTGCCGGCAACATGGACCTTACCAATATAGGGATAGAACATGGTGCCATCTGACTGCACCCAGTTACCGGTGTCGCTTGAGCTGCGGTACTGGCCCGCGGGTGTGGTCAGTTCAGGGTGGTCCCAGACGGTCACGTTAATCACGTCACCTGGCCCCACGCGGTACTGATAAGAGGCAATTTCCTGGTCCAGCGACATATTCGGCTGGGCAACATTCGGACGTGGACGTAATTGTTCGACCAGTCGAGGCGTAAGTGGATAAACATTCACCATTTTGTCGAGATCAAAATCGGCATCCTGTTGCTTGATCACATCCTTACCCATTGTTGACATATTGCTGCCGGGAAAGACCGTGCAACCACTCATCAAGGTCACAGACACCAATAATGGCATCAATTTCATTTTGGATTTCATCATTGATTATTTATCACTTTGGCAGAGTAATTATCCTGTGCAATTTAAATAAGCTCGGGTCGTATTGGGTTTCAGCATGCAGTTAATCAAATAGAAATATAACTGGCATCAGTCCTAAAAAAAGCTTATTCATCCATTGGCTATTGACAGAATAATCGAGGCTGATTCACACGCTTTCAGGCACGCTACCGCCCTTGGCTTTCAGTTACCAATCCACTGACTAAACAATGTGTTATGGATAGACACCCTCTTGAGCAAGGTCTTCTGGAAATATATCAGCCGCTGGCGATGCCCGACGGATAATGAATAACCATCCCTGAAGACCGAACAATAATAGCAACACTGAGATTTAACATTTGATGCTGGGAGAATTGTTGCAGCTAACCTAATAGCAGGCAAGGAGACAACTGTCCTAATATCGGTTTTTAAGATTAATATTAAGAGCAAAGTTTTGGCCTTTTAGGATTTTCTTTATATTGACAAAAAGAGAGCAAAAACCATTACCTGCGATATATCCTAAAATGATATTCCGGTAATAAAAGAGACGTATTTTCCTTATTTACAGGGTCAGCAGAACAGGCTCTTTTTAGCGAGACGTATTAAGAGAAATCTCAGCCCGGCATTGCAATTTCCCCCGGCTTTATCCATGATCGAAGTGTGACATTCGTCATATAACAGAAGGTATTGCTATTACTATGGAATGGATTGCCGATCCCTCAATCTGGGCCGGGCTGGTTACGCTGGTCGTCATCGAGCTTGTGCTCGGGATTGATAATCTGGTCTTTATTGCCATCCTCGCTGAAAAACTGCCCCCTTCCCAGCGCGACCGCGCGCGCGTGACGGGTCTGCTGCTGGCAATGGTGATGCGCTTACTGCTGCTGGCCTCTATCTCCTGGCTGGTGACCCTGACTCAGCCGCTGTTCTCCATCCACGGCCTGAGCTTTAGCGCCCGCGATTTGATCATGCTCTTCGGCGGGTTGTTCCTGTTGTTTAAAGCCACCGTAGAACTCAACGAGCGGCTCGAAGGCAAAGACAGTGAGAACCCGACCCAGCGACGCGGGGCGAAATTCTGGCCGGTGGTGGCACAAATTGTGGTGCTGGATGCGGTCTTCTCCCTCGACTCGGTGATCACCGCCGTCGGGATGGTGGACCATCTTGCGGTGATGATGGCGGCGGTGATTATCGCCATTACGCTGATGGTGATGGCCAGCAAGGCGCTGACCCGGTTTGTGAACAGTCACCCGACCATCGTTATCCTCTGTCTGAGCTTCCTGCTGATGATTGGCTTTAGCCTGGTGGCCGACGGTTTTGGATTCCATATCCCGAAAGGCTATCTCTACGCCGCCATTGGCTTCTCCGTGATGATTGAGGCGCTTAACCAGCTGGCGATATTTAACCGCCGCCGCTTCCTTTCCGCCAATCAGACCCTGCGCCAGCGCACGGCCGACACGGTTATGCGCCTGCTGAGCGGTAAGAAAGAGGATGCGGAGCTGGACGCCGAATCCTCCGCCATGCTGGCCGATCACAGCGAAGGGCAAATCTTTAACCCGCAGGAGCGGCTGATGATTGAGCGGGTGCTCAATCTCAACCAGCGCACGGTCAGCAGCATCATGACCTCACGCCATGACATTGAGCATATCGACCTGACGGCCCCGGAAGCGCAAATCCGCGCCCTGCTGGATAAAAACCAGCACACCCGGGTGGTAGTGACCGGCGGTGAAGAGGAAGAGGAGCTGCTGGGGGTGGTGCACGTCATCGACCTGCTGCAACAGCAGCTGCACGGCGAGGCGCTTAATCTCCGCGCTCTGGTACGCCAGCCGCTGGTGTTCCCGGAGGGGCTACCGCTGCTCTCCGCCCTGGAGCAGTTCCGCAACGCGCGCACGCATTTTGCCTTTGTGGTGGATGAGTTTGGATCGGTTGAAGGGCTGGTCACGCTCAGCGACGTGATGGAAACCATCGCCGGTAATTTGCCTAACGAGGTGGATGAGATTGATGCCCGCCATGACATCCAGAAAAACGCCGACGGCTCCTGGACGGCCAACGGCCATATGCCCCTTGAAGACCTGGTGCAATATGTGCCCTTGCCGCTGGATGAAAAACGGGAATATCACACCATTGCCGGCCTGCTGATGGAGTATTTGCAGCGTATCCCGCAGCCGGGGGAAGAGGTTCAGGTAGGGGACTATCTGCTGAAAACGCTGCAGATTGAAAACCATCGCGTACAGAAGGTTCAGCTCATCCCGTTGCGGGACGAGGAAGAACTCGATTTTGAGGTGTAAAAAAGCCGGGTGGCTCTTCGCTTACCCGGCCTACGGTGTCCAGTTTTCGTAGGCCGGGTAAGCGAAGCGCCACCCGGCACAACGGCATCACAGCTTATCGAGCAGCTTTTTCACATCCTTCCCGGTCTGCGAATCTTTATTCCGATCCGCCCAGCTGTTCAGCCGACGTTTGGCTTCATCCTGCAGATGCTTACGCAGGATCTGATCCACCTGCAGGCTGTAATTCAGCGCCTGCCATTTGCCATAAACGTTCAGCGGGATCGGCGTCTCTTTCAGGAAGTCGATGAGCTTACCCTGGCCCTGCCAGCCGGAGAGCACCCGGACGTTAAAGTGCGTATCCGCCGTCTCTTTTACCAGATCCAGCGAGCCCTCTCCCGTCAGCGACAGCATGGAAGAGGTTCCCTGCATGTCGGCCAGCGTCAGCTGTCCGTTATCCAGCGTCAGGTCCGTGGAGAAGCTGTCGAGGCGCGTGGCGCTGTCGTAGTTCTCCTGCGCTTTCACATCGCTGCTGCGCTCCACTGCCTGCTGGACCAACTGTTGGAAGTTAAGCCCTTCCATACGGGAGTCTTTTAAATCAATGTGCGCTTGTCCCTGCCAGTCGCGGCGGAAAGCATCGGCATCAATTTTAGTGCCCGAGAAGTCACCGGCCAGCGTCAACTGCCCTGTCAGGGCTATCGGATAGTTAAACGCTTTCAGGATGGTGCCGATCTCAACGTTGTCGAGACGCGGCTGGAACTCGGCGCTGCCGACGTCTTTGCGGACATCCAGCGTACCGGGCAGTGAGAGATGCCCAGCGCCCAACTTGCCGCTCAGTTCCGAGATCACCAGCAAGCCATTATGGTTGAACATCTGGCTGCTCACGTCGGTAAAATCCATGCCACGCCAGCGCAGGCTATTGGCTTTCAGCAGAATATCCGCCGTGAATCCGCGCAGGGCGTTGTAGTCAGGTTGATCAAGATTCGACGAAATAACCGGACGAGAGACCGGCATCTGGCTTTGCCCCGTTTGCGCGGCATCGCTGTCCGTTGCGCTTGCGGGCGGCGGTGGCAGTAAGTTTTCCAGATTGAGCTTGTCGAACTGCAGATTGAGCACCCACTTCGGTTTCTCTTCGAGCGTGACGCTCGCCTGCCCTTTCAGGCTACTGTCATTCGCCTGCAGGCTGAGATTATCCAGCTCAATCTGCTTTTGTTCTTCGCGCCACACGGCCTGCAACGTCCCCTGCCCGGTAATTCCCTGAGCAGGAAGATCGGCCCCCGTGAGCTGCCAGTTCAACTGCTGGATGTCGGCCGTGAGCTGATGCGGATAGTCAGACGCATTGACGCTGGCATTCAGCGACAGGGTGAGATCGCGCTGATCGCGGTTCACGCGCCCGCTAAATTCCACGGCGGCAAGATGATTAGCATCCTGTTCCATCTGCAGATTAATGTTGCGAACGGTAACCTGCTCTTCGTCCTCATGCTGGAAAACCAGCACGCTGTCGGCCACTTTCAGTTTGCCAATATCAAAAGACCAGCCGGTATCAGACGGCTCATCAGGCAGGGTATTTTCATGCGGCGCCACCGGCGCATTCGCATCACGCACGGCTTCGGTTTGCGGGGTGAGCTGAATCACCGCGCCTTTCAGCATCACCTGTTTAACCTGCAGCTGATGGGAAATAAGCGGGATCAGCGACACATCAAGGCGCATGTTGTCTGCGGAAACCAGCGGCTGTGAGGCCCCCGGCGCCGTGAGCGACATGCGGCCAGAGAGAATGCTGAGCTGCGGCCAGACGTGCCAGCGCAGCGGTCCATCAAGTTTCAGTTGATAACCACTGCGTGCCTCGACCTGCCGCACCATGTATGCGCGGAAATCATTAGGGTTAACCAGCAGAACCAACGCCGAAAGGCCAGCAACCAGCACCACCAGCAAAATCATCAGCGTTGTCAGAACTCTTCTCATGGCATCCTCAATGGACTCGCGTTCAGTCTTTATCAATACGGCTGGCGACCGCGCCCTGCTGGTCGCGGTACTTTGCGTCCTGACGACGGTTATAAGGACGATCGGCCGGGCCCGTCAGCGGTTCAAAGCTTAACGCACCGATCATCATGCCGGGACGCAGCGCCAGAGGTAGTTTACCGGCATTGAAGAACTCCAGCACGATACGCCCTGACCAGCCGGGATCGATACGGTGCGCGGTCACGTGTACCATTAGCCCCAGTCGCGCCAGGGAAGAACGGCCATCAAGCCAGCCGACGAGGTCCGCAGGCAGGGTGACGGATTCATACGTCACCGCCAGCGCCAGTTCACCCGGATGCAGATAAAAGGCCTCACCTTCGTCAATAACGATTTCGTCACTCATCACGCGATCGAGCGCGGCGCTCACTTCGTCCTTCGGCCCGCTAAGGTCAATGAACGGCGCGGTATGGCCGCTAAAGGTGCGGAATTTATTCCCCAACCGTACATCAACGGTCACCCCATTGATACGCTCCACGGGTGGACGTGGGGTAATAGACAAACGGCCTTCATCCAGCCAGGCTTCAATATCGCGATCACAAAGACGCATGGCACTCTCTCCTTTCATGCATCGTACCCTGAGGCAATAAGCACTCAGGGTAAAACCAGGTTATCTCTGAACGGTACACAATTCGCGCGGCTTATTCAAAAAACTGGCTGATTTTCGCTTTTAAGATATCAATCGCAATGCGGTTTTTGCCCCCGCGCGGCACGATGATATCGGCGTATTGTTTGGAGGGTTCAATAAATTGCAGGAACATCGGGCGGACCGTTTTCTGGTATTGCGCCATCACGGAATCCATCGAACGGCCACGTTCATTGACGTCACGCTTGATGCGGCGCATCAGGCAGATATCCAGGGGGGTATCAACGAAAATGGAGAAGTTCATGGATTCCCGCAGGCGGGCGTCGGTCAGCAGCAGGATGCCTTCCAGGATAATGACCTTTTTCGGTTCAATGCGGATCGTTTCCTGAGTGCGGGTGTGTTCGACATAACTGTAAACGGGCAGCTCGATCGCCTGGCCGCTCTTAAGCGCTTCTAAATGCTGGAACAGCAAGCTGTGGTCCATGGCATTGGGGTGGTCATAGTTGGTTTTGACGCGCTCTTCCATCGACAGATGGGATTGATCTTTGTAATAGCTGTCTTCGGGAATGACGCCGATATGCTCATCACCTACTTGTTCACGCAGTTCGCGGTAAAGCGTACTGGCAATAAGACTTTTACCTGAAGCCGATGCGCCGGCGATACCTATAATGACGCACTGATGAGACTTATCAGTCATAAATTTAGCGACCTGATTAACCTGGATGTTAAGGAAGGACGACGCCGGAGCGTCAAACGCGGCAATTATAGGGATTTCGCCGGCGTGATACCAGTCGAATGCACAGGTTCTGCGAGACTGCCCGAAAAGTGATGCATTACGCCCTGAGTGAAATTTAAATGAACGTTTTTTCAGCGTTTAACCGTTTTTTTTCACAGAGCTTCTATTTAATAAGTCTGTGGTGTCAAATTCTGAACAGTCACCATATGAATTGTAAATTGTTTGTACTAGCATAAACCAAATTATCAAATTCACGCATTCGGACATCTTCCCTGACGGCATGGCGTCTCTGGATAAAGCGGTAATGAATAAACAATACCAGCGGGTTTTGGTTACCACCCCACATCCTTTATTACGACTTGTCTGTCTGGGCCTGGTCACCTTTATCTTTACCTTGTTTTCGCTGGAGCTCACCCGCTTCGGTACCCTGCTGGCCCCGCTCTGGTTTCCCACTGCCATCATGATGGTAGCGTTTTACCGTCATGCCGGAAAAATGTGGCCGGGAATTGCGCTGGCCTGTTCGTTTGGCAATATTCTGGCCTCATGGATGCTGTTTTCCTGGGGATCGGTAAGCCTGATCTACCCCACCGTCAACGTGATTGAGGCCGTTATCGGGGCGTTGTTCCTGCGAAAATGGCTCCCATGGTACAACCCGCTGCAGAATCTGAATGACTGGATCCGCGTAGCCATTGGCAGCGCGCTGGTGCCGCCGCTGGTGGGCGGCGTTCTGGTGACTCTGCTGGCACCCGGCACTGAGCCCGTGCGCAATTTCTTCGTGTGGGTGTTGTCCGAAGCCATCGGCGCGCTGGCGCTGGTGCCGCTGGGCCTGTTATTTAAACCCCATTATCTGCTGCGCCACCGTGACCCGCGACTGCTGCTGGAGACGCTGACCACGCTGGCCATAACATTAGCCCTCAGTTGGGCGGCCATCACCTGGCTTCCGTGGCCCTTTACCTGTGTGATCGTTCTGCTGATGTGGAGCGCCGTGCGCCTGCCGCGGATGGAGGCGTTCATGGTGTTTCTGGTCACCGTGATGGTCGTGTCGCTGATGATTGCCCGTAACCCTCTGGCGCTCACCACCCAGCATGCCGGGCCGATGCTGAACGCGCCGTGGCTGCCGTTCCTGATGCTTCTCCTGCCTGCCAACGTGATGACCATGGTGATGTATGCCTTCCGCGCCGAACGCAAGCACATCACCGAAAGCGAAGCGCGTTTTCGTAATGCGATGGAGTATTCCGCCATCGGTATGGCGCTGGTCAGCATTGAGGGCAAATGGCTGCAGGCCAACAAGGCGCTGTGCAACTTCCTCGGTTACAGCCAGACGGAGCTGCAGTCGCTGACCTTTCAGCAGCTGACCTGGCCGGAAGATCTCGATACCGACCTGGAGCAGCTGGAACAGCTGGTCAACGGCGAGATCAATACCTACACCCTTGAGAAGCGTTACTACACCCGTAACGGAGAGGTGGTCTGGGCGCTCCTTGCCGTCTCCGTCGTGCGTCATACCGACGGTTCACCGCTCTATTTTATCGCTCAGATTGAAGATATTAACGACCTGAAGCAGACCGAGTGGGTCAATAAACGTCTGATGGAGCGCATTACGCTGGCTAACGAAGCGGGCGGAATTGGCATCTGGGAGTGGGATCTGGAGCCAGATATTATTAGCTGGGATAAGCGGATGTTTGAGCTGTATGAAATTCCGCCGCACATCAAACCCACCTGGCAGCTCTGGCACGACACGATGCTGCCGGAAGATCGCGCCCATGCAGAGCAGGTCCTGCGAGACTCCCTTATCTCCCGTCTGCCGTTTAAGCTGGAATTTCGCATTCGCGTGAAGGAAGGCGTGCGCCATATTCGCTCTCTGGCGAACCGGGTGCTGAATAAACAGGGTGAAGTCGAACGGCTGCTCGGCATCAACATGGACATGACCGAGGTGAAGCAGCTTAACGAGGCCCTCTTCCAGGAAAAAGAGCGGCTGCATATTACCCTCGACTCCATCGGTGAAGCGGTGCTGTGTACCGATATCAACATGAACGTCACCTTTATGAACCCAGTCGCCGAGAAAATGAGCGGCTGGCTGCAAACCGAGGCGATAGGCCAGCCGATCCTGAAGGTGTTGCACATCACCTTTGGGGAACAAGGGCCGCCGATGGAGAATATTCACAGCGGCGATATGTCCCGTTCCGATATCGATCAGGATGTGGTGCTGAACTGCCGTACCGGCGGAAGCTTCGATATTCATTACAGTATTACGCCGCTCAGCACGCTGGACGGACAGAGTATTGGCTCCGTGATCGTCATTCAGGACGTGACCGAGTCGCGCAAAATGCTGCGTCAGCTGAGCTACAGCGCTTCCCACGATGCCCTGACCCACCTGGCAAACCGGGTCAGCTTCGAAAACCATCTCAAACGCCTCCTGCAGACCGTGCGCGAGACGCGCCAGCGGCATGCGCTGGTGTTTATCGATCTCGATCGCTTTAAAGCGGTCAACGATACGGCTGGCCATGCCGCTGGCGATGCCCTGCTGCGGGAACTCTCTTCCTTAATGCTGACCATGCTCCGCTCCAGTGACGTACTGGCCCGTCTGGGCGGGGATGAGTTCGGGTTACTGTTACCCGACTGCAACATTGAAAGCGCACGCTATATTGCCGCTCGCCTGATTCAGACGATCAATGACTATCACTTTATGTGGGAAGGACGCCTGCACCGGATCGGCGCCAGCGCGGGTATCACGCTGATTGATGAAAATAACCATCAGGCGTCGGAGGTCATGTCGCAGGCGGATATTGCCTGCTATGCCTCGAAAAACGGCGGGCGTGGCAGGGTGACGGTTTACGAACCCCAGCAGGAGCGGGACCACAGCACGCGCAGCATGATGTCGCTTGATGAGCAGTGGCACATGATTAAAGACAACCATCTGATGATGATTGCCCGCAGCGTCGCCTCCCCGCGCATCCCGGAAAGCAGCAACTTCTGGCTGATTTCGTTACGCCTGTGGACCAGCCAGGGTGAAGTCCAGGAAGAGCACGCCTTCCGATCGGGCCTGGCAGAGCCAGAGCTGTTGCACGCCCTCGACAGACGGATTTTTAGCGAGTTCTTCCGCACCTCCGCCGCTCAGATCGCCAGTAAAGGGATGGGTGTCGCACTGCCGCTGTCTGAGGCCGGTTTAGCCAGCGTGACGCTGGTTGATGAACTGCTCGACCTGCTGGATAAAAGCCCTATGCCGGGTCGCCTGCTGCATCTGGTCATCTCTGCCGATGTGGTCTGTAACCCGAATAAAAATCTGGAGCAGGGTCTGCAGAAGCTTCGCGAGGCAGGCTGTCGCGTGATCTTCAGCCAGGTGGGACGCGACATGAACGTCTTCACGCACCTGAGCGCAAATATGGCCGACTATCTGCTGCTGGACGCTGAAGTGGTGAGCAACGTATATGGCAATCTGATGGATGAAATGATGGTCACCATCATCCAGGGTCATGCCCAGCGCCTGGGCATGAAGACCATCGCGGGTCCCTGCAATCAGCCCATTATGATGGATACGCTCTCCGGCATCGGCATTGATTTTATCTATGGTGACACCATCGCCGAGCCGCAGCCGCTGGATCTACTTCTCAATACCAGCTACTTCGCCATCAACTGACGGTGCCCAGCCGTCGGTATACCAGATGTGCAGTAGCGCGTACGAGCGCCACGGCTGCCAGCGTTCGGCATAACGCCGAATTTGCGCGGGCGTCATCCCGGCAAAGCGTTGCTTAATCAAATAATCATCCGGCAGAAACACATCTTTTGCCTGCCAGCCGCGCAGGGCCAGATAGTTTGCCGTCCAGCGGCCAATTCCCGGCCGCTGCTGTAACGCTTTCATCCCTGCCTCAATGTTCGCGGGCGGGAAAAGCGGAAACGTCCCGTCAATGACCGACTGCGCCAGATGAATCAGCGACTCCGCGCGCTTTACCGGCATGCCCAGCGCTTTCAGTGCCAGCGGGTCCGTGGACACCAGCGCCTGCGGCGTGGGGAAGCTGAGATAGCCGGGGCAATCCGCCACGGGTTCCCCACACAGCGCCACCACGCGTGATGCCAGCTTCGCCGCCATCGCCACACTCACCAGCTGCCCGAGGATAGCCCGGACACCCTGCTCGTACGCATCCATCGCCCCCGGCAAACGCAGGCCTGGCCGCGCGGCGCCGAGATCGCCCAGCGTGTCTGCAATTTGCTGCGGGTTACAACTGAGATCGAACAAGCGTGCGATACGTTCAAGACAGGTCTGCGCCACCGGAATAAGACCCGGACTCAACGTCACGGTCAGCGTAGAGGTGGCGAGGTCCGGCGTAACGCGAAAGACTCCCTGATGTCCTTCGCAGGCAAAACTGCGTTCATAGTAGTCGCAGGTGACGGTTTCAATGCCCGTCACCGCACGGGCGCCAAGAAAGCCAAACATCCATTGCCAGTCGTAAGGGGGAAGCCAGGTCAGGGTATACATCGTTGCTCCTTTTTTTATCTTATACCCTAAATAATTCAAGCTGCATGAAGGCGGCAAGAGAGTGAATCCCCAAGAGCATAGATAACTATGTGATTGGGGTGAACGAGCGCAGCCAACGCGCATGCAGCTTGAAGTATGACGGGTATATCAGCATAAACGGAAAGACCCTGTTTTGCCTTGCTTTCATATTCCTGTTGTCGCCGGACGGGCATTCCGCTAAAGTCTCGCCCCTTCTCACTGGCATGGGGATTTATCGTGTTTATTGGATTTGACTACGGTACGGCAAACTGCTCGGTTGCGATTATGCAAAACGGGCAACCACAGCTCCTGAAAATGGAAAAAGAGAGCACGCTGCTGCCGTCAATGCTCTGCGCACCCACCCGCGAAGCGGTAAGCGAATGGCTGTTCCGCCACCATCAGGTTCCGGCCACGGCGGCGGAAAGCCAGGCCTTGCTGCGCCGGGCGGTCAGTTTCAACCGTGAGGAAGATATTGACGTCACGCCGTCCAGCGTGCAGTTTGGCCTTGCCTCGCTCGGGCACTACACTGAAGACCCGGAAGAGGTCTACTTCGTAAAATCACCGAAATCCTTCCTCGGCGCCAGCGGATTAAAGCCGCAGCAGGTGGCGATGTTTGAAGATCTGGTCTGCGCGATGATGCTGCACATCCGCAATCAGGCGCAGATGCAGGTTCCTGATGCGATTACCCAGGCGGTGATTGGCCGTCCGATCAACTTCCAGGGGCTGGGCGGTGATGAGGCCAACCAGCAGGCACAGGGGATCCTGGAGCGCGCCGCGCACCGCGCCGGCTTCCGGGACGTGGTGTTCCAGTACGAGCCGGTTGCAGCGGGGCTGGATTTTGAAGCCACGCTGTCGGAAGAGAAGCGCGTGCTGGTGGTCGATATCGGCGGCGGAACGACGGACTGCTCGCTGCTGCTGATGGGGCCGCAGTGGCATCATCGCCGTGACCGCGAAAACAGCCTGCTGGGGCACAGCGGCTGTCGCGTGGGCGGTAACGATCTCGATATCGCGCTGGCCTTTAAGAGCCTGATGCCGCTGCTGGGCATGGGCGGGCAAACGGAGAAAGGGATCGCCCTGCCGATCCTGCCCTGGTGGAACGCTATCGCCATCAACGACGTGCCTGCGCAGAGCGATTTTTACAGCACCGCGAATGGCCGCTTCCTGAACGACCTGGTACGCGATGCCCAGGACGCCGAAAAAGTCGCCCTGCTGTATAAAGTGTGGCGTCAACGCCTCAGCTACCGCGTGGTACGTACCGCGGAAGAGAGCAAAATCGCCCTCTCCGATCGCCCGGAACATGCGGTCTCCCTGCCGTTTATCAGCGACGATCTGGCAACCGCCATCTCTCAGGAGGGGCTGGAGACGGCGCTCGCTCAACCGCTGCAGCGCATTCTGGAACAGGTGCAGCTGGCGCTGGATAACGGCAAAGAGCAGCCGGACGTGATCTACCTGACCGGGGGAAGCGCCCGTTCACCGCTGATTAAAAAAGCGCTGGCTGAGCAGTTGCCAGGGATCCCGATTGCCGGTGGAGATGACTTTGGATCCGTCACGGCGGGTCTTGCGCGCTGGGCGCAGGTGATGTTTAGCTAATATTGGTGCGGTCTGGTGCCCTCACCCCGGCCCTCTCCCACAGGGAGAGGGAGAAAACACAGACCACCACACTCAGACAATTCCCGACAGTCTTCCATATTTCCTCCATTTTTCCGCTGTGTTGCCTGACTAAACTAGTATCATTCCCCGAAGTATTCAGGATGAGAACGTATAACGATGAAAGGCAGTAACAAATCCCGCTGGGCAATCGCCGCTGGCATCATTGTGGTGGTCCTTGCCGCCGCCTGGTACTGGCACAGTCAATCCGCGAACTCCGCCGCACCCGCCGGTGCCACCAGCCAGCCACAGCGCCCGGCTGGCGGAGGGCGTCACGGTATGCATGGCGGCGCGCTGGCACCGGTCCAGGCGGCCACGGCGGTGAATAAAGCCGTTCCTCGCTATCTTACGGGACTCGGGACCATTACCGCCGCCAACACCGTGACGGTGCGCAGCCGCGTCGACGGCCAGCTGATGGCCATTCACTTCCAGGAAGGCCAGCAGGTCAAAGCCGGCGATCTGCTGGCGGAAATCGACCCGAGCCAGTTTAAGGTCGCCCTCGCCCAGGCGCAGGGGCAGCTCGCGAAAGACAAAGCCACCCTCGCCAACGCCCGGCGCGATTTAGCGCGCTACCAGCAGCTGGTGAAAACCAATCTGGTCTCCCGTCAGGAGCTGGACACGCAGCAGTCGCTGGTCAGCGAAACGCAGGGCACCATTAAGGCTGACGAAGCCGCGGTAGCCAGCGCGCAGCTGCAGCTGGACTGGAGCCGCATCACCGCGCCGATTGACGGCCGCGTCGGCCTGAAGCAGGTGGATATCGGCAATCAGATCTCAAGCGGGGATACCACCGGCATCGTGGTGATCACCCAAACCCACCCGATTGATTTAGTCTTTACCCTGCCGGAAAGCGATATTGCCACGGTAGTGCAGGCGCAAAAAGCCGGCAAAGGGCTGGTGGTTGAAGCCTGGGACCGCACCAATAAGCAGAAACTGAGCGAAGGGTCCCTGCTCAGTCTGGATAATCAGATCGACACCACCACCGGCACCATCAAGCTGAAGGCGCGCTTTAATAACCAGGACGATGCCCTCTTCCCGAACCAGTTCGTCAATGCACGCATGCTGGTGGCGACCGAAGAGAACGCGGTGGTGATCCCCACCGCTGCGCTGCAGATGGGTAACGAAGGCAACTTCGTCTGGGTGCTCAACAGCGACAATAAAGTCAGCAAACATCTGGTGAAAACCGGGATTCAGGACAGCCAGACGGTGGTGATTAGCGCGGGCCTTTCCGCAGGCGACCGCGTGGTCACCGACGGCATTGACCGTCTGACCGAAGGGGCCAAAGTGGAAGTGGTGGAACCGGCGAAACAGGGAGCTAGCTCCTGATGCAGGTGATGCCGCCAGGCTCCACAGGTGGGCCGTCACGCCTGTTTATCCTCCGCCCTGTCGCCACCACCCTGCTGATGGTGGCGATCCTGCTCGCCGGGATTATCGGCTATCGCTTTCTGCCCGTCTCGGCACTGCCCGAGGTGGACTATCCCACCATTCAGGTGGTGACGCTTTATCCCGGCGCCAGCCCGGACGTGGTGACCTCCGCCATCACCGCCCCGCTGGAGCGCCAGTTCGGCCAGATGTCGGGATTAAAGCAGATGTCCTCCCAGAGTTCCGGGGGCGCATCCGTCGTGACGCTGCAGTTCCAGCTTACGCTGTCGCTGGATGTCGCCGAGCAGGAGGTTCAGGCCGCGATTAACGCCGCCACCAACCTGCTGCCGTCGGACCTGCCTAACCCGCCGGTCTACAGCAAAGTGAACCCGGCGGATCCGCCGATCATGACCCTTGCCGTCACCTCCTCCGCCCTGCCGATGACCCAGGTCGAAGACATGGTCGAAACCCGCGTGGCGCAGAAGATTTCTCAGGTCTCCGGCGTCGGGCTCGTCACGCTGGCGGGCGGACAGCGCCCGGCGGTGCGCGTTAAGCTGAACGCGCAGGCGATTGCCGCGCTGGGGTTGACCAGCGAAACCATCCGCAGCGCCATCAGCAACGCCAACGTCAACTCGGCAAAAGGCTCGCTGGACGGCCCGACCCGCGCCGTGACGCTCTCTGCCAACGACCAGATGCAGTCCGCCGATGAATACCGTCAGCTGATCATCGCGTACCAGAACGGCGCCCCGGTGCGTCTGGGCGATGTGGCGACCGTGGAACAAGGCGCGGAGAACAGCTGGCTGGGGGCGTGGGCCAACAAACAGCAGGCGATTGTGATGAACGTGCAGCGCCAGCCTGGGGCGAACATCATCGAAACTGCCGACAGCATCCGCGCGATGCTGCCGCAGCTGATTGAAAGCCTGCCGAAATCGGTCAGTGTGAAGGTGCTTTCCGACCGCACCACGAACATTCGCGCCTCGGTTACCGACACCCAGTTTGAGCTGATGCTGGCGATTGCGCTGGTGGTGATGATTATCTATCTGTTCCTGCGTAACGTTCCGGCAACCATTATTCCCGCCGTCGCCGTTCCGCTCTCGCTGGTGGGCACATTTGCGGTGATGGTGTTCCTTGATTTCTCGATCAACAACCTGACGCTGATGGCGCTAACCATCGCCACCGGGTTCGTGGTGGACGATGCCATCGTCGTTATCGAGAACATCTCGCGCTATATCGAGAAAGGTGAAAAACCGCTGGCCGCCGCGCTGAAAGGCGCAGGTGAGATCGGCTTTACCATTATCTCGCTCACCTTCTCGCTGATTGCGGTGCTGATCCCGCTGCTGTTTATGGGCGATATCGTCGGGCGTCTGTTCCGCGAGTTTGCCGTGACGCTGGCGGTCGCCATTTTGATCTCCGCCGTGGTGTCACTGACCCTGACGCCGATGATGTGCGCCCGCATGCTGAGCCACGCGTCACTGCGCAAGCAAAACCGTTTCTCCCGCGCCTCCGAGCGCATGTTCGAGCGGATTATTGCCGCCTACGGTCGCGTGCTGGCGAAAGTCCTCAACCATCCATGGGCCACCCTCGGCGTGGCGCTGGGAACCCTGGCGCTCAGCGTGATGCTGTGGATTTTCATTCCGAAAGGCTTCTTCCCGATCCAGGACAACGGCATTATTCAGGGCACGCTGCAGGCCCCGCAGTCGGTCTCCTTCGCCAACATGGCCCAGCGCCAGCAGCAGGTGTCTGACATCATCATGAAGGATCCGGCCGTGGAAAGCCTGACCGCCTACGTGGGGGTGGATGGCACCAATCCGTCGCTGAACAGCGCGCGTCTGCAGATCAACCTCAAGCCGCTGGATGAGCGTGACGATCGCGTCAACGCCGTCATTGAACGGCTGCAAAACGCCGTCGCCCGCGTGCCGGGCGTGGAGCTTTACCTGCAGCCGATTCAGGATTTGACCATCGATACCCAGGTCAGCCGCACGCAGTACCAGTTCACGCTGCAGGCCACCTCACTGGACGCGCTCAGCACCTGGGTGCCGCAACTGGTGGATAAGCTTAACACCCTGCCGCAGCTCTCCGACGTCAGTAGCGACTGGCAGGACAAAGGGCTGGCGGCATATGTTAACGTCAACCGCGACGCCGCCAGCCGTCTGGGCATCACCATGGCGGATGTGGATAACGCCCTGTATAACGCGTTCGGGCAGCGTCTGATCTCCACCATCTACACCCAGGCGAACCAGTATCGCGTGGTGCTGGAGCACAACACGGAAAACACGCCGGGCCTGGCAGGGCTGGACTCGGTGCGCCTGACCAGCAAAGACGGCGGGATTGTGCCGCTGAGCGCGATTGCGACGGTAGAAGAGCGCTACACCCCGCTGTCGGTTAACCATCTGGATCAGTTCCCGTCCACCACCATCTCCTTCAACGTGCCGGACAATTATTCACTCGGCGAAGCGGTGGAGGCCATTCAGGCGGCGGAAAAAGCGGTAAGTTTCCCGGCTGATATTCAGACCCAGTTCCAGGGCAGCACGCTGGCGTTCCAGGCCGCGCTGGGCAACACCATCTGGCTGATCGTCGCCGCCGTGGTGGCGATGTATATCGTGCTCGGCGTGCTGTACGAAAGCTTTATTCACCCAATCACCATCCTCTCCACCCTGCCGACGGCGGGCGTGGGGGCGCTGCTGGCCTTAATGCTGGCGGGGAGCGAGCTGGACGTGATTGCCATCATCGGCATCATCCTGCTTATCGGGATCGTAAAGAAAAACGCCATCATGATGATCGACTTCGCCCTGGCCGCCGAGCGCGAGCAGGGCATGTCGCCGCGTGATGCCATCTTCCAGGCCTGCCTGCTGCGTTTTCGCCCGATCCTGATGACCACGCTGGCGGCCCTGCTGGGGGCGCTGCCGCTGATGCTCAGCACCGGCGTCGGCGCGGAGCTGCGTCGTCCGCTGGGCATTGGCATGGTCGGCGGTCTGCTGGTGAGCCAGGTGCTGACGCTGTTCACCACGCCGGTGATTTATCTGCTGTTTGACCGCCTGGCGCTGTGGACCAAAAGCCGCTTCCCGAAACGTGAAGAGGAGGCATAAGTGAAGTTTTTCGCCCTCTTCATTTATCGCCCGGTGGCGACGATATTAATCTCGCTCGCCATTACGCTGTGCGGCGTATTGGGCTTCCGGCTGCTGCCGGTAGCGCCTCTGCCACAGGTGGATTTCCCGGTGATCATGGTCAGCGCCTCGCTGCCGGGTGCGTCACCGGAAACCATGGCCTCGTCCGTTGCCACGCCGCTGGAGCGCTCGCTCGGGCGGATCGCGGGGGTCAACGAGATGACCTCCAGCAGCTCGCTCGGCAGTACGCGCATCATTCTGGAGTTCAGCTTCGACCGGGATATCAACGGCGCGGCGCGCGACGTGCAGGCCGCCATTAACGCCGCGCAAAGCCTGCTGCCAAGCGGGATGCCGAGCCGTCCGACCTACCGGAAAGCCAACCCGTCCGACGCGCCGATCATGATCCTGACGCTGACCTCGGACACCTACTCGCAGGGCCAGCTCTACGACTTTGCGTCTACCCAGCTGGCGCAGACAATTTCACAAATTAACGGTGTCGGTGACGTGAGCGTCGGCGGCAGCTCCCTGCCCGCGGTGCGCGTGGGGTTAAACCCGCAGGCGCTGTTTAACCAGGGCGTGTCGCTGGACGATGTGCGCTCCGCCATCAGCAACGCCAACGTGCGCAAACCGCAGGGGGCGATTGAGGACGGAAGCCACCGCTGGCAGATCCACACCAACGACGAGCTGAAAACCGCGGCGGAATATCAGCCGCTGATTATTCACTACAACAACGGCGCGGCGGTGCGCTTAAGCGACGTCGCCAGCGTCACCGACTCGGTGCAGGACGTGCGCAACGCCGGGATGACCAACGCCAAACCGGCGATTTTGCTGATGATCCGCAAGCTGCCGGAAGCCAACATCATTGAGACGGTGAACAGCATTCGCGCCCGCCTCCCGGAGCTACAGCAGACCATCCCGGCGGCTATCGATCTGCAAATTGCCCAGGATCGTTCCCCGACCATTCGCGCCTCGCTGGAAGAGGTGGAGCAAACGCTGGTGATCTCGGTTGCGCTGGTGATCCTGGTGGTGTTCCTGTTCCTGCGCTCCGGCCGGGCGACGCTGATTCCGGCGGTGGCCGTGCCGGTATCGCTGATCGGCACCTTTGCCGCCATGTATCTGTGCGGCTTTAGCCTCAACAACCTGTCGCTGATGGCCCTGACGATTGCCACGGGCTTTGTGGTGGATGACGCCATCGTGGTGCTGGAGAATATTTTCCGCCACCTGGAGGCTGGCGTGAAGCCGCTGCAGGCCGCGCTGCAGGGGACGCGCGAGGTGGGCTTTACGGTGCTCTCCATGAGCCTGTCGCTGGTGGCGGTGTTCCTGCCGCTGCTGCTGATGGGCGGACTGCCGGGCAGGCTGCTGCGCGAGTTTGCCGTCACCCTCTCCGTCGCCATCGGTATTTCACTGATTATCTCCTTAACGCTCACGCCGATGATGTGCGGCTGGATGCTTAAGCGCAGCAGGCCGCACTCACAGCCGCGCCGCAAAGGCTTTGGCCGCGTTCTGCTGGCGATGCAGGAGGGCTACGGAAAATCGCTGAAGTGGGTGCTGAACCATACCCGGCTTGTCGGTCTGGTGCTGATCGGCACCATCGTGCTCAACGTCTGGCTGTATATCTCCATCCCGAAAACCTTTTTCCCGGAGCAGGATACCGGCGTGCTGATGGGCGGTATTCAGGCGGATCAGAGCATTTCGTTCCAGGCGATGCGCGGCAAGCTGCAGGACTTTATGAAGATCATTCGGGAAGACAAAGCCGTGGATAACGTCACCGGCTTTACCGGCGGGTCACGCGTGAACAGTGGGATGATGTTTATTACCCTTAAGCCGCGCGGCGAGCGCAACGAAACCGCCCAGCAGGTGATTGACCGCCTGCGGGTGAAGCTCGCCAAAGAGCCTGGCGCCAACCTGTTTTTGATGGCCGTTCAGGACATCCGCGTCGGCGGACGACAGGCGAACGCCAGCTACCAGTACACCCTGCTTTCTGACGATTTAGCCGCCCTGCGCGAGTGGGAGCCGAAGATCCGCAAGGCGCTGGCCGCCCTGCCCCAACTGGCGGACGTAAACTCCGATCAGCAGGACAACGGCGCCGAGATGGCCCTGACCTATGACCGCGAAACCATGTCGCGGCTGGGCATTAACGTTGAAGCCGCCAACAGTCTGCTGAACAACGCCTTCGGCCAGCGCGAGATTTCCACCATCTACCAGCCAATGAACCAGTATAAGGTGGTGATGGAGGTTGACCCGCGTTACACCCAGGACATCAGCGCCCTGGACAAAATGTTTGTCATCAACAACGACGGCAAGGCGATTCCGCTCTCGTACTTTGCCAGCTGGCAGCCCGCCAACGCGCCGCTATCGGTGAACCATCAGGGGCTGTCGGCAGCGTCGACCATCTCCTTTAACCTGCCCGCCGGTTCGTCGCTTTCGGAGGCCAGCGACGCGATCAACCGGGCGATGACGCAGCTTGGCGTACCGTCCACCGTGCGCGGCAGCTTTGCCGGCACCGCGCAGGTGTTCCAGGAGACGATGAACTCGCAGGTGATTTTGATTCTGGCCGCCATCGCCACGGTCTACATTGTGCTGGGCGTTCTGTATGAGAGCTACGTGCACCCGCTGACCATCCTCTCGACGCTGCCGTCGGCGGGCGTGGGGGCACTGCTGGCGCTGGAGCTGTTCGATGCGCCGTTCAGCCTCATCGCGCTTATCGGGATCATGCTGTTAATCGGTATTGTGAAGAAAAACGCCATCATGATGGTCGACTTCGCCCTGGACGCCCAGCGCAACGGCAACCTGTCGCCGGAAGAGGCCATCTTCCAGGCCTGCCTGCTGCGTTTTCGTCCGATCATGATGACCACCCTGGCGGCGCTGTTTGGCGCGCTGCCGCTGGTGATTTCCGGGGGCGACGGCTCGGAGCTGCGCCAGCCGCTGGGGATCACCATTGTCGGCGGGCTGGTGATGAGCCAGCTGCTGACGCTCTACACCACGCCGGTGGTCTATCTTTTCTTTGACCGCCTGCGGCTGCGCGTTGCACGTAAAAACAGAACCACGGTGACCGGGTAAATGACTGAGCTTCCCAGCAGCGTTCGCTGGCAATTATGGATTGTCGCCTTCGGCTTTTTTATGCAGTCGCTGGATACGACTATCGTTAACACCGCCCTCCCCTCGATGGCGAAAAGCCTGGGGGAGAGCCCGCTGCATATGCATATGGTGATTGTCTCCTACGTGCTGACGGTGGCCGTGATGCTGCCTGCAAGCGGCTGGCTGGCCGATAAAGTCGGCGTGCGGAACATCTTTTTCACCGCCATCGTGCTGTTTACCACCGGCTCGCTGTTTTGCGCCCAGGCCAATACCCTCAACCAGCTGGTGATGGCGCGCGTGCTGCAGGGTATCGGTGGGGCGATGATGGTCCCCGTCGGGCGGTTAACGGTGATGAAGATTGTTCCGCGCGAGCAGTACATGGCGGCGATGACTTTTGTCACCCTGCCCGGCCAGGTGGGACCGCTGCTGGGTCCGGCGCTGGGCGGCGTGCTGGTGGAGTATGCCTCCTGGCACTGGATTTTCTTAATCAACCTGCCGGTGGGCATCGTTGGCGCGATTGCCACCCTGGCGCTGATGCCAAACTATAAAATGCAGACGCGGCGCTTTGATTTCTTTGGCTTTATCCTGCTTGCCGCAGGCATGGCAACGCTCACCCTCGCCCTCGACGGGCAAAAAGGGCTGGGGATTTCGTCCCTGACGCTGGGTATCCTGGTCGCCCTCGGCCTCACCGCTGTGTTGGGGTACCTCTGGCACGCCAGAGGAAACGACAAGGCGCTGTTCAGCCTGACGCTGTTTAAAAACTCCACCTACCGTCTTGGCCTGTTCGGCAGCTTTGCCGGACGCGTCGGCAGCGGCATGCTGCCGTTTATGACGCCCGTTTTTCTGCAAATCGGCATGGGCTTTTCACCGTTTCACGCGGGCCTGATGATGATCCCGATGGTGCTCGGCAGCATGGGGATGAAGCGCATCGTGGTGCAGGTCGTCAACCGCTTTGGCTATCGTCACGTGCTGGTGGCCGCCACGCTTGGCCTGGCGCTGGTCAGCCTGCTGTTTATGGCCGTGGCGCTGATGGGCTGGTACTACGTCCTGCCGCTGGTGCTGTTCTGCCAGGGGGTGATCAACTCCATGCGCTTTTCGTCGATGAATACCCTGACGCTGAAAGACCTGCCGGATGAGCTGGCGAGCAGCGGCAACAGCCTGCTGTCGATGATCATGCAGCTCTCCATGAGCGTCGGCGTGACTATCGCCGGTCTGCTGCTCGGCATGTACGGTCAGCACCACCTCAGCGTCGACACGCCGGTGGCGCATCAGGTCTTTTTATATACGTATCTCAGCATGGCGGTCATTATCGCCCTGCCCGCATTCATCTTCGCCCGAGTGCCGGATGATACCCGCAAGAACGTCGTGATTGGTCGCGGCAAAAGGAGTGGCTCATGAAATTCTGGCGTCCGGGGATTACCGGTAAGCTCTTTCTGGCGATTTTTGCCACCTGTATCGTTCTGCTGATCACCATGCACTGGGCGGTGCGGATCAGCTTTGAGCGCGGGTTTATTGATTACATCAAGCATGGCAATGAACAGCGTTTACAGGGCTTAAGCGATGCACTGAGTGAACAGTACGCCCAGCACGGCAACTGGCGTTTTCTGCGCAATAACGACCGCTTTATTTTTCAGATCTTGCGTTCGCTGGAGCACGACACCGGTGACGACCGCCCGGGGCCGGGCATGCCGCCGCACGGCTGGCGTACCCAGTTCTGGGTGATCGACCAGGAGATGCGCCCTCTGGTTGGCCCGCGCGCGCCGATACCGCCGGACGGCACCCGCCGGGCGATTAAAGTGAATAACGCCACCGTCGGCTGGGTGATCGCCTCGCCGGTGGAGCGCCTGACGCGCAATACCGACATCAACTTTGACCGCCAGCAGCGCCGGACAAGCTGGCTGATTGTCGCCCTCTCCACCCTGCTCGCCGCGCTCGCCACCTTCCCGCTGGCGCGTGGTCTGCTCGCGCCGGTAAAACGGCTGGTGGAAGGTACGCACAAACTGGCGGCCGGGGATTTCACGACCCGCGTCGACACCCGCAGCCAGGACGAACTGGGCAAGCTGGCGCAGGACTTTAACCAGCTCGCCAGCACCCTGGAAAAAAACCAGCAGATGCGCCGCGATTTTATGGCCGATATCTCCCACGAGCTGCGCACGCCGCTGGCGGTGCTGCGCGGCGAGCTGGAGGCCATTCAGGACGGCGTGCGCCAGTTTACGCCTGAATCGGTGGCCTCCCTGCAGGCGGAAGTGGGCACGCTCACCAAACTGGTGGATGACCTCCACCAGCTCTCCATGTCCGATGAAGGGGCGCTGGCTTACCAGAAGGCACCCGTCGACGTGATCAACGTGCTTGAAGTCGCCAGCGGCGCGTTCCGGGAACGGTTTGCCAGCCGCAACCTGAAGATTGATCTCTCCCTGCCGGACAGCGCGGTGGTATTTGGCGATAAAGATCGCCTGATGCAGCTGTTCAACAACCTGCTGGAAAACAGCCTGCGCTATACCGACAGCGGCGGCGGGCTGCATATCTCCGGCAAACAGGAAAACGGACGCTTCTCCCTCACCTTTGCGGATTCCGCCCCCGGCGTGCAGGATGCGCAGCTGGAAAAACTGTTTGAGCGTTTTTATCGCACCGAAGGGTCCCGTAACCGCGCCAGCGGCGGCTCCGGGCTGGGGCTGGCAATTTGCGTTAACATCGTTGAGGCGCATAATGGGACGATACGCGCCGCCCATTCGCCTTTTGGCGGGGTTAGCATTACAGTAGAGTTACCGCTGGAACGGGAGTTATCGAGAGAAGTATGACCGAGTTACCCATTGACGAAAACACGCCGCGCATTTTGATCGTCGAAGACGAGCCCAAGCTCGGGCAGTTGCTGATCGACTATTTACGTGCGGCCAGCTATGCCCCGTCGCTGATTAGCCACGGCGACCAGGTGCTGCCGTACGTGCGCCAGACGCCGCCGGACCTGATCCTGCTGGATCTGATGCTGCCCGGTACCGATGGCCTGACCCTGTGCCGGGAAATTCGTCGCTTCTCCGACGTGCCGATCGTGATGGTCACCGCCAAAATTGAAGAGATCGACCGCCTGCTGGGGCTCGAAATTGGCGCGGACGATTACATCTGCAAACCTTACAGCCCGCGTGAAGTGGTCGCCCGCGTGAAAACCATTCTGCGCCGCTGTAAACCGCAGCGCGAGCTTCAGGTGCTGGACGCGCAAAGCCCGCTGATTGTGGATGAAAGCCGTTTCCAGGCGAGCTGGCGCAGCAAACTGCTGGACCTCACGCCCGCCGAGTTCCGCCTGCTGAAAACCCTCTCCCACGAGCCGGGGAAAGTCTTCTCCCGCGAACAGCTGCTGAACCGCCTGTATGACGATTACCGCGTCGTGACCGACCGCACCATCGACAGCCACATCAAAAACCTGCGCCGCAAGCTGGAGGCGCTGGACGCTGAACAGTCATTTATTCGTGCAGTGTATGGCGTGGGGTATCGCTGGGAAGCGGATGCGTGCCGGATAGTGTGACGTTTCACCTCTGAAACCCGCCGTCTGGCGGGTTTTTTCTTTTCTGGAATCCATCCAGGAATCAACCATACTCTTTTTACCGGTTCGCTTACTTATAACTGGTGCTGATAATTTTTACTTTCGCTCAAGGAGTTCCTATGTCTGGTTGGTTCGAATTAAGTAAAAGCAGTGATGGTCAGTTCAGGTTTGTGCTGAAAGCTGGAAACGGGGAGATCATCCTGACCAGCGAGCTTTACACCAGTAAAAGTGCCGCCGAAAACGGCATTGCTTCCGTACGCACGAACAGCCCGCAGGACGAGCGTTACGAAAAGAAAACAGCCTCGAACGGTAAGTTCCATTTCAATCTCAGGGCGGGTAATCATCAGGTGATTGGCAGCAGCCAGCTTTATGCGACGGAACAATCCCGTGATAAGGGTATCGCCTCCGTCAAAACGAACGGGTCATCTCAGACGGTAAAAGACAATACCTGACAGCAGGACGCGCGCCGGGAAAACGGTGACGCGACCCGGCGCTTTACCTCCCTGCCCCGCAGCGCTACAATGCCCGCCCTTAAAGTGGGGGATCTCCCCTTACCGCTGCACCGTGTGCACGCGGATCTGACCTGTCATCAGAACGAGAACAAACATGTTTAAACCGGAACTCCTTTCCCCGGCGGGAACGCTGCAAAATATGCGTTACGCTTTCGCCTATGGTGCCGACGCTGTCTACGCGGGCCAGCCGCGCTACTCGCTGCGCGTGCGTAACAATGAATTCAACCACGAGAACCTGCAGCTCGGCATCAATGAAGCGCATGCCCTGGGCAAAAAATTCTACGTGGTGGTCAACATCGCGCCGCACAACGCCAAGCTCAAGACCTTCATCCGCGACCTGAAGCCGGTGGTGGAGATGGGGCCGGACGCGCTGATCATGTCGGATCCGGGTTTAATCATGCTGGTTCGGGAGAACTTCCCGGAGATGGATATTCACCTCTCCGTACAGGCTAACGCCGTAAACTGGGCGACGGTGAAATTCTGGAAGCAGATGGGGCTGACCCGCGTCATTCTCTCCCGCGAGCTCTCCCTGGAAGAGATCGAAGAGATCCGCACCCAGGTGCCGGATATGGAAATCGAAATCTTCGTTCACGGCGCGCTGTGCATGGCCTACTCCGGCCGCTGCCTGCTCTCTGGTTACATCAACAAGCGCGACCCGAACCAGGGGACCTGCACCAACGCCTGCCGCTGGGAATATAACGTCCAGGAAGGCAAAGAGGACGACATCGGCAATATCGTCCACAAGCATGAACCTATCCCGGTGACTAACGTTGAGCCTACGCTGGGCATCGGCGCGCCCACCGACAGCGTATTTATGATTGAAGAAGCCAAACGTCCGGGCGAGTACATGACCGCCTTTGAAGATGAGCACGGCACTTACATCATGAACTCAAAAGATCTGCGCGCTGTTGCTCACGTCGAGCGGTTGACCCAGATGGGCGTGCACTCCCTGAAAATCGAAGGCCGCACCAAATCCTATTACTACTGCGCGCGCACCGCGCAGGTGTACCGCAAAGCCATCGACGATGCCGCCGCCGGTAAACCGTTCGATACCAGCCTGCTGGAGACCCTGGAAGGCCTGGCGCATCGCGGCTATACCGAAGGCTTCCTGCGCCGTCATACCCATGACGACTACCAGAACTACGAGCACGGCTACTCCGTATCCGAGCGCCAGCAGTTTGTCGGTGACTTCACCGGCGAGCGCAAAGGCGCGCTGGCGGCCGTAGCGGTGAAAAACAAGTTCACCAAAGGCGACAGCCTGGAGCTGATGACCCCGCAGGGCAACATGAACTTCACGCTGGAGCATCTGGAAAACGGCAAAGGCGAAGCGATTGACGTGGCGCCAGGTGACGGTCATACCGTCTGGCTGCCGGTGCCGGAAGAGGTGGAGCTGAAGTTTGCGCTGCTGATGCGTAATTTCAACGGTGAAAGCACCCGAAACCCACACGGCAAATAGTTAATCGGGGAAATTTTTTCGCGCTGGGATAATTCTTAGAATCGGATCACATACCGCTTCGTTCAATACGGGTATTATCCCCCCGCTGAAAAACATAACCCATAAATGCTAGCTGTACCAGGAACCACCTCCTTAGCCTGCGTAATCTCCCTTACGCGGGCTTATTTTTTTGCACCTTTCAGTCCACTTATTAAGAATCAAATTGCAAAGACCCACCATATGAAGGGTGTTGGGCAGTGCTATCTCGGGTACAATCCGGAATCCTCAGAATATTACACAATCTGGAAAATACGTTTTTGGTTTGATTCAGTCTTTTTCATATACAGGAAGTAATTGACCCGGACATGATAAAATACATCAAGAAGAGCCTTGCATTAAGTACTCTGATTACACGTCAAATGGCGACTGACGATCTCCAGCGGCTTGAATCATTGAAAGATCGCTTAAAAGGTCAGTTCGGTGTTCCTGTGGGTGTACATATGACAGGCATTCCATTAGCAATAAGTACCTTACTCACTATTTTTTGCTACGCTATGCTACAAGTTTCTGTCTGGATGTTGCTATTTCGCCTGCTCGGCTTACCTGAGTTTAAGGTAATGATGGGAGTATTCCTTGCAGCAGTGGTGTATTGCATGGTTGTGATGAGCACGATGTTTCTAACTGCCAGAGGATCCTTAACGGGATATAAACTGCATATTTCTGTCATTACACTGACTGGCTTGATGAGCATCGTTTACTTTATCTGGACGTGGGTTTCGCTTGTATTCAGCTCTGTAGAGAATTACACACCGCAAATAACCTCATTATTAGGATTGGGATTTTTCTGCCTGAATATCGTGTGGATGAATACATCGGTCTTTTACCGATCAATTGCGCTAACGCTACATAATCGGGTCTGGCGTAAGCAGTTGAAAATAGAGCATAAACAAACGGCAGGGTTCAAACGTTAAGGGTATGAGTCCTTTGAGGAACCGGCATATAAAAGATAAACGCCATGAAGGGGGATAAATCCCCTTTTCGCAGCCTTATTTTTGCCTTTCATCCTGTTCTTACCTGCTTTTTTTCTCTCTGCTATACACTCTTACTAACGCTAAAAAAGGGAGCAGCGAGGATGGCAACCTATCCAGACAGTTTATTGATTCTCAATGGCAAAAGTGCAGGCAACGATCTGTTGCGCCAGGCAATAACCGAACTACGTGAAGACGGTGCGCGAATTCACGTCCGGGTGACATTCGAAAAAGGTGACGCAGCACGGTACATCGATGAAGGCATTCGACTGGGCGTTAAGACCATCATTTCCGGCGGCGGCGATGGCACCATCAATGAGATCGCCTCTGCACTTATCGACCTGCCGACAGCAAACCGCCCGGTGATGGGCATTTTACCGCTCGGCACCGCCAATGATTTTGCCACCAGCGCCGGGATCCCTGAGGAGTTAGCGAAGGCGCTCCAGCTGGCCATCCTCGGTAAAGCCACCGCCGTGGACATTGCTCAGGTGAATGACAAAACCTGCTTTATCAATATGGCGACGGGCGGGTTCGGTACGCGTATCACCAGCGAAACACCGGAAAAACTGAAGGCGGCGCTGGGCGGCGTCTCTTACCTGATCCACGGTCTGATGCGCATGGATACCCTCAAGCCTGACCGCTGCGAAATTCGCGGCGAGGATTTTCAGTGGCAGGGTGACGCGCTGGTGATTGGCATTGGCAATGGCCGCCAGGCGGGCGGTGGGCAGCAGTTGTGCCCGGAGGCGCTGATTAATGACGGTCAGCTACAGTTGCGGATTTTCACGGGCGACGGCCTGCTGCCCGCGCTGTTTACCACGCTGACGCAGCCGGAAGAGAGTCCGAATATCATTGACGGGAAATCCGCATGGTTTGAGGTCAATGCCCCGCACGGGATGACGTTTAACCTTGACGGGGAACCGCTGAGCGGGACGCAGTTCCGCATTGAGGTGTTGCCCGGCGCGCTGCAGTGCCGGTTGCCGCCGGACTGTGTGCTTCTGCGCTGACGTTTAGCATAGTACGCGATGATGCCCTCTCATAATAATGCCTGCACAGACAACTCCCTCTCCCTTGAGGGAGAGGGCTGGGGTGAGGGGGGAACATACGACTGTGGAGGTAATTCCGTTCACTTTATGTTCCTTGCTACTCTGTAACGACATGACCGGTGAACGTGCCAGGGTGGCTCAATCGCCACCACCCTGGCGACCCGGGCTCCCGGCGGTAAATCGCCGCTTCGCGGTGCCCTCGGCTTATTCCTTCCGGCTTTTCGGGGACGGGCGGAGGTAACATCCCTGTAAAGCCCGCCCTCTCGGCGCATCCCTGCGCCTCGCCCCGGCCTGCAGGAAACGCCTCAGCGATTTACAGCCGGACCAGGACGTCGCTGTAAATCATTAAATTTTCCTGTAGAAACATTCGTCGCTTTCGGTAAAAAAACTACTGGGGAACCCTCTCCCCACAGGGAAAGGGAGACGTCAGGCAATCGTCACTTTACTGTCCAGATAGACGTCCTGCACCGCATTGATCAGCTTCACGCCGTCGGCCATCGATTTCTTAAACGCCTTACGGCCCAGGATCAGCCCCATGCCGCCCGCGCGCTTGTTGATAACCGCCGTACGCACCGCGTCTGACAGGTCAGTATCCCCGCCCGCCGCGCCGCCGGAGTTAATCAGCCCCGCACGGCCCATGTAGCAGTTCGCCAGCTGGTAGCGCACAAGGTCTATCGGGTTATCGCTGGTCAGCTTGCTGTACACGCGGTCATCGGTGTAACCGAAGTTCACCGCTTTGTACCCGCCGTTATTCTCGGCCATTTTCTGCTTCACAATATCCGCGCCGATGGTGGCCGCCAGGTGGTTCGCCTGCCCGGTCAGGTCCGCGGACACATGGTAATCCACGTCGTCTTTTTTGAACGCCGGGTTACGCAGGTAAGCCCACAGCACGGTCACCATGCCCAGCTCGTGCGCGCGCTCAAACGCCGCAGAGATCTCTTCAATCTGACGACGGGACTGTTCAGAGCCGAAATAGATCGTCGCCCCTACGGCGACCGCCCCCATATTGAACGCCTGCTCGACGCTGGCGTAGAGGGTTTGATCATATTCGGTGGGGTAGCTGAGGGTTTCATTGTGGTTGAGCTTCACGAGGAACGGAATGCGGTGCGCATAGCGACGCGCGACCGAGGCCAGCACACCATAGGTGGACGCCACGCAGTTACAGCCCGCTTCAATCGCCAGCTCAACAATATTCTTCGGATCAAAATAGAGCGGATTCGCCGCGAAAGAGGCACCCGCCGAGTGCTCAACGCCCTGGTCTACCGGCAGAATAGAGAGATACCCGGTGCCACCGAGCCGCCCGGTGTTGTAGAGCGTCTGCATGTTTCGCAGCACGGCAGGCGGACGGTTGTTATCGACCATCACGCGGTCGACGTAGTCATGACCAGGCAGATAAAGCTGGTCGGCTGGAATGGTCATACAACGATGCTGTAAAAGGCTGTCGGCGTCTTTGCCAAGCAACTGCGCAATATCAGTCATGTGATACTCCCGTAAGTCCGACGTCGTGTCGGTGTGTGTTTATCCAGTCCCATTATTTCTGGGCAGACTAAGCCTGGTACCGACTTAACAGATTTTCCACCTTTTGCATTTTTTTTCAGCACAATCTGCTGGCTCGATTCGTGTACAACAAAACTGTTACATTGATCAAACAATCACCACAAAGGTATTTAAAAGGTATTATTGAATGGTATGTTAAAGGCGTACCCTCTGACATGCAGGATTAAACAATGAAAACGAAAGTCCAACTGTCATTCATGATGTTTGTTGAATGGTTTATCTGGGGAGCCTGGTTCGTACCGCTGTGGCTGTGGCTGAGCAAAAGCGGGTTTACCGCCGGGGAGATCGGCTGGTCTTACGCCTGTACCGCTATTGCCGCTATCCTCTCACCTATTCTTGTCGGCTCGCTGACCGACCGCTTCTTTGCCGCGCAGAAAGTATTGGCGGTACTGATGTTTACCGGCGCGATTCTGATGTACTTCGCCGCACAGCAAACCCAGTTCAGCACCTTCTTCCCGCTGCTGCTGGTTTACTCCCTGACCTACATGCCCACCATCGCGCTGACCAACAGTATTGCCTTCGCCAACGTGGACGACGTCGAGGCCGATTTCCCGCGCATCCGCGTGATGGGAACTATCGGCTGGATCGCCTCCGGGCTGGCGTGCGGCTTCCTGCCGCAGATGCTGGGCTACAACGATATTTCCGATACCAATATTCCATTGCTGATGACCGCGGCCAGCTCCGCCCTGCTCGGCGTGTTTGCCCTGTTCCTGCCGAACACGCCGCCGAAAAGTACCGGCAAGCTGGATTTCAAAGTGATGCTGGGGCTGGATGCATTGATCCTGCTGCGCGACAAAAACTTCCTGGTGTTCTTCTTCTGCTCGTTTCTGTTCGCCATGCCGCTGGCCTTCTACTACATCTTCGCCAACGGCTATCTCACGGAAGTGGGAATGAAAAACGCCACCGGCTGGATGACGCTCGGTCAGTTCTCTGAAATCTTCTTCATGCTGGCGCTGCCGTTCTTCACCAAACGCTTTGGTATTAAGAAGGTCTTGCTGCTGGGCTTGATCACCGCCGCTATCCGCTACGGTTTCTTTGTTTACGGCGGCGCAGAGCAGTACTTCACCTATGCCCTGCTGTTCCTCGGCATTCTGCTGCATGGGGTGAGCTACGACTTCTACTACGTCACCGCGTATATCTACGTGGATAAAAAATCGCCGGTGCATATGCGCACTGCCGCGCAAGGCCTGATTACGCTCTGCTGTCAGGGGTTTGGTAGCCTGCTGGGCTACCGCCTCGGCGGCGTAATGATGGAAAAAATGTTCGCATACAAAGAGCCGGTGAATGGGCTGACCTTCAACTGGGCCGGAATGTGGACATTCGGCGGGATCATGATTGCTGTGATTGCCGTGCTGTTTATGCTGTTTTTCCGCGAATCGGATACTGAGATCACCGCAATTGAGGTGGTGGATGGCGATTCTGCGCTGACACAAGGGGAAGTTAAATGAAACAAGAACGTGTTCTCGGTGCCCTCTATGGGCAGGCGTTAGGGGATGCGATGGGCATGCCGTCGGAGCTGTGGCCGCGAAAGCGCGTCAAAGCGCACTTCGGCTGGATAGACCGCTTCTTACCCGGCCCGGCGGAGAATAACGCGGCCTGTTATTTTAAGCGCGCGGAGTTCACCGACGATACCTCAATGGCGCTGTGCCTGGCGGATGCGATCATTGAGTGCGAAGGGGAAATTAACGCGGATGTTATCGGCAAACATATTCTGCGCTGGGCGCTCGATTTCGACGCCTTTAACAAGAACGTGCTTGGCCCGACATCGAAAATCGCGCTTAACGCTATTCGTGACGGGAAACCGGTCAGCGAGCTGGAAAACAACGGTGTCACCAACGGAGCGGCGATGCGTGCCTCCCCGCTGGGCTGCCTGCTTCCGGCGACGCGGCTGGAACACTTTGTCGCGCAGGTGGCGCTGGCCTCCAGCCCGACCCATAAATCTGACCTCGCGATTGCCGGCGCGGTGGTGATTGCCTGGGCGGTTTCACGCGCCATCGACGGGGAACGCTGGCAGAACATCGTCGATGCCCTGCCGGGTATCTCCCGCTATGCCCAGGAGGCGAAAACCACTACCTTCAGCGCCTCGCTGGCGGCACGTATTGAGCTGGCGCTGAAGACCGTACGGGAAGCCAACGGTATCGACTCCGCCAGCGAGCGGATTTACCAGTTGACTGGTGCGGGAACCAGCACCATTGAGTCCGTTCCGGCGGCCATCGCGATGGTCGAACTGGCAGGAACCGATCCAAACCGCTGCGCGGTGCTATGCGCCAACCTGGGCGGGGACACCGACACCATTGGCGCAATGGCGACGGCCATCTGCGGTGCGCTCCACGGCGTGCAGGCCATTGACCCGGCGCTTAAAGCCGAGCTTGACGCCGTCAATCAGCTTGATTTCGGCCATTACTGCGAAAAACTGCTGCACTACCGGGAGCAAAGGGAGGGGGTATGAGTTCATTTGCCCAACGCCTGGAAACCCTGCACGCCACGCGCCCGGTGACAGTGCTGGGCGCGGCGGTGATTGACGTCATCGCCGACGCCTGGGCCCTGCCCTGGCGCGGGTGCGATATCGAGTTAAAACAGCAGGGGGTAAATATTGGCGGCTGCGCGCTGAACACGGCCATCGCCCTGAAGCGGCTCGGCATTTCGGCGCAAAACGCCCTGCCTGTCGGCCACGGCGTGTGGGCGGATATTATTCGTAACGCGATGGCGAAGCAGGATCTGCACAGCGCCGTGGAGGCCGAAACCGGCGACAACGGCTGGTGTCTGGCGCTGGTGGAGCCTGACGGCGAGCGCACCTTTATGTCCTTTAGCGGCGTGGAGAACCAGTGGCAACAGCGCTGGCTGGATGCGCTTCACGTTCCGCAAAACAGCCTGGTCTATTTGTCCGGCTACCAGTTGGCCTCGCCGTGCGGCGAGCTGCTGACGGGCTGGCTGGAAGGGTTGCGGGACGTGACGGCGTTTATCGATTTCGGCCCACGCATTGCGGATATCCCTGACGCGCTGATGGCACGGATTATGGCCTGCAGGCCGATCGTCTCGCTTAATCGTCAGGAAGCGGAGATCGCTGCTGAAAGACTGGGTATGGAGGCTGAAAACCTGGGTGAGGCATGGCAGGAGCGCTTCGGCGCCGCGCTGATTGTGCGCCATGATAAAGACGGTGCTACGTGGTATGACGGTAACGCCTCAGGCGTTGTTCCGGCGTTTCCCGCCACGGTGGTGGACACCATTGGCGCTGGCGACAGCCATGCGGGCGGTACGCTTGCCGGGCTGGCGGCGGGATGGTCGCTGGCAGACGCGGTGCAACTCGGCAACGCGGTCGCCGCCTGGGTGGTAAGCCACCGTGGCGGTGATTGCGCCCCGACGCGCGAGGCGCTACTCCTCGCACACAAAGACGTATAGATCGCTGCGACAGTAGCTGATGCTGTACTCAATCGGCCGGTGCTGCTGATCGAGCGCAACCTGCTTGATCACCAGCACCGGTATTTTTTCATCCATCTTGATGTGCGCCTGAAACTCGCTGTCCGGCATGCGGGCGCTAACGCGCGAGCGGGTACGCTGCGGGAAAATATTCTGGCTGCGGAAGTAATCGTAGAGCGAAATACCGATCGCATCCGGGTCGGGAATTAACCCAACCGGCACCCAGGACTCCTCAATCGAGACGGCGTCCTCATCAACGTAGCGAATACGTTTGAGCAGGAATACCTCGCTCTCGGGGGGGATGGAAAGGTGATTCGCCACCTCTTCCGGACACTTCACCACCCGCTTGTTGACCCACAGCGTATTCGGCTTTTGACCGCGCAACACCACCTGCTGGGAAAAACCGCGCGCCTCTTTCAGGGAATATTCGAAGATATTGTTGATTTGCGTGCCATAGCCGCGGGCGCGCGTCACCACGCCCTCTTCCTCCAGCGCCTGCATCGCTTTACGCACGGTAATACGCGACACGCCGGTTAACTGACTCAGATCGCGCTCGCCGGGCAAAATATTGCCATGCTCCAGCACCCCGCTGCGCACCGCGTTTTTTACCGTTTCGGCAAACTTCAGGTACAGCGGCGTGTTATCGGGCGCGGCGATCCGTTCATTCAATTGAGCGATTAACCGGGTATGCGCTTGTTCCATCTCTGTTTTTCTCAGGCGTGATGTGTTCTGCCAGTATAAGGCCTACCACCATGCATGAAAATGGTGAACCGGCCCAATACCGTGACCCACTTCCAGAGTATCGGCTTTTGCCAGCGCCGCGGAGAGCCAGGCTTTCGCTTCCTGCACCGTATCGGCCCAGTTTTCATGCCGTGGACGCAGCGCCGCCAGCGCGGCCGAGAGCGTACAGCCCGTGCCATGGGTATTTTTGGTTTGCACGCGCGGGGCGGTGAAACGCACTTCGCCTTCGCGTGTGAAGAGCCAGTCCGGACTTTCCTCGTCATCCAGATGGCCGCCCTTCATCAGCACCGCCCCGCAGCCCATCGCCAGCAGGGCATTCCCCTGCTCTTTCATTTCACGCTCAGTTTGCGCGTGCGGCGCACCTAACAGCGCGGCAGCTTCAGGCAGATTAGGGGTAATGAGCGCCACCTGCGGCAGCAGCTTTTTGCGCAGCGTCTCCACGGCGGAAGCGGAGAGCAGCGGGTCACCACTTTTTGCCAGCATGACGGTATCCAGCACCACGTTTTGCACCTGATAACGCTTAAGCCGTTCCGCCACCGCTTCAACAATGTCCGTCTCGGCCAGCATGCCGATTTTGGTGGTATCGATGCGCACGTCGCTGAACACCGAATCCAGCTGTGCGGCGACAAAATCGGGCTCGATACGGTAGACCGACTGCACCCCGCGCGTATTTTGCGCCACCAGCGCGGTTATCACCGAGCAACCGTACGCGCCAAGAGCCGAGAACGTTTTCAGGTCAGCCTGGATACCGGCGCCGCCGCTGGGATCGGTGCCGGCAATGGTCAGGGCGTTAATCCGTTTCATGCCGGTACCTCCAGCGTGTAAAGCGCATCCAGGAACGCGCTGGCAAAACTGCCCGGGCCACGAGAGTGCGCAACGGCAACCGATCCGGCCCGTTTCATCCAGCCGCAGGCGGCAGCGACGTTATCCAGCCTGTCGCCCGGCAGCGAGCAGCTTGCCGCCACAACGGCAGAGAGCGCACACCCGGTGCCCACCACGCGCGTCATCAGCGGGTCACCACCCGTGACCGTGCGGGTTCGCTGTCCGTCGGTGATGTAATCCACTTCACCGGTGACGACCACAATGGCGTTGGTCTGGCGGGCCAGCGCCTCGGCAGCTGGCACCGCGCTGGCAGCGGTATCGGTCGTATCAACGCCACGTCCACCCGTGCTCATGCCGGCAAGGGCCAGGATTTCGGAGGCATTGCCGCGAATGGCCGCCGGTTTCAGGGCAAGAATTTGATGGCAAAAACGGGTGCGGAACGCCAGGGCGCCCACCGCCACCGGGTCCAGCGTCCAGGGTTTGCCTGCCTCCACTGCACTTTCAATGGCACGACGCATTGACTGGGCGCGCGGCGATGTGAGCGTGCCAACGTTAATCAGCAGCGCATCGGACATCCCGGCAAACTGTTCAGCCTCTTCGGCCTCGATCACCATCGCGGGGGATGCGCCAAGCGCCAGCAAAACGTTGGCCGTAAAGGTCTGCACGACATCGTTGGTCATACAATGCGTAAGCGGAGAACGGGTTCGGAAGTGGTGTAAAACGTGTAAATCGAGCAGGTCAGGCTGCATGGTTTCGCTCCTGCCTTGCGTGAAGAAGCGATGACCGGGAAGGCATCTGACTTCCCTACGCTGGCATTATCCAGATCAGGTAATACGGGTATTTCTCAGCCTTCACAAAGAAGGGCACCCCGAGTCATTTGGTAAGCATTAGCTTACATTTTGCCAGATTAGGGGAAGTTGCTTGCTCAAGCAAGCGCGCCCTTTCGGATAATGATTCTTCACGCAAGGCAGGAGCGAAAGACTTCGAGTGCTCAGAAAGAACAACGACATTCTATTACTCACTGTCTTTTTAGTTAAATAACTAAAAGGTCCTTCACAGAAAAGAAAATAATTAACATTTTAAGAGATGATATTGAGCAGTAACTAATCAATTCCCTTCTCTTTCCCTTATATAATTCACTGGTATGCGAATGTGTCAATGTATAGCCTGCACACATAACCTTTATCATTTAGCCAACAGCACTTTGATTTTAAGTGCTTTTTCATAAAAACAGCTTCCCCTTTGTACTTGCGCGCAGTACGATTAATCAACATGTTACCTGAAATTAAAGGGTTACTGATGGATACAGTTGAAGAATTAAATGGAACATATTTCTATCGTGGCGTATGCAATATCACTGCAGGAGAGTTATTTTTTTGGATTTTACTGGATAGAGTTAATAATCAATTTGGCGGAATTAAAGATGTTATTTCAATGAGCTGTATTATTCTGGGTCTGCCATTATTAAAAACAAGAGGTAAACCTTACGGAACCACAGCGGGAACGTCAATAGCATCAAAATACCTTCGCCAACTTCTTAACACTGAATTACCTATAAGACTTCCAACTCTTACAGAAGCGAGCATAACAACACTTAAGCCTAAATATGTTACTAACCTGGGCGCTTTTGTAGGGCGTGGATTACCTGTTGTTGGTTGGGCTATAGTAGCGAGCGATATTAGTCAAATCGTTTATAAAACCGTTCGTGACTACAACATAATCGCACACGAGAAAGATCGGATATGGTAACAGATCAGGAAGTTTTAGAGCTATTCCGTAAAGAGTTACCTGTGTTAGGTACATTCACAGGAAAGCTGATACCGTTAGAGCTTGATGATATTCTTCAAGATTATGCAGACGATGATGATTTAATTTATTGCATTAATAAATACGACAGTTTTTTTAATGTTGACATGTCAGCAATGAATTATCAGAAATATTATCCGTGGTTTAGAACGTGGTTCTTTAGAAGATGGTTTACTGATAAACCAGTAAAGCAAATCTCAAAACCTCTTACTGTAAGGATGTTTGCAGAATCGGCTAAAGCAGGAAGATGGTTATACGACTAACAGCAAGGAGCGTTAAAAATGGCTGTACCAGTACATTTGATTTTAAAAGATGATGGTGGATCTCAGATCATGGGGTCTTGTGACGTTCATGGACGTGATGGAAGCATAGAACTACGTAGCTTACAGCATAGCGTGATCATTCCTACAGACAATTTAACAGGTAAAGTAACAGGAAACCGACAACATTGCTCATTCAATTTCACTAAAGAGATTGACAGTTCATCACCCTATCTGTTTAAAGCTGTTGCAACGGGGCAGACTCTTAAAAGCGCTGAGTTTAATTTCTATCGTATCAACTACAGCGGGCAAGAGGAAATTTACTACACCATTACATTAGAACGTGTGAAAGTAGTTAGCTTTAGCCCTTTAATGCACGATACCCGAACGGCTACGGGTACAGGCCATATGGAAGATATTTCTTTAGCCTACGAGAAAATCACTCACCTTTATAAGGATGGCAATATCTTGCATTCCGATGCCTGGAATGAAAAGAAACAAGCATAGCAAAAAAAACCTTTAAACATGGGGCTAGCATGCCCCTCCTTCAGACTCTCCATTTTGTATAACAATTCTGTTACTAAGTCATATAAATTTATATCTAGATACATTTTCGCTTGAGTTTTCAACAACAATATTTTTAGCAAAAAACTGCAGGATTACTGTTAGGCTCAGCATTGCTTTCATTCAAAACATAAGAAGGATTCAATAATAAAACAGAGAGAGAGATCCATTAATTTACATTAACTATTTCGCCTATTTTTCATCTTTCCTCGCCAAAAAACTTAAAAAATATTTATGAGTTTTCATTTCATACATATCATAAAATCAAACCATCTTAAAACTTATATTATTGATATTAAACAGGTAATATCTTTTCTATTACAATGAACTAAATTAGCTATTAATGCGATTTATGATTTAGATCAATAACCAAAATTACACATTCAAAGATAGTTACTGCACGTTACGAAATAAGTCACCAAACTAAAACTTTTTCGTTAATCGTGAATTAATGCAGATATAACAAGAAGTTGTATCTTCCCGCCAGGATAGCGCCCTTACTTTTTATTTATTGTTTAAGTAATGAGAGCTTTTAAATGAGTTTATCTAAATCTGCTGTTGCTATTTTTGTGTTTAGTGCTGTGTCTACTGGTGTAGCTGAAGCTTCTTTAACTGGTGCTGACCTTGCTGCCGCCAACTCTTACTTTAAATCGCATCCAGATATTGTAAAATATGCTCCGTGGATTCGTAACGGCGTGTTAACTGCTAATAGCCTGAAAGATGCTAACTACACTTTATTAAGCAATAGCTATTATGATCAGGCACAAGATAAAGTTATCTATGTAAATCAGATCGGCGGTATCGCTCCACCTGTATCAATGAGCACCTTAACTCCTTCTACAACTGCACAAGTAAAATTAACTACTAATATACCTTTGGTAACGACTGGTATTACTGCTGTAACTAATACTAAAACAACATTAAACGAGCCAGGAGTAATTTCAACACCAACTAATACTATAAAAGCTGCAAGCATTGTAACGACAACAACTAAGCAGCCTTTGATTATTGAACCATCAAAAGCAATATTAGCCACGCACCTCGACGGCCAGCACATTGAGCCCGGCCAGGCTCCGAAATCGGCTCTGCCGCCGCAGAAAACCCCTGTTGCGCCGCAGCCTGCATTGTTAGCCACGCATCTCGACGGCCAGCACATTGAGCCAGGCCAGGCCCCGAAACCGGCTCTGCCGCCGCAGAAAATCCCTGTTGCGCCGCAGCCTGCATTGTTAGCCACGCACCTCGACGGGCAGCACATTGAGCC